>NZ_FOSE01000011.1 GCF_900114185.1 Cellulomonas sp. KH9
CGGCGCTGGAGCCGTCGGATCCCGACCTGGGGATCGTGTTCGAGGACGTGCCGCAGCTCGAGGGTGAGCAGGTGGACGTGTACAACACGGTCGCGTACTTCCAGAAGGAGTACTGGCGCATGATGCGGACGAACGAGCTCAGCCCGGGGTTCGACATCGTCGCGTCCCCGGAGCTGCGCACGATGATGCAGGGCGTCGCGACGCAGAACGCCGATCAGCAGCTGACGTTGGGAGGTGTGTTCCACACCAGCATCGGCGCCGTCGTCGTCGAGGGCGGCACCGCGACCGTGACCGTGTGCGACGACTACCGCGAGGTGACCGGGACCGACCCGGCCGGGACCTACACGTCGCAGGAGATCGGCCTGGAGAACCTGGCGTCGCAGCTGACGTTGGGGCCGTCCGTCGGGGATGCCTGGATCGTGCTCACGGGGTCGCCGGCCGGCGCATGTTGAGGGTGGGCCGCGGCCTCCTGGTGGTGTCGACGTCGATCGCACTCCTGGTCGGGGCGACGCCGACGGCGTGGGCCGCACCGCCGCAGTCCGGGCAGAAGGACTTCGAGAAGCCGGCTGCGACCGGGGCTGCTTCGCAGGACGGGATCGCCGCCGAGTCCGCGACGGCGACGATCGAGACCGATGGTGCGACGACGGCGGGTGTGCCGTTCCGCCATGTGACGGAGGCACCGGTGCCTCGTCGGTGCTGGTACGGCCCCGGCTGGACGGGGCAGCAGTACTACGAGTTCTGGAAGGACGGTGGCGTCGGGCGCAGCGGCATGACGGGGGACGCCTATGCGGCTCAGGGGTTGCTGTATGACGGCTTCCAGGAGCACGCGCTCGACAACGAGGGGCGGTGGTACGAGCCGCAGTGCGCCCTCCACGTGCCTGGTGACGAGCGCCTCGCGTACCTGACCTCCCACCCGGCGGTGTACGTGGCGCCGGGGGAGCCGGCTCCGGCTGTGCAGGAGTCGGTCGATCCGCGGGTGCTGGCGCAGATCGCTGCGGAGCACATGCAGCTGCCGGTGGGGACGATC
>NZ_FOSE01000001.1:0-46124 GCF_900114185.1 Cellulomonas sp. KH9
ACTTCGGGCGCTCTGCCCGGTCCGCTGCCTGCTGCCGACGAACCATCGAACACCTCCACGATCTCGAGGTGTTGCGACGACCGATTGAATCCGCCAAGGGACTGGCAGTCCGAGTGATGGTCTGGTGAGACGGTCGAGGCTTCGCGAACGAGGCCATCGCCGCTCATGACGCCCGGCCGCCTCTCACAGGGTTGCGACATGCGTGTCTGCTGACATCCCCTCTGCAGTATCGGCAGTGCCCACGCCCACTCAGCGAGGATCACCGTGGAGCCGGCGGCGAATCCGGGGATCGAGATGATCACGAGACCACCTCGGCGAGAACCTCGGGCGCCCGCCAGTCGACGCAGATCCACTTCCCGTCGATGTCGAGCGCGACGAGTGCGATCGGATCCTCGCTCGAACACGGTGATCTGACCGGCGGACACCTCAGCGCGCCTGCCGCTCGCCCCGACGAACGTGCTGTCGGGCCACCTCGACCGCAGGGTGTCGCGAACGGCGGACGGCGCGAAGCGAAACGCACCGTCCACGACGGCGACGGTGCCTGTGACAGCGTGGCGGGTCCTCCGTGCTCTGACCGACGGCGGCGCCGAGTGCCCTCGGCGCCCATCCGTGCCAGGACCGTGCCGAGGGGCAGTCGTGGCCCCTGCCCGGGATCATCGACCACCCACGTCTCGACGTCGTCGCCGTCGTCCTCGTGATGCTCGTCCTCCGACGGGTCCTGTCGGGGCTGGCTTGTCGGTGCTCGGGCCTAGTGTGCGGAGCATGACGCGGTACATCGACGAGGATCTGCACGGTGCGGAGTTCCGCGAGTGCGATCTGACCGGGGCACGCCTGATCGGCGTCGTCATGCAGGATGCCGTGATCGACGGGTTCGTCACCAACCTCGTGGTGAACGGCGTCGAGGTCAGCGAGTACGTCGAGGCAGAGCTCGACCGGCGTCATCCGGTGCGGGTGCTGATCCGCTCCGAGGAGCCTGCCGATCTGCGCGAGGCATCGCGTCAGCTCCGTGCCGGCTGGGCCGCCACGATCGAGCGGATCCGCCGTACGCCCGGCATCGAGCGCCGCAGCGTGAACGACGAGTGGTCGGCGGTGCAGACGATGCGCCACCTGGTCTTCGTCCACGACTCGTGGTTCCGCCGCTGCTGCCTGGGTTCGACGGAGCTGTTCACGCCGATGGGCATCGGGACGACCGACGAGCCCCACCGTGGAGCGCACGGGCTTGACCTCTCGCTCGACCCGGCCCTCGACGAGATCGTGAGCGTGCGTGACGCACAGGCCGCAGAGCTCGAGGCCTGGCTCGACGAGGTCACCGCTGTGCAGCTCGCAGCGCGAGCGCCGGTGCCCGACGACGACGTCTGGCCGCCGTACGCCCGGGGACGCTCGGTGCGGCAGTGCCTCGGCACGGTGCTCAACGAGACCTTCGAGCACCACCGCTTCTGCGTCCGCGACCTCGACCTGATCGAGGCACAGGAGGCTGAGTAGGACCGGCTGCCGACCCACGGCCAGCCCACACCCGCCGCGTCGACATCCTGTCGCGGTCTTCATCGCCGCGGGTCGCGACGAGCTCCTGCCGTGTGCACCAAGAGGCCACGAACGCACGGAGCGCGTCGTGACCTCTTGGTGCATTCCGGCGTGATGACGGGAGCGGGTGGTACGAGCTCTTACCGCCGGCGGTAGCTCGCCCCACGCCCCCGCCAGCCGCCGTTCACCGGCGACGCGCCGCCGACTCCTCCCAGGTGCAGTGCGGCGAAGAACAGACCGAGGAACATCAGCGTCTGGGGGGTCAGGGCGTCCCCGACGTTCGCCTCGACGAGGTCGAGGAGCAGGGCGAGGGCGAAGATCGCGGCAGCGACGAGCGCGAGCATGGGCACTCCAAGGGGGGAGGGGTCCGGAGGGTCGGATTTCTGGTGATTCGACAGCACCGGGATCATGGCCCACGGTCACGAGCGGCGCGACTTGGCGGGGGGATCCGGGGCTCGAGGTCCTCAGGTGAAGGGCGCGACGGTTGTCGAGATGCACGATCGCTCGAGAATCGTGCCCCCTCGCCGAGCAGGGCCCTCAACGGTGGGCCGTCACGGTGACGACCAGCTCGCCCTCGCTGTCGTGTACGCTCGCAGATCACATACCGGACGGTCGGTCTGTGACCCGACCTCACGGAGAGGCGTGCGATGCAGCGGTTCGAGGGCAGGGTCGCCCTGGTCACCGGCGCGAGCCGCGGCATCGGGTTCGCGATCGCCGAGCGGCTCCTCGCCGAGGGCGCGTCCGTGGTCCTCACGGGCCGCAAGCAGGACGCGCTCGACGCCGCCGTCGCCGCCCTGTCGGCCCACCGCGGAGCCGAGCGGGTGCTGGGCGTCGCCGGGAAGGTCGACGACCCCGAGCACCGCACCGCGGCGATCGCCGCGACGGTCGAGCGGTTCGGGCGCCTCGACCACCTCGTGAACAACGCCGGCATCAACCCGGTCTACGGCCCGGCGCTGGAGATCGAGCTCGCGGCGGTGCACAAGATCCTCGCCGTCAACGTCGTCGCGGCCCTCGAGTGGACGCGTGACGCGGTCGCCGCCGGGCTCGGGACGGGCGAGGGGGCGTCGGTGCTGAACACCGCGTCGGCCGCCGGTCTCACGGCCAGCCCCGGCATCGCGCTCTACGGCGTCTCCAAGGCCGGGCTCATGAACCTCACCGCGCAGCTCGCTGTCGAGCTCGCCCCGCGGGTCCGGGTCAACGCGGTGGCTCCCGCGGTCGTGCGGACCAGGCTCGGCGCCGCCCTCTACGAGGGTCGCGAGCAGGAGGTCGCCGCGCGCTACCCGCTGCGCCGGATCGGCGAGCCCGTCGACGTCGCCGGCCCCGCGGCGTTCCTGCTGTCCGACGACGCCGGCTGGGTGACCGGTCAGACGCTCGTGATCGACGGTGGCGCCTCCGTGGCGCCGATGGGGTGAGGATGTGCGGATGAAGCAGACGAGCGTGGTGGACGACGTGACCCGGGCGGCGGTCGAGCTCTTCGCGTCCCGGGGGTACGCGAACACCTCCGTGCAGCAGGTGGTCGAGGCGGCAGGCGTGACCAAGGGCGCGCTCTACCACTACTTCCAGTCCAAGGACGACCTGCTGTTCGGCATCTACGAGCGCCTGCTGTCGCTGCAGACCGAGCACCTCAACGCGATCGTCGGGCGCGGCGAGCCGACCGCCGAGACCCTGCGCGCGGTGTGCGTCGACGTCATCGAGACGTCCGTCGACCACCTGCTCGAGGGCACCGTGTTCTTCCGCAGCGCGCACATGCTCTCGGCGCCGCGCCAGCAGGAGGTGACCCGCCGCCGCCGCGCGTACCACGACACCTTCGCCGGCCTCATCGAGGCCGGTCAGGCCGAGGGCCTGTACCGCACCGACGTCCCCGTCGCGGTGCTCGTCGCGCACTTCTTCTCGGACGTGCACTACCTCTCCCACTGGTACCGCCCCGAAGGCCCGGAGGACAAGACCGTGCTCGCGAACCAGCTCACCGACCTGTTCCTCGTCTCGATCTCGGCCGCGTCGGCCGGGGCGGCCGGGTCAGCACCTGTGGCCCGGCCGCACGCCGCCTCCGCGGCCGAGGGCTGACCGCCGTGCGCGCCTGGCACGTCACGGCCCACGGGGAGCCCGCGGACGTCCTGCGGCTCGTCGACCTCCCCGACCCCGTCGCGGGCGACGGGCAGGTGCTCGTGCGGGTGCGGGCGGTCGCCGTGAACTTCCCGGACGTGCTGCTCGCGCGCGGGGAGTACCAGGTGCGCCCGCCGCTGCCGTTCGTGCCGGGCATCGAGCTGTGCGGAGAGGTCCTCGCGGTCGGCGCCGGCGTCACGCACGTGGACGTCGGGCAGCGCGTCGTCGGCTCCCACATCGGGGTGCTCGCCGAGCTCGCGGTGCTCGACGCCCACGAGGTCTTCCCGGCGCCGGACGCGCTCGACGACGCCCAGGCGGCCGCCTTCACGATCGCCTACCAGACCGGGTGGTTCGGGCTGCACCGGCGTGCGGCGCTCCAGCCGGGGGAGACCCTGCTCGTGCACGCCGCGGCAGGCGGGGTCGGCACCGCGGCGGTCCAGCTCGGCGCCGCGGCCGGTGCCCGCGTCATCGGGGTCGTCGGGAACGCCGCCAAGGCCGACGCCGCACGCCGCGCCGGGGCGCACGTCGTCGTCGACCGGTCCGTGCAGGACGTCGCGGACGCGGTGCGTGCCGAGACCGGCGGTGCCGGGGCCGACGTCGTGTACGACCCCGTCGGCGGGGACGCGTTCGTCGCTTCGACGAAGTGCGTCGCGTTCGAGGGGCGGATCGTCGTGGTCGGGTTCGCCGGCGGGACCATCCAGGACATCCGTGCGGCGCACCTGCTGGTGAAGAACTACACCGTGCACGGCCTGCACTGGGGGCTCTACGCGCGCACCCGCCCGGACCTCGTCACCGCCGCGCACGCCGAGCTGACGCGGCTCGCGGACACCGGGGCCGTCGTGCCGCAGGTCAGCGACGTGGTCCCGTTCACCGACGCGGCCGCCGCGGTCGCCCGGCTCGCCGGCGGGAGCACGACGGGCCGCCTCGTGGTCCGCGTCCAGGACTGACGCGGCCGGGCCCGGACCGAGCGCAGAGGGGACGACGATGACGCGGCTCGACGGACGTGTGGCCCTCGTCTCCGGCGGGGCACGCGGCCTCGGTGCCGCGTACGTGCGGGCCCTGCACGGCTGCGGCGCGAGCGTCGTCGTCGGGGACCTGCTCGACGAGGAGGGGGCTGCGCTCGCGGACGAGCTCGGGGAGCGCGCGCTGTTCGTGCACCTCGACGTGACGTCGGAGAGCAGCTGGGCGCTCGCGGTGGAGGCCGCGGTCGGGCTCGGCGGGGTGGACGTGCTGGTCAACAACGCCGGGATCGCGAACGCGGGCCGGATCGAGCGGTACGGCCGGGAGAAGTGGGACGCCGTGATCGCGGTCAACCTCACGGGGACCTACCTCGGGGTGCGCGCGGCCGTGCCCGTCATGAAGGCGGCCCGGAAGGGGTCGATCATCAACATCTCCTCGGTCGAGGGGATGCGCGGCGACGCGGGCCTGCACGGGTACGTCGCGTCGAAGTTCGGGGTGCGCGGGCTCACCAAGTCCCTCGCGGTCGAGCTCGGTCCCGACGGGATCCGGGTCAACTCGGTGCACCCCGGCTTCGTGCTGACGCCGATGACGGAGCGGCTCGACGTGACGCTCCAGCGCATCCCGCTCGGGCGGCCCGCGGTGCCGGACGACGTCGTGGGCGCCGTGCTGTTCCTCGCGGGGGACGAGTCCGCGTACGTGACGGGCATCGAGCTCGTGGTCGACGGCGGCATGATCGCGGGCGTCCCGCACGCGTGACGGCGGTACCGGGCGGGCGTCCGGGAAAGCGTCGAACCTGATACATACCGGCCAGTCGGTTTCTCCTGTACTGTCGCACCACGCCGACACGACGGAGTGCCGATGCCACCACGGGAAGCGCCCGCCCGCGCGGGTGCGATGCGACTGCAGGTCCGCGGACTGACCGTGCGCTTCGGCGGCCTCGCGGCCCTCACCGACGTCGACCTCGACGTCGCCGACGGCCAGGTCGTGGGCCTGATCGGGCCGAACGGCGCGGGCAAGACCACCGTGTTCAACGCCGTCAGCGGACTCGTGCGGCCGGCTGCCGGGGCGATCACCGTCGCGGGCCGCCCCGCGCCCCGCGCGCCCTCGGGGCTGGCCCGGGCGGGCGTCGCCCGCACGCTCCAGGGTCTCGGGCTGTTCCC
The DNA here is from genome assembly GCF_900114185.1 of Cellulomonas sp. KH9. Lineage (GTDB taxonomy): Bacteria > Actinomycetota > Actinomycetes > Actinomycetales > Cellulomonadaceae > Cellulomonas. Next base: position 5,745 of record NZ_FOSE01000001.1, read on the forward strand.
CGGGCTCAGCGTGCTCGAGAACGTCGAGGTGGGCGCACTGGCCACCCCCGACCTGGCAGCCCGCGCGCTCCGGGCGCTCGACGACCTCGGGATCGCCGACCGCGCCGCGCTGCCCGTCGGTGCGCTGCCCTACCCCGAGCAGAAGAAGGTCGCCCTCGCGCGCGCGCTCGTCGCCGAGCCCCGGCTCCTGCTGCTCGACGAGCCCGCGGGCGGGCTCGGCGCCGCCGACATCGCCGAGCTCGACGCCGTCGTGCGGCGGGTCGCCGCGACCGGGTGCGCGGTCCTGCTCGTCGAGCACCACGTCGACTTCGTCATGGGGCTGTGCGACCGGGTCGTCGTGCTCGACTTCGGGCGGGTCATCGCCGACGGCCTGCCCGACGACGTCCGCCGCGACCCCGCCGTCACCGCGGCGTACCTCGGGATCGAGGTGAGCGCCCCGTGAGCGCAGCCCTGAGCGTGCGGGACCTCGTCGTCGGCTACGGCGGCGCGCCCGTCCTGCACGGCGTCTCGTTCGACGTCGACGACGGCACCGTCGTCGCGCTCGTCGGCGGCAACGGCGCCGGCAAGACCACGCTGCTGCGGACCGTGTCCGGGCTGCTCGCGCCGTCGGCCGGCACCGTGCACCTCGACGGGCGGGACCTCGCCCGCGTCGGCGTCGAGGACCGCGTGCGCCGCGGGCTCGCCCAGGTGCCCGAGGGTCGCGGTGTCATCACCGAGCTCACCGTCGAGGAGAACCTGCGGCTCGGCGGGCTCTGGCGCCGCGACCCCGCCGGCCTGCGAGCCGCGCTCGCCGAGATGTACGCGCTCTTCGAGCCCCTCGAGCGACGCCGCACGACCCTCGGCCACCAGCTCTCCGGCGGCGAGCGGCAGATGCTCGCGATCGCCCGCGCGCTCGTCGCCCGGCCCCGCGTGCTCCTGCTCGACGAACCGTCGCTCGGCCTCGCGCCCCTCGTCGTCGCCCAGATCATGCGCGTGCTGCGCGAGCTGTGCGACCGCACCGGGCTCACCGTCCTGCTCGCCGAGCAGAACGTCGCCGGGGCGCTGTCCGTCGCCGACCACGGCCTCGTGCTCGGGCTCGGGGAGGTCGTCGCCTCACGGCCGGCGGCCGAGCTCGCCGGTGACGAGGCCCTCCGACACGCCTACCTGGGGTTCTGATGGACCGGTTCGTGTTCCTGCTCGGCACCGGGCTGGCCCGGGGCACGCTGTTCGCGCTGTTCGCGCTGTCGCTCGTGCTCATCTGGCGCGCCACCAGGATCGTCAACTTCGCCGCCGGCGCCATGGCGATCGTCGGCGTGTACGTCGGCGTCGCCGTCACCGGGGTGACCGGGAGCTACTGGTGGGGCCTGGTCGCGACCGTGCTGGCCGGCGGCCTCGTGGGGCTGGTCGTCGAGCGGGGGGTCCTGCGGTTCGCGTCGCCCCGCTCGCCGCTGTCCGGGGTCATCCTCGCGATCGGCCTGGTGATCGTGCTGCAGTCGCTGCTCGGCATCGCGTTCGGTCAGCAGCACGAGCCCGTCCCCGCACCGTTCAGCGACCGGCCGCTGCGCGTCGGCGGGGTCCCGCTGCTCTCGCCGTACGACGTGTTCGTCGTCGTCGTCGCGCTCGGGCTCATGGCGGTCCTGCGGCTGCTGTTCGTGCGGACGACGCTCGGCCTCCAGTTGCGCGCCGCGGCGTTCGCGCCCGAGGTGGCCCGGCTGCTCGGCGTCCGCGTCGCACGGATGCGGACGGTCGGCTGGGTGCTCGCCGCGGCCGCCGCGTCGCTCGCCGCGCTGCTCGCGGTGCCCAAGGAGCTCGGCCTCAACCCGCACGCCGCCGACATGCTGTTCGTCTACGCGTTCACCGTCGCGGTCGTCGGCGGGCTCGACTCACCGGGCGGTGCGCTCCTCGCAGGGCTCACGGTGGGGGTCGTCATGAGCCTCGTCACCGGGTACCTCGGGGCGACGCTGGCCCCCGTCGCGGTGCTCGCGCTGCTCGTCGTGGTGCTGCTCATGCGACCGTCCGGCCTGTTCGCCCAGGCCGAGGCGAGGCGAGCATGAGCGCGCGTCGCACGCTCCTGCTCGCGGTCGGTGGGCTCGTCCTCGCGATCGGCCTGACGTTCCTGCTCGACCCGTACCGCAACTACCAGCTCGCGATCGCCGCGGCCTACCTGTGCGCGACCGCCGGGCTGACCGTCCTCGTCGGGCTCAGCGGGCAGCTCTCGCTCGGGCACGCCGCCCTCATGGCGGCGGGCGGCTACGGGTACGCGCTGACGTCGCAGGCGCTGACCACGGCCGGTGTCGGCGGCCTCCCGCGGTTCCTCGCGGCGACCGTCGCCGCGGCGGTGGCCGCCGGGGTCCTCGGGCTGCTGCTCGGGCTCGCGGGCGCGCGCCTGCACGGCCCGTACCTCGCCGGGCTCACGCTCACGCTCGTCGTCGCGGTGCCCGCGGCGGCCGCGAGCGTCGGCGCGCTGCAGGGCGACCGCGGCATCCGGACGCAGTTCGAGGGCGTCCCGGGCCCGCTCAGGACCCTGATCGCCCTGGAGCAGTGGCAGGCGTGGGTCGCGCTCGCCGTCGCGGCCGTCGCCGTGACCGGGCTCGTCCTGGTGCGCGACGGGCGCACCGGGCTGCGCATGCGCGCGGTGCGGGACGACGAGGTCGCCGCCGCGCTCGCCGGGATCGCGCCCGCCCGGGTCAAGGTGCTGGCGTTCGTCGTCAGCTCCGTGACCGCCGGGCTCGGCGGCGCGGTCCTCACGTTCGTCACGCAGTCCGTCTCGCCCGGCGCCTACACCGTGTCGCTCTCGCTGCTGCTGCTCGTCGCGGTCGTGGTCGGCGGGCTCGGCAGCCTGCTCGGGGCCGCGCTCGGCGCGGTGCTCCTGGTGCTGCTGCCGTGGCTCGTCGGCACGCTGACCGACGCGCTGCCGCTCCCGTCGCAGGTCACGCAGCGTCTCGACGGCACGCTCGCGCTGCTGATCTTCGGCCTGCTGCTCATCCTCCTCGTCGCCGGCGCCCCGGGCGGCCTGGCCGGCGCGCTCACCACCGCCCGCGCCCGCCGCCGGGCCCGTCGACGCCCCCCGGCACCCGGGCCCACCGCCGCACGGCCCGTCCCCACCGGCGGGGACGACCCCACCGGCCCGGCCGCACGCCCCGGGCCCGTCGGCCCCACCGCCACCCGCCCTGGAGAACCCGTCCGCACACCGACCGAGGGATGACGACGATGTCGCTGCTCCGTACCTTGCCCATGCGCCGCCACCCGCGGCGCACCGCCGGCACGCTCGTCGCGCTCGTGACGATCGTGCCGCTGGCCGCCTGCTCCACGCCCACCGCGTCCCCCGGCGTCGACGAGGAGACCGTCACGATCGGCACGCACACGCCGCTCACCGGACCGGCGGCGGCGGGCTACTCGTCGATCTCCGCGGCCGCGTCCGCCTACTTCGACTACCTCAACGACAACGGCGGGATCCACGGCCGCAGCATCGAGTACGTGGTCAAGGACGACGCGTACAACCCGGCGACCACGCAGACGGTCGTGCGCGAGCTCGTCCAGGAGGACGAGGTGCTCGCCGTCGTCAACGGCCTCGGCACCCCGACCCACTCCGCGGTGCTCGACTACCTCAACGAGAACGGGGTCCCCGACCTGTTCGTCGCGTCGGGCAGCCCGAGCTGGGACCAGCCCGAGACCTACCCGTGGACGTTCGGCTACAACGCGGACTACATCACCGAGGGCAAGGTGCTCGCCCACCACGCCCAGCAGACGTACGACGACGCCGTCTACTGCGTGCTCGGCCAGGACGACGACTTCGGCACCGACTTCACCGTCGGCCTGACGACGGTGCTCGACGAGCTCGCGAGCACGCAGACGTACTCGGTGTCCAACCAGGACGTGACCGCGCAGATCGGCGCGATGCAGGCCGCCGGGTGCACCGTGAACTTCCTCGCGACCGTCAACGGCTTCACGGCGCTCGCGCTCGGCACCGCCGCGAAGATGGGCTACCGCGCGCAGTGGCTGTCCTCGTCGTCGGGCGGCGACTACCCGACGCTGGTCGGCTACCTCGGCGAGGACGTCGGGCCCGCGCTCCTCGAGGGCTTCGTCAGCACCAACTACCTCCCGTTCAGCGCCGACGACCCGTGGGTCGAGCTGTTCCAGAAGGTCAACGACGAGTACAACGACGGAGCGCCGTTCACGGGGAACACCGTGTTCGGGATGTCGGTGGCGTACACGTTCGCCGAGGCGCTCGCGCGCGCCGGGGAGGACCCCACGCGCGAGAGCCTTGTCGAGGCTCTGGAGTCCGGCGAGGTCGTCGGCAACGGGATCGTCCCGCTGCAGTTCGGGAAGGAAAGCCGCCGGGCGTTCGGCGGCGTCGGGATCACGGTCGTCGAGGGCGGCGTGCAGGACTACGTCGGCGAGGTGTACACGACCGACACCGGCGACGGGGACGTCGTCGTGTACGACGGCGAGGCGGTCGCGCTGGAGAACGAGGGGATCCCGGAGGGCTGAGCGGGCTGTGGCCGCGGGAGGGCTGGAAGACGAAGTCGGGGCCGGCCGGCGCATGGTCGGTGAAGGGCGACTCGAACGGCCGAGGCTCCGTCACCCCGTTCACGGTGAGCGGGTCAGGATGCCGCGATCTCGCGGATCCACGCGTTGGCATCCCGCACCGCATCATCGAGCGTGCACTCGAGCGCCGCCGATGCTGCAGCACGGGCGAAGTCCCGGTCCCAGTGCGCGTGACCGACGATCGTGGGTGGCCACGACCGCGTCGGCAGATCGGCTGCTTGGTGTCAGCACGCGCAGCATCGCAGCGATGCGTGACGGCCGGATGTCACCGCTCATGCCTCACCTCCAGTGCTGCGGCCAGCTCGTCGCGGTCGGAGGCTCGCAGGAGTCCGCCGGCGAAGCCGCGTTCGATGGCCTGCCGGACGAGGTAGGTGGGCGTGCCGTCGACGAGGCACTGGCGGATCGCCGTCGCCGGGGTGACGGTCGGGATCTGCTCCCACCAGCCGATCTGGTCCGGGGAGAGGTCCTCGTGATGGATCACGTAGTCGTCGCCCCCTTGTCGTCGCAACCGTCGACGGCGACCGATGGTGACGTGGACTGCGTGTGGGTTCACGTCGCTGATCGCGTAGAGGTCGAGGGCAGTCTCGTGGCTGAGGCACGCTTCCGACGCGCGGGTCCACAGGACGGCGAGCATCAGGTGATCGTGCTGGTCGCTCGGGTAGAGCGGGAAGCGGTAGACGCCGAAGGCGGCGCGCAGGAGCGTCCCGCGCTGCACCATCATCTGGAGCGCGCCGGTGGTGACGCCGACGTCGGCAGCCTGCTGGGCGGTGACGAAGCCGCGCTGGGTCGTCGCGATCTCCCACAGTTCGTCCCGGGCGAGAGGCTCGCGTTCCATGGCAAAACTATAACGGAACCGTGATGGTTTTGACAGACCGTTGATGCGACGTGTGCAGGTGTGCAGACTGCCGTGCGTCGACGATGGCAGCCGCACGTCGGGCCCGGGGAGTCCGCCGTTGCCTGCGCCAGCGCTGGCACCGCGAGCGACGCGATGCTGCGCACTGCGCCGGTACCGTCTCATCGTCGCAATGTGACGGTACCGGAGCACGTCAGCGTGCGACCGGCTCCCCGGCCGGCACCGAGTACTGCGCGACGAGCTCCCGCTTGAGCACCTTGCCGGACCCGCCGAGCGGCAGCGTCTCGACGAGGTGGACCACGCGCGGGTACTTGTAGGCGGCGATCCGCTCGCGCGTGAAGTCGACGACCTCCTGCGCGGTCGCCGCGAGGCCGGGCATGAGGACGACGGCGGCGTGGACCTCCTGCCCGTGCGTCTCGTGGGCGATGCCGAACACCGCGGCCTGCGCGATCGCGGGGTGGCGGACCATCGCGTCCTCGACCTCGCTCGGGTACACGTTGTAGCCGTTGCGGACGATCATGTCCTTCTTGCGGTCGACGATCGTCACGATGCCCTCGGCGTCGACGGTGCCGAGGTCGCCGGTCCGGAACCAGCCGTCGACGACGGCCTCGGCGGTCGCCTCGGGGTTGCCGAGGTAGCCCTTGAACAGGTTGTGGCCCCGCACCACGAGCTCGCCGAGCTCGCCCGGGCCGAGCAGCACGATCCGGTCCTCGACCTCGGGGTCCGCGACCTCCACGTCGACGCCCCACAGCGGCCGGCCGACGGTGCCGGGGCGGATGGGCTCGCCGACGTAGTTGAACGACACCGTCGGCGCCGTCTCCGTCAGGCCGTAGCCCTCGTGCACCTCGGCGCCGAACGTGTCCGCGAACGCCTCGAGCAGCGCGACCGGCAGCGCGGCGCCGCCTGACACCGCGTACTTGAGCGGCGGGCGGTCGGGCGTGCGTGCGGCGGCCTGGACCATGCCGAGGAACATCGTCGGGACGGCGGTGAACACCGTCGCGCGGTGCTTGACCAGCAGCGCCAGCGCCTCGTCCGGGTCGAACCGGGGCAGCAGCACGATCGCGGCGCCGCGCCGGAACGCGGTGTTGAGCACGGCGGACTGGCCGAACGTGTGGAAGAACGGCAGACCCCCGAACACGACGTCGTCGGTGTTCAGGTCCGTGGTGTCGAGCAGCGTGACGTGCACCTGCTCGATCAGGGTCAGGTGCGAGGCGACCGCGCCCTTGGGCCGGCCCGTCGTGCCGCTCGTGTACAGGACCGTGGCCGGCGCGAGCGGGTTGACCGACGCGTACGTGACGACCGGCGCCGCGGCGTCGGCCTCGTCCTCCAGGCGCGGGGCCGGGACCGCAGCGGCGTGCGCGTCGGGAACCAGGACCGTCACTGCGGGGATCCCGGCCGCCGCGGCGGCCGGCAGCGCCTCTCCCAGCATCGGGGCCGCGGCGACGAGCAGCGTCGCGCCGCTGTCGCGCAGCACGTACTCGATCTCCTGGGCCTTGAACAGCAGGTGCACGGGCACGACGACCGCGCCGAGCGACAGGACCGCGTAGTAGACGCGCGCGAAGTCGGGCACGTTCGGCACGAGCATCGCGACGCGGTCACCCGGCCCGACGCCACGGTCCCGCAGGGCACCGGCGTACGCGCGCGTGCGGTCCCACAGCGGGCCGTAGGTCAGTGCGGCGTCACCCAGGTAGAACGCGACCCGGTCCGGGTGGCGGCGGGCGGTCTCGGCGAGGATCGCGGCGACGGACATCGTGCTGTGCCCGGGGCCGGTCAGGATCGGGTCGAGCTCGGGGGTCATCTCGGGGTCCCTTCGCGTGCGGTGACTTCGGCGGCGACTACACGGGGGTGGTGCGGGGGTGGTGCTGTGCGGGCGGGACGTCAGGTCGGGCGCGGCCGGAGCTCGGCCTTCCCGAGCGAGGCGAGGTGGACCTCGTCGGGCCCGTCGGCGATCCGCAGCGACCGTGCCGCGGCGTACATCGCGGCGAGCGGCTGGTCCTCGCTGAGCCCCGCCGCACCGAACACCTGGATGGCCCGGTCCACGATCTGCTGCACCGCGCGCGGGACCGCGATCTTGATCGCCTGGATCTCGGTCATCGCCGCGCGGTTGCCGACCGTGTCCATGAGCCAGGCGGTCTTGAGGACGAGCAGCCTCAGCGCCTCGACCTGGATGCGCGACTCCGCGGCCCACTCCCGCACGACGCCCTGCTCGGCGAGCGGCTGGCCGAACGGGGACCGGGACGCGGCGCGCTCGCGCACCAGGTCGAGCGCGCGCTCCGCCATGCCGAGCGCCCGCATGCAGTGGTGGATGCGGCCCGGTCCGAGCCGGGCCTGCGCGATCGCGAACCCGTCGCCCTCACCGCCGAGCAGCGCCGACGCGGGCACGCGCACGTCCTCGAACGCGATCTCGGCGTGCCCGCCGTGGTCGCGGTCGTCGTAGCCGAGCACGGTCAGCGGGCGCACGACCCGCACGCCGGGGGTGTCGCGGGGGACGAGCACGATGCTCTGCTGCCGGTGCCGCGGCGCCTCGGGGTCGGTCGCCCCCATGACGACGAGCAGCGTCGCGTCGGGGTTCATCGCGCCCGTCGACCACCACTTGCGACCCGTGACCACCAGGTGGTCGCCGTCGCTGCGGATGCGGGTCGCGATCTGGGTGGCGTCGGACGACGCGGCGCCGGGCTCGGTCATGCAGAACGCCGAGCGCGTCTGCGCGGTGAGCAGCGGGTCGAGCCAGCGCTCCTGCTGCTCGGGGGTCCCGAACTCGGTGAGGAGCTCGATGTTCCCGGTGTCGGGGGCGGCGCAGTTGGTCGCGACGGGGCCGAGGCGCGGGCTGCGGCCCAGCAGCTCGGCGACGGGTGCGTACCGCAGGTTCGTCAGCCCGGCGCCGCGCGGCCCCGGCAGGAACAGGTTCCACAGGCCCTGCGCCCGCGCGGTCTCCTGCAGCTCGCGCACCACCGGGCGCGGACCCCACTCGTCGGGGGTCGCGGCGACCTGCGCGTCGAGCACTGGCTCGGCGGGCAGGACGTGCTCGTCGAGGAACGTGCGCGTGCGCGTGCGCAGGTCCCGGGTCCGCTCGTCGTAGGCGAAGTCCACGTCCGCTGCTCTCAGCTCGCGCCGTCGAGGCACGCGAGGCCCTCGTCGGCCAACGGGAGGACGAGGGCACCGATCGCGTCGAAGCCCTCGCCCACGGTCTCGCCCGCGCGGTACCGGACGTGCACACCCTCGAGGATCACCGCGAGCTTGTACGCCGCGAACGCGCGGTACCAGGACAGCTCGGGGACGGACGAGCCCGACCGGGCCGCGTACGCGTCGGCGAGCTCGGCGAACTCCGGGTAGCCCGCGGCGGGGTCGACGGCGCTCGCGGTCAGGCCGTCGGGCGGCGCGATCCGACGGATGTCCCAGTACAGGCCGAGCATCCCGAGGTCGACGGCGGCGTCGCCGAGCGTGGCCATCTCCCAGTCGAGCACCGCTGCCACGTGCACGCCGCCCGCGCGGGAGACGAGCGCGTTGTCGAGCCGGTAGTCCCCGTGCACGAGCCCGGTGCGGACCGTCGCGGGCACGCGCTCGCGCAGGCGCTCCTGCAGCGCGTCGAGCGCGGGGAGGTCGCGCGAGCGCGAGCCGTCGTACTGCCGACCCCAGCGCGTCAGCTGGCGCTCGAGGTAGCCGTCGGGCCGGCCGAGGTCGGCCAGCCCGACGGACGCGGGATCGAGGGTGTGCAGCTCGGCGAGCAGCTCCGCGAGCTCGAGGCTCAGGGCCCGGAGCTCGGCGGGGGACCAGGCGGCGTTCTGCGCGGGGTCGCGCAGCGCCTCGCCCTCGACCCGCTCCATGACGAAGAACGGCGTCCCGGTCCCGGCAGCGCCGTCGACGTCGTCGACGAGGTCCACGGTCGCGGGCACGGGGACGCGGGTGCTGCCGAGCGCGCGGATCACGCGGTGCTCGCGGGCCATGTCGTGCGCCGTCTCCTGCACGTGGCCCAGCGGCGGCCGACGCAGCACGAGCGGGATCCGCGCGCCGTCGATCCCGTACGTGAGGTTGCTGCGGCCGCCGGCGAACAGGGTCGCGCGCAGCGGCTCGTCGGTCGCGAGGTCGGGGTGCGTGCGACGGAGCCACGTGTCGAGGCGTGCGACGTCGAGACCGGGGAGGACGTCCGGGACGAGCTGGGACACCGGCGACCACCTTCATGGCTCGGGCAGGCAGCGTCGCCCGCGTTCGGCGAGCATACCGGACAGTCGGTATGACCGCGGGCGGAGCAGGATGCCGGGATTCCGACGAGTTCGTACGCGGTCCAGCGTCTGACTGGACAGCGCACCGGCTCCACGAGGAGGACGCAATGACCGAGCAGACGAGCGGGACGAATGGCCTGGCGCTTCCATACCCTGGCCCCGCTCGCCTGCGACGTGCAGCCAGACCGCAGGACGGGTCCCACCGAGGTCTACGTGGGCGGCACCGCCTGCGCAGATCTCGGCGCCGGGCGGGGCCGACAGCCGAGGACCGCAGGGACCGTCGAGTTCGCGACGAGCCACGCGGCAAGGTCCCGATCCACCATCCGGGCGAGCATCAGGCATCTTCGGTGCGCCTCGTCCGAGCTCATCCGCCTCCCCTGACCGTTCAGAGGCACGCCGTTGATCAGCGGCTCATGGTGCGCGACACGGTTCCGGAGGTCGTTGACGCTCTTGCAGACGCCGTGGACCCAGCCTCGAGTGAATGCCGGCTCCTCCTCGGCAGCGGCAGCGCTCGTCGAACGGGCGAGGATGCGTGCGCGCTCGTGGCGTGCTTCGAGGCGCCCACCGGGGAAAGCGTGTTTCAGTGCGGCGTTCCAGAGGATGTCGTAGTCGGTGCTGAAGCGGCGAGGGTCGTTGCCGCGGTAGCCGCCGGCATCCAGGAGGTTGGTCCAGAAGCCGAACATGCACTGTGCGACGAGCCGTCCGGGGACGTCGGGGTCCTGGGGCCGCCGCTGGACGCTCTTGGGAAGCTGGTTCCACGCGGTCGAGAGCTGTCGTGTGCTGCGGTCGTCGAAGATGACCGCAGGGTTGCTGTACCAGTGCGTACCCCACTGGGCCGTTGCGGCGTCGTGGATTGCGTTGCGGAGGGCGACTTCGAGGATGGCGATGTCGGCGAGGAACGCGACCGCCAGGTCGCGGTTCCAGACGTAGAGGTCGCGCGCGAGGTTCGCGTCACCTTCCGCTGCACGCTCGAACGTGGCGAACCTCGGGGAGGAGATCCCGCGGTCCAGGCCGCTGTGAACGTGAGGGGCGCCTTGAGCTGCTCCTGTCACGCTGGTAACCTAGCGAGCAGAAGTCCCCCGGATCGCGCTTTGAGGTTCAGCTTCAGAGCACCGGGGGTTTTTCTTTGCCTAGGCGGTCGTCGCGCGGCGTTGCCTGCGGGCTTGGAAGCGTCGGTGGCACCCGCTGACTGCCTGCACACGGACGACGATGGCATGTCGTTCGACGTCAGACCACCAGGTCCCGTTCGATCGCGACCCGGATCCCCTCGGGGATCGGCGCCGGGCGGCGCGAGTCCCGGTCGACGAACACGTGCACGAACTGCCCGGTCGCGATCGGCTCCGGCTCGTCCTCGCGCAGGATGCCGAGCTCCCACGTGATGCTCGTGGTCCCCACGCGGCCGGCGCGCAGGCCGACCGCGAGCGGCTCGGGGAACGACGCAGGCGCCCGGAACTCGCACGACGACGAGACGCACAGCGCGATCCGGTCACCGCGCAGGGGGTCGAGGCCGGCGCCGACCATCCAGGCGTTGACGGTGGTGTCCATCGCCTCGTAGTAGACGGTGTTGTTGACGTGCCCGTACTGGTCGTTGTCGTTCCAGCGCGTCGGGAACGGCGCGCGGTGGCCGTAGGTCATCGGGGCTCCTCGGGGCGCAGGACGAGGTCGAACGCGGCGCGGGCGCGCTCGGCGCTCGGTGCGTCGCCCGTGATCAGGTCGGCGTACGTGAAGGACTCCGAGACCCGCACGAGCAGGTAGGCGAGGTCGGCCGGGGCGATGTCGCGTCCGAACGGCCGGTCGCCGAGCTCCTGGCGGACCAGCTGCTCGACGACGGCGACGTACCGGCGCTGGATCTGGCTGTCGTTGGTCGTGAGCAGCCGCAGGGCCCGCGCGGGCTCCCGGCGCAGGAACGACCGGAAGTAGTCGGCGGTGATGAGGTCGTGCGCGAACGAGGTGAGGATCGCGACGACCCGGTCGGCGCCGGAACGCCCCTGGGTCGCGGCGTCGGCCTGCTCGAGCGTCGGGACGGCGAGCGACCACAGCACCTCGGACAGCAGCGCGTCGCGGTTGCCGACCCAGCGGAACAGCGAGGTCCGGTCGACGCCGAGGCGGGTCGCGAGCCCGCCCATGTCGATGCGCTCGCCGGCGATGAACGTCTCGCGTGCGAGGCGGAACGCCCGGGTGGCGTCCTCGTGCGCGCCGTCCTCGAGTCGCGCGGACAACCGGGACGGCGCGACCGCGGTGCCGACCCGCGCGAGCGAGCTCCGGTGCGTGGGGACCGTCATGCGCCGCACTCTAGCCCCGGATCGGCAGGGGGTTGCAACATTCTGGGGAATGATGCAACGCTGGCGGCGGGACGCGCGCGCACCGGGGCGCGGCGCGCCGATCGACGACGATCGAGGGCCGAGATGACCGACACCGCCACGCCGGACCACGCCACGACGGACGACGCCGCCACGGACCGCGCTGCCACGGACCACGGCGTCGACCGGCCGGCCGCCGCCGCTGCGACCGACGCCGGCGCGTACCTCGTGCCCGGCACCGACCGGCTCGCCGCCGACTTCTACGGCTTCCAGGACGAGCTCACGCCCGTCGAGCTCGAGGCGTCGCTGCGCCTGCGCGACTTCATGGAGCGCGAGGTCCGGCCCATCGCGACCGACTACTGGGACCGCGCCGAGTTCCCGACGCAGATCATCCCCGGGCTCGCCGACCTCGGGATGTTCGGCGCGAGCTGGCCCGAGACGCAGCGGTTCGAGAACAGCGCCGTGTGGCGCGGCTGGGCGGCGCTCGAGCTCGGGCGGGTCGACCCGTCGACGGCGACGTTCGTCGGCGTGCAGAGCGGCCTGGCGATGAGCTCGATCGCGATCGGCGGCTCGCCCGAGCAGCGCGCGCACTGGCTGCCGCCCATGGGCCGTGGCGAGCTCATCGGCGCGTTCGGCCTGACCGAGCCGCTGTCCGGCTCCGACTCCTCGAAGGGCCTGCGCACGACCGCCGAGCGCCACGGCGACACCTGGGTGCTGAACGGCGCGAAGCGGTGGATCGGCAACGCGACGTTCGCCGACGTCGTCGTCATCTGGGCGCGCGACGTCGCCGACCACCAGGTCAAGGGCTTCCTCGTGCGCCGCGGGACCCCCGGGTTCACGACCACGAAGATCGAGCGCAAGCAGGCCCTGCGGATCGTGCAGAACGCCGACATCACGCTCGACGGCGTCCGCGTCGACGAGGCCGACCGGCTGCCGAACATCCACTCGTTCCGCGAGGTCGCGCTCGTGCTGCGGCTCACGCGCGCCGAGGTCGCCTGGCAGGCCGTGGGCGTGCAGGTCGGCGCGTACGAGGCGGCGGTGCGGTACGCGGGGGAGCGTCAGCAGTTCGGCCGCCCGCTGGCGTCGTTCCAGCTCGTGCAGGACCGCCTCGCGCAGTGCCTCGGCAACATCACCGCGTGCATCGCGCTGTGCCTGCAGGCGTCGCGGATGCAGGACCAGGGACGCCAGGGCGACGAGCACGCGGCGCTCGCCAAGGGCTACGCGACGACCCGCATGCGCGAGACGGTCGCGTGGTGCCGTGAGCTGCTCGGCGGCAACGGCATCGTGCTCGACCACGGGGTCGCCAAGTTCTTCGCCGACGCGGAGGCCGTCTACTCGTTCGAGGGCACGCGCGACATGAACAACCTCATCGTCGGGCGGGCGATCACCGGGGTCAGCGCGTTCGTCTGACCGGCACGCCACGGCACATCACGGCGCGCCTCGCCGCGTGACCGACCGCACGCCCGTCCGCCCCGTCGTCGTCCACGAGAGGACCGCCCGCCATGCCCGAGGCCTACGTCGTCGCCACCGCCCGCTCACCCATCGGCCGCGCGTTCAAGGGCTCGCTGCGCAGCGTGCGAGCCGACGACCTCGCCGCCGCGATGGTCCGCGCCGCGCTCGACCAGGTGCCAGGGCTCGACCCGACGCGCGTCGACGACCTGCTGCTCGGCTGCGGGTTGCCCGGCGGCGAGCAGGGGATGAACATGGCGCGGGTCGTCGCCGTGCTGCTCGGGCTGGACACCGTGCCCGGCACGACCGTGAACCGGTACTGCTCGTCGAGCCTGCAGACCACGCGGATGGCGTTCCACGCGATCAAGGCCGGCGAGGGCGACGTGTTCGTCTCGGCCGGCGTCGAGTCGGTCAGCTCCCTGGCGCGCGGGTCGAGCGACTTCATCCCCGGCGAGGACCTGACCAACCCGGTGTTCGCGGAGGCGGTCGAGCGCACGGCCCGGTCCGCGAAGGGCGGCAGCACGTGGCGCGACCCGCGCGAGGACGGCGAGCTGCCCGACGTCTACGTCGCGATGGGCCAGACCGCCGAGAACGTCGCCCAGCGCACGGGCACCACCCGCCGCGACCAGGACGAGTACGCCGCGTCGAGCCAGAACCGCGCCGAGGCCGCGCTCGCGAGCGGCTTCTGGGAGCGGGACATCACGCCGGTCACGCTCGCGGACGGCACGGTCGTGTCGCGCGACGACGGTCCTCGCGCAGGGGTCACGGTCGAGGCCCTGGCCGCCCTGGACCCCGTGTTCCGGCCCGACGGCACCGTCACCGCCGGCAACTGCTGCCCGCTCAACGACGGCGCCGCGGCCCTCGTCGTGGTCAGCGACCGCGTGGTCGACGAGCTCGGCCTGACCCCGCTCGCGCGCATCGTCTCGACGGGCGTCAGCGCGCTGTCACCCGAGCTCATGGGTCTCGGGCCGGTCGAGGCCAGCCGACGGGCGCTCGCGCTCGCAGGGCTCTCGATCGGCGACATCGACCTCGTCGAGCTCAACGAGGCGTTCGCCGCGCAGGTCCTGCCGTCCGCGCGCGAGCTCGGCGTCGACCTCGACCGGCTCAACGTGCACGGCGGCGCCATCGCGGTCGGCCACCCGTTCGGCATGACCGGCGCGCGGATCACCAGCACGCTGCTGAACGGCCTGCAGGAGCGCGACGGGACCCTCGGGCTCGAGACCATGTGCGTCGGCGGGGGCCAGGGGATGGCGATGGTGCTGGAGCGGGTGGGCTGAGCCCGGGCCCGGCTCGCCTGACGACCCGGGCGGCGGCACCGCCGGTCAGGCCGGCACGAACAACGCGATGGTCCGCGCGACGAGCGCCGGGCGCGGCGCACCCTCGATCTCGACGGTCACGGTCGACGACACGCGCACGCCCTGCGGGGTCGGCTCGGCGCCGTCGACCACCGTCGTCGCCCGCACGCGCGACCCCGCGAGCACGGGCTGGAGGAAGCGCACGCGGTCGAGCCCGTAGTTGACGACCATCGCGGTCCCGCCCACGTCGAGCAGCCCGTCGGTGAGCGCGGGGACCAGCGCGAGCGTGAGGAAGCCGTGCGCGACGGGCCCGCCGAACGGCGACTCGGCGGCGGCGCGGGCGGGGTCGACGTGGATCCACTGGTGGTCGTCGGTCGCGTCGGCGAACAGGTCGATGCGGCCCTGGTCGACGACCCGCCACTCCCCGGTGGCGGACTGCCCGACGGCGGCACCGAGGTCCTCGGGCGAGCTCACGGTGATGGCGGTCATGTGCGCGGCCCTCCGGCGACGTAGAGCACCTGGCCGGACACGTAGGATGCGTCCTCCGAGCAGAAGAACGAGACGGCGGCGGCGACGTCGTCGGGCCGGCCGACCCGGCCCACCGGGACCTCCTTGGCCGCGGCGGCCAGCAGGTCGTCGTACGCCATACCGGTCCGTTCGGCGACGGCGCGCATCATGTCGGTCTCGATGAAGCCGGGCGCGACGGCGTTCACGGTGACGCCGAACGGCCCGAGCTCGATCGCGAGCGTCTTGGTGAAGCCCTGCATGCCGGCCTTGGCGGCGGCGTAGTTGGCCTGGCCGCGGTTGCCGAGCGCCGACGTGCTCGACAGGTTGACCACGCGCCCCCAGCGGGCGGCGACCTGGTGCTGCTGGACCGCCCGGCTCACGAGGAACGCGCCGCGCAGGTGGACCGACAGGACGGCGTCCCAGTCGTCGACCGACATCTTGAACAGCAGGTTGTCGCGCAGGATCCCCGCGTTGTTGACCAGGACGGTCGGCGGCCCGAGCTCGTCCGCGACGCGCGCGACCGCGGCGGCGACCGCGTCCTCGTCCGCCACGTCGGCGCCCACGGCCAGCGCGGTGCCACCCGCCTCGCGGATCGCGGCGGCGGTCGCCTCGGCGTCGGCCTCGCGCAGGTCGAGCACGGCGACCTGGTGGCCGTCGGCCGCGAGCCGGCGGGCGGTCGCGGCGCCGATGCCGCGGGCGGCGCCGGTCACGAGGGCTGTCGTGGTGCGCGCTGTCGTCACGGGGTGGTCCCTTCGTCGAAGGTCAGGAGCTGGCGGAGCTCGCCACCGGCCGCGAGGCGGTCCATGGCGGAGTCGAGGTCGTCGAGCGCGATGTGCGAGGACACGAGCCGTTCGAGGGGCAGCCGGCCGGAGCGCCACAGGTCGACGTACCGGGGGACGTCACGCTCGGGCACCGCGGAGCCGAGGTAGGAGCCGACGACCGTGCGCGCCTCCGCGGTCAGCGTCAGGGGGGACAGCGCGGCCCGCGCGGCGGGGGAGGGGAGTCCGACGGTGACGGTCGTCCCGCCGGGCGCCGTCGCCGCGAACGCGGTCTCGAGTGCGCGCGCGGAGCCGGCGGCCTCGACGACGACGGGGGCGCGCAACCCGCGCTCGACGAGCTCGGCGGGCGTGCACGCGATGCTCGCCCCGAGGTCCCGCGCCGTGGCGAGCTTGTCCGGCACCGTGTCGACGCCGGTCACGTCGTGCCCGAGCGCGACGGCGACGAGCAGCGCCGCCATCCCGACGCCGCCGAGCCCGACCACGACCACGGGCTCGCCGGGCCGCGGTCGGCCGGCGTTGACGACCGCACCGCCGCCGGTGAGCACCGCGCAGCCGAGCAGGGCCGCGACCTGCGGGGGGACGTCGGGGTCGACGCGCACGAGCGAGGTGCGGCTGACCACCGCGTGCGACGCGAACCCCGAGACGCCGAGGTGGTGGTGCACGGGTGCGCCGTCGCGGTGCAGCCGGGTGCCGCCGCCGACGAGGGTCCCGGCGGCGTTCGCGGCGCTGCCGGGCACGCAGGGGAGCCGTCCGTCGGCGGCGCAGCCGGGGCAGTCGCCGCACCGGGGCAGGAAGGTGAGCACGACGCGGTCGCCCGGGGACAGGTCCGTCACACCGGTGCCGAGCGCGGTGACGATCCCGGCGGCCTCGTGCCCGAGCAGCATCGGCGTGGGACGGACGCGGTTGCCGTCGACGACGGACAGGTCGGAGTGGCACACGCCCGCGGCCTCGATGCGCACGAGCACCTCGCCCGGGCCGGGGTCGTCGAGCTCGAGCCGCGAGACCGTGAACGGTCGCGACTCGGCGAAGGGGGCCGGGCTGCCCGACCGTTCGAGGACCGCCCCGACGATCTCCATGCGTGACCTCCTGCCGACGCCGATGTCTGGTTCCAACCTACCCGTTTGTCCATACCGACCGGTAGGTATGGACGGCGGCCTCGCACGTACGTCGTGAACAAAGCTCGGCGGTGGCGTCGCGAACGTCCGGCGCAACCGCGCAGGGGGCACGACCCGTGACATTGCGAGCCCGACAGCGTCGACGAGCTCGAGGGCTGCTGGTGACCGCCCGACGACCCGTCGGGGAGTCGCGGTGCAGGCTCGACGCCTCACGTCCGGGGCCCGACGTGATGTCCTGAGAAGGGGTCTCCGGGCTCGGGGGCCGACGGTTCGGCGACCCGTCCCGGCTCGGCCTACTGCTCCAGCACTCGCGCCGCGTCCCGCCGGTACATCGCGGCGTGGTCGTGCAGGTCGGGCCGGTCGGCGACGCGTGCGTGCTCGTCGGTCCAGTCCGCCAGGTCGTGCAGCCGGGTGACCATGGTCGTCAGGACGTCCTCGATCGCAGGAGCAGCGTCCTGCCCGTAGCTCGACAGCAGGTGCGCGAGGCGGTCCAGCGGGGTGACGTCGTCCGGTGCCCGCATGTCCTCGCACCACCCGCACAGCCGGTACGCGAGGTACGCGAGGTCCCACGCCCGGGGGCCCGGCGAGGCCATGTCGACATCGATGAGCCCGACCAGCTCCGTCCCGTCGAAGACCATGTTGTAGGGCGCGACGTCGTTGAGGCACACCACCTCGACGGGATGGTGCGTCGGGGAGTGCCAGACGCGGTCGTCGAGGTCGAACCCGACGGTCGCGTCGTGGACGGCGCGCAGCATCGCTCCGGTCTGCGCCCGGGTCCGCGCTGTCCACAGCCAGTCCGGCACGGGCCACCCGACGACCTCGCCGGGCATCCAGCCCAGGACCTCCCGACCGTCGTCGTCGAGGCCGAGCGGCGCCGGCACGCACGTGACGCCGCGCTCCCGTACCCACGCGAGCAGTGCGTGCACGGCCGGCGTCCACGGGCCGGCCGTCCGCCGGACGGTGTCACCGACACGAACCACGGTGGTGACGTTGCCGCCGTCCAGCTCCTGGGCGACGACGTCGCGCTGCTCCTCGAGGTCCATGGCGCGATCGTCCCATCGCCGGCTGCAACGCTCTGCTCTGCCTGGTCGGGGCGACGCGCGCGACCGGCACGTCGAGCCCTCGGGCGCGCCTACCGGATGTGGCCGATGCCGACCTTGAGGCGCCGCAGCTGGTACCTCCACGGCGCCAGCCGCGGCGCGTTCAGCGTGAGGCCGGCGTCGTCGGCGATCCACTCGACGACCTCGTCGGTCGTCCGCTGGTCGGTCTCGACGTGCGTGGCGTAGCGCTCGCGGGCAAGGGCGGCGACGCAGCGCGGGATCTGCTGCACCGCCCAGGTCTCGCGGCGCAGACCGGAGCGCATGAACGCGATGCGGGTGCTCAGCCGCTTGCGCAGCGTCTCCGGGCTCGCGACGAGCGCGTAGTGGCGCACGTCCACCCCGCGTGACCGCAGCCCACCGACGATCTCGTCGAAGTAGTCGTCACGCACGATCGTCATGGGCACGAGCACCGGGCCGGCGTGGGCGGCCTCGGCCTGCTGGAGGATGTCGACGACGGCGGAACGCCACGGGGCGAGGTCCTGGAAGTCGTGGCGCGCTGCGGGCGGGAGCGTCCGTTGGAACCCGAAGCCGAGGAGCTCGGGGTCGGCGACGTGCGCGTCGACCAGTCGACGCCGCAGCTCGAACGCGGTCTGGGTCGGCGATCGCTAGCGGAGAAGGGTTCCGGGGCTCGAGGGACTCAGGCGGGTCGCTCGACGGCAGCTGCCCGGAGCGTGTTCCGCCGGGCCAGTCCCACGAGGGTGGCCACGTGGGCCACGGGTCTCCGGTCGCATGTCGGAGCACACCGGGCCTTGATCCCGACAGGGGCAGCGAGAGCGGCGGGTCGAGACAGACCAGATCACCGGAGTCCATCGCACGGGCTCGCACACCCGCGCGACCATCGCCGAGCCTGGCACCTACTGGGCAGCTGCACACATTGACTGGTGACCGGTCGAGACCAGCAGCCGGTCAAAGTACGACGCTCATCCCCGGTCGATCTGTCCTGCATCTCGACGCGAGACACCCCTCACCGAGGCGACCGGCTCCGAGGCAGGGGCCCGAGGTCAGGAGCCTGAGGGCGAGGATGACGAGCAGGCGGCCCATCACCAGCGAGTGGGGTTGGCGGTCGGCGCCGGGGCCACGGACGTCATCGGAGGTCGGCTCATCGCCGTCGCGCTGCGGGTACTCGCACGATCCGCGTGGGATGTCCGACGCATGACCAACGTCCCGATTTGTCACGGCAGCGCTTGACTACTCTCGCACCACCCCGGCCGACGGTTCTGCCGTGCACGACCGCGCACGATGCTCGTCTTCGTGCTGGTCGTCCGAGCTGTCGCGCCGCGACTGGGTGACCTGTCTCCGAGGCAAGGACATCCGCATGACTCGCGTGCTGACTCGGCCGTCCGGGACCCGGCGCCTCCCCGCGCGGGTGCTGGCCGGGCTCGTGTGCCTGCCCGTGCTCACCCTGGCCCTGGTGGGAGGCTGCGCCCGGGCACCTGCTGCAGAGACGTCGCGCTCGTCGCCGGCTCCTGTCGCCCAGCAGGAGGAGCGCATGTCGGTGCACCTGCGCAGTGACGGCGACCTCTCCGCCCTGGAGGTCCTCGAGAAGAGCGGCATCGACTACGCGGTCCAGGGCGAGGGTGCTAACGCCTTCGTCACCGGGGTCGCCGGCTACGCCCCGGCGGACGACGAGTTCTGGGCTCTGTACGTGGACGGCGTGGCCTCCACCGTCGGCGCCGGGTCGGTGAGCGTCGAGGTCGGCGCCACCATCGAGTGGCGACTGGAGGCGATCGAGTGAGGCGCGTCCTCGTCCTTGTCCTCGCTGTGGTGATCGCCGCCGGATGGCGCATCCTCAACGTGCGCCACGGGTTGCCTGGCGTCGAGCTCCTCACAGCGATGTCCTTCGCGGCCGTGATCCTGGTGAGGAGCCCTGCTGCGGCGCTCGTCCCGCTCGTCGCCGCCGCGGCGTCCGACCTGTTCCTCGGGGTGAGCGACGTCCAGCTGTTCACGTTGTCGGCGTGGCTCGTCACCGGGTACGTCGGTCATCACCTCGCGCGGGGCGGGCGGGTCGGGGGCGCGGTGTCGATCGGGTTCGCGACGTTCTCGTCGTTCTGGTTCTACCTCTGGACGAACGCGGGCGTGTGGCTGGTCGGGCGGGGTCACTTCTACTCCGCCGGTCTCGGGGGCCTCGTCGACTCGTGGGTCGCGGGGCTCCCGTTCCTCCGTAACGCGCTCGTGGTGAACCTGATCGTCGTGCCGGTGGTCACGTACCTCGCCAGGCAGGTCGACCAGCAGCGCTGTGCGACCTCGTTCGCCGTCCCCACGTTCCGTCGCTCGCCTCACACCACGGGCGCGCGCGTGGCGTGACTGTCGCTCCGACGCCGCCGGCCCCCGCACTGCGGTGCGCGAACCGGGTGTGGCGGGGCCACCACGACATGGGCGCCCGTCCGAGGTGCCCAGGAGGAAAGGAGAGTCACGTGTCCGTCACGAGCCCGGAGGTCGCGCAGGTGCAGCTCACCCACGACGACCTCGAGCAGCTGTTCGCCGATGCCGAGCGTGAAGCACGTCTGACCGAGGACACGATCAACGAGTCGTCGGAGGACTACACCTTCATCTTCGGCCGGAGCACGATCGCCGTCTGAGGATGTCCGACATGCAGCATCTCCGCCCGAGGCCAGAGACCGTGGTCATGAGTCAGGTCTCCTACGTCTACCTGGACAACGGTCGACAGACCCTGCGCCTCGGGCGGAGCGCGTACGACGAGCTGCGAGCCCGGTCGGTGCTCGGGCAGGGGGACCGACGGCATGCCGAGTTCCTCGAACCGGCGGGCAGCAGCGAGCAGGCGCGCTCGGCCTTCGAAGCCGCCGAGGAGTGGCCCCCACCCGTCGAAGGGAGTCAGCCATGAAGCGCGTCGTGCTGCTCACCGCACCCTCGGACGTCTCGGACAACCCCGTCCCACCCCTGGGGCTGCTCGCGATCGCGTCCTACGTCGACAGCCGCCTGGACGGTTTCCGGTGCGAGGTCGTCGACCTCTCGCGCATGGAGCTGGAGGAGGCCCGCAGACAGCTGCACGAGCTGGACTGGGACGACGTCGTGCTCGTCGGGCTCACGGTGATGAGCATGGACGTCCTCGCCGCGGTGGAGATCGCGGCGTGCGCCCGCGCGCTCGCGTCGACTGCGCTCGTGATCGCCGGAGGTCCGCACGCGAGCCTCGCCTGGCGCGAGTTCCTGCCGCGGCACTCACCGCCGTTCGACGCCTGTGTCGTCGGCGAGGGTGAGGCAGCCGTGGTGGCGATCCTCGAGCGGCTGGCGAACGGCTCCTCGATCGCCGAGGTCCCCGGGGTCGCCTGCATGACGCCCGACGGCCCCGAGCTGCACTCACCCGCGCGGCTCGTCCCCCCGAGCGAGTGGGGGAACCCGTTCACCGCACGGGTGGGCGTGGGCGCGGACGAGGTCATGTACTTCACGGAGAGCGGCGGCCGACGGCGCCGCGGCGTGTCCCTGGTGACCAGCCGCAGCTGCCCTCTCGCCTGCACGTTCTGTTCGATAGCGGCGATGGACGAGCCCTACCGCAGTGCGTCTCCCGCCGACGTCGTCGAGTGGTTGCGGTGGGAGCGCGCTCGACGGCCCTTCGAGCACATCTACTTCCTCGACGCGGACTTCCTCACCAGCAAGTCCCGCGCACGTGCGTTCTCGAGCGCAGTCTCGGACGTGTTCGAGGACGTCACGTGGAGCGTCCAGGCGACCGTCGGGCACGTGCTCTCGCTCCGTGCCGACCTGCCCGAGCTCCGGGGGAGGGGCCTGCGCGCGGTCGAGCTCGGCATCGAGGCGGGCGACGACGACGAGCTCGTGTTCTTCAACAAGCGGAACTTCGGCAAGTACGCGACGGTCCGCCAGAGCATCGACGCCGTGCGTCTGCTCACCGACGCGGGGATCGCGGTCGGGATCGACTACATCATGTTCTACCCGGACCAGACGCTCGCAGGCCTCGCGCGCAACCTCTCCTTCTTCCTGCGCAGCGGGCTCCTCGACGCGTTCGACGTGAACCACTACGGCCACGACCTGATCCTGTTCCCCGGGACCCCGCTGCGGTCGCTGTACGAGGAGCGCTGCGGGCACCACTTCGACACGGACGTCCTGCCGGACACGGACCCGCTCTACGTCGACCCCGTCGTCCGACGGATCAAGCGTGAGTTCCGCACCGGGTACCTCGAGCGGTACAGCGGGGGGACGCAGACGCTGCGCGACGAGCTGCGTGCCGTCGCCCGCAGCACGACGAGCGACCGTCAGCGGGCGGTGCTCCGGCTGCACGAGCTCCGGCTCCGTCACCACCCGTACGTCGTTCTCGAGCGCTTGATCCTGGCCCAGGGGGACCCGTGCGACGTCTACGCACCGGTCGACGACGACCTGTCCGCGGCGAGGTACACCCTGACCGCGCTCCAGGCTCAGGACGCAGGGTCGGCGTGAACGCGCAGGGGCAGACGTTCTGCGGTGTCGAGGGATGGGACCCCGCCGGTCGCTACGACGTCGTGGTGGTCGGGATCCCGTCGAGCGCGGGAAGCCTCGCCGGCTCGCGTGCCTGTGACGGGCCGGCGCTCGTCCGGCGGGTGAGCGCCGTCCTGGCCCACCGCTCACCGGGGACGTCCGGGTGGTTCGACCTCGAGCGTGACAGGACGCTGTGCCGGGGCCTGAGGATCGCCGACGCGGGTGACGTCGGTCCGGACGCAGGTGACGAGGACCGGCCGAACGCCACCCTCGCGGCGCGGCTCGAGCGCATCCGACGCACCTGCCGGCTGCTCGTCGTCCTGTCCGGTGACGACTCGTGGACGTACGAGGTCATGGCGACGCAGCGAGGTCGCCTCCTTCACCTCGATGCGCACGAGGACCGCAACCCGTACCAGACCGGTGCCCTCAACCACGCCAACGTCATCGGCCGCCTGCTCGACGACCAGCGGTCGCTCCTCGTGGGGCAGTGGGGCCGTCGAGGTCTATCGCCCGAGCCACCGCAGGACTGCGGCAGGCACCTCGCACTGCGCTCCGAGGCCGCGGCCTCGGCGTTCGCAGCGGAGGAGGGCACCGAGCTGCATATCGCGCTCGACGTCGACGTCGTCGATCCGCGGGAGATGTCCAGCGTGACGTGCCCGCTCCCGGGCGGGCCCACCCTCGCGTCGGTCGAGGCGCTCTGCCGCTCGGCCGCCGGTCTGCAGACGCTCAGCCTCTCCGAGTTCGCGCCCCGCGGGGATCCGCGCAGCCTCGTCGAGGCGTACGCGCTCGTCCAGCTGCTCCTGCGCGTCGTCGACGCGACCGTGATGAGGGAGTGAGACGTGGCCCGTACCTGTGTGCGGCGCTGTCCGCCGGAGCTGCGCGAGCTGACCCAGCACGAGTGGTTCGTCGTGCTCGCCAACGGGACGATGGCGCTCGCCGCCGCACTGAGCGCGATGTCGCAGGCGGGCGACGATGTCGACCTGCCCGCGTTGAGCTGCTGGACGCTGACGAAGGCTGTCCTCGACGCAGGGCTGACGCCCCGCTACCGGGACATGACGGCGCAGCTCGCCGGCGCTCCGGCGTCGGCCGACACGGTCACGGTCACGGTCCGGCCCTGGTGGGGTGACGTCGGTGCAGGCGAGATCCACGAACGGACGATCCTCGACCTGTCCGTGAACCCGGCGCCGACACCCTCCGCCTCCACCGCTGCGGCGTGCGTGATCAGCATGGGATCACGCAAGCCCGCGGCGCACCCCTTCCACGGTGGTGTGCTCGCCCTGTCGCGCCCCGAGCTCATCGACGAGGTCGACCGCGCGCTCGGGATGTACGCGGAGAAGGGACGATGGGGGCGCCTGGGCCCGCGGCTGACCGAGCTCCCGCTGCCGGTGGTCGACATCGACCGGCACTTCCGGTCCGTGCGCGAGCACCGACCGGCGGCCCACGCGTCGGCGGTCGCGGTCCACGACCGCTTCCGGGATGACGAGGCGCTGCTCGGCTCCCGCTCTCCGGCTCCAGCCGGGCACTCGTACTTCACCCCGCTGGTGCTGCGGGCCGACTGCCCGCTCGACGCCGCAGACGTCGCCGAGCTCGCGCGGCTCAGGCGCGTCCCGCTGGGGCTGCTGCCGATCGCACCCGCCTATGCGCAGCCCGCTCTGCGCGGCCTGCACCCGGCGCCCTCGCACGAGGCACTCCCGACAGCCGACCTGCTCGCCCGGAGACTGCTCTTCACGCCGACGGAGCTGGTGGGCCGCAGCCCTGCGCTCGTCCAGGACGTCCGGGACTTCGGGGACTGGCTCGGCGCCCGTCTCCAGGCGGTGAGCCGGCGTGACGCCGTTCTCTGACCTCGGGGACGGAGACGAGCTCGTCGACGTGGCCGTCGAGCTCAGCCGTCTGCGGCAGGTCCTGCTGACGCCGTCGTCACCGGACGGTGCCGCCCGTCTCCTGGAGAGCGGGTTCGTGCCTGTCTGCGGTGCGCTCCACGTCGTCGCGAGCGACACGACCCTGTCGACCCACCGATCCCGGCGACGTCAGCTCCGCGACCAGACCACGACGATCGACAGGCTGGGGCTCGTCGTGTCCGTGCTGTCCGGTCGGCGGGTCGCGGCGTCGCGGGAGCTGTTCGACAGCATCTACTACGGCCTGGTCGTCCCCGGCGTGTACGCGCGCGGGATCACTCCCCACGGCGTCCAGCACGAGGCGACGTTCCGGCGTCTCGTCGAGAGAGGACTTGTCGTCACCGCGTCCGACGCCGGCGGTGCCGTCCGCTGTGCGTCCCTCTACGACGTGCGCGACGGACGTCTCGTCACCGGGGCCGGCCTGCCCGAGGACCGCCGCGCGCTCGCCGTCGGACTCGTGGAGGCCTGCGACCCCGCCCTGTCGCGCTGTCGTCGCGCGTGGCGGCACAGGGCTGTCCAGGAGCTCACGCGGCGGGCGTTCGAGGTCGTCTCCATCGGTGCGGAGGACTGCATGATCGACCCGGGGTACGTGCCGGTGATCCTGGACAAGCTGGCGTGGTACAGGTCTGTGGCGTGGGAGCAGTCCCGTCGTCCCCGTTTCGTCTCGCTCGGCGTCTCGCGCCACCCGGACCGGTTCCCGATCGTCGTGAGCGTCCTGTCCGGCAGGCCGCGGCTCGCCGGCCGGTGGGACGAGCATCCCGCACGACCCCTCGGGGAGCGGCTGCGCTCTCTCGTGCCCCTCGACGTGATCGGTGAGGCCCATGCCTAGTCTCGACGTGCTCAAGCGCAACCCCGGGCTCGGCGCCTTCCTGGCGAGCCGCTTCGCGTACGTGCTCGGAGCCGGCGGCGCGCCCGTCCTGCTCACTCTCACCACGCTCGACGGTGGCGGGTCCCTGACCTCGCTCGCTTTCGTCCTCGGCGCCGGTGCGGTGCCCGCGATCGTCGGTGCCCTGATCTCGAAGTGGCTGTCGGACCGCATCACGACCCGAGGGCTGCTGCTCTCGACGACGGCGCTCTGGGTCGTCGCGGCCGCGCTGACGGGGGTCCTCCTGGGCTTCGGCGTGCAGTCCGTCGCCTGGTTGTGCGTGGTCTCGTTCGTCATCGAGCTGAGCGCCGCGCTGCAGTACCCCTCGCTGGGCTCGTACCTGCCGCAGATCGTCCGGAAGGAGGACCTCGAGAGGGCGAACTCGGTGAAGCTCTTCACCACGGGAGCCGCCGGGATCCTCGGGCCTGCGCTGTTCTCCTTCACGGGCGGCCTGCTGCCCGTGACGGCCGCGTGGCTCGTCCTGGCCGTCGTCCTGCTGGTCTCGGCGCTGCCGCTGCAGCGGCTGCCGCGCGGGCAGGGTTTCGAGGCCGACGGTGCGGGGGTCTGGGGAGATCTGCGGGACGGTTGGTCGTACTTCTGGCAGTCGCGCGGGCTCTGGCTCGTCGTCGTCACGTCGGGCGTCTGGCACTTCGTCGGCTGGTCCGTGCTGACGGTCGCGGGCCCCGTCCTCCTGCGCGACGGGTTCGACAACCTCGCGGCCTGGGGGTGGCTGCAGAGCGCGCTGGCCGCCGGTTCGTTGGTCGGGGCGCTCGTCGCCGGTCGGTTGCGACCGACGCGCGTCGCCACGTGGGCGCTGCTGTCACTGTGCCCGCCGCTCGTCCTCGGCCTCCTGCTGGCCCTCGAGGCACCGATCGCCGTGCTGGTCGGGCTGGCGGCCGTGACCGGGGCCGGGCTCTCCGTCGGCGGGGTGGTGTGGGCGTCGGCCGTGCAGCGGGAGGTGCCGCCCGAGCGGCTGGGTCAGGTGTTCGGGTACGACTACCTGTTCAGCGAGGCCGTCAACCCCCTGGGCCTGCTGCTCATCCCCGTCCTCGTCGGTCTCGCGGGCAACGAGCAGGACCTCCTGCGGCTGACGAGCCTGGGGCTCCTCGTCCTGGTCGTGCCGCTCGCCGTCATGGCCCCGGTCCGCCTCACGGCCGCACGGACGGCAGCCGGCGTCGGGTCCGGGAGCGCCCCCTCGTGAGCGCCGCCCTCGTGGATGCGGTCGGTGCCGACCGCGAGGCGCCGCGCACCTGACGCCGGGCTATCAGCAAGCTCCGAGGCGACGCCGAGGCGCCTCCAGGGCAGGGGAGAAGAGTCGTCGCAGGTCCCGACGCCACCCGTGCGGTGGTGGCCGGGACCGTGAGGGAACGACGTGCGACGCGACCACGGCGCCGACCTGCCGGGCTCGCGCTGGGAGCACCGATGTTCGACACCATTGCTGGACTGCCGCTGCATCCGCTGGTCGTGCACGCGGTGGAGGTGATCGTCCCGCTCGCCGCCGTGGCCGTGCTGCTCGCGGCGCTGTGGCCGCGGTTCCGCCGGTGGGCGTTCGCCCTGCCGCTCCTGCTCGCGGTCGCGCTGGAGGGACGTGTCGGGGAGTCGGGTGCCGTGGAGGTCCACTCGCAGATGGCCGAGCGGCTCCTGCCCTGGGTGATCGGCCTGGTCGTGATCGCCGCGGGCCTCGTCCTCATGACGTGGTGGGCGCGCCGGGGCCAGGCGGGTGACGCACGCGGGGCGGTGCTCCGGGCCGTCGTGCTGGTCCTGGTCGTCGCGTCCATGGTCGTCTCGACCGGCACGATCGTGCAGGCGGTGCGCATCGGCCACAGCTGTGCGACGGCCGTGTGGGGCCAGACCGCGTCGAGCGGCCCCGTCGGCGGAGGCGTCGGCGCCTGAGTCCGCCTCCGGTCTCACGCGCGGGCCGGGCCTCGGCCGGGCGCCTGCCCCGAGCGCCGGACAGGCAAGGTCGCCCACGGGGGGAGCAGCCGGTCCGTGGTGATCCCGACGACCGACGCGGCGCGCCACCCCTACCGGATGTGGCCGATGCCGACCTCGAGGCGCCGCAGCTGGTAGCGCCACGGCGGCAGCCGCGGCCCCGCCAGCGTGAGGCCGGCGTCGTCGGCGATCCACTCGACGACCTCGTCGGTCGTCCGCTGGTCGGTCTCGACGTGCGTGGCGTAACGCTCCTGGGCGAGGGCGGAGACGCAGCGCGGGATCTGCTGCACTGCCCAGGTCTCGCGGCGCAGGCCGGAGCGCACGAACGCGATGCGGGTGCTCAGCCGCTTGCGCAGCGTCTCCGGGCTGGCGATCAGGGCGTAGTGGCGCACGTCCACGCCGCGGGAGCGCAGCCCACCGACGATCTCGTCGAAGTAGTCGTCACGCACGATCGTCATGGGCACGAGCACCGGGCCGCCATGGGCTGCCTCGGCCCGCTGAAGGACGTCGACGACGGCCGAACGCCACGCGGCGAGGTCCTGGAAGTCGTCGCGCGCTGCGGGCGGGAGCGTCCGGTGCATGGCGAAGCCGAGGAGCTCGGGGTCGGCGACGTGCGCGCCGACCAGTCGACGCCGCAGCTCGAACGCGGTCTGGGTCTTGCCCGCCCCGAATGCACCGTTGATCCAGATCAGCACGCCCCGGAGCCTAGACCGGCCCCCACCCGGTGCGGCGCGGTGGGCCGGGCGGCGAGCACGGGACGGCAGTGGCCCTCGACGGCCGGACCGACGCCGGTGCAGGACTGACCCGGCATCGCCGCGGTCCGGGCAGATCCGACGAAGCTCGTCGTCGGCCTGTCGAGAACGGCGGTGCCCGTCGAGGAGTGGGTGTTCGGCCGATCCCGCTGCTCGACGGCATCGACGGCCTGGCCGGCTACCCCCGCGCGGCGCGGCACCGTGGCGATCCGCCCCGGTGCCGCGCACTCGCCCCTCGAGGGTCAGACGGTCACGAGCGACGACCAGACCTCGTTGCGGCTGTTGCTGCAGCCACCCCAGGTGAGCGTCTCCGTGCGGAAGTCCTCGATGCAGCCGATGCCCCAGTCGAGCTGGTGGATGCGGCCGTCGGACGTCTGTCCCCAGCGCACCAGCAGGCCGCTGTCGCAGGCCGTGACGAAGATCCCCGACGAGCTGCCCGTGGCCAGGCACCGGCCGTCCGGGGTGCGGATGGTCTGGTCCGCGGCCGAGTAGACCCAGCGCTGCGTGGCCGAGCCGTCGCACCTCGTGGTGAACGCCGCCACCGGCCGCTCGGGGTGCTCCCGGCGGTCGACGCACAGTCCGGTGTCCTTGTTCCGCAGCTCCCCGCCGGGAGCGGCGGCCTGTGCCGGCTGTGCCGCGGCGAACAGGCTCAGGGCCAGCAGGGCGGATGCCGCCAGGGTCGAGATGATCGTGCGCACCATCGTCGGGCTCCTTCTCGCGAGGCTGAGAGCGGACCACCGCGCCGACGCATGACGACGTCGGCGGTGACGTCGATCTCTGGAGGTGGTGGAACTTTGCACTACCGAGTGTGTGCGCCGAGATTCAAGGTCCTCTGAGAATCGCGCAGCTGCGGATCGTCTCCACGTGATCAGGGGGCGTCAGCGGTGAGCGCAGGTGCAGGTCCAGACGCGAGCCGACAGGGGTGCGGTGCTCCAGGTGGCGACCGTCGAGCTGCGGCCGGCCGGTGGCGACGCGGCGCCCGTGGGGGCGACCTCCGGTCGAGACGTCTGGTCGCCACGTTCAGCTCGACGAGAACGAGGAGTTCACGATGCCGGCCTCCGCGAGCGCGGCGCGAAGTCCAGGAACACCCGTGAAGTGGTGCGTGACGATCCCGAGGTCCGCCGCTGCCGTGAGGTTCCTGGGCGTGTCGTCGGTGAAGAACACCTCGTCGGCGCTGACCCGCAGGGCCTCGAGCACGTGGTGGAAGGCCGCAGGGCTCGGTTTGGCGTGGCCGATCTCGGCGGAGCTGAAGACCGTGCCGAAGGCCGGAGGGAGGTCGAGCGCGCGCAGCTCGGCGGGGATCGTGTCGGTGCCGTTGGTCAGGATCGCCGTCGTCAGACCGCGCGAACGGAGCTCGGCCGCCAGCTGCACCACGTCGTCGTCGATGCGAGACGGTGCGGTGCCCCAGGCGCGAGCCGCGACGTGGTTCCCGACGTGGTCGCCGATGCGCCGCACCCACTCCGCTCGGGTGATGCGCCCGGTGGTGACCTCGGTGAGGTGCGGTTCCGAGAACGCGAACGCCGCGATGGATCCCGCCGCGAGGGAGTGGGAGGCCTCGATCTCGGCGACGGCGCGCTCGTCGAAGTGCCGGACGACCCCGTCCAGGTCGAACAGGACGACCGTGATCACCGTCGCCTCCCGCAGCGCCTCAGACCTCGTCGCGCCACGTGTGCTGCGGGTCGTACCCCAGCAGGCGACGGGCCTTGTCGATGGACAGGAGCGTCTCGCGGCCCTCGATCGGGCGCTTCACGGGGACGTCCGGGAAGTACTCGGCGACCAGCTCGGCCGACGGCCGCTCCAGCACCGTGTCGGTCGACGCGATGATGAACGCCTCGAAGCCCCGCAGGTCGCTCTCGAGCGCGAGGCGGACCGCGAGGGCGCCGTCGCGGGCGTCGATGTAGCCCCACAGGTTCCAGATCCGGCTGCGCGGGTCGGCCGCGAACCCCGGGAACGCGGCGTAGTCGCCCGGCTCCATCACGTTGGAGAACCGCAGACCGATCAGCTTGAGGTCCGGGTCCCAGCGCGTGAAGTGCCGGGCCATCTCCTCCTCGACCGCCTTGCCGAGGGAGTACGTGCTCTCCGGGCGGACCGCGTACTCCTCGTCGACCGGGACGTACGGCGGCGGGGTCTCGAAGGGCAGGCCGAGGACGGTCTCGCTCGACGCCCAGACCACGTTCTTGATGCCGGCACGGCGGGCGGCGCTGAACACGTGGTGGGTGGCGACGACGTTGTTCGCGAACGTCGCACCGCTGGGGCGCAGGCCCGGCGCGGGGATCGCCGCGAGGTGGACCACCGCGTCGACGCCGTCGTACCGGTCGTCGATGCCGGTGAGCGCCTCGGTCACCTGGCCGAGGTCGGTGAGGTCGACCCGGGTGAAGAGCGCCTTCTGGCCCTCCGGCGGGGCAGCGGTGTCGACGTTGACCACGTCGTACCCGTGCATCGCCAGGTGCTCGACGACGGCACGCCCGAGCTTCCCGCTGCCACCGGTCACCACGACGCGGCTCATGCGTCGATCCGGATGTGCGACGGCGGCAGGGTGGGGGCGTGCTGCTTCATGGCGGACATCCGATCACGGCGGGGCGAGGACCGCGCGCACCCGCTCCGTGTCGGCGGCCGTCCACCCCTCGGGCGGCACCACGCCCACCCACCCGTCGAGGACCAGCCCGTCGTAGTTGTGCCCGTACCCGTCGGGCACCGACTTCGCGTTGAGCAGGTCGAACGTCAGCTGCCAGAACGTCACGACGGGGAACCACCGCATCGCCGGGCGGTCCGTGCCGGCGGGTTGCTCGCGCAGCCGGTCGGGCGCGGACAGCAGCACGTCCGGGCTCCACCACACCACCGGGTCGTCGGCGTGCTGCAGGTACAGGGCCCGCGGGGGCTCCCACGGCGTCGTCGGCGTGGTGATCTGGGCGGTGTCGCCGGCGAAGCGGACGAACAGGCCGCTGGCGTAGACGGGCGCCACGGCGGGCGTCCCGGGGTCCCGCCGCTCGACCAGGGCGTGCCAGACGGGGTTCGCGTCCGGGGGTCCCACCCACAGCACCCCGTCGGTGCGCTCGCGGATGTCCGCCAGGGAGGTGTACGCCGTCTCGCTGCCGTACGAGCCGAGGCTCTCCCCGTAGGCGAGCAGCAGCGGGCGCTCGTCCGCGGGCATCCCGGCGAGGTGCGCCTCGACGGCCTCGGTCAGGGCGCGCGACTCCTGGCTGGCCCGGGAGCGGTCGACGAGGAAGGACAGCCAGCTCGGCAGGTACGAGTACTGGGTGGCGACCGTCGCGGTGTTCCCGGCGTACATCAGCTCGAGCGGCGCGACCGCGGCCTCGTTGACCCACCCGCTCCCGGTCGTCGTCACCAGCAGCAGGACCTGCCGCTCGAACGCGCCGGTGCGCTCGAGCTCCTCGACCGCCAGCGCGGCGCGCTCCTCAGCGGTGCCGGCGTTCTCGATGCCGACGTAGACGCGGACGGGCGCCGTCGGGGCGACGTCCGGTACGGCGGTCCGCAGGTCGTCGGTGCCCGGGCCCCCGGCGACGAAGCGGCGACCCTCCCGACCGATGGACTCCCAGGCCACGAGCGACCCCGGCGCGCCGGAGCGCTCGGCCGCCGACGGGCGTTCCACACCCGGGTGGTCGTCGGTGTTGCGGACGGCGAACGCGGCGTCCACCGCCCCGAGCGCACGGTGCAGCAGCACGTCGTTGACGAGCACGACCCCGCCGAGCACGAGCACCGTCGCCACCACGGACGCCACCGCGTGCGGCCAGTGCAGCCGCCGTTCCAGGAGCGCGTCGGCGCGGCGAGCCACCCACCACACCCCGCGCGCCGCCAGGACGAACGCCGCGGCGACGAGCACGAGCAGCGGCCCGGCTCGCAGCCAGTCGAGGGTCGAGGGCGGGGGCATGCCGACGGCCGCCGTCATCGCCCGCTGCCAACCGGCCCCCACCACGAGCATGACGACCACGGCCACGGCGCAGAGCACGACGACGGCCGGAAGCTGCCGGGACGCGAGCCTCGGCGGGACCCGTCCGCGTGTCGTGGCGACGAGCCGGCGCCACGCGGGCACGAGCCGCAGGACCCGGGCGAGCGCCACGCCGACCCCGTACCCGAGCGCGCCGGAGATCCCCGACACGAGCCCCTGGTAGAGCCAGTCGCGCGGCAGCAGGGACGGCGTCATCGCGACCACGGCGAAGAGCGTCCCCATCGCGAGCCCTGCCGGGTGCGGCGGTCGGGGACGTCGCCGGTGGCGCCGCGCCGGGTCGGTGCCGGCCTGGCGCGGGTCGCCCGTCGGGGAGGCCCCCGGCGCCGGCCGGGTGGGCGACGGGGGAGTGCTCACACCCGGACGCTGCGCCATGCGCGCCTCCCCCGGGGCGGTGACGTCACACCCCGGACGGGGTCGCGCACGCCGTCACCCGAGCATCGCACCGGCCCGGACGGCCCGCCAGCAGCGCGTCGGGCGGGGCGCCGCCGAGGACGCCGTCCCGCGCTGCGTCGATCGGGACCGCGCGTGAGCCCGACTGGGCCGTCAGGACGGTTCCGGCGGCCTGCTGACCCGGACCTCCTCGAGGCTCACCGTGGTGCCGGTACGCAGCGTGCGGTGCACCTCGGCGATCGCGTCGACGTGGGCGACGAGCTCGCGCACCTGCTCCTCGGGGGCCGGTGAGACGACGGAGACGCGGTACGACACGTCCCGCGCACGCGCACCGGGGGCGTCGAACCACCCCGCCACCTCGACGTCGACCCCGACCACGGGAAGCGACCGGGCGGCGGCCTCGCGGTAGACGTCGTTGGTGGCGCACGTCGCGAGTGCCAGGAAGAGCAGCTCACCGCCGCTGACGGCCGAGCCCGGCGCACCCTCGCGCGCGGGGAGGTCGAGCGCCCGGTCCTGGCCACCGGCGGTGACGGTGACCTCGTGGCTGCCGGGGGTGCTGCGGATCGAGGCGGTGTACTCCACGTCGTCCGCCTTCCTGGGTCGTCGACCGGTCCGGTCGAGTCTCGTGCGTGCGCTGCCGCCCGTCCAGACCCGCCTGCCGACCTGGCCGACAAACCCGTGGACGCGCGTCGTCGACCGGTGCCACGGTCGACGCGTGGCAGACGAGCAGCAGATCTGGGACGTCCACACCGCGGGGTCCTACGACACCCCGGGCACCGGCATGTTCGCGCCCGAGGTACTCGGGCCGACGGTCGACCGGCTCGTCGCGCTCGCGGACGGCGGCGCCGCGCTCGAGCTCGCGATCGGCACCGGCCGGGTCGCCGTGCCGCTGGCCGAGCGCGGGGTGCCCGTGACGGGCATCGAGCTGTCGCAGCCGATGGTCGACGTGCTGCGCACGAAGGTCGACGAGGCGACGATCCCGGTGGTGATGGGCGACATGGCGAC
This sequence comes from Cellulomonas sp. KH9, assembly GCF_900114185.1. Classification (GTDB taxonomy): domain Bacteria; phylum Actinomycetota; class Actinomycetes; order Actinomycetales; family Cellulomonadaceae; genus Cellulomonas. The sequence goes on from NZ_FOSE01000001.1 coordinate 39,118, forward strand.
GGTCCGGGCGCCGGGCCGGTTCTCGCTCGTCTACCTGGTGTTCAACACCATCTCCAACCTGCTCACGCAGGGCGAGCAGGTCGAGTGCTTCCGCAACGCCGCCCGGCACCTGGCACCCGGCGGGCGGTTCGTCATCGAGCTGTGGGTGCCGCAGCTGCGGGTGCTCCCGCCCGGTGTGGGGGCGACGGTGTGGCACGACGAGCCCGGGTACCTCGGCATCGACACATACGACGTGCTCGAGCAGCGCGTGGTGTCCCACCACGTCCGGTTCGGTGAGGGCAGCGACGCGCAGCTGTTCCGCAGCCCGCACCGGTACGTGTGGCCGGCAGAGCTCGACCTCATGGGCCGGCTCGCCGGGTTCGAGCTGGAGAGCCGGCACGCGGACTGGAGCGGCGCCGCGTTCACCGCCGAGTCCGCGTCGCACGTGTCGGTGTACCGGCTGCTCGACGAGGAGCGCACGCCGTCGCGCACCGGGCGGCTGCCCTGACCGGGGATGCCGGTGGAGCGGGTGTGACGCGCAGATCCGTGTGAGGGCGCGGGCCCGCGGCGTGCGCCTGGCGGTCGCCCACCGATCCGGCAGCGGCTGCCCGCGGAGGAGCGTGCTGGGGGCCTCACGCCCCCGGGCCGACGTCGACGACGTCACCCCCGAACGCTCAGAGCCAGCCGTTGCGGCGGAACGACCGGTGGAGCCCGACGCACACCGCGGCGATGACCCCCAGCACGAGGAAGTACCCGTACCGCCACCGCAGCTCGGGGATGAAATCGAAGTTCATGCCGTACACACCGGCGATCGCCGTGGGTACCAGCGCGATGGCCGCCCACGCGGAGATCTTGCGCATGTCGCCGTTCTGGCGCAGTGCGACCTCGCTCTGCGCCACCGTCACCCGGGCGGTGTTGGCCTGCAGCACGTCGCCGAGCTGGCGCTCGACCGCCTCCACCGCGTCCACGGCCCGCAGCAGGTGGTCCTGCACGTCGCGGAAGTAGGGGGCCGACGACGGCGGCACGTGCGGGACGTCGCCGTCGACCAGCCGTTGCAGCGGGCGGCCGAGCGGCAGCACCGCCCGGCGCACCTCCGCCGCCTCCTGCTTGAGCTTGTAGATGCGCTCGGCGTGGTTGACCTGCCCCGGCCCGAACACGCGTGCCTCGATGTCGTCGACGTCCACGTCGATCTCGCCCAGCGCCGACTCGTAGCCGTCGACGACGAGGTCCGCCGCCCGGTAGAGCACACCGGCGGGCCCGAACCCGGCAGCGGGGCCGTCGCCGCGGTCCAGCTCCTCGCGCACGCGGCGCAGCACGTCACCCTGCCCGTGCCGCACGGTGACGACGAAGTGCTCGCCGAGGAACAGCGCGATCTCCCCGACGTCCACCACCTCGTCGTGGTCGACGTAGCGCACGGGCTTGAGCACGACGAACACCACGTCGCCGTACACCTCGAGCTTCGGGCGCTGGTGCGCCTTGACCGCGTCCTCGACCGCGAGCGCCGGCAGCCCGAACTCGCCCGCCACCGCCGCGACGTCCGCGACCGTCGGGCCCTCGAGCCCCAGCCAGACGAAGCCGCCGCTCTCGCGCGCCACGTCGCCGGCGCGCCCCAGCGGCAGTCGGCCCGGTGCGCGCCGGCCGTCGACGTAGAGCCCGCAGTCGACGACGACGCGGTCCGCGTCCAGCACGCCTTCGGCGTCGTCCGCGCCACCGTCCACGTCCACGTGGCGCTCCTCTCGTCGCCGCGACCGTACCTGCAGGGCAGGGTCTGCGGGCGGACGTCGCGCCGTCGAGCACGTCGTCAGGTCCGCACCTCGTGCCGCACCGGCCGCAGCTCACCGGGTGCGTCGACGGCGTCGGGGAACTCGCACGTGAACGTGCCCCGGTAGCCGAACAGGAACCCCAGCAGCCGGTTGCGGACCTCGAGGTCGACGTGGAACTGCTGCTCGTCGTCGTCGAACCACTCGTGGAGGCGGGCCTCACCGCTGAGCAGCATCGGGAAGCGGAACCCGACGGGCCCCTCGTAGAACCGCTGGCCGTGGGTCGTCAGGTGCAGCGAGCCGTCGTCGAGGACGCGCAGGTCGAGGTCGACGGCCAGGTGCTGGTGCGTCCCGAGGTAGTCGATGACCCGGCCCTCGTGGAGCACCATCGTGGCGTCGAACCGCCGGGTCCGGCCGCGCAGGCGGTACTCGCGCACGAACGTCACCGTCTCGCGGCCGTACGGGTCGCGGTACGGGAAGTTGGAGATGGTGAACGGCACGTCGTGGCCGACGTCGGGGACCAGGATGTTGCGCACGGCCCCGAGCTGCAGGAACGGCAGAGTCCACCACGGCCCGCGACGGATCTCCTGCATGACCCCGCGGCCGACGCACGCGTACCCGGCGTCGAGCCCGACGCCGAACCGCCGCTGCATCATCGGGTGCAGGCGCGTGAAGTCCGCACCGAGGGCCTGGGCGAAGACGGACGTCACGGTGCCTCCAGCTGGTCGAGCGTCGCGGGGGCGTCGTCCATGACGGACGGCGCCGCAGGGGTGGGGGCGCCGGTCGCCACGGTCCTGCGTGGTCCGTCCCGGTCGGTCGACGCCCGCCGGGGCGTCCGCAGGCAGCGGCCCGCGCGCGGGCGGTCCGGACGCCACACCGCCAGCGCCGACCACAGCGGCCAGCGCTCGGGCTCGACGCCGTCCTCGGCCCACAGGCGCAGCCGGTCGAAGCTCCAGGCCGTCAGCCACCCGACGAGCGGCCGCACGACGAGGCGGTCCAGCACCCGGCCCCATCCGGGCTCGTAGTCGTAGCCGGTCACGAAGGTCACGCCGTCGGCGGTCGGGACGTAGCGCCAGTACCCGCGGCCGGGGCCGAGCGGGGAGAGCCGGTCCGGGGTGGTGAACCGCAGCGCGGACGTGCGGGTGCCGTCGGGGCGGTGCCGCTCGCCCAGGCTCGTGCCGGTACCGGCGAGCGTGTGCAGCGGCAGGCGCAGCTCGTAACGGAACCGGTAGCCGCCGGTCGCCAGGGCCTCGACCGGGGTGATGCGGCTGAACCGCCCGTCCCACCGGGGGTGCTGCTGCGTGTCCTGCGTGAGCTCCCACACCCGGTCGAGGCTCGCGCGGATGTGCGTCTCGACGTAGATCGGTGTGGGCACGCTCCCACTATGTCCCGGTCTGCCCGGTCGGACAATCCCGACGTCGACGACGAGGCGGGGCCGCGCGTCGTGCCCGTTCCGGCCCGCGGGCTCACACCCGGGGGAAGGTCACCCCCGTGAGCTGCTCGGACACCGTCCACAGGCGCTCCTGGACCGCCTCGTCGTGGGACTGCGGGCTGGAGGAGACCACCGTGGGGTGGCCGCTGATCTCCCGCCGCCCGCCGGGGCCGTAGTACTGGCCGCCGACGACGTGCGGGTCGGTGGCGGCGCGCACGGTGGGCAGCGCACCCATCGCGGCGCTCTGGAAGAACGGCCCCGCGATGCGGCCGACGATCAGCTGCATCGCCGCCGGTGCGGCGCGCAGCAGCTCGGTCCGGGAGATGCCCGGGTGGGCCGCGACCGCCACGGTGGTGCCGTGCGACGCGAGCCGACGCTGCAGCGCGTACGTGAACATGAGGTTGGCGAGCTTCGACTGCCCGTAGGCACCGACCCGGCTGTACGACCGCTCCCACTGCAGGTCGTCGAAGTGGATGTCCGCGCGCAGGCGGTGGGCGGTGCTCGCGACCGTCACCACCCGCGAGCCGGGGGTGGGCAGCAGCCGGTCGAGCAGCAGGCCGGTGAGGGCGAAGTGCCCGAGGTGGTTGGTGCCGAGGTGCAGCTCGAAGCCGTCGGCGGTGGTCTGCCGGGGGGTGTACATGACGCCGGCGTTGTTGATCAGCAGGTCGAGGCGCGGGTGCGCGGCGCGCAGGTCGGCCGCGGCCGACCGCACGGACGCGAGGGACGTCAGGTCGAGCGCCTGGACGCTGACGTCGCCGCCGATGCGGGAGGCCGCCTGCTTGCCCTTCTCCACGTCGCGGACGGCCAGGACGACGCTCGCCCCGTGCTGCGCGAGCACGCGGGCGGTCTCGTAGCCCAGGCCGGAGGTGGCGCCGGTCACGACGGCCACGCGGCCGCCCTGGTCGGGGACGTGCTCGTCGGTCCAGCGCTCGTCCATGGGGGTCTCCTCAATGTACCGCCGGTCTCTTGTGGCGAACGTAAGGGACCGCCGGTCTGCTAGTCAAGAGACCGGCGGTCCGTAAGTTAGGCTCGGACCGTGACGTTCCAGCGTGCGCGAAGCGAGGAGCAGCGGCAGGTCCGGCGCCGCGCGATCCTCGACACGGCCGCGGCGATGCTGGACGAGATGCCCGTGGCGGACGTGACCCTCAACGAGCTCAGCCGGCGCGTGGGGCTCGCGAAGTCCAACGTCCTGCGGTACTTCGACTCCCGCGAGGCGATCCTCCTCGAGCTGCTGGACGACTTCCTGGCGGACTGGCTGCGCGACCTGGAGCAGGACCTCGCCGCGGGCATCGACGCGGACGCGGCACCGCAGGACCGGGCGCACCGGCTCGCCGAGGTCATCAGCGCGTCGCTGGCGGCACGGCCCGTGCTGTGCGACCTCTTCGGCGCCCAGGGCGGGGTGCTCGAGCACAACGTCTCGGTGGAGGTCGTGACGCGGCACAAGCGTGCGTCGCTCGCGCTGCTCGACACCCTGGCCGGGCTCGTCCGCCGGCACCTGCCCGAGGTCGGCGACGACGCCCGCCTGTTCGGCCTCATGAGCCTCGTCATGGCCGGTGCCGTGTCGTCGTACGTCCCGCCGCCGCCGAGCGTCCTCGCGGCCTACGCCGCCGATCCGTCCCTCGCCGTGCTCCACCTCGACCTGCGCGAGGCGCTCGAGGTCGCCCTCACCTCCACGCTGCTGGGCGTGCTGCCGCGCGACTGAGCCGTCGGCCGGCGGGCCTGAGCGCGCCGGTCGGCCGCGGTGAGCAGTGCGGGGGAGCGTCGCAGGTTCGCCGTCACCGCGCCGTGCCGGCGAACCGGGCGACCGACTCGGCCGTCACGGGCGTGAACAGGTTCACGAGGGTCCCGTCGGGGTCGCGGACGAGCAGCGAGCGATTGCCCCAGGGCATCGTCGTCGGCGGGGCGACGACCTCGACCGAGCCGCCCGGCAGCGCCGCGAACACCGCGTCGACGTCATCGACCAGGAGCTCCACGATGGCCGAGCGGTTGTCCGCAGGGCGCGCGGCACCAGGGACGAGGAGATCGACGGTGCGCACGCTGCCGATGGCGATCGTGCCGCCGACGGTGCGCAGCTCCGCGAAGTCGGGCGACGGGCGGTCGGCGACGAGGCCCGTGAGCCGCTCGTAGAAGCTGACGAGGCGAGCCACGTCAGCAGTGATGAGGCGGACGGAGACGAGGTTCACGGGGACCTCCGGACGGGGAGTGGTGGTCGCGCGGCTGCGCGATCGGCACCACCGTGGACCTGCCCGGCGACACCCCGGTGTCGGTGTTCCGGTGCCGCGCGTCGATCACAGGAACGTCAGCGTGCGCAGGTCGCCCTCCGGCACCTGCACGTCCCCCGGGTGCACGGTGCGGCGCGGCGCGGTCTCCGCGGTGGCGGTGACCCGATCGACGCGGTCGAGCCGGAAGGCCCGCAGCCCGTCACGCAGGCGGCACCAGCCGAGCAGGTACCAGCCGGACGTCGAGCCGACGTACCCCACCGGTTCGACGTCGCGCGTGGTGGACCGGCCGTCCCGGTCGGTGTACCGGACCCGCAGGACCCGCCGGGCGGACACCGCGTCGGTGAGCAGCGGCGGCACGGCCGGCGCGTCGGGGTCGGCGCCCACGAGGTGCACCCGTGAGACGAGGTCCTGCGCCGCCGCCGCGTCGTCGTCGCGCATGGCCGCGAGGAGCTTGCGCAGCGCGGTGCTGCCGGCGGCGTGGAAGGGGGTCCCCACGGCTCCGTGCAGCGCGACGGCGACGGCGACCGCCTCGTCCGGGCTGAAGTTGACCGGTGGCAGCGTCCGGGCACGGTCCAGGCAGTAGCCCCCGGTACGCCGCGGCTCGGCCCAGACAGGCGTGCCGGCCTGCTGCAGGGCGCTGATGTCGCGCTCGATCGTGCGCGTGCTGACCTCGAACCGCGCCGCCAACCAGGTCGCGCTCCGCGGGCGCGGTGCGACGGCACGGAGCTCCTCCACCAGCGCGTACAGCCGGTCGGTCCGGTTCATCCGGCGACCATAGGCCCGCCGCGGGTCGCCCGCGCGGGCGTCGCAGCGGCGCGGGTCGCCCGATCCCGGAGGTCGCGCTGCGGTGTGGGCCCGTCCGGTGGGCCGCCGCTACCGCGGCCCCGCGGCCGTCGCAGGGGCGCGCCACTCGGCGGCACAGGCGCGACCGTGACTGGCGCCGACTCGCCGTCCAGCAGCAGCTGCCTGGCGTGACCCTTCGCACTCGAGGAGGCTGCAGCGATGCCGGCTGAGCGGCGTCCTGAGGCCTGAAATCCTCGGGACCGCCACGTCCGCGACGTCAGGACGTGGCCAGGTCCGCCTGGATCATGCGGATGACGGTCGCGAGGACGCCGGATGCCAGCAGCCCCGACCCGAGCCGCCCCGTCGTGTCCTCGCCGAGCAGGGGAAGCCGCCGCAGCGCCGCCCGTTACGGAGAGACGGGCGGAGAAGCTCGCCATCGACCCCGGCGGACACCCCGGGCTGGTCACCTCAGGAGCAGAGCGCCCCGTTCACCGTGAAGCCGGTGGCGGACGCCCACCGGCAGCGTGCTCGGTGACGCCTCGGTCCCAGGTGCCCGGGCTATGTGAGATTGACCATGTACAGCCGGTCTCCGGGAACCAGCTCGTCACCCTGGAAGTAGACGACGTCGTCAGCGACGAACGGAGTGGAGCTGAGGTGCGGGGTGTGGAGCAGCTCTCCGTCGGAGCCGTCGGTCCTGACCCGGTACAGCTTGTTGTTCGTGCCCCGGTAGTAGATGACGCCTCCGCTCACGAACGGCGCTGACGACGTCTTGTTGTCGCCGATCACGCTGCCGTTGGTGCCGTCGATGTCGACCCGGTACAGGTAGTTGTT
>NZ_FOSE01000001.1:46484-335723 GCF_900114185.1 Cellulomonas sp. KH9
GGTAGTAGATGACGCCGTCGGTGACGAACGGGGTCGAGGACGTCTTGTCGTCGCCGATCCGAAGGCCGTCCGTGCCGTCGGTCCTGACCCGGTACAGGTAGTCGTTCGTGCCCCGGTAGTAGATGAAGCCGTCGACGACCACCGGCGTGGAGGCCGTGTAGTTGTCTCCGTTGACCCACCAGACGGGGACGCCGAGGTGCCGCGGGGTCCAGGCGCACATCGAGAACCACGGGCCCTTCATGACGCAGGAGCTGCTGCGACCCGGGCAGCTGGCACAGTTGTGGTTCGGCACGGCGTAGTACCCGTACCTCGTGGCGCACTCGCAGGGCTCGTACTCGTCCGGCGCGCCGAAGATGTGACCGGTCTCGTGCGCGAACGTCCCGTCGAGCAGGTACGGCCCCCAGTTGTCGTTCTCGTACTGCACGACCACTTCCGAGTACCCGCGGACCGCGTACGCGAAGTGCTGCAGGGGGTAGTGGGTGAAGAAGGCGACGTACGCGCTGTCCGTGGACCTGTGGGTCTTCAGCGACTCGGCGAAGGCGCGGACGGCGGCCGGTCCGGTCCCGCGGCCGATGGCCGTCATGGCCGGGTCACGCCAGAGCGCCTCCCGCTTCTGGGGGGCAGGCCCGGGTCGGCCGGTGCCGTGATCGTCGGGACGTAGATGTCCACCTCGAACGTGACGCGCTGCAGCTGCCACATGTTGCCCAGCCACCGCAGGCCGGACTGCACCTCCGCGACGACGTGCTCACGCTGGTAGTTGGTGAAGGCGAGGTCTCCCGGGCCGCTGACGATGACCAGTGCCAGCCCCACCGAGCCGCGGAGCCGGTCGTTCAGCCCGGCGGCGGGGTCGAGATCCACACCTTGCGGCGGGTCCGGCGGTGTGAAGTCCGGATGGTTCCAGGAGGCGCCCTGCCCGGGTCGGTCGTCCTTTCCCCGCCGGTATTCCTGGGAATGGCGGAGCCAGTAGGCGTCGAGCGCGAGGCGTTCCGCCCGGCCCAGTGATTCCCAGACGTCCTCGTCCACGTCGCCACGTCGCCGTGCCACCGTCAGTCCCGCGGACTCGACGGCCTCGACGTCGTCGACCGCGTCCTCCGCGACGGTGGCGATGACGACGCGACCGTACCGCTGCACCACCGCGACACGTTCATCGACCGGAAGATCTCTCGATCCTGCTGTCACGAATGCCAGGTCCACCCACTCGGACATGATGATTCCCCCCGGTTGTCCCGCTGCCACGATCGTCCCCCGACAAGCGGCTGTCAACAGTCGGCGAAAATCGCCTGCCCGCCGGCCTCGAAATCGATGGGAATTTGCCCCCGGTGGCCTCGTGGTCGCGTGGGACCCACGCACGGCGACGGCCGCCGGTCACGTGGACCGACGGCCGCCGTCGCCCCCGGGGACCGCCCCGGGCCGTGCACTCAGGAGCAGGCCGCCCCGTTGACCGTGAACCCGGTGGGTGCGGCGTTGGTGCCGCTGTACGAGCCGTTGAACCCGATGCTCGTCGACCCGCCCGCGGCGAGCGAGCCGTTCCAGGCGGCGTTGGTCGCGGTGACGGTCGCGCCCGTCTGGCTCCACGTCGCGCTCCAGCCCTGGGTGACCTTCTGGTCGCCCGGGAACGTGAAGCCGAGGTGCCACGACGACCAGGCGGTCGAGCCGGTGTTGGTCACCGTGACCGCGGCCGTGAAGCCCGTGCCCCACGAGTTCGCCGTGTACGTCACCGTGCAGGCGGCGGTGACCGGGGGCGGCGTCGGTGTCGGCGTGATGCGGGGCGACGTGTCGACCGTGACCGGTGCCGAGACACCGGAGAGCTGTCCGGCGGAGTCCCGCGCGCGCACGACGAACGTGTACACGCCGTCCGCCGCGAGCCCGCTGAGGGTCACGGACGGGGTGGTCGAGGTGGCGACGACCGTCTGTGCGGCGCCCTCGACCTGGAGCACGTCGTACCCGGCGACGCGGACGTCGTCGGTCGAGGCGGTCCACGTGAGCGTCATCCCCGTCGCCGTCACGTTGGAGGCGACGGGCGTGCCCGGCGTCGACGGCGGGGCGTCCACGGGTGTGCCGCCGCCCGTGGTGCGGACCGCCAGCGGTGCCGACGTCGACGCCAGACCGGCGCCGTTGCGGGCGCGGACCGTGAACGTGTACGCCGTGTCGGCCGTCAGCCCGGAGACCGTCGCGCTCGTCGTGGTCGACGTCGCCACGACCGCCCCGGCGGTGTCGAGCACGTCGTAGCCCGCGACCCCGCTCTCCGCGTCGGTCGACGCGGCCCACGTCAGCGTCACCGACGTGTCCGCGACGGCGCTCGCGGTCGGGGTACCGGGGGTGCTGGGTGCGGTGGTGTCGGCGGGCGTCGCCTCGCCCGCCTGCTCCGCCGCCCAGGCCGTGAGCCACGCGAGCGCCGAGTTCCAGTTGATCGCCACCTCGTTGACGGAGTACGCCTCGATGTCGTCGACGAAGCACTTCTGCGCGGCGCAGCCGGCGAGCTCGGCGGCGGCGACAGGGTCCTGCAGCTCGCTGTTGGGTCCGCCGGAGAACGACCCGGGCGGGGCGATCGGCAGGGAGGAGTCCGCCTGGTTGGCCCAGAACCGGTGGTGCACGTTGCGCACGGCCTTCTCGCCGTAGCCCGCGACGTAGGACTGGTTCAGCGGGTTGCGGCCCTGGAAGTAGTCGAGCGCGCCGTACACGGCGGTCCGGTACCTCGCCTGGCCGGTGAAGTCGTGCGCCAGGGCCAGCGCGTTGGCGTTGTTGGCGACCTGCCCGTTCGAGCCCCAGTAGTACACGGAGCCCGCGTTGTTGGGGGCCGGGTACGCCTGGCTGGCCAGGCGTGAGAGCGCGGCGTCGGCGAACGACACGATCGCGGAGCGCGTCGCGGCGACGTCCGCCGCGGGCAGGTCGGTCGGGACCAGGGCGAGCGTCGTGTCGCCCAGGCCGCCGGTCCAGCCCCAGTCGTAGCCGCGCTGCGCGAAGCTCACGCCCTTGTAGAACGACGAGCCGGTGACGTCGGCGCGGTAGGACGACTCGCCCGTCGTGGCGTAGAGCTCGGCCGCCGCCCAGTAGAACTCGTCGGTCACGGACGTGTCGCCGTAGGCGCCGCCGCCCGTGCCGTCGGTGGCCGACGCGATCCGGTTCGGGTTCGCCTTCGCCGCCGCGTACGCGGTGCGTGCGGCGGTGAGCGCCTTCGCGGAGAACGTGGCGTCGTACGGCTGCCACAGGCGCGCCGCCTGCGCCGCGACCGCCGCCATGTTGAGCGTCGCGGCCGTGCTGACCGGCGCGAGGACGCGCCGCTGGGAGTCCTGCGACGGGATCGTCGGGATCCCCGTCCAGTTCTCGTCGTGCATCTTGTGGTGGACCATGCCGGCGTCGGTGCGGCCCGCGGGCACCTGCATGCGCAGCAGGAAGTCGACCTCCCACCGTGCCTCGTCGAGCACGTCCGGGACGCCGTTGGAGCGCTCCGGGATCGCCAGGGTGCCGTCGCCCAGCGCCGCGCGGTCCGCACCCTCGACGTGCAGCGTCCGCTCGTACGCGTTCTGCAGCTGCCACGTCGCGATGCCGCCGTTGACGACGTACTTGCCCTGGTCACCCGCGTCGTACCAGCCGCCGCGCACGTCCAGGCTGTACCCGCACGACTGCCGGCACGGCACGTTCGTGTCGCCCTGGTTGGGGGCGACGCCCAGGTGCCCGGCCGCCCGCGCGTACGTGCTGCCGACGTACTGCGCCTCGATCGCGATGCCCGAGCGCTGGTGGTAGAAGAACGCGAGCGCGTCGTACCGCAGCTTCTTCAGCGGGTCGGCGGAGATGTCGAACGGCAGGCTGCTCGAGCCGCCGGCCGACAGGACGTACCCCGTGCCCGGGGTGTCGTACGACGAGAAGTCGATGAGGTGCGTCCGGTCGCCGGACAGGGCGTCGGCACCCTTGACCGTCGACGTCCCCTCGGCCACGGTGCGGCCCGCGGCGTCGCGCAGCGTCCAGGCGACGGGCGCCGTCGACGTGCTCACGAGCGTCGCGACCTTGGCGACACCGGGCACGTAGGCGACCTGGTTGACCTTCACCGGCGTGCCCGGGTCGGGTGCGGCGACGGCCGCGGGGACGGTGCCGCCGACGACGGCCAGGGCGGCGACGACGGCGACGGTGCGCGCGGCGGTGGCCGCGAGGCCGGAGAGCCGGCCACGGCGTCGGGCGCGCTCGCGGGTGATCGGTGGCATGGCAGTCCTCGGGGTGGGGCCGACGGTGTGCGGGACGACGCCCGGCCGCGCGGCCCCGACGCTGGGGCACGGTGCGGGAGCGCTTCCGTCACGGTAGGTCGGCCGACCGGTGGGTCCGAGGGGTGCGTGGTCGCGGAATCGATTAGGTCCGGCGGTCCGGTGGTCAGGAGGACGGGGTACCGCTCGGTTCGATCGGGAGCGTCTGCCCGGCATGGAGCAGGGCGCCCGCCCTGGCCTTGGCCTCGTAGGCGTCCACACCCCACAGCGCGCCGAGGGCCACGCCGTCCTCGTGCGTGTAGCCCGCGTCCCAGTACGCCATCGACTCCAGCATGCCGACGGTCGCGGACCTGGAGTGCCACGCCGTCCGGTGACGCCGACGCCGGTCCCGGTGCGGCCGGACGAGCGCTCGCCACTCTCGACCGCGGGAGGGCACACGGGGAGGAACGGGGTGCTGAGGGATCACCCCGGGGGGCGCGGGGCGTCTCCCGGCACCCCCAGGTGCTCGACGATCTGCGGCCAGTCCCACAGCGACAGGCAGAAGGGGTGGCCCGCCGGGTCGGCGTAGACCAGGCAGTGGTCGGCGTTGGGCTGGGTGTCGAAGCGGGTCGCGCCGGCGGCGAGCACCCGCGCTTCGGCGGCGGCGAGGTCCTCGACGTGGAAGTCCAGGTGGATGTGCATCGGGGTGTCGCCCTCCGGCCAGGTGGGCGGGCGCAGGTCCGCGACCTGCTGGAACTCGATGTCTCCGCCGGGGCCGGCGACGCGGGCCCACACGGCCTCGCCCTGGACCAGGCCACCGGTGATCTCGGCGTAGAAGCGGGCCAGCGCGAGGGCGTCGGGGGCGTTCAGCGTGACGGCGCTCAAGCGGATGGCGTCGGAGGTCATGACACGTCCAGGGCCTGGTACGTCGGCGCCAGCTCCGCCCAGCGGCGTTCCCACCGGGGCGCAGGCCGAGTCGCGGACCAGCCCTCGGGGTGGGCGGTCGCGTCGAGGGCGAGCGCGCGTCCGAGGTCCTCGAGGTGGGTCTGCCAGCCGGCGCCGTGGGCGTGCAGGTTCGCCAGCGGCAGCCCGCGCTCCTCGACGACGAGGCGCGTGCGGTCGCCCTCGGTGGTCAGCCACGCCTCGAGTCGGCCGTCGGCGCCGCCGTCGGGGGAGGAGGTGCTCAGGAGCAGGTGGTGCGGCGCGTCGCAGAGCTCGACGCGTGCCATGCCCGTCCAGGAGCTGGTGAGCGTCACCCGGAGGACGCCGCCGGGCTGCAGGTTGCCGGAGACCTGCGCCACCCACCGGGCGAGCCGCCCGGGCACGGTGCACGCCTGCCACAGGTCGTCGATGTCGGTGTCGTAGACGTCCTCGACCCGGATCGCCCCGGTCGTGGCGTCGATCGCACGCATGGTCGCTGTCGTGGTCATGTCCTGGCCCTCTTCCCTCGGCTGATCTCGGTGTGCAGCGCGTCGAGGCGGTTCGTCCACAGCGCGCGGTAGTCGTCGAGCCAGGCGTCGACGTCGATCAGCGGCTCCGGTCGCAGCCGGTAGATGCGCCGCTGCGCGTCCTGCCGGGCCTCGACCAGGCCGGCCTCCCGCAGCACCCGCAGGTGGCGTGAGACCCCGGGCCGGGCGATGGGCAGGGCCTCGGCGAGCTCGCCGGCGGTGGCGTCGTGGTCGCGCAGGATCGCGAGCACGGTGCGCCGGCTCGGGTCGGCGAGTGCGTGGAGGACGGCATCCATGGGACGAGCGTACCCGTATGGGTACGTAACACAACAGGTACGGACAACTCCGTCCCGCGACCGGACCCGCGGTGCTCCCGGACCCGGCCCACCCGGCTACGCGTGAGCGGGACGGGTCATCAACGGCGCGCGCAGGTGCAGCGCGAGGTCGGGCGTCGTCAGGGGTGGGGTGCTCCACGTCGCGACGGCGGTGCCGGAGCCCGCGTCGACGACCAGGCGGACCCGGTGCGGGGTGGTGATGACGGCCAGGTCGGCGACGAAGGTGCCGCCCTGGCAGGCTCCCGCCGCGACGACGGGCCGGCCGAGCGGCGCGCTCTCCCGCCACGCGTCGTGGCCGACCGCGACCTCGATCGAGGGTCCGAGCCGGACGATCCAGCCCTCGTCGGCGGGGTGGACGACCACGGGGGTCCCGTCCGCCAGGGGCGAGTCGGGGTCCGGCGCGACGACGTGGGCCGTCACGGCGCGCTCCCCGGGCCCCGACCCCTTCACCGTCGGCAGCGACAGCCGCCGCATCCGGTCGGCGAGCGCCTCGTCGTCGTGCGCGCTCGTCGGGCCGTCCAGGCCGGGCAGCAGGTGCTCCCAGATCGCGTCCAGCACGTCCTGCGGCTCGGTCGCGCCGGTCGCGGCCACGACGAGGTCGTGCGACGGGACGACGACGCACCGCTGGCCGTACGCCCCGTGCGCCCGGTACCCGTGCCTCGACATCCAGAACTGGTAGCCGTACCCGCACCACGCGTCCGGCCCCTCCACCGACCCCTCGACGTGCCCCGTCGCGACGTGCTGGCGCGTCGCCGCCTCGACCCAGTCCCGGGGGACGAGCTGCTGGTCGCCCCACCGCCCGCCGCGCAGCAGCAGCTGGCCGAACGCGGCGACCGCCTCGGTCGTCAGGTGCAGGCCGTGGAACCCGAACGCGGCCCCGCTGCCGACGCGGTCCCACTCGGCGTGATCGACGCCCATCGGGCGGAACAGGCGCTCGTCGAGCAGCTCGGGCAGGCCGCGCCCGGTGGCGCGCTCGACCATCCGCGCGAGGACGAACGTCGTGGCGTTGTCGTAGGCGTGGCGCGTCCCCTCGGGTTCGGCGAACGGCACGCGCAGGAACCCCTTCACCAGGTCGCCGGGCTCCAGGCTCCACGCGTCCTCGAGGGTGTCCGTGGCGTGCCCGGTCGTCATCGAGAGCAGGTGGTGCACCGTCAGGCTGCGGCCCTGGTCGGGGACGTCGGGCGGCACGTGCTCGGGCAGGACGTCCACCACCCGGTCGTCCAGCGCGAGCAGGCCGTCGGCGATCGCCAGGCCCACCGCGACCGACGTGAACGACTTGGTGAGCGAGTAGAGGAGGTGCGGGCGGTCTGCGGAGTAGGGCGCCCACCACCCCTCGGCGACGACGTGCCCGTGGCGCACCACCATGAGGGAGTGGCACTCCACGTCGCGCGCCTCGAGGTCGTCGAGCATCGCCGCGACGGCGCGGGAGTCGACGCCGGTCGCGGCAGGTGTCGACCGGGGGAGGAGCGCGAGTCGGGACGGCATCCGGGCACAGTAGCGAGACGCGCCGTCCGCCGCCCGTGCGCTGCGTGGACCTGGCGCCCGGCACTCTGGCCCGCAGTGACCACTGGTCACTTGCGCGCCGGCAGTCGCCCCCCGGGGTGACCACTGGTCAGTAGGGGCTCGTCTCGGGGGTCCGGGGTCCTCCCAAGTGACCAGTGGTCGGCTGCGTGAGGGGGCGATCCGCGTCGACGTCGGTGAGGCCGCCGGAGGTGGCGGTTGTTGCAGGCGCCCGTATCCTGGGACCAGATCAGGGGCAGTCTTCCGTGTGTGGGGTGGGGCGCACGGGCAGTCGACGCACCCTGGAGCACCCACCTTGACGTCCCAGCTCGCGCCCTCGCGCGCGGAGTCCCTCACGCGCGCGCCCTCGGCGCCCCTCTCGCTGCCCGCCGCCGGCGGCCTGCCGTTCCTCGTCACCGCCCTCGTCGGGCGGATCCCGTCGTCGATGATCCAGCTGGGTCTGCTGATGTTCGTGGCCTCGTCCGGCCTCGGCGTCGGGCTCGGCGGTGCGGCCGTCGCGGCCGTCGGCATCGGCACGGCCGTCGGCGCCCCGCTCGTGGGGCGCAGCGTCGACCGGTGGGGGCCGCTGCCCGTCGTCGCGGTCGCGACGGCGGTGCAGGTGGCCGGCCTGCTGGCGGTGCTCGCGGTCACCTCGCGGGACGCGGACACGTGGGCACTGCTGCTGTGCGCGGCGGTCGTCGGCGCCGCGAACCCGCAGGTCGGCTCCATCGCGCGCTCGCGGTGGTCCCACCTGGCGCGGCGCGACGGACGTCTCGACCTCGTCCGTCGCGCGCTGGGGTACGAGGTGGCCGCCGACGAGCTCGGCTTCGTCGTCGGGCCCGTGGCCGCCGGTCTGCTCGTGGCGCTGCTGGGGCCGGTGCCCGCGCTGTGGGTCCTGGTCGGGTTCGCGGTCGTCGGGCAGGGCGCCTTCGCGGCGTACCTGTGGACCGACCGGGCCACGTGGCCCCGGCGCACCGCACCGGTCGCGGGTGCGCACCACGACGGCACGCGGCTCGACCTGCGTCCGCTCGTCGCGCCCATGCTCGCCGCCCTGGCCGTCGGCGCCGCGTTCGGCTCGACCCAGACCGGGCTCACGGCCGTGAACGCCGCGCGCGGCACCGAGGAGCTGACCGGTGTGGTCTACGCCTGCGCCGGGATCGGCAGCGCGATCGCGAGCCTGGTGCTCTCCCGCCTGGTCCGTCTCGGGAGTCTCGCGGTGCGCGTCGCCCTCGGTGGTGTCGCGGTGCTGGTCGGGGCCGTCGGCCTGGCCACGCTCCCCGGCGCGTGGGGCGCCGCGGCGTGCGCGCTCGTGCTCGGCGTCGGCGCCGGGACGCTGCTGGTCAGCGGCTATGCCCGTGCCGAGCGTGTCGCGCCGCCGCGGCTGGTCGCCTCGACGATGGCGCTGCTGGCCACCGCGCTGGTGCTGGGAGTCTCCGCGGGGGCAGCGGCGAGCGGGGCGCTCGCGGGATCCCTGGCGCACGCCTTCTGGCCGGCAGCCCTGGCGGGCGTCCTCGGTATCTGCGCCGCGGCAGGGCTGCGCACGGGCGGTCGTGCGAGCGTGTCCGACACTCGCTGACCTGGCACGGCGTCGGCCGCTGCGCCCGTCACCGTGTCGCCCCTGCGCCCCCGTCGGCCGTCCGCAGGGGCCGGCGGGGCCCGAGGCCGCGCGCTCCCGCACCTCTTGACAGCCCCCGCGCCGCAGCGGCTAGGTTGAGGCACGTTCTCGATGGAAAACGTTTGCCACACCGAGACCCCGGCGCAACGACGCGCTGCGGGAGTGCCTGGAGGGGATCCCATGACGGATGCGCGACCGGACGGCGGCACGATCGGAGGGGCGGCCCGGTCACGGGCGGCCCGTGCGGCGAGGGGCCCGGTCAGGCCCGTCGTCGCCACGGCGCTCGCGGGTCTGCTGACGCTCGCCGCGCTGGGCCCGGCCCAGCCCGCCGTCGCGGACGCCGAGCCGACCCTGCCCCCGGCGGGCCGGACGTTCGAGCACTACCCGGCCCTGAAGGACGTCTACGCGGACCACTTCTCGTTCGGCATCTTCGGCGCCGGTGAGGTCGAGGGGCTGCTGTACAACTACGCCTCCTACACCCCGGGCAACGAGATGAAGCCCGAGAGCACGCAGCGCGACAAGGGTGTGTTCACGTACGACGCGGCCGAGGCGGCGTTCGCCCGCTACACGTCGCGCAACCCCGACCTGGACCTCTACGGGCACACCCTGGCGTGGCACTCGCAGACGCCGACGTGGATGTGGGACGCGCCGCCGGCCCGGTTCGGGCAGCCCGGCACGTTCGACCGCGACGTCGCGCTGGAGAACCTGCACACCCACATCGACAACGTGCTGGGCCACTTCGGTGACCGGCTGGTCGCGGTCGACGTCGTCAACGAGGCCGTCGGCACCGCGGACCCGGCGGACTGGCGCGCCTCGCTGGCCAAGGGCGAGGGGTGGTACCAGGCGCTGGGCGCCGACTGGGTGGAACTGGCGTTCCTGCGGGCCGCGCAGGTGGTCGACGCCCGCGGCTGGGACGTGAGGCTCACGTACAACGACTTCGGGCTGGACTCCCCGGCCAAGGCGCGCGTGGTCTTCGAGATGGTCAGGGACATCAACGAGCGCCACGCGGGCACCCGCCCGGGCGGCAAGCCGCTGATCGAGGTCATCGGCATGCAGGGGCACTACAACCTGGCCACCGACGTCGCGGCCGTCGAGCAGAACATCCGGCTCTTCGCGACGCTGGGGAACGTCGAGGTCCACGTCACCGAGATGGACATCGCCCTGCCGCCGGGCGAGCTGACGCCCGAGAACGAGAACAACCAGGGCATGAAGTACGCCGAGCTGTTCCAGGTGTACCGCGACCACGCGGCCGGCCCGGGCAACACGACGGACAACCCGAAGGTCGTCGCAGCAGTGAAGCTCGCGGGCGTCCGCGACGTGCGGACCGGCTGGAAGGGCGGCGAGTTCGCCATGCCCTACGACTACGACGGCAACGCCAAGCTCGCGCTGCTCGGCATCCTGTACCCGGACGAGTTCCTGGCGACCCACGACTACATCGACGCACCGGGTGGCGGGGAGCGTCCCCCGGTCCCCGGCGTGCACGTGTTCGACACGTCGGCCGGTGACCCGTGGAGCGGCGCGACCATCGTCCTGGGCGACGACGCCTCCGCGTGGCCCTGGTCCACGACCGACGACGGCGAGGTGGCCTTCCGCCCCGAGCCCGGGTCCACGTACCGCATCGCGGCGAACTACACGGCCAAGGGCACGACGGCCATCCGCGTGCGGTGGTTGAAGGACAACAGCAACGGCGGCTACACGACGGCCGACGGCGCGCTGGTCAACGCCCACCCGTACGCGGCCGACCAGGTCGCCACGCAGCTGCCCGCGTACTTCAACAGCGGCATGGTGAACATGGGCAGCTACACGCTGGTCAGCGAGATCACCCTCGACGGGTCGCAGCCGGCCGACGGCCTGATCGGCAACATCGGCATCCGTGGCGGCGGGGGCGGGAACGCCTTCTCGATCAACACGATCACGGTGGAGGAGGTGACGGCGACCGGCGACGAGCTCCTGGTCAGCTGGCCGCAGGGCATCGCCGAACCCGACCCCGAGCCGTCCGTGCCGCCGGCAACGACGCTGACCTACCAGGGCACCAACTGGGTCACGGTGACGCTCGATGCCCAGGTCACGGCGCCGGCCACCCTCGCCCGCACCGAGTACCGGCTCGACGGCGGCGAGTGGACGGCCTACGACGGTCCGCTCCGCCTCAAGCGCGCCGACCGGCAGACCCTCGGCTACCGCAGCGTGGACTCGGCGGGCGCGGTCGAGGAGGAACGGTGCGTCACGTTCCGTCCCGGTGGCGGCAGGGTCGACGTCGTCGTCGCGCCGGACGAGGTCTGCGGCGCCTGACCCGCGACGAGGGCGGGCGGCGCGGCGGGGTCAGCGACCCAGCCGCTCCGCCTGCCACTCGTGGATGCCCGTGACCCACTCCCACCCCTGCGGCGCGGACGACCCGATCCGGGGGTCGTCGGGGTCCTCGCCGTCCCGCAGTGCGTGCACGTAGGCCCGGTCGAGGGCGATCCGGGCGCCGATCGCCGGGCCGCGGGCGACGGTCCCGTGCCCCGGGACGGCGACGTCCGCGTCCGCAGCTACGCGTTCGAGCAGGTCGAGCGCGGCGAGGTACTCCGTGACCGGGTCGCCGTCGGAGTCCAGGTCCAGCATGGGGACGAAGACGTCGGACAGCATGTCCCCCGCGACGAGGACCCCTTGCTCCTCGACGAGCAGGGCGGCGTGACCGGATGCGTGCGCGCGGTGCTCGGCGACGCGGGCGCGCGGCCCGTCCCACGGCAGGTGCGTCGTGGCGTCCGGCAGCGGGGTCAGCAGCCCGAGCAGCTCCAGGGGGACCTGCCCGTGGATCTCGGGCGGCAGGTGATCGGCGATGCGGACCAGCGTCTGCGGGTCGCGCAGCACCCCGGCCATGGTGTCGGCGGCCCGGGCGGTCGCGTAGCGCGGGACGTCCCCGAGCGCCGGCCGCCACAGCACGTGGTCCCAGTCGGGGTGCGTGGAGAACGCCGCGACCACGGTCGTGCCGAGCGCCCCGACGTCGGCGGCGAGGCAGTCGATCTCGCTGCTCGTCACCCCGGGGTCGACGAGCAGCGCACCGGCCGTGCCCTCGACGAGGACGGCGTTGCTGAGGACGAACCCGCTCGTGTGCACGTGCGTGGCGTCGGCGACCTGGGTGAGCATGGCGGCTCCTTCTCGAGGGCTTTGGGGTGTCGACCGTCGGGGGCGCGTCCGCTCATCGGGGTCGACGTCCTGCGGCACGCCGGGAGCCGCACCGACCCGCCCAGTTTTACCGACGCTGCGTCGATAACCTAGGCTGGACGCGCCGGTGCACCACCGGTGGATCGAGGAGCGCAGCATGAGCGAGTCCACCGTCATCACCCGTCGCCACTGGCTCGCGATGGGAACGCTGTCCCTCGGGGTCTCCCTGGTCATCATGGACGCGACGATCGTCAACGTCGCCCTCCCGGTGGTGATCGAGGACCTCGGTCTGGACTCCGCCGGGGCGCAGTGGATGAACGCCATCTACTCGCTCGTCTTCGCCTCCCTCATGCTCACGGTGGGGCGGATCGGCGACCTGTACGGCCGCAAGCGGCTGTACGCGATCGGGCTCGTCGTGTTCATGCTCGCCAGCCTCGGTGCCGGCGCGGCCACCAGCCCGGCCATGCTGATCGCGTCCCGGCTCGTGCAGGGTCTCGGCGCCGCGATGGTGCTGCCCAGCACCCTGTCCACGCTGAACGCGATGTTCACCGGCCGGGCGCGCGGCATCGCCTTCGCCATCTGGGGCTCGACCATCGGCGGCATGGCCGCCGTCGGGCCGCTGATCGGCGGGTGGCTGGCCACCGACGTGTCGTGGCGGTGGGCCTTCTGGCTCAACATCCCGTTCGGCCTGCTCGCGCTCGTGGGCATCGCTAGGACCCTGGACGAGACGCGCGACCCCTCCCTGCAGCGCGGTGCGGACGTCCCCGGGGTGCTGCTGTCCAGCATCGGCCTGGCCGGCATCGTCTTCGGGCTCATCGAGGGCGACTACTACGGCTGGTGGCTCACCGACGCCGGCGACCTGTCGCCCGTCCCCGTCGCGCTCGCGCTCGGCGTGCTGCTCGTGGCGCTGTTCGTCGTCGTCGAGCGGCGGCGGGTGCGCCAGGGAAAGGTCGCGCTCGTCGACCTCACGCTGCTGGGCATCCCGTCGTTCCGCTACGGCATCACCGCCGCGCTCATCGTGGCGGCCGGGGAGTTCGGCCTGCTGTTCACGCTGCCGCTGCTGCTGCAGGGCGCGCTCGGGTACTCCGCGCTGGGCACCGGCTGGATCGTGCTGTGGCTCGCCCTCGGCACGTTCCTCGTGTCCGGTGCGACGCCGCGGCTGGCCGCGCGCCTCGGCCAGACCAGGGTCGTGCGGATCGGGCTGGTGCTCGAGGCCGTCGCCATCGGAGGCCTGGCGCTCACGATGAGCCTGACGATCCCCGGTGCGGCCATCGCCGCCTGGCTGTTCCTCTACGGGGTCGGGGTCGGCATGGCCACCGCGCAGCTGACGAGCGTCATCCTCGTCGACGTCCCGGTCGCGGAGAGCGGCCAGGCGTCCGGCTTCCAGACGACGATCCGGCAGCTCGGGTCCGCCCTGGGCGTCGCCCTCCTCGGTGGTCTGCTCATCTCGACCATGACCTCGCAGACCGAGGCGCGGCTGGACGACACCGGCCTGCCGACCGAGGTGCAGGAGCAGGTCGTCGACGTCGTCCACGACTCGGCGGGCGCCGGGATCCCTGCGCTCGCAGCCGACCCCTCGACCGCCGACGCGGCCGTCGAGGCCGAGCTGGCGCTCGTCCAGGCCAGCCGCATCACGACGGGCGTCGCCGCCGGCGTCCTGCTGGTCGGCGTCGCGGTGACGTTCGCCCTGCCGCACCGGGCCGCCGACCAGGCGCCCCCGGACGGCCGGACGTCCGGCGCAGGGGAGACCGCGCGCGGCCGGCGGCGCCGCGCCGGGGAGACCGCGGGCTGACACCCGGCGCCCGCGCCCCGGTGTGCCGAGGGCCGGCTCCTGGCGCACCGCGCCACCGACCTGGACAAGAGCGGTGAAACGCCACACATCCGGGTGACGAACCCGGATACAGTGCCGCGCGGATGCCCGTCCATGGGCACCGCACCGTCAGGTGCAGGGGGATGACGAAAGGTGCGTGCGTGCGGGAGCTGATGCGGTCGCTGCTGGTCGCGGTGGTGCTGGTGGTGGCGGGTCTCGGGATCGGTGCGCTCCCTGCCGCGGCGGACGAGGCCGCGGACCACAGGGCGTTCGTCCTGGCAGGGTTCACGGGCACGACGGACGACGAGTACCGTGCCTGGGTCGAGGCCCTCGCCGGGTCCCCGGACGGCCCCGCGCTGAGCGCTGCGGCGACCCGGGCGCTGGCCGGGCCCGACGAGGACCTTCGGGCGTTCGTCGACGGCGGGTACCTGGCGGCGTTCCACGCCGACGAGAGGATCCGGCTCTCGCGTCTGATCAGCACGGCCACGGAGCCCTACGTCGACGCGGGCGTTCAGCGGGCACTGGCCAGCGACGACCCCGCGGTGTGGACGGAGTTCCTCACGAACGGCCTGCGCGCGGCGCAGGTCCTGGACGACCGGCTGGCGGCCGCCCGCATCCTCGACGTGATCACGCAGGAGTCGTCGCCGGTGCTGTGGCAGGCGACGCAGACGGCGCTGGCGGGCCCTCAGGCCGCGCTGCGGGAGTTCATCGTCAACGGCCAGTTCGTCGCCCGTGCCACGGACGCGGCGAACGCTGCTGCGGCTCCTGCCCCCGCCGCCCCCGCGCCGGCAGCTCCCGCCCCCGCGCCGGCAGCTCCCGCCCCCGGCGCCCCGGCCGCCGCGCCGTCGACCGCCGCGCCGGCCCGCGCCACCGCTCGCCCGGTGCAGCTGGCGGCTACCGGGGTGCCGGGCGAGATTCCGTTGGCGCTGCTGGCGGCGTCGTCGCTCGCCGCGGGGACCGGGCTGCTGGTCCTGTCGCGCCGCCGCCGCGCCGTCTGAGCGGGAGCCGTCGGAGCAGGTGATGGCAGGACGGTCACCGCACGGCGTCAGTCGCCGGTGCGGTCCTCGCCGGCCTGCGTCGTCAGCGGCAGCTCCCGCACCGCACGGAACTGCCGGCGCCGCCCGTCCACCGGGTCGGTGAACGCGATCTCGGCCGCCAGCAGCTGCAGCGGTTCGCGGAAGTCGTCGAGGTCGACGTCGCGGAGCACCGGGTACAGCGGGTCACCCTCGATCGGGATGCCGAGCCCCGCCAGGTGCAGGCGCAGCTGGTGCGTGCGCCCGGTGCGGGGGGTCAGGCGGTAGACCCCCAGGCCGTCGACCTCACGCTCGAGCTCGACGAGCGTCTCGGCGTTGACCGGGGCGTCCGGCACGACCTCGGCACGCGGGGTTCCGCGCACCTTGCGCAGGTGGTTGCGCACCACCGTGGGCAGCTCCAGGTCGGCGCGCAGCGGTGCCAGCGCGCGGTACGTCTTGTCCATCGCGCGGCGCTCGAAGGCCGTCTGGTAGGCGCCGCGCCAGCGTCGTTCGGTGGCGAGCAGGAGGACCCCGGACGTCCCGCGGTCGAGGCGGTGCAGCGGCGAGAGCTCGGGCAGGTCCAGCTCGGCGCGCAGCCGCACGACGACGCTCTGCACGATGTGCCGTCCGCGGGGGATGGTCGAGAGGAACGGGGGCTTGTCGACCACGACGAGCCGCTCGTCGCGGTGCACCACGTGGATCGTCCCGGGGACCACGGGCTCCTCGCGCAGGACCCGGTGGAACCACACGTGCCGCGCGGGGACGAACGGGTCGTCGTCCCGCAGCGCGCGGCCGTCCTCGTCCACGAACTCGCCCGCCGCGAGCATCCCGGCGACGTCGACGTGCGTGGGGAGCCGGTGACGCAACCAGGCGCCCATCGTGGGCCACGCCGCGGGGACCCCGCGGGCGGGGGGCGGGGTGCACAGGCGGGCGGCGTCGAGGCCGTGGCGTGCCGGCAGGGGCGAGCGGGGTGGCACGCGTCGATGCTACGAGGCGGCGCTGCCTGCGGGAGCACGAGGCCGGGCCGACCCCTCGCGCACGAGGGCGCACGACGACGGCGCCGCACCCCGGGGGTGCAGCGCCGTCGTCGTGGTGACCGGTGCGGGCCGGTCAGGTGGAGCGTGTCAGCCGCAGGTCAGCGTGGCGCCGCTCGGGGCGGAACCCTGACCGATGAACCCGAAGGTCGTCGACTGCCCGGCTCCGACGGAGCCGTTGTAGGGCGCGTTGCTCACGACGTTGCCGGAGACCACGCCGTTCCACACGTTGTTCGTGGAGACGTCACCCGGCAGGGTCACCCGCCACCCGTTGAGGGACGACGAGCCGGCCGTGACCGTGACCGTGCCCTGGTAGCCACCCGGCCACGCGTTGGCGATGGTCAGGGCGGCGGAGCAGCTGCCCGTCACCGGCGGCGGGGTCGTCGGCGGCGGCGTGGTGGGCGGCGGGGTCGTGGGCGGGGGCGTCGTCGGCGGCGGGGTCGTCGGCGGCGGCGTCGTGGGCGGCGGCGTGGTCGGGCTCGCCGCGTTCAGCGTGTTGAGCACCGAGGTGTACGCCTGCTTCTTGTTGCCGTTGCCGTCGAACAGCAGCGGGGTGCCCGAGGCACGCCACGAGTCCGTGTCACGCACGCCCCACACCGTGATGCCGGTGCAGCGGGCGACGTTGAGGCAGGCCTGGGTCACCTTGCGGAAGTTCTCCGCCTGCGCCGAGCCGGAGCCCTCGATGTCGAGCTCGGTGATCTGCACGTCGACGCCGAGGGCGGCGAAGCTCTCGATCGTCGTCTGGTAGTTGGCCGGGACCGGGCTCTGCGGGTTGAAGTGCGACTGCAGGCCGACGCAGTCGATCGGCACGCCGCGCTGCTTGAAGTCACGGACCATGCGGTAGACGCCCTGGGTCTTGGCGTGCGACCAGTCGTCGATGTTGTAGTCGTTGTAGCAGAGGATCGCGCCCGGGTCGGCGGCGCGCGCGGCACGGAAGGCCACCTCGATCCAGTCGCTGCCGGTGCGCTCCAGGTTGGAGTCGCGGCGGCCGCCGGAGCTGCCGTCGGCGAACGCCTCGTTCACGACGTCCCAGGCGTAGATCTGGCCCTTGTAGTGGGTCGCGACCTGCGTGACGTGGTTGACCATCGCGCTGCGCAGCGAGGGTCCCTCCATGCGCTTCATCCACTCCGGCTGCTGGGAGTACCACGCGAGCGCGTGCCCGCGGACCTGCTTGCCGTTCTGCTTGGCCCAGTTGAGGATCCGGTCGCCCTGGCTGTAGTTGAACTGGTTCTGGTTGGGCTCCGTCGCGTCCATCTTCATCTCGTTCTCGGCCGTGATCATGTTGAACTCACGGTTCGCGATGGTGGAGTACGTGGAGTCGCTGAGGCGGCCGGCGGCGATCGCGGTGCCGAAGTAGCGGCCGCTCTGCGCGGCGGCCTCCTGGAGGGTCGAGCCGGCGGCCTGCGCCGGGATCGCCGCGGCCGTCGTGACGGCGAGCGCGACGATCGCGAGGGCGGAGGCGCCGCGTGCGACCAGGGGGCGCCCGCGTCGGAGCTGGGGTGGGGGGGTCATCGTTCCTCCTTGATGAGCCGATGGCCGGGTCGTCAGCGAGCCGGTCGGCGGACGCCCCACTCTTCGACCAGGGGGTGGGCCCGTCAACGCACGTAAACGCTTCACGTTTCGGTGTGCCCTCCGATAGTCGACGGCGCCGCCCCTGTGGTCGGCCGGGCCCCGCCGGACGTCGGTGGCCGGTGGCATGGTCGGCACCATGGACACCGACCCGAAGACCACGCTGCACCGCGCGCTGCGCCGGCAGCGCGACGGCCTCGTCGGCAAGCTCGAGGGGCTCGACGAGTACGACGTCCGGCGGCCACTGACGGGCACCGGCACCAACCTGCTGGGCCTGGTCAAGCACGTCGCCAGCGTGCAGGTCGAGTACCTGGGCCTGGTGTTCGGACGCCCGAGCCCGCTCGACCTGCCCTGGTCCGCCGCGGGCGTCGAGCGCGACGCGGACCTCTGGGCCACGGCGGACGAGAGCCGTGACCTGGTCCTCGACGTGTGGCGGCACTCCGCGGAGCACGCGGACGCGACCGTCGAGGCCCTGCCGCTCGACGCGGTCGGTGAGGTCCCGTGGTGGTCCGAGCCGCAGGCGACGCTCCACGAGGTCCTGGTGCACCTGGTCGCCGA
Organism: Cellulomonas sp. KH9; assembly: GCF_900114185.1. Lineage (GTDB taxonomy): Bacteria > Actinomycetota > Actinomycetes > Actinomycetales > Cellulomonadaceae > Cellulomonas. The sequence goes on from NZ_FOSE01000001.1 coordinate 64,686, forward strand.
GGTCGCCCGGCACGCCGGGCACGCCGACGTGCTGCGCGAGCAGCTCGACGGCGCCACGGGCCTGGTCGCGGGCGACCCGAACGTGCCGGACCGCACCACGGACGAGTGGGCCGCGTTCCGGGGGCGCATCGAGCAGGCGGCCCGCGAGGCCGCGGGACGCTGACGGGCCCGGCCGCCGAGGTCGTCCCGGCCGCGTCGCTCCCGGCCGCGTCGCCGCCGGTCAGGACGTCGGAGCCCGCAGTGCCTCGACGACCGCCTCGAACGCGGGCTTCACCGCGAGGTCCTCGTCCAGGACGGTGGCCGCGCCCTCGCCCGGCGACCAGCTGGGGACCCACGAGTAGCGGTCCGTCACGCCCCACAGCGTCAGGGACGTGCAGCGCTCGACGGCGACGCACGCGGCGACCGCGCGACCGTAGTAGTCGACCTGCTTCTCGACGTCGTCCGGCTCGGCGCGACCGTCGGCGTCCACGGGCACGCGGACGTCGAGCTCGGTGATCGCGACCTCCAGGCCGAGGTCGGTGAAGCGGCGCAGGTTCGTCTCGAGGTCGTCCGGGAAGGGGTACTGGGTCGACAGGTGGCCCTGCACGCCGAACCCGCCGACCGGTGCACCGGCCGCCAGCAGCTCCTGGACCAGCGCGAGGTACGCGTCGGACTTGGGTCCGACCGCCTCGACGTTGAAGTCGTTGAGGTACAGGACCGCGTCGGGGTCGGCCTCGTGCGCCCACCGCAGAGCGTCCGCGACGATCGCGGTGCCGAAGCGCGCGAGGAACGGGTTCTGCTCGGTGCGCAGCACACCGTCGTCGTCGAAGATCTCGTTGGCGACGTCCCAGTGCACGATCCGGCCCGCGTACCGGCCGACGACCGTGGTGACGTGCTCCTGCAGGAGGGCGCGCAGCTCGTCGTCCGTGAAGGTGCCGGTGGTCAGCCAGCGGGGGTTCTGCGAGTGCCACAGCAGCGTGTGACCGCGCACCTGCTGGCCGTTCTCCTCGGCGAAGTCGATCACCGCGTCGGCGCCCTCGAACCGGAACTCGTCGCGCGTGGGGCGCAGGAACTCCCACTTGAGCTGGTTCTCGTGCGTCAGGGACGAGAACTGCTCGGCGACCACCGCGCGGTAGGCGTCGTCGCTGCCGAACGGGTCGGGGTAGCCCGACGCGGCGAGGTGGCCGCCGCCGGCGACGGCCACGCCGACCGCGAGGCCGTCGCGGGGCAGGTCGCGCAGCGCGACGCCCGGCGCGGCCGCGTCCGGTGTGGCGGAGCTGGTGGACGGCGTGGGGCCAGGGTCGGCGGTGGCGGTGCAGCCACCGAGGGCGAGCGCGGCGACGGCGCCCAGCGCGGCCCCGGGAAGGACGAGCCTCGTTGCTCTCATGGGGCCGGATCGTACGGGCAGCCCGCGTGCCGACGTGCGCCCCGCTCGCGGGCACGCGAGGCTCGGACGCACCGCCGTCCCCGTCCCGAGGAGCACCGTTGCTGCGAGCAGAGCAGGTCACCGACGCCGTCGCCTACCACGGGGAGGGTCCGTGCTGGTCACCCACGTGGGGCGGGCTGCGCTGGGTGGACATGCTGGCGGGCGACCTGCTGACCCTGCGGGACGACGGGTCCGTGGACCGGCTGCACGTGGGCGACGTCGCCGCGTTCGTCCGGCCGCGCAGCCGCGGCGGGTACGTCGTGGGGCTGGAGCGCGGCATCGCCCTGGCGGACGCGCCCGACGGCCTGCCCGTGCCGCAGCCCGAGCTGTGGTCGGACACCGGGGTGCGGCTCAACGAGGCCGGGTGCGACCCGTGGGGCGTGCTGTACGCCGGCTCGATGGCCTACGACGCGCGCCCCGGCGGCGCGACGCTGTACCGCATCACCCCCGCCGGTGACGTCGAGGTCGTGCTCGACGACGTGACGATCTCCAACGGCATCGACTTCTCGCCCGACGGCACCCTGGCCTACTACGACGACACCGCCACGGGCCGGACCGACGTGTTCGACGTCGTCGACGGGCGCCTGACGAACCGCCGCCCGTTCGTCACCGGGACCGACGAGAGCCCCGACGGGCTCGTCGTCGACTCCGCGGGCAACGTGTGGGTGGCGCTCCACGGGGACGGTCGCGTGCGCTGCGTCTCCCCGGACGGACGCACGCTCGCCGAGGTGGAGCTGCCGGTGCGGCTGGTCACGGCGTGCACCCTGGGCGGACCCGACCTGCGCGACCTGTACGTCACGACCTCGCGGGAGAACCTGGACGACCCGGAGCCGGAGGCCGGTGCGCTGTTCCGGGTGCGGGTCGACGTGCCCGGGCGGCCCGTGCTGCCGTTCGGCGGCTGACCGCCCGCGGCGCGTGCGGCCGTCGGACGCGGCAGGTGAAGTTCACCCGGGATGGTGCGCGACCTGCGACGACGCGCACCCCTGCCGTCGGACGCGGCTTGTAGGGTGCCCGGCGTGACCTCCCCGGCCCCGCTGACGAGCGCCGTGCGGCAGGCCGCCCTGCGGCTGGCCACCTGGTTCGTGACCGCCGCGTACCGCCTGTACCGGCTGCACCCGGCGCTGTGGCGGTTCACGGCCCGCAACTACCACCCGGCCATGGAGCGGTTCGCGCGGCTCAACGCGTGGATGATCTGCCAGCACGCGTACCTCGACGTCCCGGCGTACCGGCACCACGTCGAGGAGGGCGGCTTCCGGTTCCGGTGGTGGGACCTGACGACGTACCGCCCGACGTCCAAGCACGGGTACGTCGACCGGTACCCCGAGGACCAGCGGTGCTGGAACGGCCTCATCGAGACCGTCGGCACCGTGGTCGACGAGTCCAGCGGGTCATCGGGCACGCCGTACAACTGGATGCGCTCACGGCGGGAGCTGGCGACCGTCCACAAGAACGTCGCGGGGTACGTGACGTCGCTGTTCGGCACGCGCCGGCTGTTCGCGATCAACGCGTTCTCGATGGGCGCCTGGGCCACGGGCACCAACACGGGCATCGCGATGTCGCGCATCGCGATGGTGAAGAACACCGGCCCCGACATCGACAAGATCGTCGACACCCTGCGGCACTTCGGCCCCGGCTACACGTACCTGGTGTGCGCGTACCCGCCGTTCCTCAAGCACCTGCGCGACCGGCTCGACGCCGCGGGGTTCGACTGGGACGCGTACGACCTCAACGGGTTCGTCGGCGGGGAGGCGCTCACCGAGGGGCTGCGCGACTACCTCGAGGACCGCTTCGGTCGCGTGTACTCCGGGTACGGCGCGTCCGACCTGACCATCGGCATGGCGGGGGAGAGCGACCTGGCCGTGTGGGTGCGGCGCACGCTGGCCGCGGGCGGCCCGCTGCGCGACGCCGTGCTGGGCCCGGACGAGACCCGCACGCCCATGGTCTTCCAGTACAACCCGCTCGAGACGTACATGGAGACCACGCCCGACGGCCGCCTGCTCGTGACGCTCAACTCGGCGGACATCATGAGCCCCAAGCTGCGCTACGACATCGGGGACGAGGCGCGGATCGTCACCTTCGACCGGCTCAAGGCCGCGATCGCGGAGCTGCCCGAGCCGGCGCGCGACCGCCTGGCGTTCGGGTTCGAGCGCGCCCACGCGATCCAGCGCATGCGGCTGCCGTTCCTGCTGCTCTACGGGCGCAAGGACTCGACGGTGTCGTACATGGGCGCGCACCTGTACCCGTTGGACGTCGAGAACGGCCTGTACCTCGACAACCCGCACGCCGCCGCGATCGAGTCGTTCAGGCTGGCGCTCGTCGACGTGGGGGACCACGAGCAGCGCCCGGCGATCCACCTGCAGCTGCGGGCGGACGCCGACCTGGACGACGCGGCCCGCGCGGACCTCGCGACGCGGGCGGCGGCGGGCGTGCTGGACCACCTCGCCTCGGTGTCCCGCGACGTGGCGCAGTCCCTCGAGGAGGACCCGACGGCCGCCGACCTGCGCGTCCACGTGCACGACCACGGCACCGGGCCCTTCGCCGGCGGGCAGACGACGATCAAGAACGTCTACCTGGTCGACCCGGGCGACCGGGACGCCACGACCGCGCACCCGACGACCGCGCGCCCGACGACCGCGCACCCGACGGCGGCGCGCCCGACCGCCCCGGGCCGCGCCTGATGCGCTCGCGCGACTTCTCGCGGGCGCCGGTGCAGGCCCGTGCGGGGGCGCTGGCCGTCGTGGAGCGGCCCGGCGGGGACCGGGCGTGGGCACGGCGGGCGCGCCGCGCGGCCCGGGCGGCGGCCGGGCACGTGTGGACCGCCGGGGTGCGGGCCCGCGACGCCGACGGCCGACGCGTGCGCGGGCTGGTCGTCTGCTTCGCCACGCCCGCGCACGCCGACGCGTTCGCGGCCGGTGCGGACCCGGTGCGGGACCGTGCGCGGGTGTTCCGGGCCGACCCCGAGGGGTACACCAACGGTGTGTGGCGGGCCGAGGGCGACACCATGGCGCACATCGAGCGGTTCACGGCGCTGAGCAGCGAGACGTCGCGCGGGCGCACCCCGCCGGCCGTCGCGCCCGCGCCGCCACGGCGCGCCGCGCGCACGGCCGACGACCCCGCGGGCCGACGGGGCGGGCCACCGGGGCACGGGGACGCCGGTACGGCCCGTACCCCGGCCCGCGGCGGGGCGATGTTCCTCGGGGCGACCCGCTACCGCGGTCCGCACTCGTGGGCGGTGCTCTCGCGCGAGTGGTACCCCATGGTCGCGGCGATGCGCCGCATGCGCGGGCACGTGTGGCACCGGGTGTACTGGGAGCCGCCGTTCACCCTGGGGACGATCGCGTTCTTCACCGACCGCGACGCGCTGCTGCTCTTCGCCCGGCTGCCCGCGCACCGGCGGCTCATGACCTGGATCACCCGGGACCGCCGCCACGGCACCGGCGGGTACATCCGGGTGCATGTCGCCGCCGACGCCTCCGGGGGTGCCGCGTGAGCGACCTGCGGGTGGAGCCGGTCGCGTCGCGCGCCGACCTGCGCGACTTCGTCGACCTGCCGCTGCGGCTGCACCCGCGCGAGCTCGCGGTGCCGCTGCTCGCCTCGACGGTGCGGGCGTGGTGGCGCGGCACGTCCCCGCACCCCGAGCCGGTCGAGCTGCTGCTGGTGCGCGACGGTGCGGGCCGGGCCGTCGGACGCACGACCGTCCACACCGACGCGCGTCTCGACGCCCGCCTGGGCGCGCCGTCGCTGCTGTTCGGTGCCACCGAGTTCGCCGACGCGGCCGCAGCCGCCGCGCTCCTGCGCGCGCTCGAGGACCGCGCGGCCGGCCGCGCCCAGCTCTTCGGGCCCGTCTCGCTGCTGCCCAACCAGTCCGGCGGGGTGATCACCTCGGGGTTCGCGACCCGCGGCTTCGTGGACTCCCCGTGGAACCCCGCGCACGTGCCGGCGACGTACGAGGCGCTCGGGTTCGAGCGCTGGGGCGAGGCGGACACGTGGGTGGTCGACGTGACCGCGGCGTCGCGCGACGGGCTGCCGTCGGAGGCGGAGTGGGCGGCGGCCGGGCTGCGCCTCGAGCGCGGGCGGCGCTCGCAGGTGGGGCGGCTGGTGCCCGAGGTGCTCACGGTGCTCAACCGGTCCTTCGCGGCGCTGCCGTACTACACGCCCATCACGGACGCGGAGATGGCGTTCGCGACCGACGGGCTGGGCCACCTGGTCGACGAGGACCTGCTGCTGCTGGCCCGCGACGTGACGACCGGGGCACTCGTCGCGTTCGTGCTGGTGGTGCCGGACATCACGGCGTTCCTGCAGCGCGTCGGCGGGCGTCTGGGCCCGCTGCAGCAGCTGCGGCTGCTGGCGACCCGGCGCCGGTACCGGCGCGACGCGGTCCTCGTCATCCAGGGCACCGAGCCCGACCGTCAGGGCCAGGGGGTGCTGACGCTGCTGTCCCGCACGCTGCAGGCGCACCTGGCCCGGGGCGGGTACGGGCGCCTGCGCTCGACGTTCGTCGGCCGCGACAACCCCGCCTCGGCCCGCCAGCTCCAACGGTTCGGCGGCCGCCCGCTGCACGGCGTGACGTTCTACCGCAGGCCGGTCGCCCCCGGCCCGACGACCGCCGCCCCGGCGGCGAAGGAGACCCGATGACCCCGACCCCCCGCGGTCGCACCCCCGACGGTGCCACCCCCGGTGCCACCCCCGAGGGCACCGCCGCGACCGGCGCCACCCGGGTGCCGCCGGTCACCGACGACGACCTGCACCGTTGGGTGCGCGTCGCCGGGCGCGCGCCGTCCGCGCACAACACGCAGCCGTGGTCGCCGCGCGTCGTCGACGGCACCGTCGAGGTCGCGGTCGTCCCCGACCGCGTGCTCGCGGCGGGCGACCCGTCCTTCCGTGACCTGCTCCTCTCGCTCGGTGCGTGGGTCGAGTCCTTCGCGATCGCGGCGGCCGCCGACGGCCGGGGGGTGCGCGTGTCGCCGACCGACCGGCTCGACCGGCTCGCGGACCTGCCGGTGCGTGGCCCGGCCGACCCCGGTGCGCCCGTCCTCGTGCTGCACCCGCAGGCGGCGCCGTACGCGACGCCCTTCACCCCGGCGGACGTCCGCGACCGGCGCACGCACCGGGGGCACCTCGACCCGGCCCCCGACCTGCGGGCCGACGTCCCGACGCTGCCCGCCGGGCTCGCGCTGCTCCAGGTGGACGACGCGGCCATGCGGCACCTGGTGCGGCTCGGTGGCGCGTGGACGGCCTCGCGCCGTGCGGTCGCGGCCGAGCTCGTGCGCTGGCTGCGGCTGGCCCCCGCCCACCCCCGCTACGCCCGGGACGGCATGACGGACCGCATGCTGCTGCTGCCGGCACCCCTGGCACGCCTCGCCGCACCGCTGACGCGCCGCCCGGCGCTGCACGACGCCGCGCTCACCGTGGTGGGCGTCGCCGGGCGCGCGGTCGAGGCGGTCGGTCGCACCCGCCCGCTGCCCGCGCCGCCGGCGCCCGACGAGCCCCTGACCGGTCCGCAGCACCTCGTGCTGGTGGCCCGCACGCCCGGCGTCCGCAGCGGCACCGAGGAGCTCGACGCGAGGCTCGGCCTGCCGCCCGCCGACGTGGTCGAGGCCGGGCGGGCGCTGCAGCGCACGTGGCTGCACGCGCACCGCGCGGGGCTGGCGGTGGCGCCGCACTCGGAGGTCGTCGACTCCCCGCACGCCGTGGCGGGGCTGCGCCGGCGCCTCGGCCTGCGCCGCACGCAGGTGGCGCTGGCGGTGTTCAGCGTGGGCCGGCCGACCGCGCCCGCGCCGGCCTCGCCGCGCCTGACGGACGCGCCCGCCTGACGGACGCGCCCGCCTGACGGCGAGCGGCCGGTCGCCGGTGGGCGTCGTCAGGGCACCGGCGTCCGCGGGCGTCGGCCCCACGCCGGCACCCGCTCGGGCCGCGGCCCGAGACCCACGAGGCGTGCCGTCAGTCCGCTGAGCGCGGGCACCCGGCGGAAGAGCCGTGGACCGCGGTCCGGTGCGACGCCCGGGTCCCCGGCGATCGCCGGCCCGATCGCGCGCGCGTGCATGACGCGCTGCACCCCCTGGACGACGGCGGTCGGCATCCGTCGGCGGGCCTGCACCCGCCCGACGAGGTGCGTGGGGAACGGCCCGCGGAACACCCCCGACCGCAGCGGTCCGGCCAGCAGCCGGGCCGCGGCGATGGCGTCCTGCACCGCGAGGTTGACGCCGACCCCGCCGATGGGGGACATGGCGTGCGCGGCGTCGCCGAGGCACAGCACCCCCGGGGCCGACCAGCGCCGCAGTCGCTCGAGGCGCACGTCGAGGTGCTTGACGTCGTCCATCGAGGCGAGCCGGTGGACGTCGCCGGCGAGCTCCGGCACGAGCTCGGCGACCTCGGCGCGGAACGCCTCGATCCCCCGGGCACGCAGCGCCGCGTCGGTGCCCTTGGGGCCGAGGTACGCCATCTGCAGGTACCCCTCGCGCGGGATGGTCACGAGCGCGCGGCCGGGGTGGATCCGCGGCACGAGCGCGCCGCCGACGGGTCGGCTCGTCGGGACCTTGAACCACCAGACGTCGAACGGGACCGGGAACGCCCGGGCGGGCAGCCCGACCGCCCGGCGGACCACCGACCAGCGGCCGTCGCACGCCACGACGAGGTCGGCGTGCAGCGTCCCCTCGCCCTGCGGGGTGCGGTACCGCACGCCGGTGACGCGCTCGCCGGTGCGCACGACGTCCGTGACCTCGTGCTCGCGCAGCAGCGTGAACGTGGGCTCGGCGTCGCCGGCGTCCGCGACGAGGTCGAGCAGGTCCCACTGCGGGACCATCGCGATGTAGGGGTACGGCACGCGCAGGCGCGAGAAGTCGACGACCGGTACGGGGTCGCCGCCCGCGGGGTCCGGCAGCGTGATGCCCTCGACGCGGGAGTGCGGCAGCGCGAGGAACCGGTCGATGAGGCCGAGGTCGTCCAGCGCCTGCATCGTCGAGGGGTGCACGGTGTCGCCGCGGAAGTCCCGCAGGAAGTCGGCGTGCTTCTCCAGGACCGTCACCTCGACCCCGGCGCGGGCCAGCAGCAGGCCGAGGACGAGCCCGGCGGGCCCGCCACCGACGATCGCGCACGTCGTCCGTGCCGTGGTGGTGCCGTCCGACGTCATGGGGACCCCCTGTCCTCGCAGGGACATCCTGCCCGATCTGCCCGGTCTGTCCAGGGTCCCGTGCGTCGAGGTCCGGTCGCGCGCGGGAGCGCGTCCTCAGCGAGCCGCGGGCACAACCCTCACAGTCAGTCCACGAGGTCGGCGTACCGCGGGTGCTCGTCGACGTAGGCCCGGACGAACGGGCACTGCGGGACGACCCGGCGGCCCGCCGACCGTGCGTCGTCGAGCGCGTACGCGGCGAGGCGGGAGCCGAGGCCCTTCTCGCGGCGCGCGGGGTCGACGACGGTGTGCTCGAGGACGACGCGGTCGCCGTCGACCGCGTACCCGAGCTCGCCGGCCTCCTGCCCGTCGATGCGCAGGACGTAGCGGTGCCCGGCCTCGTCGTGCTCGACCACGGGCTCGTGCGTCTCCTGCGTCATCGCTCCACCTCACGTCGACGGACGGGTCCCGGCGAGCCTAGCGAGGGGTCCGCGACCCCTCGGGCGGACGGGTCCGTCCGCGTGGCGTCGCCCGCGGGCGCCCGGTGCCGCACGACCGTCAGTGGCAGCGCCGCCGCGGCGTGCGCCGGGACGGCGGGCCGCGCGGGCGCGACCGGCGCCACCCGGCGGTACGGCTCACCGAGGGCGGGCCGCGGGTCGGGCTGCCCGGCGTTCGGCCACGTCGCGCACGCCCGCTCGGCCTGCGCGGTGATCGTCAGCGACGGGTTGACCCCGAGGTTCGCGGAGATCGCCGACCCGTCCACGACGTGCAGCCCCGGGTGCCCGAACACCCGGTGGTACGCGTCGATGACGCCCGTCGAGGCGTCCGCGCCGATCGTGCAGCCGCCGAGGAAGTGCGCCGTCATGGGGACGTCGGCGATCTCCCCGAGGGTGCTCATGGGGATGCCGTCGAGGTGGCGGGCCATCGCCCGGTACGCGGCGTTGGCCTGCGGCAGCCACGTGGGGTTCGGCTCGCCGTCGCCACGGGTCGACGTCAGCCGCCACCGGCCCGTCCACGTGCGGCGCGGGCGCACGGTGAGCGAGGCGCCGCCGGTCTGCATGACGAGGCCGATGACCGACCGGTCCGACCACGTCCGCAGCCCGCCGAGCACGGACGCCGCGTGCCCCGGGTGCCGTACGACCTGCCCGAGCCAGCGCGCCCAGCGCGGCACGCGCCCGCCGCCGTCGGTGAGGACCGTGCCGAGCAGCCCCATGAGGTTGGACCCGCGCCCGTACCGGACCGGCTCGATGTGCGTGCGCTCGTCGAGCCACACGGAGGACGTGATGGCCACGCCGCCGTTGACCCGCGGCCCACGTGCGCGGGGCCGGCGGGCGGCACCGCCGAGCGCCTCGGAGTTGGTGCGCGTCAGGTGCCCGAGCCGGTCGGACAGGTGCGGCAGCGTCCCGTCGGCCTTGAGACGGTGCAGCAGCTCCTGGGTGCCCCAGGCCCCGGCGGCGAGCACGACCTGGTCCACGGCCACGATCGTGCGCGGGCGCCGCCGGCCGGTGGGGACGGTGACGACGTCCCAGCGGCCGTCGTCGTGCGGGACGAGCGAGACGACCGTCGTGTCCGGGACGATGCGCGCGCCCGCGCGCTCGGCGAGCCACAGGTAGTTCGTCTCCAGTGTGTTCTTGGCGCCGTGCCGGCAGCCCGTCATGCACTCCCCGCACTCGAGGCAGCCGCGGCGCTCGGGGCCGACGCCGCCGAAGAACGGGTCCGGCACCGCGGCCCCGGGCTCGCCGAACACGACGCCGACCGGCGCGAGCCGGAACGTCCCGGCGACGCCGAGCTCGTGCGCGGCCGCGCGGACCACCTCGTCGGCCGGGGTGAGGGTGGGGTTCTGCACCACCCCGAGCATCCGCTGCGCCTGGTCGTAGTGGGGGGCGAGCTCGTCGCGCCAGTCCGTGAGGGACGCCCACTGGGGGTCGCGGTAGAAGTCGTCGGACTCCGGGCGGTAGAGCGTGTTGGCGTACACCAGGGACCCGCCGCCGACCCCGGCCCCGGCCAGCACCACGACGTCGGGCAGCACGTGGATGCGCTGGATGCCGCGGCACCCCAGCCGCGGCGCCCACAGGAACCGGCGCACGTCCCAGGACGTGCGCGGCAGGGTGTCGGGGGTGAACCGGCGGCCCGCCTCCAGGACGGTCACCCGGTAGCCCTTCTCCGACAGTCGTAGGGCAGCGACCGAGCCGCCGAACCCGGAGCCCACGACGACGACGTGCGGGGCGTCGGGGCTCGGCATCGAGCGCACCTCCGGGGTGTCGCAGCAGGTCGGAGGCCCGACGATAGCCGCACCGGGGACCCGGGGTCAGAGGTAGCCGCCCGTCGTCGTCTGCGGGGTGGCCTCCTCCTCCACGTGCGTGAGCACCCCGCGCAGCACGAGCGTCTCGTACCCGGGCCGGCGCACCGCGAGCCACGGGGTCCGCGACATCGGGCACTGGTGGACGCTGACCGTCGCGCCGGGGACCTGCGGGGCGAGGGCGGCGACGTCGCCGGCCGCACCCGTGAGGTGCCGGGTGAGGTAGGTCTCGGCGCCGGGGCCGCGGATGCCGACCGTGCGCAGGCACGTGCACCGGCTGCACTCCTCCTCGACCGTGGTGCGGTGCTGGTCGACGAGCCGCTGCGTCGCGGCCGCGAGCGGGCGGCGCAGCAGACGCTGCGCCCCGACGCCGCCGAGGAACGTCGCGAGCAGCACGAGCGCCCAGGCGACGGCGTCCACCTCGCGGGCGTGCGTGGCGTACAGGTCGGCGAGCAGGCCCTCGGTGACGACTCCCATGACGACGAGACCGACGACGAACCCCGCCCCGGCGCCGGTGACCGCCAGACCCGCACGACGCCGGCCGGCGCCGAAGTCGTCCGCCACGTCCGGGAGCCACTGGCGGATGTACGCCAGGACGCGGGCGTCCGTCGCCGACAGGCCCGGGGTGTGCGGCAGGCGCCAGCGCCGCCACACGACGACGGTGACGACGGCCGCCAGCGCCGGCACCCACACGGGCCAGGACGCGACGATCCCGACCGCGACCAGCACCGTGGCGACGGCGGCGGTGACCAGCCCCGGCAGCCGCTCGCGCCACCACCGCTCGGGCGTCGCCCGGGCGTCGCGCATCGCGACGACCTCCGTGGCCGTGGGTCGCATGGCGACGAGCGCCTCGAGGACGAGTCGGGCCCCCGCCGCGTCGCCGCGCTCCTCCAGGGCTCGCACGACCTCGACGACGTGCCGCTGCCCGTCCTCGGGTGCGGGCACCATCTCCACCAGCGTGCGGGCGGTGGCCCCGACGCGTCGGGTCGCGGCGGCGGCGTCGGTGGTGGACCGCGCGAGGGTGTCGACGACCAGCACGCGCCGGGTCAGCAGGGTGGTCCCCGGCGCGATCTCCTGCAGCAGGTGCCAGGTGGCGTCCGCCACCTCGTGCCGCCCGGCCAGCTCGGCGGCGCGGGCGAGGATGTAGCCGTGCGTGACGGCGACGGGCCCCTGCAGGCCCTGGCCGACCCGGTGCAGGGCGCCCAGCGCGTCCTCGTCGCCCAGGGCGGCGCGTGCCGCGACGGCGACGACGTCGGCCCAGCTGACGCTGCCGGCGGCGTCCAGGTCGATCTCGCCGACGTCACCGAGGATGTCGAGGGCGGCGGCCGGGTCGCCGTCGAACATCGCGGCCCGTGCCCGCGCGGCGCGGGTGTCGGCGTCGGGGGTGCGCCGCGCGTGGGTCTCGACGAGTCCCCGCACCACGTCGAACTCGTCCATGGTGTCGGCGGCGCCCCGCCAGGCCCCCAGCAGCGCGTCGGCGTCGATCTCGGGCATGGCCACCACCTGGTCGCGGGCGGGTCCGGCGCGCCCGCGTGCAGGCACATCCCATCCCGGGCGGGGTGGCCGGTGGGGGCACTTCGGATGTGACCTGGGTCACATCCGCGACCCGGTGCGGCGGTCCGTCGGCCTCCGCTGCGCCGCGCACGCCGCGGACCGGCAGGACCGACGGTGCCCGTCGCGCCGGAGCCGCGCGCCCGCCGGGTGACGGGACGCGCGGCTCCGGGGTGCGTCACACCACCGCCGCGGGGAACCTCTCCCACGCGCGGTGCAGCGCGAGCTGCGCGAGCAGCGTCTCGGCGATCGTCGTCGCGTCGTCGGCGAGCAGCACACCCGGCGCCTGCGGGTCGACGCCCGCCGCGTCGAGCACCGCCGTGGCGGCGGGCACGGCGGCCACCGACTTCGCGTGCCGGTACGCCTGCTGGACGAGCAGGACGACCCGCGGGTCGACGGCCACACCCGGCCCGCCGGCCTTGGCGTCGAACGACGGCTGCGCGTCCGGCGCGGGTGCGGCGGCGCCCAGCAGGACGAGCGCGTCGAACTCCGGCGACGCCGCGGTCAGCCAGGTGCGCTGCGCGACGACGTCGGGACGTGCCGGGTCCAGCGGACCGCCGTGCGGCGCGACCACCAGGGGCAGCACGCCCGCGGCGTCGAGCGCGTCGCGGACCGCGGTGAGGGTCCCGAGGTCGGTCGTCGGGTCGGCGACCAGGCCGACCACGCGCCCGTCCACGGGCCACTGCTTGCCCACCTGCGACAGCGTCGGGCTGGGCTGGACGTCCGGGACCTCGACGGTCGGCGCGGGCGCCGGCAGACCGAGACCCGCGGCGACGGTCGCGCACAGGCCGGCGTCGATGTTCGCCAGCGCCTGCAGCTGCCGCTCCTTGATCGCCTGCTCGAAGCACTTGCCGAGCTCGAACGTGTACGCCTGGGCGGTGTGCGCCTGCTCGACGGGCGTCAGGCTGCGCCAGAACATCCGCACCTGGCTGTAGTGGTCGTCGTACGACGCGGGGTTCGCGCGCTCCTTGACGCCCTCCGCCACGCGCGTCGGCAGGTCGATGAACGCCAGGTCCGCGCCCGCGTGGAACGGGCAGCCGCCGTCCAGCGAGTTCGGCTTGTACGGCGCGACGCCGATGTGGTCGGCGGTCTGGTGCATGCCGTCACGCAGCATGTCGTTGACCGGGGCGTGCGGCCGGTTGATGGGCAGCTGCTCGAAGTTCGGCCCGCCGAGCCGGCTGAGCTGGGTGTCGAGGTACGAGAACAGCCGGCCCTGCATCAGCGGGTCGTTGGTGACGTCGATGCCGCGCACCAGGTGCCCGACGTGGAACGCGACCTGCTCGGTCTCGGCGAAGTAGTTGCGCGGGTTCGCGTCGAGCGTCAGCAGGCCGATCGGCTGCACGGGCGCGAGCTCCTCGGGCACCAGCTTGGTCGGGTCGAGCAGGTCGATGCCCTCGAACGTCTCGTCCTCGGTGTCGGGGAACACCTGGATGCCGAGCTCCCACTGCGGGTACGCGCCGTGCTCGATGGCCAGCGCCAGGTCGCGGCGGTGGAAGTCCGGGTCGGTGCCGGCGGTGAGCTGCGCCTCCTCCCACGTCTGGGAGTGCACGCCCAGCTTCGGCTTCCAGTGGAACTTCACCAGCGACGTCGACCCGTCCTCGGCGACGAGCCGGAAGGTGTGGACGCCGAAGCCCTCCATCGTCCGGTACGAGCGCGGGATGCCGCGGTCGGACATGTTCCACATCGTGTGGTGCTGCGCCTCGGTGTGCAGCGAGACGAAGTCCCAGAACGTGTCGTGCGCCGACTGCGCCTGCGGGATCTCGACGTCCGGGTGCGGCTTGACCGCGTGGATCACGTCGGGGAACTTGATGGCGTCCTGGATGAAGAACACCGGGATGTTGTTGCCGACCAGGTCGAACGTGCCCTCGGACGTGTAGAACTTCGTCGCGAACCCGCGGGTGTCACGCACGGTGTCCGCCGAGCCGCGCGAGCCGACGACGGTGGAGAAGCGGACGAACACCGGCGTCGTGACGTCGGGCTGCAGGAACTGCGCGCAGGTGAGCCTGGACGCCGTCCCGTAGGACTCGAACCGGCCGTGCGCGGCCGCACCGCGGGCGTGGACGACGCGCTCGGGGATCCGCTCGTGGTCGAAGTGCGTGATCTTCTCGCGCAGGTGGTGGTCCTGCAGCAGCGTCGGGCCGCGGCGGCCCGCCTTCAGCGAGTGGTCCGTGTCCCGCAGCGGGGCGCCGCTCGCGGTGGTGAGGAACGCGCCGTCCTGGGACCGGGTCGCGGGATCACCGCCCCAGGGGCGACCGGTGGGGGAGACCGCGGCGGGGCCGGTGCTCGCGTCCTTCGGGGGCAGCGGCTCGCGGGGCTCGGTGGGCTCCTCGAGCGGGGCGGGAGCGGAGCCCGGGGCGCCGGGCTGAACGGGGGTGTCGGTCACGAGGACGCTCCTGTGCTCTGGTTCGTCGGCCGCCCGGTGGGACGGCTCGTGCCCGGTCCACTATCGGGTGGGTGGGTGAGGTCCGCATCCCGAGGATCGACGTCCTCCCGGGGTCGCGGCGGCCGGATGAGCCCGTCGCGGACGGCGCGTGTGCGGCACACTGCACGCACCGCGTCCGGGCTCGGCCGTCCCGGACGCCCGGAGCGAGGCGGGGGACGATGAGGCAGACGGACGACGCGCACGACGACGTGCTGCTGGACGACGACGTCGTCCCGCCGCCGCCGGCGGGTGAGCCGTACCCGGCCGGCACGGTCGCCGCGCCGGTGCCGGACCTGCCGGCCGTGCCCGACCTGCCGGCCGTGCCCGACCCGCCGGCCGTGCCCGACCCCCCGGCCGTGCCCGGGCAGCCCGACGACGCCCCCGTGGGGGCGCTCGGCGCCGCGCTGGCGGAGGCCGTGGCGCTCGACCCCGCGCTGCCGGGCGCCGGGGTCACGGAGCCGGACACGGAGCCGGACACGGCGCCGGACGGCGGGGACGCCGGCGACCGGCTCCCGCCCTGGGTGGCCCGCGTGATCGACGCCTACCCGCGCCCGACGTACCCGATGGCGCGCGAGTGGGACGTGTCGATCCAGGGGCTGGTGCGGCTCGTGCCGTTCGTCCCGCGGTTCGCCACCGCACCGCTCGCGCTGCTCGACCGCTTCGGTGCCGTCACCCTGTCACCGCAGAAGGTCGGGCTCGACGGCAAGGACGTCACCTGGGACCGGGTCGTCGAGGTCCGCACCGAGCCGGCGTGGACCTGCCTCTCGGCGGAGATGTTCGAGGCGGACCTCGCGCGGTTCGTCACCGTCATCCCGCCGGTGCCCGGGCGGGGCTGGGTGCTGCGGCGGATCAGCGAGCTGCTGATGTCGCTCTACCTCTCGGTGCTGCCGCCCGAGGACGCGCCCGAGGACGCGCTCGAGGACGCGCTCGCGGAGGTGCAGGCCGACGCGGAGGCCGGTCTGCTGTCCCGGGTCGTCACGACCGTGGTGTACCGGCGCCGGTTCGGCACGGGCGAGGCGACCGTCAGCGCACCGTCGGCGCTGCTGCAGCTGGTGCTGCCGGGCACGGCCGGGACGATCGTGGAGACGGCCCGTGCGCACGGCGTCCCCGTACGGCACGTGCCTGCGGTGGACACGAGCATCGGGTCGGTCATCCGGCGGGGCGCGAGCTGGCGGCGGGCCGTGAGCGGACTGCGGGACGACCTGACGTCGCGCTGGGGCGGCGGCCGGCAGGACGGCTAGGGACCGGTCCGGTGCACGGGTCGCGCAGGGGCCGGGACCGCCGGGCGTGAGGCCCGCCCCAGCACGTGCGGTGACGCGGGCTGCGTCCGGCCGGGCGGGAACATGAACCGCTCGAGGTCGTCGATGACGAACCCGGCCGCCGTGATCGCGGCGACCGTGTCACGGCCGGTGTGGCAGCCGCCGCTGAGGAACGGCCACAGCGTGGCGTCCACGACGCGCTGCACGCGCCGCAGCGTCGGGGTCTGCGCGGCCACGTGCTCGTAGAACCGCAGCTCACCGCCGGGTCGGAGCACCCGGAACGCCTCGCGCAGCGCCGCGGGCGGGTCCCCGACCGAGCAGAGCACGAGCGAGGCGACCACCACGTCGGCCGACGCGTCCGCGAACGGCAGCCGCTCGGCGACCGCGTCGAGCACCCGCACGGGGACGGTGGCGTCCGTGACCCGTCGCTCGGCCCGCCCGCGCAGGTACGGCTCGGGCTCGACGGCGACGACCGAGGTGACGGCGGCGGGGTAGTGCGGGAAGTTGGCGCCGTCGCCCGCCCCCACCTCGACGACCTGCCCGCGCAGGCCCGCCAGGATCCGGCGCCGGTGCGCGGCGACCCCCTGGGCGTCGAGGGCCGGTGACGCGCGGGCGTAGACGCGCGCGAAGACCGGGTGGCGGCAGGCGGTCACCCGCCCAACGTCGGACCGCGGCCGACCGGTGTCAAGGGTCACGGCGGTGCCCGTCGCGGCGCGACGTAGGCTCGTGCCGTGGCCACCTTCTCCTCCGTAGCGCGTCAGCACGTCCTCCAGGCGATCGAGGAGTACGACCGCCGCGGGGCCGACGACTTCCTCGCGGTCTACGGGTTCGCCCCGAACCCCGCGTGGACGATCCGGCACGAGGGCCGCGAGTACGACCTGCCGGCCGTGGTCGGCGTCGCCCACCGCTACGCGACGGGACGCCTGGCGACGTCGGACGACCTGGCCGGCAGCCTGCCGGTCGCCGGTGCGATCCTGCGCAAGCGGGGCTTCGAGGTGACGGAGCCCGCCGGTGCCTCGACCGCGCGGGCGGTCCGTGCGGCCGCCGCCCCCCGCGCCCGCCGGACGACCACGGCCGCCGCCCCCGCCAAGCCGCGCCGGGCGTCGGAGCCGGAGCGCGTCGCCCCGGTCTGCCCGACGTGCTCGATGACGCTGCCCGCGACCGGGATCTGCGACTACTGCGCCTGACCGCGGCGCGACCGCCGTCGCTCAGGCGGGGGTGAGGGCAGCACGCCGTCCACCAGCGCGCGCACGTCCTCGCCGCCCTCGCTGGTGGCGACGATCCCGTAGGCCATCCGCACGGCCAGCAGCACGTCGGCGGTGGTGAGGGCGGGCGCGACGAGCCCGGCCCGTTGCGCGCGCGGCAGGGTCTCCTCGACCAGCACGCGCAGCCGGTGGCCGCCGTCGTAGTCGGGCATCGAGCGTCGGGCGTCGACGACCATCTCGACGAACGCCGACTCCTCGACCACGAGGTCGAGCAGGCGTGACCACAGGCGGACGAACGTGTCCGGTGCGTCGTCGTGGGCGACGGCCGTCAGCTCCTCGAGGTGCGTCTCGAAGACCGCACGGGCGAGGTCGAGGCGGGTGGGGAAGTGCCGGTAGAGCACGCCCTGGCCCGTGCCGGCCTCCTGCGCGATCGCGCTGAGCGGCACGTGGTAGCCGCGCTCGGCGAAGAGGCGGCGGGCGGCGGCGAGGATCGCGCGCCGGTTTCCCGCGGCGGCCGCGGGACCTCGATTGACGCGCCCCGTGGTTCTGGGCATAGTGGCATTCAACCATCCGGACAATGTTGTCCGGTTTACCGGGAGCGAGGGCACGTGTCCGACCGCGAGCAGACCTACGACCACACCTACGACGTCGTCGTGGTGGGCACCGGCGCCGCCGGCTTCGCCACCGCGATGGGCGCGATCGACGAGGGACTGAGCGTCCTGCTGGTCGAGAGCACCGACAAGTGGGGCGGCAGCACCGCGATGTCCGGTGGCGGCATGTGGATGCCGGACAACCCGCTGATGCGCCGCGACCGCGTCGGCGACTCCCGCGAGGAGGCGCTCACCTACCTCGAGGCGACCGTCGGCGACGCCGGCCCGGCCACCGACCGCGCCCGCAAGGAGGCGTTCGTCGACGGCGTCGAGGACTTCGTCGTCACCGCCGAGAAGCACGGCATGGTGTTCGCCCGCGCGGCCGACTACCCCGACTACTACCCCGAGCGGCCGGGCGGCAAGATCGGGCGCGCCATCGAGATCGAGCCGCACGACTCCCGCAGGCTCGGGCCGTGGTGGGGCTCGCTGCGCTCGGCCGTGCCGCTGCCCGCCAAGACCGACGACGTGTGGTTGCTCGGGCGCGCCTGGTCCACCCCCAGCGGGTTCGTCCGCGGCGCGCAGCTCGTGTTCCGCGCCCTGGGCGGCGTCGTCACCGGCAAGCGGCTGGTCGGCATCGGCAACGCGCTCGCGGCCGCGTTCTGCAAGGCCGTCGTGATCGACGGGCGGGCGCCGATGTGGCTCGAGACGCCCATGGACGACCTGATCGTCGAGGACGGCCGGGTCACCGGGATCACCGTGACCCGGGACGGCCGCACCGAGCGCATCCGCGCCACGCGCGGCGTCATGCTGGCCTCGGGCGGCTTCGAGGCCAACGTCGAGTGGCGGCGCAGGTACCAGGGCATCGACGGTGCGCCGTCGGGGAACCCCGGCAACGTCGGGCACCCGATCGAGGTCGCGGCCCGTGCCGGCGCGGCGCTCGACCTGATGGACGACGCGTGGTGGGGGGCCTCCATCGCCACGGTCGACGGTGAGCCCGCCTCGTTCATCGTCGGCGAGCGGTCCATGCCGTTCTCGCTGATGGTCGACGCGACGGGGGCGCGGTTCGCCAACGAGTCCGAGTCCTACGTGGACCTCGGGCACCACATGCTCGAGCACGACAAGGACGGCGCGTACTGGCTCGTCTTCGACGCCCGCCACGGCCGGCGCTACCTGCGCATGTTCGCCATGGACCCGCGCCAGAAGAAGGCGTGGACGGAAGCGGGCATCACGGTGAAGGCGCCCACGCTCGCCGCCCTGGCCGACGCGATGGGCGTGGACCCCGAGACGTTCCGCGCGACGATCGAGCGGTTCAACGGGTTCGCGCGCACCGGCGTCGACGGCGAGTTCGGGCGCGGCAACTCCGCGTACGACCGGTACTACGGCGACCCGCTGGTGCACCCCAACCCGAACCTCGGCCCCATCGAGAAGGGCCCGTTCGTGGCGTACCGCGTCGTGGTCGGCGACCTGGGGACGAAGGGTGGCGTGCTCACCGACGCCCACGCCCGCGCCCTGCGTGAGGACGGCAGCGTCATCGAGGGCCTGTACGCCGCGGGCAACTGCTCGGCCTCGGTCATGGGCCGCACGTACCCCGGGCCGGGGTCGACGATCGGTCCGGCGGTCGTCTTCGGTCTGCGCGGTGCCCGCCACATGGCCGCCGCCCGCGCCTGACAGGTCGGTCGCGCAGAGCCCGGCCGGGGCGGGCAGGACCCGGCCGGGCTCAGCGCGTGGTGCCGCGCACCACGAGCCGCACGGGCATCACCAGGTGCTCGGCCTGGACGTCCTCACCGGACAGCCGACGGTCGAGCAGGCGCAGCGACTCCTCGATCACCAGGTCCGTGCGGGGGTCCACCGTCGTGAGGCCCGGTGTGAGGTGCGCGCTGACGGCCAGGTTGTCGAAGCCGACCACCTGCACGTCGTCCGGGATGCGCAGGCCGCAGTCGTGCAGCCCCGCCATGACGCCGATCGCCACCTGGTCGGTGACGGCGAAGACGCCGTCGATCGGCAGGCCCTCGGCCACGGCGGTGCGGATCTGCTCGCGGCTCTCGGACATCTCGAAGTGCAGGGGCGGCAGGACGAGGCGCTCGTCGGGGACGAGCCCGGCCTCGACGTGCGCGGCGCGCCACCCGGCCGTGCGCATGCCGACCATGCCGGTCTCGGCCGGGTCGCGCGTGCCGCCGGCGATGGCGATGTGCCGCGCACCGCGGGCGATGAGGTGCGCGGTCGCCAGGTGGGCGCCGTCGAAGTTGCCGAGCATCACCTGGTCGAGGTGGTCGGGCATCCGCTTCTCGCCGAGCAGCACGAGCGGCATGTCGCTCTGCAGGCGGGCCACCTCGTCGTCGTGCATGCCGACGACGGACAGCAGGACGCCGTCGTACATCTGCAGCCGCGCCTGTGAGAGCGCGCTCAGCTCGCCCTCCCGGCTGGCCCCGGTCTGCTCGATCACCAGGTGCCGGCCGGCGGGCCGCAGGGCGTCGGTCACGGCGGCCGCGAGCTCGGCGAAGTAGGGGTGGTCGGCGCGGGGGATGGACAGCGCGATGGTGCCGCTGCGGCCGGCTCGCAGGCTGCGGGCCGTCAGGTTCACCTGGTAGCCCAGCTCGTCGACCGCCGCCAGGACGCGGCGGCGGGTGGCCTCGCTGACGCGCGGGCGGCCGTTCACCACGTTCGACACCGTCATCACGGAGACACCGGACGCCTTGGCGACGTCCTTCAGTGTGGGCATGTCGCCACCCTACGGAGTGTGGGCCGTCGCGCGGGAGCCGATCCGCTTGACTTTTCCGATCGTGTACCCGAAGGTCGGGTTGCGCCGCGTGTAACGATAAACCCGAGGACTCGACGACGAGGCTCCCTCCGCCCCCGGCAGCCGGACCCCGTCGCCCGTCCGGAGGTCTGCGCGCACGGCGGCCACGCGACTCCCGGTGCGTCAGAGCCGACGCCCGGCACCGACCTCGAAGGGACCTTCGTGTCTTCCCTGACTGCCGTCATCGACCTCGACCTTCCCGGGCCGACGATCAGCCGCCACGTCTACGGGCACTTCGCCGAGCACCTGGGGCGCTGCATCTACGGCGGCTTCTGGGTCGGTGAGGACTCGGAGATCCCGAACGTCCGGGGCATCCGCACCGACGTCGTCGAGGCGCTGCGCGCGCTGCGCATCCCCAACCTGCGCTGGCCCGGTGGCTGCTTCGCCGACGACTACCACTGGCGCGACGGCATCGGCCCGCGCGACGAGCGTCCCCGGATGGTCAACTCCCACTGGGGCGACGTCGTCGAGGACAACTCCTTCGGCACCCACGAGTTCATGGACCTGTGCGAGATGCTCGGCGCGGAGCCGTACGTCAACGGCAACGTCGGCTCCGGCACGGTCCGCGAGATGAGCGAGTGGGTCGAGTACCTCACCCGCGCGGACGACTCGCCGATGGCGGCCCTGCGCCGGGCCAACGGCCGCGACGAGCCGTGGGCGCTGCCGTTCTTCGGCATCGGCAACGAGCCGTGGGGCTGCGGCGGCAACATGACCGCGCAGCACTACGCCGACCTCGCCCGCCAGTACGCCACCTACGTGCGCAACCACGGCGGCAACACCGTCTACAAGATCGCCGCCGGCGCCAACGCCGACGACTACGCGTGGACCGAGACCCTGATGAAGGTCTCGCAGAAGCTGGGCTGCGGCTGCGACCCGCGCGGCTTCTTCCAGGGCATCTCGATGCACTACTACACGATGTCCGGCGACTGGAGCGACAAGGGCCACGCGACGGCGTTCGACACCGACGACTGGTACGTCACCATGCGCCGCGCCCACAAGATCGAGGAGCTCGTCCGCGGGCACTCCAACGTCATGGACGCGTACGACCCCGAGCACCGCATCGGCCTCGTCGTCGACGAGTGGGGCACGTGGTGGAACGTCGAGGAGGGCACCAACCCGGGGTTCCTGTACCAGCAGAACACGCTGCGCGACGCCCTGGTCGCGAGCCTGCACTTCGACACGTTCCACCGCTACGCGCACCGCATCTCCATGGCGAACATCGCGCAGACGGTCAACGTGCTGCAGGCGATGATCCTCACGGACCCGACGACCGGTGCCCTGGTCCTCACGCCCAGCTACCACGTGTTCGAGATGAACACCGGCCACCACGACGCCTCCGCGCTCGCGGTGAACGTCAAGGGCGCGGTGCCCACGCGCGACGTCGAGGGCAAGGCGCTGCCGTTGCTGTCGATGTCCGCGTCGACCAAGGACGACGCGGCGCTGGTGTCCCTGTCGAACCTCGACGCCGACACCCCGACGACCGTGGTGCTGGACCTGCGCGGCCGTGAGGTCGTCGAGTTCTCGGCCCGCGTCCTGACGGCGCCGTCGATCCAGGCGCACAACACCCCCGAGCAGCCGGACGCCGTCGCGCCCGTCGCACACGACGGCGTCCGGCGCCACCCCCGCGGGCTCGAGGTCGACCTGCCCGCGCGCTCCTACACCACGGTGCGTCTCGGGCTCGGCGCATGAGCGGGGCGGAGGCGCTGGTCGGTGACCCGCTGACCGTCCACCGCTCGGGTGACCCCACGGCCCCGACGGTGGTCCTGCTGCACGGTGTGACGGACTCGGGCACCACGTGGCCGGACCTGCTGACGCACTGGGGCGACCGGTACGACGTCCACGCGCCGGACCTGCGCGGGCACGGGGCGTCCCCACGGTTCACGCCCGAGCAGCTGCCGCTGGCGCCCGAGGTCATGCTGGCGGACGTCGTCGCGCTGCTCGACGGCCTGCCGCTGCCCGTCGCGCTGGTGGGGCACTCCCTCGGCGGGCTGCTCGCCCTGCGGGCGGCGCTGGCACGCCCGGAGCGGGTGCGGGCGCTCGTGGTCGAGGACCCCGCCAGGCCGACGGGGGCACGGGTCCCGGACCCGCAGTTCTCGGCGATGCTGCTCGGTCAGACCCGCGTGGTGATCGAGGACCGCGGCGCCGAGATCGCCCGCATGCGCCGCGAGACCCCGTGGAGCGACACGGAGATCGAGGCGTGGGCGGCCACCCGCGCGGACGTCGACCAGGAGTACCTGCGGCACGGGCTGTTCCTCGGGGACGCCGCGTGGGAGGAGGCGTTCGGCGCACTGGCGGTGCCGACGCTGCTCGTCCTGCCGGAGGAGGCCCTCATGGCGCCGCGGCCCGACGGGTTCGACAACCCGCTGGTGCGCACCGTCGTGGTGCCCGGGGCGGGGCACTGCGTGCGGCGCGACCGGCCCGACGCGTACCACGCGGCGGTCGACGCGTTCCTGGCGGAGCACCTCACCGCCTGACGCCCCGTGGGGTGCGGCTCGTCCCGCGGCGGGTGTCCTGCGACGCCCGCCGCGGACGGCCCTTCCCGCCCCTGCGGCGCCGGTGGGCCAGGGACGCGACGAGCCGTACCGCCGTGCCGACCGCGGCACCCACCGCCACGCCCACCAGGTTGTCCACCAGGTCGTTCGAGTCGCAGATGCGCGAGATCCGCGGCACCGCGTACTGCACCGCCTCCACGACGAACGGCAGCGCCACGACCAGGCCCAGCAGGGCGCGGCGGGTGCGGGCGTCGCGGGGCAGCGCCGCCAGCAGCGCGAGCGGGACCAGCAGCAGCACGTTCGCCGCGCGCTGGTCGAGCGCCAGCACGTTGTGCAGGTCCAGCGGCGTCCAGGAGTCCAGGGCGCAGACCCGTTCGCCGGAGCGCTGCGGCTCGCGCGGCGTCAGGGTGAGCGCCACCACCAGGCCCAGGGCCGCGACCCACGCGGCCACACCGAGCGCGGGCAGCCGCAGCCGGCGCCCCACGGGTCGCGCCAGCACCACGACCGCCACGGCCGTGACCGCCAGCACCAGCGGTGCGTACGGCGTGTGCCGCCACCACACCTCGAGCCACCCCGGCACGTGCACCCTCCCGTCGTCCGACCGGCACGCCACCGGTCGGTCGACCCTAGGCGCCGCGGGTCGCCGGGCGCGTCACCCACCGGGGCTGCCGTCCGGCGGACGGCGTCCACCCGGGGGACGACGGCGCCGGTACGGTCGGGTGCCGTGGACGTCCACCCCCAGCAGGCCGTCGCCGACGACATCCCCGCGATCCACGCGCTGCGCCGTGCGCTCGAGGACTGGATGGCGGCCCGCGGGATCGACCAGTGGCCCGTCGGGTCCCTGCCGGCCGAGCGCGTCGCGGCGCAGGTGGCCGACGGCCAGTGGTGGGTGGTGCGCGACGGCGACGGGCTGCGGGGCGTCGTGCGCGTCGTCGCCACGGACCCCGAGTACTGGGGCGACGACGACGCACCGGCGCTGTACGTGCACGGGCTGATGGTCGACCGGCGGGCGTCGGGCAGCGGCCTGGGGCGGGCGCTGGTCGAGTGGGTGGGGCAGCGGGCGCGCGACGCGGGCGTGACGTGGCTGCGGCTGGACCACCGCGCGTCCAACCCGCACCTCGACGACGTGTACCGGTCCTGGGGGTTCGAGCCGGTCGGTGTGACCGACCGTCCGGGGTTCGCGGTGGTGCTGATGCAGCGCCCCGTGCACGGGGGAACTGCCGCAGGCGACGTACCGTCGTCCCCGTGAGGGCACGTCGCGGCCCGGTGAGGGAGGACAGGACGATGCAGCAGCGGACCAGGGTCTGGGTCGGGATCGGTGCCGGCGTGGTGGTGCTGGGGGTCGTGGCCGCCGTCGTCGGGCCCGGGCTGTACGCCGACTGGGCCAACGACCGCGCCGACGCCGCCCCGACCCTCGAGGCGCAGGTGCAGGGCGCACCCGTCACGGCGACGGACGGCGAGTGGACCGTCACCGACGGCTCCTTCGCCGGGTACCGCCTCGAGGAGGTGCTGCGCGGCCAGGACGTCACCGTGACCGGGCGCACCGACCAGGTGACCGGCACGCTCACGGTCGCGGACGGCGCGCTCACCGCTGCCGAGGTCGTGGTCGACATGGCGAGCATCGCCACGGACCAGCCGCCGCGCGACGGGTACTTCCGTGACCAGGCGATCCAGGTGGTGCGGTACCCCACAGCGATGTTCACGCTCACCGAGCCGGTCGACCTGCCGCAGGACGCGACGAGCGCGCAGCTCACGGGCGACCTCACGATCCGCGACGTCACGCGCGAGGTCACGGTGGACGCCGACCTCGCGGCGTCGGGCGACGTCGTGCAGGTCGTGGGGTCGGTGCCGATCACGTTCGAGGACTACGGCGTGCAGGCGCCGAGCCTCGGCTTCGTGACGGTCGAGGACGACGGCTGGATCGAGTTCGACCTGCGGCTGACCGCGTCCTGACGGGCGGGGAGCGGCGCGCCCCCGCAGCGTCCCGACCGCGGCGTCCCCGCCGGCGAACTGCCCGGAGACGTGCGGTCGCGCACATACCGGACGCGCCCCCAGGTGCAGCGGGTACCGTGTTCCGGTTGCGGGGCCACCAGGCCCCGCCGATCCCGGCCGCCCACGCGTCATCCCGCGGCGGCCGCCCGCGCAGGCCCACGTCGGTGGGCGACGCCCGCACACGGAGGACCGATGACCTACGAGCTCGCGCTCTTCGACCTGGACGACACCCTCGCGCCCTCGAAGAGCAAGGTGCACCCGCAGATCGTCGACATGATCGTCGCGCTCACGCGCGTCGCGCAGGTCGGCATCATCTCCGGCGGCCGGTTCGAGCAGTTCGACGCCCAGCTGCTGTCGTCGATCGACGACGCCGCGGCCCTCTCCCGGCTGCACGTGCTGCCGACCTGCGGCACGCGCTACCTCGTGCACGACGGCTCCGCGTGGACCGAGGTCTACAGCGAGCCGCTGACCGAGGACGAGTCCGCCCGCGCCGCCGCCGCCGTCGAGAAGTCGGCGCGCGAGCTGGGGCTGTGGGAGGAGAGCACCTGGGGCGACCGCATCGAGCTGCGCGGCAGCCAGGTGACGTTCTCGGCCCTCGGCCAGGAGGCCCCGGTCGACGCGAAGGCGGCCTGGGACCCGGACGGTGCCAAGAAGGAGAAGCTGCGCGCGGCCGTCGCCGAGCAGCTGCCCGACCTCGAGGTCCGCTCCGGCGGCTCGACGTCCGTCGACATCACCCGCAAGGGCATCGACAAGGCGTACGGCGTGAACCGGCTGCTCGCGCGCCTGGGCCTGGAGCCGACGCAGGCCGTGTTCTTCGGCGACCGCCTCGACGAGGGCGGCAACGACTACCCGGTCATCTCCACCGGCGTCCCGTGCATCGCGGTCGAGGGCTGGGAGGACACCCCGGCCAAGGTCCGCGCGGCCCTGCCGGAGGCGTTCGCCTGACGCACCCCGCGTCACCCAGCGGTGCGTGAAGGGTTGTTGCCGGGACCCGGCAGCAACCCTTCACGCTTCCGGGGCCGGTGACGGCCGTGCGTCACGACGTCGTGCAGGGGAGCTCGCCCGCCGCCGGCGGGGCGCCGGTGCCGAGGAACCCGAACTCGGTCGACGCGCCGGCACCCAGCGTGCCGTTCCACCCGGCGTCGCGGGCCGTCACGACGCTGCCGGACGTCGACGTCTGCGCCGACCAGGCCTGGGCCAGCGCGCCACCGGGCGGCAGTGCGAACGTCGTCGACCACCGCGTGATCGGGGCCGTGCCGGCGGTGACCCGCACCGACGCCTGGTAGCCGCCGGGCCACGTGCTGCCGACCGTGAGCGCGGCCCGGCAGCCCGTCGGTGCCGGCGGCATCGTGAACGTCGGTGCGGGGGTGGTCGTCGCCGTGGGGCTGGGCGTGCGTGTGGCGCTGGGCGTGGGCGTCGGGCCGGGGTCCGTGCCCAGGTCCAGCGTCCGCAGGAAGTCCGTGAGCTGCCCCGCGATGACCCGGTGGTCGGCCGCCGACGGGTGCCAGTCGCAGCCGCCGTGGTCGAGCCCCTCGTTGCCGTAGTACCAGTAGCGGACGCGGTCGTCCCCGGCGGCGTTGCGCTCGGCGACCACCCGCTGGGCGAGGTCCGGCAGGTCGGTGCCGGTGTGGACGTACGTGCCCGTCACGACGAGGTACGCGTCGTCCCCGTAGCGCTCGCGGAGCGTGTCGAGGAAGCCGTCGTACGCGTCGACCCACGCCTCGCGGAGGGACGCCGTGGTCCACTGCTCGCCGCTGCCGACCGGGGTCGAGAAGTCGTTGATGCCCAGGCCGATCACGACGACGTCGGGGTCCCACCCGGCGGCCGGGCCGCTCGCGGTCGAGGGGTCCGTCGGCAGGACGCGGTCGTAGTGCGTGCGGTAGCTGGTGCCCGCGTCGCTGCCGCCGTAGTTGCGGACCATGCCGCGGCCGGAGAAGGCGTTGACCTGGTAGTCCGCGCCCAGCGCGCGGGCGGTCAGGGCACCGAAGCCCAGGTCGGCGTTGGTGGTGCGCGTGAGCTGGGCGGACGTGCACTCGCGGCTCGTCGACGTGTTGCCGTACCCGACCGTGTACGAGTCCCCGACGAGCTCGATCTGCAGGTCCCGCGGTGCCGGTGCGGGCAGGATCGTGCTGCCGCCGACGGGCACGAACCCGCCGAACCGGCTGACGGCCCACGGTGCCTCCGAGCGCTTGACGACGCGGACGGTGTGCTCGCCCGCGCTCAGCCCGTCGACCACGTGCGTGACGCGCCCGGGCGCGACGAGCGTGGCCACCGTGCGGCCGTCGATCGCGACGTCGTAGTCGCCCGTGGCGTCGTCGAGGACGATCCCGACCCCCGTGCCCCGGAACCGCCCTTCGAAGTAGACGCCCGGCCAGGCGTGCTGCCAGGTGCCGACGGACTCCGTCACCCGGCCCGCGGTGTGGACGGTGTCCGCCAGGTCGGCGGCGGACGCCGCGGCGGCGGGCAGCACCGCCACGCAGGTCGCGAGCGCGGTCAGGGCGACGGTGGCACGCAGGGCTCGCACGCGCAGGTCCCTTCGACGGGTGGGCGCCGGCCGGGTGGCGGCTGTGACCTTCGTACCGGGCGACCCGGTGAGGCGCACGGGGTGAAGCGCTTCGCGCGGTGAGCCCGTCGGCGGCACGGCTGCACGCCGCGTGCTGCGCGCGCCCCACCCACCCCGGCCGGGCCCGCCGCCGGTCGGTGCCGCTTGGGGCCGCTCCGCGCCCCGCGGCAGAGTCGCGCGGTTCACTCTCCCGGGGGAATCGCGGCCGTCCAGTCACAGCGAATTCACAGAACCCCCTCACCCCTGTGTCCGGCCCGCTACCTTTTGCGCAACCGGGCGCCGTGCCCGTTCGAGCAGGGGGGCTCAACGTGGCTGGTGTCCGCCTTCGGCGTGCGTCGATGCAGGTCATGGCGCGACGGGCCACCGTCGCGGGGGTAGCCGCGGCACTGGTCGTGACGCTCGGTCTGGTCGCTCCGACGCCCGAGGCGCGGGCCGCCGACACCCGTCCGAGCGTGGAAGAGCTGCGTGAGCGCGCCGAACGGCTCGCACCCGAACGGGACGACGCGACCGAGGCGCTGAAGACCCGCAACGTCCCCGCCGCGCTCAAGCCGGTGCTCGGGTCGATGCTCCTCTCGCGGGCGAAGGCGCCCCAGTTCCCCGAGGCGTGGTCGGGCGTCGAGGCCGTCGCACCCGAGGGTGCCGGTGCCGCCGAGCGCTCGGGCGACAGCGCCGGCTCACCCGTCGTGCGGCTAGGCCGTCAGGGTGTGGACGGCGGCGCGGCCGCCCCCGCGCAGATCCCGGTCGAGGTGCTCAGCCGCGGCGACGCGACCGCCGCCGGCGTCGACGGGCTCCTGCTGCGGCTGGGTGCCGCACCGGCGGGAGCGGACGCCGAGGTGACCGGTGCGTCCGTGACCGACGCAGGTACGTCCGTCACCACGGACGGGGTGGTGCGGGCAGCGTTCGTGTCGGTGAACCAGCCGACACCGGACGCCGAGGCGTCCCCCGCGCCGGACGCGACCGGGACGGGCCCGACGACCACGCCCGGACCGTCCACCCCAGCGGCACCCGCGCCGGAGACGTCCGAGGCACCCACGGCCGCACCGGTGCCCGAGCAGACGGCGACGCCCGAGGCCACGCCCGACGCGGTTCCCCCGCCGGGCGCGGACCCGGACGGCACCGACGCGCCGCTCGAGGTCGAGGTCGACTACACGGCGTTCGCCCAGGCGTACGGCGGCGCCTGGTCCGCGCGTCTGCAGCTCGTCACCCTTCCCGACTGCGCACTGACCACCCCGGAAAGCGCGGAGTGCCGTCAGCAGACCCCGCTCGAGTCGCGCAACGACACGACCGCCCGCACGGTCACCGCCGTCGTGCCCACGTCCGCCGGTGTCATGGCGCTGTCGGCCGCTGCGGGAGGGAGCGCCGGCTCGTTCGGGGCGACCCCGCTGGCGCCGTCCTCGTCGTGGCAGGTCTCGGGCCAGACGGGCACCTTCAGCTGGTCCTACCCGCTGCGCGTCCCGCCGGCCGTGGGAGGTCCGGAGCCGGCCCTGTCGCTCTCGTACTCGTCCAGCGCGGTGGACGGCAAGGTCGCCTCCACCAACAACCAGGCGTCGTGGATCGGCGAGGGCTGGGACATGGCGACGGGGTTCGTCGAGCGCAAGTACGTCTCCTGCGCGCAGGACCGGGCCGGCGCCGCCAACAACGCGAACCGCGTGACGGGTGACCTGTGCTGGCAGTCCGACAACGCGACGCTCGCCCTGGCGGGCCACTCCAGCGAGCTCGTCAAGGACGCCGCGACGGGCGCCTGGCGGCTCAAGGAGGACGACGGCACGCGCGTCGAGCGGCTCACGGGCGGCTTCAACGACGACAACGACAAGGAGTACTGGAAGGTCACGACGACCGACGGCACCCAGTACTTCTTCGGGCGCGGGCAGCGGTCGGCGAGCGACACGACGGCGACGAACTCGGCGTGGTCGGTGCCGGTCTACGGCAACCACCCCGGTGAGCCCTGCTACGCGGCGACGTTCGGGGCGTCGGTGTGCCACCAGACGTGGCGCTGGAACCTCGAGTACATCGTCGACACGTCGGGCAACTCGCTGACGACGACGTACGCGAAGGAGACGAACAACTACGCGCGGAACCTCGGCGAGGGCGTCTCGTCCTACGTCCGCGGCGGCTACCCGACGTCCATCGAGTACGGCCAGCGGGCGGGCACCGAGGCGTCCACGCCGGCCCCCCAGCGCGTCGACTTCACGGTCGCCGAGCGGTGCCTGCCGACCTCGGGCGTCACCTGCGCCGAGTCGGGCCTCACGGCCTCGACGGCGTCCTCGTGGCCGGACGTGCCGGCCGACCTCATCTGCGCCTCCACGACGTCGTGCCCGTCGGTCACCTCGCCGTCCTTCTTCACGCGCAAGCGGCTGACGGGCGTCACCACCAAGGTGCGCTCGGGCTCGACGTACCAGTCGGTCGACGTGTGGACGCTCATGCACGCGTTCCCGGACCCCGGCGACTCGACGGACAAGGCCCTGTGGCTGGACCGGATCGGTCACCAGGGCGTCGTCGGCACCGCCATCACGCTGCCGGACGTGCGCTTCTACGGCACGCAGATGGCCAACCGCGTGGACACCCTCGGTGACGCCGGGCCGCCGATGAACCGGTACCGCATCAACGCGATCGACAGCGAGACGGGCTCGCGGGTGTCGGTCAACTACACGCCGCGGGACTGCACGACCGCGAGCCTGCCCGCGTCGCCGGACTCCAACACCCGCCGGTGCTTCCCGGTGCGCTGGCAGCCCGTGGGGACCGGCGGCCCGATCGTCGAGTACTTCCACAAGTACCTCGTGGCGTCCGTCGTGGAGAACCCGAACGACGACGGCAGCCTGTCGGTCCAGACGGCGTACACGTACCACGGTGACGCGGCGTGGCGGTTCGACGACAACCCGCTGGTCCCGGTCGCGGAGCGCACGTGGAACGAGTTCCGCGGGTACGCCACGGTCGACGTGGTCACGGGTGCCTCGACGGCGCAGCGCTCCATGTCCCGCACGCGGTACTTCCGCGGCATGCACGGCGACAAGCTGGCGGCGGGCGGCACCCGCAGCGTGCTGGTCGACGGCATCCCGGACGACGACCGGCTCAACGGGTTCGTCCGCGAGGAGGTCACGTACGACGGCGTCGGCGGCGCGGAGATCACCGGCACGCTGAACACGCCGTGGGTGTCGGCGCCGACGGCCACCGGTGCGGACGGTCTGAAGGCGACGTTCATCGGCGTCGGTGCGGTCGAGGAGCGCACGGCGGCCCCCGCGCTGCCCGGCGGCCGGCGCACGACCCGCATCGCGACCACCTACGACGGCACCTACGGGCTGCCGACGCAGGTCGACGACCAGGGCGACGTCGCCCGTGCCGACGACGACCGCTGCACGCGCATCGAGTACGTCCGCAACACCGCCGCGTACATCGTGGCGACGTCGCTG
The DNA here is from genome assembly GCF_900114185.1 of Cellulomonas sp. KH9. Classification (GTDB taxonomy): domain Bacteria; phylum Actinomycetota; class Actinomycetes; order Actinomycetales; family Cellulomonadaceae; genus Cellulomonas. The sequence goes on from NZ_FOSE01000001.1 coordinate 95,776, forward strand.
CGCACCGAGGTCGTGGCCGTGGGCTGCGGTGCGACGCCCGCGCGCCCCGCGGACGTCATCAGTGACTCGCGGGCGGCGTACGACGGCCAGGCCGTCGGGGTCGCCCCCACGCGCGGTCTGCTGACGTCGTCGCAGAGCCTGTCGGGGTGGAACGGCTCGACGCCGACCTACCAGACGACCTCCACGGTCACGCACGACGTGCACGGCCGGGCGCTGACCTCGACGGACGCGCTCGGTCGCACCTCGACCACCGCGTACACCCCGGCCACCGGCGGTCCCGTCACGGGCGTGTCGCAGACGACGCCCGACCCGGACGGCTCGGGGCCGAGGACCGCCTTGACGACGTCGACCGTCGTCCACCCCGCGTGGGGCACGCCCACCAAGCAGACCGACCCGAACGGCAAGGTCACCACGGCGACGGTCGACGCGCTCGGTCGCACCACGGCCGTGTGGCTGCCGGAGCGCCCGTTGACGTCGACCGCGAACATGACGTTCGCGTACACGGTGTCCGCGACCGGTCCCAACACGGTGACCACCAGGTCCCTGACGGCCCGCGGCGGCTACCAGGCGACCGTCGAGCTGTACGACGGCATGCTGCGCCCGCGTCAGACGCAGTCGGTGTCCGCCGCGCGCGGCACGACCGGCCGCATCATCACGGACACGGCGTACGACAGCCGCGGCCTCGTGGCGTACGAGAACGGCCCGTGGTTCACCACCGGGGCGCCGAGCTCGACGCTGGTGCGGTCCACGGTCGCCGTGCCCTCGCGCACCCGCTACCTGTACGACGGCGCGGGCCGCACCACGGCGGAGATCTTCGACGTCGGCGAGCAGGAGCGCTGGCGCACGACGACGACGTACGAGGGCGACCGCGTCAGCGTCGACCCGCCGGCGGGCACGGTGCCGGAGACGTCGATCACCGACGCGCGGGGGCAGCTCGTCGAGCTGCGCCAGTACACCGGGTCGGGTCCGGCCGGTGCGTACACCGCCGCGACGTTCGAGTACGACCGGGCCGGGCGACGCACGGCGGTCCAGGACGCCGCGGGCAACCGCTGGACGTACACGTACGACGTGCGCGGCCGGCAGATCGCCACGACCGACCCCGACAAGGGTGCGTCGAGCACGACGTACGACGTGGCGGACCAGGTCGTCTCGACCACCGACGCGCGCGGCGTGACGTCCGTGGTGGTCCGTGACCTGCTGGGACGTCCGGTCGAGCAGCGCCTCGGCTCGGCGACCGGCACGGTGCAGGCGTCGTGGGTGTACGACACGCTCGCGAAGGGCCAGCTGACGTCGTCGACGCGGCACGTCTCCGGCGCCGCATACACCACGGCCGTCACCGGCTACGACGACGCGTACCAGCCGCTCGGCCAGAAGGTCACGATCCCGTCGGTCGAGGGCGCCGTCGCCGGCACGTACACCACGTCGTACGAGTACGCGGTCGACGGCCAGGTCAAGGCCGTCACCCTGCCCGCCGCGGGCGGGCTGGAGGCCGAGCGGGTCGAGACGTTCTTCGACGACCTGTCCGTGCCGGAGTGGATGGGTGGCAGCGGCAACCACGGCACGTACGTGTCGGGGTCGCTGTACGACGTCTACGGCGAGCTGCTGCGCTACAGCGTCGGCAACACGTTCGTCGACTTCGTCAACTACTCCTACGAGACGGGCACGCGGCGTCTGGCCAAGACGTGGACGCAGCGCGAGGGCGTCGACGGTTACGACCAGGACATCACCTACGCGTACGACGACGCGGGCAACCCGACGTCCGTCGTCGACCGGCCGACCGGCAAGCCCGCCGACGCCCAGTGCTACGGCTACGACGGTCTGCAGCGCCTGAACCGTGCGTGGACGCCCGCCAACGCGAGCTGCACCGCCGCACCGAGCATCGCCAGGCTGGGTGGCCCCGCGCCGTACTGGCACGAGTACGGGTTCGACACCGTCGGCAACCGCACCAGCGAGGTGCAGAACACCGCCGTCGGCACGACGACCTACGCGTACACGTACCCGGCACCCGGCCAGCCGCGCCCGCACGGCGTCACCAAGGTGACGGCGACGGGCCCGACGGGCACGACGACCAGCAGCTACGGCTACGACGCCGCCGGCAACACCACCACCCGCAACCGTGCGGGCAAGGCGTCGCAGACGCTGACGTGGGACGCCGACGGCCGCCTGTCGACGGTCACCGAGTCGGGCGTGAACTCCGCGGGCTCGTACGTCTACACGCCCGAGGGTGACCGGCTGATCCGGCGCCAGGACGGCGTGACCACCGTCTACCTGCCGGGTGGGCAGGAGCTCAACCTCACGGTGGCGACCGGTGCGGTCAAGGCGGTGCGCTACTACGCCTTCGGCGGCAACACCGTCGCCGTGCGCACCGGGCCGGACTACAAGGACGTCACGAGCCTGGTCAACGACCCGCACCAGACCGCGAGCCTGTCGATCGCGAACGAGACGCACGTCGTCACCGCCCGGCGCATGGACCCGTACGGCAACCCGCGCGGCGGGGCGGCGCCCACGTGGCCCGGTGACCACGGCTTCCTCGACAAGCCGACCGACACCACCGGGCTCACCCAGGTCGGGGCGCGGTACTACGACGCCGCGATCGGCAGGTTCATCTCCGTCGACCCGGTGATGGACATGGGCCAGCCGCAGCAGTGGGCGGCGTACACGTACGCCGAGAACAACCCGATGACCTTCTGGGACCCGACGGGCCTGCGGTCGTGGGGCTCGATCTGGAAGGGCGTCAAGAAGGGCTTCGGCAAGGTCGGCGGGTTCGTCAAGCGGTACCAGGGCGAGATCGTCGGCTTCGCCGTCGGCTCGATCGTCACTGCCGGCTGCCTCGCGGCGACCGGTGGCGCCGGCAGCATCGGCTGCATGGCGCTCGGCGGCGCCGCCGGGTCCGCCGCCACGAACCTGTGGAAGGCGAAGGTCCAGAAGACCCAGAAGTTCTCGTGGCGGTCGCTCGCGCGAGACACCGCGATCGGCGGTCTCACCGCGGCCGCGGGCGGGGTGGCCGGGCGTCTGGTGATGAAGATCCCGGGCGTGCAGAGGGCGGCGACGGCTGCGGGCAACGCTCTCAGGGGAGCCACCAGGCGACCTACCACGGCGGTGACCAACCGCGCGTCGAACGTGACGCAGTCCGGGTCGAAACCGAACGCGGTACCGCCGGCGGCGAAGCCGAACACGAACGCCGCGTCGAAAGCCGAGCCGCAAGCAGGCAAGGCTGATGCGCCGAGCTGTGCGCCCAACAGCTTCACGGCCGGAACCCTCGTCCTGATGGCCGACGGTGGCAAGAAGCCGATCAAGGACGTCAAGCTGGATGACCTGGTCATCGCCACCGACCCTGCCACCGGCGTGACCGGCAACCGTCCGGTCACGCGCCTGATCCGGAACTCGGGCGACCATCGGATGGTCGAGCTCACCCTCGCCAACGGCGTGACGCTCCACGCGACGGACCGCCACCCGTTCTGGGATGCCACGAGGCGGAGGTTCGCTGACGCGGTCGACCTCAAGGCAGGGCAAACGGTCCTCTCGGCCGGCGCCGCCGTTGCGATCGTCTCCGCGATCTCCTACACCGCCGACCTCACCGCCTACAACCTCACGGTCGACGAGCTCCACACGTACTACGTCGGAGAGTCGCCGGTCCTTGTGCACAACTGTGGTGAGAGCGCCGCGTCCCGAATGGAGAATGTTCGAGCCGATGGGCGTGCTGGCGAGGAAGCCGCAGGCATCGTCAAGAACACGGAGCGAATCCCGTCGGCGTCAGGAACGGCGGCGTATCGGATCCCTGACTCGTTGAGCGAGATCGCGATCGGCGAGGTGAAGAACGTGTCACGACTGAGCTATACGCGCCAGCTTCGAGACTTTGCTGCCTATGCGGGGGAGAAAGGCCTCCGCTTCGACCTCACGGTTCGGGCGGGAACGAGGCTGAGTGGGCCGCTGCAGGAGGCGGTCGATAACGGCACGATCAATCTGATCCGAGGGCTACCGTGACTTGTCCTGGCCGGTGATAGTGTGCGCCAGATGGATGCACTTTTGGAGAAGGTCCGGGATGCGGGGTACGACGTCCAGTCGTTGGCAGAGCTGCGGCGTTCTGGTGTCAAGTACACGAAGGCTGTTCCGATTCTTGTCGAATCGCTCAGTGCGGCTCTGGAAGACGGGAAGCGGACCGAGGAGATCGTACGGGCCCTCACTGTCCCGTGGGCGCGTCCGGCCGCGACGGAGCCCCTCATCAGACTTTTTCGAGACGTAGATGATCCGCGCGAACTGGGCTTGCGATGGACTATAGGAAACGCGCTGGAAGTCGTGTGGGACGACCGCTACTTCGATCAGTTGGCAGACATCGTCAAGGATGATTCGTACGGGCGGAGCCGCGAGATGGTCGTCCTTGGAATGGCGCGGTCCAAGCGTCCCGAGGCTCCCGACATCCTCATTGAACTCCTTGACGACGCCGACGTTAACGGCCATGCTGTGAAGGCGCTCACAAAATTCAAGGTGCCGCGTGCCAGGTCGGGCTTGGAGCGCATGTCGTCGGACTCACGGAGTTGGGTGCGGAAGGCCGCCGAAAGAGCGCTCAGAAATCTCGAATGATGGCTGCACGGGCGATGTCACGCCCGCAGGCGTCGCGGAGCCCAGCGCAGGTGAGATATGTCTCGAAGAGCGTCTCGCGGCGAGCGTGAGATGTGTTTTCTATGAAGAGCTTGATCGAGCGGTCTGGCATACACCAAAGGATGTGACCGGCGTGACGCAGAGTGATCGATCGAGGACGGGCTTGTGGGTCGCTCCCCTCGGTGTTGTCCTGGTTCTGTCGTGTGGCATCCCCGCCAGTGCCGCAGCCGAGATGACCGAACCGGGGATGGCGCCGTCATCGCCGACTCTGTTGCCGGTCGACTGCGTCGAGCGTGCCCCGGACGCCGCGGCGGCGGCGGTGGCCGCAGTGGCGTGCGACCGTGAGGTCGAGGTCCTGGACGCGCGGAGCGAGTGGGCGACCACCTTCGCGTTGCCGGACGGGTCGATGCGGGTGGACACGTCGATCGCGGCGGTGCGCACGGACGTGTCGGGGGAGTGGGCTCCGGTCGATCCGTCCGTCGTCGAGGGTGACGGGGGTCTGGTGGTCGCCTCGGCGGTGACCCCGATGACGTTCTCCGACGGGTCGGACGGTGCGCCGTTGGCGCGGATCGAGCGCGACGGGCACGAGGTGGTGTTCGACGCGCCGTTCGACCTGCCGGTCCCGGGCGTGGAGGGGTCGCAGGTGACCTACGCGCAGGTGCTTCCGGGTGTGGACCTGGTGGTCACGGTCAACGAGGACGCGACCGGGTTCTCCGAGGTCCTGCGCGTGGAGTCCCCGGAGGCAGCCGCGCACCCCGCGCTGGCGGAGCTGACGTTCGACGTCGAGACGTCCGAGGGGATCGAGCTGGAGGCGGCCGACGGCGGCTTCGTCGCGGCCGACGACTCCGGGGAGCCCGTCTTCACCAGCCCGGTGCCGACGATGTGGGACGCCGGTCCTGCCTCGTCGGCCACCTCGCCGTGGCTGCAAGGGCCCGACCTGGTCGGGGGTGTGGCGCCTGACAGCGTGGATCCTGCGGTGGCGCCGGCGGACGGGGCGGACGTCGTGGCGATGCAGGCGGAGGTCGGCGAGGACGCCGTCGTGGTCACCCCCGACGCAGACCTGCTCACGGATCCCACGACCCGGTGGCCGGTCTTCATCGACCCGGGCGTCTCGGGGTCGTTGAACCAGCGGATGGGGCTGCGCACGTCGTTCGGCAACCGGTACAACTTCACCGGAGACGAGGGTGTCGGGGTGTGCGACGTACGGGTCATCGCCGACTGCGACGCGACGTACAGGGCGCGCATCCTGTGGCAGTTCGCCGGTCTGCAGGGCGTGGGCAACCTCGAGCCGTCCGACGTCCAGAGCGCTGTGTTCGCCGTCACGGGGACCCACTCGTACTCCTGCACCCCGATGCCCGTGACGTTGCACGCGGTCGCGGACTTCGACGCGGGCACGGTCTACCCCGGTGGCGGGTACTGGAAGGCGCTGCAGACGCAGACCATCACGCACCGGTCCGGCTGCGGTGCGGGCAAGGAGCCGCGTCGTATCGAGTTCGACGCGACCCAGCAGGCCCGTGACGTGGCCGCCGCGAACACCGGTGTCGCGTCGTTCGGCATGGCCGCCGACGAGGGGGCGATGGCCTCGTGGAAGCGCTACGCCTGGGACGCGTCGTTCTCCGTCACGTACAACCGCCCCCCGGCGCGGCCGTCGAACGTGCGCGTCACGGCTCCCGACGCCGGCTGCGTCGTCGGCGGGAGCCGTCCCGCGATCCGCTCGACGACGCCCACTCTGCGCGCTGTGATCAGCGACCCCGACGGGGGGAACGCCGCAGCGGACTTCGCGGTCGTCAGCGCGGTGAACACCAACGTCGTCGTCTGGGACCCGGGCGCGCTGCCCGCGCAGGGATCCGGGGCTGAGCACGCGCTCCAGATACCGTCCGGCAAGCTGCAGGACGGCGGCCAGTATCGGTGGCTCGTGCTGGGTGTCGACCCCTCGGGTGCCGCGAGCGCCACCGTCGCGTGCGAGTTCACGGTCGACCTCACCCCGCCGCCGGGGCCGCAGGTCGCGGCGATCGCCGGCCAGGCGGCGGTCTACGCGGAGGACGCGTGGGCGGGCGGCATCGGCCAGCCGGGCCTCTTCCGGTTCTCGACGCCGGGCTCCGCGGACGTGACGTCCTACCGGTACTCCTTCAACTCGAGCGCGCTGGACAGGTCCGCGCCCGCCGACGCCGCGGTCGCGACGTTCACCCCTTCCACCGTCGGGAGCCAGACCCTGCGCGTGAAGGCGGTCGACCGCGCCGGCAACACGGGCCCCGAGCGCCTGTACCGGTTCACCGTGCAGTTCGCGCCCGCCGGTGACATGTGGCGGCTCGACGAGACGAGCGGCACGACGGCCGCAGACGCCGCACCGGGCGCTCCGCGACCGCTGACGCTGTCGAACGTGCAGCTGGGCGTCGACGGTCCCGGCATCGTCACGGGCAAGCTCGCCGGTGACCGCGCAGCGCTGTTCGGCGCGGACACCGCCCGCGCGGCGACCGCGGGGCCCGTGCTGCAGAGCGACGGCGCCTACACCGTCGTGGCGCACGTCCGGCTCGACGACACCTCGGCGTCCCGGACCGCCGTCAGCCAGGACGGCACGGTCGTGAGCGGGTTCGAGCTGGGGCACCGCGTCGACGCGGACTGCCCGACCACCTCGGGCAGCTGCTGGGCGTTCACCGTGCCGGACGCCGACGCCGCCGGAGGGGACCAGGTCGTCGTCCGGTCGTCACAGGAGGTCGAGAAGGGGGAGTGGGTGCAGCTCATCGGGTCGCGCAGCGCGACCGGGGCGCTCGCCCTGCACGTCTGCTCGATCAGCGCGAACCCGTTGGCCAGTACGGCACCGGTCACGGCCGACGGACAGACGGCGACCAGCTGGAGCAGCGGCGGGGCGTTCCGCGTCGGGGGCGGGCTGGCCGCAGGCTCGGTGACTCGTCCCTGGCGTGGTGCCGTCGGTCGAGTCCTGACCTACACGGACGTGCTGTCGACACTCAAGGTCCGCACGGCGTGCGGCAACCCGTACACCGAGCCCACGTCGTTCGACCCGGCGCCGCCGCGCCCCGCCGCGAGGAACGCCGCCGGTATCGACCTCGACGGCAGCGGCACCGCCGACGCGTTCTGGATCGACCCGTCGGCCTACTGGCGCACCTCGTTCGGCGGCGCGGCCCCGTGGGCCACGATCGGCAACGCGGGCGTCACCGACATGAGCTGGTTCCACTTCGCCGACATGGACGGCGACGGCAAGGACGACGTCGTGCTCACGCACCCGGACGGGCGCTTCCTCGTCTCCCACAGCGGTGTCACGGGCTGGGAGCGGTACGGCGGCGACTCATCCCCGAGGGGCAACGTCAAGATCGGCGACCTCGACGGTGACGGCAAGGGCGACATCTTCTGGTCGAACAGCGCCGACGGGAACTGGCGGGTGTCGTACGAGGGCCGCCGGGCCTGGAAGGTCGTCAACAACGCGGGCGCCTTCGGCACCGAGAGCTTCCAGCTGGCGGACATGAACGGCGACGGCGCGGACGACGTCTTCCTCGTCCACGACGGCCGGTACCTCGTGTCGCACAACGGCACGAGCGCCTGGCAGGTCTACGGCACGGGCGGCAGCGCCTCGGGCCCGGGTGTGAAGCTCGGCGACCTCGACGGTGACGGCAAGGCCGACATCTTCTGGGCCTCGGGCGACGGCACGTGGCGGATGTCGTCCGGCGGCAGGGCCGGGTGGAAGGTCCTGCGGACCGGCGTGACCGGTGTGACGACGCAGCAGCTGCAGCTCGCCGACTTCGACGGGGACGGCAAGGACGACGTCTTCCACGCGCGGAGCGACGGGCGGTGGCTGGTCTCGTACGGCGGGACCAGCGCGTGGGTCACCCTGGCGACGAGGAGCGAGGCCGGTTCGCAGGTGCGGGTGCGCTGACGTCGCCGTCGGGCGGGGCCGGGACGACGGACGCCCGGACCCCGCCCACCGGCGTCCGTGCACCCGGACGAGGGTCGGCGTCAGCCGCGCCCGATGTCCACCGGCTCGACCCACCGGGGAGTCCCGCAGCGGCGCACGGCGTAGCGGTCCACGACGTGCTCCAGCAGGGCCGCGCGCAGCCGGACACCCGCGGTCGTGACCCGGGTCGCGACGTCCACGGGGACGTCGCGGTACTCGTAGTCGGCCCAGCTGCTCCCCGAGACGGACGTGAGGCGGACCGTCAGCGTGCCGGACGCGGCGTCGTGGCGGGCGGTGCGGGGTCGCAGGGCGGCGGACGTGCGGAACATCCCCCCACCGTGGGCCGTCCGACGTGGCGGTCGGTGGTCAGAAGGTCCCAGCCCGGGTCCGGAACGTGTGAGCCGTGGCGCGCCGAGTGCGGCACCTCGTCACACCTCCCGGTCCGACGGGCGGCCCGCGGGATCACCCCCGCGGTCGCACCACCCCCGCGCTGCCGCCCCCGCGGCGCACCGGCTCCGCGACCGACAGCAGCCTGCCGCGGTCGAGGACCTCGATCGCGGTGGCCGCGCCGATCTCCGGGACGTCGGTGAACGTGTGCCCCAGCGCCTCCAGACCGGGGCGCGGGAACGCCGGCTCCGCCTGCACGGGTGACGCGTTGCGCGGTGTGGCGCGCGGCGCGGCCACGGCCTGGTCGAGCGGCATGCCCAGGTCGATCCGGTTGACCAGCGTCTGCAGCACCGTGGTGATGATCGTCGCGCCGCCGGGGGAGCCGAGGGCGAGGAACGGTCGGCCGTCCCGGAGGACGATCGTCGGCGCCATGGACGACCGCGGGCGCTTGCCCGGGCCGGGCAGGTTCGGGTCCGACCCGTCCTGCGTGTCCGTGAAGCTGAAGTCCGTCAGCTCGTTGTTCAGCAGGAACCCGCGCCCGGGTACGACGATCCCGTTGCCGCCGGTGGACTCGATGGTCAGGGTGTACGCGACGACGTTGCCCCAGCGGTCGGCCGTGGTCAGGTGGGTGGTCGACGTCCCCTCCGGCGACTCGACGCCCGGGTCGGTGCCGTCACCGCAGCCGTCGTACGTCCCGTCCGGGACGCCCGGGGCGACCGGCTTGGGCAGCGCGGCCGTCGGGTCGATCAGGCAGGCCCGCTCGGCGGCGAACCCGTCGGACAGCAGCGCGTCGAGCGGGACGTCGACGAACGCGGGGTCGCCCACGTACCGGTTGCGGTCGGCGAACGCGAGGGACGACGCCTCGATGTACCGGTGCAGCGCCTGGGTGTCGTCGAGGGCGCCGAGGTCCACGGTCTCGAGGATGTTCAGCGCCTCACCCACGGTGGACCCGCCGGACGACGGCGGTGCCATGCCGTACACGTCGAGCCCGCGGTACGTCACGTGGGTCGGGTCGCGCGGCACGACGTCGTACGCGGCGAGGTCGGACGTCTCCAGCAGCCCGGGCCGCACGACGCGCGTGCTGCCCGGGGTGACCGGCGGCTGCTGCACCGTGTCGACGATCTCCTGCGCCAGCGGCCCGGTGTACAGCGCGTCGACGCCGTCGCGCGCCAGCAGCCGGTACGTGGCCGCCAGGTCGGGGTTGCGCAGCACCGACCCGACACGCGGCGGCGCGCCGCCCGGCAGGTACAGCGCGGCGGTCGACGGGAAGTCGGCGAACCGGTCGGCGTTCGCCGTGGTCTGGTCGACGAACGTCTGGTCGACGACGAACCCCTTCTCCGCGACGCGGGTGGCACCGGCCAGCGCGTCGCGCAGGCTGATCGTGCCCCACGTGTCGAGCGCCGCCTGCCACGTCGCCGGCGTCCCCGGCACCCCGACGGACAGGCCCGACGTGACGGCCTGGTCGAACGGGATCGCGGTCCCGTTCTCGACGAACGCGTCGGGACCCATGGCGGCCGGGGCGGTCTCGCGGCCGTCGATCGTCTGGACCGTGCCCGTCGCGGCGTCGTGGACGACGAGGAACCCGCCGCCGCCGATCCCGGCCGAGTACGGCTCGGTCACGCCCAGCGTCGCCGCGGCGGCCACCGCGGCGTCGACCGCGTTGCCGCCGCGGCGCAGCACGTCGAGGCCCACGCGGGTCGCGTCGGGGTCCACCGTGGCGACGGCACCGCCGCTGCCGACGGCGACCGGGACCTTGGCGGGCGGACGGTGCGGGCCGGGCTTGCCCGGTCCCGGCTTCCCGGGGCGCCCTCGGCCGTCGACCTGGGCGCCGTCGACCTCGTCGCCACCGACCTGGGCGCCGTCCACCGCGGTGCCCTCGGACGTCGAGCCGGCACCCGGCGGCGCTGCGGCCGCGGGCAGCGCCCCGGCGGCGAGCGCCAGCGACGCGGCGGCGACGACGAGCGGACGGGCGATCGTGGACGTGCGCATGGCGGCCCCCTGGTGGTGCGGACGTCAGGTGTCCTGCCTACCACCGGACGCCGCGGGTCACCCGCTCAGGAGACCTTGCCCCGCAGCAGCCGGTGCCAGTACACCTGCGGCTCCACGTACCGGTCGAACAGGTACAGCGACCGGCGCGGCCGCACCAGGTCGGGGAACGGGATCGTCGGCTCGGCGTGGCCCTCACGGTCGTGCTCGGCCAGCAGCAGCTGGTGGCGCGACGTCGTCACGGGCGCCACCGTGTACCCGTCGTAGTGCCGCAGCGGCGCACCCACCAGGTGCGCGGGGATGTTGTGCGCCACCACCGGCACCTGCTTGCGCAGCGCACCGCCGGACGGTGACGTGTCGACCGTCGCGACGTCCCCCAGCGCCCACACGCGCGGGTGCGTGCGGTGCTGCAGGGTCAGCGGGTCCACGTCGACGAACCCGTCGGTGCCCTCGGCGTCCAGCCCGCTCGCCGCGACCCACCCCGGTGCCCGGTGCGGCGGGGCGACGAACAGCGCACCGTAGCGGAGCGTGGCCGTGCCGTCCGCCGATCGCAGCTGCAGCGTGCGCGCCGCGGGGTCGACCCGCTCCACGACGGTGCCCGTGCGCAGCCGCACACCGTAGTCGTCGGCGGCGGCGCGCAGCTCCTGGTCGGCGCGCGCGGTGCCCGCCAGCCGCGACCCCTCGACGACGAGGTCGATCGCGACGTCGCCGAGCACCCCGGTGCTGCGCCAGTGGTCCGCCGCCAGGAACAGCGGCTTGAGGCCGACGGGTGAGCACGGCACGTGGCGGTCGGACACGACGAAGACGGCGCGTCCCGACGTGAGCGTCGAGAGCATGTCCCACGCCTCGGGGGCGTGCTCCGGCAGGTAGCTGGTCGAGGCGTGCAGCGTCGCGCACGCCTCGCGCAGGCCGGGGACCGCGTCCCAGTCGACCTGCGACCCCGGGCACAGCACGAGGTCCCCGTACGCGAGCTCGCCGCCGCCGGCCAGGTGCACCACCGAGGCGTCCGGGTCGACGGCCGTCACGCTGTCCTGGTACCAGCGCACCCCCGCCGGCACGACGTCGGCCTGCGCGCGCGTCAGGTCGTCGATCGTCGCGGCACCCCCGGCGACGTACGACAGCAGCGGCTGGTAGTGGTGCGTGGGAGACGGCTCGACGAGGGCCACGTCCGGGCACCCGCCGCGCAGCAGCTTCGCGGCGAGCGAGATGCCCGCGTTGCCGCCCCCGACGACGAGGACACGATGGCGGGGAGGGGTCATGGCGGCACGCTTCCCACGGGACGACGGTGTGCGGCCACGCTAGGGCCGGCGTCGACGGACCGCGCGGCGAGTGCCCGGGCCGTCAGCCCTCGGGCTGGCCCGCCAGCAGCCACCTGATGGACCGGGTCGCCACGTGCCCGGAGGCCCGGGCCGCCGCACGGGCGACCCGGCCGCGGTCCGGCAGGCCGAGCTCGGCGCGCGCCCAGTCCGGCAGGGACTCGACGGCGGCCGCGCCCAGCGCCGTGTACCCCGGGCGCAGCGTGCGGGGCACCGGCGGCTCCCGCAGCAGGAACTGCGCCGCGTCCAGGGCCGCCGGGGTCGCGCGGAGCACCGGGCGGTAGCCCTCGATGGCCTCGCGCAGGCCGTCCGCGGTCTCCGGCACGTCCGCGGCACCCAGCGCGCGGCCGATCCGCGCGGCCTGCGCGGCGTACTCGTCGGCGCGCTCGGGGGTCAGGGGGTGCTGCCCGTAGCGGGTGTGCGCGTCGAGGAAGCTCTCGATCTCGGTCACGTGCACCCAGCGCAGCAGGTCCGGGTCGGACGCCGCGTACGCGATGCCGTCCGGGGTCACGCCGCGCACCCGGTCGTGGATGGTGCGGATCGCGTCGATCGCCGCCTGGGCGTCGTCCGCCGTGCCGAAGACGGTGGTCGCCAGGAACGTGCTGGTCCCGGCCAGGCGGCCCCACGGGTCCTGCCGGAAGTCGGAGTGGCTCGCGACGCCCGCCATCGCCGCCGGGTGCAGGGACTGCAGGAGCAGCGAGCGCAGCCCGCCGACGAACATCGACGCGTCCCCGTGCACGACGCGGATGGCGGCGTCCGGCCCGAACCAGCGCGGGCCGGGACGGTGGTGGATCCGCTCGCGGCTGCGCGGCCCGTGCGGCCCGGCGACACGCAGGAACAGCGCCTCGCCGGAGCGGGCGCGCCAGCGTCGGACGGGGTCGACGAGCGTCACGCCCCCACCGTACGGACCGGACCGTGGAGCGCCAGCCGGAAACCCCCGACCCGATGAGTTCGCCGGCTCACCCGGGTCGGTCCCTCCGACCGCAGCCCAGCCGAGCGCGCGGGCGACACGTGCCGAGGAGGAACCATGGGAACGACCCCGATCGACAGGCCCACCGTCCGCATCGCCGCCGTGCGGGCGACGGTGCCCGCCGCGGAGCTGGTCGCGTACTTCGACCGCACGTACTCCACGGTGGGCGACGTCGTGCGAGGCCAGGGCTGGACGCTCAGCGGCCCGGCGCTGGCCTGGTACCGCGGCATGCCGGCAGACACCGTGGACGTGACCGGCGGGTTCCCGGTCGAGGGCGCGCCCCTCGGGCCGGTGTCCGACGGGGTCGAGGTCATGGAGCTGCCCGGCGGTGCGTCGCTGGAGGCGACGCACACCGGACCGTACGACCAGCTCCCCGCGGCCTGGGACCGCCTCGAGCAGGAGCGTGCCGCCCTCGGCGTGGACGGGCGCGGCGACTTCTGGGAGGAGTACGTCACCGACCCGTCCCCGGGTGGTGACCCCGCGGCCAACGTCACCCGGCTCGTCCTGCCGCTGCGCGCGGAGGCGTGACGGGGCGAGCGCGGAGGCGTGACGGGGCGAGCGCGGAGGCGTGACGGGGCGAGCGCGGAGGCGTGCGGGGCGGCGACGGCTCAGTCCCCGCCGCCCGTCCGGCCCTCGAACAGCCCGATCTCGTTGCCGTCGGGGTCGCGGAACGACGCCCACCAGCTCGTCTCGTCGATGGGCGTGCGCGACCGGAGCACCTCGCCGCCCAGCGCGGTCGCCTGGGCGAGGGCGGCGTCGATCGAGTCGACCTCCACGTAGCTGCGGGGTGCGGTGAAACCCTCGCCGCGCGGTGCCAGGCCGCCGCCGCTGACCTTGTTCGGGGCCGACCACATGGGGTAGCCCTCGAACCCGGGGATCTCCTGGATGTCCCAGCCGAACACGGTGCCGTAGAACCGTGACGCCGCCTGCGTGTCGCTGACGGGGATGTCGATGTGGGTGATGTCGCCGTGCGCCATGGCCGTCGTCCCTCCGCCGTGCCCGATCTGTCGGATTCAGGCTAGGTGCACCCTCCGACATCCGGGAGGGGTCAGGACGGCAGGGACTCGGTGAACCGCACGATCCCCGCGGCGAGCGCCCGCCGCGAACGCCAGGACCAGCACGACGGCGTTCGCCGGGCACCGCCGGGCACCGCCCGGCCGACGGGCCGTCACCCGTTCGGGGCGTATCACCCGCGCGGCGTCGCGCTCCTGCCGCCGTGACCCTCGTGCGCCCGGCGCCGAGGGCCCGACGGCCGAGGAGGCGCTCGCATGGACCGACCCCCGCGCACCGACGCACGGGCGGACGCGGCCGTCGCGGCGCTGGCCGCGGCCCTGGCCGGTCGGGTCCCCGCCCACGCGCCGGGCACCGCGGAGCACGCCGCGCTGTCGACGACCACCAACCTGACGGTGCCGCAGCGTCCGGCGCTGGTCGCCGCGCCCCGCAGCCCGCAGGAGGTCGCGGACGTCGTGCGCCTGGCGGGCGAGCACGGGGTCCCCGTCGCGGTGCAGGGCACGGGCCACGGCGCCTCGGCACCGCTCGACGGCGCCCTGCTCGTGTCGACCGCCGAGTTCGACCACCTCACCGTGCTGCCGGCGCGGGGCACGGCGCACGTGGGTGCGGGGCTGCGGTGGTCGCGGGTGGTGGCCGCCGCCGCCCCCTACGGCCTGACGCCGGTGTGCGGCTCGGCGCCGTCGGTCGGGGCCGTCGGGTACCTGACCGGGGGTGGCCACGGCCCGCTGGCCCGCACGCTGGGGGTGTCGTCCGACCGGGTGCGCGCCTTCGACGTCGTGACCGGTGACGGGGTGCTGCGCCGCGCGACGCCCACGGACGAGCCCGACCTGTTCTGGGGGCTGCGCGGCGGGCGCGGGGCCCTGGGTGTGGTGGTCGCGGTCGACCTCGACCTGGTGGACCAGCCCACCCTCTACGGCGGGTCGCTGTGGTCGGCCGACGTCGAGGGCACGGTGCAGGCGTGGGCCTGGTGGGCACCCACCCTGCCCCCGCAGGCGACCACGTCGCTCGGTGTCATGCGCCTGCCCGCGCTGCCGGGGGTGCCGGAGGCGCTCGCCGGGCGCACCACCGTCACGGTCCGCTTCGCGTGGACGGGCGACGCGGACGAGGGTGCGGCCGTCCTCGCGCCGCTGCGGCGGGTCGCGGCACCGCTCCTCGACACCGTGGACGTCATGCCGAGCACCGCGATCGGCTCGATCCACGCCGATCCCGACGGTGCGATGCCCGTGCACGACTCCCACCTGCTGCTGGAGGACCTGGGGCCGGAGGCGGTCGAGCGCCTGCTGGAGCTCGTGGGTCCCGCGTCGTCGTGCGTGCAGAACGTCGTGGAGGTGCGGCACCTGGGCGGGGCCGCCTCGCGGCAGCCGGCCGTCCCGGACGCCGTGCCGTCGCGGGCGGCGACGTGGTCCGTCTTCACGGTCGGCGTCGCGACGCCCGCCGCCGCGCGGGCCGTCGCCGACGACGCCCGGCGCATCGCCGACGGGCTCGGCCCGTGGACGCGTCCGGGCGGGCTGCCGAACTTCACGTCCGGCCACGGCTCGGCATGGGCCGAGCGCGTGTACCCGGCGGTCACGCGCGCGCGGCTGGCCGAGGTGTCGCGCCGGTACGACCCGGGCGGGGTGCTGCTGGCGGGTCGGCCGTTCCACACCCGCTGAGCGGGGCCGCCGGCGGGCGGACGGCGGCGGCGGCCGGGTCAGGGTGGTGGCAGCAGGCCGGCCGCCGCGGCCCCGCGCAGGGCGTGCGCGACGGCGTCCAGGGCGTCGGTGCGCAGCGACCACTGCTGCCAGAGCAGCGGGACGTCGACCACGTCGTCGGACAGCCGGACCAGGCGCCCCGCGCGGACGTCGTCGTCGGCCTGCTGGTCGGGCAGCATGCCCCAGCCGATCCCGAGGCGCACGGCTGTGGCGAAGTCCGCCGACGCGGGCACGAGGTGCCGCGGGGGCCGGGCCGGGTCCACCCGCCGACGTCGCAGCCAGCGGTCCTGCAGGCGGTCGGCGGCGTCGAACACGACGACCGGCGCGGCGGCGAGGGAGGCGGGCCGCACCGCGTCGGGCGACGGCGCCGCCCCCGGCTCCCACGGCCCGTCGAACCACCGCGCGGCGAACGCGGGCGCCGCGACGGGCCGGTACCGCATGACGCCCAGCGGTTCCACCGTGCACCCCTGCACGGGGGTGCCCTGCGACGTCACCGCGCCCATGACCGTGCCGTCGCGCAGCAGGTCGGCGGTGCGGTCCTGGTCCTCGCGCTCGATGCGCAGCGCGACCCGGTCCGCGAGCGGCGCGAGCGCGGGCAGCACCCAGGTCGTCAGCGAGTCGCCGTTGACGGCGAGCGTGACGCGCGGTGCGGACGTGTCGTCCGTGAGGTGCCGGGTGGCCTGGTCGGTGAGGGCGTCGAGCTGGCGGGCCAGCCGGACGAGCGGCTCGCCCGCGACGGTCGGGCGCACGGGCCGCTCGCGGCGCAGCAGGACGGCGCCGGCCGTCTGCTCGAGCGCCTTGATGCGCTGGCTCACGGCGGAGGGGGTGACGTGCAGCGCGCGTGCCGCGGCGTCGAAGGTGCCGAGGTCGGCGGCCGCGGCCAGTGCCCGCAGCTGGCCCAGGTCCCAGTCGGTCATGCAGCCACGCTAACGGTGCATGCAGAACATTCGCTGGTCTGATGGCAAGCGGGCTCGTAGCGTCGTCGTCATGTGGACGTCCGCCCTGGCCGGGCTCGGGTTCGGGCTCGCGCTCATCGTCGCCATCGGCGCGCAGAACGCGCACGTGCTGCGCTCCGGCCTGCGCCGCGAGCACGTGGGGCTCGTGGTGGCGATCTGCGCCGTCTCCGACCTGCTGCTCATCGTGGTCGGGGCGGCGGGCGTCGGGACCGTCGTCGCCGCCAGCCGTCCGGTGACCGTGGTGACCGTCGTGCTCGGCGCCGCGGTGCTCCTCACCTACGCGGCGATGGCCGCGCGCCGGGCCGTGCGCGGGGACGACGCGCTGGTCGTGGACGGCGCGCCGGACCGCACCGCCGGGACCGCGGCCGCCGCGGCGCTGACGACCCTGGCCCTGACCTGGCTGAACCCCCACGTGTACCTCGACACGGTGGTGCTGCTGGGGTCGGTGGCCGCCGGCCACGGCGACGCGCGCTGGTGGTTCGCCGCGGGCGCCGGCGTCGGCAGCGTGCTGTGGTTCACGGCCCTGGGGTACGGGGCGCGCCTGCTGCGCCCGGTGTTCGCCCGCCCGGCGGCGTGGCGCCTCCTGGACGCCGTGATCGCCGTGGTGATGGTCGGCATCGCGACCGGGCTGCTCGCGGACCTCCGGGCCCCCTGAGGCGCCGCAGTGGCCCATCTCTCACCGGGCGGGGGCCTCTTTTCGACAGGGCGTCGATAAGATGTCGACAGCGCGTCAACAAGACGTGCGTCCCCGGCGAGAGGTCTGATCCCGTGTTCCTCGCTCTGCGCGAGCTCGCGTTCGCGCGTACCCGATTCGGACTGATGGGCGCTGTCGTCGCCCTCATCAGCGTCCTCATGGTCCTGCTGTCCGGTCTGTCGTCCGGCCTCGTGGTCGACGGCGTCTCGGGGCTCATGCGCAGCCCCATGGGCGCGGTCGCGTTCGAGGACGGCACCAAGACCGACTCCGCCTTCACCCGCAGCGTCGTCACGACCGCCGAGCGCGACGCCTGGGCCGCACGCGACGACGTCGCCGACGCCGAGCTGCTCGGCACCGCCATCGTCAACGCGAAGAACGAGGACGGCACGCCCGTCGACCTCACCCTCTTCGGCGTCGAGCCCGGCGGGTTCGTCGAGCCGCAGGTCGGCGACGGCAGCCCCCTGGCCGCCGAGGGCCAGGTCGTCCTGTCCGTCTCTGCCCAGGACGAGGGCGTGGAGCTCGGTGACGTCCTGACGATCGACCGCGTCGGCACCGAGCTCGAGGTCGTGGGCTTCACGACCGACCAGCGCACCTTCGGCCACGTCGACATCGGCTACCTGCACCTGCGCACCTGGCAGGAGATCCACTCGGCGACCGTGCCCGGCCAGCAGGCCAGCGCGGAGGCGTACGACGCGGCGAGCGTCGTCGCGCTGCGCGGCGTCGACGGCGCCCTGCCCGACCTGGCCGCGGGGGACGCGGACGCGGGCACCTCGGCTCGCACCATCGAGGAGGCCTACGACTCGTCGCCGGGCTACACCGCCGAGATCATGACGATGCAGCTCATCCAGGCGTTCCTGTACGCCATCTCGGCTCTCGTCGTCGGCGCGTTCTTCACGCTGTGGACCGTGCAGCGCACCCGCGAGCTCGCCGTCATGCGCGCCATGGGGGCCTCGACGCGCTTCCTGCTGGGCGACGGTCTGGCGCAGGCCGCGATCCTGCTCGTCGTGTCCGTCGGCGCCGGTCTGGCCGTCGGCCTCGGGCTCGGTTCGCTGCTCGTCGGCACCGGCATGCCGTTCGAGCTGGAGAGCGGGCCCATCGCGACCGGTGCGCTCCTGCTGCTCGGACTGGGCCTGTTCGGTGCCGCCGTCGCGACCGTCCGCATCGCCCGAGTCGACCCGCTGACCGCGCTGGGAGAGAACCGATGACCACCACCACCACCACCCGCACGGGCCTCGCGCTGAGCGACGTCGTCCTGACCTTCGGGGACGGCGACACCCAGGTCAACGCCCTCGACCACGTGGACCTGACGGTCACCCCCGGGGAGATCGTGGCCGTCGTCGGCCCGTCCGGCGCCGGCAAGTCGAGCCTGCTTGCCGTCGCCGGCGGTCTGACGACGCCGACGTCCGGCTCGGTCGTCGTCGGCGGTGCCGACCTGACGAGCATGTCGAAGGCCGCGCTGGCCCGGTACCGCCGTGACCACGTCGGGTTCGTGTTCCAGTCGGGCAACCTGGTGCCCGCGCTGACCGCGATCGACCAGCTCCGCCTGGTCGAGAAGATCACCGGTCGCCGCGCGGCCACCCCGCCGCAGAAGCTGCTGGAGTCCGTCGGGATGGCCGAGCACGCCAAGCGCCGCCCCGGGCGGCTGTCGGGCGGCGAGCGGCAGCGCGTGGGCATCGCCCGGGCACTGGTCGCCTCCCCGTCCGTGCTGCTGGTCGACGAGCCCACCGCGGCCCTCGACCGGCGCCGCAGCCACGAGATCGTCGAGCTGCTCGCGCGTCAGACGCACGAGTTCGGGGTCGCTACGGTGATGGTCACGCACGACCACGACGTGCTGGAGCACTGCGACCGCGTGCTCGAGATGGTCGACGGCCGCCTGCGCGCCGTCTGAGGAACCAGGAGGAGACGTGCCCCGCATCACCGCCCCATCGGTGCCCGAGCATCGGGAGGCCCAGCGGCGCGCGATCCTCGACGCGACCCGCGAGCTGCTCGCGGACGCACCCGACGTCGAGCCCACCTTCGCGGCGATCGCCGCGAAGGCGGGGCTCGCACGGTCGAGCATCTACCACTACTTCCCGTCCCGGGAGGAGCTGTTCCGGGCGGTCGTCGTGGAGGCGCTGCCGCGCTGGAAGGCCGCCATCGAGGCGGCGACGGGCGCGCACGACGACCCGGGTGCCCGGATCGTCGCCTACGCCGAGGCCAACCTCACGCTCGTCGCGGACGGGGAGCACGCCGTCATCAGCGCGCTGGCGGCCTTCAGCCCCCGGGCGTTCTCCGACCCCTGGGTGCAGGAGATGCACGGGCAGCACGTCGAGCCCCTGCTCGCGGCCCTGCGGGACGCGGGCGTCGCCGAACCCGGGGTCGTCGCGGAGCTCGTCAACGCGATGGTGCAGCGGGCCGGCGCGCTCATCGAGGGCGGCGCGGACGAGGCAGCCGTCCGGGCGGCGGTGCGCGGGCTGCTCACGCGCTGACGGCCGCGGGCACCGGCCGGGACGGTGCCCGGGAGGAACAGACCCGCCCCCCACGGCGGTTGCGACCGGTATGCGTGCCATCACCTACGACCGCTTCGGCGGCAGCGACGTCCTGCGGCTCACCGAGCAGCCCGAGCCGAAGGTCGGCCCCGACAGCGTGCTCGTGCGCGTGCGGGCGGCGTCCGTGAACCCCGTGGACTGGAAGGTCCGCGCCGGGTACCTCGACCAGATCATCGACACCCAGTTCCCCGCGGTCCCGGGGTGGGACGTCGCGGGGGTCGTCGAGCGCCCCGGCCTGGACACCCCGGAGCTGGCCGCGGGTGACGAGGTCTACGGCTACGTGCGCAAGGACTGGCTGCACGGCGGCACGTTCGCCGAGCTGGTCGCCGCACCCGTGCGGACCCTCGCCCGCAAGCCCGCGTCCCTGAGCTTCGAGGAGGCCGCGGCGGTGCCGCTCGCCGGCCTGACGGCGTACCAGACGATCGAGCGCGTCGGGGTGCGCGAGGGGCAGACCGTGCTGGTGCACGCGGCGGCCGGCGGAGTCGGGCAGTTCGCGGTGCAGATCCTGCGGGCGCGCGGGGCCCGGGTGATCGGGACCGCGTCGGCGCGCAACCACGATCACCTGCGCGGCCTGGGCGCCGACCCCGTGGAGTACGGCGACGGGCTCGCCGACCGGGTGCGCGCCCTGGCGCCCCAGGGTGTCGACGTCGTCCTCGACTACGGCTCCGACGACCTCGTGCCCACGACCCGCGCCGTCCTGGCCGACGGCGGCACGGTCGCCTCGATCGTCGACGCCGCCGCGCGCGACGAGCTGGGCGGTCACTACGTGTGGGTCCGGCCCAGCACCACGGACCTCGACGCGCTGGCACGGCTGGTCGACGACGGTGCCGTGAAGGTCGACGTGGCGCAGGTGCTCGACCTCGCGGACGCGGCGGCGGCGCACGACCTGGTCGCCGAGGGGCACGTGCGGGGGAAGGTCGTCGTGCGGGTCTGACGTGGTGCGCTGGGGGCGTCAGGGTGACTCCTCGATCGACTTCCTTGAGGAATCGATCGTTTCTCGATAGATTTCACCGCATCCGATCCCAGGACGTCCGATCGAGGAGCCCGTCATGCGCAACCTGACCGTCGGAGCCCTGCGCGTCGTCATCGCGCTCGCGCTCGCGGGGACCCTGTTCGTCCAGTGCGTCATGGCGCCGCTGCTGTGGACCGACCTCGTCGAGGCCGGCGCCCCGCCGTCCGTCCGGGTGCCGTTCGTCGTGATCTTCGTGCTCGGTCTGGTCACGCTGCAGGTCTGCGGGGTGTGCGTGTGGCGTCTGCTGACGATGGTCCGCCGCGAGGAGGTCTTCACGCCCGCCGCGTTCCGCTGGGTGGACGTCATCATCGGCGCCATCGCGGCGGCGGCGGTCCTGGCGTTCGCGCTGGCGGTCGTGCTGGCACCGGGGGAGGCGGTCGCCCCGGGGATGGTGCTGCTGGTCGGCGGCGCGGCACTCGTCCTCGGCGGCATCGCGCTGATCGTCCTGCTGCTGCGGCTGCTGCTCGCGCAGGCCGTCGAGCGCGACACCGAGGCCCGGCGCCTGCGCGACGAGCTCGACGAGGTGATCTGATGCCGATCGTCGTGGACGTCGACGTCATGCTCGCGCGCCGCAAGATGTCCGTCGGGACCCTCGCCGAGCGCGTCGGGATCACCCCCGCCAACCTCGCCGTGCTGAAGAACGGGCGCGCGAAGGCCGTGCGCTTCACGACGCTCGCCGCGCTGTGCGAGGTGCTGGAGTGCCAGCCGGGGGACCTGCTGCGCTGGGAGCCGGACGCGGAGCAGGAGGCACCCGACCCGGCGTGACCGGCGCCGGGCGACGTCAGGCGGCGGGCGCCGTCGGGACGAACGGGCGGACCTCCTCGTCGGCCCCGTCCACGACCAGGCACGTCGCCTCCGGCACCTCACGCCACGCACCACGCAGCTCGCCCAGCGGCTCGGACACGATGATCCGGGCGTCGTCGGACAGGTTCTGCAGCGCGGGGTTGTCGGGGTAGTGCTGCCGCAGCACCGAGACGTCGGCGTTGCGGAACAGCGAGCGCGAGCGGCCCTCGGAGGAGTACCGGACCGCCCACATGCGACGGCCGTCCGTCGCGGCGAGCGTGCCCTGGAACGGGAAGTCGACGCCGTGGCGCCGCCCCGCCTCCTCGACCTGGCCGACGGCGGCGGCCATCGCCGCCGGCGGGTCGTCGGCGAGCCCGGCGGTGAGGGCCAGGTGGAACACCGTCTCGGAGTCGGTCGTGCCCTCGATGGTGGGGAAGAGCTCCGGGTCCACCAGGAGCTGCAGGTCACGCTTGTAGGTGGGGAACCGGTCCAGCGAGCCGTTGTGCATGAACACCCACCGGTCGTGCCGGAACGGGTGGCAGTTGGTCTGCTGCACCGCGGTGCCGGTGGTCGCCCGCACGTGCGCGAAGACCGTGCCGGAGCGGATGTGGCGCGCGAGCTCGCGCAGGTTCCGGTCGTTCCACGCGGGCTCGGTGCTGCGGAACAGGCCGGGCTCCGGCGCGTGGCCGTCGTACCAGGCGACGCCGAACCCGTCGCCGTTGGTCGGCTCCACACCGAGGTGGCTGTGCCTGCTCTGCAGGACCAGGGAGTTGGCGGGTTTGTACAGCAGGTCGTCGAGCGTCACCGGTGCACCCGAGTACGCCAGCCATCGGCACATGTCGGCCCCCTCGCCGCGGCCCGTGCGGCACGGACCCCTCCGTCCACCTTGGCCCGCGCGCCCCCGCACCGCCAGGGGTGCGGGGGGGCTCAGTCGCCCAGCCCGGTGCCCACCTGACGTGCGGCGCGCACCCACGCGTGGTCCGGCGGGACGAGCTTGACCTTGCCGGCCACGTCGGCCAGCGGCACCGGGACGGCGTCGTCACCGCGCGCGGCGACCATCACACCGAAGTCGCCGCGCTCGACGAGGTCCGCCGCCGCCGCGCCCAGGCGTGTCGCGAGCAGGCGGTCCGCCGCGCACGGCGTCCCGCCGCGCTGCACGTACCCCAGGATCGTCACGCGGGTCTCGAGCCCCGTGGCGGCCTCGAGCTCACGCGCCAGCTTGAACGTGTGCTCCCGCTGCGCGTCCTCGACGTTGGCCAGGTGCTTCTTGGCAGCGCGTCGCGCCTCCGGCGTCTTCGCGGACTTCACGAGCAGCTGCGCCGCGTCGTAGTCCGCGGTGTCCTCGACGTCCCGCGCGCCCTCGGCGACGGCGACCACGGAGAACGACGAGCCGTGGGCGGTGCGCCGCCGGATCGTCTGGGCGACCGACTCGATCGTGTACGGGATCTCGGGGATGAGGATGATGTCCGCACCGCCCGCGACCCCGGCGGCCAGCGTCAGCCACCCCGCCCGGTGGCCCATGATCTCGGTGAGGATGATCCGGTGGTGGCTGTGCGCCGTGGAGTGCACCCGGTCCACGGCGTCGGTCGCGATCTCCGTGGCCGTCGCGAACCCGAACGTCGTGTCGGTCTCGGCGATGTCGTTGTCGATCGTCTTGGGCAGGTGGATGACGTTGAGCCCGGCCTCGACCAGGCGCATCGCGTTCTTCGCGGTCCCGCCGCCGCCCAGCATGATCAGGGCGTCCAGGCCCAGCTCGCGGTAGTTCTCGGCGACGGTGGGCACCATGTCCTGCGGCTCGCCGTCGACCAGGTACCGGTGCACCTTGTCCCGGCTGGTGCCCAGGATCGTGCCGCCCACCGTCAGGATCCCGGACAGGGCCTTGCCGTCGAGCTCGACGTACCGGTTCTCGACCAGGCCCGTCACCCCGTCACGGAACCCGAACAGCTCCATGCCGTAGTGCGCGATCGCGGTCTTGCCGAACCCGCGGATCGCCGCGTTCAGCCCAGGGCTGTCGCCTCCTGCCGTGAGGATCCCGACCCGCTTCGCCCTGGTTCGCGTCATGCCGCCTCCGCCGCCCGTGACCGGCGGGGGCCGGCCGTCTGCCGGACAGTGTCGTGGGCGTCGCGCGGTCGCACAACGTGGCGGCGGACGCCGCACACCCCGTGACGTCCCAGGTGGGGCGCCGGGCGTCGGCGGCCGGCAGGGTCACG
Organism: Cellulomonas sp. KH9; assembly: GCF_900114185.1. Lineage (GTDB taxonomy): Bacteria > Actinomycetota > Actinomycetes > Actinomycetales > Cellulomonadaceae > Cellulomonas. The sequence continues at coordinate 119,826 of NZ_FOSE01000001.1, forward strand.
CGGTGCGCGGCCCGTACATGATGAGAGCGACGCCGACGAGGCACACGAGGGCGCCCGTCACGTCCCACCGGTCCGGCCGGAACCCGTCGACGACCACGCCCCACAGCAGCGACCCGGCCACGAACACCCCGCCGTACGCAGCCAGGATCCGCCCGAAGCTCGCGTCCGGCTGCAGCGTCGCCACCGCGCCGTACAGGCCGAGCGCGATCACGCCGAACCCGACCCAGACCCATCCGCGGTGCTCACGGATGCCCTGCCAGACCAGCCACGCACCGCTGATCTCCAGGCCCGCGGCCGCGACGAACAGCAGGATCGAGCGCAGGACGGTCATGGGGTGAGGCCTCTCGTCGGGTGGGACGAGTATCGCGGGCACCGCGAGCACCGCAGGGTCAGCGGCGAGCGGTGCGTGCCACGTACGCCGACCCGCACGTCCGGTCGTCGCCGGCGTCGGAAGGCGAGCGTCACCGAGCCGGCGGCGACCCCGGCGGCGACCGGGGCACCAGCCCGGCGTGCCGGGTCCTGCCGGGCGCGTCGAGGGGTCCGGGCCGAGGGGTGGACGCCGCCGGACCCCGGCGGTAGCGTATAAGCCACGACTTATTCACCGCGCTCTGGAGGAACCATGATCGGCATCGACGCACTGGAGCAGGCCGGGCTCGTCACGCGTGAGCTGCGCGGCGGCGAGCGGGACGGCGCGCCCACGAAGATCGCGGTCGCGCGACGGACGTACCGGGCCGCCGTCGACGACGTCTGGGACGCGCTCACCGACCCCGAGCGGCTGCCGCGCTGGTTCGCGCCCGTCACGGGCGACCTGCGCGAGGGCGGCCGCTACCAGGTGGTGGGCAACGCCGGCGGCGTCGTCGAGGAGTGCCGGGCGCCCGAGCGGCTCGGGCTCACGTGGGAGATGGGCGACCAGGTCAGCTGGGTCGAGGTGCTGCTGGCCCCGGCCGACGGCGGCACCGAGCTCACGCTGCTGCACGAGTCCCACGTCGACCCGGCGTTCTGGGAGCAGTTCGGCCCCGGGGCCGTCGGCGTCGGGTGGGACCTCGCCCTGTGGGGGCTCGCGGTCCACCTCGCCACCGGCGCGGCGGTCGCGCAGGAGGACGGCGAGCAGTGGCCCATGACGCCCGACGGGCAGGCGTTCATCGACCACGCGGCCAGCGGGTGGGCCCGGGCGGACGCCGCGGACGGACGCGAGGCTGCGTCGGCCGAGGCCGCCGGGCGGCGGACGTTCGGGTTCTACACGGGCACGACCGCGCCCGAGGCATGAGCGAGCCGGACGTGGGAGGTGCGGGCACGGGTGTGAGCGGGACATGAGCATGACGGCGACGGGCACCGCGGGAGACGGTGGCGCGCGGACGCGGGCCGTGCGGGCGGGTGCCGGGCGTGCCGGTGCCGCGTCGGCGACCCCCGGACGGCCGCCCGTGGCACCGGTCGACGTCGTCCTCGCCGCACTCGCGGAGCCCGTGCGCCGGCGGCTGCTCGAGCACCTCGGTCGCGCCGAGCGGGCGGCCGGCGAGCTCGTCGCGGCCGCCGCGGACGAGTTCGGCATCTCCCAGCCCGCGACGTCCCAGCACCTGCGGGTGCTGCGCGAGGCCGGCGTCGTGACGGTGCGCGCCGCGGGGTCGCGGCGGCTCTACCGGGTCGAGCCGCAGGCGCTGACGGTCGTCGAGGACTGGCTGACCGGGTTCCTCGACCCGTTCGCGCAGCCGCTCGACGCGCTGGGGACGGAGCTCGTGCGCGGTCGGCGCGAGCGGCGGGTCACCGCGGCGGACGAGCGGCGACGCGAGGGGTCGGCCTGAGGGTGCGCGCAGCCGGCGCTCAGGCCACCGCGTCCGGTACCGCGTCGCGCAGCGCCTGCGCCACCGGCCACGCCGCGTCCGCCGTCGTCCCGGCGACCGTCACCGTCAGGCCCGTGGCCGGGTCGTGCGTCGAGAAGAACGACACGCCCGTGTCCTGGCCCTCGAGCGCCACCGCGTCCGCCGTGCCGGGCAGCCACAGGCCCAGGCCGTAGCGCTCCTCCTCGTCGTCGTCGTGGGCGGTCCCGTCCGCGGCCTCGGCGGCGGTCGCGCCGTCCGCCGGCACCCGGCGCATGCGCTCGACCAGCTCGTCCGGGAGGATCCGCCCGCCCAGCAGCGCACCCCAGAACCGCTCCATGTCGAGCGTCGTCGTGTACGCCCCGCCGTCCCCGCCGCCGACGACCGGCAGGTGGTGGACGTTGCTGCGCCACTGCCCGTCGACCTGCACGTACCCCACCGCGGCGTCGCCCGGCAGGGCGTCGGAGCGCAGGTAGCCGGTGGACGCCATGCCCGCGGGCTCCAGGACGCGCGTGCGCACCAGGTCGTGGAACGGCACGCCCGACGCCCGCTGCGCCAGGGCCGCCAGCACCACGAACCCGCCGTTGCAGTAGGCGAACGCGGTGCCCGGGGCGAAGGCCTGCGGGTGGCCGTCGAGGATCGGCAGGTAGTCCTCGGCGTCGACCAGGGCGTGCACCGGGACGGGCATGAGGTACTCGCTGACGTCGGCGTCGTCGTCGAGGTAGTCGCCGATCCCGGACCGGTGGCTCAGCAGGTGCTCGACCGTGACGGCGTCGTCGACGAGCGGCAGGTCGTCGCCCAGCAGGGACCGGGCCGTGGTGCTCAGGTCCAGCGTGCCGTCCGCGACGAGCGCGAGCACGGCCGCCGCGGTGAACCCCTTGCTGCCGCTCGCGACGGCGAACCGGTGGCGGGGCGTCAGCGCGACCCCGTGCCGGCGGTCCGCGAGTCCTGCCGCGGCGTCGAGCAGGACGTCCACGGGCCCGGAGCCCGGCAGCGCGCCGGGGGCGACCCGTGTCACCCGCGCGACGACGCCGACGTCCTCGCCGCCGTCACCCACCTCCTGTGCCGCCGCGGTGACCGCGTCGTCGAAGGTGCGTCGGAGACCGGTGCTGACCATGGTCACGACGCTACGTGGGCGACCCGGCCCGGCGACACCTCATACCCCCGACGTCCCCCGACCGGACGGCCCGGCGCCGACCTGCCGGGCCGTCCGGCGGAGGCGTGACGGGCGTCGGGCTCACCCCGCGACGGCGAGCACGTGCGCCGCAGGCCGAGGTCGCCCCTCACGCCGGCGGTGTGGTCGCGCCCGCGCCGAGCGTGCGCTGCACCCGCGTGACGTCCCGCCACGCGCCGTGCTTGAACCCGATGCCGCGGAACGTGCCGACGGGCTCGAAGCCGAGCGCCGCGTGCAGGGCCGCGCTGGCGGGGTTCGGCTCGGTGTACCCCGCGACCGCCTGCCGGTGACCCAGGCCCGTCAGCCGCTCGAGGAGTGCGGAGTACAGCGCCCGCCCCGCACCCGTGCGCCGCCGGCCGGGTTCCAGGTACACGCTCGTCTCGCACGCCCACCGGTAGGCCGGGCGCGCCGCGAACGGGACCGCGTAGGCGTACCCGACCACCCGTCCCGCGTCCGCGGTGCCGGGTGGCAGCACGGCGACCAGCCACGCGTGCGACACCAGCGCGGCCGCGATACGCCCCGCCATCTCGTCGGGCGTCGGCGGGCGGTCCTCGAACGACACGACGGTGTCACGCACGTACGGCGCGTAGACCGCCGCGCAGGCGGCGCCGTCGGCAGGTGTCGCGTCGCGGACGACCACGGGCGGGGTGGGGGCCGGGGCGCCGGAGGGCATGTTCGGACCCTAGCGGCCGCGTCCCGCCCTAGGGTGGGCCCCGCACGCGCGGCGCCGGCACCGCCGGCACCTCGCGCGGCATCCAGCAGCAGGTCAGCAGCCCGCCCGTCGCCCCCCGACGCCACGCCCCGCGGAGGACCACCCGTGACCACCGACAGCACGCCCGCGTCGCCGTACTCCCCGGGTACCGACGCCCCGGCCCCCGACGCGCCCGCGAGCGGCGCGCCGCCCGCCGCCGGTGCACCCCTGCTCGGGGCACCCGACTCCCCGGGTGACGAGGGCACGCGCCCGCTGCAGCACGACGCGCGTCGCCCGCCCCGCTGGTGGGGCAAGGGCCTGGCGATGGCGGTCGTCGCGGTCTTCGTCGGCATCTTCGCGTGGGACGCGATCGGCGCCCTGCAGAGCCTGCTGGTGAACCTGCTCATCGCGTTCTTCGTCGCGCTCGCCCTCGAGCCGATCGTCGTGTGGCTGGTGCGCCACGGGTGGAAGCGGGGCGGGGCCGCGGCGTTCGCGCTGCTCGGCAGCCTCGTCGTGGTGCTCGTGGTGTCCGCGCTGTTCGGCAACCTGTTCGTGCAGCAGCTCGTCCAGCTCGTCGGCAACGTCCCGGACCTGTACACGTCCACGCAGGAGCTGGTGCAGGACCGGTTCGACATCGAGGTGCCGGACGTCGCCGAGCTGCTGCGCCAGGGCGCCGAGGAGTGGGGGGCCGAGGTCGCGTCGGGTGCCCTGGTGGTCGGCTCGACCATCCTCGGCGGCGTCTTCGCGACGCTGACGATCCTGCTGGTGACGTACTACCTGCTGGCTGCCGGACCGCGGTTCCGCGCGTCGGTCTGCCGCTGGCTCACCCCGAACCGCCAGCAGGAGGTGCTGCGGCTCTGGGAGGTCACCCAGGTCAAGGTCTCGGACTTCATCAACACGCGCATCGTCCTGGCGGCGATCGCGACGGTCGCGACGTTCGCGTTCCTCGCCATCCTGGGCACCCCGTACTCGCTCCCGCTGGCGCTGTTCACGGGCGTCGTCTCGCAGTTCGTGCCCACCATCGGCACGTACATCGGCGGTGCGCTGCCGGTCGCCGTCGCGCTGACGTCGCAGGGCGTGCCCCAGGCGCTGGGCGTGCTGGCGTTCATCCTCGCGTACCAGCAGGTCGAGAACCTGTGGCTGGCGCCCAAGGTGTCGGCGCGTGCCCTGGAGATGAACCCGGCGGTGTCGTTCGTCGTGGTGCTGGCGTTCGGCGCGGTGTTCGGGGCACTGGGTGCGTTCCTGGCGCTGCCGATCGCGGCGACCATCCAGGCGGTGGCCAACACGTACGTGCAGCGCCACGAGCTGGTGCAGTCGCACATGCTGCACGACCCGGGCGAGGCGTCGGGCGGGGACCCCGGCGGGGACGACGACCCGAGCCGGGGCCGCGGTGACGCGGACAAGGCACGGGCCGCGGCACGCGAGGCCGACGAGCGCCGCGCCGACAGCGCCTGACGCCGCGGGGCCTGGCCGCGCCGCGGGGCCGGGCCGCCCGGTCCCGCGGCCTACGACGCGTCGTGCAGCAGGTCCAGCACCGCGCGCAGCCGCCCGGCGTCCACCTGGCCGGGTGCGCTCGCGGTCCCCACGGCGCCGAACGTCATCGCCGACCCGAACACCCCGCCGGCCAGGCGCGTCACCAGGCCGAGCGCCCCCATCGCCACGGTCACGACGGGCCGGTCCGCGTCCCGCGCGAACTCCCGCGTGGCGGTGAGCAGGGCGAGGACGTCGTCGGGGTCGTGCGGCAGGACGGCGACCTTGCAGACGTCGGCGCCGACGTCCCGCTGCCGGCGCAGCAGGGCGACCAGGTCGGCCGCGGGCGGTGTGCGCACGAAGTCGTGGTGCGAGACGACCACGGCGAGCCCGGCGGCCTGCGCCCGCGCCACGAGGCGGGCCACCCCCGGTGTGGCGAGCTCGACGTCCACGGCGTCCGCACCGTCCGGCCCGGCGCCGGCGACCACGGCACCGACGACGGCGGCGTACGCGGCGTCGTCCGCGGGCTGGGCCCCGCCCTCCCGGGCGGAGCGGAACGTGGCGAGCAGCGGCACCTCCGTCGGCAGCGCGGCCCGCACCGCCGCGACGGCCGCGCCCGCCCGGGCCGGCTCGGCCGCAGCACCCGTCAGGTGGTCCAGGCGCAGCTCGACGGCGTCCGCGACACCGGCCGGCAGGGCGCGTGCGGCGTCGACGGCGTCGTCGGGCGTCGCCGCCACCAGGGGCACGCACACGCTGGGGGTGCCCGCGCCCAGGGTCGTCCCGCGCAGGCGGAGCACCGCGTCGCTCGTCGTCATGCGCTGATTGTCGCCGGTGGGCGGTGGGGGCGCCGCGTCCGTCCCCTGGTCGGGACGCGCGCCGGGACCGTCAGGTCGTCGGCTCGGCCGGGATCGTGGCCCAGACGTGCTTGCCGCCCGGGTCGGACCACCAGCCCACGCTGCTCGACAGGCGCCGCGCGATCTGCAGCCCGAACCCGCCCTCGCCGGGCTCGCGGCCCTGGGCCAGGAAGGGGGCGTGCGTGGTGTCGCAGTCGGACACGACGATCAGCACGGCGTGCCCGTCGATCGCCAGGCTGACCTGGGCGGGCGGGCGCCCGTGCGCGAGGGCGTTGGTCGCGAGCTCGGACGCCACGAGGACGACGTTGTCCGGCCCGGTGTCGTCGCCGCCGGCCGGGGGGGCGGACGCGGCGAGCTGCTCGCGCAGGTCACCGCGCATGGCCCGCAGCTCCGAGGCGCTGCGCAGCACCCAGCGGCGCACCGGCACGTACGTCTCCGGCGGGCGGGTGGCGGGCAGGGTCCGCCCGTGCGCGGGGTCGGTGAGGGCGTCGTCGGGCGGCAGGGCGGCCGGGGGTGCGTGCTCCGCGTCGAACCGGCTGCCGGCGGGGGGCGGCGGGGTGCCCGGCGACGTCAGCTGCTCGTCGTGGCTCATCGCCCGCACCCCCTCTCCTCGGTCCCGCCGGCGGCCGCGCGTCCGTCGGTGCGTGTCGTCCGCGCCCCGGTCCCCGGCCACGGTAGGCGCCCACGCCGGATCCCACCACTGAGGACCGCGGTGCGCCGGGGACGAGATGAACCGCCGTCCAGCCGTGCCCGCACGGGCCACCGGGGCGTTGCCCGCGACCGGAGGGGCCGGGTCGGACGGGTCAGACCGTACCGCGCGGCGCGCAGACCGCGGGCGCACGGGTGCGCGGGGCGGTGTGGGTGGGTCTCGGTAGCGTCGGCGGCAGCGGGCGGGGACGCCCGGCGGGGCCCGTCCACGAGGCGCACGCGGTGGCCGGGGCCGACGGTGGCGTGCCGGACGAGAGGAGAGGTGCCGTGCGGTTCGGGTTCGTGGGCAGCTTCGGGACGGTCCAGCAGGTCGTCGACCTGGCGGTGGAGGTCGAGGAGCACGGCTGGGACGGGTTCTTCACGTGGGACGGCGTCGACGTCGACGGGATGGACGCGTGGGACCCGTGGGCGGTCCTCGCGGCGGCCGCGGTGCGCACGCACCGGGTGACCCTCGGCGCCCTGGTGCACGCGCTGCCCCGGCGGCGGCCCTGGGTGGTCGCCAAGCAGGCGGTGACGGTCGACCACCTGTCCGGGGGGCGGCTGGTGCTGCCCGTCGGCCTCGGCGTGCCCACCGACGGTGCCGTGGCCGGCGTGAGCGGTGAGGCGCGGACCGTGCGGGAGCGCGCCGAACGGCTCGACGACGCCCTCGACGTGCTGGACCGGGCGTTCACCGGCGAGCGGTTCGACCTGGAGGGCCGGCACCTCACGGTGCACGGGCTGCGGCTGCGGCCCGTGCCGGTGCCCCGGCCGGACGGGCGCACGCGGATCCCGGTGTGGGTCGTCGCCGCCTACCCGTCGGACCGGTCGATGGCCCGGGCCGCACGGTGGGACGGGGTGGTGCCGCAGCACCGCGGGGAGCGGGCGACGGCGGACCTCGAGCCGCAGGACGTCGCCGACGTCGTCGCGTGGCTGCGGGCGCACCGCCCGGCGGACGCCGGCCCGTTCGAGGTGGTCCTGCACGGTGCGCTGCCCGCCGACCGGGGCGCGGCGCGCGAGCGCGCGGCGGCGCTCGCCGAGGCCGGGGCGACCTGGTTCGTCGACGCGCTGTGGGACCCCGCCACGGCGACGCCGGAGGTGCTGCGCGACCGGGCCCGCCTCGGGCCTCCGGTGACGTGACGTCGGCATGGGGACGCCGGTGCCGTCAGCGGCCGGGCGCGGCCGCCGGGCGGCTCATGGGGTAGATGTGCGGCCCGCGGGGCGCGAGCGGCACCGGCTGGTGCGCCTCGGTGTAGCCGCGGTCCGCGTAGTAGCCGACGTTCTCCTCGTTGGTCGTCTCCAGGTAGGAGCGCGCGCCGTGCGCGTCGACCTCGGCGAGGAACCGGCGCAGCAGGACGCTGCCGCGCCCGGCCCGCTGCAGATCGGGGCGCACGCCGAACGCCTCCACGTACCAGCTGTCCGCGGGGACGCCGCGGGACGTGAGGTCGCCGAACCGGATGATGCCCGGGCTGTGCTCGCGCGTGCGGGACGCGATGCGCAGGATCCGGCCCGCCTGCCGCGCCCAGCGCCCGACGCCCATGGGGTAGGTCCCCGGCGGGTACAGCGCGAGCACGCCCGTGACCTCGCCGTCGAGCGTCGTGGCCAGCACCTGGCCGTGGCGCAGCCCGTCCGCCAGGGTCATGCGGTACACCTCGCGCAGCTCCCGCTCACGGCGCGCCGTGACGGGGAAGAGGTGCCGGTAGCCGGGGTCGTCCGCGAGGGCGGCCGCGAGGACGGCGGCGGCCTGCCTCCGGTCGCCCGGGGCGAGGGGGCCGACCGCGTCGGGCGGGTCGGCGCGCTGCGTCACGGGCGGGCGTCCCCCTGCGTCCATAGGGGCATCGTGTCTCGGACGTGCGTCCAGGTGCAACCGGAACGTCACGGCGCGTCCGGTTCGTCGCCGCCGTCGCAACCGGAGGTGGGGAGGACGGGTGAAGATGCCCCCCGAACCCGCACGCGGCACGGCACCGGGATGACAGGCTCGGAGGGCCCCCGTCCGGCCCGCCACGACGTCGTGCGCGGGGACGGCGCCGCACCCGTCGGCGCCCGCGCGGGGACGACGAGGAGGACGAGGGTGCGAGCCGCACGAACGACCGGCCGGGACGCCGCCCGACGCTGGGCCACCGCGGTGCTGGTCGCCGCCTCGACGACGGCCGGGCTCGCCGCCTGCAGCCCGAGCGTCCCGGACGCCCGCCCCGCGGCCGATGCCCTGGCGGACGCGCTCGGCTCGGGCGACTTCGGTGCGGTCCCGCTGACCGGTGACTCGCCGGCACCCGACGAGATCGCGGCGACCCGCGCGGCCGTGGTCGAGGGGCTCGGGGAGTCGACCGCGACCGCCACGGTCCAGGAGGTCACCGTCGCGCAGGACGAGCAGAGCGCCACCGCGCGGCTCGCCGTGGCCTGGGACCTGCCGTGGACCGACCAGGACTGGTCGTACGAGGTGACGGCCCGGCTCGAGCGCGTCGAGGACGACGCGGAGCAGCCGTGGCGCGCGGCCTGGCAGCTGCCGCTGCTGGGCCCCGACCTGACGGAGGGGGAGCGGCTGACCGTGTCCCGGCAGTCGGCGGCGCGGGGCCCGGTGCTCGGCCAGGGCGACGCCGCGATCGTCGTGGACCGCCCGGTGCGACGCATCGGCATCGACCGCACGCGCGTCGCCGAGGGGGACGTCGACGCGGCCGCGCGCGCTCTGGCCGGGGCGCTCGGGACGGACGCGGACGCGTACGCCGCGCGCGCCGTGGCGGCGGGGCCCAAGGCGTTCGTCGAGGCGATCGTCGTGCGCGAGGAGGACCCGTCGTACGACCTGGCGGCCCTGGGTGCGCTGCCCGGTGTCACGCTCGTCGCCGACGAGATCCCGCTGGCACCGACCCGGGCCTTCGCGCGGCCCGTCCTCGGTACGGTCGGCGAGGCGACCGCCGAGATCATCGAGGCCTCCGAGGGGGCCGTCGCGGCGGGTGACCAGGCCGGCCTCTCGGGGCTGCAGCGCCAGTACGACGACCACCTGCGCGGCACCCCCGGGGTGACCCTGCGCGCCGTCGCGCAGGACGGCGGCGCGGAGCGGCTGCTGCTGGACGTGCCGCCGGTGCCCGGCGAGCCGCTGCGCACGACGCTCGACCTCGACCTGCAGACGCGTGCCGAGGGGCTGCTCGCCGGGATCGAGCCCGCGGCGGCGATCGTCGCACTGCGGCCGTCCACCGGTGAGGTGCTGGCCGCCGCGAGCGGGCCGGGCGGCGAGGGGCTGTCGACGGCGACCGTCGGGCAGTACGCACCCGGCTCGACCTTCAAGGTCGTCAGCGCGCTGGCGTACCTGCGGGGCGGGCTCACGCCCGACTCCACGGTGAGCTGCCCGCCGACCGTCACCGTCGACGGTCGCACGTTCCAGAACTTCCCCGGCTACCCGGCGTCGGCGCTCGGTGACGTGCCGCTGCGCACGGCCTTCGCCAACTCCTGCAACACCGCGATGATCGGGTTGCGGGACATGGCGGACCAGGGCGAGCTGCTGGCCGCCGCCCGCTCGCTGGGCCTCGAGCCGGCCGCCGAGCTGGGGTTCCCGGCGTTCCTGGGGACCGTGCCGGACGAGGCGTCGGCCACGGCGCACGCCGCGTCGGTCATCGGCCAGGGCCAGGTGCTGACCTCACCGCTGGGCATGGCGACCGTGGCCGCCTCGGTGGGAGCCGGCCGCACGGTCGTGCCGCACCTCGTGGTCCCGGACGCGGACGCCGCGCAGGCCGGCACCCGGGCCGGTGACGCCGAGGGCGGGCCGGCGGACGGCGCCGCGGCGGACGACGGCGACGCGTCCGCCGAGCCGCAGGACGACCTGCCGGCCGCCACGCCCCTGACCGGTGACGAGGCGTCGGCGCTCCAGGCGATGATGCGGGCCGTCGTCACCGAGGGCGGGGCGGGCCTGCTGGCCGACGTGCCCGGCGACCCGGTGCTGGCCAAGACGGGCACCGCGCAGTTCGGGCAGGACGCGGACCTGCGCAACCACGCCTGGATCATCGCCGTGCACGGCGACCTGGCCGTCGCGGTGTTCGTGTCCGAGGGGGACTACGGTTCGACGACGGCCGGTCCGCTGCTGCGCGCGTTCCTGGCCGGATGACGGCCGGGGTCCGCCCCCCGGGGACGCCGACGTCGGGAGGGACGATGACCGCACGCCACGTGCCGGGGGAGCCGGGCTGGTTGCGCCCGCTGCCGGGGACCGCGCTGACCGTGAGCGCCCTCGCCCTCGGTGGGGGACCGCTGGGCAGCATGCCGCAGCTCTTCGGGCAGGAGGTCTCCCCGGAGCGCGGCATCGACACGGTGCGGGCCGCGCTGCACAGCGACGTCCGGTTCATCGACACGTCCAACGGCTACTCGGACGGTGAGAGTGAGCGTCGCATCGGTGCCGCGCTGACCGCGGCCGGCGGGCTCCCGGCCGGCTACGCGGTCGCGACCAAGGTCGACCCGGACGGTGCCGACTACTCGGGCGAGCGCGTGCGCCGGTCGGTCGAGGAGTCGCGCTCCCGGCTGGGCCTGGACCACCTGCCGCTCGTGCACCTGCACGACCCGGAGTTCCACGAGTTCGACGACCTGACGGGTCCGGACGGCGCCGTCGAGGCCCTCGTCGAGCTGCGCGAGTCCGGGGTGGTCGGGGCGATCGGCCTGGCGGGCGGGCGGGTGCAGGAGATGGCGCGCTACCTGGCGCTCGGGGTGTTCGACGTGCTGCTCGTGCACAACCGCTGGACCCTGGTGGACCGGTCCGCCGGTCCGGTCGTCGCCGAGGCCCGGGCGCAGGGCATGGGGGTGCTGAACGCGGCGGTGTACGGCGGCGGGATCCTCGCCCACCAGCAGGGCGGGCCCACCACCTACGGCTACCGCCCCGCCCCGCCGCAGGTGCTCGACGCGGTGGACGCGATGCGGCGTACGTGCGCGCGGCACGGCACCGACCTGGGCACCGCCGCCCTGCAGTTCTCCCTGCGCGACGAGCGCTTCGCCTCGACGATCGTGGGCATGTCACGCCCGGAGCGGGTCGCCCAGACCCTGGCCGCGGCGGCCGTGCCCCTGCCGGACGACCTGTTCGAGGAGCTGGAGACGCTCGTGCCGCCGGCGGCGACCTGGCTCGACGCCCCCTTCGACAGCTGACGCCCCCGCATCCATTACCGTTTCAGGGCAAGGTCGGGGCGTGCGCCCCCGCCGCGGGGACGGAGCGAGGATGACCGACCAGGGACCTGGGCCAGGACCCCTGACCTCCGCGGGGGACGTGCTCGCGGACCTCGACGCCTGCGCCGAGGAGCCGATCCGGATCCCCGGCTCGGTGCAGCCGCACGGGGTGCTGCTCGCCGTCTCGGAGCCGGACCTGGTGGTCCGGCACGTGTCCGCCAACGTCGCGGACCTCACGGGGCTCGCGGTCGACGAGGTCGTCGGCGCGCCGCTGGGTGACGTGCTGGGTGCGGCGGCCGAGCGGGCGGTGCGGGTGCACGTGCGCACGTTCGGCGACCTGCGCGCGCGCAACCCGGTGTCCGTCGACGTGGCCGGACCGCACGGCCCGGTCACGGCCGACGCGATCCTGCACCGCATCGCCGTCGGTGGGCGCACGCTGCTCGTGGTCGAGCTGGAGACGGCCACCGGGCCGCGTCCCTTCTCGTTCCCCAACACGTACCAGGCCATCCGCTCCGCCCTCGAGAAGCTCAACGGTGCCGGCACCCTGGACGAGCTGTACGACGTCGCCGCGCAGGAGGTCCGCGCGCTGACCGGGTTCGACCGCGTGATGGTGTACCGGTTCGACGAGGACCACAACGGTGAGGTCGTCGCCGAGGCGCGCCGGGCGGACCTCAACGCGTTCCTCGGTCTGCACTACCCGGCGTCCGACATCCCGCCGCAGGCCCGCGCGCTGTACGAGACCAACTGGATCCGGCTCATCGCCGACGTCGGGTACCGCCCGGCGCCGATCGTGCCCGCGTGGGACCCCGCGTCGGGCGAGCCGCTGGACCTGACGCACGCGGTGCTGCGCAGCGTCTCGCCGGTGCACGTCGAGTACCTGACGAACATGGGCGTGCGGGCGTCGATGTCGATCTCGCTGCTGCGCGAGGGGCGCCTGTGGGGCCTCGTCGCCTGCCACCACTACGCCGGTCCGCACGTGGTGCCGTTCGGTGTGCGGGCGGCGGCGGAGTTCCTCGGGTCGGCCCTGTCGCTGCGGCTGATCGCCCGCGCGGAGGACCGCGAGCTGGAGCGGGAGCTCGCCGCCCAGGGGGCGATGACCCGCGTGCTGGGGCTCGTGCGCGACCCCGACCACGGGCTGGCGGAGGCCCTCGCCGGTGACGACGGCCTGCTGACGGTCGTGCCCGCCCACGGCCTGGTCGTCGTCGCGGACGGGACCACCGCCACGGCCGGCGACGTCGCCGTCGACGTGCCGGCCCTGCGCGCGTGGGTGCTCGCGCAGCCGGATCCGGTGACGGTGCGCACGCACCTCGGCACCACGGACCCGGAGCTGGCGGACGTGCTGCCGGACGTCGCCGGTGTGCTGGCGGTCCGGCTGCCCGACGACCAGGTGATCGTCTGGCTGCGGTACGAGCAGGTGCGGGACATCTACTGGGGCGGCGACCCGCACAACAAGGCGATCGCGCACCGCGAGGGCGACGCGGTGCGGCTGAGCCCGCGCAAGTCGTTCGACCAGTGGCGCGAGGTGGTGCGCGGTCGCAGCGAGCCGTGGGCACCGGAGCACGTGCGGGCGGTGCAGGACCTGCGCAGCGGGCTGCTCGAGGTGATCATCACGCGCAACCGGTGGCAGATGGCCGCGGCGCACGCCGTCCAGCTGTCCCTGCTGCCGCGGCGACTGCCCGAGCTGCCCGGCTGGAACCTGCAGGCACGCTACGTCCCGGCGGCCGGGGGGCGCGTCGGCGGCGACTGGTACGACGCGCTGGAGCTGCCGGACGGCCGGTTCGTCGTCGTCGTCGGGGACGTGGCCGGCCACGGGCTGGGCGCGGCCGCCGCGATGGGACAGCTGCGCAACGCCCTGCGGGCCTACCTCATGCGGGGGGCGGAGGTCGGCGAGGCGCTCGTCGACCTCGACGAGCTGGCGCGTCGCACGATGCCGGACGACATGGCGACGGTCGTCGTCGTGGTGGTCGACCCGGCGACGGGGGAGGCGCACGTGGCTGCCGCCGGGCACCCGCGGCCGCTGGCCCTGAGTGCCGACGGGGACGCGGCGCTGATGGCGCTGCGGCTGGACCGGCCCATCGGGGTCGGCTCGGGTGAGCCTCCCGTGCAGTCTCTGCACATCGAGCCGGGCGGTGGGCTGGTCCTGTACAGCGACGGTCTGGTCGACTCGCGGTCGACCGCCCTGGCCGACGGCATCGACCGGCTGGTCCGCCGCTTCGACCGCCCCGACCCGACGGTCCCGGTCGACATCGACGAGGTCGTGGCCGCGTGCTCCGACCCTGACTCCAAGGACGACATGACGCTGCTGCTGCTGTGCCGGGACGCCGACCTGCCGCCGGGGGCCCGCCCGTGACCGCCCGTCGGGCCGTCGCCCGCGCCTACTGGCGGGTGAGCCGCTGGACGCTGCGGACCGAGCGGGTGCCGCAGGACGGGTCCGGCATCATCCTGGGCGCCCCGCACACGTCCAACTGGGACTTCGTCCTGATGCTCGCGATCGCGTGGGAGGCGGGGCTGCCGTTCCGGTGGCTCGGCAAGCACACGCTGTTCCGGGGGCCCGCCGGTCCGCTGATGCGCGGGCTCGGTGGCATCCCGGTCGACCGCCGCGACCCTGCCGGGCTGGTGGACGACCTGGTCGCGCGCATGGGCGCCGGCGAGCACTTCTACCTCGTCGTGACGCCGGAGGGGTCCCGGTCCGGGTCGGGGTGGAAGTCGGGCTTCTACCGCATCGCGCGGGCGACGGACCTGCCGGTCACGCTCGGGTACGTGGACCGCACGACCATGACGGCCGGTCTGGGCCCGACGCTGACGCTCACGGGCGACGTCCGGGCGGACATGGACCGGGTGCGCGCGTTCTACGCGGACAAGGCCGGGGTGGTCCCGGCGCGCCGCACGGAGCCGCGGCTGCGCGACGAGGGCGCCACCGACGGCGGGCCCGTGGGCGAGGGCCCTGCGGATGCGGGAGCGTCGGACCGGACCTAACGTCGGGGGGTCACGACGAAGGGAGCTCATCATGGGTCTCGACGACAAGATCAAGAACTCCGCGCAGCAGGCCGAGGGCAAGGCCAAGGAGGCCGTCGGCAAGGCGACGGGTGACGAGGAGCGCGAGGCCGAGGGCCGCGCGGACCAGTCCTCGGCCAACCTCAAGCAGGCCGGCGAGAACGTGAAGGACGCCTTCCGCTGATCTTTCGGACGGTGTGCGGGTGCCCCGCACCCGCCGGACGCCCCCGGGACCGACGTCGGTCCCGGGGGCGTCGTGCTGCCGGGGCGCTCGCGTCACCCGGACGGGCGCAGGTCAGCGTCGCGTCGAGCCGACACGCCCCCTGCGGGGCGCGGGATGATCGGCCGAGCGGGTGAATTGGGCTCTCGTCCAGGACGAGTGACCGGAATCACTACCGCTCAACGTGAGAGCCGTCTAATGTCGGACTTGTCAGCGAAACGGCAAACCCTCCGCAAGGAGGGGACGCAAAGCCACGGGACCCACGAGGTCAGCCGGGCTACCGAACGAAGGGTTCCGTCATGGACCAGCGCAACTCCGCCGCAGAGCCGCACGAGGTTCGCCCCCAGGTCCTCCCCGTCGCACGGTGGGCGGCCATCGCCGCACGCCTGGAGGCCACGGTGAGCGTCCCCGCCCAGCGCGACGCGCTGGCGGCCTGACGACGTCACATCCCCCGACGCACCACCCCGCGGCCCCGCCGTCCTCCCCCCGGACTGCGGGGCCGCGGTCTGCCCTCAGAGCTCGCCGACGCGCTGGAGGTACCGCATCGCCATCCAGCCGAACGGGATCCGCAGCCAGAACGTCAGCAGGCGGAACAGCAGGGCGACCGTGGTGGCGACACCGGCGTTGATGCCGGTGATGGTGTAGAGGCCGAGGCCCAGCGCGGACTCCACGGTGCCGATGCCGCCGGGCGTGGGGATGATCGCGCCGGCGGTGTTGCCGGTGAGGTACACGAGCGCGACCTGCACCAGCGAGGCGTGCTGCCCCAGCGCGGCCAGCGCGGCGTCGAACGCGAGCACGTACCCCATCGTCATGAGGACGTTGCCGCCCAGCGCGAGGGCGAGCCGCCACGGCTGCCCCAGCACCTCGATGAGGCGCGGCAGCGTCTGGCGGACGGTCGGCCCGACCCGTCGCTGCACCCACGCGCGCACGGGCGGGAACAGCAGGGCGAGGCCGACCAGCGCCGCGAGGACCGCGAGCGCCACCAGCATGGGCGGCGACACGGAGAACGAGGACGGCGAGTGCACGCCCGAGGTCACCGTGAGGACCAGGAGCAGCAGCAGCGTGGTGATGAACTGGCTCACCTGCACCAGGGCGACCGTGGCGCCGGCCAGGGTCGCGCTGACGCCGCGGCGGGTGAGCATCCGCAGGTTGAGCGCTGCCGGGCCGATGCCCGCGGGTGCCGCGAGGGCCACGAACGTGGCGGCCGACTGCACCAGCGTCGCGCGCCACACCGGCAGCTTCACGGGGGAGAACGCGACGAACGCGAGGCCGGCCCCGAGGAGCGTCACCATGCCGAGGGCCGCGGCGAGGGCCGAGTACCGCCAGTCGCTGGCGGCCAGCACGGGGCCGATCTCGGCGACGTTGACGGCGGTGAGCACGGCGAACACGGCGACGATCGTCAGCACGATGGTGACGAGCGTGCGGGCGCCGAACCGGACGAGCTGCTCGGGGTGGACGTCCGCCTCGGGCAGGCGCGCGACGAGCGCGGAGCGCAGCTCGGCGAGCACCTCCTTGTGGGCGCGCATCTCGTCGCGGGTGCGGCGCGGCAGTGCGACGGTCTGCAGCAGCGGGCCGATGGCCTCGATGTCGCCGTCGGGCAGCACCTCGACGGCCGAGCCGACGGCGCGCTCGGCGCCCACGCGCAGGGCCAGGAGGGCGACCAGCTGGGTGGTGTCCATGCGGCGCGCGAGCTCGGAGGAGGCGACGTCGCCCTGCTCCCACGCCGTCAGCCACACGCGCGGGCCGGTGGGACCCCGCTCGACGAGGATGGCGTCGGACGTCAGCGCCCGGTGGGCGATGCCCGCGGCGTGGCCGAGCTGCAGCTGGGCCCAGATCGCGTGCAGCACGTCGTCGTCGACGTCGTCGGTCTCGAGGTCGGACAGGGGCACGGCGGACCCCGTGCTCTCCTGGAGCAGGAGCATCGAGTCCTCGGCCTCGGCGATGCTCAGCAGCTGCGGGGTCCGCACGCCGGCGGCGCTCGCGGCGTAGGAGAGCAGTGCCGCGCGCTCGGTGGCCTGCCGCAGCGAGAGGGCGGAACGGCCCTCCAGGCCGCGCAGGCGCAGGGAGCGCCACAGCCGGGTGATCATGCCGACCACCTGGCGGTCGCCGTCGAACACCAGCAGGTCGAGGTGGCGCCCGTCGTCGGTGGTCACGTCGTAGAGCCGGTCGCCGGCGGCGCGCACGAGCGCCCGCTGCGCGGGCGTGCCCTGCGGCAGCCGGGCGACCCCCTCGACGGTCGCGGTGGTGCGGTCGCCCAGCAGGGCCGGGTCGGGCACGCGGGTGACGGTGGCGGGCTCGACGCCGGCGCGGCGGATGCCGGCGAGCAGCGTGCGGGCGTAGGCGCGCTCGGGGTCCACGCCTCCCACGTAGCGACCCAGCAGCCCGGCGGTCCGGCCCACGAGCAGGGCCAGGCCGATCCCGGCGAGGGACACGGCTGCCGTGATGAGCACGACGCCGGTGGTCACCCACAGCAGGTTCCACGACCAGGCGACGCTGCGTCGTCGGCTGCGGGGCCCGGCGACCGTGAGCAGGGCCGTCAGCATGGCGGCGTACTCGGGGATGGTCAGCTGCCACACCCCGCCCAGCCGCACGGACAGGCCGTGGCGCAGGCCCTCGGAGCCGAAGGTGTCGAACGTCCAGTACAGGGCGGCGACGAGCAGGAGCGCGCCGATCGCAGCGAGCACGGCCTGCAGCAGCTGGCGGCCGAGGCGTCGCAGGGCCAGCTCGGTCAGCACGGCGATCGGCACGACGACGGTGGTGAACCCGACGAGCACGTTGACGGGCACGAACAGGATGCGGCGCAGCAGGGTCGCGAACCCCTGGACGTCCTCGGCCACGCCCGTGGTGGTGTTCTGCGCGTAGGTCGCCAGCACGACGACGAGCACGGCGATCAGCGCCGCGAGCGTGGCGCCGAGCAGGTCGACCGGGCGGTGGACCCGCTGGGGGCGGACGTCCACCACGTCGACCGGTGAGCGGACGGCGCGGACGTCGCCGTCGGGGGAGGGGTCGGTGAGGGCGGCGCGGGGTGCCGTGGCCGGCGGTGCCGCGGACGGTGGCCGGGGGTCGTCGCCGGCACCGTCCGGTGCGCGCGGCGGCGAGATCGACATGATGGCGAGTCTAGGCAGCGTGCCGCGCGGCGCTCGTCCACCTTGCGGCGGGTCCTGCGCGGCCGTGTCTCCGTCCCGGGTGTCAACATGTGTTGACATCGCAGGGTGAGCGCGTCAACATGAGTTGACGTCAGCACGTCGACGGAGGACCACGATGACCGAGGAGGAGACCGACATGTCCGCTCTGGTCGCCCGCGCCGAGGACGACGACCCGCTCGGCGCGCTGCTGGCGCTGTCGCGGCTGCGCCGTGAGGTCGACCGCCGCGAGGCCGTCGCCGTGCGTCGCGCCCGTGCCGCCGGCGTCCCGTGGGCGGCGATCGCCGTGATGCTCGGGGTCAGCAAGCAGGCCGTCCACCGCCGCTACGGCGGGCGTCGCCGCGAGGACTGACCCGCGTCGCACCCGGCGCCCGGCGCGCCCCGTGCGGCCGTCCGCGCTACGTTCGGCCCGGAGGTGCCGCCGCGTGGTCACCGACCGCGCCACCTGACCCCGGGCCGCAGGGCTCCGTGAGGAGGTCACGATGGTCGACGACGTCACCGCGCAGGTCGTGCGGACCGTGCGCAAGGTGTGGTGGCTGCCCGTCGTGCGCGGCGTGCTGCTGCTGGTGCTCGGGCTGCTGCTCATGGCCCAGCCCGCCGCGTCGCTCGCGGCGATCGTCTGGCTCTTCGGGATCTTCGCCGTCGTCGACGGCGTGCTGCTGGTCGTGCAGGGACTGGTCGACCGCGGCGTCCCGGGCTGGACGTGGTGGGTGGTCGAGGGCGTCGCCGGCGTCGCCGTCGGCGCGGTCGTGGTGCTGTGGCCCGGCCCCACCGTGCGCGTGCTGTTCTTCCTCCTCGCCGCCTGGCTGCTCGTGCTCGGCGTCGTCTCGATCATCGGAGCGGTGGCGCTGTCCCGCTACCGCGACCCCGGCTGGCACTGGCCGCTCGCGTTCGGTCTGGTCAGCACGCTGTTCGCGGTGCTGCTCATCGCCCGGCCGCAGGGCTCGCTCGCGGTGTTCGGCGTCCTGCTGGGGCTGTTCGCGTTCGTCGGCGGCGCCATGAACGTGGTCAGCGGGTTCGCGGTGCGGCAGATGGTCAAGGACCTCGGCCGTCCCGCGGTGCCGTGACCACCGCGGTGCCGTGATCACCGCGGTGCCGTGATCACCGCGGTGCCGTGAGTCCCGCGGTGCCCTGAGCCCGGCGGTGCCGTGAGCCTGGCGGTGCGGGGCGTCAGGTGACGCCGATGGCCTCGAGCCACTCCTCGGGCAGCAGCGCGTAGCCCACGAACGCGACGACGTCGAGCGCCGTGTGCGCGACGACGAGGGGCATGACGCGGCGTCGTCGCCGGTAGTACTCGGCGAAGACGACGCCCATGACCACGTTGCCGATGAACGGCCCCCAGCCCTGGTACAGGTGGTACGAGCCGCGCAGCAGGGCGCTGGCGGCGATGATCGCCGGCGTCCGCCACCGCAGGTCGCGCAGGCGCTCCATGAGGTAGCCGACCGCCACGACCTCCTCGAGCAGGGCGTTCTGCAACGCCGAGAGGATGAGCACGGGCACGGTCCACCAGGCCGCGTTGAGCGCCGCGGCCTGCACCTCGACCGTGATGCCGAGCGCACGACCGGCCACGTAGAGACCGAGACCGGGGATGCCGATGAGCGCCGCGAGCCCGATGCCGAGGCCCAGGTCCCGCCACGGTCGCGTGCGGTCGAGCCCGATGCGGCGCACCGCGGAGCGGCCGTTGGCGGAGAGCAGGTACAGCGCGAGCGCGACCGGCAGCAGCGCGAACCCGATGGACAGCAGCTGGTACGTCAGGTCGAGGTAGGGGCGCGGCGACCGGCTGGCGTTGAGCGTGGTGGTCTGGCTCGCCAGGGGTGGGCCGGCCGTGAGCTTGGCGACGAGCGCGACGACGGCGTAGACCGCCGACTTGCCGAGCGACAGGCCCAGCACGATCCAGATCTCGGCGGTGAGCCGCCGGGCGACGGCGCGCTCGCCGGGGGGCGGCGCGGCGTGCGGCAGCCCGTCACCGGCTCCGGCGGCGCTGCCGCGCCCGTCGTCCTCGCGCGCGCCCCCGCGCCCGCCGACCGCACGTCCCATGCTCGCAGGCTACGTGCCGTGCGTCCGGGCGGCGCGGCCGGTCCCGTGGCGTGTCCCGGGGCGTGGGCGTCCCGGCTGCGCGTGCGGGGGTGACAGGGTCTTGACCGCAGAGTGGACGCGGGTGCAAAGTGGTTTGCATGACAAAGTCGAACGACGACACCCGAAGGTCCGCCGTGCCGGACGACGACACCCCGCCGGACCCCCGGGAGGGGCTCGCGATCGTCGCCGCCCAGCAGCGCCGCGTGCGGGACTCCGACGTCGACGACCGCGTGCTCTTCGGCGTCTGGGGCGTCGCCTGGCTCCTGGGCTACGGCGCGCAGTGGTGGACGGCCACCACGTCGCCCACCCGCACGGCCACCGGAGTCGGCGGCCTCGTGTTCGGCGTGCTGGCGGTCGCCGGGCTCGTGGTCACGCTCGTCCACGTCACGCGCGCCACCCACGGGCTCGCCGGCACCAGCCGCCAGGTGGGCGCGATGTACGGCTGGGCCTGGATGCTCGGGTTCGTCGGCCAGGGGCTGCTCGTCGCGGGCGTCGTGCGCGCCGACGCGAGCCCGGTGGTCGTCACCGTCGTCGCCAACGGCGTCGCCTGCCTGGTCGTCGGCCTGCTCTACATGGCCGGCGGCGCGCTGTGGCGTGAGGTCTCGATGTACGCCCTGGGCGGCTGGATGATCCTCACCGCGGCGGCCGCGGGCCTGGTGGCCATGCCCGCCGGCTACCTCGTCATGTCGCTGGCCGGCGGCGGCGGGATGCTCGTCGGCGCGGCACTCGCCGCGGTGCGACGGCGGCGCGCATGAGCGAGGTCGACCTCGATCCCGTCATCCACTCGGCGTCCCGGCTGCGGGTCGTCGCCACCCTCGCCGCCCTCGAGCGCGGCGACCGGGTCTCCTTCCCCCGGCTGCAGAAGCTGCTCGACATGACCGCCGGGAACCTGTCCACGCACCTGCGGCGCCTCGAGGACGCCGGGTACGTCACCCAGACCAAGACGCACGTCGGCCGCACCCCGGCCACGTACGTGGAGCTCAGCCCCGCCGGACGGCTCGCGTTCGAGCGGTACACGCAGACCCTCACGGAGCTGCTCAAGGGAGCGCAGGAATGAGCACCGACACCCCACCCCCCGTGCTCGTCGAGCACGTCACGCGGCGCTTCGGCACCGTCACCGCGCTCGACGACGTCAGCCTGCGGGTCGACGCGGGCGAGATCGTCGGCCTGCTGGGACCCAACGGGGCCGGCAAGACGACCCTGCTGTCGCTGGTCGCCGGTCTGCGCACCCCGGACGAGGGCACCGTCCGCGTCTTCGGGGGCGACCCGCGTGACCCCGCCGCCCGCACCTCGCTCGGCACCACCCCGCAGGAGACGGGCCTGCCGGAGACGCTGAAGGTCCGTGAGGTCATCGACTTCGTCGCCGGGCACTTCGCCGACCCCATGCCCCGCGACGAGGTCATGACGCGGTTCGGCCTCACCGAGCTGGCCGACCGGCAGACCGGTGCGCTGTCCGGCGGGCAGAAGCGCCGGCTCGCGGTCGGGCTGTCGCTCGTCGGCCGCCCGCGCCTGGTGCTCCTCGACGAGCCGACGACCGGGCTGGACGTCGAGGCGCGGCACGTGCTGTGGCAGGCGCTGCGCGACTACCACGCCGACGGCGCCACGGTCATCGTCACCAGCCACTACCTCGAGGAGATCGAGGCGCTGGCCCAGCGCGTCGTCGTCGTCGGGGGCGGGAGGGTGCTGGCCGACGACACGCTGGCGCGCGTCCTCGACCTCGTCGCCGTGCGGCGGGTGAGCCTCACGGTCGCAGGTCCGGTCGCCGGCCTCGCCGCGCTGCCGGGCGTCCAGGAGGTGACCGGGACCGGCGAGGTCCCCGGAGGCCTGCGGGTCACGCTCGTCGCGTCCGACGCCGACGCGGCCGTGCGCGCGCTCGTCACCACGGGCGTGCCGTTCACCGACCTCGAGGTGCGCGGCGCGTCCCTCGAGGAGGCCTTCCTCTCCCTCACCACGCGCGACGCCGACGTGCTGCCCGACGCACCCGCGTCGCGGCGACCCGCGGCCGCGCCCGCCCTCCCGGAGGTGGTCCGATGAGCACGACGACCCGCGCGGCCGTGCCCGCCCCGCCGCTGCGACCCTGGGCGTCGCTCGCGTGGCTGCACACCCGCTACCAGTTCCTCGAGACCGTGCGCGTGCCGATCGCCGTCATCGGCAACCTGCTGTTCCCGGCGCTCGCGCTCCTCTTCTTCGTCGTCCCGCAGGACGCCATCACGTCCGACCCGCTGGCGTCGACCGCGGCGATCGCCCAGCTGGGGACCTTCGCCGTGATGTCCGCGTGCCTGTTCACGCACGGCGCGGGCGTCGCCGAGGACCGCGCCAAGCCGTTCGACCCGTTCGTGCGGACGCTGCCCGCACGGCCCGGGCCGCGGCTGGCCGGGCGCGTCGTCAACGGGCTGCTGTGGG
This sequence comes from Cellulomonas sp. KH9, assembly GCF_900114185.1. Taxonomy (GTDB): domain Bacteria; phylum Actinomycetota; class Actinomycetes; order Actinomycetales; family Cellulomonadaceae; genus Cellulomonas. The sequence continues at coordinate 142,482 of NZ_FOSE01000001.1, forward strand.
CGTACCTGGCGCTCGTGCCGCCCGTCCTGGTCGGTGCGCTGCTGACGTCCGCCTCGCTGACCGGCCTCCGCGCCCTGGGTGCGTTCGTCATGGTCGCGCTCGTGGCCGTGCCGTTCACCCTCCTGGGGCTGGCCATCGGCTACGCCATGTCGACCAAGGCGGCCCTCGCGGTCGTGCAGTGCGTGCTGTTCCCGCTCGCGTTCGCCGGCGGTCTGTTCATGCCGCCCGAGATCTTCCCGGGTTGGCTGGACGTCATCTCGCAGGCACTGCCGTCGCGGGCCGCGCGTGACCTGGTCGTCCAGGTCACCACGGGGGTCGAGGGTAGTGCGGTGGCGCTGCCGGTGCTGCTCGCGTGGACGGCCGTCTTCGCGGCGCTCGCCGTCGCCGCCGTCCGCTCGGACGAGGGGCGGCGCTTCCGCTGACCACGCCGTGACGGTCGCGCCGGCACCCCTGGTGGGGGTGTCGGCGCGACGATCACGGCGTCGCGCGCGGCCGCCCGCGACGCGGCGGGGCGCCCGCCGCGTCCGGCATGCGTCCGGCGTCCTTCAGCGCGCGGCGCAGCAGCAGGTCGATCTGCGCGTTGACGCTGCGCAGGTCGTCCGCCGCCCACCGGGCCACGGCGTCGTGCACCGCGGGGTCCAGGCGCAGCAGCACCTGCCGCCGCTCCCGGCGTCCCGGGCGCGCGGGTGCACCCTCGTCACCCGGCGGTGCGCTCGGGTCGGCCCCGGCCGGCGCGTCCCCCTGCGCGCCGCCCGGGGCCGGCGGTGAGTCCGCCCCCACGGGCTCGTCGGCCGTCACGCGTAGAGCGACCCGGTGTTGATGACGGGTGTCGCGCGGGACTCGCCGCACAGCACGACGAGCAGGTTCGACACCATGGCGGCCCGGCGCTCGTCGTCGAGCTGGACCACGCCGTCGGCCTCGAGGCGGCTCAGCGCGCCCTCGACCATCGACACGGCACCCTCGACGATGCGCTCGCGGGCGGCGATGATCGCGCCGGCCTGCTGGCGCTGCAGCATGGCCTGGGCGATCTCGGGGGCGTACGCGAGGTTGGAGATGCGGGCCTCGATGACCTCGAGGCCGGCGATGACGACGCGGGCCGCGACCTCGGCGGCGATCTCCGCCGACACGACGTCCGTGGCGCCGCGCAGCGAGTTCTCGCCGTTCTCCGCGTGGTCGTACGGGTGCGACATCGCGACGTGGCGCAGCGCGGACTCGGACTGCACGCGCACGAAGTCGGCGTAGTCCTCGACCGCGAACGTGGCCTTGGCGGTGTCGGCGACCTGCCACACGACGATGGCCGCGATGTTGATCGGGTTGCCGTCCTCGTCGTTGACCTTGAGCTCGTTGGTCTCGAAGTTGCGGACCCGCACGGAGACGTTCTTGCGCACGGTCAGCGGCACGGTCAGGACCAGGCCGGTGCGCCGCACGGTGCCCATGTAGCGGCCGAAGAGCTGGACGACCCGCGTCTGCCCGGGGCTGATGACGGCGATGCTGGTGGACAGGAGGATGCCGACCAGGATGAGCGCGATGCCGAGGAAGCCCCACGCGTCCTGCCCCGTGGTCTCGGCGTGGACGAACAGCGGGATCGACGCGCCCAGGGAGCCCAGGGCGAGCAGGAGCACGACCGCAGCGGGGCCGGCGCCGAGCGCCCAGGCGTCCCGCTCGACCACGTCGACGCGGGCGCCGTTGTGGCCGACCGGCCGGCCGCTCGGGTCGCCGCCCACGGAGTCCTGCGGCGGTGCGGTGTCGGGCATGGTGACCTCCAGAGGGGGAGAAGCGCGGGTGCGCTATCAAAGTGATATCACTTTAGCACCGGACCCCGACCCGGCGGACCGAGGACGGTGCACCTCACCCGGCCGGACGCACGCGCGCCGGCAGCCCGGGACGACGACGGGCGCGGCACCCGCGGGTGCCGCGCCCGTCATGGCGTCGCTCGGGACAGCGCCGGTCAGGAGAACCGGCGCAGCCGCAGCGAGTTCGTCACCACCAGGACCGACGAGAACGCCATGGCGGCGCCCGCGATCATGGGGTTGAGCAGCCCGAGGGCGGCCAGCGGGATCGCCGCGACGTTGTACGCGAACGCCCAGAACAGGTTCTGCCGGATGATCCGCAGCGTGCGCCGCGACAGCCGGATCGCCTGCGGCGCGGACGCGAGGTCCCCGCGCACCAGCGTGAGGTCCGCCGCCTCGATGGCGACGTCCGTGCCGGTGCCCATGGCCAGCCCCAGGTCGGCCGTGGCGAGGGCCGCGGCGTCGTTGACGCCGTCACCGACCATCGCGACGCGCGCGCCGCCGGACTGCAGCCGCTCGACCGCCGCGACCTTCTCGTCGGGGAGGACCTGGGCGACCACGTCCTCGTCCGCGATGCCGACCGCACGGGCCGTCGCCAGGGCGGCGCCCCGGTTGTCGCCCGTCAGCAGCACCGGGCGCAGGCCCAGCGCCCGCAGGTCGCGCACGGCCTGCACCGACGTCGGCTTCACCGGGTCCCGCAGCACCAGGACGCCGCGGGCGCGCCCGTCCCACGCGGCCACGACCGCCGTCGCCCCGTCCGCCTCCGCCGCGGCGACCGCGTCGGCCACCTCGGTGGTGCGCACGCCCTGCTCGTCGAGCCAGCCGAGGCGGCCCACCAGCACGCGGCGCGCGAGCCCGACCCCGCTGTGCGCGGTGCGGACCACGCCGCTGACGCCGCGGCCCGCGTCGGCGCGGAACTCCCGCACCTCCTCGGTGCCGACGGCGACACCGTCGGCACCCACCGCCTCGGGGGCGGGGGAGGCCGGTCCGGCCTCCGCACCCACCGCGTCCGCGATCGCCCGGGCGATCGGGTGCTCCGCGAGCCGCTCGACGGCGGCGGCGAGGCGCCGGACCTCGTCCGCGTCCTCACCCGCCGCGGGCACGACGTCGACCAGGGCCATGCGCCCGGCCGTGACCGTGCCCGTCTTGTCGAGCACGACGGTGTCGACGCGCCGGGTCTCCTCGAGGATCTCCGGACCCTTGATGAGGATGCCGAGCTGCGCGCCGCGCCCGGTGCCGACCAGCAGCGCGGTGGGCGTGGCCAGCCCCAGGGCACAGGGGCAGGCGATGATCAGCACCGCGACCGCCGCGGTGAACGCCGCCTGCACCCCGCCGCCGGTCGCGAGCCACACGAGCAGGGTGCCCACGGCGACGACCAGCACGACGGGCACGAAGACCGCGGAGATCCGGTCGGCCAGCCGCTGCACGGGCGCCTTGCCGGTCTGCGCGTGCGCGACGAGCCGTCCGATCTGCGCCAGGCGGGTCTCCTCGCCCACGCGCGTGGCCCGGACCACCAGGTGGCCCGACGTGTTGACGGTCGCGCCGGTGACCTCGTCGCCCGGCCCGACGTCGACGGGCACCGGCTCTCCGGTCAGCAGCGACGTGTCGACCGCGCTGGTGCCGGACACCACCACGCCGTCCGTGGCGACCTTCTCGCCCGGGCGCACGGCGAACTCGTCCCCGACACCCAGCGTCCCGACCGGCACCCGGCGCTCGACGCGCCGCCCGTCCGGCCCGGTGACCAGCAGCGCCACGTCCTTGGCCCCCAGGTCGAGCAGGGCGCGCAGCGCGTCGCCGGCCCGGCGCCGGGACCGGTGCTCGGCGTACCGGCCGGCCAGCAGGAACGTGGTGACGACGGCCGCGACCTCGAAGTACAGCTCCGGCATGCCGCCGCCGTGGCCCGCGTCGGCCGCGGGGAACAGCGTCGGGGTCATGCGCATCCCGAGCTCGCCCGCACCGCCCAGCAGCAGGGCCCACAGCGACCAGGCGGTCGCCGCGACGACGCCGATCGACACGAGCGTGTCCATGGTCGACGCCCCGTGGCGTGCGGCCCGGAAGGCCGCACGGTGGAACGGCCAGGCGGCCCACGTGGCCACCGGCAGCGCGAGCGCGGCGACCAGCCACTGCCAGCCGCGGAACTGCGTCGCGGGGACCATGCTCAGCACGACGACGGGAACGGTCAGCACGGCCGCGACGCGCAGCCGGCGACGCAGGTCCGCCCCGCGGGTGTCGTCGGGGGCGGAGGTGTCGTCGTCGGGGTCGTGCTCCATGCCGGCGTGCTGCATGCCGGACAGGGCGTGCGCGACCTCGTCGTGGCCGGACCCGTGGCCCGACCCGTGGGCCGTGTCGTGGCTCCCCGGCCGGGCCACCGGCCGCGCGTCGTAGCCCGCGGCGCGCACGGCCGCGACCAGGTCGTCGACGGTCGGCGCCGGGGCGTCGTCCGTCGGCGTGACGTCGACGTGCGCCGTCTCCAGGGCGAGGTTCACCGTCGCGCTGGCGCCGGGAACGCGGTTGAGGCGCTTCTCCACGCGCGCGACGCACGACGCGCACGTCATGCCCTCGACGGCCAGGTCGATCCCGACGGGCGTGACGCCGTCCGGCGTCACCGCCCCGGGGGCCGCGGCGGCACTCACAGCAACGACCGCGTGGGCGTCACCGCGTACCCGGCCTCGACGACGGCGGCGTCCACCGCCGCGGGGTCGAGCGGCGCGTCGGAGGTGACGGTCACGGGGGACGAGCCGCCGGTGACGAGCTCGACGTCGACGCCGGTGACGCCGGGCAGCGCGGACAGCTCCTCGGTCACGGCGTTCACGCAGTGGCCGCACGTCATGCCGTCGACCCGGAAGGTGGTGGTGCTCATGGTGGTGCTCCTTCGACCTCGGTGGTCCGGTGCGGCGGGGGCCCGCGCGGGTGTGCGGCGGGCGGCCGGGCGACCGGTGGGGTGGGGCCGTCCGTCCTGGTGGGGGGACGGGCGGCCGGGGCTTCAGCTGCGGACGAGCCGTGCGATGGCGGCGGACGCCTCGCGGACCTTGGCGGCGCCCTCCTCGGGGGACTGGCGCGCGGCGTCGACGACGCAGTGGCCCAGGTGGTCCTCGACCAGGCCGATCCCGACGGCCTGCAGGGCCTTGGTCACCGCCGCGATCTGCGTGAGGACGTCGATGCAGTACACGTCCTCGTCGACCATGCGGGCGATCCCGCGCACCTGGCCCTCGACGCGGCGCAGCCGGCGCAGGTACTCGTCCTTCGCGGGCGTGTACCCGTGCACCGGCGACCCGGTCTCCCCGGCGGTCGCGGGTGCGTCGACGTCCGCGGGGTGCGGGGCCGTGGGGGCCGTCGCCTGCGTGTCGGTCGGTGTCGTCGTCACGTGCACCCCAACACGGTACCCCTGGGGGGTATTCCCCTCAGGTCTGCCCCGTCGGCGACGTGCTGCTCTCACCCGACCGCGCGGCCGTCGCTGCCCCGCCCGGCCGCCGTGACGGGGGAGAATCGCGCCATGCGGGTCTCGGCGAAGGCGGACTATGCGGTGCGGGCGTGCGCCGAGCTGGCGAGCAGGCCGGGCGGTGAGTCCGTCACGAGCGACGCGCTCGCCGCGGGCCAGGACATCCCCACCAGCTTCCTCGAGCGGATCATGGGCGACCTGCGCCGCGGCGGCATCGTGACGAGCGTGCGCGGGCGGGCCGGTGGCTACCTGCTGGCCCGGCCGGCCGAGGAGATCACGGTCGCGGACGTCATCCGGGCCGTCGACGGCCCCCTCGTGACGGTGCGCGACGTCCGTCCGCCGGGGCTGACGTACGAGGGGTCGGCGACCGCCCTGCTCGAGGTCTGGGTCGCGCTGCGGACCTCGGTGCGCGACGTGCTCGACGTCGTGACGCTGGCCGACGTGGTGCGGCGCGACCTGCCCGAGTCGGTCCACCGGCTCGCCGCCCGTGAGGACGCCTGGCAGAACCCCTGACCGACGGGACGTCCGTGCTCCGAGACGTCGTCTCAGGATACGGATAGGCCTTGTTACCCGAGCACTCGGGTCGGAATTATCGGGCTGGTACGCAGCATGTCCGATCCGTCCGATCCCACCCCGGCCCTCCGCCGGGCCGCTCCCGAGGTGGTCCCCGTGCCCACGATCGTCCTGCTCGCCCTCGTCGGGCTCGCCGCACAGCTGGTCGACGGAAGCCTGGGCATGGCCTACGGCGTGACGTCGACGACGCTGCTGCTGTTCATCGGCACCAACCCCGCCGCCGCGTCCGCGACGGTCCACCTCGCCGAGATCGGCACGACGCTCGCGTCGGGCGTCTCGCACTGGAAGTTCGGCAACGTCGACTGGAAGGTCGTCCTGCGGGTCGGCGTGCCCGGCGCGGTCGGCGCGTTCGCCGGGGCGACGGTCCTGTCGAACCTGTCCACCGACGCCGCCAAGCCCGTGATGTCGCTGATCCTGCTCGGCCTCGGCGTCTACCTGCTCGTCCGGTTCACGCTCAAGGGCCTGCGCACCGACCGCCTGCACCTGCCGCTGCGCTCGCGGTTCCTCGCACCGCTCGGGCTGGTCGCCGGCTTCGTCGACGCCACCGGTGGCGGCGGCTGGGGCCCGGTCGGCACGCCCGCGCTGCTCGCCAGCGGCCGGCTCGAGCCGCGCAAGGTCGTCGGGTCGATCGACACCTCGGAGTTCCTCGTCGCGATCGCCGCGAGCCTGGGCTTCCTGTTCGCGATCGGCTCGCAGGGCATCGACTTCACCTGGGTCGCCGCACTGCTCGTCGGTGGGCTCATCGCCGCGCCCCTCGCCGCGTGGCTCGTCCGCAAGGTCCCGGGCCGCGTCCTCGGCTCGGCGGTCGGCGGCGTCATCGTCCTGACGAACACCCGCACGCTGCTGCGCTCCGACTGGGTCGGTGTGGGTGACACCCCGACCGAGGACATCGTGCTCGGCCTGATCGCGCTCGTGTGGATCGCGGCCATCACGTGGTCGGTCCGGGCGTACCGCCACGACCTGGCCGCCGGGCGCGGTGACGTCGTCGCCGTGGGACACGGCCCCACCGACCCGGTCGCGCCGGGCGACGAGCCCGCGCTCGTCGCGGCCGACGTGGACCCGGTGCCGCCGACCCGCTGACCTCGTCGCACCTCCCGGTCCGCACCCCGGGACGGACCGGCGACGAGACCGGGCTCAGGTCGCTCATCCACCGCGGTGGGCGACCTGAGCCCGGTCTCGTGCGTCCTGCGCCCCAGGACGTGGACACCTCGGCCGGGGGAGGAGCTACTCCGGGCGGTCGGCCGCGGCCGCGGCCCGGGCCGCCACCGGCAGCGCCTCGACGATCCGGTCCAGCACGGCCTCGTCGTGCGCGGCCGAGACGAACCACGCCTCGAACGCCGACGGCGGTGCCAGCACGCCCGCGTCGAGCAGCGCGTGGAAGAACGGCGCGTAGCGCCAGTGCTCCGACGCCTGCACCGCGGCGTAGTCGCGCGCGCCCTCGGCCGCGGCCTGCTCCCCGAACACGATGCTGAACAGGCTGCCCGCCCACTGCAGCGCGTGCGGCACCCCGGCCTCGGCCAGCGCGGACGTCACCGCCCGGCGCAGGTGCGCGGACGCCGCGTCGACGCGCGCGTACACCTCGGCGTCGGCCAGCCGCAGCGTGGCCAGACCGGCAGCCGTGGCCACCGGGTTCCCCGACAGGGTGCCCGCCTGGTACACCGGCCCCAGGGGTGCGAGCTGGTCCATGATGTCCGCGCGCCCGGCGACCGCTGCCACGGGCAGCCCGCCGCCGATGACCTTGCCGAACGTCAGCAGGTCCGGCGCCCACTGCTCGGAGGCGCCCTCGAGGCCCCACCAGCCGGCACGGCCGACGCGGAACCCGGTGAGCACCTCGTCCTGGATCAGCACCGCGTCGTGGTGCTGGGTGATGCGGCGCAGCTCGCGGTTGAAGCCGGGCAGCGGCGGCACGACGCCCATGTTGGCCGGCGCGGCCTCCGTGATGACGGCGGCGATCGACGAGCCGTGCTCGTCGAAGGCGGCCTGCACCGCGTCGAGGTCGTTGTACGGCACGACGATCGTCTCGGCCGCGACCGCCGCGGTGACACCCGCGGACCCGGGCAGCGCGAGCGTCGCGACGCCCGACCCGGCCTGCGCGAGCAGCGCGTCCACGTGCCCGTGGTAGCAGCCGGCGAACTTCACGACCTTGTCGCGGCCCGTCCACGCGCGCGCCAGGCGCAGCGCCGTCATCGTCGCCTCGGTGCCGGTCGAGACCAGGCGCACCCGCTCGGCCACCGGCACCCGGTCACGGATCTCGTCGACCAGCTCGACCTCGGTCGTCGTCGGCGCACCGAAGCCCAGACCGCGCGCGGCCGCCTGCTGCACCACCTCGACCACCTGCGGGTGCGCGTGGCCGACGAGCGCCGGCCCCCACGACCCGACGAGGTCCACGTAGTCGCGGCCCTCCACGTCCGTCACGTACGCACCGCGCGCCGAGGCCAGGAACCGCGGCGTGCCGCCGACCGACCCGAACGCGCGCACCGGCGAGTTCACCCCGCCGGGGATCACCGCCGTGGCGTGCGCGAACGCCTCCGTGCTGCTGGCGGTCCAGGCCGGGCCGTCCGCGGGGGCGGGACCACCTGCGACGTCGTCCTCCACCTGCGTCATCACCGCTCCTCCGCCAGCCACCCGGCCAGCTCCGTCGCCCAGTACGTCAGGACGGCATCGGCACCGGCCCTGCGGATGCTGAGCACGGACTCCGTGACAGCACTCCGACGGCCGATCCACCCCTGCGCGGACGCCGCCTCGATCATCGCGTACTCACCGGACACCTGGTACGCCCAGACGGGCACGGTCGACGACGCCGCGACGTCCGCGAGCACGTCGAGGTACGACATCGCGGGCTTCACCATGACGACGTCCGCGCCCTCGGCGACGTCGACGGCGACCTCGCGCGCCGCCTCACGGCGGTTGGCGGGGTCCATCTGGTAGGTGCGCCGGTCGCCGTCGAGCTGCGACTCGACGGCCTCGCGGAACGGCCCGTAGAACGCCGACGCGTACTTCGCCGCGTACGCCAGCACGGCCACCTCGTGGTGCCCGGCGGCGTCCAGCGCGTCCCGCACGGCCGCGGTCTGGCCGTCCATCATGCCGCTGAGCCCCAGCAGGTGGGCGCCCGCCTCGGCCTGCGCGAGCGCCATCGCGGCGTACCGCTCCAGCGTCGCGTCGTTGTCGACGACCCCCTGCGGGGTCAGCACGCCGCAGTGCCCGTGGTCGGTGAACTCGTCCAGGCACAGGTCCGCCTGCACGACGAGGGCGTCACCGACCTCCGCCACCACGTCGGCGATCGCGACGTTGAGGATGCCGTCCGGGTCCGTGGCGCCCGTGCCGAGCGCGTCGCGGTGGGCGGGGACGCCGAAGAGCATGACGCCGCCCAGCCCGGCCTCGGCGGCGCGGGCCGCCTCGCGGCGCAACGAGTCGCGCGTGTGCTGCTGCACGCCCGGCATCGACGTGATCGGCCGCGGGGCGTCGAGGCCCTCCCGGACGAACAGCGGCAGCACGAGGTCGGCGGGGTGCAGGCGGGTCTGCGCGGTCAGCCGGCGCATCGCCGGTGTGCGGCGGGTCCGGCGCGGGCGCAGCCGGCCGGGGGTGGGGGTCGTCACGGCGTGTCCTCCGTGGGGGTGACGGGTGCGGACGGGGGGACGGCCCCGGGCGTCGCGCCGGTGCCCACGACGTGCCGGGTGAGCGCGTCGACGAGGCCGGCGAGGGTCTGCCGGTCGGCGACGGCGTGGACGCGCAGCCCGCGGCGGTGGGCCTCGTCGGCGGTGCTGGGACCGATGACGACGACGCGCGTGGCGGGCGGCGGTGCGCCGAGGTGGTCGAGCAGGGCGCGCACGCTGCTGGCGGACGTGAGCAGGGCCGCGTGGACGTCGCCGTCGGCCCAGGCGCGCACGACCGCCGGGTCCGGTGGTCCCGCGGGGGTGGTCCGGTACACGACGAGGTCGTCGACGGCCCACCCGGCGGCCCGCAGCCCGTCGGCCAGCGTGCCGGCGGCCAGGTCGCCGCGGGGGAACAGGACGCGGGGGCCGGTGCCGGTCGGGCCGTCGTCGGAGGGTCGCGGGGACGCGCCGGCGGCCGCGGCCAGCAGTGCGACGACCAGGTCCGCGGCGGTGGAGCGCACCGGGGGGATGACGTCGACACGCACACCCAGCGCCTGCAGCGCGCGTGCGGTGCCGGGGCCCACGGCGGCGACCCGGGCGCCGCCGCGCGCGACGAGGGCGGCGAGCCCGGCGTCGTGGGCCGCGGCGCGGTCGGCCAGCACGGCGACGGCGGCCTGGCTGGTCACGGCGAGCCACGGGTACCAGCCGGCGCCGAGGGCGAGCAGGGCGTCGTCGAGGGGCCCCGCGTCGTCGACGGGCTGCGTGCGGACGAGCGGGACGACCACGGGCTCGGCCCCCGCGGCGCGCAGCGCGATCGCGGCGGGGCTGAGGGAGGTGGTGGGGAGCCCGGCCGGGTCCCCCGGGCCGCCCGCGGCGGACGCACCGGCCGCGGGCGCGGGGTCCAGCGGTGGGCGGGGGACCAGGACGCGCCACCCGCTGAGCGGACCGGTGGCGGGGGACGTGGCCGCGCGCGGGTCGGACGACGGCCGGGCCGGGGTCGGGTCGTCGGCCGTCATCGCACCGGGCCGAGGGGGGCGAGGTCGGTGGCGCCGGCGTGCAGGAGGTCCTCGGCCAGCCGCCGCCCCAGGGCGTCGGCCGCCGCGTCGTCGTCGGCCGGGCCGCGCGCGGCGAGGCGCAGCACGCGCGAGCCGTCGGGGGCGGCCACGACGGCGTCGAGCACGAGCGTGCCGGTCGCCTCGTCGAGCCGGCCCCACGCGCCGATGGGTGCGGCGCACCCGGCCTCCAGGCGGGCCAGCACCGCCCGCTCGGCGACGACCGCCCGACGGGTGGGGGCGTGGTCCAGCGCGCGCAGCGCGTCGGCCAGCGCGGTGTCACCGGTGGCGTCCGCCGCCCGGACCTCGACGGCCAGCGCACCCTGCCCCGGGGCGGGGGCCAGGACGTCGGGCTCGAGGGTCTCGCTCACGGCGTCGAGCCGTCCGAGCCGTGCCAGGCCGGCCGCGGCCAGGACCACGGCGTCGAGGTCGCCGCGGGGCGCGTCGGTGGCGACGCCGGGGTGCGGCGCCTCGGGGCCGACGTGCGCGCCGGCGGCGTGGGTGGTCGGGTCGAGCCCACGGACGCGCCCCAGCCGCGTGCCGACGTTGCCGCGGATGTCGACCACGTCGAGGTCGGGGCGCAGCGCGCGCAGCTGCGCGGCGCGCCGCGGGGACCCGGTGCCCACGCGCGCACCGGCCGGCAGCGTCGCCAGCGTGAGGCCGTCGCGGGCGCACAGCGCGTCGCGGGGGTCCTGCCGCGGGGGGACGGCGGCGATGACCAGACCCTCGGCGGGGCCGGTGGGCAGGTCCTTGAGCGAGTGCACGGCCACGTCGCAGCGGCCGTCGAGCAGCGCGTCGCGCAGGGCCGTGACGAAGACGCCGGTGCCGCCGATGGTGGCCAGGGACGCGCGCACGCGGTCGCCCTGGGTGCGCACGCGGACCGTCTCGACGGCGAGGCCGCCCAGGGCGGCGAGCGCGTCGGCGACGTGACCCGTCTGCGTGAGGGCCAGGGCGCTCGCGCGCGTGCCGACGCGGACCTGCTGAGGCATGCGCCCAGTGTCGTCGTCGCACGCGCGGATGTCGAAATGGCGTGCCCGGCGGTGCTCGCCCGCAGGTCCGCGCGGAATATCGTCGCAGAGCCGTTCTGACAATGCGTCAGAACCTTTTCGGCGCGCCGCACGGAATGTGACGCACACCATTTTCCCGTGCTATTTCTGACAGGTCGTCATCACGTGGCGTCGGGTGCGGCGGGTGTCGACGGGGCAGGGTCGTCGGCGGGGCCGTCGACGGGGTCGGCGGGCTGTGCGGGTGACGGCTCGGCCGACGGCTCGGGCGGCACCTGCGCCAGCAGCGCCTCGGCGGCGGCCCGTGCGTCCGGGACCACCGACGCCAGCCCGTTGCCCGCCGCCCACGCGCCGCACACCGCGACGCCCGGCATGCCCGCCGCGGCCGCCCGCACGGCCGTGACCGCCGCCCGGTGCCCGGCGCTGGGCCGGGGCAGGGACTGCGTCCACCGCACCACCGCGGACCCCCGCAGCTGCGCGGGGTCCAGGGGCACGCCCAGCAGCGTCGTGGCGTCACGCAGCGCGAGGTCCACCAGCGCGGGACCGTCGGGCAGCGCGCCGCGGTCGGCCGGTGTCGTGCCGGCGTCGTCCACGGCGTCGTCCCCGGCGCCATCGGTCGGGGCGGCACCGGCGCGGCCGTAGGACAGCCGCACCACGTGCCGGCCCGGTCCGGCGGCGTCGGCCACCCACGCCCACTTGGCCGTCGCGTGGGTCAGCGCCTTGGCCCGCACGTCGCCCACACCCGGCCCCACCAGCACCCCGGTGCCGCGCGGCGCCGCGTCCAGCGCGGGCGCGTCGAGCACCAGCGTCACCAGGGTGACCGGGGCACCCTCGTCGAGCCGCACGTCCCGCAGGTCCGCGCCGTCGAGGCCGTCCAGCACCCGCGCCGCGCCGGGCGTCGCCACCACCAGGCGCTGGGTGCGCACGTCGCGCGACGGTCGCGGAGGGCGGTGCCGGTCCTGCGTGCCGACGACCAGCGTGCCGTCCGCCGCCCGCGTCACCGACTCCGCGCGCGTGCCGGTGAGCACCACGCCGCCGTGCGCGGTCACGTCGGCGACCAGCGCGTCGACCAGGCGGTGCACCCCGCCCGCGACACCCTCGACGGCGCTGCCCGCCGGCGCCGACGCCCGCAGGCGGCGCACCGCCCGCGCCAGGGAGCCGCCGGCGGCGTCCCGGGCCTCGCGCAGACCCGGTGCGGCCGCGTCGACGGCCAGGTCGTCGGGGTCGGCCGCGTGCACGCCACCGACCACGGGGTGCACCAGCCGCGTCACCACGGCACGACCCATGCGCGCGCGCACGAGCCCGCCCAGGGTCGTGGCCCGCGCCCCCACCCGGGCCGGCAGGACCAGGTCCAGCGCGGCCCGCAGCGCCCCGGCGGTCCCCAGCGTGCGCCGCACGTCCGGGGTGAGCGGGTACGCCGGCACGCCCAGCAGCCCCGTGCGGGGCAGAGGGCCGTCGCCGCTGGTCAGGTGCGTCCACGCCCCCCGCGGCTCGGGGGCGACGACGTCCCCGGCCAGGTCCAGGTCGGCGAGCAGCGCGGCGACGGAGCCGTTGCGGGTGGCGTACGACTCGGCGCCCGCGTCGAGCCGCAGCCCGGCGACGTCGTGCCCGCGGACCGCGCCACCGGGGGCGTCGCGCTCGTCGAGGACGAGCGTGCGCAGCCCCGCGCGCGCCAGCTCACGCGCCGCCACCAGGCCCGCGACCCCGGCACCGACGACGACGGCCTCCCACGCCGGTGCGCCGGTGAGCGGCGCCGGCCCGCCGTCGGTCACAGCGAGTGGACCAGCTGCACGAGTCGCGTCAGCACGGTCGGGTCGGTGTCCGGCGGCACGCCGTGGCCCAGGTTCACGACGTGCGCGGGTGCGGCGGTCCCGCGGCGCACCACGTCCCGCACGTGCGTCTCGAGGACCTCCCAGGGTGCGGCCAGCAGGGCCGGGTCGACGTTGCCCTGCAGCGGCGTGCGCCCGCCGAGCCGCGCCGACGCCTCGTCGAGCGGCACCCGGTAGTCGACGCCCATGACGTCCGCCCCGGCGTCCCGCATGGCCACGAGCAGCTCACCCGTCCCGACACCGAAGTGCACCGTGCGCACCCCCAGCGCACCGGCCTGCGCCAGCACCCGCGCGGACGCGGGCGCGCAGTGCGCGGTGTAGTCGGCCAGCGTCAGGGCGCCGGCCCAGGAGTCGAAGAGCTGTGCGGCGCTCGCCCCGGCGGTGACCTGCGCGGCGACGAACGCACCGGTGATCTCGGCCGTCCAGTCCATGAGGGCGGCCCACGCGGCGGGGTCGGCGTGCATGAGGCGCCGCGCCGCCAGGTGGTCGCGCGACGGCCCGCCCTCGACCAGGTACGCCGCCAGCGTGAACGGCGCACCGGCGAACCCGACCAGCGGGGTGGTGCCCAGCCGGGACACGGTCCGCGCCACGCCCTCGGCCACCGGCGACACCCGGGCGGCGTCCAGCGGGCCCAGGTCGCGCAGGCGGGCGACGTCGTCCACGGTGCGCACGGGCGAGGCGATGACCGGGCCCGTGCCGGGCACGATCTCCACGTCCACGCCCACCAGGCGCAGCGGCACCACGATGTCCGAGAAGAACACGGCGGCGTCGACGCCGTGGCGGCGCACGGGCTGCAGGGTGATCTCGGCGGCCAGGTCCGGGTCCAGGCACGCGTCGAGCATCGCGACCCCCGCACGGGACTCGCGGTACTCCGGCAGGGAGCGTCCCGCCTGGCGCATGAACCACACGGGCGGGCTCTGCGGGCGGTCCCCGGAATAGGCGCGCACGAGTGCCGAGCCGGAGGTGCGGCCGTCGACCAGAGGATGGTGTGGGGGAAGACTCACACGATCGATTGTGCCGGACATTTCCGAGGATGATTCAATCGGTTCCCGTGGTGCTCCTGTCGCTCGTCGCGAGCCACCACGACCTCGACCTGACCGTCCTGGAACGTCTGCAGTCCGACGTCCACGCGGTCGGCCGCGAGCTCGTCGCCGCGACCAACGCCGTGTCCGGCGTCGTCGTGCTCGCGACGTGCAACCGGTTCGAGCTGTACCTCGACGTCGATGACACCGCCCACACCTCCCGTGCCCGTCGCGCCGTCGCCCAGGCGGTGGCCGCGCGGTCGGGGTACGAGGTCGACGAGGTCGTCGAGCACCTGCGCCCGCTGGTCGGCGGGGACGCGGGCGAGCACCTGTTCGCGGTCGCCTCCGGCCTGGAGTCGATGGTGGTCGGGGAGCGGGAGATCGCCGGGCAGGTGCGGCGCGCGCTGACCACCGCGCGCCGCGACGGCACGACGACGTCGATGCTCGAGGCGCTGTTCCAGGCCGCGTCCCGCGCGTCACGGGCCGTCGAGGCCACCACCGGCCTCGGGTCGACCGGCCGCTCGGTCGTCGGGGTCGCTCTCGACCTGGCCGCCCGCACGCTGCCGCCGGGCGACGACGGCGCGGACTGGTCGGCCGTGCGCTGCGTGCTCGTCGGCACGGGCTCGTACGCCGGGGCGAGCCTCGCCGCCCTGAAGGCCCGTGGGGTCCGCGACGTGCGCGTCTACTCGCCGAGCGGCCGGGCCGGGCCGTTCGCGTCGGCGCGCGGGGTCGCGGCGCTGCCCGCCGGTGCCGACCTGCGCGACGAGCTGGCGCGCACGGACCTCGTCGTGGCGTGCTCGGGTGCCGCCGGCCCCGTTCTGGGCGTCGAGGCGCTGGCCGAGGCGCGGCGGGACGTGACCCACCCGCTGACCGTGGTCGACCTCGCGCTGCGGCACGACGTGGACCCGGACGTCCGGTCGCTGCCGGGTGTCGCGCTGGTCTCCCTGCAGTCGGTGGCCGAGCACGCCCCCGCCGAGCACGCGGCGCTCGGCCGTGCGCGCGAGGTGGTGCTGCAGGCGGCCCGGGACTTCGAGGCGGACCGTCGCGTGCGGGAGTGGGACCCGGCCGTGGTCGCGCAGCGCACCCGCGTGCTCGGGGGCCTGGACGCCGCGCTCGACGCGCTGCCGGCGCAGGAGCGCGACGAGGCCCGCGCGCGGTCGCTGCGGCGGCGCGCCCGCGCCGCGCTGCACGGGCCCACCGTCGCGGCGCGCACCGCCGCCCGCGAGGGGGACGCCGCGGGGTACGCCCGCGCGCTGGCCGACCTCGCGGCCGTGCCGGTCCCGCAGGTCACGTCCGCCTGACCGCGCGGGCGCCGTCGCCGTGGCCCCGCGTCGGGGCCCCGCATGCCGCCCGCCCGGGTTCACGCCCGCCCGGGGTTCACGCCCGCCGGCGGCGTCGTCCCGCCTCCGCGCGCGCTGCCGCCGAACCCGCCGTAGCGTCGTCGGCGCACCATCCCCGACCCCGCAGGAGGAGACGGCATGGCCACGATCGACGAGACGATCGACGTCGACGTCCCGGTCCGCACGGCGTACGACCAGTGGACGCAGTTCGAGGAGTTCCCGCACTTCATGGACGGCGTCAAGGAGGTCAAGCAGATCAGCGACACGCTGACGCGCTGGGTCACCGACATCCAGGGCGTCGAGCGGGAGTTCGACGCGACGATCCGCGAGCAGCAGCCGGACGTCGTCGTCGCGTGGAGCAGCATCGACGGCACGACGCACTCCGGCCGTGTGACCTTCGAGCCCCTCGGGCCCGGGTCCACGCGCATCACGACGCACATCGAGTGGGAGCCGGGCTCGTTCAAGGAGAAGGTCGGCGCCGCGGTGGGTGCCGACGACCGGCAGGTGAAGAAGGACCTGCACCGGTTCAAGGAGTTCATCGAGTCGCGCCGCACCGAGACCGGCGCCTGGCGCGGCGAGGTCGAGGGCGGGACCACGGTCGACGGCGGCACGACGACGCCCTGACCTGCGCCGACGGCCCGGTCGCCCGTGGGGTGGCCGGGCCGTCGTGCTGCCGGTGCGACGCGGGGCCGCGCTCAGGCGCGCAGCTGCGCCGCCAGCGCGTCGGCGTCGGAGGTCGGCCGCTCGCACACGAACCCGCGGCAGACGTACGCCGCCGGGCGTCCGTCGACGAGCGGGCGGTCGCGCAGCAGCGCGGGCGCGTCCGGGTCGAGGTGCGCCGGGTCGCCGAGCGCGACCACCAGCCCGGGCGCGGGTGCCGCGAGCGCCGCCCGGTGCAGCGCACGCGTGGCGGGGTCGTCCGGTGCACCGACGACGCCCACCTCCCGCGGCCCGTCGAGCAGCGCCTCCGCCGTCGCCAGCGCCCAGCCGCCGGCCGACGGGTGGCGGGCGGCGACCCGCAGCGGGACGCGCAGCGCGGCGAGCGCCGCCTCCCGCAGGCCGACCGAACCCGTCGCCGCGGCGAGGGCGACCAGGGCACCGGCAGCGGCGGGCTGACCGCCGGGCGTGGGCCCGTCGGTCGGGTCCTGCGGGCGCTGGAGCGCACCCAGCACCGCATCGGTCTCGTCGTCCGCCGTGTCGTACAGGCCGCCGTCGCCGTCCCCGAAGTGCCCGAGGACGGTGGTCAGCAGCGCCTGCGCGCGGGCGGTCCAGACGTGCTCGCCGGTCACCGCGGCCAGCGTCAGGTAGCCCTCGGCGACGTCGGCGTAGTCCTCGAGCACCCCCGCGGCCGCCCCGGCCACACCGTCGCGGGACGTGCGCAGCAGCCGGGCGCTGCCGTCGGGACCGGTGCGCACGTGCAGGTCGTCGAGCAGCCGCGCGCAGTCGCGGGCGGCGTCCACCCAGTCCGGGCGGTCGAGCAGCGCCCCGGCCTCCGCCAGGGCCGCCACCGCGAGCCCGTTCCACGCGGCGACCACCTTGTCGTCGCGCGCCGGTCGGGGCCGTGCGGCGCGGGCGTGGCGCAGCCGGGCGCGCGCGGCATCGAGACGCGCGACGTCGTCCGGCTCGCTGCGGCGCTGCAGCACCGAGGCGCCGTGCTCGAACGTGCCCGTGTCGGTCACCCCGAGGGCCCGCGCGGCCCACGCACCCTCGTCGTCGCCCAGCGCCGTCCGCAGCTGGGCGGGGGTCCAGACGTAGTACGTGCCCTCGCGGCCCTCGCTGTCCGCGTCCAGCGCGGAGGCGAACCCGCCCTGGGGCGTGCGCAGCTCCGTCAGGAGCCAGCCCGCGGTCTCCTCGACGACGCGACGGTGCAGCGGGTCACCGGTCAGGCGCCACGCGTGCAGGTACACCCGTAGCAGCAGCGCGTTGTCGTAGAGCATCTTCTCGAAGTGCGGGACGGTCCACGTCGCGTCCACCGCGTACCGCGCGAACCCGCCGGTCAGCTGGTCGTACATGCCGCCGCGCGCCATCGCCTCGAGCGTGCGGGTCGCCATCGTGAGCGCGTCCGCGTCACCCGTGCGGGCGTGGTGCCGCAGCAGCCACTCGAGCGTCGTGGACGGCGGGAACTTCGGTGCGCCACCGAACCCGCCGTGGTGCTCGTCGAAGGACGCACCCAGCGCGCCCAGCGCCCGGGCGACGACGCGCTCGTCGACCTCGCCGGCCGCGCCGGACCCCTCCGTCGGGGCGCGGCGGGCCAGCACACCGGCGACCGACGCCGCGCTGCCGACGACCTCGTCGCGGCGCGTGGTCCATGCGGCGGCGAGCGCGGCCAGCACCTCCGGGAACGAGGGCACCTGCCCGACCCGACGCGGCGGGAAGTACGTGCCGCAGTAGAAGGGCCTGCCGTCGGGCGTGGTGAAGACGGTCATGGGCCACCCGCCGGAGCCGGTCATGGCCTGGGTGGCGGTCATGTAGACCGCGTCGACGTCGGGCCGCTCCTCACGGTCGACCTTCACGCACACGAAGTGCTCGTTCATGAACGCCGCGGTCGCCGGGTCCTCGAACGACTCGTGCGCCATGACGTGGCACCAGTGGCACGCGGCGTACCCGATGGAGACCAGCAGCGGGACGTCCCGGCGCCGGGCCTCGGCGAACGCGTCGTCGCCCCACTCCCACCAGTCGACGGGGTTGTCGGCGTGCTGCTGCAGGTACGGGCTGGTGGAGGCAGCGAGGCGGTTGGGCATCCACCTACTCTCGCGTGGGACCACGCGCGCCGCGACCGCCTCCGGTCCGTCCGGGTGAGCGGGTCGCCCGCTCCCGCTGCGGGCCGGGCGTCAGGGGGCGGCGACCTCGACCCGCAGGATGCGGTCGTCGCCCGGGCGCGGGTCCGTGCCTCCCCAGGTCGCGCGGTCGGTGTTCGACGTGACGAGCCAGAGCGCGCCGTCGGGCGCGACCTCGACCGTGCGGATGCGCCCGTGCTCGCCGACGAGGTGCGCGACGGGCTCACCGGTCGCGGCGCCGTCCTCGACGGGCACCTGCCACAGCCGCTGCCCGCCCAGCGCGCCGATCCACAGCGAGCCCGCCGCGTACGCGACCCCGGAGGGGCTCGCGTCGTCGGGGTGCAGCACGGTGATCGGCTGCTCGCCGGTGTCACCCTCGATGCCCTCGCTCTCGGGCCACCCGTAGTCGCGACCGGGCCGCAGCACGTTGACCTCGTCCCAGGTGCGGTGCCCGAGCTCGGTGGCGTACGCGGTCCCGTCGGGGCCGAAGGTGATGCCCTGGACGTTGCGGTGCCCGCTCGACCAGACGGGCGAGTCGCCGGGGTTGTCGGCGGGTACCGACCCGTCGAGCGCGATCCGCAGCACCTTGCCGTTGAGCGAGTCGTCGTCGGCGGCGTTCTCGGGCTCGAAGGCGTCGCCGGTCCCGACCCACAGGTGTCCGTCGGGCCCGATGGCGAGGCGGCCGCCGTGGTGGCGGTCGGCGGTGACGATGCCGTCGAGCAGGACGCGGTCGAGCGTGAGCGAGCCGTGGTCCTGCGTGATCGTCAGCGCGACGACCCGGTTCTCCTCGGGGCCGGACACGGACGCGAACACGGTGCGGTCCGCGGCGAAGTCGGGAGAGGCGACGATCCCCAGCAGCCCGCCCTCGGACGAGACCGCCACCCCGGGCACGACGCCGACCGTGCGGGGCTCCCCGCCGTCGGCGGTGACGCGCACGATCCGGCCGCTGATCCGCTCCGAGACGAGCGCGGAGCCGTCGGGCAGGAACGTCAGGCCCCACGGGGCGTCGAGGCCGGTGACGAGCTCGGTCGGCGCGCCGAGCACGGCGGGCGTCACGCCCGCGGGTGCGGGCGAGGGGAGGTGGGCCGGCGACGACGTCCGCGCCGCGGGGGTCCCGCCGTCGTCCGCGCGGGTGCAGCCCGTGACCACGACGAGCGTGACCAGCACCGCGACGAGCGCGGGTCGCCCCGGCGACGCCGGCCGCGGGGCCCTCACGCCGCGCCGCCGTTGACGTGGAGCACCTGGCCGTTGACCCACCGGCCGGGTCCGGCGAGGAAGGCGACGACCTCGGCGACGTCGGCCGGGGTGCCGAGGCGCTGCATCGGGTTGGCGGCGGCGATCGCGTCGACCTGCTCGGGGCTCTTGCCGTCGAGGAACAGCGGGGTCGCCGTGGGGCCGGGCGCGACCGCGTTGACGGTGACGTCCCGTCCGCGCAGCTCCCGCGCGAGGATGAGCGTCATCGCCTCGACGGCGCCCTTGGACGCCGCGTACGCCCCGTACCCCGGGATCTGCAGGCGCGTGACCGACGTGGAGACGTTGACGATCGCGCCGCCGGGGCGCACCCGCTGCGCGGCGAGCCGGTCGACGACGAACGTGCCGCGGACGTTGGTGCGCTGGACCCGGTCGAACGTCGCGAGGTCGAGCGCGGCGATGGGGGACAGCGGCATGATCCCGGCGGTGTGGACGACGACGTCGACGCCGCCGAAGGCGTCCTGCGCCGTGTCGAAGAGCGCCGCCATGTCGTCCTCGTCGGCGACGTCCCCGCCGGCGGCGACGGCCTGCCCGCCGGCGTCGGTGATGTCCCGCACGGCCTGCGCCGCGCGCTCGGCGTGACTGCCGTGGTGGATGACGACCGCCGTGCCGTCGGCCGCGAGCCGGGCGGCGCTCGTGCGCCCGATGCCCCCCGACCCGCCGGTGACGATGGCGACGCGTCCCGCAGTGCCGGCCATGTGCGCACCTCCCTCTAGGATGTGGACGGAGTGTCCACATACGAGAGTAGAGCGATATGGACTCGCTGTCCATAAAAGGAGCGCGCGTGACCGAGTCGACGACGCCCCGCCGGGGCCGCGGACGCCGACCCGCGGCCGTGGTGCGGACCGAGGTGCTCACCGCCGCCGGCGACCTCCTGCTGGCGGAAGGGCTGCGCGCGGTGACGTTCGAGCGCGTCGCCAAGGAGGCGGGGGCGAGCAGGACGACCCTGCACAAGTGGTGGCCCTCGCCGGGCGCCCTCGCCGCCGAGGCGTACTTCGCGCGGAGCGCGCCCGCGCTCGGGTTCGCCGACACGGGCGACCTGCGCGCCGACCTCGTCGCGCAGCTGACGTCGTTCGTCCGGCTGGTCACCGCCGGAGGGGCGGGCACGGCGCTCGTCGAGCTCGTCGGGGCCGCCCAGATCGACCCCGACCTCGGTGACGCCTGGCCGCAGCTCTACTCGCTGCCCCGCCGCGAGCTGGCGCGCGCACGTCTGCGCTCGGCACAGCGGCAGGGGCAGCTGCGCGAGGACGCCGACCTCGACATCGTGGTCGACCAGCTGTGGGGCGCCTGCTACCACCGCCTGCTGGTGCTCCGGGTCCCGCTGGAGGAGAGCCTCGTCCCGCGGCTGGTCGACCAGGCGCTGCGCGGTGCGGCCTGCCACCCCGCCTGACCTGCGGGTGTCGCGCGGAGCCGGGGCATGAAAAAGCGCACCGGGCCTGGTCGGGGGGGAGGACCAGGCCCGGTGCGGTCTGTGGGTCGGACCCGTGAGGTCCGACCTGACCGGGGCGCTCCGGGGAGTGCCGCTCGGGTTCGTGCCGGTATGTCCAGTGATGCTACGCGATGACCGGGCTTCGTGGGTGAAAATTCATCGACCAGATTCTCACGAGTGTGCCCAGTCCCGTGCCTGCGCCGCCGGACCGGGTGCCCACGTGTGCGGGACCACCTGGTTCGTCTCGATGTCCGTGAGCTCGGCGGCGTAGACGATCGCCTCGTACACGCCGGCCTCGACCCGGTCGAGGTGCAGCCGCTCGGCCCGCTCGATGTCGTCGCCCAGGTGCGAGATGCGCGCGACGACGTACCGCTGCGCGTCCTGCCACTGGTCGACCACCCGGACGGACAGGCCGTTCCACCGCGCCGTCAGGTCCAGCTCGAACAGCTCGGTGACGTCCTCACGGGCCACGCGCCGGTACCAGCGGCCCGACGGCGACTGGTGGAAGCCGGTCTCCGCGAGGGGCGGGTTCGCCAGGGCGAGCACCACGGTGTGGCCGCCGTCGACGACGTCCGCCTCGAGGTACGCGCCGTGCCACTTGGCGACGGGCCCGACGCACCGGGACAGCGACGCGAGCGCCGGCCGGGGTGCCCCCAGCTGCGTGACCGTCCAGCCGGTGCCGACGTCGCCGTAGCGCGCGAGCAGCGTGGACGTGCCGTCGTCGTGGACCCGGATGAGCTCGGCGCCCGGGGGGATGCGGGAGTGCCGCAGCCACCACAGCGGGACGATGTAGCCCGGCACGTCGCGGTACTGCAGCTGCGGTGACGACTCGAACCGCAGGATGTCGATGTACCGGTCGTACGGGCTGAACGGCGACCCGGGGTAGCCCAGGCCGTGCACCTCGAAGAGCTGGGCCGGAGTGGTCGCGAAGGCGACGTCCTCTGCGCGGACCACGTAACCGGCGATGCGGTCGTGACCCTGCGTGAGATGGGCGTGCGCCAGCGACGGTGTGATCGCCTTCTGCATCAGTGTCACGAGGGGGCTTCCTTGCCGGATCGGACGGAGGGGGAGGATTCCGACGACGCCGACGATTCTGACCCGCTTCAGGGCACATGTCCAGGTGTCGAAACGTCTCGACGGGGATCGCTCCCACTCCGGAGGCCCTCGTTCGGCTGAACGGGTGGCCTCTCCGGGGACGTATCGCCCCCGAACCGGACGAACCGGCCGCGATGCTACTCCAGGTGGGTGACCAGCGACGTCGCGAGTCCGGTGTACGTCGCGGGCGACAGGTTTCGCAGCCGCTCGGTCACGTCGGCGGGCAGCCCCAGGCCGTCGACGAAGTCCCGCATGTCCTGCGCCGTGAGCCGGTGGCCGCGCGTGAGCTCCTTGAGCCGCTCGTACGGGTTGTCCATGCCCGGGACGCCCGCGACGGACGCCGCGCGCATCGCCGACTGCACCGCCTCGCCCAGCACCTCCCAGTTGGAGTCCAGCTCGCGGGCCAGCAGCGCCTCGTCGACCGACAGGGCCCGCAGCCCGCGCCGCACGTTGTCGATCGCGAGCAGCGAGTGCCCGAACGCGGGGCCGATGTTGCGCTGCGTCGTGGAGTCCGTCAGGTCGCGCTGCAGCCGGCTGGTGACCAGCGTCGAGGCGAGGGTGTCGAGCAGCGCGCACGAGATCTCGAGGTTCGCCTCGGCGTTCTCGAAGCGGATCGGGTTGACCTTGTGCGGCATGGTTGACGAGCCCGTCGCACCCGCCACGGGGATCTGCGTGAACACGCCCCGGCTGATGTACGTCCACACGTCGGTGGCCAGGTTGTGCAGCACCCGGTTGAAGCGCGCGACGTCGGCGTACAGCTCGGCCTGCCAGTCGTGCGACTCGATCTGCGTGGTCAGCGGGTTCCACGTCAGGCCCAGGTGCTCGACGAACGTGCGCGAGACCACCTGCCAGTCCGCGTCGGGGACCGCGGCGAGGTGCGCCCCGTACGTGCCCGTCGCGCCGTTGAGCTTGCCGAGGTACTCGTCGCCCTCGATGCGGCGCAGCTGGCGGCGCAGGCGGTGCGCGAGGACGGCGAGCTCCTTGCCGAGCGTCGTCGGGGTCGCCGGCTGACCGTGCGTCAGCGCGAGCATCGGGACGGCCGCGTGCTCGGCGGCCATGGCCGCGACCTCGTCGACGAGCGCGACCGCCGCCGGGAACCACACCTCGCGCACCGCGCCCCGGACCATCAGCGCGTAGGACAGGTTGTTGACGTCCTCGCTGGTCAGCGCGAAGTGCACGAGCTCGTTGACCTGCGGGAGCACCGTGTCCGGGCGCAGCGCCTCGGGGGCCGCGGCGATGCGGCGCTTGAGGAAGTACTCGACGGCCTTCACGTCGTGGACCGTCGTGCGCTCGATCTCCGCGAGCTCGGCGATCTCGTCGGCGCCGAACGTCGCGACGACGTCGCGCAGGTACTGCTGCTCGTCGGGCGCCAGCTCCGGGGCGCCGGGGACCACGGCGTGCGACGTCAGGTGGATGACCCACTCGACCTCGACCTCGATGCGCGCCCGGTTGAGCGCCGCCTCCGACAGGTGGTCCACCAGCGGCGCGACCGCCGGGCGGTAGCGGCCGTCGAGCGGGCCGAGCGCGATCGGCGGGGTGACGTCGGCGAGGGGGACGCGGGGGGTGGGGGCGTCGTCGAGCGGCATGGGGCCAGTGTTCCAGAGGGCGACGGCGAGGTGTGCGGGGCGTCCGGAAGGGTGGGGAGCGCGTCTGCCGCGGGCTCGCGCTGGGCCGGACGGGTGGTGGCACTGCTCCGATCTGCCCGGATCACACCCGAAAGAGTGAATTGTTTGTGAACGTCGGCGACTCGAGTTGCGACGTCGCTAACTTCCTGCGCCGACGCACCCGTCCTCGGGGTGGATGCACAAGCAGCCGACGAGCGTGACCGTCGACGTCGAGGGCCCCGCGGGCGTGAGCGACAAGGGAAAGCCCACCTACCGCAGCTTCCATGTCACTCACCGCAGTCGCTACTTCTGAGCCACCCGCGATCGACGGAGTCTGGACCGAGCAGCAAGGAGGAGCGCGTGTTCGAGAACCGTGCGGGGCGGGTGCTCGGGGCCGAAGGTCGCGAGGTCGGCACGGTGTACCTGGAGGAGGAGGAGCTGCGCCGGCGGAGTACGCCGCGGTGGTGGGGCGTCCTCGGGGGTTGGGTGGTCGAGCCGGCGATCCACCAGCACTACTGGTCGTCGGACGGCTCCATCTACGAGGACGCGATCGTCTACGGCGAAGGGCTTCGCCGCTCGGTGGGTCTGTGGAAGGCGTCGCAGGTCGAGGTGGACGGTGTGATCCGCCCCGTGCGCTGGGCCACCATCGCCGAGTCAGAGGAGGTTCGGGCGTGGATGGAGGGGCGCGCACAGGACTAGGTGTTCGTCACGACCCGGCGAGCAGCCGCACGACGCGCCCGTCGACGGCCGCCCACGCGCTGCACCGCAGGCACGCCGAGACGGCCGTCGGCGAGCCATGCTCCATGTGCGGGGTCGAGACCGAGCGGAGTGCGCGATCAGTCAAGGGAAAGCCAAGACCATCAGGCAGGTCGAGCAGGACCACCTTCAGGCGAGGTCCCGTGACGTAACAATTCGCCATGGAATCGACGTGAGATATGCGCCAGATGCAACAACGGCAAGGGGGCAAAATAGGATGTTCGGCATCGGTTCGGCACGCACGCCGCGCTCGAAGGAGGTGGTGACGACTTCCGCCGAGGTCCTCGAGGTTGGACGTACCGTGACGTTCGTGGCGCGGCGGAGTGGCAGCTGGGTGTACCTTTCCGGCCACGAGACCGACGACTCGGAACCTCTGGCGGTGCACTTCAGCCATCTGGCAGGTGTCGATCCCGGCCTGGTCACGTTGCGTCTGCGAAGGTGCCACTACGCCTTGAGGTACGACGCGGGAGCCCCGTGGCACGCCTTCGGGCCCGTCGAGGACGACGAGATGGACCGGCTCCTGGAGACGGGCGTTGTCGACGCACAACGAGCAGACATCGTCGCTGGGTCGGGGGACGGCGCCTGATGAGGTGTCGCGGCTGACGAGGTCGGTGACGGGCGAGTCGACGGCCGTCCGATGCCCGGTGGCACCGTCGCGTCACGCGAAGTTGAATGATGTAGCAAAGCCACGAGGATGCTGCTGGGGGGAGTGCCGGGAGGCAAACTTGAATCCAGGGCGAATCAAGTGGAGACGTTCTGATGAGGCACGCGCCCCGTCGTCATGTTCTGGTGCGGGCGCCCCGTCACGCCTGCGACGTCCTGGAGCGCCTGTTTCCATCGCCAGCAGACGCGGGGCGGAGAGAGATTTTGGCGGACCGGCCGCTATCAGCGAATCAGGCGAGCGGGTGCCGATCACGCAGGGCGGGCCCCGTCCCCATCGGGCGCAGCAGGCGGGCGGCGGCGGCGGCGGCGAACAGCCTTCTTCTCATCCTCGCGTCGACACCGTCACCGTGAACTTCGGGTCCCGCCCGACCTGCCGCGTCGGGCCCACGACCTGCTCGAGCGTCGGTCGGTAGTGCAGGTGCGAGTTCCACACCGCCCACAGCTCGCCGCTCGGGCGCAGGACGCGTGCGGCGTCCGCGAACAGCGTGCGCGCGACCGCGGGCGCGACCGCGGCGCCGACGTGGAACGGCGGGTTGAGCAGCACGAGGTCGACGCTCGCGTCGGGGATCTTCTCGGTCCCGAGGGCGCGCGTCACGGTCACCCGGTCGGCGACGCCGTTCGCCTCGACGGTCGCGCGTGCGGACGCGACCGCGGCGGCGGACTCGTCGGTCGCGACCACCGTCAGACCGGGTCGCGACCGGGCGAGCGCGACGGCCAGGACGCCCGTGCCGCATCCGAGGTCGACGGCGGTGCCCGTGGTCTGCGGGACCTCGTCGAGGTGGGCGAGCAGCGCGCGCGTCCCGATGTCGATGCTCGTGCCGGCGAACGCGCCGCCGTGCGCGCACACCACCAGGCCGTCGTGCTCGGCCCATGCGTGCGTCGCGCGGTCGGGCCAACGCCGCGTCGGGCGCTCGGCCGCGGGGCGCGGGGACGAGGCCACCAGCACCCGTGACTTCTGCCGCGCGAGCCGCGCCTCGACCACCGCGAGGTGCCGTCCGAGGACGTCGTTCATCGCGGTCGTCATGTGCTTGACCCGCCCGCCGGCGACGACGACGACCGCCGGGTCCGCGTGCTCCGCGACGAGCGCCGCGACCTCGTCGAGCGCGTCGAGGGATCGCGGCAGCTGCAGCAGCACGACGCGGGCGCCCGCCACCAGGTCGGCGGTCAGCCCGTGCTCCGTGAACCCGCCGATCCCCAGGCGCTCGGCGTTCTCGCGCAGGGCCAGCTCACCGGTCAGGCGGTCCTGGTGGGTGCGGACCCCCGTGACGGCGAAGCGGCTGACGGCGCCGAGCGTCAGCGCGCCGTACCGGTCACCGACCACCACGACGCTCCCGTCGGGCGCACCCGTCAGCAGCGGCGCGGCCTCGTCGAGGACCAGCCGGTCCGTCGCGTCGACGGCGTAGAGGTTCGGCGCCTCGAGGTCGGGGTGGCGACGCAGGTCGTCGAGGACGTCGCTCATCGAGGGCACCGTGCGGGGATCACCTGATCGAGGCTAGCAACGGCCCAGCCGCGGGTGACCACTGGTCACTTGGGAGGGGTTCGGAGGCGCCGAGGTGCTCCCACGTGACCAGTGGTCGAGAGCTGGGGGCGGCGGGTGCTCCCGAGTGACCAGTGGTCACCGGTGCGGCGCGCACCGGCAGGGTGCCCCGCGCCGCCACCCGGGTGAGGTGCGCACCCCGTCGGCGCGGCGCGTGCGGGGGTCGTCGGGCCCGACGTCCTCCCTGGTTACAGTCGCGCCGTGCAACGGAGCCACACGGGCCGTCGGCTGTGGGTCTGGGTGGTCCTGCTGGGGCTGACCGGACAGCTCGCCTGGACGGTCGAGAACATGTACCTCAACGTGTTCGTCCACGACACGATCACGGACTCCCCGGCGGTGCTGGCGACGATCGTCGCGGCGAGCGCCGTGGCCGCGACGGCGGCGACGCTGCTCGCCGGGGCGTGGTCGGACCGGGTGGGCCGGCGGCGCACGTTCATCGCCGGCGGGTATGTGCTGTGGGGCGCGAGCACGGCCGCGTTCGGGCTGGTCGGCGTCGACACCGCGGCGTCCCTGGCGCCCGCGCTCGACGCGGTCGTCGTCGCGGTCGTCGGGATCGTGCTGCTCGACTGCGTCATGAGCGTGTTCGGGGCCACCGCCAACGACGCGGCGTTCAACGCGTGGGTCACGGACACGACCGACGCGTCCAACCGCGGCCGGGTCGACGGGGTGCTCGCGACGCTGCCGCTGCTGGCGATGCTGCTGGTGTTCGGCGCGCTCGACCCGCTGACGCGCGACGGCCGCTGGTCGGTCTTCTTCGCGGTCGTCGGCGGCGCCACGGTGGTGGTCGGTGTCGTCGCGTGGTTCGGGCTGAAGGAGGCACCGACGCCGCGCCCCGGGGGCACCTATCTCGCGAGCGTCGTGCACGGGCTGCGCCCCAGCACCGTGCGCGCGCAGCCGCGGCTGTACGTCGCGCTGTCGGCGTGGGCGGTGCTCGGCACCAGCACGCAGGTCTTCATGCCGTTCCTCATCATCTACGTGCAGCGGTACCTCGACATCGACGGGTACCCGGTCGTGCTGGCGTCGGTGCTGCTGGGCGCCGCGGTGGTCAGCGTGCTGGGCGGGCGCGTGCTGGACCGCGTCGGGCCGCACCGCGCGATCCTGCCGGTCGCTGCCGTGTACGCCGTCGGGCTGCTGCTGATGTTCCCGGCGCGCGGGATGCTCGCGGTCATCGGTGCGGGGATCGTCATGATGTCCGGGTTCATGCTGGGGGTCGCGGCGGTCTCCGCCACGGTGCGCAACCTGACCCCGCCGGACCGTGCGGGCCAGGTGCAGGGCCTGCGGATGGTGTTCGCCGTGCTGATCCCGATGGTCGTCGGCCCGTTCCTGGGCGCGGCCGTGATCGTGGGCGCCGACGAGACGTACGTCGACCTGGGCGTCGTCAAGCAGGTGCCGACGCCGTGGATCTTCGTCGCGGCGGCGGTCGTCGCCCTGCTCGTCGTCGTCCCCGCGCGGCGGCTGCGTGACGCGCCCGTGCCCGTGCCCGCGCCCGTACCCCTGGCCGTCCCCGACGAGACCCCTGACGTGGAGGTGCCCTCGTGATGACACCGTGGGGCGAGACCCTGGACCCCGACGCGATCCTCGCGGGCCCCACTGCGATCCTCGCGGCCCCCGCTGCGATCCTCGCGGAGCACCCGCGCCCGCAGCTGGTGCGCGACTCCTACCTCAACCTCAACGGCCGCTGGGACCACGCGTTCACGCACGCGACCGACGAGGAGCGCCCGCAGGTGTGGGACGGGCCGATCCTCGTCCCGTTCTCGCCCGAGGCGCCGCTGTCGGGCGTCGGCCGCACGCTGCAGCCCGACGAGGCGCTCTGGTACCGGCGGACGGTCACCCTCCCCGAGGGGTTCGTGCGCGACCGCGTGCTGCTGCACCTCGGTGCCGTCGACCAGGACGCGCAGGTGTGGGTCGACGGCACCGACGTCGGCGGGCACCGTGGCGGGTACCTGCCGTTCACGCTCGACGTGACGGACGCGCTCGCGGACGGCGACGAGCACGAGGTCGTCGTGCGGGTCCGCGACGTCACCGACACGTCGTACCGCAGCCGCGGCAAGCAGAAGCTCGAGCCGGGCGGCATCTGGTACACCGCGCAGTCGGGCATCTGGCAGACCGTCTGGCTCGAGTCCGTGCCGGCGCGGTGGGTGGACCGGCTCGTCCTCACCCCGGACCTGACGACCGGCGAGGTCGAGGTGACGGTCGTGCCCGGCGGGGTGCCGGCCGGCGACGACGCCCCGGACGGGACGGCGCAGGTCGTCGTCCGCGCCGACGGCCGCGAGCTGGCCCGCGCCACGGTCCGCTCCGGCGTCCCGACGCGCATCGCCCTCGGCCCCGACGTGCGCCGGTGGTCCCCCGACGACCCCTTCCTCCACGACGTCGAGGTCACCCTGGGCGACGACCACGTGACCAGCTACGTCGGCATGCGCTCGTTCGGCGTCGGGCCTGACGCGCACGGGCGCACGCGCCTGCTGCTCAACGGCGAGCCGTACCTGCACGCGGGTCTGCTCGACCAGGGCTACTGGCCCGACGGGCTGTACACGCCGCCGTCGGACGCCGCGATGGTCCACGACATCCGCACCGCCAAGGACCTCGGGTTCACGATGCTGCGCAAGCACATCAAGGTCGAGCCGCTGCGCTGGTACCACCACTGCGACCGGATCGGGATGCTCGTCTGGCAGGACATGGTCAACGGCGGGCGGACGTACCACCCGGTCGTCGTCACGGCGCCCGTGCTGACGCCGCTGCGGCTCGACGACTCCCGGTACCGCGCGTTCGGCCGGCAGGACCCCGAGGGCCGCGAGGAGTTCCTCGCGGAGGTCGACGCGACGGTCGAGCTGCTGCGCAGCGTGCCGTGCGTCGCGCTGTGGGTGCCGTTCAACGAGGGCTGGGGGCAGTTCGACGCCGCCGCCGTGGCCGCGCGCGTGACCGCGCTCGACCCCACGCGACCCGTCGACCACGCGTCGGGCTGGCACGACCAGGGCGCGGGCGACGTCGTCAGCCGGCACGTCTACTTCCGCCCCTACCGGCTGTCGCGCGCCGACGCCGCCGACCCGCGCGCCGCGGTGCTCTCCGAGTACGGCGGGTACTCCTACCGTGTCCCGGGGCACACCTGGTCCGACAAGGAGTTCGGGTACCGGCGCTTCCGCGACCGCGACGCCTTCGAGCGCGCCTACCTGCGGCTGCAGCACGAGCAGGTCGGGCCGGCGGTCGACGACGGGCTCGCGGCGTTCGTCCACACCCAGCTCGCGGACGTCGAGGAGGAGACGAACGGGCTGATGACGTACGACCGGCGGGTCCTCAAGGTGGACGCCGACGCCGTGCGCACGTCGAACCTGCGGCTGCGCGCCCGCCACGACGCGGCCGCCGGCGTGGCTCCCGCCCGCCCGGTGCGCGTCACCGAGCGTGAGATCACCGCCCCCGTGAGCCTCACGCTGCCCGACGGCCGCTTGAACCCCGACGCGGTCGGCTGGACGCGCACACCGCTGGTGACGACCGACGGCATCGGCCGCGGCCCGCGCGGGCTGGGCCGCAACAAGCGGTGGGAGTACTGGGCGGTCACCACCCCGACGCACGTCGTCGCGCTCGTGACCTCGGCGATCGACTACGCCGCCGTCCACGGCATCTGGGTGCTGGACCGGCGGACGGGGACCGCGGTGTCGCACGACGCGATCGGTGCCCTCACCGGGTCGGTGCGGCTGCCCGGGACCCTCGGACGCGGGAAGGTCCGCACCAGCACGCGCCAGGTGAAGATCGCGATCGACGAGGTGCCCGGCGGCACCCGGCTGCGGGCCGTGGGGCCGCGCGTGCGGGTCGACGTCGTCGCGCACCGGCCCGACGGGCACGAGTCCCTGGGTGTCGTCGTGCCCTGGTCCGACACCCTGTTCCAGTACACCGTCAAGGACGTCGCCCGCCCCGCCACGGGCACGGTGCGGGTCGACGGGATCACGTCCGACGTGCCCGCCGGGGAGTCGTGGGCGACCCTCGACCACGGCCGCGGCCGCTGGCCGTACGACGTGCGCTGGAACTGGGGAGCCGGGTCGGGGGTCACCGACGGGCGGGTCGTCGGCCTGCAGGTGGGCGGACGGTGGACGGACGGCACGGGGTCGGTCGAGAACGCGCTCGTCGTCGACGGCCGCCTCACCAAGATCAGCGAGGAGCTGGTCTGGGAGTACGACCGGGACGACTGGCACGCGCCGTGGAGCGTCACCGGCACGGACGTCGAGCTCACCCTCACGCCCTTCCACCTCAAGCAGTCCGCCACCGACCTGAAGGTCTTCGCGTCCCGCACGTCCCAGTGCTTCGGCCACTGGTCGGGGCGCGTGCGCGACGAGACGGGGACGTGGGTGCAGGTCCGCGACGTCGTCGGCTGGGCGGAGGACGTCCACAACCGCTGGTGACGCACGCCGCCGCGGCCGCCGGGGTGGTGCTGCGCCCCGTGGGACGGTCACCGGTTAGCCTGGCCGCGCCGTCCACCGTCGGGCGGCACCCCACCCCCGGAGGTCCTCGGTGCCGACCCGCTCCACCGCTGCGGTGACGGCGCTGTCCGCCCTGCTGGTGGTGCTGGCGGTGCTCGCGGCCGCGGTCGGCGGGCCGCTGTCGTTGGCGGGTCGCGGCGGCGAGGTGCCGGTGCCCACCGACACGCCGTCCGTCGAGGTGGTGACCGCCTCGCCCGCGCCGAGGCCCCCGGACCTCGACGACGTGACCACGACGTTCGAGTGGGTCGACGGGATCGTCCGCGCGCTGCAGGTCCTCGCCGCGCTCGCCGGCGTCGTCGTGCTGGTGCTGGTGGTGCGGTACCTCGCGCGGGGCTGGCGCCTGGACCGGCCCGCCGGCGACGAGGACGACGCGCCCGCGGGCGACGAGACCGACGACGAGCTCAGCGACACCGCCGTGGCCGCCCTGCGCGAGGGGGTGCGCGCGGCGAGCCGCGCCCTGGAGGACGACGTGCCACCCGGCGACGCCGTGATCGGCGCGTGGGTGGCGGTGGAGACCGCCGCGGCCCGCACCGGTGTGGTCCGCGACCCGGCGGAGACGGCCGGTGAGCTCACCGTGCGCGTGCTCGGCGCCACCCGCGCCGACCCCACGGCCACGCGCGCGCTGCTGCGGCTGTACCTGTCCGCGCGGTACGGCACGCACGGCGTCGACGCGGACGACGTGCGGCGCGCCCGCGACCTGCTGACGGTCGTGGGGCAGGGGCTGGTCCCGCGCGAGGACGGCGCGGGTGAGGACGACGCGGGCCGCGAGGACGCGACGGACCGGGAGGCCGCCCCGTGACCGCGCCGCGCCCGCTGCTCCGGGCGGCGTGGGACACCGCCTGGCGGCCGCTGGCCGTCGGCGCCGCCGTCGGTGTGCTGGCGTGGGCGCTGGGCATGCGGACGCCGTCCGCGCTGGTCCTGGGCCTGGCGGCCGCGACCCTGGCGGCGGTGCTGCAACGGGTCGACACGCTGCCCGAGCCGCGCCCGGCCCGCCGCGCGCAGGCCGCGCGCGACGGCGGGCGCGGCGAGGTCCTCGACGTGGCGTGGTCCATGGTCGGCCGCGACGGCCGCGTCACCGAGCGCGCCCTGCGCCCGCTGCGCGCCGCCGGCGCACGCCGCGTCGCACGCCACGGGCTGGACCTGACGGACGACCGGCAGGCCGACGCGCTCACCGGGCTGCTGGGCCGACGCGCGTACGGGACCCTCACCCGGCGGGGCCACCCGACCCCGACCGTCGGGGACCTGACGCACACGCTCGGCGTGCTCGAGCGGCTCGGTGCCACGCGGTCGCGCACGACCGCCCCCCACGACCCCCCGGCCGCCGACGCGCGGCCCGCCCCCGACCCGAGGAGCCCCCGATGACGCCGACCCCCGCGCCGCTGCCCGTCGCCGACGTCGCCCGCAGCGGCCGTGCCGTGCTCGACGAGGTCGCCACCGCCGTCGTCGGGATGGGCGGCCCGCTGCGCGTGGCGCTCGCCGCGGTGCTGGCCGGGGGGCACGTGCTGTTCGAGGACGTGCCCGGCCTGGGCAAGACCCTCGCGGCGCGCAGCCTGGCGACCGCGCTCGGCCTGGACTTCCGTCGCATCCAGTGCACGCCGGACCTGCTGCCGTCGGACGTCACGGGCTCGTCGGTGTACGACCCGGCCACGGCCGAGTTCACCTTCCGCCCGGGGCCCGTCTTCGCCGGGCTGCTGCTGGCCGACGAGATCAACCGCACCGCCCCCAAGACGCAGTCCGCGCTGCTGGAGGCGATGGCCGAGCGGCAGGTGAGCGTCGACGGCACCACGCACCGGCTGCCCGCGCCGTTCCACGTGGTCGCCACCTCCAACCCCGTCGAGTACGAGGGCACCTACCCGCTCCCCGAGGCGCAGCTCGACCGGTTCATGGTGCGTCTGGCCGTCGGGTACCCCGGGCGGGACGCCGAGGTCGACGTGCTGGCCCGGCGCCTCGCCCGGCGCGAGGAGGGCGCGTCGGTGCGGCAGGTCGTCGACGTCGCCACCCTGCTGGCCATGCAGGCGGGCGTCGAGGCCGTCGCCGTGGACCCCGACGTGCTCGCGTACTGCGTGGACCTGGCCGCCGCGACGCGCACCCACCGCGCGGTCGAGGTCGGGGCGTCACCGCGCGGGTCGCAGGCGCTGGTGCTGGTGGCACGCGCGCTCGCGGTGCTCGACGGCCGCGACCACGTCACGCCCGAGGACGTCAAGGAGGTCGCCGCGCCCGCGCTCGCGCACCGGCTGTCCCTCACGCCGCAGGCGTGGGCCGCGGGCCTGGCCCCCGGGACGGTGGTGCAGGAGGTGCTCGCGCAGGTCGCGGTGCCGACGACGGCCCGCCGCGCGTGAGCCTGCCGGAGCCGCCCCCCGCGCGGCCACCCACGTGGGGGCAGGACCCGGACCCGTCCCCGGCTCCCGCCGCGACGGGGCGGTGGACGCCCGTGCGCGCCGCGACGTGCGCCTCGGCCGCGTGCCTCGTCGTGCTGCTGCTAGGGGTCCTCGCGGGGCGTCCGGACGCCGCCGTGCTGGGCGTCGCGCCGCTGCTGCTGGCCGTGCGGGCACTGCACGGACGCCCCGCCGGGCCGGTGCGGGCCAGGTTCGAGGCCGGCGACGTGGACGACGACCCCGACGCGCGCGGCGGCGGGGGCCGGCTGCACGCCACGCTGCGCCTCGAGGGCCCGGGGCGGTGGGCCGCCGTCACCACGACGCGCCAGGGGCGCCGCGGCACCGAGGTGCTGGTGCGTCTGGCGGACGAGCGCCGGCTGCCCGTGGTGGCCCGCACCGTGCGCACCGGGCCGCAGGAGGTCGCGACCGCGGTCGTGCAGGGCGTCGGGCTCGACGGTGCGTCGGTCGCCGAGCCGACCCCGCCGGTCACCCGCAGCACCGTGGTGCTCCCCGCGACGACCCCGCTGCTGGACCTGCCGCTGCCGAGCAGGCTGCGCGGGCTCACCGGCCCGCACGAGTCGCGCCGCCCCGGGGAGGGCGGCGGGCTGCGCGACGTCCACCCGTGGGCGCCCGGCGACCGGCTGCGCCGCATCGACTGGCGCGTGACCGCCCGCCGCTCGCCCGACCTGCGCGAGCTGTACGTGCGCCGCGAGCACGCGCAGGCCGAGGCCGTCGTCGTGCTCGTCGTCGACTCCCGCGACGACGTCGGCCCGGACCCGCGCACGTGGCGCGGGTCGGTCGCGCCCCGCCCGCAGGACGCGACGTCGCTGGACCGTGCACGGCAGGCTGCCGCGTCGCTGGCCCGCGCGTACCTGGCCGCCGGTGACCGTGTCGGCCTCGACGACCTGGGCGTGCGCCGCCGCCCCGTGCCCCCCGGCGGCGGACGCCGGCAGCTCGACCGCATCCGGCACGCGCTGGCGCTCACGGCCCCGGAGGGGGAGCCGGCGGCACGGCTGCGCCCGCCGCGTCTGCCGTCCGGTGCGCTCGTCGTGGTGTTCTCCACCTTCCTGGACGACGAGTCGGCGGCCGTCGCGGCCCGCTGGCGGACCGCCGGGCACCGCGTGGTCGCGGTCGACGTGCTGCCGCGCCTGCGGGCGTCGGGCCTGTACGACCGCGAGCGCCTCGCGCTGCGGATGATGACGCTGACCCGCGAGGACCGGATGGCCGAGCTGGCCGACCAGGACGTCGAGCTGGTGACGTGGCGCGACGAGCCCGCGGTCGCGCTGCGGGTGCTGGCCCGTCGCGCGCAGCGGCGCGCCGGGGCGGGGGTGGCACGGTGAGCGCGCGGTTCGGCTCCGAGGGGTTCGGGGCGTGGGTGCTGGACCGGATCGGCCCGACGGCGCGCGCACCGCGCGGGCGCGGCGAGCAGCCGGAGGTCACCGTGCGGACCGGTCCGGCCGTGCCCGCGGCCGCCGTGCGGGCGGTGCTCGCGCTGGCCGCGGTGGCGGCCGCCCTCGTCGCGGGCACGATGCCCGGCGGGGTGGTGCCGCCCGGGGTCCTCACGCTGCTGGTGGTGGTCGCGCTCGCGCCCGCGGTGGTGCCGCGCGCGCCGGTGGCGGCGCTCCTGGTGCTGGTCGTGGGGGTGCGGGTGCTGCTCGCCGACCCGGCGTCGCCGCTGGTGCTGGCGGTGCTCGTGCTGGCCCTGCACGTGGTGCTGCGGCTCGCGGCCGTCGTCGCCCGGGTCGGGTGGCGGGGGCGGATCGAGGTCGCGGTCCTCACGGACGACCTGCGGGCGGCGGTGGCGGTGCAGGTCGGTGCGCAGGCGCTGGCGCTGCTCGCCGGGGCGGTGCTGGGTGCCGGGGGTGCCGCGGGCACCGGTGGCTGGCACGTGGTCGGGATGCTGGCGGTCGTCGGGCTGGCCGCGACCGCGATGGTCCGGCCGGTGCGGCCGTGGTGGCGGGGGCAGCCGGACGCGTAGCGGTGGGCCCCGGGCGCCCACCCGACCCCAGCACCACCGCAGGGCGGCTCCGTCCCCGGGCCGCCTCGTCGCCCTGCCGCCGCCCTGCGCGGCGCCCTAGCGTCGCGGCATGTCGACGACGGTCATCGAGTCCGCGCTCGCGGACGTGCGGGCGCACCTGGCGGCCGCGCAGGTCGTGGTGGTGGGCGCGAGCGCCGTCACGTGGACGGGCGCGGCGGCCGACGCGGCGGACGGACGACGGACCGCGCTGCTCGCCGCGGTGCGCACCTGCCGGGCGGCGCTCGACGACGCCGACCGGCTGCTGGCGGCCGTGCGGCGCGCCGAGCGGCAGTGCGTCCTCCCGGCCCCTCTCGCGACCGGCGCACCGGTCGGTGGGACGGTGCCGCCGTGGGGGTGAGGGACGGGCTCTCGCTCACGCTCGACGGCCACGGGCACGTGCTGGTCGACCCGGGCGAGCTGCAGGAGGCCGCCGCCCGGCTGCGCGGCGCGGCGGAGCGGCTGGACACGGCCGACGTGCGCCTCGGGTCGGCCGCGTGGCGGGCGGGTGACCTGGCGGCGGCGCTCCCGGAGGCGCACGCGCTCGCCGACGCCCTGGCGACGCTGCGGCGGGCGGTGCACGGGCCGGCCGGTCTGGCGGACGACGTGCGGGACCTGGCGAGGCGCAGCACCGACGCGGCGGCCGCGTACGACCTGGCCGAGACGGACGCCCAGGCGCGATGGTCCGCGGTCGTCGGCGCCCTGGGGTTCGCCGTCGCCGTCGGGCCGTTCGGTCCCGCGGCGCTGCTGACGGCCGCCGCGGGGGTCGCGGTCGGGGACCTGCTGCTCGCCGAGGCGCGCGACCTCGCGCTCGCGCCGGGGGGCCGGACGTCCCCGGGCGACGCGGCGGCGGAGCTCGCCGACCTCGCGGACGTCCCCCGGCGGATCGTCGCGGACGGCCGCGGTGCCCTCGTCCTGCAGCTGCTGGCGGCCGCGCTCGGGTCCGTCGCCGGGGCGTCCGGACCGCAGCTCGACCCCGTGCGGCGGTTCTCGGCCCTCGTCGCGGGGCTCCTGCCGGCGCGGGACGTGCGGCTGGTGCCCCGGGCGGACCCGCCCCGGCTGCCGGCGCCCCGCGGCGTCGAGGGGCTCGTGGACCTCGCCGCGCGCACGTACGACGAGGGGACCGGCACCGGGGAGCCGGGCACGCCCCTGGCGACGGTCACGGTGCAGCGCCTCGACCACGCGGACGGCAGCCGGTCCTGGGTCGTCGCCGTGCCCGGTACGCGGGCCGCGGGGCTGACCGGTGACGTGCCGACCGACAACGGCACCAACCTGGCGCTCGAGGGCGGGGTGCCGGACGTCATGACGCGCGCCGTGCTCGCGGCGATGGCCGGTGCGGGCATCGGCGCCGACGAGCCCGTCGCGCTGGTGGGGCACAGCCAGGGCGGGATGGTCGCCACGAACGTCGCGGCGGTCACCGCGGGCGCGTACGCGGTGCGGCTCGTGGTGACCGCCGGGTCGCCCGACGTGCCGGCCGCGCCGCCGCCGGGCGTC
Organism: Cellulomonas sp. KH9; assembly: GCF_900114185.1. Lineage (GTDB taxonomy): Bacteria > Actinomycetota > Actinomycetes > Actinomycetales > Cellulomonadaceae > Cellulomonas. Next base: position 179,588 of record NZ_FOSE01000001.1, read on the forward strand.
GCGACCGTCACGCTGCGGCACCGCGAGGACGCGGTCTCCCTGCTGGACGGGCGGGTCGGGGAGCGCGGCGGACCCGGGACGCTGTCCGTGGTGCGGGACCTCGCGGCCACCGGCGGACCGGTGCGGCCGTCGTTCAGCGAGGCGCACGCCGTGGCCGGCTACGTGCGCACGGGTGCCCTGGTCGACCAGGCGCTGGGGGACGTGCCGGCGGGCGACCCGGTGCGTCGGGCGCTCGCGGACGTGCTGGGGGACGCCCCTGCCCGCACGACGACGTCACAGGTCACGGTCACGACGGGCTCGTCCGAGGTCCCGGCGGCCCCCGGCGGGCTGCCGGTCCCGCCGGTGGTGCGCCCGGCCCCGCCCGCCGCACCCGACGGCGCGTTCGGGGCACCGGCGGCGTGGCCGCCGCCCACCCGCGACCTGCTCACGCAGGCCGCCGGGCTCGGCGGGGCCGTCAGCGCCGGTCCGACGACGTCATCGACGACAGCACGAAGCTGACGACGGAGATGATCAGCGCACCGAGGATCGCGGTGCCGAAGTCGTTGATCCGCAGGCCCCAGTCCGTCTGCTCGGTGATCCACTCGGTGAGCAGCAGCATCAGGGCGTTCACGACGAGGGTGAACAGGCCCAGGGTGAGGATGTACAGCGGCAACGACAGGAGCGCGACGATCGGCTTGACGATCGCGTTGACGATCCCGAAGACGAGCGCCACGGCGAGGATGATCCCGACCGTCTGGGTCGTCGTCTCACCACCGACGACGACCAGCCCGGGCAGGATCAGGGTGGCCAGCCAGATGGCGACCCCGTTGATGAGCACGCGGACGACGAATCCCATGCTCCGATGGTGCACCCTGCGCCGCGTTTCCACAGGTCGGCGCGGCCGCGCGGTCCGCGTCGTGTCGCGGCGGACGCGGGGTCGGGTCGGTGGCCGCGTCGGGCGTCCCGGGGTCCCCCTCAGCGACCGACGGCGGCGGTGGCCGGCGTGCCGTCCCCGACCGGACCGTCCTCGAGCACACCGGGCGCCGCGGTCACCGCGGCGGGAGCCCCACGCGTCAGGACGACGAAGGACAGCGCGGCCAGGGCCGCGGAGACGACCATCGCGATCGCCATGGGGACCGCCGTCAGCTCACCCCGCAGGCCGACCAGCGGCGCGACGACGGCGGCGAGGGCGAACTGCAGGAAGCCGAGGAACGCCGAGCCGGTGCCGGCGTGCCGGCCCGCCTGACCCAGGGCCAGCGCCGTCGCGTTGCCGAAGACGAGCCCGAACGACCCCTGGAAGACGGCGAGGAGGACCAGGGTGGGGGCCGTCGGGACGCCCTGGAGCGCGGTCACGAGCAGACCCGCGGCCGCGAGGCCGGCCGCGGTCAGGCCGGTGCCGATCATCACGCGGTAGGGCACGCGACCGGCGAGCGCGGCGGACACCGCACTGGTGGCGGTGATGGCCAGCGCGTTGAGCGCGAACACGAGCGAGAACTGGCCCTCGGAGAGCCCGATGATGTTCTGGACCACGAACGGCGAGGCCGAGATGTACGCGAAGAGCCCGGCGAACGAGAAGCAGAACGTCAGGACGTAGCCGGTGTAGTACCGGTTCGCGAGCACCTGGCGGGCGGTGGTGAGCGTCGCGCCGACGCCGCCGCGCGTGCGCTGGTCACGCGGCAGGGTCTCCCGCGCCCACAGCGCGGCGCCCCCGAGCATGAGCAGCACGAGCGCCGCGACCACCCAGAACACCAGCCGCCAGCCGGACTGCGCGACGATCAGGCCACCGGCGAGGGGGGCGACGACCGGGGCGACCACGCTCACGATCATGAGCACCCCGAGCAGCTTCGCGGCGGCGGGGCCACGCGAGGTGTCGGAGATGACCGCACGGGCGAGCACGACGCCGGCGGCGCCGCCGAGCCCCTGCAGGAACCGCGCGCCGGTGAGCACCTCGACGGTGGGCGCGAGCGCGCACACCACGCTCGCGAGCAGGCACAGGGCCGTACCCGCGAGGAGGGGCCGGCGGCGCCCGATCCCGTCGGACAGCGGGCCGATGACGAGCTGACCGAGCCCGAGGCCGACGAGGAAGGCGGTCATCGTCAGCTGGATCCCGCTGGCGGTGGTGCCGAGCTCGGCCGCCATCGCCGGGAACCCGGGCAGGTACATGTCGATCGAGAGCGGGGCGACGGCGGTGAGCAGGGCGAGGACCGCGACGAGCGCGGGACCCAGGGGCAGGGCGGGGCGGGCGGGGGCGTCGGCGGACGCGGGCATGGTCGACCTCTCGGACGTGGTGGGGGACCCGGGAACATTAGATACATGAACATATGTATGTCAAGATATGAGTTAGGATCGGCGCATGGCGACAGCGCGGTCACGCACGGGCGGCCCCTCGGCGGGCAGGGCCGCGTCGACCGACGTCACCGCCGTGCTGCGCGACCTCGCCTGGACCATCCACCGCCGCAGCCCGCAGGTCGCGGGGATCGAGCCGCTGCCCACCACCGAGCTCGCCGTGCTCATGCACGTGCTGGAGTCGCCCGGGCTGTCGGTGGGGGAGGTCTCGCGCCACCTCGGTCTGCGGCAGAGCAACACGAGCGCCGCGCTGCGGACGCTGGGCGAGCGGGGCCTCGTGGCCCGCGAGCCCGACCCCGACGACCGTCGCGTCACCCGGCTCGTCCCGACCGAGCGCGCGCGGGTCGAGCACGAGGCCGTGGCAGAGGCGTGGGTCGGCCCGGTCGTCGAGGCGGTGGGCGAGCTCCCACCGTCCGACCTCGCCGCGCTCGAGGCGGCGGTCCCCGCGCTCCTCGCTCTCGACCGCCGCCTGCGCGCCCACCAGCCCGCCCCCTGACACCACCGGGACCGCGCCCCCGCGGCCGGTCGGTCCGGTCACTCCGCGGCGCACGGCGCGGCCGGCCGGCTCGCGGTGGCATGCTGACGGGCGTGAGCCGCGTCCCCCTCCGCCGTGCCCTCGCCGACCTGCCCGCGTACGTGCCGGGCGCCCGCGCCGCCGTCGGGGCGGCCGCGTACAAGCTGTCGTCGAACGAGAACCCGTACCCGCCGCTGCCGTCCGTGGTCGCCGCGATCGCGGACGCCGCCGTCGACGTCAACCGGTACCCGGACATGTACGCCACGGAGCTGACCGAGGCGATCGCGCACCGCCTCGCCGTGGTGCCCGCGTCCGTGGTCGCAGGGACCGGCTCGGTGGCCGTCCTGGGCCACGTCCTCACCGCGGTGTGCGAGGCCGGCGACCAGGTCGTGCTGCCCTGGCGGTCGTTCGAGGCCTACCCGATCGCGGTGACGCTCGCCCACGCCGAGCAGGTGCGCGTCCCGGTGCTGCCCGACGGTCGTCTCGACCTGCCGGCGATGGCGGCTGCCGTCACGGACCGCACACGCGTGGTCCTGGTGTGCACGCCCAACAACCCCACGGGCCCGGCCGTGCGCGACGCCGAGCTGCGGGACTTCCTCGCCGCGGTGCCGCGCGACGTGCTCGTGGTGCTCGACGAGGCGTACGTCGAGTTCGTGCGGGACGCCCAGGCGCCGGACGCCCTCGCCCTGTTCGCGGAGCACCCGAACGTCGTGCTGCTGCGCACGTTCTCCAAGGCGTACGGGCTCGCGGGCCTGCGTGTCGGGTACGCCGTGGCCCGCCCTCGGCTGGCCGCGGCGATCCGGACGGCCTCGACGCCCTTCGGGGTCTCGCACGTCGCCCAGCTCGCGGCGCTCGCGTCCCTGCGCGCGGAGCGCGAGCTGCTCGTGCGGGTCGAGGCGATCGTCGCCGAGCGCACCCGCATGCTCGCCGGTCTGCACGCGCAGGGCTGGGCGGTGCCCGACAGCCAGGCCAACTTCGTCTGGCTCGCGCTGGGCGACCGCACGGTCACGTTCGCGGAGCGCTGCGCCCGCGCCGGTGTGCTGGTCCGGCCGTTCGCGGGCGACGGCGTGCGCGTGAGCGTCGGCGAGCGCGAGGCGACCGACATCTTCCTCGAGGTGGCGCAGGAGCACGCGCCCCGCTGACGGGTGCGCGGCGTTCCGGTCGCCGTCCCTCGGTGCCCGCAGCACCATGGGAGGCATGGACACCGTGCTGACCTGGGTACCGGCGGCCGTCGACACGTCGGACGCCACCGAGACCGCGACGGAGTGGACCGACTGGCTCGCGGGCAGCGTCGGGCTGGCCGTCGTCCTCACCGTGTACGTGGTGATGCTGATCGCCTACGTGCGGATCATCCAGAAGGCCGGGTACTCCGGCTGGTGGGTGCTGGTGGGCCTGGTCCCCGTGCTCAACCTCGTGATGTTCCTGGTGTTCGCGTTCAGCCGGTGGCCGGTGCTCCAGGAGAACGAGCGGCTGCGGTCGCTGGGACGCTACTCGCCGTGACCCGCCGAGCCGTGCCACCCGCCCGTCGCGCACCGGCGCGGTACCAGGCGGCCAGCACGGCCACCGCCAGCAGCACCTCGGCGACGTCCCCGCCGTAGTACATCCACTGCGCCGCGACCTCGACGTCGCCCGGCGGGTGCACCGCCCCGGGCGGCAGCCGGTCCGCGTGCGCGTACAGCAGCTTGGCGAGCGCGGCGTGCGCGCCCCCGGCGACCACCAGCACGACGAGGCGCGTCGCGGTCCCCGGCCGGCGCGGTGCCGGGTCGGGCCCCGCGAGCGCCCACGCGAACAGGTACCCCGCCGCGAGGACGTGCACGTGCACGGCGACGTGGGCCGCGGTGGACCGGGTCGTCAGGGCGTACAGCGGCGTCAGGTAGAGCACCGCGACGCCGCCGACGTGCAGCACGGCCGCCGTCACCGGGTGCGACAGGACGTGCACGGGCCGTGCCGCGAGCACGCCCCCCACGACCCGTCGCACCCCGGGGGTCGCCACGCGCAGCAGCAGCGTCACGGGGGCCGCCAGCACGAGCGCCAGGGGGGCGAGCATGCCGACCAGCAGGTGCTGCACCATGTGCCGGCTCGCGTCGCCGGGCACGACCGCGAGCACGGGGGACAGCGCCACGGCCACCAGCGCGCACCCGGTCACCCAGGCGCCCGTGCGGTGCCCCGGCCACGGTCGCAGCACGCGGCGACCGTGCTGCCGGGCCGCCAGCACGTACCCGGCGACCAGGGCGGCGGCGAGCAGCGCGGCCGCCACGGCGTCCGGTCCCCATGCGGCCGCGGTGGTGCCGTGCCCCGCGTGCGCGAGCACGGCGGGGTCCGGCGCCGTGCCCGGTGTCATGCGTCCCGCCCCGGCGTCCCGCCTCCCGTCGTGCCCCCGGACGCCCGGCTCCCCGACGGGCCGCCCCCCTCCGGTGCCGCGCGCCGCGCGGACGCCCACACCGCGGCCCCCGCCAGCAGCAGGACGACGGCGCTCGCGGTCCACGCCAGGTCGTAGGGGAGCAGGTCGACGCCGTACCGGATCTGGTGCACCCGCAGCAGCTTGTGGTCGACCACCGCGTCGAACAGCTGGAACCCGCCGGCCCCGAGCAGGACGCCGGCCCAGGCGGCCCGCACCACCAGCGCACCGCGTCGTCGCAGGTCACCGAGCAGGAAGAACCCGGCGACGAGCGCGAGGAGCTCGGCGGCGTGCAGCAACCCGTCGGACAGCAGCGCCAGGTCCGGGGTGCCGCGGTCGTAGAAGTGGTGCCAGGCGAGCACCTGGTGGAACACGATCTCGTCGACCGCGGCCATGACGCCGGCGCCGACGAGGCCCGCGGCGGCGGCGGAGCGGCGGCGCGCCGCGGGGGCGGTGAGGTCAGGGGTCACGGCACCTCCCGGGGTGGTCGACAGCCCCGAGGGTGGCCGATCGCACCGGTGCCCGCCACCGCTGCGACGTCACGTGCGGCCGGGGTGTCGCAGTGCAGGGCCTCCGCGGCTCGGGCAGGCTGCCGAGGGTGTGGGGATCCGACAAACACGTCGCACCAGCGTTGTCGGGACCTCCCCGGCGGAACCTACGCATCCGTAGCCTACGCTGACGTAGGTTCGCACCCCAGGCGAAGGAGAACCGCGTGAGCACGACCGTTCCCGCGGCCGAGGGACCCCTGACCGACGAGGGCCTCGTCCAGCTGCTCACCCCGACCGGCGAGCGCGTGCACCACCCCGAGTACGACGCGTGGGCCGCCGACCTCGACGCCGACCGCCTGCGTGCGATGTACCGCGACATGGTGCTCACGCGGCGGTTCGACACCGAGGCGACGTCCCTGCAGCGGCAGGGGGAGCTGGGCCTGTGGGCGCAGTCGCTCGGCCAGGAGGCGGCCCAGGTCGGCTCCGGCCACGCGCTCGCCCCGCAGGACCACGTGTTCCCGTCGTACCGCGAGCACGGCGTCGCGCACGTCCGCGGCCTGGAGATGACCGACCTGCTGCGGCTCTTCCGCGGCGTCGACCACGGTGGCTGGGACCCGGCCGCGCACGGCTTCCACCTGTTCACGCTGGTCATCGGCTCGCACACGCTGCACGCGACCGGGTACGCGATGGGCGTGCAGCGCGACGGCCTCGTCGGCACCGGTGACCCGACCCGCGACACCGCCGTCGTCACGTATTTCGGCGACGGTGCCACCGCCCAGGGCGACGTCAGCGAGGCCCTGGTCTTCGCGTCGGTCAACCAGGCGCCGGTCGTGCTGTTCTGCCAGAACAACCAGTTCGCGATCTCGGAGCCGACGACGCGCCAGGCCCGGGTGCCCATCGCCGACCGCGCCCCGGGCTTCGGCATCCCGTCCGTGCGCGTCGACGGCAACGACGTGCTCGCGTCGTACGCGGTGACGCGCCAGGCGCTGGAGCGCGCCCGCAGCGGCGGCGGCCCGACGTTCGTCGAGGCCTTCACGTACCGCATGGGCGCCCACACCACGTCGGACGACCCGACCCGCTACCGCACCTCGGAGCAGGAGGAGCGCTGGCGTCGACGCGACCCGATCGAGCGGCTGCGGGTGCACCTGGAGCGCACGGGCGAGCTGCCCGAGGTCTTCCAGGCGCAGCTCGCCGCGGAGTCCGACGCGTTCGGCGAGCACATCCGCACCACCGTCCGCGCGATGGGGCACCCGGCGTCGCCGAGCATGTTCGAGCACGTCTACGCCACGCCGCACGCCGTCGTCGACGCCGAGCGGGCCTGGTTCACGCAGTACGAGCAGTCGTTCGTCGACCACGACGGCCGCGAGACGGCAGGGGGACACCGATGACCGTGACGGGCGAGCGCACCGCACCCACGACCGACCTGCCGCCGGCACCCGCCCCGGCGCCGTTCCCGACCGGCACCCAGCGGCTGCCGATGGCCAAGGCCCTCAACCTCGGGCTGCGACGCGCGCTGGCGAACGACCCGCGCGTGCTGCTCATGGGGGAGGACATCGGGCGGCTCGGCGGGGTCTTCCGCGTCACCGACGGGCTGTTCGCGGAGTTCGGCGAGGACCGCGTCGTGGACACGCCGCTGGCGGAGTCCGGCATCGTCGGCACCGCGATCGGCCTGGCGCTGCGCGGGTACCGGCCGGTGTGCGAGATCCAGTTCGACGGGTTCGTCTTCCCGGCGTTCGACCAGATCACGACCCAGCTGGCCAAGATGCACTACCGCTCGCGGGGGCGTCTGAGGCTGCCCGTCGTCATCCGCATCCCCTACGGCGGCGGCATCGGCGCCATCGAGCACCACAGCGAGTCGCCCGAGGCGCTGTTCGCGCACACGCCCGGCCTGCGGGTCGTGTCACCGGCGACGGCGGCCGACGCGTTCACGATGATCCAGCAGGCCGTCGCGTCGCCCGACCCCGTGATCTTCTTCGAGCCCAAGGGCCGGTACTGGGAGAAGGGCGACGTCGACCTCGACGCGCCGCTGCCGGCGCCGCACGGCGGCCCGGCCGACCTCGACCACGCGCGGGTGGTACGCCCGGGCACGGACGTCACGGTCGTCGCCTACGGCCCGACGGTGGCGACCGCGCTGAAGGCCGCCGCGGCCGCCGCGGCCGACGGCACGAGCATCGAGGTCGTCGACCTGCGCACCATCTCCCCGCTGGACACCGCGACGATCGCCGCCTCCGTGCGCCGCACGGGCCGCTGCGTCGTCGTGCACGAGGCGCCCGTGCTCTACGGGTCGGGCGCCGAGGTCGCGGCCCGCATCACCGAGGAGTGCTTCTACCACCTGCAGGCCCCCGTGCTGCGTGTCGGCGGGTTCCACACCCCGTACCCGGTCTCCAAGATCGAGCACGACTACCTGCCCGGGCTCGACCGGCTGCTCGACGCCGTCGACCGCACCCTCGCGTTCTGACCCCTCGGAGACCCCGCGTGCCCACGTACCAGCAGTTCCCCCTGCCCGACGCCGGTGAGGGCCTCACCGAGGCCGAGATCGTCACGTGGCACGTCGCCGTCGGCGACCGTGTCGAGGTGAACCAGACGATCGTCGAGATCGAGACGGCGAAGTCGCTGGTCGACCTGCCGTGCCCGTGGACGGGCGTCGTGACGCGGCTGCTCGTCGACCCGGGGGCGACGGTCGAGGTCGGCACGCCGATCATCGAGGTGGACGTGGACCCGGACGGTGCTGCTCCGGAGCCCGCGGGCCCGGGTGACGCCCGTGCCGACGCGGAGGGCGTGCGCGCCCACCACCCGCACCCCAGCCGCTCGTCGTCCGAGCCCGGCGGTGCGGACGAGGTCGGGGCCGCGCGCGACGAGCTGCAGGTGCCCGTCACCCGCGCGGACGGGCACGCGGGCGGTGCGCCCGCCACCGGCGGCGGGTCCGGGGCGGTGCTCGTCGGGTACGGCGTGGCGGACGGCGGGTCGGCGCGACGCCCCCGTCGGGCGGTGACCGGTGCGGCCGGCGCGGCGGCCGGCGGTGCCGACGCGGGCGGTGCCGCTGCCGCGGCGACGTCCCCCGCCGCCCCGCGCGCCGCCGCACCCGCCGCCGCCCCCGTGCGCGCGGCGGCGCCGGCCGTGCGGCCCGAGGCGCCCCCGCGGCCCGCCGGCGCGCAGCACGCGCTGGCCAAGCCGCCGGTGCGCAAGCTGTCCCGCGACCTGGGCGTCGACCTCGACGCCGTCACCCCGACGGGCCCCGGGGGCATCGTCACGCGCGAGGACGTGCTGGCGCACGCGGTCCGCGCCGAGGGCCGCGCACTGGCGACGTACCCCGGCGACGACCGCCCCTGGGCGGCCGGTGGCACGGTCAGCCCCGACGGGCGCCAGACGCGCGTGCCGGTGAAGTCGGTGCGCAAGCGCACCGCCGAGGCGATGGTGTCGAGCGCCTTCAGCGCCCCGCACGTGACCGTGTTCCACACCGTCGACGTGACGCGGACCATGAAGCTGGTCGAGCGGCTGCGGGCCGACCGGGAGTTCGCCGACGTGCGCGTGACCCCGCTGCTGATCGCCGTGAAGGCGCTGCTCCTGGCGGTCGACCGGCACCCGGAGATCAACGCGTCGTGGGACGAGGAGCAGCAGGAGATCGTCTACAAGCACTACGTGAACCTGGGCATCGCGGCCACGACGCCGCGGGGCCTGGTGGTGCCCAACATCAAGGACGCGCACCGGCTGGACCTGCTGAGCCTGGCGCGCGGGCTGGGTGAGCTGACCGCGACGGCGCGCGCGGGTCGCACGTCGCCGGCCGACATGTCCGACGGCACCATCACGATCACGAACGTCGGGGTCTTCGGCATCGACACGGGCACGCCCATCCTCAACCCCGGGGAGTCGGCGATCCTCGCGTTCGGGGCGATCCGGCAGCAGCCGTGGGTGCACAAGGGCAAGGTGAAGCCCCGGCACGTCACGCAGCTGGCGCTGAGCTTCGACCACCGGCTCGTCGACGGTGAGCTGGGCAGCCGCGTGCTCGCCGACGTCGCCGCCGTGCTGGCCGACCCCGCGCAGGCGCTGGTCTGGGGCTGACGGCCGCGGCGGTGGCCGGTCCCGGCCGGTGCCCGGCCGCGGTCGCGGTCGCCCGGGGGCTAAACGATTCGGTCACTGGACCGCGCCCACGCCGCACGTGATGTTCGGCGGGTGCCGGCCGACGAGACGACGCTCGCCGCGGGCCGCACCCCGCAGGCGCTCGTCCGCGGGGCCGGCCTGACCGCTGCCGTGCTCGCCGGGGGCCTGGTCGGCCACTGCCTGGCCGGTGGGCACGTGCCCGGACCCGCCGTGCTGGCCGCGCTGGGCGCGCTCGTGCTGGTCACCGGGGTGCTGGGCGCACGGGCGCTGGTGGTGCGGGCCGGTGGGTCGTCGCCGGTCGCGCGCGCCGCGGCCGCCCTCGCCGCCGCCGCCCTGGCGGTCGCCCTGCACCCCGTCCTCGTGCTGCTCGCCGCACCCGTCGCCGACGCCGGGACCGTCCCGGTCGCGGGTCACGCCGACCACGGCGGTGCGCCCGCCGCGGCGGTCGACCTGACGCCCCTGGTGGCGGCCGGCGTCGACCTCGACGCCGTGCGTGCGGCCGGCACGGACCTCGACGCCCTCGTCACGGCGGGGCTCGACGGCCCCACGCTCGCGGCGGCGGGCCTGGACCCGGACGACCCGCACGCACCCCACACCGTGGCGGGCCTCGTCGCGGCGGCCGACCGTGCGCAGGCGGCCGGGGGTCCGCCCGCCGCACCGCAGGACGACCGTCCCCCCGCGCCGTCGCCCGCCATGGCCTCCCGTGCGGTCGCGGTCGCGGCGACGGCGGCGCTGACGGCCGCGCTCGCCGGGTCGGTGCTGGTCGTGCCCGGCCGTCGACGGCCCCGGCCGTCGGGTGCGCTCCCGTCGGGGCCGGGCCGCCCGCCGCTCGCCGCATGAGACGGGCGGGTTCGTCGTCGGTCACGGGTCCGTGATGGGATCGGGGCGCTGTCGTCCCCGCAGGAGAGGTGGTCCCCGTGCCGTCCGTCGTCCCGACCTCCGTCGCCCGTGCGGGGTGGCGGCCCGCCGCCCTCGCCCTGGCCCTCGCGCTGGTGCTCGCCGTGCTGGTGGCGTCGCCCGCGGCGGCGCACAACACCCTGCGGTCCACCGACCCCGCGGACGGCTCGACGGTCGCGGCCGCGCCCCCGCAGGTGACGCTGACGTTCGACCAGCCCGCCATGGAGCTGGGCACCCAGGTCGTGGTGACGGGCCCGGACGGGGTCGTCGTCAGCGACGGCCCGGTGCAGCTGGTCGACTCCTCGGTGGTCCAGCCGCTCGTCGAGACGCTGCCCGCCGGTGCGTACACCGTCGACTGGCGGGTGACGTCGGCGGACGGCCACCCGCTGTCGGGGACCTTCGGCTTCACGGCGACCGACGCGTCGCCGGTCCTCGAGCCGCTCCCCGCCGAGCCGGCACCGACCGAGGGTGCGGAGGCGGACCCCACGCCGGAGGCCCCCGCGGCTGACGAGTCGACCGACGTGTTCACGGCCACGGCGACCCCGCCCGGGGAGCTCGCCGAGGACGAGGGTGTGGCGCCCTGGGTGTGGGTCGTGCCGGCGCTCGCGGTGGCCGCGCTGGTCGGCGGTGGTGTCGTGCTCGCCGCCCGGCGCCGCGCGACGACGCCCGGGGCGTCGACGGACGCGGACGGGCCGGACGGCTCGTCGCCGCGCTGACGCACCCGCGTCGCGGGGGCGACGACCGCCGCCCGGGGTGCCCTCGGAACCGGCCTAGGCTGTCCGCGTGGAGGAGCACGTGAACCCGGTGCCGCGTGGTGCCCTCGGAGTGCTCGCGGCGACCGGCGTCGCAGCGGTGCTCGCCGGGGTGGCCCTCACCGGGAGCGCCGCGGCGGTGCTCGTCGGGGACCCCGGTGCCCTGGTGCGGTGGGGCCTGCCCGTCGTCGAGACGCTCACCGAGCTGGCCGCGTCCCTGACGGTCGGTGCCCTGCTGCTGGCCGTGTGCGTGCTGCCGCGCCGCACCTCGGCGCCCGCCCGCACGCCCGGGTCCGACCGGCCCGCCGCTGACGGCTCGGCCTACCCCCGCAGCCTCGTGCTGGCCGGGGTCGCCGCCGGTGCGTGGACCGTCCTGTCGGTCGTGCACCTGGTGCTCGCGTACGCGTCGGTCGCGGGGGTCCCGCCCACGGCCCCGTCGTTCGGTGACGAGCTCGCGCTGTTCGTCACGCAGATCGACCTGGGCCGCACCCTGCTGTCCGTCACGACCGTCGCCGCGGTGGTGACCGCGCTGTCCCTGGTGGTCGCCACGCCCACGGGCGCCGCCTGGACCGCCGCCCTGTCGCTGGTCGCGCTGTGGCAGCTGGGCCAGACCGGCCACGCCGCCGGCGCCGCGAGCCACGACCTGGCGACGTCCGCGATGGTGCTGCACCTGGTCAGCGCGGCCGTGTGGATCGGCGCGCTGGCCGCGCTCGCGGTGCTCGTGCGCCGCCTGGGCAGCGACGTGGTGCCCGCCGTCGCGCGCTACTCGGTGGTCGCCGGGTGGTGCGTCGCGGGGGTGGCCGTCTCGGGCGTCGTCAACAGCGTGCTGCGCGTCGGCGGCTGGGAGGGTCTGCAGACCCGCTACGGCGTGCTGCTGCTGGTGAAGATCGCGCTGTTCGCGGCCCTGGCGCTGCTGGGGCTCGCGCACCGCCGCGCGACCATCCCGCGGCTGGCCGGACCCCGCGGCGGGCTGCTGTTCTGGCGCGTGGTGCTCGTCGAGCTCGCGGTCATGGGGGCGGTCTCGGGCGTCGCGGTCGCGCTGGGCTCCTCCCCGCCGCCGGTGCCCGACGCACCGGTGACGGACACGTCACCCGCCTACGTCCTCACGGGTCACCCCCTGCCGCCCGAGCCCACGGCGCTGCGCTGGCTCACCGAGTGGCGCTGGGACGTGCTCATGGCGTGCGCCGCGGCCGCCGGGATCGTCGTGTACCTGCGCTGGGTGCGGCGCCTGCGGCGGCGCGGCGACCCCTGGTCCTGGGTGCGCACGGCGTCGTGGGTCACCGGCATGCTGCTGTTCGCCTGGACGACGTCCGGCGGGCCGTCCGTCTACGGGCACGTGCTGTTCAGCGCGCACATGATCCAGCACATGGTGCTCGTCATGGTCGTGCCGCTGTTCGTGGCGCTGTCGGCGCCCGTGACCCTGCTGCTGCGCGCGGTGCCCGCCCGGGCGGCCGCGCTGCGGGACGACGCCTCGCGCGGCCCGCGCGAGTGGGTGCTCACGCTCGTGCACAGCCACGTCGGCCGGTTCTTCGCCCACCCCGTGGTGGCCGCCGTGAACTTCGCCGGCTCGATGGTCCTCTTCTACTACTCGGGGCTGTTCGAGTGGTCGCTGCGCTCCCCGGTGGGGCACCTGGCGATGATCGTGCACTTCACGCTCGCCGGGTACCTGTTCGTCAACGCGCTCGCGGGCGTCGACCCCGGCCCCACCCGCCCGCCGTACCCCATGCGGCTGCTGCTGCTGTTCGCGACCATGGCGTTCCACGCGTTCTTCGGCGTCGCGCTGGTCGGTGGCGAGGGGCTGCTGGTGGCGGACTGGTTCGGCCTGACGGGTCGCCCGTGGGGGGCCTCGGCCATCCGCGACCAGCAGATCGGCGGGTCCATCGCGTGGGGCATCGGGGAGATCCCGACGCTGGCGCTCGCGGTGGTCGTGGCCGTGCAGTGGACGCGCGACGACGAGCGCACGGCGCGGCGCCGCGACCGGCGCGTCGACCGCGACGGCGACGCCGAGCTCGACGAGTACAACGCGATGCTGGCCGGGCTGGCCGACGGCGAGGCCGGGCGGCGCTGAGCCGGTCGGCGCTCAGCCGGTCGGCGCCCCGCGGCCGGCGCGTCAGGACCGGTCGGCGCCGGTCCCCACGGCCTCGACGTGCACCGTCACGTCACCCATCCGCACGGCGACGCCCGGCGGCACGACGTGCGGCTGGTCCGGGCTCAGCGGCAGCGGCGGGTCGCCGAGCAGCGTCGTGCCGTTGGTGGAGCGGCAGTCCGTCACGCGCACCACACCGCCCGCGTCGACCTCGATGATCGCGTGCGTCTTGGACACCAGCGTGCCCGGGCTGTGCACGACCACGGGTGTCCGGCCCGGCGCGGCCGCGGGGTTGCGCCCGAGGGCGACCGCGCCGGTGACGGTCCGCGCCGGGCCGCCCTCGACGCGGACCACGAGCGACGGCGCGGCACCGCGGCCGCTCGACGTGGCGCGGGCGTGCACGTGCGCGGCGACGGCGGCGTCCGGGAGCGTCAGGTCGGCGGCGTCGAGCACCGGGAACGGCGACCGCTCGACCCGGTGCGGCTCGAGGGTGCCGCACCGGGGGCAGGTCGTCGCGGTCAGCGGCTGCTGCGTGCCGCAGCGGCGGCACCCCGCGTCGGCGGGCGCGGAGAGGCGGGCCGCGTCCATGGTCCCGTCGTCGGCGAGCCGGTGCACGGCGCCGTCGGAGCGCACTGCGAGCAGCTGCGTGCTGCCGGCGGCGGCCAGCCGCAGCCGGACCGGCCGGCCCACGGTCCCCGCCACCGCCGTGGCCCGGGCCAGCACGCCGGTGCGCAGGCGCTCCTCGCTGGGGGCCTCGCACGTGCGCTCGACGTCGTTGACGATCAGCGTCGCGGTGGTGCCCGAGTGCACGACCGCCGTCACGCGCGGCCAGGGCGCGATCGCCGCCGTCGCGGGCGTGGCGTGGTTCACCGCGCGTCCTCCGCCCGGGGGACGTCCCGCCCGGAGGCGGGGTTCGACGCAACGGTTCGGTGCATGGTGGAGCCCTTCTCGTCGGGCGTTCGGGCGTGCTCACGCCGGGCCGCGCGAGCCGATGCTATCCACAGGGCCGACCAGGTGACCGCTCTGTCCGTTTCGGGTGCATCTACGCCTATAGTCGTCGCGTCCGAGACCAGCGAGCGTGAGGGACGCGTCACCCCATGACGGTGAACACAGGACCCGCCACCGACGCGGGCGTCGACCGACGGGCCCGTGGCGCGCGCCCGGCAGCGCCCGCGCGCGGCGACCGCCTGCCGCCGCCCCCTCGCGAGCGCCGCCCGCTCCTGGCCGCGTTCGCGGTGCTGCTGATCGTCGGCGGTGCCGCCGTCGCCGGCCTGCTCGCGCTGCGGGCCGACGCCCGCGTGCCGGTGCTGGTCGCCGCCCGCGACATCGGCGCCGGCGAGGAGATCACGGCTGACGCGCTGGGGACCACGCCGGTCGCGTCGGAGGGCACGCTGCTCGTGCCCGCGTCGCAGCAGGAGCTCGTCGTGGGGCAGTACGCGCGGCGCCCCGTCAGCGCGGGTCAGCTGCTCGACACCACCATGCTGACGCGGCTCAGCACGCTCACGGACGGGAAGGTCGCGGTCGGCGCGGCCCTCGCCGCCGGGCGGGTGCCCGCGTCCGGCCTCCAGCCGGGCGACATCGTGCAGCTCGTGAGGGTCGGCGACGGCCAGGGTGAGGTCGTCGTGCCCGACGCCCTGGTGAGCTCGACCGTCCAGGCCGGGGACAGCGCCGGCACCAGCGTGACGACGGCGACGCTCATCGTCGACGAGGACGCGGGTGCGTCCGTCGCCGGGCTCGCGGCCGAGAGCCGGCTCGCGGTCGTGCTGGTGGAGCGCGGCACGCCCGTCACGGCCGAGGAGGGCTGACGTGCTCCTCGCCGTCGGCTCGGCCAAGGGCGCGCCCGGGGCCACGACGACCGCGCGCGTGCTCGCGGCGGTGTGGCCGCAGGACGTCGTCCTCGTCGACGCCGACCCCGCCGGTGGTGACCTCGCGCTGCTCGCCCGCCGCCCGGACGACGGTGCGCTCGACCCCGACCGTGGTCTGCTCTCGCTCGCCGCGGACGCGCGGCGCGGGCTCGGCGAGCGGCCGCTGGAGGACCACCTGCAGCAGGTCGAGGGCGGCCTCGAGGTGATCTGCGGGGTCTCGACGCCCGACCAGATGGCCGGCATCGGTCCCGTGCTCCCGCAGGTCGCGGGGGCGTTCGCGCGCTGGCCCGGTCGTGACGTGCTCGTGGACGTCGGGCGGGTCTCGCCGACGAGCCCCACGTTGCCGCTCGTGCAGGCCGCCGACGTGCTCGTGCTCGTCGCCCGGCCCCGGATCGAGTCGTTCGCGCACGTCCGCGAGCGGGTGCGCTGGCTCGCGCAGCTCCGCGAGACCAACCTGCGCACGCCCGAGGTGGCCGTCGTGCTGGTCGCCGACAGCCGCGACCGCACCTCGGCCGGTGACCTCGCCCGTCTCCTCGCGCACGACGGCCTGCCGGGCACGGTGCTCGGTCAGCTCGCGGACGACACGCGCGCCGCCGACGTGCTGGGGGGCCGCGTCGAGCGTCCCGTCGCCCGGTCGCTGCTCGTCCGCTCCGCCCGCCAGCTCGTCGACCCGCTGCGTGCCCTGTCGCAGTCCGGGCGCGGCGTGCGGACCACGGCCTGACGGGGAGGTCCGGGATGGCTGTCGACCAGGGACTCGTCCGGCGCCTGCGCGAGGAGGTCGCCGACACGCTCGCGCGCCAGCGCCGCGACGACACGGCCGCCGGCAACCCGCAGATGACCGCGCAGGACGAGCGGCAGTTCGCGCGCGCGGTCATCAACCGTGTGCTCGACGCGCACGCGCGCGCGGAGATCGCCTCGGGCCGTACGCCGCTCGCACCCGCGGAGGAGGAGGAGGTCGCCTCCGGCATCCACGCCGCGCTGTTCGGCGTCGGGCGCCTGCAGCCACTGCTCGACGACCTCGACGTCGAGAACATCGACATCAACGGCTGTGACCAGGTGTTCGTGCAGTACTCCGACGGCCGCGAGGCCAAGGCCCCGCCCGTCGCGGAGTCCGACGACGAGCTCGTGGAGCTCATCCAGGTGCTGGGGGCGTACTCGGGCCTGACCAGCCGGCCGTTCGACTCCGCGAACCCCCAGCTGGACATCCGGCTGCCCGACGGCTCGCGCATGTCCGCCGTCATGGACGTCTGCGCGCGCCCGTCGATCTCGATCCGTCGCGCCCGGCTCTCGCGCGTCCACCTGGACGACCTCGTGCGGCTCGGTTCGGTCACCCCGGAGGTCGCGGCCTTCCTGTCGGCCGCCGTCGCGGCGCGCAAGAACGTCATGATCGCGGGGGCGACCAACGCCGGGAAGACCACCATGCTCCGCGCGCTCGCCAACGAGATCGGCCCGCACGAGCGGCTCATCACGGTCGAGCGCGCGCTCGAGCTCGGGCTCGGCGAGTTCGTGGACCTGCACCCCAACGTCATCGCGTTCGAGGAGCGGCTGCCGAACTCCGAGGGCAACGGCGCGATCACCATGGCCGAGCTCGTGCGTCGCTCGCTGCGCATGAACCCGAGCCGCGTGATCGTCGGCGAGGTGCTCGGCGACGAGATCGTCACGATGCTCAACGCCATGAGCCAGGGCAACGACGGCTCACTGTCGACCATCCACGCCAACAGCTCGATCGAGGTGTTCAACCGCATCTCGACGTACGCGATCCAGTCGGCGGAGCGTCTGCCGGTCGAGGCCACGATGATGCTGATCGCGGGCGCCATCGACTTCGTGGTGTTCGTGCAGAAGCACAACGAGTACCACGCGGGTGGGCGGCTGCGCCGCTTCGTCGCGAGCATCCGTGAGGTCAACGGCATCGACGGTCGCGTGCTGTCGAGCGAGGTCTTCGCGCCCGGCCCGGACGGCATCGCCCAGCCGGCCGCGCCGATCGCGTGCATCGACGACCTCACGGCGGTCGGGTACAGCCCCGGCTACGCGTTCGCGCAGGGGGTGCGATGACGCCCTCGGTCCTCTTCGTCGTCTGCCTGGGTGCGCTCGTCGGCGGGGCCGTCGTGCTGCTCGTCGACTCCCTGACGCCGCGTGACCGCACCCGCCGCGAGGTGCAGCGCACCGGTCCGTCGGTGGTGCAGCGGCTCGGCCGGCGCGGCCTGGTGGCGGGGGCCGTGGCGCTCGTGGTCCTCGTGGCGACCCGCTGGCCCGTCGCCGCCGGCGCCGCCGCACTGCTCGTCCTCGCGTGGCCGGCGCTGTTCGGCGGCGCGCGCGCCGAGAAGCAGGCGATGGCCGGCATCGAGGGACTGGCGTCCTGGACCGAGTCGCTGCGCGACACGATCGCCGGGGCGGTCGGCCTCGAGCAGGCCATCCCGGCGACGGTCCAGGCCGCGTCGCCGGCCGTCAAGCCGCACCTGCGCATGCTCGTCGACCGGCTTCGCGTGCGGGTGCCGCTGCCGACCGCGCTGCAGCGGCTCGCGGACGACCTCGACGACCCGAGCGCCGACCTGATCGTCGCCGCGCTCATCCTCAACGCCCGACTGCGTGGGCCGGGTCTGCGTCAGGTGCTGTCCTCGCTGTCCGACGCCGCGCGCGCCGAGCTCGACATGCGCCAGCGCGTCTCGGCGGGGCGGTCGTCCACGCGGCGGTCGGCGCAGATCGTCACGATCTTCTCCCTCGCGGTGATCCTCGGCCTCACGCTCCTCAACCCGACGTACGTCGAGCCGTACGGCACCGCGACGGGGCAGCTCGTCCTCGTGGTCGTCGCCGCGTTCTTCGCGGGCGGGTTCCTGTGGATGCGGCGCCTGGCCGGGATCGACCTGCCCGAGCGCTTCCTCGTCGCCACCGCCGACCGGCGCGGCGCCACGGAGGTGCGCGCATGACGGCCGTGCTCGTCGCGGGGGCCGTCGCCGGGCTCGGCGTGCTCCTGCTCGTCCTCGTGCTCGTCCCGCCCGCCGCACGTCCCGCGGGTGCGCTGGCCCGGCTCGACCGGGAACGCCGCGACGGCCGTGCCCGTGCGCGTGTGCTCACCGTCGACCCGCGGGCGGCCCGGGTGCCGCGGTGGGAGCAGACGCTGGGTCGGCGCGCCGCGGGGGGCCTGGACTCCCTGGGCATCGGTCTGGGCAGCCTGCGCGCCGACCTCGCGATGGTCGGCACGTCCCGCGACGCGTTCCTCGCCCGCACGGTGCTCTCGGCCGTCGGTGGCTTCGTGGCGCCGCTGCTCGTGCTGGCGGTGCTGGCCGTGCTCGGTGTCCGGCTGTCGTTCGTCGTGCCGGTCGTCGTGCCGCTGGTCGGTGCGGTGGTCGCGGGGGCGCTGCCCGCGCTCGGTCTGCGCTCCGAGGCGGCAAGGCGGCGTCGGAACTTCCGCCACGTGGTGGGGTCGTTCCTCGACCTCGTCGCCATGAGCCTGGCCGGTGGTCGGGGGGTGCCCGAGGCGCTCCAGGGGGCGTCCGAGATCAGCGACGGCTGGGCCATGGTGCGCATCCGCGACGCGCTCATCGCGGCGCGGCTACGCGGCGAGACGCCGTGGGCCGCCCTCGGTGCGCTCGGCGAGGACCTCGACATCGACGAGCTGCGGGACCTCGCGGCGGCCCTCGCGCTGGTCGCCGAGGACGGCGCGAAGGTCCGCGACTCGCTCGCGGCGCGTGCCGGCTCCATGCGCCGCCGCGAGCTCGCCGAGTCCGAGGGCAAGGCCGGCGAGAGCTCCGAGACGATGCTCGTGGCGCAGCTGCTGCTCGCCGTCGGGTTCCTGGTGTTCCTGCTCTACCCGGCCGTCGTCACCGTCTTCGGCGGCCCCTGATGCGTCGCCGCGACACCCCGTCGCGGTGGTCAGTGCTCCAGCAGTCACGACGAGAGGAGAGGGCGTCATGATCTTCGCCCCCTGGACCCCGATGGGGTATGCCGAGCTCGAGGTGCGACGCCGCGTCGCGCGGGCGCAGCTGGCGGACGAGCGCGGCGACCGTGGTGCGTCGGCGATCGAGTGGGTGATCATCACCGGCGTGCTGGTGGCGCTCGCTGCGGCGGTCGGGTTGATCATCTTCAACCGCATCCGCGACGAGGCCAACAGCATCGTCATCCCCGACGCGCCCGGCGGTGGCGCCGGTGGCGGCGGCGGCAACGAGTGACCCGCCGGCGTCCTCCCGGTCCCGGGGGACGTGACGACCGCGGCGCGAGCACCATCGAGATGGTGTTCTACACGCCGCTGCTCATGCTCGCGATCCTCGCGATCGTCCAGTTCTCGCTGACCTGGTACGGCAACGAGCTCGCCGGGGCGGTCGCACGCGAGACGGCCCGCGTGGTGCGGACGGGCGGCGGGTCCGACGACTCGGTCACGCGGGCGCACCAGCGGGGCACGGAGTACGCGGGCACCGTCGGTGGTGCGTCGCTGCGGGACGTCTCCGTCGAGATCTCGCGGCCCGACGCCCAGACCGTGCGCGTCACGGTCACCGGACGAGCGGTCGAGATCGTCCAGGGACTCGCCCCACGGGTCTCCGCGACCGTGCAGGGGCCGGTCGAGGGCTTCCGCGCCGACCTGTGAACGACCGACGCCCCATCACGACGGTCCTCCTCACGACACGCATCACGACGACACGCATCACGACGACACCGGGAGGACCCATGGCGCGTCAGCACGCCCGCGTCCGCGCGGGCGACGACCGCGGCTCCATGGCCGTCGAGGTCGTCGTCCTGATCCCGCTGCTGGTGATGATGATGTTCCTCGTCGTCGCGTTCGGCCGGTACGTGTCGGCGCAGGGTGAGGTCGCGGCCATGGCCCGCGACGCGGTGCGCGCCGCGACGCTCGAGCGCAGCAGCCAGGTCGCGCTCGCGGCCGCCCAGCAGACCGCGGCCTCGGCCGAGCCCGAGTCGCTGGCGTGCGAGCCGGCGACGATGACGGGCGCCTTCGTCGCGGGCGGCCAGATCCGGGTGGAGGTGCGGTGCGACGTCTCGTTCACGGACCTCGGGCTGCCGGGCCTGCCGGGCTCGGCGACCGTGGTCGGTTCGAGCACCGCGCCGCTCGACACGTGGCGACGGACGGGGGTGTGACATGAGCGCTGCACCACGCCGGGCGACGCCCTCGCCGCACCGCGGCGTGCTCGCGCGCCTGCGCGCCGCCGCCGGCCGGCGTGCGGACCGCGGCAGCGCCACGCCGTTCGTCGTCGGGCTGACGGTCGTGCTCTTCGCGGTCGCGGGCCTCGTCGCGGACGGCGGGCGCGCCATCAACGCCCGTGTCGCGATCACGGACGACGCCGAGCAGGCCGCCCGCGTGGGGGCCGACCAGGTGCAGGACGGGTCGCTGCGCGGCAGCGGCACGCCACGCATCGACCCGGTCGCCGCGACCAGCGCCGCGCAGCAGTTCCTGGCCGCCCGCGGGTACGAGAGCTCCCGCGTGAGCATCTCGGCCGACGACGAGCGCGTCGCCGTGCGCGTCAGCGACGTCGTGCCGACCGGGCTGCTCCAGCTGATCCTGATCGACAGCTTCACGGTCGAGGGCAGCGCGACCGCGCGCGCCGCGATCGGCATCGTCACCGAGCTCGAGGGAGGGCCGTGATGGGCCACGACGACGGCGCGGCGCGGCCCATCGGCCCGCAGCGGTTCCAGCAGGCGGTCGCGACCGATGAGCGGCGCCCGGTCGGCGCGGCGCTCGGCGCCGCGTTCCTGCTCCTGCTGCTGGTCGCCGGCGTGCCGGCGGTCCTGCTCACGCTCGGGGCGGCGCCCGCGCTGCCCACGTCCCTGCCCGGCCGTGCCGACCTCACCGCGACGATCGGCGTCGAGCAGGTGATCGCCGTGCTCGTCTGGGTGGTGTGGCTCGCGTGGCTGCAGTTCACGATCTGCGTCGTGGTCGAGCTGCGCTCCGCGCTGTCGGGCGTCGGGCTCCCGGCGCGCGTCCCGCTCGCGGGACCGAGCCAGCGGCTGGCGCGCACGCTGGTGGTGACCGTCCTGCTGCTGGTCACGGCCGCGGGTCAGGCCACGGCCGCGGTCGCACCCTCGCTCGCGATGTCGGCGCCCGACGCCGCGCCCGTGTCGGTCTCGGCCGCCGCGGTCCCCGGTCCCGCGGCGCAGGCGCCCGCGGAGCAGGCGGCGCAGACCCCGGCACCGGGGGCGGAGGCACAGGTCGAGACGACGTACTGGCTCGGTGGCATGCAGCTCAGCCCCGAGGAGGGCGCCGAGCTCGAGGGGCACCGGGTGTACGTCGTGCAGCCGCCCGAGGGCCGCTACCACGACAACCTCTGGGACATCGCCGAGCGCACCCTGGGCGACGGGATGCGCTACCGGGAGGTCTTCGAGCTCAACAAGGGGCGCGACCAGCCCGACGGGCAGGAGCTGACGCTCGAGCGGCTCATCCAGCCCAACTGGCTGCTGATCATGCCGGAGGACGCGACGGGCGTGGAGCGCGTCACCGCGGTGGTCACGCCGGTCGAGACGCCGACGCCGGTCCAGGCGCCGGTCGGGGCCACGCCGACCGCCGCCCACGTCGCCCCGCCCGAGGCGGCCGCGGGCCACGTGGTCGCCGCCCCGGCCTCCTCCGAGAGCCAGGCGCCCGGCCTGGTCGGCGCCGGTCTGCTCGCCGCCGGTCTGCTCGTCGCGCTCGAGCGGCGCCGGCGGCGCGGGCGGGCGGCGGACCCCTCCGCGGGGGCGCAGGAGCTCGAGGTCGTGCTGCGCATCGGCGCGGACCCCCGGCGTGCGCTGCTGCTCGACCGCGGTCTGCGCCGCCTCGCCGCCGACCTGCGCACGGCCGGGCGTCCGCTGCCCGGCGTCGTGGTCGCGCGCGTCGACGACACGTCGGTCCGGCTGTCGCTGACGCCGGCAGCCCCCGCGGCTCCCTCCCCGTGGCGCGCGACCGACGGCGGCCGCGCCTGGCAGCTCGACGCGGCCGACGTCGACCTCGGCCGCACGGACGCCCCCGCGCCCTACCCGGGCCTGGTGTCGCTCGGCCGCGACGCCGACGGGCGTGACGTGCTCGTCGACCTCGAGGCCGCGCAGGGTCCCGTCGCGGTGGTCGGTGACCCCACGGCGGCCGCGGAGGTCGTCACCGCGCTCGTCACCGAGCTCGCCACCAACCGCTGGTCGGACGCGCTGCACGTCACGGGCGTGGGCCTGGCACCCGCGCTGGTCGACGCGCTGCCCGGCGACCGGTACACCACCGCCCGTTCCGCCGGCGACGTGCTGCCGCGGCTGCAGGAGCATCGCGACGACGTGCTCGGCGGTGACGTGCTCACGGGCCGCGTCCGGGGCGACGGCACGCAGGCGTGGGTCCCGGAGTACCTCGTGCTCGGGCAGGTGCCGGCCCTCGACGGGGCGCGGCGCGTCGTCGAGCTGAGCACGACCGCGCAGCGCTCGCCCCTCGGCGTGCTGTGTGCGGGCGACCTCCCGGGGGCCCGGTGGCGGCTCGAGGTCACGGCGGGGGGGCGGCTGACGGCGAGCCTGCTGGGCGTCGACGTGCAGGCCAACCGGCTGACGGACGAGCACCTGGACGCGCTCGGGGAGCTGCTGGCGCAGACCCCCGAGCCCGCGGCGGCCGGCATCGACGAGCGCCGGGCGGCCGCCGAGCACGAGGGTGCGGTCGAGCGTCCGGACGTCGAGGCGCCGGACCGTGCGCTCGGTGCGGCGGACCTCGACCGGGCCCCCGTGCGGGTCCGCGTGCTCGGTGACCCCCGCGTCGAGACGTCGCGTCCCGTCGAGGAGTCGCGACGCGCGCTGTCGACCGAGCTGGTCGTGCTGCTCGCGCTGCACCCCGAGGGCGTCCACCCCAACGTCGCGGCGGCCGCGCTCTGGCCGGGTGGCGTGACCGCCGAGGTCCGCGACCGCACGATCGCCCGGACCGCGGCCTGGCTCGGGGAGGACGCCGCGGGCCGGGCCCTCCTGGTGAGCGGTGCGGACGGGCGTCTGTCGCTGGGGCCCGACGTCGTCGTCGACTGGGACGTCGTCCGGTCCCTCCTGGCGCGGGCGCGCACCGCCGCCGATCCCGCCGCCGAGCGCACGCTGCTCACCGAGGCGCTCGGGCTGGCGACCGCTCCGGTGGTGGCCGTCCGGCCGACGGGTCGCTACGCGTGGCTCGCGCGCGTGCGGGCCGAGCGCACGTCCCGCGACGTGCTGGTCGACGCCGCGCACCGCCTGGTCGTGCTGCACCGGTCGGACGACGACCCGGCCGCCGCGCAGGCCGCCGCGTGGACCGGGGTGCGTCTGGCGCCCGCGTCCGAGCTGCTGTGGCGCGACCTGCTGCGGGCCACGGCGGCCGCCGGCGGCGAGGCTGCGGTGCGGGACGTCGTCGACGCGCTCGTGGTGACGCTGCGCGAGGCGGGCGTGCCGCAGATGGCGGCGGCGACCCGGGCGCTGGTGGAGGAGCTGGCCCCCACGAGCGGGCCCTCCGCGGTCGGGGGGACCGCGTGACGCCGGACGGGTGGTTCTCCCGGAACGCACCACCTCGCACCCATATGCCCGATAAGGTCGACCCGACCAGGCGCCGCGGGCGCCGCCGACCGGAGGAGTGAGTCGTGGCCGTTGGTGCCGAGCTCAGCACACTGCAGGCGCTCTACAAGACCTTCCAGACCAACGCCGAGCAGGCGTACGCGATCAAGACGGACGTCGACAAGGGGCTCGACAGCGCCGTCTGGACGGGTCGGTACTCGGAGGACTTCCGCTCGGCGTGGACGGAGTACCGCGCCAACCTGGACCGCCTGAAGGAGGCGCTCGAGGGTGCCGCCGCGGACGTGCGCACGAACCACAACAACATCGCCGCCGCCACGGGCGAGAGCGACCGCATCTGAGTCGGTGCGCGTGACCAGCGGCCCGTCCTCCTGCGAGGGCGGGCCGCCGGCGTGCACGGCACCTGGACGGACGAAACGGGCGAGACGAGGCACGCGTGCGACTGATCCTGAGCGTCACCACCCGCACCGGCGGTGAGCCGCTCGACGTGGTCGTCGAGTGCGCGCCCGGGTCGCGCGTGCGTGACGTCTCCCGCGTGCTGGCCGACCGGCTGCCGGGCGTCCAGCCCCGCGTGGTGCCCCGCGGGTCGGGTCACCTCGGTGTCGTCACGATCGAGCCCGCGCAGGGACCGGCGCCGCACCTGTGGTGGCACGGCAAGCCGCTCGACGACGACCTGCCGGTGGAGCGGTCGCCGCTGCGGCACGGCGCTGTCGTCGGCCTCGGCGTCGACCCGGGGGACACGTGGTCCGAGCCGGACGGTGCGTGCGAGGTGCGGATCGTGTCCGGCGAGCAGGCCGGTCGCGTGCACCGGCTGCCCGTCGGCCGGCACGTCGTGGGCACCGACCCCGCGGCGTCGGTGCGCGTGCCGGACCCCGAGGTCCCCGCGACCGCGGTGGTGCTCGAGGTCGGCGTCGACGGGGGAGTGACGATCGAGCCGGGCCCGGACGTCGCCGGTGCGGTCCGCGGCGCCCCCGTGCGCCGACGGCCACCCGAGGGGCCGATCGTCGTCCGGGCGACGCCCGGCGAGGCGCCGGCCGGTCGGCAGGCGCGCCGCCCGCGCGGCAGGTTCGCGCGGCAGCTCGCGGAGGCCCGCAAGGGCCTCGACCAGATGACCGAGATCGACCCCGAGTCGGACCGGCCGCTCGTGCACGTCGACCGTACGGCGCTGACCGCGCGGCGTGCGTGGGAGCCGGGGCAGTCGCTCGTCGTGGGGGACGTGGTCCTCGAGGTCGCGGCGGTCGGCGAGCCCGATGCGTCGCTGTCGCCGAGCACGGCGGGCGCGACGCTCGACTACAACCGGCCGCCGCGGCTGCTGCCGCCGGAGCGCAGCACCGACTTCCGGCTGCCCACCGAGCCGCGGGCACCCGACAAGCAACGGTTCCCGATCACGATGATCATCGTGCCCGTCGTGATGGGCGCGGCGATGTTCTGGTTCACGAGGTCCCCGTACTCGCTGATGATCATGGCGCTGTCGCCGGCGATGGTCGTGGGGAACTGGTTGTCGATGCGCGGCGGCGGCCGGCAGCGCCACCTGCAGGACGTCCAGACGTACGTCAGGCGTGTCGCCCGGATCGAGCAGCAGGCGTTCGACGCGCTCGGCACCGAGAGCGCGGCCCGGCGCCGCGAGCTGCCCGACCCCGCGACGGTGCTGCTGTTCGCGACCGGTCCCCGCGCGCGGCTGTGGGAGCGCCGGCGCACCGACCCGGACTGGATGGTCGCGCGCGTCGGCACGGCCGACCTGCCGAGCGAGGTGTCACTGCACGACCCCACCCGCGAGGAGCACGAGCGGGTCCTGCACTGGACGGCCGCCGACGTGCCGGTGGCGGTGCCGCTTCAGCGGGCGGGCGTCACGGGTGTCGCCGGACCTCCCGACGAGCGGCGCCGCATCGGCGCGTGGATGCTCGCGCAGGTGGTGGCCGGCCACTCGCCGGCCGACGTCACCGTGCACCTGCTCGCCGACGCGGGCGGCGCGGACGTGTGGGGCTGGGTCCGCTGGCTGCCGCACGCGCGCCGCGACACCGGCCCGGTGGCGCAGGTCGGCTCGGACGAGGAGACCACGGCGCGCCGGATCTCCGAGCTGCTCGCGCTGGTCGAGGCCCGCCGGGCCGCGACCGAGGGACCGGGCGGGTTCGGCAGCGTCGCGTCGGTCCTGCCGCCACCCGTGCTCGTCGTCCTCGACGGCGCGCGGAGGTTCCGCCTGCTGCCCGGGCTGGTGACGCTGCTGCGCGAGGGGCCGCGGTACGGCGTGTACTTCCTGTGCCTCGACGAGCAGGAGCGCCAGCTGCCCGAGGAGTGCCAGGCGGTCGTCGTCGTGGACGGCACGCGCGCCACCGTGAACGTCGCGGGCCAGGAGCCGGTCGACGGCGTCCGTGCCGACCTGGTGCCGACCGCGTGGTTCGAGCGCCTGGGCCGCTCCCTGGCCCCGATCAAGGACATCAGCTCGGAGGACCTGTCGGCGACGCTCACCTCCTCGTCGCGGCTGCTCGACGTGCTGCGGCTGGACCCGCCGACGCCCGAGGCGGTCGCCCGCGGCTGGGCCGGCGGTGGGCGCACGACGCGCGCCGTGATCGGTGAGGCGACGGACGGCCCGTGGTCGGTCGACATCCGGGCCGACGGGCCGCACGCCCTGGTCGCCGGCACGACGGGCTCCGGCAAGTCCGAGCTGCTGCAGACGCTCATCGCGTCGCTCGCGGTCGGCAACCGGCCCGACGAGATGACGTTCGTGCTGGTCGACTACAAGGGCGGGGCGGCGTTCAAGGACTGCGCCCGGCTGCCGCACACGGTCGGCATGGTCACCGACCTCGACGCGCACCTCACGACGCGGGCGCTCGAGTCGCTCGCGGCCGAGCTGCGGCGCCGGGAGCACCAGCTCGCCGGCGCGGGCGCCAAGGACATCGAGGACTACCTGGCGGCGCGCGGGCCCGGTGACGCCCCGATGCCCCGGCTGATGATCGTCATCGACGAGTTCGCGGCCCTGGTCGCCGAGCTCCCGGACTTCGTCACCGGCCTGGTCGACATCGCCCGCCGGGGCCGGTCGCTCGGGGTGCACCTGGTGCTCGCGACGCAGCGGCCCGCGGGCGTCGTCAGCGCGGAGATCAAGTCGAACACCAACCTGCGCATCGCCCTGCGCGTCACCGACCGCAACGACTCGCAGGACGTCATCGAGTCGCCCGACGCCGCGCAGATCGCGCCGAGCCTGCCCGGCCGCGCGTACGCGCGGCTCGGCCACTCGAGCCTGGTGGCGTTCCAGTCGTCGCGGGTCGGGGGGCGCCCGCCGGGCTCCGTCCCCGGAGGGGGCGTCGACGTGATGCCGCTGACCTGGGCGAGCGTCGGTCGTCCGGTCGTGGTGCGGCGCCCCGAGGCGGAGAACGACGTCGACGTGCCGACCGACCTCGCGTCGCTCGTCACGGCGGTGCAGGGTGCGGCAGAGCTCGCGCACGTGTCCGCACCGCCGCCGCCGTGGCTGCCCGCCCTGGCCGACGTCGTGACGGTGCGTGAGGTCGACGAGCAGGGTGGGGCGGCGCTCGAAGCGCGCCCGCTCGCGCTGCCGTACGGCCTGCTGGACCTGCCCGCCCAGCAGCGCCGCGACGTCGCGGTGCACGACCTCGACAGGGCGGGGAACCTCGCGGTCGTCGGCTCGCCGCGCTCGGGGCGCTCCACGGTGCTGCGCGTGCTCGCGGCGGCGGTGGCGACCCGGACGTCGCCCCGGGACGTGCACGTCTACGGCCTGGACTTCGGCAACAACGCGCTGCTGCCGCTGGTGGGGCTCCCGCACACCGGCGCGGTGGTGCCGCGCGACCAGCCGGACCGCATCGCCCGCCTCACGCGGCGGCTGCGCGCCGAGATCTCCCGGCGGCAGCAGCTGCTCGCCGAGCAGTCGTTCGCGGACGTCGCCGAGCAGCGCGCCGCCGCCGCGCCCGAGCAGCGGCTGCCGTACCTGCTGGTGCTGCTCGACCGGTGGGAGGGGTTCGTGCAGGCGTTCGAGGACGTCGACGCCGGTGCGCTGGTCGACCTGTGGACCCAGATCCTGCAGGAGGGGCCGGGTGCCGGCGTCAAGGTCGTCGTCTCGGGCGACCGCAGCCTGCTGGTGGGCCGCGTCTCGACGCTCACCGAGGACCGCCTGATGCTGCCCATGTCGGACCCGGGCGACTACCAGGCCGTCGGCCTGGCGACCCGCGACGTGCCGCAGCACCTGCCCGAGGGCCGGGCGTTCCGCTCCGACGGTGCGCACGAGCTGCAGGTGGCACTGCTCCACGAGGACCCGAGCGGCCCCGCGCAGGTCGCGGCGCTGCAGGCGATCGGCCGGGACGCGACCGCCCGGCACGCGGCGGACCCCGTGCCGTCGAGCGGGGCGCAGGTGCCGTTCCGCATCGACCCGCTGCCCACCCGCCTCACGCTGGCGGAGGCCGCCGCCCTCGGTGGCGCGCCGCTGCGGCGCACGGCGGTGCCGATGGGCGTCGGCGGCGACACGCTCGCGCTGCACGGGCTGGAGGCCGAGGAGCACGGACCCGGCCTGCTCGTGGTGGGGCCGCGCCGCTCGGGGCGCAGCACCACGCTGCTGACCGTCGGCGAGAGCGCGCTGCGCCGCGGGTGGACGGTCGGGATCGTCACCCCTCGTCGCAGCCCGCTGCGTGACCTCGTGGGGCGTGACGGGGTCGTCGTCATCGAGGCGGACGCCGCGCGTGACGACGTCACAGCAGGTCTGGCGAGCCTGGTCCCGCAGGACGTGCCCAGCGTCCTGCTCGTGGACGACCTCGAGCTGGTGGGCACCGACGGGGTGCTCGCGGACGGGATCGTCGCGCACCTCGGGGTGCTGCGGGACCGGCCCGGCCTGGTGGTCGCCGCCGGCACCGCCGACGAGCTCGGCAGCGCCTACCGCGGCCCCGCGGCCACCATCAAGAAGTCGCGCAGCGGGCTGCTGCTGGCCCCCGCGACCCCCAACGACGGCGACCTGTTCGGCCTGCGGCTGCCGCGCTCCGCGCTCGGCGGGGCGGTGCCCGGCCGGGGACTGCTGGTCACGGGCGGGGCGTGGCAGCTCGTGCAGGTGCCGCTGCCCTGAGGGCGGCGTGCCCGACGTGCGTGGCCCGCTGCCGTCCGGCACCGCGCGTGGTCAGCAGTCTCCGGCCCTGTCGGTCTCCGGGGCGTGCCCGCGGGACCACGCACCGCCGTCCAACCGGGTGAGCTCGACGACGTCCGGCCAGTCGCTCCGGTCCTCGCTGGACGGTCCGCAGCACGCCCGCCGTCGCGTCGCGGCGGAAGCGCTCGGCGGGCAGCGCCTCGCCCAGCTCCTGGCGGTACCGGTCGGGCGCCTGGTCCGACATGTCGGCTCCGTCCTCGTTCCCGGGCGCGGACGTCATGCCGCTCCGTGCGCCGGAGGTGACGCCTCGACCGGCAGGGTCACCCGTCCGGGCGGTGCGGCGTCAGCCGGTGACGACCGACTGGATCTCGGCGACCGGGATCTCGGCGGAGGTCTCGACGGTCTGCATGTCGAGGGGCTGGGGGGCGGGGTCGACCGACGACGTCCACGTCGCCTCCCAGACCGCGGTGGCGGTGAGGGTCGCGGTGGGCAGCGACTGACCGGCCTTGGGGGGCATCAGGTTCGCGCTGGACCGCGTGAAGGTCAGCGAGCAGCTGCTGGTGGTCATGCCGGGGGTGTACGGGGTGCCGACGTCGGGGCAGGACGCCGACTCGGCGTTCTGCGCGTCGAGGCGCAGCTGCGAGACGCGGGCCTCGACGCGGGCCCACACCCCGGGCACGGAGGCCGTGACCTCGACGTCGGCCGGTGCGCCCTCGACCCACACGAACGTGGGCTTGTTGACCACGGTGGCGCCCGACCCGTCGAGGGAGGGATTCCAGCGGATCGTGCCCGTGGGCAGCTCCATCGAGTCCTGGGCGATCCGGACGAGCTGCTGGGGGTCGACGACCACGTCCACCGCCGGGGGTGGGTCGCCCGCCGGCACGAAGACGGCCTGCCGGGTCGTGTAGTACTCGAACGAGGTCTCGGCGTCCGTGTCGTAGCGGCAGTACGGCTCGTACCAGCGGCCCTCGTCGTCGGTCGCGTGCGCCTCGTAGTCGGGGTGGAGCAGGCCCTGGTAGGCGAAGTCGTCGAGCGTCCCGCTGTTGCGGGCCTCGCCGCCGGGCTTCCAGTACTCGTAGTACTCGTACCCCGTGCGGCCTGCCCGCAGCCAGCAGTCCGGTGCCACCGTCGCCTGCACCGACGACGAGAACGACCTGCCCTCGCCCGTCGAGCCGGAGCTCGTCACGGTGACGGCGATCGTGCCGTCACCGGCCTGCGGCGTCACCGGCGTCGACGCGGGCGGCGGGCTCTGCTGATCACCCTCCCCGGCGTACCCGGCGCCTCCGCCCGGGGCGGCGAGGATCAGCAGTGCCGCGAGCGCGGGCGCCCACGCGCCGACGCTCAGCATGTGCCCTCGCGGGTGCTGGGACCGATCAGCCAGCGGTCGTCGATGCGCTTCATCGGCAAGCGCAGCAGGCGGTTCTCACCGAACCCGGCCTCCTGCGGCGTCGCGGGGCCTTCGACGCTGGCGAAGGTGACGTCGGCGTACATGTCGCACGCCATCGCCGACGCCTCGTCGCCCGTGATGGTCACGTCGAACACGCGGGTGCGGAACGTGCCGCCGATCTGCGCCGAGATCCCGGCGTTGGTCGCCGCGATGTTCTCCATCACCTCGAGGGTGTCGCCGAAGGCGATCGCGCCGAAGCCCGGGCTGACGGTGTTGGTCGTCATCGTGCGCCAGTACTCGACGCGGTACGTCGCGGCGGTGTTCCACACGTCGGCCTCGTCACCCGTGAGGTCGGGCACGTCCTCGAAGACGATGCCGAGCTCGGGGTCGGAGGGGTCCGGGGTCTGCGAGGCGGGGACGGTCTCGCTGGGCGTGGGTGCGCTGGTGGCGACGGAGGTGGGGGAGGCCGTGAGGCCGGGAGGCTCCTGTGCCTGCGAGGTGCACCCGGTGAGCACCAGCGCCGCGAGCACAGCCACGACAGTCCCGACCCGCTTCACACCGGCTCCCTCCGCACGGTCGCCCCGGACCGGCGCGCTCGGCGCCGACGGTACTGGACTCACCGCGTGTCGCGCACCGCCCAGAACGGTGTCAGCCGGACGGGACGTCGGAAAACCCGCGGATCGGGCGAATGCCGCCGCCTCGAGGAGTGCCGGGCCGCGGGTGGGAGGAGCGCGTCGTCGAGGTGTCACACGGGAGTCACCGCAGGTGAGCCTGCCGGAAACACCGGTGCGGGACGCTGCGTCCCGGCGC
Source organism: Cellulomonas sp. KH9 (assembly GCF_900114185.1). GTDB lineage: Bacteria > Actinomycetota > Actinomycetes > Actinomycetales > Cellulomonadaceae > Cellulomonas. Next base: position 210,751 of record NZ_FOSE01000001.1, read on the forward strand.
GAGGCGCGCCGATCCCGCAACACCCGACCGAGGGAAGGTGTGGTCCGTCCGTGCTGAAGAAGACCCGCTCCGTCCGTGCCGGCACCGCCACGCTCACGTTCGTCCTGCCGGTCCCCGACCTCGACGGGCCGGTGAGCGTGGTCGGCACGTTCAACGACTGGACGCCGGGTGCGCACCCGCTGCGCCGCCGGTCCAACGGCACGGCGAGCGCGTCGGTCGTCGTGCCGGCGGGGTCGACCGTCCGCTTCCGGTACCTGGGCAGCCAGGGGCGGTGGTTCGACGACGCGGACGCGGACGAGATCACCGCCGAGGGGTCGGTCGTCCGCGCGTAGGGCCGGTCTGGGCCGCGCGGCGGGCGTGAGGCCGCGCGGCGGGGCGGACGTCGCCGGGCGGGGTCCGCCGGTGCGCACCGTCACGCAGATCACCTCGGTCAAGCGCAGGCCGGGTGGCGGGCCGCTGCGCACCGGCCCGTCGCGTCGGCGGGGCCGTTCTTGGACGCCTGCCCACCAGGGAGAGGGGTGCTGTTGACGTCCGCGTGGCGTGCGCTTTCCCCGTCGTCGTCGGACGCGTTCCGGCCCGCGCACCGATCGGGTGAAACCCTCTGGTCACGCGCGATCGTATCGATACGATAGGGCCCTGACGCGACCCGGCACGACCGACCACCGCGCACCGCCCCAGCCGTACCCGAAGCGCGGAGTCACCCCCCTCATGTCGAAGGCCCTGACCACGGGCGCCCCGTGGCGCGTCATCCTGTCGTTCGCCGTCCCCCTGCTGATCGGCAACGTCGTCCAGCAGCTCTACCACTTCGCCGACGCGGTGGTCGTGGGCCGCACGCTCGGCGTCGACGCGCTCGCCGCGGTCGGCGCGACCGGGAGCCTGCTGTTCCTGCTCATCGGCTTCGCCTGGGGCATGACGTCCGGCTTCGCCATCCCCACCGCGCAGGCCTTCGGCGCCGGCGACGCCGCCGCCGTCCGCCGCTCGGTGGCGTCCGGTGCCCTCCTCACCGGCGCCGTCACGCTGCTGCTCACGGTGGGCGCGCCGCTGCTGGCCGGCCCCGCGCTGCGCCTGCTGCGCACCCCGGAGGAGCTGCTGCCCCAGGCCGAGACCTTCGCGGTCATCAGCTTCCTCGGGGCCGCGACGACGATGTTCTTCAACTTCCTCGCCGCGATCGTGCGCGCCATCGGCGACTCCCGCACCCCGCTCGTCTACCTCACGCTCAGCTGCGTCCTCAACATCGCCCTGGTCGTGGTGCTCGTCGGGGGCCTCGGCACCGGCGTCGGGGGCGCGGCGCTGGCCACCGTCGTGGCGCAGGGCGTCTCGGTCGTCCTGTGCTTCGTGCACGTCCGGCGACGCGTGCCCGTGCTGCACGTGCGCCGCGAGGACTGGCGCGTCACGCGCGCCGACCTGGCGCACCACCTGCACCTGGGCCTGCCCATGGGCTTCCAGGCGTCGATCATCGCGATCGGGACGCTCGCCGTGCAGGTGCGGCTCAACACCCTGGGCTCCGACGCCGTCGCCGCCTACACCACCGCGACGCGCGTCGACGGCCTCGCGGTCGCCCTGCTCGCCTCGCTCGGGCTGGCGGTCTCCATGTTCGTCGCCCAGAACCTCGGCGGTGGCCGGCCCGACCGGATCCGGACGGGCGTCGTGCAGGCCGTCTGGATGTCGGTGGTCGGCGCGGTGCTCATCGGGATCGTGCTCGTCACCGCGGGCGGCTGGATCGTCGAGATGTTCGTCGGCGAGGGAGAGCAGCGCGTCGTCGACATGTCGGCGCACTACCTGTTCGTCAACGGCGTGCTCTACGCCGTGCTCGGGGTGCTGTTCGTGCTGCGCGGTGCGCTGCAGGGGCTGGGCCGCACCCTCGTGCCGACCGTCACCGGTCTCATCGAGCTGGTCTGCCGCGTCGGGGCCGCGGTGGTGCTCGGCGCCGCCTACGGGTTCGCGGGCGTCGTGTGGGGCAACCCGCTCGCCTGGCTCGGGGCCGTCGCGCTGCTGGTCCCCGCGTACCTGCGGGCGCACCGCAGCCTGGCGCAGGTCCCCATCGCGCCGCTGTCCCAGGTCGCGGCGACGCCCGAGCCGGTCACCCTCGAGGGGCCGTCCGAGGGGTCCATGGTGGTCGACGCGGTCGTGCCGCAGCCGCGCCGCGGGTCCGGGGCGGACACCGTCGCGGAGCAGCCGACGCCCGTCGGTGAGGGGTGCGACCGGCGCGAGCGCGTGGCGGGCTGACGCCGGCCGGACGACGGCCCGCGACGACCTCAGCCGAGCGCGAGCGGTGCGGTCACCGCCGCCCAGGCCAGCCACGCGGCGGCCAGCACGAGCGCGGCTGCGGCCGTGCGCCGGGCGGCCACCGGCCACGGTGCCGCCGCCGGCGGTGCCTGCGGCGGCACGCAGCGTCCGGACCGGCGCGGGCGGACGGCCCGGCGGCGTGACACCCGGGCGTCGTCCGTGAGGGCGGCCGTGGTCAGCAGGTCGGGCTGGCCGGCGCCGCCCAGCCGCACCTCGAGCAGCAGCGCGAGCCCGGCCGCGTCCACGGGCGACAACCGGGGCGGCAGGGCGCGCAGGTGCGCAGCGAGCGACGTCGCGCGGACCACCGGGGCGTCGCCCGTGCCCCGACCGGTCCCGCAGCGCACGCCACGCACCGCCGTGCGGAACCGCGGGGCCAGCAGCGCGGTGACGGCCGCGGCCGCGTCCGTCCCCCGGTGCGCGTCAGCGGGGAGGCGGGTGCCCTCGACGACCACCACGCCGCCCGGGCCGACGGCCACGTGCGCGATCCGCGCCGCCGCCCGCCCCGGGTGGTGCAGCGCGTGCAGCGCGAGCCAGCCCTCGGCCTCGAGCTCGCGAAGCGCCGCCGGCACCCCGGGCACCTCCGGGGGCTCGGCCGCCGGGACGTCGTGCGCCCACGACGGCAGGCCACGGCGTGCGCCGGCCGGACCGCGGCGCGTGGTGGTCGGCTCGTCGCCCGTGCTCATCGTGGCCCCATGTCCCCGGTATCGGCCCGTCCACCCCGTGACCTGAGCCCGGACCCGCGGCGCGAGCACGACGCGGCCGCGATCACCCGGCGCGCCACGGTCCCCGCGCAGTAGGGTCGTCGGCACCGCAGGGGCAGCAGGGGGACGAGGGGGACGGATGCAGCAGGTCGTCGACGTGCGGACGAGGGTGGCCGTGGGGGCCACGTACGCCGCGCAGGGCTTCGGGTACGCCACGGTCGTGACCGCGTTGCCGGGCCTCAAGGCCCGCACCGACATCGACGACGCGATGATCTCGGTGGTGCTGCTGATGGGCGCGCTGCTCGCCGCGGCCGGGTCGGTGACCGCCGAGCGGGTCGCCCGCCGGTGGTCGAGCCGCACGGCCGTCGTCCTGGGTCTGCTGGCGCAGGCCGGCGGGCTGGCGCTGGTCGCCTCGGCGACGTCGGTGCCCGCGCTGGTCGTCGCGTTCGTCGTGTTCGCCCTCGGGCTGGGCATGGTCGACGCGTCGTCCAACATGCAGGGCGTCGCGCTGCAGCAGCAGGTGGGCCGCCCCGTCGTCTCCTCGCTCTTCGCGTGCCTCACCGTCGCGGCCGTCTCCGCCGCGCTCGTGCAGTCCGGGCTGGCGCGGTTCGGGACGACCACGGGGGCCGTCTCGGCCCTGGTCGTGGCCACGGCGGTCGCGGCCGGTGTCGCGCTGCTGGTGCGTCCGTCGCTGCTGGACAGCACCGCGTCGCCGCCGCCGCTCCCGGACGACCACGAGGGGATCCTGCCGGGTGCCCGGACGGGGGTCGCCGCCGCACCCGCCCCGGCCGCCGCGCGGACCCCGCTGCCGCGCGCCGGCCTGTGGGTCTTCGGCGCGCTCGTCGCCGCCGCGTTCGTGGTGGACGCCGCCGTCTCCAGCTGGAGCACGGTGTACCTGTACGACGAGCTGGCGGCGTCCGCTGCCGTCGCGCCGCTCGGGTACGCGGCCTACCAGGGAGCCGTGCTGATCGCCCGGCTCCTGGGCGACCCGCTGGTGCGCCGGCACGGGCGGGTGCGCGTGGCCGCCCCGACCGGCGCCGTGGCCGCCGTGGGTCTCGTGCTCGTCGCGCTCGTGCCCAGCCCGGCGGCGGCGATCGTCGGGTTCGCGCTGGCCGGGATCGGCGCCGGCACGCTCGTGCCGCTGGCCTTCTCCGCGGCCGGGGAGCTGGCGCCCGGGCGCCTGGACGACGTCATCGCCCGGATCAACCTCTTCAACTACGCCGGTGCGCTCATCGGGTCGGTCTCGATCGGGCTGCTGGCCGGCATCACGGGCATCGGCCCGGGGTTCCTGGTGCCGGCGCTGCTGCTGGTGCCGGCGATGGCCGCGGTGCCGCGGCTCGCCGGTGAGCGGGTGGCCGCGCTCGCGGCGCCTCCGGTCGGACGCACGGGCTGACGCCCCACGGACTGACGCCCGACCGCCTGACGCCCCACGGCCTGACCCACCGTCCCGGGGCCTGACCCACCGCCCCGCGGACTGACCCACCGCCCCGCGGACTGACCCACCGCCCCGGGGCCGTCCGCCCCTGGGGGCGCGCCCGGGTGAGCCGTCCGGGTCATCGGGGTGGTCACCCCTCCGCCGTCTCATGCTCCCGCGCACCGCGGCCGATAGAGCCTCGACGGTGGGGAGGGACGACCATGCCTGCAGGGGACTCCGCGGCGCAGGAGGCGAGCCGCCAGCTCGCGCTGGCGGCCGCGCACGAGAAGGCGGCGGTCGCCGCGCGCGCGACCGCCTCGCGGTACGGGCTCGCCTCGGCGACCGAGCAGCGCACGGCGGCCGTGCTGGCGCCGCTGGCCGCCGCGGGCTACCACCTGCTCGCGGACCGGCAGTGGCCCGGCAGCCGGCGGGCGCAGGTCGACATGGTGGTCGTCGGGCCGGCCGGCGTGTTCGTGGTGGACACCAAGGCCTGGGCCGACGTGTCGATCGCCGGCGACCGCATCCACCGCGGTCAGGAGGACGTCACCGACGAGCTCATGGCGCTGGCCGACCTGGCGTACCGCACCGAGGGGGAGCTGGCCGAGGTCGGGCTGGCCCCGGGCGAGGTGCACGCGGTGGCCGTGCTGGCGGGGCGCTCCGGCGTCGACGAGCGCGTGGGGCCGGTGCACGTGGTGGGGGAGCGCGACGTGCTGCCGCAGATCGCGCGGCGCGGCTCGCGGCTCGGGCCGCGGCAGGTGGACCTGGTCCTGGCGCGGTGCCTGGAGTGGTTCCGCCAGGTGGGGGACCCGGCGCCGATCAGCACCACGCTGCCCGAGCCGGTGCTGCCGGCGCCGCGCGGTCCGCTGCCCGGCGGTCCCGCCGCGCGGCCGGCCACCCGGGAGCGCGACCACGCCGCCGCGCACGGCGGGTTCCCCGACCCCCGGGGGCCCGGCGGCGGCGCCACCTCGGAGCCGCCGGTCCCGCTGCTGACCGAGGAGGAGGTGCGGTCCGCGCTGCTCACCGGCCTCATGGCGGCACCCGTCGAGGAGTGGATGGCGTTCCTGCACCCCGCGCAGGCGCGGGTCGTGCGGCGCTCGTACAACGGGCCCGCCCGGATCCGCGGGGCCGCCGGTACCGGCAAGACGGTCGTCGGGCTGCACCGCGCCGCGTACCTCGCGCGCACCCGCCAGGGCAAGGTCCTGGTCACCACCTACATCCGGACGCTGCCCGACGTGCTGCGCCAGCAGCTGACCCGGCTCGCACCGGACGTCGTCGACCGCGTCGAGTTCGCGGGGGTCCACGAGACGGCCAAGCGCATCCTCGAGGAGCGCGGGGTGGAGCACCGCATCGACGGCCGGAAGATCGCGTCGGCGTGGACCGCCGCGTGGGGCCGGGTCGCGGGCGGCAGCGTCATCGACACCGACCGGCACGAGCAGGACTACTGGCACGACGAGGTCAGCTACGTCATCAAGGGGCGCGGCCTGACCCGCTGGGAGCAGTACGCCGAGCTGCCGCGCCTGGGGCGTCGGCACCGGCTGGGGCCGCACCAGCGGCGCGTCGTGTGGGAGCTGTACGAGGCGTACCAGGAGGAGCTGGAGCACCGCGGTGTCCACGACTTCGCCGACCAGATCGCCCTGGCGGAGGCCGAGCTGCGGCGCGAGCCCATGACCGGGCGGTACACGGCAGTGGTCGTCGACGAGGCGCAGGACCTGACGTGCGTGATGATCCGCATGCTGCACGCGCTGGTGGGTGACGCCCCCGACGGCCTGACGCTGATCGGTGACGGCCAGCAGACCATCTACCCCGGTGGCTTCACGCTGGCCGAGGCGGGCGTGTCCGTCGCCGGTCGCGGCACGGTGCTCGACGTCAACTACCGCAACACCCGCGAGATCCTGCAGTTCGCGTCGATGCTCGTGCGTGACGACGAGTTCGCGGACATCGAGGGCACCACCGCGCGCGGCGACCGTCCGGCGGAGGTGCAGCGCAGCGGCGCGAAGCCGGTGTACGTGCGGTGCGCCAACGAGGCCGACCGGCAGCGCCGGCTGGTGCTGCGCGTGCACGAGGTGGTGGCGGAGGTGGGCACGAACTTCGGTGACGTCGGCGTGCTGTCCCTGTCGCGCCGGGGCGTCGAGGCGGCCACGGAGTCGCTGCGCAAGGCCGGCGTGCCCGTGGTGAACCTGGAGCAGTACGACGGGGTGCCGGTCAACCGCGTGAAGGTCGGCACGGTGAAGCGCGCCAAGGGGCTGGAGTTCAAGCAGGTGCTCGTCGTCGACCCGTACGCGTCGTGGCTCACGGAGAAGCCCGAGGAGCTCGACGACGTGGACCGCGAGCGGCGCGACTACCGGCTGCGCGAGCTGTACGTGGCCATGACGCGGGCCCGGGACGGGTTGTGGGTGGCGTCGATCTGACGCCGCGGACGCCCGCCCCGACACCTGGCTGCCGCGGCGGGCGGGCGCCGGTAGGTTCGCGTCCGTGAGCCACCCGCCCGTCCCCCCGCACCCGTCCGCCGCCGCACCGGCGCCGGTCCCGCCGCGTCGCACGTCCCTGGCCTGGCCGGTCGTGCTGACCGTCGTCGGGCTGCTGCTGCTGGTGGCCGCCCTCGCGGCGGCCGTGGGCACGGTCGGCGGGTTCGTCGGTGCGGTGCGCAGCGACGTCCTGACGTCCGACGGGCGGCCGGGAGCCGCCGTGCTGGCGGCCGCACCCGCACCGGGGGCGGCGCGCGTCGACCTCGAGGCGGGGGAGCGCTACGCCGTCCACCTGGTGGTGCCCCGCAGCGCGTCCGGCGAGGACGACCGCCCGGACCTGCCCGAGGACGTGCTGCTCCTCGCGCCGTCCGGTGAGGTCGTCGCGGCGGACGCGTCGCCGGGCGTGACCATGACGAGCACCGCGGGGGGTCTCGTGGCGGTGTCGGTCGGGGCGTTCACCGCCCCGGAGACCGGGACGTACGAGATGGCGGTGCCGTCCGCGGGCCTCCCCGACGCGTGGGTCGCGCTCACGGCGGACAAGGCGTTCGCGCCGTTCTTCGCGTCGGTCTGGGGCACGGTGCTGGGGGTGTTCGTGGTGCTGGGCCTGGGGTTCGTCGGGTGCGGTGCGGTGGTGACCGGGGTGGTCTGGTGGGTCGTGCGGGCCCGTGCCCGCCGGCAGGTCGCGGGCGGCTGACCTCCCGGCGACGCGTCAGGCGGGCGCGACCGACCCGCGGGCGCGCAGCGGCACGGGCAGCCGGTGGACGCCCGGCCCGGTGCCGTCGCCGCCGACCTCGGCGAGCAGCAGCTCGACCGCGCGGCGGCCGAGCTCCTCGTGCGGGATGGCGAACGAGGAGACGCCCGGGCGCAGCCAGTCCGCCATGGGGTAGTTGTCGAACGACACGACCGACACGTCGTCCGGGATGCGCAGCCCGGCCTCCTGCAGCGCCTGGTAGGTGCCGAACGCGAGGCGGTCGTTGAAGCAGATGATCGCGCGGGGCCGGGGGTGGCGGGCGAGCAGCTCGTGGGTCGCGGCCCAGCCCTGCGGGGGGACCCAGTCGCCGCAGAGGTGCCCCGAGGCGGGCGCCAGGCCCGCGGCCCCGAGGGCCTCGCGGATGCCCGCGAGGCGTTCGACGCCGGCGACGGTGTCGGGCGGCACGTCACCCGGGTCGGGCCCGGCGCCGACCAGGTGGATCTCGCGGTGCCCGGCGTCGAGCAGCAGGCGTGCGGCGGCGCGGCCGGCCGCGGCCTCGTCGGGGACGACGGCCGGTGCCCGGGTGGTGCCGGCGGGCAGGGTGTTGAGCAGGACGGTGGGCAGCCGCTCGAGCTCGGCCGGCACGGCACGCGTCCGCGTGAACATCGAGGTCAGCATGATGCCGTCGACCCGGCGGTCGAGCATGGCGTCGATGAGGGCGCTCTCGATGGCGGGGTCGCCCTCGGTCTCGCCGATGAACAGCATGTAGCCGTGGTCGCGGGCGGCCTCGATGGCGCCCTTGATCATGTCGCCGGCCATCTGCCCGGTGGCCACGGTGTCGGACACGAGGCCGAGGGTGCGGGTCGTGCCCTTGCGCAGCCCGACGGACACGATGTTGGGGCGGTAGCCCAGGGCGGCGGACGCGTCCCGGACGCGCTCCTGCACGGCCTGCGAGATGCGCAGCTCCGACCCGCGGCCGGACAGCACGAGCGAGGCGGTCGTCGACGACACCCCCGCGGTGCGGGCGACGTCCGCGAGCGTCACGCGTCGGGTCACGTCCGTCCTTTCGTCGCGAGGATCCTAGGGGGTGCTCGTCCGGCGGTGGACCCGCCCCGCCCCGGCGGCATGTCCAGGCAAACCTGGACGAGTGTCCGGGGTGGCGGCGATGCGGCGCCGCCGTCACCGTTTCGTGATCCCACCTGGCTTGACAGCGGCTGCGCCGGATCGTCAGCATGACCGTGCTAAGACGATTTAGCAAGGGTCCGCGCCCCACGGACCTGGTCCGACGGAGAAGGAGACACCGGTGTCTCGTACGACAGGAAGGTCCCGGAACGCGGCTGCTGCCACGTCGCTGTTCCTGGCAGGCATCCTCGCACTGACCGCGTGCAGCGCCCCCGGCGCGAGCACCACCGACGAGCCCACGGCCGACGGCGACGGCGCCGCCACCGCCTCCGGCGACTGGACCTGCGGCACGGACGACGTGACGCTCGACGCGTACCTCGAGACCGGCTTCCCGCTCTCGAACGCCCTCTTCGAGGAGTTCGAGAAGCAGTACCCCAACGTCTCGTTCGACGTCCGCGAGGACCAGTTCGCCGTCATCACCCAGAACGCGCCCCGCGTCCTGGCCGACAACCCGCCGGACCTCATGCGCCTGCCGCAGATGTCCGACCTCGTCGACGACGGCCTGCTCTACAACCTCGACGAGGCCGCCGCGCACTTCGGCTGGGACGAGTGGCCCGCCTCGCAGCTCGCGCAGATGCGGGTCGACGACGAGGGCCGCCGTGGCGACGGCCCCCTGTACGCCATGGGCAAGAACTACTCGATGACCGGCGTCTTCTACAACACCGAGCTCGCCGCCCAGATCGGCATGACCGAGGCCCCGAAGACGCTCGCCGAGCTCGACGAGTGGATGCAGAAGGCCAAGGACGCCGGCATCACCCCGTCCACCCAGTTCAACGGTGGTGCCACCGGTGGTCTGGCGTTCCCGCTGCAGCTGCTCATGGCGTCCTACGGCGACGTGGACGCGATCAACGACTGGACGTTCCAGCAGCCGGGTGCGCGCATCGACACCGAGAGCAACATCAAGGCCGCCGAGCACCTGAAGAAGTGGATCGACGCCGGCTACTTCGCCGACGACATCAACTCGCTCGACTACTCGCAGATGATGGGCCGGTTCATCGACGGCAAGAGCCTGTTCATCTTCAACGGCGACTGGGAGTCGGGGAACCTCGACACCCAGATGGCGGGCAAGGCCGGCTTCTTCCTCATGCCCCCGCTCGAGGAGGGCGGCAAGGTCGGTGCCATGTCGGCCCCGCTGACGTTCGGCATCTCGTCCAAGGCGGCGAACCCGCAGTGCGCGGCGTTCTTCTTCGACTGGATCGCCACGAACGACGAGGCCCGCACGCTGGCCGTCGAGGTCGGCGGCTCGCACCCGATGGGCCCGGCCGACGCCTTCATGCCGGAGGTCGACCCCGAGTCCGTGACCGGCCAGACCCTCGCGGCCGGCGCGACGATCGCCGACGACAACGGCGCGATGGAGTTCATCGCCAACGCGACCGGTGCCATCTACGCCAAGAGCTGGACCCCGAACCTGCAGAAGCTCGTCGCGGGTGACCAGACGGCGGAGGGCCTGCTGCAGGCCGTCCAGGCGGACTACGAGAGCGAGATCAACGGCTGATGAACGAGATGCGGACGACCGGTGCGCCCGGTCGCCGCGAGGTCGCCGCTCCGGCGTCGACCAGCCTCGAGGCCAGGCGCCGCGCCCTCAAGGCGCGGCGCCTGCGCCGGGGCTGGGCCGCTCTCGGCCTCGTGGTCCCGGCTGCCTTCTTCTACGTGATCTTCGTGCTGCGCCCGCTGGTGCTCACGGTGCAGTACTCGTTCTACGACTGGAACGGTGTCGGTGCCTCGACGTTCGTCGGCGCCGAGAACTACACCCGCCTGGTCGAGAAGCCCGAGCTGCTCGGCTCGATCGTCAACGCGCTCGAGCTGATCATCTACTTCAGCTTCGTCCCCGTGATCCTCGGCCTGCTCACCGCCGCCACGATCCGCAAGTTCGCGGCCAGCCGGCTCGCGCTGGTGTCCCGCACGGTGCTGTTCCTGCCGCAGGTCATCCCGCTCGTCGCGGCGGGCATCATGTGGACGTGGCTGCTCGCCACCGACGGCCTGGTCAACGAGCTCATGCGGCTCGTCGGGCTCGGCTCGATCACCCGCGCGTGGCTGGGTGACACCAGCACCGCGCTCGGCGCGGTCGGCGTGATCGGCGCCTGGGTCGCGCTCGGTCTGTGCCTGCTGCTGCTGCTGTCCGGCATGACGAAGATCGACCCGGCCCTGTACGAGGCCGCGCGCATCGACGGTGCCGGCGCGGTCCGCGAGTTCTTCGCGATCACCCTGCCGAGCGTGCGCCAGGAGATCGGCGTGTGCGTCACCGTCACGGTCATCGCCGCGCTCGCCGCGTTCGACATCGTCTACATCTCCACCCAGGGCGGCCCGGCCAACTCCACGCTCGTCCCCGGCCTGGAGATCTACTACCTCGGCTTCTTCTCGCGCGAGGTCGGCCAGGCCTCCGCGCTCGCCGTGGTCTTCATGGTCCTGGTGCTGGCCGTCGTGCTCCCGATCCAGCGGCTGACGAAGGAGGAGGACTGATGATCGTCTCCCGCCGTGAGAGGTGGCTCGGCCACGCCCTGCTGATCCTCCTGATGGCCGTCACGGTCATCCCGTTCATCAGCCTGTTCGTCACCGCGCTGCACGAGCCCGGCACGTACCCGTCCGGCCTGGAGTGGCCCGAGACGCCGTACTGGTCGAACTTCGTCGACGCCTTCCAGGCCGCCGACATGTGGGCGCTGCTGTGGTCGAGCGTCCTCATCGAGCTCGGTGTGGTGCCCGCGGCGCTGCTCATCGCGACGCTCGCCGGGTTCTCGCTGGGCCACCTGCGTCCCCCGGGCCACCGGTGGATCTTCCTGACGTTCGTCCTCGGCCTGACGTTGCCGTTCCAGGCGATCATCGTCCCGCTGTACTACCAGATGCGGGACCTGCAGCTGCTGAACACCCGGTGGGCGATCATCCTGCCGCTGCTCGGGCTGTACATGCCGTTCGCGGTCATGTGGATGCGCGCGCACTTCGTGACGATGCCGCCGGACCTGTCGGAGGCCGCGCGCATCGACGGCGCGAACACGTGGAAGCTGTTCACGCGGGTGCACGTGCCGCTGTCGCGGCCCGCGCTGTCGTCGCTCGGCATCCTCATGTTCCTGTGGACGTGGAACCAGTTCCTGCTCGCCGTGGTGCTGGTGGACGACCCGAAGAACCGCACGATGGCCGGTGCCCTGGGCGCGTTCCAGGGGCAGTGGGGCACGGACGTCCCGCTGCTGTGCGCGGGCTCGCTGCTGATCCTCACGCCCACCCTGCTGGTGTTCCTCGCGTTCCAGCGGCAGTTCGTCTCGGCCCTGATGCAGGGGGCGCTGAAGGGATGAGCACGGCCGTGGCGGCACGCCCGCCGTTCGACCCCGCGGTCGCCGCCGCCCTGACGGCCCGGCCCGACGACGTCGTGACGACGCTGCGGGCGGACCAGATCGCGGCGCTGCGTGCCAGGGCGTGCCCGCCGGACCTCGACCAGGTCGCGGTGGCGACGCGCCGCACGCTGACGTGGCACGAGGCCCCGGGCCCGGCCGGCCCGGTCCGCGTGGCACTGCTGCGCCCGGAGGCCGACGGACCGGTGCCGGTGCTGCTCCACCTGCACGGCGGCGGCCTGGTCGTGGGCACCGTGTCCGACGACGTGCCGGCCGCCACGCAGCTCGGACCCGGGTGGGCCGTCGCGTCCGTCGACTACCGCCTGGCGCCCGAGCACCCGTACCCCGCCGCGGTCGACGACGCCTACGCGGCGCTCGTCTGGCTCGTCGGGCAGGCCGAGCGCCTCGGGCTGGACGCGGCGCGCGTGGTCGTCACGGGCGTCAGCGCCGGCGGCGGGCTCGCGGCGGCGCTCACGCTGCTGGCGCGGGACCGCGGCGGGCCGGCCCTGGCCGGGCAGCTGCTGGTGTGCCCCATGCTCGACGACCGCAACGACAGCGCGTCGGGCCACCAGATGGCCGGCGTCGGCACGTGGGACCGCACGGCCAACGCGACCGCGTGGGCCGCGTACCTCGGGGACGCCGTCGGTGGCCCCGGGACCGCGGCGTACGCGTCGGCCGCCCGGGCCGACCGGCTCGACGGGCTGCCGCCCACGTACGTCGACGTCGGTTCCGCCGAGACGTTCCGCGACGAGTGCGTGCGGTACGCGTCGCGCATCTGGGCCGACGGCGGCGACGCCGAGCTGCACGTGTGGCCCGGTGGCTGCCACGGGTTCGACGGGCTCGTGCCCGACGCGCCCGTGTCGCGTGACGCGCGCACCGCCCGCGCCCGCTGGCTGGCGCGCCTGCTGAACCGCGGCGCCACCCCCTGACGTCCGTCGGTGCCCGCCTTCCCCCCGGCGGTGGGCACCGGCGGACCCCCTCTTCCCTTCCCGACCGGTGGTCGCCCGCGTGCACCCCGGCGACCACGAGGCGACGATGGTCGCCGGACGACGACGGAGCCTGACGTGACGCACCACGGTCCCCAGCTGATCACCTACGCCGACCGCCTGGCGGGCGACCTGCCCGGCCTGCGGTCGCTGCTCGACGGCCCGCTCGCCGGGGCCTTCGACGGGGTGCACGTGCTGCCCTTCTACACGCCGTTCGACGGGGTGGACGCCGGCTTCGACCCGCGGGACCACACCGAGGTCGACCCGCGGCTGGGCACGTGGGACGACGTGCGGGCGCTGGCCGACGGGCGCGAGGTCATGGCCGACGTCATCGTCAACCACGTGTCGGCGGACTCGGCGCAGTTCCGTGACGTGCGGGAGCGCGGCGACGCGTCCCCGCACGCCCCGATGTTCCTCACCCTGGGGTCGGTGTTCCCCGACGGCGTGACGGAGGAGGACCTGGCGCGGATCTACCGCCCGCGTCCGGGGCTGCCGTTCACCGCGATGACGCTCGGCGGGCGTCGGCGCCTGGTGTGGACCACGTTCACACCGGACCAGGTGGACATCGACCTGCGCACGCCCCAGGCGTGGGACTACCTGACGTCCGTGGTCGACGCGCTGACGTCCGGTGGCGTCACCATGCTGCGCCTGGACGCGGTGGGGTACACCGGCAAGGAGGCAGGCACCGACTGCTTCATGACGCCGGCGACCGACGCGTACACCGAGCGGATCGTCGAGCAGGCCAAGGCGCGCGGCGCCCAGGTGCTGGTCGAGGTGCACGGGCACCACACGCAGCAGATCGAGATCGCCCGCAAGGTCGACCTCGTCTACGACTTCGCGCTGCCGCCGCTGGTGCTGCACGCGCTGACCGCCGGTGACCTCGAGCCGCTGGCCGGGTGGCTGCGCATCCGCCCCGCCAACGCCGTGACGGTGCTGGACACGCACGACGGCATCGGGATCGTCGACGTCGGCCCGTCCGACCTGCGACCCGGGGAGCCGGGCCTGCTGGCCCCGGAGAAGATCGACGCGCTGGTCGAGCGGATCCATGACAACTCCGGCGGCACGTCACGGCAGGCCACCGGCGCCGCCGCGTCGAACCTCGACCTCTACCAGGTCAACTGCACGTTCTACGACGCGCTGGCCCGCGACGACCGCCGCTACGTGCTGGCGCGGCTGCTGCAGCTCTTCGTCCCGGGGATCCCGCAGGTCTACTACGTCGGCCTGCTGGCCGGCGCCAACGACATGGACCTGCTGGCCGCCACGGGCGTCGGGCGTGACGTCAACCGGCACCACTACACGCCGGCCGAGGTCGAGGCGGCGCTCGAGCACCCCGCGGTGCGCGGCCAGCTCGCCGGACTGCGCCTGCGGTCGTCCCACCCGGCCTTCGACGGCGACTTCACCTGGGACGTCGACGGCACGCGCGGCACGTTCGTGCGCATCGCCGGCGACGCCCGCGCGACGCTGACGTTCGACGTGGCGGACGGCTCGTTCGAGGTGCGCGCGACCGGGGACGACGGCGAGCAGGTCGTGCTGACCGACGCGGACGTCGCGGCGGGCTGAGCGCCGGGCCGAGCGTCGGGCAGGTCGCCCGCCCGGGTGAGCCGGGGGTCCGTACGGCCCCCGGCCACCGGCCGGCTGCGGCAGGATGCCCGCATGGACGCCCCCGGCCCCGACCTCATCCGGTACGTCGACCCGGACCCCGCCGCACCCACGGCGGTCCTCACGTTCGACGACGGCCCGAACCCGCCGGACACCCTCACGCTGCTCGACGTGCTGGCGCGTGAGCAGGTCCGGGCCGTGTTCTGCCTGGTCGGGGTGCAGGTCGAGGCGCACCCCGACGTGGTGCGGCGGATCGCCGCCGACGGCCACGTCCTGGCCAACCACTCCTGGCGGCACGACGACCTGGAGGACTGGTCGCCGGACGCGGTCCGGGCGGACCTGCAGCGCACGCTCGACGCGATCCACGCCGTGGTCCCCGACGCGCCGGTGCCGTTCTTCCGCGCGCCGTTCGGCCACTGGGGCCGCACGGTCCCGGTGGCCGCCGAGCTCGGCATGGCGTCGCTCGAGTGGCAGCTGGCCGTCGAGGACTGGGTGCCGCCGGGCGTCGACGAGCTGGTCCGGCGGCTGGGCGGCGTCGAGCCGGGCGGGGTGGTCCTGCTGCACGACGGGGGCGGCGACCGCAGCCAGACCGTCGAGGCGGTGGCGCGCATGATCCCGCGGCTGCGGGCCGACGGGTGGGGGTTCACGGTGCCGCAGGGCGCGGGCGATGCCTCGGGCGCTGACCGGTGAGGGCCGCGCGCTGGGCGGCCGCACCGCTGGTCGCGCTGGTCCTGGTGGGCTGCACCCCGGACGGTGACGCGACGGCGGACCGCCCCGACGCGACCCCGACGGCCACGGCGGCGGCCGCGGCCGGTGACGGTACCGCGGACCTGCAGCCGGCGTCCGCGGTCGCGCGGCTGTCGGTCGTGGCGGTCGGGACCGCGGACGGCACGAACCAGCAGGCGCAGGTCAGGCTCGTGCCGCAGGTCGCCGCGACGGGGGACGTCGAGGTCCGGATCCAGGAGGGCGACTTCTGGCTCGTGGTCGACCCGGCGTCGGTGCCCTCCTGGCAGGGCCTGCTCCCCGCGGGCACGGAGGCACCGGCGGGGTACGCCGAGGCGTGGACGATGCCGACGACCGGCGGCCGGGGCCTGGGGATGCTGCCCGCCAACCCGTCCGGGATGTCCCCGGGCGGTGGGCAGCAGAGCCTGGTCACCCGGTGGCGCGGCTGGTCGGTGGCACCCGGCACGTCCTCGGCCGACCTCGAGGGCGGCCCCGGCGCGCTGGTGTTCGACGTGCCGCTGCGCGACGACGGGTCCCTCGGTGTCCGCGGGCTCGCGCTGCTCGACGCGGACCGCGCACCGGTCGCCTGGGTCCCGGTCGACGCGTGGCCGCAGGAGACGGACCCGGCGGCGTTCTGACCGGCGGGTCAGCGCACCCGCGGCGGGGCGGTGCTGCCGCGCACGACCAGGCGCGTCGGGACCACGACGTGGTGGCCGGCGAGGCGCTCCCCGTCACGGATCTGGCGGACCAGCAGCTCGACCAGCTGCGCGCCGATCGCGGTGAAGTCCTGCCGGACGGTCGTCAGCGGCGGCCACAGGTACTCGGCCAGCGGGACGTCGTCGAACCCGACGACCGAGACGTCCTCGGGGACGCGTCGGCCCGCCTCGTGCAGGGCGCGCACCACCCCGGCGGCCATCTCGTCGTTGCCGCAGAACACCGCCGTGACCTGCGGGTCCGCCGCGACCTCGGCCCCCACGCGGTAGCCGGAGGCGGCCGACCAGTCGCCGTGCCAGGCCGGCGGGACGGGCCGCCCGGCGGCGCGCAGCCGGGTGCGCCACGCGTCGGCGCGCACCCGCGCAGGCGTCGAGTCCAGCGGTCCGCCGACGTGGTGCACGGTCGGGTGCCCCAGGTCCAGCAGGTGCTGCACGGCGGACGTCGCACCCTCCACCTGGTCGGTGCCGACCGCGGGGTGGTGGCCCACGAACCGGGAGTCGGACACCACGACCGGCAGGCGGGGCGGCAGGGCCAGGGTGGCGGGCGTGGCGTCCTCGGCGCGGATGACGACCAGCCCGTCGATCGCCTGGTGGTCCAGGCGGCGCACCGCGTCGGACACGTCGGACGACGAGGGCGTCCGGACGTCGACCAGGCTGACGGTGTACCCGTGCTGCCGGGCGGCCTCGACGACACCCTCGAGGGTGCGGGACTCGCCCGTGCGGGTCAGCCGGTGCGCGATGAGGCCGATGGCGTGGAACGCCCCCGAGCGCAGGGCGCGGGCGGCGTGGTTGGGGCTGTAGCCCAGCTGGTCCATGGCCGCCAGGACGCGGTCGCGGGTGGCGGGGCGCACGTTGGTCGCGCCGGTGGAGACGCGCGAGACGGTCTGCTGCGAGACGCCGGCGAGCCGTGCGACGTCGGCGATGGACGGCCCGGCCCGGCCACGGGGTGAGGGCACCTGCGCCATGCGGGGGAGCGTAGCAGTGGTCGCGCGACCACCGATGGCGACGTCGCCATCGATCAGCGCCCGCCGGGTCGGCCTGCCGAAGAGGCCTCGTGATCAGGAGAACTCGGAGGTCTTGACATACTTCGACCCTTGGTGAAACTCTGCGACGACGTGCTGATGATGACGTCAACATCCGGCGCACGAAGGAGTGTCCCGTGTCCCAGACCGCCGTCGTCGCCGCGGTCCCGCCCGCCGCCGGCGCGCTGCCCCGGCGCCGCACCCGCGCCCGCTGGGCCGGGTGGGGGTTCGTCGGGCCGTTCATGGCCGTGTTCGCGCTCGTGTTCCTCGCACCCATCGCGTACTCGCTGTGGATCAGCCTGTTCCGCACGCAGCTGGTGGGCGGCACCACGTTCGTCGGGCTGGAGAACTACCAGCGCGCGCTGGAGGACCCGCAGTTCTGGTCCGCCCTGGGCCGGGTCACGCTGTTCCTGGCCGTGCAGGTGCCGGTCATGCTCGGCATCGCGCTGCTGGTGGCCCTCGCCATCGACTCGGGGCGGCTGTACGGGCGGGACTTCTTCCGCATCTCGATCTTCCTGCCGTACGCCGTGCCCGCCGTCGTCGCCACGCTCATGTGGGGCTTCATGTACGGCACGCGGTTCGGGCTGGTCGGCAACATCAACGAGGCGTTCGGGGTCAGCCTGCCGAACCCGCTGTCGCCGGACCTGGTCCTCGCCGCGATCGGCAACATCGTGACCTGGGAGTTCGTCGGCTACAACATGCTGATCTTCTACGCCGCGCTGCGCACGGTCCCCACCTCGCTGTACGAGGCGGCGCAGATCGACGGCGCCGGGCAGTGGCGCGTCATCACCGCCATCAAGCTGCCCGCCATCCGCGGCGCCCTGGTGGTGGCCGGCATCTTCTCGATCATCGGCAGCTTCCAGCTGTTCAACGAGCCGAGCATCCTGCAGTCCCTGGCGCCCAACGCGATCACCACGTACTTCACGCCCAACCTGTACGCGTTCTCGCTGTCGTTCTCCGGGCAGCAGTACAACTACTCCGCCACGGTGGCCCTGCTCATGGGCGTGCTCACCATGGTCATCGCCTACGTCGTCCAGCTGCGCGGCATGCGCAAGGAGGCGTGAGCGATGACCACCGCGACCCCCGCCCCCACGCCCGCGACCCCCGCCGCGACGCGCCGGTCCGCCGCGCCGCGCCTGCGCAGCACCCGCGGCCGGGCGCCCGGGGGCACCCGCCCCCGCAGCGCCGAGCGGCCGCGCCGGTCCGTGCTGCTCACGGTGCTCACCGGCATCGTCCTGCTGTACTCGCTGGTCCCGCTCGTGTGGCTCGTCGTCAACGCCACCAAGACGCAGGGCGACCTGTTCTCGTCGTTCGGGCTGTGGTTCGGCGACTCGTTCGCGCTGTTCACCAACATCGGCCAGACGCTCACGTACGACGACGCGATCTTCGTGCGGTGGTTCCTCAACACCGTGCTGTACGTGGTGCTGGGTGCCGGCGGTGCGACGGCGCTGGCGGTGCTGGGCGGGTACGGGCTGGCCAAGTTCACGTTCCCCGGCAAGCGCGCCGTGTTCGCCGTCGTCATCGGCGCCGTCGCCGTGCCCGGGACCGCCCTGGCCGTGCCGACCTTCCTCATGTTCAGCCAGCTCGGCCTGACCAACACGCCCTGGTCGGTGATCATCCCGTCGCTGATCTCGCCGTTCGGCCTCTACCTCATGTGGACCTTCGCCGCCGAGGCGGTCCCCACCGAGCTCATGGAGGCCGCCCGCATCGACGGTGCCACCGAGGCCCGCACGTTCGCGCAGGTCTGCCTGCCGCTGCTCGCCCCCGGCATCGTCACGGTGCTGCTCTTCACCATGGTCGCGACGTGGAACAACTACTTCCTGCCGCTGATCATGCTCAAGGACCCCGACTGGTACCCCCTGACGCTCGGCCTCAACGCGTGGAACGCGCAGGCCGCCACCGCCGGCGGTGAGGCGATCTTCCACCTGGTCATCACCGGGTCCGTCCTGACGATCGTGCCGCTGGTCGTCGCCTTCCTGCTGCTGCAGCGCTACTGGCAGTCCGGCCTGTCGGCCGGCTCCGTCAAGGAGTGACGCGGCGCCCGCCGCACCCCGCACCCCCGTTCTTCGTACGACGACGTGAGAGGACACCCCCATGACCCGCACCCCCCGCCGAGGCGCCGTCCGCGGTGCCGCCCTGGTCGGCGTGCTCGCCCTGACGCTGGCCGCCTGCAGCGGTGACGACGGCTCCGCAGGCGACCCGGACGCCGCCGCCGACGAGGGCGGCGAGCTGCTGGTCTGGGCGTGGGACCCCACCGTGGAGCCCATCGCCGACGCGTACATGGAGGCCAACCCGGACGTGACGATCGAGCTCGTCAACGCCGGCACCGGCAACGACCAGTACACGGCGCTGCAGAACGCGATCGGCGCCGGATCCGGCATCCCCGACCTGGCGCAGATCGAGTACTACGCACTGCCGCAGTTCGCGATCGGCGAGTCGCTGGCCGACCTCACCGACCTCGGCGCCGACGAGCTCGAGGGCACCTACACCCCCGGCCCGTGGTCGGCCGTGCAGCAGGGCGACGGCGTGTACGGCCTGCCGCTCGACTCCGGCCCGATGGCCATGTTCTACAACGCCGAGCTCTTCGAGCAGCACGGCATCGCGGTGCCGACCACGTGGGACGAGTACGTGGCCGCGGGCCGGGCGCTGCAGGCGGCGGACCCCGGCGTCTTCATCACCTCGGACACCGGTGACGCGGGCCTGGCCACGTCGCTCATGTGGCAGGCCGGCGGGCAGCCCTTCCAGGTCGACGGCACCACGGTGAGCATCGACCTGGCGGACGAGGGCTCGCAGCAGTACGCCGACCTGTGGCAGCAGCTGGTCGGGGAGGACCTGCTCGCGCCCATCAGCGCGTGGAGCGACGAGTGGTACCAGGGCCTGGGCAACGGCACCATCGCCACGCTCGTGACCGGCGCGTGGATGCCCGGCAACTTCGTGTCCGGTGTGCCGGAGGGGGCGGGCAGGTGGCGCGTCGCGCCGATGCCGCAGTGGTCGGCCGGTGAGTCGGTGACCGCCGAGAACGGCGGGTCGGCGATGTCCGTCATGGAGGCCTCGGAGAACAAGGCCCTCGCCTACGACTTCCTGGAGTTCGCGTCGTCCGGTGACGGCGTCGCGCTGCGGCTCGAGGGCGGCGGGTTCCCCGCCACGGTCGCGGACCTGGAGTCCGAGGAGTACCTCGCGCAGGAGTCCGAGTACTTCGGCGGGCAGAAGATCAACGAGGTGCTCGCGCAGGCCGCGGCCGACGTCGCCGAGGGCTGGCAGTACCTGCCCTTCCAGGTCTACGCCAACAGCGTCTTCAACGACACGGTCGGCCAGGCCTACGTCTCGGGCACGACCATCACCGAGGGGCTCGCCGCCTGGCAGGACCAGCTCGTCACCTACGGCGACGACCAGGGCTTCACGGTCGACTGACCGCCGGACCGCGCGCCCGGCACCCGGGCGCGCGGTCCCGTCCCTGTGTGACCCGAACGCCCCACGCCCGCGCGCCCCGAGGAGCTCCCGCATGCCCACGTTCGAGATCGGCGAGCAGGACTTCCTGCTCGACGGCCGCCCGCACCAGGTGCTCTCCGGCGCGCTGCACTACTTCCGCGTCCACCCGGACCTGTGGGCCGACCGCATCCGCTCGGCGCGGCAGATGGGGCTCAACACCATCGAGACGTACGTCGCGTGGAACGTGCACGCGCCCACCCCGGACGTCTTCGACACGTCCGGCCCGCGGGACCTGGGCCGGTTCCTCGACCTCGTCGCCGCCGAGGGCATGCACGCGATCGTGCGCCCCGGCCCGTACATCTGCGCCGAGTGGGACAACGGCGGTCTCCCCGCCTGGCTGTTCCGCCTGCCGGGGGTGGGGGTGCGCCGCAACGAGCCGACGTACCTGGCCGCGGTCGGCCGGTACCTCGCGCACGTGCTGCCGCTGGTCGCCGCCCGGCAGGTCACCCGCGGCGGCCCGGTGATCGCCGTGCAGGTGGAGAACGAGTACGGCGCCTACGGCGACGACCAGGAGTACCTGCGTGCGCTGGTCGCGATGACCCTCGCGCAGGGCATCGAGGTGCCGTTGCTGACGTGCGACCAGGCCGACGACGCGATGCTGGAGCGCGGCGGACTGCCCGGGGTGCACCGCACGGCCACCTTCGGGTCGCGCACGGCCGAGCGGCTCGAGGTGCTGCGTCGCCACCAGCCCACCGGCCCGCTGATGTGCATGGAGTTCTGGTGCGGCTGGTTCGACCACTGGGGGGCGCACCACCACACCACCGACGCCGCCGCCTCCGCGGCCGACCTCGACGCCCTGCTGGCCGCCGGCGGGTCCGTCAACGTCTACATGTTCCACGGCGGCACCAACGCGGGGTTCACCAACGGCGCCAACGACAAGGGCGTCTACCAGCCGACCGTGACGTCGTACGACTACGACGCCCCGCTGGCGGAGGACGGCACCCGCACCGCCAAGTACGACGCCTTCCGTGAGGTGCTCGGCCGGTACACCGACCTGCCGGGCGACGTGCCCCCCGTGCGCGGGCCCGCACCCACGGCCGTGCTGCGCGACGGGCGTCGCACGGTGGACCTGTGGTCCGTCGTCGACGGGCTCGACGGCTGGGTCGAGGCACCCGACGTGCCGACGTACGAGCAGGTCGGCGCGGTGGGTGGGTTCGTGCTGCACCGCACGACCGTCGACCTGCCGACCCCCGCGGTGCTCGCGTTCGGCGAGGTCCGCGACCGTGCGCAGGTGTTCCTCGACGGTCGGCCCGTCGGGGTGCTCGACCGCGCCGAGCACGCGACCTCGCTGACGCTGCCCGCCGTCGGCGTCGCCCGCCTCGACGTGCTCGTCGAGGACCAGGGCCGCGTCAACTACGGCCCGCGCATCGGGGAGGACAAGGGCCTGATCGGCCCGGCGACCCTGGGCGGCCGGCCGCTGACCGGGTGGCGGGTGCTGCCCGTCGACGTGGACGCGGTCGCGGCGTCGCCCGCGCTCGCGGCCGGTGCCGCAGCCACGACCGGTCCGGTGCCCGGCCCCTCGTTCAGCGTCTGGGAGCACGACCTGCCGGTCGCCGACCTGTTCGTCTCGACCCGCGGCTGGGGCAAGGGCGTCGTGTGGGTCAACGGCACGTCGCTCGGCCGGTACTGGTCGAAGGGGCCGCAGACCACGCTCTACGCGCCCGCCCCCACCGTCACGGGGCGCGGCGACCGCGTCGTCGTCCTCGAGCTGCTCGCCGGCGCCGGTGAGCTCGCGCTGGTCGACGCACCCGACCTGGGCCACACCGACTCCTGACCCCCGGCCGGGCGTGCCCGGCCGGTCGCACCACCGCAGCACCACGTACCACCCCGCACGACACGCACGACCCACCGTTCGCAGCGACCTCGGAGAAGAGGACAGATGACGACGACGTCACGTCGCTCGACAGCGGGAGCCGCCGTGCTCGCGCTGACGGCCGGGCTCATCGCAGCCCCGGCCGTGACCGCACCGGCCACCGCCGCCCCGACGGGCACCGCGGTGACCGTCACCCCCAACCCCTGGTACGCGGGGGAGACGTTCCAGGGCTGGGGGACCTCCCTCGTCTGGTTCGCCAACGCGACCGGCGGGTACCCGGCGGACGTCCGCCAGGACCTGTACGACAAGCTGTTCACGGCCGACGGCCTGGACCTCAACATCGCCCGCTACAACATCGGCGGCGGCCACGCGTCCGACGTCGAGGACTACCTGCGGGCCGGCGGCGCCGTCCCCGGGTGGTGGCGTGCCGACACCACCGGCGACCTGTACGGCGCCCCGACGACGCACGCGAACGCCGAGGCGGTCCGCGAGGCGTTCGACCCGGCCGACGACCGGTTCTACGACCTGGACGCGGACGCCGGGCAGCGGTGGTGGGTGCAGCAGCTCGCGGACGACGAGCAGATCACCCACTGGGAGACGTTCGCCAACTCCGCGCCGTGGTTCATGACCGAGAACGGGTACGTGTCCGGCGGGTTCGACCCGACCACCGAGCAGCTGCGGCCCGACTCCGTCGACGACTTCGCGGCGTACCTGGTGCGGGTCAGCGAGGCGCTGGAGGACGCGCACGGCATCGAGGTCGCGACCGTCGACCCGCTCAACGAGCCCAACACCGACTACTGGCGCACGACCCTCGAGGACGGCGTCCCGGTGGGCGGCCGGCAGGAGGGCATGCACGTCGGCCCGCAGCGGCAGGCCGACCTCATCGACGCGCTGGCCGAGCGGCTGCGCGCCCCGGGCTCCACGACCGATGCCGTGGTGTCCGCCATGGACGAGACCAACCCGGGCACGTTCGTGCGCAACTGGCAGGCGTACGACGCGCAGACCCGCGCCAACGTCGACCAGCTCAACGTGCACACGTACGGCACGGGCGGGCGCGTCACGGTCCGCGACCTGGCCAAGGTCGAGGACAAGCCGCTGTGGATGAGCGAGGTCGAGGGCAGCTGGGTGTCGGGGTGGAACCCGGCCAGCATCGTCAACGGCCTGGGCCTGGCGGGGCGCATCCACGACGACCTGCGGGAGCTGGAGTCGGACGCGTGGGTGTTCTGGCAGCCGGTCGAGGACCTCTACAACATGGAGCCGCAGGGCGAGAACTCCAACTGGGGCGGGGTCTTCATCGACCTCGACTGCCGCTGGTACGGCTCCGGTGAGGACCGCGTGTTCGCGTCCGAGCGCCGCGTCGACGACGCCGGCGGCGACTGGACGGACGTCGAGCCGTGCCACGTGGAGACGAGCACCAAGTACGACACCACGCGCAACTTCACGCACTTCATCCGGCCCGGGGACCGGGTCATCGGCACCGACTCGACGACGACGACGGCCGCGCTCAAGGCCGACGGCACGTCGACGACGCTGGTGCACACCAACCCGACGTCCGAGCCGGTGACCCTCACGGTGGACCTGCGCCACTTCGGCACGATCGCCGCCGGGGCGACCGCGACGCCGTACGTGACCACCGAGTCGCCGGCCGACCAGCCGGGCGCGAACGCACTGGTGCGGGGCGAGGCCGTGGCGGTCGACGCCGCGGCACGGTCCGTGACGCTCACGCTGCCGGCCCGGTCCGTGACGTCCGTGGACCTCGCGGGCGTCAGCGGCGTGGCGGACGACGCCGCGGCGCTGGCCGACGGGCGCACCTACCAGCTGGTGGGCGTCCAGAGCGGCAAGGCGCTGACGGTGGCCGACGCGGCCACCGCGACGACCATCACCACGCCGGGCGACACCGCACAGGCGGTGGGCCCGCAGCTGTGGACCGCGCACACCGTGGCACCGGGACGCCTCGACGGGACGCTGCGCGTCGTGCTGGAGGCGGCCGACGGGCGCGTGCTGGGGGCCACTCCCGCCGGCACCGACCTGCGGTCGGTGCCCGTGGCCGGCGCGGCGCAGGACCCGCAGACCCGCTGGATCCTGTCCTCGACCGACACGCTCACGTACGCGCTGGTCAACGAGGGGATCGGCCAGGCGCTCGAGGTCGGCGGGCAGTCGACCGAGGAGGACGCGGGCGTCGGGGTGTACGGCTCCAACGGCGGCGCCAACCAGCGCTGGTACCCGCGTGACGTCGAGGCCACCGGCGTCCCGCCGGTCGCCGTGAGCACCACGGTCGGCGTCGCACCGGTGCTGCCGGCCACGGTGGTGCCGACGTACCGCTGGGGCACGGGTCCCGCCGCCACGGTGGTGTGGGACGACGTCCCCGCCACGGCGTGGGAGCAGGCCGGGCAGGTGCCGGTCACCGGCACCGCGACCGACGTGTACGGCGCGACCCTGCAGGTGACCGCCACGGTCGACGTCGGCGGGTTCACGGTCACCGACCCGGTGTCCGTCACCACCTACGAGGGGGCGACGCTCGCGCAGGTGCAGGCCGCTGCCCCCGCGGTCGTGCCCGCGCGCATCGGGGCGTCGACGGCGACGTTCGACACGCCCGTCACGTGGGACTGGTCGGGCGTCACCGACGAGTCGTTCGCGACGCAGGGCGTCGTGCGCGTGACCGGTGCGGCCGTGTCCAACGAGCCGGACGCCGAGCCCGTGGCGGCGACGCTGCACGTGGTCGTCACCGCGCGGTCGTCGGCGAACATCGTGCCGCTGCCCACCACGACGGCATCGGCGACGTTCACCGAGCCGGGGTACTCGATCGAGAGCACCCGCAACGGCGACCGCACCGACAAGGCGTGGTCGAACTGGGTGGGCACCGCGCGCGCGGGCGACACCCTGACGTACACGTTCCCGCAGACCCAGGTGGCCGACGCGGCCGTGTACTTCTACGTCGACGGCTGGCACCGCAGCTGGGCGAGCGAGGTGGCGGTCGAGCGGCAGACGGCCGACGGCACGTGGGTGCCGGTCGACGGGTCGCCGATCACCGTCGCCGAGCCGGGCGACGGGGCGGCCCCGGTCGTCACGCTCGACCTCGGTGGCGTGACCGCGACGGGTCTGCGGTTCGCGCTGACGCCGAACCCGGGTGTGCACATGATCGTCTCCGAGGTCGAGATCGGTGCGGTCGCCCCCGCGGCGTCGTCGGTGGCCGACCTGGCGGCGCTGCGCACCGACGGCGTCGACGTGCCGGGCCTCGCACCGGGCGTGACGTCGTACGACGTGACCGTCGACGGGTCGGCCTGGCCGACGGTCGTCGCGGTGCCCGTCGACGCGGCCGCGCGGGTGGCGGTGACGCAGCCGTCGGACGAGAACGGCGGCGTCGCGACCGTCCGCGTCACGTCGCCCGACGGGACCGTCTCGCAGGAGTACACGCTCACCGTGGAGCGCCGGGCGGTCGTCCGGGGCGTCACGCTCAGCGGGCTGACGTCGGACGGCACGGTGCGCGCCGGCACGCGGCTCACCGCGGTCGCCGACGTCGACCCGGCCGACGCCCGGCTCCGCTACGCGTGGGCCGTCGACGGGAAGGTCGTGCGGGGGGCTACCGACGCGACGTTCACGCCGCGCAAGCCCCACGTGGGCGGCGAGGTGACCGTGACGGTCACGGCGACGGCCCGCGGGTTCGCGACGTCGACGCCGGTGACGGCGCAGGCCGTGACCGTCGTCGAGGCCGAGCGGCCCGGGAAGCCGGGGAAGCCCGGGAAGCCGGGGGACGGCAAGCCCGGCAAGCCGGAGAAGCCCGGGAAGCCGGGGGACGGGAAGCCCGGCAAGCCGGAGAAGCCCGGGGACGGCAAGCCGGGCGACGGGAGGCCGGGCAAGCCCGGCAAGCAGGCCGGCCCCCCGCCCGGGAGGCCGGGTGGTCACCGGTGACCGGTCGCTGACCGGAGCCTGACCGGCGCGGCCCGCGGGGAGCACGTCCTCGCGGGCCGCGCTGCGTCGTCCCGGCGGCCGCCACCTGCCGTGCAGCGCGTGCCTCTCGACGTCGTGGACCGACGCGATGCCTGACGATGGCTGCCATGCCCGTCGTCCCCGCGGTCCAGATCGCGCTCCTGCTCACCGCGCTCGCCATCGCGCTGCCGCTCCTGCGTGCCGCCCGGGACGCCCGGCGGACCCGCCGGCGGCTCGAGCGTGCCCGCTCGGCGTCCGGTGAGGTCGTCGCCGTGGAGGACGTCGGGGGTTCGCCGGTGCCCACGGTCCGGTACCACGTGGGGGACGAGCGCCACGAGACCCGGCCCCGCACCCCGCGTCCGGCGGCCCGGTACCTCGTCGGGCAGCCGGTCGACGTCCGCTACGACCCGCAGGAGCCGGCGTGGATGACGGTCGAGGCGGTCCAGGGCGACGCGCGCGTGCCCCGCCCGCCACGGGCAGTCGCGACCGCGGCCGTGATGACGGCGCTGGTCGGGGCCGCGCTGGTGCTCCAGATGCTGCGCTGACCGATGGCCGGGTGCCGCAGGTGCGGCGCGGGGCGGTCGTGTCGGCGCTAGCGGGTGCGCGCGGGGTTGCTGAGCGGGAAGCAGGTGGAACCGCATCCCGACATGGATGGTGAAGCCGGTCGATCCTGGCGAGCGGGTGCACGAGACGACGGCTGGCGAGTGCTACCTGAGGGTCGGGGACGAGTCGCGCAGGCTGGGCTTCGCTCAGCGGCAGGAGCTCGAGTACGACCGCGGTGGGGCTCCGTTCGACGGGACGCCGGTTGACGTCCGTATCGAGGACCTCGACAAGGCTCAGGTGGAGGCCTACCAGGAGGCGATCGGGTCGTCGTCTCCGGAGGGCATGCTCCGCGCGCGAGGACTCCTCACGCGGGACGGCCGCCTGACGGTCGCGGCTTACCTGCTCTTCGGCGAACGGCCGCAAGCCCTGTTCCCCAACGCGCAGGTTCGCGTCCTCCGCTACCGCGGTGTGGAGCGGGGCACCGGAGCGGGCCTGACGCTCGAGGACGCCGCAGATGTCCGTTGCGAAGGTTCCATCCCGCAGCAGATCGCGCAAGCGGCACAGGTCATCGGGTCGCTGGTCCCCGATCGACGCGCACTCGGTGCCAGCGGGCGGTTCGAGGCGGTCCCCGTGATTCCGCGGGACGCCTGGCTCGAGGGGCTGGTCAACGCCGTGCTTCACCGCTCCTACAGCATGGCCGGCGACCACGTGCGCGTCGAGATCTTCCCCAACAGAATCGAGATCTCCAGCCCAGGGCGCTTTCCCGGACTCGTGGACCCGACACGACCGCTCAACCTCAGCAGATATGCGCGCAACCCGCGCCTGGCACGTGTGTGCTCCGATCTGGGCATCGCGCAGGAACTCGGGGAGGGGATCCGCCGCATCTTCGACCAGATGCGAGCCCGGGGACTGACCGACCCGCTGTACACACAGACCGCCGCGTCGGTCCAGCTGACGCTGTTCCTCTCGGACGCGCTCCCGGCGGAGGTCCGCGCGGCTCTTCCGGCCGGTGCGCTCAAGGTGCTCGATGCGCTGCGGCGTGCCGGTCGGCCACTGGGCACCGGTCAGGTGGCCGATGTGGCGGGCGTGACTCGGCCGACCGCCTCGCGTCATCTGCAACGACTGCAGGACGCCGGCCTGGTGGCGTGGGAGGGCCAGTCGCCCAAGGACCCTCGGGCAGCGTGGCGACTGACGTAGCGGTCGTCGCGCCGGACACGTCCTCCATCGGCTACTGCAACATCTACTGCAACACGCATGTGGCAGTAGATGTTGCAGTAGCCGGCGTCGATGGTCGTCATGGGCATCCGGTACCGGTCCGTCGGCCGAGTTCCTGCTCGGGTCCACCGACCTGCGGATCCTGCTCGCCGCGCGGTGC
The DNA here is from genome assembly GCF_900114185.1 of Cellulomonas sp. KH9. Lineage (GTDB taxonomy): Bacteria > Actinomycetota > Actinomycetes > Actinomycetales > Cellulomonadaceae > Cellulomonas. The sequence continues at coordinate 239,000 of NZ_FOSE01000001.1, forward strand.
CCGGTGCACGCCCCAGGCCACGACCACCGGCCGCGAGGGAGGTGACCCCTGGCGGTGGGCCAGGATGTCCCCATGACGACGCCGTCCCTCGGGGTGCTCCTGCCGCGTGACCTGCCCGCCGACCGTGTGCTCGAGCACGCCCGCCGCGCCGAGGCCCTGGGCTTCGACGAGCTGTGGGTGGTCGAGGACCTCGGCTTCCGCGGCGGTGCCGCGCAGGCCGCGGCCGTGCTGGCGGCGACCGAGCGGATCCACGTCGGCATCGGCATCGTGCCGGCCGCGTCGCGGGACGTCGCGTTCGCCGCGATGGACGCCGCGACGCTCGCGCGGCTGTTGCCGGGCCGCACGACCTTCGGCGTCGGGCACGGCATGCCGGACTGGATGCGGTCGGTCGGCCGGTGGCCCGCCCGGCCTCTGACCTACCTCGAGGAGTACACGGTCGCGCTGCGGGCGCTGCTGCGCGGCGAGACGGTGACGACCGCGCCCGGAGCCCAGGTCGTCCTCGACGGTGTCGCGCTCGACCCGTCGTCCGTGCCCGAGGTCGTGCCGGACGTGCTGCTGGGGGTGCGCGGCCCGCGCTCGCTCGCGGCCGCCGGGCGCGTGGCCGAGGGTGTGGTGCTCGCCGAACCCTGCGCTCCCGCGTACGTGCGGGCGGCCGTCGCGCAGGTCGCGGCGCCGGCGCCGCCCCGCGTCGTGACCTACGACGTCGCAGCCGTCGACGACGACGAGGCGCGTGCCCTCGCCGTCGCACGCACGGGCCTCGCGTGGATCGGCGAGCCCGACTGGGCGCCGCACGTCGCACCGCTGCCGTTCGCGGCCGACCTGGCCGACCTGCGTGCCCGCTGCGCGTCGCCCGAGGAGTTCGCCGCCGCCCTGCCCGACGCCTGGGTGCGCGAGCTGGCGCTGGCCGGCACGCCCGCCGACGTCCGCGAGCGCGTCACCGCGCGCGGGGACGCCGGGGCCACCACCTGCGTGCTGTTCCCCACGGGCCCGGACCCGGTCGCCGCGCTGGAGTCGCTCGCGCGGGTGCGCTGAGCGACGGACGGCGGGCCGACCGGCTCCGGTTCGCCCGTCCGGGCGTCGGCCCCGGACTCTCACCCGCACATCGCGGCGACGTGCGTCAAGATGCTCCCTGACCCGCCCCACCCCCGGATCAGGAGTGCCGTGAGCAGCGAGGACCCGTCGACGACGCCGCACGGAACCGGGGCGGTGCCGCCGCCCCCGCCGCCGCCGTTGGAGCCCTTCGCGGCGCCCGGTGTTCCGCCGGCGCCGCCCGGGACCGTCCCCTACGGCAGCCCGGTGTCGCCGTACGGTGGGCCGTCCGCGAACCCGTACAACCCGTACGAGGTCGGGGGAGCGTCGTACGGCACGCCCCCGGGAGCGTCGTACGGTCCGGGGGCCGCGTCCGACTCGCCGGCCGACGCGAACGGCGCGGCGTCCCACGGCGGGCCGCCTGGACACACCCCGCCTGGACACACCCCGCCTGGACGCACCCCGCCTGGACACACCCCGCCAGGTGCCACGCCGCCGGGTGCCGTCCACCCCGGGGCCACCCCGCCGGGCGCGCCCTGGGGGCCGGTCGCGCCCCCGACGCGCAACGGCCTCGCCGTCGCCGCCCTCGTCCTGGCGGTCGTCGCGTTCGTCATGGCCTGGGCGCCGGTCGCCAACGTCGTGGCGGTGCTGCTGGGTCTCGTCGCGCTCGTGCTGGGCATCGTGTCGATCGCCCGGGGGCGGGGCGCGGGACGGAAGGTCGGCGCGGGCGTCGCCGGTGCCGTCGTCGGGACGTTGGCGACCGTGGTGGGCTTCACCACGCTGGTCGTGTACGAGCTCGTCTCGACCGAGGACGTCGTCGCGGAGCAGGGGGAGGAGCGCCTGGAGCCCGAGGGTCCCGGTGCCGCCCCCGACGAGGACCTGCCGGGTGGTGCGCAGGGCGACGGACAGCCCGGCGAGCCCGGGACCGAGCAGGGCGCGGGCGGTGACGCGGCGGCCGGCACCGCGGCACCGCTGCAGGTGGCCGACGTCGCGTTCGGCCCGGACCCGCTCGACGAAGGGTCCTGGTGGTTCGTCGTCGTCGTCGACAACCCCAACCCGGAGCACCACTACGGCTCCGCGGAGATGTCGGTCGAGGCGATCGCCGCCGACGGCACCCTCATCGCGGCGCGTCCCCAGTACCTGACGGCGCTGCCCGGTCGCACGGCGATCACGGGGACCTTCCGTGAGCTCGGCGGGATGACCCCGGACCGCGTCGAGGTGCGGCTGCCCGCCGTGCAGCGGGGGGTCACCCACGTGCCCGGCGGCGGTGCGCTCACCTCGAGCACACCGGCGCCGCAGGAGTCGTCGTGGGGGACGACGGTCACCGGGACGGTGACGAGCACCCTGGCGGAGGACGTCGAGATGGCCCTGGTCGTCGTCGTGGCGAGCGACCCGGCGGGGACCGTGGTGGGCGCGGCCCGCGGGTACGTCGACCTCGTGCCCGCGGGCGGCGAGGCCCCGTTCGAGATCGAGTTCTACGGCGAGCTGCCCGCCGGGACGCAGTTCACCGCCTACGCGACGCCCTGACGAGCGGGGGACCGGGGTGGCCGGCGGTCGCCGGCCACCCCGCCGGGGTCAGCCGGCGAACGGGTCCTCGGTGGTGATCTCCTCGGCGGTCGGGGCGTCCACGGGGGCGGCCGTGCCCCAGCTCGTGAACGTCGTGCGCGACTGGATCCCGAGGATGTCGAAGCTCACCTCGCGCGCGCGCCCGTCGGCGTCGACCACGTAGGTGTACTCGAGCGTCGCGGGCACCTCGGTGCCCGGGGGGAGCTGCGCCTGCATCTCGGCCAGCTCCTCGGGCAGCTTCGACGGGTCGATGACCACGACGTACGTCTGCGCCTCGACACCGTCGACCTCGATCGGCTCACCGGTCGGTGTCACGCTGACGATGGCGGCCTCCTGGCCCTCCAGCCCCATCGTGGGGTCGACCTCGCCCATGGCCTCGGCGAACGCCGCGCCGAACGGGTTCGACGCGTCCGCGGGGTCGATCGCGAGGAACTTGCCGCCCGTGAGCTCACCGAGGTTGACGTAGCTCATCCCGCCGACGGAGCGCACGGTCATGGCCGGGGTGTCGGGTGCCTCGATCACCATGGCGAGCGCCGGCGTGTCCCCGCCGAGGTGCACGGAGCCGCTCATGGACATGGACTCGCCCGCGCTGCCCATGGTCATCGTGAAGTCGTAGCTGCCGGCGGCCACCTGGGCGTCGACGATGGTCCGGATGAAGTCGGCCGCGGTGAGCGTCGTCGGCTCCGGGGTCGCCTCGACGGTCGGGGAGGCCGACGGGGTCGCGCTCGGCGTGGCGGTGGCGGCGTCGGTGCTGGACCCGCCTCCGCACGCGGTCAGCGCACCCAGCAGGACGACGAGAGCGGGCGTGGCGAGGGCACGGCGGGGCGACGGCACGGGAGACCTCCGGTGAGTGGCCGTGGGCCGAGCCGGTCGGCTCGCTGCTCCTGGACGACCGGGACGATCGTGGCAGATCGTGGCAGTCCTCGTGGGTGTTCCGCGGGTGGGATCACCGGAGCCCCCGCTGCGTGTGGTCCACCGTCAGGCCGGGACCGGTGCCCACCTCGCCGCGTCCACCTGCTCGAGGATCCGGTCGAGCACGACCCCGCGGTCGAACCGCAGCGCGTACTCCCGCGCCCGCTCGGCGGACGCGGCGCGCTCGGCGCGGTCCATCGCGAGGACGTCGTCGAGCGCGGCGGCGATCGCGTCGGGGGCGTCGACCGGCACGATGACCGCGGTGTCGCCCACGGCCTCCCCGATGCCGCCGGTGACGGTCGTGATCACCGGCCCACCCCCGGACAGCATCTTCTCGACCAGCGCGATCCCGAACGTCTCGACGAACTCCGGGCGCGGCTTGGACGGCAGCACGAACGCGGTGCAGCCGGCCATGAGGTGGCCCTTCTCGTCGTCGGGGACGTCGTCGAGGAACGTGATGAGGTCGGCCACGGGCGTGCGCGCGGCGTGGGCCCGCAGCTCGGCGGCCTGCGGCCCGTTGCCGGCGATCACCAGGCGGCGGCCCGCGGCGGGCGCCCCCGAGCGCGCGTACCCCTCGATGAGGTCGTCGACGCCCTTGGCGTGCGCGAGGCGCGACAGGAACAGCACGTACCCGTCGCGCGTCAGCCCGCGGGCCGCCAGGGCGCGGTCCGTCGCGTCCTCGTCGCGCGCCAGGTAGGTGCCGACGTCGATCGCGGGGTAGGACACGTTGACGCGCTCGCGGCACTCGTCGGCGAACCGGGTGCCGTGCCGGGCGTCGATGGCTGCGGCCTCGGTGATCACCAGGTCCCGGGTGTACTGGGAGACGGCGAGCACGACGTCGTGCGAGAGGTACTGCGCGAGCACGTGCGCCGCGGCGCCGAACCGGTCCTGCTCGACGCACGCGCGCACCACGTTGGTGACGTCGGACCCGACGGCCTCCGCGACGGTGACCACGTTCACGGGCAGGCCCGTGCGGCGCGCGACCGAGACGGCGTCCGCCACGGCCGTCGCGTGCGGCGACAGGTACAGGGACATGGCGACCGTCGGCACCCCGTCGGTGAACAGCTCGACGAGCCGCCCGGTCAGCCCGGCGAGGTAGCGGCCGTCGGGGACCTTGTAGTCGCCCACGGGCTCGGGGCGCTCCACGACGATCCCGGGGGAGTACGGCGTCACGCCGTCCAGCGGCTTGAGCGGCAGGCCGGCCTCCTGCAGCCGCTCGACGGACCACGTGACGATGCGGACCTCGTCGAACCCCCGCTGCAGCGCGGCCTCGGCGAGGTTGCGGGCCTCGCCCGAGTGGCCGCAGATGACCGGGTCGGCGCGCACGACGATGACGAGGCGGCGGTCGGGGCGGGCGGCGGTGGTGTCCACGGCGTCGTCCTCTCGGGTCGGGCTGGACCGGCCTCTCGGGGGAGAGGACGGGGTGGGACGGGCTCTCCCCGGGTCGGGAGCGCGGTGCTGCCGGTCAGGTCAGGGCAGGGCGAGGCGGGGGAGCGGGACGTCGACGTGCGGCGCCGGGGCGCTGGGTGGTCGGTGCTGCGTACCCCAGCCCGACGGTTCCGGGCCGAGGGCGATGCGCAGACGGCCGCCGGCGTGCAGCTCGCCGCCCGTCAGGAAGGGACGCTCCAGCGGTACCCCGTCCAGGTGGACCGACTGCACGTGCTGCGCCGGACCACCGGGCTCGGGCTCGACGAACCCCGTCGTCTCGACCGTCAGCGGCCGGCCGCCGACGTCCAGGCGGGCCTCGCGCCACGAGGGTGCGTTGAGCAGGACCAGGTTCTGCCCTGCGACGGGGAACAGCCCCAGCGACGCCCAGACGTACCAGGAGGACAGCCCGCCGGAGTCGTCGTTGCCGGGCAGGCCGCCACGGCCGGTACCGAACTGCTGCTGGACGACGTCGTGCACCACCTGGGCGGTGCGGTCCGGGCGGCCCGCGTACATGTAGGCCCACGGCGCCTCCATGTCCGGCTCGTTGTTGAGGCCCTCGAACCGGTGCAGCCCGTACCCGGCGGCCATCTCCTCGACGTCCGGGCGGAGCCCCGGCTGCTTCACCGGGTCGGCGCCGAACCCGAAGAACCGGTCGAGCATCGTCGTGAACGCGTCGTCGCCGCCGGCCAGCGCGATGCGGGACGCCATGTCGTGCATCAGCCGGAACGAGTAGTTCCAGCGGCCGCCCTCGTAGTACGTCGAGTCCACCAGCAGGCCCGTGTCCCGGTCGAACGCGTTGACCCAGCGCGCGGCCAGCGGGCCGAACTGGTCGACCAGCGCCAGGTCGCCGACCCGCCCCGCGACGATCGCGGAGCACCAGTACCCGAACGCGAGGTCGAGCGTGTGGCTGATGGGGTGGGTGCGGCCGTGCAGCAGGAACTCCTCGCCGTACGTGCGGCGCAGGTCGTCGTGCATGTGCACCAGCGCCCAGTCCCAGTCGACGCCCGGCAGGCCCAGCGCGCACAGGTCCGCCAGGAAGGTGTGCGCCAGCGCGGACGCCTGCCGGCTGAACCGGTCGGCGCCGCGGGCCATGCGGTAGCCGATCGGCAGGTTGCCCTCCTCCTCGGCGATCTGCAGCAGCGCGTTCGCCAGCTCGACGGCCCGGTCCGGCGCCAGCGCCGTCAGCAGCGGCAGCTGGGTGCGGTAGATGTCCCACATGGTCGACAGGTCGAAGGCGAACGGCCCGGGCGTCGGCCAGAACGGCGACTCGTCGGGGGCGAGGCACGGCTTGACCAGCGAGTGGTAGAGCGCCGTGCCGAAGACGGTGGCCCGGTCCGGCGACGGGGTGTCGACCTGGACCTTGCCCAGGTGCTCGCGCCACACGCCCTCGGTGGTGGCACGCCGCCGCTCGAACGACAGCCGCGGGTCCGGGCCGCACTCCCGGTGCAGGGTGGCCGCGGCCTGCTCGACGCCGCGCAGCGAGAACCCGAACCGCAGCTCGACGACCTGCCCCGCCTCGGTGGGCCCCGCCCACATGAGGCCGAACGGGCGCAGGGTGGTCGGGCGGATCCGGTCGAAGTCCAGGCGCGTGCCGCCGGGCATCAGGCGCCGGTCGTACCAGAGCATCTGGCGCCACTGCTGGGCGTCGCACTCCACGCGCGTGGCCAGCGGTGCGCCCTCCACGACGATCTCGCCCTCCGCGCACCCGGGGCCCACCGACGCCAGGTGCGCACGCAGCGGGATCGTCCGGCCGTAGGGGATGTCCAGCCCGCCGAGGGAGAAGTCGATGACGAGCCGCGCGTCGTGGTGCGCGGGGAACGTGTACCGGTGGACGGCGGACTTGGGGCCGACCGTGATCTCCGCGCGGATCCCCGACTCGAGCGTCGCGGCGTAGTACCCGGGGCGGGCGACCTCGTCGACGATCTCCCACGTGCGGCCCAGGTCGTCCAGCGGGCCGAGCATCGGGGTGACCCGGAAGTAGTTGTAGTACTTGCGGATCGCGCCCGTACCGGACTGCTGGAAGTGCGTGAACCCGCTGGCCACCAGCCGGTCGTGCAGCACCGGCGGCTGCCCCTCGGTCGACAGGTCGTAGCGGCCGTAGCCCGTGGGGTACGCCCCGGAGTACGCGCACGCCGACACCATGCCCAGCGGGTACGTGGCCCCGGGGTGCGTGTTGCCCACCTGCGGCTTGGGCCACCACCACGTCGCCGCCAGGCCGCTGGGCGCGGGCAGGGCGGTCGCGTCGGTGCCGATGAAGGGGTCGACGTGGTCGAACATCCCGGCCTCCTCGCGTGCGTCCGTCCTGCCGTGCGCGGTCGGTACGTCAGTCGTGCGGCCTCGTGAGCCGGGTCGGTCAAGCGTGGCGCGCGGCGCCCGGTGTGTCCACGGGTGCGGTGCCACACGGTGCGGCGACGGTACGAGCCGCGTGTGTCGGGCATGTTGCGCGCAGGTCACGCTTCGGCCGGACGGCGGTTCGGGTGAACCCTCGGGCGCCGCCGGCCGGTCGGATGTCCGGTTGGGTAGTGTTCGCCCGGCTCTGCCGGGGCCCGACGTCGTGCCCGGCGGCGCTCTCCCTGTCGGAGTGACGAGCGAGAGGACGTCCGCATGGCGTTCGCCGGAGGTGACCCCGCCCGTCTGCGGGCCGCGTCGCGTGCGCTCGGCACGCTGGCCGAGGGCCTGACGGACGACGCGCTGGCTGCGCGGGACCGGGGCCGCGAGGCGGCAGCGGCCGCGGGCGACGGCCACATCGCCCAGCTGGCCGAGAGCGCCCTGGCCGCTGTCGGCGGCGCGCTCGTCGCCACCGCCGTGGTCGTCTCGGGCCTCGCGCAGGGCACGACCACCGCGTCCGACCAGCTGGTCGGGGCGACCGGGGGACCGCGGTGAGCGACTTCCGGGTGCCGGCCGGCGACCCGGACGGGCTGCGGAGCGTCGTCACCCGGCTGTCGCGCCTCAGCGAGACCGTGGGGGAGACACGCAGCAGCCGGCTGCGGTCGGCCGGCCAGGACGCGGCGGCCGGGCTGCCCGCGGCGCGGGTGGCCGCGTTCGCCGGCGCGCGCTCCGACGCGTCGAAGGCGACCGGGGCCATCGGACTCTCGCTCGTCGCGGTCGGCGGAGCGCTCGTCGACTACGCCGACGCGCTGCAGACGGCGCAGCAGGCCGTGCGCGACGCCGCCGCCCGGTACGACGACGCGCAGGAGCTGTGGCGGCAGGCCCGCCGGATGGGCGAGCCCGAGCTCACCGAGCGGTACCGGCAGGACATGGACCGCCAGGCCCGGCGCGCGGGCACCGCCCAGGCCGACCTCGCGACCGCCCGGCAGCGCACCGCCGCGGCGCTCAACGACGAGACCGAGGTCTGGGCGCCGGGCGCGGGGTCGCTCGCCCCGGTCGAGGCGTGGCAGCGGGCGACCGCGGCGATGCTCCCGCCGACCGCGTCGATCGACCCGCAGAAGCTCAAGGAGCTCTTCAGCAATCCCGACGTGACCCTCGCCAGGGAGACCGCGACCAACGCCGTCAAGGGCGCGGCGAAGTCGTACGCGCTCTACGGGATCGTCAACTACGCGCGCTCGCCCGCGCTGTCCGCGCGCGCCGAGGCCAAGCTGCTCAAGGCCCGTGACCTCTACCAGTCCCTCAAGGGCGGTGCCCCGGACCTCGACGACCCGGCGACCTACCGCAAGTACATCAAGGCCGAGCGAGCCATGCTCAAGGCCTACATGAGCGACAACCCTGCGGACGTCATGCGAGCGCAGCGGCACTTCCGGATGCTGCGGGGGATGCAGGGCGAGGCCCGTGCGCTCGCGAACGTGGCACGCGCCCACCCGGCGCTCACGCCCGCGCAGATCAGGGGCACCGCCGGTCGGTTCGACAAGCTGATGAGGCCTGTCCGGGCGGCCGGCCCGGTGGTGGCGCGTGTCATGGGCCCGGTGTCCGTGGCCGTCGGCGGGTACGACATCTACACGGCGGCGACCGACTCCGGGATGGCGACCGACGACCGGTGGGCCAGGGGCGTCGGCGGCGCCGCCTCCGTCGCCGGCGGTGTGGCGACAACGCTCGTGGCGGTCGGGCTCGTCTCGAACCCGGTCGGTCTCGCGGTCGTCGCCGTGGCCGGCGTCGTGGCGGTCGGGGCGTGGGCGTACGAGAACCGTGAGGCGATCGCCGCCGGCGCCGGGAAGATCGCCGCCGGTGCCAAGAAGGTGTGGAAAGGGCTGTTCGGATGACGCAGGAGACGATCGATCCGGCGACGGACCTCGACCCGGCGGACGCGGAGAGCGTGGTCGAGGCGCGGCTGGCGCTCTACGGTGCCGCGGTCGACGCGGCGCTGCGAGGCCTCACGGCCAGGGGCGTCTACCGCGCCGTCCCCCTCGATCCCGAGAGCGGGACGTTCGCCTACCAGGCGCTGCCGGACATCCACGCCCTGCTCACCATGCGCCGGTACACGGAGTGCGTCGTCGTCGCCGAGCGCCAGGGCTCGGAGGCGCGCGACTGGGCGGTCCTCTACGAGCAGCGCGCCGGCCTGTGGCTGGCGGAGTACGTCACGCACACCGGGCTGCACCACTTCGTGCTCGCGACCGCAGAGCTCGTGGCCGAGGAGCTGGCCGGCTGGTCCGGTGCCGTCGGCGACGCCCCCGTCCCCGCCCTCGACCTGTACCTCACCCGGGAGCAGGTCGCTGCCCAGGACCCCGCGCTCGAGCCGGTGGGGCGCTGCACCGCCGCTGTGACGATCACCCGGCTGGACCTCGGTGAGCCGATGCGCGAGACCTGGACCGGTGTGTTCACCGGACCGGACGGCAGCTACGTGTCCTTCGGCGAGGGCGACGACGGCGTGCGGTACCGCGGTGCCGGGCGCGCCGGCGTCGCCGAGCACTGGCGCACGGTGCTGGGGGCGGCGTGAGCACGCACCGGGAGTTCGTCGTCTTCGAGGACCCGAGGAGCCCGGAGGCCGCCGAGCGGCTCATCGAGCTCGGTGAGCGGACCGCGGAGGACATGGGAGCCGTCCGCGCGACGTTCCGCGCCTGGCCGGGTCGCACGGCGAACGTCGCCTTCGCGGTGCTGCTCGTCGTCGCCGTGGCGACCTCCGTCGTCGCGCCGAACGCCACGGAGCTGAGCGTCCGCCTCGTCATCTGGGGGAGCTTCGCGTTCTGGGTCGCACTGTTCGTGGCGGCGGGTGCCATGGACCGGCACCGGGTGTGCGAGCACGGGCTGGTCGTGGGGTTCCGCACGCACTCGAGGTACGTCGTCCCGTGGTCGACGATCGACCCCGGGCGGGTGCGCGTCGTGCGGCGCCCGCTGCTCGTCGGGCGGCGGCCCGAGCTGCCCGCGTCCTCGCCGCACTACCGGGTGGGGTGGTTCACGACGTCCGCCGTGGCGGTCAACGGGCTCGACAGCGCGATCGACGGCTGGGTCCGGGTGCCCGGTCTGCTGGGGGTGACCGACGCGGTGGAACTCGCCGGGCGCGCACGCTTCACCCCCTTCGTGTGGTGGCTTCTCGGCACCCAGAGACCACGCGAGCTGCTCGAGGCCATCGAGGCGGCGATGGTCGCGGACGGGTACGACGCGCGCGGGCTGGCCGACCGGGCCGAGCGCAACGCGGTCACCATCACGTGGCAGCCGACCGCGCAGAGCCCGATCCCGCCGCGCTACCCGGACGACCCGGTCGTCGGCGTGCGCGGACCCGACCTGCCCTGAGGTCCGCGCGGCCCGCGCCGGTCAGTCCCGGACGGACCGACGACGCCCAGCTCGCCCAGCGCCCGCCACCCGATCTCCTGGGGTGAGCCGTCCTCGTGGCCGACCCACCCCGCGGCCATCGCCAGCCCGGTGCCGAGCGCGCGCGCCGCGGTCGCGTCCGACACCCCGCCGTATGCGTCCAGCGCGGCCGTGACCCCGGCGGCCGGCAGCGCCAGCCACAGGAACCCGAGGTCCGTGGCCGGGTCACCGCCCGACACGTCGGCCCAGTCGAGGACCCCGCCGAACAGCCCGTCGACGCTGAGCAGGTTGAACGGGTGCAGGTCCGCGTGGATCCACGACGTCGGCAGGTCCACCGGGGCGGCCAGCGCGTCGGCCCACAGGCGTTCGGTGCGCTCGCGGTCGAGGCGCAGCCCGCGCCCGGGCGCGGTCTGCTCGACGCGGGCCAGGGCCCGGAGGAGACCGGCGGTGCGGTCGGCCAGGGGGATCGACTGCTCGTCGTTGTACGGCGCGTCGGGCGGTGCCGGGACGTGCACCTGCGCGAGCGCCCGCCCCAGGTCGGGCCCGGCGTCCGCGGTGAGCGGCACCTCCGCGGCCGTCACCCCCGGCAGCCACGCGACCACGGCCCACGGCCACGGGTACGCCGCGCCGGGCGTCCCGGCCCGCACGACGCGCTGCGTCGGGAAGGTCCACCCCGCCGACAGCCGCGCCACCCACCGCAGCTCCGAGTCCATCGACCGCACCGACGCGGCGTGCCGCGGCAGCCGCACGGCCAGGTCGTCGCCCAGGCGGTACATCGCCATGTCCCAGCCGGCGTGCCGCCGGCCCAGCGGCAGGTCCGCCAGGTCGGGGTGCTGCTCGGTCAGCAGGGCACGGACGACGTCGGGCGTGATCGGCACCTCGTCGTCGGGTGCGCGCACGGCCGTCAGCCCGCCGTGCGGCGGCCCAGCCGCGCCAGCAGACGCGCCTGACGGTCCGCGTCGGCGGGCGGCTCGACGCCCGCGCGGCACACGCCCTCGGAGTACAGCGCGTCCCCGAGCGCGTCGACCCGCTCCTCCACGAAGGTCAGCTCGTCGTCGCTCAGCCGCTCGTCCAGCCCCGCCGCGGTCGCGACGTCCCAGCGGTGCACGACCAGGTCGAGGGCGTGGAACCCCTGCAGGGTCGCGCCGACCGTCGTCCGCCCGGCCCACCCGTCGTACTCGCGCCCCACGACCTCCGGGTCCGTGACCGCGTCGCGCAGCGCTGCGGCGTGCGCGCGCCACCCGCCGGCGGGGTCGGCGTCGAGGTCGACGTCCGGCAGGTCGACGCCGTGGTCGGCGAGGAAGTCGCGCTGCGTGGTGACGACGTGGCGCAGCACGTCGCGTGCGCTCCACCCCTCGCAGGGTGACGGCGCGTCCCAGGCCGCGGCGGGGAGCTGCTCGACCACGCCGGTGAACGGCTGGACCAGCGTGAGGAAGGTGGGTGAGGTCGTCGCCATGGGACGAACGTAGGCCGACCCACCGACACCGGGCCGAAGCGGGCGCTCGGCGCGCGGGCGGGCGGGGCCTTTCGTAGCGTGGACGACCCACCGAGCACCGATGGAGGGGGAACGATGCGAGGAACGCTCCGGACGACCGTCGTGGCTGTCGCCGCGGCGGCGGCGCTGACCGCGTGCAGCGCGGCCGGCGAGGACGAGGACGCCCCGGTCAGCAACCAGACGGAGGCCACGACGCCGGCGAGCACGCAGGACGACGACGAGGTCGAGGTGACCATGTTCGACGCCGGCAACGCCCAGGTCGGCACGGTGTGGCTCGACGAGGAGGACGGCGGTGTGGAGATCGAGGTCGCGGTGAGCGGCCTGGAGCCCGGGTTCCACGGGTTCCACCTGCACACGGTCGGCGAGTGCGAGGTCGGCAGCGCGGACCCGAACGACCCCGCGAAGACGGGCGACTTCCTGTCCGCGGGTGGTCACCTCGGCGCCGACGCGGGTGACCACGGCGAGCACGCCGGTGACCTGCCGTCGCTGCTCGTCGACTCCACGGGCGCCGCGCGGCTGACGGTCCGCACCGACGCGGTGACCATGGCCGACCTGCAGGACGAGGACGGCACGGCCGTGATGATCCACTCCGGCCGCGACAACAGCGCGCACGTCCCCGAGCGGTACGCGCCCGAGGGTCCGGACGCGGACACGCTCAAGACGGGGGACGCGGGCGACCGGGTCGCGTGCGGCGTGATCAGCGGGGGCTGATCGGCGCACGTCCGGACGGCACCGACGGCCGTCCGCCGGCCGGCCACGAGGGTGCCGAAGTGCCGCGGCGTTGCCGTGGGCACGTCGGCACCCGGTCGCCGGGTCACCCGTCCGGGGCACACCGCAGGCCCGGCGCGGTCCGGATGTCGGCCTCGGGACGTGGGTCCTGCGCGCGCGCGTTCCCGCAGGCAGACGATCGGGCGGCCGGCAGCGCCGGCGCCCGCCTCGAGCGACAAGGACGTCCCCGTGCCCTACCCCCACCTCCTCGCCCCCCTGACCCTCGGCTCGTTGCGGCTGCCCAACCACGTCGTGATGCTCCCCATGGGCACCGAGATGGGGACGCACGAGGGCCTGTTCACGGAGCGCGAGATCGCGTACTACACGGCCCGCGCCGCCGGTGGCGTCGGCCTGGTCATGACCGGCATCGCCGCCGTGTCGCAGGACTACGAGCAGATCAACCCCGGCCTGTGCCGGGTCGACACCGACGACGCGATCCCCGGACTCACGGCGCTGGCCGAGTCGATCCACGCCGTCGGCGGGCGGGTGTCCCTGCAGCTGACCGCCGGCCTGGGCCGGAACATCAACGTCGTCGACCCCGACCGCGCGCCGATCTCCGCGTCGGACAACCCGCACTACGCGAACCCCGACGTGCTGTGCCGGCCCCTGGAGGTCGAGGAGATCCGCACGCTGGTGCGCCGCTTCGGCGAGGCGGCCGCGCGTGCCGCCGCCGCGGGCATCGACGCCATCGACATCCACGGCCACACCGGCTACATCGTCGACCAGTTCCTCACCCCCGCGTGGAACCGTCGCACGGACGAGTACGGCGGCTCGGTGGAGAACCGCTGCCGGTTCGCGGTCGAGGTCATCCAGGCCATCAAGGCGGCCGCCCCCGGCCTGCCGGTGAGCTTCCGGCTGTCCGTCGACCACAAGTTCCCCGGCGGCCGCACCACCGAGGAGTCGCAGCGCATCGCCGTGATCCTCGCGGAGGCGGGTCTCGACTTCATCCTGGCCGACGACGGCTCGTACGAGGCGATGGACTACGTCTTCCCGCCGTACTACCTGGGCGACGGCTGCATGGTCCCGGCCGCGAAGGCCCTCAAGGAGGTCGTCGACATCCCCGTCGTGGCCTGCGGCAACCTCGACCCCGACACCGCCGAGAAGGTGCTCGCCGCCGGTGACGCGGACATCGCCGGCGTGGGCCGCGGCCTGATCGCCGACCCGCAGTGGTGCGCGAAGCTCGCCGAGGGCCGCCGCGAGGACATCCGCCCCTGCATCCGCTGCAACGCCATGTGCGTGGGCAACGCGTTCTTCGCCCTGCCCCTCGGCTGCGCCGTGAACGCGCAGGTCGGGTTCGAGCGCGAGCGCGTCCTGACGCCCGTCGAGACGCCCCGGCACGTGGTCGTCGTCGGGGGTGGGCCCGCCGGGCTGGAGGCCGCGCGGGTGGCCGGCGAGCGCGGCCACCGTGTCGACCTGTACGAGCGGGACACCCGCCTGGGCGGCGTGCTGCGCCCCGCGGCGACGCCCGACTTCAAGAAGGAGCTGCACGCGATGATCGGCTGGTGGGAGCGGCAGATCGCCCGCCTGCCCGTCACCGTGCACCTCGGCCACGAGATCGCGGCGGACTCCCCGGAGCTGGCCGACGCGGACGAGATCATCCTGGCCACGGGCTCGCGCCCGCTCGTCCCGGCGTCCATCCCCGGCATCGACGGCCCGAACGTCGTCGGCGTGATCGACGCCCACGAGGGCGCGCCGCTGGGGCAGCGCGTCGTCGTCGCGGGCGGCGGCCTGTCGGGCGCGGACCTCGCGCTCGAGCTCGCCCAGGGCGGGCGCGACGTGACGGTCGTCGAGGCGGCCGACGAGATCGCGCGCGACCTCATCCTCATCAACCGCATGACGCTGCTGCGCGACCTGGCCACCGCCGGCGTCCGGCTGCTCACCGGTCACACGGTCGTCGCGGTCGACGCCGACGGGGTGCAGCTGCGCACCGCCGACGGCGAGGACGTCCGGGTGGCCGCCGACACGGTCGTCACCGCGTTCGGCGTGCTGCCGGAGACGACGCTGGCGGACCAGCTGAAGGCCGCCGGGCGCACCGTGCGGACCGTCGGCGACTGCGTGACCCCCGCGAAGGTCGGCGAGGCGATCAACGCCGGGTACCTCGCCGGCGCGGAGGTCTGACCCGTCCGGTCCGGACGCGAGCCGCCCGTCGTCTGCCCGTGAGGGTGGGTGGCGGGCGGCTCCGTCGTCACCGGTGGCGGGCCCTGGGTGCCCGGGTCAGGGTGGTGCCATGAGCGAGGACACCGTCCACCCCGCGTCCCAGCGCCCCGAGACGCAGGACCCGGAGAACCAGCCGCTACCCGGCGCCACGGGCCCGGACACCCAGCCCGAGGTCGGCGACACGCAGGACACCGGCACGCGCCGGCTGTACCCGTCCGACCCGACGGGTGACGACCCGACGCCCTGACCTCGGGGAGCACGGGTGGCCGTGCTCCCGCGCCGATGCTGTGGGGCACCGTGCCGTGTCGGCCACCGGGATGAACTGTGGACGACCGGGTCTGGCGAGAGGTCGCGAACGGGTACCGTGCTGTCCGGATTCGGGGGTTTTGGTCGGGAGGTGCGGTGGTCGATCCGGTGGCTCGTGCGCAGGGCAGGGTCGACGAGCTGCGCCGGCTCCTGCTGGACCTGGGTGCGGCCTGCGAGGGCGTGCCGAGCCTCGCGCGTCCGGCCGGTGCCGTCGGCGCGCCGGGGTCCTGGACGGGATCCGCGGCCGACCGGCTCCACCACGACGAGCTGGCCCCCGCGGCCCAGCGCCTCCCCCGCGCCCTGGACGCTGCCCTGCAGGCGGTGCGGGACGAGCTGGCTCACGCGGAGCGCACCCTGCGCGGCGCGCGCGAGAACGCCAGGGACGACGTGGGCGCGCGATGAGTCGACTGGTCGAGGTGTGCCCGGAGGCCATGGCGGGCGTCCGGGCGGACGTGGCGACGACGAGCCAGGCCGTGCTCGACCGGGTCGCACCGCTGCGCTCGCGGATGCTCACGCTCGGCGTGCCGACCCGAGGGCTGGACGACGCGGTCGACGTGGCCCGCCGGCTCGACGAGAACGTGCTCCCGGTCGTCGACACCCACCTCGGTCGGGCGCGCACCCTGGCCGACACCTGGTACGGCGGTGCGCTCGGCACCCCGTTCCCTGTGGTCGACGCCCCGGACCCGTCCCCGGTGGCCGATCCGTTCACCCGCTCGGCGCTCGATGACGGGACGACGGTGCTGTCGTGGACGTCTGCCGACGTCGATGCCCAGCAGGCGGACGCGCAGGCCACGACGGAGTCCCGCGGGATCGGGGACTGGCTCGCCGGCGCGTGGGAGGGCGTGAGCGACGCGGTCGACCAGGGCCTGGACCGGCTCGCGCAGCGAGCGGTCGAGGCGGGGGACGCGGTCGGCGAGGCGGGTGCGTCGATCGGCGAGTGGTGGCAGTCGACCACGGCCGACCTGGGGGCGTGGGTCGACGAGAACCTTGCCGCGGTGCGCGAGCTCATCGGCCGGCACGTGGCGCTCCTCCGGGTGCTGGCCGACGTGTGCCGCGTCGTCGGGTGGGCGGTCGTCGCGATCGGTGCCGTGCTCACCGTCGGGCTGACGATCATCGGCGCGATGGGCGGGGCCGCGATCGGCGCGGTCGTCGGCTTCGGGGTCGGAGCCGTGCCGGTCGGCGGCGCGGGGGCCGTCGCCGGGCTCAGCGCCGGGCTCAAGGTCCTGGGCGCCGGCTTCTCCCTCGTCGCGGTCGGGGACCTCCTGGACGTGGCTGCGGACTGGGGTGAGGGCACCATCGACGGGCAGGAGCTCGTGCAGCGGGGCTCGGTCGAGCTCGCGCTCACCGTGACGTCCCTGGTCGGAGCGGGTGCGCTCGGCAAGATCGTGCAGAAGACGTGGCCGCGTCTGCCCGCGTCATGGACCGGGCGCATCGACGACACGCTGGAACGGGTCTTCCGCCCGCGGGCGTCGGCCCCCGAGGTGACGCCGCACGGTGCCGGCGCCGATCGGCCGGGCGGAACCCCGGCGGGCGCCGCCGATGGCGCCCCGCCCGAGACGGACCTCGGTCCGTCGGCGGCGCGTGACCTGGATCCGGCTCGAGCGGTCCGCAAGGGGGTCGACCCGAGCGGTGCGGTGCACGAGATCCGATTCGGCGCGGCGGAGGTGGCCGACCAGGCGCGGTGGGACGACGCGCTGGACGTCGAGCTGCGGGACCGCGGCTGGACGCGGGCGCAGTTCACCTCGCTGGTCGCGCGGCCGGTGCACCAGCTCTCGGCCACCACGCTGCGCGAGGTGCTGGCGATCCGCCGGGCGATGCCGACGATCCGGCCGGACGACGCCATCCAGAAGGTCGTGCCGCCGGACCAGGTCGCCAACGCCCTCGGACCGGCGCGGTTCGGTCAGGTCGCCGACGACGCCACCGTGCTGCGGGTGGCGCAGAAGGCTGCAGCGGGCAACGCGCCGAGGTACCCGCTCACGAGCATCGGCGGGTACGTCTCGCGGGCCGCCGACGTCACGGGGATGGGCACGGCTGCGCTGTACCGCAAGCTCGGGCTCAACTACGAGCGGAGCGACTTCGCGCCCGACGAGTCGATGTTCACCGTCCGCTACCAGGCGGACGACATCCGGGTCGACGGCTCGATGGTCGCCCCGGGGACCCCGAACGGGCCGCTCGACCTCGTCGACCAGGCGCAGTACCTGCCGGCCACGGACGGGGTCTCGGCATCGCGCTTCGAGCAGATCGCGTCGCTACCGGACGCAGATGCGCGGGCCGCGGCGTGGAAGGACCTGGGCGCCGAACGAGGGCTGGGGGTGGAGCAGATGGAGCACCTGGAGTGGGCGCTCGGCTGGGAGGATCCCTACCGCGGGAACGGGTGGTCCGGCGATGGTCCGGACTACACGCCGGAGTGGGCGTATGCAGACCGTCACGATCTGCCTGACGGGACGGAGATGTGGGTGACCCGGCCGGACGGGACTGAGGAACTCGTGGCGAGATTCGACCGGAAACGATGGGTCCACCTGAGGGAGCAGCCGTGATAGTCGGACAGTTTGCCGTCGTGGACGGAGTTCTCTACAGCGCCCGGTATTCGAACAATCGCAGTCGTGGCGTCGGGCTGGTCGTGCCAGGTGACCAGCCACGCCCGGACGGCTTCACGTGGGACGAGCGTTTCGGTTGGTGGCGGGACGCCGAGTGGGACGAGGTCGACGAGGCCTACGAGATCGAGGTGTGGGCGCGTGCGCCTGGTGGGTGGGTCGTGCAGGTCGACGACTGGGACGAGGAGACCGGTCTGGCCGCGGTGGTGCACATGACATACGTGCAGGAGCAGTCCCTGTTCGGCAGGTACGAGGAGCCGGCGGGTGAGCCGCCGTACCTCAACCACCGGCCGTACGACCTGATGTCCGAGGGGGAGGTCCCCGGTGACCAGCTGACGGACGTGCGCAGCGTGCGCCGGGACGTCGACCTGCCGGGCAGGCGGGTCTCCTGAGGAACGGCCGTGCGGCGGATCCGCCGTCGCACAGGGGGATTGACCACGACCTGGAGGTGCGTCGCGTGACGCTGATGCAGAAGGCGGTGACGCCGCAGCTGAGCGAGGCGTACCTCGCCGCGGGGTTCGAGCGCACGGGGGGCTTCGCGGTCCCCGCGCAGACCGTGACGTGGGCGA
This sequence comes from Cellulomonas sp. KH9, assembly GCF_900114185.1. GTDB lineage: Bacteria > Actinomycetota > Actinomycetes > Actinomycetales > Cellulomonadaceae > Cellulomonas. The sequence goes on from NZ_FOSE01000001.1 coordinate 257,524, forward strand.
GCACCGCCGCCGACCTGGTCCGGGCGCACGGCCTGACGTACCCGGGATCGCCCTACGGGCCGGACAGCCCGCACGTCGACGTGCTGAGGTTCGAGGCCACCGCTCAGCTCCGGTTCGAGGACGCCGTCGGTGGCCCGGACCGTCGCACGCGCGAGCGGACGGGCGGCCCGTTCCTCGATCGTCCGCCGTTCACGGGCACGGGCTTCGTCGGCCTCGACGACCACGTCGTGCCGCTCTACTGGTTCGTGCACTCGCGGGTGCCGGCGGGTGCCCAGCTGGTGCGCGTGGGCGCCGACGGCTCGAGCGTCCTGCTCGCCACGTACGTGGACGTCGCGCACGGGTGGGTGACCGAGGACCGCGCGGTCGCGTTCGGGCTCCTGCCGCTGCACGTCGGCCCCCTGGCCCGGTGGAACGGGAACGTGCATCCCGCCGACGTGCTGGGTGACCGCGTCGTCCTCGCTGCCGCTGAACCGCTCGACGGCTTCGAGCGCACGGCCGCGGGTCGCTTCCGTCGGGACGTCCCGCGCGGCGACGTCGAGGAGCTGTTCGAGCTCTACGTCGAGGCGCGGTGGAACGGGCTGGACGTCCGCGTGGTCGACGAGTTCACGGACCGTGGGCGGCCCCTGGTCCGCGTGTGCGCGACCACGCACGACGCCGACCTCGCCGAAGGGCTGCGCATGGACAAGGTCGAGGCCGCGCTGTACGAGGCCACCGTCGCACCCGGGTCGCTGACCGACGTCGTCACCTCCCAGCTCGTCCCGGCGGGCTGGGCCACACGGTGACGCCGCCCGGCGTGCTCCAGGAGCGCGGCGCGTCCCACGGTGAGGTGTGCGGGCGCGTCGACGGGCACGGGTAGTCCGCGCATCACCCCGTGACCGGGTCCCGGATGATCGGGCACGTCATGCAGTGCCCGCCGCCGCGGCCGCGGCCCAGCTCGGCGCCGACGATCGTGACGACCTCGATGCCCGCCCGCTCCAGCAGCGCGTTGGTCAGCGTGTTGCGGTCGTACGTGAACACGACGCCCGGCTCCACGGCGAGGGCGTTGTTGCCGGAGTCCCACTGCTGACGCTCCGACTCGTACTGGTCGCCGCCGGTGTCGATGGTCCGCAGGCGGTCCAGGCCCATGGCGCGCGCCACGACGTCGGTGAACGCGGCCGAGCCCTCGTCGACCACGTCGAACCCGGGTCCCCGGTCCGACGGCAGCAGCGTGAACGTGTGCACCGCGTCCATGATCGTCGGGTAGAGCGTGACGACGTCCCGGTCGACGAACGTGAACACGGTGTCGAGGTGCATGGCCGCGCGCAGCTTCGGCATGCCGGCCACCACCACGCGCGAGGCCGCACCCTGGGCGAACAGCGCGGCCGCGACCTGCGTGATCGCCTGCCGGGACGTCCGCTCGCTCATGCCCATGAGGACGACCCCGTCGCCGACGGGCATGATGTCGCCGCCCTCGAACGTCGCCTGCCCCCAGTCCCGCCCCGGGTCGCCCCACCAGACGCGCGAGCCGACGTAGTCCGGGTGGTGCAGGTAGATCGCCTGGTAGATGAGGGTCTCGTCGCGCCGCGCGGAGAAGTACAGCGGGTTCAGCGTGAGCCCGCCGTACAGCCAGCACGTGGTGTCGCGCGTGTAGAGGGTGTTGGGCAGCGGCGGCATCAGGTACTCGCGGGCGCCCGTCGACTCGCGGGCCAGGCCGATCGCCGGCGGGCGGTGCTCCGCGGGCAGGTCGATCGTCGCGAGGCCGCCGATCAGCAGCTCCGCGAGGCGCGTGGCCGACAGGGACTCCAGGTACGCCCGCGTGGCGTCGACGAGCCCCAGCCCGACGCGGTCGGGCACGATCTTGCGGTCCAGCAGCCAGTCGCGCGCGCCCGGCACCTGCAGGGTCTGCGCGAGGGCGTCGTGCAGCTCGACGACCTCGACGCCGCGCGCCGTCAGCTTCTCGACGAAGTCCGCGTGGTCCCGCTGGGCGTTCTCGACCCACAGGACGTCGTCGAACAGCAGCTCGTCGCTGGTGGTCGGGGTCAGGCGCCGGTGCGCCAGACCGGGCCGGCACACCATGACCTTGCGGAGCCGTCCGACCTCCGAGTGGACGCCGTAGCCGGCGGAGACGTTCGAGGTCACGCTCGTCCTCCCCTCGGACCGTCCACGGACGGCGTCACGGGTTCCCCCGGCCCGCCGGTGCTGCGTCCCCGACCACACTAGGGGCGACGTCGGCGACGCGACACCGACGTCTGGCAGGGTCGGCCACGCCGTGCCCCGATCCGCCGGTCGCGGGAACCTGGCCTGCCCCACGGGTGAGAAGTCCCTCACCGGCGCCTGCCGGTGTTGTCCGGTTCGGTACGCTTCGCGCGGCCTGCGGCGCACGGTTCGCGGGGTGTGGAGGTGCGTGGTGCGGGTCCGTGGTGGGCTGGTCGTCGGGGTGTGCGTCGTGGTCCTGGCGGGCTGCGGCGCGCAGAAGGCGGAGCCGGCCGGGTTGACCGCCTCGCCCACCCCGGCGGCGTCGGCGTCCCCGACGCCCTCGCCGACGCCCGCGGAGGACGCGGCGACCGACCTGTCCGACGCCGAGCTGGGCATCGTGTTCGTCGACACCCCGGACCTGACCGGCCCGGCGGCGTCGGCGCACGACGCGGTCGCGATCTTCGAGGTGGAGTACTGGCGCTCGAAGACGACCGGTGCCACCAGTCCGGCACTGGCGCAGTTCGCTTCTCCTGAGCTTCTGCGGAAGGTCGAGTACGGCGTCCAGCGCAACAGCGAGGACGGGTTCGGGTTCGACGGGACCCTGCACATCACGATCTCCGACGTGACGATCGATGGTGGTACCGCGACGGCCTCGGTGTGCGCCGACTACTCCGACGTCCTGTTCACGAACGTGGACGGCTCTGCGCCCCAGTCCTTCCAGGAGATCGACTTCCCGCAGTACGAGAGGTCGACGACGCGGCTCAGCACGTTCGACGACGGTGCGACGTGGCGGCCGGAGGATGCCACGTTCGAGGGCAACTCGTGCTGACCTCAGGTGCGAGGCAGCGGGTGACGGCCGCCCTCGTGACCCTGTCGGCGGCTCTGCTGCTGTCTGCCGTACCTGCGGCGGCCGCCCCCTCCGAGGGTCGCAAGCCGTGCGGCCGCGAGTGCGACCTCGACGCCCCGCCGCCGACAACGGACACCGGCCTGGACGGTGACGAGATCTGGGCCTCGCTGGACGTGTCCGGTCAGGTCACCGGCGGGTCGCAGTACCGCATCCCGGGTCGGGTGAAGGTGGTGCCGCGGTGCTGGTACCGGTGGTGGTACACCGGGGCGGAGTACGCGGCGTTCTGGGAGGGCGAGCTGAACCAGAAGGCGATGGCGCAGGTGCCGCACCGGTACCGCACGCAGGCGCTGCCGGGCTACCAGGAGCACGCGCTCAAGGGCGCCGAGGACGGCGGCTGGTACGGGCCGTGGTGCCGGGAGGGTGTGGACGGGGAGTTCCTGCTGAGCTACCTCGAGACCCATCCGCCGCGGTTCTTCGAGGCGGACGAGCAGCGGCCCGCTGCGGCGGCAGAGGTCGAGCCGCGGGTGCTGGCCGAGGCCGCGTACGAGGCGATGGAGCTGCCGCAGGGGACCGTGCGGTGGAACCCGTCCCTGGAGGGCTCGGGCGCCACGGTGGTGAACATGGCCACCTGGGTGTGGGTCGAGGGCGCCGCGAGCACGGCCACGGTGCGCGCGACGCTGCCCTCGGGGCCGTGGGCGCAGGTCGAGGCGGTCATCGAGCGCGTCGAGGTCACGGCCCCGGGCCTCGTCGGGTCCGACGACACGGTGCGGTCCGACGACACGGTGCGGTGCGACGACCTCGGGGTGCCCTGGACGCCGGAGGCCGACGCCGCCGGGACCACCTGCGAGGTGGTCTTCGAGCGGTCCAGCGCGAACCAGCCCGTGAAGCCGGGGCAGGAGCACCCGACCGCGACCATGGTGGTGACGACGGTGTGGTCGGCGTCGTGGACGTCCTGGCTGGACGCGACGCCGGTGGACCTGGGGGAGCAGACCACGACCGTGACCGCGGAGGTCCCGGTCGGCGAGATCCAGGCCGTCGTCACGCGCTGACCGAGGGGTGCCGCGCACCTGCCGGCGTCGCTCCTGCGGGACGAGAGGCCGACGGCGGACCCTCGGCACGCGGGTAGCGTGTCGCGGTGGCCGTCCGGCCGCCGTTCGCCCACCGAAGGTCCGCACCCGCATGACGCCCCCACCGCACCGCACCGACGGGTCCGCCCCCGAGTCGGGGGCCGTCACCGGCCCCACCGGGACCCCCGGACCGCCGGCCGTCGGCCCCGTCGACGGGCAGCGCGCCCTCGGCCACGCCCTGCGCCCCCGGCACCTGACGATGATGGGCCTGGGGTCCGCGATCGGCGCCGGGCTGTTCCTCGGCAGCGGGGTCGGGATCGCCGTCGCCGGGCCGGCCGTGCTCGTGTCGTACGCCGTCGCGGGGCTGCTCGTCGTGCTCGTCATGCGGATGCTCGCCGAGATGGCCGCGGCGGTCCCGTCCAGCGGGTCGTTCTCCGTGTACGCGGAGAAGGCGCTGGGGCGGTGGGCCGGGTTCACGCTCGGCTGGGTCTACTGGTTCACGCTGATCATGGTGCTCGGCGTCGAGATCACCGGCGTCGCGCGCATCGTCACCGGGTGGCTGCCCGGGGCGCCGCAGTGGGGGGTCGCGCTCGCGGCCGTCGCCGTGTTCGCCGTGGTGAACCTCGTGGGGGTGCGGCAGTTCGGCGAGTTCGAGTTCTGGTTCGCGCTCGTCAAGGTCGTCGCGATCATCGCGTTCCTCGTCGTCGGGGTGCTGCTGGTGCTGGGGCTGCTGCCGGGCACCGAGCCCGTGGGGACGTCGAACCTGCTGGGCAACGGCGGGTTCGCCCCCACCGGGCCCGCGGGGATCGCCGCCGGGCTGCTGGTCGTCGTCTTCGCGTTCGGTGGCATCGAGATCGTCACCATCGCGTCGGCCGAGGCCGCCGACCCGCAGCGGGCCGTCGCCCGCGCCACGCGCTCGATCGTGTGGCGGATCATGCTCTTCTACATCGGTGCCGTGGCCGTCATGGTGCTCGTGCTGCCGTGGGACGCCCCGCAGCTGGTCGACGGGCCGTTCGTCGCCGTCCTCGACGTCGCCGGGCTGCCCGGTGCGGCGCGCGTCATGGAGGTCGTCGTCGTCCTCGCGCTGCTGTCGGCGTTCAACGCCAACATCTACGCGACGTCCCGCATGGCGTTCTCCCTGGCCGGGCGCGGCGACGGGCCGGCGGTGCTGCAGCGGGTCTCGCGGCGCGAGGTGCCGTGGGTCGCGGTGCTGGTGTCGGTGGTGCTGGCGCTGGTCGCCGTCGGGCTGAACTGGCTGCTGCCCGACGCGCTGCTCGGCATCCTGCTGAACGCCGCCGGGGCGTCGCTGCTGGTGGTGTGGGTGCTGGTCGCGGTGTCGCAGCTGCGGCTGCGCCCCCGGCTGGAGGCCGCGGCGGGGCCGGACGGGCTGCCGCTGCGCATGTGGGGCTACCCGTGGCTGACGTGGGCGACGCTCGTCGGCCTCGGCGGCGTCGTCGTCCTCATGCTCACGGACGACGCGGCGCGCGCCCAGCTCGCCGCGACGGCCGGGCTGGTCGCCGTGGTCGTCGGGATCTACGCCGTGTCGCGGGTGGCCGAGCGTCGCCGGGCCGCGCGGGGCTGAGCCCCTCCGCTCGGCGTCGACCGGGCCCGCGCCGCTCGACGCGCGCGACGCGTCCGGCTGCCACAGAATCGGCCCGTGACGAGCGAGACGGGGAAGGCCGCGGGCGCACCCGGGCTGAAGCGGGCGGTGACCGGCCCGCTGCTGTTCCTGTTCATCCTCGGCGACGTGCTGGGCGCCGGGGTGTACGCGCTGGTCGGCGAGATGGCCGGCCAGGCCGGTGGTCTGGTGTGGCTGGCGTTCGCGATCGCCCTGGTCATGGCCCTGCTGACGGCGTTCTCGTACGCCGAGCTGGTGACCAAGTACCCGCACGCCGGGGGGTCCGCGGTCTACGCCGAGAAGGCGTACCGCAGCCCGCTGGTCGCGTTCCTCGTCGGGTTCTGCATGCTCGCGGCCGGGATGGTGAGCGCCGCGGGTCTGTCGCTGGCGTTCACGGGGGAGTACCTCACGGCGTTCCTCGACGTCCCGCAGGTGCCCGCCGCGATCGTCTTCCTCGTGCTCGTCGCGCTGATCAACGCGTGGGGCATCAAGGAGTCGCTGCGCGCCAACATCGGCATGACGATCATCGAGACGACCGGGCTGGTCCTCGTCATCGTCCTCGGGGCGTGGGTCATCGGGCGTGGGGACGCCGACCTCGGCGGCGCGTTCGACCCGCCGGCGGAGACCGGGGTGTGGGTCGCCGTCCTCGGGTCCGCGCTCATCGCGTACTACTCCTTCGTCGGCTTCGAGACGTCGGCGAACCTCGCGGAGGAGATCCGCGACGTCTCCCGCGTCTACCCCCGTGCGCTGTTCGGCGCCCTGCTCACGGCCGGGGTCGTCTACCTGCTGCTCGGGTTCGTCGCCCCGGCCGTCATCGCGCCGGCCGAGCTCGCGGAGTCCACAGGCCCCCTGCTCGAGGTCGTCCGCACCGCCGGAGCCGTGCCGCCGGAGCTGTTCGCCGTCATCGCGCTCGTCGCCGTCGCCAACGGCGCGCTGCTCACGATGATCATGGCGAGCCGCCTCGGCTACGGCATGGCGCAGCGCGGTCTGCTGCCCTCGCCGATGTCCCGGGTGCTGCCGGGCCGGCGGACGCCCGGCGTGGCGATCCTCGTCACCACCGCCGTCGCGATCGTCCTGGCCGCGACCGGTGAGCTGGTCGACCTCGCGTCGACCGTGGTGCTGCTCCTGCTGTTCGTCTTCCTCTCGACGAACGTCGCCGTGCTGGTGCTGCGGCGCGACCGCGTCGAGCACGACCACTTCCGCGCGCCGACGGCCCTGCCCGTGCTCGCGGTGCTCTCCTGCCTGCTGCTGCTCACCCGGCAGGAGGCGCAGCACTGGCTGCTCGCCGGGGTGCTGCTGGCGGTGGGCGTGCTCGTGTACCTCGTCACGCGGCGGTCGTCGCGGGTGGTGCCGGCCGACGCCTGACGCCCCGGCCCGTCCCGATGGTCAGGGCGCGGTGAGGACCGCGCTCAGCAGCGCCGGTGTGCCGTCACGGCACCCCCACGCCGCTGGGAGGCCGGGGATGCGGCCCGTGCGCGGCCGCCGGAGGATGGAACGGCACCGGAGACCGCTCGGTGCGGCCTGCTCGACGGGCAGGCGCTGTCCGATGAGCGAGAGCAGGGGGATTCGCATGGGCATCGACGACCTCAAGGGCAAGGCGACCGACGCGGTGCAGGGCGAGAAGGGCGAGCAGGCGAGCGACTCCGCCCTGGAGAAGGGCGCCGACGCGGCGTCGTCCGCCACGGGCGGCAAGCACGACGAGCACATCGACAAGGCGCAGTCGGCCGCGGACGAGAAGATCGGCGACCGGTAGGCGGTTCCGCCGGGCCGGGCGGAGCGCCCGGCCCGGGTGCTCCCGCAGGCCTGGTCCTCCGGCACGGACACCGTCCGGGCCCTACGCTGCGACGTCATGGGTGAGGTGCGCGACGGTGCCCGGCTGCTGCTGCGTGGCTGGGGGTACTGGCGGCGTCGGCCGTCGGTGATGGCGTGGGGGCTGGTGCCCGCCGCGCTGGTCGGGCTGCTGGTGCTGACCGCGCTGACGCTGCTGGTCGTCAACCTGGGCACCGTGGCGCAGTGGCTCACCCCGTTCGCCGACGGGTGGACGCCCTTCTGGGAGCGTGCCGCCGAGATCGCCGTGCAGGGCGTGGTGCTCGCCGGTGCCGTCGTGCTGGTCGTCGTCACGTTCACCGCCCTCACGCTGACGGTGGGTGAGCCGTTCTACGACCGCATCTGGCGGGCCGTCGAGCGCGAGGAGACGGGCACCGTACCCGCCGGGGACACCGGGTTCTGGCGGGGGGCCGTCGACGGGTTCGCGCTCATGGCCCGCGGTCTGCTGGTGGCGCTGATGGCCGGTGTGCTGGGGCTCGTGCCCGTGCTCGGGACCGTGCTCGGCTGGTCCACCGGTCTGGTGCTCACGGGGTGGGTGCTGGCGCACGAGCTCACGTCCCGCGCACTGGTGTCCCGCGGGCTGTCGCGCACCGAGCGCAACCGGCTGCTGCGTGCGCACCGGCGCGAGGCCATCGGGTTCGGGGTCGCGACGCAGCTGTGCTTCCTGGTGCCCGGTGGGGCCGTGGCGACGATGCCCGCGGCCGTGGCCGGGGCGACGATGCTGGCGCACCGGGTGCTGGGGGCGGGGGCCGTCGTGAACGGCGCACCGGGAGGTGCGGTCTCCGGCGCGGGGTCGTCCACGCACGCCGGGTGATCGACGGGGAGTCCTGTCGCCGGTGACGGCTGGTCTGCCCTTCCAGGGCCCCTGGCCCTGCTACTGTCAGCGGGCCCCGGGGGCGCTTTGTCCGTGTTCGGGGGCTTGTGGTGCGCCGGTCGACCGTCCAGGAGGTGCCGTGCCCGGTCCGCGACCGCCCGTCCTGCCACGTGTGGGTTTCGCGCTGCTCACGGTCCTGCTGCTGCTCGCGCTGCTCGCGTTCGTGCTGCTCTTCATCGTCGTCCCCGAGGAGCGCTGGACGTTCCTGTGGCCGATGGCGGCGATGCTCGCCGGGCTCACGTGGGTGCGCGGCGCTCGCCGGACGTGGGTCGAGAAGCACCGGCCCGCGACGGCACCGGTCGACACGCCGCCGACCGGGCAGGTCCCGTGAGCAGCCCGGCCGGCGCCGCACTCGACGAGGCCCGCGGACGGCTGCGGCTCACCGCCCACCAGCTCGACGCGCTCGCGCTGGTCGTCCGGTCCGCCGCGCCGCAGACCGCGGACCAGCGGCGCGCGCTCGAGGAGCTGCGCAGCGCCGGGATCCTCGACGGCCAGGACCGCGTCCACCCGCTGGCGGCGCAGCTCGTGCTGGCCATGACCGCGCCGCTCATCCGGATGCTCGTGGAGACCAGCGGCCCGCAGGGCACGTCCGCCGCGCACGTGGCGGTGGCGGGCGAGGACGTCTGGTACAGCGAGCCGTGGCCCGGCACCGGGGCGGACGACCCGGTGACGTACCAGCGCGCCGAGCTCCCCACCATCGTCTGGGACGTGGGTCGCCTCGTGGGCCTGCACCGCGGCCAGGTCCCCGCGGACGCCACCGTCGTGTCGGCGCCCGCCGGGCTGGTCGACATCGTCCTCGAGATGGCGTCGCTGGGCCCCGCCGAGTGGGACGACGCGCGCACGGTCGCCCTGGCCACCACGACGACGGAGCGGTGGCCGGACCTCGACGCGCCGACGCGTGCGCGCTGGCTGGCGATCGTCGCGACGCTGCGCAGCTGGTGGCGCGTCACCGTGAGCTGGGGCGACGAGGGCGCCGGCACCGGGCGCTGGCTGTCCGTGCTGGACTGCGGCGCCGACGGCTACTGGCGGTGGGACCACCCCGAGGCCCGGACGGACGACGGCGTCGCCCACGTCTCGCTGGTCCCGGTCAGCGGGGGCGCGCTGTGGGAGGCGCTGCAGCGGCTGCTGCCGTCGGCGGCCGAGCTGCAGGCCGCCGTCGGCCACGGGCGGGGCTGAGATGGCACCCGTGCCCGGGGACGACCCCGGCGCCGCCGACGCCCTGCGGGCGTCCCGCCTCCGCGCGCTCGCCGCGCGGATCGAGACGGTCGTCGACCCCGCGCTGACCGCCGCGCGCACCGAGCTGTGGGAGTGCGCCAACGCCGACGACGTGCGGGAGCGGCTCACCGCGCACCAGGGCGCCGCCCGCGCGGCGGCGCGGCACCTGCTGCAGGAGGCGTCGTCGGCGGACAACGACGCCCGTCGCAAGCGGGAGGCCGCGGCCGTGACGGGGGCGTACTGATGGTGGTCCGCATCGACCCGACGGTCCTCGACACCGTGGCGACCCGGGTGACGACCCTGAGCGACGACCTGCACGGCATGCTCGCCGAGGCGCGTCGGCTCGACGCCGGGTGGGCCGTGACCGGGCTGGGCGAGGTCCCTGCCTGGTGCGACGACGCGACCGTCGACCTGCGGGCCCGGCTCGGCATCGTCCGGAGCCTCGAGCAGCAGGCCGTCCCGGCCTTCGGCCCCGGCGGGGCCGGGTGGCTGGAGATCGCCGGCGGCCGCACCGCCGTGGTCACGACCATGGGCAGCCTCGGCGGCCTGGCCACCCAGCCCGACCGGAACGCGGGCCTGGCGCGACGCCCCGGTGAGACCCTCGACGACTGGATCCACCGGATCGCGGGTGAGGCGATCGACGCCCTGCCCCACCTGGACGGCGCCGGCCGGCCGGTCGTCGAGGCCTACGAGTGGTACGAGGACTATGTCGCCGTCCTGTTCTCCGGCGGGATGAGCGCGCTCGCGGCCACGACGGTCGCCAAGGTGTCCGTCACGCGGTCGGTGGTCGTGCCGCTGATGCAGCGGCTGAACCTCAGCGACGAGGTCGTCGCGAAGGCGATGCTGCGGCACGGGACGTACCGAGCGCCCGGGACGACGATGCAGTCGCTCCTCATGCGGATGGTCCCGCTGGACAAGATGCAGTCCGTCCCGCCGAGCGTGCAGAGGTGGGCGGCGAACAACGCCCTGCGCAGCCTGCTGCCTGCGGTGGAGGCCCGTCTGCCGGGCATGGCGGCGAACATCTACGACGGCGTCTTCGGAGCGAGGCAGTACACCTTCCGCGTGCTGAACGCCGCGGGAGAGTCGGTCGTCGCCTCCCGCGGGGCGAGCAACCTGCTGGCCGTCGCCGGGGACGCTCAGGCGGGCACGAAGCTCGCCACGGTGGCCCGGACGGCGGGGGTGCTCCGCGGGGCGGGGGTGCTCGGCAGCGCGGCGTCGGTCGGGTTCGACATCGCCCAGGTGGCGTCGCACGGCAACCCGGTCGAGGCGTTCCGGCGCGACGGTGCCGGCTACGTCGCCGACATCGCCAAGACCGGGTTCGACATCAGCCTGACGGCCGCGCTCATCGCGCCGAGCCCGGTCACCTGGGGTGCGGTCGCCGTCACCGGCGTGGTGTACGCGGGCGCCGAGCTCGTGGACCACTGGGACGAGGTGTCCGCGGCCACGGAGCAGGCCGCCGAGTGGACGGCCGACCAGGCCACGAGGGCCGCCGGATGGGTCGCCGACCAGGTGGCCGACATCGACGACGTGGGTGACGTGGTCGACAAGGTCGGCGGCGCCGTGGAGGCTGTGGCCGACTCGAAGATCAACCCGATGAACTGGTTCTGACATGGACATGACGAACAGCCCCTCCGGTCTGCACGCCACCCTCGCGGCGGGGCAGGTTCGGGTCGTCCCGCGCATGAGCGGGGAGTCGTTGCGACGCATGGGGGCGAAGTCGGACGGCCTGGTGGACAGGACGCTGGCCGAGGTCGACGGGCCGTGGGGTTCGCTGCGGATGTCGATGGACGGGTACCCGCTGAGCGTCCGCGCCCAGGTCGACGGGCAGGTCGTGGCCACGCTCACGGCGGTGAGCGAGCCGCTGATCGACGAGGGGCCGGTGCCCACGTTCACGGACCGTGACGTCCCGGTGGTCCTGGGCGGGGTGCACGGCGGTGTGCGGTTCGTGGCGCACGGTTCGCGGTTGCGTCCGGCCGGTCGCCGTCGGTTCCTGCGGGTGACGTGCCCGGAGCAGACGTGGACGTACGGGTCCACCCAGACCCAGACGGCTCCCTCCCACCCGGTCCTCAAGGTCATCGGCTCGGTGAACGCGCCCACCGAGCTGCGCCGCGGCCCGGCCCCGGCGACCGGCGAGGTCGTCACCTCGCTGGTCGGCAGCACCGGCCGGGACGAGAAGGACCCGAGCGGTCGGCCGTACGTCACGCTCTCCTGGGTCGAGGGTGCGGCCGTCGCCGAGGTCGTGCTGAGCCTGCTGCTGCTGCTCGGCACCAACGGCGACAGGCTCATGCCGCTGTGGTGGCGGGTGGTCGACGCCGGCGGCGCGTCCTGACGCCACGGCCGGCCCTCGTCGGCACCGAGCCGGAGATCCCGGTCGTCATGTGGGGGACTCCAGGATCAACCCGATGAACTCTGCTCCGAGGTGGACATGACGAACAGCCCGTCCGGTCTGCACGTGACCCTGGCCGCCGGGCAGGTCCGGGTCGTCCCGCGCATGAGCAACGAGTCGCTGCGGCGCACGGGAGCGAAGTCCGACGGCTGGGTGGACAGGACGCTGGCCGAGGTCGACGGACCCTGGGGCGCGCTGCGGATGTCGATGGACGGGTACCCGCTGAGCGTCCGCGCGCAGGTCGACGGGCAGATCGTGGCGACGTTCACGGCGGTGAGCGAGACGGTCAACGAGGAGGGCCCGGTGCCCACGTTCACGGGCCCTGACGTCCCGGTCGTCCTGGGTGCGACGACGGCAGGTGTGCGGTTCGTCGCCGAGGGCTCCCGGTTGCGCCCGGCCGGTCGGCGTCGGTTCCTGCGGGTGACGGCCCCCGACCGGGCCTGGACGTACGGGTCGACCCAGACCCAGACCGGGAGTGCGAACCCGGTGGGCAAGGTGCTCGGCGTCGTCGGGGCGGCCACCGAGCTGCGCCGTGGCCCGGACCCGGCGACGGGAGCTCTCGCCGTGTCGTGGAAGCACCAGGGCGCCCGGGACGAGAAGGACCCCAGCGGCAGGCTCTACGTCACGGTGAGCTGGGTCGACGGTGCCACCGTCGAGGAGGTGGTCCTCACGATGCTGCTGTTGCTCGGCACCGACGAGACCAAGCTCGCGCCGTTGTGGTGGCGGGCCGTCGACGCGGGTGGCGCGTACTGATGCGGCGGCGGGTGCCGTTGTCCGTGGTGAGGACGCAGCGACGTCGGTGCGAGTGACCGGGCCTCACCCCGTTTCGTCCTGTTTGGCCCAGGTCGGTCGGTATCGTGTGCGGGCCACGGACCCGGACGAGACGAGGACGACGTGACGCTGCGCAGGGCCCTGCCGATCCTGACGGTGCTGCTGCTGAGCGCGGGGTGCGCGTCGGAGGCCGTCGAGCCGCCGGGGCTGGAGGCCACGGTCGCGGCGGAACCGACGCCGACGCCGAGCCCCACGCCGACCGGGCCGGCGCTGGAGCCGTCGGATCCCGACCTGGGGATCGTGTTCGAGGACGTGCCGCAGCTCGAGGGTGAGCAGGTGGACGTGTACAACACGGTCGCGGCGTACCAGAAGGAGTACTGGCGGATGATGACGACCAACACCGTCAGCCCGGGGTTCGACGTGCTGGCGTCGCCGGAGGTCACCGCGATGATGCAGCGCATCGCGACGCAGAACGCGGACCAGGACCTCGAGATCCTCGGGGTCTTCCACACGCGTATCCACGACCTCGTCGTCGACGGCGAGTCCGCGACCGTGACCGTGTGCGACGACTACCGGGACGTCACTGCAGCCGATCCTGAGGGGACCTACTCGTCGCAGGAGATCGGCCTGGTCGGGACGGCCAAACAGCTGTCGATGGGCCTGTCAGGGTTCGGCACATGGCGCGTCCTGAACAGCGCACCTGCCGGCGACTGCTGATGCGCCGTCGGGGCGCGACCGTCGTATCGACCGGCCTCCTCCTCGTGATCCTGGCCGCGCAACCTGCGGTGGCTGGTCCACAGGCGGGTCGCGACGGTACGGAGGACGCGGCAGCCGCCGGGGACGTGTCGGACGACGGCATCTCGGTCGAGGCCGAGTCCACCACGGCGACCATCGAGACGACCGGCGCGACGACGGCGGGTGTGCCCTTCACAGGGGTGGCGAAGGTGCCGGTGCCTCGCCGGTGCTGGTACGGGGCGGGGTGGACGGGGCAGCGGTACTACGAGTACTGGAAGGACGGGGGCGTCGGACGGTCTTCGATGACGCAGGACGCGTACGCGGCGCAGGGGCTGCTGCACGAGGGGTTCGAGCAGCACGCGACGGACACCGAGGGTCGGTGGTACGAGGCGGAGTGTGCGTCGCACGTGCCCGCTGACGAGCAGGTCGCGTACTTCCTCTCCCACCCGGCGGTGTACGTCATGGCGGGGGAGCCGGCTCCGGCTGTGCAGGAGTCGGTCGATCCGCGGGTGCTGGCGCAGATCGCTGCGGAGCACATGCAGCTGCCGGTGGGGACGATCCGGTGGAACCCGTCGGTGAAGGGGTCGGGGGCCACGGTGGTGAACCTGGACACGTTCGTGTGGGTGGAGGACGCGACGACGTCGGTGCAGGTCACGGCGTCGGTGCCGGGGGTGTGGTCGCGGGTGGAGGCGCGGATGGCGTCGATGGCCCTGTCGGCGCCGAACGCGCGGGACGTGACGTGCCCGGACGCCGGGACGCCGTACGCGGCGGGGATGACGGGCAGCTCGTGCGCGATCGTGTTCGAGCGGTCCAGCGCGAACCAGCCGGTGAAGTCCGGGCAGCAGTACCCGACGGTGACGTTGACGGCCACGGCCAGGTGGGAGGCGACGTGGACGTCCTCGCTGGACCCGACGCCGCAGGCCCTGGAGGTCCAGACCCGGACCGTGACGGCCGAGGTCCCGGTCGGTGAGGTGCAGACGATCGTCACGCGCTGAGCCCGCAGCGGTCGGTTGTGGAAACCGGCCACGCGGCTGCCGGGTCCACCAGTACGGTGACGGCGCACCGGCCAGGTGCAGCGATCGCGGAGGGGCCTGTGGGGGAGCTGAAGACCCGGACCGTGTCGAACCCGGAGTACGAGGACCTCACCGATCTGCTGGAGCGGGCGCGGTCGATGGCGGTGGTCGTCGCCGGGGTGCTGGAGCGTCCGGCCGCTCTCATGTCGCAGGACCGGGTGTGGACGGGGCCGACCGCGGCTGAGTCGTTCGCCCTGGAGCTCGACGGGCGTCGGGCGGACCTGCCGCTGCGGTTCGAGGCGTTCATCGACGCGGTCACGGCGCGTCGCGCGGCGGTGCCGCCGAGCTTCGACGTCCCGGTCTCGGAGCTGTGAGCGTGGCCTTCGCCAGTGTCGACGTCGAGGGTCTGGCGCTGCTGGTCGCGCGGCTCGAGGGCGCGGCGTCGTCGCTGCACGGGGTGTGCGCGGACCTGACCGGTAGGGCGAACGCCCTGGACGTCCCGGTGACCGAGCTGAGGAAGGTCGAGCACATCGCGACGTGGGTGGACGGGGAGCTGCCCGGGTTGCGTCGTCGTCTGGACCTGGCCAGGCTCGCCGACACGGCCGTCCCGATCGCCCTGCGCGGCGGGGTCGTGACGATCGTCGAGCCCGTCCTGGACGCCCGGCAGGCCGAGGTGGTGGGCCGGGGACTGGCCGCCGAGCTGGTCGCGGTCGACTCGGCGGGGGAGCAGGCAGCCGTTCGGCTGCGCGCGTTGCTGGCGCGGCTCGAGGGGCACGTCGGCGATCCCGACGTGATGTCCGGGTTCTACGCCGAGCTGGGGACCGCACGGACCGAGCGGCTGGCGTACGTCGTCGCCGAGATGGCATCGGGCCTGGCGGTGCGGGAGGAGTGGTCCGGGCGCGGCGCACGGGACCTGCAGGTGCTGGGGCGCGGGTTCGCCGCGGCGCTGCACGACGCCGACCCTCCGGCGGGTCTCGCCGCGACGGTCGCGGCGTTCGGCCGGCGCCGGCGGATCACGACGTGGCCTGGGGGCGGCTGGCGCTGCTCCAGCACGGCACCATCCCGACGCGGCACCTGGTGGCCTTCACGCGCGCGAATGCGTTGGACTCGCTCGTCGAGGACCTGTCCGTCGACGTCCGCGGTGACGTGCTCGACGGTCGTCCTGCGGCCGTCGGTCTGCCCCGTGACCGCATGGAGCTCGCGTTCACCGCACTCGCCACCGACCCCACCGCCGCGCGCCTGGCGATCTCGGCCGGGCCGGGCACAGGGGCGATGGTCGAGCGTGTCCACGCCTACGACGCCCGGTTCGGTGTGCGGGTCGACCAGGCGTTCGGAGCCGCGCTGGCGGCAGGTGCGGGTGTCGGCGAAGACCCCGCCCGGCACGCCGCCGCACGGTTCCCGTTCGACGCGATCACCGCCACCGCGCGGCTGGACGGGACCATGTGGTTCGCCCGCGAGCACTACGCCGCGATCGCCACGGCCTGGGCGCCGGAGATGCTCGCCGGGGCGACGGCGGAGGCGTGCCGGGTGCCGGAGTCCACCCGCAGCCGACCCGAGGGGTGGGAGGACATCCCGGGGCCGCGGCCGCTGTTCTACCTCTCCCTGGAGGACACCCGCGGGTTCCTGGCGACCTTCGGTCACACCGACGAGCTCTCGGCGCCGTTCGACCGTGCGGTGGGTGAGCTGTACTACGGGCTGATGGTGAACGCGGTGCGCCTGGACGCGGCAGCGGGGAACAGCGAGCAGATGGGCCGAGTCGCCAGCAGGTTCGGCAGCCTCGCGGGAGCGCAGTACCTCGCCCAGCACCAGGTACGCAGCGAGATGGACGCCCAGGCGCAGGCGACCCGCGACCTCCTGGGAACGACGACCGGTCTGGTCCTGGACCAGGTCGCGGGGCCTGACGGCCTCGTCGGCACCGTGCTCTGGGAAGCGGGGAAGTTCGGCATGAACAAGGGATTGGGCGTCTTCGTCGACGGCGACGTCGCCGCCTCGCACGCGGGACGGCTCGAGGCACAGGCTGTCCGAGTCGCCCGGCTCCAGGACGCCGTGGTCGCCCAGCTCCTGGTCGCCAACGATCCACGACATGCAGCGGGCCTGCCGTCAGCGCTCCGGTCGCCGACCGGAGGACTGATCGACCCTGTGAGGATCATCGACAGCCCTGCGCTCGACGCAGAGTTCGCGGCGTGGATGGTGTCGACCAACGTCGACGCTTCTGTTCAGTCGACCTACGATTCCGTGACGGATGCCGCCGGCGAGTTCCACGCCGGTTTCGGGCGTGTGCAGGCTGTGTTCGGCAGGGTCTGAGTCAGGTGCAGCGCGTGTGGCCTTCGACGTCGACGACGATGTCATCGGCTCCGGCTGTTGCTGCGCTGAACGACAGCGTGATGCCCTGCAGGTCGCCGTCCGTGACGTGATACGTCGCGTGGCGAACGTCCTCAGCCGCCGCCGGGTCGGCGATATCCAGACGATCGAAGCGTGCGAGGCCCTCATCCGCCGGGTCGAGTCCGAGTCTTTCGACCACGCCGAGGAACCTGTTCTCGGCGCGGGTCAACGCACTGCCCATGGTGCTCGCTAGTTTGTCCCGACCGACAGGGCCGATTGTCGCAGCAAAGACGTATCGGCTCCCGCCGTCGGGGCAGTCGCGCAGCTCGGCAGCGTCGTCTGTGACCTCTATCGAGTCCGTCCTCATGCCGTCTGCCGTCCGGTCGGCGACGGTGCGCGTGGTGTCCGCCATGGCCGCGCGCTGCTCGTCCGCCGTGAGAGGCCCTGCGGTGCAGGCCCCGGCAACCATGACCCCGACGGCCATCGTCGTCGCCGTGGCCGCTCGGCGGGATCCAGGTCGGTTCACGATTCGAACGTTGGCAGGCACCGGCGAATCCTCGCAGGTCGGGCACTGACGGTGCGGGCCTTTCCACGGTCCGCGAGGCTGGCGGACCGAGGGTCTCGGTCTGTCTCGTGGCGTCGGACCGTCCTTTCCTGGTATCCGGCCGGCTGCGGTGGGTACGACGCTCCGGTGACGAACTGCCCCTGACGCGTCACAGGCGCACCGCCCTCGGGTCGACGCCGGCGGCAGGCCACACGACCCCGTCGCCGTCGACCACCCACGCGGGCTCCGGTAGCAGTGCCGCCAGCCGTGCGATCCACGAGGCGAACAAGTCCTCCCAGCGGCACTCGACAGAGACAGCGAGGGCTGTGCTGAGGTCGGGCATGTCGTCCAGTCCGGGGCGCGCGGCGAGGTCGTCACGCCAGTCGTGCGCGTGCCGGGGGTCGAGTGCGCCGAAGATCGTCAGGTAGCGGTCCTGGTCGTCGGGGTACTGGGCGTACGGTCCGTCGACGACCGCCCCCAGGGCCGCCGCGGCGCGCCAGACGTCGTCCTCGAAGGAGGTCGAGGTCGAGACGAGATTGGCGGTCTTCACCGCGCGGTTCTCGGTGGGTGCATGGGTGGGACATCCTCGGGTGGTGGGGAGGTGGCGTGGGGGTCAGGACGGTGCCCGCACGTCGGCCGGCTGGTGTCAGGTGCGCAGGACGGTGTCGTGGATCCGTACGCCTGCGGACGTCACGGTGACCGTCAGCCGGCCCGCCAGGCCGTCGCTGCGGGACGTGACGGCCACGTGGTGCCCGTCCGCGTCCCGGTCGATCGTGACGGTGTCGACCGTCTCGCGGGTGACCTCGACGTGAGCCGCACGGTGGCGTGCTCGGACGGGAACGACACCGACCGCACCCACGGCTCCTCGCCGACGTCGGCAGTCAGGCCGAGATGCGCGAGGTCGGTGTCGTCCGGTGCGGTCAGGGGTGCGGGCATCGTGGGTGTCCGATCGCGGGCGTGGGGGGTGTCGTGGTTGGCGTGGTGCGCGTCAGCAGTCGGGCGGGCGGGGGACGTCGGTGCACAAGCCTGAGACCAGGCGGCTCGTGCGTTCCTCGACGGTGAACGGTGCGGTGGCCGCGGTCGTGCTGGCGACGCCGTCGACGTCGCGCCACAGCGGGCTGCCGTCGACCTGGTAGCGGCCGGTCCACTCGGCCGTCAGCGTGATGGTGGTCGTGCCGGGCTGCTCGTACTCGTGGAAGACGTCGTGGTCCGGGTAGGGGCGGCCCGGAGAGCTGGTGGTGAGCGTGTGGCCGTCGCCGAAGTCGTACGCCCAGCGGCGCGGTGTGGCCTCGACGGTGACGCCGATGCCGAGCAGGTCGGTGCGGAGGGTCACCGGGGCCGGGTCGGTGGACACGATGGTCTCGATGTTGACCAGGGCCCAGCCGCGGTCGGGCTGCAGGGTCAGGGTGGGGGCGGGCAGGGGGAGGCGACGGAAGTCGTCAGAGGTGAGGACGGGGAGGATGTCGGCGGCGCACCCACCGGCGTCGACGATCGTCCAGGGCGACCAGGCCGCGGTCGGCGTCGAGCGCTCCCGGCTCCACAGCGCGTCGAGCGGGACGTCCTCACCGCAGTTGTTCACCCCGGCGACCCCGTCGGCGGGCGGGCACTGCCCGTTGAGGGGTGTCGTGGGGACGGCGTTGGAGACGTTGCACCGCGGGGCGCGGCGGTACTGGGTGAGGTCGTAGGCGGGGGTGCCTTTGAGGGATTCGTGCCGTTGCTGCTGCTCGTTGCCGTCCCGCGCATTGAGCTCGACCGCATCACCGGTCTCAGACGTCTGGCCACCGTAGGAGGTGTCCCGGCCCGCCGCCAGTGTCCCCGACGCCATGAGCACGACGAGTGTCAGAGTCGTGCCGACGACCATCCCACCCCGGCGGAGAACGCGCACGGTCATCCCTCGACGGCGGTCGCGTCGACCGCGAGCATCCGCCACCCGTCCTGCCAGGCGATCGCGAAGTAGAGCTCGTACCGTTGCGCCTCGCGCTGTCCGGTGACGGTGCCGCTGGCGTCCTCCACCGTCGAAGCCGGTTGCTGCACGACGATCGTTGCCGTGTACCGGCTGCCTTCCGTGATCGTCGACCCGTAGGCGGACTCCACGAGAGCGACCTGACCGCGGTCGAGCTCACCGGTGGCCTGCATCTGCTCGACGTTCTGGATGACTCCGTTGCAGAACCCACAGGCGGGATCCGACATCGCGCGCCACTCCGCGAGGTCGCCGGTCGCGAAGACGTACGCGTACAGATCGACCCCGAAGTACTGCGCCGCGGCGAGCGCACCCGCCTCGTCATTCGTCGACATCGCTGCGGGTCGGGCGGGCAACCCTGGTGACTCGGGCGTCTGGCTCGGCGTCGGCGTCGAGCTCGCGGTGGTCGCCGGACTGCTGGTGGGTGCGGGCTCGCCGTCGTCGGTGCAGCCCGTCAGCGCAGCACCGGAGGCCAGCAGGACCGCCAGCGTGAGAGTGGAGCCTCGTCGGCCCGGGCGCGTCGGCATGCCGGAAAAGTACCGGTTACAGGCGGCGGTCGGTGGCGATCGGATAGGCCTGTGGACCAGTCAGCGTGAGGGCTGGCCTCGTGCCAAGGGTCATCGATGGCTCCCGATGCCGCTCACGTGAACACGGGTGCTCCGGACGGCTCCCGAACTGCGGCGACGACGACGTCGAGCGGGTAGACGAGTGTCCTGGCAAGGTCTGCCGCTCTGTAGTCGACGAGGTCATCGGCCCACCGCTCGGTCCCGCCCTCGACCCACCGCACAGTGGAGTGCCGCCAGTCGGACGTGTCCAGGGCGGTTCCTTCCGGAGGATCTCGCGGAGCGGGCGCGAGCTCGCCCATCCCAGTGGCAGCGCGCCACCTGCTGCCCAAGATCAACGCGAGGAACCGGAAGAGCGCGGCCTCCTCGGCAGTACGCAGGACGACGCCGGTCGTCCTGCCACGCTGCACTTCATCGACCGTGAAGACGTCGTGGGCCCTGCGGACGACGTGATTCGTCTCGGAGTCCCCGATCTCGAGGCCCGAGCCGTCGCTCGTCGAGCTGACGAAGGCGCCGGACTCGGCAGCCAGTTGGAGAACGGCCTGCGGGAGGGTGATAGGTGTCATGCGAGCACTCCCCATCTCAAGAGGTCGGTCACCGTTGCTGCGTTCCCGTCCCGCAGGAATCGAACCTGGATGCCGCCGCCTGGCTGGCCGAACGCCGGAGCGATCTCCGAGACCTCAACCGTGATGCCACGTGGAACCCTTCCTGTGAATGTGTACCCCATGACGGGCCTGTCCAGGTTTGCGGGCGGCAACGCGCGCTCGCCCCATGCCAAGCCCGGCGGTACGCCGAGGTAGGTGCCGCCCGGCCAGCCGAC
The DNA here is from genome assembly GCF_900114185.1 of Cellulomonas sp. KH9. GTDB lineage: Bacteria > Actinomycetota > Actinomycetes > Actinomycetales > Cellulomonadaceae > Cellulomonas. The sequence continues at coordinate 278,261 of NZ_FOSE01000001.1, forward strand.
GCGGTCGAACCGATCTCCGTAGAGCGCGCGGAACCGTTCGAGATCGTGGAAGACGACCCGCGATCCTGCCACGGCCCCGTCATTGGGTGGCCAACGGAGGTCGGCCCGCTCGTTGATGTATCGGCGTGACCATTCCCTTTCCGTGAAAGGCAACCCGGTGTGGGGATCGCGTCCCCAGGGGTGTGACAGGTCGCCCCCCAGTCGCGCCACGTCCGGGTCGATGGTGCGCGGCGGCGCGCTCCCACCTCTGGGGTACGACGTCATGCTCCGTGGCTTGCCGTACTGCGCATCGGGTGCGACGTCAGGCTCGCGCACCCAGCCTGGACCCGAAGGGGAGTCCGACCGCAACGGCGCCATCATCTCGTCATGAGTGCGAGGCCCGCCCACGCCCCTGCGTGGAGCGAGAATGTCGTCGATCCGCGACCGCCACGACGCGGGCAGGTGCGTGAGGGCCTTCTGCAGGATCTTGCCGACGACCCCCACACCGATCAGCGACGTGACGGCCAGGCCGAGCTCGAGGGATCCGAGCTTGACCAGCTCCTGTCCGTCGATCTTGCCTTCGCCCCAGTCGGCGGCCACGTCGAGGAAGTCCCCGACCGAGACGAGGGTGAACCCGACGCCGAGGATCTTCAGTCCGAACGTGAGCCCGGCGACGGCGCCGGCGGCTCCGCCGGGTACGGCGCCGACGCCGAACCCGAAGATCGCGCCGGCGGCGGTGCCGCCCATGGCGCCGATGACGGCCAGGGCGACGGCCAGCACGGCACCGACGACCACGAGGACCCATCCGACGATCCGCAGGGCGTCGGCCAGGAACCGGAAGATCGCGACGTGCCGGCCGATGAACTCGCGGACCCCGTCCAGGTGGGTGTCGATCCACTCACCGAGGTCGGCGGTGGTGCGTTCCCACCAGTCGCCGATGGCCGCCCCGGCGTCGGTGACGGCGTCCCAGGCCTGCCCGGCCTTGTCGGCGACCCACTGCGTGCCGTCGGCCACGGCGTCGGCGGCGTCGTCCCACCGGTCGGCGAACCAGTCGCCGATGTCACGGGAGCGGTCGGTGTCCTGCCGGTCGGCGGTGATCTCGCTCGCGCTGGTCGCGCCCCAGGTGAGCGTCTGGCCTCCGTCGTCCAGGGGCGTGGTGGTGAACGGGACGGAGACCGGTGCGGGGTCCACATCGAGCACGGGCAGCGGGCCGCCCATCGACCCGTACCGCAGCTGCTCCAGCGCCTGGGCCCGGTCCAGGTGGGTGTCGACGACCGGCAGCACGTGCGAACCGAGCCGGTCGGCGGCGCCGAGGACGTCGTCGAACCCGGGCGTCGGCACCCCGAGGTTGCGGGCGCGTGCCCGCAGGGAGACCCACTCCGCGTCGATCGCCTCGCACACCTGGGCCACGTCCGAGCGCACGCCGGCGACCGCCTCGGCGCTGACCTCGACGACCCGCGTCACGTGGTGGACTTCCGCTCGACGGCCTCCTGCTCGTCCTGAGCGCGGCTGAGGGCTCGTCGGGCGTGCTGCAGGTCCTCGAGTACCGCGTCCTCGGCGCGCTCGAGCCTGTGCGCGAGCCGGCCGCTGAGCAGGACCAGCTCGTCGTGGTGCAGCCGGTGGGCGGCCGTGCCCGTCCAACTCCCCGGAGCCCCGACTGCATGGGTCGCCCGCCGCAGCGACGGGACACGCTCACGCGCCGTGACGAGCAGCGCCTGCAGCTCCTTCACCCGGCGCTCGGCCGAGTCGACTGCGGTCATCGCGCCTCCTTCGTCACGATCCGGCGGGCCGCCCGAAACCTACCGGTTCGCAGAGCCCTGCGGGCGCCGTCCACACGAGTGGCGGATGCGATGCCAGGCGCGGTGCCGTCACGGTTCCGAGAAGCCACCCGACCGCGGTGTCACGCGCCGCCCGCGAACGTCCGACTTGCGTCCGCAGACGTCGGGACCCACCGGCGCGGGGTGCCCCGGCACGGGCGGAGTCGACGGTGGTGACGCCCCGTCGGACGCCCCGCACGACCCTGCCGCCGCCTCGGCGGACGCCTGACGTCGCACGCCCCGACGCGGGCGGCTCACGGCCGTGGCCCGCGATGTCGATACCGGAGGTGGACACCCACCCGAGGAGGTCACGACCGTGGCGCGCACCTACCCCGAGCACCCCGCGTTCCCCGAGGACGGCGGTGCCGAGCAGACCGTGTGGGAGGCGCTGCGCGACCACCTGCCGGACGACGTCGTGCTCCTCGCGGGCACCGCGCTGCAGGACGGTCCCAAGGAGCGGGAGATCGACCTGCTCGTCGTGTGGCCGGGGGTGGGTGTCGCCGCGATCGAGGTGAAGGGCGGGCACGTCGTCCGCGCCGACGGGCAGTGGTGGCAGGGGTCCGGTGCCGGGCGGCACCCCATCGACCCCGTCGGGCAGGTGCAGGACGCCAAGCACACCCTGCTCGCGCTGCTGCGCCGGCACGGCCTGGCAGGGGCGCTCGCCCGGACAGCGCATCTCGTCGCGCTGCCGCACACCTACGTGCCGGGGGACTGGGACGCGCCGGAGCTGCCGAGGGCCATGCTGCTCGACCGGGCGGACGTCGCCGACGGCGGGCGCGCCGTCCATCTCGTGCGACGGGCGATCGACGAGCACGGAGCCGGTCACGCGCCGCTCGACGAGCCGGCCGCCGAAGCGCTCGTCGAGTGGCTGACCGGCGGGTTCCCGTCCCAGGCGGAGACGCTCGCTGTCGCTGCCGAGTACGAGGACCACCTCGACCGGCTGACGCGCGAGCAGGCGCACGCCATGCGGTTCCTCGACGCGGTGCCGCGGGTGCACGTCGTCGGCGGGGCGGGGACGGGCAAGACGTGGCTCGCGCTCGAGCACGCGCGGCGACGTGCCCGGGCCGGGGAGCGCGTCGCGCTCATGTGCTACTCGCGGGGCCTGGCGCGGTACCTGGAGCGGACGACCGCGACGTGGCCGGTGCGGGAGCGGCCCGCGTACGTCGGGCTGTTCCACGAGCTGCCGGTGCGGTGGGGCGCCGCACCGGGCGACGATGCCGATCCGACCGACTGGGAGGAGCGCCTGCCGCGCGAGCTCGGCGACCTCGCCGCGCAGCGCCCCGAGGCGGACCTGTTCGACGCCGTCGTCGTCGACGAGGCCCAGGACTTCGGCGACGAGTGGTGGCCCGCGCTGCTGCGCTGCCTGCGCGACCCCGACCGCGGCCGCCTCGCCGTGTTCTCCGACGACGGCCAGCGGGTGTTCCCCCGTTCCGGTACCGCGCCCGTCGAGCTCACCGTCATCGAGCTCGACGAGAACCTGCGCTCCACCAAGCAGATCGCCCAGCTCTGCGGTGCGCTGCATGCCGGCGTCACTCGGCCGCGCGGGTGGGCGGGCGCGCCGGTGCGCGTGGTGGACGTGCCGGTTGAGGAGGCGGTCGGTGCCGCGGATGACGTCGTCGAGGCGCTGCTCGACGAGGGTTGGGCGCCGGGCCAGATCGCGCTGCTCACCACCGGGCGGCGGCACCCCATGCAGGTCGAGACCGTCGGGATGGCCGGCTACCAGGAGTACTGGGACGGGTTCTTCGCCGGCGATGACGTGTTCTACGGGCACGTGCTCGGGTTCAAGGGGCTCGAGCGGACCGTGGTCGTGCTGGCCGTCAACGGGGTCCGCGATCCGGCGCGGGCGCGGACGATGCTCTACACCGGGCTGTCGCGGGCGCGGGTGCTGCTGGTCGTCGTGGGACCGCGGGGGTATGTGGAGGAGGTGGGGGGGGAGGCGGTGCGGAAGCGGCTGGGGGATGCGTGGGAGTGGGGCGTGGACAACTAGGGCGTGTCTCCCATATCTCACCTGAGGCTCGCGGGAGTGTGTGGGGGTGACGGCGTCTTCGCGGTATCGGGTGTTCTCGGACGAGCAGTGGGCTCGGGTAGAGCCGCTGTTGCCCTCGAATGAGGGCCGGCGTGGGCATCCGTTCGGGGACAACCGGCGGGTGGTTGAGGCGATCGCCTATCGGTATCGGACGGGGATCGCGTGGCGGGACCTGCCGCGCGAGCCGTTCGGGGCGTGGCAGACGGCCTGGAAGCGGCACCGACGCTATGCCGCGGACGGGACGTGGGACCGGGTGCTGGCGCGGTTGCTCGCTGAGGCCGACGCGGCCGGTCAGGTGGACTGGGCTGTCTCGGTGGACGCGACGATCGCTCGCGCCCACCAGCACGCCACGAACACCACGCGTCCGGATCAGGACACGGGGGGGCCGGATCGAATCACAGGGATCTGCCGATCGAGCGATGTGAACCTGCAGGTCATGGCATCGGGCGGTCACGCGGTGGGTTGACCACCAAGATCCACGCCGCGGTCGACGGGCGTGGTCGCCCGCTGGCTGCCGTGATCACTGGTGGGCACCGCAACGACGGCGCGCTGCTCGCCACGGTGCTGGCCGACATCCGCGTCCCCCGCCTGGCTGCGGGCCGCCCCCGGACCCGGCCCGACGCGGTGATCGCGGACAAGGCGTACTCGGCCGGCATCTACCGCCGGGCGCTGCGCGCCCGCGGCATCAAGGTCGTCGTCCCTGAGAAGTCCGACGAGATCGCCGCCCGTAAACGACGCGGAGCGCGTGGCGGAGGACCACGCGGACTCGACACGATCGCCTACCGCGGACGCAACGTCGTCGAACGCCACTTCGCCCTGACCAAGCAGTGGCGCGGCCTGGCCACCCGCTACGACAAGCTCGCCATCACCTACCGCGCCGCGGTCATCCTCGCCGCCTGCATCACCTGGTCACGTGTGTAGCCGGTCGTCTACAGGTCGCGAATGTGGAGCAGGCTGCGCAGATTCACCTTCCGCCTCACGTGGGCTCGCTCAGCGCCATCGACGAGGACGGCGGCTCCTAGCCACGTGGCCCCGCTGAGCTCGACCAGAGCATGCGCAGCCTCGACCTGAGCACCCGTCGCGACCCAGTCGTCGACGAAGAGCACCCGGTCTCCGGAGGTCAGTAGCGCCCGGCGCGCCCCTAGCCGAAGGTGTCGGTCGCGGTAGTCGGGCGGCGTCGTGACCTGCAGCCATGCGTCCGAATCGGCCGCCGAGGCGTGGTTCTTCAACAGCTCCACGAACCCGACACCAAGATGGACCGCCACCAAAGGCCCGAGGAGCGAACCCCGGGACTGAGGTCCGACGATCACCGTCGGCGACACGTCCGAGAACAGACCGGCCAGCGCCGGGCCGAGCTGCACCAGCAACTCCGCATCCCGCCACCACCCCGTCAGATCGGCACGGAAGTCCGGGTCTGTCCGATCACCCAGCCAACGAAACCGCTCCTGCAAGCGCTCCTGAATCACGCCTGATCCTAGAAGCGGTCGAGCCCCCTCACGTGTGATCCACGCTCATATGGGAGACACGCCCTAGCCGCAGCCGCCGCGCCGTCGGCACTCGGTGTCGCCATAGCCTCGGGTCGCTCCGGTGGCACGGTGACGTCCGACGTCAGCGAGGGCGTGGGCGACGGGGTCGGCGTCGCCGTCTCCGTGGGCTCCGCCGTGGGGTCGGCGGGCCTGGCGTCGGTCATGCACCCGGCGACCAGCAGCCCGACCGTGACCACAACGAGGGCGACTTGTCCGTGCATTCGCATGTCCGGAAGGTACTAGTTCAAAGCGCTTCGCTCGGGGGTCGTCTCGCATCTGTGGAGAACTGCGCGAATGACGCCGCGATCAGCCGGCTGCGTCGCTGTCAGTCGTCTGCCCTAGGGTGTCTCCCGATCACGAAGCTCGGCCTCAAGCCCTCCGGCTGGCCGACTGGCAACCGCGCTGAGCGCACGGTGCCCCCGGAGGAAGATCCGCCCGTGCCGCCGGCACGGGAAGCTGCTCGACCTGACGGAGTACCCCGTGCCTGATCTGCACCTCGACGACCCCACCCACCTCGCGTGCGTCTCCGACGCTCCCGGTCACGTCGTCCAGCCGGACCTCGTCGCCCGCGCTGTCCGGGCTGACGGCACCCCGTGGCGGCTGACGGGCGTCGGCCCGCATCGCATCGAGCTCGTCGGTCCCTCGGGTGAGCGGGCGAGCTGGTGGCTGCACGACTTCAAGCCCTTCGTGCAGCACCTCCGTACCGGCGACCCGACGGTGTGGGTGTACGACTTCGGCGTCGTGCGCGTCGGCGACCGGTACGTCGCCGTCACGTCACGCGAGCACTGGACCCCCTGCGCGCGAGTGGCTGCGCGTCAGCCGGGCCCGCGGGTGGCGTGGCTCGTCGCCATGCTGCAGCCGCGGGCGGACGCCGAGGGCGCTGACCTCGTCCCCCCGCACACGGCCACGCTCTACCACCTCGACCCGCCCTACCAGCTGGGCCGGCTCGCCAACGCTCCGATCGACTGGGTGCTGGTCCTGGCCTACCAGCGCGAAGGCGTGGGAACCACGGCGATCTACGAGGCTGACGCGACGGGCCGGCTCGTGTCGCCCTGGGACCTGCCGGGCAGCCACGACGACGGGATCGATCACGTCCGAGCCCTGCAGGGACTCGGTTACGAGATCGCCCTGCCCCCAGCGCGGGACCGCTGACGGCCGTCGGCTCGCGAGAGTGAGGTCCCGCTGGTCGCCGCGACGTGATGTGCCGATCGGCTCGGCCCCTCGGCAGGTGCGGTGCCGTCCGGATCCCGCGGTGCGGGTGCGGGCGTCCAGGGGTCGACGCAGGATGGAACGGCGCCGGGGCGCCCGGTGCGGCCCGCTCGTCGCCCCGGGTGTCGGGCAGGCCCTCCGCAGGACCGAGGGGGAACACGCATGGGTATCGACGACCTCAAGGGCAAGGCGTCCGACGCGATGCAGGGCGAGAAGGGTGAGCAGGCGAGCGACTCCGCCCTGGAGAAGGGGTCCGACGCGGCCTCGTCCGCGACGGGTGGCAAGCACGACGAGCAGCTCGACAAGGCGCAGTCGGCGGCGGACAAGAAGATCGGCGACCAGTGACGACCTCCGTCCGGGCCGGGCGCGGTGCCCGGCCCGGACCGGCGGGGGGAGCGGCATCAGCAAGGACGTGACGGGCATGGGGCGCCGGAGATCGAGCCGACGGGGACGGGCACCGACGACGGGCTCGCCGAGGCGCTCGACTAGGACGATCTCACCCGACGCGCTCTCATCCTGCGTCACGCGTGCGCCGATGATGGAGAGATGCACGCTCTCCCTCGCGCCCGTGTGACGACGGTTGCCGCGGCCCCGACACAGATCGCTCAGTTCGGCCCGAGGACCCCTGTGCCGACTGGCAGCGTCCACTGTCAGACGCTGGCCGACGAGATCCGCCGACGCGAGCCTGGCGCTCGGACCGCGCTCGGTGGCGTGAACGTGTCCATCACGCCTCCAGCCGGGGATCTCACCGTTCACGTGCACCTCGGGAAACACACGCGGCAAATAACGATCGAGCGCGGCGACAAGACGCCTTCCGCGTTGCTCGCCGTCGGCCGTGGCAGCGTCACTGAGAACGACGTCGCGGACCTGGCACTGACTGCTCTGAGGAACCACTCGCCAGGGGAGACCAGAGCGTCGGCTCGAGGTGACGATGGTGCACGCGAGCGGCCGCAGCACGACCGCAGCCTTGTACGGTCAGAACGCCCGACCGCGAAGGCTCCGACCACGGACATCTCGCGCCGGGGCGCTGCTCCCCCGCCTTCGGGCGGGACCACGCCGCCCTTGCCGTCGGCGCTCGGGACCCCGCACCCGGACGCGGCGAGCGCGCTGCGGCGACTCGCTCTCAGCCTTCCCAGCGATCCGCTCAACCCGACCGAGCGCCACCTCCCGCGGAAGGCACTCGTCGGCGCTACGGCGGACGTCGCCAGGGATGCGCAGGCTGCCGTGCTACGCAGCGGACGCCCACTGGAGGCCGGGGAGATTCAATGGATGCTGAATCGACGTGGGAAGCAGATCGACGAGAGGGCATTGATCTCCCTCCTCGACCAAACACCCGGGATGTTTGAGGGCGCTGGCCGCGACTGGACCTTGCCCGGACTGTCGTCTGCAGTTGCTTATCAAGGTGCGATGCTGACGCCGTCAGCGCCGCGCAGGGACGAGACCGACGCGCCGACGTCTGAGCCAGATGGCGACGATGCCCGGTGCCGGAAGGTCTCCGAAATCGTGCAGGCAGTCAGGGCCTACCTCGTCAAGGACGAGATCCACGTGGTCGCATCGCCACCGGAGAGCTCTCGTGCCCGCCCCACAGATGCTCCTATAGCTGTCAAGCGGCGTGCGCGAGGTCGTTGTGGGCAGTGCGCAAGGGGCGCATGGCGGCCCAGAGTTCGCGTGCGAGATGTCGCTTGAGAGGCATCGGCGAAAGCGTCTACGGTAGCCTCGGGAACATCAGAGTTCAAGACGGGGTTCGAAGGTGATCGACGACATGCGCTGCCCTCTTTGCGGGTCGCCGATGGTGATGCAATTCGCCTCGCGCGGGCGCAGCGCCGGGCAGGCATTCTGGGGTTGCTCGCAGTTTCCCCGTTGCCGCGGTTCACGGGACGCGGAGGGCAACGTGCCACAGCCGCGGCAGCCGCGGAAGAAGGCGACTGCCTCCCCCGTGCAGGCGACCGGAAGGCGCGCGAGGTCCCTGAGTCGCGGCGACCTGCTGCTGTCCTCGGACAACCGTTTCGGGCCCGGCAAACTTGCCGCCCGGGAGGGCGACAAGCTCGTCCTCGAATACTTCGATGCGCCCGGGCAGGCGCCGACGGACCGCTACCGGGAAGCGGTGTCGCGTGCCAGCCTCACCCGCCTACCCCTGTCCCCCGAGTTGCGTGTATTCTGGCAAGACGCGAACGAACGTTGGCGCTCAGGGCGCATTATCGAGGCTAACGAGCACCACGACATCTACGTGCGGGGCCACGAGTGGGAAGGATTCGTTCCCGAAGAGCGCATCCACGTGCGTTGGGACAAGCCACTGGCCGATCCGGTGGGGTTCGGCGAAGCGGGCATGCTCGAGTCACCGGTGCTCGCCGAACTGCGCCTGCCCTTCCTTCGAAGCATCCTTCAGCAACGCTCGGCAACGCACGGAATGCGTGCAGCGCTCTCCAGTTGCATCGAGTTGCACAGTCACCAGGTGGAGACCGCATGGCGGGTCCTCGAGGACCCAGTCCAGCGCTACCTCCTCGCCGACGAGGTCGGGCTCGGGAAGACCATCGAAGCGGGCATCGTCATCAGACAGATGCTGCTAGACAAGCCGGAACTGCGCGTTCTCTTGATTCTGCCGCCGTTCCTCCTTGAGCAGTGGAAGCGCGAGTTGACTCAGAAGTTCCGCGTGCACGACTTCACTCGGGCCTGTGTTCGGTTCTGCCGTGACGACGAGCCGGATTCCTGGGAGGCATCCGACCTCGTGGTGGTCGACGAGGCGCACAACCTCGCCCGGATGTCGACCAGCGCCGACCCCGTGCTGGTGGCGCGCTTTCAGCGCCTCCGTGAGGTGGCATTGGCGAGCCCTCGGTTGCTCATGCTGTCCGCAACGCCGGCGCTGCACAACGAGGACGCGTTCCTGGCGATGCTGAAGTTGCTCGACCCCGCGGTGTACGCCGACACCACCGCGGAACAGTTGCGTTCCCGCCTTGAGGCCCGCGCTGGGCTGGGGCGTGTGTTTCTCGGTCTGCAGCCTGGGCTGCCCGCCTTCCTGCTCAACGGACGCCTGACGGAGATCGAGGCCGAGTTTCCGGACGACGACGACCTCGTCGCGATCGTCGCCCGCGCGCGCGAAGCCGTCGCCGCGCAAGACAAGGACCAGACCGCAACGCTGATCCGTGCCCTGCGCACACACGTTGCCGAGGTGTACCGCGTTCACCGCCGCATGCTTCGCACGCGCCGGACCGCGGCCCTGGAGGCGACCTATCGGGTGTCGGGCCGCCGCGCGCCTGAGCCTGCCGTTCTGAAGTCCTCAACGGACGCCGAGGTCACAGAAGCGCTCGATCGGTGGCGGGAACAAGCCCTGGCGAGGGCAGAGGGTGACCCGGCCGCGATGACCGCGACCGGGCGCACCTTTGCCGAGGCCGTCTCCTTGACCGTCGATCCGGATGCGCTGCGTACCTGGTGCGCCGATCGGGCCACCGCGGCGGTCACCGACGACGAGCAGTCCGCGCTGAGGCGAATCGAGCAGGATCTCGGCTTCGTCGACCGCAGGGCGACGGTGAGTCGGCCGTTCGCCGACGCGCTGAGCGAACGCATGACGTCGAAGGAACGGGCAGTCGTGTTCTGCCCGACGCCGAAACTCGCCGAGGAAGTCGCCCAGGAACTAGAGGACCTCCTCGGCGCCAAGTCCGTCTTCCGCCACCTGAGTACCGAAGCCAGCGAGCAAACCGAGCGCGCTGTGCGGTCGTTCGAGGGCTCCCGGAGTGCTGCGGTCCTGGTCGCCGATTCCTCGGCTGAGGAGGGCCGGAACCTGCAGTTTGCTGACGTCCTGGTGCACCTCGGCCTGCCGGCGGCAGCGAATCGGCTGGAGCAACGGATCGGGCGCTGCGATCGGTGGTCGCCAGAGGGATCGAAGCGCAGGCGGTCCTATCTCGTCTCCGGCGTCCGGGACACCTCCTACGTGGGCGCGTGGGCGCACATCCTCGCCGAAGGCTTCGGCATCTTCGACGGTTCGGTGGCCAGCCTCCAACAGGCCGTAGACGATGCCACGGACGAGGCGTGGCGCATACTGCTGGAACTAGGGCTCGACGGTGCAGACAAGGCAGTAACTCGTGTGAGGGAATTGCTGGACGCAGCCATCGAGAGGGTCCGGGAGCAGGATGCTCTCGACAGTTTGGAGTCCAGCACGGACGACCGATCCGTCTACGCACAGATCTCGGAGGTCGAGTCGAGTGCCTTGGCATTCGCGGAGGTGAGCGACAACCTCCTGGCCGCAAACAGGTCTGCGGGCAATCTCCGGTTCGAACCGATCGGCAACCCGGTCGCCGGCCTGGGCGGCTACGAGGTGATCGGCCGTCTGCCGGGCAAGCAGGCACAGCTCCCACTGATCCCGGCGACACGCCTGGTCCGCGACTTCGTGCCGCTCAAAGGCCACCGCGGGACGTTCGTGCGGCAGGTCGCTCTTGAGCATGAGGACATGCACCTGTACCGCTATGGCGACCAGTTCATCGACGCGGTGAGCGACTTCCTCTGGCACGACGACCGCGGGCGCGCGTTCGGCATGTGGCGCTGGCTGCCCGATTGGGAGCGCGATGACACCCCCGTCTATCGGTTCGACTACACCGTCGAGGCGAACCCGCTCGAAGTACCCTCCGAGAGAGATCCGCGCAGCGACCTGGTCACGGTGAGCGCTGGTATCGACCAACTTGCCCTCACCCGGCGCGCCGACGGCATCTTCCCGCCGATCATCGTGAGCGTGTGGACGACGGCCACGGCGCGTGAGTTGACCACCGCGGTGCACCTCAACGCGTTGGCTGCTCCGTACGCGAAGCCGAGCCCAGTGAGAGAGGGTGGGGACTACTCACTCAACCGGGTCAGGATCGAGAACGCGTACGAACTCGTTCCTGCTGCGACCTGGGGGCAGACTTGGCGCGCGGCGGAGGCTGCCGCGCAACGACTCGTCCGCGATCAGGACGACGTCCGGACCGCCATCGAGAGGGCCTCGGCGATCGCGACCCGGGATGCCGCCACGCGCCAGTCGCAACTGCGCCTGCGGGCCGTGCGCAGTTCGGGGTCGGAATTGAGGCTTCTCGAGGAGGAGATTCATCGTGAGGAAGTGGTCGCGCGTGCTCTGTCCGCCGCGGTGGCCACGCCGACACTTCGGCTCGACAGCACCGGCATCGTGGTGTTGTCCGGACGACCTCTGACGAGCTGACCCGTGACTGATCAGTGGGACCTCGCGACAGCGACCCTGGCCGGCGGCGCCGACCATCGTGCACACCTCCAGGGGCCGTACCGGCGACTCGTAGACGCCTGGCTCTCGGAGAAGCCCGGCCGGGACATCGCCGGCGACATCGCCGCAATGGTGGGGCAGATCCTCCGTCACCGGCGCGGCACCTCCGGGCAGTCGAACCACTTCATGGTTCTACGACTCGATGACCGGGGCGTTCCGGTCGAGTACCTGCGCGCGGCCCACCTGGAGGCGAGCAGGTTCGGCGCGCACGAGCACCGGGTGACTCTGGGCGAAGATTGGGACCCGGACTGGCTGCTCGGCGACCGGGCCTGGATCGACCTGGCCTGCACGAGTCCCAACAGCTTCGACGGTCCTGGTGGACTGGTGTCCACGTCGTCGCGCCACGACATGGCGGTGCCGGTGGATCCTGCAGTGGCGACCGCTGCGGGCATCGACGCATACCGCTCGCGGAGCCAGGCCAGCGCCGTGCGCGCGGCCGCTCTCGGCGATCCGGAGGACACCCTTCACGTGGTTCTCCCGACGGGGACCGGCAAGTCCCTGGTGGGAATTACTCCCGGCCTCCTGGCCCGCAAGGGAGTGACAGTGGTGGTAGTTCCGACGATCGCGCTCGCCCTCGACCAGGAGCGGCAGCTGCATCAGCGCTTCCCCCAGCAGGGGCTCCCGAAGGAGTTGGCCTACTACGGGGACCGGCCCGCCGTGGAGAAGGAGGCGATCAAAGAACGTCTACGCGACGGATCCCAAAAGGTCCTGTTCACGTCACCCGAAGCCCTGGTCACCAGCCTCGCCCAATCTCTGCGCCACCTCGCCTCCCGGGGCACCCTGAGCCATGTCGTGATCGACGAGGCGCATCTCATTCGCTCTTGGGGACTGAGTTTCCGCCCAGAGTTCCAAGTTGTTGCCTCCCTAGTCTCCGAACTGCGGGACGTCGCCCGGGCGCAGGGGGTGACCCCGCCCCGCGTCGCACTCCTGACCGCGACGCTCTCGCAGCAGGGCCTGCAACTGAACGAGGAGTTGTTCGCCGGGTCGGGCACGTCACTGTTCGTCGGGTCGACATTCCTTCGCACGGAGATCCGATACCTGTATGCACACCCGGTCTCCAACGAAGAGCGGCTCGAGCGCGTCGTGGAAGCCCTGCGCTACCTCCCGAGGCCGGCGATTGTGTACACGACCAAGAAGGAGTCGGCGGCGAAGATTGCGGAGCGACTCCGGCAGGCAGGATTCGCCCGGACGGCAGTCTTCCACGGCGACGTCAGCGCCGAGGAGAGACTAAACATCCTGCGCGCGTGGTCGGGGGACGACGGGCCGACCTCCGTCGACGTCGTCGTCGGGAACAGCGCCTTCGGGCTAGGTGTGGACCAGAGCGACGTCCGCACAGTTCTCCATGCCTGTGTACCGGCCTCGGTCGACCGTTTCTACCAGGAAGTCGGTCGCGGGGGCCGTGACGGACATGCGGCACTGTCGGTGTGGATGCCGAGCATCACGGATGCCCAAGAAGGGCGCAACATCGAGAACGCCACTGTCCTCGGCGACGCCAAGACCTGGGGACGCTGGGAGGCCATGAGAACGGCTCGGGTGGCAGACGATCCGGCCCGGCGCCAACTGGTGCTGGACACGAGCACCGTTCCGCCTTGGCTCGACTACCGATCGGATAGCAATCAACTCTGGAATCGCAACACGTTGGTACTCCTACAGCGTGCTGGGGTGCTCGACATCGTGGACACCCCCCCGCCTGCCCTAGAGCGCGACGCCGACGAACCCGAAGCCGCTTGGAAGGAGCGCGTGGAGGCCGCCTGGGCAGAATACGTCAAGCGCGCGACAGTGCGGATCCGCCCTGAAGTGGCGAACGTCGACGAGGCTGCAGTCGTCGCTGCCATCGAGAAGGTGCGCAGGGAGATCCGGGATTCCGAGGCGTCCTCTCGGGACCGCATCGAGCGCATGTTCGTGCTGGAGGAGTGCTGGGGCTCGATCCTGAGTGAGGAGTACGAATATCGAGATGTCGGCCCGATGCACGCTCACCAGGTGGTCGCACCCGCTTGTTCGGGATGTCCCTCCGCCGGCCACGTCGCAGACCCGTCCTACCGGGCCGCGCGGCCCGTCGTGTCCGAGGCATCCCTTCCCGACCTGCACCGACCGGTGAGTTCCGCGCTGGATGTGATGGCCGACGGAAGTCGAACCCTCGTCGTGACCTATCCCGAAGGCGAACTCCGGCTGCACCTGGCCGAGCTTGTCACCAAGGCCGTTACGCATGGGGTCCGAGGGATACTCGCCTCGGCCAGCATCGTCGGCCTACCTGCCGTGACCGGGGCAAGTCGTTCAGCAGCAGAGGGGCTCGTTGCAATCGATCCCGTCGTCATGGGTCCCCCCTTCCAGTTCGCGGTTCCGACGTTGGTTCTACTGGATCCCACCGATTCGCCCCGGTTGAGTTGGCTTGCCGGGCAGTCCGGCGCGCTCCGGATCGTCGTCCTGCCAGAAAGCACCGCCGATCCCGAGTATCCGGATCAGACCGTCAAGAACATCCGCGTCCCGCACTGGTCGCTGTCGTACTTTCTCAGGAGCTTGTGATGGCAGTACTCAACCCGCCCCGAACACTGCCGGGGCTCGGCCGGGCGATCGTGAATCACCTCCTCGACGCGCGCCGCTCTTCCACCGAAGACGACATTGTGGCTGCCTTCAAGCCCGAGGGCCTGAACCCAGGTGCCGATGCCGCCGGTGGTCTCAAGAACACGATTTCCTCGCTGCGCGCCATCAACGTGCTCGAGACGACCAGCGACGGCACCGTGCAACTCGGCAAGGAGGTCCGCGTCCCCAAGGCTCCGTTCAACACTGACCAATTCCGCCGAGTGCTCCAGACGCATGTCTTTGACCTCGGTCGTGACGGCGACGTCTGGGTCACTCAGCCGGGCGACGCGCACACCAGCGGCGCTCGAGACCTCAACCGTGCTCTGGCGTGGGTAATGGCGCAGGACGCCCTGGGAAACCCCCTGTCCTGGATCGAGAATCTGCAGACACTGCAGGCCGAGCAGTTCAAGACCAATGATCGCGAATCCTGGGCGGTGACCAACGACACCCGTTGGACGGCAGCCGCCCGGTGGATTCCAGCCCTGGGGCTTGCCACGCCGTCCGTCATGAAGGATCGATCCGGCCTGGTGCCACTCCCGGTAACTGCGGTGGACGACGCACTGGCGAACGTGCCGGAAGAGCGCATCGGCATTCACGACCTGCTCGCGCGGATCGGGCGAGCGTTGCCGGTCCTGCACGGCGGGTCCGTGCGCGCTGGACTGGTTTCGGTCCTGGGTACCGACCCGGACCCGGGCATCGCGGCCGACTGTGCGGACAGTTCCGTAGGGCAGGCGTTGCGCATTCTCGAGGAACGTGGGCGAGTGACGTTCGAGACACTCCCGGACGCGGAGGGTATTCGCTTGTCTCGGTTCGACACGGCCCGACAGACGCACGCCATCGTCGAGGCGGGAGGCAAGCGGTGAGTTGGCGCGGCACCCTTCCAGCAGCGTGCTGGAACGCGAACGAGGCGTCGACCATCATCCCGGTCGAGGCGGAGAGCACCTCCGACAGCGTCTTCCTAGCCACCCACAGCACGATCCCGATCACGCAACGCGACCAGGTCGATAACGCTCAGGGGGGCGTAGTCGTCGACGAGCACGCGTTGCTCCGCGCAGTTCAGGAGCAGCCGGCCGACCTACCGATCATTCCCATCCTCGGCAAGTCCGGCACGGGAAAGTCCCACCTGGTGCGCTGGCTTCGCGCCCATCTGGAGACCAAGGACTCCACTCGCCTGATCTTCGTCCCCAAGCATCGGATGTCCCTGCGCGGCATCCTCGAATTGATCCTCGAGCACGCCACCGGCAACCGGGCGGACGAACTTCGCGCCAAGGTCGCGACAGCCGTCGACGCCGCGGCGGACGAGAAGACGGCGCAACTGAAACTGCGTAACGCCCTTGCCGTCAACATTGAAACCCGGGGAAACCGATCCGACGGCTCTGCCGAAGAAATCGAGAGCCGCGCCTACCTGGCTTCCCCGGGCGGCCTTCCTGCATTGTTCGGCGACGATGTCTTCCGAGGTCGACTCCTCGACGAGAAGGGCCCGATTGCGCGTCTAGTACGCGAGAAGTTGGCAGGCAAGGGCGACGAGGACAAAGAGGATGCGTTTGGTTTCACTGCCGATGACCTAAATCTCTCCGTCGACGACGTGAACAGGGCCGGCCAGGCCGCACGTGAGGTGGCTGGTGCTCTGACCAGCGCACCGGCTTTCCGGGAACTCGCCGCCACCATGATCAACGAGCAACTCGGCCCGTCGGTGAGCGAGGTCTTCGGCGTGGGTGGCGATGACCTGAGGCAGATTCTGACCGACGTCCGAGTCGAGATGGACAAGCAGGACCTTGAACTGCTGGTGCTCATCGAGGACTTCTCGATCTTCCAGGGGATCCAGGGAGGCTTGATCGATGCCATCACCCTCATCTCCACTGAGACGCAGAGACTTTGCCCGATGCGCGTCGTCATGGCGGTGACCACCGGTTACTTCGTTAATCAGATGCCGGAGACCGTCTACACCCGAACTTATTGCGTCTTCGATCTGGAACTTCCCGGCGGGATCGAAACCTCATTTAATCCAGGCGGATTTGTGGGTCGATACCTCAATGCCGTACGCGTGGGAGCAGCGGAACTGGGCGCTGCGCACGCGCGCGGTGACGAACTGACGAACGCGTGCGAGCAATGCCCCGTGAACGCGGCGTGCCATGCCTCGTTCGGGGAGGTGGACGGCTACGGACTCTTCCCGTTCAACGCCGCGGCGCTCGACCGGGCCATCAAGAGCCAGTCGGTCGACGGCAGTTTCGTGGCCCGCAATGTGCTTACCCGGGTCCTCCGCCCCGTCCTGCATCGCGATCAGACTGAGATCGAACACGGCCGGTTCCCGAGCGAAGGCTTCGCCTCCGACTTCCGTACCGGCGCGGACGACCGACTCGCCAATATCGAGGACCAGGTTAGGTTGCGACCGCCGGGAGACGACGAACTCAATGAGCGCCGTGTCCGGTTGGTGCGGTTCTGGGGATCCCGCGCGGGGGCGGAGAACCTTGCTCCGACGATCCATGCCGCCTTCGACATCGCGCCTGTCGACGGTCTCGACGATGCTGCACCCGAACCCCCGGGGCCGGGACCAGCGGCGACTCCTGCCCCTGTGCTCACACCTGCTCCTGCTCCGCCGCGCACCATGGTCGAACCGCCGCTCGTGAAAGCAGTGGACCGCTGGCTCGCAACGCAGGGACAGGAGTATCGGCAGGGCGACATCAACGACCTGCGCAACATCGTCTTCACCGCAGTGCGTTCACGACTCGGGTTCGAGGACGGATTGGGTGGCGACAGTCTCTGGAGCAACGACAAGGCTCTCGCCCCGGGCTTCGAAGCCAGGATGGTGGAGTTCAACCAAGCCAAGCTAGCGACTGCTGTCCTACCGATCGGGCAGTCGAACGCCGACGACATGCGAGCCCTTCGGGCCCTGGCCTGGGCGCACTCAAAGGGGTCGTGGGTCGAGGTTCCGGGCGGCGAGAAGTTGCAGCGTCTCGCGGAGAGGAGGATCGAGCATTGGGTGAGCACGGTCAGTGCCGCGCTACTCCCGCCCGAACGCGCAGAGGACGACCTCGAGCTAGTTCGCCTGGTGGAGACCCTGCTGACTATTGCCCGCGCTCTCGGAATTGCCGACGCGTTCAAGTCGGATGCGGCGAGCAAGGTCCGCGCTCTATTCGCGCCGGTGTCAACGCGGCCGGACCCGGATCCGAGGCCCGGCCTGCGCGCGCTACACACGTTCCTCGTCGACGGCGCCGGAAGTGGGGCGTCCGTCACAAGAGTCAGCAGGGCACAACTGCAACAACGACTGCTCCGACACGCGTCCTACAGTCAGGGCTCCGGCAAGCCCTTGGCGCTCGACCTCAGCAAGGTGATCAAGATCATCCGAGGCGGAGCAACGGGGGTGGCTTGGCCTGAATCAACTCCCGACCTCGTCAAAGCCTCGGTTTCGACTCTCGAGGCCCGGATCGCTTCGATTGACGCCCTGCATTACGAAGCATTGAACATGGTTCCCGATCTGTCCGATCTCGGTGGTGAACTCGCCGACGTGAGCACGGAGCTGCTGAGATTGGTCAACGAGCGTACGGCCGCGGGCGCACTGCCCGGCGGGATCAACTCTGCCGCTCTGCAGGCGGCCGCGAAGGCGGTGAAACCCGGCGATCAGGCCAAGGTGGAGACCGTTTTCGCCAAACTGACCCGGTGGGACCAGTTGAGCACAGATGAGCAATTCCAGACTTTGAATGGTGACTGGGATGGGCCCGCACTCCGGGTGAACGCCTGGCTGGAACTGGCCCTGCACACCGTTCGACTTCTCCAGAGCAACCTGGCCAACGGCGCCGCTTCCAACGTCCAACGCGACTACGCTGATGCTCGCGACCGGTTAATCGCAGATCTCAACGAACTGGCCAACATAATCGTGGGCATTGCAGCGCCTGCGCCCGAACCCGAGGACAAGGCATGACCCTGCGCAGCACGATCCAGGACCTGCGCGCGCACGCCGATGTAGCCAATGACGAACACCAAGTCAAGGTGCGCACCGGACAATTCGCGGAACTCAGTGGCCGACTCCGTCCTGCGCTCGTAGAGTTGCCGAGGCTCAACGTCGGTCTCGCGGAGGTGCGGCAACTCGATCTGGAGTTGCCGCCCGACCGCGACCAGGAGGCGGCCCTCGTGTCCGAGAGCCTCCGGGCCCTGGCTGCGGACCTGCCCTCCTTGACGATCGAGCAGAACCTGGACCTCGCGAAGGCTCGCGTGCGTTCCGCTGAGAAGTACGTCGGCGAACTTCGCACCCTCGTCGCAGGTTCCTGGCAAGCGCATGTCAATCAACCCCCTCCTGCCATCAACAGTGACCTGGTGGACGCCCTCGCCCAGGGGGGCGTGGACGTCGAGGAGATTCGGGACGCACTCGAGAGCGCACGGGGTCGCCTACAGGCGATCAGCAACCGGACGATCCCGAACCAAGGGGATGTGGAAAAGTTCCGCATCGCCATCGCAGCCATCCACAGTTGCGGGGAGAAACTCGGCGAGGTCGTCGATGCGGACATCGCCGAGGGCATCGTCGGATCCCAGGAGGATCGCGGCATGCCTTTGAGTTGGTTCACACCCGAGCGCCTGGAGAAGCTCGCCGGGCTGCGCATCGTCGACCGGTTCCACGTGAGGCTGCGGTGAACACCGACCTTCTCCCCCGGATCCTCGACCGACTGGAATCGCTCGAGGATCCGCTCCTGTGCTGGGGCGTGGTCGACGGTGGATTCAGCACCGACGAGTTGCGCGGAGTCATCGACCGGGAGCTCGCGAACAGCCAGGAGTGGGGCCTGAGCTCGGACGACATCATCGACACGATGAGTTCGCGCGCGCTCCTGGTGCACGACTCGAACGTCTCGCCCGCCCGGTGGCGAACCCGCAATGGCGAGACGATCCGCCTCGTAGCCCGACTGCGGCAGTACTTCCTGGACCAGAACTGGCAGTCCGGAACCAACCTGATCTCGGACTTTCGGTATGCGCGCCGGCCTCGCTTCTACCCCAAGCGCGACCACGCCTGGGACACGGTGCTCGACGGTCTCGATGGAGCGACCGACGCCTATCGCAGCGTTGTCGAGGTGATGACACAGCGCGACGGGAAGCACGACCTGCTGGGTGGATTCCAGGTCCGCGCCGCGCGCCACATCCTGACGGCACTCCAGGGCCAGACCACCACCGCGACGGTGGTGGGCGCCGGCACCGGAAGCGGAAAGACCAACGCCTTCTACCTCCCGGCCTTCAGTTATCTGGCCGGCATCAACGACGTCTCCGCGTGGACTCGGGCACTGGCCGTCTATCCCCGCACCGAACTCCTCAAGGACCAACTAGACACGGCGTTCGCCCACGCACGTCGACTCGACACCCTGTGGAAGGGCTTGCACGGGCGGTCTCTGACGATCGGGGCGCTGTACGGCAGCACGCCCACGACCGCGAAGAACGTGCGGGCTCCCTACCGGGGGTGGGGAAGGCGGGCCCAGGGCATGGCGTCACCCCAAATGCGTTGTCCGGGCAATGGGTATGCCCTTTGCGGGGGTGAGTTGATCTGGCCCTACGAGGACATCGACGGTGGTGTCGAACGTTTGATCTGCGTCACCTGCCAGCGCGAATTCGGTCAAGACCAGGTCGTCCTGACCCGCCAGAGGATGCAGAGTTCCCCACCGGATCTGCTGTTCGTGACGACGGAGATGCTCAACCGGGGCCTCTCCGACCTAAACCTACGGCGCCCCCTCGGAATCGATGCGCCCGTTGGCCGGAAGCCTCGAATGATGCTCCTGGACGAAATCCACACCTACGACGGAACTACTGGCGCACAGGCCGCGATGGTGCTCCGCCGTTGGCACCACAGTGTCCAGGCACCCATCACGTTCGTCGGTTTGTCGGCGACGTTGTCCAATCCGATCCGGCACATGGCCGATCTCACTGGTGTTGTCGACGAACGGGTCACCAGCATCACTCCCGAACCGGAGGAGTTGGAATACGAAGGGGCGGAGTACCTGCTCGCCCTTCGGAGTGATCCCACTAGTGGCGCGTCGGTGCTCTCGACCACCATCCAAACCTCGATGTTGCTCCCCCGCGCTCAGGATGAACCCACCAGTCGAGTCTCGTCGGGCGTGTATGGCACGAAGGTCTTCGTGTTCACCGACGACCTCGATGTCACCAACCGACTGTTCTCCTATCTCCTGGATGCGGAAGGGCAGAGGTACTCCTCGGGCAAGTCCACATCCTTCAAGCCACCCCTGGCGTCTTTGCGGGCACTTCCTTCGGGTGGTGACCCAACGCAACAACGTCGCGCCGGTCAGGTGTGGGACCTGCCGAGCACGATCGGGCACAGGTTCGCCACCAGGGGCGAGGGCCTCCGCGTCAGCAGGACGACCTCACAGGACTCCGGCGTCACTGCGGACAGTCAACTGATCGTCGCCACCGCATCACTTGAGGTCGGTTTCGACGATCCCGATGTCGGGGTAGTCATTCAGCACAAGGCGCCGCGTGGCGTCGCGGCATTCCTCCAACGCAAGGGGCGCGCGGGTCGTAAGCGCACGATGCGCCCGTACACCGCCGTGGTGCTGTCGGACTACGGGCGCGACCGGGCAACGTATGAGGCCTGGGACAGCCTCTTCGACCCGGTCCTGCCCGATCTGGTTCTCCCGATCCGCAACCGTGCCGTTCTGCGCATGCAAGCCACGATCGCCATGGTCGACTGGCTCACGAGCCAGCTTCGCCAACAGAACATCCCCAAGACCACGATCGCCTGGTCGGCCCTGGGGCAGAAGCCTGCGGAGACCTTCGCCCAACCCGGCCGCGAGACCCAACTCAAGGCTGTCGAAATCCTCACCACTGCCCTCCGCGACCCCGACCGCCAGCGGAGCCTGCAAACCTGGATCCAGAACGCACTCGGCCTGACTGACGCCGAGACCAACGAGGTCCTCTGGCACCCGCCGCGACCGTTGCTGTTGGCGGCCATTCCCACGCTGCGTCGTCGCCTGCTCCACAACTGGGCGGTCGCGGGCGACCACTCGATCGCTGAGTTCCGCGATCTGATGGGGGGCAACCCCCTGCCCGACTTCTTCCCGATGAACCTTTTCAGCGAGCTCGCCCTGCCCGAAACCTACGTAAGCATTCCGCCGCAGATGCACCGGGACACCGAACGCGAGCTCCAGCCGATGGGTCTCGGGCAGATGCTGCGCGAGTATGCGCCCGGTCGGGTGTCACGCCGTTTCGCGACCCGGAACCTCGACCACCGGCACTGGATCCCGGTCCCGCTCGGTGTTGCCGAGCCGGTGCTCGAACTGAGCACCATTCTCCCTGTCTTCGGGGTCGAGGAGCCGTGCACGATCGACATCGATGGCGCCCCCACGGTGACCACGGTGGTGCGCCCCGATCATGTTCTCGTCGACCTTCCTCCCGACTCGGTCAAGGACTCGTCCAACGCGACGATGCAGTGGCGTTCACAGTTCATCGAGACTGGGGCTGGGTTGATCATCCGTGTACCGACTGCCGACCCCGTCGGGCGCCTCATTCAGGATGCGCGTTTCTACTTACACGCGCAGAACGCCCACGTGAACATCCGCCGCGCAGCAATTAGCGCCGACGCCACCTTGAATCTGGCGAACGGCACGGAACAGCGCGTCAAGTCCCGCTTCTCCCTGCACGGTGAGCCTGCGGCGATGGGCTCGACGTTCGACGTGGACGGACTGCGGATCCGCGTCGCACTCCCGAGTGAGATCACGGTGCCCGACAGTCTCCTGCCCGCGCTGCGGAGCGCCTGGTTCAAGCACGTGCTCCTCACCGACGAGGCGCTCCTGGGTTTCCTGAACCGTTTCCGGATCGACTGGCTGCATCAATGCCTGGAGGCGATGCTCCTCACGACCGCCGTCCGCGACAAGATCACCATTGCGGACGCCTACGACGCCGTGCACGACTCCTTCGACGACGGATTGGACGAGACCCTGGATGCCATGTTTAGGCACTCGAGCGTCATCGAATCGGACTCGGTCACGCTGTCGAACATGGGCGCGCGACTGAAGGAGGCGCTGGAGAACCCGGAGATAGTGGCGCGCCTCGACGCCCTGGCACCGCAGTACTGGGCTCCGGAGCCCGCGGAATTCAACCGGTGGCTACGGGAGCGCACGCTCTCCACGATCGGTCACGCAACGCTGGCAGCGGCCCGCCAGATCTGCCCCGAGCACGACCCTGAGGGCGTGATCGTCGACATCGAACCCGGCTATGACTCGGACAACCGACGGAGGACAGGCGAGATCTGGTTGACCGAGTCATCCATCGGTGGCGGGGGGTTCATCGAGGCATTGGCCGGGCGGGTTCGCCCTGACCCCCGTCGATTGCTCCGGCTCATCATGCGGGCGACCCAACCAAGCGCCCACGAACTCGTCGACAGCCATCTCCAACGCGTGATCGAACTGACCACCACGGACCACCACTGGGCCGGTCTGGTCAACGAGTTCCGCTCGGCCCCGGACCAGGCAATGCGCGTTGCCGCCCTCGGACGGATTCGTGATGCCCTCCGCCAATCGGGGATTTACGGTGCCGAACAGTCCGTCGTGTCGTCACTCGCGAGCCGCGTCCTGCGGCCAGGTTCGACTCCGGCAACAGATTCCACCCTGGCGACTGTGACGACGGAGTGGAAGTTGGAGGAGCGACGACTCGGTGTCGAGATCCCACCGCGCACCTGGGCCTATCTGATGCGTACCCGATCCGACCTGGACACCGGACTCGTGCTCGTCGGAGCAGGCACAGAACGTCAGCGCATGGACGCCGTCCAGAGCTTGCTCTGGCCGCGCGGGTGGCAACTGCGGGCGGAACAACTCAGCGCATGGAATCCCTTCGCGGACAATCTGCCGCCAGTCCCAGAGGTGCTGCGCTCAATCGCGTCTGAGGGCGACCCGCCCCTTCCGTTGGGCGGTGGCTTCGCCGCACAGGTCCGGGAAGTTCTCGCCCGACGGGGTTCGGCCCAGGTTCTCGCGACCCCGGAACAGGCAACTGACCTGGCGAACCTGCTTGTCGACCTCAGTACGGAGCCGGTGGTGACGGAGTACCTCAACGTCTATCCGCGCGTGGTGGAGATCGATCACAGGGCGGACGGCGATGTGGTGGTCAACTTGGAACTCGCGGAGGTGTCTGCATGAGACGGATCACTACCTCAGGTCGCGGGCAGACGCGCGTGCTCAACGACCTGATGCAGAACCTCCTGGTCACCGAACTGCTAGTTCCGTCCGGGCAACTCTGGGTGCTATCCCCTTGGATCTCGGACATCGACGTCATCGACAACACCGCCGGCCAGTTCAAGACCGTGCTGCCAGGCCTCCCTTCCCGTAAGATCCGATTCACCGAGGTCCTGATAGAACTCGCCCGCAGAGGCTGCGACGTCCGCGTCCTGACACGCGATGTCGAGAGCAATGTGGTCGCGCGCCAACGACTCGAGAACATCGGCGGCCTTGGCGCCAGACCCACGGTGAGGACCCACCACCACCTGCACGATAAGGGCATCGTGGGTGACCGCTTCCACCTGCAGGGCTCAATGAACTTCACCTTCTTCGGCCAGGCGGTCAACGCCGAAGGCGTCACGCTGACTCGCGATCGCCACGAGATCGCCGAAGCACGCATCGCCTACAACGCTCTATACGAGGGTGCCGGCCATGGTGGCTGAGGAGTTCTTCGGTGAGGGTAACGACATCAATCCCGCAGGTCTGCAGCCCGAACTGGAGGCGTCGATCGAGAACTGGCGAGAGGCCATCAAGAGTCAACAGATCGCGTTCCTCCCGCGGGCGAGACACGGAAAGCTGTACTGGTACGGGTTCGCACCGACCATGCGCGAGCACAAGGAGTTGCTCACCCTCCTCGACGCCTGGGTCGGTCCGGCTTTCAGCGACCTCCCCCGCAGCAGGGGGCGTTTGTACCCGCAGGATCCGTTCGACACCGCACTGGCGTCTGCCGGGGTCCCCCCGTTGCGGTTCGAGGTGCTTCCACGTGGCAGCGGCGCCTCCCGCGACGAGGTCCGCCAAACCCTGCTCGTTCTCTCCAAACTGGTGTGGAAGCGCCCCCGCTCGGAGTTCGACGCACCACGGACCACCGTCGAGGTTCTCGACGACCTTGGTCACGCGATCAGTTCTCGGGATCGCCGGATTGCCCTCGCGTGTCTCAACGAACTCGAGGCCTTCGCGGATCTCGATCAGTCGAATCTGGCTTTTCTTCGTATCCGCGTTCACGCCGGGCTCGGAGATACGGGGGCGATCTTCGCGGACCAGGACCTGGAACACGTCCTGCAACTGCGCCGCCCTCTCGGCATCACGCGCCTGCTGCAGAACGCCGTCTACGACCGCTACCTGGCATCGGCCGACAACTCCGGCAATGCGGATGCGCTCCGTGCAGCGGCCGAGCACATCCCAGCACAACTCCGCGCACTCGCGACAGGCGCAGCGACCACGACGCGACCTGGCGTGGTGGTCGAGTTCATGCTCGGACTGCTGCGGTCCGCCCCCGCTTCGACGCTCGAGCGCCTGGCCAGTGAGGCTGAGGCCGTGTCACCCAGCCTGGCCGAGGCCCTCCGCTCCCTACTCACTCCCGCAGTCGCCGAGAGTCCAGTTGCAGCCGCCTCGTCCAAAGGGCCGGACACCACACCCGCGGCACCTGCCGGACCGGACGACGAGATCCACCGACTCGTCGGCGAGGGCGAGTACGCCGCCGCGATAGAAGCGGGCCTTGCGGAGACACCGACACCCACCCTCGCCGCCCTGTTGCTCGCCTGCGTACGGGAGTTGGAGGAACCCCAACTCGCTGCAGCGGTTGCTGCTTTCGTCGTTTCCTCCGGTCTCCGCGAGGCGGCACCCGAGGACGACGTCGTCGTGCGCGGCGACCTTGTGTGGCTGGAGGAGTTCCTCAGCCCGCAGCGGAACCTGGGGTGGCTCGGCTGGTTCGACGCACTAGAAGCGGACAGTTCCAGCGGCGCAGCGATCGACTTCAACATCACCTCCGAGTGGGCGCCGCTGGACCAGTGCACCGTCGCCACCCGTTTGGGCTCCTTGAACGACGAAGCGCTGGCTCGGCTGGGAGACCAAGGCGGCGCCTTCATGGCGGCACACTCATCGCTGTTCGCGGGACCGGACGGCCCCGAACTATGCGAGCGGCTCCTCGCAGGATTCGCCGTCAGCGAGAAGAGGTCCGTGGGCATCCGGGTACAGACCGTCGCGCTCCTGGACTACTTGGCAACTTCCAGCCCAGGAGTCGCCGTCCTGACCTCCTCGTTGGAGTGGACAGAACTGATCGTTGAGGCGGCCACCTCGGCTGTTA
The DNA here is from genome assembly GCF_900114185.1 of Cellulomonas sp. KH9. Classification (GTDB taxonomy): domain Bacteria; phylum Actinomycetota; class Actinomycetes; order Actinomycetales; family Cellulomonadaceae; genus Cellulomonas. Next base: position 303,935 of record NZ_FOSE01000001.1, read on the forward strand.
CCGCCAGTTGGACGGTGGACGTCCTGCAGGCCGCCACCACGGGCCCGCAGGCCCTCGCCCTGAACGCCAAGAGCCGATTGTTCTACCGCGCCCTCGACGCCCTGCGACCGGTGAAGTCCAGTCTCAGTCTCACCGACTTGGAGGGGCTTCGTCTGGTGGCCGAGGAATTGGCGACCACCTTGCCCGACGACTTCGAAGTCCATAACTCAGACACCGACCCGGCCGCCCCCTACAGGCACCTGGAAGACGCCGTTGTGGTCCTCTACTCGCTGACGGACTCCGCGATCACCCGCGCCGCGCAGATTCTGCGCCGCCTGATTCCCGGCATCGACGTACGTACAACCACCGAGCACGACGGCAGTCAGCAGTTGGCCGCGCTCAGCGCGCATGCTGATGTGTTCGTCATGGTCTCAGCATCGGCGAAGCACGCGGCAACGAATTTCATCAAGGCGCACCGCGTCGGCTTGCCAATAATTCAGGTGAATTCGCGCGGGTCATCTGCAATTCTTCGCGAGCTGGCAGAAGGGTGATCTCGAACGTGAGTTTCTCGGGGCAATTCCTCGACGCAGCGATGGCGTGCATCCTCGAGGAGTCGAGGATGCACGCCATCGCGGGCCGTTCAGTAGGCGGACCACACTATCTGCACGCTCGGAGCAAGAAGTTGGTCAGACGGCGGACATCGTTCGGCGTGTTCTGAAGCGAGTTCCAACGAACAGCGTCTCCTTCACCGAAGTTCCACGTCCCACCTGTCCACGCCACCACCTCGTCAAGCGCCGCGAACGACTTCTTGAGGACATCCGAACCACTGAGGTCCCAGACGCTCAGCCCTTCAGTGAGGCCGTCCATGACGAACCCCAGCGACTGGATCCCCGCGCCGTGCGTGAGACGGGAGTAGCGGGGCGCAAGACTCCAGGGCTCACTCCACGTCGTGACGACCTGCCACCAGAAGAACTTGAGATGAGAGAGCATCGTCTCGACGTCACCCTCACCGGTCTCTGAGTCGCGGTACTGGTACAGCGCCCCCTCGTAGAGGCTGTTCTCGATCATCCGCAGAACGCTGTTGTCCTTGATGTACCCGTCAGGCGCGGTGGGCATCGAGATGCGGCCGGCAAAGGGACTGTCGCCGTCGGTGTTGAGCCGCATCATCAGTTGAGCAGGCAACCTGCGACGGGCGTAGCGAACGGGGAGTTCCCCGGCCGTGTCGGGCAGGAGTTCGTGGATCAGGCCCTTGGGGAGCGGCTTGGTGTTGTTGACCAGGATGAACTGTGCCCGCTGGTCTTCCTGACCCGAGGCGACGAAGCCCACGGCTGCGACCGGGAAGGCCGCGAGGTCGGCGTCGCGGATCGCGGCGGAACGCTGCTGGCCATCGACGATGAGTGCGGCGCGTTGATCCTCTGGCAGCGCTTCGTCGACCGGGATGACGAGTTCGCCGATGGTGGCATGGCCGTTGCGCTCGCTGAGCGCCTCAAACCGCACTCGATCGTCAAAGGCGAAGACGATGGAGTTGGGCAAGATCGCGTTCTCGGACTCCAGGTACCGGCGGATTGCACGGATGTGCGCGAGGACCTCGGGTCGCTGGTATCCGCCCAGGCCGTGTTCGTCACGGTGCACGCGTGAGACGGCGGCGAAGTCGTGGATTACCTTGCCGTCGACGGCGAACGTGTAGATCCGTCGAGCCCCCTGGGTGATCTCGATCGCAGGCAGGCGCAGGTCGTAACGGTCGCTCACTACTCTCCTCGGGGCTCAGCGGTACTGCAGGTTGCGCATTTTGCGCTCGAGTACAGATAGGTTGTGGAAACCGCGGCGCTTGTTCCGCTCCGTTCCCCTGAAAATGATCATTTCGACGCCGTGCTTGCGGCAAAGCGAGCACGGGCAATCCCGCCATGGTGCGTCCGACAATGTTCGCGCGTACTGCTGGAGATACCTGTTCTTCGATTGGCTCACTCGCTCGTAGTCAGCCAGTGTCTCGAGGACGTCGCTGATGGAGTACGCGCCACTCTCGAGGCCTCGGAGTCGATGGAGGGTCTCGCGTTCGGTCGCGATCGCTTCGCGACCAGAGACTCGCCCGGCAAGGATTGCCCGCTTGAGGGTCGGATTGCCGTCGACCTGAGGAACTCGGATCGCGACGTATTCCGCCTGTTCGGTGTGGTAGTTCTTGCGGTCGTCCATGAAGCTCTGTCTGAAGGCGCTCGTGCTGTCAAAACTCGTCACGCCGTGCCGCGCAAACTCGTCCATTGCTTCGACACGAGTAATCCCGAGCAAATGCAACTCTGTTCCCGGCACGCGCACGTCGTCGATCGCATGCAAGGAGTCGAGGATGTCGCGGGTCTTGAGCGGGACCATGCCCCCCAGTGCGATCCGCTGGTAGCCCATTTCCTGGAGTTCCGCGACGGAGCGCGCGTAACTGGCCGGCGACCAGCCCTGAGCGGAGCCGACGGGCACGAAGTGCTTCGCGTACTGCTGAGACGCATCCCAGAATCGACGTGCGAACTCAAGTGAGATGGCCTGACGCCGGGTCCACTCAGGATCTGCAGTCGCGACTGATGCCGCCGAGTCGTACGCCAGGATGATGTGGTCGATGCTTACCCCGGCTTCGAACCCGCATCCGACGTAGAAGTCGAGGACCTCCTCTACCGTGTAGGGCGGCTCCGCTTCGGTCACGTAGTTGAACGCGCCGCAGTCACCAAGGGTCGCGATGCCTTCCGGAAGTCGGAAGAACCGCTTCACCCCGAGACGGTAGAGCCGTGCACGCTGGGGCTCACTGTACTTGCCTGAGCCCTTCACGGATCCATCGACGATCGCCTTCGAGACGAGCATGCCGTCGTACGGGCGCTCGCCGAGCACCTCGTGGGCGTACTTGTCATCCCTCTGCCGCACGCGCAGCGGGCTGTACTCATCGTGGATGAAGTCGTATGAGGGTGACACGAGGTCCTGGCTGTCTGGAAAGTAGAACTTCATAAACCCGCACTCCGTGCCTGAACGTAGCTGCGTACGAGGTAGTTGGACAGGGCCGAGATGTGCCGAGGAACGTTCTGCAACTCGTCCCAGCGAAGGCCGATCTCCTCCCAGGTTCCGTCAGTCCATCGGCAGTAGGGGGCGATGCGGCCAAGTTCCCGGGCGGCCTGGGCCCTAGCGTCGTCTGCTCTAGCGTCGATGTGTGCGACGACTCTGTCCATGACCCGGGACATGGCGCGGATGCCGACTCCACCCATCAATCTTGAGGACGTAGGCGGAACTCCCCAAGCGTCTGGAAATACATCGTGCACTGCGCCCCAGTACGCGACGAGCAACGAGCGGATGCCCTCGGTGTCCGTGGTTCCCGCCGAGTAGTTCCGGTAGGGGAAGAGAGCGCCGGAGGGCGACTCCAGCGACTCCCGGAGGGCTTCGATCAGACTGTTGTCCTTCACCACGGTGTGCCTGTCTGCCGCGTCGGTCGATGCTCGCTTGATGAGGCCGTGGAATGGGGACACGGGATCGTGGTTCAACATGTCGACGAGCGCGGAAGGAAGTCGCCGGGCCGAGAGTCGCGGAGATGGCGCTTCGACGATTTCAGGCAGCAACTCGGTGACAAGATTGCCCGGCAGTGGCTTGACCGTGTTGACGCGCAGAAACTGATCACGCTGCAGTTCGAGCGAGGGCGCCACGAAGCCGGCCACCAAGACCGGAAGTTGCTTGTGCCGCGTCTGGGCGAGAGCAAGGCTGCGCTGCTGCCCGTCGACGATCCACGCGGGTCGCGGCGCGTTGGGGTCCGCAGGAAGTGGGATGTCGAGGGTCCCCGCTGTGGCAAGGCCATCCGTCGTCGAGGGACCCCGCGACGAGCGAAACCGAACGGTATCCGGCAGCGCGAGGATCAAGGCGTTGGGGAATAGCACGTCATCTGAGTCGAGATAAGCAAGGATCTGCTTGACGTGTTGCCGGGTCTCCGGTCGCTGGTAGCCGATGAGTTTGCCGGCTTCGTCACGAGAGATTCGCGCGACGTCGGCCACGAGGTCGATCTCTTGGGCGGCGAGGGCGAAGACGTACAGCGGAATGCGATCGTTCTGGTGAATCCGCAAAGCGCGGCGCTCGAGCGTGCGTTCCATGGTCACTACCGCTCCTCCGACGCCTTGGCAAAGAGTCTCTTGAATCGCTTCTGTTCGCAGGCATAGCCGCTGTCGCGGAACTGCCGGAGAGCAGGTGACCACGTGAGCCTGTCGTTCGTAGCGATCATCGATCGAATCGCCTGGATGGCCGTCTCGTCAGATATCGGCGTGCGGTCCCAGATCTCAGGCTGCTGAACCCGTTCGACCCATCGGTCCCATTCGGGGAACAGTTCTGGTGCCGTGAGCGGGCGCCCATCGAGTCGGTCGAGCCACGCCTGTGCCATGCGCTGGTTGAGGCTCATGGCCGTTCCGCGGAGCTCAGCGCGAAGTGCGCGGTTAGCCACAACATGCCTGGCCCCCGGCATCGGCTGGACCGCGCCCACGACCAGTACGTCCGGGTTCGTGGACGCCAAGGCGCGAAGGTCGTCTGCGAGCGGCACTGCGTATGCAGCAGAGAGGACGATCAACGTGGGTCGCCGAGGCAGGTCTGCCAGTGCCAGCGCCGCAGGCCCTGCGGATAGCGCTGACCACCACTGGCGGGCGCCACCGGCACTCTCGGCAACCGAATCTGCGTGTCCGGTCGCGAAGGTCGCGGCGTATCCCGGAGCGACCTCGTCGACCTGGCGAAGCCCGAGGCCGGCGCTTGCGACGTACATCGTCGGCGCGAGATTGAGCTCGGTTGCCTTCTTCTCCACGTCGAGCGAACGCCTCCACGCTTCGCCCTTGTACAGATCGCGCAGCGCCCGTCGCTCACCATCGAAGCTGCGGAGACGTGCCCGCCAGGTGTCAGCTCTCTCCGGCAGGCTGCCCTGAGGCAGTTCGCGAGCACTGAGCCCGGACGCCGGCAACAGTGTCTTGCGGTCAGTGCAGGTCACGACGATCGACAACTGCCCCACGGTGCACCTCCCCAGACTCTCGCAACTGCGCCGGCGCTGCGGGTTCCGCTGATCCGCAGTTTCTGCGTACTCTGACGGTATCGTAACTGTCTGTCGAGGAGGCGCCACCATGCACAAGCCCGCGATCGTCTTGCTCTCGGGAGGGCTCGATTCGACCACGGTCCTGGCAATCGCCAAGAGCCAGGGGTACGCGCCCTACGCACTGTCCTTCCGCTACGGGCAGCGCCACGTCGTCGAGCTCACGGCTGCCCAGCGCGTCGCGGAGGCCCAGGGCGTCGAGCGCCACGTCGTAGCGGACATCGACCTTCGGGTCTTCGGTGGCTCGGCACTCACGAGCGACGTCGAGGTGCCCAAGCACGAGTCGGCCGACGAGCTCGCTGCCGACATCCCCGTGACGTACGTGCCCGCTCGCAACACGATCTTCTTGTCGTTCGCCCTCGCGTACGCGGAGACCGTTGGCGCTTCCGACGTCTTCATCGGCGTCAATGCGCTCGACTACTCCGGCTACCCGGACTGCCGCCCGGAGTACATCCGCGCGTACGAGACGATGGCAAACCTGGCGACCCGTGCCGGCGTCCAGGGGTCGAAGCTCACAATCCACTCGCCGTTGCTGGAGATGTCGAAGGCGGACATCATCCGAACCGGTCTCGAGCTCGGTATTGACTACGGCCTGACCTCGTCCTGCTACGACCCGAACGACGCAGGGCGCTCGTGCGGCCACTGCGACTCGTGCCTGCTCCGCTTGAAGGGGTTCGCCGAAGCCGGCGCGATTGACCCCGTGGCGTACCAGGCATAGGTGGCCTGATGACGTACAAGGTCAAGGAGATCTTCTACACGCTCCAGGGTGAGGGGACGCACGCGGGCCGACCAGCCGTGTTCTGCCGCTTCGCGTCGTGCAACCTCTGGACGGGGCGGGAAGAGGACCGTGCCCGGGCGGTCTGCCAGTTCTGCGACACGGACTTTGTTGGCACGGATGGTCCCGGCGGCGGCAGGTTCAAGACGGCACGAGCGCTGGCGGCCGCCGTGGGCGAGAAGTGGCCGGCCGCGGTAGACGGAGACCGAATGGTCGTCTGCACCGGCGGGGAGCCCCTCCTGCAACTCGATACCGAGGCTGTCGAGGCGTTCCACGCCGAGGGCTTCTACGTCGCGGTCGAGACGAACGGAACGCGGACCCCGCCTACCGGAGTGGACTGGCTCTGCGTGAGCCCCAAGATCGGCGCGCCCCTTGTAGTGACCGGAGGAGACGAACTCAAGCTGGTGTATCCGCAGGCTGGCGGCGACCCCGCACAGTTCGAGCACCTCGACTTTGGGTCGTTTCGCCTCCAGCCGATGGATGGGCCCGATGTCACAGAGAACACGACATCCGCGGTCGACTACTGCCTTGAGCATCCGATGTGGCACCTGAGCATGCAAACCCACAAGTACCTAGGGATCCGATGAACATGGAACTCTCCAAGGAGTTCACCTTCGAAGCAGCGCACCGTCTGCCCAACCTTCCGGCCGACCACAAGTGCTCGCGACTCCACGGCCACTCGTACAAGGTCAAGATCGAGGTCTCCGGACCACTCGACGAGCAACTCGGTTGGGTGATCGACTTCGGCGAGATCAAGACCGCATGGAAGGAACTCGAGGACTCCCTGGACCACAGGTACCTCAACGAGATCCCCGGCCTGGAGAACCCAACCAGTGAGGTACTCGCCGTCTGGATCTGGGATCGACTGAAGGGCGACCTGTCGGGTCTACTCTCGGCCGTCGGCGTCCACGAGACGTGCACCTCCGCGTGCACATACCGGGGCTGACCATGAAACACCCGCATCCACTGCCGGACATCCAGTCTGCCTCGGACGACCGCGGCGTAGTGATCGATCTGGTCGGCATCGACAACCTGCGGTACCCGACGCAGTTCGACGATGGCGAAGTCAAACAGGCTGGTGTTGCGTCCTTTCGAGTCGGCGTCCGACTGGCGGCCGAACGTCGTGGCACACACATGAGTCGCATGGTCGAACTGGTGGACGCCCAGTTGCGTGTGCTCGACCCCCGCGACCTGCATAGACAGGCGAAGTACGGGGCGGCACTTCTGGACGCCGACGAGTTGCGCCTTGGGATTGCGATGCCCGTCTCAATACCTGTTGTAGCGCCGGCATCGGGCCGGGTGAGTGAGCAGGTGCACGATGCCGCTCTTGATGTCGTCCACGCGGGTGGGGTCACGACAGTTGGTGTCACGTTGACCGCAGAGATCACGACCCTTTGCCCATGCAGCAAGGCGATCAGCGACTACGGGGCACACAACCAACGGAGCCTGGCGACCGTAACGAGTTGGGGCGAGGGCGAAGGGGACACGGCCTACCCCGTCACGATTGCGGCGCTCGCGAGTCTCCTTCGCAACTCCGGCAGCGCCCCAGCGGTGCCCCTCGTTAAGCGGCCTGATGAGCGGGTGCTGACAATGCAAGCCCACGACCACCCATGCTTTGCAGAAGACGTCGTGCGGAACGTTTCTGCCGAACTCCGTCGGTTCGCCGTTTCGCACTCTGTAAGCGTCCGGAACCTCGAGAGCATCCACAGCCACGACGTCGTCGCCACTGTGACGTGGTCTCCTCTCAGCGAACTAGTGGCAAGCCAGCGTGGAGGCGCGACATGACGGATCAACTCGAGTCGACGATCGACGCTGACCCTTCGTCGTCCGCCGTGCGGCGAGTCGGCCTGGGCCTCGCCATCGCACTGACGGCATACATCGGCGCAGTGGTGACGGCCAACGTTGTCACCGCCCGCATGGGTCTGGTGCCGGTTGGGTTTGGACTTTTCGTTCCAGCCGGGACGTATGCTGCCGGCGCCGCCCTACTCGCACGAGACTTCGTTCATTCGCAGGGCGGGCGTCGTTGGTCGCTTTGCGCGATCGCCGTCGCGACAATCCTTTCGTGGTTCATGTCGACTCCGGGCATCGCCATCGCTTCCGTGGCGGCATTCGTCATCGCCGAACTCATAGACCTCACCATCTTTGCGGCGGTTCGCCGGAGAGGGTTCATCCGTGCCGCGTTCACGTCAAACCTGGTTTCTGCGCCGCTCGACACGGTCGTGTTCTTGATGCTCGCCGGTTTCCCGTTAACGCTCAATACGCTGCTTGGACAAATGGTCGGCAAGCTCGTGTGGGCGACCGCCGTCCCGCTCGGCATCTACGCACTTGTGCGTCGCATCCACGATAGGCGGGGCGACCGCAGACTCCGCTAACTCTTCGCACGGAGCGCGGACCATGTCCAACCCTCATCGTTCGTCGTGACGGCGCTCCGCGAGGCGACCGAACTCGCGTTGGAGGGCAGCCGGACGACTTGGTATCGCCGACGCCGATGCCCACGTCGCGCGCTCCGGTCGCGTTCGCGAGCGCCAGGCGCTCGGGGACGTTGACCTCGATGTCGCGCGGAGCGCGTGTAATCAATCCCAGCGGGACGTTGACCACTCTGGCGGCTCTTCGCAGATGAGGGTGTAGGTGGCGGCGGGTCGGTCGCCGGGGGGAGGTCGAGGTCTCCCCATGATGGAAGTTCTCACTGCACTACCCGATCGCGCTGCACCCCGACGTGGAGTCGTTCGACATCAACCTCGACCGGTTGCTGCGGAGCAAGGTGGCGCTCAAGGACGCGGTGGTGGTGCCGCAGGAGGTTTCCCAGGAGGAGCTGGAGAAGGCGCTGGGGTTGTGAGGCCTGACGGTGGAACGGTCCGGGTGTCGGAACCGATGCGGCGGCTCCAGCCCTGTCACATCTGCCGGTGCAGGTGCGCCAGCACCCGTTCGGCGAACTGCGGGCAGTCCGCCTTTCGCAGCGTGGCTCCCAGGTCCGCTTCGCCTTGGCGCCTGACCCAGTAAGCGCACATCTGACTGACGACAGCCGCGACGAGCTCGGGGGACGAGTCGTCGACGAGCATGAGGAAGTCGTCCGGGTCATGACCTCGTACGGCGATGTGTTCTCGCTCCACTCAAAGTCGTTGGCGTTGCACGTCACGAGCACGTCCGCGCGGCAGGCCACGGCGGCCGCGTGGACGTGTGCGTCGCCGGGGTCGCGCCCGCCGTACGTCGGGTCCACTTCGAACCGCTCGACGCGACCCGCTTCGAAGGTGCCTGCGAGTTGGTCCCGGATGCCGGTGATGCGATCACCTGGCCAGCTCGGGTTCTTCTTGCGCAAGTGGTAGATCAGTTCGGCCAGCACGTCCTCAGTCCAGTAGACGACGAACGGAGGAGACTCGGGAACCGTGTAGAGCATGCCGAGCCAGTCGCGCAGCGTCCGTGAGAACCACACGTTGGCGTCGACGAAGGCGCTGTACGGCCCGGTCCCCTGCATGCGCGGACCCTAGCGACCGGCGACCACGGTCAGCGCGAGGTGCCGGCCGCGTCGGACAGCACCTCGCGCTCTCACTCCTCGTCGCCCTCGAGCTCGAGCAGAGCTGCGAATGCGGCGCGCTCACGTTCACGTCGAGCCCGCTTGGCCGCGAGCACGTCCTCGGTCCGGAGGCGGGTGTGGGTCCCCACCTTGTGCGTGGAGATCGTCCCGTCCTTGACCATCTTCATGAGCGTGGGCCGAGAGATCCCGAGCATCGCTGCCGCGGTCGACGTCGTCACTTCCCGCGGCGTGGTCGTGACCGTGACCGTCGAGCCGGAGGCCACCGCGCGCAGCACCTCTTGGAGAAGGACACCGATGTCGCGCGGAAGCGGCTCGGCGGCGGCGTCCGACCGTCCGACCGAGAGGAAGCCCTCCGGGCCTTCGAGGGACTGCAGGACGTTCTCGGCGAGCTTGGAGTCGTGGTCGTCGATGAGCAGGTCTCGCCGTGCGGCAACACGCGTCACCATGATGTCTCCCTCAGCCATGGGGCTCTGTGGCGCCAACTCCGCCGACTCCCCGTCACGCAGCGTGACAGTCGTAACTGTAAGTCGCTTTCAGATGCAACCGCAACGGCTAGACGTGTGATGGGGAGAGTGCACTCGTACCGGCTCTCGTCGACTACGTCTGGGCTGGCTCGCGGTGCCGGAACTTGGAGTACCGCCACGCCATCGCCTCCGCATGCGGGTACGGCGCTCCCGGGCGGAGCCGGAGCGTCGTCAGCCGAAGGTCGGCGGGCTGCACACGGGGGTCGAGCTCGATCGTGCCGCTCGCCGGGTTGAGCGCCCACAGCCCCGCGTCGAACGCCCGGTGCAGGGTCGCTGTCAGGAGGATCCCGTTGCGCTCGTCGTCAGGGCCGCCGTCTGCCACCGGAATGACGTGCGCCGCGTCGAGCACCTCCTTCACCGGCACGCCGCTGATCGCGCAGCGTGCCTCGTAGCGGTGAAGCACGCGGTAGCTGAAATGCGCATCACGCTCGGCCTTCGTGGTCGTCACAGTCGTGCGGCGCCGCTGCGTGTGGCGCTCGAAGGGTCGATGGGGATCCGGCTCGACGACGAGTGGCGGGGGTGGCTGGGGGGCGAACTCGAAAAGGAAGCTCTGAGCCGGGTCGTCGGATGCCGTCACCCACGCGAGGCGGACCCGGCGGAGCGTCCCAACGTGCTCGATGACGAACAGCGGCATCCGGGCCGCGAGCAGTGCCGCCACCGCGTCGATCTCCGCGCGGTCGCGCCCGGCGGGGCGGCGGGTCATCGGAAAGCTGTAGATCATCCGCTCGACGCCCGACTGGTCGGAGTAGTGCCGCCCTGTCGACAGGACGCTGACGGCAAGTCCGGTGGGCGTGAGGATCCGGGTGCGCGCCTTGTCGACGTAGATGCCCTGACCGCCGCCGTACACCCCACGGGCGCGCAGCCACTGGGGTCGGACGAGCCCGTCGTGCTTCTGGACCTCGTCCCAGACGCTCATGCGCCACACCAGTTCGTCGCCCGTCGACCATGCGCGCAGCGAGAGCACACGGAATCCCGCTGCTTCGAGCAGCGGACGACGACTGCTGGTGCGGTAGGGCCGCTCGCTCGCTGACGTCGCGGACGCCAATGCGGCTTCGAGCGCGTCGGCGTCGTACCGGCGACCGCGCGCGACCACCACGTGGTCGCCAAGGACCGGAGTGTTCCTTGCGTCGTACTCATCAAGGAGGTGGTCGAGGAGGTCGGCTAGCACGGGCCCGTACCCCCGGGACGCAGCTGCACAGCAGGACTCACGACGTGGAGCTCATCAGGTTCGTGCTGGACTAGCAACGAGCGCGGAGGATGTTCATCCGACTGCGTCGCGGACCATGTGTCTTCACTTCGCAGTTGACCGCGCAGACGCGACGCGGCGATGCACCCAGAGTCCGGAGACACCATGACCCCCACCCTCCTCGACCGCGCCACCGGCACCCTCCTCGCCTCCGCCGCAGGCGACGCCCTCGGCGCCGGCTACGAGTTCGGCCCGCCGCTGCCCGACGACCAGCCCGTCCGCATGGCAGGACGACGAGGCGTCGCTGGACCGCGTCGTCGCGGCATGGGCCGGATGGGCGCGGGTGGCCGTGGGGGGACCTTCGGGTGGGCGCCGGGGGAGTGGACGGACGACACGTCGATGGCCGTGCCGATCGCCCAGGTCCTCGCGGACGGCGTTCGCTCGCCATCGCGGGCGCGCTCGCGGGGGTCAGCCCACGGAGCCCGCGCGGTGCCGGGCGCGTGGCGCGAGAAGCTCCACGGGTGGCCCGGCCTGGACGCAGACGGGCTTTCCGACCTGGCGGTACGGGCGGTGCGGCACGGTGCTGCCGGCCGACCCGACCAGCCCGGCACGGCCGGCTGACAGCGCGCGGACGCGCCGGTCGGCGCGCCCGCCCCCCTGCCCCGGGCGCGCCGTCACCGACCGCGACCACTCAGCCGACGGTGACCGTCACCCCGCCGGAGAACATCGAGTCGTGCAGCTCCAGGCTCAAGGACTTCTGGAAGGTGCACATCGCGCAGGACGCGCAGCACCTGTTCCTCGTCGTCCCGGCTGCGGACTGGAGCGGGGCGGGGCAGGCGCGCGAGCGGCCGTTCGCGCGCGTCGTGCATCGTCTTGCCGCGTTCTTCGGGGACCCGCGGCGCGAGGTGGACGTGCTGAGCGCGCACGTCTTCGGGTACGGGAGCGACGTGCCGGTTCCTGCTCGCGGCTGACCGACGCGTTCTCGGTGCCGGCAAGTGCGGCCGGTCGTGTGGCGACGCGAGGGTTGGCCAGCCGTCCCGAGGACTCCGGCCCGGCTCCTCACGCGCGCGGGTGCCCCTCGGCGCTCACCCGGCGCGGCCCGCCACGTCCGCGACCAGCCCCGGGATGCGGTGCGCGAGCGTCGCCCACACGAAGTCCGCCTGCACCTTGTCATAGTGGTGCGCCACGAGGTTCCGCATCCGCTGGATCTTGACCCACTCCACCTGGGGGTGTTCCGCCGTGAACTCGGCGGGCAGCCTCTCGACGACCGTCGAGACCTTGATGACGATGCGCTCCCCGGCGTTGCGCAGCAGCCGACCCTGGGCGTCGTCCGCGAGGTAGGCGTCCTGCCCGTGGCTGACGATGTGGGCCGCGTCCTCACCCGTGGACGCCAGGTCGGCGAGGAGTCGCGCGACCTTGTCGGACGCCATCACAGGGGCACCGCCTCACGTCGGGCCTGTGTGCTCACGGCCCCGACGACGCGACCGGAGACGACGTCGACCTTGGTCCCCAGCAGCCGTTCGAGCTCGTCGGTGAGATCGAGCACGTCGACCAGGTCGGTGCCGTCGTCGAACGTGATCATGAGATCGACGTCGGAGTCGGGCGTGTCGTCGCCCCGGGCGACCGAGCCGATGACGAGTGCGTCGTGACCGTGATGCCGGGCAACAGTCTCGCGGACCTCCGCACGATGACGGTCGAGGACCGTGGACGGGCGGACGCGGAGTGCGGCGTCGAGCCGTGCCCGCCCCTCGGGACCGACGCCGCGCCGTCCGGTCTCGGCGGCGGCGATGACCGGCTGGGCGACGCCGGACCGTGCCGCGAGCTCACGCTGCGTGAGGCCCAGGCGCGTGCGCCGGGCGCGCAGCTCGTCGCCGTAGGGGTCGGTCATGGGTCGACGATAGCGCGGACGCTATCGGGGGTGCGGAGCCGCGTCGGTTGCGACGAGTTGTCGTGCGACCGTCACCGGTCCCCGGATTCGCGCCGCTTCCTCCCGCGCCACCGGTCAGCGACCTCACGACCGCCCCAACCCGCGCCTCCCCGCCCGTGCCGCGAACCCGTCCAGCGCGGTGAGCACCTGCGTCGACTGCCACAGCACGGAGCGGCGCCTGCCACCGACCTCCGCGAGCGCCCCTGCCGCCACGAGCCGCTCGATCGCGCGCATCGCGTTGGTGTGCGAGATGCCGAGCTCCCGCTGGACGGTGGCGGTGTTGAGGACCGGTTGACGGAGCACGAGCTCGACGAGGGGCCACGCGGACGAGTCGGACCGGGCCCGGATCCTCGAACGCCACTCGTCGCGCGCCGCGCGCAGGTCGGCGAGGAGCACCCGACCGTTGGCGACCGCGTCGTGCGTGGCACGGGCCAGCTCGTCGACGATGGTGGCCGGGTCACCCTGTCGGTACGCGGTCAGCGCGTCGAAGTACGCGGGTGTGTCGACGAGCAGCCCGGCGGAGACCGGCACGGTGACGGACCGCGTCAGGCCGCGGTGTCGCAGGAGGGCGTGGATCAGGGCGCGGCCCGTGCGGCCGTTGCCGTCGGGGAACGGGTGGATCGTCTCGAACTGCGCGTGGGTGAGGGCTGCGTGGACGAGCGGCGGGATGTCGTCGCGCTCGGCGAAGGCCACCAGGTCGTCGATCGCCGCAGGGACGCGGTCGGGGTGCGGGGCGACGAACGCGGCACCGTGAGGGGAGTAGCCCGTGCCGCCGACCCAGACCTGCTCGGTGCGCCAGTGGCCGGCCGTCTCCGGCTCGGCCTCCTCGAGCAGCGCGCGGTGCATCGCCAGGATCGCGGCACCGTCGATCGTCCGCGACAGGGCGATCGCCGCTTGCATGGCATGCACGTTCCCGACGATCTGCACCGCGTTCCGGCGTGACTCCTCGCCGATCTCCGCGAGGGCGACCTGCTTCGCGCCGGACGTCAGGTTCTCGATCTGCGAGCTCGACGCCGACTCGGACCGCAGCAGGATCGCAGCGAACGGGGCCACGTCACCGGCGGCGTCGGCATCGAAGTCGCGGATCGCTGCCGACGCGTCCTCGGCAGCGGCGGCGGTCGCGCGCGGCAGGTGCACGTCGAGGTCGGCGATCAGGGGCGTGACCGCCGCCCGGTACGGCTTCCGCAGGGCCTCGCGCGCCGACCGGGAGAACAGGTCGGGCGGCAGGGTGGACCGCCACGCGCGCTCCTCCCAGCCGAGTGGAGGCCACGGCCCGTCCGTCGGCCGTGGCACGTCGACATTCGGAGCGGTGTCCACGCCACGATCTTATGCACCGATCACCGAATAGGGATGGATAAGAGTCCTGCTTGTCCATCCTTCTGCCGGGTCAGGCGGGCGGTGGTCCGTTGGCTCGGAGCGTTCTCAGCGTGGCCGAGCGCCCTGAGCTGCTGCACCCACCCTCACAGCCGCACAGCCTCCGGACCGACGCGCGTCGCCGGCCACACGACGCCGTCGTCGTCCACGCCCACGGCGCCCCCGGCAGGAGCACGGCGAGCCTCGCGATCCAGGAGGCGAACGGGTCCTCCCACCGGCACTCGACGAGGACCCTCGCCGCCGTGCTCAGGTCGGGCACGGTGTCCGAGCCGGGGGAGGCGACCAGGTCGTCCCGCCAGGCGCCCGCACCGTCCAGACCGAGGCCCCCGGTGATCAGCAGCATGCGTCCCTCGTCGTCCTCGACCCGCGCGGACGGCCCGACGACGTCCGCACCCCGGAGGTCGTCGATACCCGTGCGTGCTCTCCTTGCTCGTCGTGCGGACGATCGCGCCGGGCGTTCCCGGCGCCATCTCGATGCTGCGTCGCGGCGCGCTCCCTCGCGCCCGCACCCGCCGCTGCCGGCGCCACTGACGGACGCCCTCGCGCCGCTCGAGAACGTCGTGCCGTGCAGCTCCGGGCCCGACCATGTCCTGCACGCTGATGCCCACCCGAGCGTCCGCTTTGCTACCCTTCGCGCGGTCTGCGGCGCACGGTGCGCGGTGGCGTGGAGGTGTGTGGTGCGTCGTACGACGGTGCTGGTCGTCGGGGTGGTCGTGACGGGGCTCGCGGGGTGCGCGGTCGAGCAGGCCGCGACGGCGGAGCCGACGGCGTCGGCGTCACCCACGCCGTCGCCGACGCCCTCGCCGACGCCGTCCCCGACGCCCGCCGAGGTCACGGCGTCCGACCTGTCGGACCCGGACGGTGCGGGGATCGTCTTCGTCGACATCCCTGACCTGAGGGGTCCGGCCGCCGCAGCGCACGACGCGGTCGCGAGGACCGAGGTGGAGACCTGGCGGTCCCAGAAGGAGGGCGCGATCAGCCCTGGCCTCGCGTCGACGGTCTCGCCGAGCCAGCTCACCTGGGTCGAGTCCCTGGTGCAGAGGGATCGCGAGGCCGGATGGGGGTACGAGGGGGCCTTGCGCGTCACCATCTCCGACGTCGTGGTCGACGGCGCGACCGCCACGGCGTCGGTGTGCGAGGACTACGCCGACGTCAGGTTCACGATGCCGGACGCCGCGGCCCCGCTGACTCTCGAGCAAGCCGAGTACGCCCAGTTCGTGGGCTCGGCGATGACGTTGGCGAGCCCTGACGGCGGAGCGACCTGGCGTGTCGAGGAGGCGGAGTTCACGGTCGGGTGCTGACGCCTCGGGGGTGAGGGATGCGCGAACCGTGGCCCGAGCTCTCGCAGGGTCGCCGGACGAGGTCGCCGTCACCCAGAGCCAGCTCGTGGGCGTCGAACTGCCACCAGAGCGTCGCGCGCTGTGGGCCCTCGAGGTCGGTCCAGTCCACCGACCAGCCCGGCCCGTCGGCGCGCGCGGTCACGTTCGAGGGGCCGTCACCGGAAGGTGCCGGCAGCGGGCGAAGGCGATTCCTGGAACGCCAGCGCTGTCGGGCGGGCAGGACCAGGAAGCGGTCGAGTGCGTGACGGGATGTGGTGGCCAGGTCGCTCCCTTCGGCGACGCCGGCTTCGAGCGGACCATCGTCGTGCTGGCCGGGCCGCCGTCGAGTCAGACGATCACGAGTGCAGGCCGCCCCTCCGGGGCCTGGTACGAGGCGACGAGCGCGTCGAGGTCGTGCGCGAGCAGGGCGGCCAGGCGGCGCGCTGCGCCGACGTCGAGCTCGGTGGCGGTGGACCGCCGCCCGTCCTCGGTCCACGTGAGGGTCGCGTCCCAGTTCTCGCCCTCGATGGTGCTGCCGGGCAGCAGGTCGGCGATCGGAACAGGCTTCGTGCCTTTCATGAAGCGAACCTGGATGCCGCCTCCCGGACGCCGAAGGCTGACTCGATCTCGGAGACCTCGATCGTCAGCCCGTGCGGCAGGCGCCCGGTGAACTCGTAGGTGTGCAGCTCTCGCGCGAGGTGGCAGGGCGGCAGAGGTCTCGATCGATCTGGGGCGCCGGCGGTCGCCGCCACGCGCGGTCCTCCGCCCGGACCTCAGTCCTTGCCCAGTCCTCCCGACAGCAGCCGGCGCTCGAATTCGAGAGCAGCATCGGCGCTGATCGGCTGAACGTCGTGCTCGTACATGTTCAGGCGCACCAGGGCGAGGATCCCGGTGTTCTCCCAGGTGCCGTCCGCGCGCAGGATCTCCTCGAACGGTTGCTCGGGTGCGGGCCGCCGTCGGAGGACGGCGCGTGGGTGGGCGATGTCGTCGCCGTCCCACAGGAGGGCGAAGTACTCGGTCTGGGGTGTCATCGGATCTCCGGTGCTGGGATCGAGGGTGCGCCGGGTGGCGTCGGTACGGTGGCGAACACGCGTTGCGACTCCGCCTCGAGCCGGGCCCGTTCCTGCGGGCTGATGTTGGGCAGTCGAATCTGTTCGTAGAGCTCGTGGCTCCGCATCTTCACATCGAAGCTCGTCGGGGTGTGGAACTGGAGCTCGAAGACCTGTCCGTCGGGGGACCGCCACGCGCTGTTGATGCCCTGGTAGCCCGGCTGACCGAAGGTGTTCTTCCACGACACGGGCGTGAACCCTTCCGCGCGCAGGTCCCTCGTCACACGCTCGACCCCGCTGGCGAAGTCGGCATCAGGGATCTGGGCGGTGTAGCGGACCGCGTCCTTGATCCGGGCGAGGGCGCCTGCGACGTCCCGGGGCGGCGCGTCGTCCATGAGGTCCGTCGCGATCTTGCGGTACAGCGAGTCCGAGCCCTTCAGGCGGTACTCCAACCCAGGCATGGTCGCGCCGTCGACCTGCCCGACCATGCGCTGGAGCGGGTCGGTGATGTCCGGCTCCGCGCGCGCGGCCTTGCGCATGAGGTCGTCGACCGCGGCCACCTCGTCGGCCGAGAGGCGAAGCCCGTCCGGGCCGACCCATGCGGAGGGCTTGCCGGCCGGAGTGCGACCGTCAGCGGGGGTCAGCCAGTCGTCGATCCGCCGCCGCCACGACGCGGGCAGGTGCGTGAGGGCCTTCTGCAGGATCTTGCCGACGACCCCCACACCGATCAGCGACGTGACGGCCAGGCCGAGCTCGATGGACCCGCGCTTGACCAGCTCCTGGCCGTCGATCTTTCCCTCGCCCCAGTCGGCGGCCACGTCGAGGAAGTCCCCGACCGAGACGAGGGTGAACCCGACGCCGAGGATCTTCAGGCCGAACGTGAGCCCGGCGACCGCGCCGGCGGCCCCGCCGGGTACGGCGCCGACGCCGAACCCGAAGATCGCGCCGGCGGCGGTGCCGCCCATGGCGCCGATGACGGCCAGGGCGACGGCCAGCACGGCCCCGACGACCACGAGGATCCACCCGACGATCCGCAGGGCGTCGGCCAGGAACCGGAAGACCGCCACGTGCCGGCCGATGAACTCGCGGACCCCGTCCAGGTGGGTGTCGATCCACGCACCGAGGTCGGCGGTGGTGCGTTCCCACCAGTCGCCGATGGCCGCCCCGGCGTCGGTGACGGCCTCCCAGGCCTGGCCGGCCTTCTCGGCGACCCAGTCGGTGCCGTCGGCCACGGCGTCGGAGGCGTCGTCCCACCGGTCGGCGAACCAGCCACCGATCCCGCGGGACTCCTGGGCCTGCTGCTCGTCGGCCTCGACCTCGGCCTGGGAGGTCGCCGCCCAGGTCAGGGTCGTGCCGCCGTCGTCCAGGGGCGTGGCGGTGAACGGCAGGGCGAGGGGTGCGGGGTCGACGTCGAGCACGGGGATCGGCCCGCCGACCGGGCCGTACCGCAGCTGCTCCAGCGCCCGGGCCCGGTTCAGGTGCCGGTCGACCACGGGCAGCACGTGCGAGCCGAGCCGGTCGCCGGCGCCCAGCACGTCGTCGAACCCGGAGGTGCGCACCCCGAGTGCCAGCGCCCGCGTCCGCAGCGACGCCCAGTCCGCGTCCAGCGAGTCCCGCACCGCGACGACGTCGCCGCACACGCCGGCCACGGCGTCGGCGCTGATCTCCACCACCCGGGTCATGACGCGGGCCGGCGCTCGGCGGCCTCCTGGTCGTCCCGGGCCCGGCCGAGTGCGCGCTGGGCGTGCTGCAGGTCGTCCAGCACGGCCTGCTCGGCGCGCTCCAGGCCGCGGCCCAGCTGATCGGTCAGCGGGACCAGCTCGTCGTGGTGCAAGCGGTGCGCGGCCGTGCCGGTCCAGCTACCGGGAGCCCCGACCGTCCCGGTCGCACGCCGCAGCGACGGCACGCGGGCGCGAGCAGCACGCAAGGCCGCGAGCAGTGCCTGCAGCTCCTGCACGCGACGCTCAGCGGCGTCCACTGCGGTCATCGCACCCCTCCGCACCGTTGTGAATGTCCGAAACGTACCGGTCCGGCACCGGGGTGTGGCGGTTTCCCCAGAACGGGTCACCCGCGACGGTGCCCAGCACCGGACCGTCGCCTGGGGACGGCTCGGCCGTCCCGCACCAGCCTGGCCGTCACCTGTCCGTGCCACAACAACGGGCCGACCGCCCGCGGCGCCCCGTTTGTCCGCTAGCCTCGGCTCCGTCACACGCCGCCGACGGGACGAGGACGAGTGCGCCTGCGCAGGACGATGCCGCTGCTGGCGGTGCTGCTGGTCACCGTCGGGTGCACGTCCCCGGCGGTCGAGCCCCCCGGCCTCGAGGCCACGCCCACGGCGACGCCCTCCGTGTCGGCCTCGCCGACGCCCAGGGCCGACGGGATCCTCGAGGAGTCCGATCCGGCACTGGGCGTCGTCCTCGAGGGCGTCCCGGCGCTGACCGGCGACGAGGCTGACGTCTACGACACCATCGCCGCCTACGAGAAGGAGTACTGGCGGACGATGACCACCAACTCCCTCAGCCCAGGCTTCGAGGTCCTCGCCTCGCCGGAGCTGCAGACGGTGATGGAGCGTGTCGCGACGAACAACGGCAACAACGGCATCACCGTCGACGGTACGTACCGTGTGAGTATCAGTGACGTGGGACTCGCTGGCGACGGCACCGCGACCGCCGTCGTCTGTTCCGACTACCTCGGCGCCACGTTCGCCGACCCCGACGGGACGTACACGCCGGCAGAGGTCGGGTTCGGTGAGCGGCAGCGTTTCGTCGTGACTCTGCGCGACGCGGGGCCGACCTGGCAGCTGAGCACGAGCGGGCGGGACGGCACGTGCTGAGCGGCCGCCGACTCGGCATCACCTTCACAGCGGTGCTGCTCATGGTCTGCGGCTCAGCCCTGCCGGCGGCGGCCGCGCCCGTGGTGGACAACAAGGGCGCGGAACCGACGCCGCCGACGTCAGGCGAAGCCTCGGGTGAGGAGATCTCGGCGGGTGCCGGGACGACGGTGGATGTCGTCACCGACGGTTCGACCACGACGGGCGTGCCGTTCTCGCACCGCAAGCAGGTCGAGGTGCCGCGGCGGTGCTGGTATGGGCAGGGGATGACCGGGTACTCGTACTACGAGTACTGGAAGCTCGGTGGTGTGGCGCGCGAGTCCGGGACGCTGGACGCCTTCGCCGCCCAGGGCCTGCTGCACCCCGGTTACGAGGACCACGGCACCGATACCGAGGGGCACTGGTACGACGCGGAGTGCGCCGCGCACGTCTCAGGTGCGGAGTGGTTGGAGTACCGGCAGGCGCATCCTCCGGTGTACGTGCTTGCCGGGACCCCCGCGCCGGCGGTGCGCGAGGACCTGGACCCGGCATTCCTGGCCGAGGTCGCGTACGAGCACATGCAGCTGCCGGCCGGCACGGTGCGGTGGAACCCGTCCCTGGACGGGACGGGGGCCACGGTGGTGAACCTGGAGACATTCGTGTGGGTGGAGGACTCCGCGACGTCGGTGCAGGTGACGGCGTCGGTGCCGGGGGTGTGGTCGCGGGTCGAGGCGCGGATGACGCGGCTGACGTTGTCGGCGCCGAACGCCCACGACGCGATGTGCACGGACATGGGCACGCCGTACGCGGCCGGCATGACGCGGTCGGACTGCGCGGTGGTGTTCACCCGCTCGACCGCCGCGCTGCCGGTCAAGGATGGGCAGCGGTACCCGACGGCGACCCTGACCGCGACCGCGACGTGGGAGGCGACGTGGACCTCCTCGCTGGACGCGACGCCCCAGGCGCTGGAGGTGCAGACGACGACCACGACCGCCGAGGTCCCCGTCGCCGAGATCCAGACCGTCGTCACCCGCTGACCGGACGTCCCACAGCTCGCGACTCCCCGCCGACCGGCCCGCACGTGACGCTCCGCCGCTCGGTCCTGGTCACCGCGCCTCCTGCCGAGGGTCGGCGCACGTCCGGGCACTTACGCGCACGCCGCTAAGTCGCGACTTCGACGGAACCGGTCACACGCGACCTTCCGGGCGTCGCCCGTCGCGAGGCTGACCGGCTGTGAGCTCCGCACCCGTCTGGTCGCGTGTGGAACTGGAGCTCGAACACCATGGTCCACCGTCACCGCCTCGACGGTCTCTCGCGTGACCTCGACGAGGACTTCGTCCCCGCGTACCCACAGGAGGTGCGTGGAGGCTGCAACCGTGTCCCACGTGAGGGTGACCGTGCCACGTGCGGTGTCGAAGCGGACCGAGCGCACCCACGGTTCGTCGCCGGCCGCGGGTTCGAGGCCGAGCGACTCGAGGCGTGCGCCGCCCGGCGCAGTGAGGGGTGCCGGCATCACTTGCTTCCCCAGGGGTACTCGGTCGGTGCGGCCACCTGATCTCCCCTGCTGGAAGCGACGGCGCCCGGGCGGTGTCTCTGCGCGGGCGCGCCAGCGTGCGATGCGCCTGTCACTCAGTTCTGCTCGTCTTTCGCGGTGCGCGCTGAGAGGACTTGACGTTCGAAGTCGAGTGCGGCCGCCGTGCTCATCGGACGCACGTCGTCCTCGAACATGTTCAGCCGTACGAGTTCAAGCACGCCCGTGCGCTGCCACGTACCGTCGCCGAGAAGTATCTCTTCTTCCCATTGGCCGGGCGCCGGTCGTCGTCGCAGAATGGTGCGCGGTCTGGTGATGTCATCTCCGTCCCAAAGAAGAGCAAAGTACTCGGTCTGGGGTGTCCTTCGAGGTCGGTCCAGTCCGCCGACCATCCCGGACCGTCGGCGCGCACGGTCACCTCCGAGATGCCCCCGGAAGGTGCCCGCAGCGGGCGAAGACGATTCCTGGAACGCCAGCTCTGGCCGGCGGACAGGGCCAGGAAGCGGTCGAGAGCGGGACGGGACGTGGTGTCGAGGTCGGTCCCTTCGACGACGCCGCGGTCCATCTGCTCGACGACGTAACGGCCCTCGTCGGCACGGACGAGGAGCGTCACGTCGTCGAGGCGGAGGTGCAGCACGTCACCGCGCTGCTCGGCGACACCGCCCGCCTCGACGACGAATGAGAGCAGGAGCTCGGGCTGCGTGAGCGTCGCTCGAGGCCACCTTCCTTGATGTGGAACGGACGGGCGACGGTCTCTCGTGTGAGCTCGGCGATGACGTCGCTCCATCGGAACCCGCGATCCCCGATCGGTGCTCAGCTCTCGTCATGCTCCGCAGGGCGTCGGGACAGGAGGCGTCGCTCGAAGTCACGGGCTGTGGCAGCGCTGATCGGCTGCACGTCGTGCTCGTACATGTTGAGGCTCACCAGCGCCAGGATGCCGGTGCCCTCCCACGTCCCGTCACTGCGGAGGAGCTCCTCTTCCCATTCGTCGCCGACAGGCCGCCGCCGCAGAATGGCTCGAGGTCGGGAGGCGCTGTCGCCGTCCCACAGGATCCCGAAGTACTCGGTGTGGGCTGTCATCTGATCTCCGGTCCTCTGAGGGCAGTGGCCCCGGGTGGCATGGGCACGGTCTCGAAGATCCGCACCGTCTCGGCGAGGAGTCGAGTTCGTTCCTGCCGGCTCAGGTTGGGCAGCCTCAACCGCTCGTAGACGTCGTGGCTACGCATCTTCACATCGAAGCTCGTTGGAGTGTGGAACTGGAGCTCGAAAACTTGCCCGTCGGGTGACCGCCAGGCGCTGTTGATGCCTTGGTACCCGGGTTGACCGAAGGTGTTCTTCCACGACACAGGTGTGAAGCCCCGCGCCGAGAGGTCGCTTGTGACGAGTTCGACTCCGCGCGCGAAGTCGGCGTCCGGGACTTGCGCGGTGTAGCGGACCGCGTCCTTGATCCTTGACACGGCACGTCTGACGTCTCGCGGTGGTTCGTTGCCCTCGAGGTCGGTCGCGATCTTGCGGTAGAGCGAGTCCGGAGATTTCAGTCGGAACTCGAGCCCCGGCATCGTCGCCCCGTCGACCCGGCCCAATGCGCGCTGAAGCCCAGTTGTGATGGCCGGCTCGGAACGGGACGCCGCGAGCAGGAGCGCGTCGACCTCGGCGACCTCGTCGCCGGAGAGCCGCAGCCCGTTCGGTCCTACCCACTCAGTTGCCGAGCCGGGTGGACGGTGGCGGTCGTTGGGTGGAGCCAGCCAGTCGTCGATCCGCCGCCGCCACGACGCGGGCATGTGCCTCACGGCCTTCTGCAGGATCTTCCCGACGACCCCGACGCCGATGAGGGACGTCAGGGCCAGCCCGAGCTCCAGCGACCCGAGCTTGACGAGGTCCTGCCCGGCGATCTTGCCCTCGCCCCAGTCGGCAGCCACGTCGAGGAAGTCCCCGACGGAGACAAGGGTGAACCCGACGCCGAGGACCTTCAGACCGAAGGACAGCCCCGCGACCGCGCCGGCCGCACCGCCCGGCACGGCCCCGACGCCGAAACCGAAGATGGCGCCGGCGGCGGTGCCGCCCATGGCGCCGATGACCGCCAGGGCGACGGCCAGCACGACCCCGACGGCCACCAGGATCCACCCGACGATCCGCAGGGCGTCGGCCAGGAACCGGAAGACCGCCACGTGCCGGCCGATGAACTCGCGCACCCCGGTCAGGTGGGTGTCGATCCACGCGCCGAGGTCGGCGGTGGTGCTTTCCCACCAGTCGCCGACGGCCGCCCCGGCGTCGGTGACGGTCTCCCACGCCTGCCCGGCGGTGTCGGCGACCCAGTCGGTGCCGTCGTCGACCGCGTCGGACACGTCGTCCCACCGGTCGGAGACCCAGTCGCCGATGCCGCGGGACTCCCTCGTCCGCTGCTCGTCCGCCTCGACCTCGGCCGGGGAGGCCGCCGCCCAGGTCAAGATGGCCCCGCCGTCACCGAGCGGGGAGGAGGTGAACGGCACCGCGACCGGTGCGGGGTCCACGTCGAGCACGGGCAGCGGTCTGCCCGTCGACCCGTACCGCAGCTGCTCCAGCGCCCGGGCCCGGTCCAGGTGCCGGTCGACCACGGGCAGCACGTGGGTGCCCAGCCGGTCACCGGCGCCCAGCACGTCGTCGAACCCCGAGGTGCGCACCCCGAGTGCCAGCGCCCGCGACCGCAGCGACCCCCAGTCCGCGTCCAGCGACGCCCGCACCGCCGCGACGTCCGAGCGCACACCCGCGACCGCGTCCGCGCTGACCTCCACCACCCGGGTCACGATGCGGACCTCCGCTCGGCGGCCTCGTGCTCTTCCTCTGCGCGGGTGAGCGCGCGCCGGGCCTGCTGCAGGTCGTCCAGCACGGCCTGCTCAGCCCGGTCCAGGCCATGAGTCAGCTGGTCGGTCAGGGGCACCAGCTCGTCGTGGTGCAGCCGGTGCGCGGCGGTGTCCGTCCAGCTACCGGGAGCCCCGACCGTCCCGGTCGCATGCCGCAGCGACG
Source organism: Cellulomonas sp. KH9 (assembly GCF_900114185.1). Lineage (GTDB taxonomy): Bacteria > Actinomycetota > Actinomycetes > Actinomycetales > Cellulomonadaceae > Cellulomonas. The sequence goes on from NZ_FOSE01000001.1 coordinate 328,020, forward strand.
GCAGGCGCGCGCGGGCGGCACGCACGGCGGCGAGCAGTGCCTGCAGCTCCTGCACGTGACGCTCGGCCGCGTCGACGGCGGTCATCGGGCGTCCCTCCGGGTCGTCGGTGGCTGCCCGAAACATACTGGTTCGACCGGTGCCGTGGGCGTCGTCCCGAGGGTGAGGTGTTCCGCCCCGTTTGCGCCGCCGTCCCTCGCTAGGCTCGCGGCTTGTGAGCACCGCAGCCGCACCCCCGGGACGTCGCGCCGGGACGCCCGCGCGCCCGCCGTTCGCCTTCACGCTGCAGGCGCCCGCCGGCTGGCAGACGTTGCGCGGCGACTCGGCCTCGCTCGGCGACGACCTGCTCGCGCTCGTCGCGCGGACCCCGCTGTGGGCGGCGCTGGACGACCGCCGCCGCGGCGGCCTGGGGTACCTGCTGCACGGCGTCGCGCGGGCGAGCGCCGCCAGCGGTGCGCTCGCGACGTTCCTGCACCTGCCCGCGGACGTCACCCCGGAGCAGCGCGACGAGCCCGACGTGTCGACCATGAGCCTGACCTGGCTGCGCACCGCGCCCGTCCGGGCCGACCTCGACCTCGCGCGGCTCGTGCTGCGGGCGGGGGAACCCGTCGCCACCGGGCTGGGTCCCGGGCTCCTGGCGACGCGCTCCGAGGAGACCGTCACCGGCGGCGAGCAGCACACGGTGCAGGTGGCCGCGCCCGTGCCGGACTCGATCTGGCTGGCGGTGCTCACCGGCTCCACCACGGGCGCCCCGCAGGTCCCGGCGCTGCAGCGGGCCGTCCGCGCGCTGGCGACGAGCCTCACCGTCGACCGTCCCGCGGGCGGCGCCCCTGGCCCGGATCCCGCCTCGGGCCCCGCCCCGGACGGCGCGTCGTGACCGACCTCGTCGCGACGGCCCGCCGGATCGCGACCGACGCCCACCGTGGCCAGACCGACAAGGCCGGTGCCCCCTACATCGGGCACCCGGCGCGCGTGGCCGCGCACGCCGCAGCGGCCGGCGGTGACGAGCGCGTGGTCGCCGCCGCGTGGCTGCACGACGTGGTCGAGGACACCGGCGTCACCCCCGACGACCTGCGCGCCGCCGGCATCCCGGACGACGTCGTCGCGGCCGTCGTCGCCGTGAGCAAGGTCGCCGGCGAGGCCATGGAGGACTACGTCGCGCGCGTGAGGCGCGACCCGCTGGCGGTGGCTGTCAAGACCGCCGACCTGGCGGACAACACCGACCCCGCCCGGCTGGCGGCGCTGGACGAGGCGACCCGTGCGCGCCTGGTGGCGAAGTACGCGCGCGTCCGGGAGCTGCTCGCCGACTCGACCTCCGGGGCACCAGCCGACGGGTGAGGCGCAGGCCCTCCGACCAGCGATGTCGGTGCCTCGTGGCACCCTCGGGCACCCGCAGCCGCCGTCCCCCGGAGGTCCCATGCCCCTCACCCCTGCCCAGACCGACCGCGCCATCGGCGCCGTGCTCGGCTCCGCCGCGGGCGACGCCCTGGGCGCCGGCTACGAGTTCGGTCCGCCGCTGCCCGACGACCAGCCTGTCCACATGGCCGGGGGCGGCAGCTTCGACTGGGAGCCGGGGGAGTGGACCGACGACACGTCCATGGCTGTGCCGATCGCGCAGGTGCTGGCCGACGGCGGCTCGCTCGACGACGAGGCGTCCCTCGACCGGATCGTCGCCGCGTGGGCGGAGTGGGCGCTGAGCGCCACGGACATCGGGGTGCAGACCAGCACCCTGCTCGACGCCCTGCCGGAGCCCACCGCCGCGGCGGCGCGCCGGCAGGCCGCGGAGCACTACGCCGCCAACCCCCGCCACGCGGGCGGCAACGGCACCCTCATGCGCACCGGCCCCGTCGCGCTCGGCTACCTCGGTGACGGCCGGGAGGACGCGCTCGCGGCCGCCGCGCGCGCCGTCTCCGACCTCACGCACGGCGACCCCGACGCCGGGGACGCGTGCGTGCTGTGGTCGCTGGCCGTGCGGCACGCGGTGCGCGAGGGCGTCGTCGACCTGACCGCGCAGCTCCCGTGGCTCCCGGCCGACCGGCGTGCACGGTGGGCGGCCGTCATCGCCGAGGCGGAGGAGTCGCAGCCGGCGGACTTCGCCAAGAACGGGTGGGTGGTGCAGGCGCTGCAGGGTGCCTGGTCGGCCCTGCACCACGGCGCTGACCTCGTCGACGTCCTGGAGCGCGCCGTGCGCGGGGGACGCGACACCGACACGGTCGCGGCGATCGCCGGTGCGCTCGCCGGTGCCGCCCACGGTGCCGCGGCCGTGCCCGCCGGGTGGCGGCAGAAGCTGCACGGGTGGCCGGGCCTCGACGCCGACGACCTGGCCGACCTGGCGGTCCGCGCGGTGGGCGGTGCCCCGGGCGCAGCCTGAGGGAACCAGGTCGTCAGCTCGCGACGACGGCCGGCCGCCCGGGGTGTCGTCGACGTGCTCGGCCCACCCGGACACCGGTGACCGGGGTGACCGTCGCCTGTGCCGGGGACACCCCCGCTGACGCTCACCCCGGGACGAGCTGTCCGAGCAGCGCCTCGAGCTCGACGCGCACCGTCGTGATCCGCGCCTGCTCCGCGAGGATCTCCTCACCGGTGGCCCGCAACGCCTCCGTGCGGGCGGCGAGCTCCGCCTCGTCCCGGGCGAGCAGGGCACGCGCCTCGGCCAGCAGCTCGTCGGCAGGCGCCTGCGGCAGGACGGTGCCGTCGCGCCACGTCCACGACAGCAGCGACCGTGCCCGCTGGGAGGCGGGCAACGACGCGAGGCGCGCCTCCTCCTCCTCGATCGTCGCGCGGTACTGCGCGAGCTCGTTCGTGTCCGCGTCGAGCTCCATCGTGGCCCTGACCTGCTCCATCTGGCGGCCCTCGAAGGCGGCCAGCGTGGTCTCGTACTCGGCGGTGAGCTGGTCCAGCTGCTGCTCGAACGCGGTGTGCACGCCCACCAGCGCCTCCCGGTCGGCGACGAACCGCGCGTACAGCCCCTCGAGCGCCGGGTCCAGCCCGCCGGGCTGCCACACCTGGGTGCCGATGTACGCGAACAGCTCGGTGCCGCGGTTGGCGGGTGTGGCACCGACCGACCCGGCGAGCTGCTCGTGCACGTCGTCGGCCGGGTCGATGCCGGCGACGACCGGCTCCAGCGCGGCCACCGCCGTCGCCTGCTCGTCCGCCGTGAGCTCGTTCCACGCCGCGTGCAGCAGCTCGTGCGCGGCGGTCTCGACGACGAACCCCCGCAGCCGGGGGTCCTCCGGCTCGTAGACGACGATGCGCCCACCGGTCTGCAGGCCGCCGGCGGCCGTGTGGTAGCAGCCCACGGCGCCGCCGCCCTGCCCGACGGGCGCGTCGCCACGATCGCACCGCCCCGCGAACTCCGCCGCCCCCAGCAGCTCCGGTTCCGACCGGTACAGCAGGTCGCGGCCCTCGTCGGTGAGGAACATCTCCGTGGCCAGGGCGGCGACCTCGGCGGTCGGCTCCGGCACCCGCCCCGCGACGATGCCGTCGAGGAACGGCGCGTCGACCTCCCGCAGGAACCCGGGCAGGACGGCCGTGACGACCCACCACCCGCCGAGCGCGAGCGCGACGACCACCGCGAGCCGGCCCACCAGGCTCCGCCGCCGCGGCGGGGGAGGTGGGGGGACGTCGTCCGTGCGCCACGCGGGCGGTGGGACTGCGAACCCGGCCGCCTCGTCGACGACCCACTGCGGCACGCGGCCGGTCGGCGAGCGCGGCAGGTCGTCGTGGGGCACGGTCACAGGTTCACAGATCGGCAGACCGGACGAATGGGTTGAGTGGCTGGGCCGGCCGGCCGGCCGGGTCGTGCACGAGGCGGTCGAACTCCGCCAGGCACTGCGCCGCGGCGGAGGCCGCGTCAGCCGCCAGCACCTCCAGGGGCAGTGCGTCGCCATCGAGAGAGCGCTGCTCGGCGTAGATCCGTGCCGCCGACCCGCCCGGCTCGGTCAGCCGGCGCAGGGCTGCTCGGAAGCCTGCCGCGAACTCCAGCTCGCGCCCGGCAGGCAGTTCCGCATAGGCGGCGCGTGCCGCGGCGAGGGCGCCACCTGCGTGGTTGTGGACGACGACGAACCCGAGGTCGTAAGGGTCACGGTCCTCTCGTCGGCCGATCACCGCAGCGGACTTGGCCAGGAGGTACGCGCCGAGGTTGGCGAACTGCACGTCCACCTCGGAGGGCGTCACCTCCTCGGGGAGGTCGACGGGAAGTCGCCGGACTACCGGTGCGCGCAAGGCCGGCGACGGGCCGGCGACGTTCATGACGGTTGCGCGGGTGCACCCGGGAAGGGCGAGCTGCTGGCCGCGATGGTCCAGCACGTCGGTCAGCAGGTCGACCCGCACGGCGCTGCCACCCACGGCGGTCACCCACTGCCAGCCGCGGCCGTCACCGACCGGTGCGAACTCCGCCGCCGTGAGCGCGCGCTCGAGCCACCCGAAGTCCATGTCGCCCCGGTCGTGCACCATGCCCACCTGCACGACGAGGTCGACGTCCGCGGTTCCTTGGTGCGGCGCCTCCGCGACGGGGGCGAGGAGCTCGGGGTTCAGGCCGCCCACGACGACGATCGCGCTGCGCTCCTCGCCGAGGTGGACAGCGAGCCGGGCGAGCGCCTGCTCAGCGAAGGAGCGAGCACTGCGGCTGCGCATCAGAAGCCGATCCGGTGCTCGCGCAGGTGCGTCGCGTAGTCCTCGGCCCGGACGCCTCCACGACGCAGGAGGTCACCGTAGAGCCTGACGTCGTCGACGACGGGGAAGCCGGTCTCCGTGGGTGTCTCCGGGTCGGGCAGGTGAAGGTGCCGGTCGGCGCGGAGCACGCGCACCCGGACGCCGGTGTCCACGCGAACCAGCCCGACGGCCCGGAGGTGTGCGTCGAGATCGGAGTCGAACTCGGCGCCGTGCAGGTACAGGTCGATCGGGTTGACCGCCGTGGCGAACGGAGCGCGCTGGTCGAGGGCTGCCAGTCCTGTCACCGCCCAGGTCCCTGCGCGCCAGCGCCGGGCGACGACGTCCCGGAGCCAGGTGCTCGGGTCGCGGATCACGGTGTGGGTCTCGACCGTCTCGTCCCGGCCGTTCGCGTACCACCGGCCCCACGCCTCGAGCATCGCCCTGCGTTCGAGGAGCTCACGGCGCGCCGCCGGTCCACGCTGGGGCCCTCGGCTCGACGTCCACCCCTGTGCATCGAAGAACATCAGTGCTCGCGAGGTCGCTCCCCGGGAGATGCCGGTCCTGGTGGCCAGGTCCGTGATCGTCGGGACGAGGTGCTCCCCGGCGGTCGCGCGCGTGAGCAGGAGCTCAGCGAGCGCACCGGCAGCCGGCGTGAAGCGCAGCGGCCGCGGCTGCCGCAGGGGTGGTGCGCCAGGCGTGTGGACGAGGATCGGCCCGCTGGCCACGTCGAGCGCGCCGCTCTCGTCGGCCCAGCTGGTGTCGAGGTCCGTGAGGAGCGCCCGAGCTCCCGGGGAGAGTCGCCGCGCGACGACCACGGGGGTGGCGCCGTCATCGAGGGGGGAGTCCCTCATGACGCGCAGAACCGCGCGCACGTCGGCGGGGAACCCCTCGCCTGCCCAGAACGGTGCCAGGGTCTGCTCGGTCCCGCCCCGACCGACCGTCACGCGCGGACCACCACCGGCCGGACCGTCACCGCCAGGACGGACCGCGACCTCCAGGCGGTCACGAGTCGCGGCGCGCAGGGAGCGGGCGAGCGCAGTTGAGGCGCGTGCGGCGACCGTCGTCACAGTTGTTCACTGTACCAGTGGACAACTGTGCGGATGGGACGCGACCGAGTCGCGGTGGGTTCTTCGCGGGGATGTCAGCAGTCGGGCGGGGTGGGTCGGTCGGTGCACAGGTCGCCGACCAGCCGGCTGGTCCGCTCCTCGACGGTGAAGGCCGCGGTGGTCGCGGTGGTCGTGGCGGTGCCGTCGACGTCCCGCCAGACGGCGCTGCCGTCGACCTGGTAGCGGCCCGTCCACTCGGCCGTCGACGTGATCGCGGTGGTGCCGGGGTGCTCGTACTCGTGGAACACGTCGTGGTGGGGGTGCGGCCGCCCGGGGGACGTGGTGCGCAGCGTGTGGCCGTCCCCGAAGTCGTAGGTCCAGGAACGGGGCGCGGCCTCGACGGTGACGCCGTACCCCAGCAGGTCGGTGCGCAGCGTCACGGGCGCGGGGTCGGTGTAGACGATCGTCTCGATGTTCACCAGCACCCACCCGCGGTCGGGCTGCAGGGTCAGCGTCGGCGCCGGCAGCGGCAGGCGACGGAAGTCCTCGGCGGTGAGCACGGGCAGGAGGTCGACACCGCAGCCGCCGGCGTCGATGTCGGTCCACTCGCCCCAGGGTGAGGCGGCGGTGGCACGCTCCCGTCGCCACATCGGCATGACGAGGGTGTCGCCCTCCTCGCACTGCACGGACGCGCGCGCGAGGTCCGCGCCGTCCGCGCACGTGCCATTGGGGAACCCGTTGACCCAGAGGCCGGCGGCTTCCCGGCAGTAGGGGGCGCGCTCGTACTCGGTGAGACGCTGCTCCGGAGCTGAACCTGCGCTGGCTCTGGCCAGGGCTTCGCTCCGGGCAACGGTGACCTGGGCGTGACCGCCCTGCATGACGCTCTCGAAGCGATCGTCAACCGCCGCGGCGGGCGGGGTGACGAGCACGAGCAGAGCCAGTGCAGTGGCGACGGCGAGAGAGAGGCGTCGTGACCTCATTGCGCTATCGGGGTCTCGACGATGCCCGCGGAATCGATGGTCCATCGATCTGCCCATGTCATGGCGAGATCGACGTCGTACGTCCCCCCGCCGTTGGTGCCGACCACCTTGCCGTTCACGTCTATGTCGCTCGAGGCCTCGATGCGCACCGTGAGCCGGGCCGAGTACCAGCTGTTCGATCCGAGGTCCTCAGCCGTCGCCGCCAGGACGGTGATCCCACCGAGGCTCCTGGACCCAGCGCCATGCAGAGCGTCGACCTGTGTCCGGGTGTTGGCGCAGAAGTCGCAAGCCGCCCCGGACATGGCATCCCACTCTGTGAGGTCGCCTGTCGCGAGCACATAGGCATACAGCGACATGAAGTACCCCGCTGCAGCCGCCGCTCCGTCGGCGCTCGGCTGGGACATCGCGGCGGGTCGCGTCGGTGGGGTCGCGGGGTCTGGCGCCGAGGACGGGGTCGCGGACGGCAGGGGCGTCGGCGGCGCGCTCGGCGAGGTCGTCGGGGCTGGGCCGGCCACCGGTGGGCGCGGGTCCGTGCAGCCACCGATCAGCGCACCGAGCGCGACGACGCCGACAGCCATCCAGGACGCTCGTCTCCCCACCACCATGCCGGGAACGTACCGGTTCGCCCGCCTCGGCGGACCCCCGACGACCGTCCTGTGGACGAGCACCTCCGCCTGCTGCGGCACCCGTCCGGCCCACCTCCTCGTCCTCTCGCCAGGCGAACCCGCACGTCACGTGCCACGATCGGGGCCCACCGACGATGGGAGGCCGACGATGTCCGTTCCCGACGACACCACGACCGACACCACGACCGACGCCACGACCGACACCACGACCGACGCCCCGGCCCCGGACGAGGTCCCCGACCCCGTGACCGCGACCGCTCCGCAGGCCGCGCCCGCGGACGACCGGGTCGCCGACGGCAGCGGGCTGCCCGTGATCGAGGAGACCGTCCTGCCGAAGGACAGCTCCCGGACCCCGGGCCTGCCCGGCTACGCCTGACGGCTACGCCTGACGGCTACGCCTG
>NZ_FOSE01000001.1:335748-1349218 GCF_900114185.1 Cellulomonas sp. KH9
CGGCTACGCCTGACGGCTACGCCTGACGGCTACGCCTGCCCGGCTGCGTGCGCACCACGACGGCGCCCACCCCTCCGGGGTCGGGCGCCGTCCGCACGTCCGCCCGGCCGCTACCGGCCGGCGCGCACCAGCCCCGTCTCGTACGCCACGACGACGGCCTGCACGCGGTCCCGCACCCCGAGCTTGGCGAGGATGCGCCCGACGTGCGTCTTGACGGTCGCCTCGGACAGGAACAGCCGCTCGGCGATCTCCGCGTTCGACAGCCCGTCGGCGACCTCGCGCAGCACCTCGACCTCGCGGGGGGTGAGGTCGGCGAGGCGCGGGTGGGGTGCGTCGGGGTCGGCGACGGCTGCGTCGGCGGGCAGGTGGCCGGCGAACAGCTCGAGCATCCGGCGCGTGATGCGGGGCGACACGACGGCCTCCCCGGACGCGACGGTCCGCACGGCGGTGGCGAGCTCGGCGGGTGCGGCGTCCTTCAGCAGGAACCCGCTGGCGCCGGCGCGCAGGGCCGCGAACGCGTACTCGTCCAGGTCGAACGTGGTGAGCACCAGCACGCGGGTGTCCGGGTGCGCGGCGACGATCCGCTCGGTGGCGGCGATGCCGTCGATCCCGGGCATGCGCACGTCCATCAGCACGACGTCGGGGCGCAGCGCGGCCACCTGCTCGATCGCCGACTGCCCGTCCTGGGCCTCCCCGACGACCTCGAGGTCGTCGGTGCTGTCGATGAGCATGCGGAACCCCATGCGGATGAGCGCCTGGTCGTCGACCAGCAGGACGCGGATCATGCCTCTCCTTCGGTGGGTGCAGCGGTGGTCGACGCGTCACGCGGCGTCCCGGGCAGCAGGGCGCGCACGCGCCACCCGGCGCCGTGCGGCCCGGCCTCGAGGGTGCCGCCGAACGCGGCGGCACGGCCCGTCATGCCGGCCACGCCGCGGCCCGACCCGGGGGTCGGTGCGACCTCGGTGCCGGGCCCGCGGTCGGTGACGACGACCTCGGTCCCGTCCGGCACGCGGCGCACGGCGACGTCCACGGCGGACGTCCCGGGTGCGTGCCGCAGGGTGTTGGTCAGGGACTCCTGGACGATCCGGTAGACCGCGAGCTGCACGGTCGCGTCCAGGTCCTCCAGGCCCGCGACGGCCAGGCCCGCGGTGCGCACCGGCAGGCCCGCGGTCCGGAACCGCTCCACCAGCCGGCCCAGGTCCTCGACGCCCGGCTGGGGCGCCATCGGGGCGGCACCCGTCGACCGGTCGGGGTCGGCCTCGCCGCGGCTGCGGTCCGGGGTCCCCGCGTTCCCGGTGCCGGGCGTGCCGCCCGTGGCCGACGTCGACGCCCCGCCCGGGTTCCCGCCGACGCCCGCCGTCCCGGCGTCCGCCGCCGGTGCGTGCAGCACCCCGAGGATCCGCCGCACGTCCTCCAGTGCGCCGCGCCCGGTGTCCACGAGCTCGTCGAGCGCACGTCGTGCCTGGTCGGGGGACCGGTCGATCGCGGCGGCGGCACCGCCGCCCAGCGCGATCATCACGGTGATGGAGTGCGCGATGACGTCGTGCATCTCCCGGGCGACCCGGGCACGCTCGTCCGCCTGCGTGACGCGGGCGCGGTGCTCCTCCTCCGCGGCGCGCGCGGCCGCGGCCTCCGCGAGGGCCGCCGCCCGCAGGCGGGCGGTGCGGACCAGCGTCCCGAACGCGATGCCGAACAGCGCGAGCACGACGACGGGCAGTGCGGTGATGACCCACGACGGGGGCAGCAGCTCGGCGAGGACACCGGGCAGCCGGAACCGGGAGACCTGCCCGGCCGCGTCGGGTGCGTCGCCCGCGGCGAGGGACCCGACGAGCGCCACGCGCGGTGCGAACCGCGCGACGAGCAGCACGGGCACCACGACGGCGGCGGCCGCCGTCCACGCGGTGCGCGGCGGCCGGGCGGCCGCGACGGTGAACAGCGCGGCGGCGATCGCGAGCTCGTACCCGTTGGTGGCGCCGGCGACGGCCAGCGTCGTGACGGCCAGCGCCCCGACGGCGGCGGTCACCAGCAGAGGTCGGCGGTGCCGCGCGAGCAGCACACCCGCGCCGACGAGCGTCAGCAGCGCCGACGCGACCGCCATGGTGTCGGCCTGCTCCTGCCCGACGTACCGGCTGACGAGGTACATCGACTCCGCGCCGACGGCCATCGTCACGCCCCACGCGATGAACGCCAGGACCAGTGCGATCGTCGCGAGCGCGCGCAGCCACGTGCGGGCGGGTGCGCCGGTGAGCGTCCGCAGGCGGGCGCGTGCGCCGCGGAGGATGCGGGGTGACGACCCGTCGCGTCCCGCCGGGGTGGGCCCGGGCCCGGCGACCGCCGGGTCCCGCAGGCTCGTGGCCTGCCCGTCCGGGCTTCCGGTCGGCCCGTGAGGGCCAGGCCCGGTGGCCTGACCCTCGCGGTGCGTCGTCTCGGTCATCGCTGCATCCTCCCAGGTCACGGGTCAGGCGTCCCGACGGCGCAGCAGCACGGCGGCCGTGACCAGCGCGGCGGCGACCCAGCCGAGCAGCACCAGGTACCCCTCCCACGGACCGAGCGCGGTGGCGCCGGAGCCGGTGACGATCGAGCCGATCGAGTCGGACGTGACCAGCCGTGCGCCGGCGGCGGTCGGCAGGTACCCCGCGAGCTGCTGCAGCGGCTCCCAGGGGATGTACGCGAACGCGGGCTCGACGACGAACACCAGGCCCAGCACGGCGGTGATGCCGGCGGCGGAGCTGCGGATCACGGCACCGATCGCGTACGCCAGCGCCGTCATCGCGGCGAGGTACAGCGGCACACCGATCATCAGGCGCACGTGCTCGGCGTCGGTGAGGTCGACGCCCATGCCGATCTCGTCGAACCAGGGGGCGGCGGCCGCCCAGCCGGCGAGCGTCCCGACGAACGCGGTGGCGAACGCCAGCCCGACGACGACGGTGAGCTTGGCCCAGAGCGCCGGCAGCCGGGTGGGGGCGGCGGCGAGCGTGGAGCGGATCTGCCCGGTGCGGTACTCGCCGGTCACGGCGACCACGCCCAGGCCGCACAGGACGAGCAGCGCGAGGGTGACGCCGGACGTGACGTACGCCGGCCCGACGAAGAACCCGGGCGGGGCGTCGTCCGCGATGGTCGCGACGCTCGCGCTGCGCATCGCGGCGAGCAGCGGGAACAGCACGAAGGCCAGGGCGAGGGCCCACCACGTCGAGCGCAGCGAGCGGATCTTCACCCATTCGGCGGCGACGAGGCGGGGGAAGGTGACGGGGTGCACCGGGGTGCGGCCCTGGGCGCGGCCGGCGGGTGCCGACGTGGCCGGGGTGGGCACGGCGTGACGGGCGGACGTGGTCATCGGTGGGCTCCAGCGGTGGGACGGGTCGTGGTGGGGGCGGTGCCGGAGGTGGAGGAGCGGTACTCCACCTCGCCGCCGGTGAGCTGCAGGTAGGCCTCCTCGAGGGACACCTGGACGCTCGCGAGCTCGTGCAGCGGGATCGCGGCGGTGGCGGCGACCGCCGCGACCTGCGCCGTGGTGCTGCCGGTGACCTCGAGGACGTCGGACCCGGTGGACATGAGCTCGACGCCGGGCTCGCGGGACAGCAGCGCGGCCAGGGCGCGCACGTCGGGCGTGCGGACCCGCACGGTCGGGGGCCCGGCGAGCGCGATGACGTCCGCGACGGGCGCGTCGGCGACGACCCGCCCGCGGCCGATGACCACGAGGTGGTCCGCCGTCAGCGCCATCTCCGACATGAGGTGCGACGACAGGAAGACGGCACGGCCCTCGGCGGCGAGCCTGCGCAGCAGCGTGCGCACCCACAGCACGCCCTCGGGGTCCAGGCCGTTGACCGGCTCGTCGAGGATCAGCGTCTGCGGGTCGCCCAGCAGGGCCGCCGCGATGCCGAGGCGCTGGCCCATGCCGAGCGAGAACGTGCCGGCGCGGCGACGGGCGACGGGGCCGAGGCCGGTGAGGTCGATGACCTCGTCGACGCGTCGCGCGCCGATGCCGTGGGTGGCGGCCTGCGCCAGCAGGTGGTCGCGGGCGGACCGGCCGCCGTGCACGGCCTTGGCCTCCAGCAGCACCCCCACCTCGCCGAGCGGTGCGCGGTGCTGGGCGTACGGGCGGCCGTTGACCGTGACGCTGCCGGCGGTGGGCCGGTCGAGGCCCACGATCATGCGCATCGTCGTGGACTTGCCGGCGCCGTTGGGTCCCAGGAACCCCGTCACCTTGCCCGGCTGGACCGTGAAGGTCATGCCGTCGACGACGGTCTTGTCGCCGTACCTCTTCGTCAGACCGTGGGCCTCGATCATGCGTCCTCCTCGTTCGGGTGTGACTCGAACGTACGGACGCGGGTGCCGCCGGCGGGACGCCCGCGAGGACCATCTGCGCAGGTGCCGGGCATACGCCGGAAGGATGACGCCCGTCCCCCCGGGCGACGCGCGGGCGCTCGTTGGTCCGCGCGCCGGGTGACCACTGGTCAGTTGGGGGCACCTGCGGTCGATCGGAGTGCCCCCAAGTGACCAGTGGCCGCCGGCGGGGGGGCGGGGGGCGGGGGAGGAGAGAGAGGCGGGTTCGTTGCGCGCGACAGGGGCGGGTCCGCGTGTCACGATCGTGTGCTCACCGACGAGAGGGAGGCCACCATGTCCGTCCCCGACGACGCCGTCACCCCGACGCCCGACGAGGTCCCCGACCCCGTGGAGGCGACCGCCCCGCGCGCCGACCCGCCCCCGGACGAGGACGAGGCCGGGCAGCCCGACGAGGAGGGCACGATCCTGCCCGTCCCGGGCAACCGGATGGGCAACGGCGTGGCGTAGCAGGCCCTGGTACGACGACGGTGGCGCCCCCGGGTCGGGGCGCCACCGTCGTGTCGGGACCCGCTGCCCTCAGGCGCGGCGCCGCAGCGCCAGCGCCGCCCCCACCAGCGAGGCCGCGGCCCACGCGAGCAGCACGACGAGCGAGCGCCCCGGCATCGTGAACGTGTCCTGCGCCAGCCCGGCGCGCACCAGCTGGGCCATCGGCTCGACGGGCAGCCACTCGTGCGCGGTCTGCAGCCAGGCCGGCATGCGCTCGGCGGGGTAGGACACGGGGGAGAACAGCAGGACGACGAACACCAGCGCCTGCGTGATGAGCATGGCGAGCTGTGGCGGCAGCAGCGTCGCCATGGCGTAGCCGACGGCGGCGGCCGTCAGGGAGACCAGCACGGTGGCGGGCAGCAGCCACGGCGCGAGCGACAGGTCCACGTCGAAGCGCAGCACCCCGGCGACGACGCCCAGGGCCATGCCGGGCAGCGCGATCAGCGTCCACACCAGCAGGTCGGACAGCAGGAACGCGATGCGCGGCACGGGCAGCGTGCGCATCCAGTCGAGCGAGCCCTCCATGCGTGACTGGCCGACCATCTGCGGGACCATCACGAGGCCCACGGTGACGAGCGTGATGGTCGGCGCACCCGTGGCCAGGAACAACGCGGTGACGGGGTCGGGGTCCCCGACGAGCAGCCCGTAGCCGACGACGGTGGCCACGGCCATGAAGACCTGCACGACCACCATGAGCGGCAGGAACTGCGACTGGCGGCGCAGCTGCCACTGCGCGAGCAGCAGGGTCTGGCGCACACCGTCCGTGCGCGTCGGCGCGGTGACGGTGGGCGCGGGGGCGGTGAGCGTCGTCATGCTGCCGGGACCTCCTCGGTGGTGTCGGCGGGCTCGCCGACGAGCTGCACGTACACGTCCTCGAGCGACGCGGGCGTCAGGGCGTAGCGCTCGAGCCGCCCGGCGTCGACCTCGCCCTGCGCCCAGCGCACGACGTCGGCGGCGGCGTCGGACGGCACGGTGGCCGTCGCGCGCAGGTGCCCGACGACCCGGTCGCGGGCGGCGGGGTGCCACCGCACGTCGACGCGGGGCGCGGTGTCGACCTCGAGCGTGAGGCTGCCGCGCAGGTGGGCGGTGAGGCCCGCGGGGGTGTCGGCGGCGAGCACGACGCCGCGGTCGAGCACCGCGAGGTGGTCCACGACGCGCTCGGCCTCGCGGACGTTGTGCGTCACCAGCAGGACGCCGTGCCCGGCGTCGGCCAGCCCGCGGATCTGCTGCCAGAGCAGGCGGCGGCGCACCGGGTCGACGTCGTTGGTGGGCTCGTCGAGCACCACGAGCCTGCCGGGCGCGACCGTGGTCATGGCGAACGCGGTGAGCCGTGCGACGCCACCGGACACCTTCTCGGCGGGGGTGTCGGCCCACGGGCCGAGGTCCAGGGCGTCGAGCAGGTGGTCCGCGCGGCGGCGCACGTCGGCGGGCGACGCGCCGCGGATGCGCCCGACGAGCTCGATGGCCCGCCGCGGCGTCAGCCCGCTGATGGGCACGTTGGCCTGCGCCTGGATGGACACCAGGCGACGGGCCTGCTCGGGGTGCGCGACGGCGTCGGCGCCGGCCACGGTGATGGTGCCCGCGTCGGGGCGGACGATCCCCACCACCTGGTGCACGAGCGTGGTCTTCCCCGCGCCGTTGTGTCCCAGCAGCCCGACGACCTGGCCGGCCGCCACGTCGAGGTCGATCCCGTCGTTCGCCTGCACGCCGCGTCGTCCGCGGTACCGCTTGCGCAGCCCCCGGACGGTCAGCACGTCCTCACCCATGGTCTCTCCACTCTCGGATACCAGTTGGTATGTGGCAGACGGTACGGCTAGATACCGCGCGGTATCAACCCCTCGGTATGAATCAGTCGTACGCTGGGGTGCATGGCCGACGACCGCGACCGCCTCTCCGCCGCCAGCCGTGCCCTCGCCGACGCTGCCGCCCAGCTGACCCGGGCCCTCGGTGCCCAGGCGGAACGCGTGGTCCCCGACGTCACGGACGCCGTGGCGGAGGGGCTGCGCGAGGCGGCCCGCGAGCTCGCCGACGTCACGGGCTCCCTCGCGGACGACGTGCGCACCCGGGACCAGCGTCGTCGCCGCAAGGTCGACCGCACCCGCGCGGACCTGCTCGACGCGGCGGCCCGCGTCTTCGCCGCCCGCGGGTTCGAGGGGGCGTCCGTCGACGACGTCGCCGCCGAGGCGGGGTACACCAAGGGCGCGGTCTACGCGCACTTCGGCTCCAAGCGCGAGCTCTTCCTCGCGGTCGCGCGCGCACGGCTCGGTGAGGCGGGGGACCCGTCGCAGCACACCCTGCCCGGCGTCGCACCCGACGGCGTGGACGTCGACGCGCTCGCGGACGGGCTCGCGCGCAGCTCCGACGACCCGCGCCTGCTGCTGACCGTCGAGATCCTCGCCTACGCCCTGCGTCACCCCGAGGACGCCGACGATCTGGCGGACTCCTACGCCCACGCCTTCGACGCGCTCGTCGAGCACGTCGCCGACCTGCGGCGCGCCCGCGACGCCCGCGACGGCCGGCCCTTCGACCCCGGCACCACGCAGGACGACCGGGACACGGCCCTCGGCATCGTCGCCCTGCTCAACGTCGCACCGCTGGGCGCCCGGCTGCTCGGGCCGGAGCACGTCACGCCCGCCGCCGGGGCGCGCGTGATCGCCCGCCTGCTGGGCTGACCCGGGCCCCACGCCCCGGCCCCTGGACGCCGCGCCGCCCCGGCTGCCACGCTCGCCGGATGACGGACACGGCAGGGGGCTGGTTCGAGCGGCGGTGGGCGGCGTGGCTGCGCGGCCACTACCGCGGCGGGCGGGGCGACGCGTTCGCCCGCCGTTCGTCACGGGCCTACGCGGCACTCGCGCGCACGGGGCTGACGCCCCGGCGGTGGGTCACCCTCGAGGTGCCCGGGCGACGCACCGGGCAGACCACCCGGTTCCCCCTGGCGATGGCCGACGTCGACGGGCGCTGGCACCTCGTCTCGATGCTGGGGGAGTGCGCCTGGGTGTGGAACGTCCGCGCCGCCGACGGCCACGCCGTCCTGCACCACGGCCGGCGCCGGGCCGTGCACCTCGTCGAGATCCCCGTCGAGGAGCGCGCGGCGGTCATCCGCCGGTTCGTCCAGGTGGCGCCCGGCGGACGCCCGCACGTGGGCGTCGACCGCCGCGAGCCGGTCGCCGCCTTCGAGGCGATCGCCGCCGACCACCCCGTCTTCCGTGTGGAGCCCGCCGCCGCGGGGTAGCGGCGCGTCACCACCCGAGCCGCGGCCGCGTCCCGCCACGGACACGGGTCCGAGGGCACTGGCGTCCGACCGCGTCCTGGGTGACGATGCGCAGCGGTGCCGACGACGCCACCGCGCGGCCGACCGGTCGCGCCCGACCGCCCCCGTGGCGGTAGCCGCCAGGAGGCCCCGTGACCGGACAGGACGTCCCGCTCGACATGCCCGGCGACGGCGACGCGTCCGCGGGGGCGCGCGTGCGACCGACCGACCCCGCCCCGGGCGCGGTCGCACCCCCCGCCGGCGACCCGGCGGCGCGCCTCGACGGGCTGCCCGTCACCCGCCGGCACGTGCGGCTCCTGCTGGGCTCCGGCGTCGGGTGGACGTTCGACGCGATGGACGTCGGGCTCATCTCCTTCGTCATCGCCCAGCTCGCCGTGGTGTGGGGCACCGACGCGACCACGCTCGGCTGGATCGCGTCGGCCGGGTTCGTCGGGATGGCCGTGGGCGCCGCCCTGGGCGGGCTGCTCGCCGACCGCATCGGACGACGGCAGGTCTTCGCGCTGACGCTCCTCGTCTACGGCCTGGCCACGGGCGCGTCCGCGCTCGCGGGCGGGGTCGCCGTGCTCATGGCGCTGCGGTTCGTCGTCGGGCTCGGGCTGGGCGCGGAGCTGCCCGTCGCGTCCACGCTGGTCAGCGAGTTCGCGCCGCCCCGCATCCGCGGCCGGGCCGTCGTCGTCCTGGAGTCGTTCTGGGCGGTGGGCTGGATGCTCGCGGCCGTCGTCGGGTACCTCGTGGTGCCGTCGGGCGACGACGGGTGGCGGTGGGCGCTCGCACTCGGCGCGCTGCCGGCGGTGTACGCCGTGGTGGTGCGCCGCGGCCTGCCGGAGTCCGTGCGGTTCCTGCTGGCACGCGGCCGGCACGACGAGGCCGACCGGGTGGTCGCCGGCATGGAGGCGTCGCCCGCCGTGGGCCACGGCGGGCTGACGGGCGCCCAGGTGCGCGACCGGGCCGCGGCCGACGGTGCGTCGCCCGCCGGGGCCGCCCCCGGACCCGCCGTCGCACCCGCCGTCGCACCCGCCGTCGCACCCGCCCGCGAGCCCGTCGCACCTGCCGGCGAGCCCGTCGCGCCCGCCGGCCAGCCCGTCACACCCGAGGCACCGCCCCGGCTCGCGGCGCTGTGGGCGCCCGGCCTGCGGCGCCGCACCACGGCGCTGTGGGTGGTGTGGTTCGCCGTCAACTTCTCCTACTACGGCGCGTTCATCTGGCTGCCGTCCCTGCTCGCGGCCGACGGGCACACCCTGGTGCGGTCGTTCGAGTACACGCTGATCATCACGCTGGGCCAGCTGCCCGGGTACGCGGCCGCCGCGGTGCTGGTCGAGACGTGGGGCCGGCGCCGGACCCTGGCCGCGTTCCTGGCGGGATCCGCCCTCGCCGCGGGGCTGTTCGCGGTCGCGTCGGGCGACGTGCAGATCGTCGGCGCGGGGCTGCTGCTGTCGTTCTTCAACCTCGGCGCGTGGGGCGCGCTGTACGCCGTGACCCCCGAGCTGTACCCGACCCGGGTGCGCAGCACCGGCGCCGGCTGGGCCGCGGGCATCGGGCGCACCGCGTCCGTGCTCGCACCGCTCGCCGTCCCGCAGCTGCGCGAGCTCGGCGGCACGGGGCTGCTGTTCGCGGTCTTCGCGGCCGTGTTCGTCGTCGCCGCCCTCGGGGCGCTGGCACTGCCGGAGCGCACCGGCGAGAGCCTGACGTAGCGGGGGACCGTCGCGCCCGGGGCGTCGGCACGCCGTCGCCGGCGCCCCTCCGCCGACGCCCCGGGTGGCTGGGGCACCCCTCAGGGGCGGTGCTTCTGCTCGTCCAGCTGGTCCTTGGCCGCGTCGACGACCTTGTCGATCTTCGCGTCCGTGCCGTCGTCCGTGCGCGACTTGAGCGCGTCGGCCGCCTTGTCGAGCGCCTGCTTGGCCTGCTCCTCGCGGCCCGACACCGCCCCGCGCGCCTTGTTCACCAGGTCGTCGATGCCCATGGGTGGTCTCCGTCCGTGCGTCCCGGCGCCGACGGGTCGGCACCCTGGTTCCAGTGTGCGTCCGCGCGCGGCGGGCGGCCCCTCGAGCGGGCGGGTGGCCCCGCCCCGGCGGCGGTACCGCCGCGGCGGTCAGTCGCCGCGCTCGACCCCGTCGACCGTGCCGGCGGGCGGCAGGTCGTCGCCCCCGGTCGTCATGCGGTCGACGTCCGTGCCGTCGGCCTGCTCGACGCGGGTCGCGTCGGTCACCGGCTCCTCGTCCCACTCGATGTCGTCGGGGTAGTCGGCCGGGATGTCGTCCGTGACGTCCTCGCCGGCCGTGACTGCGGTCTCCTCGACCACGGTCCCGTCGGCGACCACGGCCGCGCCCTCGTCGTCGTCGACGCCCTCGTCGTCGGCCACGTCCTCGTCGTGCGGCACGGCCCCACCGTCGGGCGCGGACTGCGCTGCGGCCTCGGTGAGCTCCTCGCTCAGCTCCTCCGTGCGGGCCTCGACCTCGGCGCGCTGCTGCGCGATCGCCTCGCGGATGCGGTCGGCCTGCGTGGCGAGCTCGGTGCGCACGTGCTCGACGCTCGCGTCGATCGTGGCCCGCGCCTCCGCGTCGATCCGCTCGAACTCCTGCGCGAGCGCCTGCTCCTCGGTGCGCAGCGCCGTGCGCACCCGCTCGAACTCCTCGTCCACGCCCATGGCTGCCTCCGGCTCGTCGGTCCTGACGTGCGGCGCCGCCGCACCCGGGCGTCGCGCCCGTCCCGGTGCCGACGCTACGTGCCCGGCGGCGGCTGCACGACCGATCGGGTGGTGAGCCCCACGAACGCGCCCAGCCGTTCGAGCGACTCGGGCTGCCGCGGCAGGGTGCGCGTGAGGTGCGTCGAGCGGACCACGAACGCCGCCCACTGACCGCGGGAGACGGCGACGTTGAGCCGGTTCCGGTCGAGCAGGAAGTCCAGGCCGCGCGGCACCTGCGCGGGTGACGACGCGGCGGTCGTCACGATCACGACGGGCGCCTCCTGCCCCTGGAACCGGTCGACCGTGCCGACGCGGGTGTCCGTGAAGCCGGCCGCGTCGAGCCGCTGCCGCACCGTCCACACCTGCGCGTTGTACGCGGCGACCACCAGGACGTCGGCGGGCGTCAGCGGACGGGCGGGCTCGGCGGCGTCGGGGTCGCGCCACGTGCGCCCCACGAGGTCGGCGACGAACCGCACCACCACGTCGGCCTCCTGCGGGGACGCGACGGCGTTGCCCTCGTGCTCGACCAGCACCCCGTGGACCCCGGCCGGTACCCCGTCGAGCGACCGTCGTGCCGCGCGCGGCGCCGACACGAGGCGCCCCTCGTACGCGAGCGTCGAGACCGCCGCGCACAGCTCGGGGTGCATCCGGTACGTCACGGGCAGGAAGTACCCGAGGTCGGCCGGCAGCGTGTCGTGCCCGTCGGTGAGCCAGCCCAGCGCGCTGCGGTCCACCGGCTCGGGGTGGGTGCCCTGGCTGACCTGCGGCAGCTGCTGCGGGTCGCCCAGCAGCAGCAGGTTGCGGGCGGCACCGGCGACGGCGAACGTGGTCGCCAGCGCGAACTGCCCCGCCTCGTCGACCACCAGCAGGTCGAGCGGCTCGGCGGGGAGCCGCTTGGCGCTGACCAGGTCCCAGGCCGTGCCGCCGAGCACCGCACCGGCACCCCCGCGGCCACCGGGGTGCGCGGCCCAGAACGCGCGGAACCCCGCGTCGGGCACCCACGTCCACGGTGCGTCCGGGTCGGCGGTGCGGGCGTCGGACGAGCCCGGCGCCTTCTTGGCGATCGCGTCGCGCGGGACGCCGGCCGCGGCGACGCCGCGCAGCATGTTCTCGACCACCGCGTGCGACTGCGCGACGACACCGATCCGCCACCCCCGGGCGACCAGCGCCGCGACCACCCGCGCACCGGTGTACGTCTTGCCGGTCCCGGGCGGGCCCTGGACCGCGAGGTACGAGTCGTCGAGGTCCGTCACGGCGCGCGTCAGCACGTCGACCAGGTCGCCGTCGACCTGCGCGACCGGGGGCAGCGGGCGGCCCGAGCGGGTCCGCGGCGGCGTGCGCCGGGCCAGGTCCAGCACGGCGGCGCGGGGGAGCGGCAGGTCGGTGGCGTCCTGCGGCACCCCCTGCACGGTGTCGAGCACCTGCTGCGCGAGCCCACGGATCGCCTCGCGCAGCGGTCCGGTCCCGATCGGCCCGGACGGCGCCAGGGCCATGGGCAGCTCCGCGAACGCGGCGGATCCCCGCGGGCGCGTCTCCTCGACCAGCAGCACGTCCCGCACGGCCGAGCCCTCGGGGCGTGCCGTCACGTCCAGCACGGTCATGCGCTCGCACCAGCCGCGCGGCGCGTCCACGGTCCGCCTGACGCACTCGGGCAGCGGCGGCTCG
The DNA here is from genome assembly GCF_900114185.1 of Cellulomonas sp. KH9. GTDB lineage: Bacteria > Actinomycetota > Actinomycetes > Actinomycetales > Cellulomonadaceae > Cellulomonas. The sequence continues at coordinate 348,198 of NZ_FOSE01000001.1, forward strand.
TACAGGCCGACGGCCTGTGCACCGGGCCGCAGGTCGCTGCCCGGCTCGAGCCGCCCGGTCATGCGCAGCACGCGACGCTCGACCTGCTTGCCCGCCGGCAGGTGCCAGTCGGTGACGACCTCGACGGCGCCGGGGCGGTCCGCGAGCAGCACGTTGCGCCGCTCCGTCCAGTCCGAGGGGTGCGCGCCGAGCCGGTCGAAGTGCCCCCACCAGTAGGGCTTGTCCTCACGCTGGTGGTACCGCAGGGCCGCGCCGACGAGCGCGACGGCCTGGCGCGCGGGGGAGCGGACGACACCCTCGGCCGGCCCCGGGCCGGCGACCGCGAGCAGCGCGTCCTCCAGCGGGTCGGGCGCGGCGAGCTCGGCCGCGCGGGCCTCGGCCGTCGGGTCGAGGACGACGGGCCGCGACGGCGCGACCCCCTGCTCGGCCAGCCGCGCCAGCAGCCAGTCCCGCAGCCCCAGCGTGGAGTCGCAGTCGTAGTGGTTGTAGACCTCGATGGCCTTGATGCGGTCGGTCCAGTCGTCCAGGCGGCCGGCGTCGCGCGCGGCGACCGCCTCGGCGTACTCGACGATCGAGTCCGCCGCGTTCGTGACGCCGTCCCCGCGGCCCGTCGCCATGTACAGCGGCTCGAGCTTCTTCAGCGAGTACGAGCGCTGCCCCGTCCGCACGCCCGCCTTCACCGCGGCGTACAGGTCGACCAGCAGGCCCTCGCGCAGCAGCGCGTCGACCTGCGCCTCGCCCTCGCCGTGGCGCGCGGCCAGGCGCCGCAGCGTCGACTTCTCGTACGCCGCGTAGTGGTAGACGTGCATGCCGGGGAACCGGGTGCGGCGCTCCGCGAGGTACGCCAGGAAGTCGCGCAGCGCGACGCGCTCGGCTGCGCGGTCGTGCGCCCAGAACGCGACGAAGGGCGCCTCCGCGCCCGGCTCCGGCGGGTTCTCCACCACGCCGAACAGGTACTCCAGCCCCCACGCGTCGGGCTCACCGGCCATCGCCGCGTCGTACCAGAGCGGGTCGCCCTCGAAGTCGAAGAAGATGTCGCCCGGGTCCGGCGGCGGCAGCAGCGCCGCCACTGCCTGCGGGTCGGTGACCTGGTACGGCACGTCTGTGGGGTGCGCCGGGTCGGGGTTGCGCGCCTCGAGCTCGAGCTGCAGGCGCGCCTGCAGCCGGGCCCGCGCGACGGCGGCCGGGCTGAGCCCCTCGACCTCCAGGCCGTCGGGCGCCGTGGCCAGCGCCTCGACGGTCGCGATGCCGACCGTGGCCAGCGCCGCCCGCTGCCGCTCGTACACCCCGGCCACCAGGGCGACGTCCCGCCGCACCTCGAGCTCGTGGGTGCACAGCGAGCACCGCCCGCACGCGGCCCAGCGCCCGTCGCCCCACACCACCGGACCCTGCTCGGCGCGGTGCGCGTCCAGCACGTCCTGCAGCCGGGCGCGCCGGTCCAGGTACACGGGCACCAGGTCGGCCACGGCGTGCCGCGTGACGGCGCCGTCGCCGAGCGCCAGCTGGACCTCGCGCGCCACCGGCAGGCCCGCCCGGGTCAGCTGGTCCGCGTACGCCGCGACCTGCAGCAGCGCGGTCGGCTGCGCGTTGCGGGCCAGCTTGGCGTCGCGCACGGACCAGGCGCCGTCCTCGTCCCGCACGACGAAGTCCGCGCGGCCCACGAACCTGCCGTCGAAGAACGCGGCCTGGTGCACCACGTCCGCGGTGCCCAGCAGGTCCAGGGTCGCGGCCTGCGCCGCCTCGAGGTGCGCCCGCGACCGGGGGTCGCCCGTGCCCGGCACCTGGGCCAGACCACCCCGTGCCCCGGGCCGCCACACCCCGTACCGGTGCACCAGCGAGCGCAGCACCCGCTGCTCGTGCTCGTCGCCCAGGTGCGCGACGCGCGCGAGCACGACGTCCGCGTCGGGGGTGACCGCGGCGGCGCGGCCCAGGTGGGCGTCGAGCGCCCGGAGCACCGCGTACTCGCAGGCCGCGGCGGCGGTCAGGTCGCTCGCGGAGTACGTCAGGGTGCCGTCGTCGAGCAGGATCACACCGGCAGGCTACGGCCGACCCCCGACACCTCGGCCGACCCGTGCCCGCGGTGCGGCGGCGGCTCCCTCGGGATGCGGACCGGCGCACCGTCCCCGACGGTGGTGTCCCGGCGGCGCCCCCGCGTCGCCGCACCCCCAGCACAGGAGGACGCACATGACCCGCACGGTCTCCGAGCTCATGACGCCCCACCCGACGGTCGTCGAGGTCACCGACACGCTGCACGCGGTCGCGCAGACCATGGCGACGCAGGACGTCGGGTCGCTCGTGGTGGCGCAGGACGGCACGGTCGTCGGCATCGTCACCGACCGCGACCTCGTCGTCCGCGGCCTGGCGGAGGGCCTCGGCCTGGACGTCCCCGTCGGCCGGATCGCGACGGGCGACCCGCTGACCGTGGCCCCGGACGACGACCTGCGCGACGTCGTGCGCATCATGCGCGAGCAGGCGGTCCGGCGCGTCCCGGTCGTCGAGGGCGGGCAGGCCGTCGGGGTCCTCAGCATCGGGGACCTGGCCGCCGAGCTCGACCCCACGTCGGCGCTCGCGGACATCTCCGAGGCACCGGCCAACGACTGAGACGCGGCCCGCGCGGCCCGGCGGCCACCCCACCCGGGGCGGCCGCCGCCGCGCTGCCCACGGCCCGCCCCGTACGGCCCGCGGGTCGGCTCCCACGAGCGGGTGGGACGGCCCCGCTCCGGATGCCGGTCCGCGTCGTCACTACCACCATGGACGCATGGCTGACCAGACCACACCCCAGGACCCGACCACCCAGCACCCCGACCCGGACACGCAGACGGCCGAGCAGATCGAGCACCCGGGGCGGACCGAGGACATGCGCAAGGAGCCCGACCACGGCGAGGAGTCGTACCGCGGCTCCGGGCGCCTGGAGGGGCGTCGTGCGCTCATCACCGGCGGTGACTCCGGCATCGGCCGCGCCGTGGCCATCGCCTTCGCCCGTGAGGGCGCCGACGTCGCGATCTCCTACCTCCCCGAGGAGGAGGAGGACGCCCGCGTCACGCTCGCCTGGATCGAGAAGGCCGGCCGCAAGGGCCTGCTGCTGCCCGGCGACATCCGTGACGAGGCGCTCGCGCGGTCCCTGCCGGACCGCGCCGCGCAGGAGCTCGGCGGGCTCGACGTGCTCGTCAACAACGCCGCGTACCAGATGGCGCAGTCCGGGCTGGCGGACATCACGACCGAGCAGCTGGACCGCGTGCTGAAGACCAACGTCTACGCGATGTTCTGGATCACGCAGGCCGCGCTGCCGCACCTGAGCAGCGGGGCCTCGATCATCAACACCTCGTCGATCCAGGCGTTCGACCCCAGCCCCGGCCTGCTGGACTACGCGTCCACCAAGGCCGCGATCTACAACTTCACGATGGGCCTGGCGCAGCAGCTCGCGGAGGACGGCATCCGCGTCAACGCCGTGTGCCCCGGCCCCATCTGGACCCCGCTGATCCCCGCGACGATGAACGCGGAGAAGGTGGAGAGCTTCGGCGCCGACACCCCGCTGGGCCGGGCCGGGCAGCCGGCCGAGCTGGCGCCCGCCTACGTGTTCCTCGCGTCGCAGGAGTCGTCGTACGTCACCGGCGACCGCATCCTGGTGACCGGCGGGCGGTCCTGATGCGCGTCGTCGTCGTGGGCGGCCACGGCAAGGTGGCGCGTCTGCTGGCCCCGCTGCTGGTCGCCCGCGGCGACGACGTCGTCCCGCTGGTGCGCCGTCCGGAGCACGCGGACGAGCTGGCCGCGGTGGGTGCGCAGCCCGCGCTGCTGGACATCGAGGCGGCCGACGCGGACGACTTCGCCGCCGTGCTGGCCGGCGCGGACGCCGTGGTGTTCGCGGCCGGTGCCGGCGCCGACGGGCGCGCGGACCGCAAGCGCACCGTCGACCTCGAGGGGTCGCTGAAGTCGCAGGAGGGCGCCCGCCGCGCGGGCGTCCGGCGGTTCGTGCAGGTCTCCGCGATCGGTGTCGACGAGCCCATCACCGACGACATGCAGGCCGTCTGGGCGGCGTACGTGGTGGCCAAGCGCGACGCCGACGAGGCGCTGCGCGACTCGGGCCTCGACTGGACGATCCTGCGGCCCGGCGGCCTGACCGACGACCCCGGCACCGGCCGGGTGCGGCTGGCCGACAGCGTGCCGCGCGGGGAGGTCCCGCGCGCCGACGTCGCCGCCGTGGTGGCCGCCGTGCTGGCCGACCCCGCGAGCGTCGGGCACCAGTGGGAGCTGGTCGGCGGGGACACCCCGATCGCGGACGCGCTCGCGGCGGCCGCGGGGTCCTGAGCGTCAGGCGGACGGGCGTTCCCCCACCAGCACGTGGTGGGGGTGCACCCGTCCGGCGTCCAGCCGGGTGGCGGTGACGGTCAGGCCCGCGTCGCGCAGCCACCCCGCGACGACGTCGGGCGGGACGAAGGTGAACGTCGCCGACCCCTCGGTGATCCGCAGGACCCGCACGGACACGGTCTCCTGCCACCGGTTCCAGCGCACCTTCCAGCGCGGTGCGGTACCCATCTCCTTGACGACGAGCCGCCCGCCCGGCGCCACCTGCTCGGCCGCGGCCAGCAGCAGGCGGCGCTGGGCGTCGGCGGGCAGCAGGTACAGCACGTCCACCACCACGACCGCCGCCCACGGCCCGGGGGGCACGGCGCCGTCGGGTGCGACCGCCAGCTCCAGGTTGGCCACGCGTCCCGCGGCACCCGCACCGACCGCGACCTTGTCCGCGTCGATGTCGACCCCGACCACGCGGCGCCCCGGGCCGGCGAGCGCGGCGTAGGCGCTGAACAGGCCGTGGCCGCAGCCGATCTCCAGCACGGGCCCGGCGTCGGGCAGCAGGGTGGCCAGCCGGCGGAACGGTGCGCTCCACCAGCGCACGTGCACGTGCGCCCGCTCCTGCCACGGCGCGTCGCGGTACAGCGCGAGCGCGCGGCGCCCCGCGGCGTCGGGCGCGCGCGTCACGGGCGTCCCCCCGCGTCGGGCGCGGCCGTCGCGGCCAGGCCGGTGAACCCGGTGAGGACGTACCCGCACGCGTCGACGTGCGCGCGGGTGCGGGGCGACGTCAGCGCCGCGAGCTCGTCGGCCCACCGGTAGCCCCAGGCGAACCGCCCGGCGTCGGGGTCGTGCGCGACGCCCGGGTGGGCGTTGACCTCGAGCGTGCGCGCGCCGCGCGCGGCGGCGGCCGTGAGCGTCGCGACCCAGCGGTCCTCGTCCATCGCGCCCGCCTCGTCGAGGCCCGCGTGGTCGTCGGTGGTCGTCAGGCCCGCCCGCCGCAGCCGCCGGTGCAGCCCGCGCCCCAGGACGCCGACGCCCGCACCGGTGACGCCCCGCGCGTGGCTGCGGGGGAGCCGGACCGCACCGATGCCGGCGCCGACGGCGAGCTCGGTGACCACCCGTCCCACGACCGGCCACAGGTGCGTGTGCTGGTGGGTGTCCAGGTGCGTGACCGGCACGCCCACCCCCTGCACGCGCTCCAGCTGGGCGGCCAGCTCGCGGCGCACGTCGTCCGGGTCGATGCGGCCGGCGAGCCCGCGGGCCACGACCGTGCGGTAGCCGAGCGGGAAGCGGCCCGTCCGGTGCTCGACGAGGGTGGGGACCTCGCGGGCGGACAGCAGCGGCGGGTCCTCCCCGACGAGCGCGAGGTGCGCACCGAGCTCGAGCGTCGGGTGGTCCCGCAGCACCCGGGCCGCGTCGTCGAAGGCGGTGCCCACCGCGAGCAGCGACGTCGCCGTCACCACGCCGTCGACGTGCGCGCGCCGCACCGCCTCGTTCACCCCGGCGGTGAGCCCCAGGTCGTCCGCCGTGACGACGAGCGACCGGGTCACGTGCGGGCCCGCGCGGGCCGCGCGGGCAGGCTGCGCAGCTCGCGCCGCAGCGTCCGCATCTCGTCGAGCATCGTGCGGATCACCCCGAGGGACGAGAGCGTCGAGACCCCGCGCGTGCGCGGGAAGTAGTCGACACCGATCTGCAGCACCTCGAAGCCGGCCTTCTGCGCCCGCACCAGCAGCTCGGCGTCGATGAACGACCCCTCGCTGCGCAGGGCCACGTGGTCCAGCACCTCGCGGCGGACCAGCTTGAACGCGAAGTTCACGTCCCGCACGCGGGTGCCGAACATGAGCCGGACCAGGCCGTTGTAGAGGAACGAGTACACGGCCCGGCGCGGGCCCTCGCCCGTGCGGTCCAGCCGGTACGCGCTGACGATGTCGACCTCGTAGGTCTGCAGGACGCGCAGCGCCCGTTCGAGCTCGCGCATCTCGAACGGGAGGTCCGCGTCGGTGTACAGCACGACGTCGCCCTTCGCGGCGTCGAAGCCCGAGCGCATCGACCCCCCGAGCTTGCGGTTGACCGGGTGGTGGACCACGCGCACGTGCGGGTCGTCGGCGGCCAGCGCGTCGGCGAGCTGCGGGGTGCGGTCGGTCGACGCGTCGTCGACGACGATGATCTCGTAGTCGCGCGTCCGCCCGGTCTCGACCAGCTCGCGGCACGTCACGGACGCGGCCGCCACGGCGCGCTCGATGTACTCCTCCTCGTTCCACATCGGGAAGAACACGGAGACGAGCGACAGCGGCTCGGGCCCCTGCGTGGACGTCATGACACTGCCACCCCTCTGCCGAACAGGAACGTGAGCACCACGAGCAGCACCCCGCACACGGTCAGCGTGAGCGGTGCCACCCACCGGCGGGTGCGGGTCGCGAGCAGGTCACCCGCCGCGGCCAGCACGGGGAACGCCACCAGCACGTACCGGCCGGTCCCCATGAAGTCCTTGGTCCCGACGATCGGGATGAGCAGCACCACGGCGGCGAACGCGGCGTAGCCCCAGCCGAACAGCCGCTGCACGCGGCGCAGCAGCAGCACCGCGCACGCGCAGGCCACGGCCTGCAGCGTCAGCAGCACCGCGATGTCGTACGGGCCCCGCAGGAGCGTGCCCAGGAACACCACCTTGAACCAGGTGCGCGGCCCGACGCCCTGGTTCCAGCCCGGTGCCGACTCCACCTCGACGAACGCGAGGGGGTTGCCGAACTCCAGCCACAGGTACAGGCACCAGCCCGCCAGGCCGAGGCCCGACGCGAGCACGGCCACGTGCCGCGGTCGCACGTCGCGGACGGCCGCGAGCACGTCACGCCACCCCGGGCGGGGTGGCGTGCCCGGCGCGCGTCCGGTCGCCGGGTCGGCCGCCGCGGGGGGCAGGGCCTCGAGCCCCCGTGCCGCGCGCCGGTCCTCCGCGAGGATCTCCAGCGTCCGCACCACCAGCCCGACGGCCACGGCGACGCCCACCGGCCGGCCCGCGGTGGCGACCGCGCCGACCAGGCCCGCGGCGAGGTACCACCGGCGCTCGAGCAGCAGGAACGCTCCCACGGCGCTGAGCAGGAACAGCGCGTCGGCGTACATGGGGCCGTAGAGGAAGAAGGCGTACGGGTAGAGCAGCAGCACGGCGACCGCCGGCACGGCCGACCGGCGCGGCAGCCGCTGCCGCGCCCAGGACGCGAACAGCACGACCGCGACGAGGCCGCACAGCACGCTCAGCAGCTGACCGGCGACCTGGTGGTCGCCCAGGACCTCCGACAGCCCGCGGACGCCCAGCGGGTACGCCGGGAAGAACGCGACCGACGACTGCTGCCCCGGCACGTACGCGTAGCCCTCCCGCACGATGTCGAGGTACCAGCCCGCGTCGTACTGGAACCAGCCGTCGAGCCAGGTGGGGCCCGCCAGGTCGGGGTCCTGGCGCGGCTGCGAGCGCGTCGCGAGCGCGACCACCACCGACAGCGCCACCACGAGACCCGCGAAGGCGCCGGCCACCGCCAGGCCGTACCGCCACCCCGCGCCGCGGCCCGTGCGGGGCGGGTCCGCCGTCATCGAGGTCGGTGCCACGTGCCCCCCTGCCCTTCCCGTCCGGTGAGCCCGGCGACGGACGTCGCGAGCATAGGGTGAGACGTCCGACGGGCGGACGGGGTTGGGTCGCAGACGGGTGACGATCGGGTGACGGTTCGCCGCGGTGGTACCGCGTGATCGGTCTGGTGGCCGTCGCGGGTGCCGCCCTGTGCTCCGGCGCCGCCGTCGTGCTGCAGGCGGTCGCGGTGCGCCGGCTGCCCGACGACGCGGGCCTCGGCACGACGCTGGTGCGTCGCCTCGTGACGTCCCCCGCCTACGTCGCGGCGCTCGCGCTGGTGGCCCTCGGGTTCGGCCTGTCGTTCCTCGCGCTGCGCACGCTCCCGCTGTTCCTCGTGCAGGCGGGCCGTGCGTCGGGGCTGGCGGTGGCCGCCGTCCTGGCGGTGGTGGTGCTCGGGGCCCGGCTGGGGCCGCGCGACGCCGGGGGCCTGGCGGCGCTGGGCGTCGGCCTCGTGGGCCTGGCGCTGAGCGTGGCACCGGCGCCCGTGACGGGCGCGCCGGCCGGTGTCCCCGTCGGCCTGCTGGTGGCGGCCGTGGCGCTGGCGGTCGTGGCGTGGCGGGTCGCCGCCCGGCCGCCGTCCACGCGCACGGGGCTGGTGCTCGCGGCCGCCGCGGGCTGCGGGTACGCGCTGCTGGCGCTCGCGGCGCACGTCGTCGACCTGTCCCAGCCGCTCCGCGTCCTGCTCGACCCCGCGCTGTGGGTGGGCGGGGCGGGGGGTGTCCTCGCCCTGGCGCTGACCGCGCTCGCGCTGCGACGTGCGCCCGTGGTGCCCGTGACGGCGGTGACGGTCGCCACCGAGACCTGCCTGGGCGCCCTGCTCGGGCTCGTGCTGGTGGGGGACGAGGCGCTGCCGGGCCGGGGGCTGCTCGCCACCGCCGCGTTCGCCCTGGTGCTCGCCGGTGCCCTGGCGGTCGCGCGGTTCGGCTCGCCCGACGCGCTCACCGAGCCCGAGCGCGTCACCGCACAGGGCTGACCTGCCCGGTGCGCGCCGCCGCCCACGCGCTGCGCAGCACGGCGTCCAGGTCGTGCCGGGCGGACCAGCCCAGCCGGGCGCGTGCCCGGTCGACGGCCGCGACCACCGCGGCGGGGTCGCCCGGGCGGCGCGGCCCGGCCTGCACCGCGAGGTCGCGCCCGTCGAGGGTGCACAGCCGGCGCACCACCTCCAGCACGGAGGCCCCGGTGCCGGTGCCCACGTTGAGCACCTCGGCGCGGGGCGGCCCCGTCGCCGCACCGAGCGCGCGCAGCGCGGCCACGTGGGCGTCCGCGACGTCCCGCACGTCGACCAGGTCCCGCACGCAGGTGCCGTCGGGCGTGGGGTAGTCCATCCCGTTGACCTGCGGCGTCGCGCCGCGCGCCAGCGTGCCCAGCACGGTGGTGACGAGGTTGGCCTCCTCGTCGTCGCGCAGCACCGGCGAGCCGGCACCCGCCACGTTGAAGTAGCGCAGGCAGAAGGACCGGACGCCCGCGGTGGTGGCGGCGGCCACGAGCCGCTCGCCCTGCAGCTTGGTGTCCCCGTAGGGGCTCATGGGCGCCGCCGGGCTGTCCTCGTCGACCACCGCGGTGTCCGGCCACCCGTACACCGCGGCCGACGAGGAGAACACCAGGTGCGGCACCCCCGCCGCCGCCATGGCCGCCAGGACGTGCGCCGTACCGCCCACGTTCTGCTCGTGGTACCACCGCGGCCGGGCCACCGACTCCTCGACCTTCTTGCGGGCGGCCAGGTGCACCACGGCGGTGACCTCCCACCGGGTGCAGACGTCCGTCAGCGCCGCGACCGCGGCCGGCTCCGCGAGGTCGAGGCGCACCAGCGGCACCCCGGGCACCCGGTCGACGCGGCCCGTCGACAGGTCGTCCACGACGACCGGGCGACGCCCGGAACGCCGCAGCGCGTCCACGACGTGCCCGCCGATGTACCCCGCCCCGCCGGTCACCAGCACGCTCACGGGGTGAGCGTACGAGCCGGGACGAACGTCGCGTGTCCACCCGGAGGGGGACAGCCGTCCTCTCCCGGGACGAACCTCGCGTCGCGTCAGCCGGCGAGCTCGCGGGCCCGCAGGAGCACCGCGTCGAGCATCGCGGGGGTGAGCCGCCCGGTGAACGTGTTGTGCGGGCTCACGTGGAAGCACCCGAGCAGGACCAGCTCGGCGTCACCCCGCCGCAGCGTGAGCTCGGCCCCGTGCCCGAAGGCGGGGCGGGGACGCGGGACGTCCCAGCCCTGCTCGGCCAGCGTCGTGAGCAGCGCCTTCCAGCCGAACCCGCCCAGCACCACCGCGGCGCGCGGCGCGACGAGCTCCAGCTCACGGGCCAGCCACGGCCCGCACGTGCGGCGCTCGGCCGGCGTCGGCGCGTTCGCGGGTGGCGCGCACCGCACGGGGGCGGTCATCCGCAGCCCGGTGAGCACGAGCCCGTCGTCGCGGGACACCGAGGTCGGCTGCGACGCCAGGCCGACGCGGTGCAGCGCGGCCACGAGGAAGTCGCCGGACCGGTCCCCGGTGAACATCCGGCCGGTGCGGTTGCCGCCGTCCGCGGCCGGGGCGAGCCCGACCAGCGCGATCCCGGCGTCCGCGTCGCCGAAGCCGGGCACGGGCCGGGCCCAGTACGTCTGCCCGCGGAACCGGGCGGGTGGGTCCGCCGCGGCGGCCTCCCGCCAGGCGACGAGCCGCGGGCACGCCCGGCAGGCCGTGACGACGCGGTCGAGCTCACCCACCGTGGTGGCCGCGGCAGCGGCGCGCACGACGTCGGCGGGGTCGTCCGTGCCCGCCACGGCTCAGAACCGGTCCGGGTCGCCCGCGCCCACCCGGACGACCTCCGGGGCCCCCGACGTCCAGTCGACGACCGTGGTGGGCTCGGTGCCGCGGTCGCCGGCGTCGACCACGGCGTCGAGCACGTCGTCGAGCTCCTCCTTGATCTGCCATCCCTCGGTCATCGGCCAGTCGTGGCCGGGCATCAGCAGGGACGACGAGAGCAGGGGCTCACCCAGCTCGCGCAGCAGGGCGTGCGTCACCGGGTCGTCGGGGATGCGGACACCGACCGAGCGCTTCTTGTCGTGCGCGAGGCGCCGCGGCACCTCCGGCGTCGCGGGCAGGATGAACGTGTACGGGCCGGGGGTGGCGGCCTTGATGGCGCGGAACGCGCTGTTGTCGAGGTGCACGAGCTGCCCGAGCTGCGCGAAGTCGCAGCACACCAGCGTGAAGTGGTGCCGGTCGTCGAGGTGCCGGATGCGGCGGATGCGCTCGGCCCCGTCGTGGTTGTCCATGCGCGTGCCCAGCGCGTACATCACGTCCGTGGGGTAGGCGATCACCGCGTCGTCCCGGAGCATCGCCACCACCTGGGCGATCGACCGCGGCTGCGGGTCGGTGGGGTGGACGTCGAAGTACCGGGCCATGCCGTCAGCGTAGGAGGCTCCTGCCCGCCGCGCGCGCGTGGCCCCGGCTCGTCACGGCAGCCGGTCGGTCAGCTGCGCGACGATCTGCGTGAGCAGCGCGGGCTGGGAGGCCACGGCGAGCGCCGCCCCGGCGGTGACGGCACCCACGACCGACACGACCCTCTGCAGCGCTGCCGCCATGACCTCGACCTCCGTCCGCGTGCCACCCCCGTGGTGGCGTGGTGCCACCCTGCCGCCCGGTGCGGGGCCCGAACATCCGGGCCGGCCCCCGTTCGTCCCCGGGGGCACACCCCCGGTCGGGTCGGGGTCCGGTGCCGCGCACCACGCGGCGTCGGGCGGGCGCACCGCCCTCTGACCAGGACCGACGTCCCGACGTCGACCCTGAGTCCCGGGCCCCGCACGCTCAGGGTCGCGTCCGGGGCGGTCCCTGGTGCCGAGCGGACGCCCACGGGTGGACGATCGTCGGTGTGACCACCACCGACAGCACCCGGGCCGAGACGCCCATCGCCACCGCGCGCGGCCTCGTGCGCACCTACGGCTCCGGCCCCACCGCCGTGCACGCGCTCGCGGGCGTCGACCTCGACGTCCAGCGCGGCCGTCTCACCGCGACGATGGGCCCCTCGGGGTCCGGCAAGTCCACCCTCATGCACTGCCTCGCCGGCCTCGACCGGCCCACGTCCGGGACCGTCGTCGTCGACGGCGAGGAGGTGTCCTCGATGTCCGAGAGGCGCCTGACCCGGCTGCGCCGCGACCGCATCGGCTTCGTCTTCCAGGCGTTCAACCTGGTGCCGACGCTCACGGCGCTGGAGAACATCACGCTGCCCTTCGACATCGCGCGTCGCCCCGTCGACCGGGAGCACCTGGACGCCGTCGTGCAGGCCGTCGGCCTGTCCGACCGGCTGAGCCACAAGCCGGGCGAGCTGTCCGGCGGGCAGCAGCAGCGTGTCGCGTGCGCCCGCGCGCTCGTCACGCGCCCCGCCGTCGTCTTCGCGGACGAGCCGACGGGCAACCTCGACTCGTCGTCCGCGCACGAGGTGCTCTCGTTCCTGCGCCGCAGCGTCGACGAGCTCGGGCAGTCGGTGGTCATGGTGACGCACGACCCCACAGCCGCGTCGTACGCCGACCGCGTCCTGTTCCTCGCCGACGGGCGCATCGTCGACGAGATCTCCGACCCGACGCCGGACACCGTGCTCGAGCGGCTCGGCGCCCTGTCGCGCCGCCCGTCCGGTGCCGGGACGACCGACGGCACCGCCACCCCCGCCGAGGTGCGCTGATGCTGCGCGTCACCCTGCGGGGCGTGCGCGCGCACGCCGTCCGGTTCGCGCTGTCGGTGCTCGCCGTGGCGCTCGGGGTCGCGTTCGTCGCCGGCACGTTCGCGCTGCGCACCATGCTGTCGGACACCTTCAACGGCATCGTCGACGCGCAGGCGCCGGCCGACGCGTACGTGCGGGGCGACGCCCCCCTGCCCGGGGGCGGGGCGGCCGGGGCGGGGTTCTCGCTGGGCGAGCAGCGCGTGCCGGTGCCGGCCGCGCTGGCCGACGAGATCGCGGACGTCGACGGCGTGCGCGCGGCGCTGCCCGACCTGGCGGGTCCGATCGTCCTGGTCGGTGCCGACGGGACGGCGGTGCAGTCCACGCAGGCGCCGTCGTTCGGGCTCGCGTTCCACGGGGACGACCCCGAGCTGCGGCTCGTCGAGGGGCGGGCCCCGACGGCGGCCGGCGAGGTCGCGGTCGAGTCCGCGTCGCTCGACTCCGCGGGCCTGGCCGTGGGGGACACCACCCGCGTGGTCCTGGCGGGCGAGGTGCGGGACGTCACCGTCGTCGGCGAGGTCGACGCCGGCGGGCCGTTGGCGGGCGCGACGCTGGTCTACCTGCCCGTCGACGTCGCCACGGCCGTGTACGCCGCCGACGGGACCGTCGCGACCGTGTCGGTGTACGCCGAGGACGGTGTGGACGAGCGGACGCTCGCCGACCGTGTCAGCGCCGCGCTCGACGACGCGGGCGTCACCGGCGCCGAGGTCCTCACCGGTCAGTCGCAGCGCGACGACCTGCAGGCCGGTGTCGACGAGACCCTCGGGTTCGTCACGTCGTTCCTGCTCGTCTTCGCGGTCATGTCGCTGTTCGTCGGCGGGTTCCTCATCTCCAACACCTTCGCGATGTCGGTGCGCCAGCGGGTGCGCGAGTTCGCGCTGCTGCGGGCCGTCGGGGCGTCGCCCGCGCAGGTGTTCGGCGTGGTCGTCGGCCAGGCCGCCGTCGTGGGCCTGGTCGGTGCCGCGCTGGGCGTCGTCGGCGGGCTGGGCCTCGTGAGCCTGCTGCGCGTGGTGTTCGAGGGGCTGGGCATGGACCTGGTGGGAGAGATCCCGCTGGACACCACCACGGTCGTCACCTGCCTGGCGCTCGGCACCGTCGTGTCGGCCGTCGCCGCGGCGGTGCCCGGGCGTCGGGCCGCGCTCATCGCGCCCGTCGAGGCGATGCGGGGCGAGGTCACGGTGCCGGAGCGCTCGCTGCACCGGCGCGGGCTGACCGGCGGGGCGCTCGTCGCCGTGGGGGTCGCGGCCGTCGCGTTCGCGGCGCTGCGCCCAGCGGCGGACGCCGCGGAGCTCCTGCTCGGCGTCGGCGCGGTCGTCGTCCTCGTCGGCGTCCTCGTCGCGTCCCCCGCGATGGCGCGTGCCGTGCTGCGCGTCCTGGCCGTCCCGTTCGTGCGGCTGCTGCCCCCGATGGGCCGCCTGGCCCGGGGCAACGTCGTGCGCAACCCGCGGCGCACCGCGTCCACGGCGGGTGCGCTGGTCATCGGCATGGCGCTCGTCGGCGCGGTCTCGGTCATCGCGGCCACCGGGCAGGCGTCGCTCGTGCGCGTCGTGGAGAGCGCGACGAACGCCGACCTCGTGCTGCGGGCCGCCACGTCCGTGATCCCCGCGGGTGCCATCACGGACGTCGCGGCGCTGCCGGAGGTGGGGCGGGCCGACGCGCTCGCGTTCACCCTCGGTGCCGTGTCGCCGGAGCCCGGCGCGGCACCGGGTGAGGACGACGGCGCCGGCGTCATCGGCGTCGGGGACGACGTCCTGGGCGCGTCGCTCGTCGTCGAGGTCCTCGAGGGTGACGTCGACGACCTGGACGCGACCCACGCGGTCGTCAACGAGCGCATGGCCGCCGGCGAGGGCTGGTCGGTCGGCGACGAGGTCACGGTCGTGACCGAGGCCGGCGAGCGGACGTTCGACGTCGCCGCGGTGGTCGACTCCCCGGTCCTGGGGGGTGCCGTGATCGTCCCGCAGGCGGTGCTCGACGAGCTCGCACCCGGCGGGGCGCAGGTGACGGACACGGTGTTCGTCGACGCGGCGTCCGGGGTGACGCCCGACGCGCTGCGGTCCGCGGTCACGGACGCCGTCTCGCCCTACGTCGTGGTGTCCGTGCAGGACCGCGACGAGTTCGTCGACCAGACGGCCGCGCAGGTCGACCAGCTGCTCGTGATCCTCTACGCGCTGCTGGGGCTGTCCCTGGTGATCGCGGTGCTCGGCATCGTCAACACGCTCGCGCTGTCGGTGATCGAGCGGACCCGGGAGATCGGGCTCCTGCGGGCCGTGGGCCTGGGACGGCTGCAGCTGGCCGGCGTGGTGGCCGTGGAGTCGGTGCTGACGGCCGTGTTCGGCACGGTCGTCGGGCTGGTGGTCGGGGTGGGCCTGGCGTCCGTCCTGCCGCGGGTGTACGCCGAGGAGGGGCTCGACCGGCTCGCCGTCCCGTGGGACGGGCTGGCGCTCATGATGGTGCTCGCACTGGTCGTGGGCGTGCTGGCCGCGGTGTGGCCCGGCGCGCGGGCCGCCCGCCTGCGGGTGCTGGACGCCATCGCGACGCCGGACTGACGGGGCGCCCGGCCCGCGCCGACGGGCGCGGGCCGGGCGCAGGTCAGGTCAGGTCAGGTCAGGCGGGCACCAGGTGGTCCGGGCACGGCGCGTAGTGGTCGGGCGCGACGGTCAGCTCGCCGCGCCCGCCGGTCAGCGAGCGCAGGTCCAGCACGTAGCGGCCGAGCTCGGCCTCCGGGACGGTGGCCTCGACGACGACCTCGCCGCCGTCGAGCGACACGGTGTCCGTGATCCGCCCGCGCCGGGCCGCCAGGTCGCTCATGACGTCGCCCTGCGCGGACTGCGGGACGGTGATGTGCACGCGGCACACCGGCTCGAGCACGACCGTGCCCGCCGTGGTCAGCGCCTCGCGCAGCCCGGCGGCCGCCGCGGTGCGGAACGCCATGTCGGACGAGTCCACGGAGTGCGCCTTGCCGTCGACCGCCTCGACGCGGAGGTCGACCACGGGGAAGCCGTGCGGGCCGCCGGCGGCCATCGCCTCGCGCACCCCGCGCTCGACGGCCGGCAGGTAGGTCCGGGGGATCGCACCGCCCACGACGGAGTCGACGAACTCGAGGCCGGACCCCGCCGGCAGCGGCGAGACGCGCAGCCGCACCACGGCGTACTGGCCGTGGCCGCCGGACTGCTTCTTGACCTTGCCCTCGGCCTCGACCGGCCGGGCGATGGTCTCGCGGTAGCCGACCGGCACCGGGGACGTGGTCACGTGGACGCCGAACACCCGCGCGAGACGCTCCAGCGCCACGGCCAGGTGGGTGTCGCCCAGCCCGCGCAGCACCGTCCGGTCGCCGGTGCGGTCCACGGTGAGCGTCGGGTCCTCGGCGGCCAGCCGCGCCAGCGCGGCCGACAGGCGGTCGTCGTCGGACTGCGTCACCGGGTCCAGCGCGAGCGCGTACACCCCGGGGCGCTCCCGCGGCGGTGGCGCCGTCAGCTGCACGCCGGGGGAGCCCTTGGCCGCGAGCAGCGACCCCGTGGGCGTCCCCGTCAGCTTGGCGACCGCGCCGACCTGCCCGGCGACGACCTCGTCGACCGGCAGGTGCTCCTTGCCGCGCAGGCGGAACAGGCCAGGCAGGCGCTCCTCGGTCCGGGTGGTGGTGTTGAGCAGCCGGTCACCCGCGCGGACCGTGCCGGACAGCACACGGAACACGGTGACCTGCCCGACGAACGGGTCGGCGACGGTCCGGAAGGCGTGCAGCAGCGTGGGGCCGGTGGGGTCGGGCTCCACCTGCACCTCGACGTCGCCCGCGAGCACGGTGCGTGCCCGTCCCGTACCGCCGGGGCACAGCAGGCACAGCAGGTCCGCGAGCCGGTCGACGCCGACGCCCGTGGTGCCGGAGACCACCATGACCGGGACGGCCTCACCGGCGCAGACCTCCTGGGCGAGGGTCCGCCCCAGGTCCGCGGCCGACGGCTCGTCCCCCGCGAGGTAGCGCTCGAGCTGGTCGTCGTCGTGCGCGACGATCTCCTCGGTCACCTGCTCGTGCAGGCGGTGCTCCTCCTCGGCCACGCCGGAGGGCGGCGGCTCGTCGTGGTGGCGGCCGTCGGCGTCGTACCCGTAGCCCTCCTCGGAGAGCACGTCGGCGATGCCGGTGAACGCGGTCTCGTCACCGAACGGCAGCTCCAGCGGCACGACGACGCTGCCGAACGCCTCGCGCAGCTGCGCGAGGACCTGGTGGAAGTCGGCGCGGGCCCTGTCCTCCTTGGTGACGACGACGACGCGCGGGACGCCCGCCTCCGCCGCGGCCCGCCACGCCAGGTGGGTGCCGGCCTGCACGCCGTCGACCGCGGACACGACGATCACGGCGAGGTCGGCCACGGCCAGGGCCGTGTCGACGGCGCCGGCGAAGTCCAGGAACCCGGGGGTGTCCAGCAGCGTGACGTCGTACGGCGTGCCGTCGTCGGTCTGCCATCGGAACGGCGCGATGCCCAGGGCCAGGGAGATGCCGCGGGCGATCTCCTCCGGCTCGTGGTCGCTGACCGTGCTGCCGTCCTCGACGCGGCCGGCCCGCGGGACGGCGCCGGCGCGGTGCAGCAGCGCCTCGGTCAGGGTGGTCTTGCCGGAACCCGATGCGCCGATCAGCGCGACGGTGCGGACGGCGGCCGACGGTGCCTGGTCCATCTGGACCCTCCCACGCTGGAGGTGAACTTCCCGTCAGCGTAGGGCGGACGGGCCCCGGACGGCAGGACGAGGGTCCCTGGTCCGCCGCCGCCACGGGGTCCGCGCCGCGGTGCGGTCGCGGGGACGACGACGGGCCGGGCCCCGCTCTCCCGCAGGAGAGGGGGCCCGGCCCGTCGGGCGTGCGTCAGGCGGTGTCGTCAGCTCGCGGCGAGGATGTCGACCACGAAGACGAGCGTCGAGTCGCCGGGGATCGTCTCGCCCTGGCCCTCGGCGCCGTAGCCCTTGTCCGGCGGGACGACCAGCATGACCTGGCTGCCGACCTTCTGGCCGACGAGGCCCTCGTTCCAGCCGGCGATGACGGTGGCCTGGCCGATGTTCTCGACCGGGAACGGCACGTTGCGCTCCCACGAGGAGTCGAACTGCGTGCCGTCCCAGAGCCAGCCCGTGTAGTGCACGAGCACGGTCTGGCCGGCGGTGACCTCGGGGCCGGTGCCCTCGATGAGCGGCTGCGCCACGAGCGTGGTCGGCGCCTCGCCCGACGCGGGCTCGAGCGACGGCGCACCGTTGTCGGCCAGCGTGACGGTGGGCAGGCCGTCGACGGGTGCGACGGCCGTGCCGTCGGCGCGGCCCGGACGCTTGGAGACGACCTCGGCGACCGCGACGGCCGCGGCGTCCTCGCCCTGCGGCAGGGCGAAGGTGAAGCGGGTGCCGACCTTGGCGCCGATGAGGATGTCGGTGAGCACGGGCGCCAGCGACGCCTCGCTGACGACGATCTGCTCGGGGGCGCCGGAGGCCCACGACGACGAGAGCGACGACGCGTCGGCGCCGTTGAGCCACACCGAGTGCAGGTCGATGAGGTCGCCGTCGGCGATCTCATCGCCGGTGCCCTCGTCGATGACGCGGGCCACGGCGGCGGAGACGGTGAACGGGGTGCTGGGCAGCGTCACCGTCGGCTCGGCCCCGGCGTCGCCCTCGACCGTCACGGCCTCGAGCGCGGCGACGTCCTCGGCGGTGGCCGTGGGGGCCTCCGTCGACGCGTCGGTCTGCTGGGGTGCGGGGGTGGTGGGGTCGTCGCTCCCGCCGTCGCCGGCGCAGGCGGCGAGGGTCAGGCTGAGCGCCAGGGCTGCGGCTGCGGCGCGCAGCGCGGTGCGGGGGGTGGGACGTCGCACGGAGGTCCTCCGGGTGTCGGGAGACCGCCCCGGATCGGTGGACGGCCTCCGGCACCGTACGCGACGTTCCTGGGGGTTGCCTGGGCGGGTCGGCTGCCGAAACGCTTCAGGGATCGCCTCAGGGGGGTGGTCGGCCGTCACAGCAGACGCCGCGAGCCCGGCTGCGCCACCCGCAGCCACCGGTACCCGTACCCCTCGAGCTCGACCTCCACGCGGCCCTTCTCGTCCGGCACCAGCTCGTCGTCGCGCAGCAGGTCGATGAGGCGGGAGTCCTCGTCGGTGTCGGGGAGGTGCAGGGGCACGCGGACGGCCTCGGAGCCCAGGTTGTGCAGGGCGACCATCGACGCGTCCTGCCAGGTCGAGCGGTGTGCGAGCACGGCTGCGTGCGGCTGGTCGAGGACCTCCGCCTGCTCCGTCCACCCCAGCTCGGGGCACTCGCGGTACCGCCGGGCCAGCTGCTGGACGAAGTTGAGCAGCGAGTCCGGGTCGCGCCGCTGGTCGGACACGTTGACGTGCTCCGGCGCGTAGGCGCCCTCCGGCACCGGGCCCGACAGCCGCGACGGCGGCGCGTCCGAGAACCCCCCGTTGCGGCCCGAGGTCCACTGCATCGGCGTGCGCACCGCGAGCCGGCCCTCGGCCTCGAGGTTCTCGCCCATGCCGATCTCCTCGCCGTAGAACAGCACCGGGGTGCCCGGCAGGCTGAACAGCAGGGAGTAGACCATCCGCACCCGGCGTGGGTCGCCGTCGAGCATCGGGGGCAGGCGGCGGCGCAGGCCACGGTCGTAGAGCTGGTGCTCCGGCTCGGGGCCGAAGGCGTCGAACACCTCCTGCCGCTCGTCGTCGGAGAGCTTGTCGAGCGTCAGCTCGTCGTGGTTGCGCACGAACGTCGCCCACTGGGCGTCCGACGGGATGGTCGGGCGCGAGCGCAGGGTGTCCGCGACCGGCGTCGCGTCCTGGCGGGCCAGCGCCAGGTACATCTGCTGCATGAGGACGAAGTCGAACTGCAGGTTCAGCTCGGCGCCCTCGTGGTCGCCGTCGGAGTCGTGGTCCCCGAAGAACAGGCGCTGCTCCTCGTACGGCAGGTTGACCTCACCCATGAGGATCGAGTCGCCCGTGCGCCGCGACAGGAAGGCGCGCAGCTGCTGCAGGAACTCGTGCGGGTGGTCCACGTCGTCGCCCGTGCCGTTGGCGGCGTCGGCCAGGAAGAACGGCACCGCGTCGACGCGGAACCCGTCCAGGCCCATCTGCGCCCAGTACCCGACGACCTTCGCGATCGCGTCGCGGACCTGCGGGTTCGCCGTGTTCAGGTCCGGCTGGTGACGGTAGAACCGGTGCCGGTACCAGGCCTCCGCCTGCTCGTCGTACGTCCAGATGCCGTCCTCCTTGTCGGGGAAGACGACCTCCTTCGACGTGTCCGGCGGGGCGTCCTCGCGCCACACGTACCAGTCGCGGTACGGGCTGTCCTTCGAGCGCCGCGCGGACCGGAACCACGGGTGGCGGTCCGAGGTGTGGTTGACGACGAGGTCGGCGATGACCCGGATGCCGCGGTCGTTCGCGGTGCGGACCAGCTCGACGAGGTCGCCGGCGTCGCCCAGGCGCGGGTCGATGCCGTAGTAGTCGGTGATGTCGTAGCCGTCGTCGCGGTCGGCGGTCGGGTAGAACGGCATGAGCCACAGGCAGGTCACGCCCAGCTCGGCCAGGTGGTCGATGCGCTGGACGAGCCCGGGCAGGTCACCGACGCCGTCGTCGTTCCAGTCCATGTACGTCTCGACGTCGAGGCAGTAGATGACGGCGGACTTCCACCACAGGTCACCGGTGTCGCGGATCCTCACGCGCCGACCTCCTTCAGGACGGGCAGCAGGTGCTCGGCGGCCATGTCGACGAACGCCTCGAGGGACGACGCGGGCTGCGTGGCCGTGTCGTCGGCGTCCGGGTGCTTGTCGTCCGACGGGACGACGTCGGTCGCGATCTGGTGCAGGTAGAGCGCGTCGAAGCCGATCTCGGCCAGCGCGACGAGCCGGTCGGCGAGGCGGTGCGGGTCGTCCTCGACCACCACGGCGCCGCGCAGCACGTCGTCCCCGACGCTGTCGGCGATCGCGTCGAAGGCCTCCGGCGTGTCGAGGTCCCACGCCTGGGGCGGGCCGACCGCGTTGCCGGCCCACTGCTCGCGCGCCAGCCGCAGCGCCTGCGCCTGCGTGGGGGCGAACGACACGTGCACCTGCAGGGAGATCTCGCCGCGGCCGCCGGCGTCCCGGTACTCCCGGACGACCTCGCGCAGCCGCTCCTCGGGCTGGTTCACGGTGACCAGGCCGTCCGCCCAGCGCGCGTGGTTGCGGGCCGTGGCCGGCGTGACCGCGGGGCCGATGAGCAGCGGCTTCACGTCGGGCAGGGTCCACAGCTTGGCGCGGTCGACCGTCACCAGGCCGTCGTGGGTGACCTCCTCGCCGTCGAGCAGCGCGCGGATGACCTCCACGCACTCGACGAGGCGGGCGTCCCGCACGTCCTTGGAGGGCCAGGGGTCGCCGGTGATGTGCTCGTTCATGTTCTCGCCCGAGCCGAGCGCCACCCAGAACCGGCCGGGGTACATGGCGGCGAGCGTGGCCGCCGCCTGCGCGATGATCGCCGGGTGGTACCGCTGCCCGGGGGCGTTGACGACGCCGAACGGCAGCCGGGTCGTCGCCAGGGCCGAGCCCAGCCACGTCCACGCGAACCCGGAGTGCCCCTGCGTGGACTGCCACGGTGCCCAGTGGTCGGAGCACATCGCGGCGTCGAAGCCCCGCTGCTCCGCCAGCTGCGTGGCCGCCAGCAGGGCGGACGGGTGGACCTGCTCGTGTGAGTTGTGGAATCCGACGCGCACCATGGGCCACCTTCCTACCGGCTGGACGCTTGTCCCGCTCGGTGAAGGGGCGTACCCGCGCACGCCGGACGCTCCCGGCAGCGGCGCCCGGCCCGGTCCGGCTCAGCGGTACCCGGTCAGCAGCGGTGCCCGATCAGCAGCGGTGCCCGATCAGTAGCGGTGCCCGATCAGTAGTAGTAGCCGAGGTGGTCGACGACGACGTGCGCGTGCGAGGTCATCGTCGTCACCGCGAGCTGCCGCGAGAGCGGGCTGGTGACGACGGCCAGGTTCGGTGCGTCCTCGCCGGGCGCGTAGTTGAGGACCGACGTGCTCGGCCGGGGGTCACCGCCGCCCCAGGCGATGACGTGGCCGAAGCCCACGCCCTGCGTCGCGGTGATGTTGACGACGTGGGCGACCGCGTCCGGCCGGGCGGTCACCGGGATCTCCCAGCCCACGGGCGGTCGGCCCACGCCCTCACGGGTGTCGTGGATCCGCGTGGTCGTGACGGGCCGGAAGCGCAGACCGTCGGTGCGGCTGCCGTCGTCGTACCAGCCCTGGACGTCGACGATGACGTGCGTGGTGCCGCGGGCGACGTTGCGCACCGCGATCCCGGGGCGTCCCGCGCGGTAGGAGACCGGGACCGTGGAGTGGTTGGCGATGGTCTGCCCCGCGACGAAGTTCGCGTTGGAGACCCCCGGGGCGGCACCCGCGCCCGACCAGGCGATGAGGTGCCCCTCGGTGCCGGGCTCGGTCACGGTGAGGTTGACGTCGACGGCGCTGACGGTGCCGGTGCCGTCCGGCAGGGTCACCGGGACCCAGACGACCTCGTCGGCGCGCAGGGCCGCGGCCGGGCCGGTGCCCCGGGCGGTGCGGGTGTCCAGGGCCCGCACGGGGTCGATCGGGTGGTACCCGCCGCCGTCGGTGCTCGTGCTGCTCGACGAGAGGAAGTAGCCCTGGACGTCCGCGAGGAGGTGGGTGGTCCCGCTGTCGTTGAACAGGGCGACCTGGTCGTGCTCGCCCAGCGGGAGGATGACCTGGTTCGGGCGGCTGCGGCCGGGCACCAGGTTGAGCGACGAGGTCGTCGGCAGCTCCGAGCCCGAGGGCCAGGCACGCACGTGCGTCGCGGTGCTCGCCTCCGTGCCGGTCACGTTGAGCAGCACCGCGAGCACGGCGTCGCGCGGGACCTCGGTGCCGGCGAGCGGGTCGAACCTCACCGAGGTGCTCGGTCCGACCGCCCCGGCCCGGACGCCGGTCCCGGTGCGCGTGTCGAGCACGCGCGTGGGCGGCAGCGCCACGAACTCGCCCTCGGACCCCCGGGGCACCGGGAGCGCCCCCCGGGTCACCGTCCGCGCGGACCAGAACGTCGCGCCGTCCCAGTGGGCGCCGATGCGGTACGCATGGTCCGCGCCCGCCACGGCCGAGGGGTCCGTCCAGGGCATCGTCACGTCGGCGGCGACCAGGGTGCTGTCGCGCATCACGTCGAAGGTCGCGGCCTCCGAGGTGGTGGTCAGCCGTACCCCGCCACGCACGGGGGTCGCCGTGAAGGTCGGCTGCGGCAGCTCCCACCAGTCGAGCTGGACCCAGGTGTAGGCCGTGCCGCCGGGTGACCCGTCGGGCGTCTCGAGGTGGGCGATGAACCCGCCGCGCAGCGGCTCCGGGTCGAACGTGAGGTCGATGCGGCAGGTCCCGCCGGGTGCGACGGTCACGCCGTCGCAGCCGTCCTGCGCGATGCCGTGGGGCGCGTCGAGCTCCTCGACGCGCGGGAACGACGACGGGCCGTAGGTCTGCGGTGCCGTCCCCGCGTTCGTGAGCACGACCGAGGCGCGCACCGTCCGCCCCGGGGGCAGCGGGGTGGGGGCGACCTTGCCGGGGGTCGAGGTGAACGCGTACGGCACGGCGCTGTTCCACCGCACCGAGCCCGAACGCTCCCTGCCGTCCCCGCACCCGACGACGTAGTCCGCGGCCAGGGAGGTCAGCCGGTCCGCGTCGTGCTCGACGTCCAGGACGTCCAGCTCGCCGCTCGTCGCCGTGCAGCCGTCGTCGGCGGTGAGCGACAGCTGCACGGTGGACGCGGTGGTCCCGACCGCGTGGCTGCCCACCGCGAGCCGGGGTGCGGCCTCGGGCGCCTGGACGTCGAGGCTCCTCACCGTGCCGCCGATCGCCGTGGTCGTCAGGCGCAGGGCGTCCGCCGGCCCGGGCAGCAGCGTCCCCACGATCGGGGCGGTCGGCGGCGTGTGGGACGCCGGCCGCCCGTAGGAGCGGTACGTGGCGGTGAGGGCGGACACGCGGTCGGCCGGCTGCGGCACCGCTGCCGCTCCCGCGGCGGGGACCACGACGGCAGCCGTCAGCGCGACGACGGTGCTGAGCACGAGAGGGCGACGGTTCACGGAGGTCCTCGCTGGTGGCGGGCCGGGGGTCGGATGGATCGCCGGTGGGCGCACGGCACCCCAGGGTCGGCAGCCGTGGAGTGGTGACAGCCTGCCAGTCGGGCGGTGCGCTCCGCAGGCGTTCGACGGACGGGATCGCGGTCTGTCGTGGGCCTGCTCGGGAGACGTCGGTGCGGGCGTCGTCGTCGTCCCGCCCCTGGACGGCGACGACGAAGGGTGGAGCCTCAGGGGCGGTCCGACCCCCGCAGGGGCCCGCGCCAGGACCCCGGCTCGCAGCGCGGTCCGCGGGCCGCACGGGCCTGCGGCACCGTCCTGCGGGGACGCGTGGGTCCTGCGATGCGCAACCCCGTGACGTGCGTCCTGTGGCGGTTTCACGGGCTTCGCCCGAGCCGGCACGCCTGCCCCGTTGACACCGTCGCGACGTCCCGAGACGCTTCCGGGACCGGTTCCGGAATCGGTACCGGAAGCGATTCCGTCACAAAGGAGTGAACCCATGCGCATCAAGGGAGCTGCGGCTGCCGCCGCGCTCGCGCTGACGCTCGCCGCCTGCAGCAGCGGCGCCGGCGAGACGGCCGGGGCCGACGAGGTCGTCATCGAGTGGTGGCACATCCAGACGCAGGAGCCCACGCGCAGTGTCTGGGCCGACGCCGCCGCCGCCTTCGAGGAGGCGAACCCGGGGGTCCGGGTCGAGATCACGGTCGCCAACGACCCCGACTTCAAGACCGCGCTCGACGCCCGCCTGCAGGCCAACGACCCGCCGGACCTGTTCCAGAGCTGGGGCGGCGGCGTGCTGCAGGCCCAGGTCGACGCCGGCATGGTCAAGGACCTCTCGTCCGACGTCTCCGGGTGGATCGACAACCTCGCGCCCGCAGCCGTCGACGCCATGAAGATCGACGACAAGCAGTACGCGGTGCCGTTCGACGCCGGGCTCGTCGGCTTCTGGTACAACACCGAGCTCTTCGCGGAGGTCGGCGTCACCGAGGCCCCCGAGACCTGGGACGACTACGTCGACGTCGTTGCCAAGCTGAAGGCCGCCGGCATCACGCCCGCCGCCGTCGGTGCGGGCGACAAGTGGCCGGCGATGTTCTGGTGGGCCGAGCTCGCGCTCGCCGCGGGCGGCACGGACCCGCTCGACGAGGCCGGGGCGACCGGGGCGTTCGACGCCGAGCCGTTCGTCGAGGCCGGCGAGCGCATCGTCGAGCTCGTCGACATGGGCGCCTTCCAGGAGGGCTTCCTCGGCATGAACTACGCCGACGCCGCCGGCGCGGCCAGCATGGTCGCCAACGGCCAGGCCGCCATGGAGCTGCAGGGCTCCTGGGGCCCCGGCACCCAGGCGTCCGTCGCCACCAACGGCGAGGGCCTGGGCGACAAGCTCTCGTGGTTCCCGTTCCCGACGCTCGGCGGTGACGGCGGCGCCAAGGACGTCGCCTTCGGTGGCGTCAACGCGTTCGCCGTCGGCAAGGACGCCCCCGCGGAGACGGTCGACCTCCTCGAGCACCTCACGAGCGTCGAGGTGCAGTCGAAGATGGGTGCCGGCGGCCAGCTGCTGCCCGTCGCCGACGGCGCCGAGGACTCGGTCGAGAACCCCCACCAGCGCGCCATCCTCGACACGTTCCGCACGCTGTCCGGCGTGCAGATCTACCTCGACCAGGCGTACGCGCCCGCCGTGGCGACGGCGATCAACGACAACGTCCAGGCGATCTTCGCCAAGACGTCGACGCCCCAGCAGGCCGCCGAGGCGATCGCCGAGGTCGCGCGCCGCTGACGCGGCACCGACCCCGACCGGCCGGCGCCGGGTCACCCCCACCCGGCGCCGGTCCCCGCCCCCGGACCGAGGACCTGCCCATGACTGCCACGACCACGACCACCGCCGGCGAGCGGCCCGCCGCCGTCGACGCCCCGCCCGCCCCACGCCGCCGACGCCCGCTGCGTACCGTCCTGCTGTTCCTGGCGCCCGGCCTCGCGCTGTACGCCCTGTTCGTCATCGCACCGCTCGCCCAGGCGATCGTCTACTCGCTGTTCCGGTGGAACGGCATGGAGCCGCTGACCGACCTCGTCGGGGCCGACAACTACCGCCGCCTCCTCGGGGACGCGTCGTTCCACCGTGCGCTGCTCAACAACGTGTCGGTGATCGGCGTCTCCCTGGCGGTCCAGCTGCCGATGGCGCTGTGGATCGCCACCCTGCTCAACGGGCAGTTCCGGGGGCGCGGGGTGTTCCGCGTCGTGTTCTTCGTGCCCTACGTCATCGCCGAGGTCGTCGCGGCCATCCTGTGGAAGCTGATCCTCGCCCCGGCGGGCCAGCTCAACGGGGCGCTCGACGCCGTCGGCCTGGAGTCGTGGACCCGGTCGTGGCTCGCCGAGCCGTCGCTCGTCATGGGCGCCGTGCTCGTCGTGGTGACGTGGAAGTTCTTCGGCTTCTACACGCTGCTGTTCCTCACCGCGCTGCAGTCCGTCCCGGGCGAGCACCTCGAGGCAGGGCGCATGGACGGCGCCAGCCGCGCGCAGATCTTCCGCTACATCACGTTCCCCGCGATCGGGCCGACCGCGCGCATCGCCGGGTTCCTGTCGATCGTCGGCTCGCTGCAGCTCTTCGACCTCGTGTGGGTCATGACCGCCGGCGGCCCCGTCGGCGCGTCGTCGACGATGGTCACCTACATGGTCGCCAGCGGCATGCGCAGCTACGAGTTCGGCTACGCCAGCGCCGTGGCCGTCGTGGTCGCCGGCCTGTCGTTCGTCGTCGCGATGCTCTACCAGCGCTTCGTCCTCGCCCGTGACAACGCCGACTCCTCCGAGGGGAACCGATGAGCGCCACCGACACCCCGGCCCGTTCCGCCGCGCGGCACGCGGCCCACGTCCCCGCGCGCCGCCGCTCGGCCCGGTTGGCGGGTGACGGTCGAGGGCCCCTCGGCTACGCCGTCCTCGTCGTGGCGGGCCTGCTCACGCTCTTCCCGTTCCTGTCCGGCGTCGTCAACTCGCTGCGCACGTCGGGCGAGATCGGCGCGGACCCCTGGGGCCTGCCCACCGACCCGGTGTGGAGCAACTACACCGACGTCCTCGGTGGTGGGCTGTTCTGGCAGACGCTGCTGAACTCGGTCGTCATCGCCGCGCTCACGCTCGTGCTGGTGCTCGTCGCCGGCACCACCGCCGCCTACGCCGTGTCACGCCTGCGGTTCCGCGGTCGCGAGTCCGTCTACTCGTTCTTCACGCTCGGCCTGCTGTTCCCGGCCGCCGTCGCGATCCTGCCGCTCTACCTCATGGTCCGGCAGCTCGGGCTCATGAACACCCCGCTCGGGGTCGCGCTGCCGCAGGCCGCGTTCGCCCTGCCCGTGACGATCGTCGTGCTCCGCCCGTTCTTCGCGGCCATCCCCCGGGAGATGGAGGAGGCAGCGCAGCTCGACGGCGCCGGCCACCTGCGGTTCTTCGTGCGGATCGTGCTGCCGATGTCGGTGCCGCCGCTCATCACCGTGTCGATCCTCGCGCTCGTGACCAGCTGGAACAGCTTCCTGCTGCCGCTGCTGATCCTGCCGTCGCAGGAGAGCTGGACGCTGCCGCTCGGGCTCAGCCAGTTCGCCGGGTCCTACCTCTTCGACACCGCGAAGATCCTTGCCTATACGATCCTGGCGATGCTGCCGACGATCCTCGTCTACGCGGTGGCCGAGCGACGGATCGTCCAGGGCCTCGCGGCCGGCGCGGTCAAGGGGTGAGCGGCATGGACCGGAACGACCGCTCGGGCACGCAGCCCGACACGGTGGTCCGCGCCCGGGACCCCGAGGTGCGCGGCCGGCTCACCCTCAAGGACATCGCCCGCATGGCCGGGGTGTCGCGCACCACCGCGTCACGCGTCCTCAACGGCCGCGGCGAGGTGCGTCCCGAGGTCCGGGCCCGCGTCGAGGCCGTCATCGCGGACACGGGCTACACCCCGCTGGCGTCGGCCAGGTCGTTGGTCTCCAACCGCACGGGGCTCGTCGGGTTCGTCGTGCCGCTGCGCACGGCCGCGCTCGTGCAGGACCCGTACTTCGTCGCCCTGCTGCAGGGGCTCAGCCGAGGCGCGACACGTCGCGGGCTGGCCGTCGCGCTCTTCCTGTTCGACGACGAGAGCGACCAGGACGGACTGGTCGACCGGGTCATCGGCCCGCGCCGCATCGACGGCCTCGTCATGAGCGCGTACCACACGCAGGACGAGCTGCTGGACCGGCTGGCGACGTACGACGTGCCCACCGTCACGATGGGCCCCACCGCGTGGCCCGACGTGTTCGGCTCGGTCATGGTCGACAACGTCGAGGGCGGGCGCATCGCGGCCCGGCACCTCCTCGAGATCGGCTGCACGCGCCCCGGGCTCGTCGGCGGGCCCCAGGACACGCAGTCGGGTGCCGAGCGCACCCAGGGCTTCCGTGAGGTGCTCGCCGAGGCGGGCGTCGCGCTGCCGGACGGCCGGGTGCGGCACGGGGACTTCACCGAGGCCAGCGGTGAGGCGCTCGTCGCCGAGCTCGACGACGTGGACGGCCTGTTCGTCGCGTCCGACGCCATGGCCGTCGGTGCCGTCCGCGGGCTGCGCGCCCGCGGGCTGCGCGTCCCGCAGGACGTGGCGGTCGTGGGCTACGACGACCTGCCGCTGGCTGCCGAGCACGACCCGCCGCTGACGACGGTCCGGCAGCCCATCGAGGGCATCGCGGTCGCGGCGCTCGACATGCTCGTCGACCTCATCGAGGACCCGACGCACGTCTCCACGTCCACGCTGCCCGTCGAGCTCGTCCGGCGCGCGTCGACCGCGCGCTGAGCGCCCGGACCCGCCGCCTCCCGCCCTCCCGCCCGCACGCCGGGCGGTCCGACCCTGCCCGGAGAGCCATCATGCCGACCTACACCAACCCGGTCCTCACCGGGTTCCACCCCGACCCGAGCATCTGCCGCGTGGGGGGCGACTTCTACCTGGTGACCAGCAGCTTCGAGTACTTCCCCGGGGTGCCGCTGTTCCACTCGACGGACCTCGTGCACTGGCGGCAGCTCGGTCACGTGCTCACGCGCCCGTCCCAGCTCGACCTGCTGGGAGCACCCGCGTCGGGCGGGCTGTTCGCCCCGACGATCCGGCACCACGACGGACGCTTCTACGTCACGGTGACCAACGTGGACGCCGGCGGGCACCTCCTCGTGTGGGCGGACGACCCGCAAGGTCCGTGGTCCGACCCGGTGGTCGTCGACCAGGACGGCATCGACCCGTCGTTGTTCTTCGACGAGGGCCGCTGCTACTTCACGTCCACGGTGGAGCCCGACCCGGCCCCGCCGCACCCGCTCGAGGTCGACTTCGTGCGCGGCGCGCAGCAGTGCGAGATCGACCCCGTGAGCGGTGAGCGGCTCACCGCCACGCGGTTCCTGTGGGCGGGCACCGGCGGCCAGTACCCCGAGGCGCCGCACCTGTTCCGCCGCGGTGACCTGTACTACCTCGTCCTCGCGGAAGGCGGCACCGCGCACGGGCACATGGTGACCGTGGCGCGCTCGTCGTCGCCCTGGGGCCCGTGGGAGCCGTGCCCGCGCAACCCCGTGCTCACCCACCGGTCGGCGCCGTCGCGTGTGCAGTCGGTCGGGCACGCGGACCTCGTGGAGCTCGCGGACGGGACGTGGTGGCTGGTCGCGCTGGGCGTCCGGACCGTGGGCGGCGGGTACCACACGCTCGGACGCGAGACGTTCCTCGCGCCGGTGGTGTGGGACGAGGACGGCTGGCCGGTGGTCGGCGCGGACGGGCGCATGCCCGACGTGGCGCAGGCGCCCGCGCTGCCGCCGTCGCCGGCGGACGACCCCGTCACGCTCGACGTCTTCGACGGACCCGCGCTCGCGCCGTACTGGAACACGCTGCGGCGCCCGCTGCCCCCCGAGGCCGCGGACCTGACCGCCCGGCCGGGTGCGCTGCGCCTGGTGGGCGGCCCGCACACCACCGACGACCCGCTGCTCGTGGCGCTGCTGCGCCGCCAGCAGCACCACGCCTGCACCTTCGCGGCGACGCTCGAGTTCGCACCCGGTGACGGGGACGAGGCCGGGCTCGTGGTCCGCGCCGACGAGGCGCACCACGTGGACCTGGCCGTCCGCGCCGCGGGCGGGGGGCGCGTCGTGGAGCTGCGGCAGCGCGTCGGGCCCGTCCGTGCGGTGCTCGCGTCGGGCGAGGTGCCGGACGGTGTGCTGGAGCTGCGCGTGGACGCCGAGCCGGAGTCCTACCGGTTCAGCGTCCGGCACGCCGACGGCGTCCTCGAGCTCGGCACGACCTCCAGCCGGTACGTCAGCACGGAGGTCGCCGGCGGGTTCACGGGCGTCTACCTGGGGATGTACGCGAGCGGCGACGGCGCATCCGCCCCGGCGCCCGCGTGGTGGACGCGCGCGGCGTACGCGCCCGCCTGACCTCCGTCCGTCGAACGGGGCGCCGGCGCGCACCGTTCGACGAGCGGTGGCCGGGTGGCCTGCTCGTCCTGGCCGGCGGACCGGCTCAGGAGTCGTCGGCCAGCACGGCGTTCACCCGGTCGTTCGCCGCCGCCAGGGACGACGGGTCCCGCTGCAGCGCGAGGACGGCGTCCATCGCCGGTGCCATCACGGACTGGATGCGCGCCCAGCTGCCCGTGACGGGTGCCTGCACGCCGGTGCCGTCCTCGACGTGGACGGCGAACGCCTGGGCGTCGACACCGAGCTCCTCGAAGGCGGCGACGGCGATCGTCGACGACTCCGCGATCGCCGGGAACACGCGGGCGTGCGTGGCGACCGCGTCCTGGCAGTCCCGGCCGGCGAGGTACTCGACCCAGCGCCACGCCTCGTCCGGGTGGGGCGTGCCGGCGTAGACGGCGTCGGACACCCCGTTGAACACGCTCGCGCGCTGCCCGCTGGGCCCGACGGGGGTCGGGGCGACCCGGATGTCCACGCCCTGCAGCTCCGACATGGCGCGCGCGTTCCAGGCGCCCTCCACGAGCGTGGCGTACGCACCCGACCCCATGGACTCGATCACCCCGATGCCGGAGGTCGCCGCCGCCAGCGGGGGCATGTAGCCCTTCTCGATGAGTGAGCGGTACCAGCCGATGGTCTCGATGAACGCCGGGTCGTCGTACGCCAGCCGGGTGGGCCAGGGGTTCCGGTCGGCGTAGGTCCAGCCGGTGCTCAGCGCGAACGACGCCCACTGGGCCTGCCCGAAGCCGCCGCCCGCCTCGCCGTAGCCCATGCCGTAGACCGCGACCCGCTCGCTGTCGAAGCCGGGCTCGTCCCCGCGCACGCCGTTGCGGTCCACGGTCAGGCGGGCGAGCAGCCGCTCGAACGACCCGCCGTCCTGCGGGTTCCACTCCAGCCGCCACATCTCCGCGGGGTCGATGCCGGCCTCGGCGAGCAGGTCGGCGTTGTAGTAGAGCCCGACCGTGTCCCAGTCCTTCGGCATGCCGTACAGGCCGCCGTCCGCCCCGCGCCACAGGTCGACGAGCCCGGGCTGGTACTGGTCGAGGTCGATCCCCGACTCCTCGACGCGGTCCTCCAGGTCGAGGATCTGCCCGAAGCCCGCGTACTTGCCGAACTGCTGGGTGTGGTCGACGAAGACGTCGGGGGCGCTCTCGGCGACCATCCGCGCGGTCAGCTGGGTCCAGTAGTCCTCCCAGCCGTACTGCTCGATGTTGACCCGGACGTCGGGGTTCGCGGCCTCGAACGCGCTCGCGCACTCCTGGTAGGCCGGCAGCTGGTTGGCGTCCCACATCCAGTAGGTCAGCGTCACCGGCCCGTCGCCCTCGCCGGCGGCGGCGCACCCGCCCAGCGCGAGCGCCGCGGCCGCGACGAGCGCTGCGGCACGGGTGGGACGGTGCCTGCGGCGGTCGTCCGTCTGCGTCATGGCGCGCACCTCACTTGATCCCGGTGAAGCCGATGGAGCTGACGATGCGCTTCCCGAGCGCGACGAACAGCAGGACGATGGGCAGGGCCGCCACGAGCGTCGCGGCCATGAGCCCGGACCAGTCGGGACTGCCCTGCGGCGTCTGGGAGCGGAAGATCCCCAGTGCCACGGTCAGGACGCGCACGTCCTCGCTCTGCCCCACCAGCAGGGGCCAGAAGTACTCGTTCCACGCGGCGATGTAGGTGAGGACCGCCAGCGTCGTGATCGGCGCGCTCGCCATCGGCAGCATGATCCGCAGGAACACCCGGGCGTGCCCGGCGCCGTCGAGCATCGCGGCCTCCTCCAGCTCGCGCGGCACGCCCAGCAGGAACTGCCGGACGAAGAAGACGGCGAACGGCGTCATGAAGAACGTCGGCAGCACGAGCGCCGGGAACGTGTTGAGCAGCCCCAGCTCCTTCATCAGCACGAAGTTGGGGATCGCCGTGAAGATGCCCGGGACCATCAGCGCCGAGAGGAAGACGGCGAAGACGGTGTCCCGGCCGCGCCAGTGCAGCCGCGCGAAGGCGAAGGCCGCCATCGCGGAGAAGAACACCTGCCCGACCGTGATCGACGTGGCGACCACGACGGAGTTGCGCAGGTACAGCCAGAAGTCGATCCGGCCACCGGCACCGCCCTGCGCGAGCGACTCCTCGAGCGTGGTCAGCCCGAACACGCGGCGGAAGGCGTCGAGGGTGAAGTCGGCCGGCAGCAGGTTGTCCGCCTGCGCGGCCAGCGCGCGGTTGTCGGAGAACGCGGTGCGCAGCATCCAGTAGAACGGGAACAGCGTGATCAGCAGGATCACCACCAGGGCGGCCCAGCCGAGCACGCGCTGCCACCGCACGGGCGGGCGTCGGCGCGGGGGGCGGTGCTCCGAGGCCTCGGGTGGTGCCGGCTCGGCGAGGGTGCGGGGGGTCGTCGTCGACACGGTGCCTCCTCAGGCGTTGTCCGACTCGTTCGCGCGCAGCAGCCGCAGCTGCACGATCGCGACGACGAGCAGGACGACGAACAGGACGACCGAGATCGCGGACGCGTACCCGAAGTCGAGCTGGGCGAACGCGAGGTCGTAGATGTAGAGGTAGACGACGCGGGTGGCGTCCACCGGACCGCCGCCGGTGGTCACGGCGACCGTGTCGAAGACCTGGAACGAGCCCGTGACCGTCACGACCAGCACGAGGGCGAGCACGGGCCGCAGCAGCGGCAGCGTGATCGAGCGGAACTGGCGCCACGCCGACGCCCCGTCGATCGCCGCGGCCTCGTACACCTGCGGCGAGATCGTCTGCAGGCCGGCGAACAGCAGCAGCGCGGTGTAGCCCAGGTGCCGCCACACGTTGATCAGGGCGATGGTCGGGATCGCCAGGGCGGGGTCGCCGAAGAAGGCCTGCGCGTCCACGCCGACGTACCCGAGCAGCACGTTCACCACGCCGATCTGGTAGTCGAGCATGAAGTACCAGACGAGCGCGACGACCACGTTCGCGACGAAGTAGGGCAGCAGCGCGATGCCGCGCACGAGGATCGAGCGGGTCATGCGCTGCAGCAGCACCGCCAGCGCGATGGCCAGCAGCGTCTGCACGACGATGTTGATCACCACGTAGTACGCGGTGACGCCCATCGCGTTCCAGAACTGCGGGTCGGCCGCCAGGCGCCGGTAGTTCTCGAGCCCGACGAACGAGCCCGGCGCGAGCACCGCGTAGTCGGTGAGGCTGAACCACGCCCCCCGCACCGCCGGCACGAGGTAGAAGACGACGAAGCCGATCGTCGCGGGGACGAGGAACAGCACGGCGGCGCCGAGGTCCCCGCGCCGGCGGGGCCGCGGGGGCGGGCGCCGCCGGTCGGTGCCGGGCGGTGCGGGTGGGGTCGCGACAGTCATCTCGGTGCTCCTCTCGCGCCGTTGCGAGGGTGGGGGGGCGGGCGGTGCGGTGGGGTGTCGCGTCAGGCGGCGGTCAGGTGCAGCAGGACGGTGCGCTCGGGGTGCTGCTGCGGCAGCTGCACGCCCACGGTCGCCAGCGAGCGTCCGCTCAGGCGCGTGCCGTGCCCCCACCAGCGGGGCAGCCCGCCCCGGTGGTGGGGCGCGATGTGGTCCGCCGGGGCCAGCGGGCGCACGTCGTACGTCGTGCCCGGGTCCAGGCCCGGGATGCGCAGCCGGCCGGGCGGCGCCCACACCCCGGCGGCGACCTGCACGACCGCGACGACCGCCTCCCGGCCGTCGAGGGCGACGACGCCGTGCACCCGCAGGGCCGGGTCCGGGTCGTCCGTGCGCAGGGTGCGCCCGTGGTGCAGCAGGTCCCGGTGCTCCTGGTAGGTCGCCACCCAGCGGGCGACCTCCGCACGTTCGGCGGGGGTGGCGGCCGTGAGGTCCCACTCCACCCCCAGGTGGCCGAACAGCGCCGTCGCACCCCGGAAGGACAGGTCGTGGTGGCGGCCCGTGGTGTGCGACGCGGGGGAGCCGATGTGCGAGCCCAGCATCTCCGGCGGCACCAGCAGGCCCGTGCCGGCCTCGATGGTCTGCCGTTCGAGCGCGTCGATCGTGTCCGACGTCCAGACCCGGTCGGTGCGCTCGAGGATCCCCAGGTCGACGCGCCCGCCGCCCCCGGAGCACGACTCGAACTCGACCTGCGGGTGCCGGGCGCGGAGCGCGTCCAGCAGCCGGTACGCCGCGAGCGTCTGCGCGTGCACCCCGGCAGCGCCGGTGGGCGTGTGGCCCGCGTCGACGAGGTCGCGGTTGTGGTCCCACTTGACGTAGCCGATCGCGTACTCGGTGAGGATCGCGTCCATCTGGCCGAAGACGTGGTCCCACGCCCCCGGGTGCGCGAGGTCGAGGACCTGCTGGTGACGGGAGGGCGGCGGCATGCGCCCGCCCGTCTGCAGGATCCACTCGGGGTGCCGGCGGGCCAGGTCGGAGTCGGGGTTGACCATCTCCGGCTCGAACCACAGGCCGAACTCCATGCCGGCGGCGGTGACGTGGTCGACCAGGGGGTGCAGACCGTCCGGCCAGACGTCGGGGTCGACGACCCAGTCGCCGAGCCCGGCGGTGTCGTCGCGCCGGCCGCGGAACCAGCCGTCGTCGAGCACGTAGCGCTCGATCCCGGCCGCCGCGGCGGCGTCGGCCAGTGCCGTCAGCCGCGTCAGGTCGTGGTCGAAGTAGACGGCCTCCCACACGTTGATCAGCGCCTTGCGGGGGGTGCGCGGGTGCCGCGGGCGCGAGCGCAGGTACGCGTGGAACCGGTGCGAGAGCGCGTCGAGCCCGTCCCCGTACGACCCGTACAGCCAGGGGCTGGTGTAGGTCTCGCCCTCCGCGAGCCGCACCTCCCCGGCGAGCAGCAGCTCGCCGCCGCCCAGCACGCGTGTCCCGGACGGCATGACCTGCTCGGCGAACGCAC
Organism: Cellulomonas sp. KH9; assembly: GCF_900114185.1. Lineage (GTDB taxonomy): Bacteria > Actinomycetota > Actinomycetes > Actinomycetales > Cellulomonadaceae > Cellulomonas. Next base: position 383,106 of record NZ_FOSE01000001.1, read on the forward strand.
GGGTGTTGCCGGACCAGGCGACGTGCACGCCCCAGACCTCGCCGCTGCGGTGGCCGAAGCCGTGCCGGCCGGCGAGCAGCAGGAGCGTGCCGTCGTGGGCTCGGGCCCGCCGGGACTCGCGCAGGTGCGTGCCCGCGACGAAGGGGTGCCGCTGCGGGCTGCGCTCGCGCAGGTGCCGCCCCGTGAAGTCGAGGATCTCGTCGGCCTCGCGCGGCACCGGCAGGGCGAGGTCGATCCCGCCGAGGGTGAACACGCCGTCGCCGGTGCTCGTCAGCCCGGCGCGCGTGCGCAGCGCACCGTCCGGCAGCAGCTCGAGCTCGAGCCGCAGGGCGAGGCGGGCCACCTCGTCGGACGCGGTGACGACGACGCGGTGCGCGACGGGGGCCCCGTCGCGCTCGACGTCGTGGGTGACCGTGACGTCGTCGACGGCGAACGCCGTGGAGAAGTCGGCGCCGTCGCGGTGACCGGTGACGCCCGGCGTGCCCAGCCACCCCGCCGACTGCTCCGGCAGGAGCGCGAGGGGGACCGGGTGGTCGACCGTGGCCGAGCTGACGGGCGGCACGGCCGTGGCGCGCAGCTGCTCGAGCTCGGCGGGACCGGGGTCGCCGAGGTGGGCGCCCCAGTGCAGGACCCGCGGGAGCATCCCCTCGGAGACGTCGAGCACGAGGCTGACGCCGGCGGCGCTCAGGTGCAGCGGGGAGGGCACGGGACGGTCCGCCAGGGGGGCGGCGACAGGGGACGTCTGCGTCATCGGAGAGGACCTCTTCGTCGGAGGCCATAAGTTCTATGACAGAACCTATTTCGGACGCAACACCCGGACCGGTCGAATCGGCCCGCGGTGCTCGCTGCACGCTTAGGGTCATTTCCTTTCGGCAAGGAAGGATCGAGGCGCGGTGACGGCACCCTCCCTCGGGCAGACTGGCGCAGTGTCCGCCACCACCTGGGTGCCGTTGGCCGGTGCCGCGCACCGGATCGCCGTCGAGGTGCTGCTGCACGGACCGCTGTCCCGCGCCGAGCTCGCGCGTCGCGTCGACCTGTCGGCCGGCAGCCTGACCCGCCTCACCAAGCCCCTGGTCGACCACGGGCTCCTGGTGGCGACCGAGGTCGCGCCCACCGGCTCCCGCCTCGGACGGCCCTCGCAGCCCCTCGACGTCGTCGCGGCCGCGCACCACTTCGTCGGCGTCAAGCTCACCGGCGACCACGCCCACGGGGTCCTCGCCACGCTGCGCGCCGAGGTGGTCGCCACCGCGGGGCGTCCGCTGACCGACCACGCGCCGGACGCCGTCGCGGACGTCGTGGCCGAGGTGGTCGCCGAGCTCGTGGGCACCGGTGGGCGGCCGGTGACGGCGGTCGGCGTGAGCCTCGGCGGCGACGTCGCGCGCGCCACGGACGTCGTCCGCGCGCCGTTCCTGCACTGGCACGACGCGCCGGTGCCGCTGGGCGGGCTCGTGCACGAGCGCACCGGGCTGCCGGTCGTGGTCGCGAACGACGTCACCGCGCTCACCGCCTCGACGCACTGGTTCGGCGAGGGACGCGGAGCCCCGACCTTCGCCCTCGTCACCGTCGGGGCGGGTGTGGGGTTCGGTCTGGTCGCGCACGACCGGCTCGTCGCGGGCGACGGCACGGGGACCGGGCGCATCGGGCACCACCCGCTGTCCGCGACCGGCCCGGTCTGCGACCGGGGGCACCGCGGCTGCGCGACGTCCCTGCTGACGATCGGCTCCCTCACCGCGCAGGTGTCGGTCGCGCACCGGCGGGAGGTGTCCTACGACGAGGTGCTCGACCTCGCGCAGGCCGGCGACCCCGCCGCGCACCGCGTCGTCGACGACGCGGGTGTCGGGCTCGGGCGGCTCGTCACGGCCGCGGCAGGGTTCACGTCCGCGCCGCTCGTCGTGCTCGGCGGCGAGGGGGTGCGTCTGGCGGAGGTGGCGCGCGACGCGGTCGCGCGGGGCATGGCGGTCGACCGCGACCCCGCGGCGGTCCCACCTCGCCTCGCCCTGCAGTCCCCGTCGTTCACGCAGTGGGCGCGCGGCGCGGCGGTCATCGCGATCCGCACGTTCGTGCTCGGCGCCTGAGCCGGCGCCGGCGCCGGCCGAGCGCGGTCCGGCGACGACCGCGGGCCGCCGTCCCCCTGCGGGTGGCCGGCACGGCCGTCCGTGCCGGACCGCTGACGCCCTGCGGTCACCGGCCACCCGTCACCCGGAGCCGCGCAGGTCCCGCGCCAGCACGCCCGCCTGCAGCCGCGTGCGCACGCCCAGCTTGGCCAGCACGTGGCTGACGTGGGACTTCACGGTCGTCTCCGAGACCACGAGCCGTGCGGCGATGTCCGCGTTCGACAGCCCGTCGCCCAGGGCGTCGAGGACGTCGCGCTCGCGGGCGGTGAGGCTCGCGACGCGGTCGTCGGCGGGGGTCGCGGCGGGCGCGGCGGCGCGGACGTGGGACGCGACCGCGTCGAGCAGCCGGCGCGTGACCTCAGGCGCGAGGACGCCCTCCCCGGCGGCCACCCGGCACACCGCGTCGACCAGCTCGCCCGCACCCACGGTCTTCAGCAGGAACCCGGCCGCCCCCGCCCGGACCATGCCGAGCACGTACTCGTCGAGGTCGAACGTCGTCAGCGCCACGACCTCGGCCAGCCGCTCGCCGACGATCGCGGCCGTCGCGGTGATCCCGTCGGTGCCCGGCATCCGCACGTCCATGAGCACGACGTCGGGGCGCAGCGCGCGCGTCTGGCGCACCGCGACGTCCCCGTCGGTGGCCTCGCCCACGACCTGCACCCGCCCGGACTGCTCGAGCATGATCCGGAGCCCGGCGCGGATCGCCGCGTGGTCGTCGGCCAGCAGCACGGTGACCGGGGCCCGGGGGGTCGTGGTCGTCGTCGGGTCGCTCACCGCTCGTCTCCCGGTCGCCGGGGGAGGCGGGCGTGCACACGCCACACCGTCCCGGTGGGTGCCGCCGTCAGGGTCCCGCCCAGGGCGGTCGCGCGCTCGCGCATGGTCTGCAGGCCCGTGGACGACGTCAGCGCCGGGTCGACGGGCAGGGCGTCGGTCCGCAGCGCGTTCTCGACGACCATCTCCAGGTCGTCGCCGCCGGCCGTGAACCGCACCGTCGCGCGCCCGGTCCCGTGCTTGCGGGCGTTGGTCGCCGCCTCCTGCAGGATGCGGAACGCCGCGTGGTCGACGGCGGCGGGCAGGTGCGCCGGCACGCCGCCGACGACGTCCACGTCGAGGTCCGCGACGCGCGCCAGACCGGCCGGTGCGGTGGCCGCGTCGGCGTCCGCACCCGCGCGCAGCACCAGGATCATCGACCGCATCTCCGCCAGCGCGTCGAGCGACCCGGCCCGTGCGGCTGCCAGCGCCGCGCGGTCCCGCGCCTCGTCGGGCGGGGCGGCGAGGGCCGCCTCGGCGTGGATCGCCACGGCCGACAGGTGCCCGGCGACCACGTCGTGCAGGTCCCGTGCCATGCGCGCGCGCTCGTCCTGCACGGCGCGGTCGCGGTCGAGCGCGGCGATGCGCGCGACGTCCTCGGCGTGGGCGCGGGCCAGGTCGGCGCGGGCGCGCTCGGCGTCGGCGCGACGCGACTGCTCGGCCGTCAGCTCCTGCGAGCGACGCACGTCGGAGCCCCACCACCACGGCGGCAGCAGCAGCGACCCGGCGACGAGCGTCAGCTGCACGACGTCCCGCGCGGACGCCCCCACGACGACGGTCGCCACGAGCACCCCGAGCACGAGCGTGACCAGCACCCCGAGCACGACCGCCCGAGCGCGCGGGGCCGCGTCCCGGGCGACCGTGAACAGCGCGTCGAACAGCACCAGGTACATACCCAGGCTGCCGCCCAGCGCCACGTCCACGGCGAGCAGCACCGTGACCACCGCGAGGACCGGCACCGGGTGCCGCCGCTTGTGCAGCAGCGCGGTCGTCGCCAGCAGCAGCACGCCCACCTGCCACGGGAGCGTGCCGCCGGGCAGGTCGGCGACCGGCTCGTCCACGCCGATCATGCGCACGTCGAGCACGAGCAGCACCAGCCCCACGACGAGCAGCGCCACCGCGTAGGCGCGGTCGGCAGCCGGCCCGCGCGGCGGCGTGCGCACCCACCGCGCGAGGGCGGCGAGGCGGGAGGTCATGCACCCATCCCAGCACGTCCGTGATCTGGGGTTCTCGTCCGAACGGACGAGACGGCGCCCGCGGGTCGGTCCGAACGCCGGACGCGCCCGTGCGGGTCCGCGCGGCACCGTCGAGGCATGGAGATCGTCGAGTGGGTCCGCGACCACCCCGTCGCCGCGCTGGTCATCGCGTGCGAGGTCGCGTTCTGGGTGTTCCTCGCCGCGGCCGTCGTCGCGCGCTACCTGTTCCGCCGCCGGCGGCTGTCGACCGTGCTGCTGCTGTGCGAGCCGCTCATCGAGGTCGTCCTGCTGGTCGCCACGGTCACCGACCTGCTGCGCGGCGCCGAGGCGACGTGGACGCACGGGCTCGCGGCGCTCTACCTCGGGTTCACCGTGGCGTTCGGCCGCTACACGGTGCGCAAGGTCGACGGCTGGGTGGCGTGGCGGTTCTTCGACGGGCCCCGCCCGCCGCGCGTGCCGTCGGGCGGACGGGCCAAGGTCGTCCACGAGTGGCGGCTGTGGCTGCGGGTGCTGCTGGCGTGGGTCGTCTCCGTCGCGATCCTCGGCGTCCTGCTGCTCATCGCCGACGACGCCACCCAGCGGGAGGTCCTGCTCGGGTGGGCCGGGCGCGCGACGCTCGTGATGGGCATCTGGTTCGTCGCCGGGCCGGTGTGGCAGGTGTTCGCCGACTCCGCCGAGGGCGACGACCCGGCCCCGGACGACGCACCGGCCACGCCGGCCGACCACCCCACCGGCACCACTCCCTGACGCCCGCGCCGGGCGTCCCGGGACGCGGACGGCGGGGAGGCCGACGGGACGGGGAGGCCGACGGGACGCGGGCGCGGTCAGGGGTGCTGGTCAGGAGAGCGGCGGAGTGGCGGGGCAGGCCCTCACAGGGCGTCGGCCCAGGGCTCCGCCGCCGTCGTCACCGGCTCGCCCGTGCGCGCCGCCTCCTCGATCGCCAGGCCCAGCAGGTGGTCCTGGCAGCCGTCGGCCAGCGGGTACGGCGCGGGGCCGTCACCGCGCACCCACGCGCCGGTGTCCGCCAGCAGGTGGGCGACCGCGAGGTCGTCGTCGGCGAGCCGGGCACCCTCGAACGGGTTGCGGTACAGCACCCGGCCGTCCATCGACAGGTGCTGCAGGTCGAAGCCCTCGAGGTTCTGCTCGACGCCGGACTGCCGGCGTTCGATGCGCGACGTGACGACGGTCCGGCCGTCCACCCACCGGGTCACGGTGTCGTCGACGATCTCGCCGTGGGACCCCCGCACGACGACCCGGTTGGCGCGCAGCGGGTTGTACCACTGGTTGTCGGTGAAGTCGTAGAGCACGGTGCGACCGTCGCCCAGGTCGAGCGTCGCGAGGATCGAGCGGGTCGGTGCGGCCTCGGTGGCGTCCGTCCAGCCGTGCCGCCCGACGGGGTCCAGCAGCGGTGCCGTGGCCGTCTGCGCGCGGACCGTGACCGGGCCGCGCCCGGCGCCCAGCAGGTGCCGGGCCAGCCCGACCGCGTGGTACAGGTGCGTCGAGGAGATCTGCACGCTCGTCGGCGTGCCGATGGCCCCGGACGCCACGACGGCGCGTCGTGCCTGGTGGGCGGGCATGGCCGGCGAGTGCTCGGCGACCTGCACGAGCCCGGTCGTGCCGACGTCCGCCCACAGCGCGCGCAGACCCGCGACGTCGGGCGCGGGCGGGGTCTCGGCGAGCACGGGGACGGAGGCGTCGACGATCTCGCGCACCGCGTCCGGCGTGACCGGCCAGGGCGTCGCGGTCACGATCAGCTCGGGACGGTCGGGTGCGGGGCCCGCACCCGGCACAGCGCCCGTGACCAGCTCCTCGATGGTGCGGACCGTCGGCACGCCCCACCCGGCCTCGACCTGCGCACCGCGCTCGGCGGTGCGGGTGACGACCCCGACGCACCGGAACCGGTCCGGCACCAGGCGCGCCACGCGCACGAAGAACTCGGCCCGCCACCCGGACCCCACGACCCCGAACCGGATCGGCTGCTGCTGCGTCACACGGACCTCCTCGTCCTCGCGCCCGACCCTAGCCGCGCCGGACCGGGACCTCCCCCCGGGGTCGTGCGTTCCGGATGCCGACCGGCCGGGACCGCGACATCCTCGTGCCGTGACACGCTTCGGGTACACCCTCATGACCGAGCAGTCCGGCCCGCGCGAGCTCGTGCGGTACGCCCAGGACGCCGACCGGCTGGGCTTCGACTTCGCCGTGTCGTCCGACCACTCCTTCCCCTGGCTCGACTCCCAGGGACACGCGCCGTACGCCTGGACCGTGCTCGGCGCAGTCGCGCAGGCCACCGAGCGCCTCGAGCTCATGACGTACGTGACCTGTCCGATCGTCCGGTACCACCCGGCGGTCGTCGCGCAGAAGGCGGCGACCCTCGGGGTGCTGTCCGGCGGGCGCTTCACGCTCAACGTCGGCGCGGGCGAGAACCTCAACGAGCACGTCGTCGGCCAGCGGTGGCCGGCCGTGGGGGAGCGGCACGACATGCTCGAGGAGGCGCTCGTCATCATCGGCGACCTGCTGGACGGCGAGCGCGTCACGTACGAGGGCGCGCACTTCCGCGTCGACTCCGCCCGGCTGTGGGACCTGCCCGAGCAGCGGGTGCCGATCGGTGTCGCGGTGTCGGGCGCCCAGTCGGTGTCGCGGTTCTCCGCGCTCGCGGACCACCTGGTGGCCGTCGAGCCGGACGCCGACCTCGTGACCCGCTGGGAGGAGGCCCGTGCCGGGCTCGGTCCGTCGCGCAAGATCGGGCAGATCCCGATCTCGTGGGGGCCGGACCGCGACGAGGCCGTCGCCCGGGCGCACGACCAGTTCCGCTGGTTCGGCGGCGGGTGGAAGGTCAACGCCGACCTGCCGACCACCGAGGCGTTCGAGGCCGCGAGCCAGTTCGTCCGCCCCGAGGACGTCGCGGAGTCGATCCCGTGCGGGCCCGACCTCGACGCGATCGTCGAGGCCGTGAGCGCCTACTGGGAGGCCGGCTTCACCGACGTCGCCCTGGTGCAGGTAGGCGACGCGCTGCAGCAGCGGTTCCTCGACGAGGCGGCCGGGCCGCTGCTCGAGCGGCTGCGTGCCGCGGCACCGGCCCACTGACGCGCCCGCGCCCGGCGGCCGTCCGCGCCGCCGGGACGCGGGGCACGACCCGGACCGCCACGAACGACCGAGGAGGACGGAGGACCACCGATGGCCGTGACCGCTTTCCAGGACCTGCCGCTGGCCGACCGGGACCGCGAGTGGGACGGCGCCGCCGCCGAGCGCCGGGTCCGCGAGTGGGCCGGGGCGCAGGACGGGCCCACCGCGCGGTACCGCGACGCGCACGTCTGGTACGACGCGGAGAAGAAGGACAACTTCACCGCGTACAAGCTGCTGGTGGCGGACGTCGTCGACGGGACGCTGGTGGCGGTGCCGCGCGGGGTGTTCGCCGCCGCCGCCGTCATGCAGGGGTCGCGCGGGGGCGTCGACCTGCCCGCCGAGGACCGGGACCGGGTCCGTTCCCACCTGGCCACGTACTACGCGAGGCTCGACGAGACCCCGCCCTGGGAGGACTGAGCCGACCCGGGGTCCCGGGGACGCCGGGCTCAGTGCCCGGGACCCTGCGGCCCCAGCACGCCCAGCTCGTGCGCGCGGCGCAGCGCGGCCTCCCGGTCGTGCACGCCGAGCTTGGCGTAGATGCTCAGCACCTGCTTGCGCACGGTGTTCACCGACACCGTCAGGGCGTCGGCGACCTCGCGCGTGGTGCCGTGCTCGTCGAGCAGCGTGAGGACGGTGCGCTCCCGCGGCGTCAGGGGCACCAGGCGACCCGCGGCGGGGACGACCTGGCCCGTGGTGGCCAGGCGCGCCAGCTCATGGTCGTCGAACGGCACGCCGGACTCCAGCACCAGGGCGTCGCGCACGGCCCCGGGCAGGTGCGCGAAGCTGCGCAGGGCGCCCTGCTCGCCGGCCACCCGGCGGGCCGCGCGGAACGCCCGCACCGCCAGCGACGTCTGCCCCGACTCGAGCGCCGCCCACGACTCCAGGACCAGCAGGTCGGTGCGGTCCGCCAGGTTCACCCGGCGGCGCCGGCCGCCCAGCACGGCGGACCGCAGCGCGGCGTGCGGGTCGCCGGTCAGCAGGTGCCACCGGGCGCGCGGCACGTCGCTCCACAGCCCGGTGGGGTCCTGCCCGACCAGCAGGTCCCCGACCCGGTGGTACTCCCCGAGGGCCAGCAGCAGCTCGGCGCGCAGCCGCGCCACGATCCGGTGCACCAGGCCCGCCTGCGCCAGCCACACGTGGTGGGTGCGCTCGATCTGCTCCAGCTCCGCCAGACCGGTCTCCGGCTCGCCGAACAGCACGGCGCGGCGCACCCGGGCGCGCATGACGAACGGCCAGGTCACGTCCGGTGCGTGCACGGCGAGCGTGAGCCGGGACAGGGCGGCGTCGGCAGCCGGCAGGTCGAGGTGGTCGGTGGCGACCATGGCCTCGGCGACGTCGCCGGCGCTGTCCCGCAACCGGATCTCCCAGGCGGGGTCGAGCGCCTCGGCGTGCCGGACGAGCCAGCGTTCGGCGTCGCTCAGCACCCCGTCGAGCGCGTGGACCAGCGCCACGTGGCCGGCAGCCGCGGCGCGCACGTCGGGCGCCCGCGACGGGTCCGCGAGCTCGTAGGCCCGCATCGGCAGCTCCAGCGCGGTGCCCAGGTCGCCGTCCAGCAGCGCCGTGCGGCCGCCCTGCAGCAGGAACCACCAGTACGCGCGGGTGGACGTGCCGCCCGCGACGCCGGCGCGCGCCGCGGCGATCTCCGTGTCCCGCACCACGACCATGGCGCGCGGGATGTCCCCGCGGGACCGGGCGGCGACCAGCGCGGACGCGGCCCCGGTCCAGCGGCCGGCGGGTGTGCGGCTGCGCCACGAGCCGTCGAGCGCCAGCGTCCCGAGCTCGGTCATCAGCCGCAGGACGAGGGCCCGCGGGTCGTCGCGCTCGTCCTCGCCGCGGCGGGCGACCGCCCGCGCCAGGGCGAGGACCGTCGAGGTCTCCGTGACCGCGTCGGGCAGCGGGGCGTACGCCGCGTCGACGGCCGCGCCCGCCGTGGCCACCAGGTAGGTGCCGAAGTCGACCCAGCAGGTCTCGAGCAGCGTCCAGTCGTGCGCCCGCGCGGCGTGCTCGACGGCCGCGCCCGGGTCCGGCGGGTGCGTGGTGAGCGCCGCGACGGCCAGGACGCGGTGCACCCGGGCGGACAGCTCGGGGTCGCGGCGCTCCAGCTCGCGCACGAGCACCTCGCGCAGCAGGCCGGGCACGTGCCACCGGCTGGGGCCCGCGTCCGTGCGGCGCCGGACGACCATCCCGACGGCCTCCAGCCGCAGCAGGACGTCCAGCTCGTCGTCGGCGGACCGGCTCCGGCCCGCGGCGTCGAGCACGAGACGGGTGGTCGCGGGCGTCGGGTCCCCCGCGGCGGCCACGAGCATGGCGGCGCGCAGCAGCACGGTGTCCCCGACGTCGGGGAGCATGACGTCGCGGGCGTACGCGAACGCCGCCGACGTCGCCGGCCGGGCGTCGCCCGGGCCGGTGTCGTCCAGCACGGCGCGGGCCAGCGTGGGCCACCCCTGCACCAGGTCGACGACCTGCCGCAGCCGGGTGTCGTCGACGACGTGGCCCCAGGTGGCCGCGGCGGCGCGCAGCTCGTCCGGGGTGAACGCCAGGTCCCGCGCGGTGAGCGTGACGACCGACAGCGGCCGACGTGTCGCTTCGAGGACCGGGTGCCACGCCCCGCTCGGCCGCAGCGGGTACCGCGCGCCGGTCACCAGCAGCAGGCGCAGCCCGTGGGACGCGGTGAGCAGGTCCGCGACGGCCTGCAGGTCGGCGGGGGCGTCGAGCTGGTCGGCGTCGTCGATCACGAGCACCACGGGCGACCCGGCCGCGTCCACGGCAGCCGCCAGCTGCGCCGGGTCCGGCGCGTCAGGGACGTCGCTGCCCGCCGCGCGCAGCGCAGCCGTCAGCGCGTCGCGCACCGCCGTCCACGGGCCCCGGTGCCCGTCCGACGGCCACGGTCCCGACGTCCAGGCGACCGGCCGGCCGGTGGACCGCTGCCGGGCGGCCCACTGCTCCGCCAGGACGGTCCGGCCGAACCCGTGCACCGCACGCACCACGGCGACGGGATCCAGGCGGTCGAGGCGGTCGAGCAGGCGCGATCGAGCCACTGCGCTCACGGGCAGCTGCCGCGACGCCCACGCCGGCGTCCCGACCGTCCCCCTGCCCCGCCCGGTCCCGCCGGACGGACCCCCTTCGGTCGTCATCCTCCTCAGTATCCGGCTCGCGTCCGACGCGCGCCTGCAGACACGCGTCGTTCGGCGCACCGAAACCCGTCGCGCGGGGCCTCGGCACTCCGGCGCCGCCCGTTATCGCAACCCCGCGGCGCGGCCTACGGTGCAGTCGGCACCTTGTTGCGACGACGCCCGGAGACCGATGACCACCCCTGCCCCGCCGGGCGAGCACCGGCCCACGCCCGCCCAGCTGCGCCGGTGGCGGCGCAACCTCGCCGACGAGCGCGCCGAGGCGGCCGTCTACCGCGACCTCGCGTCGCGACGCACGGGCGAGGAGCGCGAGATCCTGCTCGCGCTCGCCGAGGCGGAGCGCCGGCACGAGGCCCACTGGCTCGACCTGCTCGGTGGCGACGTCGGGCGTCCGGTCCGTGGCGACTGGCGTACCCGCGTCCTCAGCGTGCTGGCCCGGCGGTTCGGGTCGGTGTGGGTGTACGCGCTGGCGCAGCGCGCCGAGGCCCGCTCGACGTACGGGCAGGACTCCGAGGCGACCGCCCGCATGGCCGCCGACGAGCAGATCCACGAGGAGGTCGTGCGCGGGCTGGCGATGCGGGGGCGGCAGCAGATCTCCGGGACCTTCCGCGCGGCCGTGTTCGGCGCGAACGACGGGCTGGTGTCGAACCTCGCGCTGGTCCTGGGCATCGGTGCCAGCGGCGTCGCGACCGGCACCGTGCTGCTCACGGGCCTGGCGGGCCTGCTCGCGGGGGCCCTGTCGATGGCCGCGGGGGAGTACGTGTCGGTGCGCTCGCAGCGTGAGCTGCTGGAGGCGTCCCGGCCTGCCGCGGGCGCGGCGGATGCCCTCGCGCACCTCGACGTCGCGGCCAACGAGCTCGCGCTGGTCTACCGGGCGCGCGGCATGAGCGCCTCGGACGCGCAGGCCCGTGCGGACGTCGTGCTGGCGTCGCTGGCCCAGTACGACGCGCAGCAGGCCGTCGACGCGTCCCTGCTGCGGACGTCGACGACGCTGCCGACGTCCGGGGCCGGTGTCCCGGTCGCACCCGGCGGGGCTCCGGCGCGTCCGGCGACGCCCGAGCGGGACGAGCACGAGTCCGTCGGCACCGCCTGGGGTGCCGCCATGGCGAGCTTCTGCTTCTTCGCGTCCGGTGCGCTGATCCCGGTCGTGCCGTACCTGCTGGGGGCGTCGGGGACGACGGCCGTGCTGTGGTCGGCCGGGCTCGTGGGCGTCGCGCTGCTGGGGACCGGCTCGGTGGTGGGGCTGCTGTCCGGGGCGTCCCCGGTGCGGCGCGCGCTGCGCCAGCTGGCCATCGGGTACGGCGCCGCCGCCGTCACGTACGCGCTGGGTCTGCTGTTCGGCACGTCGGCGGTGTGACGCCCGGCACACGCGGCCCCGGACGATCTGGCGGCGGACGCTCTTGCCTTTTCAGGTAAGCCTCACCTTATGCTGCTCGTGTGACCGAGGCCGCAGTGACGACTGTCGAGACGACCGCACCCCCGGCGTCCCCTTTCCGGATGTTCCACGTGCGCGTCGCCGCGATGCAGCGGCTGTGCCCCAGCCTGCTGCGCGTGACGTTCACGGGCGACGACCTCGACCGCTTCGCGGACAACGGGTTCGACCAGCGGATCAAGTTCTTCCTGCCGGTCGCCGGCGCTCCGTACGCGGACCTCATGGACCTCGGCCGCACGGGCGACTGGTACGGCACGTGGCGCGCCCTGCCCGAGGACCGCCGTCACCCCATGCGCACCTACACGGCCCGCGGTGTGCGTCCGCACCCGCGTGAGCTGGACGTCGACATCGTGCTGCACGGCGACACCGGGCCCGCGTCGCGCTGGGCGACGACCGCCCGCGTCGGCGACGAGCTGGTCGTCATGGGCCCCAACGCCGACCACGTCGGCCCGCACGGCGGCGTCGACTTCGTCCCGCCCGCGCGCACCGACCGGCTGCTCATCGCGGGCGACGAGACCGCGCTGCCCGCCATCGCCGGCATCGTCGAGCGGCTGCCGCGCGACGCCCGCGGCGAGGTGCTCGTCGAGATGCCGTGGTCCGACGACCGCCTCGCGCTCGACGCCCCGGCGGGTGTGCGCATCCACTGGCTCGGCCGCGACGGCCGCGCCCACGGCGACCTGCTCGTCCCGGCCGTCCAGGCCGCGTGCGCGCGTCTGCTGCCCGGCCAGGCGCCGACCCCGGACACCGTCCTGGAGGACGTCGACGTCGACCACGACATGCTGTGGGAGGTGCCGATCGACTATGCGACCGGCGCCCCGCTGACCGCCGAGGCCCACCTGTACGCGTGGCTCGCGGGCGAGGCCGGCGTCATCAAGACCCTGCGCCGCCACCTGGTGCGCGAGTGCGGCGTCGACCGCAAGGCCGTGGCGTTCATGGGGTACTGGCGGCAGGGGAAGTCCGAGACCAACTGACGGTCTCCTGCCGGCACCGGTTCTTCTGATCGCGTCGACGGCTCCTCACGGGGGACGCGATCCTGCGCGCCCTGTCGGCGCCCTGTCGGCGCCCCGGGGTGCACCCGCCATGGCCCGACTCGCCCGCACCGGGGGAGGCGCACACGCCGCTGCCCGCGCCAGCGTGGAGCGCGGTCGGCCTCCTGGGTGCCGGCCGCGCGGGCGACGACGAGAGGGCGGGACGATGACGACGTTCAGCGTGTGGAAGTTCGACGGCCCGGAGCGCGCCCAGGACGCGGCGCGGATCCTCGCGGAGGCCGAGGGTGACGGCCTCGTGCACGTGGTCGACCGTGCCGTCCTGTCGTGGCCCGAGGGCGCGGCACGGCCGACGATGCACCACGCGCGCAACGACGAGCGGCGGGGCACGGCGTGGGGCGCGCTGTGGGGGCTGATCGTGGGCGGCCTGTTCTTCCTCCCCCTGCTGGGGGCTGCCGCCGGGGCCGCGCTCGGGGCGATCGCCCGCGCCGTCGCCGCCGTCGGCATCACGAAGGAGCAGCTCGAGACCATCGGGCGGGAGGTCACGCCGGGGACCTCGGCGCTCTTCGCCGTCACCGAGGGTGCCGACCTGGACCGGCTGGGCGAACGCTTCCACGGCCTGCACTGGACGCTCGTGTCCACCAATCTGACCCCCGCGGAGAGTGCACAGCTCACCGAGACGTTCGGCTGACGCGGTCGGCTGACGCGCTCGGCTGACGCGGCCGGCGGGCACCGCCCGCACAGGTGGGCGCGTGCGGCTGCCTGACCCGGCGGTTGCCGACCGGTCGGCTAGTGCCCGACGAGCACCGGTGACTCCGCCTCCACCTCCGCAGGCTTGCGCACGAACAGCGTGAGCACGACGGCCACGCTGGCGATGACGGCCCCGACGACGAACGCGCGGTGCACGCCCGCCGCCATCGCCTCGGCGGGTGCGGCGCCCGTGGCGGCCGCACCGGCAGCCCCGACCGACATCAGCGTGACGAACAGGGCCGTGCCGGCAGCCCCGGCGACCTGCTGCAGCGTGCTGGTGATCGCGCTGCCGTGGGAGTACAGGGAGCGCGGCAGCGACCCGAGCGCCGAGGTCAGCAGCGGGGTGAAGACGAAGCCGAGCCCCAGGTTGAGGGTCATGTGCACCGCCACGATCCACCCGATCTGCGTGTCCATGCCGAACGTCGTCATGCCCCAGAGCGCGGCTGCGGCGACGACCATGCCGGGCAGGACCAGCGGCCGCGGCCCGTGGCGGTCGAACAGCGCCCCGACCACGGGTGCGATGACGCCCATGAGGACGCCGCCGGGCAGCATCATCAGCCCGACGGTCAGGGTGTCGAGCGCGAGCGCCTGCTGCAGGAACAGCGGCAGCAGGATGAGCGAGCCGAACAGTGCGGACATCACGACGACGACGAGCACGACGGCGAGGCTGAAGGACCGCGAGGTGAACGTCCGCAGGTCGAGGAAGGCGGAGTCCGTCCGCTGCAGGGTCAGCTGACGCAGCACGAACACGATGAGCGCGACTGCGCCGACCGCGACCGGGATCCCGGGCGCCACGGGCGCGTGCCCCGACGCCGACTCCCCGACGAGGCTGAGGCCGTAGATCAGGCCGCCGAACCCGACCGCGGCGAGCAGCGCGGAGGGCGGGTCGAACGTCGCGTGCGACGTCTCGGTGACGTTGCGGACCCACACGGCGCCGAGCGCGAGGGCGAGCAGCGCGATGGGCAGCACGATCCAGAACATCCAGCGCCAGTCCAGCGAGGACAGGATGGCGCCGGACGCCGTCGGGCCGATCGCCGGGGCGACGGCGATGACGATGGAGATGACGCCCATCATGCGGCCGCGGTGGGTGGCGGGGACGACGTTGAGCACGGTGGTGAACAGCAGCGGCAGCATGATCGCGGTGCCCGACGCCTGGACGACGCGCCCGGCGAGCAGCACCTCGAACCCGGGGGCGAGCGCCGCGAGGAGGGTGCCGGCGGAGAACAGCGACATCGCCGTGAAGAACAGGCCCCGCACCGGGAACCGGGCCAGCAGGTAGCCGGTGCACGGGATGACGATCGCCATGGTCAGCAGGAAGCCGGTGGTCAGCCACTGCGCGGTCGCGGCGGTGACGTCGAGGTCGACCATGAGCCGGGGCAGGGCGACGCCCATGATCGTCTCGTTGAGGATGACGACGAACGCCGAGGCCACGAGCAGCGCGATCACGGGGCCGGTGCGGATCGCGGGGGACCCGTCCGGGGCGCCGGACGGGACGGGCCGGAGGTCGTTCTCGAGCGTCATGAGGTCTCTCTGTCAGCGGGTGGGGGCGGACGGCGTTCCTGGGGAACAGCGACGTCCGGTCGACGAGTCTATGGCAGTGACTGCCACAATCGCCGCGGGGTGGGAGGATGGGCGGATGCTCGACGCGGACGACCGGCAGCGCGGCCCGCACGTCGTCGACGACGGCCCGGACGTCGACTGCGGCCTGCGCGAGCACCGCCGTCGCGAGACGCGCCGCGCCATCACCGACGCCGCGCTCGACCTCTTCGAGCGTCAGGGGGTGGCGGCCACGAGCGTCGAGGCGATCGCCGAGGCCGCGGGCATCGCCCCGCGCACCTTCTACCGCCACGCGGGGACGAAGGAGAACGCGCTGTTCGTCGACGACGACTCGATGGAACGGCTCATCACGTGCGTGCGCGGCGTCGACCAGCGCGGTCCCACCGTGGTCCGCGCGATCGAGCAGGCGTTCCTGACGCAGGTCGACGCCTTCGACGCCGAGCCCGCGGCGAGCCACGCGCGCGTCCTGCGCGTCCGCCGGCTCGTCCTCGCCGACGCGGACCTGCTGGCCCGCGCCCTGGCCCGCGACGCCGAGCAGGTGCAGGTGCTCACCACGATCGTGCTGCACGCCAGCGACCACCCCGACGTCGACGAGCTGCGCGCCCGCACCGTCGTCACCGCGATCGGCACCGCCGTGCGCCTGGCGTACGACGAGTGGGCACGCCGCGCCGAGCGGGGCGAGACCGTGCCGGTCCGGTCGCTCTACCTGCAGGTGCGGTCCGGGCTGGTCGACCACTTCACGGGCGCTGCCGACGGGTAGGACCGTGCCGAGCCGGCCGGTCGAGCGAGGCGCGCGGTCGCTCTCAGGCGGCCGGGACGACGCTCACCAGGTGGGAGTCCGCCGGGTGGAGCGAGCGGAGGAGCTTGGCATCGAGCGTCGCGAGCGTGCTGCCGGTGCGCCTCGCGAGCTCGACGAGGTGGAAGTCCGTGACCTGACGCGGGCCGACCATGCGCGTCAGGTCGATCGCGGCGTCCGCGAACGAGGCGTCGTCCGGGAGGAAGCGGTGGCCGGGGACCGTCCGCATCTGGCGCAGCGCCGCGACGGCCTCGACCGGGAGGACCGCCCGCCCGGCGACGGCAGGCGTGGACAGCAGGCGCACGAACGCCGACTCGGTCGTCGGCGTCGTCGCCCACGCCGTGACGTCGGCGAACCACCGGTGCGCGGCGCGGTGGTGCACGTGCGCGTCGGCGGCGAGCGCCAACAGGACGTTCACGTCGAGCAGGTAGCAGGGCTCAGCCGTCACGGTGCTCGGCGACCATCTCGTCGGTGATCACGTGGCCCCCCGGGCCGTGGAACACCGGGAACCCACGGACGGTCGACGCGGGCGCGGTGCCCTCGAGCGCTCGCTCGGCGAGGTCGGAGATCGCGCGCCCGATCGACACGTTCTGCTGCTCGGCGATCGCACGCGCGGCGGCCAGCACCCGGTCGTCGATCTCCAGCGTCGTCCTCATGCGCATCACGGTATCACCGCATCATCCGCACGGTCGGTGCCCGGCTGAGCACGACGGAGCCCGGCCCGCACGCATGCGGACCGGGCTCCGGAACGCCTGTGGGTCAGGGGACGATGTGCCCCGCGGCGCGGAACAGCTCGTACCACTCGGCCCGGGTGAGCGGCAGGTCCGACCCGAGCGCGGCCCCCGCGACGCGCTCGGGCGTCGTGGTGCCGAGGACGACCTGCATCTGCGCGGGGTGCCGCGTGATCCACGCCGTGGCGATCGCGATCGGGGGCACGTCGTACTGCGCGGCGAGCCGGTCGATCACGGCGTTGAGCTCGGCGTGGTCGGGGGAGCCGAGGAAGGTGCCGGTGAAGAACCCGGCCTGGAACGGCGACCACGCCTGCACGGTGATGTCGTTCAGCCGGCAGTAGTCGAGCAGCCCGCCGCCGTCGCGGGTGACGGACTGGTCCTCGGCCACCATGTTCCCGGCGACGCCCTGGGCGACCAGTGCCGCGTGGGTGATCGACAGCTGCACCTGGTTGGCGACCAGCGGCTGGCGCACGGACCGCTTGAGCAGGTCGATCTGCCGCGGCGTGTGGTTGGAGACGCCGAACGCCCGCACCTTGCCCGCGGCCTCGAGCTCGTCGAAGGCCCGCGCGACCTCGTCCGGCTCGACGAGCGCGTCGGGGCGGTGCAGCAGCAGGACGTCGATGCGGTCCGTGCCCAGGGCCTGCAGGGAGGCCTCGACCGACGTCATGATGTGCTCGTACGAGAAGTCGAAGTACGGCCCCTCGCGCACGATCCCGCACTTGGTCTGGATGGTGATCTCGTCGCGCTGCGACGGCGTGAGCGCCATCGCCTCGGCGAACCGGCGCTCGCACTCGTGCATCTCGCGGCCGTACACGTCCGCGTGGTCGAGGAAGTCGATGCCCGCGTCGCGGGCGGTGCGCACGAGCTCACGGATCTCGTCGTCCGACTTCTCGGCGATCCGCATGAGCCCGAGCACGACGTTGGGGGCGAGGACGTCGGTCCCCGGCAGGGTGAAGGTCTTCATGCTGCATCCTCCATCGAGGTCGTCGTCGGCCACGACCCGGGCACCGCCACGTCGCGGCCGGGTCCTCGCGTCCGATGCTCTCCCCCCGGGGCTGCGCGACGCGGGTCGCGGCGCGGCCTGCACGTCCCCGCCGCCCGTCGGTGTCGGTGGGCGGCGGGACGATGGCCGGACCGTCGCCGGCGTCGGGTCGGCGGCACGGCTGCAGGGGGTGGACGCCCCACCCGTCGAGGACCTCGCGTGGGGGCGGTTCACGGGGTTCACCGACCCCGACGGCAACCGGTGGGCGGTGCAGCAGCTCCCGCCACGGGCCCCCTGACCGGCCGGGACGTCAGACCGGGACGTCAGAAGAGCGTCAGGTCGTCCGCGGCCTCGTCCTCGACGTCCACCGTGGCGGCCGTGACCGGAACCGGTGCGCGCGCCGGTTCCGGGGCACGTGCCACGACCGCGCCGGGTGCCTCGGCCGGCGCCTGCGCCGCGCCGGCCAGCACGCGGGCGGCGAGCCACTGCAGCGAGTGGAGCTCGACGCGGGCCAGCGCGTCGTGCAGCCCCTGCGGGTCGACCGGCAGCACGCCGGGTCCGGACCCCGCGACGAGGTCCATCTCCAGGTCCAGGTCGGTGCGCATCGTCATCAGCTCGACGTTCTCCCAGAACGCCGCGCGCCCGTCGGGGTCCGCCAGCTTCTTCACGCACGCCTTGCCCAGCACCTCGGCGACCCGCGCGCCGCCGTTCGTGTCGACGTCCTGGAACGCGGCCTCGACGGTCCCGAAGGCGTTGAGCAGGGCCACACCGGTCTTCTCGCCGATCCCGCGGATGCCCGTGAGGTTGTCCGACGCGTCCCCCCGCATGGCGGCGTACTGGCGGTACTGCCCGGCGTCGATGCCGAGCAGGATCCGCAGCCGCTCGGGCGTCAGCACGGGGGACGCCTCGACGCCGCCGTTGATGATCCGCAGCACCGACGTCGTCTCGTTCACCAGGGCGAACGCGTCCCGGTCGGACGTGCAGACCACGGTGTGCCAGCCGGCCGCCGTCGCGGTCGCGGCGGCCGACGCCAGGACGTCGTCGGCCTCCAGCCCGTCCGGGATGACGACGTGCAGGCCGGCGGACCAGAACACGTCGACCGCGAGCGACAGCTGGGTGACCAGGTCCGCGGGCTTCTCGGTACGGTGCGCCTTGTAGTGCGGGTGCGCCGCCTTGCGGGCGTTCCCGGCGGCGTCGTCGAACCCGATGACGACCGCGTCGGCCGCGACCCGGTCCACGGCCCCGAGGATCTGCGAGAGCGCGCCCTTGACCGCCCACGTGGCCTGCCCGTCACGGGTGCGCAGCTGCGAGCCCGCCAGCGCGTGGAACGAGCGGTGGAGCAGGGAGTTGCCGTCGACGGCCAGGAGGGTCTTCGTCATGGGGGTCGGGCGGGGCGGTGCCGCCCGGGTCCTTTCTCGCGTGCGCGCTCCCAGGGTAGGCGCCCGGCGACCCGCTGCGCCTCGCTCGTCCGCGCCGCCCTCGTCACCCGAACGGACGGTGTGCCCGGACTCACCCTTCCCTTCCTGCTGCGGGGTGTCGATGCTGGTGACAGCGCCGGAACCCGGCGCGACACACCGCGAGGGACGCCGGCGACCCCGGCAACCCCCGTACCACCAGGAAGTGGAGAACCCACGATGCATCCCGAGCTCTGCCTCATCGACTACCGCAACCGTGAACGCGCCATCGAGATCGCCGCGGAGCGCCGCCGGGCCCACGCGGCCCGCGCCTCCGGGACCCTCCCGACGGGCGGCCTCCGCCGACGCCTGGGGCGGGCGCTGCACCGCCGCTGAGGTCCTTGCGCGACGGCCGGCCCCCGCAGCGGGACCGGCCGTCGTCCAGCCCGGGCGCATCGGCGGACGGACCCCGCCATGGGTCAGGATGTCCCCGTGATCCCCGACGCTCGCACCCGCACGGCATGACGCGACCCGCCTGGCTGCGGTGGCTCGACCCGCTGACCGCGATGATCCTGGCCGTCCTCGTGCTGGGGCTGCTGGTGCCGGTGCCCGAGGCGGTCGGTGCGGCGCTCGACACGGTCCGCACGGGCGCGATCGTGCTGCTGTTCTTCCTGTACGGCGCGCGGATGCCCACCGGCGAGGTCCTGGACGGCCTCAAGCGCTTCCGGCTGCAGGGCTCGATGCTGGCGGCGACGTACGTGCTGTTCCCGCTGGTGGGCCTGGCCGTCCAGCTGCTGCCCGACTCCGTGCTGGACCCGGACCTGCGCCGGGGCCTGCTCTACCTGGCGGTGCTGCCCTCGACCGTGCAGTCGTCGGTGGTGATGACGTCGATCGCCCGCGGCAACGTCGCGGGTGCGATCACGGGCGCGACGATCTCGAACGTCCTGGGCGTCCTGCTGACCCCGCTGCTGGTGGCGGCGCTGCTCGGCGCCACGGGCGCCGGCCTCGACGGCGGTGCGGTGAGCGGGATCCTGCTGCAGCTGCTGCTGCCGTTCGTCGTGGGGCAGCTGGTGCAGCCGTGGATCGGGGCGTGGCTGCGCCGGCACGGCGGCCTGCTGAGGGTGACCGACCGCTCGACGATCCTGCTGGTGGTGTTCACGTCCGTCAGCGAGGCGCAGACGTCCGGCGCGTGGGACGACCTGACGGTGTGGGCGCTGCTGGTGCTGCTGGTGGTGTGCGCGGTCGTGCTGGCCGTCATGCTCTCGGCGACGTGGTTCGGCGGACGCGCGCTGGGGCTGGACCGCGGCGACCGGATCGCGCTGCTGATGTGCGGCTCGAAGAAGTCGGCGGCGACCGGGCTGCCGATGGCGGCGGTGCTGTTCGCGCCCGCCGTCGCGGCGAGCGTCGCGCTGCCGGTGATCGCGTTCCACCAGCTGCAGATCGTGGTGTGCGCGATCCTCGCGCGCCGGCTGGCGGCGGCGGAGCCCGAGCCCGCCTGACCCCGGCACGTCCGCGCAGCGGGAGCGGTGGCGTGCCCTCCGCGGCCCCCGCCCGCCCCGGGCGTCAGGGACCCGTCAGGGGGTGGCGGCGGGCCGTATGGGTTCCGTGAGGACCGGCTCCCGGCGCCCGCCACGGGTGTTGCATCGTCGCCGGTGCCCCCGACGGGCGCCCGGCACCCGCCACGACGGGGCCGTCCCCCGGACCGTGGAGACCCACGTGCTCGACATCGTCTACCTGCTCACCGCGGCCGCCGTGCTCGCGCTGACCGCCTGCCTCGGCAAGGCGGTGGAGCGGCTGTGATCGTCCTCGAGCTGCTCGCCGCGGTGCTCGGCGTCGCCGCGGTCGTCTACCTGCTCGTGGCGCTCGTCCGACCGGAGCGCTTCTGATGACCGGCCTGCTGGCCGTCCTCACCCTCGTCGCGGTCCTGCTGCTCCTCGCGGCCGCGTACCGCCCGCTCGGCGACTACATGGCGCACGTCTACACCACCGGCACGGACTGGCGCGTCGAGCGTGCCGTGTACCGCGTGCTGGGCGTCGACCCGCGTTCGCAGCAGACGTGGCCCGTCTACCTGCGCAGCGTGCTGGCCTTCTCGGTCGTCGGCCTGGTCCTCGTCTACGCGCTGCAGCGCACGCAGCAGTGGCTGCCGCTGTCGCTGGGGCTCGGCGCGCCGTCGGAGCACCTGGCGTTCAACACCGCGGCGTCCTTCGTCGGCAACACCAACTGGCAGTCGTACTCCCCGGAGCTCACGCTCGGGCACACCGTGCAGGCCACCGGTCTGGTGGTGCAGAACTTCGTGTCCGCGGCCGTCGGCATGGCGGTCGCCGTCGCACTCGTGCGGGGGTTCGCGGCGCGCCGCTCGGCGACGATCGGCAACTTCTGGGTGGACCTGCTGCGCGGCTGCCTGCGCATCCTGCTGCCCGGCGCACTGGTCGCGGCCGTGCTGCTGGTCCTCGGCGGGGTCGTGCAGAACCTCGCCGGGTTCACCGACGTCACGACGCTGGCCGGCGCGACGCAGTCGGTCCCCGGCGGGCCCGTCGCCTCGCAGGAGGCGATCAAGCTGCTCGGCACCAACGGCGGCGGGTTCTACAACGCGAACTCGGCGCACCCCTTCGAGAACCCCACGCAGTGGACCACCCTGCTCGAGGTCCTCCTCATGCTCGTCATCCCGTTCAGCCTGCCGCGCACCTTCGGCCGCATGGTCGGCGACCACCGGCAGGGGTACGCGATCGCCGGGGTCATGGCGACGCTGTTCTCGGCGTCGTTCCTCGTGCTCGTCGCGCTGGAGTCCGCCGCCCGCGGCACCGCCCCGGCGCTCGCGGGCGCCGCGACCGAGGGCAAGGAGGTGCGCTTCGGGATCGTCTGGTCGGCGCTGTTCGCGACGACGAGCACGGGCACCTCGACGGGCGCCGTGAGCTCGATGCACGACTCGTACACCGCGCTCGGCGGCATGCTGCCGATGCTCAACATGATGCTCGGCGAGGTCGCGCCCGGCGGCGTCGGGTCCGGCCTGTACGGGATGCTCGTGCTCGCGGTCGTCGCGGTGTTCGTCGCCGGCCTGCTGGTGGGCCGCACGCCGGAGTACCTGGGCAAGAAGATCGGCCCGCGCGAGATCAAGCTCGCGAGCCTGTACATCCTCGTGACGCCGACCCTCGTGCTCGCGGGCACGGCCCTGAGCCTCGGGGTGCCGGCGCTGCGCGACAGCGTCGCCGGGACGTCCATCTGGAACCCCGGCGTGCACGGCATGTCCGAGGTGCTGTACGCGTTCACGTCGGCCGCCAACAACAACGGCTCGGCGTTCGCGGGCCTCACCGCCAACACGCCGTGGCTGAACACGGCCCTCGGCGTCGCGATCCTGCTCGGCCGGTTCGTGCCGATCGTGCTGGTCCTGGCGCTGGCCGGGTCCCTGGCCGCGCAGGGCGCGGTCCCCGCGACGGTCGGCACCCTGCCGACCCACCGCCCGCAGTTCGCCGGGCTGCTCGCCGGTGTGGTCGTCGTCCTCACCGCCCTCACGTACTTCCCCGTTCTCGCGCTGGGTCCCCTGGCGGAAGGGCTGATCTGATGTCCACCACGCTCGAACGCACCGAGGCCCGGCCCGCGCCCGCCCCGGCACCCACCCCCGCCGGCGCCTTCACGTGGGCGCAGGTCCGCGACGCCCTGCCCGGTGCCGTCCGCAAGCTCGACCCGCGGCACATGTGGCGCAACCCCGTGATGCTCGTGGTCTGGGTCGGTGCGGCGCTCACCACCGTGCTGGCCGTCGCCGAGCCCGCCCTCGGCGGGCCCGCGGAGTCCGGCGGCACCCCCGTGCCCGCGTCGTTCACGGCCGTCGTCGCGGTGGTCCTGTGGGTCACGGCCCTGTTCGCCAACCTCGCGGAGTCCGTGGCCGAGGGGCGCGGCAAGGCGCAGGCGGACTCGCTGCGGCGCACCCGCACCGCGACGGCGGCCCACCGGGTCGTCGCCTACGACGAGGGCGGCGACCCGGGCGCGACGCGCGCCCGGGTGGTCGAGGTGTCGTCGGCGGACCTGCGGCTCGGTGACGTGGTCGTCGTCAGCGCGGGGGAGCTCGTGCCCGGGGACGGCGAGATCGTCCACGGCATCGCGTCGGTCGACGAGTCGGCGATCACCGGGGAGTCCGCGCCGGTCGTCCGCGAGTCCGGCGGCGACCGCTCGGCCGTCACGGGCGGGACGCGCGTGCTGTCCGACCGGGTCGTCGTGCGGATCACCTCGAAGCCGGGGGAGACGTTCGTCGACCGGATGATCGCGCTGGTCGAGGGCGCGAGCCGGCAGAAGACCCCCAACGAGATCGCGCTGTCGATCCTGCTGGCGGCGTTGTCGGTCGTGTTCGTCGTCGTGGCCCTCACGCTGAACCCGATCGCGTCGTACGCGGCCGAGCCGGTGAGCGTCGCCGTCCTCGTCGCGCTGCTCGTCTGCCTCATCCCGACGACGATCGGCGCGCTGCTGTCCGCCATCGGCATCGCCGGTATGGACCGCTTGGTGCAGCGCAACGTGCTCGCCATGTCGGGGCGCGCCGTCGAGGCCGCGGGCGACGTGACGACGCTGCTGCTCGACAAGACCGGCACGATCACCTACGGCAACCGGCAGGCGGTCGCGTTCGTCGCGCTGGGCGGCGTCCGGCAGGCCGAGCTGGTGCGGGCCGCGGCCCTCGCGTCGCTCGCGGACCCGACGCCCGAGGGCACGTCGGTCGTCGACCTGGCCCGCCGCAGCGGCGCCGACGTGGGCACGGACGTGCCCGGGGACGTCGTGCCGTTCACCGCGCAGACCCGCATGTCCGGGCTCGACGAGCCCGACGGCACGCGGATCCGCAAGGGCGCCGGCTCCGCGGTCGTCGCGTGGCTCCAGGCGGAGGGGACGCCGGTGGCGCCCGACGTCCGGGCGGAGCTGGACGCGGCCGTCGAGGAGGTCGCGCGGTCCGGCGGCACGCCGCTGGTCGTCGCGGTCGCGGCACCCGGCCGCGCGGGCCGCGTGCTCGGCGTCGTGCACCTCAAGGACGTCGTCAAGGAGGGCCTGGCCCAGCGGTTCGCCGAGCTGCGCGCCATGGGCATCCGCACCGTCATGGTCACGGGCGACAACCCCGTGACCGCCCACGCCATCGCGGCCGAGGCGGGTGTCGACGACGTCCTCGCCGAGGCCACGCCGGAGGACAAGCTCGCGCTGATCCGCGCGGAGCAGGCCGGCGGCCACCTCGTCGCGATGACGGGCGACGGCACGAACGACGCCCCGGCCCTCGCGCAGGCGGACGTCGGGATGGCGATGAACACGGGCACGTCGGCCGCGAAGGAGGCCGGCAACATGGTCGACCTCGACTCGGACCCGACCAAGCTCATCGACGTCGTGCGCATCGGCAAGCAGCTGCTCATCACGCGCGGTGCCCTGACGACGTTCTCCGTCGCCAACGACGTCGCCAAGTACTTCGCGATCATCCCGGCCATGTTCATGGGCGTGTTCCCGGGGCTCGCCGCGCTGAACGTCATGGGCCTGCACTCGCCGTCCTCGGCGGTGCTGTCCGCGGTCGTGTTCAACGCCCTGGTCATCGTCGCGCTCATCCCGCTCGCGCTGCGCGGCGTGCGCTACCGGCCCCTCGACGCCTCGGCGGTCCTCGGCCGCAACCTCCTGGTCTACGGGCTCGGGGGCGTCGTCGCACCGTTCGTGGGCATCTGGCTCATCGACCTCGTCGTCCGCCTCCTGCCCGGCTACTGACGCCCCTCCGCCCGACCCGTCCCGTCCCGTCCCGTCCCGCACGAGGAGAACCCGCATGCCCCAGTCGACCCGCACCGCCGCCCGCACCCTGGGTGTCGCCCTGCGCGCCATGGTCGTCCTCACCCTCCTGCTCGGCGTCGGCTACACCGCCGTCGTCACGGGCGTCGCGCAGCTGGTCGCCCCCGCGCAGGCGCGCGGCTCGCTCCTCACCGGCCCCGACGGCACCGTGGTCGGGTCCGCGCTGATCGGGCAGTCGTTCACCGACGCCGGCGGTGAGCCGCTCGTGGCGTACTTCCAGCCCCGGCCGTCGGCCGCGGGCGACGGGTACGACGCGGGGGCGTCGTCCGGCTCCAACCTGGGGCCGGAGAACCCGGACCTGGTCGCCGCGATCGAGGAGCGCCGGGCGCAGGTCGCGGCGCTCGAGGGGGTCGAGCCGGCCGACGTGCCGCCCGACGCCGTCACCGCGTCCGCGTCCGGCCTGGACCCGCACGTCAGCCCCGCGTACGCCGCGCTGCAGGTGCCGCGCGTCGCCGCGGCGCGCGGGATGTCGGAGCGGGACGTCGCGGACCTCGTGGCGCGGCACACTGGGGGACGCGGCCTGGGGTTCGTGGGCGAGCCGACCGTGAACGTGCTGCGGCTCAACCTCGCCCTCGACGACTCGGAGGGCTGAGCATGGCGCGTGGGCGGCTCCGCGTCCTCCTCGGGGCGGCACCGGGCGTGGGCAAGACCTCCGCGATGCTCGAGGAGGGCCACCGCCTGCGCGACGAGGGGCGTGACGTCGTGGTCGCGGTCGTCGAGACCCACGGGCGCCCGCACACGGCCGCGATGGTCGAGGGCCTCGAGGTGGTGCCGCGCCGCACGGTGCGGCACCGGGACGTCGCGCTCGCCGAGCTCGACCTCGACGCCGTGCTGGCCCGCCGCCCGGACGTCGCGCTGGTCGACGAGCTCGCGCACACCAACGCGCCCGGCCTGGCGCACACCAAGCGCTGGCAGGACGTCGACGCGCTGCTCGACGCCGGGATCGACGTGCTCTCGACGGTGAACATCCAGCACATCGAGTCCCTCAACGACGTGGTGGAGAAGATCACCGGTGTCGTCCAGCGCGAGACCGTCCCGGACGCGGTGCTGCGCGCCGCCGACCAGGTCGAGGTCGTGGACCTCGCACCGCAGGCGCTGCGCGACCGCCTCGCCGGTGGGTACGTGTACCCGGCCGAGCGTGTCGACGCCGCGCTGTCGAACTACTTCCGGCTGGGCAACCTCACGGCGCTGCGCGAGCTCGCCCTGCTGTGGCTGGCCGACGAGGTCGACGCCGCGCTGCGCCTGTACCGCACCGAGCACGGCATCGACAGCCCGTGGGAGGCGCGCGAGCGGGTCGTCGTCACGCTCACCGGCGGCCCGGAGGGGGAGACGCTGATCCGGCGCGGCGCGCGCATCGCCGCGCGCTCGGCCGGCGGGCAGCTGCTGGCCGTGCACGTCACCCGCCAGGACGGGCTGCGCGGGGCCGCGCCCGGGGCGCTGGCCCACCAGCGGGCGCTCGTCGAGCAGCTCGGCGGCACCTACCACCAGGTCGTCGGTGACGACGTGCCGCGCGCGCTCGTCGACTTCGCCACCGCGGTGGACGCGACGCAGCTCGTCATCGGGGTGTCGCGGCGCGGGTGGCTCGCCACGGCGCTCAGCGGTCCCGGCATCGGCGCGACCGTGACCCGCGAGGCCGGGAAGATCGACGTGCACGTCGTCAACCACGCCGCGGCAGGCGGACGGGCGCGGCTGCCGCGCGTCGGCGGCGCGCTCACCCGGCGGCGGCGCGCCGCCGGCTTCCTGCTCGCGCTCGTCGGCGGGCCGCTGCTGACGTGGCTGCTGGTGGCGACGCGCAGCACCGACGCGTTCGTCGCCGACGTCCTGGCGTACCAGCTGCTGGTGGTGGTGACGGCGCTCGTGGGCGGGCTGTGGCCGGCCGTGTACGCGGCGGTGCTGTCGGGGCTCACCATCGACTTCCTGTTCGTCGACCCGCTGCACACGGTCACGGTCTCCGAGCCGTCGCACGCCCTCGCGCTCGCGCTGTACGTCGTCATCGCCGTGCTGGTCAGCGTGGTGGTCGACCGTGCCGCCCGTACCACGCGCGCCGCCCACCGCGCGGCCGCGGAGGCCGAGCTGCTGGCCACGGTCGCCGGCAGCGTGCTGCGGGGGCAGGACGCCGTCGCGGCGCTCGTCGGCCGGGCGCGCGAGGCGTTCGGCATGACGGCGGCGCGGCTCGTGGTGGGTGTGCCCCCGCACGGCGCGGCCGGCGGCGACCCGGGTGGCACGGTGATGGCGTCGGACGGTGAGGTGCCGCCCGGCGAGCCCGGCACGACCGTGCCCGTCGACGAACGCGCCGTGCTCGAGCTCTACGGGCCGGACGTCGCGGCGTCCGAGCGGCGGCTGCTCAACGTCATCGCCGTGCAGCTGCGCGCGGCCCTCGAGCGCAGCGACCTCGCGTCGGTGGCCAGCGAGGTCGACCACCTCACCGCGTCGGACCGTGTGCGCAGCGCGCTGCTGTCGGCCCTCAGCCACGACCTGCGCCGGCCCCTGAGTGCCGCGACGGCGGCCGTCGGCGGCCTGCGGACGGCCGGTGCGCGCCTCAGCCCGGCCGACCGCGCCGAGCTGCTCGACACCGCCGACGAGAGCCTGCGCGCCCTGGCGACGCTCATGACCGACCTGCTGGACGTCAGCCGGCTCGACGCGGGCGTGCTGGCGTTCGCCCGCACCCACGTCGACACCGCCGACGTCGTGCTCCCCGCACTCGACGAGCTGGGTCTGGGCCCCGACCAGGTCGAGCTCGACCTCGACCTGGCTGTGCCGCCGGTCCTGGCCGACCCCGTGCTGCTGCAGCGCGTGGTGGTGAACCTGCTGGCCAACGCCACGCGGCACGCCCCGCCCGGCACGCGGGTCCGCGTGGCGACGAGCACCTTCGCGGGGGCCGTGCAGATCCGGGTCGTCGACCACGGACCGGGCATCCCGCGCGAGCGCCGCGACGACGTCTTCGTGCCGTTCCAGCGGCTCGGGGACACCGACAACTCCACCGGCCTCGGCCTGGGCCTGGCGCTGTCCAAGGGGTTCGTCACCGGGATGGGCGGCGCGCTCACCCCCGAGGACACCCCCGGCGGCGGGCTGACGATGGTGGTGGCGCTGCCGGCGGCCGGCACGGACGACCGTACCGACGACGACCGTGCCGCGGACGACCGTGCCGACGACGACCGTCCCGCGGACGACCGTACCGACGACGACCGTGCCGCGGACGACCGTGCCGCCGCGACGAGGGAGGCCACGGCATGAGGATCCTCATCGCGGACGACGACCCGCAGATCCTGCGGGCGCTGCGCATCACGCTCACCGCGCAGGGCTACGACATCGTCACCGCGACGTCCGGCCCGCAGGCGATCACGCAGGCGATCGACCACCGGCCGGACGTCCTCATGCTCGACCTCGGCATGCCCGGCCTGGACGGTGTCGACGTCATCCACGCGGTGCGCGGCTGGTCGCAGTCGCCGATCCTCGTCGTGTCCGGGCGCACCGGCGCCGCCGACAAGGTCGACGCGCTCGACGCGGGCGCCGACGACTACGTCACCAAGCCGTTCTCGATCGAGGAGCTGCTGGCGCGCATCCGGGCGCTGACGCGGCGCGTCGTGCCGGGCGTCGACGCCGCCCCGGTGGTGCGGTTCGGCGACGTGACGGTCGACCTGTCGGCCCGCACGGTGCTGCGCGGCGCGGCCGGCGTCGAGGCGCCCGTGCGGCTGACGCCCACGGAGTGGCAGGTGCTGGAGCGGCTGGTGCGCAACCCCGGCCGGCTCGTGACGCGCCAGACCCTGCTCACCGAGATCTGGGGCTCGCAGCACGTCACCGACACCGGCTACCTGCGGCTGTACGTCGCCCAGCTGCGCAAGAAGCTCGAGCCCGAGCCGGCGCGGCCCCGGCACCTGCTGACGGAGGCGGGCATGGGCTACCGGTTCGACCCCGACGGCGGCGCCGTGGCACCGTCCACGTCGGGCGCCTGAGCGCGGGTCAGGTCGGCGGTCCACCGCTCCTCGACGCGGCCGAAGCGCCACACCGCGAGCGCCACGACCCACGTGACGACGAACAGCCCGACGATGACGAACCCGACGTGCCCGAGGTCGAGCCCGCCGACCCACGCGATCGGTCCCGACTCCAGGCCCAGCCGCTCGGAGACGATCGACAGCACCTCGATGCCGCCGATGAGCAGCGCGACGGCCACCGACAGCCCCGTGATGGTGATGTTGTAGTAGACCTTGCGGACCGGCTTGGAGAACGCCCAGCCGTAGGCGAAGTTCATGAAGCAGCCGTCGATGGAGTCGAGCAGCGTCATACCGGCCGCGAAGAGCACGGGCAGCGTGAGGATCGCGTACCAGGGCAGCTGGAACGCCGCGGCGCCGCCCGCCAGCACGAGCAGCGACACCTCGGTCGCGGTGTCGAAGCCCAGGCCGAAGAGCAGCCCCACGGGGTACATGTGCCACGGCTTGCGCACCGCCCGCGTCGCGGGCCCGAGGACGCGGTTGAGCAGCCCGCGGTTGTTCAGGTGGTGCTCGAGCGTCGCCTCGTCGTACCGCCCGCTGCGCATGTCCTTGAAGACGCGCAGGATCTGGCGCAGCACGACGAGGTTGAGGATGCCGATGATCAGCAGGAACACCGCGGACACGGAGATGCCGATCATCCCGGTGGTCTGCTGCAGCGTCGACGACTCGTCCTCGACCTGCCCGGCCAGCGCCCGGACCCCGAACGCGAGCAGCACGCACAGCACGAACACCACCGTGGAGTGGCCGAGCGAGAACCAGAACCCCACGGACACGGGACGTTGTCCGTCCGTCATGAGCTTGCGCGTGGTGTTGTCGATGGCGGCGATGTGGTCGGCGTCGAAGGCGTGGCGCATGCCCAGCGTGTACGCGGTGAGCCCCAGGCCGACGCCGAACACGGTCGTCGAGTCCACCTGGAAGCGCGCCGGTGCGACGACGAGCACGAGGACGCCCCAGCCGACGGCGGTCAGCGCGAGCACGACCGACGCCATCACGGAGATCGACACCCACTCGCCGCGACTCAGGCGGCCGCGACCCCGGCCCCGGCCGACCTCTGCACGCGTGCTCGACGTGGTTGCCATGGCGCTCCCCCCGGATACGTGGCACCCGAGGGCATCGGGTGCTCGCGCCGTCGTTCACGCTACTGCGACATGGTCGTGACTGCACCAGAAGGGGCCGCAGCGGGCGTACCGGGCGTCCTAGAGTGGGACCACCACGAACCGGACGGCGGCCGCCCGGGTCGTGACGGCGGTCGTGAGGGGTCTGGGCGATGACGAGCGAGGCCACCATCGAGGAGGTCGGCACCCTGCTGCGGTCGCGCGGTGCGCGCATGACGCGGGCCCGGCGCGCCGTCCTGACCGTCCTCGCGCGCGACGGCGGGCACCTCGGTGCGGAGGAGATCCTGGGGCGCGCCACCGTGCTGGACCCGAGCGTCCACCGGGCGACCGTCTACCGGACGCTCGACGCGCTCGCGGACCTCGGTGTCGTGCAGCACGTGCACGTGCGGCGCACCGGGACCGCCTACCACCTCGCGCACGGCGGGCGGGAGCACCTGCACGCGGAGTGCCGCGGCTGCGGTGCCGTGCAGGACCTGCCGGCCGACCTGCTCGACGACGTCGTCGAGGCCGTCGGGCACCGCGCCGGGTTCACGGTCGAGCCCACGCACGTCGCGCTCTCGGGGCTGTGCGCGGCGTGCGCCGCGCCCGCGGGCGGGCCGGGGGAGCCGGGCGGGGGAGCACCCGGGCGCTGAGCACCCGGGCGCACCCGTGCCGGGGCGTCCCGTGTCAGGCGGTGACGACCTCGAGCGTGACGGGGACGTTGCCGCGGGTCGCGTTCGAGTACGGGCAGACCTGGTGCGCGGCCTCGACGAGCTGCTCCGCGGTGGCCTGGTCGACGCCGCCCAGCTCGACGTGCAGCGTGATCTCGAGCCCGAACCCGCCGGCGTCGTCGGGGCCGATGCCGACCTCGGCCGTGACGGCGGAGTCGGTGAAGGTCACGGTGCCGCGGCGGGCCACGGCCTTGAGCGCGCTGTGGAAGCAGGCGGCGTACCCGGCGGCGAACAGCTGCTCGGGGTTGGTCGCCCCGCCCGGGCCGCCCATCTCGCGCGGGACGGCCAGGTCGACGTCGACGAGACCGTCGGAGCTGCGGGTGTGGCCCTCCCGGCCCTCGCCGGTGGCCGTGGCGACCGCGGTGTAGATGACAGCCATGGGGTAGCCTCCTAGAAAGAACGTTCGTTCTACCAACGTGGCCCACCTCACCCCCTGGAGGCACGGATGTCAACCGCAGCCGACGCGCCCCGGGGGGCGGTCGAGGTCCCGCCCGGGCTCCCGGCCCAGCTCCCGGCCCAGGTCCGGGACGAGAGTCCGACCGGCCCGCGCGGGCCGTCCGCGGCGCGCGCCCGGCTGCTGCGCACCGCCTCCGACCTCTTCTACGCCGACGGCGTCCACGCGGTCGGCGTCGACCGCGTCATCACCGAGGCCGGGATCACGCGCGCCACGTTCTACCGGCACTTCCCCGGCAAGGAGGCGCTCGTCGTCGCCTACCTCGAGGCCGCCGACCGGGCCGTGCGCGCCGCCGTGGGCGACGTCCCGCCGGACCCCGGCGCGGCCGGCGGCTGGCTCACCGGCATGACGCTGCACGTGGCCGACCAGCTGTGCCGCCCCGGCTTCCGCGGCTGCCCGTTCATCAACGCCGCGGCCGAGTTCCCCGACCCGGCCAGCCCCGTGCGGCGCGCGGTCCGCGCGCACCGCGACTGGCTCCAGGGTGTGGCGACGCAGGCGCTGCGCCGCGCCGGCCACCCCGACCCGCAGGAGGGCGGCCGGCGCTGGATGGCGCTGCGCGACGGCGCCATGGTGGCCGGCTACCTCGACGACCCGCAGGTCGCCCGTGCGACGCTGCGCGACGCCGTCGACGAGCTCGTGCGGGTGCGCTGACCCGTCGCCCGCTGCCGCCCGCGCCTCAGCGTGCGAGCAGGTCCTCGGTCGTGGTGCCCGGCACGCTGACGGTCACGAGGGTGCCCCACGGGTCGCGCACCGCGACGGACCGGCCGTCGTCGGCGAACGGCAGGTCGCGCGCCCGCAGCCGGGCGGTCAGCGCGTCGAGGTCCGCACGCCCCGGCACCGTCACGGCGACGTCGCCCAGCCCGAGCGTCGAGGCGCGCGGCCCGGCGCCGCGGCTGTTCCACGTGTTCATCGCGACGTGGTGGTGGTACCCGCCCGCGGACGCGAACAGCGCGCCGGGGTAGCCGCGCACGGTCGCCTCGAAGCCGAGGGCGTCGAGGTAGAAGGTCTCGGCGGCGGGGATGTCCCCGACCTGCAGGTGCACGTGGCCCACGCGGCCCGCCAGTGCGGGCCCGGCGTCGACGGCCTCCTGCGTGAGGTGGGTGCGCAGGTACGCGTTCGGGTCGAGGTGCTCGGTGCCCATGACGAGGTTGCCGTCGCGGTGGAGCCACAGGTCGCGGTCGCGGTCGGTGTACAGCTCGATGCCGTTGCCCTCGGGGTCCGTGAAGTAGAAGGCCTCCGAGACGAGGTGGTCGCTGGAGCCGACGAACCGGCTGCGGTGGTCCTGCGCGGCGCGGTACACGGTCGCGGCCAGGCTCGTCGCGTCGTCGAAGAGGAAGGCGGTGTGGAACAGGCCGGCCTGCCGCGGGTCGACGGCGGGCAGGTCGGGGGTGTGGACGAGGCGCAGCATCGGCGTGGTGCCCCGGCCCAGCACGCGGTGCACCTGGCGGCCGCGGCTGCGCTCCTCGAGGGGTTCCAGCGCGATCGCGTCGGCGTAGTACGTGGACATGGTCTCGAGGTCGCCGACGTGCAGCGTCACCGCGTCCATCGACGTGGCGGGCGCGAGGACGCGCTCGTCGGTGGGGTCCTGCGGTGTGGTGGTCGGCATCGTCAGCTCCGGTGCAACAGTTGTGGGGACAACTGATGCTAGGCCCGCAAAGTTCAACCGTCAACCGAGTGGCGGGCGTGCGACCGCGCGGCGGCGCCCGTCCACCTCACCGACGCGACGACCCCGCGGCGCGGCGTCAGGCCGACCGGCGCTGCGCGCGGGGCTCCGGGTCCACCCGCCGTGGCGGCGGCGTGCCGTGCGGGAGGGCCCGCACGGCCAGCAGGGCCACGTCGTCGTCACCGGCCGGCGCGATCTCCTCGACGAGCGCGTCGCACAGGTCCTCCAGACCCAGGTGCGCCATCCGCTCCGCATGCGCGCGGAGCCGCTCCAGACCGGCCTGCAGCCGCTCCCCGCGGCGCTCGACGAGCCCGTCCGTGTACAGCAGCACCGTCGCGCCGGGTGCGATCTCCTGCGTGTGGTCCCGCCGGACCGTGTGCCGCTGCAGGCCCAGCAGCAGGTCGTTGGGGCGCGTGAGCAGCTCGCCGCGCCCGTCGGGGTGCAGCAGCAGCGGGGGCAGGTGGCCGGCGTTCGACCAGCGCAGCAGCCGCACGCCGCGCCCCGTCGCGTCGGGCGGGTCCTCGACGCGTGCGAGGACCGCGGTGCTCAGGGCGCCGATCCCCAGGTCCTGCGCCGCCCAGTCGAACGCGGAGAGGATCGCCGCGGGCGGCCGGACCACCGCGTGCGCGCCACCGCGCAGCACGTTGCGGATCTGCGCCATCCGCACGGCCGCCTGCAGGTCGTGGCCCGTGACGTCACCGATCACCAGGCACGTGCACCCGTCGCGCAGCACGAACGCGTCGTACCAGTCCCCGCCGATCTGCGCGCCCGTCGACGCCGGTACGTACCGGGCGGCGAGCTGCAGGTCCTCCGCCTCCGGCAGGTCGGTCAGCAGGCTGCGCTGCAGCTCCTCGGTCAGGTCACGACGCGCGGCGTGCAGGTGGGCGTTGTCCAGCGCGAGGCCCGTCTGCGCGGTCACGTCCCGCAGGGCCGTGACGTCGCTCGCCGTGAACCCGTCCCGGGCGGCGCGCCGCGCGAGCGTCACGATGCCCCGGGTGCGGCCCCGACCCCGCAGCGGCAGGACCATGAGCGTCTCGGGTGCCAGCCGCCGCAGCAGCTCCCGCACGGGGCCCGCCGCGACGATGTCCTCGAGCGACGGCGCGCCGTAGCGCATCACGGGCCGTGAGGTCGTGAGCGCCTCGGCCACCAGGGAGGTGCTCGACAGCGCCGGGACGCGCAGCGACCGGTACTCCTCCAGCAGCGGCTGCAGGGTGGGGTCGGCGTGCCGTGCCGCGACGTCGCGCAGGCGGCTGCGCCACGGGCCCGTGCCGTCGTCCAGCAGGCTCGCGATGGCGAAGTCGGCGACGTCCGGCACCAGGTGGGGCAGCACCGCCGTCAGGGCCTGCACGGGGTCGACGGCATCCGCGAGGACCCCCGCGACCCGGGCGAGCAGGTCCGAGCGGGCGCGGCCCTGCTCGGCGAGCTCCAGCGCCTGCCGGCGCTCCGTCACGTCCGTGAAGTACACGGCGACGCCGCCGCGCTCGGGGATGGCGCGGACCTCGTACCAGGCGTCCAGCGGCGCCGGGTAGTACGCGTCGAACACCTGCGGCGCACCCGTGCGGGGCGCCGCGCGGTAGTGCTGCTCGAACGGGGTGCCCACGGCCGCGGGGAAGAGGTCCCAGATCACCGCGCCCAGCAGCTCGGCACGGGTGCGTTCCAGGACGACCTCGGCCTCGGCGTTGACGTAGCCGAACCGCCACTGCTCGTCGAGCCAGAAGTAGCCGGTCGACATGTCCTCGAGGATCTGCTGGACCTGCAGGTCCCGCTCCCGCAGCGCGGTGGTGTCCGTGGCGACGCCGATGAGGCGCTCGGCGCGACCCGACGGGCCGGCCAGCGCCCGGCCGCGGGCGTTCAGCCAGCGCACTGTCCCGTCGGGACGCAGCACGCGGAACTCGGCCTCGTACACCCCGCACGAGGTGACGGCACTGTCGATCGCGGCCGCGACGCTGCTCGCGTCGGCCGGGTGCAGCCGGGCGTCGAACGCCTCGATCAGGCCGCTGAACGTCCCGGCGTCGTACCCGAAGACCTCCAGCAGGGACGGGTCCCAGTGCAGCGCACCCGTCGCCAGGTCCCACTCGAACGTCCCCAGGCCGGCCGCCTGCGCCGCGGAGTCGAGCAGCGAGAGGCGCGCCGCCTGCGCGGCGGAGTCGAGCAGCGAGCGGTGCGCGGCCTGCGCGTCGGCGCCCGGGCGCACGTCCGTCCCGTCCGTCGATCCGTGCACGTGCGCTCCTCGCCGCCGACATCCGTCCCCGGAGCGTGCCACGCGCGTCGCGTCGCGGCGAGGCGAGCCGGCGTCGTTGTCGGCGCCTCGCCCTAGTCTGGGCACCCCGCTCGCGCCTGGAGGACCGATGGCCACGCCCGCGCCCGCCGCCCGTGCCGACACCCACGACCGCATCCGCGTGCACGGCGCGCGCGAGAACAACCTGCAGGACGTGAGCATCGAGCTGCCCAAGCGGCGGCTGACGGTGTTCACGGGCGTCTCCGGCTCGGGCAAGAGCTCGCTGGTGTTCGGCACGATCGCCGCGGAGTCCCAGCGCCTCATCAACGAGACGTACAGCGCCTTCGTGCAGGGCTTCATGCCCACGCTCGCGCGCCCGGACGTCGACGTCCTCGAGGGCCTGACCACCGCGATCATCGTCGACCAGGAGCGGATGGGCGCCAACTCGCGCTCGACGGTCGGCACCGCCACCGACGCCAACGCGATGCTGCGGATCCTGTTCAGCCGGCGGGGTGAGCCGCACATCGGCTCGCCGCAGGCCTACTCGTTCAACGTGCCGACCGTGCGCGCCAGCGGCGCGATCGCGGTGGAGCAGGGGCACAAGCGCGCGCAGACGGTGTCGTTCGAGCAGATCGGCGGCATGTGCCCGCGCTGCGAGGGCATGGGCAAGGTCACCGACTTCGACCTCACCGCGCTCTACGACGACAGCAAGTCGCTCGAGGAGGGCGCGCTCACCGTCCCCGGCTACACGATGGACGGCTGGTACGGCCGCATCTTCCGCTCCAGCGGCCTGTTCCCGCCCGACCGCCCGATCCGGGAGTTCACCCAGAAGCAGCTGCACGGCCTGCTCTACCAGGACCCGATGAAGATCAAGGTCGAGGGCATCAACGTCACGTACGAGGGGCTGATCCCCAAGATCCAGAAGTCGTTCCTGGCCAAGGACGTCGACGCGATGCAGCCCCACATCCGGGCGTTCGTCGAGCGGGCGATCACCTTCCAGACGTGCCCCGAGTGCGGCGGCACGCGCCTCAACGAGGGGGCGCGGGCGTCGCGGATCGGCGGGCTGAACATCGCCGACGTCTGCGCGATGCAGATCACCGACCTGGCCGACTGGGTGCGCGGGCTCGACGAGCCCTCGGTGGCACCACTGCTCGCGGCGCTGCGCGACACGCTCGACTCGTTCGTCGAGATCGGGCTGGGCTACCTGTCGCTCGACCGGCCGTCGGGCACCCTGTCGGGCGGCGAGGCGCAGCGCACCAAGATGATCCGGCACCTCGGGTCGTCCCTCACGGACGTCACCTACGTCTTCGACGAGCCGACGGTCGGCCTGCACCCGCACGACATCGCACGCATGAACGACCTGCTGCTGCGACTGCGGGACAAGGGCAACACCGTGCTCGTGGTCGAGCACAAGCCGGAGGCCATCGCGATCGCGGACCACGTCGTCGACCTCGGCCCCGGGGCCGGCACGGCAGGCGGCCAGGTCGTGTTCGAGGGCACGGTCGAGGCGCTGCGGACCAGCGGCACCCTGACGGGCCGCCACCTCGACGACCGAGCCACGCTCAAGCCCGAGGTCCGCACGCCGACCGGCGCGATCGAGATCCGCGGCGCGACCGCGCACAACCTGCGCCACGTCGACGTCGACGTGCCCCTCGGTGTGCTCGTCGTGGTCACGGGCGTCGCCGGGTCCGGCAAGAGCTCCCTGATCCACGGCTCGCTCGCGCCGCTCGACGGTGTGGTCACGGTCGACCAGGGCGCCATCAAGGGCTCGCGCCGGTCCAACCCCGCGACCTACACCGGCCTGCTCGAGCCGATCCGCAAGGCGTTCGCCAAGGCCAACGGCGTCAAGCCCGCACTCTTCAGCGCCAACTCCGAGGGCGCGTGCCCGGTCTGCAACGGCGCGGGCGTCGTCTACACCGACCTGGGGCTGATGGCCGGGGTCGCCACCACCTGCGAGGTGTGCGAGGGCCGCCGGTTCCAGGCCGCGGTGCTCGAGTACACGCTCGGCGGCAAGGACATCAGCGAGGTGCTCGCGATGCCGGCCACGCAGGCCGAGCAGTTCTTCGCCGCGGGCGAGGCGCGCATCCCCGCCGCCCACGCCGTCCTGCAGCGGCTCGTCGACGTGGGCCTGGGGTACGTGACCCTGGGGCAGCCGCTGACGACGCTCTCCGGCGGTGAGCGCCAGCGCCTCAAGCTCGCGACGCACCTGGGCGACAAGGGCGGGGTGCTCGTCCTGGACGAGCCCACGACCGGCCTGCACCTGGCCGACGTGGAGAACCTGCTCGGCCTGCTCGACCGGCTGGTCGACGCGGGCAAGTCCGTGGTCGTCATCGAGCACCACCAGGCCGTGATGGCCCACGCGGACTGGGTCGTCGACCTCGGGCCGGGGGCCGGGCACGACGGCGGGCGGGTGGTGTTCGAGGGGACGCCGGCCGACCTCGTCGCGGACCGCTCGACGCTCACGGGGCAGCACCTGGCGGCGTACGTCGGGGCCTGACGCGCCACGCCGTCACGACCGCAGCTCGACGCCGATCTGCAGCGCGTCCAGCTCCGCCAGCGCCTGGGTCAGCACCGCCGACGGGTACGTGCCCAGGTCGCGCACGTGCAGCAGCTCGGTGCGCTGTGCGGTCAGCAGCGCGATGAGCAGGTGCTGCCCGGCCGCGCGGTCCAGCTCGCGCTGGCCGTCGTCGGCCGCGACCTGCGCGTCCATCACCGCGAACCGCTGGCGGGTGCGCTCGACGACCGGCGCCGGGTAGGGCGTGCCGTCCGGCTGGGTGAGGTCGGGGTCCTCCAGCCGGCGCAGCGCCGCCCGCCGCAGGTCGTCCCGCAGCGCGACCAGGGCCGCCTCGTCGCGCTCCTCCCGCCCCGCCGTGCCGAGCCGTCGCACCACCCAGGGCAGCGTCGCGCCCTGGACGAGGAGGGTCCCGGCGGCGACCACGAACGCGACGAGGACGAGCAGCGACCGCTGCGGCGTGCCGGACGGCAGCGACTGGGCCGCCGCCAGGGTGACCGCTCCGCGCAGGCCCGCCCACACGAGCACCACGCCCTCGCGCGGTCCGAAGCGCTCGGCGACCAGGTAGTCGATGTCGGCGATCCTGCGTCGCACGCGGCGCCCGACCGCCTCGGCCCGACCGTCCCGTGCCGCGGCCGTGCTCCGCCGTGCCCGGCGGCGCTCCCGGCCGCGTCCGGCGGGCGGCGGCGGCAGCTCACCGTCGTCGAGCCGGGCCTGGGCGTGCGTGAGCCAGTCGCGCACGGGTGGGGTGCGGTCGGTGCGCCGCGCGAGCTCCCACACCGACCAGGCGACGAAGAGGGACCGCACGGTGAGCACGAGCGTGCCGGTGAGGGCACCCAGGCCGAGCGCGACCCACAGGCTGCCGTGCACGTCGAGGACGTCCTCCACGAGCCCGAACACCTCGAGGCCCATGAGCAGGAACACCGATCCCTCGAGCAGCAGCTCCAGCGTCCGCCACACCGCGATCTCGGTGACCCGGTCGCGCGCCCGCAGCGCGCCCGGTGCGGCGTGCCCCGTCACCAGGCCCGCCACCACGGCGGCGACCAGCCCCGACGCCCCGAGGCGCTCCGCCGGCAGGTACGCGACGAACGGGACGACGAACGAGATCGCGACGTTCGACGTCGTCAGCGTGATGTGCCCGCGCGCCCACACGTGCAGCCGGCCGACGACGTAGCCGACGACCACGGCGACGGCGACCGCGAACACGAAGTCGCCCGCGACCTCCAGCAGCGAGACGGTGCCGGCCGCGGCGACGATCG
Organism: Cellulomonas sp. KH9; assembly: GCF_900114185.1. Classification (GTDB taxonomy): domain Bacteria; phylum Actinomycetota; class Actinomycetes; order Actinomycetales; family Cellulomonadaceae; genus Cellulomonas. The sequence continues at coordinate 421,821 of NZ_FOSE01000001.1, forward strand.
CCGAGCGCAGCAGCACCAGGGCGGACGCGTCGTTGAGCATCGACTCGCCCTCGAGCACGGTGACGACGCGCGGCGACACCCCGGCCCGCCGGACGATCGAGGTGGCGACGGCGTCCGTCGGGCTGACCACGGCGCCCAGCGCGATGCCCGTGGCCAGGCCGATGTCCGGTACCAGCGCCGACAGCGTGAACCCGACGGCCACCGCGGACACGAGGACGAGCACCACCGAGAGCGCGGAGATGGTGCGCAGGTCGCGGCGGAAGTCCATGGTCGGCACGGTCGTGGCCGACGAGTACAGCAGCGGCGGCAGCACGATCCCGAGGATCCACTCGGGCGGCACCTCGATCTCGGGCACGAACGGCAGGAAGCTCACGCCCGCCCCGACGAGCACGAGCAGCAGCGGCGCGGCGACCCCGGCACGCGGCGCGACGGTCGTGATCGTGACGATGACGAGGACGGCCAGGACGAGGGCGGCGAGCAGGTCCACGCATCACCTCGGGTCGACGGGGAGTGGCTGCGGCGGCGGACGACGACCCGGCCACCGTACGGCTCCTGCCCGCCCGCGACGGCCGGTTCGGGCCGGGCTCAGCCGCCGACCGGGTCGGTGCTCGCGGGGGCGGGGCGGTGGGTGCCGCCCAGCACGCGGTTCAGCACGTAGAGCACGACGCCGATGCCGAGCAGCAGGCCGGCCCGCGCGTACACGTCGGCGGACCGACCGGTCAGCGGGGAGGCGAGGACGAGCGACACGACGGCGCCGAGCACCGGCGCCCACGTGGGGGCGCGGAAGCCGCGGTGCGCGTCGCCCTCGACCGTTCCGTCGCGGTCGTCCGGCCGCCGGCGGAGCACCAGCACCGACACGTTGACCACCGCGAAGACGAGCAGCAGGAGCAGCACGGTGGTGTCGGCCAGACCGGAGAGGTCGCCCGTGCTGACCAGGGTCAGCGCGATGGCGGTCGTGAAGGCGATCGCCACCCAGGGCGTCTGCCGGCGCCGGTCCACCAGCCCCAGCCACCGGGGCACGATGCCCTCGCGCGACATCCCGTAGACCACCCGCGACGCCATGATCATGTTGATGAGCGCCGTGTTGGAGACCGCGACGAGCGCGATGAGCGCGAACAGCCACGGCGGGAAGACGAGGCCCGCGACGCGGACCACCTCCAGCAGCGGGCCGGTGGACTCCGCGAGCGTCGCGGTGTCCACGAGCATCGAGGTGGTGAACGCGACCGCGAGGTAGATGACGCCCGCGATGACGATGCCGCCGAACAGCGCGCGGGGGAAGTCGCTGCGGGGGTGGCGGCACTCCTCGGCGAGGTTGACGGAGTCCTCGAACCCGAGCAGGGCGTAGAAGGCGAGCGCCGTGCCGCCGAGCACCGCCATCCACACCGGGCCGTCGGTGCTCAGCGTCATCGCCCGGCCGGGGTCGCCCTCGCCCGCGAGGAACGCGCGGGCACCGATCACCAGGATCACGAGCAGCCCGGTGACCTCCACGGCCGTGAGCACGAGGTTGACCCGCACCGACTCCGAGACGCCGACCGCGTTGACGACGGCGATGAGCAGCACGAACGCCCACGCGGCGACGAGCGTGGGGACGGTGACGAGCTCGGCCAGGTAGTCGCCGCCGAACGCCCGTGCCGCCGCGCTCGCGCTCGTGATGCCGCTCATGAGCACGGCGAACGCCACGAGGAACGTCACGAACGGCCGCCCGAACGCGCGCTGCGCGTACACGGCCGCGCCCGCCGCGCGCGGGTACCGGGTGACCAGCTCGGCGTACGCCGTCGCGGTGAGCGCGGCCAGGCCGAACGCGAGCAGGAACGGGACCCAGACCGCCCCACCCACCTCGGCCGCGACCTTGCCCGTGAGGGCGTAGATCCCCGCGCCGAGGATGTCCCCGACGACGAAGACCAGCAGCATCCGCCGACCGACGCTGCGCTTGAGCTGCGGCGTGGACGTCGTGCCGGACGAGGTGGCGACCATGGCGACCTCCGGGGTCCGCCGGCCGGTCGGCCGGGACTGCCGCCAGTGTCGCGCCGCACGTGGGCGACCGCCCGTCGAGCCGGCGGCGTGCTGCTCGACGGGCGGGTGGGGCGCCGCGGACCTACGCTCGGTGACTCCGGCGACGTGGCCCGGTGCGCGTCGCTCGCCGCGGGTCGCACCGGCCGCCACGCACGCTCCCGCACGACCACACGACCACACGACCGCCGGTCTCTCGCGGCCGGCGCGAAGGAGGACACCCATGAAGGGCAAGCTCGCGTTCGTCGTCGGCGCCGGGGTCGGCTACCTGCTGGGGACCCGGGCGGGTCGTCAGCAGTTCGAGAAGATCAAGGGCTGGGCGTCGGACACCTGGAACGACCCCCGCGTCCAGGGCTACGTGCACGACGCGGAGCAGGCCGCCACCGAGTTCGCCAAGACGCAGGGCGGTGCGCTGAAGGACAAGGCCAAGGGCACGTTCTCCAGCGAGAAGGACGACGCCACGTCGACCGACGAGACCAGCACCTGGGGGCCGTCGGACGGTCCGCTCGTGGACGCCGACGACGCCAACCCGGACGGCCCGCGCCACTGATCCCGGGTCGCACGTCCCCGGCCGGGGCGGTGCCCGACGCCGCGCACGCGGGGCGCATCCGACGGATGCGCCCCGCGTGGCGTCGGACGGTGGGCCGGGTCCCCGCCGAGGGATGGCAGGGTGGGGGCGTGGGAGTCGAGCATCTGGTGGTCATGGGGGTCTCCGGCACGGGGAAGTCGACGGTGGGTCAGGCGCTGGCCGACCGGCTGGGGCGGCCGTTCCTCGAGGGCGACGCGCTGCACCCGGCGGCGAACGTCGCCAAGATGAGCGCGGGCGAGCCGCTGGACGACGACGACCGGTGGCCGTGGCTGCGCATCGTGCGCGACGAGATGACGGAGCGCACGGCAGCCGGGACGTCGACGGTCGTCGCGTGCTCGGCCCTGCGGCGCGTGTACCGCGACCTGCTGCGCGAGGCGCAGGGTGACGTGCGGTTCGTGCTGCTCGACGTCCCGGCGGGTGTGCTGCGCGACCGCATCGTGCACCGCACCGGGCACTGGATGCCCCCGAGCCTGCTGGAGTCGCAGCTCGCCACGCTGGAGCCGCTGCAGCCGGACGAGGACGGTGTGGTCCTGCCGGTCGAGGGCCCGCCGGAGGGCGTCGTCGACGCCGCGATCAGGGCCCTGACGCCCCACGCCTGACCCGCGCGGCGGGGGAGCGGTCCGCCGCGCCGGCCGCGCCGCGTGCGGCACATAGGGTGCTCCGGTGCGTTCGCTGCTCGTCGACCTGACCCCGGTGCGGACGAGCCCGGCGTTCCGGCGTCTCTGGCTGGGGCTGTCGGTCGCGAACCTCGGTTCCCAGCTCACGGTCGTGGCGGTCGGGCTCCAGGTCTACGCGCTCACCGGCTCGACGCTCGCGGTCGGCGTGCTCGGCATCTGCGCGCTCGTGCCGCTCGTCGTCTTCGGGCTGTACGGCGGCGCGCTCGTCGACCACTACGACCGGCGCACGGTCGCCGTGGTCGCGTCGGTCGTCTCGTGGGTGGCGGTGCTGGTGCTCGTCGCGCAGGCGGCGCTGGGCAACGAGCACGTCGGGCTGCTGTACGGGCTGGTCGCCGTGCAGTCGGCCGCCGGTGCGGTGAACTCGCCGGCGCGCTCGGCGATCGTCCCGCGGCTCCTGGAGCCCCGGCTGATGCCCGCGGCCAACGCGCTGCAGACGATGGGGTGGAACGTCGCCCTCACGCTGGGGCCGCTGACCGGGGCGGTGCTGGTGGCGGGCATCGGGTACGTGTGGGCGTACGCGGTCGACGCGGTGCTGTTCACGTTCGCGCTGACCGCGCTGGTGCGGCTGCCGCCGGTGCCCCCGGAGCCGTCGGCGGAGGGTCGTGCGCGGCTCGGCCTCGGCTCGGTCGTCGACGGCCTGCGGTACCTCGGGACGCAGCCGAACGTCCGCATGACGTTCCTGGTGGACCTCGTCGCGATGGTCACGGCGATGCCGCGGGTCCTGTTCCCCGCGGTCGGGGTGCTCTACCTGGGCGGGGGCGAGACGACCACCGGCGTGCTCACGGCGGCGATCGCCGCCGGCGGGATCCTCGCCGGGCTCTTCTCCGGCGGGCTGGCGCGCGTGCGCTGGCAGGGTCGCATCATCGCGGTGGCCATCACGGCGTGGGGTCTGTCGATCGTCGCGTTCGGTCTGGTGCTGGTCGCGGCCGGGCCGACGTCACCCGAGGGCGTGCTGCCCGTCGCGCTGGCCCTCGCGGTGGTGACGCTCGCGCTGGCGGGAGCGTCCGACGCCGTGTCGTCGGTGTTCCGGCAGACGATCCTGCAGACCGCGACGCCGGACCACATGCGCGGTCGCCTGCAGGGCGTGTTCGTGGTCGTGGTGGCAGGCGGTCCGCGCCTGGGCGAGCTCGCCCTGGGTGCGTTGTCGACGCGCGTGGGTGAGGCGTGGGCACCCGTGGTCGGCGGCGTCGCGTGCGTGGTGCTGCTGTGGGTGCTGGTGCGCGCGCAGCGCACGTTCTGGGACTACGACGCCCGCCACCCGACGCCCTGACGCCTGCCGCGACGCCCGGCCGGGGTCGGGGCGCCCTCAGGCCGGTGCGCCGGGTGGGCGCCCGCCGCCGGCGTCGAGGTCGTGCTCGGCGTCCTCCCGGTCCTCGGCGTCCTCCCGGTGCTCGGCGGCGAGGTCGCAGGCCGCGATGGTCGCGCCGGCGGTGGCGCTGGCCGGCTCGCTCTCGGCGGCGGCCGTCTGCCGGGCGTGCGCGGCCCCCTCCGGGTCGGCGTCACGCTGCCGGGTGGCGGCCGCGTGCCGGCGCAGCGACGGCAGCGCGACGAGCGTGGCGACCAGCGCCGCGGCGCCCGACACCACGACGACCAGGAACCCGGCGTGCGACCCGCCGGCGTCGATGCGGCTGCCCGCGACGGACGACCCCACGGACACGCCGATGCTCAGGCCGGTGCCGACCCAGGTCAGGCCCTCGGTGAGCCGGCCCGGGGGGACGAGCGCCGCGACCAGCGCGTTGCCGTTGATGATCGACGGCGCGATGGCGAACCCGGTGACGAACATGACCGCGGCGAGCACCCACAGCGACTCGGCGAGGAAGAAGGCGCACACGCCCACGGCGAGCGCGACGACCCCGATGGCGAACCGGCGGTACAGCGGGGACACCCAGTGGCGCGCGCCGTACAGCAGCCCGGAGATGAGCGAACCGAGCGCGAACACCGCGAGGATCACGCCCGCGAGACTCTTGCGGCCCGACTCCTCGGCGAACGCGACCGTGGCCACGTCGGTGGCCCCGAAGATCGACCCGATCGCGACGAACACGAGCACGATGACGACCACACCGGGGCGCTGCAGCACGCTGCCGCGCACCCGCGGCTCGTGCGCGGGGGCGGTGGGCGGCTCGGTGCCGCGCAGGGACAGGAACGCCAGGCCTCCGACGACCATCGCGACGACCGGCACCACGAGGCCCGCGACGGGGGAGACGCTGGTGGCCAGGGCCGTCGCGGCGACGGGGCCGACGACGAAGACGAGCTCGTCGAGGGCCGACTCCAGCGAGTACGCGGTGTGCACGCGGCGCGGGTCGTCGCCGAGCAGGTGGTTCCAGCGGGCGCGGACCAGCGAGCCGAACGACCCGATGGTGGCGCCGGCGAGCACGGCGGTGACGTACAGCCAGGCGGACGGCGCGCGCATCGACGCGGCGACGACGAGCGCCACGATGCTGGTCGCCGACACCAGGATCGCCGGGCGCATGACCCGGGCCTGACCGTGCCGGTCGACGAGCCGTGCCAGCTGCGGCCCGCCGATCGCCTGGGCGATGACGACGGCGGCGGAGACCCGCCCGGCGAGCCCGTAGGAGCCGTACAGCGCGGACACCATGAGGACGATGCCGATGCCGACCATGGACATGGGCAGGCGCGCGACGATGCCGGTGGCCGAGAACGCGAACGCGCCGGGGCGCGCGAGGACGTCCCGGTAGGTCTGGAGCATGCCCCCACTGTCGCACCCGCGGCCGACACGCTCCGACCGTGGTGCGGCCTGCGCCCGCGGGCGGGGTCCGTCGTCGGCGCCGCCCGGGGCGCCCACGCGTGCAGGTGGGGGACGAGGCGTGTCGAAACGGTGCAGCAGGTGGTGCGACGGGAAGGTCGTCACCATTGCGATCAATACCGCGGAAATGGGGCGCGCCGGGTGAGGTGCACATTGCTCCGCACGGGTGAGACGCTCGTCACATTCGCGACTGTGGCGACGCGCTGACCTGCTGCTCCGCCTCGGTCGGCTGACCTGGGCGTTGACCCGATTTGTCGCGCGCGACCTGGACGAATGTCCGATGAGTCGTTTCAGTCCTGTTCATCCGAAGCATCTTTTCTTTCACCCTTCCGACCTGCACAGTTGTTCCACCGATGACGCGCCGCAGACCGGCGGCGCTCAGCACCGGCGCACGACGAGGACGGTTCGCGACCGTCCCCGCGCCACCGCTCCCCTCGGCTCCCGCGGCCCCCGCCGTCCCTTCCGGGCCATGCCCGGACGTCCCTGCTGCATCGCCGATGGCGTCGGTCAGCTCGTCCCCACGTCAGGTTGCACAGGAGACCCATGTTCATCTTCATCCTGCAGCTGCGGCACATGTTCGAGGGCCAGAACGAGATCTACCTGTTCGCGGTCTTCTCGACCATCGTCTGGGCTCTCTGGATCCTCAAGGTCGTGCTCTCGCGGCGCTACCGTCCCGTCGCCGCTCCGCACCAGATCAGCACCAGCGTCGTCGTCCCCGTCGTCGACGAGCCGCTCGACCTCTTCCGCGACGTGCTGCGCCGCATCGTCGAGCAGCAGCCCGACGAGGTCATCGTCGTCATCAACGGCGCGCCCAACCCCGGCCTCGAGGCCGTGTGCGACGAGTTCGCCCCCCTGGTGCAGCGCGTCCACACGCCCATCCCCGGCAAGCGCAACGCCGTGAAGATCGGCACGCAGATGTCGCACGGGGACGTCACCGTCCTCGTCGACTCCGACACCGTGTGGACCGACGGCACCCTCGCGGAGCTCGTCAAGCCCTTCGCCGACCCGAAGGTCGGCGGCGTCACCACCCGTCAGCGGATCCTCGAGCCCACGCGCTCGTGGATCACCCGCTGGGCGGACTGGCTCGAGAACACGCGCGCCCTGTACTCCATGCCGGCGCAGTCGGTCCTCGGGCAGGTGGGCTGCCTGCCCGGGCGCACCATCGCGTTCCGGCGGCACATCCTCATGCAGGTCATGGACAAGTTCATGACCGAGAAGTTCCTCGGCGTGTTCCTCGAGGTGTCCGACGACCGGACCCTGACCAACCTCACGCTCAAGGCCGGGTACCGCACGGTCTACCAGCACACCAGCCTGGTCTACACCGACGCCCCGCTGGAGCTGCGCAAGCTCTACAAGCAGCAGCTGCGCTGGTCGCGCGGCAGCCAGTACAACACCCTGCGGATGCTGCCCTGGATGCTCGGGCACGCCCCGGTCCTGGCCATCTTCTTCCTGGTCGACATCATCCTGCCGTTCCTGCTCTTCGGGACGATCGCCGGCTGGGTCTACCGCGCGGTCTCGGGCACGGGCATCAACCTGTACGAGGCGATCCTGCAGACCACGACCGGTGTGCAGGGCGTGGCCTGGGTGGTCGGCCTCATGGTGGTCTCCTCGGTGCTGTCGATGGCGATCCGCCAGATCCGCCACCTGCAGGAGAAGCCGTCGGACTTCTTCCGGCTCCCGGTCTTCATCATCGTCTCGACGCTGTTCCTCATGCCGATCCGCCTCATCGGGTTCTTCCGCATGGCGCACGTCGCCGGCTGGGGCACCCGGGCCGGGGCGTACACGGCGGGCCAGCGGGACGCCGGCGACGACCTGATCGCCGAGCTCGAGCAGGCGCAGGACGTCGACGCGCCCGTCGACGTCGTCGACCGCCCGGCCGTGCCGACGCAGTCCGGGCCGTCGGGCCCGCACACCTCGACGCTGCCGCACGTGGCGACCGCCGGTCGGCTCGCGACACGGGCCCAGGCCCGCACGCAGGCCCAGGCTGCCCCTGCCGAGGCGCGGGTCGCCACGACCCAGGCCGCCCCGGCCGCCGCGTCGCGCCGCCGACGCAACCCTCTCGTCCTCGTCCCCTACCTGATCGGGTTCCTCATGTTCGGCCTCATGGCGGTGGTGTATGTCTGAGCGCACCGGTCAGCACTGGTGGACCCTCTCGGGTCGCCTCGGGATCGTCGGCAGGATCTGTGCCGTCACCCTCGCCCTCGCGCTGGGTGCCGTCACCGGCGTCGTCTGGCTCTCGCCGTCCGGCACCGTGCCGGGTCCGCTGCGGACCGCGACCGAGCGCGAGCTCGCCCAGGAGAACGCCGACCTCGCGGCGATCCTGGCGGACCGCGACGAGGAGATCGCGAACCTGCGGCGGTCGCAGGACAAGGCGGCCGCCGAGCGTGCCGCCGGCGTCGAGCGCGGCAAGCAGAAGGCGGCCGCCGAGAAGGCGGCGGCCGCGGCCGCGGGCGAGCAGGACTCGGCCGAGCAGAAGGCTGCCGCGCAGCAGAAGGCGGAGTCCGAGCGTGCCGCCGCCGCGCAGCGCGGCAAGCAGAAGGCCGCGAGCGAGCGGGCGGCAGCCGCTGCCCGCGCGCAGCAGAAGGCGGCCCTCGAGCGTCAGCTGGCCCAGGCCCGCGGCGCGCTGCAGGGCTCGACGATCCGCGAGCAGGTCGCCCGGCAGCAGGCCGACGCCGCAGCCGCGGCCGCGGCCGCCCGTGCCGCCGCCGCAGCGGCGGCCGCGGCCAAGCCGACGGCGCCCTCGCTGGCGAGCCTCATGGTCCCCGACCAGCGCTACCTCGGCCTGTACACGCCGCAGTCGCCGTTCAGCTGGTCCGAGCTCGACCAGGTCGCCGACCAGGTGGGCGTCACGCCGGGCGTGGCCGGCTACTTCCAGGGCTGGGACACGGCCTTCCGCCCCGACGCGGTCGTCCGGTCGTGGCGCAAGGGGATGCTCCCGATGATCACGTGGGAGTCGCGGCCGCTCGCGGCCGCCAACGACCAGGTGGACGAGCCCGAGTACTCGCTGCCGCGGATCATCGAGGGCGCGCACGACGACTACCTGCGCGAGTACGCCCGCGCGGTGGCCGAGCTCGACCTGCCCGTCGCGATCCGTCTCAACCACGAGATGAACAGCGGCTGGTACCCGTGGTCCGAGCAGACCAGCAACGCCGCACCGGTGAACGGCAACCGCCCGGGCGACTTCGTGCGGATGTGGCACCACGTCCACGCGATCTTCGAGGCCGAGGGTGCCAACGCGAACGTGATCTGGGTCTGGTCGCCGAACATCGTCAACCGGCTGCCCGCGACCAACCGGACGCTGGAGTACACGCGCAGCCTGTACCCGGGCGACGAGTACGTCGACTGGGTCGGCCTGTCGGGCTACTTCCGGCCGCCGTACGACCCGGACCAGACCGCGACGTTCTCCTACACGTTCGACCGCTCGCTCGACCAGCTGCGCGCGATCACCGGCAAGCCGATCATGCTGGCCGAGATCGGCGCGTCGGAGACGGGTGGCCGCAAGGCCGCGTGGATCACCGACCTGTTCGACGCGCTGGCCGAGCCGCACAACGCCGACGTCATCGGGCTGGCGTGGTTCCACCACGCCGTGACCACGTACGTCGAGGGTGAGCGCACCACCAACGACTGGCGGATCACGTCACGTCCGGACGCCCTGGCGGCGTTCCGCGAGGGCATCCACGACCCGGCAGCGGGCTTCGTGCCCGGCGGGGCGGCGGCCTTCGGCGCGGCGTCCTCACCGTTCGACGCGCCGGCCGACGCGCCGTTCGCCGCCGGGACGCCCGACGCCGGGACGACCGGGGCCGCCACGGCACGCACCGCGGCCCCGGCGGACGAGCCGGCGCCCGGCCCGCAGCCCGGCCCGACCCCCGCACCGCAGCCGGTGCCCACCCCGGCACCGAGCCCGGCACCGAGCCCGGCACCCACGCCGGCCCCCGCGCCGCAGCCGACGGCACCCGTCCCGGCGGGCAGGACCCTGCCGCAGCCGACGCCGTCGCCGACCCCCACCCCCGCCCGATGAGCCCCCGGAGCACCGACATGACCCGCAGCACCACATCGAAGACGCAGCCGGCGAGCACCGTCGCCGACGCCCCCCGTCTCACCGTCCTCGGCACCGGCTACCTCGGGGCCACCCACGCCGTCGCGATGGCCGAGCTCGGCTTCGACGTCACCGGCGTCGACACCGACCAGGCCAAGGTCGACGCCCTGCAGGCGGGCAAGGTGCCGTTCTACGAGCCCGGGCTGCCCGAGCTGCTGGAGAAGAACCTGGCCACGGGCCGGCTGCGGTTCACGACGGACGTGGCGTCGGCGGTGTCGCAGGGTGACGTGCACTTCGTGTGCGTCGGCACCCCGCAGCAGCGCACGTCGCACGCGGCCAACCTGGCGTACGTCGAGGCCGCGACGACAGCGATCGCCCGGCACCTGACCAAGGACGCCGTCATCGTCGGCAAGTCCACCGTGCCCGTGGGCACGGCGGCGAGCCTGCGCGAGCTGGTGGCCCGCGAGGCGCCGGCCGGCGTCGACGTCGAGCTGCTGTGGAACCCCGAGTTCCTGCGCGAGGGCAAGGCCGTGCACGACACGCTGCACCCGGACCGCATCGTCCTGGGCGGGGTCTCCGCGCGGTCCGAGGCGGTCATGCGCACGGTCTACGCCACGCCCATCGCCGAGGGCTCGCCCGTCGTCGTGACGGACCTGCCGACGGCCGAGCTGGTGAAGGTCGGCGCGAACGCGTTCCTCGCGACCAAGATCTCGTTCATCAACGCGATCGCCGGCGTCTGCGAGGCCGCGGGTGCGGACGTCACGGTGCTGGCCGACGCGCTCGGCCACGACGTGCGGATCGGGCGGCAGTTCCTCGACGCCGGTCTCGGCTTCGGCGGGGGGTGCCTGCCCAAGGACATCCGGGCGCTGATGCACCGCGCCAACGAGCTCGGTGCGCACCGCGCCGCGGGCCTGCTGCAGCACGTCGACGAGATCAACATGGGCCAGCGCGAGCGGGTCATCGACATGGCCCTCGCCGCGTGCGGCGGGTCCGTGCTCAACAAGCGCGTCGGCGTCCTGGGGGCGGCGTTCAAGCCGCTGACGGACGACGTGCGCGACTCCCCGGCGCTCAACGTGGCGGCGGCGCTGCACCTGCGCGGCGCGCAGGTCACCGTGTACGACCCCGAGGCGGGCGACACCGCCCGCCGCGCCTTCCCGACGCTGGGCTACGGCACCAGCGTGGAGGAGGCCGTCGAGGCGTCCGACGTGCTGCTGGTGCTGACGGAGTGGGACGACTTCGTCGCCGCCGACCCGCAGCGCCTGGCCGCCCTGACCGCCACCCCGCGCGTCATCGACGCGCGCGGCAAGCTCCCGGCCGCGCAGTGGCGTGCCGCCGGCTGGGAGTTCGCGGGCCTGGGTCGTCTCGCGGCCTGACGCCCGCACCCCCGGTCGCCGGGTCGGCCTCCCACCCCCCGCAGGGAGGCCGGCCCGGCTTCGTGCTGCCCGGGCTCAGGCGCCCAGCGCCTGGGCGACCACGTCCTTGGCCGCCTCCTGCACCTGCGCCAGGTGCTCGGGGGAGACGAACGACTCGGCGTAGATCTTGTAGACGTCCTCGGTGCCGGACGGGCGTGCCGCGAACCACGCGTTCTGCGTGGTGACCTTCAGCCCGCCGACCGCCGCGTCGTTGCCGGGTGCGCGGGTGAGCTTCGCGGTGATCGGCTCGCCCGCCAGCTCGGTCGCGGCGACCTGCTCGGGCGACAGCGCGGCGAGCGTGGCCTTCTGCTCCCGGGTCGCGGCGGCGTCGACGCGCGCGTACCAGGACCCGCCGAACCGGTCGACCAGGTCGGCGTGGTGCTGCGACGGGCTCTTGCCGGTGGTCGCGAGGATCTCCGAGGCCAGCAGGGCCGGCAGGATGCCGTCCTTGTCGGTCGTCCACACGGTGCCGTCGGTGCGCAGGAACGACGCGCCCGCCGACTCCTCGCCGCCGAAGCCCACCGACCCGTCGATGAGACCGGGCACGAACCACTTGAAGCCGACCGGCACCTCGAGCAGGCGCCGGTCCAGCGACGCGGCCACGCGGTCGATCAGCGAGGACGACACCAGCGTCTTGCCGATCGCGGTGCCGGCCGGCCAGCCGGGGCGCGCCCCGCCGTACAGGTAGGCGATGGCGACGGCCAGGTAGTGGTTGGGGTTCATCAGGCCCGCGTCGGGCGTGACGATGCCGTGGCGGTCCGCGTCGGCGTCGTTCCCCGTCGCGATGTCGAACGGCGCGCGCCCGTCCGGTCCGGGCTGCATGCGCTCCAGCAGCGAGGCCATCGCGTACGGCGACGAGCAGTCCATGCGGATCTTGCCGTCCCAGTCGAGCGTCATGAAGGACCAGCGCGGGTCGACCTCGGGGTTCACCACCGTGAGGTCCAGCCCGTAGCGCTCGCCGATGGCGCCCCAGTACTCGACGGACGCGCCGCCCAGCGGGTCGGCCCCGATGCGCACGCCCGCGGTGCGGATCGCCTCCAGGTCGACGACGTTCGCGAGGTCGTCGACGTACGAGGACAGGTAGTCGTGCTTGCGTGTGGTGTCGGCCGCCAGGGCCTGCTGGACGCTCACCCGCGGCACGGAGCGCCAGCCGCTGCGCAGGATCTCGTTGGCGCGGTCGGCGATCCACCCGGTGGCGTCGGACCCGGCGGGGCCGCCGTGCGGCGGGTTGTACTTGAAGCCGCCGTCCCGCGGCGGGTTGTGCGACGGCGTGACGACGATGCCGTCCGCCAGGCCCGGGCCACGCGTCCGCACGCCCTCGCCGGTGCCCGCACCGTTGTGCCGCAGGATCGCGAGCGACACGGCGGGCGTCGGCGTCCACGAGTCGCGGGCGTCCACGTGCACCTCGACGCCGGCCGCCGCGAGCACCTCCAGCGCGGTGGTCCAGGCGGGCCCGGACAGGCCGTGGGTGTCGCGGCCGATGAACAGCGGGCCGTCGGTGCCCTGCCCGCGGCGGTACTCCACGATCGCGGCGGTGATGGCGACGATGTGCGCCTCGTTGAACGCGCCGTCGAGGGACGACCCCCGGTGGCCGGAGGTGCCGAACGCGACGCGCTGCGACGGGTCGTCCAGGTCGGGCTCGCGGTCGTGGTACGCCGTGAGCAGGGCGTCGACGTCGATGAGGTCGGAGGGCTGGGCGAGGCTGCCGGCGCGCGGATCCATACGGGTGATCCTCCCGCAGCGGGCCCCCCGCGCGCACCCGGTCCGTCCGGATCCTTCTCACACCCCCGCGTACCCCGCGCCGGCCCGCGCACCCGGCGAGCCGCCCGTCCGGCCGTGCACCGTCCCGGTCGGTAGGGTGCGGGCATGGCCAAGAACACGCCCTCCTTCGTGCTGCGTCCGTTCGAGGGGCTGCCCGGCGAGCCGGACTGGGTCGCGCTGCGCGAGCTCGTGCCCGCCGCGACCGCGACCGCCCGCACCACCGCCGAGCACGGCGCCCGCGACGTCGTGGTCACCACGGTCCTGCCCAACAGCTGGGCCGCGCTGCACCGCGCCGACGGCGTCGTGCTCGTCGCGCTGCAGACCGGCACCAGCTCCGGTGACGCGAGCCGCGACGTCGCCACCGCGCTGCTCCTGGCGCTCGACGCCGAGCCCGGCAGCGCGATCGAGAACATCGGCCTGCCCACCGCCGGCCCCCGCCTGCAGGACGTGCTGGACCTGTCCGTGCCGTTCGAGGTCACGGTGCAGGAGAGCTTCTCCTACTGGCTGGACCCGAGCACCGAGGTGACGCCCGACCTGCAGGCCGCGATGGAGGAGGCGGACGCCGGCATCGTCGACACCCGCCGCCTGACGTCCGTGGAGTCCGCGTACTGGTGCCGCATGGGCGCCCGCGAGTACCTGCGCTGGGCGCAGCCGGCGGACGAGCAGGTCGTCCTCGACGGCCTGGCGCGCCTGCACGCCCGCCGTGAGTCGGGCTTCGACGACGGCAAGTTCATCGGCTACTTCCGCGCCGCCGGCATCGTCGTGCCGGTGTGGGAGCTCGCGCGCGGCTCGGAGGCCGAGGACGTCGAGAAGCCCGTCGCGGACTTCGCCCCGCGCCTGGAGGCGGCGATGGCCGACACCACGCCGCTCGACGCGAACGCCCGCCGTGCCCGCGCCGGCCTGGTCGCCCGCCAGGTCACGCTGCGCTGAGCCCGCACCGCGGACGGGTCGTCCCGCAGCACGGACGCGGCCGTCCCACACCGCGCCCGTGAGGCGACCTGCCCCCCGTGGTCGATAGGGTGGGCACCGTGACACGCACGGGGAGCGAGGCCGTCCGACCGGAGGCCGACGTGACGCCTGGCACCCCGTCCGCCGCGACCGCGGACAGGGTGGCCCGTGCGTCGCGCGGCCACAAGCAGCGCCAGCGCGTCGCGGTGGTGATCCCGGCCAAGGACGAGTCGCGGCGGATCGCCGCGACCGTCCGGTCCGCCCGGGCGATCCCGTACGTCGACCTCGTGCTCGTCGTCGACGACGGCTCGGAGGACAACACCCAGCACGTGGCGCGTGAGGCCGGTGCCGTGGTGGTGCGGCACTCGCACAACCGCGGCAAGGCCGCGGCGATGGAGACGGGTGCCGCCGTCGTCGCCATGCGCGACGCGCCGGACCGTCCGCCGCGCCACCTGCTGTTCATCGACGGCGACCTGGCCGACACGGCCGTGAACACCGCCCCCCTCGTGCCGCCCGTGCTCGAGGGGATCGCCGACCTGACCATCGCGCTGCTGCCGCCGCAGCCCGGCGCCGGTGGTCGCGGCCTGGTCGTCGGCGCGGCGCGGCGCGCCATCGCGTCGATGACCGGGTGGACGCCGACGCAGCCGCTGTCCGGCATGCGCTGCCTGACGCGTGAGGCGTTCGAGGCGGCGACGCCGCTGGCGCGCGGGTGGGGCGTCGAGGCGGGCATGACGATCGACCTGCTGCGCCTGGGCTTCCGCGTCCTCGAGGTGCCGTGCGAGCTGCGGCACCGCCCGTCGGGCACCGACCTCAAGGGGCAGCTGCACCGGGCGGCGCAGTACCGCGACGTGCAGCTCGCCGTCAGCACCCGCCGCGCACGGGCGGCGGCGTCCGGCGTCAGGCGGACGCTGTCCCCGCGGGAGCAGCGCCCGGGTCGTTGACCGTCCGGGTGCCGTGGACCTCGTCCACGTCCTCCGGGCGGGCGTCGAGCCGCCACTGCGCGGCTGCGGCGACCAGGCACGGCACGGCCAGCGCGATGCCCGTGGCGGGCACCACGATCCCCGAGTCGTTCATGAGGAACCCCAGGGCGAGCGCGGCGCCGGTGGCGGCGACGGCGGGCCGCAGCAGCGGCACCTCGCGCTGCAGACCGGCCAGCGGTGAGCCGGCGCCGAGCAGACCGCCGCGCCGTGCGCGGGGCCCGGCCAGCACCAGCCACGTCAGGGCGACGCCGCCCACGGCGGGCACCAGGTAGCGCCACGAGCCGAGGACCCGCAGGTTGGCGGACACCTTGCGCCACACGACGTCCCACAGCCCGCCGTCGAGGACGGTGTCGAGGAACCGGCCCAGGTGGGTGCGCTCGGTGGCCGGCCGCATCCAGTCGAGCGCCGCGAAACCGATCACGACCACGGCACCGACGGCCGCGACCCCCAGCACGAGCCGCCACGAGACCCGTCGCCCGCTGACCGCGACCGCGAACATCGCGAACGCGAGGATCAGGGCGGGCGGGCCGCCGAAGTCGGCGCCCCACGCGGGAGCGCCGTCGACGACCATGAGGACCACGCCGATGACGACGACGGCGGCGACGGCCGCGGTGCGCCGCCCCTGGCGCACCAGCCGGTCGGCGACCACCAGCGCGACCAGCACACCCCCCGCGGTGATGAGGGCGAAGGCCTGGTTGCTCATGCCGTAGAACCGCGCGGCGAGGATGCGGTGGGCGCCCATGGGGGAGTCGACGACGAGGGTCGACCCCGTGACGGCGTCGACCGCGAGGGTCACCACCGTCACCGCGGCGACGACGCCCGCCGGGCCGAGCACGTGCCGGCGCCAGGGTCCGACCAGGGCGGTGACCGTGATGACGGCGATCCAGCCCAGCAGGACGGTCCAGAAGGCCGGTCCCTGCCGGTCGGCGCGCCACCACGGCACGAGTCCCGTGAGGAACGAGGCGACCGGTGCCGAGCCGAGCGCCAGCGCACCGACCAGCAGGACGCGCAGCGCCGGGCGCAGCGGTCCGCGGTCCGTGCGGACCCGCAGCACCAGCAGGATCGCCGCGGCGACGAACAGCACCGCCTGACCCATCACGAGGCGCGCCGAGAACAGGCCGGACACCTTGGTGATCGCGGACGCCTCCAGCTGGACGTCGATCAGCCGGGCGACGCGCGCGCTGCCGGTGGCGGGCCCGGGTGTCGGGACCATCTGCGCGCCGGGCAGCGCGGGGGCGTCGTCGTCCAGCTGCAGCAGCGAGAGCAGGGTCGGCGTCACGTCGGTGACCTGGACGACGCCCGGCTGGCGGGTGGACCCGGAGGTGAGCAGGCTCGCCTCGTACGGGTCGCCGACCGGGCGCGGGCCCTGCGCCACCGCGACCTGGAGCGCGGCGCGCCCGGAGTCGGCGAGCGAGACGAGCAGCACCGTCGCGTCGTGGTCCGCCAGGCCGTCGAGCACGGCCGCGACACGTTCGTCCACGTCGACGGCCTGCTGCGCGCGGGTGGGCTCGGTGATGGACCCCGATCCCGGCAGGTCCGCCTCGCCCTGCTCCAGGCCGGGCAGCTCGTCGGTCTCGGGTGCCGTGCCCGGGGTCGCGGACGGCGTGCGCGGCACGGTCCCGTAGCCGGGGTCGCGGATCACGCCCGCGTCGACGACGACGAGCTGCGAGTCCGCCGCGGCGGAGGCCACCGCCTGCGTGAGCGCCCGCGGCTGGGCCGGCAGCCGCTGGTGGGTGCCGGCGGGCACGCCGTCGGACGTGGCCAGGGCCACCGCGGCGCCGGCGCCGATGCCGGTCGCGGGGGTGCCGGTGCGCGTCAGCAGGTCCCCGAGCATGCCGGGCCGTGCGCCGTACGACTCGCCGCGGGCGGCGGCCACGTAGTCGTCCCACCCGGGCACCTCGCCGGACTCGCCGGGGTCCCGCAGCGTGCGGCACGTGCCGTCCTCGGAGGGCAGGTCGGCGGCGCGGTTGCCCGCGGACACGGCGAGCCACCCGTCGACGGGGCACCCGCGCTTGTGCACGGACCGGGTCGCGACCAGGCCGATCGAGCCCTCGTGGGACAGCCCCCACAGCGCCGGCGTGGTCAGCGAGCCCAGGTCGTCCCAGCGCAGGCCGGTGACGCCGACCAGCACGACCGGTCCGGGCACGGGCTCCGGCGCGGGGGCCGCCTGCGCGGGCGCACCGAGCAGCACCGCGAACGCGGCGAGGAGGGCAGCAGCGAGCGCGCGCAGGGACCGGGGCACGGTCCCAGCGTACGGGCGCCCACTAGGCTCGGCGGGGCCGCGGGTGCGGCCGCGCGCGGCACCCGGTGCCGGCGCGCTCGAGCCGCCGGGCCGCCGGGCCCATCGGGTGGGGAGGGTCATCGCCGTGCTGCGCTACGCGTACCTCGGGCCTGCGGGCACGTTCACGGAGGAGGCACTGCGCCAGGTCGCGTCGCCGGACGAGGCCGTGTACCTGCCGCAGACGGACGTCGGGTCCGCGATCGCCGCGGTGCGTGCCGGCGGGGCCGACCGTGCGGTCGTCGCGATCGAGTCGACCGCCGAGGGCGGCGTCACCGCGACCCTGGACTCCCTGGCGACGGGCTCCCCGCTGGTGCTGCTGCGCGAGGTGCTGGTGCCGGTGCAGTTCACGCTGGTGGGGCCACCCGGGACGCGGCTGGCCGACGTGCGGCGCGTCGCGGCGCACCCGCACGCCTGGGTGCAGTGCCGGCGCTGGCTCGCGGCGCACCTGCCGGGGGCGGTGCACGTGCCGGCGACGAGCAACACCGCGCCCGCCGCGCTGCTCGCGGAGGCCGCCGCCGACCCGGCCGCCCTGCGGTCCTCGACGTTCGACGCGGCGCTCGTGCCGCCCGCCGCGGTGGGCACGTACGCGCTGGTGCCGCTGGCCGAGCGTGTCGCGGACAACCCGTCGGCGCTGACCCGGTTCGTCGTGGTCGGGCCGCCCGGCCCCGTGCCGCCCCCCACGGGTGCCGACAAGACGACGCTCGTCGTGCACCTGCCGGACAACGAGGCGGGTGCGCTGCTCGCCATGCTCGAGCAGTTCGCGGTGCGCGGGGTCAACCTGTCACGCATCGAGTCGCGGCCGATCGGGGACGCGCTGGGCCGGTACTCCTTCTCGATCGACGCCGAGGGGCACGTCACGGACGAGCGGATGGGGGAGGTGCTCATGGGGCTGCACCGGCGGTGCCCCTACGTGCGGTTCCTCGGGTCGTACCCGCGGGCGGACGCCGTCGCGCCGCAGGTGCAGGTCGGTACCGCGGACGCGGACTTCGTCGAGGCGCGCGCGTGGCTCGAGCGGCTGCGCGGGGGCGACCCGGGCTGACGGGGCGACCCGGGCCGACGGGGCCGCGGGCTGCCGAGCCCCGCCGGCTCGCGTCAGCCGGCCACCCGCACGACGAGCGCACCCGGGTCGACGCGCGCGGTGATCCGGCTCGCGCGGCCCACGATGTCGCCGTCGACCTGCACGTGCTCCCCGCCGGTCACGTCGATCCGCACGGTCCGGGCCCGCTCGTGGTCGATGCGGCCCATCTTGGCGGGCAGCTCGTTGCGCACCCCGACGCCCTGCAACACGACCTCGCCGAAGAGCTGCGCCCAACCCGCCACGCCCGCGCGGGTGTCGATCGACGCGATGTCGAGCACGCCGTCGTCGAGGACCGCGTCGGGCAGCAGCGTGATGCCGCCGGGCAGCTTGCCGCAGTTGCCGATGAGGACGCTGCGGGCGCGCAGCTGGCGGGCCGGGTTCTCGTCCAGCGTGAGGCGGATCCGCAGCCGCCGGCCGTGCAGGTGGCGCACCCCGGCCATGAAGTAGGCGATCCAGCCGACCTTGGCCTTGAGGTCGTCGTCCGTGTCGGCGACCATCGCGGCGTCGAACCCGAGACCGGCGATGACGAGGAAGATGTGGTCGCGCGGCACGTCGGTGTCGTCGGGCAGGTCGTCGGCGGCCTCGGCGATGTCGTCGTCCATCTGCGACTCCCACGCCTGCACGCGCAGCCACCCGACGTCGATGGGCTTGTCGACACCGTCGAGCGCCAGCTGCATCGCCGCGAGCGGGTCGTTCAGCGGCACGTCGAGGTTGCGGGCCAGCAGGTTGCCGGTGCCCAGGGGCATGAGCCCCATCGGCACGCCCGTGCCGACCAGTGCCTCGGCGACCGCGCGCACGGTGCCGTCGCCGCCGACGGCGACCACGAGGTCCGCGCCCGCGGCCACGGCCTCGCGCGCCTGCCCGACCCCCGGGTCCTCGACGGTCGTCTCCAGCCACAGCGGCTCGGGCAGGTACTGCTCGGAGGCGGCCTTGCGGACCGCGGCCCGCAGGTCCGCCACGTCCGGCTTGGACGGGTTGGCGACGAACGCCACGAGCTGTCCGGGGGTGGTGGGCGTCGTGGCCGACGACTCCGCGGCGGGTGCCACCCCGAGCTGGGTGCGCAGCCGCTTCTGCTGCCGCCAGACCCACAGACCCAGCCCGACGGCGACGAGCGCCAGCGCACCGGCGACCACCGCGACCCACGCGACCCATGACATGGCGGGCAATCTACGGGTGCGCGGGCCGCACCGCAGGTCGGGGCGGCCCCGGGGCGGTCCCGGGGCGGGGAGGTGCGCCCGGCGGACCGCCCGGGGGGAATGCGGTGTGCGGGGTCGGTAGTGTCGGGGGGTGATCGATCTGCAGCTCCTGCGCCAGGACCCCGACGTCGTGCGAGCCAGCCAGGTGGCGCGCGGCGAGGACCCGCACCTCGTCGACGAGGTGCTCGACGCCGACGCCCGCCGTCGCTCCGCGCTGACGGAGTACGAGTCGCTGCGTGCCGAGCAGAAGTCCCTCGGCAAGAAGGTGGCGCAGGCGGCGGGCGACGAGAAGCAGGCGCTGCTCGCGCACACCAAGGAGCTCGCGGCGCGCGTCAAGGCCCTGCAGGCCGACGCGGAGGCCGCCGAGGCGCACGCCACCGAGCTCGCGCGCCGCATCGGCAACGTCGTCGAGGACGGCGTGCCCACCGGCGGCGAGGACGACTACGTCGTGCTCGAGCACGTGGGGACGCCGCGCGACCTGGCGGCCGAGTACGGGCCGGACTTCGTCGTCAGGGACCACCTGGACCTGGGGGAGGGGCTGCGCGCGATCGACACCGAGCGCGGCGCCAAGGTCTCCGGGGCGCGCTTCTACTTCCTCACCGGCGTCGGCGCCCGCCTCGAGCTCGCGCTGCTCAACGCCGCGATGGACCTGGCGCTCCGCAACGGCTTCGTGCCCACGATCACCCCGACCCTGGTCAAGCCGGAGATCATGGCGGGGACCGGGTTCCTCGGCGCGCACGCCGACGAGATCTACCGGCTCGAGGCCGACGACCTGTACCTCGTGGGGACCAGCGAGGTCGCGCTCGCGGGGTTCCACAAGGGCGAGATCCTCGACCTGTCGGACGGTCCGCTGCGGTACGCCGGCTGGAGCGCGTGCTACCGCCGCGAGGCCGGCTCGTACGGCAAGGACACCCGCGGCATCATCCGGGTGCACCAGTTCCACAAGGTCGAGGCGTTCGTCTGGACGCGACCCGAGGACGCGGCCGCCGAGCACCGCCGGATCCTGGCGTGGGAGAAGGAGATGCTGGCGCTGGCCGAGCTGCCGTACCGCGTCATCGACACCGCCGCGGGCGACCTGGGCTCGAGCGCCGCGCGCAAGTTCGACTGCGAGGCGTGGCTGCCGAGCCAGCAGCGCTGGCTGGAGCTGACGTCGACCTCCAACTGCACGACGTTCCAGGCCCGTCGCCTGGGGGTGCGCGAGCGCACGGCCGACGGCATGCGGACCGTCGCCACCCTCAACGGCACGCTGGCCACGACGCGCTGGATCGTCGCGCTGCTGGAGAACCACCAGCAGGCCGACGGCTCGGTCCGCGTCCCGGAGGGCCTGCGCCCCTACCTGGGCGGCCTCGAGGTCCTGGAGCCGGTCCGGTGAGCCGCACCCGGCTCGTCGCCCTGGACGTCGACGGCACCCTGATGTCCTACGACGGGGTCATCAGCGAGGACGTGCGGGCGGCCGTGACCGCACTCGTCGAGCACGGCGTGCACGTGGTGCTGTCCACCGGGCGCGCGGCGCACTCGGCGACGGAGGTCGCGCGCGACCTCGGCCTGACCGACGGCTGGGTGGTGTGCTCCAACGGGGCGGTCACCGCGCGGCTGGAGCCCGACGAGCCCGCCGGGTGGACGGTCGTGCGGTCGGTGACCTTCGACCCCGGGCCGGCGCTGCGGGCGATCGCCCTCGAGCTGCCCGACGCGCTGTACGCGGTCGAGGACCTCGGCGTGGGCTTCCTGGTGTCGGCGCCGTTCCCGCCCGGGGAGCTGTCGGGCGAGCACCGGGTCGTGACGCTGGAGGAGCTGGCGGCCGCGCCCGCCACGCGCGTCGTCATCCGCGCGCCGCGCAGCACGCCCGAGGAGTTCCGGGCGCTGGTCGAGCGCGTCGGCCTGCACCAGGTCACCTACGCGGTGGGCTGGTCCGCCTGGCTGGACCTGACGCCCGGCGGCGTCTCGAAGGCGTCGGCGCTCGAGGAGGTGCGGCGCGCGCTCGGTGTCGAGCCGCACGAGACGCTGGCGATCGGGGACGGCGACAACGACGTCGAGATGCTGCGCTGGGCGGCCTGCGGGGTGGCGATGGGCCACGCCGAGGACGCGGTGCGCGCGGCGGCCGACGAGGTCACGGGCACGATCGACGACGACGGGGCCGTCGCGGTCCTGCGTCGTGTGCTCGTCTAGACGCGCCCCGGCGGCCGTCCCGCCCGGACGGGTGAGAAAACCCGCCCAACCTTCTCGATGTGACCCAATCGTGACCGTTTCGTCGGGTGATTCGTCTTGCAACGCCGTCCAGGACGGCGTTGGGTCGTTGAGCCGGTTTATCCGAGACGAGGACGTTGGGGGATTGATGAGGCACATGCGCAAGAGCGCTGGCGTGCTGGCGGCAGGCGCCGTGGCAGCGCTCGCGCTGACAGCCTGCAGCACGGGCGACGGTGAGACGCCCGGGGACAGCACGGACGCCACGGTCGACGCGGTCGAGGTGGACTGCGCCGACTTCGAGCAGTACGGGGACCTGAGCGGCAAGACGGTCACCATCTACGCGGGGATCGTCGCGCCGGAGGACACGCCCTACATGACGTCGTTCGAGCCCTTCGAGGAGTGCACGGGCGCGACCGTCGACTACCAGGCCGACAAGCAGTTCGAGCAGCAGATCCTCGTGCGTGCCCAGGCGGGCAACACGCCGGACATCGCGATCGTCCCGCAGCCGGGCCTGCTGGCCCAGCTCGTGGCGACCGGCACGGTCGTCCCGGCCCCCGAGGGCGTCGCGGCCAACGTGGACGAGTTCTGGGGCGAGTCGTGGAAGGACCTCGGCACGGTCGACGGCACGTTCTACGCCGCCCCGTCGGGCGCGAGCGTCAAGTCGCTCGTCTGGTACTCGCCGACGCAGTTCGAGGAGAACGGGTACGAGGTTCCCGAGACGCTCGACGACCTGATGGCGCTCACCGAGCAGATCGCGGCCGACGGCAACAACAAGCCGTGGTGCGCCGGCATCGCGTCGGGCGAGGCGACCGGGTGGCCGCTGACCGACTGGATGGAGGACATGGTCCTGCGCGTCGGTGGCCCCGACGTCTACGACCAGTGGGTCTCGCACGAGATCGCGTTCGACTCCGAGGTCCCGACCCAGGCGCTCGACGCCGTGGGCGAGTACCTGAAGAACCCGGACTACGTGAACGGCGGCATCGGCGACGTGTCGACGATCGCCACGACCGCCTTCCAGGACGCCGGCCTGCCGATCCTCGACGGGCAGTGCTCGCTGCACCGGATGGCGTCGTTCTACGCGGCGAACTTCCCCGAGGGCACCGACGTCGCGGACGACGGCGACGTCTTCGCGTTCTACCTGCCGTCGGAGGACAGCTCCACCAAGCCGGTGCTCGGCGCCGGTGAGTTCGTCACCGCGTTCTCCGACCGCCCCGAGGTGCAGGCGCTGCTCGAGTTCTGGTCGACCGACACGTGGGCCAACCTCAAGGCGGCCGCGTCGTCCGAGGAGACCGGCGGCGGCTGGATCACCGCGAACAGCGGTCTGGACACCGACAACCTGGTGAACCCGATCGACCTGCTCTCGGCCGAGATCCTGCTGGACCCGGCGTCCGAGTTCCGGTTCGACGGCTCCGACCAGATGCCCGCGGCCGTCGGCTCCGGTGCCTTCTGGAAGGAGTCGACCAACTGGATCACCGGGCAGTCGACCGCGGACACCCTGTCGAAGATCGAGGCCGCCTGGCCCTGATCGGTGACCTGACCGGGCTGCTCCCCCGCCTCCGGGCGACCCCGCACGCGGGGCGGGGGAGCGGTCCGGTCCGCGTTGCCGGGCTCGGCCCGTCCTGACCCTCGTAGGTGCCCGGGAGGTGCGATGAACGTCGCGGACAAGCTGGTCGCGATGGTGCTGGCGCTGGCGGCGTTCGCCGTCGTGATCGGTCTGATCCTGTTCGTCGTCTCGTTGCTGGAGCGTCGCGGCGCGCGCCGCGTCGCGTGGTTCTTCGTCGGCCCGACGGTGCTGCTGCTGATCGTCGGCCTGCTGTACCCGGCGGGCCGCACGGTCGTGCGCTCGCTGTTCGACGCGGCCGGCTCGTCCTTCATCGGCATCGCCAACTACACGGCGATCTTCAGCTCCCCCGACCAGCTGGTCGTGCTGCGCAACACCGTGCTGTGGGTCCTGGTGACGCCGTTCGTCGCGACGCTGGTCGGTCTGCTGTACGCGATCTGGGTCAACGGGGCCCGCGGGGAGTCCGCCGCCAAGGCGCTGATCTTCCTGCCGATGGCGATCTCGTTCGTCGGTGCCTCGATCATCTGGAAGTTCGTCTACGAGTACCGCTTCTACGACCCCGACGTGCGGGTCAACCCCGAGCAGATCGGGCTGCTCAACCAGGTGCTGGTGTGGCTGGGGATGCAGCCCCAGCAGTTCCTGCTCAACCAGCCGTGGAACAACCTGTTCCTCATCGTCGTGATGATCTGGATCCAGGCCGGGTTCGCCATGACGATCCTGTCGGCGGCCATCAAGGCCATCCCGGCGGAGATCACCGAGGCCGCGCGGCTCGACGGCGTGTCCGCCTCGCAGCTGTTCCGCTTCGTCACGGTGCCGGCCATCCGCCCGACGCTCGTCGTGGTGCTCACCACGATCGCCATCGGCTGCCTCAAGGTCTTCGACATCGTCCGGACCATGACCGGCGGCCTGTACGGCACCAGCGTCGTGGCCAACGAGTTCTACACGCAGAGCTTCACGGCCGGGAACCAGGGGCTGGGCGCCGCGCTCGCGGTCCTGCTCTTCGTCCTGGTGATCCCGATCATCGTCTACAACGTCCGGCAGCTGCGACAGGCGGAGGCACGATGACCACCACCCCGCCCCCCGTCCAGGTCGTGCTGCCCGCCGGGCGTTCCGAGGGCGACGTCGCGGCCACGGTGCGCGCCACCAAGCGCCGGCTGACGTCGCCCTGGGCCACCGTCGCCGCCATCGTGCTGGCGACCGTGTGGACGATCCCGACGTTCGGCCTGCTCGTCACGTCCTTCCGACCCGCGGCCGACATCAACTCCACCGGCTGGTGGACGGTCCTGACCAACCCGAACTTCACGCTCGAGAACTACCGGACCGTCCTGGCGACCGACTCCTCGCAGTCGCTGCTGCCGTTCGTCATCAACTCGGTCGTCATCGCCGTCCCGTCGGTGGTGCTGCCGATCTTCCTGGCGACGCTGGCGGCGTACTCGTTCGCGTGGATGCAGTTCCGGGGTCGCGACGCGCTGTTCGTCGCGGTGTTCGCGCTGCAGGTCGTGCCCATCCAGGTCACGCTCATCCCGCTGCTGTCGCTGTACGCCGACATCGGCGTGGCCGGCACGTTCTGGGCGGTGTGGATCTCGCACACCATGTTCGGCCTGCCGCTCGCGGTGTTCCTGCTGCACAACTTCATGCGGGAGATCCCCGGGGAGCTGGTCGAGGCGGCGCGCGTCGACGGCGCGGCCCACGTCACGGTGTTCTTCCGGCTCATGCTGCCGCTGCTCAAGCCCGCGCTCGCGGCATTCGGCATCTACCAGTTCCTGTGGGTGTGGAACGACCTGCTGGTCGCGCTGACCTTCGCCGGGTCGTCCAACCAGGTCGCACCGATGACGGTGGCGCTGTTCAACCTGACCGGCACGCGCGGCTCGCAGTGGTTCCTGCTGTCCGCCGGTGCGTTCGTGTCGATCATCGTTCCCGCGATCGTGTTCCTCGCGCTGCAGCGGTACTTCGTGCGCGGCCTGCTGGCCGGGTCCGTCAAGGGCTGACCGCCGGGCGACGACGTCCGCACGCACGTCGTAGCCTGGCGCCGTGCCCGCGCCCCTGCTGTTCGTCGTCTCGGGCCTGACGCAGTACCTGGGCGCGGCGCTGGCCGTCGGGCTCTTCGCCGTGGTGCCCGCGGGCACGGTCGCCTGGCTGCGGGTCGCGGTCGCGGCGGTGCTGCTCGCGGCCTGGCGCAGGCCGTGGCGGATACGGGAGCTGTGGGAGCCGCGCCGGCTGGGCGTCACCGCCCTGTTCGGGGTGGTGCTGGCGACGATGAACGTCACCTTCTACATCGCGATCGAGCACCTGCCGCTGGGGACCGCGGTGTCCCTGGAGTTCCTGGGGCCCGTGGTGGTGGCCGCGGTCACGGGGTCCGGCTGGCGCGACCGCGCCGCGATCGCGGTGGCCGCGGTGGGCGTCGTGCTGCTGGCCGGCGTGAGCCTCGAGGCCGGGCCGACCGCCGTGACCGGGCTGGTCGCGATCGGCGTGGCGGCCGCGTGCTGGGGTGCCTACATCGTGCTGGGACGACGCGTGGCGCGATCCAGCGGGCCCGGTCCGAGCGGGCTCGCGATCGCGATGGCCGCCGGTGCGCTCGTCCTGGCGCCGTTCCTCGCGGGCGGGTCCGGCCCGGTCCTGCACGACGCCCGCCTCGCACTGGTCGTCGTCGCCATCGCCGTGTGCTCGTCGCTCGTGCCGTACGTGATGGAGCAGGTCGTGCTGCGGCGCGTCAGCGCGGCGACGTTCGCCATCCTGCTGTCCCTGCTGCCGGCGACGGCGGCCGTCGTGGGCGCGGTCGTCCTGCGCCAGTGGCCGCACGGTCTCGAGCTCGTCGGCCTCGTGCTCGTCTCGGGAGCCATCGCGCTCACGGCGCGCGACGACGGTGCGCCGGACAGGACCACGCCGGAGAGGACCGCACCCGACAGGACCATGCCCGACAGGACCGCACCCGACAGGACCATGCCCGACAGGACCGTGCCAGACGGTACGGCGGGCGAGGCCTGACCCGGCGGGCCCGACTCGCTACGTCAACAACGGTCTTGGTCAGTACAGCTAGAGGTACTGCCCCGTCGGCGGGCGCAGGTCGTCGGGGCGCTCGTCCCGGGCGACGGGGACGATCAGTCCACCCGGTCCGGGCACCTGGCCCGGGGGCAGCCCGCGCCGGATCTGCGTGAGCTGCGCCTGCGCGGCCATCTGCTGCGCGACCAGGGCGGTCTGGATCCCGTGGAACAGGCCCTCGAGCCACCCGACCAGCTGCGCCTGCGCGATCCGCAGCTCGGCGTCCGAGGGCGCCTGGTCCTCCGTGAACGGCAGCGTGATGCGGTGCAGCTCGTCCAGCAGCTCGGGGGACAGGCCCTCCTCGAGCTCGTGCACCGACCGGTCGTGGATCTCGGCCAGGCGGGCGCGGGCCGCGTCGTCGAGCGGCGCCGAGCGCACCTCGTCGAGCAGCTGCTTGATCATGGTCCCGATCCGCATGACCTTGGCGGGCTGCTCGACCATGCCGGCCAGGTCCTCGTCCCGCCGGCCGTCGGGATCCTCCTCGCTCCGGCCGTCCGGGCGGTCCCGGTCCTGGGGCGGCACCACCACGACGTGCGGGCGGTCCCCCGCCGCGTCGGTGCGCTGCTGGGCGGGCGTCTGGTCCTCGCGGTGCTCACCGGTGTCCATTTCGCCATCATCGCCCCGTCCGGTCCGGTACGCAGCCGTGGGGACGGGCGCCCTGGCTAGGCTGCCCCCATGGCGTGGCTCAGCTCCCCGGCGCACCACCGTTGGCTCGAGGCCGAGACCGACCGGCTGTGGGAGTTCGGCCGCGCGTCGCGTGCCGCCCACGGCGGCTTCGTCCGGCTCGACGACGCCGGACGCCCGCTGCCCGGCCCGCTCGAGCTGTGGATCACGTGCCGCACGACGCACGTGTACGCGCTGGCCCACCTCATGGGGCGCCCGGGTGCCGCGGCCCTCGTCGACCACGGGCTGGCCGCCCTGACGGGGGTCTTCCACGACGACGCGCACGGCGGCTGGTTCGCCGAGGTGGAGCCCGACGGGGCCCCACGGGTGACGACGAAGGCGGCCTACCCGCACGCGTTCGTCGTGCTCGCCGCCGCCAGTGCGAGCGCCGCCGGCCGGCCCGGGGCGGACGCCCTGCTCGCCGACGCGCTCGCGGCGCAGGACCGCTGGTTCTGGGACGAGCAGGCGGGCATGGTCGTCGAGGAGTGGGACCGCACGTTCACGCGCCTCGACCCGTACCGGGGTGTCAACGCGACGATGCACACCGTCGAGGCGTACCTCGCGGCGGCCGACGTCACGGGGGACCGACGGTGGCTGGACCGGGCGCTGCGCATGGTCGAGCGGGTCGTCCACGGCTTCGCACGCGGCAACCGGTGGCGGATCCCCGAGCACTTCGACGCGTCGTGGACGCCGGACCTGGAGTACAACGCCGCGACCCCGGCGCACCCCTTCCGTCCCTACGGCGCGACCGTCGGCCACTGGCTGGAGTGGGCGCGGCTCACGCTGCACGCGCGCGCGGCCCTCACGGCGCGTGGCGACGTCGCCCCGACGTGGCTCCTCGACGACGCAGCGGCGCTGTTCGACGCGGCGGTGCGCGAGGGCTGGGCGGTCGACGGCGCACCGGGCTTCGTCTACACGGTCGACTGGCAGGGGCGGCCGGTCGTGCGCGAGCGCATGCACTGGGTGGCGGCCGAGGCCGTCGCCGCGGCGGCCGCCCTGCACGCGGCCACGGGGGACGCCCGCTACGACGCGCTGTACACACAGTGGTGGGACTACGTCGGTGAGCACGTGCTCGACCGTGCCGGCGGCTCGTGGTGGCACGAGCTGGGACCCGACAACCGAGTGTCCCGCACCGTGTGGGCCGGCAAGGCCGACCTCTACCACGCGGTGCAGGCGACCCTGGTGCCGCGCCTGCCGCTGACGCCGGCGCTGGCCCCGGCCCTGGCCGGCGGGCTCCTGGACCGACCCACGGGCCCGCCGGCCCGCTGACCCACGGCCCGCTGACCCACGCCCCGCGGAGAACCGCGGGGCGGTCAGGGCAGCAGCAGGACCTTGCCGAGCACCTCGCCGGAGGCGAGCAGCCGGTGCGCCTGCGGCGCCTCGTCCAGGGGCAGCCGCGCGTGCACCACCGGTCGTACCCGCCCGTCGCGGACCAGCGGCCACACGTGCTCGCGGACGCCGGCCATGATCGCGGCCTTCTGCGCGGCGGGCCGGTCACGCAGGGTCGTGGCGATCACGGAGCCGCGCCGCGCCATGAGGGCGGGCAGGTCGAGCTCGCCGCGGCGGCCCTGCTGCAGGCCGATGACCACGAGCCGGCCGCCCTCGGCCAGCAGCTCGACGTTGGACCGCAGGGCGCCGCCCCCCAGCACGTCGAGCACGACGTCGACGCCGCGGCCCCCGGTGGCCTCCCGCACGGCGGCCGCCACGTCCTGCCCGCGGTGGTCGACGACCACGTCGGCCCCCAGCTCACGCACGCGGGCGCACCGGTCCGGCCCGCCCGCGGTGGCGACGACCCGGTGGCCGCGCGCGTGGGCGAGCTGCACGGCCACGGAGCCCACGCCGCCGGACCCGCCGTGCACCAGCAGCGTCTCGCCGGGTGCCAGGCGGGCGGCGCACAGGTTCGACCAGACGGTGGCGAGCGCCTCGGGCAGGGCCGCCGCGTCCACCAGATCGACCAACGGGTCCACCGGCAGGGTGAGGGAAGCGTTCACCGTCACTCGTTCGGCGTAACCTCCGCCCGCCAGGAGCGCCGCGACGCGGTCCCCGACCCGCGGCGCGGCGGGGCCCGCGGGGCCGTCCGCGGCGTCCACGCCGGTCGTCGCCGGGGGGCCCACGTCGACCACGACCCCGGCGACCTCCAGCCCGGGCCACGCCGGGGCGCCGGGCGGGGGCGGGTAGTGGCCGGCGCGTTGCAGCAGGTCAGCGCGGTTGACACCGGCGGCGGCCACGTCGAGCAGCACCTCACCGCGACCGGGCACCGGGTCGGGCACCTGGGCCGCGCGCAGCACGTCGGGTCCGCCCGGGGAGCTGACGACGACGGCGCGCACGATCGGCACCGTAGGGCGGCCCGGGCGGGCGGTGCACGCAGGCGCGCCGGGGCGGTCGCGGGCACGCCAGGTGTTTTGCGACGTACGCGGCGTATCGGCAGGGGTGAGGTCCGTGGCAAACTCGGGCGGCGGGCTAATGGTCCGGTGTCCAGGTACCGATGAAGCGCAGACGGCAGTCACCCTGCGGTGGCTGCGTGACGGACGCGAGCGGTATACCGCCGTGAGCGTCCGACGTCGGGCGAAGGGAAAGGATCGACATGCTGCGACGGCTCGGCATCCGTGCCAAGGTCCTGGCGGTCCTCGCCGTGCCCATGATCGTCCTGCTCGTGGCCGGAACGTACATCTCGTACGGCGCGATCCAGGACCTCCGGTACGCGCGGGCCACCCAGACCGTGGTGCGCACGCTCGATGCGCTGAGCCCGCTCACCGCGGCCTACCAGCAAGAGCGCATCCTGTCCCTCACCGGGGCCTCACCGGAGCAGATCGAAGAGGCGCGCGCCGTGACGGACCGGGTGCTGGGCGAGACCCGGGAGGTGACGGCCGAGCTGCAGCTCGACCAGTTCCCCGAGGCCGTCGTCCGCGACTTCCGCGACCAGCAGGAGGCGTACCGCACGCTGCTGCCGCAGGTGCGCCAGCGCGTCGACGAGAACGGCCAGCGCGCCGTCATCAAGAACACCTTCCAGAACATCCTCGACGGGCAGACGCGCGTCATGGAGGGTGTCGCGAACTCCCTGCGCGACCGCGGGCTGGCGGAGTACGTCGCAGCCAACCGCGAGCTGGCGCTCCTGTCCGACGCGCTCCTCAACGAGTACGTCACGGGGTACGAGCTGAAGGTCGCCGTCGTCGACAGCCCGGCCCTCGCCCGGAGCTTCCAGTCCCAGACCACCTCCACCGAGCTGGCCCGCGACCGTGCGCGGTCGTCGGTTGCCGACCTCGAGCTGCCCGGCGTGGCCGTCAGCACGGGCGACCCCACCGCGTCGCTGCTGTCGATGCGTGCCCGGTTCACCAGTGGTGCCACGGGCGCCATCGCGACGATCGACGGTGGTGAGTGGCTCGCGCAGACCACCAACCAGATGGGCGCGATCGGCACCGTCAACTCCGGCGTCCTCGCCGGCGCCGACGAGGTCGCGGCGGACGGTGTGTCCGACGCCCGCGACACCGCCCTCGTCACCGTCGCGCTCGCCCTGCTCGCCCTCATCGTGTCGTTCATCTTCGCCGTCACGGTCGCGCGATCCATCGTCGTCCCGCTGCGTCGCCTGACCAGCGCGGCCGCCGACGTCCGCGAGCAGCTGCCGCGGCTCGTCGAGCAGGTCTCGACGCCCGGCGAGGGGCCCGAGATCACGCTCGCCCCGATCCCGGTGCGCTCCTCCGACGAGGTCGGCCGGCTGGCCCAGGCGTTCAACGCGGTCAACGCGACCACCGTGCAGGTGGCGCAGGAGCAGGCGGCGCTGCGTGGCTCCATCGCCGAGATGTTCGTCAACGTCGCCCGCCGCGACCAGGTGCTGCTCAACCGGCAGCTGTCCTTCATCGACTCCCTCGAGCGTGCCGAGGAGGACCCCGGGACGCTGGCCAACCTGTTCCGCCTGGACCACCTCGCCACCCGGATGCGCCGCAACGCCGAGTCGCTCCTCGTGCTCGCCGGCATCGACTCCGGCCGCCGCCTGCGGGACGCGATGCCGCTGTCCGACGTCATCCGTACCGCCTCCTCGGAGATCGAGCAGTACGACCGCGTCCAGCTCGACCTGCAGGTCGACCCGCACATGCTCGGGTTCAACGCGCTGTCCGCCGCCCACCTGCTGGCCGAGCTCCTCGAGAACGCCACGGTCTTCTCGGAGCCCGAGACGCCCGTCGTCGTCACCACGGGTGTGACCGGCGCGTCGGTGGTCGTCCGGATCACCGACCAGGGCCTGGGCATGACCGAGGCGGAGATCGAGTCGGCCAACCGCAAGATCGCCTCCGTCTCCGCCGGTGACGCGCTCGGTGCCCAGCGCCTCGGCCTCTTCGTGGTCGGCCGCCTGTCCCAGCGGCTCGGTGCCGAGGTGACGCTGCGCAAGCGCGTCGGCGGCACGGGCACCGAGGCGCTCGTCATGTTCCCGAGCACCCTGTTCTCGGCCAACGAGGTCAACAGCTACGGCGCGCTGCCGCCCGCCGCGGCCGCGCCGGCGCAGGCCGCACCGCTGCCGCAGATCGAGGCGCCCGAGGTCCGTGAGGTCGACCTGGCCGGGCTCACCGACGGCGAGACGCCGCTGGGCCTGCCGCGCCGTCGCCGCGGCGACGAGGCCGGTGCAGCCCCCGCCGGCCAGCCGGCCGCGGGTGTGCCGGACGACGACGCCCCGATCCCGGTGCCGATGCTGAACGCGCCCGGCGGTCTGCCGACGCGTTCGCGCAAGACGTTCGACGAGAACAACATCGTCCTCCCCGTGGCACCCGAGACGACGCTGTCGCCGGAGCTGTCGGTCGACACGGGCGAGTGGGCGCCGGCCGTCGCGGCCACCCCGCTGCGGTCGGGTCTGCCGACCCGTGCCCGTGCCGCCACGTCGGCCTGGGCCAGCGAGCCGGACCAGGGCGAGGCCCGTCCCGCGTCGGCGCCCGCCGACCCGGCCGCCCGCGCCGGTCTGTTCTCCGGCTTCCGGGGTCGCGAGCTGCCCACGCCGGCCGAGCAGGCCGCGTCGGGGCTCGCCGTGCCGTCGCTCGAGCCCGACGAGGTCACGACGCCCGAGGCGTCGCCCGCGTCCGGTGCGGACGAGGGCTGGCCGGTGCCGTCGTGGCGTGACCTTTCCAGCGGTCTGCCGAGCCGGGCACGTCCCAGCGCGACGCCGGACGAGGACGCGGCCCAGCAGGAGCCCGCGCAGCAGCACGAGCAGTGGAGCGCCCCGCACACGGACGACACGTGGCGCGCGCCGCAGAGCGACGAGCAGCCGTGGGCCCCCACCCACGACGAGCAGCCGTGGGCCCCGGACGCGCCCGCCGCGGAGACGGCCCCCGCCCCCGCGTGGGACGAGCCGCAGGCCCCCGCCGCGACGTGGGAGCAGACCCCGACGACCTCGTGGGACCAGCAGGAGACGGCCCCGTCGTGGGAGCAGCAGGAGTCGGCGGTCCCCTCGTGGGAGGCCCCGCAGGCCCCGGCCGCGTCGTGGGACCAGCCCGAGGAGCCCGCGGCACCCTCGTGGGAGCAGCCGCAGGCCCCGGCCGCGTCCTGGGACGAGGCGCCGGAGGCGCAGTGGGAGACCACCGCGCTGCCGCCCGTCGCGTTCGGTGACGAGGAGCAGGGCAGCTCGCCGGAGCAGCCGGCCGTCGAGCCCGAGCCCGAGCCGTCGTTCACCTCCTACAGCGGGTACTCCGGCTGGGCCGGCAGCAGCGACCGTCCCGCGCTGGAGTACACGGCCCCGTACGTGCCGTTCGAGCGGTCGCTCGACGAGGCCCGTGCCTGGCACACGGGTGCGCTGCCGGTCGTGCCGGAGCCGACGCGCGCGGCCTCTCCCGCGTGGTCCGCCCGGTCCGACGAGCAGCCCACCGGCTACGGCCACCAGGTCGAGGCGGAGCCCGAGCCCGAGGTGGAGGAGGAGGTGGCCGCCCCCTGGGCGCCCGTCGCCGCCGTCGCACCCCCGGTGGTCGCACCGCAGCTGGAGCCGGACCCCGAGCCCGTCGCCTGGCAGGCACCCGCCCACCAGGAGCGGCAGGTCGAGGCCGCGCCGGCACCGTCCGCCGACGAGTGGCGCCCGAGCACGCCCGCGTGGGCGCGTTCCGCGGCCGCCGACGAGCCGACCCAGATGTTCGCGCCCGTCGACGCCGCGCCCGTGGCACCGCCGGCCCCGGCCCCGGTGGCACCGGACCCGGTCGTCGACCCCCGGCCGGCTCTCCCGGTACGCAGCGCGCAGGCGCCGTCGCCCGCGTGGCAGCCGACGTCCGCGCCGGCCCCGGCGGCTGGCCCGGCACCGGCGTTCAGCGACCTGGTCGCCCCCGAGGACGACAAGCCGAAGCGTCGCTGGGGCAACTTCTTCAGCCGCAGGAAGGACGACGAGCCCGTCGAGGACGTCCCGGCACCGACGGTGACGCGTACCCCCGTGCGCTCCTCCGCATGGGGCCCGGACGGGCTGGCGGCCGCGCCGCTCGCTCCCGCGACGCCGCCCGCACCGCAGGCGCCCGCCGCCGGCGGCTGGGAGGCGCCGGCGTGGTCGGCGCCGTCCGCGCCGCAGTCCGCTGCGACACCTGTCGTCCCCGAGGTGCGTCCCGCGCCCTCGTGGTCGCCGCCGGAGTGGACGGGCCGTCAGGCCGCGCCCGCCTCGACGGTCCCGCACCCGTCCGTCCCGCCGTCGACGGCCCCCCGCGTGGGGACCCTCGACGACGAGGTCGCGGCGATGCTCGCCCTCCGCTCGGACATCCAGGAGCAGGCTCTCTCGGAGCTCAGCCAGCTGTCCGCGTACCGGCCCAGCGCCGTGGGGGCGGGCGGTTCGGAGCGCCTCGCCAAGCGTGTCCCCAGTGCGGTCCCCGCCGCGCCGGCACCGATGGAGGAGCGCCCTGTCCAGCGCGACGCGGACCAGCTGCGGTCCCGTTTGTCGAGCTTCCAGACCGGCACGTCGCGCGGACGTCGCGCGGCCCACGGACCCCAGGACGGTGACCACTCGTGATCCGACGACCCCGAACTCCCGGTGGCCTGTGTGTCACCGCGGACATCCCGCCCGCAGTCGGCCCAGACTGCACCATGAAGGAGGAAGTGTGACCGCGCTCAGCACCGAGGCAGCCAACTTCGGCTGGCTCCTGGACAACTTCGTCCGGACCGTGCCCGGCACTCGCCACACGCTCGTGGTGTCGGCCGACGGTCTGCTCATGGCGATGTCCGAGCAGCTCGACCGCACCAGCGGCGACCAGCTCGCGGCCATCGTCTCGGGCATGTCGAGCCTCACCCGTGGCGCGTCGCGCCAGCTGCGTGCGGGGGAGGTGCGCCAGGCGATCATCGAGATGGACCACCTGTTCCTCTTCCTCATGAGCGTCTCCAACGGCTCCGTCCTCGCCGTGGTCGCCGAGGCGACGTGCGACGTCGGCCTCATCGGGTACGAGATGGCGATGCTCGTCTCGCGCACCGAGGCCACGCTGACGCCGCAGCTCATCTCCGAGATGCGGGGCCAGCTGCCGATCGACGGTGCGACCCGGGCACCCGTCGCCTGAGGGAACGGATGATGAGCGAACACGTCGAGTACGAGGCCCGAACGGTCCGGCCCTATGCCGTGACCGGGGGTCGCGTGCGTTCGGCACGCTCCGACCTGCCTCTCGAGGCTCTGGTCGAGGTCATGCCGGGCGCCGTGGCCAGCACGGGGCTGACGCCCGAGAAGCGCGCGATCATCCAGCACGCGTCGGCCGGGTACATCTCGGTCGCCGAGCTGTCGGCGCTCCTCCACCTTCCGCTCGGTGTGGTCCGGATCCTCGTGTCCGACCTCACCGATGCCAACTCTGTGCGCGTGCACACCTCACAGCCGGTCGAGGTCAACACCGGTGAAAGCCCCGCCCTGTCCCTGAGCGTGCTGGAGAGTGTTCTCAATGGCATTTCCGCCCTCTGACGCCGCCGTCGCCGCTCCGGCGGGGACCGCGGGCGCAGTTGCCCCCACCGTCGTCAAGATCGTCGTCGCCGGCGGGTTCGCCGTCGGCAAGACGACCTTCATCGGCTCGATCTCCGACATCGAGCCGCTCAACACCGAGGCCGCGATGACCGAGCACTCCGTGGGCGTCGACGACGCCGGCGGCGTGACGGACCGCAAGACGACCACGACGGTCGCGATGGACTTCGGTCGCATCGCGCTGCCGGGTTCGCTCTGGCTGTACCTGTTCGGCACCCCGGGCCAGGACCGGTTCCTCTTCATGTGGGACGACCTGGTCCGTGGCGCGATCGGCGCCGTCGTCCTCGTCGACACCGACCGCCTGGACCAGTGCTTCCCGGCCGTCGACTACTTCGAGTCGCGTGGCATCCCGTTCGTCGTCGGCGTCAACTGCTTCGACGGCATCGCCAAGCACCAGCTCGACGACGTCCGTGAGGCTCTCGCGATCCCCGCCCACGTGCCGGTGCTCTACACCGACGCGCGGTCGCGGGCCGCGACCAAGCAGGCCCTCATCGCGCTCGTCCAGCTCGCCATGGAGCGTCTGCGCCAGCGGTGAGCACAGCACCTGCGAACGGCCGGACCCCTGCGGGGGCCGGCCGTTCGCGCGTCCTGAGCACGGTGCCCGCGCAGCGGCGCGCGCTCGACGCGAGCGTCCTGGTGGCGCGGGACCCGGCCGCGGAGGTGTACCTCGACGGGTCGGCGCTGAGCCGGTACCTGCCGCAGGCGCCGGAGGCCCGGGCGTGGTCGGCGTGGGTGGCCGAGCACGAGGCCGCCGTCGTCGTGTCGCAGGTGACGGTGCTGGAGGCGCGGGTCACGGCCGGGTTCCTGGGTGTCGAGGCGTCGCTGGTGGTCCTCGACGTGCTGACCCGCGTCGGGCGCATGAGGCTGTCCGACCAGGTGCTGCGCCGGGCGGTGCTCCTGCCGGCGGACCTCGCCCCGTTCGCGGCGCTGCACGTGGGGGCGGCGCTCGCGCACGTCGACGTGCGCGCCATCGCCACGTACGAGGCCCCGACCGCACGGGCCGCGGCGGCGGCGGGCCTCGACGTCGTCAGCCCCGGCCGCCCGGCCGGGTGGTGGCGCTGACGCCGCGCTGCGGGCACCCGCGATCCCGGGCGTGCGACGTGCGACAGGGGCGGCACGGCGGCCGGTACCGCTGCCACGCTGGGGCGCATGGAGCAGCGCACCGGTGACCTGCACGAGCCGCGGTGGCACGTCCGCGCCCCGCGGGGCTGGCTGAACGACCCCAACGGGATCGGCCGGTGGGACGGGCGGTGGCACGTGATGTACCAGTGGAACCCCGACGACACGGTGTGGGGCTCGATCCGCTGGGGGCACGCGAGCTCGGTGGACCTGCTGCGCTGGGAGCACGAGCCGGTCGCGCTGACGCCGCGGTCGGGCACGCTGGACGCCGGCGGCGCGTGGAGCGGGGTGGCCGTGCCGGACGGGGGCGACGTGGCGCTGGTCTACAGCGCGGTGCGCGACGCGTCCGACACGGGCACGGCGGGTGTCGCGGTCGCCCGCCGCGGCGCGGACGGCGGCTGGGTGCAGCCCGACCGGCTCGCGGCCCCGCACCCGGACCTGCCGGGCGTCGTCGACGTGCGCGACCCGTTCCTGCTGACCGTCGCCGGGCGGCGCGTGGCCGTCCAGGGTGCCGGCACCCCCACCGGCGGTGCGGTTCTCGTGCACGACGCGGACGACCTGGACCGGTGGCGGTTGCTGGGCACGCTGCTGCGGGCGCAGGACGTCCCCACGGGCCTGGCGTCGCCCGGTCACGTGTGGGAGTGCCCGCAGCTGGTACAGGTCGGTGACCGGTGGGTGCTGCTCGTGTCGTGGTTCGAGCGCGGCGACGGGCCGGAGCGGCTCGGCGTGACGGCGTACACGGGTGGCCTCGACCTCACGGGTGCCGCGCCGCGGTTCGTCCCCGAGGTGGCCACCGTGGTCGACCACGGCCCGGACCTGTACGCGCCGCAGGCGTACGTCACCGAGGACGGGCGGGTGCTGCTGTGGGGGTGGTCCTGGGAGTCCCGCGACGGCACCCGCCCGGCGGACGAGGTCGCCGCCGCGGGGTGGGCGGGCCTGCTGACGTGCCCGCGGGAGCTGGCGCTGACGCCGGACGGGCGGGCGGTGATGCGCCCGGCCGCCGAGCTGGCCGGGCTGCGCGGCGCACCGCTGGACGTCGAGCAGGGTCTGCTGGTGACGGACGAGCCCGCGTGGCGCGTCGCCGCGTCCGGAGGGCTGGTGGTGTCCCTGGTCGACGACGCCGGGGCGACCGTGGACGTGTGGCAGACGGACGGGCCCGCGGAGGTGCTGGTCGACGGGTCGCTGCTGGAGGCGTTCGAGCCGGACCGCGGCAGCACGACCCGGCGGGTCTACCGGCGACCGGGGCAGCGCTGGCGGGTGGCGGTGGCCGGGGACGCCGCGGCGCACGTGCTGCGGGTGCCGCCGGCCTGAGCGCCTTCCCGGCCCGGTGCGGCCTCGCGTACGGTCGGTCGTGCGGTCGGCGCACCACGTCCTGCCGGGAGGCGCGATGACCATGCTCGTCACCGGAGGCACCGGGAACCTCGGGGGCCACGTGCTGCCGCTGCTGCACGCCGCCGGGGTGCGTCCACGGGTCCT
Source organism: Cellulomonas sp. KH9 (assembly GCF_900114185.1). Classification (GTDB taxonomy): domain Bacteria; phylum Actinomycetota; class Actinomycetes; order Actinomycetales; family Cellulomonadaceae; genus Cellulomonas. The sequence continues at coordinate 459,534 of NZ_FOSE01000001.1, forward strand.
CAGCCGACGTGCCCGGACGGACACCCCGCAGGCCACGTACGTCGTGGGCGACACGGTCACGGGCGACGGCCTCGACGCCGCGACCGCCGGGGTCACGACCGTGCTCCACCTGGCCGGCGGTCGCGGGGACGACCGGGCGGCGGAGCAGGTGGCGGCCGCGGCGCGGCGGGCGGGTGTCGAGCACCTCGTCCTCGTGTCGGTGACGGCGGCCGACCGGCTGCCCGTCGGCTACTACCGCGCCAAGGCCGCCGCCGAGCGCGCCGTGCAGCGGTCGGGCGTCCCGTCCACCGTGGTGCGCCCGGCGCAGTTCCACGACTTCGTGCTCCGCACGCTGGGGCGGCTCGCGGCCTGGCCCGTCGTGCCCGCGCCCCGGGCCGTGTGGGCCGAGCCGGTCGAGGTCGCGGCCGTGGCACGCCGACTCGTCGAGGTCACGCTCGGGCCTCCGCAGGGCCGTGTCCCGGACGTCGTCGGGCCGCAGGTGCTCTCCGCGGAGCAGCTCCTGCGCACCCTGCTGCGGGCCCGCGGCCGGGACGCGCGGGTCGTGCGTGTCCCGGTCCCCGGGCCCGTCGGGCGGGCGTGCCGGGAGCGCGTGAACCTCGCCGGGCCCGACGCCCTGCGCACGGGCGGGACCTGGGAGGAGTTCGTCGCGGGGGTGTGAGGGGAACCTGCGATCGTTCCCTGCCGCATCCGTGTGGGAGACTCCCGGCGTCGGCTCACGTCGACGCCGGGAGGGCTGGCTGAGCGGCCGAAAGCGACGGTCTTGAAAACCGTTGGTGCGGTGACCCCGTACTCAAGGGTTCGAATCCCTTGCCCTCCGCACAGGTGCCGACCGACGGCGGCAGACCGGCCGCCCGTTCACCCGGACGCCGCGGCGGGGTGCGTGCCCGGAGGCATAGCCTTCGCCCATGGGTCACCCCGCCGCCGAGGCTCCCGTCGACGCCGCCGTCGAGCCCGCACCCGCCCGCCGTCAGATCGCCGCCTGGGCGGCCTGGGACTGGGGGTCGGCGGCGTTCAACGCCGTCGTCACCACGTTCGTGTTCACGACGTGGCTGACGAGCAGCGCGTTCGCCGAGCCGGGTGAGGACCCGGTCGCCGTCACCGCGCTGCACAGCCAGTGGCTCGGCTGGGGTCTCGCGGCGGCGGGCATCCTCGTCGCGCTCACCGCACCCGCGCTCGGCACGCTGGCGGACGCCGGTGGGCGCCGACGTCCCATGCTCGCGGTGACGTCCGGGATCGTGGGCCTGTGCATCCTGGCGCTGTGGTTCGTGCAGCCCGTCGAGGGCGGCATGGCCGACGCGGTCCGGCTCGGCGTCATCCTCCTGGGCATCGGCACCATCGCGTTCGAGATCGGGTCCGTCGCCTACAACGCGCTGCTGCTGCAGATCAGCGGGCCGCGGACGATCGGGCGCGTCAGCGGCATCGGGTGGGGCGCCGGGTACGTCGGGGGGATCGTCCTGCTCGTGATCCTGTTCGTCGGCTTCATCGACCCGGACGTCGGGTGGTTCGGCGTCACCTCGGAGGGCGGGCTGGACATCCGGGTCTCCATGCTCCTCGCCGGCGTGTGGTTCCTGGTCTTCGCGGTGCCCGTGCTCGTGATGGTCCCGGACCGTCGCCGTCCCGGGGCGCCCGCGCGCGTCAGCATCGCCGGGGCCTACGTCGCGGTCGGGCGGCACGTCGCCGAGCTGTGGCGCGGGCGGCGCTCGACCCTGCGGTTCCTCATCGCGTCCGCGGTGTTCCGTGACGGGCTGACGGGCGTCTTCACGTTCGGCGGGGTGCTCGCGGCCGGCTCGTTCGGGTTCTCCGCGAGCGACGTCATCATGTTCGGCATCGCCGCCAACGTCGTCGCGGGCGCGTCGACCATCGGCGCCGGCTGGCTCGACGACCGGTACGGCCCGCGACGGCTGGTCACCTCCGCCCTCGTGGTGCTCGTGATCGCCGGTACCGCCGTGTTCCTGCTGCACGACGCGGGCACGCAGGCGTTCTGGGTCGGGGGCCTGGTGCTCTCGGCGTGCGTGGGGCCGGCGCAGTCCGCGTCGCGCGGCCTGCTGGCACGCCTCGCCGAGCCCGGGCGCGAGACCGAGCTGTTCGGCCTGTACGCCACGACGGGCCGCGCGGCCACCTTCCTCGCGCCCGCCGCGTTCTCGATCGCGATCGGCCTGGGCGGTGCGCAGTACTGGGGGATCCTCGGGATCGTCGCGGTCCTGGCCCTCGGGCTCGTGCTGTTCGTCCCCGTGCGGTACCCGCGCGGGCTGGGCGTCGACGGGCGGCGGGACGTGACGACAGGCGGCGCGTGAGCACCGTGGACCCCGGCTGGCTGCCGGACCGGTTGCTGCCGGGCTACGAGGCCCGGACGCTGCCGGGTCGACGGCCCGCGCCACCGGGCCCGCAGGCGCGTGCGGTCGCCGCCGGGGGCGCCGCGCCCGTGCTGACGCTCGTCCGGCCCGGACGCGCGCCGGCCTCGCCCCGCGGCGTCGTCGTGCACCTGCACGGCTACAACGACTACTTCTTCGCCACCCACCTGGTCGACGTGCTCGCGGACGCGGGCTGGGCGTTCCTCGCCGTGGACGCCCGCCGCGCGGGCCGCTCGTTGCGGGAGGGGGAGGTGCCGCACTACCAGGGCGACCTGCGCGAGCAGGCGTCCGACCTGGGGCAGGCGGTCGCCGCCGCGCGCGCCGCGTGGCCCGGGCTGCCGGTGGTCGTGCACGCCCACTCGACGGGCGGCCTGGTCGCGGCGCTGTGGGCGCACGCCCACCGGGAGCGCGGCGGTGCGGACGCGATGGTGCTCGACAGCCCGTTCCTGTCCGTCGCGCGCTCCTGGGTGCGCCCGGTGCAGGACGGTGCGGTGCGGACCCTGGCGCGCCGGGCACCGCTGCGGGTCGTCGCCCGCAGGCCGTCGCGGTACGCCGCGCGGCTGGCGGAGCGGTGGGACGTCGACACGACGCTCAAGCGCCCGCAGGGGGTGGCCGTGCGGGCCGGGTGGCTGGCGGCGCTGCGCGAGGGGCAGCTGCGGGTGGCCCGCGGGCTCGCCGTGGGTGTGCCCGTGCTGGTCGCGCGGTCGGCGCGCTCGGCCGTCGAGCACGGCGAGGGTGCCGTCGCGGACGGGCCGGCCCTCGACCACGCCGACACGGTGCTCGACGTCGCGACCATCGCCGCGCTCGCCCCGCGGCTGGGGACGGACGTGCGCGAGGTCGTCGTCGACGGGGGCGTGCACGACCTGGCGCTGTCGCTGGACGGGCCGCGCGCGGTGTACCTGGGCGCGGTGGTGGAGTTCCTCGACGCCGTCGCGCGCTGACGGGACCACGCACGGCGAGGGCCGGACCCCTCCCGGTGGAGGTGGCCCGGCCCGTGCCGTGCTGCGTGTTGCGTGCGTCAGAAGGCGGGGACGACCTCGCCGTCCGGCCAGCGCTCCTCGATGAAGGCGCGGACCTCGTCGGAGTGCAGCAGCTCGTCGAGCGTGACGAGCGCCGGGTCGTCGAGGTCCTCCGTGCGGACCACCACGACGTTGGCGTACGGGTTGTCCTCGCCCGACTCGAGCAGGATCGCGTCCGTCGCCGGGTTCAGCCCGGCCTCCAGCGCGTAGTTGCCGTTGATGATCGCGATGTCGACGTCGGCCAGCGACACGACGAGCTGCTCGGGTGCCGTCTCGACGAACTCCAGGTTCTTCGGGTTCTCGTCGATGTCGAGCAGCGTGGGGTCGCCGTCGGTCTCGTCGAGCGTGATGAGGCCGGCGTCGACCAGCAGGTCGAGCGCCCGTCCCTGGTTGCCCGGGTCGTTGGTGATGCCGACGACGCCGCCGTCGGCCAGGTCGTCGAGGTCCTCGATCTTCTCGGAGTAGATGCCGTACGGCTCGATGTGCACGCCGTCGTAGTGGTCGAAGTCGAAGCCGTTCTCCGCGATCTGCGCGTCGAGGTACGGCAGGTGCTGGAAGAAGTTGGCGTCGATCTCGCCCTCGGCGAGTGCCGTGTTGGGCAGCACGTAGTCGGTGAACTCCTGGATCTCCAGGTCGATCCCGGCGTCCTTCGCGAGCTCGTCCTGCACGAACTGCAGGATCTCCGCGTGCGGAACGGGGCTGGCGCCGATGGTGATCGTGGTCAGCCCGCCCTCCGACGGCTCGGCGGACTCGGTGCCACCGGCGGAGCACCCCGTCATCACCAGGGCCGCAGCGGACAGGACGGCGGCGGCGCGGACGGTTCTCTTCATCTCAGGTGTTCCTCTCGGTGTGCCCCCGGGTGCGGGGCGGGTCTGGGGCGGCAGGGCGCGGACGGGCGCGCTCACCGGTGGTCGAGGCGGCGCGCGACGGCGTCGCCGACCAGCTGGACGACCGTGACCAGGACGATGATCACGACGACGGACGTGTAGAGGACGACGGGGTCGAACCGCTGGAAGCCGTAGGTGATGGCGAGGAAGCCCAGGCCGCCGCCCCCGATCGCGCCGACCATCGCGGAGAACCCGATGAGCGCGATGACGGTGACGGTGAATCCCGAGACGATGGCGGGCAGCGCCTCGCGCACCAGCACGGACCGCAGGATCTTGGGCGTCGTCGAGCCCATGACCCGCGCGGCCTCGACCTTGCCCGGTGCGACGTCCCGCACGGCGGTCTCGACGAGGCGGGCGAAGAACGGGATGGTGCCGATGCTCAGCGGCACGACCGCGGCCTCCCAGCCCAGGGACGTCCCGACGATCGCGCGGGTCAGCGGGATCACGGCGACGGCGAGGATGATGAACGGCAGCGAGCGCAGCACGTTGACGACGAACCCGAGCACCGCCGACAGCGGGCGGTTCGGCAGCAGGCCGTCCGCGGCCAGGGAGCGCAGCAGGAGCCCGAGCGGCAGCCCGACGACCGCGGTGATGAGCGCGGACAGGCCCACCATCTGCAGCGTCTCGAGCGTCGCCTCGGGCAGCTTCTCGGTGATGACGCGGTTGGTCGTGAGCTCGATCCACAGGTCGCCCATCACGCCACCTCCTGCCCGGCGTCGTCCGCGGCGGGCGCCGCGAGGGGGTCGAGCCCGGCGGCGCGCAGCAGCGCCACGACCTCGTCGGTCCGCTCCTGCGGCGTGTCGACGAGGAGGCGGCCGACGCGCAGCGTGCCCAGCGGCTCGACGGTCGCGGACAGCACCTCCACGTCGTCGCCGAGGGCCGCGACGGCGCCGAACGCGGTGGCGGTGCTGACGGCGTCGGTCGCGAAGACGGCCTCGACCAGGCGGCGGCGACGACCGGGCGGCACGTCGGGCACGGGGACCAGGGCGCGGGACAGCGGGGAGCCGACCTGCGTGACGACCTGTGCGAGGGCGCCGGACTGCACGATCCGCCCGTGCTCGAGCAGCGTCGCCGCGTCGCACGTCTCACGTACGACCGACGGCTCGTGGGTGATGACGACGACCGTGATGCCCAGCCGGTCGCGCAGGTCGCTGACCAGGCCGAGGATCTGCCGGGTGGTCTCGCCGTCGAGCGCGGACGTGGGCTCGTCGCACAGGAGCACGGCGGGCTCGGTGGCCAGCGCGCGGGCGATGCCGACGCGCTGCTTCTGCCCGCCGGACAGCTGCGCCGGGTACGCGGAGGCGCGGTGGCCCAGGTCGACGAGGTCGAGCAGCTCGGCGACCCGGGCGGCGCGCTGCGCGCGGCGCACGCCGGCGACCTCCAGGGGGTACGCCACGTTGTCGGCGATGGTGCGCGAGTCGAGCAGGTTGACGTGCTGGAAGACCATGCCGGTCTTGCGGCGGGCGGTGCGCAGCCGGTTCTCCGCCAGGTCGGAGATGGTCACGCCGTCGACGGTGACGGTCCCGGCGGTCGGACGCTCGAGGCCCGTCAGGCACCGGATGAGCGTGGACTTGCCGGCGCCCGACCGTCCGACGATGCCGTGCACCGTGCCGCGCTCGACGGTGAGGTCGATGCCGTCGAGCGCGACGACGTCGCCGTCGGGGGACGGGTAGACCTTGCGGAGGCCGGACAGCTCGATCACGGGAGGTCCTCGGGGGTCGCGCCGCACTGCCGGCCGGGGGCCGGTCGGCGGCGGGTGGGGTGACCCGGGCGCGGGTGCGCGACGTGCGGGTCAGGGGAGCGCGCGGGGCGCGCGGGGGGCCGCGGTCAGCGACACATTCGGCCACGACACATGCCGGCGGCGACGGCGGGGGCCGTGCGCGGGGCGGGCGTGTCGTGGGTGGCCATGGTCGTCATGGAAGCACGCGGCCTGCGTTCGGCCAAGTCGTCCCATAACGCGAGACGCCCGCCTCGTCGACGACGCCCGGATGCGCTGGGTGTCAGTGCAGGTCAGAAGCCTCTATCGGGTCGTTCGTCACGGGCCGAGGGTGGCTGTCTCGGATCGTGGACGGTGTCAGGCCGTGGTGAGGTGGTCCCGCAGCGCCGCGACCTCGACGTCCGTCAGACCCAGCCCGTCGCGCAGGTACCCCGCGAACGACCCGAAGTGCTCGGTCACCGCGCCGAGGGCCGCGTCGAGGTACTCCTCGCGCACCTCCAGCAGCGGGACCAGCAGCGCCGGGTCGCCCCCGACGTCCGCGAAGCCCTGCAGGAGCGGCCCGTACATCGCCCGCAGCGCGGGGTTCACGGCCAGGTACTCCTCGCGCGCGACCGCCTCGTCGACGCCGGCCGCGAGCAGAAGCACGGTCGTCGCCCACCCGGTGCGGTCCTTGCCCGCGGTGCAGTGGTAGAGCACCGGTGTGGACCCGGGGTCGAGGAACCGGCGCAGCAACGTGGCGTACCCCGTGCGCCCGGACTCCCCGACGACCAGGTCGACGTACGTGCGCTGCATCTGGGCCGCGGGGTCCAGCGCCGCGAGGAGCTGCGACGCCTCCTGCGGCCGGCGCAGCAGCTCGCCCAGGTCCGCCGCCGGGGCCTGCGTCGTGGCCTGCAGGACGTCGGCGTGCACACCGTGCGCACCCGGCGGCAGGACGTCGGGGGCAGCGGCCCGCTCGGCCGCGGTCCGCAGGTCCACGACCGTGCGCACCCCGAGACCGCCGACGACCGGGTCGTCGGCGATCGCCGCGGACCGCAGCTCGGCGGACCGCAGCACCAGGCCGCGGCGCACCTGCCTGCCGTCGGCGGTGGGCCGTCCGCCGACGTCGCGCAGGTTCGCGACCGTGTCGGACGCGATGCTGTGCGGGTCGGCCGTCGCGGTGGCCCCGTGGGCGGCGGGCACGGGCTCGCCCGTCGGGGTCGTCGGCGGGTGCGGGGGCAGCGTCGCGTCGTCGTCCACCCCGCGACCCTCGCACACCCCGGCGCCGCGGCACACCCCGGCGCCGCGGCACACCCCGGCGCCGCGGCACACCCGCCGCGAGGGCACGGCCGCCGCGCCCTCGTCCGCACACCCGCGGTCACCCGGGCGGAGCCGTCGTAGGGTGGCGGCCGTGCCGGAGGGTCATACCGTTCATCGGGTCGCGCGCCAGCTCGCCCTCGACCTCGTCGGGCGGCCCCTGGCCGTCAGCTCGCCCCAGGGGCGGTTCGCCGCGGGCGCCGCGCGCCTGGACGGCCGCACGATGACCGGGGCCACCGCCGTCGGCAAGCAGCTGTTCTGCACGTTCGACACCGCCGACGTGCTGCGCGTCCACCTGGGGCTCTACGGCGCCTGGGACCTGTACGGCGACGTCAGCCCCCTGGGCGACGGCGAGCGGGTGCGGGGCAGCCTGGGGGCCCCGCGCGTGCGGCCGGGGTCCGTCATGGACGCGCAGCCCTCGACGCGTCGCCTGCGCCTGGGGGAGGACGAGTCCGAGCACGCCACCGCGGACGACGCGTGGCCGCCGCCCCCGCTGGGGCAGGTGCGGGTGCGCCTGGACTCCGGGCCGGTCGTCGCGGACCTGCGCGGACCGTCGGCGTGCGAGGTGCTGACGGCCGACGAGGCGGCGGCCGTCCGCGCGCGGCTGGGCCCGGACCCGCAGGACGTCGCGGACCTCGACGCCGCCGGTGAGGTCGTCGTCGAGCGCGTGACGCGCCGGCAGGTGGCCGTGGGGCAGCTGCTCATGGACCAGTCGGTGGTGGCCGGGATCGGCAACATCTACCGGGCGGAGCTGCTGTTCCGCGCCCGGCTGGACCCCTGGACGCCCGGGCGGCGGGTCCCGGCCGAGGTGGTCCGCGGGATCTGGCGGGACTGGGTCGTGCTGCTGGCCGACGGCATCCGGGACGGCGTCATGCTGACCCGGGAGGACCTCGACGACGCGGGGCGCCTGGCCGCCCGCCACGACCCGACGCTGCGGCACTGGGTCTACGGCCGCGGCGGCCTGCCGTGCCGGGTGTGCGGCACGCCCGTGGTCGTCGAGGAGATGGCGACCCGCAAGCTGTACCGCTGCCCCGTCTGCCAGGTCTGAGCGCGCGGGGTCCGGGCGCGCGGGGCCCGGCCGCTCCGGACCACCGCGACGGCCTCCGGGCTCAGTCGACCGGTGCGTCCCCGGGCTCCGGCGTCCGCTCGCCGACGGGCACCGGCGCGGCCAGCGTGTTGGCGCGCGTGGCCAGCGGGCACGCCCAGGTCGGGTCGTACGCGCACGACGGGTTGTAGGCGAAGTTGAGGTCGACGACCAGGCGGCCCACCCGGTCGCACCCCAGGTCGGCCCCCTTGACCGTGTCGAGCACGTAGCGCCCGCCGCCGAACGTGCCGTGCCCGGCCAGCGCGTCGCGCACGGGCAGGAACAGCCCGCCGCCGTACCCCCGCAGCGACCACAGCGTGAGGCGTCCGAGGTCACCCAGCACCACGGTCCCGACACGGTCGAACCCGACGACGCCGTCCGTGCCGGTGGCGACGTCCAGGCGCTGCGGGCCGGCCGGCTCGACGCCCACCTCGAACCGGAAGCGCGGGTCGTACGGGGCGACGTCGAGGCCCGCGAAGTCGGCGCGTGCGTCGGGGCTCAGCGGGGACGCGGGGTGGAACGCGAACAGCTCGTCGCGCTGCTGGACCCACACGGCGTGCGCGGCGGCCGGGTCCTCCACGGCCAGTGCCCGCACCTCCGCGTAGGTCTGGGACGTGCGCCGTCGCCAGTCCGTGACGTCCAGGGCGGCGCTGAGCGGGGTGGCGGCGTGCACGTCCCCACCGTCCCAAGTCCGGCGGGGTCGCGCACGTCGAACGCGTCGGGGCGGCCCTCAGCGGGTGCGCCGCACGCGCCGCACCTCGCGCAGCGCGAGGAGGCCGGCGAGGGCGGCCGGCACGAGCGCGGCGGGCCGCCCGCGCACGGCGACGACCAGGCACACCAGCACGAGCACCACGCACCCGGTGACCAGCAGGAGAGAGGACCACGACAGGGTCCGCGGCCTGCGGTCGGACGTCCACCTGCGCACGGGGCGACGCTACCGCGACGGCCCCGGGTGCGGTCCGCGCTCCACGGCGGGAGCCGTCCGGGTCCGCGTGCGAGGGTGGCGGCATGGATCTGCGCATCTTCACCGAGCCCCAGCAGGGCGCCACGTACGACGACGTCCTCGCGGTCGCCCGCGCCACCGAGGACCTCGGCTTCGACGCCTTCTTCCGCTCCGACCACTACCTGGCGATGGGTGACGGCGACGGTCTGCCCGGCCCCACCGACGCCTGGACGACGCTCGCCGGCCTCGCGCGCGAGACGAGCCGCATCCGCCTGGGGACCCTGGTGTCCTCCGCGACGTTCCGGCACCCCGGGGTGCTCGCGATCCAGGTCGCGCAGGTCGACCAGATGTCCGGTGGCCGCGTGGAGCTGGGCCTCGGCGCCGGCTGGTTCGCCGCCGAGCACGCCGCGTACGGCATCCCGTTCCCGGCCAAGCGCTTCGGCCTGCTCACCGAGCAGCTCGAGGTCGTCACCGGGCTGTGGGGCACGCCGGTGGGCGAGACCTTCTCCTTCGCGGGCGAGCACTACACGCTGACGGACTCGCCGGCCCTGCCCAAGCCGGTGCAGCGCTCGCCGCTGGACCCGTCGCGTGCCGGCGTCCCGGTGATCGTCGGGGGCGATGGCCCCACCCGCACACCGCGGCTGGCCGCGCGGTTCGGCGCCGAGTACAACCAGTCGTTCCCGGAGATCGCGGCGGTGCCCGGTCGCATCGCGCACATCCGCGAGGCGTGCGTCGAGGTCGGGCGGGACCCGGAGACGCTCGTGCAGTCGGTCGCGCTGGTGCTGTGCGTCGGCCGGGACGAGGCCGAGCTGGCGCGCCGCGCGGCGGCGATCGGCCGTGAGGTCCCCGAGCTGCGGGAGCACGGCATCGCGGGCACCCCGGACGAGGCCGTCGAGCGGCTGACGTGGCTGGCCGAGCAGGGCGTGCAGCGGGTGTACCTGCAGGTCCTGGACCTGGCGGACCTCGAGCACCTGCAGCTGGTGGCCGACGCCGTCGCGCCGCACCTGCCGCAGGGCTGAGGCCTCGCGGGCTCCCTGCGGGGCGCCCGGAATGTCCGGATGGTGGGACGGGCCTGCTCGGGCCCGAAAGTTCACAGGACGGACATATCCGGACGTCCCCGCAGGTGAGAGCGTTCCCAGGGGGCCGCGAACCTGGTCGAGCACCCCCGTTCGGCCCTGTTCCGCCGCCCTCGGATGTGACTCCCGGGGCGCAACGCTCCTACCGTCGGGCACATCCACGGGGACGAAACCCCCGATCGGGAACGTTCCGGTCGGTGTCACCGTGAACCGGACGCCAACGAGGCCGTCGCGACCGTGACGTCGGCCCCGATCCCGGGGACGTCGTCGCACCTCACGACGACACCCAGGGGGCGCACGTGGCCACGACCTTCGACCGACTGATCCTCGACCCGCGGCGGACGGACGACACCCGGGCCCGGCCGCACACGCGCCGGGCCCCCGAGAACGAGGCGGCGCAGAGCCCCTCGCTCATGCTGCTGGTCCTGCTGGCCGCGGCGGGCATCCTCGTCTACGCCGTCTTCCTGCTGAACCCCGGCAACCGGGGCGACTGGCTGCCGTACGCGCTGGTCATGACCGCCGAGTCGATCCTCATCCTGCACGGGCTGCTGGCGATGTGGACCGTGCTGTCGTCGGGCTGGAACCCGCGCGGCTTCGCCTTCCACCACGCCCAGGAGCGGCTCTACGACCTCGCGGAGATCCTGCGCGACGGCGCGGAGGACGAGCCGTGGCGCTGGCAGATGTACCTCGAGGACCGCCCGCTCGCCGTCGACGTCTTCATCACGACCTACGGCGAGGACCTCGGCACCATCCGCCGCACCGTGTCGGCCGCCGTGCGGATGCAGGGCAAGCACGCCACCTGGGTGCTCGACGACGGCCGCTCGGACGACGTCCGCGACCTGGCCGCCGAGCTCGGCGCCCGGTACGTCCGCCGCCTGTCGAGCGGCGGCGCCAAGGCCGGCAACATCAACCACGCCCTGTCCCTCACCCGCGGCGACTTCTTCGTCGTCCTCGACGCGGACTTCGTGCCGAAGCCCGAGTTCCTCCACGAGACCGTGCCGTTCTTCGCCGGGTCCGACGTCGCCTTCGTCCAGACGCCGCAGACGTACGGCAACTTCGACACCGTCATCAGCCGCGGTGCGGGGTACATGCAGGCGGTCTTCTACCGGTACGTCCAGCCGGGCCGTAACCGGTTCAACGCCGCCTTCTGCGTCGGCACCAACGTCATCTACCGGCGTGCGGCGGTCGACTCGATCGGCGGCATCTACACCGACTCGAAGTCCGAGGACGTGTGGACCTCCCTGATGATGCACGAGCAGGGCTGGCGCACCGTCTACATCCCCACCACGCTCGCCGTCGGGGACACCCCCGAGACAGTCGAGGCGTACACCAAGCAGCAGCTGCGCTGGGCCACCGGCGGGTTCGAGATCATGCTCACCCACAACCCGCTGTCACCGAGGCGCAACCTCACGATGGACCAGCGCATCGCGTACTTCGTGACCGCCACCCACTACCTCACGGGCATCGCACCGCTGCTGCTGCTGCTGGTGCCGCCGCTCGAGATCTACTTCGACCTGTCACCGATGAACCTCACGCTGACGCCGGCGATGTGGGCGATGTACTACGCGGGCTTCTACGTCATGCAGATCCTGCTCGCGTTCTACACGCTCGGGTCGTTCCGGTGGGAGGTCCTGCTGCTGGCGTCCGTGTCGTTCCCCATCTACGTGCGCGCCCTGGTGAACGCCGTGCTGGGCCGCGAGCAGGCGTGGCACGTCACCGGACGCAAGGGCGCCTACCGCTCACCCTTCGCGTTCATGCTCCCGCAGGTCCTGGTGTTCCAGTTCCTGCTCGTGACGACCCTCGTGGCGCTGTGGAAGACCCACACGTCGGGCGTCTTCACCCTGGCCCTGGCGTGGAACGCCACGAACACCGTCATCCTCGGCGGCTTCATCATCACCGCCTGGCGGGAGGGTCGGCGCGCCCGTGCCGAGACACGCACGCAGCGGCGTGCCGACGCCCTCGCCGCCCGCACGACCGCCGCACAGGCGGCCGAGGCCGCCCTGCTCGGCCTCGACCCCGCCGCGGCTCCCGCCGCGGTCCCGTCCGACCACCGCAGCCGCCGCGCCTCCGCCGCGCTGCCCGCTGCGCCGGCGGCCACCGAGTCGCGCGCCGACTTCCCGCCCCGCTGACCGAGAGGTGATCCCATGACCTGGGCCAGCCGCATCCGCCTGCTCGCGGGCACGATCCTCGTGCTCGTCGTCGCCGCCCTGGCGACCTACCACCTCAACGAGACCCGGGGCCGCGCCACCAGCGCCTCGGCACAGATCCTCGCCGAGTCCTACGCCGTCGGGACGCCGTACGCCGGGCTGGTCGCCGACCAGCTCGTCGACGTCGGCGACGACGTCGTCGAGGGCCAGCCGCTCTTCGTCATCGACTCCGCCGCCCTCACCTACGACCGGGCGCACGGCTTCGTCACCGAGCCCCCCGAGTTCACGCAGGTCGACGAGCACGGCCGCCTGGTCGTGCTCGCCAGCGGGGACGGCCGCCTCACGCAGATCACCGGGCAGCGCGGCACCTTCGTGCCGTCCGCCTCGACGCTCGCGACCGTGCAGCGTGCCGACACCCTCTACGTGCAGGGGGAGTACACGCTGACGGCGAAGGAGTACTCCCGGCTGCCCGACGGCGCGGACGTCACCATCACCCTGCCCAACGAGACCGCGCTGCAGGGCACGGTCGAGCGCGTCGAGGTCACCACGGTCGCGGGCCAGGCCCAGGCGGTCGTCCGCATGACCTCCGAGGCGCTCGAGGACGGGTCCGACAACGGCCTGGTGTCCGCCGGCACCCCGGTGGTCGCGCAGATCGAGCTGACCAACGAGGGCATGGTGACGACCGTCGCCGGCAAGGTCCGCACCTACGTCGAGGGGCTGCTGCGATGACGGCCGCCCGCACGGGGCTGCCGGCCACCGGGAGAGGTCGCCGGATGCTCGTCGTCGGAGCGCTCGTCGCTGCCGTCCTGGTCGCCGCGCTGCTCGTCGCGCGGCCGTGGTCCGGGGGAGGGGCCGCACCCGCGGCCGGCGCCCCCGGCGGCGGCGCTCCCGGCGCCCCCGTCACGGGGCCACCGGACGCCTCACCGCCGGAGGTCGACACCGCGGCGCTGACCGGTGCGCTCGTCCAGGCGGCGGACGCCACGATCGACCCTGTGCGTCTCGCCGACGGGGTCGCGCCGCCGTCGAACCGCTGGTACTCGGGGCTCGTCTTCGGCAAGGAGCCGCAGCCGGTGTTCCCGCTGCCGCTGTCCTTCGGGCTCACCGCCGGCGGGTTCACCGTCGGGCTGCCCGACCCGGTGACCAGCGCCCGGGCCGTCGTCGGACCGCACGTGCCGGCCGTCACGGTCGACGTGGGGGCCGCGTCCGCCCAGGTCGTCGCGGCGGACCCCGTCGCGGTGACCACCCGCCTGCTCGACGCCGCGGGCGATCCGCTCGGTGACGTCACCGTCGCCGCGGGCTCGCCGTTCGTGTCGTTCACCGCGGCGACGGACGTCGAGGTCGCCGCGGGCGAGGGGTTCGACGCCCTCACCGACGGTGTCGCCACCGCCGAGGTCGGCGGCACCACCTGGGGCCTGGCCGCCTCGGCCGGGTCGCTCGCCGACGGCACGCTCGTGCTGCCCGCGGGCGCGACGGCCGCCTGGTACGCGCTGCCCGACGACGCGTCCGACGACGCGGCCGAGGTGCTCGCCGCCGCCGCCGTCGACCCCGTCGTGGGCGTGGACGTCACCTACGGCGTCGGCGACGACGTGGCCCGCACGACGCTCACCTACCGCACCGCCGGGTCGACGTCCACCGCGTACGTGCTCATGCGGCACCACACCACCGGCAGCCAGCCGGACCGCGACGGGTGCGGCCTGGGGACGTACCGCAGCGTGCACGGGACCCTGGAGCTGTGCGCGGGGTCGACGCTCACGTCCTACGCCCCGACGCTGCGCCCGACCGGTGCGCTCGACCTCGACGGGATCCCGGCGGAGCGGCGCGACGCGGTCCTCGCGCAGCTCGAGAAGGACGTGGCCGGGACGGAGGCGTTCGCCTCCGACACCTACTTCGGCGGCAAGCACCTGTACCGCGCGGCCACCCTCGTCGTGCTGGGTGAGCAGCTCGGGGCCGACGACCTGGTGGCCGACCTGCGCACCCGGGTGTCGGACGCGCTGCGGGAGTGGTCCGAGCCCACCGGCTGCGACGAGCGCGACGCGCGCTGCTTCGTCTACGACGCGGCGGCCCGGTCCGTGATCGGGCGGACCCCGTCCTTCGGGTCCGAGGAGCTCAACGACCACCACTTCCACTACGGCTACCTGCTGTCGGCCGCCGGGCTGCTGGGTGCCGACGACCCGGACCTGGTCGACGACGTGGCCCCGGTCATGGACGTGCTCGCGGCCGACATCGCCGCCGCGCAGCCGTCCGACGAGCTGCCGCAGCTGCGCACGTTCGACCCCTACGCGGGCCACGCGTGGGCGTCGGGCACGTCACCGTTCGCCGACGGCAACAACCAGGAGTCCGCGTCGGAGGCCGTCAACGCGTGGAACGGCGTCGGGCTGTGGGCCGAGGCGTCCGGCCAGGACGACCTGCTGACCCAGGCGACGTGGCTCGCGTCCGCGGAGGCCGCGTCGGCGCGCGACTACTGGACCGACCCCGACCTCGACGACCCCGTCATGGACGGCTTCGAGCACCGCGTCGTCGCCCTCAACTGGGGCGGCAAGCGCGACTGGGCCACGTGGTTCAGCGCCGAGCCCAGCGCGATGCTGGGGATCCTGCTCATCCCGATGGGCCCGGTGTCCGACTACCTGGCCGTCGACGTCGACCCGGAGACGATCCGGGCGGCGGTCGAGGAGGCGTCACCCGACGGCCCCGACGTCATGTTCGGCGACTACCTGCTGATGTACCGGGCGCTCGCCGGCCCGCAGGATGCCGCGGCGGCCTGGCAGGACGCGCTCGACCTGCCGGACACGTCGATCGACGACGGCAGCTCACGCGCGTACCTGCTGGCCTGGCTCGTCGCCCACGGCGCCTGACGGGTCGGCGCCCGGTGTCCCCTCGGTGGCCGGACCCTCTCCGGCCACCGGGGGCACCCGTGGGACGCGCGCGAGGTGCACCACCGTGACGACGAGCAGCACGACGAGGGCGACGTTGCGCCCCACCAGCACCATCGTGCTCAACGGCTGGCCACCCATCACGAGCGGGTAGTACCAGGGGTAGACCCACTGGGTCGCGCCCGCGACGACCGCCACCGCCACGGCGGTGGCGCGCCAGCGCGGCAGCCCGAACGCCAGGGCTGCCGCCACGGGCGGCGCCAGCCAGGAGATGAACTGGGGGCTGCCGACCTTGTTGGCGACGATCAGCACGAGCGTGAGCGCGAACGTGCCGCGGACCACGAAGTCGGCGCGCACCGCGGCGTCGGACCACAGGTGCTGCCCCTCGCGCCTGCGCCGCCACCACAGCAGGGCGGTCGTCAGCAGCACCGCGATCGGCAGGACGGCGCCGAGCACGTCGGCCGCGGCCTGCGTGCCCGGCCCGTAGATCTCGACCGAGATGATGTCGGGGTTGAACTCCCGGCGGATCGTCGGGGTCCACAGCCCGGCCACGAGCCAGCCGGTCGCGGCCACGGACTCCACCTGCAGGCCGCGCTCGCCCTGCGTGCGGACGAACGACAGCACCTCGTCGCCGCCGCTCAGCGCGACGACCGTGCCGACCACCACGGCGCACACCAGCACCGCCGGCTGGACGACGTCCCGCCAGGGCCGGCGGGAGGCCAGCAGCAGGGGGATGATCGCCGCACCCGGCGAGACCTTGATCCAGGCCGCGGCGGTGATCAGCACGGCCGACGTGCGCGGGTGCGTCAGCGCCACCAGCAGGGCGACCACCGTCATCGGGGCGATCACCGCGTCGAGCCTGCCCATCGCGACGGGGCCCAGCAGCAGCAGGAACGCGATCCACCAGGTCGCCGCGAGGTGGCCCCGACGCCGGCGCAGCAGCATCGCCACGGCCACGGCGTCGAGGACGGTCACCAGCGCGCACCATCCGAGCGTGTACGCCACGGTGGACGTGGTGCTCACGACGGCGGGGACCAGGATCGGCAGCAACGCCCCCGCGGGGTACACCCACGCCCCGTCCAGCACGGGCCACTGACCGTACTCCAGACCCGTCTGCGCCCACGAGCGGTACAGCTCGACGTCGGTGTACGCGCCCGCCATCGGTCCGGTACCCAGGTGGGCGCCCCACACGTGCACGGCCACGAAGAACAGCCACACCAGCGCGTCACGCGCCAGGCGGGGCCCGCGGGGCGGCGCGGACGGCACCGGGTCCGTCGGTCCGGCGGGAGCCGGGGGAACGGCGGGTGGCTGGGCGGCGGCGGCCGCGGGTGGCTGGGCGGCGGCGGCCGCGGGTGGCTGGGCGGCGGCGGCCGCGGGTGGCTGGGCGGCGGCGGCCGCGGGTGGCTGGGCGGCGGCGGGCGCGTCGGGGCCCGGGGCTGTCGTCACGGAGGTTCTCCCGGGTCGGTGAGCGCTGCTGGACCACGGTACGGGAGGCACGCCCGCAGCACGAGAGCCGTAACATTTCGGGCAACGGCCGCGCGCGGGCCGGCGCCCCGCCCGGGTCCGTCGGGGCGGGCCGTCGCGTGGGCCGCCACTGCGGACGTCGGTCCCTGCTGCGCAGCGCGCGGCATCGCTACCCTCGCGTCGGCATCACCACGGGAGAGGGAGCGGACATGAGCAGCTGGGGCTGGACCGTGCACGGCGACGGGCGGACCGTCCTGCCCGGTGAGGTGGTGGCACCGGAGGAGAGACTCGCGTGGGGCCGCACCGTCAGCATCGGCATGCAGCACGTGGTCGCGATGTTCGGGGCGACGTTCCTCGTGCCGCTCATCACGGGCTTCTCCCCGCAGACCACCCTGTTCTTCTCGGCGCTGGGCACCGCGCTGTTCCTGCTCGTGACGCGCAACCGGCTCCCCAGCTACCTCGGGTCGAGCTTCGCGTTCATCGCGCCGGTCACGGCCGCGACGGCCACCGGCGGGCAGTCCGTCGCCGTCGGCGGCATCCTCGTCACGGGTCTGGCGCTGCTCGTCGTCGGCATCGTCGCGCACCTGGCCGGCACCCGGTGGATCGACGCGCTCATGCCGCCTGTCGTCACCGGCACGATCGTGGCGCTCATCGGCCTGAACCTCGCGCCGGCGGCGTGGGGGTCCTGCGAGCCCGACGGCACCTGCTCGGGCTTCCGGGCCGCGCCGGTGACGGCGACGGTCACGCTGCTCGCGATCGTGCTGGTCACGGTGCTGTTCCGCGGTCTGCTGGGCCGGCTGTCGATCCTCGTCGGTGTGCTCGTGGGCTACGCCGTGGCGCTCGTCCGCGGCGAGGTCGACCTCGCCGCGGTGCGTGAGGCCGCCTGGATCGGTCTGCCGCCGTTCGTCACCCCCACGGTGGACTGGTCGGTGCTCGGCCTGTTCCTGCCCGTCGTGCTCGTCCTGGTGGCCGAGAACGTCGGCCACGTGAAGTCCGTCGCGGCGATGACCGGCAAGGACCTCGACCCGATGGTCGGCCGCGCCCTCATGGCCGACGGCCTGGCCACGACGCTCGCCGGCACCGGCGGCGGTTCCGGCACCACCACGTACGCGGAGAACATCGGCGTGATGGCCGCCTCGCGCGTCTACTCCACGGCCGCCTACTGGGTGGCGGCCGCGACCGCGCTCGTGCTGGCGTTGTCGCCCAAGTTCGGTGCCGTCGTCGCGACCATCCCGGCCGGCGTGCTCGGCGGTGTGGCCACGGTGCTCTACGGCATGATCGGCCTGCTCGGGGCCCGGATCTGGGTGCAGAACCGGGTCGACTTCTCGGCGCCGGTCAACCTGATGCCGGCCGCCGTCGCCCTCATCGTGGGCATCGCCAACTTCACCTGGGACGCCGGTGACCTGCGCTTCGAGGGCATCGCGATCGGCACGGCCGTGGCGATCGGGCTCTACCACCTCATGCGGGTGGTCGCCCGGTGGCGCGGCACCCACGACGAGCCGGCCACACCCGCGTCCGTCCCGGGCGGCGACGAGCTGACCCGCTGACCGCCCTGGGGTCGCCTGCGGGTGGCCCCAGGGCCGGTGCGCCGCCTGCGGGCGCACCGGGACGGTGCACCGCGAGGCATGCCGCGGCGGGACGGGGCAGTCAGCCCTCGGCGGGCTGCTCCTCGGCGGGCTGCTCCTCCGCCGGCTGCTCCTCGGCGGGCTGCTCCGCGGCCGGCTGCTGCGCGGCCCCCGCGTCGGCGAACTCCTGGAACGGGATGCAGCCCTCGGGGCCGACGAGCGGCGTGGCGGGGTCCAGGAGGACCTCCTCCTGCGGCGCCAGCCCGGCGAACTCGCTGCCGACCACCAGGTCGACGACGGCCTCCTGCCGGGAGTCGGGCGTCAGGACCGCGTCCGGAACGTACGCCTGCAGCGTGTACGCCGCCGCGCTGCCGGCCACGCCGTAGATGATGCGTCCGACGCCGCTGACCTTCGCGGCGTTGTCCGTCTGACCGATGACGAAGCCGCGCTCGGTCAGCAGGGACGCGGCCTGGCCCGCGAGACCGTCGATGCCCGCGCCGTTGAAGACGTCGACCGTGATCCCGTTCGTCGCGACGGGCAGCGCGCCCTCCGGCGGGCAGTACGTCCGCACGTCCTCCGCGTCCTCCGTCGGCAGCGCCGTGAACTCGCGCTCGAGGAAGGGCAGGGACAGGCTGTCGGTGTACAGCGCGGCCGCGCCGAGCCCGGACACCGCCAGGCCGGCGAGCAGCACGCCGAACACCACGGCCTGCCGCTCGTGCATGTGCCGCCGCCGCAGCGCGCGCGCACGGTCCTGGTCGCTCACGAGGCCCCGCCCTTCCGTCGCCCCCGGCCCACGGTCACAGCACCAGCACCCGTGCGTGCAGCAGGCCACGCTGGTGGAGGGCTGCGCGCACCGCCCGGTGCAGGCCGTCCTCGAGGTACAGGATCCCCTTGTACTCCACGACGTGGGCGAAGAGGTCGCCGTAGAACGTCGAGTCCTCCGCCAGCAGCGCGTCGAGGTCGAGGGTCCGCTTCGTCGTGACCAGCTCGTCGAGCCGCACCTGACGCGGTGGGACGTCCGCCCACTGCGCGGGGGTCGTCAACCCGTGGTCCGGGTACGGGCGCCCCTCGCCCACCGCCTTGAAGATCACGGGCCCGAGTGTAGGGGGTGGCCGCCGTCCGGCCTGGGACGGTCCGCCCAGGGATCACCCGCATGCCGTGGGTGACGGGCACCCGCGGCGCCCCGGGCCCGCCCCCGTCGGTGGGTACAGTCGCCGCCATGCCGTCGCTGTACGCGCTGAAGCCCTGGTACACCCGGCGGCTGCGCCTCGTCGTGGACCGTGCCGTCGCACGCGGGACGACGCCCGACGTCTTCACCGCGGTCGGTGTCGCCGGTGCGGCGCTGGCGGGTGTCGCGCTGGCCCTCGGGTGGTGGCTGCCCGCCCTCGTGCTGCTCGCGGTCCGGCTCGCCGGGGCCAACCTCGACGGTGCGGTGGCCCGCGCCCGCGGGGTGTCGCGGCCCTGGGGGTTCGTGCTCAACGAGCTCGGCGACCGCGCGTCGGACCTGCTGATGCTCGCCGGGCTGGCGGTGCTCGCCGCACGCACGGGCGGTGACCCCGTGGCGGGTCTGACACCCCTGGACTGGGTGCTGGTGGCCACGGTCGCCGCGACCCTGCCGACGTTCGTCTCGCTCGCCGGCGCCGGCGCCGGTGCGCCGCGGCTGAACGGCGGCCCCCTCGGCAAGACGGAGCGCTGCGCGCTCGCCGTGCTGGGTGCCGCCGTGCCCGCGCTGCTGACGCCCGTGGCCGTCGTCGTCGTCGTGGGATCGGTCCTGACGGCCGTCGTCCGGGCGCGCCGCATCCGTCACGCGCCGGGCGTCGCGTGAGCGTCGAGCCGACGCAACGGCCGGGTGTCCTCGACCCGCTCGCGGCGTGGACCGGTCTGGACCGCACCGCGTACGCCCTCGACCTGCGGCTCGGGTCCTGGCACCTCGACCTCGACGGGCGCGCGGTCTTCCTGCTCGCCCTCACCGCCGCCATCCTCGCGGTGGCCGCGGTGCCCGTGCTCGCGTCCCGCCGGCCCGAGCTGCGGCGGCGCTGGACGACGTGGGCGCTGATCCTGCCGGTCATCGGGATCCCGATGTGGCTGGGGCCCGGGCCCACCGCACTGCTGGCGGTGCTGCTCGCGCTGCAGGCGGTCCGCGAGTTCGCGGCGATGACACGCCTGCCGCGCCCCGAGACGGCCCTCCTGCTCGTGCTGGCCGTCGCCTACCCGCTGGCCGCGTGGCTCGACCCCGGGCTGCTGGCGCTGGTCCCGCTGGTGGCGCTGCTGTGCGCCGTGCCCGCCGTCCTCGTCGGGGACGCCGACCGCGGCGTCGAGCGCGCGACGGGTGCCGCGTTCGGCTCCATCTGGCTGTGCTGGTCGCTCGCGCACCTCGTGCTGGTCGGGTCCGACGCGTTCCTGCTGTGCTTCGCCGCGGCGGCGACCGACGTCGCCGCGTGGTGCGGGGGACAGGGGCTCAAGCGGTTCGCGTGGGCCAGACGCCCGTTGTCGCCGCTCAGCCCTCACAAGACCGTGGGTGGTCTGGTGGGGGCGGCCGTGGGTGGGACGATCGTGCTGCTCGTCCTCGGCGCGTTCTCCGCGGGCCTGGTCGTGGCGGTGGTCCTCGGTGGTGTGGGAGGTGACCTGGTGGAGTCGATGGTGAAACGGCGTGCGGGCGTCAAGGACGCGGGCACGTGGCTGCCCGGGTTCGGTGGGCTGCTCGACCGCGTGGACTCCTTGCTGCTGGTCCTGCCGCTGGCGTGGGTGCTGGCATGAGCGCCGACGAGCCGCGGACCGCGGGCGCCGACGAGCCCCGCGCCGACGGCCCGGAGGCGACCCCCGACGCCGCGTCCGGTGCCGAGGGCCACCACGGGCACGCACCGGCCGAGGCGTTCCGCCGGCTGCGCCGCCGCGTGGGGCTGCCGCCCGGCTTCAACGTGGCGGGCGCCGTCCGGCACCTCGTGTGGCGCAACGCGTTCCACCTCGTCGGCGGGTTCCGGGTCGTCGGTGCGGCCCCGTACGAGCCGATGGTCGTCGTCGCCAACCACTCGTCGCACGCCGACACCCCGGCGCTGCTCGCCGCGTTCCCGGCGCCGTACAAGCCGGTCGTCGTCGCCGCGGGCGACTACTGGTTCGACGCGGCCTGGAAGGCGCGGTTCCTGCAGATCGCGATCGGTGCCGTCCCGGTGCGTCGCAAGGGCGGCGGCGGGTACGAGTCGCTGATCGAGGGCGCCACGCAGGTCCTGGGCAGCGGGTCCAGCCTGTTCGTCTTCCCCGAGGGCACGCGATCCACGGACGGCCGGCTGGGTCGGTTCCGCAGCGGTGCGCTGCGGATCGCGCAGGAGTTCGACGTACCGATCCTGCCCGTGGCGATCGTCGGGACGCACGAGCTGCTGGCCAAGAAGGGGCGGCTCACGCCCGGCCCCGTCGAGGTGCGCGTGGGGCACCCCGTCGACCCGCACACGCTCACGGACATGAAGCCGCTGGTCGCGCAGATCGAGGGGATGCTGGCGGCCGGTCCGCCGGTGCCGTCGCGCTCGGCGACGTGGCGCGTGCTGCGCGGCGTGATGTCCGGCCCCGGCGGCCTGGTCGGTGCGGTGGTCTGGGGCTTCGCGGAGGCGGTGAGCCTGCCCGTGACCTCGGAGATGTACCTGGTGCTGGTGGCGGCGGCGCACCCGCGCCGGGTCGTCCCCGCGGCGGCGTGCCTGGCGGTCGGGTCCGTGGCCGGTGTGCTCGTCACGCGTGCGCTCACCGCGCGCGGGCACCGTCCGCTCGCACCGCTGACGACCGGGGCGATGCGCGAGCGCGCCGCCCTGGACCTGGCGGCCGCCGGCGCGCGGGGGATCTGGCGGCAGGCGCTCAACGGCGTGCCGGTCAAGGTCTACGCCGCGGAGGCGGGCGCCGCGCACGTGCCCGCCGCGCCGCTGGCGCTGCACGCGCTGGGCGCCCGGGGTGCGCGCTCCCTCGCCGTCGGTGGTGCCGTCGCCGCCGCGTCCGGTGCCGCTGCGCCGCTCCTGCGCCGCTTCTACGGCCCGTACCTGGGCATCGCGGGGGCGACGTTCGCCGTGGGCCTCGGCCTGGTCGTCCGGCGCTGGAGCCGCTGAGGCGTCCGGCGCCGGGGCGGGCAGGCCGGGGTTCGGCGGACCGGGCCCGTCCCGGGCTCAGGGCAGGAGCAGCGCGAGCGCGGCGGCCACGAGCAGCGCGACCGCCGGCAGGGCGGCGCTCAGCAGGGCGGCGCGCAGGCGTGCGCGCGGGCGGGGTGCGTCGGCCGGGCCGCGGACCTCGTCGCTCAGGGTGGCGTCCAGGAACAGGGTGACGGCGCCCACCGCCAGCAGCAGGACGCTCACCGCGGCGAGCGGTGCGGACGGGGCCGTCAGCGGCGCGTTCGGCAGCAGCGCCCCCGGGGCGACGACCACCGCGGTCATCCCGGTCCCGGCGAGCGCGACCTGCCACCACCGGGCGCGCGCGAACCATCGCAGCGGACGTGCGGGCGCGAGGCACAGCACGACCGCGACCACGAGGCACAGGGCCGCGGTCACCACGGGTCCGGTCGACGCGGTCAGGGGCTCACCGCGCAGCCACGGCCGCACGGACCACACCGTCCCCATGACGCCGGCGGTCTGGAGCACCACCGCGACGACGTCCCGCACGGGCGTGCGACGGTGGGTGGGCAGCACGTCGGCCAGCCCGCCGGCGTACCCGGCGGGGTCGCCGAACGCCGTCATCGCGTCCTGCCCGGAGTCGGCGCAGTGCGCGTCGACCTCCGCGAGGGCGTCGCCGATCGCGTCGCCGCGTACGTCCCGCAGGCGCAGCTCGACGACGAACGCGTCGCGCCAGGTGGGGGTCACGTGCGGTGCGAGAGAGGTGCTGTCGCTGCTCATCGGGGGGCCTCCTGGTCCGTCACGAACGTCTGGGTGAGCTCGGCGAAGCGTGCCCAGCGCACGGCCTCGTGGTGCAGGTGGGTGCGTCCGGCGTCGGTGAGCGCGTAGTACTTGCGCCCGGGGCCGCCGTCACCCGGCCGCCACTCCTCGTCGAGGAGGCCCGCCGCGTGCAGGCGGCCGAGCAGCGGGTAGAGCGTGCCGCCCTTGATGTCGCCCAGGCCCGCGTCCGCGAGCCGCTGGGCGATGTCGTAGCCGTAGGTGGGGCCGTCCGCCAGGACGCGCAGCGTGCACAGCGACAGCACCCCGCGCAGCCACTCACCGGGCCACGGGGGACCGAGGGGCTCGGCGTCGGGCGGCGGGGTGCGTCGGGGCATGGACTAGACAGTACGCCTGACTAGATAGGCGCACAACCGATGAACGGCCTGCGGCGGAGCTCGGCGGCATCGGTGACGGTGGGGCCGTCCCGCCGGGACGTCCTCTCCCGGGAACGGCGAAAGGGCGCCCCGACCAGTGGTCGGGACGCCCTTCGCGTGAGCCCTCAGGGCTCAGTGAGCTGTGTGGCTCAGGCAGGCGCGACGTTGGAGGCCTGCGGACCCTTGGGGCCGGCCTGCACGTCGAACTGCACGCGCTGGTTCTCCTCGAGCGAGCGGTAGCCCTGCGTCTGGATGGCCGAGTAGTGGACGAAGACGTCCGGGCCGCCGTCCTCGGGGGCGATGAAGCCGAAGCCCTTCTCAGCGTTGAACCACTTCACGATGCCAGTGGGCACGTCATTCTCCTCATGCGGTTACTACGGACCCGACGACCGGGACCGGTGAATCACGGTGGCCGTCGTCCGCTCCGGAGAACGTGGACAAGCTATGCACTGCGACTACGACCGACAGCCTAGCGGGAGGTCACCGTCCTGCGCGAGGGTTTCCCCCGGGCGGTCTACGTCACGTTCCAGGACCCGGACAGCGCCGCCACACCGCGCCCACAGGCCGTCCACATCCGGCGCCGAATCACCCACGCCGACCGTCCCGGCGCCGCTACGCTCCGCCCGGACGGGGACGCAGGGGCCCCCGGAGGAGCCCGGGAGGCACCGATGAGCACCAGACTGCGCGCCGCCGTCGCGGTCCTGACACTGGCCGGGTTCTACGTCGTGGCGCTGCTCGTCCTGGGAGGCCTGGCCGCGCTGACGGTCCTGGCGTTCCGGCTGGGCGCCGGCGTCCTGGGCGGCAAGCTCGGCTTCGTGACGATCGCCGCGATGGTCGGCGTCGTCGTCGCGCTGTGGAAGGTCGCCCGGGCGCGGCCCGGGACGCCCGCCGGGCCCGTGCTGCTGCGGGCCGACGCCCCCGAGCTCTGGGCGCTGGTCGACGAGGTCGCCGAGCTGACCGGCACCCGCCCGCCCGACGAGATCCGCCTCGCACCGGACGTCAACGCCGGCGTCATGGAGCACGCACGCCTGCTCGGCCTGGTCGGCGGTACGCGCCACATGGTGATCGGCGTGCCCCTGCTGCAGGGGCTCACCGTGGACCAGGTCCGTGCCGTCCTCGCGCACGAGATGGGGCACTACGCGCACGACGACACGCGGCTGTCGGTCGTGGTGCACCGCGGGCGTGCCGTCATCGGGCAGACGCTGGCCCAGCTGTCGGGCTCGCTGCCCGGCTGGCTGCTGCGGCAGTACGGCAAGCTCTACCTGCTGGTGTCCGCCGCCACGGGCCGCCGCCAGGAGCTGGCGGCCGACGCCCTGATGGTCGCCGCCGTGGGCCGTGCGACCGCGCAGTCGGCGCTGCGCGAGAGCGAGGTCGTCGACCTGGCGTGGCGGTTCTACCTGGGCGCCTACGTGGACATCGGCTGGGACGCGGGCCTGGCCCCCACGTCCGAGGGCTTCTACGGCGGGTTCGGTCGGCTGCTCGCGGCGCGCTCCGACGAGCTCGCGTCGCTGCGGACGGCGCCGGTCGACGAGGCCCGCAGCCGCTGGGACAGCCATCCCCCGACGGGGGCGCGCGTGCTGGCGATGGAGCGGCTGGCGGACGTCCCGCACGCGCCCGACGCCCGGCCCGCGACCGTGCTGGTGCCCCACCTCGACGCGCTCGCCGCCCACCTCGCCGACGAGTACCTGGCCGTCGAGGACCGGCGGCGGCTGCCGTGGGACGAGCTCGTGGCGACCGGCGTCGCCATCGAGAAGCAGCGGGCCGCCGACGGCGTCCACCGCACCGCCGCCCGGCTGGCGGGCGTGCCGCGCGCGACCCTGGGCACCGTCCTCGACCTCGTCGCGCAGGGGCGCAACGACCAGCTCGCCCGCGAGCTCGGCGTCGACACCGCCGAGCCGGAGCCCGTCCTGCCCGGGCAGCCCGCCCCGCACCCGCTCGCGGACGTCCTCGAGACGGTCCTGGCCGCGGCGCTCGTCGCCGGCGGTGCCGCCCGCTGGCGGCTGGACTGGGCGGGTCCGGCGACGCTGTGCGACCGCGAGGGCGACCGCATCGACCTGGCGGCCTGGGCGCGGCTGGCGGCGGTGCCCGCAGGCACCGAGCCCGTGCGGGCCTGGCTCGCGGGCCTCGGGGTCGACGCGCACGCCGTCGGCCAGGTGCACGACACCGCCACGGCCCACGGCGCCTCGGTCGTCGCGGGACTCTCCAACATGACGGTCGGCGGCGCCCCGCACGACGTCCTGGTGCTCGACCGCGGGCTGGTGCTGCTGCCGTGCCCCAAGAAGACGGACGGCGGCAAGGCTCGGCTGATCGGCGTCCTGCAGTCGCAGCCCGTGCACGTCCTGGCCGCCGTCCACCGGTACGTCGCCTACGAGGACGTGCGGGAGGCGACCGTGCAACGGCCGTTCCCGCTGCGCGCCACCGTCGACCTGCACGACGGCACGCGCCTGGAGCTCAAGGAGCGGCTGGCGGGGGAGTACCTCACCAAGGACTCGCAGACCGTCCTGCTCGGTCACCTGTCCTCGTTGACCGCCGTCCGGCACCCGGAGGCTGCGGGGACCTGACCCTGGTGCGACGCTGAGGGCATGAGCGCGACGACGCCCCGGCCGCAGGCGCCCAGCGGTGCCGATGCGATCTCCGACGTCCACGGCGTGCGCGTCGGCCACGCGCACCGCAGCGGCGGCGGCTGGCTGACCGGGGTGACCGTGGTGCTGCCGCCGCCGGGCACCGTGGGAGGTGTCGACGTGCGCGGCGGCGGGCCCGGCACGCACGAGACCGACGCGCTCGACCCGACGACGCTCGTCCCCACCGTCGACGCGGTCGTGCTCACGGGCGGCAGCGCGTTCGGCCTGGTCAGCGTCCACGGTGCGATGCGCTGGTGCGCGGAGCGAGGGCGCGGGTTCCCGGTGACGCCCGACCCGCCCGGGCACGTCGTGCCGATCGTGCCCGCGGCAGCCCTGTTCGACCTGGGGCGGGGCGGGGACTTCCGCGCGCTGCCCACCGCGGAGATGGGGTACGAGGCGGCCGGGGCGGCCTTCGCGCTCGGGGACCACGCACCGGTCGCGCGCGGCTGCGTGGGCGCCGGCACGGGTGCCGCGATCGCGGGTGCCGCCTACAAGGGCGGCGCGGGCACCGCCTCCGTGCGGCTGCCCGAGGGACCGGGCGGCGGGGTGGTCGTGGGTGCGCTCGTCGTCGTCAACGCCGCCGGGGCGCCCACCGGGCTGGGCCCGCCGGCGGTGCCGCCCGGGGGCCTGCTCGACGCCGCCGAGGGCCGGGTCTGGCCGGGCGGCGGGGCCCCGACGTCCGGCGCACCGCTGAACACGACCCTGGTCGTCGTCGCCACCGACGCCGCGCTGGACCCGGCCGAGACCACCCGCACGGCGTCGGCCGCGCACGACGGCCTCGCGCGGGCCCTGGACCCGGTGCACACGCTCGCCGACGGGGACGCCGTGTTCGCCCTCGCCACGCAGGCCGTCGCGCTGCCCGGGCCCCGCTCCGAGCGGGTCGCCGCCCTCGTCGCCGTGCAGGCGGCGGCCGCCACGGTGGTCGAGCGGGCGGTCGCGGACGCGGTCCGCTCCGCGACCCGCACGACCACGTCGGCGGTCGACCTGCCGGTGTGGACGGGCTGACCGCCGGTGCGGTCGGTCGACGGTGCCGTCAGCCGACGGTCGCCGTCAGCCGCAGGCGCTCGCCCAGGGTGACGTCGTCGACGCGCAGCCGCACCCCGCGCGCGGCGGGCAGCATCTCGCCGACGAGCGGACCCAGCCGGTCGAGGGAGACCTCGACGACGGTCGCGCCGTCCTGCGTGTGCACGGTCGCGACTCCCGCCGGCAGCTTGCCGAGCTGACCGCGGACCGCCTCGGTCACGAACCCGCTGAGGTCCATGCGCAGGACGGGGTGGGACGCCACCACGGCGACGCGCCACGTGCGGTCCGCCACCCCGCGGTCCTCGACCCGCACGTCGACCGGCCCGGCCATCCGCGTCGCCATGCGCACCGCGCCGGGGACCCCCGGCAGCTCGTGCACCTTCACCTGCGCCTGCACCAGCCGCGGGCCGCCGCGCACGTCGGTCACGGCGGACGGGATCGCGTCGGCGGCACGGGCCAGCGTGAGGGCCTCGTCGAGGCCGAGGGTGAGCTCCATGCCGGTCAGGGTACGGGCGCGAGGCGGCCGCCGCGCCGGCAGGCGCGGGCGGCGCTCGGTGACCTCCGGACCTGTTGCCGCCGCGCGGGGGCAGGGCACGATGGACCTGCAGCCGTCCGCGCGCTCGCGCGCCCGTCCCCGGAGGTCCGACGTGTCCCTGAAGAAGACGACGTGGCGTGAGATGAGCGGCAAGCAGCGCGGCCTCACGGCGGTGGTCGGTGCGGCGCAGGTGGCGCTGACGGCGGCCGCCTTCCGGGACCTCGTCAAGCGCCCGGCCGACCAGGTGAACGGGCCCAAGATCGCGTGGGGGCTCGCACTGCTGGTCAACTGGGTGGGGCCGCTGGCGTACTTCGCGAAGGGTCGCACCGCGTCCTGAGGTGCGTCACACGTCGACGAGCCGGAGGTGGACCCGCACCACGTCGCCGGCGTCGACGCCCGCCGCGGTCCGCACCGCCTTCTTGACCGGTAGCACGAACGTCTCCCGTCCCTTGTCAGGGAACAGCGACGTGCGCCAGGTCGTGGGCCCCAGGGTGACCTCGACGCGCACGGAGCCGAAGCCGCCCTGCCGTCCGCGGGTCACGTCGTCGATCTCGTCGGCGACGTCGAAGGGCAGGGACCCGAACACCCAGGACCCGTTCTCCGACCGCCACAGCGGGACGTCGACCTCGAACTCCGCCACGGCTGCGACCGTACCGCGTGGTGCCCACACCCGGTCCCCGCGCGGCAGAGGGCGGTGCCGGACCCGTCGGTGACGGCCACCGGGCTGGCCGACGCCGGCTCATATTTGATAACTTATAGAACAAGTAGCCCACCGGGAGGAGCGCCTCGTGACCGTCCACCCCGCCGTGCCCCCGCCCGCACCGGGCGGACCGCCGTCCGGCCCCGCCGCCCCCTCGACGCACGCCGGCCCGCCCGTGCCCACAGCCGGCGGGACGGGCGAGCCCGCGCCGGACGCCCCCGCCGACCCCTGGCCCGCCCGCGTCCCGTGGCCCGCGGTTGCCGTGTTCGTCGCGGTCGCCTGCGGGCTCGCCTGGCTCGTCGCGCTGCCGCTGTGGCTCGGTGACGGGCTCACGTCGCCCCTCAGGACGCTCGTGGCCCTCGCCATGATGTGGACGCCGGCGGCGGCCGTCGCGGTGGTCACGCCGGCGCTGCGCGTGCCCGCGCGGGAGCGGCTGCGCGCGCTCGGGGCATGGCCGCTGCGTCCGGTGGGTCGGACCCTCGGGTTCGTCGCCCTGGCGATCGTCGTCCCGATCCTGCTGGTCGCCGCCGTCACCTTCGTCTCCGCCGCCCTCGGCCTCGTCCGGCTGGACCTCGTGACGTTCTCGGGCTTCGCCGAGCAGCTCGAGCAGGCGCTGCCCCCGGGAGGCGTGCTGCCGCCGGTCGGCGTGCTCGTCGCCCTGCAGCTCGTGTCCATCCCGGTGGCGGCGCTGGTCAACAGCGTCGCGGCGCTGGGGGAGGAGGTCGGCTGGCGCGGCTGGCTGCTGCCCGCGCTGCTGCCGCTGGGCACCTGGCCCGCGCTGCTGGTCAGCGGGGTCGTCTGGGGGCTGTGGCACTCGCCGCTGATCCTGCTGGGCTACAACTTCGGGCGCACCGACGTCACGGGCGTGCTGCTCATGGTCGGCGGGTGCGTCGCCTGGGGCGTGGTGCTCGGGTGGCTGCGGGTGCGCAGCGGGTCGCTGTGGCCGGCGGTCGTGGGCCACGGCGCGCTCAACGCGGCCGCAGGGCTGGTGCTGCTGCTCTCGGCCGCCGGCGACGTGCCGGACATGGCGGTCGTCGGGCCGCTGGGCGTCGTCAGCTGGGGTGTGCTCGCCGTGGTCGTGGGCGTCCTGGCGGCCACCGGGCAGCTCACCCGGCGGCCGGCCACCTCTCCCACGGCGGTCTGAGCGGTCGCGGGCGGCCCGGCACCCACGAGGGTGACGGGCCGGCCGCCCCGTCAGCCGAGCAGCTCGCGCGGGAGCAGGCCGCGCAGGTAGCCGGCCTGCCCCGCGTGCTGCACGCAGTCGTCGAGGATGCTCACCAGCCGCACGCCCAGCGTCACCGGCGGGTCCCACGACTCGTCGACGACGGTGCCGAGGTCGTCGTCCTCGACGCGCTCCAGGTAGGCCAGCGTCTGCGCGGTCGTCGCGTCGAGGTAGCCCAGCAGCAGGTCCACCGGGGCGTCGACCTGCGCGGCCTCGTCCGGCGACTGCCCGTAGCCCGTGGCGTCCTCACCGAACGGCAGCGCGAACCGCTCGGCCCAGCCGCCCGCGGTCCACACCTCGGGCGTCCCGGCCAGGGCCGCCACCTGGGAGTCCTGACCGCGGGCGATGTGCCAGGCCAGCCAGGCCAGCGTGTTCGCCCC
Source organism: Cellulomonas sp. KH9 (assembly GCF_900114185.1). Classification (GTDB taxonomy): domain Bacteria; phylum Actinomycetota; class Actinomycetes; order Actinomycetales; family Cellulomonadaceae; genus Cellulomonas. The sequence goes on from NZ_FOSE01000001.1 coordinate 489,706, forward strand.
CGGCGCGGGGCGCCACGTGCGCGCCGCGTCGGTGGTCCCCTCCAGGGCGGCGGCGACCACCGGCCCGACCCGCTCGAACCCGTCCGTCAGCACCTCGCGCGCACCTGTTCCCGTCATGGCGACCGACGCTACGACCGGCCGATGGGCCGCGCACGGCGGACGACCGGCATCGGCGACCCGGCCGGGCTCACACGGGTCGCGTCGCGCGGCCGTCCAGCCAGAGGGTGTCCGACGCGTCCCGGTGCGTGCCGGTGGTCCCCACGTGCGCACCGCTGATCCGGGGCCCCGTGGTGATGACGTGGACCATCGCCATGCCGTGCCCACGGCCCAGGCCGTGCTCCTCGGCGAGCCAGGCGAGGATCGGTGCCGCCGTCGTCGTCTCGTCGACGCCGCGCTCGTGCGCCTGGTCGAGGAGCTGGCGGGGTGTCAGGCCGGTCTTCTGCTCGACCGCGTCGAGGTACGCCTGGAAGGACATGTGACCGTCTCCTGTCTCCGGTGGTGGTGCAGGGTCCGACCCGCCCCGCTCGGCGGACTCGTCGGGTGCACGCCGCCGGGTCCCCCTCCGGCCGTGCCGCCGGGGGACGTGCGGGGCGCGCGCGTTCCTCGGCTAGACTCCTACCCGCAGTGCGCCCGCTCGCCCGGGTGCGCAGCCAGGAGGATTCGCCTAGTGGCCTATGGCGCACGCTTGGAAAGCGTGTTGGGTTAACGCCCTCGGGGGTTCGAATCCCCCATCCTCCGCCGGACGAAGGGCCCGCACCCGCACACGTGGGTGGCGGGCCCTTCGCGTGCCTGCACGGGCGGCGGCCGGTGGGGCGTGCGCGGTGTCGGCCGTCCGTGGTGGGGTGTGCGCATGGTCGCGCGTACGGGTCCCTGGAGCACGCTGCCCGTCCGACGGGTCCAGGCGCGGACGGGCGTCTGCGGGCTCGACGACGAGCGCGGCGGGGACTGGCACCTGAGCGTCCCCGCGGTGCGGCAGGTCCTCGAGCAGGGCTGGGACCTCGGGCCGGCGACCGTGCTGGTGGGGGACAACGGCGCGGGGAAGTCGACGCTCGTCGAGGGGATCGCGCACGCGTTCGGCATGGGCGTCGAGGGCGGGTCGACCGGGTCGATGCACCGCACGCGCCCCACGGAGTCCGGGTTCGCGCACGACCTCCAGCTGGTCCGCGGCGCCGGGGCGCCCAGGCGCGGGTTCTTCCTGCGGGCCGAGACGATGCACGGCTTCTACACCTACCTCGACGAGCACCCGGGCGGCTCCGACCCGATGTTCCACGAGATGTCGCACGGGGAGTCGTTCCTCGAGCTCATCGGCTCCCGGATGATGTACCCGGGCCTGTACGTGCTCGACGAGCCGGAGTCGGCGCTGTCCTTCACCGGCAGCCTGGCGCTCCTGCGGCACCTGCACGACCTCGTCCGGCACGACTCCCAGGTGATCCTGTCGACCCACTCGCCGCTGCTCGCGGCCCTGCCCGGCGCGACGATCCACGAGGTCGGGGAGTGGGGGCTGCGCGAGTGCGCGTGGGAGGACCTGGACCTCGTCGTCGGGTGGCGCGGGTTCCTCGACGCCCCCGAGCGCTACCTGCGCCACGTCCTCGACTGAGAGCCGCCGCCTGGGACGGCCCCGCCGCGAGACCGGGCCGAGGTCGCTCACGGGCAGGGTCGCGGGACCTCGGCCCGGTCGCGTGGGGCGACGGTTCCAGGACGTGGACAGGGCCTCAGGAGGCGAAGCGTTCCGCGCGCTCGCGGACGTGCCCGGCGCCCAGGCCGCCGCGGTCGGTCGGGTCCCACGTGTAGACCTCGGTGCCGGTGACGAAGACCTGCTCCGCGCGGGACGTGACGTCCAGCGGGTCGCCCGACCACACGACGACGTCACCGTCCAGGCCCGGGGCCAGCGCACCGACGCGGTCCGCCAGGCCCATGAACGACGCCGGGTTGACCGTGAGCGCCCGCAGCGCGGTGTCCCGGTCCAGCCCCTCCTTGACCGCCAGCGACGCCTGGTGGACCAGGAAGTTGATGGGGACGACCGGGTGGTCGGTGGTGATGGCCACGCGCACGCCCGCACGGGCGAGGACGCCGAGGTGCGCGATCGAGCGGTCCCGCAGCTCGACCTTGGAGCGCGACGTGAACAGCGGGCCGAAGATCACGGGCACGTCCCGCTCCGCCAGCACGTCCGCGACCGCCGCGCCGTCCGTGCCGTGGTTCACGACCAGGCGGTACCCGAACTCGTCGGCCAGGCGCAGCGCGGTCGCGATGTCGTCGGCCCGGTGCGTGTGCTGGTCCCACGCGAGCTCGCCGGCCAGCACCGCCGCGAGCGTCTCCTTGCCCAGGTCGCGGTCGAACGGCTCACCCTTGGCTGTCGCGGCGTCCCGGCGGGCCGCGTACGACTGCGCGTCGACGAACGCCTTGCGGATGACCGCCGCCACGCCCAGCCGGGTGGAGGGCAGCTGCTTGCGGTCCCCGTAGACGCGCTTGGGGTTCTCGCCCAGCGCCGACTTCACCGACACGTCGTACCGGATCACCTGCTCGTCGACGGTCCGCCCGCCCCACGTCTTGATCGCCACGGTGCGCCCGCCGATCGGGTTGCCCGAGCCGGGCTTCACGACGGCCGACGTGACACCGCCCACGAGCGCGTCACGGAAGCCCTCGTCCTCGACGTTGATGCCGTCGACCGCGCGCAGCGCCGAGCCGTCCGGGTCGGTCATCTCGTTCGTGTCCTGCCCGGCCCAGCCCTCGGCCTCCTCCGCGACCCCCATGTGCGCGTGCGCCTCCACGAACCCGGGCAGCACCCAGCGCCCGCGTGCGTCGACCACGCGCACCCCGTCGGGCACGACGACGTCGGTGCCGACGGCCGTGACCACACCGTCCTCGACGAGCACCGTCGCGCCCTCGAGGGGCGGGGACGCGACCGGGACGACGTAGCCGCCGACCAGCGCGACCGACCCGCGGGCGGTCCGGATGGGCTCGGTGGGGGAGGACGTGGCGGTGCGGTCGTGGGTGGACATGCCCCCATCATCGCGCGCCGTGCGGGACGTCCGGCGGTCGCGTCGCGGGATCGTCCCCCGGGCCGGTGTGAGAGGTCCGTGCAGGTCGGCGGCGATCCTGCCGGACGGATGTCCGGATCGTCCCGCAGTCGTTAGCGTGGACCCATGACCCAGGACCACTCGCACCCGACCCCCGAGGGCCGCGCACCCGGCGGCGCCCCGCCCGACGGCACACCCGCGTGGCTCGCCGACCGCTGGGCCGACGACGCGTGGCGCAGCCCTGTCGCGGGCGGCCTGGTGGGTCTGCTGACGCTGCCGGCGCTCGCGATGGTCCTCGTGGGGCTCGTCGTGCTCGCCGTCGAGGGCAGGGCGACCTGGCTCCTCGTCGTCGCGGCGGCGCTGGTGACCACGGCGCTCGGCACGTTCGGCGCCATCCAGGGGCTGCGCCGCGGGCACCGCGGCGTGGTGCACCGTCTCGCCCTCCTCACCGGCGTCTGGGGCGTCCTGGTGGTCGTCGCCGGCATCGTCGTGGCGCTCACGCTGGACGTGCCCGAGCGCGGCGGGGTCGCCGTGCTCCTCGTCCTCGGCGGGACGTACACCGTGGTGCTCGCCCTCGGCCTGTGGGGCGCCGCCCGCCTGATGCCCGCGCCCGCGGAGCCGGCCGCTGCGGACACCCCGGCGTCCGACGACGCCGATGGACCGACGCCTGGTACCGGCCCCTCCGGTGACGCCACCGAGGAGGAGCTGGCCGAGTGGCCCGAGTGGGGCGGCGAGCCCGCCGGGCACGACTCCGGCCACCCCGCCGACCCGTCGAGCCTGCCGGGCCGTCCGGCCGCACCCACCGGTCGCTCGACGCCGCCCACGCCGGCGCGCGCCACGGGGCCCACGCCGGTCCGCTCGACGCCCGTCCCCACGCCCGGCCGCTCGACCCCCGCCGTGGGCGCGCGCGACGAGGACGTGGTGGAGGCCGTCGTCGTCGAGGCGCCCGAGCCGTCGCCCCCACCCCCGCCGCAGCGTCGCAGCGTGACCTCCGGCGGTGCCACCCGCCGGGCGCCGCAGCCGCCCGGGCCGGCCACCGAGCGGATCGCCCGGCAGGACGGCGACGAGGGTCCGCCCACGCAGCGCATCCCCCCGGTCGTCGGCTGACGCGCCGGCCGTCCGCGGTCCGGCGAGGGCGGCACCCGCCCCGGGTGTCACGTCGCCGCGGCGCACCGGAGCACCGTCACCTGCGTTAAGGTGGTGCTCAGACCCCTCGTGCGGCGTCATCTCGCTGAACCCCCCCAGGGCCGGAAGGCAGCAAGGGCAGGTGAGCTCTGGCGGGTGTGCGGGGGGTCCTTGCATGCCCGGGGACACCCGGCACGTGCGACCCCGGTCGGGTGACGCGTCGCCACCCGTCCCCCCGCGGTCGCAGACCCGTCGCGCACGGACCGGTCCGTCGCCGGACGCGCCGGGACCCGCCCGGTCGCGACGATCGAGGCATGACGCCCACAGCCCGGCCCAGCGGTCCGACGACCGCGCCCCCCGACGTCCCGCACCCCGGCGCGACGCCCCTGTCCGCGGACGCGCGGCTCGCGGCCCGAGGGCTGGTGCACCGGTTCGGGGCCACGACCGCGCTCGCGGGCGTCGACGTGGACCTCGGGGCGGGGGAGCACCTCGCCGTCATGGGCCCCTCCGGCTCGGGCAAGTCGACGCTGCTGCACGTGCTGGCGGGGATCGTCGTGCCCACCGCCGGGGTCGTGACCCTGTCCGGCCAGGAGGTGCAGGGCCTCTCGGAGAAGAAGCGCTCGCTGCTGCGTCGCCGCCGCTACGGGTTCGTGTTCCAGTTCGGCCAGCTGCTGTCCGAGCTGTCGGCGCTGGAGAACGTGGCCCTGCCCGCGATGCTCACGGGGACGTCACGTCGTGACGCGGAGGCCGAGGCGGCCCGCTGGCTCGCGACGCTCGGGCTGACCGACGCGCAGGGCCGACGCCCCGGTGAGCTGTCCGGCGGCCAGGCGCAGCGGGTCGCCGTGGCACGTGCGCTGGTCACCCGCCCCGAGGTGGTCTTCGCGGACGAGCCGACCGGCTCCCTCGACCAGACCACCGGCCACGACGTCATGAGCCTGCTCGTGTCCTCGACGCGGGCGGTCGGCGCGTCGCTCGTGGTCGTCACGCACGACGCGGACGTCGCCGCCTGGTGCGACCGCCGCATCGACATGCGCGACGGGCTCGTGGTCCCGGCCGGGTCGACGACGGGCGGCGGCGTGGGACCGCGCCCCGGGGAGCGGGAGGCCCACGCGGCCGGCGGGCCGCGCGACCTCGGCAGCGCGTCCGCGAGCGGCGCCCTCGGTGGCGGTGCGCGATGAGCGCGAACCCGGTGCTGGCCCTGGCCCCTCGGCTGCAACGGGCCGGGGGCCGTGACGGGCGCACGACGACAGCCCTCGCCGCCACCGCGTTCACCGTGTCGACGGCGCTCACGCTGTCCGTCGTCGGGGCGCTGACGGGGTTCGTGGAGCGCGCCGCGCACCCGGTGACCGAGCTGGAGCGCGAGGCCGGCTCGTTCTACGTCGTCCTGGCCGTGACGGCCACGATCCTGCTGGTCGTGCCGCTGCTCACCCTCGGCGGTGCCGCTGCACGGCTCGGGGTCGCCCGGCGCGACGCGCGGCTGGCCGCCCTGCGGCTGCTCGGCGCCACGCCCCGCGAGGTCGTGGGGCTGGCCCTCGTCGAGACCGCCCTGCAGGGCCTGGCCGGTGCGGTGGCGGGGACCGCGCTGTACGGCGCGCTGCTGCCGGTGTGGACGCAGGTCCCGTTCCAGGGGCGCGCGTTCACGGCCGGCGAGCTGTGGGTCGGGGTGCCCGTCGTGCTGGCGGCGTGGGTCGCGGTGCCGCTGCTCGCGGCGGTCAGCGGTGCCGTGTCGCTGCGGCGCGTCGTCGTCTCACCCCTGGGGGTGGCGCAGCGGACCACCCGGCCCGGGCTGCGCGCCGTGCGCGTGGTCGTCGCGGTCGTCGCCGTGGGGGCCTTCATGGTCGTCTCGGCCGTCGGCCAGATGGCTGCGGCGGTGCTGATCACCGTGCTGCTCACCGGGCTCGCGCTCGCGTTCCTCACGATGAACGCGGTGGGGCCCTGGGTGCTGGGGGTGCTGGGACGGCTGCAGCTGCGGTGGGCGCGCACCCCCGCGCAGCTGCTCGCCGCGCGGCGGCTGCTCGACGACCCGCGGGCCGTCTGGCGCGTCGTCGGCGGGCTCGGGCTGGCCTCCTTCGTGGCCGGGTGCCTGGCGGTCGTCCCGGTGCTCGCGGGCGGCGGCGGTGACCCCGTCGGGGACGTCGTCGCGCGCGACCTGCTGACCGGTGCGCTCCTCACGCTCGGCATCACCTTCCTGCTCGCGGCCGCGTCCGCCGGCATCGCGCAGGCCGCCGCGGTGCTCGACCGCCGTCGCGAGCTGGCCCTGGCCCGCCTCGCCGGGGTGCCGGGCGAGCTGTTCGACCAGGTCCGGCGACGTGAGGTGCTGGTGCCGCTGCTCGTGGTGTCCGTGGGGTCGGCCGTCGCGGCGCTCGTGATGTTCTTCCCGCTGTTCGGCCTCGCGGCCGTCACCGCACCGTCGGGCATCCTGCTCCTGGTGGGCTGCCTGGGCGGGGGCGTCGCAATGGTGCTGGCGGCGACGGAGGCGTCCCGTCCGCTGCTGCGCCGCGTGCTGGCGGACACGGTGGTGCGCGCCGACTGAGGGGGCCGCGCCGGCGGCCGTCGGGCCACGGACCGGACCGTCGGCGGCCGCGGGACCGCGCCGTGGGCGGCGGCGGTCCGGGGTGGGGACGGCGGTGCCCACCGTGGGCGTCGGCGCATAGGCTCGGGGGGTGACCACAGCGCTGTACCGGCGGTACCGGCCCGAGTCCTTCGCCGAGGTGATCGGGCAGGACCACGTGACCGCACCCCTGCGGCAGGCGCTCCGCTCGGGGCAGGCCAACCACGCCTACCTGTTCTCCGGGCCGCGCGGCTGCGGCAAGACGACGAGCGCGCGCATCCTCGCGCGCTGCCTGAACTGCGCCGAGGGCCCCACGGACACCCCGTGCGGCGTCTGCCCGTCGTGCGTCGAGCTGGCCCGCGGCGGGTCCGGGTCGCTCGACGTCGTCGAGATCGACGCGGCCAGCCACGGCGGCGTCGACGACGCCCGTGAGCTGCGCGAGCGTGCGACGTTCGCCCCCGCCCGCGACCGGTACAAGGTGTTCATCCTCGACGAGGCGCACATGGTCTCGCCGCAGGGCTTCAACGCGCTGCTGAAGATCGTCGAGGAGCCGCCGCCGCACGTGAAGTTCATCTTCGCGACGACGGAGCCCGACAAGGTCATCGGCACCATCCGCTCGCGCACCCACCACTACCCGTTCCGGCTGGTGCCGCCCGACGTGCTGGTGCCGTACCTGGAGCAGCTGTGCGCCGCGGAGGGTGTGCCCGTGGGACCGGGGGTGCTGTCCCTCGTGGTCCGGGCCGGTGGCGGCTCCGTGCGTGACACGCTCTCCGTGCTCGACCAGCTGATCGCCGGTTCCGGCGACGCGGGCCTGGAGTACGAGGGTGCCGTCGCGCTGCTGGGCTACACCCACACCTCGCTGCTGGACGACCTGGTCGACGCGGTCTCCGCCCGCGACGGCGCCTCGGCGTTCCGCGTGGTCGAGCGCGTGATCGCGACCGGCCACGAGCCGCGCCGGTTCGTCGAGGACCTGCTGGAGCGCCTGCGCGACCTCATCGTCATCACCGCGTCCGGCGACGCGGCCGGGGCCGTGCTGCGCGACGTGCCGGCCGACCAGCTCGACCGGATGCGCCGCCAGGCCACGCACCTCGGCATGTCCGAGCTGTCGCGCTCCGCCGACCTGGCCAACGCCGCGCTCACGGAGATGGTCGGGGCGACGTCGCCGCGGCTGCACCTCGAGCTGCTCATGGCGCGCCTGCTGCTGCCCTCCGTCGACGACTCGCGCACCGGCCTCGGGGCACGGATCGACCGGCTGGAGCGCGGGCTGCCCGCGGGGGCACCGGCTGGTGCGGCGCCCGTCGCGCCCGCACGTGCTGCTGAGAGCCCGGCTGCTGAGAGCCCGGCTGCTGAGACCCCTGCTGCTGAGACCCCTGCTGCTCCGGCGCCCGTCGCCGCAGCGCCTGAGCCGGTGCCCGGCAGGCCGGCGCCGGGTCGACCGGCGCCCGAGGTCGCGCCGCCCAGCGCCGCCGCGGAGGACACCGCCGGTCCGAGCGGCGCAGGTGCGCCGGACCACGCCCCCACGAGGGACGACGCCGTGGCGCCCGACGAGGTGCGGACCGTGCCCGCCGAGGCACCCGGAGGGTCGACCTCTGCCCCGGCACCCGCCCCGGTGGCGTCCGCACCCGCCCCGGTGACCCCGGCTGCCGCGCCCGCGTCCGCGTCCGCGCCCGGTGCTGCGGCCGTACCCGGTGCCGCGGCCGCGGCGGCGGACACGGAGATGCTGCGCCGTCGCTGGCCGGACGTCCTGACGACCCTCCGCCGGCTGCGCCTGCCGTCCTGGGCGCTGGTCAACCAGCACGCCCAGATCCTCGAGCTCGACGCCACGACGCTGCGCCTCGGGTTCGCCCAGCCCGGCCTGGTGACGACCTTCCGCAACAGCAACCACGGCGAGGTCGTCGCGCGGGCGCTGTCCGAGACGCTCGGGGTCACCGCACGCGTCGAGGCCGTGCTCGACGAGCCCGGTGCCGGCTCGCGGCCGGCGCCCTCGGCCGCGCCCGACACCCGGCAGGCGCCGCGGGCGATGACCCCCGAGCGGGCTGCCGCGTCCTGGGACGAGCCCGTGCCCGCCGGCCCGACCGCCCCGGTCGCCGACGCCCCTGCCGCGCCCCCCGCCGCCGCGCCCCCCGCCGCCGCGGCCCCCGTCCCCGCTGCGGCGCCGTCCGGCGCGCGGCCCGCGCCCGGCGACACCGGTGCACCCGCACGCTCGGCGTCGGGCGCTCCCGACGCGGTGACCGCGGGGCGGAGCGGTGAGCACGCCGCACGGCCCGTCCCGCCGTGGGAGCCGACGCCCGACGCGACGCCGACGGCCACCGGCGCTGCCGAGCCGACCGCCACCGACGGTCCGCGGGGCGGTGGCGACGAGCGCGTCGTGGCCCACGCCGACGACGACATCCCGCCCGGCGACGAGCCCGACGACCCCTGGCGCGACGCGCCGGCCCCGGCACGCGTGCCCGGCGGCGGGCCCGAGCGGGGTGCACCGTCGGTGCGGCCGTCCGCCCCGCAGGCGCCGCCGCCGGCCGCACGTCCGGCGCCCGCTGCGTCCGGCGGGACGGCCCGGGAGCGGGGCGTCGCGGCCGCGCGGGCGGCCGCCGCGCAGTCCCGCGGCCGCACGCAGGAGCCCGACGAGCCCTCGCCGGACGACCCGACGATCGGCCAGTCCGGCCTGGTCGGCGTGCCGCTGGTCGCGCAGATGCTGGGCGGGCGCGTCATCGACGAGCAGATCGAGATCTGACCCGTGGGGCGTGCGGCGGGGGGCGCGAGCGCGCGCCGCGTCGCGCGGGGCGTCGTCCTCGTCGGGGCGGGTGCGCTCCTGGTCGGGTGCACGACGCCCGTCGAGCAGACCGTGGAGCTCACGCTCACCGTCGAGGGGGCGACGGCACGACCGGACGCCGAGGCGGCGGTGCGCCTGCCCGACGGCACCGGCCGGGTCGTCGAGCGGCCCCGCGAACCGGCGACGCCCCCCGGTGCGGCTGCGCACGCGGGGCCGGTGACGCGCGCCGGTGCCGACACCGAGGGCGCCCCGGCCGATGCCACGACGACCGGGGCCGGGCTGCCGCGGGTCCTCGACCGTGCGTGGCTGCAGGAGGGCGTCACCGAGACGCTGGTCTGCGCCGGGGCCGACCTGGTGCTCGCGACGTCCGCGGCGGTGGAGGTCGTCGGCCCCTGCGGCACGCTGCGCGTCGAGGGTACGGGTGCGCACGTGCTCGCGGCCCAGGTCGACCGGCTCGTCGTGCGGGGGGACGGCGCGCGCGTGGTCGTCGCCGACGTCGACCAGGTCGACGTCGCGGCCGACGGCGTGCGGGTGGCCTGGGAGGACGGCACCCCGCAGGTCGACAGCACGGGTGCCGACCTCGGCTACGGGCCCGTCGGTGTGGTCCGGCTCGACGCCCGCCCCTGACGCCCGCCCCTGACGCCCGCCCCTGACGGACGGAGCGCCCCCGCGACGCGGCTACGCTGGCAGGGTGTACGAGGGTGCGATCCAGGACCTGGTCGACGAGCTCGGGCGGTTGCCCGGGGTCGGCCCCAAGAGCGCCCAGCGCATCGCGTTCCACATCCTGGCCGCGGACCCGTCGGACGTCCGGCGCCTGGCGGACGCGCTGACCGAGGTCAAGGCCCGCGTGCAGTTCTGCGAGGTCTGCGGCAACGTCGCGCAGGAGCCGCAGTGCCGCATCTGCCGTGACCCCCGCCGGCTGCCGACGACGATCTGCGTGGTCGAGGAGGCCAAGGACGTGGTCGCGATCGAGCGGACGCGGGAGTTCCGCGGCAAGTACCACGTGCTCGGTGGCGCCATCAACCCGATCGCGGGCGTCGGACCCGACGACCTGCGGATCGCGCAGCTCATGTCGCGGCTGGCCGACGGCACGGTCACCGAGGTCATCCTCGCCACGGACCCGAACGTCGAGGGCGAGGCGACCGCCACGTACCTGGCGCGGCTGCTGGTCCCGATGGGGCTGACCGTCAGCCGGCTCGCCTCCGGCCTGCCCGTCGGCGGGGACCTGGAGTACGCCGACGAGGTGACGCTGGGGCGGGCGTTCGAGGGCCGCCGGCGGATCAGCGCATGACGACGACGAGGAGGGGGAACCGATGAGCACCGACGACGAGCGTCCCGTGGCGGACGCGGACCTGCGGGACATCGCGGACAGCGTCGCGTCCGAGGCCCGCGGGTTCCTCACGACGGTCACCGAGGTGGCGGCCGGGTCGGCACCCGAGGCGTCGCTGCCGCTGCTGCTGCTCGCCCTGTCGGACCTGCTGGCCGCGGGCGCGCGCCTGGGCGCGACGACGGACGTCGTGCCGCCGTCGCGGTTCGAGCCCGACGTCGGCCCCGACGCCGACCTGGAGCCGCTGCGGGTCAACCTGGCCAACCTGTTCGACGGCATCGACGAGTACGTCGAGGTCGTCGACCCGCTGCTGGGCCCGGAGGTCGAGGAGTCGACCATCTCCGGCGACCTGGTCGCGATCGTCGGCGCCGTCACCCAGGGGCTGGCGCACCACGAGCGCGGGCACGTGCTCGAGGCGCTGTGGTGGTGGCAGTTCAGCTACCTGTCGGACTGGGGCGAGCGGGCGGCGTCCACGCTGCGCGCGATCCAGACGATCCTGGCGCACGTGCGGCTGGACGTGGCGGACGACGTCGCCACCGAGGCGGAGTACGACGCGCTCCAGCCCTGAGCCCTGAGCCCTGAGCCCTGAGCCCTGAGCCCCGCCGCCCGACGGCGAGGGTCGGGTCGCGCCCGGTCCGACGCGCACCGCGCGCTGGTCCGCCCGCCGGCCGCCGCCCGGTCCGCCGACCGGAGGGGACGACCGGGGGCGGGAGCGTCTGCGGCCGACGGGCGGCGTCGGGGTGCGTCAGGCGACGCGGGTACCGCGTGCCAGGGTGCGCTGGGGGATCCGCAGGCGGCGGACGGCCGTGACGAACCCGGCCGCACCCAGCAGGAGGTTCACCGCGAGGCCGAACGGCCACACCGGGCCACCGTGGGCCCCGGGGGGCACGGCGTGCGACGTGTCCTCCTCGACCCAGCACTCGTCCTGGACCTCCGGCGTGCCCAGGCGCAGGTCGCGCAGCGTCTGCACGGGGTTGGCGGAGCCCTCGAGCGCGGCGGGGGGCACGGCGCCGTCGGCGACGACGCCGAACGGGTTGATCGCCAGCAGCCACCACGTCCACTCGGTCCGGGCGACGGCGCGCTCCTGCACGCTCAGCTCGCACGTCGGCTCCGCCGTGCTCGACCCGATGCCCTCGTCCTGCTGCGCCCAGTAGTCGTCGCTCACGCCGTACACCTGGACCTCCTGCGTGGTGCTGAGGAACGGGTAGGTCAGGCCGAAGAAGATCGGTGTGAACACCGTGAGCGCCGCGACCGTCACGAACGTCAGCACCGTGGAGCCGGCGGGCCGCGCCGCGAGCGTCGACCACCCCAGGCCCATCCCGCAGACCGCCGCCAGCAGCAGGGCCGTCAGCACCACGACACGCGGCAGCGTCGTGACCGGGACGCCGCCCATGGCGAGCGCGACGAGGAAGAACGGCAGGCTCACCACGAGGAAGGCGCAGGCGCTCGCCCAGGCGGCCAGCAGCTTGCCGGTGGCGATCTCCGCGGGTGACAGCAGGGTGACCTGCAACGTCGCGAGGGTCCCCGCCGCCCGGTCGCCGTTGACGGCCGTCGACGTGAGGGTCGGCGTGACCAGCAGGCCCAGCCCCAGGACGAGCGCGGCCACGACGGCGAACAGCAGGGCTCCGCCGTCGTCGGGACGCGCCGTGTCCGCGCTGAAGAGGGCCAGGACGCCGCCCGCGAGGAGCGTGATCGCCCCCACGACGACGGCCCACACGACGAGCGCGGCCTTCCACCGCGACGAGCGGACCCGCTGGCGCAGCTCGAGGGCGGCGACGGTGCGCACGCCGTGCCACGTCAGGGTCCAGGTGTCGACCGCGGGCGTGGCCGGTGCGGGTGTCGGGGTGGTCGTCGTGGCGGTCATCGCCGCTCCTCCTCCAGTGCGAGGTACGCCTGCTCGAGCGCACCGGCGGCGGGTGCCGACGACACGAGGGGGACACCGGCCGTGACCGCGTCGCGCAGCAGCGCGGCCGCACCGGTCTCGCCGTCGACGTCGACGAGCACACCGCCGGCGGCGTCGGGGTCGGTGGGGCGCCCGGCACCGTCCGGCCGGTACCCGACGCCGGACGCGTCGAGCCAGTCCGTCAGCGTGCGCAGCGACAGCGCACGCACGTGCCAGGTGCGCCGGCCCGCCGTCGCGTCGGCCTCGGACATCCCGGCGACCGTGCGGCCGCGCGAGAGGAACACCGCGTCGTCGGCCATCTCGTCCAGCTCGGACAGCACGTGCGAGGACACGAGGACGGTGCGCCCCTCGTCGGCCAGCCGCCGCAGCAGGATCCGCAGGTCCACGCGGGAGCGCGGGTCCAGCCCGCTGGCCGGCTCGTCGAGCAGCAGCACCTGCGGGTCGTGGACCAGCGCCCGTGCCAGGCCGAGGCGCTGCTTCTGGCCCCGCGAGAGCACCGCGGCCGGCTGGTCGGCGTACTCGGACAGGTGCACGGTCGCCAGCAGCTCGTCGACGCGCGCCGCGGTGCGGGTGCGGTCCACGCGGTACGCGTCGGCGAAGGTGGTGAGGACCTCCCGCGCCGTCAGGGAGTCCCAGGTGCCGAACGCGTCCGGCATCCACCCGGTGCGCGCGCGGGCGGCGGCGCTGTCCGTCACGGGGTCGTGGCCCGCGACCCGCACCTGGCCGGAGTCGGGCACGAGGAGCCCGGCCAGCACGAGCAGGAGCGTCGTCTTGCCGGAGCCGTTGGGGCCGACGAGGGCGGTGACCGCCCCGGCCCGCGCGACGAGGTCGGCGCCGTCCAGCGCCCGCACGGCGCCGAAGGCGCGGCGCAGGCCGACCACCTCGATGCCGGGGGCGGGGGTCGCGACGGCCTGCGCCGAGGGCCCGGGAGCAGCGGGGCCGGGGACGTCGGGTGGCGGGGGCGGTGCGTCGGCTGCCATGACGCCACGCTAGGAGCCCACCCGGGGCGGCGGGGTCCCCCTGCGGGTGGACCGCACCCGAACGGCCCTGGGCCCCCGGAGGGACGGGGTGCCCTGACGGGTAGCCGGCCCACGGGCAGCCGGGTCACCCGTGGACGGCCCGTCCCGCGACGCTGACGCGGGGTTACCCTGGCGCCTCGCACCCGCGGGAGGAGGTCGGTATGGCAGACGTCGCGCTCGTCGTCGCCGTCCTCGCCCTCGCGTCCGTCCTGGGGGCCGCGTGGCGTGCCCGCAACGGCCGCTTCCGGCCGGCGGACGTCGCACGACCCGCGGACCCGGCCGGGCCGGCGGTCGGCGGCCCCGGCACGCCGGCCGTCGACGTCCTGGGCGCCGCCGACGTCGGAGCGCCCCTGGGTGACCGGGCGACGTTCGTCCAGCTCTCGTCCGAGGTGTGCGCCGCCTGCCGCAGCACCCGGGTCGCGCTCGCGGGCGTCGCGGCCGACGAGCCCGGTGTCGTGCACGTCGAGCTCGACGTCGCGGAGCACCTGGACCTCGTCCGCCGGCTGGGTGTCATGCGCACCCCCACGACCCTCGTCCTCGGGCCCCGGGGCCGCATCGTCGGCCGCATGTCCGGCGCCACGGACCGGCGCCAGGCGCTCGCCGCACTGGAGTCCTGTCCGGCGCCCGAGTCCTGTCCGGGCGCCGCCGCAGCCTGACGCACCGCGCGCCCTGGGCGGCGTCGTCGTCACCGGCCGGTCCCGTCCCGGCGGCATCGGCCCACGCCCCGGTCCCGTCGGCCCGTCGGGACGTCCGCCTCCCGTGCCGGACCGCGACGCGCCGTCCGGCCGGGTCTCCCGGGGTCCTGCGCCCGCCCCGACGCCCTGCCTCCAGCCCCGTCCCCAGCAAGGAGCACTCCCGTGACCGCACTGCGTCCACCAGGTCCCCCCGCCGGCGGCATCGACCCGCGCGGTCCGCGCGTCGGCGCCGGCATCAACGCCGTCCTGCTCGTCGTCGTCCTGCTGCTCGGCGGCGGCGCGCCCGCCACGGCCGTGCTCGCCGTCGTCGCCGCGGGCTTCGCGCTCGGCGCCGTGCGCGGCGTGCCGGGCACGTGGCAGGCGTGGGTGTTCGGGCGCGTCGTCCGTCCGCGCCTCGCTCCGCCGACCGACCTCGAGGACCCGCGGCCCCCGCGGTTCGCCCAGGTCGTGGGCCTCGTGATCACGGGTCTCGGCGTCGTGCTCGGCCTGCTCGGTCTCGCGTGGGCCGTGCCGGCCGCCGCGGCAGTCGCCCTCGCGGCGGCGTTCCTCAACGCGGCGTTCGGCCTGTGCCTCGGGTGCGAGATGTACCTCCTCGGCCTGCGCCTGCGGACCCGCTCCGCCTGACGCCCGGCTCCGTCCTCCCGTCCCGCCGGTCGAGCGGGCGATCCACCGACCGGTGCCCGGCGCACTCTCCCCGTGGTGGGGAGGGGGCGCCGGGCGGCCGCGGGGTCAGCAGCCCGTGCGGGACGTCCCGACGACCACGTCGTCGTACCAGAGCGTGTCCGCGCCGTCGCCGTAGCTCTCCCAGCCGAGCCGGAGGTCCACCAGGCGCGGGGTCCACGCCTTGGCGAGCCACTGGCCGTCGACGTCGTGCGTCGGGGTGCCGTCGGCGACCAGGCCGGTCACCTGGGTCCCGTCGAGCCAGGTCGTCAGGCGGCCGGCCGGGTCGACCAGGGCCTCGACGCACGCCCACTGCCCGGTCGGCAGCGGCCGGCTCAGCGCGACGCCCGCCGGGCTCTGCTCGGGCAGGGTGGCGTCGTCGGACGCGCGGTTCCACTGCAGGGCGCCGTTCTGGCCGCCCATGCGCAGGTCCTTGCCCCCGTCGGCGGCGTCCTGCAGGGCCATGAACGTCACGTGCGACGTCGGCAGCGGCGTGGTGTGACGCACCCAGAACCGCAGGTACGTGGGCTGACCGGCCGTGCCCGCGACCGCCCCGTCCGCGCGGACGAACACGTGGTTGCAGTAGCCGACCGCGCCGTTCACGCGCAGCGAGCGCGTCCCGGTGCGCGCCACCGCAGAGTCGATGCTCGCGGTCCCGGTGCCCGAGCAGTCCGGGTGCACGACGGTCCAGGGCGCGGCGGGCGTGGTGCCCGTCTGCTGCTCGAAGCCGTCGCAGAACGCGCCGGAGCAGGTGCCGGGCACCGGGGTGGGCGTGGGTGTGACGGTGGGCGTGGGCGTGACCGTCGGCGTGGGCGTGACCGACGGCGTCGGCGTGACCGACGGCGTCGGCGTGGCCGTCACCGTCGGCGTGGCCGACGGGGTGGGTGTCGGGGTCGGGGTCCCGGTGGACCCGCCCTGGCCGTCGCACGGCACGCCGTCGAGCCGCACGTCGGCCGGCGGGGTGGGCGTCGACGTCGACGTCCCCTGGAACCCGAAGGACACGGTCGCGCCCGCCGCCAGCGCGCCGTTCCACGGCGCGTTGGTCACCGTGACCGTCGCGCCGGACTGGGTGGCCGTCGCGCTCCACGCGTTGCCGACCCGCGCCCCGGGGGCGAGGTCGAACGTGAGCGTCCAGCCGGACCGCGCCGGACCGGTGGTCAGGCGTGCCTCGGTGACGAAGCCGCCGGGCCACGCGTTGGTGGCCCACTCGACGCGGCAGGTGTCGACGGCCTGGGCGCCGACGGCACCGGCGAGGCCGACGGCCGTCACGGCGACCGCCGCGAGCGCGGCGAGGAGCGCGCGGGCACGCGCGATCGGGCGGGTGGTGGTCATGGTTCTCCCCTGCGTGGCGCGTGGTGCGGCGCGTCCTGGGACGGCGTCGCGCTCGTCCCCGTGAGCGTGCGCCCCGGCCGCTGGTCGCCGCCAGGTCCCCAATCGCTTCACCAGCGCCGGACCCTCGCGTCCGCCATGCGAAATCGCGGGCGTCCGCATCCTGGGCCGGGCCTACACTCGCGGGGTCCCTGACCGCCCGTCCGGAAGCGTCCGATCCCGTGTCCCTGATCGTCCAAAAGTTCGGCGGCTCGTCCGTCGCCGACGCCGCCAGCATCAAGCGCGTCGCGAAGCGGGTCGTCGAGACGAAGAAGGCCGGGCACGACGTCGTCGTCGTCGTCTCGGCCATGGGGGACACCACCGACGAGCTCATCGAGCTCGCGCAGGAGGTCACCCCGCTGCCCCCGGTGCGGGAGATGGACATCCTGCTGACCGCCGGCGAGCGCATCTCGATGTCGCTGCTGGCGATGGCGATCAGCAACCTCGGCGTCGAGGCGAAGTCGTTCACCGGTCAGCAGGCCGGCGTCATCACCGACGAGGTGTACGGCAAGGCGCACATCATCGACGTGTCCCCGAGCCGCATCAAGGACACCATCGCGCGCGGCGAGGTCGCGATCGTCGCCGGCTTCCAGGGTGTCAACCCCTCGACGAACGACGTGACGACGCTCGGCCGCGGTGGCTCGGACACCACGGCCGTCGCGCTGGCCGCGTCGCTCAAGGCCGACGTCTGCGAGATCTACACCGACGTCGACGGCGTGTTCACCGCCGACCCCCGCATCGTGCCGACGGCCCGCAAGCTGGAGCGCGTCGGCTACGACGAGATGCTCGAGATGGCGGCGAGCGGCGCCAAGGTGCTCATGCCGCGCTGCGTCGAGTACGCCCGCCGGTACGACGTGCCCGTGCACGTGCGCTCGTCGTTCTCGACGCACACCGGCACGCTCGTGACGAACCAGGAGGACCCCAGCATGGAGCAGCCGATCATCGCCGGCGTCGCGCACGACCGCAGCGAGGCCAAGATCACGGTCGTCGGCGTCCCCGACGTGCCGGGCAAGGCCGCACGCATCTTCGAGATCGTCGCCGGTTCCGGCGTCAACATCGACATGATCGTGCAGAACGTGTCCGCGGCCGCCACCGGCCTGACGGACATCTCGTTCACGCTGCCCGCGTCGGACGGTGCGCGCGCCACGTCGGCCCTCACGGCCGACCAGCCGTCCATCGGCTTCCACTCGCTGCAGTACGACGACACGATCGGCAAGCTCTCGCTCATCGGCGCGGGCATGAAGTCGCACCCGGGGGTGTCCGCGAAGCTGTTCGCGGCGCTGTCCCAGGCCGGCATCAACATCGAGATGATCTCGACCTCGGAGATCCGCATCTCCGTGGTCACCCGCGCCGACTCGCTCGACGACGCGGTGCGGGCCGTGCACACGGCGTTCGACCTGGACGCCGAGGACACCGAGGCCGTCGTGTACGGCGGGACGGGGCGCTGACATGACGCAGGGTCTGAGGGTCGCGGTCGTCGGGGCGACCGGACAGGTCGGTGCCGTCATGCGCCGCCTGCTCGATGAGCGGGACTTCCCGGTCGCGTCCATCCGCTACTTCGCGTCGGCGCGCTCGGCGGGCACGACCCTGCCGTGGCGCGGCGAGGACGTCGTCGTCGAGGACGTCGCGACGGCCGACCTGTCCGGCATCGACATCGCGCTGTTCTCCGCCGGCGGGTCGACGTCCAAGGAGCACGCGCCGCGGTTCGCCGCCGCCGGCGCGATCGTCGTCGACAACTCCTCGGCCTGGCGCCGGGACCCGCGCGTGCCGCTCGTGGTGTCCGAGGTGAACCCGCAGGCGCTGGACCACATCGAGATCGGCATCGTCGCCAACCCCAACTGCACGACCATGGCCGCGATGCCCGTGCTGAAGGTGCTGCACGACGAGGCCGGCCTGCGTCGTCTCGTCGTCTCGACGTACCAGGCGGTGTCCGGGTCCGGGCTGGCCGGTGCGCGCGAGCTCGACTCGCAGGTCCGCGCGGCCGTCGAGCAGGACACGCTCGCGCTGGTGCACGACGGCGGCGCCGTCGCGTTCCCGTCGCCGGAGAAGTACGTCGCGCCGATCGCGTTCGACGTGATCCCGCTCGCGGGGTCGATCGTCGACGACGGTCTGCACGAGACCGACGAGGAGCAGAAGCTGCGGCACGAGTCGCGCAAGATCCTCGACGTCCCGGACCTGCTGGTGTCCGGCACGTGCGTGCGGGTGCCGGTGTTCACGGGCCACTCGCTGAGCGTCAACGCGGAGTTCGAGCGGTCCATCTCCGTGGAGCGGGCGACCGAGCTGCTGTCGACGGCCCCGGGGGTGCAGCTCGCGGACGTCCCGACGCCGCTGGTCGCCGCCGGGCAGGACCCGTCGTTCGTCGGCCGCATCCGGCAGGACGAGGGCGCGCCCGACGGGCGGGGCCTCGCGCTGTTCATCAGCAACGACAACCTGCGCAAGGGTGCGGCGCTCAACGCCGTGCAGATCGCCGAGGTGCTGGCGGCCCGGCGGTTCGCGATCGTCTGACGCACCGCGCCCGGCCTACCGGTCCACGCCCTGCCCGAGCTCCTCGCCCGGCCGGGCGGGCCGGGCCGGTGCCGGTACCGCCGGCGGCAGCGAGGTGGCGTCGGGCCGGCCCGCAGGGGTGGCCGACGACGCCTCCCCGGACGGCCGGACCGGGAGCTCGCTGCCGCTGAGGAGCAACCGGCCGGCGTGCACCTTGGCCTCGGACACGTCGTCCTGCTCCCACAGGGCCATGAGCAGACGCAGGTCCCCGCCCGTGTACCCGGCCGCCCAGAAGGCGTCGAGCGCCTCCTCCTGCTCGTGGGCTGCCACGTCCCCCGGCGAGTGGACGCCCGGCTCGACCGGCAGCGGCTCGCCGTCCAGCAGCAGCTGACCGGCGCGCGCCTTGGTCTCGATCATCTCGGTGCCCCACAGCTCGCTGAGCACCGCGGCGTCGTCGACGTCGTAGGAGCCCCAGAACGCCTCGTACTGCGCGCGGGTGTACCCCGGCGGCATGGGCGACCACTCGATGCCCACCGCCTGGGCCGCGCCCTCGACGGCCCGCGCCACGTTCGAGTACGGGTTGGCGGCGGCAGCCGCGCCGGCACCGGCGACCGCGAGCGTGCCGGTCACCAGCCCGGCCGCGAGGATCTTGCCCCCGCGGTGCAGCGCGCGCACGGGTGCCGGCTCCGCGGCCTGCGCGGCCGCGCGCAGGCGCGCGGCCGCGTCGTCGAGGCGCGGCTGCTGCGCGGCGGCCCGCGCGTGCAGGGTGCGGGTGATCCGTGCGGCCAGCTCGTCGTCGGTGGCCGGGAACGGGGGCGGGTCGCCCCGGTGCTGCTCGCTCATCGTGGCTCCGGTGGGGTGGTGAGGTCGGTCTGGCGCAGCGCGGCCAGGGCGCGGGAGGCATGGGAACGGACGGTGGCGGCCGACGTGCCGAGGACGCTCGCGATCTCCGGGTCGGTCAGGCCCTCGTAGTAGCGCAGCACGAGGACCGTGCGCTGCCGTGGCGGCAACGAGGCGAGGTGCTGCCACATCGCGTCGTCCTGCGCGACGTCCGCGTGGTCGACGTACGGGTCGGCGTGCGCGGCCAGCACGTCGTCCGCGGCGGGGTGGATGGTCCGCACGTGCCAGCGTCGGCGCCACGACAGGTGCTCGTTGGTCACCATGCGCCGCAGGTACAGGTCGGGCCGGGCCATCAGCGAGATGCGGGTCCAGCGCACGTGGGCGCGCAGCAGCACCTCCTGCACGAGGTCGGCGGCCGTGTGGCCGTCGCCCGTGAGGACCGTGGCGTACCGCAGCAGGCCGGGCAGGTGGTCGCGGACGACGTCGTCGAGGGCGCGGGCCGCGTCGTCCCGCACGTCGCCGGCCGGTGCGTCGTCCGGCGGGCCGTGGACCGTCGCGGGTGCCCTGCGTGCGCGCACGCGCGCGGGCCCGACGAGGGGGACGGCGGCGCTGTCCGGCCCGGCGGACCGCATCCAGGTGGTCATCGGGCGACCACCCCCGTGAGGTCGGCGAGCGCGGCGCGCGGGTCGTGCAGCGCCCGCGCCCCGGGTCGTGGCAGCGGCGCGGGGTCGAGGCAGCGCAGCAGCAGGCGCTCGACGAGCGCGGCGTCGCGGACGATCGCGCGTCCGTCGATCCTGCCGGGCAGGATGCGCACCTCGACGGTGTCGCGCAGGCGGCGCTCCGCGACGAGCTGGGTGAGGTTCACGTCGGCGTACTTGGTGAGGCCGATCGCGTGCGCCTCGGCCCGCAGCGCCGCCCAACCCGCGTCGTCGTCCGCCCACGGCCGCTCGACCAGCGCGACGAGGGCGTCGGGCAGGGGGGCCAGGCGGCGGCAGGCCCGGTTGGTGGCGAGCGCCGCCCACAGCGGCTCGCGCCAGTGCGCGAACAGCCGCACCAGGTTGGCGAACGCCGCGGGGCGGCGGAAGGGCGCACCGTCGACGTGGACATGCACGGCGGCCTCCTGCGGGACGGTGAAGCCGAGCTCGCGGGCCGGGGACAGCAGGCGCTCGAGGGCGTGCGCGTGGCCGGTGACGAGCGGTGGCGTGACGACCTCGCACGGGCGCTCCCGCCCGGTGGGCAGGGGCAGCGCGACGGCGATCGTCGCACCGGTCGCGTCGTTGACGCGCGCCGCCCGGGGGAAGACGTCCGCCCGCACGCCGAACAGGTCCGCGACGGGGTCGAGCACGGTGGCCAGCGGCGCGGCGGGGTCCGCGTGGCGGGCGATCAGCCGCAGCAGCCTCGCGTCGTCCGAGAGCAGCCGGTACCACCCCCGGTGCCCGGGCCGCGCGTGCGACCCGGGCACCGGGGCGAGGTCCGCCTCGATGGTGATGTCGTCCACCAGACGTGCCACCGGCTCCCCTCGCGCGTCGACGACGTCGAACGCCGGTGACAGGTGGCGGAAGACACCCACGCCCGGCACCGCCGACGGCTCGCTGTCCGTGTGGAAGGACCGGTGCACGGCGCCGCCGTGGCGCTCGGCGACGACGGTCGCCAGGTCCTGCCGGTCGGAGCCCGCGGGGGCCAGCAGCTCGATCTCGAACCCCGTGCGCAGCGACAGCTCGTCCACGTCGGTCCTCTCGTCGGTGGTGCCGGGCGGTCGGGTCAGGAGCCGGTGACGGTGCTGCCGGGTGCGACGGGAAGAGTCTGCCCGTCGAGGAGCGCCTGGCCGGCGCGTGCCTTCGTCTCGATGATCTCCGTGCCCCAGAGCGCGGCCAGCGCCTTGGCGTCCTCGGAGGTGTAGCCGGCGTCCCAGAAGGCGTCGTACTGCGCGTCGGTGTACGCGACCGTCGGCTGCTCGGGTGCCGGCACGTCGCCGCCCTCGGGGCGGACGGGCACGTCGGCCGGGGCGGGCGCGGCGGCGTCCGACGACTCGGCCTCCGCCGGTGCGGTGGGCACGGTGCCGGTCGGGTCGACCGGCACCTGCTCGCCGTCGAGGAGCATCTGACCCGCGCGGGCCTTCGTCTCCGTGCTCTCCGTGCCCCACAGCGCGGAGAGCTCCTCGAGGTCCGCGACCGTGTAGCCGGCGCCCCAGAAGGCGACGTACTGCTCGCGGGTGTAGCCCTCGGGCATCCCCGACCAGTCGACGCCGACGAGGCCGAGCGCCTCCTCGACGGCCTGCCCGGCGACGGAGTTCGGGTTGGCGGCGATCGCGGCGCCGGAGCCGGCGACGGTCAGCGTCGCGGCGATGACGCCGATCGCGACCATGCGGCGACGGCGGGGCTGGGGCGTGGTGCTGGGGTTCATCGGTCCTCCGTGGGGGCTCGTCGGTACGTGCCCCCTCACAACGCGGCTCGACCCCCGATGTGTGGAGTTCGTCCCCCGGTGTCTCAGCCCCGCGGGTCGATGGGGAAGTTCTGGTCGAACACGTGGTCCGGGTCGTACGTGCGCTTGAGCGCGCGCAGCCGGTCGAGCGTGAGCTGCGGGAACGCCTCGTGCAGCCGCTCGGGGCGCGGGTCGGTCTCGAACGACAGGTACAGCCCGTCCATGTGCGGGTGCGCGAGGCGGTCCCACGCGTCGTCCAGCCCGGTGCGGGACGAGCGCCCCGCGAAGGTGGTGACGGAGAACTGCTGGTGCCGGTGGGCGTACGCGGTCGCGTCGGGGGCGAGGTCGTTGCCGGCGCCCCCGGTGGCGCGCAGCTGCACCAGCATCGCCTCGCCGGAGCCGAGCAGGCGCCCGAGGTCGACGGCGGCGACGTCCGTCATGGCGGGCAGCAGCCCGGACCGGGTGACGGGCGGTGCCCCGCCGTCGTGGTGCTTGGCCACCGGCCCGACGACACCCGTGTAGGGCGTGAGCGTCGCGCGCTGGTCGAGCACGGGCCCCGCGCCGAGCAGCTCCTCGAGGGCGGCGACGGCGGACGTCGTGTCGTCGTCGGCCCACACCGTCATGGCCTGGGCGAGCGGCTGGCGTCCGCCGCTGCCGGCCTGCAGGTGCAGGAAGCTGGTGAGCTGCCGGGGCGCGTCCTGGACGGTGCGCCCCCAGCGCTCGATCAGCCGCGCGGGGTCCGACGCGTCGAACGTCATGGTCGCGAGGACGACGTCGGGCACCTCGGGCGCCTCGAGCTCCACCCACGTGACGACGCCCAGGTTGCCGCCGGCGCCGCGCAGCCCCCAGAACAGCTCGGGCTCGTGGTCGGCGTCGACGACGCGCACGGTGCCGTCCGCGGTGACCACCTCGTAGGCGACGACGTGGTCGATCGTCAGGCCCTGGGAGCGGCCGAGCAGCCCGATCCCGCCGGTCGTCGCCAGCCCGCCCACGCCGACGCCGCCGTAGTCCCCGGACGAGATCGCCCAGCCGTGCGGTGCCAGGGTCGCGGCGACCTTGCCCCACGTCGCACCCGCGCCGAGCCGCACCCGACGCGTCGGCTCGTCGACGACCGTCACCTCGTCCAGCGCGCCGACGTCGAGCACGACGCCGCCGTCGTTGGTCGACCGGCCGGAGATGCCGTGGCCGCCGGACCGCACGCCCAGGGGTCCGCGCTGCTCGCGGGCGTACCCGAGCGCGTCGACGACCTGCTGCGTGGTGCGGGGGAGCAGGATGAGCCCCGGGGCGCCGCGACGCATGTACGTGGAGCGCAGGGGCGCGTACGCGCGGTCCCCGGGCTCGACGGCGGGCACCTCGGCGGGCACGGCGTCGTACGCGATCCCGTCGACGCGCTTGGCCAGTGCGGCGGCGGCGCGTGCCGGACCGGTGGACGTGCCCGACGACGCGCGCTCGGCCGCGACCACGTCGCGGACGGCCGGTGCGACCTGCTCAGCGAACGTCCGGATGGTCGCGGGGTCGTCGGAGGCGAGGACGAACGTGCCGATGCCGTCCTCGAGCGCGTACCGGACCAGGGCGTCGACCCACTGCTCGGGCGGGCCGTCGAGGCCGTCGCCGGGGGTGGGGGAGAACCGTCCGCTGATGTTGCCCAGGCGCCGGATCTCGCGCGGGTCGCGGCCGGCGGCCGTCGCGGCCTCGTCGATGGTCGCGTTGCCGCGGGCCAGGTCGCCCGGCTGCAGGTAGCCCAGCGAGGGCAGCCAGCCGTCGGCCTTGCGCCCGACCAGGCGCAGCATGCGGGGCTTGTAGGCACCGACCCAGATGCCGATGTCGTGCGCGGGTGCCGGTCCGCGCTTGGCGCCGGCGAGGTGGTGGTGCTCGCCGCCGACGCGCAGCGGACCGCGCGCGTCGGTGTCCCACAGGGCGCGGATGACGTCGATGGCCTCGTCGAGCGCGTCGACGGCCTGGCCGGGGGTGAGCCGCGGGAACCCCATGCCCTCGATCGCGTCCCAGAACGCCCCGGCGCCCAGGCCGAGCTCGACGCGCCCGCCGGACAGCAGGTCGAGGCTCGCGGCGGCGCGCGCGAGGACCGCCGGCGGGCGCATGGGCACGTTGAGCACGTTGCCGGACAGGTGGACGCGCTCGGTGCGCGCGGCGACGTACGACAGCAGGGTCCACGTGTCGAGGAACGAGGGCTGGTACGGGTGGTCCTGGAACGTCACGAGGTCGAGGCCGGCCTGCTCGGTGAGCACGGCCAGGTCGACCGGGGTCTGCGGGTCGGCGTTCTGCGGGGTGATGAACGTGCCGAGCTGCAGCTCGTGCCCGTAGTCGGTCATGGCGTCGCCTCCGTGGTCGTGTGCTGGGTAGATCATATGCACGACCGACGATCTGCGGGGCAACGGGTATGCTGGGTGCCGTGACCGACACCACGACGCGCACGGGCGACGACCTCGGCTGGCAGCTGGGCACGCTGCTCGGCCGGTGGCGCGACGCCGTCGGGGAGGCGCTCGGCCCGATCCCCGCCGGGCCGCGCGGCTACCACCTGCTGCGCGTCGTCGTCACCGCCGCGGAGCCGCCCAGCCAGGCCGCGCTCGCGGCCCACCTGGGCATCGACCGCACCGTCATGACCTACCTGCTCGACGACCTGTGCGCCGCCGGCCTCGTCGCGCGCTGCCCCGACCCGGCGGACCGCCGCGTGCGGCGCATCGCCGCGACCGACGCCGGCAGGAACGTCCTCGCGGACGTCGAGGGCCGCATCGCCGCGGCCGAGGACGACGTCCTGCAGGGGCTGACCCCCGTCGAGCGCGACACCCTGCGGGCCCTGCTCGCGCGTGCCAGCGGCCCCGCCGAGCCCGGCGAGGACCGCTGCGCGGTGGTCACGGGCTGACGGGGCCGCCGGGGGCCGTCAGACGAACCGCCACAGGTGGTCGGCGGTGCCGGTGTCGTCCCAGATCAGCACCGCGGCGCCCTGGGTCGTCGACATGGCGTCGACGCCGAGCACCCGGCCGGTCGCGCTCTGCAGCCGGAAGTACCCGCCGGAGCCGTACCGCAGGCGCCACCGCTGCGTGCTCGCGCCCGTGTCGGTGGTCGACACCGCACGCCCGCCGTTGCCCGTGCCGTCGACGGCCAGCACCTTGCCCGTGTGCTGGTTGCGCACGCGCAGCAGACCGTCGCCGCCCAGCACGGCCGTCCACAGGTGGTCCGCCGTGCCCGTGTCGCCCCACTGCAGCACGCGCGCACCGTCGGCCGTGGACATGTCCGTGACGCCCAGCACCAGGCCGCTGTTCCGGTTCTGGATGCGGCGCGCGCCGGTGGGCACGACGCGCCAGCGGTTGTCGGTGGTGCCGTCGTCGCCCGTCATGACGGCCTGGGCGCCCTGCGCGGTGCTGTTGCCGGCCAGGCCCAGCAGGCGCGACGTGTGCGCGTTGCGGACGCGGTGCGTGCCGTCGCCCGCGTCGAGCAGCGTCCAGCGGTGGTCGGCCGTGCCCGTGTCGCCCCACTGCAGGACGCGCGCACCGTCGGCGGTCGACATGTTCTCGACGCCCAGCACCTTGCCGCTGTGCACGTTGCGCAGCGTGAGGCCGTCGCCGTCGGGCACGAGCACCCAGTCGTGGTCGGCGGACCCGTTGTCGGACCACTGCAGCGCCAGGCCGCCGTCGGCCGTGGACATCGAGGCGATGCCGAGCACCAGGCCGCTGGCCGCGTTGACCAGGCGGTACGGGCCGGACCCGCCCGCGGGGGTGCCGCCGGACCCGTTCGTGCGCCAGTAGACCGTGTAGTTGTGGCCGTGCGCGTCGTAGAACGGGCCGAGCGCGACGTCCTGGCCGTCGGCCCTCGCGGTGAACGCCAGCGCGGTGGCGCTGGTGCGGGTGACGGACGCGACGTCGAGCGCCGGCGGCCCGGACAGCGTGCGGTCGCCGTAGTTGCCGGACAGCACGGTGGGACCGAAGAAGACCGCGCCCACGCCGGGGTCGTCGTTCGTCGGCTCGACCCGCAAGGTCATCGGCAGCCGGACGCCGAGCGCGTCGCCCGCCGCCCAGGTGCGGGTGACCGACGCGTACGACCCCGGGGCGGCCGCGACGGCCAGCGCCGCACCGTTCAGGGTCAGCGAGGCCCCCGTGGCCCAGGACGGGATGCGCACCCGGACCGTCCAGGACCCCGACGGGCTCCCGCCGATGGTCAGCGTCGTGGTGTCCCCGACGGGGTACGTCGTCGCCTGCGTGACCGTCACGTTGCGGGCGGACCACGTCAGGGTCGACGGCATGAACAGGTTGACCGTCAGCGTCGTGCCCTCGAAGAAGTAGATCGAGTCCATGAGCTTGGTGTTGGTCTCGATCCCGGTGCCCTGGCAGCACCAGAACGTCGAGTAGGGCGTGGAGAACGTGCCGCCGCCCCAGGCCGGGCCGGTGGACGGCGTGCCGCGCCGGCCGCCGGGACGCAGCGGCGTGAAGTACGAGAAGCCGCCCATCGGGTCGGACGGGTTCTGCCCGCCGAGCAGGTGGTTGAGCAGAGCCCGCTCGTAGTAGTCGAAGTAGCGCGCGTCGTCGGGGTCGAGCGTCCACAGCTCGCGCGTGAGCTTGAGCATGTTGTACGTGTTGCACTGCTCGGCCGTGTCGTTGTCGAGGTACGTTGAGATCGCGTTCGGGGGCCGGAAGTGCTCGGCCTCGCTGTTGCCGCCGATGGCGTACGTGTGCGCCCCGACGGTGATCGCCCAGGCGTTGCGGGCGATGTCCCGGTAGCGGGTCGTGCCGGTGGACTTGTACTCGCGTGCCGCCCCCACCCACTTGGGCACCTGCGTGTTGGCGTGCGACCCGTTCAGCTGGTCGCGGTTGGCGGCGAGCGGGTCGAACGACGCGGCGTGGTCGAAGCGCTGCGCCACGGTGAGCCAGCGCCGGTCGTCCGTCAGGAGGTAGAGGTCGGCGAAGACCGCGTTCATGCCGCCGAACTCCACCCGCAGGGCGGTCTGCATCTGCGACTGCGACAGCCGGCCGGTGCGGGCGTCCACCCAGGCCGCGAACCGCAGCAGGACGTCGCGCGCCTGCGTGCTGCCCAGCAGCCGCCAGACGTCCAGCAGGCCGGCGAGCGTCTTGTGGATCGCGTAGTACGAGACGTTGCCGCTGCCGGTCTCGACGGCGTTGAAGTCGGACTCGGGGAAGCCGGACAGGTAGCCCGGGGTGAACCCGGCGGCGCCGTTGTTGGCCTGGCACTTCGCCAGCTCCGCGACCATGGTGGTGGCCTTGTCGCGGCACGTCGTGTCGCCGAGCACGGCCCACGCCTGGGCCCAGGCCGTGAGGAAGTGGCCCTGGCTGTGGGTGCGGAACGGGAAGCTCGGGGCCTCCCAGCCGCCGAGCGCCTGGGCGCCCTGCGTGGACAGCCGGTGGTTGGCGCGGAAGTTGTAGAGCAGCCGGTCGACGTCGACGCTGCGGAGGTACGCGAGCGTGCGGTCCTGGTTCTGGGTCCAGCGGCTCGCGGCCAGGCGCACCTGGCCGAGCTCGAACGGCCGCGCCCGGGTGCCGATCTCCGCGCGGGCCAGCGGCGTCTCGGCGGCCAGCGCGCGGGGGAGGGGGCCGAGGTGCGGCCCGGCCGCGGCGACGAGTCCCGCGACGCCCGCGAGCTGGAGGAGGCGTCGGCGGGTGAGCGGTGCGCGTGGGTCGCCGCCTGCGTGCGGGTCGGGCTGCTGGGGCATCGTCGGGACCTCTCCGTCGAGGTGGTGTGAACGATCACAACGTGACGTCGGCGAACGTAACCCCGCCCGCGCGGGGCCGTACACGCCCCGGTCGACGTCGAAACGCTTCGCACGCGCGGATCCGGGCCTTGTGGTCCGCACGGTTCTGTGGTTCATTAGTCGAGTAATGAACCACAGAACCAGCAGGAAGGGGTGACCGTGTTCGACGGCCGCGACCCCGTGTACCTGCAGATCGCCGACCAGATCCGCCAGGACGTGCTCTCGGGTGCCCTGGCCGCCGAGGAGCAGGTCATGTCCACGACGCAGTACGCGACGACGTTCCGCATCAACCCCGCGACGGCCGCCAAGGCCTTCGCGCAGCTGGTCGACGAGGGCGTGCTCTACAAGCGGCGCGGCGTCGGCATGTTCGTCGCCCCGGGCGCCCGCGAGCGCCTGCTCGCCGACGCCCGCGAGTCGTTCTTCGCCGACAGCGTCGACCCGGTGGCCGACGCGGCCCGCGTCCTGGGCATCGACGTCGAGGACGTCGTCGCCCGCCTCCGCGCCCGCACTGCCGCACCCGCACCCCAGGGAGAGCCCCGATGACCGCGACGACCACCGGCTGGGGCGTCGAGCTGCACGGCGTCACGCAGCGCTACGGCGACGTCGTCGCGCTCGACGACGTCGCGTTGACCGTCCGCCCCGGCACCATCACCGGCCTGCTCGGCCGCAACGGCTCCGGCAAGTCGACGCTCGGCTCCCTGCTCGCCGCCTTCCGCCGCCCGACCGCGGGTCGCGTGCTCGTCGACGGTGAGGACCCGTGGGAGAACGAGCGGGTCGCGCCGGGGGTGTGCTTCGTCCGCGAGTCCGGCGACGTGCTCGACGACTACTCCCTCAAGGACAACGTCGCCTACCTCTCGGGTGCCCGCCCGCACTTCTCGCACGAGCTGGCCGGCGAGCTGCTCGAGCTGTTCGAGCTCGACCTGAAGCGCAAGCCGTCCAAGCTGTCGCGCGGCAAGAAGTCGGCGTTCGGGATCGTCGTCGGGCTGGCCTCGCGCGCCCCGCTGACCATCCTCGACGAGGTCCACCTGGGTCTCGACGCGCCCAGCCGGTACGCGTTCTACGACGCGCTGCTCGCCGACTACGCCGAGCACCCGCGCACCGTCGTGCTGTCGAGCCACCTGATCGACGAGGTCGAGCGGCTGCTCGAGGACGTCGTGGTGCTCGACCGCGGCCGCGTCCTCATCGCCCAGGACGCCGAGTCCCTGCGCGCCGAGGGCGTCTCGGTCACCGGCCCCACGGCCGCCGTCGCGGACTTCGTCGCGGGGCGGGACGTGCTCGCCACGCAGCGCCTCGGCGGCACCACCCAGACCACCGTGCGCGGCGCGCTCGTGGAGGGCGACGCGCGCCGCGCACGGGAGGCCGGGCTCGAGCTGGGCCCGGTCCCGCTGCAGGACCTGTTCGTCCACCTCACCGACCCGGTCCGCACCGGCGGCGCGGCGGCGCACGCGCAGGGGGTGGACCGATGACGACGACCGTCGCCGCACGCCCGTCGCCCACGGCGCACACCGCGCGCCGGCTGGGCGCGGCGCTGGCGACCATGGCCTGGATCTTCTGGGCGATCGCGGTCGTGGCGGCCGTGACCGCCACCCTCGTCGCCTGGCGGGTCGCCGGCAGCGTCGACGTGTCGATCATGGTCTACGCCCGGCAGGCGGCGACCTGGTTCCCGTTCTCGCTCGGCATCATGCTGGTCGCCGCCTACCTGCGGGTGCACATCGCGTCGGGCATGACGCGCCGGACGTTCGTCCGGGCCGCGCTGCTCGTCGAGGTGGCCGCCGGTGTCGGGTACGCGGCCGTCTTCACGGCCCTCGTGCTGCTGGAGCGGGCCGTCCACGACGCCCTGGGCTGGGGGGCGGTGATCACCGAGGTCCAGCTCGCCGACGAGTACGCATCCGCCGGGGCGATGCTGCTCGAGATGTCCGTGACCTGCGTCGTCGCGAACCTGTCCGGGCTGCTCGTCGGAGCCGTCTACCAGCGGTTCGGCGCCTGGGCCGGCACGCTCACGCTCCCGCTGACCGTGGGTCCGCTCGTGCTGCTGCTCTACATCCCCGGCGTCCGGTTCGTCGACCTGCCGGGCGTCTGGACCACGACCGCGGCGGGCCACCTGGCCCTGGCGGTCGGCGTGGGCGTCGTCCTGGCCGCGGTGATGGCGGCGGTCTTCGCCGCCCTCGTGCGGCGGCTGCAGCTCGCCCCGGCGCCCTGACGACCGACCACCCGACCCCCGACCACCGGACACCCCGACCACGAGAGAGGAGGCGACGATGACCGCCACCGCCACCGCCGCACCGGCGGGCCGCACCGGCCCGCTGCGGCACACCGTCACCCGGCTCGCCGCCGCCAACCTCACGCTGCTCGTCTGGTTCTGGGTGTGCTCGGTGCCGGTCGTCGTGGTCGCGAGCGTCCTGGTCGACCGGCTGCTGGGCGTCGACGACGCGTCCGTCGTGCTCTACGCGCGGCACGCGGCCATCTGGTTCCCGTTCTCCCAGGCCATCGCCCTCGTCGCGCTCTACCTGCGGCTGCACGTCGCCGCCGGCATGACGCGCAGGACGTTCGCGCGGGCGACGGTGCTCGTCGGGGTCGGCACGGGCGCGGCCTACGGCGTCGTGCTCACCGTGCTCGCGGTCGTCGAGCGCGGCATCCACACGGCCCTCGGCCGGGGCTGGCGGGTGACCGACGGCTTCCTCGCCGACGAGTCCTCACCCCTCGGCCTGCTGCTCGCCGAGCTCGTCGTGTGCTGCGTCGTCGGGAACGTCTCCGCCCTGCTCGTCGGGGCCGCCTACCAGCGCTGGGGCGGACTGCGCGGCACGCTCGCGCTGCCGCTCACCGTGGGCCCCGTGTTCCTGGTCTTCGCCCTGCTCGGCGCGTCCGGCGGCTGGGGCCCGCTGCCCGCCGCCGCCCCTGGCCCGCCGTGGCCCGCGCTCGGCTGGTCCGCGCTCGTCGTCGCCCTCACCGCCGCGGCCTACACCGCCGTCGTCCGCCGCACGCAGCTGCGGCCACCGCACCCGTAACCGCCCACCGCGTCACCCCGCGTCACCCGTCACCACGGACCCGGCACCCGCCGGGGCCGCGGCACCCCGCACCCACGCGCCGGTCCCCGGCGCGCCCACCGCCCACCCGGAGGTCAGCATGAGCACCACCCCGGTCGTCCGCGCGGAGCACCTGCGCAAGTCCTACGGCACCACCCTGGCCGTGCGGGACGTGTCCCTCACCGTCGAGCGCGGCGAGATCTACGGCGTCCTCGGGCGCAACGGCGCCGGCAAGACGACGACGGTCGAGATGATCGCCGGCCTGCGGCGCCCCGACGGCGGCACGGTCGAGGTCCTCGGTCTCGACCCGACGACGCAGGCCGCGGCGCTGCACGAGAGGGTCGGCCTGCAGCTGCAGGAGTCCGCGATGCCGGACCGGCTGCGGGTGCGCGAGGCGCTCGACCTGTACGCGTCGTTCTACCCCGACCCCGCCGACCCCGCGGACCTCCTGGACCTGCTGGGGCTGACGGACAAGAAGGACACCGCCTTCAAGGACCTGTCCGGCGGTCAGAAGCAGCGGCTGTCGGTCGCCCTCGCGCTCGTCGGGCGTCCGGAGCTCGCGATCCTCGACGAGCTCACCACCGGGCTGGACCCCCACGCCCGGCGCGAGACGTGGGCCGTGGTCGAGGCGATCCGCGACGCGGGCGTCACGATCATCCTGGTCACCCACCTCATGGAGGAGGCCGAGCGGCTGTGCGACCGGATCGCGCTCATCGCGTCCGGCCAGGTCGCGGCCGTCGGCACGCCGGCGGAGATCGTCACCCTGGCGCAGGGCGAGCAGGTGCTGCGCGTACGGCCGCACACCCCGGTCGCCGACGCGGTCCTCCTGGCGGCGGTGGCCGGCGTCCCGGGCGTCCGCGACGCGGTCGTCGAGGACCGGGCGCTGGTCGTCCGCGGGGGCGGCACGGTCGTGCAGGACGTCATGGTCGCTCTCTCGCGGCACGACGTCCGGGCGCAGGACGTCCGTCTGGAGCGTGCGTCCCTCGAGGACGCGTTCGTCTCCCTCACCGGCACCGGCACCCCCGGCGCCACGACCACGCCGCCGACGACGCCGGCGGCCACCCCGACGACCGCTCCTGCGGAGGTGTGACATGACGACCCCCACGACCCCGACCCCCGGCCCGACGTCGAGCACGGCCACCGGCACGACGCCCGACGCCGCCGTGCGCCGCCGCGCGCTCGCCCCGACCGCCGGCGTCGTCGCGCACCGCGCGCCGGGCGGTGCCCTGGCACGCATGATCGCCGTCGAGGCACGCCTGATGGTGCGCGACCCGTCCGTGCTGTTCTTCGCGCTGCTGTTCCCGGCGGTGCTGCTGACGGTGCTGGGCCTGGTGATGCCCTGGGCGGACCTGCCCTACGACGACAGCGACCCGCTCCTGGGCGCGATCACCGCCATCACGGGGTACACCCCGATCGTCCTGAGCCTGGCCGCCGCGACCGTCGCGGTCTCCACGTTCCCGGCGATCATCGCGACGTACCGCCAGCGCGGAGTGCTGCGCCGGCTGTCGACCACGCCGGTCGGGCCTGCGCGCCTGCTGGTGGCGCAGGTGGTCGTCAACCTCGCGGCACTGCTCCTCGCCGCCGCGCTCGCGGTCGCCTCGGGCGTGCTGGTGCTCGACATCTCGCTGCCGGAGCAGCCGGCGACCGTCCTGCTGGCGTTCCTGCTGGCGGTGCTGTCGGCCTTCGCGCTGGGCTCGCTCGTGGCGGCCCGGGCCCCGACGGCGGCGGCGGCCAACGGGTGGGGGATGACGCTCTACTTCCTCTGCCTGTTCTTCGCCGGGGTGTGGCTGCCGCTGCCGCTGATGCCGGACCTCGTGCAGGACATCGCGGGGTACACGCCGCTCGGCGCGGCCACGCAGGCGATGACCGCGGGGTGGGTCGGGCAGCCGTTCCCGACCACCCAGCTCCTGGTCATGGCGGTGTGGGCGCTGGTCGGCGTGCCCGTCGCCGTCCGGCTGTTCCGCTGGACCTGATCGACGCGCCGGGGAGCCCGTCGACCGGGACCCGCCGTCCGTGCCGCCCCGCGGCCGGCGGCCGGGTCCCGGTCGTCGTCGTGCGCCGGGGTTCGCGGGGTGCGTCGCGGCGCCCACCAGGTTGGTCGCGCTCCCACGACCGCGGCTCCCTAAGCGTTTCGCGGCCTGGACGGTGCCTGTGGACCTGGTGAGAGTGAGCGTCGTCCAGACCGCTCACCGCGGGCGCGCGACGCTGCGCACCGCGGACCGGTCCGTTCCTTCGTGCAGGACTGTCGCCGGCTCCGAGGCCGTCGACAGGCTCCACGCCGGCACCGAGGCCGCGCGTGGTCGACGCCAGGAAAGGTACGGAAGATGTCCTCAAGCACCCGACGGCGTGCCGTCAGAGCGGCCTGGGCCGTCCTGACCGCCACGACGCTCGTGGCCGCAGGCGGCATACAGGCCGCCCAGGCGCTCTCCGGCTCGACGTCGCAGGCAGCGGTCCCCGCTGCCGTGGCGGTCGACTCCGAGTACGCGCAGCGGTTCCTCGAGCAGTACGAGAAGATCAAGGACCCCGCCAACGGGTACTTCAGCCCGCAGGGCATCCCGTACCACGCGGTCGAGACCCTCATGGTCGAGGCCCCGGACTACGGGCACATGACCACGTCGGAGGCGTACAGCTACTGGATCTGGCTCGAGGCCCTGTACGGGCAGGCCACCGGTGACTGGGACCCGCTGAACGAGGCGTGGACCAACATGGAGACGTACATGATCCCCCAGCAGGCGGATCAGCCCACGAACTCCTTCTACAAGGCCGACGCCCCGGCCAGCTACGCCTCGGAGTACAACCACCCGAGCAACTACCCGTCGCAGATCGGCAGCAGCGGCAGCGTCGGCAAGGACCCGATCGCCGCCGAGCTCCGCGCGACCTACGGCAACAACGACATCTACCAGATGCACTGGCTGGGCGACGTCGACAACATCTACGGCTTCGGTGCCGCACCCG
Organism: Cellulomonas sp. KH9; assembly: GCF_900114185.1. Classification (GTDB taxonomy): domain Bacteria; phylum Actinomycetota; class Actinomycetes; order Actinomycetales; family Cellulomonadaceae; genus Cellulomonas. Next base: position 523,583 of record NZ_FOSE01000001.1, read on the forward strand.
GCCCCGGCTGCCAGCTCGGCCCGGACCACGAGGGCATGTCGCTCGTCAACACCTTCCAGCGCGGCCCGCAGGAGTCCGTGTGGGAGACCGTCCCCCACCCCACCTGCGACGACTTCACGTACGGCGGTCCGAACGGCTACCTGGACCTGTTCACGGGTGACGCGTCGTACGCCAAGCAGTGGAAGTACACGTCGGCGTCCGACGCCGACGCCCGTGCCGTCGAGGCCGTCTACTGGGCCAACAAGTGGGCGACCGAGCAGGGCAAGGCCGCGGACGTCGCGTCCGTCGTCACCAAGGCCGCGAAGCTCGGCGACTACCTGCGCTACACGCTGTTCGACAAGTACTTCAAGACGATCGGCTGCACGTCGCCGAGCTGCCCCGCCGGGACCGGCAAGGACAGCGCGCACTACCTGCTGTCCTGGTACATGGCGTGGGGCGGTGCGACCGACACCAGCTCCGGCTGGGCGTGGCGCATCGGCTCGTCGCACGCGCACTTCGGCTACCAGAACCCGTTCGCGGCGTGGGCGCTGTCCAACGACCCGAAGCTGACGCCGAAGTCGGCGACGGCCAAGGCGGACTGGACCAAGGCCGCCGAGCGTCAGGTCGAGCTGTACCAGTGGCTGCAGTCGTCCAACGGCCCGATCGCCGGTGGGGCCACCAACAGCTGGGACGGTGCGTACGCGCAGCCGCCGGCCGGCACGCCGACGTTCTACGGCATGGCCTACACCGAGGCGCCCGTCTACAACGACCCGCCGTCGAACCAGTGGTTCGGCATGCAGGCGTGGGGCGTCCAGCGGCTCGCCGAGCTCTACTACGAGACCGGCAACGCGAAGGCCAAGACGGTCCTCGACAAGTGGGCGGCCTGGGTCGTCGACCACGTCGAGACCGACGGTGCCGACTGGTCGGTCCCGTCCGAGCTCACCTGGTCGGGCAAGCCCGACACCTGGAACCCGAGCAACCCGGGCTCCAACTCCGGCCTGACCGTCACGCTCAAGAGCTCCGGCCAGGACGTCGGCGTCGCCGGCGACACCGCCCGGGCGCTGCTGTTCTACGCGGCCAAGTCGGGCAACACCGAGGCGCGTGACACCGCCAAGGACCTGCTCGACGCGATCTGGGACAACAACCAGGACTCGCTCGGCGTCACGTCGGTCGAGACCCGCAAGGACTACCAGCGGTTCGACGACGAGTACACCCCCGGCGGCAACGGCGTGTACATCCCCTCCGGCTGGTCGGGCACCATGCCCAACGGCGACGAGATCGAGCCGGGGGTGTCGTTCCTCGACATCCGGTCGTTCTACAAGGACGACCCGCAGTGGGCGAAGGTCCAGGCGGCGCTCAACGGCGGGCCCGACCCGCAGTTCGAGTACCACCGCTTCTGGGCGCAGACGGCCATCGCCGGTGCCCTGTCGGACTACTCGCGCCTCTTCGAGGACGCCGGCCCCGGGCCGACCGCGACGCCCACGGCGACGCCGACGGTGACCCCCACGGTCACCCCGACGCCCTCCGTGACGCCGTCGGTGACGCCGACCCCGTCGGTCACGCCGACCCCGTCGGTGACGCCCACGCAGAACCCCACGGGTGCCTGCACCGTGCGGTACACCGCCAACAGCTGGAACAACGGCTTCACGGCCTCGGTCCGCGTGACCAACAACGGGACCAGCGCGCTCAGCAGCTGGAACCTGCGGTTCACGTTCGCCAACGGCCAGCAGGTCCAGCAGGGCTGGAGCGCGACGTGGTCGCAGTCCGGCACGGCGGTCACCGCGACCAACGCCGCGTGGAACGGCTCGCTCGCACCGGGCGCGTCCGTCGACATCGGCTTCAACGGGTCGCACTCCGGCACCAACAACGCACCGACGTCGTTCACGCTGAACGGCGCTGCCTGCACCGCCGGCTGATCGGCTGACGGCTCCCGTCGCGACCCCATGCGCGACGGGTGAGGGGCCGGCTCCGGGCACACGCCCGGGGCCGGCCCCTCGTCGTGCGGCGCGGGGTGGGCGAGGCCCGGGCGGGGCTCAGGCCTCGTCGTCCTGCCCGCCCGTGGACTCGCGGGCCACGATGTGGAACGCGGCCTTGTGGAGCCGGGGCGGGCGGACGTCCTGGGGCCCGGCCTCGATGCGCTCGACGAGCATCGCGACGGCCGTCTCGGCGATCTCCTCCCGCCCCGGGTCCACGCTGGACAGCGACGGGGTCGAGAACCGGCCGTCGCCGATGTTGTCGAACCCGATGACGGCCACGTCGTCGGGCACCCGGCGCCCGGCCCGGGCGAGCGCCCGCAGGGCACCGATGGCGAGGCTGTCGTTGAGCGCGAAGACGGCGTCGAACTCGACCCCGGACGCGAGCAGCTCCCGGGTCGCGTCGACGCCGTTCTGCGGGAGCCAGGGGGCGACGGCGCACTCGAGCCGTGGGTCCTCCGGCAGGCCGGCCACGGCGAGCGCCTCGCGGTAGCCCCGCACGCGCAGGTCCGACGGGCGCATCTGCCCGCTGCGCCGGTCGGGGTGGGCGCCGAGGACGGCGATGCGCCGCCGGCCGAGGCCGATGAGGTGCTCGACGGCCGCGCGGGCGCCCTCGACGTTGTGCATGGTGACGTGGTCGTCGGGCCCGCCGAAGATGCGCTCGCCGAGCAGGACGAGCGGGTAGGTGACGTCGTCGAGGAGGTGGCGGTCCTCGGTGCCGAGGTGCTCGGGGCTGAAGAGCATGCCGTCGGTCTGCCGCAGGCCGTTCGTCAGCACGGCGGTCTCGTGGTCACGGTCCGCCCCGGCCTGGCCCACGATCACCCCCAGGCCGCGCCGCTCCGCGGCGGCGATCACCGCGTCCGCGAGCTCGGCGAAGTACGGCTGCCGCAGCTGGGGCACGGCGAGCCCGATGACGCCGGTCCTGCCGGAGCGCAGGCCGCGGGCCGACAGGTTGGGCCGGTAGCCCAGCTCGGCGATGACCCGCTGCACGCGTGCACGCGTCTCGGGGCGCACGTGGGGGTGGTCGTTGACGACGTTCGAGACCGTCTTGTTGGAGACGCCGGCGCGCCGGGCGACGTCCTGCATCGTCACCTTCACGACGGCTGCCGTGCGTTCCCGGGTGCCCGTGCACCCGCCGCGCGTGCGTCCGCCCCTGCGTCCGGCCGCCCCCGCCGTCCCGTCGTTCTCATGCCGAGAGGTTGACAGACGTCTGCCGCGGGCGCAATAGTGGCGTGGCGGTTACGACGTCGTAAAACGCCAGGTCAGCGGTGTATATCGTCATAGTCGACGAGCACCGTGCCACATGTGGTGAAACGTCCGATCCAGGGTGGGACGCCCAGCCCGACACAGGTGTCGAGCGGCGAGGTCCTCCCTGGAAGGCAGGAGGAGCAGAAGTGGCACAGCTGCAGGAACGACCGGCGTCACCCGGCACGCCGGTCGGGCACCGGCTCAAGGCGCTGCTGTACTCGCAGCGACTGGCCCCGTACTTCTTCATCGCCCCGTTCGTCATCACGCTCCTGGCGTTCTGGGCCGTGCCGCTCGTGCGGACCTTCGTGATGAGCACGCAGAGCGTGATGTTCGGCGAGGCGTCGTTCGTCGGCACCGACAACTTCGAGCGGCTGTGGCGCGACCGGATCTTCTGGCAGGCCATGTACAACAGCGCCCGCTACATGGTGCTGACGCTCGTGATCCTCATCCCCGTCCCGCTGCTGCTCGCGGTCGTCATCAACGCGCGGCTCGGGTCGGACCGCCTGAAGAACCTCTTCAAGGCGTCGATGTTCATCCCCGCGCTGACGTCCGTCGTCGTCGCCGGCATCATCTTCCGGCTCATGTTCGCCGAGACGAGCACGGGTCTGGTGAACCAGGTGATCGCCTGGTTCGGCGCGGACCCCGTGCGGTGGCTGCGCACCGACCTCGGTGGCCTCGTCGCGCTGCTGGCGCTGGCGACCTGGCGGTACACGGGCGTCAACATCCTGTACTTCCTGTCCGGCCTGCAATCGATCCCCGACGAGCTCTACGAGGCGGCGTCGATCGACGGGGCCGGCAAGCTCCGGCAGTTCTTCTCGATCACCCTGCCGAACATCAAGCCGACCATGGTCTACGTCACGACCATCAGCATCTACGGCGGCCTGGCGATGTTCCTCGAGAGCTTCATGCTCTACGCCGGCAACAGCTCCCCGAACAACCAGGGTCTGACGGTCGTCGGCTACCTGTACCGCCGCGGCATCGAGGAGAACGACCTCGGCTACGCGTCCGCCGTGGGGGTGGTCCTGCTCGTCGTGATCATGGCGATCAACCTCACCTACCTCACCCTCACCGGCACGTTCAAGAAGGAGTCCCGATGAGCGCGCCCACCACCACGACCACGCCCGCCCCCTCGGCGGAGCACGGGACGGGCGTCCCCGGGGGTCGGCGCAAGTACCCGCTGCCCCGGGCGGTGTTCGTGACGATCCAGAGCGTCTTCCTCGTCGTCATCGCGCTCATCGTCCTGGTGCCGCTCGTCGTGATCTTCGTCGGCACGTTCCAGGACGGCGGCGAGATCATGCGCAGCGGCCTGCGGCTCGACGTCGACGTCTCGTCGTTCCGGTTCGACAACTACGTCATGCTCTTCACCGACTCGGGCCTGTACTTCCGGTGGTTCGCCAACTCGGTGGGCCTCACGCTCGTCCAGGTGGCCGGCACGCTCCTGGTCAGCTCGTTCGTCGCCTACGGCTTCGCGATGTACGACTTCAAGGGGAAGACGGCCGCGTTCATCGCGGTGCTGCTCCTCATGACCGTGCCGTTCGAGATCATGATGCTGCCGCTGTACGTCATGGTGAACGACCTGGGGCTCGCGGACTCGTACAGCGTCATCGTCATCCCGTTCCTCGCGGCGTCGGTGACCATCTTCTTCTTCCGGCAGTACTTCATGGGGATCCCCAAGGAGCTGCTCGAGGCGGGCCGCGTCGACGGCGTCACCGAGTTCGGCATCTTCTTCCGGGTCGTCCTGCCCATCTCGCGGCCCGCGCTGGCCGCCATGGGGATCCTCAACGGCATGGTCACGTGGAACAACTTCCTGTGGCCCCTGCTGGTGCTGCGCTCGGCGGAGAAGTTCACGCTGCCGATCGGCCTGAACACCCTGCTGACGCCGTACGGGAACAACTACGACCTGCTGATCATCGGGTCCTTCTTCTCCCTCCTGCCCGTCCTCGTGCTCTTCCTCTGCTTCCAGCGATTCTTCGTCGCCGGGATGACGGCGGGGGCGCTCAAGGGCTGATCGCCCACCCGCACCACCCGCACCACACAACGAAACGGAGTCACAACCATGGCTGGACCACGCAGGTACCTGTCGCTCGTTGCGGCCGGCCTGGCAGGCGCACTCATGCTCTCGGCGTGCAGCGGCGGCTCGGACGAGCCCGCGGCGGCCCCCGCCGACGGTGAGGCCACCTCGCTCGACATGTGGGTGTTCGCCGAGCTCCACGCGGACTACTACGAGCAGATGGCCGCCGAGTGGAACGAGCAGAACCCCGACCGGCCCGTCGACCTCGACGTGACCGTCTACCCGTACCAGGACATGCACAACAAGCTGCAGCTCGCGGTCAACGCGGGCTCCGGCCTGCCGGACGTCGTCGACATCGAGGTCAACAAGTTCGGCAACTTCGTGTCCGCGGACGGCCGCACCCCGCTCATGGACCTGTCCGAGGCCGCCGAGCCCTACCAGGACGACATCGTCCAGGCGCGGCTGGACCTCTACACCCGCGCCGAGAAGGTGCTCGGCTTCCCGATGCACGTCGGGGCGTTCGTGACGTTCTACAACGCGGCGCTCCTCGAGGAGGCCGGGATCGACTACACGACCATCGAGACGTGGGACGACTTCTCGGAGGCCGGGGCGACGTACAACGAGGCCACCGGCAAGGCGTTCGGCATCGCCAGCACCACCGTGAACTTCGTCGAGCCGCTCATCGTCGCGCAGCTCGGGGGCAACTTCTTCGACGAGAACGGCGACGTCGACGTCGCCAACCCCGACGTCGTCAAGGCGTTCGAGATGCAGAAGGCCATGCTCGACGCGGGCGCGATCTCCACGATCCCCGGCGGCAGCCCCGACGACGAGCAGGCGTTCGGCGTCATCAACAGCGGCGACTACGCCGCCGTGGTGTACCCCGCCTGGTACACGTCGCGGTTCGTCGACTACATGCCCGACCTCGCCGGTGACATCGCGATCGCCCCGGCGCCCGTCGTCGAGGGCAGCGACGTCGCCACGATCGGTGGCGGCGGCACCGGCACGGCCGTCATCGAGTCCTCGCCCAAGAAGGACTTCGCGGCCGAGTGGCTCGCGTTCGCCAAGCTCTCGCCCGAGGCGAACGTCGCCGTGTGGGAGGTCCTCGGCTTCGACCCCGTGAACATGTCGGTGTGGGAGGACGAGGCCGTCACGAAGGACCCGGAGAACAAGTTCAACAAGTACTTCCGCACGAACCTGTTCGACGTGCTCAACGAGGTCAAGGACGGCATCGGCCACTTCGACGGCTTCGCGAACCCGAACCTGCCGACGCTGAACAACCTGTTCACCACCACCACCCTGACCGAGGTCTACGAGAACGGCGTCGCGCCGCAGCAGGCCCTCGAGCAGGCGCAGAAGGACCTGCAGAACCAGATCGGCCAGTAGTCGCGGTGAGCCCGGGCGCCGGCAACCCCGGCGCCCGGGCCCGTGGCCACCACCCCGCGCCCGTGACCCGTCGCGGGCGTCCCCCCAGCACAGGAGTAGCAATGCAGAGCGGCAAGCTGTCGATCGACCCCGCCTTCGTCGTGGCCCCCGTCAACCGCCGGGTGTTCGGGTCGTTCGTCGAGCACATGGGTCGGTGCGTCTACGGCGGGCTGTACGAGCCCGGGCACCCGACCGCGGACGAGGACGGTCTGCGCGGCGACGTCCTGGAGCTGGTGCGGGAGATGGGCGTCACGGCCGTGCGCTACCCGGGCGGCAACTTCGTGTCCGGGTACCGGTGGGAGGACGGCGTCGGACCCGTCGAGGACCGACCGACGCGCCTCGACCCGGCGTGGAAGACCATCGAGACCAACGCGTTCGGCCTCAACGAGTTCATGCGCTGGGCCCGCAAGGCCGACATCGAGCCCGTCATGGCCGTGAACCTCGGGACGCGCGGCATCGCCGAGGCCGTCGAGCTCCTGGAGTACGCGAACCACCCGCAGGGCACCGCGCTGTCCGACCTGCGCGTCGAGCACGGCGCGCCCGAGCCCCACGCCATCCGCACGTGGTGCCTCGGCAACGAGATGGACGGCCCCTGGCAGCTCGGCCACAAGACGGCCGAGGAGTACGGCCGCCTGGCCGCCGAGACCGCGCGCGCGATGCGGCAGGTCGAGCCCGACCTCGAGCTCGTCGCCTGCGGGTCGTCCGGCCGCGCGATGGCGACCTTCGGCGCCTGGGAGGACACGGTCCTCGAGCACACGTACGAGCTCGTCGACCACGTGTCCGCCCACGCCTACTACGAGCTCGACGGCGACGACCGGGCCAGCTTCCTCGCCTCGTCCGTCGACATGGACAAGTTCATCCGCGAGGTCGTCGCCACGGCCGACGCGGTCGGCGCGCGCCTGAAGTCGTCGAAGAAGATCATGATCTCGTTCGACGAGTGGAACGTCTGGTACAACAAGGCGCTCACCGAGTCCGGGCTGCCGACGGACTGGACGCAGGCGCCGCGGCTCAGCGAGGACGCGTACACGCTGCTCGACGCCGTGGTCGTCGGGTCGCTGCTCATCACGCTGCTGCGGCACAGCGACCGCGTCGCGATCGCGTGCCAGGCGCAGCTCGTCAACACGATCGCCCCGATCCGCTCCGAGCCCGACGGGCCGGCGTGGCGCCAGTCGATCTTCCACCCGTTCGCGCTCACCGCACGGCACGCGCGGGGCCAGGTGCTCGACCTGCGGGTGGACGCGCCGACCCTCACCACGGCCAAGCACGGCGAGGTCGCGGGCCTGGACGCGGTCGCCACCCACGACGCCGACACGGGGGAGCTGACCGTGTTCGTGGTCAACCGCGACCCCGCCGAGGCCCTCGCCTTCGCCACCGACCTGCGCGGTTTCGGTGCGGCGACCCTCACGGAGGCCGTCCTGCTCGCCGACGACGACCCGTTCGCGGCCAACACGATGGACGAGCCCGACCGCGTCGCGCCGCGGCCCCACACGTCGGCCACGGTCGACGGCACGACGCTGCGCGCGGAGCTCCCGCCGGCGTCCTGGAGCATGTTCCGGCTCCAGCCGGCCTGACGCACCGCACGCGAACCGGCACCCGGCGACCGCCGCACCCGCCCCGGCAGGGGAGGGGAGGCGCGTCGCCGGGTGCCGGTTCGCGTGCTGGTGCGGGCACGTCCCGGCCGCCACGAGGCGGCGCCACCCGCCCGGGTGCGGGGTAGGGCGTGCCCTACCCCCTGACGTGGGCGGGCACCGCAGCGCCGTCCCGCGTGCGACGCCTACCGTCGTCCGCATGAGCACAACCATCGAGGCCGCCACCGCGCCTCCGCTCCCGGACGAGGCCCCGCTCGCCGACGACGTGCGCGTCGTCGCGCCGATGCTCACCGGTGGTCGCGCGCTCGGGCTGGCACCCGTCTCGGGTGCCACCTGGGCCGGCGCCGGGCAGATCGTCCTGGCGGCGGCCGTGAGCCTCGCGGCGTCCGTCCTGCTCGTCACCGGCGTGGCGCTCGGGGTCGGGCTGGTGGTGCTCGTCGTCGGCGTGCCGCTGCTCGTCCTCACGCTGGTCCTGGCCCGCGGGTACGGCGCGGGCGAGCGGGCGCGGCTGCGGGCCCAGCTGGGCGTCGTCGTGCTGCCGCCCGCACCCGGCCCCGGGGCGCCGTACCACCCGCGCACGTGGTGGCCGTGGCTGCGCGACGCCCGCTCGTGGGCGGCGGTCGCGCACGCGCTGCTCACGTGCCTCCTGGCGTGGACGGCCGGGTCCGTCGCCTTCAGCCTGGCAGCGTTCGCGCTCGTCGTGCCCGCCGCACCGTTCGCCGGGCGGGTCAACGCGCTGCACCTCGTGCTCCTCGTCCCCGGGGCCGTGGTGGCGCTGTGGCTCGCGGCGCTCGTCGTGCAGCTCACGAACCTCGCACAGGTCCGGCTGACCCGCACCCTGCTGGGAGGTCGCTCGCGTGCCGAGGCCGAGCGTGCGGCACGCGCCGCCGAGCAGCGGGCCGACGTCGCCGAGGACCGCGCCGAGCACCTGCGCGAGACGCGCACGGCCGCCGTCGTGGCCGCCGACGAGGAGCGCCGCCGCATCGAGCGCGACCTGCACGACGGCGCGCAGCAGCGCCTCGTCGCACTCGGTGTCGAGCTGGGTGTCGCACGCCGGACCGCCGCGCAGGACCCCGCCGCGGCCGTCGCCGCGATCGACGCGGCGCACGGCGAGGTCAAGGAGGTGCTGGCCGAGCTCCGCGACCTCGTCCGGGGCGTCCACCCCGCCGTCCTCACCGACCGCGGTCTGGACGCCGCGCTGTCCGCGCTCGCGGCCCGCTGCCCCGTGCCCGTCGACGTCGACGCCCAGGGCGTCGGTGACGGCGTCGGGCCGCAGGCGCAGGCCGCCGCGTACTTCGTGGTCGCCGAGGCGCTGACCAACCTCGCCAAGCACGCGACCGCGACGCGGGCCACGGTCCGCGCGGCGGTCGACGGCGACCGGCTGCGCATCGAGGTCGCGGACGACGGCGCCGGCGGCGCGCACACCGCGCCCGGTGGCGGCCTGGACGGCCTGCGCCGCCGCGTCGAGGCCCTCGACGGCACGTTCCACCTCGTCAGCCCCGCCGGGCGGGGCACCGTGCTCACCGTGGAGGTGCCGTGCGCATCGTGATCGCCGAGGACTCCGTCCTCCTGCTCGACGGGCTGACCCGTCTGCTCACCGCCGAGGGGCACACCGTCACCGGCTACCGCACCGCGGACGAGCTCGTCGCCGACCTCGGTGACCCCGCCGCCGACCTGCCCGACGTGGTCGTCACCGACGTCCGCATGCCCCCGACGCACACCGACGAGGGTCTGCGCGCCGCCGTGCACCTGCGCGGCCTGCACCCCCGGCTTCCCGTGCTCGTGCTGTCGCAGTACGTCGAGCAGCGCTACGCCCGTGAGCTGTTCGCCGCCGACGCGCGCGGGCTGGGGTACGTCCTGAAGGACCGGGTGGCCGACGTCGACGACTTCCTCGCCGCCCTCGCCCGCGTCGCCGCCGGCGGCACGGCCCTCGACCCCGAGGTCGTCGCGCAGGTGCTCGCCCGCTCGCGGCGCACCCTGTCCGACGTGCTCTCGCCCCGCGAGCGCGAGGTCATCGCGCTCATGGCCGAGGGCCGGTCCAACGCGGCGATCGCCGAGCGGCTCGTCGTCGGGCTGCCGGCCGTCGAGAAGCACGTGACCTCCATCCTCACCAAGCTCGACCTGCCGCCCGACGCCGACGACCACCGCCGCGTCCTCGCGGTGCTGCGCTGGCTCGAGGACGGCCCGACGAACGGAGCACGACCGTGACCGCCGCACAGCCCACGCACGTCCCGCCGCCGACGACGCCGGGCGCCGCCCCGCCTGGACCGGCGCGCCGCCCGGCCGGTGGTCGCGCCCTGACCGTGGTGGGCGGTGTGCTCGCGGCGCTGCTGCTCGCGCTCGGCGTCGTGCAGGTCCTCGCGTCGATGTTCGCTCGGACCACGTCCGCCGTGGCGACGCTCGCGGCCACGGACGTCGTCGAGCTCGTCGCCGACGGCGAGGTGCTCGTCACCGTGTCCGCGGTGGACGACGTGCGCGTCGAGCGGGTCGCGCGGTTCGCGTGGACCGGGCCCCGGTACGAGGTCACGTCGGACGGCGTGCGGACGGTCGTGCGGCACGAGTGCGAGGGCGTGTGGCTGACGAGCTGCTCCGCCGGGCTGGAGGCGACGGTCCCCGAGGGCACGCACGTGGTCGTCCGCACCACCGACGGCGAGGTCCGCGTGGCCGGGCCCGCCGCGGACGTCGAGGTGCGCGCGTCCGACGGCGACGTCCACGTCGCGGGCGCCCGCGGCGACCTCGACGTGCGCGGTCGCGACGGCGACGTGACCGCGCAGGGCGTGCGCGGGAGTGTGGCGGTCGAGCTCTCCGACGGGGACGTGCGCGTCGCCGAGGCCGGCGGCGACGTCGCGGTACGCAGCCGTGACGGGGCCGTCGTCCTGGCCGACCTGGCCGCCGACGCCGACGTCCGGGCCTCCGACGGGCAGGTCGAGGTGCGCGACGTGCGGGGTGCGCTGACGGTGCGCCACCGGGACGGCGACGTGCTGGTCGCGCAGGTGCGTGGCCACGTCACGGTGCAGGCCACCGACGGTGACGTGACGGTCCACGGGACGGGCGACCCCGTCGCGCTGGAGATCACGTCGAACGGGCGCCAGCGCGTCGAGGGCGCGACGGACCCCGCCGCCGACGTGCGCGTCGAGCTGCGCGCGTCCGACGGCGACGTGGCGTACCTCGGCCCCGAGGGCTGACGGTCTGCCAGACTCCGGGCGTGACCACGACACCGGACCACGCCGCCGCCGGGCCGGGGCGCACCGCCGCCCGGTACGCCTTCGTCGCGGTCCTGACCGCCGCCTGCTGGTTCGCCTGGCTGGGGTGGGACACGCAGTACCGGACGGACCCGGTCACCGGCGACGTGACCGGGCCCTACGAGGCGTGGCAGGTCGTGGGCTGCGTCGTCAGCCTCGTCGCCGTGACGGTGCTCGCGGTCCGGGCGCTCGGCGGCCGGCGCGCCGTGGCCGCGGTCGCCGTGACGTTCACGGCGGCGTGGGTGGCCACCCAGGCGCCGCGGGACGACTCCGGGCTCTGGCTCGTCGGCGCGTTGCTGGTGCTGCTCGGCACGACCGTGGGCGCCGGCCTCGTCGCCCTGGTGGCGGGCGCCGGCCGGCGCCGCACGGCCGGTCCGCCCCGGGGGCCGCTGGTCAGGCGGCCGGGCAGGTGACCGGGACTCCTGCGTAGCGCAGCAGTGCGTACGGCGGCGGGTCACACCGCCGTGAGGTGCAGCACGACCGCCTGCACCGGCCACAACGTCGGCAGCTGCAGACCGACCTCCGCCAGCACACGGCCCGGCACGGTCGCGCGCTCCGCGCCCATCCAGCCGGGGTGCACCCAGCCGCGCCTGCCCGCACCGATCTCGTCGAGCACGCGGACCGTGTAGCGCCGGTCGGGGTCGAGGCCGTCGATGCGCAGGCGCTCGGACTGCGCCTCCTCGAGGGAGGCCACGGTGGCGACCGTGAACACCGCTGCGGACCGGTCCTTCGCGACGACGCCGCGCACCCGCAGCGCCGGGTCGCGCATGTCGGGGTGCACCACGGTGCCGGTGTGCAGCAGCGGTCGCAGCTCCTGGTACAGCCGCCCGAGCTCGACGATCTGCGCGGTCTCCTCCGCGGTGCACTGCAGGATGTCCCACTCGAACCCGGGCGACCCCTGCAGCGACGTCGCGATCCGGTAGGACAGGTCGGTCATCCGGCCCGAGGAGTGGGCGGGGGAGGGGCCGACGTGGGCGCCGATCAGCTCCGGGGGCAGCACCAGCTCGGTCCAGCGCTGGATGTCCAGGCGCTCGACCGGGTCGTTGGAGTCCGACGCCCAGACGCGGTCCGTGTGCTCCAGGATGCCCAGGTCGGTGCGCGCGCCGCCGGAGGAGCACGACTCGATCTCCAGGCCGGGGTGGTCGGCCTTGAGCCGTGCGATGAGGCGGTAGGCCGCACGCGTCTGCCGGTGCGTGCCGGGCGTGCCGTCGTGCACGGCCTCGACGAGGTCGCGGTTGTGGTCCCACTTGATGAAGTCGACGCCGAGCCGGCTCACCACCTCGGACATCTGCGACCGCACGTGCTCCCACGCTGCCGGCTCGGCGAGGTCCAGCACGTACTGGGTGCGGAACGAGATGCCGTCGGGGGACGGCACCGAGGCGGGGTTGCCGAGGATCCACCCGGGGTGCCGCCGCGCGAGCTCGGAGTCGAGGTTGACCATCTCCGGCTCGAACCAGATGCCGAACTGCATGCCCAGGGAGTGCACCAGGTCGGCGAGCGGCTCGAGGCCGTCGGGGTACACGTCCGTGTCGACGGTCCAGTCGCCGAGCGACGTGGTGTCGTCGCGCCGCCCGGAGAACCAGCCGTCGTCGAGGACGAACCGCTGCACCCCGACCTCGGCGGCGCGCCGCGCGAGCTCGGCCGACGTCGCGGGGTCGTGGTCGAAGTACACGGCCTCCCAGGTGTTGAGGACCAGCGGCCGCGGCGTGCGCGGGTGCTGCGGACGGGTGCGCAACCACGTGTGGAACCGGTCGGAGACGCCGTCCAGCCCGCTCGCCGACCAGGCGAAGTAGGTGACCGGCGCCGTGTAGGTCTCACCGGCGCCCAGCTGGATCTCGCAGGGGCGCAGCAGCTCGCCGGCACCGATCAGGGTGGTGTGCTCGGTGAGGCGGTCGGTGCGGTGCGTGACGTCGGCGCTCCAGCCGAGGTGCACGGCCCACACCTCGCCGGAGCGGTTGCGCGGCTCACCCACGCTGGCGAGCGTGACCCACGGGCTGTCGTGCCCACCGCGGCCGCGGCGCGACTGGCGCGTCGTGGAGCCGCGCGGCATGAGGGTGGTCAGCGGGGACTTCTCGCGCGTCCACCGACCACCGAACGACGTGAGGTGGTCGGCGGTCCGGGGGACGGGCAGGGTCGCCTCGAGCTGGGTGACGTCGACGACGCCGGCGTCGGGTCCCGCCGTGTTCGTCAGCTCCTGGTGCAGCAGGACCAGCCCGCCGGCGCCGACCTCGATGCCGAGCGCGAGCCGCAGGTGGGCGACGTCGTCCTCGGCGACGACGTGGAGGGCCGCCCCACCGCGGCGCTCCACGTCGACGACGGTCCAGCGCGGGAAGAGCGGGCGCCCGCCGCGGCCGGCGAGCAGCCCGGGGCGGCCCGCCCACCCGTCGGACTCCTGCGGCACGAGCGGCAGCCGCCACGCGGCGTCGAGCGTGCCGGGGGCGGTCTGCCGCTCGGTGATCGGGTCGAGCGCGGCCAACGTGGCGTCGTCGAGCTCGCCGAGGTCGGCGCCCCAGTGCACCACTGCCGGTAGGCCCTGCGCGGGGTGGCGGACGACGACGCCGACGCCGTCGCGCCGCAGGACGGTCCAGGTCGGGCGCGGGGCCGGGGCGGAGGCGGGGGTCATGGTGCTCCTGTCGTCGTGGGGAGGGTGCGCGCCTCCCCGGTGAGGGGCGCGTGCTGCACGCGCCTCGGCGGCATGGTGCGCAGCACGTGCAGGGCGCCGCCCAGTGCGGCTGCGGTGCTGACGTTCGAGCTGATGATCACCTCGGCGGCCACGAGGTCGCGGCTGAGCGCCTCGGCCCGCAGCGTGGCCTCGACCGTGTCGCGGTACAGCGGCCCGGCGGTGCTGAACGCCGGCCCGGCGAGCACGAACGTGCTGAGGTCGAAGAGGTTGGCCAGGGTCACCGCCGCGGCGCCCAGGCAGGCCGCCGAGTGCTCCAGCAGCTCGCGGGCCGCGCCGTCGCCGTCGCGCGCTGCACGTGCGATGCGCTCGAAGTCGGCCAGCGTCTCCTCGCTCCCGCCGCGCAGCCCCAGGCGTGCGGCGACACCGGCCCGGCCGATCGCTGCCTCGACGACCGCGACCGGCGAGGCCTCGACCTGCACGCAGCCGGACAGTCCGCACACGCAGCGGCGGCCGCCCCGGTCCAGGCTGAGATGGCCGATCTCGACGGCGTTGGACGCGCGTCCGCGGTACGGCTCGCTGTCGACGACGACCGCACCGCCCACTCCGGTCGCCATGTACAGCACGCCGAAGGTGTCGATCGGCACCGCGCCGGCCCACTGCTCCCCGATGGCGGCGGCGGTCGCGTCGTTCTCCAGCAGCGTCGGCAGGCCGAGCCCGTCCCCGAGGGTCCTGGTCAGCGGGAAGCCGAGCCAGGCAGGTGTCGGCTGCGACGTCAGGAGCATGCCGCGCTCGCGGTCCTGGGGGCCGTGCGTGACCAGCCCGACGCCCAGCACGCGCTCGCGGGGCACACCGACGCTGGTGAGCAGGTCGGCCACGTGGTCGACGAGTCCCTCGACGGTCGTCTGCGGGGCGTCGTCACCGGATCCGCGCAGCCCTGCGCCGGCCACCTGACGGCCGGCGAAGTCGATGACGACCACGGTGCTGGAGGTGCGGTCCACCTGGACGCCGACGGCGTACCAGGCGTCCGGGACGAGCTCGAGCAGGCGTCGCGGCGTCCCCCGGGACTGGTGCTCGAGCCCGGCCTCGCGGACCAGGCCCTCCTCGACGAGGGCGCGGATCACCTTGGTCACGCTCGGCGGGGTGTGCCCGGAGAGCGCGGCGAGCTCGACCCTGCTCAGCCGGCCACCCGCTCGGATCAGGTCGAGCATCGTGGTCGCGGCCGGTCGGCGGGCGCCCGTCTGCGCGGCCATCGATGCCTCCTCGCTTTACTTGACAGCAATAATTAAGTGTGTGAAGGATACCTCAACGTCGAGGGGATCCCGCTCGACACCCGCCAGGCGTCGGTGCTCGGCGCTGAGAAAGGACCAAGGATGTTCCTGAAGAAGCGCGCGGTCGCGGTGCTCGCAGGTGCCGCCGCGCTGAGCCTCATGGTGGCCGGATGCGGCTCCTCCGACTCCGGCGGAAGCGACGCCGGCACGTCCGGCGCCGAGGACGGCACGCTGGTGGCGTTCACCGGCCAGGCAGGTGACTACCAGAAGAACTTCAACCCGTTCTCGCCGTCGCAGATCGGTGGCGTCGGCACGATCTACGAGCAGCTGTTCTTCATCAACCAGCTGTCCACGGACGAGTTCGAGCCGGTGCTCGGCACCTCCTACGAGTGGAACGAGGACGGCACCGAGCTGACCGTCGCCCTGCGGGAGGGCGTCACCTTCACCGACGGGGAGCCGTTCACGGCCGACGACGTCGTGTTCTCGTTCCAGCTGATCGACGAGTACCCCCAGCTCGACAGCTTCGGCTGGGACGGTCAGGTCGAGGCGCTCGACGAGCACACGGTGAAGTTCTCGTTCGACCGGGCGTCCTTCGTCCTGGGGGCGCAGATCCTCGGTCGTCAGGTGATCGTGCCCGAGCACCTCTGGGCCGACGTCGACCCGACCACCGACATCATGGAGAACCCGGTCGGTACCGGCGCCTTCATGCTGGACAGCTTCATGCCGCAGGCCTTCACGTTCGTCGCCAACCCCGACTACTGGGGCGGCGAGCCGGAGCTGCAGAAGATCCGCTGGATCGCGCTCTCCGGCAACCAGGCCGGCGCCGACGCGGTCTCCGCCGGCACGATCGACTGGCTGACCGGACCGATCCCCGACATCCAGAACACGAACAAGAACCACCCCCAGTACCACCACCTGACGGCGTTCTCGTCGCAGATGGTCCTGGCCACGTGCTCGTCCGTCGAGATGGGGTGCGAGGGCCCGCAGACCGACCCGGTCGTGCGGCACGCCCTCTACAACGCGCTGGACCGCACCCAGCTCAACAACCTCGCGTTCGAGAAGACGGCCGCGCCGGTCTCGCCGGTCTTCGCCCTGACCCCCGGCCAGGACGACTTCGTCACGATCCTCGACGAGAACCAGGCCCCGATGACCGCGCAGCCGGCGGAGTCCACGCGACTCCTCGAGGACGCCGGCTGGGCCAAGGGCGCGGACGGCATCTTCGCCAAGGACGGGCAGCGTCTGTCCCTGTCCGTCGAGGTCGTCACCGGGTGGACCGACTACATCACCGCTCTCGACGTCATCAGCTCGCAGGCCCGTGCCGCGGGCATCGAGATCAACGTCTCCCAGTCGTCGTGGAACGAGTGGACCGAGCGCAAGGTGACCGGTCAGTTCCAGCTCGCCATCGACGGTGTGCACCAGGGCCCGCAGCCCGACCCGTACTTCGTCTACCAGGACTTCTTCCACTCGCGGAATGGCGCCGCGGTGGGTGAGCGTGCCGGCAACAACTTCGCGCGCTTCGCCGACCCGGAGGTCGACGCCGCGATCGAGGCGCTCACGGCCATGGCCTTCGACGACCCGGCCCGCCAGGCGCACTTCGACACGATCCAGCAGATCCTGCTGGACGAGATGCCGTACATCCCGGTCCTCAACGGCGGCACCACCTCGGTGTGGAACACCGCGCGCTTCGAGGGCTGGCCCACGCAGGACGACCTCTACGCCTTCCCGGCCGTCTGGTCGTCGTTCGACAACGCGCAGATCTACCAGCGCCTGAGCCCCGTCGGCTGAGCGGCACGTCGACCCCCGAGGAGGAGGACCCATGCGCTTCGTCCTGCGCAAGCTCGGCTTCTACGCCGTCGCACTGTGGGCCGCGCTGACGCTGAACTTCGCGATCCCACGCCTGATGCCCGGCAACCCGGTCGACATCCTGCTGGCACGTCTCCAGCAGCGTGGCGGCCAGGTCACGGCGGAGACGCGCACGGCGTACGCCCTCCTCCTCGGGGGCGACTCCGACCAGCCGATCCTCGAGCAGTACGTGCAGTACCTCGGCAACCTCCTGCGGGGGGACCTCGGGGTCTCGGTCAGCTACTTCCCGGCCCGCGTCAGCGACGTCATCCTGCAGTCGCTGCCCTGGACCATCGTCCTGGTCGGGCTCGCCACGGTCATCACCGCGATCCTGGGTGTCCTGCTCGGCGCCTTCGTCGGGTGGAAGCCCGGCACCTGGCTCGACTCGCTGGTGCCGGCCACCACCCTCATGGCGTCCATGCCGTACTTCTGGCTGGCGCTCGTCCTGGTCTACTTCCTGGCCCGCAACCTGGGCTGGTTCCCCATGCAGGGCGGGTTCGACGTCACCCTGCAGCCCGGCTGGAACGCGGACTTCATCGGCTCGGCGATCCAGCACGGGTTCCTGCCGGCCCTGACGATCGTGCTGGCGTCGATCGGCGGCTGGCTGCTGGGCATGCGCAACATGATGGTCTCCACGCTCTCGGAGGACTACGTCCTGACCGCGGAGGCCAAGGGCCTGTCGCCGACGAAGATCCTGCGCTCGTACGCCGCGCGCAACGCCGTCCTGCCGTCGGTGGCCGGGTTCGCCATCTCGCTCGGGTTCGTCGTCAGCGGGTCCGTGATCACCGAGCAGGTGTTCTCCTACCCCGGCATCGGCAGCCGGCTGCTGATGGCGGTGTCCAACAACGACTTCGCGCTGATGCAGGGCATGTTCCTGTTCATCACGCTCTCCGTGCTGGCCGCCAACCTCGTGGTCGACCTTCTCTACGGCCTCATCGACCCCCGCACCCGGGCTCGGTCCTGACAGGAGACGACCATGACCCACCTCAGCACCGACAACGGACCGACGGTCGGCTCGGCCGCCGACGAGAAGCTCGCCCCGGTGGCGTCGTCCGCCGACAGGCCGCGCGCCGGGTGGCGGGCGATGCTCCCCACGATGACGCCGTGGCTGGCGCTCGGCCTGTTCCTCGTGATCTCGATCGCGCTGTTCGGCACCATCGGCCCGTACCTCGTCGGCGACCCGGGCCAGATCCGCGACATCGGCCTGACGGCACCGTCCGGCGAGTTCGTCCTCGGCACCACGCAGACCGGTCAGGACGTCTTCGCCCAGCTCGCGCACGCCACCCGGGGGTCGCTGCAGATCGGCCTGCTGGTCGGCCTGATCGCCACGGCGCTGTCCTGCTTCTTCGGCATCTACGGTGCCTACCGCGGCGGTCTCACCGACGAGGCGTTCTCGCTGCTCTCCAACGTCATGCTCGTCATCCCCGGGCTGCCGCTGGTCATCGTGATCTCGGGCTTCGTGCCCCGCGAGGCACGCGGGCTCTGGACGATCGCCGTCGTGCTGGCCATCACGAGCTGGGCCGGATCCGCCCGCGTGCTGCGCGCGCAGACGCTGTCGGTGCGCAGCCGCGACTACGTCGCGGCCGCGCGGGTCGCCGGCGAGAGGTCGTGGCGCGTCATCGTCGTCGAGATCCTGCCGAACCTGCTGCCCGTGATCGCGTCGCAGTTCGTGTTCGCGGTCATCGCCGCCATCCTCGGGGAGGCGGGGCTGGCGTTCATCGGCCTGGGCGCCTCGAACGCCTCGACGCTCGGCACGATGCTGTTCTTCGCGCAGAACGGCTTCGCGCTCGGCATGGGTGCGTGGTGGTGGTTCGCGCCCCCGGGCCTCCTCATCGCCCTCTTCGGGATGGGGCTGTCCCTCATCAACTTCTCGATCGACGAGATCATCAACCCCAAGCTCAAGAACGTGCGCGCGCACCGCAAGCGGGCCAGGAAGGCGATCCGCCTCGAGCGGGAGGTCCGGCGGGCGGACCGCCGCACGGCCGGCCGGTCCGAGGCGGGCGCCCAGGAGGTGGCGTCCCGATGACCAGCACAGCGACCCTCGCCGTGGGCCCCGACGCGACGGACCGCGACGCGGTCCTGACGATCCGGGACCTCACCGTGGTCTACGAGGTCGAGGAGCCGGTGACCGCCGTCAAGGGAGCGAGCCTCACGCTGCACCGCGGGGAGATCCTCGGCCTGGCCGGCGAGTCCGGCTGCGGCAAGACGACCCTGGCGTACGCCGTCAACAGGCTGCACCGCCCGCCCGCGCGCATCGCGTCCGGGGACATCGTCTTCCACGACCGGGCGGGTCACGACGTGGACGTCCTGGCGCTCGAGGACGCCGACCTGCGCGAGTTCCGCTGGTCACAGCTCTCGATGGTGTTCCAGGGGGCGATGAACGCCCTCAACCCGGTCACGTCGATCCGTGCCCAGCTGCGCGACACCCTCCGGGCCCACCGCCCGCGCATGACCAGGGCGCAGGTCGAGGCGCGCAGCGTCGAGGTGCTGGAGCGCGTCGGCGTCGACCCGCGACGGCTCTCGTCGTACCCGCACGAGCTGTCCGGCGGCATGCGCCAGCGCGTCATGATCGCCATGGCCATGCTGCTCGAGCCGCAGATCATGATCATGGACGAGCCGACGACCGCGCTCGACGTCGTCGTGCAGCGCGAGATCCTCACGGAGATCGTCCGGCTGCGCGACGAGCTCGACTTCGCGGTCGTCTTCATCACCCACGACCTGCCGCTCCTGCTGGAGATCTCCGACCGCATCGCCGTCATGCTGCGGGGCGAGATCGTCGAGCTGGACACCTCCCAGCGGCTGCTGCGCGAGCCCCGGCACCCCTACACCCGCAAGCTGCTGGGGTCCTTCCCCAGCCTGCACGGCGAGCGCGGTGCGTTCATCCGTTCCGGCGTCGACGAGACAGCCGGGCCCGAGCCGACGACGGAGGTGCCCGCATGACCCGCGTGCACGTGACCGACCTGGTCAAGGACTACACCATCCGCGAGGGGCTGCGGCGCAGCAGGCTGCGCGCCGTCGACCACGTGAGCCTGGACCTGACTCCCGGCAGGACCGTCGCCCTCGTGGGCGAGTCGGGGTCGGGCAAGTCGACGATCGCGAAGATCCTCACCCGCATGGAGTCCCCGACGTCGGGGACCGTGGACGTGCGCCTCGACGACGGCACCCCCGTGCAGGGCTCGCTGTACCGCCGTCAGGTGCAGATGGTGTTCCAGGACCCCTACGCGTCGCTCAACCCGTTCCACACCATCGAGCACCACGTCGCCCGCCCGCTGAGGATCCACCAGCGCACCACGGGCGCCGCCCAGACGCACCAGCGGGTGCTGGAGATGCTGGAGCGCGTCAACCTCTCACCCGCGGAGCAGATCGCTGCCCGACGCCCGCACGAGCTGTCCGGCGGACAGCGCCAGCGCGTGGCGATCGCCCGGGCGCTGGCCCCGGGCGCGCAGGTGCTGATCGCCGACGAGCCGGTGTCGATGCTCGACGTGTCCATCCGCCTGGGGGTGCTCAACCTGCTCGGCCGCCTGCAGCGCGAGGACCGGCTCGCGGTGCTGTACATCACGCACGACCTCGCCACCGCGCGCCACTTCTCCGACGAGATCGTCGTGCTGTTCCGCGGCCGGGTGGTGGAACGCGGGCCGGCGGACGCCGTCATCCTCGACCCGCAGCACGACTACACCAAGCTGCTCGCGATGGCCGCCCCGGATCCGGAGCGAGGGCCGGCGCGGGTCGCCGCCGGTGCGGTGATCGACCGCGCCGCGATCGACAACAGCGTCTGCTACGACCACTTCGCCGGCGAGTGGCAGCAGGTCGGATCCCCCGCGCGGAGCGCGGCAACCGCACGGAGCGCGGCAACCGCACGGAGGACAGCGTGACCGAGTTCGTCCGGGCGTCGATCCCGCCGCCCCCGGCGCCCGCGCCCCTGACCTGGCCCACCGACGGCATCTCCTACGGCGGTGACTACAACCCCGAGCAGTGGCCCCGGGAGGTCTGGCACGAGGACGTGCGCCTCATGAGGGAGGCCGGGGTCAGCCTGGTCTCGCTGGGGATCTTCGCCTGGGGCACCGTCGAGACGTCCGACGGCGTGCGCGACTGGTCGTGGCTCGACGAGGTCGTCGAGCTGCTCCACGGCAACGGCATCGCCATCGACCTGGCGACGCCGACGGCCGCGCCGCCGAGCTGGCTGCTCACCGCGCACCCCGAGATCGCCCCGGTCCTGGCCGACGGGTACCGGGAGCCGCCCGGGGGGCGCAACGCGTGGTGCCCGGCCAACCCCGTCTACCGCCACTACGCGCTGCGGCACGTCGAGGAGCTGGCGTCCCGCTACGGTCGGCACCCCGCCGTCAGGCTGTGGCACGTCGGCAACGAGCTCGGCGGCGGCAACATGCGGTGCTACTGCGACCTGTCCGCCGCGGGGTTCCGGGCGTGGCTGGAGGACCGGTACGGGTCGCTCGACGCCCTCAACGTCGCCTGGGGGACCGCGCAGTGGGGCCACCGCTTCGGCACCTGGGAGGAGATCGACCCTCCGCGCGGCCGCCACGGCGCCCCCAACCCGTCCATGTTCCTCGACTTCGAGCGGTACTCGTCGGACGCGCTGCTGTCGCAGTACCTCGCCGAGAAGGAGGTCATCGAACGGCACTCCGACGCCCCGGTGACGACGAACTTCATGGTGGGTGCGGGTGCGCAGGTCGTCGACTACGCCTCGTGGGCGCCGCACACGGCGGTCGTGGCGAACGACCACTACACGCTGGTGGACGACCCGTACCGCGAGCAGGAGCTGGCCTTCGCGGGTGACCGGATGCGGGGCATCAGCGCCGGCCGGCGGCCGTGGCTGCTCATGGAGCACTCCACCGGCAGCCCGAGCTGGCAGCAGCGCAACCGGGCCAAGGACCCGGGCGAGATCGGGCGCAACGCGCTCGCGCACGTCGCGCGCGGCGCGGACGGGGTGCTGTTCTTCCAGTGGCGCGCCTCACGCGCCGGGGCGGAGCAGTTCCACTCCGCGATGCTGCCGCACAGCGGGACGCGGTCGCGCATCTGGCGCGAGGTGGTCGAGCTCGGTGGGCACCTGCGCGCGATCGCGGAGGTCGCCGGCACCCGGGTGGAGCCCGCGCGGGCCGCGATCGTCGTGGACGACGCGGCGGGGTGGGCGCTGGGCCACGGGCTCAAGCCGCACCGCGGGCTCCGCTACGGTCCCGAGCTGCGCGCCTGGCACCGCGCCCTGTGGGACCTGCAG
Source organism: Cellulomonas sp. KH9 (assembly GCF_900114185.1). Lineage (GTDB taxonomy): Bacteria > Actinomycetota > Actinomycetes > Actinomycetales > Cellulomonadaceae > Cellulomonas. The sequence continues at coordinate 546,010 of NZ_FOSE01000001.1, forward strand.
GTGCTGTGCGACGTGGTTCCCCGGGACGCCGACCTGGAGGGGTACGACCTCGTCGTCGTCCCCACGCTCCTGGTCGTCGACGAGGACCTCGCGGCACGGCTGGACGCGGTACCGCGGCGTGGCGGCACGCTCCTCGTGACGTACCTGTCCGGTGCGTGCGACGAGCGCAACCAGGTGATCCCCGGGGGGTTCCCGGGCGCCTTCCGCGAGGTGCTGGGTGCCTGGGCCGACGAGTTCTACCCGTTGCAGGTCGGGGAGCGCGCCACGCTCGACGACGGCAGCTCGGTGGCCGACTGGACCGAGCGCGTGCACCTCGACGGCGCCGAGGCGGTCGTCTCCTACACCTCCGGCTCCCTGGCCGGTGGTCCGGCGGTGACGCGCCGCCAGGTCGGCCGCGGTGCCGCCTGGTACGTCTCCGCCCCGCTGGAGCCCGCCGCGGTGGACCGCGTCACCGCCCGGCTGCTGGCGGAGACGGGGATCGCTCGCACCGTCGAGGCGCCGCCCGGCGTGGAGGCGGTACGCCGGGTCGGCGACGACCGGTCGTACCTCTTCCTCCTGAACCACACGGGTGACGAGCACACCGTCGCCGCGACGGGCACCGAGCTGCTCACGGGTACCGACGTCGAGCCGCGCGTGACGCTCCCGCCGGGGACCGTGCGCGTCGTGCGCGAACGCTGACCGCCCCCGCCCGCCCCCCGACCTGCCCGGCACGCACGCCCGGCGGGTACCCCGACCCTTCCCGCACCACCGACACGCGAGGACTCCCGTGACGTACCTCCCCCCGACCTTCCGCCCGCTGCACGAGGGCTGGACCCTCACCGCCGTCGACGGCCCGGTGCCCGCCGCCGCCGCGGAGGCCCTCGCGGCCGGTGTCCCGGCCGTCGTGCCGGGCGAGGCGCACCTGGACCTGCTGGCGGCCGGGCTGGTCGCCGACCCCTTCGACGGCGACAACGAGGCCGCGCAGCAGTGGATCGGCGACACCTCGTGGCGCTTCACCACCACGTTCGTGTGGAGCCCGGGCGAGGCCGAGCGCCATGACCTGGTGGCGCACGGTCTCGACACGGTCGCGACGGTCGAGCTGAACGGGGCCGTGGTCGCCCGCACGCAGAACATGCACCGCTCCTACCGCTGGGACGTGCGGGAGTTGCTGCACGAGGGCACCAACACGCTGACCGTCACGTTCGCCGCGCCGGTCCCCGAGGCGCTGGCCCGCGCCGAGCGGGACGGCGCCCTGCCGCGGACCAACCACCACGAGTACAACCAGCTGCGCAAGATGGCCTGCTCCTTCGGCTGGGACTGGGGGATCGACGTCGCGGGGGCGGGCATCTGGAAGCCGCTCGGCCTCGACTCGTGGTCCGGCGTGCGGGTGGCGTCCGTCCGTCCGCTCGTCGACGTCGACGGCACCACGGGCGTGCTGAGCGCGCACGTGCAGGTCGAGCGGGCGTCGGGCGACGGCGAGGTGCCCGTGACCGTCACCGTGACGTCCCCCGCCGGTGACGTCCTGACCGCCGACGGCGTGGTCCCCGCCGGCGCCGGCACGGGCGTCGTCGAGGTCCGGGTGCCCGACGCGGACCTCTGGTGGCCGGTGGGGCACGGCGGGCAGCCGCTGTACGGCGTCGACGTGCGCGCGGGCGACGGCTCGTGGGCCGGGCGGGTGGGCTTCCGCACCGTCACGGTCGACACGGCCGACGACGAGGCGGGCGCACCGTTCACCCTCCTCGTCAACGGCAGGCCGGTGCTGGTGCGCGGCGTCAACTGGATCCCCGACCACGCGTTCCTCACGCGCGTCACACCCGACCGGTACCGGCGGGCGGTCGCCGACGCGCTGGAGGGCAACGTCAACCTGCTCCGCGTCTGGGGCGGCGGCATCTACGAGAACGACGAGCTGTACGACCTCGCCGACGAGGCCGGGATCCTCATGTGGCAGGACTTCCTGTTCGCGTGCGCCGCCTACTCGCAGGACGCCGCGATGTGGAGCGAGGTCGAGGCCGAGGCGCGGGAGAACATCACCCGCCTGTCCCCGCACCCCTCGCTGGTCGTCTGGAACGGCAACAACGAGAACACCTGGGGAAGCGTCGACTGGGGCTGGGGGCACCGGCTCGCGGGTCGCCCCTGGGGTGACGGCTACTACACCGAGCTGTTCCCCGCACTGCTGGCCGAGCTCGACACCACGCGGTTCTACTCGCCGGCCTCGCCCTTCTCGTTCGGGGACTACCGGTACCCCAACGACGAGCGCTACGGGACCATGCACGTCTGGGACGTGTGGAACCGCGTCGACTACACCGTCTACCGGGACTACCGGCCCCGGTTCGTCAGCGAGTTCGGCTTCCAGGGTCCGCCGGCGTGGTCGACGCTCACGCGGGTCGTCCACGACGAGCCGATGGACCCCTTCGGGCACGAGATGCTCGTCCACCAGAAGGCGAACCAGGGCAACAAGAAGCTCGAGCGCGGCTGGCAGGGGCACCTGCCCGACCCGAGCGGCATCGAGGACTGGCACTGGACCACCCAGCTCAACCAGGCCCAGGCGGTGCGCTTCGGCGTCGAGCACTGGCGGTCGCTGACGCCGCACAACACCGGCACCATCCTCTGGCAGCTCAACGACAACTGGCCGGTGGTGTCCTGGGCCGCGGTCGACCACGACGGGCACCGCAAGCCCCTGTGGCACGCGATGCGTGACGCCTACGCGCCGCGGCTGGCCACCATCCAGCCGCGTGCCTCCCAGGCCGCCCGGGACGCCGCCTGGGAAGGGCTGCCCGCCGAGCCCGACACCACCGCGCTGGTGCTCGTCAACGACACCGCCGAGGACGTCGCCGGCACGTTCACCGCGACCCGGCAGACCTTCGACGGCACCGTGCTCGCGACCGCGACGCTGGCCGCCGAGGTCCCGGCGCGGGGCGCGGCCGACGTCGTGCTCCCCGCTGACGTCGTCACGTTCACCGACGCCTCGCGCGAGGTCGTCGTCGTGGTTCCCGACGACACCGGCAGCGGGTTCGCGCCCGCCTTCCTCGACGGCGCCGACGTCGTCGGGCAGGTGCTCGACCCGGCACCGGTGACGGTCGACGCGGTCCCCGTCGACGGCGGCGTGGACCTGACCGTCACCGCCTCGTCCTACGTGCGGGACCTCATGGTCCTCGCGGACAAGGTCGACCCGGCCGCGCGCGTCGCCGGCGGCATGGTGAGCCTGCCGGCCGGGGCGTCGGTCACGTTCCACGTGGCCACCGCCGCCGACGTCGACCCCGCGGCCTTCGCGGGCACGGTGCGCTGCGCGAACGACCTGCTGGGCCGCGACGGAGCGGGACGTGGGTGACGACCGTCCCTGCAACCCCGACGCGTCCGCCGAGGTGCGCAACGTCCTGGACCACCTGGACGAGCTGCGCGGCCGGGGCGTCGTCCTGGGGCGGCACACCCAGACGCGGGCCCAGGAGGAGCTCGCGTACATCGCGCGGACCACGGGCAGGCTGCCGGCGCTCTGCGGGTTCGAGCTGCTGGCGTACTCGCCGAACATCGACGTCGCCCGGAGCGGCGAGGCGTGCCTGACCGAGGTCGAGCAGAACCGGGGCACCCTGGAGCAGGCCTGGCAGTGGGCCGAGCGCCAGGGCCTGCTCCACCTCACGTGGCACTGGTTCTCGCCGCTGCACGGGAGCGACGCCGAGATCGGGCCCATGGCCGACCTGGCGGCGCTCGAGGTCTCCCGCGTGCCGTGGACGTTCCTCATGACGTGGAGCCAGGAGTGGACCCGCGAGTCGACCACCGACCCGGACGTGCTGCGTGCCGCGTACCACAGCCCGTACGCGGTCACGCTCGACACGTTGCCCGCGCTCTCCTGACCGCGCCGCCCGGACCACCACCGCACCCCCGAGCCCGAGAGGCGACCATGACGACCCTGCGCTGGAGCACCGGCGGACTCGAGACCCTCGTGCGGATCGGGCCGGACGCGCCCGTGACGTTGCGTTCGTTGCGCCCGTCGGACGCGGCCCGCACGGCCGTCCCCGTGACGGTCGACGACGAGGGGCCGGCCACCGTCACCCCGCCTCTCGTGGAGGTGCAGGTGCTCGGCCACGGCCGGTTCCCGGGCAGCCACCGCTACACGTCCACCGTCGTCGGCGCCCGGCTGCGGTACACCGGGCACGAGGTGGTCGACGGTGCCCTGCACCTCCATCAGGTCGACGCCGTGACCGGCCTGCGCGCCACCAGCGTCCTGAGCCCGCTCGCGGGGGCACTGCGGTGCTGGACCGTCCTCGAGGCCGGCGCGTCCCCGGTGACCGTCCAGGCGGTGACGTCGCTCGTGCTCGGCACGTTCCTGCCGGACGCCGGCGTGGAGGTGGACGACGTCGACGTGCTGTGGGCGGACAACGACTGGGTGGCCGAGTCCCGCTGGCACCGCGCCCCGCTGCGCGACGTCGGGCTGCCGGCCATGGACACCGCCGTGCACCACCACCTCAACCGCGCCCGCATGGCCGTCACCACCCGCTCGTCGTGGTCCACGGGGGAGCGGCTGCCCACCGGCGTGCTGGTGGAGCGGGGCGGCACCTACGGACTCGCCTTCCAGATCGAGCACAACGGTGCGTGGCACTGGGAGGTCGGTGAGGACCAGCGGGGGGCCAGCCTCGCCCTGCTCGGTCCCACCGACGCCGAGCACCACTGGTCGGTGACGCTCCCGCCGGGTGAGCGGTTCACGTCGGTGCCCGTCGCGGTGACGGTCGCGCACGCGCCGGTCGCAGGGCGTGACACGCCCGTCGACGCAGCGCTCGCGGCCCTGACCACGTACCGGCGGGCACTCGTCGCCCACGTGGGCACGGCCCGGCCGGGGGACCTGCCGGTGATCTTCAACGACTACATGAACACGTTGATGGGCGACCCCACGACCGCCGCGATCCTGCCCCTGGCGGATGCCGCCGCACGGGCCGGTGCGCGGTACTACTGCATCGACGCCGGGTGGTACGACGACGGCGCCGGCGGATGGTGGGACGCCGTCGGCGCGTGGGAACCCAGCAGGTCCCGCTTCCCCGGTGGGCTGCAGGAGGTGCTCGACCACATCCGTGACCTGGGGATGGTGCCCGGTATCTGGCTCGAGCCCGAGGTCGTCGGTGTGCGCTCCCCGGTCGCGGACGTCCTTCCCGAGGAGGCGTTCTTCCAGCGTCTCGGCCGGCGCGTCGTGGAGCACGGCCGCTACCAGCTCGACCTGAGGCACCCGGCCGCCCGCGCCCACCTGGACGCCGTCGTCGACCGTCTGGTCGGCATGGGCGTCGGGTTCTTCAAGCTCGACTACAACATCATGCCGGGGCCGGGTACCGACGTCGGCGGGCAGCCGGCCGGTGCGGGGCTGCTCGAGCACTGCCGCGCCTACCTCGACTGGCTCGACGCGGTGCTGGCACGGCACCCCACGCTCCTGGTCGAGAACTGCGCCTCCGGAGCCATGCGGATGGACTACGCGACGCTCTCGCGGCTGCACCTGCAGTCGACCTCCGACCAGCAGGACCCGCTGCTCTACCCGCCCATCGCGGCGGCGACCCCGGCGTCCGTGCTGCCCGAGCAGGCCGGTCACTGGGGGTACGCCCAGCCCTCGATGAGCGTCGAGGAGTCGGCGTTCACCCTGGTGGCCGGCGTGACCGGACGGCTGTACCTCTCCGGCCACCTCGACACCATGGACGACGCGCAGCTCGCGCTGGTCGGCTCGGGGGTGGCGGCCCACCGCGGGCTCGCGCCCGTCCTCGCCCGGGGCGTCCCGTCCTGGCCGCTCGGCCTGGAGCACCGGGGCGCCTGGCAGGCCTTCGCGCTGCACGCCGACGGCACGGTGGTCGTCACCGTCTGGCGGCTCCCGGGCGCGTGTGCGGTGCTCGACCTCCCGTTCCCGGCCCACGTGGGGCGTGAGCTCGCCGTCGAGACCGTCTTCCCGCCCCGGGGCACCCCGGGCACCACCGGCTGGCGGACGTCCTGGCGGCCGGGCGACGGGGTCCTGAGCGTCCACGGCGGCACCCGTTCACCCTCGGCGCGCGTCCTGCGCCTGGTTCCCCGCGCGCCCTCCGTCCACAGCCCCGCGAAGGAGCAGTCATGACCGGCTGGATCGAACGGCCCGCCCACCACGCGTGGCTCGACGCCGAGTGCAGGCGCCTGCTGACCTTCGGTCTGGACGCGGGCCTCGTCGACGGCGGCGCTGCCTACCTCGACGGCCGCGGCACCCCTGACCCCTCGCAGGGCGTGGCGACCTGGCTGACCGCCCGGGCAGCCCACGTCTACAGCCTCGGGAGCCTGCTGGGGTTCCCCGGGGCGGGCCTCGTCGCCGACGACGCGATCGCCGGCCTGCGTGGGCGGTTGCGTGACGCCGAGCGCGGCGGCTGGTTCCGTGCCCTGCTGCCGGACGGGTCGGCCGACCTCACCGCCGGCAAGGCCTGCTACGACCACGCCTTCGTCATGCTGGCTGCATCGAGCGCGGTGCTCGCCGAGCGGGCCGGTGCGGCGACGCTCCTGGACGAGGCGACCGCGGTGTTCCTCGAGCGGTTCTGGGACGACGAGGTGGGGCTGGTCGTCGACGCGTGGGACCGGGACTTCGCGCGGCCGGACGACTACCGCGGACTGAACTCCACGATGCACTCGGTCGAGGCCATGCTCGCGGTGGCGGACGCCGTGCCCGCCGACCGGGCCGAGGCCTGGCGGCGGCGGGCCGAACGGGCGGCGCGATTCGTGGTCGGGCTGGTGGACGCGCACGACGGGCGCCTGCCCGAGCACTTCGGCTCCGACTGGACCCCTCACCCGGACCTCAACCGGGACCGCCCGGACGACCAGTTCAAGCCCTTCGGTGCGACTCCCGGCCACGGTCTGGAGTGGTCGAGGCTGCTGCTCCACCTCGAGGCCGCCATCGGCGTCGACGACGGGTTGCTCGCGGCCGCGGTGGCCCTCTTCGAGCGGGCCGTGGCGGACGGGTGGGCGGTCGACGGCGCCGACGGGTTCGTCTACACGACCGACTGGGACGGCGGCCCGGTGGTGCGTCACCGCATGCACTGGGTCGTGGCCGAGGCCATCTGCGCCGCGGCGGCGCTCCACCGGCGCACGGGGGACGCGTCCTACGCGGCGTGGTACCGGACGTTCTGGGACTACGCCGCGCGGTACCTGCTCGACCTGGCGGACGGCTCCTGGCAGCACGAGCTCGACCCCGGCAACCGCCCGTCGGCCGCGGTGTGGTCCGGCAAGCCGGACCTCTACCACGCGGTCCAGGCCACGCTCCTGCCGCGTCTGCCACTGGCGCCGACCGTGACACGCGGCGTCGCGGACGGGCTGCTGGGGGCGACCGCGCTCCGGTGAGCCTGCTCGGGGCCGTGGTGATCGGTGCGGTGGGGGACGGGTGGGCGGTCAGCCGCCCAGCGTCGGGTGGACGGTGCTGGGGGCGGCGACGAACTCCTGGATCGCCAGCACGGCCGCCCCGCGTGCCCACTCGGTGAAGTCCACCCCGTGGACGTCCATGACCGGGCCGTCGTCGGCGGGGCGACGGGTGCGGACGACGGACTCGAGCGCCTCGCGGTGCTCCGCGGCGAGCAGGATGCCCTCGCCCGAGAGCACCACGTGCTCGACGAGCGCGAAGTCGGCGACGGAGGCGACCAGGTGCCCGAGGACGGCCACGGCCTCGTCGACGACCTGCCGGCACGCCGGGTCCCCCTCGCGTGCCAGCTCCAGCACCCGCGCGTGGGTCAGCTCGCTCCCGTAGGCCGTCGACGCCCGTTCGCAGATCGCGGCCGTGGTGAGGTACGAGGCGGCCGTCCGGACCGTGCCGTCACCGGCGACCGCGACCACGTGCTGGCCCAGGCCGTTGAGGTCCGCCGAACGGCTGCGCACGATCCTGTTGTGCGTCACGAGCGCGAAGCCGACCCCGGCCCCGACGGTGATCACGGCGAACCGGTCGAGGGTCCGGGCGGACCCGAACCAGTGCAGGAACCCCGTCGTCCCGGCCACGTCGTTGTCCACCACGCTGGGCAGGCCGGTGCGCTCCGAGAGGCGCCCGGCGACGTCGACGTCCGACCAGCCCAGCCACGGTGCGGACGCGACCGTGGACCGGTCCGGTGCGTGACCGCCGATCGTCACGCCGACGCCCCGCACGATGTCGGTCCCGTCCGCCAGCCGCACGACCATCGCGGCGATCTGCTCGGCGACGGCGTCGGGCTCGGTCGTGGTGAGGGGTTCGTGCGTCTCGGCGACCACGCGGGCCCGCAGGTCGGTGCACACGGCGTACAGGTGGTCGGCGGTCACCTTGACGCCGACGACCCGGTGGTCGTCGATGGCGACGTCGAGCGGCTGCCGAGGCCGGCCGAGGCCGGTGACCCGCTCCGTCGTCTCGACCAGCACGCCCAGCTCGACGAGGGGTCGCGTCAGCCGGCTGACGTTGGGCAGCGTGAGGTCGAGCGCCGTCGCCAGGTCGGTGCGCGACAGGGGTCCGCGCACCAGGATCTCCCGCAGGATCGACCGGGACCCCAGTGGCGTGCCGGACAGGAGGCTGCTCGGTCGCGACGGCTTGGGCACGCGGTCACGCTAACAAGGGCGGACGTCGGCGGGCGGCCCGACCGGCGTGCGTCACCGTGTTGCTGAGCCCGGAGGCCGTCGGTGCCGGCCGTCCCGACGCCGTCGACGCGTCGGTGCCGGCCGCATGGCAGAGGGCCGGTGACCCGGGCGTCTGCCCAGTTCACCGGCCCTCTGACTGTGTCGGGGTGGCGGGATTCGAACCCACGACCTCTTCGTCCCGAACGAAGCGCGCTACCAAGCTGCGCCACACCCCGTGGAGCCTGGCAAGGATAGCCGACGAGGACCCTCGCGACGAAATCCGATCAGGGCGACGTCAGCGTGAGCAACGTCGCCTCCGGCCGGCACGCGAAGCGCACGGGCGCGTACGGCGACGTGCCGAGCCCCGCGGAGACGTGCAGCCAGGAGGACCCCGCACCGTCGGCGCGGTCCGGGCGGGCGCCCGGCCAGCCGTGCAGCCCCTTGGCGCGACGCAGGTCCAGGTCGCAGTTGGTGGTCAGCGCCCCCCAGAACGGCAGGGCGAGCTGCCCGCCGTGGGTGTGCCCGGCGATCGTCAGGTCCACCCCGTCGGCGTGCATGGCGTCCAGCACCCGCCGGTACGGCGCGTGGGTGACCCCCACGTGCAGGTCGACCGCGGGGGAGCGGCCGTCCGACGTGCGCGCGTCGTCCGGCCCGCCCGCCGGGGGCATCTGGTCGCGGTCCAGGTGCGCGTCGTCGGTGCCGACCAGCGACAGCCGGCGCCCGTCGACCTCGAGGACGTCGCGGCGGTTGGACAGGTCGACCCAGCCGGCCGAGGTCAGCCGCGAGACGAGCTCCCGCCACGGCAGGGCCGCGGGCGGGCGCTGCGGGGCGTGCCGTGCGTCGGGCAGCAGGTAGCGCGCGGGGTTCTTGAAACCGGGCGCCACGTAGTCGTTGGACCCCAGGACGAACGCACCCGGGACGGCGAGCAGCGGCTCGAGCGCACGCAGCAGCGCGGGCATCGCGTCGATGTGCGCCCAGTTGTCGCCGGTGTCGACGACCAGGTGCGGGTCCAGCGTCGCCAGGTCCCGGACCCAGTCGACCTTGCGGCGCTGCCCCGGGGTCAGGTGCAGGTCGGACACGTGCAGCACCCGCAGCGGCGCCTGCCCCGGGGGCAGGACCGGCACGGTCACCTCACGCAGCGCGTACCAGCGGACCTCGACGAGCGAGGCCCAGGCCAGGGCGGCCGCACCCGCCACGGCCAGCCCGCCGGCCGCACGCAGGGCGGTGCCGGCGCGGCCGGCCGTGCCGGTCGCCGTGGTGCCACCGCTCACGGCTGGCCCGGGCCGGGGCGGTTCCCGCCGTCGTTGCCGCCACCGGGACCGCCGCCACCGGGACCGCCGCCGCCGGGGCCGGGGCCGCCGGGGTTCTGCGCCGGCTGCCCGCTCGACATCTTCACGGTGATGGTCGCACCCCGCGACGCCGTCGCCGCGGACTGCTCCGCGACGGTGCCGGCCGGGTAGCCCGACGCGATCTGCTCACCGGAGACCGAGAGGCCGAACCCGGCACGCTCCAGCCGCTCGCGCGCCTGCTGCTCGCCCAGGCCGAGCACGGACGGCACGGAGACCCGCTCGCCGTAGATCTCACGGTCGGCCGGCTGGGAGAACCCGGGGTTGTCGGTGCCGGCGAGGATCTGCGTCATGTACCGCTTCCACGTCGGGGCGGCGATCGACGAGCCGTACGGGCCGCTGGTGTACCGCTTGCCGTTGATCGTCACGCGGTTCATGGACCGCATGGCGTCGCTGAAGCCCACCCACACGGCGGTCGCGCGCAGCGGGGTGTAGCCGACGAACCAGTTGTACTCGTTGCTCGACGTCGTGCCCGTCTTGCCCGCGGACGGGAACGGGGGAGCGCCGACGGACTTGGCCGTGCCGGTCCACACGTTGCTCAGCGCGTAGTTCATGGCGGAGGCGTACTTGGGGTCGATGGCACCGCCCAGGCAGTCCGCCGACGGGACGGGCACCTCGGCGCCGGTCGCGTCGATCACCTGCGTGATGGCGATCGGCTTGCAGTAGGTGCCGCCCGACGCGAACGTCGCGTACGCGGCCGCCATCTGCAGCGGGGACGTCGAGTCCGTGCCCAGGACCACCGCGGGGTAGGGGTCGAAGGGCGTACCGCCCAGCGGCTTGCCGCTCGCGTTGGTCTGGTTCGGGTCGCCCGCCTTGGTCACGCCCAGGTCCGCGGCGCCCTGCATGATGTTGCACAGGTCGAGCTGCGACGCCATGGCGACGTACGCGGAGTTGACCGAGTTGCGCGTGGCGTCCAGCACGCTCTGGGGGATCGCCCGGCCGTTCTCGGAGTTGCCGAACTTGAAGGTGTCGTTGGCGAAGCGTCCGACGCACGAGGCGGTGAACTCGCGGGTGTTGTACTGCAGCCGCGAGCCGTTGACCGTCTCCTGCAGAGCGTGGCCCTGCTTGAGCCACTCGAGGAGCGTGAACACCTTGAACGTCGAGCCCGGGGCGAACCCGCCGGACCCGCCGTACTGGTAGCTCGTGTTGAAGTTGACCGACGTCTCACCGGGCTGCTGCTCGCGCAGCGCCGAGTAGTTGCGGTTCTGGGCCATCGCGGTGATCTGCCCCGTCCCCGGCTCCACCGAGACCACGGCGCTGGCGACGCCGGACGGGTCGTCGACCGGGACACCGGCCTTGACCTCGGCGTCGGCCACGGCCTGCTCGGCGGGACGCAGCGTCGTGGTGATCCGCAGACCGCCGATGTACAGCAGCTTCTTGCGCGCCGCGGCGGTCTCCCCGAACGCCGGGTCGTTGGCGATGACCTTGGTGACGTAGTCGCAGAAGAACCCGGAGCCGGGCACCGCCGCGTCGGCGGACATGCAGCCCTGCCGCAGCGGCGAGACGGCCAGCGTGTCCTGGATCGGCGTCGCCAGGCCGTTCGCCAGATCCTCCGGGGTGATGTACCCCTCGCGCTCCATGTCACGCAGGACCTTGTCCCGGCGCTTCTGGGAGTTCTTGTACCGTTCGGCACGCTGCTCGTCGGTCTGGTTGGCCGCGCCGACCGGGTCCCAGGCGCTGGGCGACTGCGTGATGCCGGCGATGGTCGCGGCCTCGAGGTAGTTGACGTCCTTGGCCGACTTGCTGAAGTAGTACTGCGCCGCCGACTCCACGCCGTACACCGACGCCCCGAACGCGGCGATGTTCAGGTACTTCTCGAGGATCTCGTCCTTCGTCATGGACTTCTCGAGCGTGATCGCGATCTTGGCCTCGCGGAGCTTGCGCGCGATGCCGGCCGAGCCCTTCGAGACCTTGGCCTCGCTGCGCAGCCGTGCGCGCTCCTTGGGGTCGTCGACCCGCTCGGCCGCGTCGAGGAAGACGTTCTTGACGTACTGCTGCGTCAGGGTCGACGCGCCCTGCGTCTCGCCGCCGGCCTGTGCGACGGCCGCCCGCAGCATGCCCGCGGGGTCGATGCCGGAGTGCTCGTAGAACCGGCGGTCCTCCACCGCGACGACCGCCTGCTGCAGGATCGGCGCGATCTCCGTGAGCGGCACGACGATGCGGTTCTGGTCGTAGAACGTCGCCAGCAGCGTGCCGTCGGCCGCCAGGATCTCCGACTTCTCCGGCAGGGGCGCCTGCTCGAGCTCGCTGGGCAGGTCGTCGAACGCCGTCACGGACATGCTCGTGACGCCGTTGGCGACGGCGACGCCGGGCAGCACCAGGCCGGCGGCGAGGACACCACCGATACCGGCGACGAGGCAGAAGGAGAGCAGGAGGGCCAGCGCCTGGGCGGCGCTGACCCTGCGTCCGCGCGCGCGGGCAGGGGTCGGCATGGCGTCAGGCTACCGGGGGGAGGTGCGTCGACGGCGGTCCGCACGTCCCCCACGCACGGGCCTTCACCCGACCTGCACACGTCGGGGAGCACCCGGCCGGAAAGAACCCGTCCGGGGTCTCGTCAGGACCTCCCTGGTGCCGATACCGTCACGCCTGCGACACGCAGGGAGCGACACGCGGAGGATCACGTGGTGGTAGCGCAGGGGGCACAGGTGTACGAGGGCCACTGGACGGCACAGGCGTCGTGCGGGCAGGGCAAGCAGGCGCCCGACGCGCTCTTCGTCGAGGGCGCGGCACAGCGGGAGGCGAGGGCGGTCTGCCACGGGTGCCCCGTGCGCCTGGACTGCCTGGCGGACGCGCTCGACAGCCGCGCCGACTTCGGCGTGTGGGGAGGCATGACGGAGCGCGAGCGGCGGGCGCTGCTGCGCCGTCGGCCGGAGGTCGCGTCCTGGCGCGCCGAGCTGCTGGGCAACGAGCCGGCGCTCGTCGCTCTGGGCGGCGTGTGAGCGCTTCCACACCGTTAGGGTGAGCGCATGGCCACCCAGTGGGAGTACGCGACCGTTCCGCTCATCATCCACGCCACCAAGGCGATCCTGGACCAGTGGGGGTCCGACGGCTGGGAGCTGGTGACCGTGATCCAGGGCCCCGACGCGGGCCTCGTCGCCTACCTGAAGCGTCCCAAGGCCGCCTGATGGTCGGCCCGACCCCCGGTCGTGTCGCGGCTCGCCTCGCCGAGCGGGGCCTGACCCTGCCGGGCGTCGCGGCACCGCTCGCGGCGTACGTCCCCGCGGTCCGCAGCGGCGCCCACGTCTGGACGTCCGGCCAGCTCCCGTTCGTCGACGGGGTCCTGCCGGTCACGGGCAAGGTCGGTGCCGAGGTCGACGTCGAGACCGCCGCGGCGCTCGCGCGGACCGCCGCGCTGAACGCGCTGGCCGCCGTCGGCGCGGTCCTCGCGGCCGAGGGGCCCGACGGCGACCCCGTCGCGGCCCTCGACCGGGTGCGCCGCGTGGTCAAGGTGGTGGGGCTCGTCGCGAGCGACCCCGGGTTCACCGGCCACCCCGCCGTCGTCAACGGTGCGAGCCTGCTGCTGCACGAGCTGCTCGACGAGCGCGGCGTCCACGCCCGCTCCGCCGTGGGCGTCGCGGCGCTGCCGCTGGACGCACCGGTCGAGCTCGAGCTGGTCGTCGAGACGGACTGACCGGCGAGACGGACTGACCGGCCGGCGAGGCGGATCGGGCGGTCGGTCCGGACGACCGCGCGCGGCGCCTCAGCGGGCGCGGCGCCTCAGCGGGCGCGGCGCCTCAGCGGGCGCGGCGCCTCAGCGGGCGCGGCGCTCCAGGCGGTCGACGTCGAGCAGCACGACCGCACGACCCTCGCGCCGCACCCACCCGCGTGCGGCGAAGTCGGCGAGGGCCTTGTTGACGGTCTCGCGGGACGCCCCGACGAGCTGCGCGAGCTCCTCCTGCGTGAGGTCGTGCGCCACGCGGATGCCCTCCTCGACCGGCTGGCCGAACCGCGTCGACAGGTCCAGCAGCGCCTTGGCGACGCGGCCGGGGACGTCCGAGAACACGAGGTCCGCCAGCGCCTCGTTGGTACGGCGCAGCCGCCGCGCGAGGGCCTGCAGCAGGTGCTCGGCGACGGTCGGCTTGTCGGCGAGCCAGGTGATGAGGTCGCGGTGGCCCAGCTCCAGCACCACGGCGTCGGCCACGACCGTCGCGGTCGCGGTGCGCGGGCCCGGGTCGAACAGCGACAGCTCGCCGAACATCTCGCCGGGGCCGAGGACGGCCAGCAGGTTCTCGCGTCCGTCGTTGGAGCGTCGCCCGAGCTTGATCTTGCCGTCACGCACCAGGTACAGCCGGTCGCCCGGCTCCCCCTCGTGGAACAGGACGTCGCCGCGCGTGACGTCGAGCACCTTCATCGAGTCGATGAGCGCCCGGGACGACTCCTCGTCCATGCCCGCGAACAGCGGCGCCGTCAGCACGATGTCCTCCGCCACGGCGGTTCCTTCCCCTCGTCCCGCGCTCGTTCGCGGGCGTACGTCCCGTCCGGCTGCGAGGCCGGACGTCCGCAACCAGTCTGCCCCATCGCGGGCCTGCCGCGCGTCGACGCGGTGCGCAGCGCGCTCTCGCCGTGGTCAGCGGCCCTCGACGGCGGGCGTGCGGGGGCGCAGCGTCGCGGACGGGTCGCCGGCGAGGAGCTCGACGAGGCGGGCGGTGGTGCGGTCGAGGGCGTCCACGACGCCCCGTTCGTAGGTGGCCAGCCGGGCGTCGAGCGCGCGCAGCTCGGGCAGCCGGCCGAGGTCGTGCCCGTCGCCCGGGGGCAGCGCGGTGCCCAGCTCGTCGGGGCGCGGCACCTGCAGGCAGACGTCGAGGGGAAGGAGGAACGCGACCTGCTCACCGAGGACGCCCGCGGGGGCTGCCGCCGCCACCGCCAGGTCCATGCGGGCACGCACGGCGCGTCGCCACCACGCGACCCGCTCGCGCTCGGCACGCAGCGCACGGCGCGCGAGCCGCAGGTCGGGCAGGGGGTCGACGCAGGACGTCACGCTTCCTGGTTCGGACCGGCGCGCCGCGGTCTTGACCGGTCCGCACCGATCCGTACGGTCCTTTCACCCGCCAGGCCCAACGCCGGCCGGCAGGGGACGGACGTCGGTGGGGCCCCGTACGCTCGCCGCGTGACCGACCTCACCCTCGAGACCCCGCTCGCCCGGACCCGACGTGCCCGCCGCGTCGACCGGGCGCTGGCCGTGCGGTACCCGGACGCGCGCTGCGAGCTCGACTTCCGCAACCCCTTCGAGCTGCTGGTGGCGACCGTGCTGTCGGCCCAGACCACGGACGTGCGCGTGAACCTCGCGACGCCCGAGCTGTTCGCACGGTGGCCCGACGCCGCCGCGCTGGCGGCGGCCGACCCCACCGAGGTGGAGGACGTGCTGCGCCCCACCGGGTTCTTCCGGGCCAAGACCCGCGCCGTGATCGGCATCGGGCAGGCGCTCGTCGAGCGGTTCGGCGGTGAGGTGCCCCGTCGGATCGAGGACCTCGTCACGCTGCCCGGTGTCGGGCGCAAGACGGCCAACGTCGTCCTCGGCAACGCGTTCGGCGTGCCGGGCATCACGGTGGACACCCACGTGCAGCGGCTGTCCCACCGGCTGGGCTACACCACCAGCGAGGACCCCGTGGTCATCGAGGCCGAGCTCGGTGCGCTGCTGGAGCGGCGCGAGTGGACCATGGCGTCGCACCGGCTGATCTTCCACGGGCGGCGGACGTGCTTCGCACGGCGTCCGGCGTGCGGGGCGTGCCCCGTCGCCGCGCTGTGCCCGTCCGCGGGTGTCGGGGAGACCGACCCGGTGCGGGCCGCCGAGATGCTCAAGGGCTGACGGACCCGACCTCGGCCAGCCAGTCCACCAGCAGCTCGCCGACCAGGCCGGGGGCCTGGTCGGTCAGGTAGTGCCCGGCGCCGTGCAGCAGCTCGTACCGGTACGGCTGCGCGAGATGCGCCGTGGCGGCCCGCAGCGCCGTCCCGGACGCGGGGCGCAGCCCGTCCAGCACGCCGTGCACCTGCAGCACGGGGACGGGGCGGGCCGCCCGCAGGGCCGCCCGGTACCGGGCGCCGTCGGGGCGCGGGGTCGAACGGACCAGCCAGCGCACCTGCTCCAGCTGGCTGTGCGCGGCGAAGGGCACCCGCACCGCCCGCCGGTACGTCTCGACGGCCTCCCGGCCGGGCAGACCGGGCACGCCGCCCCACCGCCCGAGCATCCGGTCGACGAGGTCGCCCCGCACCATCGCCCGCTCCGGCAGCGACGGCAGCTGGGCGAAGGCGAGCACCGCGGCGGCGGCGGGGCGCAGCGGTGGGCGCGGCAGCGCGACGGCGTCCAGCGGGTGCGGGGCGGCGAGCACACCGAGCGCCCGCACGACCTGCGGGTGGTACGCACCGGTCGCCCAGGCCACGTCGCCGCCCGTGCCCGCACCGATGACCACGGCGGACTCCGCACCGAGGGAGCGGACCACGCCGGCGACGTCCGCGGCCAGGGTCGGCACGTCGTAGCCCTGCGGGGGCTTGTCCGACCCGCCGGTACCGCGCAGGTCCATCGCGGCGACGCGGTAGCCCGCGGCGGCCAGGACGGGGAGCTGGTGGCGCCACGCCCACCACAGCTGGGGCACGCCGTGCAGCAGCACCACGAGCGGAGCGTCCTGGGGTCCGGTCAGCGCGACGTGGAACCGGGCGCCGTTCGCCGTGACGAAGCGGTGCTGCCAGGGCCCCTCGATCAGGAGCGACGCGGAGTCGACGGTGGTCATCGAGTGCGAACCTACCGGCTCGCCCCCGGGTCGGTGTCCCGTTCGCTCCCGGCCGCACCGCGACCGGGCCCGGGTGCGGGTGCACCGGCCGCCCCTGCGGCGGCGCCGTCGGCCCGCACGCTGTGCACGCGCCCGCGCCAGGCGAGGATCGCACCGCCGACCAGGGCGGCGAGCAGGGAGGCGGTGAGCACGCCGACGACGACGTGGTCGCCCAGCTCCGTCCCGGTGCCGAACGCGAGCGAGCCGACCAGCAGCGACACGGTGAAGCCGATGCCCGCGAGGACGCCGACGCCGACCACGTCCCACCACCCCAGCCCGGGTGCCAGGCGGGCGCGGGTGAACCGGGACACCGCCCACGTCGCCAGCGTGATGCCGACCGGCTTGCCGAGCACGAGCCCCAGGACGACACCGAGGCCCACGGGCTCGGCGAACGCGGCGCCGACGGTGGCCGGGTCGATGGTGACGCCGGCCGCGAACAGCGCGAAGACGGGCACCGCGAACCCGGCGGACACCGGGCGCCACAGGTGCTCGTAGCGCTCGGCCAGCGAGTGGTCGGGGTCCGCCAGGGGCCGGGGAGCGCCACCCCGTGCGGGCCGCGCCGTCCCGGCCGCGGCAGGCACGGCGAACCCGAGCAGCACACCGGCGATGGTCGCGTGCACCCCCGAGGCGTGCAGCAGCGTCCAGGCCGCCAGCGCGAGCGGCACCAGCAGGAACGGTGAGCGGATCCCGCGGCGCAGGGCGAGGGCGAAGACGGCCACGCACGCGAACGAGCCGAGCACGAGCCCGAACGTCACGGTCTCGGTGTACCCGACCGCGATGATGACGATCGCGAGCAGGTCGTCGACGACGGCCAGCGTCAGCAGGAACGCGCGCAGCGCGACCGGCACGCCCCGGCCGACGATGGCCAGGACGCCGACCGCGAAGGCGATGTCCGTGGCCGTGGGCACGGCCCACCCCTCCGGTGCGCCCCCCGGCAGGGTCGTGTTGACCGTCAGGTAGACGAGGGCAGGGACCGCCATGCCGCCGACGGCCGCCGCGGCGGGCAGCGCGGCCGTGGCCACGTGCCGCAGCTCGCCGACGACCATCTCGCGCTTGAGCTCGAGGCCCACGACGAAGAAGAAGATCGCCAGCAGCCCGTCGGCCGCCCAGTGCGCCAGGTCGAGGTCGAGGTGCAGCGCCGCCGGGCCCACGACGGTCTCGCTGACGGCACGGTACGAGTCCGGGGCGAGGTTCGCCCACAGCAGCGCGGCGACGGCACCGACCAGCAGGAGCAGGCCGCCGATCCGCTCGTCGCGCAGGGTGTCGGCGAGGTTGCGCTCGCTGCCGGCGCTGAGGCTGCCGAAGAGCGTGCGGGCGGGGCGGCGCGCGGGCGCGCCTGAAGGCGTGGTGGGCACAGGTCGTACCTCTCGGTGGGGTCGACGGGGTCACTGCCGACCAGACTTCCCGGCGCACCGGATGTCGACTTTACCGCCGGGTCCGGGCACCTGCACGCCGTGCCGCTCCGCGCAGGGCGCGCGCCGGTCAGGCCTCCGCGGGCTCCGCCACGTCGGTGCGGTCCTCCGTCACGCGGCGGTCCTTGGGCGGGTCGAACCGGTACCCCACGTTGCGCACGGTGCCGATGAGCTGCTCGTGCTCCGGGCCGAGCTTCGCGCGCAGCCGCCGCACGTGGACGTCCACGGTGCGGGTGCCCCCGTAGTAGTCGTACCCCCAGACCTCCTGCAGCAGCTGGGCGCGCGTGAACACGCGGCCGGGGTGCTGCACCAGGTACTTGAGGAGCTCGAACTCCTTGTACGTGAGGTCCAGCGGGCGACCGCGCAGCCGGGCGGTGTACCCGCCCGCGTCGATCGTCAGCTCGCCGGACGAGATCTCCTGCGGCGCGTCGTCGTAGGACGACGTCGCGGCGTGCTCCATGACCAGCCGGAACCGCGTCTCGACCTCGGCCGGCGTCGCGTGCTCGAGGATGATGTCGTCCGCGCCCCACTCGGCGGTGACGACCGTCAGGCCGCCCTCCGTCAGGACGAGGACGAGCGGGACGGTCAGACCGGTGGCGCGCAGCAGTCGACAGGTGGTGCGGGCGGTGACGAGGTCACGGCGCGCGTCGAGCACGACGATGTCCGCGTCCGGGGCGTCCACGAGAGCGGACGGTTCGACAGGGAGCACCCGGACCCGGTGGGACAGGAGCCCCAACGCGGGAAGCACCTGTGCCGAACCCCCGGACGCAGGCGTGAGCAGCAGCAGATCCGCCACCTGTCACCTCCTGGCTGCGAGTTGGCACACGGTACCGCGTGGTGGGCGTGCCCCGCGCCGACAGCCCGCGGGTGCCACCCGTCCGCGCGTCCACGGTCCCAGGGGGCGTCTGCGAGAATCGCCCGCGTGCTTCACCACCGCCGTCCGACCCGTCCGCGCCACGACCCGCCCCTGAGGCGTCGGCCCGACGGCCGACGGGGGACCCGATGAGCGTCGAGACCCGGTCCGTCCTCACCGCGGTCCTCGCCGCGGTGGTCGCGGTGGCCGGCTTCGCCGGTGTCCTGCCGCTGGCGGCCGTGAGCGCGGTCCTCGTCCTCGTCCTGGCGCTGGGGTGGCCCGGGCTCGCCGCGCTGCCCTTCACGCCCGGTGCCGGTGCGGTGGTCGCGCTCGGCGGGCTCGGCTCCGTCGCGGCCGTGACGTTCACGCCCGAGCAGCCGTACCTGCAGCACCTGGCGCTCGTGCTCGCCGCAGCCGTGGTCCTCGCGTTCGTCAACGAGATGCTGCGCCGCGACGGCCGGCTGCGCATGGTCGAGTCGGTCTCGGGCACCGTCGCGGGCACCGTGCTCGCCGTCTGCGTGACCGGCTGGGTCGCCACGGCCCGGCTCGACGGGGGCGAGGAGCTGGTGGTCGCCGGTGCGGTCGCGCTCGCGCTCGGCTCGGCCAGCGTCGCGCTGCGGGGCCGCACCTGGCTGGTGTACCTCGTCACCGTGGTCGCCGCGACGGCCGGCGGCACGCTCGTCGGCTGGTTGCTGCCGACGGTGCAGCTGGTCGCGGGTGCCGTGCTCGGCGTCGGTGTCGGCGTCCTGGTCACCGCGCTGCACGCCCTGTTCGACCGGCTCCCGGCGCTCGAGCGGCGGCTGCCGTCGCTGGCCGTCGTGGTGCTGCCCGTGACCGTCAGCGGTGTCCTCGTCTACGTCGCCGGGCGTGTGCTGGCGGGGTGATCCGCGCGCCCGGGACGAAACCGGTCCCTCTCGTCGTTAGGATCGGTGCATGACTGCGCTCGAGGGCTTCTTCATCGGCCTGCTCGTGCTGGCCTCGCTGACGATCGCGTGGTTCGCGGGCTTCGTCGTGTACCGCCTCTACAAGGGCCAGCGCTGAGCCCTCGGCGCTGACGCGTCCCCTGCGGGCGACCGGTCGGTCGTCCGCCGCGCGTGCCGGCCACCGCCGGCGCGCGCCCGAGTCGAGGAGGCACCGTGCCGTTCGTGCTGCCCGAGGGTCTGGCCCCCGAGGTCTACCCGCTCGCCTGGCTGGTCGGCCGCTGGCGCGGTGAGGGCGTCGTGGGCTACCCCGGCGTCGAGGAGAGCACCTTCACGCAGGAGCTCGAGATCACCCACGACGGCGGTCCCTACCTGGCGTACCGCACGACGATCCGCCTGGTGGTCGCCCCCGACGACGCCGCGACCCTCGACGGCGGCACCCCCGTCGCCGACGACCCCGACGCCGCCCCCGCGGGGACGCCGGAGCCGCTCGACGGCCCGGTGTGGTCCACCGAGTCCGGCTACTGGCGCGTGCCGCCCGAGCGGCCCGCCGACCTCGCCGCCGACCAGCACCCCGTCGAGCTGCTGCTCGCCGACCCGTCCGGGCACGTCGACGTGTACGTCGGGTCGGTCGGCAACGGGCGCATCGACCTGGTCTCCGACCTCATCGCCCGCACCGCCACCGGTGCGGCCGTGAACGCCGGCAAGCGCCTGTACGGGCTGGTCAACGGTGAGCTCATGTGGGCGCACGACCTGGCCGCCTTCGGCGAGCCGATGCAGTCGTACGCGTCGGGGCGCCTGGCCCGGGTGGAGGACTGACGTGGACGGCGAGACCGAGGCCGTCGCCCCGCCGCGGCACCGCAGCCCGCTGCTCGCCCGTCGCGGTGCGGTCGCCGCGGCCGGGCCCGACGCCGGCGTCGCCTGGCACTACGGCGACCCCACCGCGGAGCAGCGTGCGCTGGCACGCGGTGGTGCCGTGGTCGACCAGTCCCACGTCGGCGTCGTCACCGTCACCGGTCCCGACCGTCTGACCTGGCTGCACTCGCTGACGTCGCAGGACCTGCAGGCGCTGGCCCCGCGCACGTCGACCGAGCTGCTCGTGCTCGACCCGAACGGCCGCGTCGAGCACGCGGCGGGGGTCGTCGACGACGGCACGACCACGTGGCTGCTCACCGAGACCGCGCCCGCCCTCGCGGCGTGGCTGGACCGGATGCGGTTCATGCTGCGCGTCGAGGTCGCCGACGTCACCGACGCGTGGGCGGCGCTCGCGGAGCCGGTCGACGCCGAGGGAGCCGCGGGGGAGCCCGTGACGTGGCGCGACCCGTGGCCTCGCACCGCCCCCGGCGGCACCCGCTACGGCGCGGACGACGACGCCCACCCGGGCGTCGACCGCCGGTGGCGCCTGGTGCTGGTGCCGCGCGAGCGGCTCGTCGAGGAGGTGCGCGCCCGGGAGGCGGCGGGCTGGCCCCTCGTCGGTACCTGGGCGTCCGAGGCGCTGCGCGTGGAGGCCTGGCGCCCGCGTCGCAGCCACGAGGTCGACGACCGGACCATCCCGCACGAGCTGGACTGGCTGCGCACCGCCGTGCACCTGCACAAGGGCTGCTACCGCGGGCAGGAGACGGTGGCACGCGTGCACAACCTGGGCCGGCCCCCGCGTCGGCTGGTGATGCTGCACCTCGACGGCTCCGGGCACCTGCTGCCCGAGGTCGGTGCGCCCGTGCGGCTGCCCGGTGCCGCCGCGCCCACGGCCGGCGGTGCCGACGAGGCCACGACCGGCCGCGAGGTCGGGCGGGTCACCTCGGTGGCGCGGCACCACGAGCTGGGCCCGATCGCCCTGGCCGTGGTCAAGCGGTCCGTCCCGGAGGACGCCGTGCTGCTCGTGGACTGCGACGGCGGTGCGGTCGCCGGCGGGCAGGAGGTCGTCGTGCGCGGGGACGGCGTGACGCCCGACCGGCCGGCGGCGCGCGGTCCGCTGACCCGCGGACTGGGCCAGCACCCCATGCTCGGGGGCGCGTGACCTCCGTGGACCTGCTGCGGTGAGCGCGCCGGGCGCCCTGCGGACGTCGGCCATGCTGCGGCTGCAGCTCGGGTCGCGCGTGCGTGCCGGGTGGGCGCGCGTCCGGTCCTCGTGGGGGCTCGTCCTGCAGGCGTCCGCGGCGGCGGGGCTCGCGTACGGCATCGGGCTGTACGTCTTCGGCCACGAGATGCCGTTCTTCGCGCCCGTCGCCGCGTGGCTGGCGCTCGGGTTCTCGCGCGACCGGTCGGTGCGCCGCGTCGTCGAGCTGGCCGGCGGCGTGGCGATCGGCGTGGCGGCGGGCGACCTGGTGGTGCACGTCATCGGGTCCGGCATGTGGCAGATGGCCGTCGTCCTGGCGGCCTCGGCGCTGGTGGGACGGTTCCTGGACCGCGGGGCGCTGCTCACCACCCAGGCCGGTGTGCAGGCCATCGTCATCGTCGGGCTGCCGCAGATCGGTGGCGGGCCGTTCGGCCGCTGGGTCGACGCGGTCGTCGGCGGCTGCGTCGCGCTGGCGTTCGCGCTGCTCACCCCGACCGACCCACGACGGCACCCGCGCACGCTCGCGCAGGCGGCGGTGCAGGAGCTCACCACGGTGCTGACCGTGCTCGCCCGCGGCCTGCGCGCCGGGGACGTCGAGGACGTCGAGGCCGCGCTCCTGACGGGACGGGCGTCGCAGCCGGCCCTGGACGAGTGGCGCGACGCCGCGCGCTCGGCGGCCGAGCTGGTCCGCCTGGCGCCCGCGCACCGCCGGCACCGCGCCGAGCTCGAGGGGCTGGTGGACGAGAGCGTCCTGCTGGACCGGGCCATGCGCAGCGCGCGGGTGCTGGCGCGGCGGTCCGTCGCGGTCGTCCAGGAGGGGCCGGTGCCGCCGGGGCTGGCGGACGTCGTCGCGGCCGCGGCCCGGGCCACGGACGACCTCGCCACCGCGATCGGTGCCGGGCACGACCCGCGCCCGGCGCGCGAGCGGCTGCTGGCCGTGGCCGCGGCCCTCGACCCGTACGCGCTGGCGCCCGACGACTGGACGTCGCAGTCGCTGGTGCTGCTGCTGCGCTCGCTGGTGGTGGACCTGCTCGAGGCGTCGGGGGCCACGCCCGCGGACGCCCGGGTCGCGCTGCCCGAGCTCTGAGCGGCTCGTCCGACGCACCCGCCCGCCCTGCGTCTCGTAGGCTCTCGGCGTGGGCATCATCGGGTCGCTGCAGGTCCTGCTCTTCCTCGTCTTCTACGTGGCGATCCTCGTGCTGTCCGCGTGGGCGCTCGTGGACTGCCTGCGCCGTCCCGCCGCGGCGTTCACGGCCGCCGGCAAGCGGACGCGCACGTTCTGGACGTGGGTGCTCGTGGCCGCGACCGTCGTCGCGTTCATCTCGATCCCGCCGCCGCTGGGGCTGCCGCTGCGGTTCCCGTCGTTCCTCGCGCTCGTGAGCGCGGCGGCCGCCATCGTGTACCTGGTGGACGTGCGCCCGGCCGTCACGCCGTACTCGCGCCGCCGGGGCGGTGGCCCGTCGCGCGGCGGCGGGTGGTGAGCGTCGCGGACGTCGCCGCCGGCGCGCGCCCGCTCGCACGGGTGCACCGCGGCGACCTCGTCGAGTCGGTCCACCTGGGTCACGTCGTGGTCGTCGGCCCGGACGGGGCGGTGCGGCACGCCGTCGGCGACCCCGAGGTCACCGTGTGGCCGCGGTCGTCCCTCAAGCCGGTGCAGGCCGTCGCCATGCTGGGGCAGGGGCTGGACGTCGCCGGTGCGGACCTGGCACTGGTGTGCGCGAGCCACTCCGGGGAGCGCGGGCACCTCGACGTCGTCCGGGGGCTGCTGGCCGGTGCCGGCCTCACCGAGGCCGACCTGCGCAACACGCCCGACTGGCCGCTGGCGCCCGACGCGGCGTGGGAGTGGCGGGCGCAGGGCCACGGCCCGGCGTCGCTCACGCAGAACTGCTCCGGCAAGCACGCGGGCATGCTCGCGACCTGCCGCGCGGCCGGGTGGTCGACGCACGACTACCTGGACCCGGCGCACCCGCTGCAGCAGGCGGTGGTCGCCACCACCACCGAGCTGACCGGTGCCCCCGTGGACCACGTGACCGTCGACGGCTGCGGCGCGCCCCTGCTCTCGACGACGCTGGCCGGTCTCGCGCGTGCCTTCGGGACCCTGGCCGCCGCGGCGGGGGACGGGCCCGCCGCCCCGGGCCGCGTGGCCCGCGCGATGGCGGCGCACCCCTGGCACGTCGGTGGGACCGGCCGGGACGTCACCGCCTTCATGGCCGCCGTGCCGGGACTGGTCGCCAAGGACGGCGCGGACGGCGTCTACGCCGCGGGTCTCCCGGACGGCGGTGCGGTCGCCCTCAAGGTCCTCGACGGGTCGAGCCGGCCCCGCGCGGTCGTGCTCGCCGCGGCGCTGGCGCTCGCGGGCGTCGACCCGGCGCTGGTCGCCGACGCGGCCCGCACCCCGGTGCTCGGGCACGGCCGGCCCGTCGGTGAGGTCCGGGCGACGTTCGGGCCGGACGCGTGACCTGCCGGCCCGTCGTCGGCGGTGCGGACGCGCGGTCGGTGCGGCGATGAGGGCGGTCGTGCAGCGTGTCACCCGCGCGGCCGTGC
Organism: Cellulomonas sp. KH9; assembly: GCF_900114185.1. GTDB lineage: Bacteria > Actinomycetota > Actinomycetes > Actinomycetales > Cellulomonadaceae > Cellulomonas. Next base: position 570,431 of record NZ_FOSE01000001.1, read on the forward strand.
GGGTCGACGGCGAGGTCGTCGGGCAGATCGACCGGCCGGGCCTGCTCGCGCTGGTCGGCGTCACCCCGGGGGACGGCCCGGCGCAGGTCGAGGTGGTCGCCCGCAAGATCGCCGAGCTGCGGATCCTGCGCGACGAGCGCTCGGCGGTCGACGTCGGTGCGCCCGTGCTGGTGGTCAGCCAGTTCACGCTCTACGCCGACGTGCGCAAGGGGCGTCGTCCCACGTGGAACGCCGCAGCGCCGGGTCCCGTCGCCGAGCCGCTGGTCGACGCGGTCGTCGCGGCGTTGCGCGCACGCGGGCTCGAGGTCGCCACCGGGCGCTTCGGCGCCGACATGGCCGTCGAGCTGGTCAACGACGGCCCGGTGACGATCCTCGTCGAGTCGGCGCCGACGGGCTGAGGGCGCGCACGAGGAAGGCCCCTCGGAGTAAGCGTCCGAGGGGCCTCCCCGACCGTGGGTCGCGTGCCACCGGTCGCCCGGTGGCCGACGCCGCCGTTGACGGTGCGGCTCCGCCCCGGCACCCGGTGCGACCGGCGAGCCGGTGCACCGCGGGCGGGACGTCCACGATCGACCTCCCGGTACCGGTGCGTCCCTGCGTCGTCATCCACAGGTCGACGGGTCGCCCCGTCGAGGTGCCGCACGTTCTCCGTTCGGTCCGTCCCCGGGGATCGGCCGTGACCCGCGGGAGGCTCCCGGGAGGGGCGTTCCTGCTGGTGGATCACGGTCGGCCGAGGTCGATTCCCCAGTTCTAGACCCCCGGCGACCGTCCCACAAGGGCCTGTCGGGACGGGTCTTCGTCCACCGGTCCGTCCACACCCTCGTCCACAGGCCGACCTGCGAACCCATCGGTCAGACACAGGGCTGTGGACACGATCTGTGGACACGCGGCCCGCGTCACCCGTCCGGCGGCAGCCCGCCGCTAGGCTCGGAGCAGGCCCCTCGGAGTAAGCGTCCGAGGGGCCTCATCGTGCCCCGCCCGCCGTGCCCCGCCCGCCGCGGCTCGTGCGGTGGCGGTTGGTCGGACGGTGTGCGCCCGCGGCGGTCGCCGGCCGCGCGGGGCGGCGTCAGGATGGCGCGATGGGCATCGAGACGGTCCTCGGGGACATCACGCAGCAGCACGTCGACGTCGTGGTGAACGCGGCGAACTCCTCGCTGCTCGGCGGCGGCGGGGTCGACGGGGCCATCCACGCCGCGGCCGGCCCGCGGCTGCTCGCCGCGTGCCGGGAGCTGCGCGCCACCACGCTGCCCGACGGCCTGCCCGTGGGCCGGGCCGTCGCGACGCCCGGCTTCGACCTGCCGGCCCGGTGGGTGGTCCACACCGTCGGGCCGGACCGCCACCGCGGGCAGACCGACCCCGCCCTGCTCGCGTCGTGCGTCACCTCCAGCCTCGACGTGGCGGACGGGCTGGGCGCAACCAGCGTGGCCCTGCCCGCCGTGGGCGCGGGCGTGTACGGGTGGGACGCGGCGCAGGCGGCCGACGTGGCGGTCGGCGCCGCGCGCGCGTGGGTCGCCGCCCACCCCGGCACGCCGGTCACCACCGTGCGGTTCGTGCTCTTCAGCCCGGCGCTGCTCGGCGCGTTCGACGCCGCGCTGGCCCGGGCCTGAGCGGGGCAGGTCCGCCCGGGTGCCGTGCCCCGGGCGGCGCCCTACCGTGGGTCCATGGCCGCGCCGCTGCCGTTGCTGCCCGACGAGTCGCTGACCCGCGTGCTGTGCGTCGTCGCGCACCCCGACGACCTGGAGTACGGCACGTCCGCCGCCGTGGCGGCCTGGACCGCGCGGGGCGTGGAGGTGGCGTACCTGCTGCTGACGCGCGGCGAGGCGGGCATGGACGCGCGGGATCCCGCGCACGCCGCGCAGGTGCGCGTGCGCGAGCAGGTGGCCGGCTCGCGCGCCGTCGGCGTGACCCGGGTGGACTTCCTCGAGCACCCCGACGGCGTGCTGCTCTACGGTCTGGACCTGCGCCGCGACGTCGCCGCCGCGATCCGCCGGTTCCGGCCCGACGCCGTGCTGACCACGACGTGGCGGGAGGACACCCCCGTGGGCCTCAACCAGGCCGACCACCGCGCGGCCGGCCTGGCCACGGCGGACGCCGTGCGCGACGCCGGCAACCGCTGGGTCTTCCGTGAGCTGGTGGACGCCGGGCTGGAGCCGTGGTCCGTCCGGTGGCTGCTGGTGGCGGGGGACCCGGAGCCCACGCACGGCGTGCCGGTGCCGCCGCAGGCGCTGGCGCGCGCGGTCGCCTCGCTGGAGGCGCACCGCGAGTACCTCGCGCTGCTGCCCTGGCACCCCGCGCCCGCCGACCTGGTCCCCGCCCTGACCGCCGCGCAGGGCCGGCAGGTGGGCGTGGAGCACGCCGTCGTCCTGCGGGCGATCGACCTGCAGGCGCCGCCGCCGCTGCTCGACCGGCCGTCCGACTGAGACCCGCCGGGCGCCGTGCCGGCGTCAGGGCAGGCGGAGCAGCGCCCGCAGCGTGCGGACCACGCCGTTCTCCTGGTTCGACGGTGCCACGAACCGGGCGCCGTCCCGCACCGCGGGGTGGGCGTTGGCCATCGCGAACGACCAGTCGGCCGCCGCCAGCATGCCGACGTCGTTGAGGTAGTCCCCGAACGCGACGGTCTGCTCCGGGCCCACCCCCAGCAGCTGCTGCACCTCCCGCAGCGCGTGGCCCTTGTCGGCGGTCGGGCTCATGACGTCCACCCAGTGCGCGCCGCTGACCAGCACCGTCGCCGCGCCGGCGAACTCCGCCAGGGCCGGTCCGGCCCCCGTGTCGGCCGACCCGAAGTCGAAGACCGCGACCTTCAGCACCGTGTCGTCCACCGCCGTCAGGTCGGGCACGCGCTCGAGCAGCGCGTAGTACGGCTCGCACTGCGCCAGGAACGCGGCGTCCGTGCGCTCGACGTACGCGCTGCGCAGCCCGCACAGCACGACCCCGAGGTCCGCGCCGTGGGCCACCTGGCGGCGGACCTCGCGCACCACGTCGCGTGCCACCTCCGCGTCGAGCCCGTCCACGGCCGCCGTGACGCCGTCGCGCACCACGTGCGCACCGTTCTCCGCCAGGTACACCAGGTCGTCGCGTCCGAGCTGGCGGCGCAGCGTCGCGTACTGCCGGCCACTGGCCGGGCAGACCGTCACGCCGCGCGCGACGAGTGCGTCGAGCAGCGGCCAGAAGGACGGGTCGACGCGCTTGGCGTCGTCCAGCAGGGACCCGTCCATGTCCACCGCGACCAGGCGGACGTCCGGGGCGACGGCGGGCAGGGGCGGGGCGGTCAGGTCGGGGTCCGACGGGGTCACCAGCACCCCCCGATCCTCGCACCCGCCCGCCGCCGCCCCCGGCTCACCAGTTGCGTCCGCCGCCGCCCGACCCCGTGCCCGGATCCGGTCCGCCCCCGCGTGACGAGCCGGTGCCGCCGGGCGCCTGCTGCTGCCCGCCCGTCCCGCCGCCGTCGGCCTGCCCGTTGCGGTCGGCCAGCTGCCGGCGCCGCTCGGCCTCCGCCTGGGCGGGGTCGGGCGCCTGCTGCTGCCCGCGGCCCAGCTCCGGCCGGCCCTCGAGCGTGCCCTCCTCCGCCGCCCGACCCAGGTTCTCCAGCTCCGTCGACGCGCCGAGCAGGTCCTGCATCCGACGCTCCGCAGCCCCGGCACCCTGCTGGTCCTGCTGGTCCTGCTGGTCCTGCCCACCACCCTGGCCGTCGGAGCCCTGGTCCTGCCCGCCGCCCTGGCCGTCGGAGCCGTCGTCCTGCCCGCCGCCCTGACCCTCGGTGTCGTCGCCCTCGCCGCCGCCCTCGGACTCCTCGTCCTGGCTCTCGCCGCCGCCCTCGGACTCCTCGTCCTGGCTCTCGCCGCCGCCCTCGGACTCCTCCTCCTCGTCCTCGCCGCCGCCCTGCGACGGGGGCGGGACGCAGGCGGGGTCAGCGAGTGCCTCCGCGAGCAGCGCCGCGTCGTCGGCGGCCTCGCGGAAGAGGTACGCGGCGTACCAGAGCTCGTCGGCGACGACCGGCGGATCGCCGCCCTCGTACCGCGGCTCGAGCACCTCGGCGTCGTAGGGCTCACCCGCCTCCTGCGCGGCCACCGCGTCCGCGACGGCCTGGGCGTACTCGAGCTGCTCCTCGGCCCGCTCGGTCCTCTCCTTCTCGCTGCCCGCCAGCGCCAGCGCGCGGTTGGTCTGCACCAGGCACCGGTGCTCGTCGGGGACGAGCTCCAGCGCGCGGTCGAGGGGCTCGACCGCGCTGCGGGGCATGTCCGCGCGCAGCAGGGCCGTGCCCTCGTTGAACGGCCCCTTCCACAGCTCGACGAGCGCCCACCGGTCCTGCCGCTCGAACAGGTCGATGGCGTCCCACCACTGGTCGTCGTCGTACGCCGCCCGGGCCGCCGCGTACTGCGGGCCCAGCTGCAGCAGGGAGAGGGCGAACCCGAGCAGCAGCACCGCGGGCAGGGCGCTCCACCGCAGCATCCGCCGGCGGCGGCGCAGGTGCGGCGGCAGGGCGCGCACCCGGTCGCGCCGGGCGGCCCGTCGCTCCGAACGGCGCCGGCGGCGCTCGGCGGTGTGGCGGGCGTTGATCTCCGCCCGCCGCTCGCGCAGCCTCTGCCGGGCCTCCGCCTGCTGGCGCTCCCGCAGCGTGCGCCCCGTGGTCCGGCGGCTCACCGTCGCCCCCGCAGCCGGCTCGACGCCCGCGCCCACGTCCACGCCTCGATCGCGAGCAGCGCACCCGCGACCAGTGCGAACGGCCACACCAGGTCGCGCCGCGTGGACAGGTCGGCACGCCCGTCGGCCGTGATCGCCGCGACGTCGACGTCCGCCACCAGGTCGGCCGTGGACGTGGGGCCGGTGCGGTGCACGTACGGCACGCCCAGCTCGGCCGCGACCTCGCGCAGCGCCGTCTCGTCCGCGTACGACAGCGCGGGACGGGACGGGTCCTGCGGGTCCGGGATGTACGGCGCGTCCGGGTCCAGGCTGCCGTCGTGCTGCCGCATGGGCGCACCGGCCGCCGTGCCGTACCCGAGCACCGCGCCGCCGTCGACGAGCGGGGCGATCGCGGTGAACGACCCCGGCTCGTCCTCGGTGGTCTGCTCCCCGTCGGACAGGTAGAACACCAGGCGCACCATCCCCGGGTCTCGGTCCTGCGCGTCCCGCAGCGAGCGCTCCAGGACCTCCAGCGCGCGGTCGCGGCGCGTGCCCGCGGATCCTGCGGTGACCTCCTGCGTCACGGTCTGGGCCCAGGACCGCACGGCGGTGGTGTCGTCGGTCAGCGGCAGCTGCGTGCCGGCCTCGTCGGCGAACGCGACCACCGAGTAGAACGCCGACGGCAGGTCCCGCGTCAGCTGCACGACGTCGTGCCGGACCCCGTCCAGCCGCTGCACGGCGGGGACGGGCGGCAGGCCCGGCCCGCGGACCACCGGGTCGCCCGGCCCCCAGTCCTCGGCCGCCATCGAGCCGGTGCGGTCGACGACGAACCACACCTGCACCCCGACGCGCGCCCCACCGCTCTGCGTCGCGGCGACGGTGGGCGTCAGACCGACCACCGCGAGCACGAGGACCAGTGCGGTGCGCCGCCACCAGGTGCGTGCGGGCGCGCCCGGCACCGCAGGGTCACGCCGCCGACCGGAGGCCCGTAGGGCCGCACCGACGCACAGCGCCAGGATCGGCACCGCCGTGAGCAGCACGACGAGGACCGGCACCACCGTCCGGGCGCTCATGCGCGCACCCGCCACGCGAGCACCACGACGGCCAGCCCCGCGCCGTACAGCAGCCACACCCACACGTCGCTGTCGTCGGTGACGACCTGCTCCGGGTCCGCCTCCATGGCCGCCAGCTGGGCCTGCTGGACCTGCGCCAGGATCGCCGGTACGGCGTCCGCGTCCTCGGCCGCGGCGAACGTCCCGCCGGTGCCCTCGGCGGCCGCCCGCAGGGCGGCGGGGGTGGCCGCCCCCATGTCGCGGTGCGCGGGGTACAGGGCGTGCAGCACGACGCCGCGCGCGGCCGCCAGGTCCGCCGCCTCGGACAGCGTGTACACCGGATCGCCCCACACCTCGTTGTCGGTCGCCAGCACCATCGAGCGCGAGCGGTCGGCGTCGTGCTGGTCGAACAGCAGGGTGCACGACGCCACGCCGTCCCCGATGAGGGAGGCCTGCCCCTCGATGCCGCCCGTGCCGCGGAACAGCTCCTCCGCGGCCCCGGACCCCGGCGCCGCGAACGCCTCCCGTGCGATGCGCAGCTGGTCGGTGACCAGCGCGTAGTCGTCGGTCAGGGGGAAGACGGTGGAGGAGGTGGAGTCGAACACGGACAGCGCCACGCGTTCCCCGGTGAACCCGGCCACCAGACGCTCGAACGTCGCCACGACCTGCTCGTCGTAGCGCAGCATCGAGCCCGAGACGTCCAGGCACAGCACGATGTCGCGGTTCGCGAGCTCGCGCGTGCGCTCCTGGACCGTGACCGGCCGTGCCGCCAGCACCGCCGCGGCGACGGCCGCGGTCGCGACGGCCAGCGCCAGGGTCACGCGCAGCGCGCGGTACCGCACGCGCCAGGCGCGCAGGGCCGGCACGCGGCGCAGGTCGTCGGTGTTGGCCACGGGCGTCGTACCGCGCCGGTCGCGCAGCAGCAGACCCGTGACCAGGGCGCTCACGACGACCGCCACGACGACCGGCGCGAGCCAGGGCGTCTCGAGGGCCGCGCGCGTCACCACGTCCGCACCCGCTTGCGGGCCTGCTCCAGCGTCCGGGCGACGCGGGTGCGCGACGACGCCCCGAACGTCGGCACGGACGAGTTCTCCAGCAGGGACGCCAGGGGCCGGGTGCGGCGGTCCGCGCGGGCGGCGGCGGCGGTCATCGCCGAGGTGTCCACACCGGTGCGGGCCGTCGCGAACTCGCGCAGCACCCACCGGATCTCGAGGTTGGCGCCCCGTGCGTCGACGTCCCCGGCGGCGTGCCGGCGCTCCACCTCGTCGAGCCGGGCGAGCGTGGTGCCGCGCAGCGCGGCGTACGGGTCGCGGCGGGAGCTCGCCGCCCGCGGCGCGCCCGGCACGCCCGGCACGGCCGGCGGCGGGGAGGCCGCGGCGGGGCCGCGCGTCGAGCGCCAGACCCACACGTACCACCCGACCACCGCGAGCACGATCGCCACCGCGACCCACGGCCACCACCCGGAGTACGGCACCGGGTCGACCAGCTCAGCGCCCGGCACGACGTGACCTCCCCAGCAGGGCGACCATCTCGTCGAGCACGTCGTGCGTGGACTCGACCGTCACGGACCGCACGCCCAGGCGGCGCATGCGCTCCTCCACCTCCGCGTGGCGCGCGGTGCGCGCGGCGGCGACCGCCTCGCGCACGCCGCGGCGCCCGCGCAGGTACGCCGGCAGGGACCAGCCGCTGACGACGTCGCGGACGGGGCGCCCGGCCGGCGGCAGCACGACGGGCCGGCCGCGGGCCGCGGACGACGACACCCCGGCGAGGCTGCCGGGGGCGGCCCCCAGCGCACCGGCGAAGAGGTCCGCGTCGACGACCTGCACCACCATCACCTCGTGCCGCGTCCGCAGCCGCCGCAGGGCGTGCTCGGCGTCCGTGCCCGGCCGGGCCTCGTCGGTCACGACGACCACCAGCGAGCGGCGGGCCGTGCGGCGCAGCACCCGGTCCAGCAGCCGGGCGAGGTCACCCTCGGGGGCGTCGGGGTCGAACGTGCGCTGCAGGCGGCGCAGCAGCACCTCGAGGTGCGTGGTGCCCGCCCCGGCCGGCACCTCGACGACGCGCCCCGCGTCGCCGGCCAGCAGCGAGACGCGGTCGCCGCGCTGGTGCGCCAGGTGCGCGACCACGTCGGCCACCAGCTGGGCGACCTCGTGCTTGGGCTCACCGCCCGCCGACGTCGCGCCCATGTGGCGGCCCGTGTCGACGACGAGCACCAGCGCCACGTTCGACGTCGCCTCGTACCGCCGGACGACGGGTGTGGCGGACCGCGCCGACGCGCGCCAGTCGATGTCGCCCACGTCGTCGCCCGGCGTGTACACGTGCAGGTCGTCGACCTCGTCGCCGTGGCCCTTCCACACCGCCCGGTGCCGTCCGTCGAGCAGGCCGGTGGCGCGCCGCAGCGTGGGCAGCTGCAGGCGCGCGCGCACCAGCGCGAGACGGGACCGGGCGGGCACGGGTCAGGGAGCCGGGACCGCGTCGAACACGGACGTGATGATCGACTCGGTCGACACGTCGTCCGCGATGGCGTCGAACGTGCGCACGATGCGGTGGCGCAGCACGGCGTTGCGCAGTGCGTGCACGTCCTCCGGGACCACGTGGCCGCGGCCCGCGCGCAGCGCGACCGCCTGCGCCACCCGCATGAGGGAGATCGACCCGCGGGGGCTCGCGCCCATCCGGACCAGCCGGTCCAGGCCGGGCACCTGCACCGACCCGCGCCCGCGCGTGGTGGCCACCAGGTCCACCACGTACCGCCGGATCGACCGGTCCACGTACACCTGGTCGACGGTGCGCTGCAGCCACTCGACGTCCTTGAGGGCCAGCGCGTCCGCGCGCAGCGCGCGGGTCATGCGGCCGTCGGAGATGCGGTCGAGGATCTCGACCTCCTCCACGGGCTGCGGGTAGTCCAGCACCTCCTTGAGCAGGAACCGGTCCATCTGGGCCTCGGGCAGCACGTGCGTGCCCTCCTCCTCGATGGGGTTCTGCGTGGCCAGCACCATGAACGGCGACGGCACCGGGTGGATCTCGCCGGCGATCGTCGTCTGCCGCTCCTGCATCGCCTCGAGCATCGCGGACTGCGTCTTGGCCGACGAGCGGTTGATCTCGTCGAGCAGCACGACGTTGGCGTGCACGGGACCCAGCTGCGTCGTGAACGTCGACGTCCCGTAGTTGAAGACCTGGGTGCCGACGATGTCCGACGGCATGAGGTCCGGGGTGCACTGGATGCGGTGGAAGGACCCCGACACCGCCTGCGCGAGCGTCTGCGCGGCCGTGGTCTTGGCCAGACCGGGCACCGACTCCAGCAGCACGTGCCCGCCGCACATCAGCGCCACCACCAGGGACGTGCGCAGCTGCGTCTGCCCGACCACGCGCTGGTCGAAGACGCCCTCGATGCGCTCGCACAGCGCACCGGCGCGGGTCCGGTCGGACGGGGAGAGGGTGTCGCGAGTCACGGCGGGCAGGCTACCTGCAGGAATGCCCTTACCTGGTGTCCGGGGCGGGTGATGTCGGGGGGAGGATGGGGGGATGGCGGACGTGCGGGTGCTGCGGGCGGGGAGCGGGCCGGTCGACGTCGCCGGGGTGCTGCTGGCCCCCGGGGCGGGGGCGACGCGGGACAACCGGACCCTCGTCGCGCTCGACACCGCGCTGACCGCCGCCGGGCTGCCGGTGCGGCGTGTCGACCTGCCGCGCGGTGCGGCGGCCGCACCCGCCCGGGTGCGCGAGGAGGCCGACGCGTTCGCCGCCGACCTGGGCGTGGGCACCGAGCGGCTGGTCGTCGGCGGGCGGTCGTTCGGTGGGCGGATGAGCTCGATGGCCGTCGCGGACGGGCTCGCGGTCGCGGGTCTGCTGCTGCTGTCCTACCCGCTGCACCCGCCCGGTCGGCCGGACCGGCTGCGGGTCGAGCACCTGCCGCGGATCGACGTGCCCGTCCTGGCCGTCAGCGGTGCGACCGACCCGTTCGGCACCCCCGACGAGCTCGCGACGCACCTCGCGACCCTGGCCGGGCCCACGACGCTCGTCGTCGTCCCCGGCGCCCACGGGCCGGCCGACGCACCGGTCGTCGCGGCGGTCCGCGACTGGCTCACCTGACGGCCACGCCCACCCGGGGGTCCGGGAGCGCCTTCCCCGGGGTCGACGACCGGTCGGCGGACGGGAGGCGCAGGCGGCGGTCAGCCGACGAGGCGCAGGACGCGCAGCTCGGGGCCGAAGCCGGCGGCGACGGCGTCGCCGGAGGGGAGCACGCACGGGTCGACGGCGAGCCCGTCGAGCTGGAGCTCCCGCAGCTTCGCGTGCGAGACGGCGTCCCACAGCGTCAGGACGTGGCCGAGGCACTCCGTGACGATCCCTCGGCCGTCCGGGGTGAATCGCGCGAAGAGCAGCTTGTCCCGGTGCTGCAGCGCGCCGAGCTCGGCCCCGTCGTCGCTCGACAGCACGACGGCACGGTCGCCGAACCCGCCCGCGACCAGTCGGTCCCCTGCGGGCGCGATGCTCACCGCACCCGCCATCTGCGGCGTCGGCACCCGCCAGACCTCGGTGAGGTCGTCCGCGCGCCACACCCGGACGGACCTGTCGTATCCGACGGTGGCGATGAAGGAGCCGGCCGCGTCGTACTCGACCCCGGTCGCCCAGAAGCCGTGGTCCATGCGGCCCACCTCGCGGTCCTGCTCGACGTCCCACGCGACGACGTACCCCGACCGGTGGGCGATCGCCAGCGTGCGGCCGTCGGGGCTGAACGCGGACGACACCACGGAGTCGGTGTGGGGGAAGGTGATCCGCCGGGACGGTCGACCGTCCGCGACCCGCCACGTCATCGTGCTGCCGTCGTGCGCCCCGGTGGCCACCAGGTCACCCCGCGGGGAGAACGCGACGGACGCGAGCCGGGTGGCCCGCGACCACCGCGTGCCGTGCCGTGCCGACCAGAGCACCGACAGGTCGGCGTCGACCAGGTGGACCGAGCCGTCCGCCGTCGCGCACGCGATCGACCGACCGTCCGGGTGGACGGCGAGGCTCGTGATCGATGCGGGCAGGCGCAACCCGTGGGGGGACGGCATGGGTGGTCAGCTCCTCGAGGGCCGACGGGCGGCGAGGCTCACGACGACCGTCGGAAGCCCTTGATGTGGATCGGGGTGTCCCACGTGACTCCCCGGTAGTCCCCGAGGTCCGCGCGCTCGGCCAGCGCCATCAGCTCCGTCGCCCGGCGCTGACCGTCGTCGAGCACGTCGGTGGTCCCGGGACGCACGGCGATGAAAGCGCCGCTCCTGGGCTTGAGCACGGAGTCGAGCAGGTTCCGCGTCGAGCGGACCCGCTCGGTCCCTGACGGGTGCGTGCTCACGTCGACTCCTCCGAGCTCAGGGTGAACAGGCGCAGCTCGTCACCGTAGCCGAACGCGACGGCAGCCCCCGCGGGGAGGGCATGGGGATCGGCCACTGTCCGGTCGAAGGTGACCTCTGCCATCTTGTCGAGGGTTTCGCCGTTCCACATCGTCACCACACCGGTCTCGGACTCCGTGACGATCCGTCGACCGTCGGCGCTGAACCTGACGAAGAGGACGTCAGCATCGTGCTGGAGCGCACCGAGCTCCGTGCCGTCCTCCATCGACAGCACGGCCGCGCGCGAGCCGAATCCGTTGACGACGAGCCGGTCGTCCTCAGGTGCGATGCTCAGCGAGCCCGCGAGGCCAGGAGTCGGTACGCGCCACGCCGGGGAGTGATCGCTGACGTGCCAGACGCGGACCGTCTTGTCGTAGCCGGCCGAGGCGATCCGGGCGCCTGTGGAGTCGTGCTCGACCTGGTTCGCCCAGACGTCGTGGTGCAGCCGCCCCGTCTCGCGGTGATCGACCATGTCCCGCAGGACGATCACCCCTGTCCGGTATCCCAGGGCCAGCTGGCGACCGTCCCGACTGATGGAACTCGACAGGACCGGAACTCGGTGCTCGTACGTGAGTCGGGCGGCCCTCCGACCATCCGGTACGGACCAGAGAACCGCAGTCCCGTCCTCGCCCCCGGTGCACACCATGTCCCCGCGCCCGGAGATGGAGATGGAGTGCAGCGGCACCCCCCGCCATCGCCCCCCGTGGCGAGCCGACCACACCTCGGTGAGGCTCGTCGTGTCGAACAGGTGGACCGTCCCCGCCGCCGTCGCGCACGCGATCGACCGACCAGCGGGATCCACTGCTATGCGGGTGATCATCGACGGCAGCTGCGCGATCGGCGTTCCCTGCATCGACATCCCTCCTCCTCGAGTCGAGCGCGTGCCCGCGAGCGGACTCATGAACCAGGAAAGCCTCGAATGTAGATCGGTGTGTCGTACGTGATGCGGTCGGGCCTGAGGCTGGTGGACGAGGCGGCCCTCCTCAGCAGCTCTTCCACGCGGTGGTTGCCCTGGTCGATGACGTTGGTCGTTCCTTCACGGAGGGCGATGTGCTCGCCGTCCTTCGGCCTGAACACCGATCTGAGGAGCGCACTGTTCGAGCGTGTCGCCGCGCTCAGCTGCTTGATCGTGCTCTCTGCGGTGCCGCCGACATCAGGTCGACGCATCCCCACCAGATCCCTCACCGTCGCATTCGGCTCCATCGCCTTCCAGCCACGTGCCTGCAACGCGGCCGTGGTGCTGGCGCGTGCCCTGCCGGCGGCTTGGACGGTGGCGGTCCGTACGTTCGCGGCGACACGGTTGACCGCGGTGCTCACCGCGGCGGAGACCCGGTTCACCGCCTGCCCGACGGTGGAGTTGGCGAGCCGACCCACGAGGGTCTGCACAGCCGGGATCTTCGCGACGTACCGACCGAGCCCGTAGCCGACGAGCGAGCTGGCGGTGCCGATCGTCAGGTCCTTGGCGAGCCCGCCCCAGGTGAACTCCTCCTTCTTCTGGACCTTGGTACGCCACAGGTTCGTGGCGGCCGAGGACGCCGCGGCACCGATCGCGATGCACGCGACACTCCCGGCGCCGAGCGTCGTCAGGCCGCACGCCGCCCCGGCAGCGATCCCCACACCGACGCCGACGATCTCGGCCTGGTATTTGTCCACGAACGTCGCGGTCGCCCGGTAGGCGCTGGCGACACCGCTCGACGCCGACTTCCAGACCGACGACAGGCTCGGCCACTCACCCGCAGGGTCCGTGTACATCGTTGGGGAACCGGCCGCGTACGCGTACGTCGACCCCAGAGGCATCCCGAGGCCGGCCGGCGCAGGGTCGACCGTGGAGAACACGCCCGTGGTCGGGTCGTAGTCGCGCGCACGCAGCGCGTACCGCCCACCGAGGGACGGGTCGGCGTAGCCACCGGCGTACAGCACCGGGTTCTCCGCGGCCATCGGGTCCGGGGTGACGGTCAGGCCGTCCTGCGTGGGCGACGTGCGCGGCAGCCCGTACGGGTCGAAGTCCGCGAGGCTCTGCACGGCACCGTCCGGGGACACCAGCGCCGAGGTGCCGCCCAGCCAGTCGTGCACGAACAGGGCTGAGACGTCGCCGGCGCTCGTGAGCAGGGCGAGGGACTCGTCGTTCGGCCCGTGGACGAGTCCCCGCACACCGGTGAGGTCCCCACCGACAGGTCCGGAGCGCTGCGACGTGATCTGTGCGAGCTCGCCGTTGACGTCCCAGTCCGACGCGAGGCGCACCCCGTCGGTCGTGGCCTCGACACGGTTGCCGAGTCCGTCGTACTCGTAGGTCGTGGTCGACCCGCCCACCGTCGCCGACGCCAAGGAGTGGTCCAGGTGGTACTCGAAGACGTCCGAGCCCGCGGTGGTCTGGTTGCCCTCGGCGTCGTACCCGTAGGTGGTGGTGGTCGGGGCACCTGCGGCCGGAGAGGTCGTGCGTGACAGGAGCGCGTTGACGTCGTCGTACCGGTACGTCTCCGAGGAGGCGCCGGCCGTGCCGGTGGCGGACGACGCGGTGCGGTTGCCGACCACGTCGTACTCGTAGGAGAGCTTGCCCTTCCCGGGCTTCGCGCACGAGTCGGTGCCGTAGCACGCCGCCGTCAGCCGGTTCGCAGGGTCGTACGTGTAGGCGACGTCCTCGCTGACCTCTCCGCGGGTCGTGCGGATGGTCGTCGGGCGACCCCCGTCGTCCAGGGTCAGGTCGTAGCGGGCCAACGTGCCGCCCGCGCCGTGGGAGTCGACCTGCGTCAGGCGCCCGGCCGTGTCGTACGACCGCTTCTCGACGAGGTCGCCCGGCATCGTGGTGGTCGCGCGCCGCCCGGCCGTGTCGTAGGTGAAGCCCCACGTCCCGCCGGCTGCGCTCAGGGACGTGATCCGGTCGTCGGCGTCGTAGGACGCGGTGCGCGTCGTCCCGTCCGGGTTGGACTGCGTCTCGAGGTTGCCCGTGACGTCGTACGTGTACGTGTAGACCCGGCCCTCGCGGTCGACCTGCGTGATCCGGTCCGCGTCGTCGTACGTCGTCGTCGTCGTACCCGACGGGCTGACCGCGGAGGTCAGGCGGCTCTTGGAGTCGTACCCGTAGGTGTAGGTGGGGCCGTCCGTCCCGAGCGTGCGGTCCGTCAGGCGGTTCAGCGAGTCGTACGTCTGCGTGATGGTCCGGTTGGCCCTGTCGGGGTCGACGGGGTTGAACGGGTCAGGGGTGGTGCGCGCCGTGACCGTCTCGACGAGGTTCGACTCCGCGTCGTACGTGTGCTGCCGGAGCCGACCGAGTGCGTCGAAGGTCGTGGCGATCCGGCCGAGCCGGTCGTAGGTCGCGGTGACGGCGTTCCCTCGGGCGTCGCGGACCTGGGTCGCGTTGCCGTTCGCGTCGTAGGTGTACGACGTGCCCTGCCCGTCCTTGGCGTCCGGCGCCGTGACCTTCCTGACGCGGTCCAGGTCGTCGTAGGTGTAGCTCGTCGTGTGGCCGTTCGCGTCCGTGTGCTCGACGAGCCTGTTGTGCGCGTCGAACAGGTCGGTCGTGACGTTGCCCAGCGGGTCGGTGACCGTGGTGCGGTTGCCGGCGCCGTCGTACGCGAACCGGGTCGTGTACTTCTCGGCGTCGGCGCCCTCGACGTTCCCGAGCGGGTCGACGACCGCCACGAGGCGGGCGTCGTCGTCGTACTCGAAGGACGTCACCGCTCCCGTCGCCGAGACCTGGCGTGTCACGTTGCCCGCGGCGTCGTAGTCCACCGTGGCGGTGTTCCCCGCCGGGTCCGTCGACGAGCGCTGCCGGTCGGCCGCGTCGTAGCCGAGCCTCGTGACACCCCTGACCGGGTCGATGATCGACGTGAGGTTGCTGTTGTTGTCGAACCGGGCGCTGGTCGCGACCCCGTTCTCGTCGACCTCGGACGTGGTGCGGTCCAGCTCGTCGTACGACGCGTCCTGCGTGACGGTCCCGCCGCCCGGCGCCGGGCGGCTCGTGCGCAGCAGGTTGTCGTTCTGGTCGTAGTGGTACGTGGTGGTGAACGCGGCGCCGTCCGCGCCCTCCACGTTGCCGCGCGGGCTCACGACTGTCGCGATCAGGCCCTTGGCGTTGTACGTGTACGTCGTCCGGCCACCCGCCGCGTCCGTCTTCGACGCGATCCGGCCCGCGGGGGTGTACGTGTACGCCGTGACGTTCCCGATCCGGTCCTTCACCTCGACGAGTCGGTTCGCGGTGTCGTACGAGTACCGGACCGAGTTGCCGTCGGGGTCGGTGTCGACGTCGAGCCGGCCCAGCTCGTCGTAGGACTTGCGCACCGTCTTCTTGCCGGGAGCGGAGACGGTGGCCGGCCGGTCGGACTCGTCGTAGGTGTAGCGGGTGGTGAACGCGTCCTCGTCGGCACCGTCCACGGTGCCGCGCGGGTCCGTGGTCCCGGTCAGTCTGCCGACCGCGTCGTAGGTGTAGACGTACCGGCGTCCGGTCGGGGTGACGACCGCTGTCCGGTTGCCGGCCTCGTCGTACTCGAACGTCGTGACCTTGCCGCGCGGGTCCGTCTCGGTCGTCCGCAGTCCTCGGTCGTCGTACGTGTACGTCGTCGAGTGGCCCTCGGCATCGGTCTTCTTCGTCAGCTCGTGGAAGCTGTTGTACTCCGCCGTCCAGGTCTTGCCGTTGCCGTCGGTGAAGCGCGTGGGTTCGTTGCCCTCGTACTCGGCTTCCTCGACGAAGGCGAACGGCTCCGGTGCCGACGACGACGTCGCGTTGCCGTCGGCGTCGTGCGTCGCCGCGCGCTGGTTGCCGTTCGGGTCGACGCTCAGGTTCGAGTTGCCCGTGGCGTCGTACCGCACGTGGTGCGTGTCGCCGTTGCCGTTCTGCGTGTAGACCAGGTGGTTGTTGCGGTAGCCGTCGTGGAGGACGACGCCGTCGGCGTCGGTCGTGGTGGCCTCGTTGCGGGACGCGTCCCACGCGAAGGTCGTCTCCTTGCCGTTCACGTCGACCTGCTTCACGACGCGTCCCGTGGTGGCGTCGTACGTCGTGGCGACCTGCACGGCACCGCGCGGGTCGACGACCTGTGACATCCGGCCCGCGGTGTCGTAGCGGTACTGGGTCGTGCGGCCGTTCGGCGCCTGGACGCTGATCAGGCGGTTGCGGTCGTAGTCGAACTGGACGTTGCGCCCGTCGGGCAGCTCGATCCGTCGGATGAGGCCCACGTCGTTGCGCAGCGAGATCTTCACGACGCGCCCTGCGCCGTCGGTGATCGTCGAGAGCCCGTCCGTCCCGTACGTGAGTCGCACACCGAGCCCGCGCGCGTCGAGCACGGAGAGGAGCCGTCCCTGCGCGTCGAACGTCATCACCTGGTGGGTCGGGGTCGTCAGCGTCCAGCCGTCCGCGGTCTTCCTGAGGTTGGACCGCACGCCGGCGGGGCGCCGGTACGTGCCGTCGTCGCTGCCCTCGAACGTGGCCACCGCCCCGTCCTCGGCCCGCACCAC
The DNA here is from genome assembly GCF_900114185.1 of Cellulomonas sp. KH9. GTDB lineage: Bacteria > Actinomycetota > Actinomycetes > Actinomycetales > Cellulomonadaceae > Cellulomonas. The sequence continues at coordinate 586,914 of NZ_FOSE01000001.1, forward strand.
CGCGTCGTCGCCCGAGGCCGTGACGGTCATGTCGTAGGTCCACGTCCACCCGACGCCGAACATGCCGGGCTTCTGCGAGGTGGACGAGTACCAGCGCGAGGCGGCGAACGGCACGCCGACGGAGGCCATCGAGAGGTCGGCCTCCGTCCGCGAGTAGGCGCCGGTGCCGGTGTTGACCCCGAACCCGCGCACCTGCTGCGCCACGGCCGCGCGTCCCAGCGCGTCCTCGCAGGCGCACGCCGAGGCCTGCGCCGCCGGGATCGCGGGCGGCACGTCGACGCGGCGGGCCGTGGCCGCGTCCGACGGGGCGGACACGGCCACCGACGCGTCCGGGTACGTGGCCGTGATGGCCACGGAGTACGTCGAACCCGCCACGAGCGACCAGCCGTCGGCCGCTCCGAAGGTCCGGCAGTAGGTGCGCGGCGACCCGCACACCGCCAGGTCCGCGGCCGTGAGCTCGACCGACTCCTGCACCGCGCCGGTGGCGGTGTCGGTGACCGACCCCCGCCACGTCGCGAACTCCCGGTCCTCCACGTCGAAGTACACGACCAACGAGGTGTCGCCCATCGCGAAGCCGGGACGCAGGACGAGGCGCTTCGCCGCGACGACGTCCGCGAGGACCGGCGCCTCGCCGGGCGCGCCGTCGCCCGCGCCACCGTCGTCGGCTGCGACCACCACGCGCGGGAGCACCGGTCGGGCGAGCTCGCTGCTCGCGAGTCCCAGCCACCGCGGGTCGACCGTGGGCGCCGCCTGCGCCGTCGCGTCGGGAGCCTGCGCCGGGCCCGCCGCCTCGACGGACGGGGGCTCCACGGGCGGCCGCTCACCCGCGGGCAGGCCGTGGTTCGGCAGCGCCGAGGCCGGCAGCGGACGCTCCGGCGGCGCCTGCGTGTTGACGGCTCGCGGCTGGGCCGGGGTGGCCGCGGCGGCGGACCCGGTCGGGACCAGCAGGGCCACGGCCATCAGCGGCGCGATCAGCGCGCCTACGGCACGAGAGATGGACATGTGGCGGCTACCGAAGCGCATGGCAGTTTCCCCCTGGATCACAGCCGCGCGACATCGGACGCCCCGCACCAAGCCGTCATGATCGAATCAGACATATCGGCGTGGCGTCGGCGAACAGGTGAGGTAATTCAGGCAGATTCCATACTGCAAACAGCAATGCGCGATCGGGTGATCCGGATGAGAATGCTCACATTCTTTATGGCTCGAAAGGATTCGTCCGTGAGCCACGAGCGCGCGGCCATCCGGACCCGGGTCGACGGCGCACGGTCGAGCGGAGCCCGAGGGTCGGCAGCTTCGTCGGTGACCACCCGGCCTCGTGCGCCGGGGCCCGTGTCCCCGGACGCCCGGTCTCGCAGGACCGAGGTGTCAGCGGGTCGCGAGCAGGTCGGCGACCAGGGCGGGCACGGCCTCGTCGATGGGGTCGCGGACGACCTCGTCGGCCAGGTGGTCGTACGGCGTCGGCTCGGCGTTGACGACGACGAGCCGCGCGCCCGCGTCGACGGCCACCGCGGCCAGGCTCGCCACCGGCTGGACCGTCAGGGTGGTGCCGATCGCGACGAACGTGACCGCGTCCGTCGCGGCGGCCACGGCCCGTTCCAGGGCGTCCTCGGGCAGCCGCTCACCGAAGTACACGACGTCCGGCTTGAGCACCCCGCGGCACACCGTGCACGCGGGGTCCGGCTCGGCGGGCAGCCGTGCGAGCACCTCGCGCGTGGGCCAGGTCGTCCCGCAGCGCAGGCACGACGTGGTCGCCAGGCTGCCGTGCAGCTCGACGACGCGCTGCGGGTCCGCACCCGCCGCCTGGTGCAGGCCGTCGAAGTTCTGGGTGAGCGTGGCCAGCAGCAGGCCGGCCCGCTCGAGGTCGACGAGCGCGCGGTGCGCCGCGGTGGGGCGGGCGTGCCAGGCGGGGTGCTCGGCCCACATCCGCCAACCGCGCTCGCGCACGGCGGGGTCGCGCACGTACAGGTCCAGCTCGAGCAGGTCCGCCGCGTGCGGGTCGCGGGTCCACACGCCCTGCGGGCCGCGGAAGTCGGGGATGCCCGAGGCGGTCGAGATGCCGGCTCCGGTGAGCACGGTGACGGTGGGGGCGTCGGCGTGGTGCGGCACGGCAGCGCTCACGCCCCCCGCGCGGTGACGACGCGCTCGACGTCGACCGCGGTCCGGGCGTGCGCGACGGGGGAGACGGTGCCCATGGCTCCACTGTGACGAGTCGAGCACCCGAGCACAACGTGGTGCTGCACGGTGCGACCGGGTGCGCGCCGTAGCGTGGGGGCATGGACGACAGCAGCACGCCGGCGCCGCTCGTCGCGGGCCGCCGCGGGACGCAGGCCGGACGCGGGTGCGTGGTCATGCAGGTCAGGTGGTCGGACGTCGACCTGTTCGGGCACGTCAACAACGCCGCCTTCCTGCGGTACCTCGACGACGCGCGGTTCACCCTCTTCCCGCGCATGGGTGTCGACGAGGTCGGTGCCATGACCGCGTCGCTGCTCGTGGTCGTCAAGCACGAGATCGACTACCTGGCGCCGATCCGGTTCCGGCAGGAGCCCGTCGTGGTCGAGGTGTGGGTGCCGCGGCTGGGCCGGTCGTCGGTGGACTTCGCGTACGAGATCCTCGACGGGGAAGGACCCGGCGCGGCCGTCGCGCTGCGCGCCCGGTCCCGGATGGTGCAGCTGGACCGGGCGACGCACACCCCGCGGGCGTTCACCGCCGAGGAGCGCGCGGTGTTCGAGGCGTACCCGGGGGAGCAGCCGGAGCTGCGCCCCTGGTGAGTCGCGGTGGCGTCGTGGCCCGAAGGTCGTGGCCCGTGGGTCCCGTCAGCCGGTCGCCACGGCGGTGAGCCCCGCGGGCCCGACCGCGAAGTCCTGGAGCAGCCCCGGCACCGCCTTGGTCGGCGGCCGCGCGTACTCCGAGCGCTCCGACGTCCGCAGGCCGGCCCGCACGAGCGCCGCCGCGAACGTCGTCGCCGCCGTGACGCCGTCGACCACCGGCACCCCGACGGCGTCGGAGATCCGCCCGGTGTACCCGGCCATGCCGGCGCAGCCGAGCACCAGGGCGTCGACGTCGTCGGCCTCGACCGCTGCCCGGCACGCCGCGGTGACCCGGTCGAGCGCGCCGGGCGCCTCGATCTGCAGCACCGGGATCTCGCACGCGTGCACCCCGGCGCAGGCGCCGGCGAACCCGTAGCGGTCGAGCAGCTCGTGCGCACGACCCACGGTGCGGCCCAGCGACGTCACCACGCTGAACCGCCGTGCGACCAGGGTGGCCGCGTGGAACGCCGCCTCCGCGATCCCGACCACCGGGCCGTGCGCCAGCTCGCGCGCCGCGTCCAGCCCGGGGTCCCCGAAGCAGGCGACGACGTACGCGTCGACGCCGTCCACCTCGCCGACCCGCACCTGCTCGAGCACGCCGACCGCGGCCAGCGCCTCCTCGTAGTGGCTCTCGATCGACGCGGGACCGGTGGTGGGCTGCACGGCCTCGACCGTGACCCCGGGCCCGGCCACCACCCGGGCGGACCGACCGATCAGGTCGGTCATCGCCCGGGTGGTGTTCGGGTTGACGACCCGCAGGCGGATGCCGTCGCGCACGACCGGCCTCAGGAGCCCGTGGGGTGCGCGTGGTGGCTGACCACCGCCGGGGCGTCCTGCGTGCCGTCCGACACGTGCGCGTCGGACGCCTCGAGCCGCGGCATCTGCGGGTTGCGGCGCTCCAGCCACACGAACATCGCGAACCCGAGACCGCAGCCGATGAACCACGAGTACGACGCGATCCAGGTGACGTCGACCAGCCCGAGCGACGCGGCCAGCTTCGGCAGGACCGCGGCGGCGACGGACACCAGGCCCGCGCCGATGACGGTCGCGACCGCGTTGCGGTTGTACCCGCGGCTGTACCAGTACCGCCCGGTGGGGGCCATGGTGAACATGTCGTCGACGTGCACGCGCTGGCGGCTGATCACGTAGTACCCGGCGATGAGGATGCCGAACAGCGGGCCGATGAGGGCGCCGAGCACGCCGAGCGTGTAGTGGATCGCGTCGTCGTTGGCGTACCAGTTCCAGGGCGTCAGGACGACCGACCCGACGGCGGCGATCATGCCGCCGGTGCGCCACGAGATGCGCTGCGGCGAGACGTTGGAGAAGTCGAACGCCGGGGAGATGAAGTTGGCGACGATGTTGATGCCGACGGTCGCGGTGACGAAGGTCAGCCCGCCCAGCAGGATCGCGAACGGGGTGTCGATGGCCTGCACCGTGTGGATCGGGTCGGTGATGAGCTCGCCGAACACCGGGACCGTCGCCGACGCGCAGATGACGGTGAGCAGCGAGAAGAACAGGAAGTTGATCGGCAGGCCGAGGAAGTTGCCCTTCTTCACCGCCGCGAACGACCGGCCGTAGCGGGAGAAGTCGCCGAAGTTGAGCATCGGGCCGGAGAAGTACGACACGACCAGCGCGATCGCGGAGAGCATCACGGGGATCGAGGCCGCGAAGGTCAGGGGCGGGCCCGAGGACAGGTTGAGCGAGATGTTCGACCAACCGGCCTCGGACACCAGGTACACGGCCATGACGATCATGACGACGTACACGGCGGGGCCGGCCCAGTCGATGAACCGGCGGATCGTCTCCATGCCGTTCCAGAAGACCGCCGCCTGCGCGACCCAGAGGATGGCGTAGGAGATCCAGCCGAGCGCGCTCAGGCCCAGGAACGACGGCTCGAGCAGCGCCTGCGACCCGGGCAGGAACTTGAGGAAGATGATGTTGAGCGCCTCGGCCGCCAGGAACGTCTGCACGCCGTACCAGGCCACCGCGATGAGCCCGCGGATGATCGCGGGGATGTTGGCCCCGAGCACCCCGAAGATCGCCCGGTTGATGACCGGGTACGGCACGCCGGTCTTCTGGCTGGGCTTGGCGACGAGGTTGCAGAACACCTGGACGATGACGATGCCGACGACGAGCGCGACGAGCACCTGCCAGGACGCGAGGCCCAGGGCGAACAGCGAGCCCGCCGTGACGTAGCCGCCGACGCTGTGCACGTCGGACATCCAGAACGCGAAGATGTTGTAGGACGACCAGGTCTGCTTCTGCAGCGGGGCCAGGTCCTCGTTGGTCAGGCGCGGGTCGTAGGTGGCCTTGATCTCGCCGGCGCCGATCGGCATGCCCGCGGCCTCGACGAGGTCGTGCGGCTTGGTGCCGGGCAGCGGGGCGACGGCGCCGGGCGGGGCCGTGGCGGGGGCCGGTGCGCCCGGGGGGACGGCCGGGGTGTCGTGCGGAGCGGTCATGGTGGTCCTCGCACTCGGGACGTCGGGGAGGGAGCGGCGAGCGGGCACCGGGGTGCCGAGGGTCGGGGTGGGCCGACCGGGGGTCCGCCCTGGCCGGGGCGGACGGGATCACGTACCGTGGGCCGACCTGAAGCGGCTGCTTCCGGTTCGTCCCGAGTCGTGAATCTATGACTTCACAACCCCGGGCAGGTTTCTGCCGCGTGAACTTCCTGCTTCATCCGTGATCACCGAGGAGGCGGCCCGATGAGCACCGCGCCGGACACCGGCAGCCTGCTGGCGTCGTTCGACGCCGAGCAGCTGGGGACGCGCCTGCGCGGCCTGCGGGAGGACCGCGGCCTGACCCTGCGGGAGGTGGGTGCGCGGCTCGGGATCTCCGCCAGTGCGGTCTCCCAGATCGAGCGCGGTGTGCTGCGGCCCTCCGTGAACCGGCTCTTCGAGCTCGTCACCGCCATGGACGCCACCCTCGTCGACGTCTTCGGCGGCACCTCCGGCGCGCCCGACGTCGAGCTGTCGACGCCCGTCCCCGACGGCTACGTCGTGCGTCGCGCCGTCGAGGTGGAGTCCGTGACGCTCGAGGGCGGGGTGGTCTACCGCCGCCTGTCGCCCGGCGTCTCGCACGACGTCGACTTCTTCGAGTCGACCTACCCGCCGCACACCGTCGCGGGCCGGCAGCACGAGCTCGTCACGCACGTCGGGTACGAGATCGGGACGGTCGTGCGCGGTGAGCTCACCGTCGACTTCGCCGACGAGCGCGTCGTGCTGCGCGCCGGCGACACGATCTCCTACGCCTGCACCACACCGCACCGGCTCAGCAACCGGTCCGACGACGTCACGGTCGCGACCTGGCTGATCGTGCACCCGGGCGCCGGCGAGCGCTGAGGGCGAGGCGAGGGTCCGGCGGCGCTCAGCCCGCGGCGTCGAGCCGGGCGGCGACGTCGGCCGGGAAGCCGCCGGTGGCCAGCGGGCCCCACCTCTCGGGGGTCACGCGGATCAGGCTCTTGCCCTGCAGCCGCATCGCGGCGCGGTACTCGTCCCAGTCGGGGTGCTCGCCCGCGATGCACCGGTAGTAGTCCACGAGGGCGTCCTCGGCCTGCGGCATGTGCAGCACCTCGGCGGTGCCGTCGACCTGCACCCAGGGGCCGTCCCACTCGTCGGAGAGGACGCACACGCTCACCCGCGGGTCGCGCTCGGCGTTGCGGGTCTTCGCCCGGTCCGGGTAGGTCGAGATCACGATGCGACCCGCGTCGTCGACGCCGCCGCTGACCGGCGAGAGCTGCGACCGCCCGTCCGCGCGCGTCGTCGCCAGCAGCAGGTGGTGCCGGGGACGCACGAAGTCCAGGAGCGTGAGGAGGTCGACCGACGTCGTCGTCGCGATGCTGCGTGCCATGGGCCGACCCTACGACGGGTGACGCCGGCAGGTGCGTCAGGGGGTGGTGGCGGCGTCCTGGAGGGTGCGCCACGTGCGGTAGTGCTGCACCGCGACGCCCTCGTAGCCGGGGGTGCCGGCGAGCGCGTCGCGCACGAGGGCCGTCTCGGCGAGCAGGGCGTCGACGCCGTCGTCGCCGAACGTCCACTCGGCGCCACCCGCGACGGCGGGGGTGTCCGTCTCGACGCCCACCGTGAACGGCACGCCCGCGGCGACGGCGGCCGCCACCGCGTCGGCGGACAGGGCGAGGATGCCGTCGGGGCCGTGCGCGTGGTCGACGAACGCGACGACCTCGACGCGGTCGGCGCGCGCCATCGCGGCGTCGGCGACGGTGCCCGCGCCCCACGGCTCCCACGCCAGCCAGTACGGCACGTCGACCCCGAGCCCCACGCCCGGGGGGAGCTGCGCACGGACCTCGTCGAGCAGCGTGAGCCACCGGGTCACCGCACCCGCGCGGTCGGTGAACCAGGTGGGCTGCGTCCACGGCTCCACGTTGAGCTGCACGTGGTCGACCGTGCGGCCGTGGGTCGCCGCGCGCATCCACTGCACGGCCAGCCCCGGCTGCTCGAGCCACGGCGGGTCACCGCCCAGGACGCCGACGGTCGCCCCCTCGGCGCGGACGGCCGCGACGGCCTCGGTGACCCAGGCCGCGACCGGTCCCTCGTCCGAGGCCCACGGCACCGACACCTGGACCGTCGTCAGCCGCTGCTCACGGACGAACGCTGCGAGCGTCGCGGGGTCCGCCGGGGTGTACCCGGTGCCGCGGGCGTCGACCGCGCGGTCGAGCGAGTTGTCCCACACCCACATCGCGGTGATGGCGGGGGCGTCGGCCCGCGCGCCGGTCGCGGTCACGGTGACGACGGCGAGCACGAGCGCCGCGGCGAGTGCGCCGTGCGGTCGACGGGGCGTGCGTCCCCTGGTCGGGCGGTGGCCGGGGCGCATGTCGAGGTCCGTTCGTCGGGGACGGGGAGGGGCGGGTGCTGCGCCATCATCTGCGCAGGGTCGGACGGTCGGGGCCGTGCACACGGTGTGACACGCGAGGAATCGCCCGATCGGCCCCCGGGGAGGTGCCGCGGGCGCCGGTCCGGGCGACCGCCCGCGTCCGCTCACGCGGTGGACGTCGCGACGCCCTCAGGCCTCGCCCGGCAGCGCCCTGCGCACGACGAGCCGGGTCCACGAGCCCAGGTAGAGGCGGTCGCCGTCCTGGAGCTCGTGGCGCTGGCCGGGCCGGATCGGCTCCTCGGGCAAGGGCTCGCCGACCCGCGCCACGAAGGTGCCGTTGGACGACTGCAGGTCCTCCACCCACCAGCGCTGACCGTCGGTGTTGAGCTGGCAGTGCCGCCGCGAGACGCCGCTGTCGGCGCCCGCGTCGACCTGCGGGCGGATGTTGCGCGACGCCGACGGCCGCCCCACCAGCACGCTGCGCTCGCGCAGCGGCACCAGCACGGGCAGGCCCACGGACGGCATGGGGTCCTCCGCCTGCTGGGCGGCGTACCAGTCGGGGTCGACCCACAGCTCGGCGACCCACGCGTCGCCGTCGGGTGCCGACGGGGCGAGGGGCGCGAGCGGCGCAGGGTCGGGGTCGGGCAGGGCCGGCGACGCAGCGGCCTCGGCTCCGGCACCGGGTGCGGCCGGACCCGGACCCGTCGCCGCACCCTGGCCCTCGCCCGCGGCGGCCGGTGCGGGCGTCACGACCGCCCCGGTCGACGCCGCGGGCGTCGGCGCGGGCGCGGTGTGCGCCACGGGCGTCACGCCGGTGGTGAAGTCGTAGCCGCAGTTCTCGCAGAACAGCGCGCCGGACGCCGCGGGCGACCCGCAGTGCGGGCACGTCGACGGGGCGGCCACCGCGGGCGTGGGCGCGGACGGTGCGGGGCCGGCGCCCGCCGGCGCGATGGGCGCACCGCAGACGTCGCAGTAGTCGGTCGACGCGCTGACGTGCCCCTCGGGGCAGGTGGCGCTCACCGCCGCACCCGCGAGGTCTTGGTCGACGCGGTGTCGAGGGCCATCTCGTCCAGGCGGGACGCGCCGCGCTTCAGTCGCACCGTGCCGTGCTCCTCGTCGTCGATCTCCACGACGCGACGCAGCTTCGACGTCGCCTCCTCGTTGCCCGTCTCGGCCGCCAGCTGCACCGCGCGGCCCAGCTTGACGGTGGCGGTCGCCTCGTCACCCGCGGCCTTGGCCGCCAGGCCCTCCTGGATCGCCGACGCCAGCTCGGCCTGGCCCGTGTAGTGCGCGACCTCCGGGCTGATGCGTGCGGTGAGCGAGGCGTCGTCCGACCACGCGGCCTTGACCAGCCCCGCGGCGACGACCTCGCCGCCGACCGCGACCTGCACGCGCGCCGCGAGCTGCTCGGCGCCCAGCGGCTTGGACGGCAGGCGGACGGCCACGTGGTAGTCGCGGGACTCGTCGGCCCAGGCTCCCGTGGGGTACGCGCCGACCAGCGGCGTGACCGTGGTGCGGCGCGCCGTCAGGTCCTCGACCGTGGGCGCCACCTGCCGGACGAACAGCACCTGCCCGCCCTGCGGCGTCCACACCCGCAGCTGGGCGTCGGAGACGCCGCGGGACAGCGACGCCGCCAGCAGGGAGCGGAAGTCCTCGGCGATGTCCGCCGGGTTCGCGATGAGCTCGACCGTCCCCAGCAGTGCCGTCGCGATCTCCCGCAGCTCGTCGACCTGCCAGCGCTCGCCGACGCCGCGCGCGTCGCACTGGAACCGGCCGGTGACGGCCGTGACGGCCGCGGTGAGCTGGTCACGGGGCTCGGACTCGTTCTTGCCGTCGGTGAGCAGGATCGCGTGCCGTTGCGTCACCGCGGGCTGGGTGGCGAAGATCTGGTCCGCCAGCCGCAGCCACGTGCTCATCGCCGTGCCGCCCTGCGCCGACAGGCGCGCGACCGCCCGCTTGGCCTCCGCCCGCGCCGCCGGCTCCATCTGCACGATCGCGACGGGCGCGTTCGGGTACGGGAACACGCGCTGGGCGACGTGGCTGCCGCTGACGATCGCGAACCAGGTCCCGTCCGGGATGTGGTCGAGCGCCACCTGCGCCGCGTGCTTCGCCGCCGCGAGCATCGGGCCCGTCATCGAGCCCGACGTGTCGATCATGACGATCTCCGCGACACCGGCACCGCTGGTCCCCGCCCCGCCTACGCCCGAGGCGCTCACCGTGACGATCGCGTGCACGTCCGTGCCGCCGTCGGGCAGGAACTCGTTCTGGAAGACCTCGGCACGGAACGTGGCCACGCTGGCTCCTCGGTGGTGCGGTGGGGCGTCGGACGGGTGGTGCGGGCGGTTCAGGGTGCGGAGGGTCCGGTGTCGGTGGGCGGCTCTCCGGGGAGGCTACCGGGCGGTCGGCGCCGGACGGTCGGGGCGGTGCCCGCGTCGTCGTGCGGGTCGTCCTGCGGGTCGGCGGGGCCGCCGCCCGCGGCGGCGGTGCCGGGGACGCGCGCGAGGGCCACGGTCACGTTGTCGTGCCCACCGCTCGCGTTGGCCCACGCGACCAGGTCACGGGACAGGGCCAGCGGGTCGTCGCCCACCCGGGCCACGGCGTCGCGCAGCAGGTCCGCGACGGCCTCGGGCGCGGACGCGTAGTTCCACAGCCCGTCCGAGCAGGCGAGCACCCAGCCGGGCCCGCCGGGGCGGGTGGCGACGGTGCGGGCCGTGGTGTCCTCGGCGTCCGCGCCGAGCCAGCGGGTGATCGCGTGCGCCTGCGGGGAGCGCTCGGCCGCGGCGCGGGACATGCCGTCGGCCATCAGCTCGGCGGCCACCGAGTCGTCCTCCGTCAGCTGCTCCGGTGTGCCCGCGTCGGGGAGCCAGTACACCCGGGAGTCGCCGAGCCAGCCCGCGACCAGCAGCCCCGGCCCGGCCACGGCGGCGGCGAACGTGCACGACGGCGGGTCCTGCCGGGCGGTCGCGTCGTCGACGGCGGCCCGCGCGGCGTCGTCCGCGGCGTGGCCCGCGGCCACCAGCAGGCGCGACCAGGCGGCGGCGTCGTCGGCGGGGACGTGCGCGGCACCGGCCACCAGGGTGTCCCGGGCCGCGGTCGCCGCGGCCTGGCTGGCGACGTCGGAGTCGGGTGCCGAGGACACGCCGTCGCACACCACCAGCACGCTCACGTCCTCGCCCGGCGACGAGCCCGCGGCCTGCCCGCCGGTCGCGCCCGGGCCGGGGACGGCACCGAGCGCGAGCGCGTCCTCGTTGCGACGCCGGCGCACGCCGACGTCGCTGACGCCCGCGACGTGCGGTGCGGCCCGCTCCTCGCGGTGGTCGCGCTCCACGGGGGCGCGGGCACCGCACTGCGCGCAGTACCCGTCGTCGGCGACGTCGCCGCCGCACGCCGGGCACGGTGACGCACCGTCCACGGCGGTGCCGGCCGGGGGAGCGCCCTCCGGCGAGCCGCCGGGCGACGCAGCACCGGATTGCGCGGGGTCGGGCGACGCAGCACCGGACGACGCGGGGTCGCCGGGTGCGGGACCGGGGTCCGTGCTGCCGGGGACGGCGCTGCTGGGGTCGGCGCTGTCGGCACCGTCCGGGCCGGTGCCGTGCGCGGCCGCGAGCGGTGCCCCGCACGCCTCGCAGAACCGCGCACCGTCGCCGGCGGCCTCGCCGCACGCGGGGCACACGACGGCCGTCCCCGTGCCGCTCACCACGCCGTCCACCGACGCACCCGGTTGGCGCGGTCCACCAGGGCGACGCGCGCGGCGTGGTCGGCCGTGAGAGCGGCCTGCTCACGGTAGGCCGCCTCGAGGGCGTCGGTCACACCGTCCTCGGTGGCCGGTGCGCCGTCGAGGGTCACGCCGGGCGCCGTCGCACCGCGGCGCACCGTGGCCAGCGCGGTCGACAGCACGTCCACCCGCAGGGCCGTGCGCTCGGCGGGCTCGAGCGGCACGGAGCGCACGGAGTCGAGGGCGGCGGCGAGGGCGGGCAGGTCGTCCCGCGAGCGGGCCAGGACCCGTGCCCGCATCAGCCGCGCCTGCGGGTAGGAGCTGCGGGTGGGCGTGACCAGGTCGAGCGCGGCCAGCGCGTCGTCGACGTGCAGGGACGCGATCCGCAGCCGCGCCAGGCCGAACGCGGCCGGGGCCGTGTAGTTCGCGTCCGCGTACGCGCAGGTGGCGTAGAGCTGCTCGGCGATGCCGGGCTCACCCGACAGCTCGCAGGCCACGGCCAGCGCCAGCTTGGGCGCCAGCTCGCCCGGCACCTGCCCGTACACCGCGTTGAACGAGGCGCGCGCGGCGACCGGGTCGCCCGCCGCGAGCTGCGCCAGCCCCTGGGTCCACACGGCGCGCCACTCCCACGGGTCGTCCGCGAGGATCGCCTCGACGGCCGCCGCGACGACGTCCGGGCGTCCGGCCTCGATGGCCGTGGTCGCCCGCAGCAGACGGACCTCGACCGTGTCCTCCGGGGCGCCCGCGAGGGCGGCGAGGCGCTGCTCCGGGTCCACCACGTTCACGCCGGCGAGCCACCCGGCCGCCGGGTCGTCGGGGTCGACCTTGAGGGCGGGCAGCTCGTCCCACGTCAGCGGGCGCTGCGCGTGGTCCGTGACGGGCGGCTCGAAGAGCACCGACGCGACGCTCGTCAGCGGCGGGTCGCCCGCCCCGCGGTCGGCCGCGACGACCTCGCGCAGCACGCCCAGCACCTGCGCGCGCATCTCGTCGACCGACCCGAAGCGGTCGGAGGGGTCGGGGGCGCACGCCTTGGCGAGCAGCCGGTAGAAGGAGTCGTACCGCGCGAACACGGGGGTCTGGTCGACCGGGGGCAGCGCCGCCACGTAGGTGGTCGTGTTGCCGCGGAAGTCCAGCACCAGCGTCGCCAGCGTCCGGCCGATCGTGTAGACGTCGGACGCGACCGACGGCCCGTCGACCGGCACCTCGGGGGCCTGGTAGCCCACCGTGCCGTAGATCGCGGAGTCGTCGTCGTCGATGCGGCGCACACCGCCCATGTCGATGAGCTTGAGCGCGTCACCGGCCTGGATGACGTTGTCGGGCTTGAAGTCGCAGTACAGCAGGCCCAGGTCGTGCAGGTACGCGAACGCGGGCAGCACCTCGAGGACGAACGCGAGGGCCTGGTCGACGGGCAGCGGGTCGACGTGGCCGGCGGCCTCGCGGCGGTCGGTGAGCAGCTCCTTCAGGGAGCGTCCGCCGACGAACTCCATGACGGTGTACCCGTCGCCGTCGTGCTGCACGAAGTTGTAGATCTCGACGATCAGCGGGTGCTCGACGCGTGCGAGGAACTGCCGCTCGGAGATCGCGGCCGCCACGGCGTCGGGGTCGCCGCTGTTGAGCAGGCCCTTGAGCACCACCCAGCGGCCCGACACGTTGCGGTCCCGTGCCAGGTAGATCCAGCCCATGCCGCCGTGCGCGAGGCACCCCGCGACCTCGTACTGCCCGCCCACGAGCGTGCCGGGTGCCAGGCGCGGGTCGAAGTCGAAGCGGGCGCCGCACGAGGGGCAGAACCCCTGGGTGCGGGCGGGGACGCCCTCGCGGCCACGCCCGACGGGCTCGCCGCACGCCGCGCAGAACCGCTTGCGCTCCGGCACCTGCGGGTCGGCCATGACGGCCTGCAGCGGGTCCGCCACCGGCGCGGGCGGCACGGTCGTCAGCCCGGCGCCCAGCCGGGCACGCCGCAGCCGCGTCGAGGACGTGCCGAGCCGGCGCGTCGCGCGCGAGCCCGTGGCCGCCGTGCGTGCCGAGCCGAGGGCGGCCGACGCCAGCCGGGTCGAGCTGGTGCGCCCGGTGCGGGTGGACCGCTCGGCCGCACCGTCGTCACCGGCCCCGGGGGTCGGGACGCCGGGTGCGATGCCGGTGCCCAGCATCGACGACGGGGTGCGGGCCGCGGTCGCGCCGTTCGCGCCGGCGGCCGGCGGCGGTGTCGTCGTCCCGGTCACCGTGGACGTCGCACCGGCGGGGGCCGGCGACCCGCACAGGTCGCACCAGCCGTCCTCGTACGTCCCCGTGCAGCCGGGCTCGCGGCAGGCGGTCGCGCTGGTCATCGGGCTCCTCCCGGTCCGCCCGGCAGCGGCCGGACGAGGTGCTCGTACTGCTCGACGAGGGCGCGGGCGAGCGCCACGTCGCAGGGGGTCGTCTCCACGGCGGTACGGGCCTCGTCGTGCCCGGCGCGCACCGTGGGGGACGCGTCGCGGCCGTTCGACGCCGCGGTCGCCGTGGCGCGTCCGAGGCGGTAGCGCAGCTCGGCGCGCTCGCGCAGCGGGCTGCTGTACGCGTCCTGCGCGGCGTCCAGGGCCCGGCGCACCGCGTCGAGGCGGGCGACGTAGGCGTCCAGCGCCTCACGCTGCTCGGGCACGGGGCCCAGCCGTGACACGTCGGGCACCGCGAGCCGCGGCGGGTGCGTGACCTCCTGGCGGCACCGCTCAGCCAGCGCGTGCAGCGCGGGCTCGCGGGCCTCCAGCGCGGCCGCCGTGGCCTGCGCGTCCGCGCGGGCACGCGCCACCGAGCGGCGCTGCGACACGGCGACCATGAGGTCGCGCTCGGCGTGGGCGGTGCGGGTCTCGAGCTCGGCGAGCGGACCGGCGACGTCACCGCCGCGGGCGGCCTGCGCGGACAGGCGCTGCTCCCGCTCCCGCAGGGCGGCGACCCGCTCGTGGGCGGCCGCGTCGGAGCCGGCCAGGTCCTCGGCGCGCACGAGCGCGGCGCGCACGCCGCGCAGGCGCGCCACGACGTCCGCGGTGTCCGGGTCGAACGCCAGGCGGGTGCGCAGGGCCGAGACCATCGCGTCGCACAGCGTCAGCGCCTCCGGCAGGGACACCGGGGCGCCGGCGCGCGTGTCGACGCGGCCCCACAGCAGCTGCGACATGCGCTCGCGCTCGACCTCCGTGACCCGCCCGCCGTCCCACACCGCCAGCAGCTCGTCGGCGCGGGTCCGCACCGACTGCCAGACCGACAGCGCCAGCACCACGTCCGGGGTGTACCGCTCGGACTCCGCCGTCGCCTGGGCCGCCGTGTCCAGCGCGTCGAGCCGCGTGCGCCGGTCGTCGAGCCACGTCAGCAGCCCGTCGAGGTACGTCATGAGGTCGCGCGCAGGGATCGCCTCGCCCAGCCGCCCCGGGGCGACGGGCGCGACGACGTCGGCGGACGCGGCAGCCATGGCGGTCGCCGTCACGACCGTCCGTACACGGACGCGGGCGGCGCGGGCGCCGGGCCGAGGGCCTCGCCCAGCCAGCGGTCGTACAGCTGCGCCCAGGTGCCGTCGGCCTTCATGCCGTCGAGCACCGCGTTGACGAACCGGACCATGTCCACCTGGTCGGCCGGCACGCCCAGACCGTACGGCTCGGCGCTGAAGGCGTCGCCGACGACCCGCGCGTACGGGTCCTGCGCCACGAACCCCGCCAGCACGGTGTCGTCACCGGTGATCGCGTCCACGCGGCCCTGCTGGAACAGCGCCAGGCACGCGGAGTGGGTGCGGGCGCCCACGGGCTCGACGTCGTACTCGTCCAGCCGCTCGAGCGTCGTCGTGCCCTCGGGTGCGCACACCCGCTGCCCGGCGAGGTCCTCGATGCCGGTCGCGTCGGACTCGGTGCTGACCAGCACCTTCTGCCCGGCCGTGAAGTACTCGGCGGAGAACGCGATGTCGGCCCAGCGCTCGCAGTTCATGGTGAACGCGCGCGCGACCAGGTCGACCTCGTGGTCGACCAGCACGGGGATCCGGTCGCCCGCCGTGATGACGCGGAACCGGATCGCGTCCGGGTCACCGAGGACCGCCTGCGCGACCTGCCGCGCGACGTCGACGTCGAAGCCCTCGATCCGCCCCGTGAACGGGTTGCGGGCGCCCATGCGCAGGGTGTCCGCCGAGACGCCGACGAGCAGGTACCCGCGCGAGCGGATCGCGTCCATCGTGGAGCCGGCCGCGATCTCGGTGCCGGCGTCCGGGGCGTAGGACGTCGTCGCGTCCGTGCAGCCGTCGGCCGCGGGGACGACGGCGGCGGGGACGGCCCCCGCGTCCGCGGGGACCACCGCGGTGCCGCCGGGCGGGGACTGCCCCGCGCAGCCGCCGACGAGCGCGACGACGAGCGCGGCCGCCGCGACCAGCGCACCGCGGCGCCGGGTGCCGGGCGTGCCCCGGCGCGCACCCGTGGGGGCGGTGGCACGTGTGCTCATCGGTACTCCTCCCGTCGGGCGCGCAGCCCGGTCCACGCGGCGACCGCACCGCCCACGCCGAGGACGGCCAGCAGCCACCCCACCCAGCCGGCCCCGCCACCGAGGCCGTCGGCGACGTCGGCGCTGCCGGCGTCGACCGCGGTGTCCAGCGCGCCGGAGAGCTCGTCGAACAGCGCCGGCGGTGCGGCCGGGTCGTCGCTGGTGACCAGCGCGACGGCACCGTCCCAGTCGCCCGCGTCGTCCAGCGCACGGACCTGCTCGTGGCCCGCGACCCAGGCGTCGAGGCGCTCGACCAGCAGCCGGTCGAGCCGGCCGCCGTCGCCCTGCAGCGCCGCGCGCGCCCGGTCGACGTTCTCCACGAACGACTCCTCGTAGGCCGCGCCGGACCCGCGGCGGATCAGCGTGAACGCCTCCATGGACCGCGCGTCGTTGGCCAGCGCGAACGCCTGCGAGGCCGCGACGGTCGCCGCGTACGGGCCGTCGGCGGTGCGCACCGCCGCCGCGGACGTCCCGCCCAGGGTGGTACCGCCGACCACGCCCACGACCAGCACGGCCACGGTCGCGCCGACCAGGCCGGGGTTGAACGTGCGGCGCGTGCGGCGGGCGACCCACACCTGCACCGCGACCAGGGCGAGCAGCGCGAGCACCACCACCCCGATCAGCAGGGGAGCGGACGTGCGGACGGTCGAGAGCTCGGCGTCGACGCGGTCCTGCTCGGCCGCCACGAGCTGGTCGAGCGCGGGGACGATGTCCTCGCGCAGCACCGTCGAGGCCTCCTCCAGGTACGCCGAGGCGACGGGGAAGCCCTGCCGGTTGTTGGCCCGCGCCTGCTCGACCAGGCCGGTGTACGTGGTGAGGTCCGCCGAGACCTGCGCCAGCGTGTCGGCGCCGTGCGTCCCGCTGGCGGCCAGCAGCGTGAGGGCCTGCGCGCCGGCGTCGAGCGACGCGTCGTACGACCGGCGCAGGTCGGTGGGCTCCAGCCCGCCGACGAGGAACGCGGTGGTCGCCGCGGCGTCGGCCGCCACGAGCTGGTTGCGGGCGTCCTGCAGCCCGACGAGCTGGGCGGCGGCGTCGCGCACCTGGGCGACGGCGGCCTGCTGGCTCGTCGTGACACCCAGCGCGACCAGCCCCGTCAGGGCGGTGACGACGGCGGCGAGCGCACCCCACAGGCGCAGCCCGCCCGGGGTGGACCGCACCCCGCTGGTGGGGAGGTCCGGCGCGGGCGCCGTGCCCGGCGCGGCCGGCGGGCTCGAGGTGGGGGGCACGACGGTCGTGGTCACGCGGGCTCCTCGGAGGGCTGGGCCGGGGTGCGGGGGGCGGTCAGGTCGGGCGCGGGCAGGTCGAGAGCCGGGGTCACGGGGGCGGACACGTCGGCGTCGGGTGCCGGCAGGTCGGGGGCGACGTCCTCGACGTCGGTCGCGAGGTCCTCGGGGAGCAGCGTGCGCAGCTGCTCGACCGTCGGCTGCTCGACGTCCCGCAGCCGCCAGGCGTGGCGCAGCACGGCGCGGTCCAGCAGGTTGCGCGCGAACCGGCCGTTGCCGAAGCCCTCGTGCCGCGGCTGGGCGGCGACGATCTGCTCGACCAGGTCGAGCGCCTCGGGGGACGGCACGAAGTCGGCCTTGCGGGCCGCGAGCGCGAAGATCTCCCGCAGCTGCGCGTCCGTGTAGTCGTCGAACCCGATCGTGGTGGCGAACCGGCTCTCGAGCCCCGGGTTGGTGGCGAGGAACCGGGCCATCGGCAGCGGGTAGCCGGCCACGATGACCACGAGCTCGTCGCGGTGGTCCTCCATGTCCTTGACCAGGGTGTTCACGGCCTCGGCGCCGTACTGGTCCTCCGCGAGGGAGTACGCCTCGTCGATGAACAGGACACCACCGAGGGCCCTGGCCACGACCTCGGTGGTCTTGGTCGCGGTCTGCCCCAGGTAGCCGGCGACCAGCTCGGAGCGGTCGACCTCGACCAGGTGCCCGCTGCTCAGCAGGCCCAGCGCGCGGTACAGCCCGGCGACGAGCCGCGCGACAGTCGTCTTGCCGGTGCCGGGGTTGCCGACGAACACCAGGTGGCGGGTCAGCGACGGGCTGGTCAGGCCGGCGTCGGCGCGCAGCCGCTCCACGCGCAGCACCTGCGCCTGCTGGCGGATCTCCCGCTTCACGCCGTCGAGCCCGACCAGCGCGTCGAGCTCGGCGAGCAGCTCGTCGAACGTCTTCTCGGGCACCGCCGCGGTGTCGCTGGGACGACCGCTCGCGCCCGGGGGGACCCCCTGAGGCGCGAGAGGGCGATCCGGCCCCGGAGCCGCCCCGGGGTGCGCGAGAGGGCGATCCGGCCCCGGGAGAACCCGGGCGGGGGGACGCTCCGGTGCGGCGGCGCGCTGGACGGCAGCGGTGACCGACGCGGCCGCGACGAGCTGCAGGCTCGGCTCGCCCAGGTCGCAGGCCGCCGACGCGACGTGCGCGAGCGCGTCGGCGTACGCGGCGGCGTGCGACGAGCCCGCGTCGACCAACGACGTCAGCAGGTCCGTGGGAGCGTGCCGCCAGCGCCGGGCCGACCCGGCCGCACGGAAGAACTCCGTCAGGTCGTCCCCGCGCCCCACGGCCGCGAGCCACGCCGGCCCGGCGCCCGTGACGGACTCCGCCACGGCGGCGGCCAGGCGCTCGCCCTCGTCGCGCACCGCCGACGGGTCCAGCCCGGCCGCGCGGCCCGCGGCGACGAGCGCGTCCAGCGCGCCCGGCAGACCCGGCGTCGTGCCCGTCACGGGGCCTCCGTCCCGCCCGCACCGGGCACGTCCAGCGACGACCGGCCGAACTTCTCGGCGAGGAACTGCCCGTGCGCCACGAGGGCCTGCGCGTCGGCGCGGTACACGGCGTCGGAGATCTTCTCCAGCGTCATGGCCAGCAGGTCCAGCTGGTCGCACAGCAGCATGAGCGACGTCTTGCCGCGGGAGACGACGCGCCGGTCGGCGAAGTCGCGCGGCAGGCGCAGGTACCCGTCGACGGCCTCGGGCAGGTAGCTCGTGGCGGTCGCGACCACCGTGTACGCCTGCCGGTCCCCGACGCCGAAGCGGTCGAGGCGCGGCACCATGTCCTCGACCGTGCCGGTGATGCGGTGCACGCGGGCGGTGACGGCCGCCGGTACGCGGCCCTCGATGGACGCCTCGACGTCACGCACGGAGGTCGCGATCTGCTCGGCCGTCGGGACCGGGTCCTCCTCGATCCGGACGACGTGACGCGGGGCGCGACCGAGGAGGCGCGCGACGAGGTCACCCAGGGCGCTCACCTGCTCACCTCCCCGGTCGTGGCGATCAGCGCAGACCCAGGTCGAGCGACCCGCCGGCGACGTCGGTGCGGTCCGAGCGCGAGACGCGGTCCAGGTACTGCTTGGCCTTCGCCGTCTCCGTCTCCAGCACCCCGACGGTCTGCGCCATCGAGTCCAGCGCCTGCACCTTGAACGTGTCGATCGAGTCCATCGCCGTGAAGATGTCCGCGAACGACTGCTGCAGCTGCGGCAGCCCGATCGTCGCGCTCGCCGCCTGCTGCTGGATGGTGACCGACTGCTCGCGCAGCAGCTTGGACGTCGACGCGATCATGTTCGACGTCGTCGAGTTCAGCGCCGTGATCTGGTCGAGCACGAGCTTCTGGTTGTTCAGCGCCTGCGCGACGAGCACGGCGGTGCGCAGCGCCGAGACCGTGGTCGTCGTCGCCCGGTCGACGCCCTTGATGAGCTCGAGGTTGTTCTTGATGATGATGTCGATCGCCAGGTAGCCCTGGATCGACACCGCGAGCTGCGTCAGCAGGTCCTGGTGCTTCTGCCGGACGTAGAACAGGACGTCCTCGCGCAGCGCCCGCGCGCGCTCGGGGTCGGCGACGTCGAGCTGGGCGATCTTGGCGGACAGCTGGGTGTCCAGCGCGCTCGCGACGTAGATGTACTGGTTGAGCCGGCCCATGGTGTCCCACAGGTTCTGCTTCTCCAGGTTGAGCGCGGCGTTGTCCTTGCGCAGCTCGTCCTGGCCCCGGTACAGCGCCTTGACGATCGCGTCGATCTGCTTCTGCGAGCTCTCGTACCGGCGGAAGTAGTCGGTGACGGAGTCGCCGAACGGCAGGATGCCCAGGAACTTGCGGCCCACGGACTTCTCCGACGGGTCCAGGTCCTCGACCGTGCGGCGCAGGTCCAGCAGGGACCTCGACACCTGCGACGTGCCGGAGACGCCGCCCTCGCGCAGCTCGCGCACGGGCACCTGCAGCAGCCGGTTCGACGTGTCCGCGGCCTGCCGGATGTCGGCGTCGCCCATGAGGCGCACGTCGTCGGCCTTGGCGGCGAACTCCGGGGAGCCGGCCTGCGCGCTGTCGAGGCTCGCCAGGTACGCCCCGACCTTGGCGTCGAGACCGGGCAGCGCGGCGGGGTCGACCCGGGGGGCCATCGCCGGGGCGTCGTGCGAGGCGACGGGCGCCACGGGTGCCGGTGCCTCGAGCGCGAACGCCGCGCCGGGCGCGGGCGGCTGCAGGGGGGTGGGCTCGGTCATCGGCGGTCCTCCTGGAGGCGCTGGTGGCGCGGCTGCCGTCCGACGGTGACGGCGCTGGTCACGGTACCGGAACGACCGGTCGTGCTGAGCAGAACGCCCGGGCCGTGGTCGTGGTTCCACGGACCGGGTCGGCGGTCCGCGGTCCGCGGTCATCGCAGGACGTTCCCCAGCTCCTCGCGCGAGTGGACGCCGAGCTTGGCGAACACGCGCGACAGGTGCGAGTCGACCGTGCGGGTGGACAGGACGAGGCGCTGGGCGATGGCCCGGCTGGTCATGCCCCCGGCGGCCAGCGACGCGATCTCCCGCTCGCGGGACGTCAGCGACACCGGTGCCTCGAGCGGCGGCAGCCACAGCCCGCGGCGGTTGAGCTCCCGCTCGGCGATGCGGACCAGGTCCGCGTCGCCCGCCGCGAGGGCCTCGACGTGCGCGACGAGGGCGGCGCACCGCGCGCCGTCGCACACCCGCCCCAGGTCCCGGACCCGCGCGACGACCGCCGGGTCGAGGGTGCCGCCGCCGCGCCGGGTCGCGTCGACCCACCGGTGCAGCGCCTCGAGCTCGACGCGCGCGGCGCCCCGCTCGTGCGCCCAGCGGGCGACGGCGCGTGCCTCGGCGACGACCTCGGGGCTGCGCATCCAGCCGAGCGCGTCGAGCCGACGCACCCGCAGGTCGCCCTCGAGGGCCCCGCTCGACCCGACCGCCGCGTGCTCGGCCTGCTCGAGCAGGTCGCGCGCCGCCGCGGCGTCGCCGCAGGCGGCCGCCGCCACGGCCTCGGCCGTGAGGCTCGAGCGCAGGAAGCCGCTGAGGTCGGCGGGGCCGGACCGGGCGCGCGCGGTCGCCAGCTGCGTGCGCGCCTCGCTCCAGGACCCCGCGGCGACGGCCATGAGACCGAGCGCGCTGTGCATGGACGACCACTCCACCGCGAACGGCAGATCACCCCCCGGGGGGCCCAGCGCGTCGCGCACGGCGTCGACCTCGCCCGACCACAGGAGCGTGAAGAACGTCGCCACCATGACCTCGCCGCTGCCCCAGCGGTGCTCGTCGCCGTGCGCGGCGGCGACGGCGCCGAACTGCAGGCACAGTGCGAGCGCGCGCCGCAGCTCGCCGCGCTCGCCCAGGGCGAGGGCGGTCGGTGGGGCCAGCGACACGCGACGGGCCGGGTGCGTGTCGCCGTCGACGGCGACGAGGGCGGCGTCCAGGCACTCGCCGAACCGGCCGGCGTACCCCAGCCGCGTCAGCCGCGTGACCTCCACCTCGTCGCGCCAGCGTCGCAGGCGCCCCTCCGGGTCGGCAGCGCGCAGCGGCGCGACGACGTCGTCGAGACGGGCGAGCGCCCGGTCGACGTCGCCCAGCTGCGCGTGGACGACGTGCGCCGTCATGTCGCCGACGTGCAGCAGCAGGCCGGCGGCCTCGGCGTCGAGCGGGCCGGCGGCCAGCAGCTCGGCGGCGTGGGCCAGGTCACGCAAGGTCTCGGCCATCTCGCCGAGCATCACGCGGGCGGCCGCACGCAACGCGTACAGCTCCGCCGCCCGCTCCGGCGGGCAGGACGCGAGCGCACCGGTCGCGAGTCGCACGGCCGCGTCGTACTGGTGGATCGCGAACGCCCCGTCGAACGCCTCCCGCAGCCGCGTCGGCGGGACGCTCATCCCCAGGTCGATCGCGAGGGCCACCGAGCGGACCAGCGAGCCGGCCGCGACCCCGCGCACCACGGGCGCGTCGAGCGCGCGCTGCAGCAGGTCGCGCTGCCGCGAGGCGGGGAGCCACGCGCGCGCGACGTCCGCGTACGCCGGCGCCGCCAGGTCCACGACCCGGGCCGTCCCGCCCGACGGCGTGGGTGCCGTCGTCGTGGCGACGGCACCGGCGAGCACCAGCTCGTCGAGCGCGGCGGCCGGGACGAGGTCGAGCAGCGCGTCGAGCGGGATCGGGCACACCACGGCGCACACCTCGAGCGCGGCGCGGGCCTGCCGGCTCGCTCCCTGCAGGTCGAGCTCGGCCAGGTCCTCCATGCGCGCGGGCGACGGCGGGCCGCCCTGCCACATCCACGCGCCGTGGCGCCGGGTCAGCGCGCCGGAGGCCAGCGCGTCCTTGACGGTCTCCCGCAGGAGCGTCGCGCTGCCGTTCGACGCGCGCCACAGGTGGTGCGCCGCCTGGGCCGTCACCGGCCCACCGAGCTCGGCCGCGAGCCACCGCTCGGCGTCGTCGCGCGTGAGCGGGGCGATGTCGACGCGCTCGACCAGGTCGTCCTTCCACAGCGCGGCCCACGGCGTGCGGGACGCCCAGCTCAGCCGCAGCGTCGCGACCACCTGGACCGTGTCCTGCCGGACCAGCCAGTCGAGCGCGCGGGCCGAGGCGTCGTCGAGGCGGTGCGCGTCCTCGATGCGCAGCACCAGGCGGCCGTCGCCGCGCAGCCGGTCCAGGCCGGCGGTCAGCGAGCGCAACGTCGCCGCGAGGTCGCCGAACGCGGCCCCCGCGTCCTCGAGCAGCGGCTCGAGCGCCGCCAGCGGCAGCGCGTCGTGCGTGCCGGCGCCGCTGATGAGGACGACGCGCACGTCGCCCTGCTCGGCGCGCAGCCGCTCGATCGCGCGTGCGACCACCTGCGTCTTGCCCGTGCCCGCGTCCCCGACGACGAGGACGCTGCGCCCCGTCCCCAGCGACGACGTGACGTGCTCCACGGCGTCCGGGCGCAGGACGTGCGCGGGCGCGCGGGACGGGCCCCCGCGCGGGGCGGGGACACCGGCGAAGGTGGACCGTCCTCGGACCGCGCTGGTGCCTGCGTCGGACGTGGTCATAGCGCCTCCGGAGACTTCGTGCCTGGGGTGAAGGTCGCGTGCGCGTGGCGCGGGGGTGAGGCCCGTTGCGGTGTGCGAGCCGGGCAAGTGCGACGAAGGCGTGCCGAAACCCCTGGTCGGACACGGAGTTCACCCGTTCGTGGCTCACCCGGACGGCCCCTCGGAGGGTGTCCGCGCAACCTTCGGTAGCGATTACCGATGTCCGCACCGGACCGCGCTGCCTAGCCTCACGACGACCCGCGACGCCGGCCCCGACCACCCGAGCGGCGGCGACCCACCACCGAGAGAAGGACCCACCTGTGCCCACCTACACCGCGCCCGGCGTGTACGTCGAGGAGATCCCCTCGTCCCAGAAGGTGCTGACCTCAGCGCCCACCGCCGTGACGGCCTTCGTGGGCTTCACCGCGTCGGCACCCACCGACGACCCGGCCGACCCGCAGGGTCTGGCCCCGCGCCTGGTGACCAGCTGGACGCAGTACGAGGCGCTGTACGGCGGGTTCGTCGAGGGCGCGATGCTGCCCCTGTCGGTGTACGGCTACTTCCTCAACGGCGGCACGCAGGCGTACATCGTCCGCGTCCCCAACGCGGAGCCGTCGGGCAAGCCGGCGACGCTCGAGCTGCCCGCGGCGGACCGCGCGCTGGGCCTGCCCGTCGCCGTCGAGTCGGTCGAGCCCGACGCGCAGCTGTCCGTCGCGGTGCGCAGCGACGACGCCCCCGAGGACCTCGAGGGCCCGACGACGTTCACGCTGACCGTCCTCGACGGCGGCGAGGTCGTCGAGGAGCACCCGGGCCTCAGCCTGGGCGGGCCGCGCGACGCCGCGACGGTCGTCAACAAGACGTCCACGAAGGTGAAGCTGGAGATCCGCCTCGACGAGGCGACCGACCTGTCCAGCCAGCTCGAGCTGCTGCGCCCCGGCACCTACGACCTGCAGCAGGCCGAGCCCGTCAAGGTGCCGGTCACGGGCCGCAAGTTCGCCGGCTCGGAGGCCGCCCGCACGGGCATCAACGGCCTGGCGATCGCCGAGGACGTCACGATCGTGGCGGTCCCCGACCTGGTCACCGCCGCCACGCGCGAGGACGGCACGCTGGACCTCGGGCTGTGGAAGGCCGTGCAGACGGCCCTCATCGCGCACTGCGAGCAGCACGCCAACCGCATGGCGCTGCTCGACGCGCCCCCCGGGATGACGCCGCAGCAGGTCAAGGAGTGGCGCTCCGAGGTCGCGCAGTACGACTCGGCGTTCGCGGCCATGTACTACCCGTGGATCAAGGTCGAGAACCCCCTCGGCTCGGGTGCGTCGGCCGAGATCGTGGTCCCGCCGTCGGGGCACGTCGCCGGCGTGTGGGCCCGCACGGACGAGACGCGCGGCGTGTGGAAGGCCCCGGCCAACGACACGATCCGCGGCGTCCTGGACGTCGAGCGCACCGTGTCGCAGAACGAGCAGGGCTTCCTCAACCCGATCGGCGTCAACGCGATCCGCCCGTTCGGCACGCGCGGCATCCGCATCTGGGGCGCCCGCACCCTCGCCTCGGACACGGACTGGCAGTACGTCAACGTGCGCCGCCTGTTCAACATGGTCGAGTCGACGATCCTCGAGGGCACCCAGTGGGCCGTCTTCGAGCCGAACGACGTGACCCTGTGGGAGGGCGTCAAGCGGACCCTCACCGGCTACCTGCACGGCCTGTGGCAGTCCGGTGCGCTGTTCGGGTCCACCGCCGAGCAGGCGTTCTTCGTCCGCTGCGACGAGACCACCAACACCCCGGAGTCGATCGACGCCGGCCGCCTCGTCGTCGAGGTCGGGCTCGCGCCCGTCAAGCCCGCGGAGTTCGTCGTCTTCCGCATCAGCCAGAACAAGCAGAGCGCGGCCTGACGGCCCGAGCCCGCCCCCCACCACCACAGGAGCACCCCATGGCAAGCAGCGGCACCGGCCTGTTCAGCGCCGACCCGATCGTCTCCCAGAACTTCTTCCTCGAGATCGACGGGCAGGTCGTCTCGGCCCTCATCTCGGTGTCCGGCCTCGACGTCGAGGTCGGCGTCGGCAAGGTCACCCAGATCGGCGCGGACGGCAAGAAGCAGCAGGTCAAGTTCCTCGGCCAGACCGTCGAGGTGCCGGACCTGCAGCTCACCCGCGTCGCCCCCGGCGACGTCACCAACGACCCGCTGTGGAAGTGGTTCAAGGCCGTGCGCGAGGGCGGCCTGAGCGGCTCGCGCGACACCAACCGCAAGAACGGCTCCGTCGTGCTCTACGACGCCGGCGCCAAGGAGGTCGCGCGGTTCAACTTCTTCAACGGCTGGCCCAGCAAGATCTCGACCGACCAGCTGTCGGTCGACGGGTCGGACGCCATCAAGGAGACCGTGTCCCTGGTGATCGAGCGCCTCGAGAGGGTCAAGTGACCCTGCGCACCCGGTACGAGTTCACGCTCCCTCGCGGTTACGTCGACCGCGAGGGGGCGCTGCACCGGCAGGGCGTCATGCGGCTGGCGACGGCCCGCGACGAGCTCGAGCCGCTGCGCGACCCCACGATCAGCGGCCCGGACGACCCGCGGCTGACCGTCGTGGTGCTCGCGCGGGTCGTCGAGCGCCTGGGGGCGCTGGAGCTGGTGACGACGCACGAGATCGAGGGCCTGTTCGCCGCCGACCTGGCGTACCTGCAGGACTTCTACGGCGTCATCAACTTCGGCACCCCCGCCGAGGTCGAGGAGTTCCTGGCCGGCCAGGACGACGTGGCCGCCGCGGCCCCCGCGGCGCCCGCCGCCGTCGAGGAGCCGACCCCGGCCGCCGACGTCCCGGACGCGGGCCTCGTGCCGTCCGCGCGTCCGGCGCGCTCGGCGATCGAGGAGCTCCCGGCCGAGACCCGGTGAGCGGACCGTGCTGCGCTACCCCGTCGACGCGGTCTGGCAGGAGATCGCCTACCTGGCGTACCACCTGCACTGGCCGCTCGACGACCTGCTGGACCTCGAGCACCTCGACCGGGTCCGCATGGTGCGGGCGGTCGCGGCGATGAACGAGCAGGCGTGGGAGGCGGTGCGCGAGAGTGTCTGAGCAGACGCCCCTGGGCGGTGGTGTGCCGACGACGTCCGGCAGGTTCCTGCTGGAGGTCGACGGCGTGGAGATCGGCACGTTCCGCGAGGTGCAGGGCCTGCGCCTCGACGTCGACGTCGTCGAGCACGTCGAGGGCGGCCAGAACGGGTACGTGCACCAGCTGCCCGGCGTGATGCGCTGGCCGCACCTGGTGTTCACGCGCGGCATGGTGCAGTCCGACGCGCTCTTCGGCTGGGTGCAGCGGTCGTCCGGGCAGGGCTTCGCCGGCAACGGCGACACCCTCACGCGCGCCACCGGCGCCGTGACGGTCCTCGACGACCGCGGCAACCGCATGCGCTCGTGGGAGCTCGACGGCGTCTTCGCCGTGAGCTGGACGGGCCCGTCGCTGTCCGCCGACTCCGACGCGCCCCTGACCGAGTCCCTCGAGGTCGCGCACCACGGGTTCCGCGCGGTGACGCGGTGACGGGGCCGGACCCGGTGACCGGCACGCGCGCGTCGCGGCCGACCCCGGCGACCCCGCTGGGCGCGGCCGTCGCGCAGCGGTGGCGCCGGCCCGGTCCCGTGGGCCGGGCGCGCCCCGCCGCGATCGGGTCGCTCGCGTCCGCCGCGGTGCGGTTCGCGTCCGGCTCCGGGCGTCCCGTCGCGGTGCGGCGCGCGCTCGCGGGCCCCGCCGCAGCGCCCGCCCGGGTCCGCGTGGTGGACGACGTGCGTCCGCCGCGCTGGTGGTCGTCCGGCCTGGCCGCCGAGCGTCGGGCACGTGCCGCGCAGGACGCCGGCGTCGTCGCCGCGATCGGCGACCGCCCGCGCGGTCTGCCGCGCTCCGCCGACCGGCTGCCCGACGAGCGCGGCCACCGCCCCGGCGCGGTCCAGGCACGTCTCGCTCCGCGCGTCGTGCCGATGCGCCTGCCCGACGCGGTCCGCGCCGTCGGCACCATGACCACCCTCTCCGACGTCGCCCCCCGACGCCGGACCGCCCGGGGTCGCCCGGGGCCGACCACGGCGCCGCAGCAGCCGTCTCCCGGCCGTCCCGCGCCGGGCGCTGCGGCGCCGACGAGCCCGACGGTCCCCGGCGCCCCTGCGCCCTCCGGTCGTCCCGGTCCCGGGGGCGCGCTGGTGCGCCGTCAGGTCCACGCGGGTGCCGCGGCGCGCCGTCACGCCGCGGTGCGCGCCGAGCGCGCGTCCGAGCTCACGCGCCGCACCGCCGGCGAGCGCACTGCCACCGCGCGCGCCGGCACCGACAGCTCCGCAGCCGAGCGCACCGTCACCGGCAGCTCCGCAGCCGAGCGCGTCGCCGCGGGCGGCACCGCGGGCGGCGCGGCCCGCGGGTCGTCGCGACCTGCGGGCGCGGAGCCGGACCGACCCCGCGTCGGGGTCCCGATCGCGACGGGCGGCCCGGCCGGGTCGCCCGCACCTGCCCACGCCTCCCCGGCCGCGGGCGAGCAGCCCGGCCCCGGACGGGCCGCGGTGCTGGACCGGCCTCTCGCCGGAGGGCGCGGCGGCACGGTGCGCCGCGCGGCAGCCGGTCTGCCGACCGCCACGGCTGCCCTCGCCGGGCCCGTGCGTCGTGCGGCGCTGGCGCTGCACGGCCCGCGTGACCTCGCCGTGCGCGCCTCCGTCCCCGGCACGCCCCTCCCGGGCCGCCGTCCGGTCACGGCGGTGCGGCGGTGGGCCGCGGAGACCCGCTCCACGGCATCCGAGGGGACCGGCCTCTCGGCGCCTGCGCTGCGAGCCGCCGCCGCGTCCACCGCGGCACCGTCCGCCGCGGGCGCCCCGGGACGTCGTGGTCCCGCCCTGCCGCCGGCGCAGGGCGCCGTCGACCGGGGACGCGTCCCGACGGGGCGTCCGGCCACCCCGGGTCGGCCGGACACGACGGGTCGGCCGGTCACGACGGGTCGGCCGGTCACGACCGGTCGCCCTGCCGTGCCCGGACCCTCGGCGGGCTCGCTCGACGCACCCTCCCGGGTCAGCGCGTCGGCGCTGCCCGACGCCGCCTCCCTGTCCGCCGCGTCGGCGCTGCCGGGCGCGCACGGCACCGGCCCGGTCGCGTCCTGGCGCGGCGCCGGCCGTGTGCCGGGAGCCGGCCACCGGCGCGGCCTCGTGCGGCGCTCGGCCGGGCTCGGCACGGGTACGCCCACGCTGCCGGTCGGACGGCACGGCACCGCCGCCCACCCCTCCCTGCGTGCGGCCACCCGCACGCCGGCCACCGGCGCCCACGCAGGAGGCGCGTCGACCGGGCCTGGCGCGCCGGCGGCCGGGCCGGTCGCCGGATCGCGTCCGGCCCAGGACGTGCAGCCGAGCACCGTGCGCCGGGCGGTCGCCCCCGCCGCGTCGGCGGTCGCCGCCGCGGCCCGGGCCTCGCAGGCCGCGACCCACGTCACGGTGCCGGGCGCTGCCTCACGGTCGGACGGACCGGCGGCGCCGGTCCCGACGTCGCGTGCCGCGGCGCCCGCACCAGCAGCGTCTGCCGCGCCGTACGGCTCGACCTCGCCCGCCGCGACGTCCGCCGTCGCGCGCGCGACGGCCCCGGCGGTCCGCACGCCCGCGAGCATCGCGGCGCGCGGCGCGGCGACGTCCACCGCGGCGACGTCCACCTCCGCGACCTCCTCCACCACCGCGACCTCCACCGTGACGTCGCACGGCGGTCCCGCGCGCGCCCGCACCACGTCCCTCGGGACCGGCGGCGACCAGCACGTGCCCGCCGGGCCGGCAGCCCGGCCGGCACCCACCGGTGCAGCGGTGCGACGCTCCGTCGCGCGCGCCGGTGGTCCGGCGGCCCGCACGCCCGCCGTCGCGTCGCTGCGCGGGGCCGGTGAGCTCGCCCGCGCGGTCCAGCCCGTCGGGGTCCGCGCCACCGCGCCCGCCGGCGCGCTGCGTGCGGCGGTCGCCGCACCGGTGCTCCCTGCCGTCGCGCGCACGGGCCGGGGGTCGGCGGCCGCCACACTTCTCGCGTCGAGCGGCGGCCCCGGGCGCGCGGGGGCCGCGGTCCCCGCGCTCGGGGCGTCCGCCGCTCCCGTCGGCGCACCGAGCGGGCGTCCGGGCCTGCCCGGTGCACCGGCCGTCCCCGCGGTCGCGCACCCGACGTCGCACGGCGCACGGGGCCGCGTCCCCACCGGCCGCGCCGCGGCGGGCGGCACGGCGGCGTCCGGGGCGCACGCGACCGTCGCCGGCGCCCCGGCGCCTGCCCCGGCGTTCGCCGCGGCCGGCGTCGTCCGGCGGCTGACGGTGCTGCCGCCGCGCACGGTCGTGCGCCACGACCCCGTCGCCGCCCCGCCCGCGGCACCCGCGTCGGGCGGGCTCCCGGCCGCCGCCACCCGCGGCGCGCCCGGTGCCGCCCCTGCCACCCCCGCCTCGGCCGCGGGCGCCACCGTCGTCCGTCGGTGGCTGCCGCCGGCCGGCCAGGAGAGGACCCCCGTGCACGACGAGGTACGCCCACCCCATGCGGACGTCGAGCGCCGGCTGCGCGCCGAGCTGACGTCGTGGCTGGAGCACGAGCTCGACGACCGCGTCGTGCGGCTCGTGGAGGAACGGCTGGCGGAGCAGGACGAGAGGCGCA
Organism: Cellulomonas sp. KH9; assembly: GCF_900114185.1. Lineage (GTDB taxonomy): Bacteria > Actinomycetota > Actinomycetes > Actinomycetales > Cellulomonadaceae > Cellulomonas. Next base: position 616,604 of record NZ_FOSE01000001.1, read on the forward strand.
CCTGGCGCCGGACGCGGGAGGTCTTCTCATGACGGCGACGACGGCCCCGGTCAAGGCGTTCCTCGAGATCGAGGGCGGGCAGAAGGTGCCCTGCCTGTTCAACCCGGCGCAGCTGCAGCTGACGCGCGAGAACCACTGGGTGGGTGACCCGCGCCCGGGCCGCGGCGTGCCCAGGCTGCGGTACGCCGGGTCGTCGTCCGGCGTGCTCACCGTCGACCTGTTCTTCGACACGACGCACGACGGCACCGACGTCACCCGGCACACCGGGCGCCTGCTGGAGCTCATGGAGGTCGACCCGTCGCTGCCGGGCGCGGACGAGGCCACGGGCAACGTCCGCCCGCCGACCGTCACGTTCCACTGGGGCGACCTGCACTCGTTCACCGCGGTGGTCGCGGCGCTCGAGCTGACGTTCACGTACTTCTCCGCGTCGGGGACCCCGCTGCGGGCCCGGGCGGGGCTCGAGCTGCGGCAGTACGAGCCGTCGCGCGCGTTCGGCCCGCAGAACCCCACGTCGGGCACGCCCCAGCCGCACCGCGTCCACCGGGTGCAGGCCGGCGAGACGCTGGACCGCATCGCCGCGCAGCACTACGGCGACCCGACGCGGTGGCGTGCGCTCGCGCAGGCCAACGGCATCGACGACCCGCTGGACCTGCGTCCCGGCACCGTGCTGTCCGTCCCGCGGGGTGACGCGTGAGCACGGACGTCGGGACCGCCCGGCTCAACCCGCTGGCGCACACGTCGTTCGACGTGCGCCTCGGCGGGCGCCCGCTGGGCGTCACGGAGCTCGACGACCTCGTCGACGTGCGGGTGCAGCGCGGCGTGCGGACCGTCGGCCGGGCGTCGCTGACGTTCGTCGACCGCGGGTACCGGCTGGTCACCTCGCGTCTCGCGATCGGGCAGGACGTCGAGGTGCGCGTCGACGGCACGGCCCTGTTCACGGGCACGGTCACGGCGCTGGGCACCCGCGCGGACCACCGCGGCAGCACCACCACCGTCACGGCCCACGACGGCGCGTACGCGCTGACCACCGACGCGGGGGTCGTCGCGCGCGCCAACGTCGACGCCTCGCAGGTGGTCGCCGAGCTCGCCCGCGCGGCGCGGCTGACCGTCCAGGGCTGGCCCACCGCGCGCACCGAGCCGTGGCACCTGCAGGCGGACTCGCCGCTCGGGCTGATCGACGAGCTCGCGGTCGCCTCCGGGCTCGACTGGGTGGTCGACGGCACGACGCTGCGCGTGTGGCGGCGGGCCGACGGCACCGCGTCCGGGGCGCGCCGCGCGCGCCTGACGCTCGGTGTGGACCTCGAGGAGCTGTCCGCGCGCCAGGTCGGACGACCCGACGCGACGTACGTCGTGCAGGGCTGGGACGCCGCGACCACGACGTCGGTGCGCGCCACCGCCGACGCACCGGCGCCGCGCGCCGGCTTCACCGCCCGGGTGGACGCCGGGGGCGCCACGCCGCAGATCCAGGTCGGCGGGCTGCAGGTGCGCTCCGCCGAGGAGGCGCGGGTGCGGGCGCAGGCCATGGCCGCCCGGCACGGCCGCGTCGAGGCGCAGGGCCGCGGCCCGCTGCTGCCCGACGTGGTGCCCGGCGGTGAGGTCGAGGTCGCCGAGGGCGGCCCCCTCGACGGCACGTACTACGTGCAGGAGGTCGAGCACCGGTTCGACGGTCGCGCCTCGCGCACCACGTTCGTCGCGGGCGACCGCGAGCCGGTCCGCCTGGGCGGTGCCACGGGGGAGCGTGCGGTGCGGTCCGCGCGGCACACCGGGCTCGTCGTCGCGACCGTCAACAGCACGGACGACCCCGACCGCCTGGGGCGCGTGCGGGTCACGTTCGTCACCGCGTCGGACCGCACGTCCTCCGACTGGGCCCGGGTGCTCGCGCCCGGCGGCGGCAGCGCGGGCGGCATGGTCCTGCAGCACGAGCCGGGGGACGAGGTGCTCGTCGCGTTCGAGGGCGGCGACGTCAGCCGGCCGGTCGTGCTGGGCGGGCTGCACTCGGCGCAGGCGCTGCCGCCGCAGACCGTGCGTGCCCAGGGCGGTCCGCGCGTGCGGGCCCTGCACGCGCGGCACGGCCAGCGCCTCGTCCTGGGCGACGGCGAGTCGGGCGACGACGCCTACGTCGAGCTCGCGCTCGGCGCCGCCGGCCACGGCCTGCGGATCTCGCAGCAGCAGGCCGTCCTCGAGGTCGGGAAGATCCCGCTGCGCATCGTCGCCGGGTCGTCGTCGATCGAGCTGGACGGCACAGGACGCGTCACCGTGCGCGGCACCGACGTCGCGGTGCAGGCGGACAACGAGCTACGGCTGAAGGGCACGACCGTGAAGATCGAGGGCACCGCGAAGGTCGAGGTCACGGGCGCGCAGGTCGCGCTCAAGGCCAGCGGCACCGCCGAGGTCTCCGCGTCCGGCCCGACGAAGGTCGTCGGCAACCCGGTGGCGATCAACTGATGAGCGACCTCCAGCACCCCTCGGCGCGCATGACGGCCGCCGCCGACTTCGTCGGCCGCGGCTTCGCCTGGCCCTTCGCGGTCGACCACACCGGGTCGATCGCCATGACCGACGGGACCGGTGACGTCGAGGACGCCATGCGTGTCGTCCTGCTCACCGCCCCCGGCGAGCGGCTCATGCGCCCCGCGTTCGGCTGCCGCATCTGGGACCTGCTCTTCGAGCCGATCACCCCGAACCTCGTCGGGCTGGTGCGCCAGGCCGTGCGCGACGCGCTGGCCCAGTGGGAGCCGCGGGTGGACGTCGAGGACGTGCGCCCCGTGCAGGACCCCGGCGAGACCGGCCTGCTCCACATCCAGATCGACTACCGCGTCCGGTCCACCAACGACCGCCGCAACCTGGTCTTCCCCTTCTACGTGATCCCCCGCGAGGACTCCTGACATGCCGCCGCTCGACCCGCCGAACCTCGACGACCGCCGGTTCCAGGACATCGTCGACGAGACCAAGCGCCTCATCCCGCGCTTCACGCCCGAGTGGACCAACCACAACCTGTCGGACCCCGGCGTCGCGCTCGTCGAGCTGTTCGCGTGGGTCGGGGAGATGGTGCTGTACCGCGTCAACCAGGTGCCGGACCGCATGTACGCGCACTTCCTGGAGCTCGTCGGCGTCGAGCCGTTCCCGCCGTCGGTGGCGCGCACGCGGCTGACGTTCCTGCTGGCCGCGCCGGCCACGGAGCCCGTGGTCGTGCCCGCGGGCACCGCGGTCTCGACCGTGACGGTGGGCGGGCAGGACCCCGTGGTGTTCGCGACGTCCGCCGAGGCCGTCGCGGTCCCGCCGGTGCTCGTCGCGGCGCGCACGGCCGGCCCCGACGGCGCCGCGTCCACCGACGCGTGGGAGGCCCTGCAGGTGCCCGGCGAGTCCGTGCGCTGCTTCCCGTCGTCACCGATCCGCGACGGCGACGCGCTGTACCTGGGCTGCGCCGGGCCGCTCGCGGACCTCGTGCTGCGCCTGGACGTCACCGCGCACGCCGAGGGCATCGGCGTGGACCCGACGCGCCCGCCCCTGGCGTGGGAGGTGTGGAGCGGCGAGGCGTGGGTGCCCACGGTCGTGGACGAGGACACCACCGGCGGGCTCAACCGTGACGGCGCCGTGACGCTGCTGGTCGGCGACCGGCACGCGCCCCTGACGATCGGCGGGACCACCGCGTACTGGCTGCGGGCACGGCTGCTCGACCGCGCCGACGGCAGACCCGCGTACCAGGCGTCCCCGCACGTGGGCTCCGTGCAGGTGCGCACGGTCGGCGTCGGCGTGCCCGCCGAGCACGCGCAGGCGATGCCGGCCGAGGTGCTGGGACGGTCCGACGGGCGCCCGGGCCAGCGGTTCGCCGTGTCCGCCGCACCCGTCGCGACGCGGCGGCCCGACGAGCGCGTGGTCGTCGTGGACCGCACCGGTGCGACCGAGTGGGACGAGGTCCCCGACTTCTCCGCCTCCGGCCCGGACGACCGGCACGTCGTGTGGGACTCCGCGACGGGCGAGGTGCGCTTCGGCCCCGCCGTCCGCCAGCCCGACGGCCGCACGCGCCGGCACGGCGCCGTCCCGCCGGACGGTGCGCAGGTGCGGGTCACCGGCTACCGGACCGGCGGCGGGTCGCGCGGCAACGTCGGTGTCCGCACGCTGACGTCGCTGCGGACCGCGCTGCCGTCGGTGCGCTCGGTCACCAACCTGGTCCCGGCCACGGGCGGCGTCGACGCCGAGACGGTCGAGGAGGCCAAGGTGCGCGGGCCGCTGGCGCTGCGCGCGGGGCAGCGTGCGGTCACGGCGTCCGACTTCGAGCAGGTCGCCCGGCAGGCGTCGGTCGAGGTCGCGCGGGCCCGGTGCCTGGCCGTGCCCCCCGACGGGCCGGTGGCGCCGGTGCACGTGCTGCTCGTGCCGCAGGTGCGCACGGACCCGCGCACCCACACGATCGACGACTTCGTGCTCTCCCCGCGGCTGCTCGACACCGTCGCCACCGAGCTGGACCGGCGCCGGACCGTGGGGGTCTCGGTGGGGCTGGGGGCGCCGTACTACCACGGGGTGTCCGTCGCGGCGCTGGTCCGGGCGGTGCCCGGGCGGCCCGCGCAGGCCGTGCGCGAGCGGGTCGTCGAGGCGCTCACGCGGTTCGTGCACCCGCTGGTCGGCGGTCCGCACGGCACCGGGTGGCCGTTCGGCCAGACGCTCACCGCCACCGCCGTCGCGCAGGTCGTCGAGGGCGTCGACGGCGTCCTGGGCGTCGACGAGGTCACGCTGTTCGGGTACGACCTGCGCAACGGGCGGCGCGTCGGCGAGGGGCGCGAGTCCCTGACGATCGACGCGGACACGCTGCTGCTGTCCGCCGGGCACCGCGTGGTCGTGCGATGACGGCGGTGCTGATGACGGCGGTGCCGAGGACGGCGGGGGTGCACCGTGGGACGCGCTGACGACTGGCTGCTCGCGCAGCTCCCCGGCGGGATGGTCGCGGAGGACTTCTTCGCGCGGTTCGTGCGGATCTTCCAGGCCGAGGCCGAGACCCTGCTGGCCCACCCGGACAACCTCCCGCACCTCGCGGACCCGCGGCTCGCGCCGCCGGAGATGGTCCGGTACCTGGCCCGCTGGATCGGCCTGCCCGGTCTGGACGCGGACCTGCCGGAGGACCTGCAGCGCGACCTGCTCGTCGCCGGCGCGGCCGCGCTGCCGTGGCGGGGGACGGCCCACGGGCTGCGCCTGCTGCTCGAGGGGTACACCGGCGGGCCGGCACGGGTCGTGGACGGCGGCGGTGTGCACCCGCTGGGCGAGGAGCCGGACGACACCGCGTGGGTGCGGCTCGAGGCCGCCACCCCGGGGCGGCTGACGCAGGACGAGCTGGTCGAGCTGGTGCGTGCCGAGGTGCCCGCGCACGTGCGGGTCGAGCTGGTGGTGGGCGGTCGCACGGTGTGGCCGCGACCCGAGGAGGGGTCCCGATGACCGAGGTGGTCCGTGAGCCGGTGCTGCCGGCGCGCCCGGGTGCGGCGGGAGGCACCCTGACGGTGTGCCCCGAGTGCGGCACCCGCACGGCGCTGGACCTGCTGCGCCGCGACGCGTCCGGGTTCTGCCCGCAGTGCGACTTCCCGCTGTTCTGGGCCGACCGCGGCGGCGCGGGGGCGCCCCCCGGGGACACCGACCCGGGGGCCGTGCGCCGGTCGCCCGGCGTCGAGGGCGAGGTCGCGGACGTGGTCGTCGTCTGCCACGGCTGCGGGGAGCACAACGGGCACGCGCGCGGCCCGTGCGTGCGGTGCGGCGGGGACCTGACGCCGCCCCCGGCGCCGCTGCTGCCGCCGCCCCCGGCCCCGGAGCCGGCTCCCGTGGTGGTCGAGGTGCCCGTGCCGGTGCCGTGCACGCACCCCCGCACGTGGGTGGTCGCGCTGGTGTCCGGTCTGCTGGGTGCCGGTGCGGCGTTCGTGGCGGCGATGCTGCTGCTGGGCTGAGCGTCGCGAGCCCGCCGGTCGGCGGGACGGCCTCAGCGCGGGAGCGTGAGGATCTCCGCGCCGTCCTCCGTGATCGCCACGGTGTGCTCGCTGTGCGCGGTGCGGCAGCCCGTCGCGCTGCGCAGCGTCCAGCCGTCGGGGTCCGTGACGAGCCGGTCCGTGTCCGCCATGACCCACGGCTCGAGGGCGAGCAGCAGGCCGGGACGCAGCGGGTAGCCGCGGCCCGGGCGGCCGGCGTTGGGCACGTGCGGGTCCTGGTGCATGGTCGTGCCGATGCCGTGACCGCCGAACTCGGTGTTGACCGGGTACCCGGCGTCGGTGAGCACGGTGCCGATGGCGTGCGAGACGTCACCGACGCGGGCACCGGGCCGTGCGGCGGCGACGGCGGCGGCCAGCGCGCGCTCGGTCGTCTCGACGAGCGCGACGTCGGCGGGGTCGCGCGGCGTGCCCACGACGAAGCTGATCGCGGAGTCCGCGGCGATCCCCCGCAGCGACACCGCCAGGTCGAGCGTCAGCAGGTCCCCGTCGCGCAGCGCGTAGTCGTGCGGCAGGCCGTGCAGGACCGCGTCGTTCACGGCCGTGCAGATGTAGTGGCCGAACGGGCCGCGACCGAACGACGGCGCGTAGTCGACGTAGCAGGACTGCGCGCCGGCGTCGACGATCATCTGCTGCGCCCACCGGTCGATCTCCAGCAGGTTGGTGCCGACCGTGGCGCGGCGGCGCAGCGTCTGCAGGATCTCGGCGACCAGGGCTCCCGTGTCCCGGGCACGGGACACCTCGGAGGGGCTGAGGATCTCGATCACGTGTCAGTCCTTCTCGGCCGTGCGGTGCGACGCGTGGTGCCACGCGTGCGCCCCATCCTCTCCCACCGTGCGGCTCACCCGTCGACCGGGGCGGCGCCGTCCTGACCGCCGCCCTGGTCACCACCCGAGCCGCCGCCGCCCGGCCCCGGCACGACCGTCACGGGCTGCACCTGCACGCCGACGGTCGTGCTCGACGGCGCCCACGTCGTCGTCGACGAGGGCAGGTAGCGGACCGCCAGCGTGCTGCTCCCCGGCGACCAGCCGGTCGTCGGCACCCGGACGGTGGCGGTCCCGCCGGCGAGCGGGACGGCGGCACCCCACACGCTCGGGGACCCGACGCCGACCTGCACCTGCCCGGCCGGTGTGCCGGAGGCGGTGGTCACGGTGACCGTCACGGTCAGGTCGGTGCCGACCTCGACCGGTCCGGCCGACCGTGCGGAGACCGAGGTCACCGCGGGCACGGGCGTCGTCGTCGCGGTGACCAGCAGCTGCGTCGCACCGGCGGGCACCGTCGCCTGCGACAGCGCGACCCGCCACCCGGGGCTCGTCGTCGCGGTGAGCGCAGCGGCCGGTCCGGCGGTGGACCCGGGCAGGTACAGCACGGAGTCGCTCGCACCGTCGAGCAGCCGCACGTCCACCGGCGTGCCGCCGGTCGGTGCGACCGTGACGTCCACCGCGGGCGCCCCGCCCGTGGCGCGCAGCCGCAGCTCGACCTCGCGCAGCTGCAGCGGCACGGTGGTCGGACCGGACACCTGGACCGTCTGCTGCACCGTCGCCAGGTGCCCGGCGGGGCCGGCGGCGCGCACCGTCCACGTGCCGGGCGGCACCTGCGGGAACGTCGTCACGTGCCGCGTGCCGGACCGCGCGACCGGCTGCGGCCCGAGCACGGTCCCGGTGGCCGACGTCAGCGTCACGAGACCACCGGTCAGGTCCGCCCCGATGCTCGACGTGAGCTGCACCGTCACCGCGTGCCGGGTCAGCGGGAACGTCACGTCCAGCACGGTGCCCTGCCCGGGCACGACCTGCACACCGCGCGTGAGGGTGGTCCCGGACGCGGTGAACGTCAGCGCGTACGTGCCGCCGCCCAGCCCGCTGAGCAGGTAGCGCCCGTCGGTGTCCGTGGTGACCGAGACCCCGTCGGTGCTGCCCTGCGGCGTCGCCGTCACCGTGACGCCCGGCAGCGCGTCGGTCGAGCCGTCGGCGGCCTCCTGCGTCACCTGGCCCTGCACCGCACCCGTGGGGGTCGCCAGCGGCACCTCGACGCGCCCCGGCTGGCCGGGGCCGACGGTCACGCGCGTGCTGACGGTCGTGTACTCGCTGGTCGAGGGCACGACCCACAGGGTGTACGTGAGCGGCAGCAGACCGCTGAACACGAACTCGTCGCCGTCCACCGTGGGCGGTGCGATCGTCACGGCGTGGTCGGAGTACGCCAGGCGCACGCTCAGCCCCGACGTCACGGCGGCGCCCGCGGCGTCGGTGACGCGCACGGTGAGGGTCGAGCCGAGCGGGTCGAGCTCCAGGTGCGAGGTCGTCGTGCCCGGTGCGACGACGGCCCGGACCGTGGCAGCGGTGTGGGCGTCCGCCGAGGCGGTGACGTCCCAGTCGCCGTCCCACAGGCCCTCGCGGTCCAGGTCGCCCACCAGCGTGAACGCGCCCGACCCGTCGGACCGCGCGCCGAACGTGACGTCGCCGGACCCGGTGCCGTCGGCGGGGCCCACGGCGCGCACCTCGGCCCCCGGCAGCGCGACCGTCCAGCCGGCACCCAGGCGGGTGGACACCGTGCCGTGGATGCGGCCCAGGCCCGCGAGCGGCACGGACGGCGTCGCGACCGACCCCGCACCGACCTCGACGCCCACGGGTGCGGGCGTGCGGAACCCGGCGGCGACGACCTGCAGGTCGTACGCGCCCACGGGCAGGGCGCCCAGGTCGACCACGGGCGTGCCCGTGACGTCCCGCTGCGCGACCACGGCCCCGCCGGCGGACAGGGTGACGCGGGCGGCGGCCAGCGGCGCGGCCCCGTCGGGCGCCAGGGTGACCCGCACGCCGCCGTCGCGCAGCAGCACGGTCTGCGAGTGCGTCGTGTCCGCCGTGTCCGCCGTGCGGTAGGGCACGTCGACGACGACCTCGGTGGTCGCGGTGGGCGTGCTCCACCCCGGGGCGCGCAGCGCGAAGCGGTACGTGCCGGGGCGGATGCGGTTCTCGACGCCGATCGCGGTGTCGACGAACGTCAGGGCCACGCGCGTCGCGGGCCGCGCGTCGGGCGCCTCCCCGTGGGTCGTGGCCGTGCCGGTGGCCGCCGGCGTGAGGCGCACGGTGCCCGTGCCGGGCGGCGCGGACACCACCTCGAGCGCCAGGTCCGGCACGGCGGCGACGGCGGGGACCAGCAGGGCCGACGCGTCGAGCAGCTGGTACGACGGGGTCAGGACCACCCGGTCCACCGCGCCCAGCTCGACCGCGCCGAGGCGCTGGGCGTCGAACCCGTCGGCCTGGACCGCGATGTCGACCTGCCCGGACACCAGCGCCAGCACCGGCAGGCCGGCGCAGGCGGCGGTCGCGGCCGTGCAGACGAGCACCTCGCCCGACGCGTCGGCGGTGAAGGTCTGGCTGCGGCGCACCTGCGTGGTCCCGGAGTACCCCACGACGCCCGTGACGGTGACGCGGGCACCGGGCAGCGCCTGGTAGGCGTCGTCCGCGGACTGGACGACGACCTGCACGACCTGGTCCCCGACGGGTGACGCGAGCACGACGGTCGCGTCGAGCTGCTGGTTCAGGGAGATGTCGCGCTCGACGACGACCTCGACGCCCGGGTCGTCGGGCGCCGACGTGACGATCCGGTAGGTGCCGGGGGTGAGCCCGCGCAGCTCGGCGATGCCGTGCGTGTCGCTGACGGCCGTCCGCACCGTCGGGCCGCCCACCTGCTCGGCCCGCACGGAGGCGTCGCGGGCCACGTCGATCGCGCCGGTCGCGTCGGCGCGCAGCGTCGTGACCCGGATGATGCCGAGGCGCTCGATGGTCGCGTCGTACCGTCGCGTCTCCCCGGGCAGCAGGACGACCTCGACGGGATCGGGCGTCACCCAGTCGTCCGCCGGCAGGCCCACGACGACGACCTCCCACGTCCCGGCGGGCAGGCGCCGCAGCTCGTACATGCCCTGCGTGAGCCGCGCGCAGCGGGCGTCGGTGCCCGTGCAGGTCGCGGTCGCGGGGGCGCACGTGGTGGCGGACCCGGCGGGGCGTGCGACGACGCACACGTCGGTGGGCAGGGCGCCGACGCGCGGCAGCACCGAGCCGACGAGGGACGGCGACGGCGTCAGCGCGACCGTCGCGGCCTCCACGACCACGCCCATCGGCACGGTGACGGCGACGGTGCCCGTCTCGTACCCGGGCACCGACACGGTGAGCGTGTACCGGCCGGGCAGCAGGCCGCCGTCGCCGTCTGCGGGCAGGACGTAGGCGTCGTCCGGGGCCGCGGTGGTGGTGACGGTGCGCGTCGTGCCGTCCAGGGCGGCGGCGGTCGTGGTGACCGTGACCAGGCACGGCTCGGTGGTGGCCAGGCACTGCACGCGCCCGCCGGTGGAGGCGTCGGTGACGCGGCCCGTGACGCCCGCGGTCGCGACGAGCCCGTCACCGGGCACGGACGTCAGCACGAGGTCCGAGGACGCCGCCGCACCGGCGGCGACCTCCACCTGGGCGTGCCCGGTGACGTACCCGAACGCCTCGGCGGACAGCACGTACGTGCCGGCGGCGACGCCGACGAACCGGTAGGACCCCCGGCCGTCCGACGACGACATCGACTTGTACGTGGTGGTGCCGTCGCTCAGGGTGAGCCCGGCCGCGGTGACGCCGGCGCCGTCGTCGGCGCGGACCGTGCCCGAGACGGAGCCGCCGACGGCCGTCATGGCGACCTCCCACCCCGCGACGCCCGCCGCGGTGACGTCCAGCTCGCGCGTGACCGTCGCGTACCCCGGCCCGCCGACCGTCACGGTGTACGTGCCGGGCACCGGCAGGTCCGCCAGGACGAACCGGCCGGCGTCGTCGCCCGTGAGGGTCGTGGCGGTCCGCGTGACGGTGCCGTCGGTCGCGGTGACCGTCAGGCCGCCGATGCCGCCGACGCCGCCCAGCGCCGCGGTGCCGACCGCGACGCCGGTGACCGCCGCGACCCCCGGCTCCACCGCCAGGTCGACGTCGCGCTCACCCGCAGCGCCCAGTGCCACGAGCCGCGACGTGCTGCCCCAGCGGTCGGACGACGCCGTGACGAGGTACGTGCTCGGCGTGCTCAGGCCCTCGACGGACCAGGTGCCCACGCGTCCCTCGGTGACGGTGCGCGTGGTCACCGTCGTCGTGCCGTCGGTGAGCGTGAGCTCGACGCCGCCGACGGGCCCGTCGGGGCCCGTGACGAGGCCGCGCAGCACGCCGTCGCCGGCGCGCAGCTCGGTGCGCAGCGGCGCCGCGGACAGCTCGGCACCCGTCAGCACGTACCGCTGGGTGCGGTAGCCGGGCTTGGCGACCGTCACGAGGTAGCGCGTCGTGGGGGACAGGCCGGCGAACGCCCACGTGCCCGCCGCGTCCGTCGTGGTGCGCAGCCGCTGCGCGGTGCCGGTGGTGCCCTCGACGGTCAGCGCGGTGCCCAGCAGCTTGCCGGGTGCCGCGTCGGCGGTGCCGGCCAGCACCCGGCCCACGGCGGCGGCGACCGGTCCCGCGGCCGGGGCCAGCGCGGTGGTGAGGGCAGCCCCGAGGGCCGCCCGTCCCACGGCGGCGGCGGAGGTCGGGACGTCGGTGCCCGTCGTCGTCGCGGCACCGGTCGAGCCCCACAGCTCCGACGTCGGCACCACCTGCACGCTCGCGTCGCCGGGGTCGGGCCCGGTGACCTGCCCGGCGACGCGCAGCGTGGCGGTGCCCGGGGCGGCGTCCGGAGCCGCGGCCGCGTCCCCGCCGTCCCCGCCCGTGGCCGTGCCCGACCCGTCGCCGGACCCGTCGCCCGGCCCGTCCGCCGCCGGGGACCCGGGGTCCGCCACGAGCGTGTCGCCGTCCCGGTCGCCGAGCGCCGTCACGACGCGCGGGATCCCGACCAGCGCCCCACCGACCCACAGCGCGAGCACGGCGACGACCGCGGCGACCTTGAGCACACCCGGCCCCAGCCACGCGCGCGACGTGAACGTGCCCGGCACCTGCTGCGGCGCGCCGCGCCCGGTGACGGTGACGGTGAACGTGTGGCGCTGCGCGTGCCCGACCCAGCGGGGCACGGTCCGCAGCACGGCCGGCACGCGCACGGTCCCCGCGGCGGGGACCTCCACGGCCGTGTGCGGCACGTCGACGTCGACGCCGTGGCCGGTGGCCGACAGCCGCACGGCCGCCGGGGTCGCCGTGGTGTTGGCGAGCACGACCTCGACGCGGCGGCGGCCGCGCCCCCGCGCGTCCGTGGGCTCCACACCGGCGACCAGCCCGTCGGCCACGGCGAGCGTGAGCACGGCGTCGGTGACGGTGCGTCCCGCGGCGCTCTCGACCACCACGAGGAACGGGTAGTCGCCGGGGGCGGCGCCCGCCGGCGGCGTCACGCGCAGCGTCGTGCCCGCGGTCGCGCCCGGGGCCAGGGCGGGCACCGTCACGGCCTGCGCGGCCCACGCCGGCTCGAGGCCGATCGCGTGGACCTGCACGTCCAGCGGTCCGGCGGCGACGTTGCGGACGCGGACGGTGACGTCCACGTCGCGGCCCGGGGACCCGTGGGCGGCGCTGCCGACCGTCACCGTCGGCGCGGTGGCGGTGCTGCGCCGGGAGGCGTCGCTCACTGCGGTGCTCCGATCCTGCGTGCCGCGGCACGCGCGTTCACGAGGTCACGTCCACGGTCCGCTGCTCGCTGGCGCCCAGCGTGAACGGCGCCGAGACGCCGAGCACGGAGCCGCCCGCGACCACGCGGACCTCCACGAGGTAGTTCTGCGGTGCGTCGACGTCGTCCAGGGCGTACGCCCCGGCGGCGTCGGTGGTCGTCGACGCGACGGGCTGCGCGCCCGCCAGGCCGTAGTCCGCGGCGCGGAACAGGCGCACGGTCGCACCGGCGGCCGCGGCACCGGCGCGCGTGACCGAGCCCCGCACGCCCGCGGGTCGCACGAGCACCGGGCTGAGCGTCGCGTCCTGCCCGGCCTGCACCACGACGATCTGCGAGACGCTGCGGGTGCCGGCGCGCGTGAACGTCACGGTGTACGTCCCGGGCGGCAGGGCGTCGACCGCGTACCGGCCCACGGTCCCGGCGGGTGTCGACGCGGTCGTGACCGTGCGGGTGACGGTCCCGGACGCCACCTGGACCGTCACGTTGCCGGCCGGTGCGGGGGCGCCGGCGGCGTCCTGCTGCTGCACGGTGCCGGACAGCGTGCCCGTCGCGGAGCGCATCGTGACGTCGAGCCCCTGCGCGGACGCGGCGCCCGACGTGACGCGCCCGAACCCGTCGACGCTCACCGAGAGCACCTGCGACTGCAGGTCGGCGCGCGCGAACGTCACGGTGTACGTGCCGGGCACGGGGACCCCGGTCATCCGCCACGTGCCCGACCCCGACCGTGCGGCGGTGCGCCACGTGCTCGCGCCGTCGGTCACGGTGACCTCCACCCCGCCGGGGTCGCCGACCGGCACGCCCACGGTGCCGCCGAGGGCGCCCTCGGCGTCCCCGAGCACCACGGCGACGCCCGTGAGTTGCTGGCCCTCGCCGAGCGTCAGGGTCAGCGTCGAGGGGGCGCGACCGTCGGCGCTGACGACGACCGTGTAGGTGCCGGGGGTCGGCAGGCCGCGCAGCACGAACGAGCCGACGGCGTCCTGCGTGAGCGACACCGTCTCGACGCGCACCGCCGCGGACGACGCGACCACGGTCGCGCCGCCCAGCGGGCCGCCGCCGCCGCTGACCGTGCCGCTGATCGTGCCGTCCCCGAGCAGCAGCGACAGCTCCAGGCCGCTGCGGGACTCCCCGGCCGCCACGTCGACGCGCTGCACGTGCGTCGCGAACCCCGGCTTCGTGACGACGAGGTCGTACACCGCCGGCGACGGGACGTCGGCGACGTCGAACGTGCCGTCCTCGCCCACGGGCACCGTCCGCACGACGACGCCGTCGCCCGCGACCGGTGCGCCGCCCTCGCCCGCGACGTCCGTGCCCAGCAGCGGCGCGGTGTCCAGGGGCATCTGCACCTGGACGGTCGCGCCGCCCACGTCGTCGCCCGTGACGACGCCCGTCAGGGTCGCGGGCACGCCGCCGACGACGACCACGAGACCCTCGGCCGCGGCGCCGTCCTCGACGTCCACGGCGGTGGCGTCGTCCGGCGACGACGCCGCGGGGTACCAGACCTCGGCGAACCCGGCGCCGCGCACCCGCAGCAGGTAGGACCCGCCGGCGAGCCGCCCGACCGTGAACGTCCCGTCGGGGGCGGTGGCGACCGTGGCGACGGCCGCGCTCGTGTCGTCCGGGTCGACGACCTCCACGCTGACGCCGCCGAGCGTCGCACCCGTCGTCAGCTCCACCACGGTGCCCGCGACGCGCGCGGTCCCGCTCGTCGCCGCGGCGTCCCGCGCCTGCGCGACCTGCAGCGCCAGGTCCCGGTCCGCGGCCGAGCGCTGCACGACCGTGCCCAGCGCCAGCGCGATGACGGTCGCGAAGACCGTGACGGCGGCGAGCAGGCCCACCAGGGCCAGCGCACCGCGCGTGAACCGCGGGCGCTGCACGAACACGCCGGTCGCGGCCGGGGGCGCGTCGGGGGCGGGGGCGTGCGGGCCGGTGGTCCGCAGCTCGAAGGGCCGCAGCAGGGGGTCCCCGACCCACGGGCGGCGGGCGCGCGCGGTCAGCGTCACGGACGTCGACGCGCGCGGGGGGACGACGACCTCGGGCGGGTCGAACGCGAAGACGGCCCGCGCCTCGGGGTCGACCGCCGCGAGCCCGCCCACGTGCTCGGTGTTGCCGTCGTTGTGCACGACGGCCGTGAACACGGCCTGCCGGCCCGCGGTGACGGTCGGCGGGTCCAGCACGACGCGCGTGCGGCGCACCGCGGGCACCTCCAGCACGACCTCGTGCAGGCTCACGGCCGCCGGGTCCGCCCGGTCGACGACCTCGACGGTCGCGGTCCCGCGGCCCGCGGGGGCGTCGGGCGGGAGCGTGAGGGCGATCCGCACGCCCACGGTCGCACCGGGGAACAGCCGGGGCTCCGGGTCCGCGACGTGCACCCACGCGGGGTCGACGCCGAGGACGCGCACGGCGAACCCGGTGATGACGTCGCGCGTGTTCGTCAGCGTGACGACGACCTCGCCGGTGACGCCGGCGCCGGCGGGCAGGTGGCGGGGGGTGACGTCGACGTGCATCAGGCGCCCGCCACCGTCAGGTCGGTGCGCACCGAGGCGCCACCCGCCACGGTGACCAGCGTGGTCACCAGCACGCGGCCGTCGGCGTCCAGCACGGAGACGGTCCACCGGCCCGCGTGCAGGCCGTCGAGGGCGTACGTGCCCGCACCGAGCGTCCCGCTCTGCGCGGACGTCGTGGTGCGCACCTCGGCGCCGTCCGTGGCCTGCACGGTCAGCCCCGCGGTGCCGGCACCCCCGCGCAGCACCCGCCCGCTGACCGTGCCGACCGCGGGTCGCAGGGTGACGGTCCCGGCGGACCGGGTCGCGGCGTCCACCGCGACCGTGGTCGACGTGTACCCGTCCCGTGCGAACGTCAGCGTCAGCTCGCCCGCCCCGACACCGGCCAGGGTGAACGCGCCGACGTCGCCCGCGGTGAGCGTCGTGGTGGTGCCGCCCGCGCCGCCCGCGGTGACCTGCACCCCGCCGAGCCCGGTGCCGGCGGGGTCGACGACCCGGCCCGTGACGGTGCCGGCGCCCGCGGGCAGCGCGACCCGCACGTCGTCGCGCTGCTCGCCGGCGGCGAGGTCGACGACGAGGGTCTGCGTGCCGTACCCGGTGCGCGCGAACGTCAGCACGTACGTCGCCGGCGTCGGCAGCGCGGGCAGCACGAACCGGCCGACCTCACCGACCGTCGGCGTGCCGACCTGCACCTCCTCGCCGTCGACCGTGGTGGTCACCGTCACGCCGCCGAGGGGGCGGACGCCGTCGGTGACGACCCCCGCGACCTGGCCGGTGCCGGCGCCGAGGGTCACGGCCGTCGCGATGCGCTGCTGCCCGCCGAGCACCCGCTCGGTGGTGGTGGTCGGGGCGTACCCCTCGGCCGTGAACGTCAGCGTGTACGTGCCGGGGGCGGGCAGCCCCTCGAACAGGTAGGTGCCGCCCTGCGTGGCGGTCGTCCACGTGAGCGCCGGGTCGGCGCCGTCCCACGCGGCGGTCGCGGTGACGTCGACGACGACCTCACGCGTCGTCTGCCCCACCTCGACCGTGCCCGTCAGCGACGCCGCGTCGCCCGTGACGCGCAGGTCGACGCCCTCGGTGGTCTGCTGCGCGGGGGCGCGGACCTCGCGGGCGGCCCCGTCGGTCGCCGCCGCCGGGTACCAGAGGGTCGTGTACCCGGGGGACTGCACGCGCACCAGGTACGGCCCGGGGAAGAGCCCGGACATCGTGTACGTGCCGTCCGACTGCGTCGCGGCCGACGAGACCACGCTCAGGCCGTCCCGGGTGCGCCGCAGGGCGTCGACCGTGAGCCGTCCCACCCCCTCGCCGTCGACCGCCGACGTGACCGTGCCGGTGAGCGTCGCGCCGACGGCCGCGGGCACGGCGCCGTCCTTCGGCAGCGCACCGTCCGGGGTGGCGCCCGCGCCCACGGTCGCCGCGTAGAAGGACCCCGCCACGACCTTGCCGACCGGCTCGGCGCCGAGCGCCGTGCGCATGCCGAACCACATCGCCGCCGCCCAGCCCGCGACGATCGCGACCAGGACGAGCGCGGTGACGGCGCCCCGGCCCACCAGCGGGCGGTGCCGCAGCGTCAGCAGGACGTCGCCGCGGACGGCCGCGTCCCCGAGGCCCACCGCCTCGACGCGCACCGCGCGGTCCTGGTCCGCACCCAGCAGGCGACGCGGCGCGTGCACGACGACCGTGGTGGCGGCCGTCGCGGCCACCGGCACGTGCAGGGTCGAGGGGGTGAGCGTCGCGGTGAGCGCGCGGTCGGTGTCGACGGCCCGCAGCGCCAGGTCCAGCGGGACGTTGCCCGTGTTGGTCGCCTGCACGGTGTACGCGGCGCGCCGGCGGGCGCGCACGAGCGTGGGCACCGCCCCGAGCCGCGTGCCCGGCCGTGCGGGCACCGTCAGCTCGATCGGCAGCGGTGCGGGGGCCGCCCCGCCGGTACGGCCGGTCAGCACCACCGACAGCGCGTGCGTCCCGGCCGGGTACGTCCCGGGCAGCCGGAACGTGAGCTGCACGTGCGCGGTCGCGTCGGGGAACAGCACCACCCGGCTGGGGCTGACCTCGACCGCCCCGGCGGGCACGCCGAGCACCTGGACGGTCAGCTCGTCGATCACCCCGGAGGTGTTCTGCACCTCCAGGGGGACCGTCCCGGTGCCACCGGGTGCGACCTCCAGGGCGCTGGGTGCGCTGACCGCTCTCATCGGCGCCCGTCGACGTGGGGCGAGAGCGCCGCCTCGACGCCGGCGACGGCGGTCGGTGCGTCCTGCCAGGGGTAGGCGTCCGCGGCGACCGTCGCGACCAGCGTGAACGACGCGCGGACCTGCCCGCCGAGGGACGTCCACAGGTCGCGCGGGCGGTTGCGCTCGTCGGACGCGATCGACAGCTCCACGGGCGAGGACAGCGCGGCGGGTGCGAGGTCGGCCGGGACGGTCGGGTGGGCGAGCAGGCGCGTCAGCACGTCGCCCAGCAGCTGGTGCTCGTCGCGCGTCGAGCCTGCCCACGCGCTGACGAGGAAGCTCAGCTCGACCATCGGCAGCGGGAACCGGCGGCGTGCGACGGTGCCGTCGGGGTTGCGCACGGGTGCGTCCACGCGGGCGGGGCGGCCCGAGCGGGCGACGTCGTAGAGGAAGAGGTTCACGGTCAGGCGGTTGACGGTGGCGGACCACGTGGACGTCGGGGCGTCGAACACGACGTCGCCCTGCTGCTCGCTCAGCGGCAGCGCGGTGCGCAGGAGTCGCTCCAGCCCGTCCTGCACGGCAGGGATGAGCACGGCACCTCCCGGCGGGGCAGCGGACCACGGACACGCCCGTCCGGCGCCGGCGCGCAGGAGAGTGCTGCGGGACCTGCCGTCGGGTGGCCCCACGCTACGGACGCGCCCGTGCGGCGGGCATCGGTAATCGCTACGGAACCTGCCCGGGACGGCTCGACGGGCCGTCGCGCGGGGTGCCAGGGTGCCGACGGGCGAGCGGACCGACCGCACGCCGTCCGGGCGCGACCCGGTGGAGGTGGGGGAGCACGGTGGGCACGTCGGGAGCGTTGCGGGCGTTCGAGGCGGCGGTCGCACGACGCGGCCCCGGGTGGTCCGACGCGACCGCGGCCCGGGCGGCGCTCGACGCGCTGACGGCGGACGCCCCGGGCCTCGACGCCCTCGACCCGGCCCTGGACGACCTGGTCGACGCGTGCGCGCTGACGCCGGCGGACCGGCAGGTCGTCGCCGTCGCGCTGCTGGCCGAGACGCACCCGGTCGCGCACCTGCTGTGCGGGCTGCTCGCCGGGGACGGCGCCGCGGGGCTGCCGACCGTGGCGCTCGCGGTCGAGCTGGCCGGCGCGTCCGTGCTGGACCCCGCCGCGCACGGCCGGTTCGCGCCGGGGGCGGCGCTGCGGCGCGCCGGGCTGCTGCGGCTCGTGGCCGGCGGCACGTTCGCCACGACGCGGGTGGGGCTCGTGCCGCGGGTCGTGGCCCACCTGCTGGGGCGTCGGGACGCGGCCGCCGAGGTGCGTGCCCTGCTCGCCGAGGCGGTGCCCGCGGACGTCACCGGGTACGCCGAGGTCGCGGCGGCGCTGGCCGCGGACGAGCCCCTGGTGTGGGTGCACGCGCCGGTGGGCGCGGCGGGCACCGGGCTGGCGGTCGCGGCGTGCCGCGAGCTCGACGTCGCGTGCGTCGTGGTCGACCTGGAGCGCGTGCCCGCCGTCGCCGGGTCGGACGGGCCGGCACGGGCGGCCCTGCACGACGCCGTGCGTGCCGCGCAGCTCGAGGCCGTGCTGGGCCGCTGCGTCCTGGTGCTGGCCGGTGCGCACCTCGCCGGCCCCGACCTCGTGCGCCTCGTCACGGACGGTGCCGTGCCGGTCGTCGCGGTCGGCGGCACCGTGTGGGACCCCCGCTGGGCGGGCCCGCTGCCGCCCACGGTCACCGCCGGGCGGCTGACGCTCGCCCAGCGGGCCGAGCGGTGGGCCGCGATGACGGGCCCGGACGTGGCGACCGCGGACGTCGTGTCGCTGCGCATGACCCCGGAGGAGATCGTCCGGGTGGGCCGCCGGGCACGGGCCGACGCGGCGCGGGACTCCCGCGACGTCGACGTCGACGACGTGCGCCGCACGGCGCGGCGGCTCGGCGGGGCCGCCGGCTCGCGGGTCCGCACCCAGGGCACGGCCGCGACGCTCGACGACCTGGTGCTGCCGGAGCACACGCGCCACGAGGTCGAGCGGCTCGTCGCGTGGGCACGGCACCGCGACGACGTCCTGGCGCTGGGTGACCTGCACGGCAAGGGCGGCAAGGGCACGGGGATCAGCGCGCTGTTCTCCGGCAGCCCGGGCACCGGCAAGACGCTCGCCGCGCACGTCGTGGCCGACACCCTCGGCATGGACCTGTTCCAGGTGGACCTGTCGTCGGTCGTCGACAAGTACATCGGGGAGACGGAGAAGAACCTCGAGCGCGTCTTCCGCCAGGCCGAGTCGCTGAACGCGGTGCTGTTCTTCGACGAGGCCGACGCGCTGTTCGGCTCCCGCTCCGCGGTGACCGACGCCAAGGACCGCTACGCGAACCAGGAGGTGGCGTACCTGCTGCAGCGCATGGAGGCCGCCGAGGGCCTGACGATCCTGGCGACCAACCTGCGCGGCAACCTCGACCCGGCCTTCGCCCGTCGCCTGCACTTCATGGTCCACTTCCCCGACCCGGACGTGCCCACCCGCCGCGCGCTGTGGGAGCACCACCTGGCGCAGCTGCCCGCCACGGACGCCGCCGACCCCGTGGACCTGGACCTGCTGGCCGAGACCGTGGAGGTCTGCGGTGGCGACATCCGCAACGTCGTCCTCGCCGCGACGTACGACGCGGTCACCGCGGGCACCCCGCTGGGGATGCGGCACGTGCGTGCCGCGACGGAGCGGGAGATCGCGAAGCTGGGACGGCGGCTGACCGACCCGCGGTGGTGAGCCGCGCGGTCGGCAACATGCGTAGTGCTTACCGATGTGCCGGACCGCCGCCCGCGGGGAGGCTGGGCCGTGGGCGCGTCCCGGCGCTGCCGCCCGCCCGTCCCGCACCCGTCCGCGCACCGTCACCGGAGGCACCGATGAGCACCCACCACGCGCGCGTCCCCGTGCCGACGTCGGCCGCACCGGCCCCGGCCGCGCCGCAGGCCGCCGCGCCGACCGCACCGGGGACGCTGCGTCCCGCCGCCGCCACGCTGACCGTCGGCGCCGCCGACGACCACGCGGAGCACGCCGCCGACGCGCTGGCCGACCGCGCGCTGTCCCGGCTCGACGGGGAGGACCCGCACCGGCACACCCCCGGGTGCGGGCACCTGCGCCGGTCGTTCGACGGGGCGTCGGGCGTCGTCGGGGCCGCCGGCGGGGCGCTGGACGCCGACGTGACGTCGCAGGTCGAGGCGGCCCGGTCGGGCGGCAGGGGGCTGCCGGGCCCGGTGCGCCGGCGCATGGAGTCCGCGTTCGGCACGGACCTGGGCCACGTGCGCGTCCACACCGG
Source organism: Cellulomonas sp. KH9 (assembly GCF_900114185.1). Classification (GTDB taxonomy): domain Bacteria; phylum Actinomycetota; class Actinomycetes; order Actinomycetales; family Cellulomonadaceae; genus Cellulomonas. The sequence continues at coordinate 637,117 of NZ_FOSE01000001.1, forward strand.
ACCCGAGGCGGGGCGGCTGTCGCGCGCGATGTCCGCCGAGGCGTTCACCACCGGCGACGACATCTTCTTCGGCCACGGCCGGTTCGCGCCGCACGACCCCGTGGGCGAGAAGGTGCTGGCGCACGAGATCGCGCACGTCGTGCAGGAGACCGGCTCGCGCGCGGTGCGGCGGTTCTCCAACCCCTTCAAGAAGCTCTTCGGCACGGGGGCGCCGGCCGCGCCGACCCAGAAGGAGCTCGACCGGCAGAAGGTCAAGGAGGGCAAGGTCGCGGAGAAGGCCGAGCTCGCGGCTCTCGCGCAGGACCGCGCGAAGGGTGAGCAGGGCCGCGCGAACCTGTCGAGCATGGTCCACGACGACGACGGCATCACGTCGGTCACGGCGGGCGAGCGCATGGACGTGCTGTGGGCCCGGTTCGACAAGGCCCTCGCGTACGAGGTCCGCCTCTACAACCGGCTGGTCGCCGACGGCACCCCGGCGCCGGACGCGGCGCAGGAGGCCTACGACGCGACGTGGCACGGGAAGTTCCGGTCGCTGGAGTCGGTGCGCCCGCCGCGGGAGACCGCCGCCGAGCGGCTCATGCTGCAGGTGCGCTCCGCCCGGCACGTCGAGGAGCGGCACACCGAGGCCGTGGAGGCCGAGGAGGAGGAGCTCGCCGGGTCGCGGGTCATGCCGACGGAGCTCGAGGACGTGTACGACCGGATGGTCACGGCCGCGCGGACCCTCACGACGGCCGACCCGACGCTGCACCCCGAGCTCGCGCGCGACAGGGCGGCGAAGCAGGTCCGCGCGTCGCTCACGCCGAAGATCGCGGGGAGGCTGCCCGTCCGCAACTCCGTCGTCGACCGTGAGGCGTGGACGCTCGCCGAGCAGCGCGCCCCGATCCTCGAGGCCCGCCGCGAGCGGCAGGCGCAGGGCGTGGCGGCGAACCTCGCGGCGCTGGACCGGCTCGACAGGGGCGATGCCGCGGCGGGGACGGCCGAGTCCCTCGGCAGCACCGCCCTGTCGGGCATCGAGTCCGCCGGCGGGGCGATCGCCGACCGCTACACGCCGGAGCTCACGGGCTCCCCGGGCGGCTCGGACCTGTCGGTCCCGGAGCAGCTCGACGGCGGCGCGGTCGACGCCATCTCGCGCGCGAGATGGCGCACGGCCAACGGCGTGCGGTCCGACGACGACTACGAGAACCTCGCCGACGACCCGCTGAAGACCGCCGGGGGGCAGGCCAAGGAGGGGATCTCCACGGTCACCGGGATGCTCGGCGGCCTCCTCACCGCGGTGCGCGAGGCCTTCGCGACGGCCCGCTCGGTGCGTGACGCCTGGAAGGAGAAGGACCCGTACGCCGCGATGGCGGCGACGAAGTCCGGCGCGTCGGCCGTCGACGGGCTGGTGTCCGCCGCGAAGTCGACGGCGAACCTCGCCAAGCTCATCGACTCGGGCGTCGCCGGCGGCGTCGCGAAGGTCGTGCCCGGTCTCGACATCGCGGCGTCCGCGCTGGCGATGGTCAAGGCCGTGACCGACGTCGCGGTCGCGGGCATGCGCCAGCACGAGACGGACACCGCGATGTTCGCGGCCCGCCTCAACCGCGCGGGCAAGAACGCGAACGTCATGGTGTGGCCCCTGATGAACGTGTCGCGCAGCCACACCAAGAACCTCGAGAGCACCACGTGGGCGCTCGGCTCGTCGGTCGTGGACCTCGGCCTGTCGATCGGGCAGGTCGCCTCCGGCGGCGGGTTCGGCATCCCCGCGGCGATCAAGGGCGTCAAGTCGGTCGTCGACAACGTGCACTCCCTCGGCCACTTCATCGCCGACGAGGTGTTCGTCGTGCAGGCGCAGACCGCCGAGCGCGAGTCCGCCGTGCAGCACCTCGAGGGCGGTGCCGAGCACGAGCTGCGCCGCCACCCCAAGGCCGCGGTCGACGGGATCATCCTGCGGGCGGCGGCGAAGGACCCGACGGCCGAGGCGTTCCTCGCCAACTACCGCGTGCACGGCCGCCCGGTGGGCCGCGCACTGCTCGACCGGATCAAGCCGCGCGCGGTGGCCGCCCACGACCCGCGCCGGCAGCGCTCGGCGCCGACGGACCTGCGGGCCGCGGAGCAGGAGCAGCTGACGACGGACGACGGCGCGCTCGCGCTGATCCGCGAGGCCGTGCTGGAGTCCATGGGCGTCGACGCGGACCCGCAGACGGTCTTCGAGCGCACGCGCGCGGCCTTCGAGGACGCGGTCGGCGTCGCCGGCGGCACCGCCGGCGGCCTGGTGGACCGCTGGCGGCGCTCGGGGGCGCTCGCGGGTGAGCGCAACACCGCGCAGGCGGGTGCCGAGGCGAACGGCGGCAGGGTGCGCGACGACCGCGGCCTGTTCTGGCGCGTCCGCCAGACCCTCAAGGGCGAGGAGCACCTGGCCCGCAAGGAGCGGATGACCGCGGTGCTGACCGCGCAGGGGACCGGCGCCCCCGCCGTCGGGCTCGTCGTCGGCGCGCACACCCTGGCCGCCGACGCGACGCCGCAGCAGTACGCGCAGTTCGTCGACACCATCAGCGTCCAGGACCTGGAGGCCGAGCTGGCGGCCCGCCCGCAGCGCAACTCCCCGGAGATGGTCGACCTGCTGCTCGAGCTGCTGCAGCGCAAGCTCACCGAGGCCGCGGGGACCACGCCGTGAGGCCGCTGCTGACCGCGGTCGCCGCGGCGCTCGCCCCGGCGCGTCCGCTGCGCGCGGACGACGCCGCGGGCACGCTCGACCTCGCCTCGCAGCTGCCCGGCGGGGAGCCGGTGCTGGTGCTCGTCCGTGAGGAGGCCGCCACGGTCACCTGCTACGGCCGGGTCCCCGTGGACGTCCCGGCGGACCGCGCGGCCGACGTGGCCCTGCTCGCGGGCGCGCTGACGGCGGACCTGTTCACGACGTGCGTCGAGGCCGGGTCCCCGGCCGGCACGGTCGCCGTGCGCGGCTCGCTGGCCCTCGGGCCGCTCGCGCCGGTCCCCGACGGCCGGCCCGTCCTGCACCCCGACGTGCTCGGGGCGCTGCTGCTGGCGGTCGTCGAGGACGTCGAGGCGACGGTCGAGCGCGTCCTGGACGCGGTCGAGGACGTCGTCGCGGGCACCCGCGGCCCCGCCGAGGCCGCGTACGACGTCCGCACCGCGGACCTCGACGCGCTGGTCCTGCAGGTCGAGGCGCTCGACGCGGACTGACCGTCAGGCGACGGTCGTGCGGACCGGGCCCGGCACCACGACCTGCACCACGCCGCCGTACGCGCACACGCACATCGCGCCCTGCGCGAGGACCGGCTTCCCGCCGACCACGGTGCGCGGGGCGGCGGGCGTCCACGTCCCGGTCGTGGCCGGCACGCACGGCATCGGGGTCAGCACCCCCAGGGCCGCCGCCGTCGCCGCCGCGACCTGCGGGTTGGCCAGGGACAGGCACATCGCGAACGGGGGGACGTTGACCAGGGGCGCCGCGTCCGAGACGGTCGCGACCGGGCGGCCCTCGACCAGCACGCGCGGCGTCGGCAGCGCGACGAGCGTCGCGGGCGCCGTCCCGAAGGAGCAGGTGACCGTGGCCGACGTGGTGACGGGCAGGGGCACGGCTCAGCGCCCCGAGCCCGCGACCGACGCGGTGAGCTGCTCACCGGTCGTCGTGACGAGGCAGGTCACGGTGGTGTCGCCCTCGGACCACCCGCGCGCCGACGGCAGCAGGTAGGTGAGGAAGAGGTCGGAGTCGCGGTAGTCCACGCCCACGTACTCCGCGAACCGCTCGGCGCACGCGCCGTCGGCGAACGCGGCCAGGGCGTCGACGCCCGGGTGGGCCTCGGGGCCGTCGAGCGCGTCGGGCACCAGCGCGTAGACCTCCATGTGGTGCGGGGCGTCGCACGCGACGGTGGTGACGTCGGTCAGCTCGGCCTGCACGTCGTCGGGGGTGACGACGCAGTCGCCGACGGCGAGGTCGAGCACCTGCGTGGCGCTCGTCCCGTCGTCCCCGAACCACGCGCAGCCCGCGACGGCGGCGTTCGTCAGCAGTGCCGCCCCGACCAGGGCTGCCGCCCGTGGCCGTCGCGTCGCCGTCCTGCGTCCCACTGTCCCTCCCACCGTGCTGCCGGTGCGCACCGGCCCGTGCAGCGTAGGTCGCGGGCGGGGCGGTGCCATCCGTAGTCGCTGCGCAAGTCCGGTGCGCACGACGGCGGGGAGCGGGGTGGCAGACCGGTCTCCGCCTGCGGCGAACACGGGACGTGGTGGAGGTACCCCGCCGTTAGCATCGAAACACGCCGCTTCGTCGGCTCCGCCCGGACCCCTGCCGGGTGGCGCAGCCGGGGCACGCCGCTCGTGAGGAGTGCACATGTTCGAGAGATTCACGGACCGAGCCCGTCGCGTGGTCGTCCTCGCCCAGGAAGAGGCGCGGATGCTCAACCACAACTACATCGGCACCGAGCACATCCTCCTGGGCCTGATCCACGAGGGTGAGGGTGTCGCGGCCAAGGCCCTGGAGTCCCTCGGCATCTCCCTGGAGGCCGTCCGCGCCCAGGTGCAGGAGATCATCGGCGAGGGCCAGCAGGCGCCGAGCGGGCACATCCCGTTCACGCCGCGCGCCAAGAAGGTCCTCGAGCTGTCGCTGCGCGAGGCGCTGCAGCTCGGCCACAACTACATCGGCACCGAGCACATCCTGCTCGGCCTGATCCGGGAGGGCGAGGGCGTCGCCGCCCAGGTCCTCAACAAGCTGGGCGCCGACCTCAACCGGGTCCGCCAGCAGGTCATCCAGCTCGTCTCGGGCTACCAGGGCAAGGAGCCGGTCGCGTCGGGCGGCCCCGCCGAGGGTCAGCCCTCGGGGTCGGCGGTGCTCGACCAGTTCGGCCGCAACCTCACGCAGGCGGCCCGCGACGGCAAGCTCGACCCGGTCATCGGGCGCGAGAAGGAGATCGAGCGGGTCATGCAGGTGCTGTCCCGCCGCACCAAGAACAACCCGGTGCTGATCGGCGAGCCCGGCGTCGGCAAGACGGCGGTCGTCGAGGGCCTGGCGCAGGACATCGTGCGCGGCGACGTGCCGGAGACGCTGAAGGACAAGCAGCTCTACACGCTCGACCTCGGCGCGCTGGTCGCCGGCTCGCGCTACCGCGGTGACTTCGAGGAGCGCCTGAAGAAGGTCCTCAAGGAGATCCGCACGCGCGGCGACATCATCCTGTTCATCGACGAGATCCACACGCTCGTCGGTGCGGGTGCCGCCGAGGGCGCGATCGACGCGGCGTCGATCCTCAAGCCCATGCTGGCGCGCGGTGAGCTGCAGACCATCGGTGCCACCACGCTCGACGAGTACCGCAAGTACGTCGAGAAGGACCCGGCCCTGGAGCGTCGCTTCCAGCCGATCCAGGTCTCCGAGCCGAACCTGCAGCACGCGATCGAGATCCTCAAGGGCCTGCGCGACCGCTACGAGGCGCACCACCGCGTCTCCATCACGGACTCCGCCCTCGTCGCCGCCGCGACGCTGGCCGACCGGTACGTCAACGACCGGTACCTGCCGGACAAGGCGATCGACCTGGTCGACGAGGCCGGCGCCCGCCTGCGCATCCGTCGCATGACGGCCCCGCCGGAGCTGCGCGAGCTCGACGAGCAGATCGCCGAGACGCGCCGCGACAAGGAGTCCGCGATCGACGAGCAGGACTTCGAGAAGGCCGCGCGCCTGCGCGACGAGGAGAAGCAGCTCGGGCTCAAGCGCGCCGAGAAGGAGAAGGCCTGGAAGAACGGCGACCTGGACGCCGTCGCCGAGGTCGACGAGGAGCTCATCGCCGAGGTGCTGGCGAACGCCACGGGCATCCCGGTGTTCAAGCTCACCGAGGAGGAGTCCAGCCGACTCCTGCACATGGAGGAGAACCTGCACAAGCGGGTCGTCGGGCAGGACGCGGCGATCAAGGCGCTCTCGCAGGCCATCCGCCGCACGCGTGCGGGCCTCAAGGACCCGAAGCGTCCCGGTGGGTCGTTCATCTTCGCCGGCCCCACGGGTGTCGGGAAGACGGAGCTGGCCAAGGCGCTCGCGGAGTTCCTCTTCGGGGACGAGGACGCGCTGATCCAGCTCGACATGTCGGAGTTCTCCGAGAAGCACACGGTGTCGCGGCTGTTCGGGTCGCCTCCCGGGTACGTCGGGTACGACGAGGGCGGTCAGCTCACCGAGAAGGTGCGCCGCAAGCCGTTCTCGGTCGTGCTGTTCGACGAGGTCGAGAAGGCGCACGCGGACATCTTCAACTCGCTGCTGCAGATCCTCGAGGACGGTCGCCTGACCGACTCGCAGGGCCGCGTCATCGACTTCAAGAACACCGTGATCATCATGACCACGAACCTCGGCACGCGGGACATCGCCAAGGGCGTCATGACCGGCTTCCAGGCCGGTGGCGAGCTGGCGACGGACTACGAGCGCATGAAGGCCAAGGTCAACGACGAGCTCAAGACGCACTTCCGTCCCGAGTTCCTCAACCGCGTCGACGACGTGGTGGTCTTCCCCCAGCTCTCGCAGTCCGAGATCTTCGCGATCGTCGACCTGATGATCGCCAAGCTCGACAAGCGCCTGCGCGACAAGGACATGGCCATCGAGATCACGCCGGCGGCCAAGAAGCTGCTGTCGGAGAAGGGCTACGACCCGGTGCTCGGTGCCCGTCCGCTGCGTCGTGCGATCCAGCGGGACATCGAGGACGCGCTGTCCGAGAAGATCCTGTTCGGCGAGCTGAAGGCCGGTCAGAAGGTCATCGTCGACGCCCAGGGCGAGGGTCTGCTCGGGGAGTTCCTGTTCCGGGGCGTGCCGCGCGGCACGCAGGACAAGGAGCCGCTGCCGGTCGGTGCGACCGTCGGCACGCCGGGGTCCGGCACGGACGTCCCGGCGGCGCCCACGGCCCCGGCCCGCGGTGACGGCGGCACGGGGCTCGCCCCCGCCTGATCCGCCCGCGCTCGCGCGTGAGCACGAAGGCCCCGGTCCCGCGAGGGACCGGGGCCTTCCGCGTGCCCGGGGCCTTCCGCGTGCCCGGGCCGGGGGCGGACGGCGTGCCCGCGCGGTGGTTTCGCGCACGATGTCCGCCTCGGGTGTTTGACGATATATCTCCCCTCCTGCAAGAGTCGGGCAGCCGTCGACGGCAGGGCGCGTCCGGTCGGTGCTCGACGAGGGGCACGACGCACCGGGCGCGTGCACGAACCGGTGGACCTGGCGTCGGCAGGGGGCCCCGGGCGCCGCCCGGGATCGGCCGACTCGACGAAGAGGGCAGATCTGATGAGGGTCACGAGGACGGTGGCGGCATCGGCCGCACTGGTCATGGGCGCGCTGGCGCTGGGGGCGTGCGGGAGCTCGACCGACGAGGGTGCGCAGGGGGACGGTGCCGTCACGATGACGTTCTGGCACAACTCCACCACCGACGCCGGCAAGGCGTACCAGCAGGAGATGGCGGACGCGTTCGAGGCCGAGAACCCCGGCGTCGAGATCACCCTGCAGGTGGTGCAGAACGAGGAGATGGACGGCAAGCTGCAGACCGCCCTGAACTCCGGGGACGCGCCGGACATCTTCATGGCCCGCGGCGGCGGCAAGCTCGCGGACATCGCGGAGGCCGGCCAGGTGATGGACCTGACGGACCTCGTCGACGACGCCACCCGCGACGCCCTGGGCGGGACCATCGACGCCTTCACGATCGACGGCAAGGTCTACGGCATGCCGACGGCGGTCCTGCCCGGCGGCATCTTCTACAGCAAGGACCTGTTCGCCCAGGCCGGCATCGCGTCGACGCCGACGACCATGGCCGAGCTCGAGGCGGCCGTCGCCGCGCTGGAGGCCGCAGGCATCGAGCCGATCGCCCTGGGTGCCAAGGACGCGTGGCCCGCAGCGCACTGGTACTACTTCTACGCCCTGCGGTCCTGCTCGCAGGAGGCGATCGAGCAGGCGGCGAAGGAGCGCAGCTTCGACGACCCGTGCTGGACGCAGGCGGGGGAGGAGTTCGCCGACTTCGCGGCGCTGCAGCCGTTCAACGAGGGCTTCCTCACCACCTCCGCGCAGCAGGGCGCGGGGTCGTCCGCCGGCCTGATCGCCAACCACCAGGCGGCGATGGAGCTCATGGGCGCGTGGAACCCCGGCGTCATCGGCGGCCTGACGCCCGACGGCGAGCCGCTGGCCGACCTCGGCTGGTTCCCGTTCCCGCAGGTCGAGGGCGGTGCCGGCGACCCGACCGCGATGATGGGCGGGATCGACGGGCTCAGCTGCCACGTCGACGCCCCGGCGCAGTGCGCGCAGTTCCTCAACTTCCTGCTGCGCAAGGAGAACCAGGAGGGCTTCGCGGAGGCGTTCGTGTCGCTGCCCGCCAGCAAGGAGGCGCAGGGCGTGGTGACCGACCCCGCGCTGCAGGAGGTCCTGGCCGCCTACGACGACGCCGCCTACGTGTCGGTGTGGCTCGACACGCTCTTCGGGCAGAACGTCGGCAACGCCCTGAACGGGGCCGTCGTCGAGATGCTCGCGGGCGACGGGGACGCCGCGAGCATCGTCTCCGCCGTCAACGACGCGGCCGCCAAGGAGTAGCGGTGCCGGGCACCGGCCGCCCCGTGCGGCGTGCACGGCACCCCTGTGGCGGGCGTGCGGCGGGTAGGACCTCGGTCCGTGGCCGACCGGCCCACCGCCCACTATGACGGGGCTGTCACCGGGGGTGTCCTGGGCATATGCCCCGGCTGTTTCGATATCGTTATCGAACGAGTTTGACGATCCAGCGAGGCCGCTGTCAGAGTCGATCACAGCCCCGCGCGGCGGGGTGAGGGTGGAGGCGCCGCACGGTCGCGTCGCACGTCGTCACGACGTGAGCGGTCTGCAACGCTCGACCCGCCCTCGAGGCGGCCCCCCGGGTTCGTCCAAGCACTGTGTGGCTCAACGAAGAGGGACAGACCATGAAGGTAAGGAAGACACTGGCGGCCACGGCTGCCGTGCTCATGGGCGCTCTGGCGCTGACCGCCTGCGGCGGTTCCGACGACAGCGCCAGCAGTGGCGGTGACACCGAGCTCACGTTCTGGCACAACTCCACGACCGGTGACGGCAAGGCGTACTGGGAGGCCACCGCGGCGGCCTTCGAGGAGGCCAACCCGGGTGTGACCATCAAGATCCAGTCCATCCAGAACGAGGACATGGACGGCAAGCTCCAGACCGCCCTGAACTCGGGCGACGCGCCGGACATCTTCATGGCGCGTGGTGGCGGCAAGCTCGCCGACATCGTCGACTCCGGCCAGGTCATGGACCTGACCGACAAGATCGACGACTCCGTGCGCGAGTCCGTCGGCGGCGCGCTCGACGCGTTCGCGGTGGACGGCAAGGTCTACGGCATGCCGACCGCCGTGCTCCCCGGTGGCATCTGGTACAGCAAGGACCTGTTCGCGCAGGCCGGCATCACCGAGACGCCGACCACCATGGCCGAGCTCGAGGACGCCGTCGCCAAGCTCAAGGCCGCGGGCATCCAGCCCATCGCCCTGGGCGGCAAGGACGCCTGGCCCGCCGCGCACTGGTACTACTTCTTCGCGCTGCGCGCCTGCTCGCAGGACACGATCAACGAGTCGGCCGCCGAGATGAACTTCGACGACCCGTGCTGGCTGGAGGCGGGTCAGGAGTACGCGGACTTCGCCGGCATCGAGCCCTTCAACAACGGGTTCCTGACGACGACGGCGCAGCAGGGTGCCGGCTCCTCGGCCGGTCTGCTGGCCAACCACCAGGCCGCGATGGAGCTCATGGGTGCGTGGAACCCGGGTGTCATCGCCGGTCTGACGCCTGACGGCGAGCCGCTGGCCGACCTCGGCTGGTTCCCCTTCCCGGCCGTCGAGGGTGGCAAGGGTGACGCGACGGCCATGATGGGTGGCGTCGACGGGTACGCCTGCCACGTGGACGCTCCCGACGCGTGCGCCGACTTCCTCAACTTCTACATGGGGCAGGAGCACCAGGAGGGCTACGCCGAGGCGTTCGTCACCCTGCCGGCCTCGAAGGACGCGCAGGGCGCTGTCACCGACCCGGCCCTGCAGGACGTCCTCGCGTCCTACAACGACGCCGCCTACGTGACGGTGTGGCTCGACACGCTGCTCGGCCAGAACGTCGGCAACGCGCTCAACGGCGCGGTCGTCGAGATGCTCGCCGGCAACGGTGACGCCGAGAGCATCGTGGCGACGGTCAACGCCGCGGCAGCCAAGGAGTAACTGGTCCGATGAGCAACTCCCAGGGCGGGAACGCGCTGCTGAGGACGTCGACGCCCGGGGATGGCTCGGTCGTCGGGGGCGGTGCCGGTACGGCACCGTCCCCGGCGCGCCGGCCCCGCCGCAGGGGTGACTGGCGCAAGCGTGCCGAGATCACCCTCCTCGCAGGCCCCGCGATCGTCGTCTTCGTCGCGTTCGTCATCTTCCCCGTCGTCATGGCGGCGTACTACGGGTTCTACAAGTGGAAGGGCTACGGCGTCCCGACGGACTTCGTGGGCCTCGAGAACTACATCACGATCCTGCAGGACACGACCTTCCACGACGCGTTGATGCACAACGGCTTCATCGTCGTGATGTCCCTCGTCATGCAGGGACCGGCGGCGGTGGTGCTCGCGCTGCTGCTCAACCGCAAGATGCGCGGCCGCGGCCTCATCCGGGTCCTCATCTTCGTGCCCTACGTCGTCTCCGAGGTCATCGTCGGGACCGGCTGGAGCCTCATGCTCCAGACCACGGGTGCCGTGAACGACCTCTTCGCCAAGATCGGGCTGGAGGGCTGGGCGGTCGACTGGCTGTCCGACCCCGACGTCGCGATCTGGTCGCTGATGATCATCATCACGTGGAAGTACATCGGCTTCGCCGTGATCCTCTTCCTCGCGGGTCTGCAGTCCATCCCCGAGGAGCTCCACGAGGCGGCCGCGATCGACGGTGCCTCCTACTGGCAGGCGCAGCGCAGCATCACGCTGCCGCTGCTCGGCCCGACCGTCCGCATCTGGGCGTTCCTGTCGATCATCGGCTCGCTGCAGCTGTTCGACCTCGTCTACATCATCTGGGGCCAGTACGTGTCCGCCACGGCCGGCACCTCGACGATGGCGACCTACATGGTGCTCAACGGGCGCAACGCGGGGAACTACGGGTTCGGTAACGCCGTCGCCGTGGTCCTCTTCCTCATCTCGCTGGTCATCGCGCTGACCTACCAGCGCTTCGTGCTCAAGCGGGACACCGAGGGCGCGCTCACTGGAGGGAAGAAGTGATGGCCGCCAGCGCGGTTCAGGCAACCCCGGCGAAGCTGCCCGCCCCCGTGCGGCGCCGCGGCAAGTCGCTCGACAAGGTCAACCCGCTCGTCTACGTGGTGGCGTGGCTCCTCGTCGGCATCTGCGTCGGGCCGGTCATCTACATCATCCTCGGCGGTCTGCGCACCAACTCGCAGATCACCGCGGACCCGTCCGGGTTCCCGACGACCTGGGAGTGGGGCAACTACTCCGCGGTCCTCAACAGCTCGCTCTTCTGGCAGCAGGCCGGCAACTCGGCGATCAGCGCGATCGCCACGACGGCCGGTGTCGTGGTCCTCGGGGTCATGGCGAGCTTCGTGCTCGCCCGCTACGACTTCAAGGCCAGCGGCGCGATGTACTCGCTGTTCGCCGCGGGTCTGATGTTCCCGATGACCGTCGCGATCACGCCGCTGTACATCATGATCAAGAACCTCGGTCTGATGAACAGCCTGGCGGGCATCATCCTCCCGCAGATCGCGTTCGCGCTGCCGACGACGATCATCATCCTGGTGCCGTTCCTGCGGGCCATCCCCAAGGAGCTGGAGGAGGCCGCCGCGATCGACGGGGCCAGCCGTCTCGGGTTCTTCTTCCGGATGGTCGTCCCGCTGTCGATCCCGGGCGTCGTCACGGTCGGCATCCTCGCCTTCGTGGCGGCCTGGAACAGCTACATGCTGCCGTTGTTCATCCTCAACGACGACACGATGTACACCCTGCCTCTGGGTGTGCAGTCCTTCGCGTCGCAGTACTCGGTCGACACCGCCCGGGTCCTCGCGTTCACGTCGCTGTCGATGATCCCGGCGCTGATCTTCTTCTCGCTGTTCGAGCGGCGGATCGTCGGCGGTCTGACCGGCGCCGTCAAGGGCTGACGACCCCTTCTGCGCGCCCGTCCGGGTCCGTCCCGGGCGGGCGCGCAGCCGTACCACCTCGCCATACCTTCCGAAGGAGCACCACCCCGTGTCCGACACCCTCGGCAGCGCCGCCCAGCAGCGGTCGTCGCACGTCCCCGCCATGCCCGTCGTCTCCGCCCGGGTGCGTGACCTGCACGCCCGGATGACCCTCGAGGAGAAGCTGGCGCAGCTGGTCGGCTACTGGCTCGACCAGAACGGCACCGTCGCCCCCATGCAGTCCGAGATGGCCTCGGGCCAGAAGGACTCGGGGCAGCTCGCCGAGATCACGCGGCACGGCCTCGGCCACTACACCCGCGTGTACGGGACGCGTCCCGTCGAGCCGGCCGAGCGCGCCGCGTGGCTGTGGGCCGAGCAGCGTCGCCTCAAGCGCGAGACGCGCCTGGGCATCCCCGCGCTGGTGCACGAGGAGTGCCTCACGGGCCTGGCCGCCTGGCAGGCCGCGAGCTACCCGACCCCGCTCGCGTGGGGCGCGTCGTTCGACCCCGAGCTGGTGCACGAGGCCGCGCGGGCCATCGGTGACTCGATGCGCGAGCTGGGGATCCACCAGGGCCTGGCCCCGGTGCTCGACGTCGTCGGCGACCCCCGCTGGGGCCGCGTCGACGAGTGCATCGGCGAGGACCCGTACCTGGTCGGCACGGTCGGCACCGCGTACGTCCGCGGCCTGCAGGACGCCGGCGTCCACGCCACCCTCAAGCACTTCGTCGGGTACTCGGCCTCCGCGGCCGGCCGCAACCACGCGCCCGTCCACGCCGGACCGCGCGAGCTCGCCGAGATCTACCTCCCGCCGTTCGAGATGGCCGTGCGCGACGGCGGCGTCCGCTCGGTGATGAACTCCTACGCCGACGTCGACGGCATGCCGATCGCGGCTGACCCGCACTACCTGACCGAGGTGCTGCGCGAGCAGTGGGGCTTCGACGGCGTCGTCGTCGCCGACTACTTCGCGGTCGCGTTCCTGCAGGTCATGCACGGCGTCGCCGCCGACCGCGGCGAGGCGGCCGCGCTGGCCCTGGCTGCCGGCCTGGACATCGAGCTGCCCACCGGTGACGCGTTCCTCGAGCCGCTGGCCGAGCGGGTGCGCGCCGGCCTGACGGACGAGGCGCTGGTGGACCGCGCCGTCCTGCGCGCCCTCGCGCAGAAGGAGGAGCTGGGTCTGCTCGACCCCGAGGCCTTCGAGGACGAGCCGCCCACCGACATCGACCTCGACTCCCCGCGGCACCGCGAGCTCGCGCGGCGCCTCGCGCAGGAGTCGGTCGTGCTGCTGTCGAACGACGGCGTCCTGCCCCTCGCGCAGCCGCGCAAGGTCGCCGTCGTCGGCCCCAACGCGGCCCGCCCCGAGGCGCTCATGGGCTGCTACTCGTTCGCCAACCACGTGCTGGCGCACCACCCCGGGCTGCCCCTCGGCTTCGAGATCCGCAGCGTGCACGAGGCGCTGGCCGCGGCACTGACCGGCGACGTCACGTACGCCGAGGGCTGCACGGTCGAGGGCGACGACACCAGCGGCTTCGACGCCGCGGTCGCCGCCGCGCAGGACGCCGACGTGGCGGTCGTCGTCGTCGGTGACCAGGCCGGCCTGTTCGGCCGAGGCACCGTCGGTGAGGGCAACGACGTGCAGTCGCTCGAGCTGCCGGGCGTGCAGCGCCGGCTGGTCGAGGCGCTCGTCGCCACCGGCACGCCCGTCGTCATGGTGCTGCTCACCGGGCGTCCCTACGCCATCGGCTGGGCCCTGGACGGCGAGGGCCCGCGGCCCGCCGCGGTGCTGCAGGCGTTCTTCCCCGGGGAGGGCGGCGGCGACGCGATCGCCGACCTGCTCACCGGCGTCGCGAGCCCGTCCGGCCGGCTGCCCGTCTCGCTGCCGCGTGCCGCGGGCGCCCAGCCGTTCCGGTACCTGCACCCGGTGCTCGGCGGTCCGTCCGACGTGACGTCGACGGACCCCACGCCGGTCCGGCCGTTCGGCTTCGGCCTCGGCTACACCACGTTCGCGTACGACGACCTGCAGGTGGACCCCGAGGTCGACTCGGCGGGCGTCTTCACCGCGTCGGTCACGGTGACCAACACCGGTGACGTCGCCGGGGCGGACGTCGTCCAGCTCTACGGCCGTGACGTGCAGGGGTCCGTGGTGCGACCGGTCGCGCAGCTGCTCGGCTACGCCCGCGTCGAGCTGGCCGCCGGGGCGTCGCGCCGTGTGACGTTCCGCGTGCCGACCACGCGCGTGGCGCTGGTCGACCGGCGCCTGGTGCGCGTGGTCGAGCCCGGCGACGTCCAGGTCTGGGTGGCGTCGCACGCCGGCGTCGCGGACCCGTCCGACGTGGCCGCCGCCACCGGCGGTGCGATCACCAACAGCCGCGAGGTCACCCGCCACGTGCTGCCGGGCAGCAGCACGCGGCGCGCCACCCTGCGCGTGACGGGTGACGTGCACGAGGTCACCGCCGCCGACCGGCGGATCGTCGACGTGGAGGTCAGCGACGCATGAGCACCGTGAGCAACCCGATCCTTCCCGGGTGCTACCCCGACCCCTCGATCTGCCGGGTCGGTGACGACTACTACCTCGTCACCTCGACGTTCGAGTACCTGCCGGGGCTGCCGGTCCTGCACAGCCGCGACCTGGTGAGCTGGGAGCAGATCGGGCACGTCGTCGACCGTCCCGGGCAGCTCGACTTCACCGGGATCGCGTCGTCGGGCGGCCTGTACGCCCCCACGATCCGGTACCACGACGGGCAGTTCTGGGTGGTCTGCACGCTCGTCGACCAGCGCGACGGCAGCCGGGGCGGCAACTTCCTCATGACCGCCACGGACCCGGCCGGCCCGTGGTCCGACCCGATCTGGATCGACTCGTTCGGCATCGACCCGTCGATCTTCTTCGACGACGACGGCCGCATCTGGGTGCACGGCACCCGGCTGGCCGAGGAGCCGCTCTGGTACCACCAGACCGAGGTCTGGGTGCGTGAGCTCGACCCGGAGACCAAGAAGCTCGTCGGGCCCGAGCACGTCATCTGGCACGGTGCGGTCGAGGGCGTCGTGTGGGCGGAGGCACCGCACATCTACAAGGTGGACGGCACCTACTACCTCATCGCGGCCGAGGGCGGCACGGAGTTCCACCACGCCGAGAGCGTCGCGCGTGCGGACGCGGTGACCGGCCCGTACGTCGGGACCAAGGGGAACCCGGTGCTCACGCACCGCCACCTCGGCCGGGCGCACGAGGTCGTCGGCGCCGGTCACGCGGACCTGGTGCAGGCGGCGGACGGCAGCTGGTGGGCCGTGCTGCTGGCCATGCGCACCTACGGCGGCTACCACTACCCGCTGGGCCGCGAGACGTTCCTCGTGCCCGTGGTGTGGGAGGACGGCTGGCCGGTGTTCGCACCCGGTGTCGGCAAGATCCCGGACCAGGTGGACGTGCCGTTCGCCGGCACCCCGGTGCCCGGCGTGGTCCAGGGTGCGGCGTCCGGCGTCGTGCCGCCGGCCGACCTGCGCTGGACCGCCGTGCGCGCCCAGCCGAGCGAGGTCGCGACCCCCGCCGGTGAGGGCTGGGACCTGTCCCTGCGGCCGGCGACGCTCGCGGACCTCGAGGTCCCGGCGTTCCTCGGGCTGCGGCTGCAGCACCGGGACGCCGACCTCACGGCGCGCGTGCGCGCCGACCTGGGCCAGGGCGAGGAGGTCGGGCTGGTCGTCCGGCAGTCGGAGAAGGACCACGCGCGCCTCGCCGTCACGGCCGAGGGCGACGTCCGTCGCGTCCGCGTCGTGCACCGCCAGGACGGGCAGGAGCGGGTGCTCGGCGAGGTCACTCTCGCGGCGTCCGCCGACGCGCCGCTGGTGCTGGGCGTCCGGGCCCGTGGCGCGGACCTGCAGCTGCTGGCCGGCGTGGGCGACTCCGCGCCCGTCGTCGTGGCCACGGCCGACGCGACGCAGCTCGACACCGTGGCGACCGGTGGCTTCCTGGGCCTGTGGCTCGGGGTCTACGGCACGAGCAACGGCGCCCCGACGGACACCGTGGCGCACGTCCAGCGCGTGGAGTACGTCCCCGCCGGCTGACGTCGGGACCGGCAGGTCCCCCGGCCGCACGACGACGAGGCCCGACCCCGGCAGGGGGTCGGGCCTCGGTCGTCGTCAGGGGTGGGTCAGGCGACCACGCTCAGCATGCCGACGACCGCCCCGAGGACGATGCCGATGACGGTGGCCACGATCGCGATGACGAACGCCACGGTCCCCAGCGGCTCGCGCCGCGAGAACTTGCCGATGCTGGCGAGGACGATCGCCACGCCCCCGAACAGGATCGGCACGAACAGCAGCGCGATCGCCGACAGCGGGAACGAGATGATCGACAGCACGCTGGACCGCTTGGCGGGGGTGGGCGGCAGCGCCCCCTGCGGGTCGGAGGCCGGGTAGGTCGGGTACGGGGCCTGGGACATGGAGCTCCTCGGTGAGGCGGGTGGGACGTCGCAAATCTCATCACCGGGAGGCCCCGCCCGCCCGTCGAGCCGTGGATGTCACCCGTTCGTCCCACCGGGGCGGGGGCTGGGGACGGGTCGCGGCGCAGGGCGGTCCGGCGTCGGCCGGACCGCCCCGCGCACGGCCGGGCGCCGGACGCTCCTGCGCGCCGGGCGGACCCGTCAGCGCCTCCGGGCGGACGGGTCGGTGATCGACGGCGGGTGCCAGCCCGCGTCGGCGGGGTTCAGCGTGACCCCGGGCGGGACGATGCGGTCGATCTCGTCGAGGACGTCCGCGGGGAGCCGGACGTCCAGGGCCGCGAGGGCCGCGTCGAGGTGCCCCGGCGTGCGGGGGCCGATGATCGCGCTGCTCACGGCCGGGTGCGCCAGGACGAACCCGAGCGCGAGCTGCACGAGCGTCAGCCCCGCAGCCTCGGCGACCTTGGTGAGCTGCTGCACGGCCTCGGCCTTGCCGACGTTCTCCGGCAGTGCCGGGTCGTGGCGGCCCGGCTGCCGGTCGTGCCGCGGCGAGCCGGCGCGCGACCCGTCGAGCGCGCGACCCGACAGCCACCCGCCGGCCAGCGGGCTCCACGGCAGCACGCCCAGCCCGTACTCCTGCGCGAGCGGCAGCACCTCGCGCTCGACGCCGCGCGCGAGGACCGAGTACGGCGGCTGCTCGGTCGCGGGCCGTGCGAACCGGCGGTCCGCGGCGACCCACTGCGCCTGCACCAGCTGCGAGGGCAGGAAGGTCGACGTCCCGACGTACAGCACCTTGCCGGCGCGCACCAGGTCGTCGAGCGCGCCGAGGGTCTCGTCGATCGCCGTGCCCGGCTCGGGGCGGTGCACCTGGTAGACGTCGATCCGGTCGGTCTGCAGCCGGCGCAGCGAGTCCTCGACCGCCCGGACGATCCAGCGCCGCGAGTTGCCCGCGTGGTTGACCTCGTCGGACAGCCGGCCGTGCACCTTGGTGGCCAGCACGACGTCGTCGCGACGTCCCGCGAGCGCCTTGCCGACGATGGTCTCGGACTCCCCGCGGGCGTACACGTCGGCGGTGTCGACCACGTTGATGCCGGCGTCGAGCGCGCGGTGCAGGATCGCGGCCGTCTCGTCGTGGTCCGGGTTGCCCCAGGCGCCGAAGTTCATGGTGCCGAGCGTCAGCGGGGACACCTGGACCCCGGTGCGGCCGAGCGGGCGGTACGTGGTCATGCGTGTGCTCCTTCGTGGGTGGTGCCGGAGGTGGCGTCCGCGGCGAGGACGCCGATGCCCAGGCCGGGCGTGGTGCGGGTGCGGGGGTGCGGGGGGCGTGCGAGCCCGTAGTGGTCGCGCAGCGTCGTGCCGGTGTACCCGCTGCGGAACAGGCCCCGGTCGACGAGCACGGGGACGACCTGGTCGACGAAGTCCTCCAGGCCCGACGGCAGCACGGCGGGCATGATGTTGAACCCGTCGGCGGCGCCCGCGTCCCACCACTCCTGGATGGCGTCGGCGACCTGCTCGGCCGTCCCGGAGAACGTGCGGTGCCCGCGGCCGCCCCCGAGCCGGCCGATGAGCTGCCGCACGGTCAGCCGCTCGCGCCGCGCCAGCTCGACGATCAGCGTGTACCGCGACTTCGCACCCTCGATCTCGTCCTCGCTCGGCAGGTCGGCGGGCAGCTCGCGGTCCAGCGGCAGGTCGTCGGGGTCCACGCGCAGGGTCTTCGCCAGCTGGGCGCGGGCGTACTCGGGCCGGATGAGCCGGTCGAGCTCCTCCTCCTTCGCGCGGGCCTGCGCCTCCGTCGCCCCGATGACGGGCACGATGCCCGGCAGCACGAGCAGCCCGGCGGGGTCCCGGCCCCACTCGACGGCCCGGCGCTTGAGGTCGGTGGCGAACGCGAGGGCGTCGTCGAGCGTCTGCTGCGCCGTGAACACCGCCTCGGCGTAGCGCGCGGCCAGGTCCTTGCCGTCCTCCGAGGACCCGGCCTGGACCAGCAGCGGGTACGCCTGCGGCGACCGCGGGGTCGTCAGCGCCCCGGCGACCCGGAAGTGCTCACCGACGTGCTCGGGCGGGTGGATCCGCGCGGGGTCCCCCCACAGGCCGGCCTCCTTGTCGCCGATCTCGACGTCGTCCTCCCACGAGTCCCACAGCGTCAGCGCGACGTCGATGAACTCCGCGGCGCGCTCGTAGCGGGACCGGTGCGACGGCAGCTCGTCCTGCCCGAAGTTGCGGGCGGCCTCCAGGTGCGCGGTCGTCACGATGTTCCAGCCCGCGCGCCCGCCACTGATGTGGTCGACCGACGCGAACCGGCGGGCCAGGTTGTACGGGTCGTTGTAGGTGGTCGACGCGGTCGCGATCAGCCCGATGCGGCTCGTCACCGCGGCGATCGCCGCCAGCACGACCGTCGGCTCGAGCGTGCCCGACGGCCGTCGGCCCACGTCGCGGAACAGCGCCGGGCCGTCGGCGAAGAAGATCGAGTCGAGGTGCCCGCGCTCGGCGGTCTGCGCGAGCCGCTGCAGGTACCCGATGTCCGTGCTGCGGTACGACGGGTCGGACTCCGGCAGCCGCCACGACGCCTCGTGGTGGCCGGTGCTCATGAGGAACGCGTTGAGGTGCAGCTGCCCCTCGCGGCGGGGTCGGGTGTCATGGGGTGCTCCTGTCGGGCGGGGAGGTGGACGGCACGGGGGACGAGGGGACGACGGGGGGCACGCCGAGCGCGTCGAGCAGCCCGCGGCGCAGCGCCACGAACCCGGGGTCCGCGGGGTCGCGGTGGGTGACCGGGGTGTCGAGCGCGATGCGCCCGGCGTCCAGCACGACGACCCGGTCGGCCAGCACGATCGCCTCGTCGACGTCGTGCGTGACCAGCAGCACCGCGGGCCGGTGCCGCGCGCACAGGTCGCGCAGCAGGGCGTGCATGCGGGTGCGCGTGAGGGCGTCGAGCGCGCCGAACGGCTCGTCGGCCAGCAGCAGCTGCGGCTCGCGCACCAGCGAGCGGGCCAGGGAGACGCGCTGCTGCTCACCGCCCGACAGCTCGGTGGGCCAGGCGCGCTCGCGGCCCGCGAGCCCGACCTCCGCCAGGCGCTCGACGCCCAGGTCGTGCGCCCCCGGGCCGCGCAGGCCGAGCACCACGTTGTCGAGGACCCGCGCCCACGGCAGCAGCCGCGAGTCCTGGAACACGACCGACACGCGCTGCGGCACGGCGATCGTCCCGGTGCCGTGCACGTCGTGGTCGAGGCCGGCCAGCGCGCGCAGCAGCGTGCTCTTGCCCGAGCCGCTGCGCCCGAGGATCGCCACGAACTCACCGGCGGCGATCGTCAGGTCCAGGCCGCGCAGCACGCGTCCGTCGCCCTCGCCCAGGCCGTACGCCCGGACCAGGTCCTGCACGCGCACCGAGCCGTCGTCGGTGGTGACGCGCTCGTCGGCGAGCACCCCGTGCGCGGGTGCCGGCACGGCCGAGCGGACGGGGACGCGGGTGTCCTCCGTGGGGCCGGGTGCGGTCAGTCCGCCAGGGTGCGTCGCCACGACAGGGCCCTCCTCTGCACGAGCCGGACGAGCAGGTCGGAGCCGTAGCCGAGGATCCCGTAGAGGACGAGGCCGACGACGATCACGTCGGTCTGCCCGTACGTGCGGGCCAGCTCCATCATGTAGCCGATGCCGGCGGTGCCGTTGATCTGCTCGACGACGACGAGCGCCAGCCAGCACCCGGTGACGGCGAACCGCAGCCCCAGCAGGAACCCCGGCAGGGCGCCCGGCAGCACGACCCGGGTGAGGAACCCCCACCGGGACAGGCCGACGGTCTCGGCGAGCTCGACGTACCGCGCGTCGATGGTCCGCAGCCCGTTGT
Organism: Cellulomonas sp. KH9; assembly: GCF_900114185.1. Taxonomy (GTDB): domain Bacteria; phylum Actinomycetota; class Actinomycetes; order Actinomycetales; family Cellulomonadaceae; genus Cellulomonas. The sequence continues at coordinate 657,470 of NZ_FOSE01000001.1, forward strand.
GCGTGTGGATGTAGACCGGGATGAGGACGCCCAGCAGGATCGTGACGACCTTCATCGTCTCGCCGATGCCGAGCCACAGGATCAGCAGCGGCAGCAGCGCGAGGCTCGGGACGGCCCGCTTGAGCTGCACGGGCCCGTCGACGACCGCCTCGCCCCAGCGGCTGAGGCCGGCGACCACGGCGAGGACCGTCCCGGCCAGGACGCCGAGCACGAGCCCGGACAGCGCGCGCCCGGCCGACACCGCCAGGTGCTCCTGGAGCCGCCCGTCGGCGACCAGCCCGGCGCCCGTGGTCACGACGGTCCAGGGCGCCGACAGCGTGCGGGTGTCGATCAGGCCGACGGCGGAGCCGAGCGACCAGACCGCGAGCAGCACGCCCAGGCCGATGGCCGGGCCGCCGCGCAGCGGCCGCCCGGGGCCGAGGCGACGGGAGCCGCGGGTGCGGCGCCGTGCGGGCACGGCCGGTGCGGCCGTGCGGGCGGCGGGCCGGCGGGTCAGGCCGTGGGGGAGGGACAGGGTCGACATCAGCCGGCCTCCTTCGCGCGGTAGTCCGCCGCGGCCTGCGCGACGACGGGGGCGAACCGCTCGTCCCACAGGTCGGCCGCGTCGAGCACCTCGTTGCCGGTGGCGGCGGCCAGCAGCTCGACGGTCTCCTGGTGCCGGGCGATGTGCTCGGCCCAGTCCTCGGGGATGTCGGGGTCGCCGGCGCGCTCGACCAGGTAGTCCGCGTCCTGCGGGCTCAGGCCCTGGTCCTTCACGTAGTACCCGGCCTTCCACTCCTCCGGGTGGTCGTGCACCCAGAGCTTGGCCTGCGCCCACAGCTGCACGTAGGCGCGCAGCGCGGCGGCCTTGGCGGGGTCGTCCAGCACGGACGTCGGCACGTAGAGGTGGCTCGGGTCGTCGCGCAGGCCGTGCCGCACGGTGTGCGCGCCGTCGGCGCCGTACTTCTCGAGGTACCGCGCGATCTGGACGCCGCCGATGGGGGCGATGTCGACCTCGCCGGCGGCCAGCGCGGTCGGGTAGACGTCGCCGTTGCTGGGCAGCTCGACGAGCGTCACGTCGTCCGTCGTGAGCCCGGCCGCCTCGAGCGCGCGCAGCACGATGACGCCCTGCGCCTGCCCGGGCGAGTACGCGATGCGGTGGCCGGCGAAGTCCTCGAGCGACTCGACGTCGTCGACGTCGGGGCCGACCCCGAACTCGTAGACGGGGTTCTGCTCCCAGTCCTCGCGGTAGACCGCCGCGACGATCTTGACGTCGAGCCCGGTCCACTCGGCGTGGATGGGCGGGATGTCCGCGACCGCGCCGACGTCCAGGGCGCCGGCCCGGAACGCCTCGCTCGTCTGCGGGCCGCCGGACAGGTTGGCCCACTCGATGGTGAAGCCGAGGTCCGCGTCGAGGTCGTCGCCCGCGATCTCGACGGCCTTCTGCGTGGTGGGGTCGCCGACGACCAGCGTGGTCCCGGCGGGCACCGCCGTGGGCAGGGCGGACGGGGCGCCCGTCGCGGCGGGGGCGTCGGCCACGGCGTCGCCGGCGCACGCGCCGAGCAGGGCGGGCAGCAGCGCGGCGGCGGCGAGCGCGGCGAGCCGGCGGCCGCGGGCACGAGGGCGGGCGGAGGGCGGGGCAGCGGTCCGACCGGTGCGCGGGCCGGGGGGTGCGAGGGGCATGACGGGCCTTCCGGGCAGGGTGCGGCTGCCGGGCGCGAGGTGCGCGCGGCGGTGACGGGTGGTGCGGGCACGCCGGGCCCGGGCGTCGGCCCGCGGGTGGTGGGCGTGACGGCCGGAGGACGTGCCGGGATCAGGGGCGGGGACCGGTGGGGCCGGTGACCGCGGGACCGCGCGGCCGGGTGGCGGCGGGGTCCGGGGCGCTGGTCAGCGACAGCTCGGGGCCGGGCACGACCGACACGCGCGGGACCGCAGCACGAGGGCTGCGGGGTGCGTGGGGGTCGGTGCGGGCATGCGTCGACAATTGCATACCGGATCAGTCGGGAATAACCCCGTGATCGCATCCTGAGACGTCGGGGGCGCGACGCGCCCCGGGATCCTCCGTGCCACCCGCGGCGCACGGCCGCACCGGCTTGCTCCCGGCCCCCCGACGTGTCGTACTAGCCGCAGGTCCGTGGCGTGCGCGCCGCACCGCGACACGAGGGAGGGCGTGACCCATGGCGGAGACCGACCGGGTCGAGCTGGTCGACGAGGACGGTCGGGCGACCGGCACGACGACGGTGGCCGACGCCCACCGCGCCCCGGGACGGCTGCACCGCGCGTTCTCGGTCGTCCTCACGCGCCCCGACGGCCGCGTGCTGCTGCAGCGCCGCGCGCTGACCAAGCTGCGGTTCGCCGGGCTGTGGACCAACTCGTGCTGCGGCCACCCGCTGCCCGGGGCCGACCTGCACGACCGCGCCGCCCTGCGCGTCCGCGAGGAGCTGGGGGTCGAGCTGGTCGACGCCCGCGAGGTCGGCACGTTCCGCTACCGCGCGCCCGACGACGTCTCCGGCCACGTCGAGTGCGAGTACGACCACGTGCTGGTCGGCCGGTACGAGGGCGAGCTGGCCCCCGACCCGCTCGAGGTCGACGGCACCGAGTGGGTGACCCCGGCCCGGGCGCACGAGCTCGTCGCCGCCGGCCTCGTCACCCCGTGGTTCGCCGACGTGCTGCGCGTGGTGGACGGCGCCGCCGTCGAGGCCTGAGCGCGCCGACGCCGGTCAGGACCCGACGGTCCACCACGTCTGCGCGTCGGGTGTGAAGGTGCTCCCGGTGCGCTCGCCGGCGCCCCGGAGCAGCGCACCCGTCGCCGCGTGCAGCAGCCGCACCCGCGACCCCTCGCGCCAGGCGCCACCACCCTCGACGACGACGCGCCACACCGCCGGGCCGGTCGGTCCGTCCGCGTCCGGCGCCCCGGGCGGTGCGCCCGTCGCCGTCGGCACCAGGCCGTCGGGGTCGAGGGTCAGGGCGGCGGGTGCGTCGCCTCCCGCCGCCAGCAGCACCACGGCGCCGTCCGCCAGGGCGCGGCCCGCGCGCGGTCCGGTCGGCGTCCACGTCGTCGTGCCCTGCGCCCGCAGCGCCGGCCCACCGCCGTCCAGGACCAGCCGGCGCCCCGTCGCGACGTGGACCAGGGCGAGCGCCGCACCCGACCGCACCGCGGCGGCCGGCCGCCGCGAGGCGCTCGGCAGCGGCGGCGGGGTCCGGGGCCGGTAGGCGTGCGCGAAGAACCCGCGCCACAGCCGCCCGTCGTCCGTACGCCAGCCGTCGGCCGTCCCGTGCAGCGTGACCTGGCGCCGCGGGACGTTGGGGTCCAGCACCGTGAGCGTCACGGCCCCGGTCGTGGGGTCGCGGACGAACCCCGTCGCCACGACCTGGTGGTTGTCCCCGGACCGCACCAGGGTGCGCGCGACGACCAGGCCGAGCACCACCGGGCGGCCCTCGGCCAGCGCACGCAGCACGCGGGGCAGCGCGCGGCGGGTCCGCGTGCGCACGCCGGCCAGCGGCCCGACGTCGGCGTCGGGCAGCACGGACCACGTGAGGAACCGCAGCGCGGAGGCGGTGCGGAACGAGTCGAGCTGGCGGGCCCGCAGGTGGTCCGCCACGAGGTGCCCGTCGGGCGGCACCCGCCCCGGGGCGAACAGGGTGGGCGGCCAGGACGGCGCGTCCCGTCCGGCCGTCAGGTGGTCGAGCACCGAGTACGACATGCCACCGCACCGGCCGGCCGTCCGCACCCGCACGCCGCCGGGCAGGGTGGCGACCGCGTTGACGAAGCCGTTGCCGAAGGCGTAGCCGGCCCGGCGCGCGTCGACGGCGGTCCCGACGGTCCGCCCGGTCGCGGTCGCGCCGCGGCCCGCGCTGGTCCCGCCGGTGCTCGTCCCACCCGTGCTGCCGGTCGTGTCGGTCACGTCGCCTCCCGGCGCCCACCCTCACACACCTGCGGCGCTCGCACGGCGCACGCGGCGCACGCGCCGACGCCCCCGGAGGGTGGCCTCCGGGGGCGTCGGTGGGTCGGACGGGTGGGGCGGTGTCAGGAGATCGCCGCCTCGACCTCCTGGACGAACTGCTCGGCGGCCTGCTGCGGCGTCATGCGGCCGAACAGCACCTCGGCGTTCAGGCGCTTGACGATCTCCGTGACCTGGCCGGCGCCGACCGGCGGCACGACCGGGCCGTCGACGATCTCGTCCTCGAGGGAGGACAGGAACTCCGCGGCCTGCTTGTCCGTGTCGGCGAACTTCTCGGTCACCGCCGCGCGCACCTCGGTGTTGGCGGGCAGGCCGCGGTCGGACAGCAGGATCGCGCCGGCCTCGGGGTCGTTGAGCAGGAAGTCGACGAGCTTGGCGGCGGCCTCCGGGTGCTCGGACCTCGAGGACACCGAGTAGTACATGGCGGGCTTGAAGTACATGCCGGTGCGGTCGAACTGCGACTCGCCGGGCACGCGCAGCAGCTGCAGCGGACGGCCGGACGCGTTGGCCAGGGCGGTGAGCTGGTTGGACCAGAACCACGCCATCGCGCCGGTGTTGGTGCCGACCAGCGACTGCTCGGGCCCGCCCGCGTCGACCTCGACGGTCTTCGCGGCCTCGGGCTGGCCGCCGGCGGCCTGCATGTCCAGCGAGTGCTGCCACCACTGCGCCAGCAGCTCGGGCTCGAAGCCCAGCGCGCCGTCCTCGTCGTACAGGGACTGGTCGTGCTGGCGCGCGAGGATCGAGAAGCCCGGCTCGTTGAACCCGTAGTCCTGCGCCCCGTAGACGGCGCCGCCGGACTTCTCGGTGATCTCGTTGGCGATCTCGACGTAGTCCTCCCACGTCCAGGTCGTGTCGTCGGGCATCTCGACGCCCGCGTCGGCGAAGGCCTGCGGGTCCGCGACGACGGAGTACACGTTGACGCCGGTGGCGATGCCGTAGACCGCGTCGTCGATCGTGCCCGACTGCAGGATGGTGTCGTCGATCTTCGAGGTGTCGACGTCCAGCGCCGACAGGTCCGCGAGCACGCCCTTGGCGGCGTAGTCCGCCAGGTAGCGCTCCTCCTGCGTGATGACGTCGGGCGCGTCGCCGCCCGCGACCGACACCGACAGCTTGTCGAAGTAGCTGCCCCAGTCGGTGTAGTCGGGGACCACGGTGATGGTGGGGTTCTTCTGCTCGAAGAGGTCGATGACCTCCTGCGTGAGCGTGTGGCGGGTGTCCGAGCCCCACCACGACCAGCGGATGGTGACCGGCTCGTCGGGGTCGGCGGCGTCGGACGTCGCACCCCCGCCGGTGTCGGCGCTGCCGCCCTGGGCGCAGGCGGTGAGGGCGAGGGCGGCGGCCAGCAGGCCGGCGGTCAGGCCGGCGGGCCGTCGGCCGCGTCGGGTGCGAGGGGTGCGCATGTCTCTCCTAGGGGTGAGCAGGACGGCGGTGTCCGTCACGACGGCCCGCCCCGGCCGGGCGCCGGGTCGGGGTGGGGAGGTGCTACTTGATGCCCGTCGTGGCGATGCCCTTGACGAGGTACTTCTGACCGAGCAGGAACACGAGGAAGATCGGCAGGATCGAGACGATCGACATGGCGAACATCGGGCCCCAGGAGCTCTGGCCGGTGGAGTCGATGAACGTCCGCAGCGCGATGGGTGCGGTGTACATGTCGGGGTTGGTGAGGAAGATCAGCTGGCTGAAGAAGTCGTTCCACGTCCAGATGAACGTGAAGATCGCCGTGGTGGCGAGGGCGGGCATCGCCAGCGGCATCATGATCCGCAGGTAGATGCGACCGTGGCCGCAGCCGTCGAGCCGCGCCGCCTCGTCCAGCTCGCGCGGGATGCCGCGGAAGAACTGCACCATGAGGAACACGAAGAACGCGTCGGTGGCGAGCAGCTTGGGCACGATGAGCGGCAGGAACGTGTTGATCCAGCCGAGCTGGGAGAACAGCACGTACTGCGGGACGATCACCACGTGGATCGGCAGCATGATCGACATGAGCATGATGGCGAACCACACCCGGCGGCCGCGGAACTCCAGGCGCGCGAAGGCGTAGGCGGCCATCGAGCAGGCCACCAGGTTGCCGACCAGCGACCCCAGCACGACGATCGCGGAGTTGAGCATGTAGTGGCCGAAGGGGTGGAGCAGCGCGTTCCAGCCCTCGGTGTAGTTGGCCAGGTCGATCTGCGTGGGGATGATCGACACGTCGCGGAAGATGAGCTCGCTCGGCTTGATCGAGCTCACCAGCAGCCAGATCAGCGGGTAGACCATCGCCACGGCCAGCGCGACGAGCGCCACGTGCTTGCCGGTGGACCGCAGCCGGCGCGGCCACGGCGAGCTCTGGCGCCGGGCCGGGCTCTCGGCCGCGAGGGCGGAGGTGCGCGCGGCGAGGCCGGCGTCACGGGGGGCAGGGGGGTGCGGATCTGTGCGCACGCGGACCTCAGTCATCGTAGAAGACCCAGAACTTCGAGGCGAGGAAGTTGATGGCCGTCAGGACGGCCACGATGACCACGAGCAGCCACGCCATCGCGGACGCGTACCCCATCTCCAGGGACGTGAAGCCCTTCTGGTACAGGTACAGCGTGTAGAACATGGTCGAGTCGGCCGGGCCGCCGGTGCCGCCCGAGACGACGAACGCCTGCGTGAACGACTGGAACGCGCCGATCACCTGCAGGACGAGGTTGAAGAACACGATCGGCGTGAGCAGCGGCAGCGTGATGTGGACGAACTGCCGGACGCGCCCGGCGCCGTCGATCGAGGCGGCCTCGTAGTACATCTCGGGGATCTGCCGCAGGCCGGCGAGGAAGATGATCATCGGGGCGCCGAAGGTCCACACGTGCAGGATCACCAGCGTCCACAGCGCGGTGTCGGGGTCGGACACCCAGCCGCGCCCGGGGACGCCGAAGAATGCCAGGAACCCGTTGACCAGGCCGTCGACGCCGAAGATCTGGCGCCACAGGATCGCGATGGCGACCGACCCGCCGAGCAGCGACGGCAGGTAGAACACCGAGCGGTAGAACGGCAGCCCGCGCATGCCGCGGTCGAGCAGCATCGCCAGCCCCAGGGCGACGACGAGCTGCAGCGGGACCCCCGTGAGCACGTAGGTGAACGTGACCCGCAGCGCGTTGTGCAGGCGGGCGTCGTCGAGCATCCGCGCGAAGTTCTCCAGGCCGACCCAGCTGGGGTCGGTCAGGAGGCTGTAGTCCGTGAAGGACAGGTACGCCGAGGCGACCATGGGCCCGACGGTGATGAGGAAGAGGCCGGCGAACCACGGTGCGAGGAACACGGCCGCCGCGCGGCCGTCCCCTCGTCGCAGCGGGGCGCGGCCCGGCGGGCCCTGGGGCCCGGGGCGCGCCGCGCGGCGCAGCTCGGAGACCACGGACATCGTCGATCACCTCTTCGTGCTCGGCCCGGCCCCGTCGCGTCGTCGCGGCGGAGGCTGCGGGGCGCGGCCCGGTTCCGCGGTGCTGCGTCGATGCGCTTCACCCGGAACTGGAAACCGGTTCCCGGCCGGGACGCTACCACGCGTAATGTCCGGTGGGAACCGGTTTCTCGTGGTGTAGGGTCCCGACCAGAGTGCCGGGTCCGGGTGCCACGACGGCGTGGCCCACGCCGACCCGCCCGACCCGCAGGAGGCCGCAGTTGACCGCACCCCGGCCGCAGACCCGGCGACCCCGGGGCACGGCGACGATCGCCGAGGTCGCGGACGCCGCCGGCGTCTCGCGCGCGACCGTGTCCCGCGTGATGAACGGGCACGACACCGTCGACGCCGACCTGGTCGCGCGCGTCCGTGAGGTCGCCGACCGACTGCACTACCGCCCCAGCAACGTCGCCCGCAGCCTGTCGCTCGGCCGCACCGAGACCGTCGCGGTCGTCGTGCCCGACCTGGCCAACCCGATGTTCCAGCAGGTGCTGCGCGGCGTCGCGACGGCCGCCGGCGAGGCCGGCTACCGCGTCCTGGTCGCCGACACCGCCGAGCACGCGGGCGAGGAGGAGCGCGTCGTGGTCGACGCGCGCATGCGGTGCGACGCGCTCGTCCTCGTCTCGCCGCGCATGCCGGAGCGCGCGCTGCGCGCGCTGCTGCCCGAGGTGCGGCCCGCGGTCGTCGTCAACCGCGCCCCCGACGGCACCACCCCCACGCTCGAGATCGACTACGCGCACGGCATCGGCCAGATCGTCGAGCACCTGCTCGCGCTCGGGCACCGGCACCTGCTCTACCTCGCCGGGCCCGTGGAGAGCGCGTCGCACCGGCGCCGGCTCGAGGCGCTGCGGGCCGCCGCGGCGCACCGCGCGGACGTCCGGCTCTCCGAGATGCCCGCCGGCGCCACCGTCGAGGCCGGGTACGCGGTCGCCGAGGACGTGCTGGCCGCCCGCCCCACCGCCGTCGTCGCCTACAACGACCTGGTCGCGTTCGGGCTGCTCGCGCGCCTCAACGAGATCGGCGTCGCGGTGCCCGGGGACCTGTCGATCGTCGGGTTCGACGACGTCGAGCTCGCGCGCTTCGCGACGCCCTCGCTCACCACCGCCGCCGTCCCGCAGGCCGAGCTCGGCCGCCTCGCGTGGCAGCACCTGCGCCCCCTGCTCACCGGGGAGGACCCCGTGCCCGATCCCGTCCCGATCCGGCCGCGCCTCGCCGTGCGCGCCAGCACCGGTCCGGTGCCGCCGTCCGTGCGCCTCGCCCGGACCGCCCTGCCCGGCGGTGCGCAGCCCGCCGACCCCGCCCCGCTGCGGGACGTCGCGTGGCACCTCGCGCCCGGCACGGCCGCGCACGACGGCGCGGAGCCGCACCCCGGTGCCGGCGTGCCGACCGCCGAGCTGCTGGGCACCTGGTCGGGCGCCGCGCCCGGGGAGCTGCCGCTGGCGCGCTACGTCACCGGCGCCGACGTGCCGCCCGTGCACGCGCCGCGCCCCTACCTGCACCCCGTGCACACCCCCGGCGGGACGTCGCTCACCGACGTCAGCCCGGTCGACCACCGGCACCACTACGGCATGTCCTTCGCCGTGCCGGTCGTCAACGGGACGTCGTACTGGGGTGGGCGCACGTTCCTGCGCGACGAGGGCCCCACGCTGCTGCCCAACCACGGCCGGCAGGTCCCCACGGCACGCCGCGCGGCCGGCGCCGCGCTCCACGAGGACCTCACGTGGCTGGACGAGGCCGGCCGCCCGCTGCTGCGCGAGGAACGCACCCTCGACGCCGCGCCCTGGCCCGACGCCCTGGCGTGGGCGCTGCGCTGGCGCAGCGTGCTGCATGCCGAGCACGGCGCCCTGCGGATCGAGAGCCCCGCCACCAACGGCCGCCCGCAGGCCGGGTACGGCGGGCTGTTCTGGCGGCTGTCGGCCGCCGACACGACGTCCGTCCTCGGCGACGGGCTCGCGGGGGAGGCGGCGGTCCACGGGTCGCGCTCGCCGTGGCTGGCGTTCGTGCAGCGCCGTGAGCTGGCGACCACGACGCTGCTGCTGGTGCAGCCGCCGGCGCAGGTGCGCCCGTGGTTCGTGCGCGTCTCGGAGTACCCCGGCGCCGGGCCGTCGCTCGCGTGGGACCGGGTCTGCGACGTCCCGGACGGCGGCACGCTCGACGCCGGGCTGGCCGCCGTGCTCGTGGACCGGGCGCTGTCCGCCGACGAGGCCGCCGACCTGGCCGCCCGGGCCTGGGCATGAGCGCCGCGGCGCGCATCGCCGTCGTCGGTGTGCACGGCCACGGCAGCAGCCACCTGCGCACCGTGCGCGACCTCGCCGCCCGCGGCCGGGCGGTGCTGCACGCCGTCGTGGACCCGCGACCCGTCGCCGGCACCGCGCTGGCGGCCGACGGTCCGCAGGGGCCCCTCGTGCCGGCCGCCACACCCTGGTACGCCGACCTCGGTGCGCTGCTCGGCGCCGACCCGCCGGACGTCGTCGTGCTGGCCACCCCGATCCACACGCACCTCGACCTGGCGCGGTCCGCGCTGCTCGCCGGGTGCGACGTGCTGCTCGAGAAGCCGACCGCCGCCTCGCTGGCCGAGCACGACGCGCTCGTCGCGGCGGCGGCGGACGCCGACCGCCGCTGCCAGGTGGGGTTCCAGACGTTCGGGTCCGGTGCCCTCGCGGAGCTGGCGCGGGTCGTCGCGAGCGGGGAGCTGGGGGAGGTCACCACGGTCGCCGCGGTGGGGACCTGGGTGCGGACGTCCGCGTACTACGCCCGCTCGCGCTGGGCGGGTCGGCGCACGCTCGACGGGGTGCCCGTCGTCGACGGCGTGGTCACCAACCCCCTCGCGCACGCGGTGGCGTCCGCGCTGCTGGTCGCCGGTGCCACGCGCGCCGCCGACGTGCTCGACGTCGAGACGGACCTGTGGCGCGCGCACCCCATCGAGGCGGACGACACGTCGTCCGTCGTCGTGACCCTGGCGGGCGGGCGCCGCGTCGCCGCCGGTCTGACCCTGTGCGCACCCGAGCGCGCGGACGCCGCGGTCGTGGTGCGCGGCACCGAGGGCAGCGCCACCCTGCTGTACGAGCACGACGACCTGCGGATCACGTCGCACCGCGGGACGCGCAGCGTGCGGGCCACGAGGACCGACCTGCTGGAGAACCTGCTGGCCGCCCGGCTGGACCCCTCGGCCCGGCTGAGCTGCGACGTGGCGGACACCGGGGCGTTCATGGCGGTCCTCGACGCGGTCCGTGCCGCCCCGGAGCCGCGGCCGATCGCCGCCGAGCACGTCACGTGGCAGGGCGACGGACCGGACGCCCACCCGGTGGTGCACGACGTCGTGGCGTGGTGCGACCGCGTGGGCCGCGAGTCCGCCACCTTCACCTCCCTCGGCGCCCCCTGGACCCGCTGACCCGGCACCGACCCGACGCACGCGCGGGACCCGCGCAGCGGGTCAGCGGACGTAGAGGCGGGGCTGGGCGGGCGGGGTGAACGGGTCGCCCAGGAAGTACGACGGGTGCGGCGGCTGGTTGTAGGCCGTGTTCTGCCAGGCCAGCGCGACGCGGTACATCGAGTCGTGCAGCAGGGTCGGCAGGCGGTACGACGTCACGACGGGTGTGGCGTAGATGCGCAGCGCGCCCTCGTCGGACCGCGCCCACACGACCTCCTCGCGCCAGTCGCCGAGGATGTCGCCCGACAGCACCGGCGTGGCCTTGGTGCCGTTGTTCGACCGCACGTCGGCGCCGGTCAGCAGGCGCGTGTCACCCCCGGGTCCGTACTTGTCGATCCGCGTCTGGTCGAGCAGCTCGCGCACCGGGTCGCCGTCCCACCAGGCCAGGAAGTTGGCCGACGACGGCTTGCGGCCCACGGACGCACCGGTGGCGGCGTCGCGCAGGTCCGCCTCGGCCGACGACCACGCCTCGGCGCCCGGGCTGCCCGCCCACACGTCACCGGCCACGCCCCGCCCGTTGTCCGCGCCGGCGCCGCTGCGCCACAGGGTCTGGCCCGTGCGCGCGTCGGCCACCCACATGTTCGGCTGGTTCGTCGCCTCGGTGACCTTGAAGTACTCCAGCCCGGGCCGCGACGGGACGAGGTCACCCACGTGCCCGGCGTCGCCGTGGCCGGTGCCGTTGACCCACAGCCCGCGGCCGTCGTCGTCGATGGTCGACGCGCCGTACACGACCTCGTCGCGCCCGTCGCCGTCGACGTCCGCGACGGACAGCGAGTGGTTGCCCTGGCCGGCGTACGCCGCGTTGCCCGGCGTGGAGCTGGACGAGTCGAAGGTCCACCGGCGCGTCAGGCGCCCGTCGCGGTAGTCCCACGCCGCGACGACGGTCCGCGTGTAGTAGCCGCGCGCCATGATGATCGAGGGCCGCTGCCCGTCGAGGTACGCGGTGCCGGCGAGGAAGCGGTCGACCCGGTTGCCGTAGGAGTCGCCCCAGCCCGACACGGTGCCGCGCGGTGGCACGTAGTCCGTCGTCGCGCCGATCGCCCCGGTGTCGCCGCGGAAGACCGTGAAGTACTCCGGGCCCGAGAGCACGTAGCCCTCGGCGTTGCGGTGGACGGCGTTCGCGTCGCCGATGACCTGACCGGTGCCCGACCGCGTGCCGTCGGCGGTCTTCACCGCGACCTCGGCCCGGCCGTCGCCGTCGCCGTCGTAGACCTGGAACTGCGTGTAGTGCGCGCCCGCCCGGATGTTGCGGCCCAGGTCGATGCGCCACAGCCGCCGGCCCTGCAGCGTCACGCCGTCGAGGTAGACGTTGCCCGTGACGCCGGCCTGGCTGTTGTCCTTCGCGTTCGACGGGTCCCACTTGACGACGAGGTCGAGGTCGCCGTCGCCGTCGAGGTCGCCCACGGAGCCGTCGTTGACGGCGTGGTCGGACGACGGCCGCTGGAGCGGCACGTCGAGGTAGCCGTCGTCGAACGTCAGGGACGGGGCGGACGCGGGCTGCTCGGCACCGCCCGCCACGGCTCGCACGGTGTACCGCGCGCCCGGGGACACCGCGGTGTCGAGGTAGTTCGTCGAGCCGGTGACCGGGGACGACGTGATGCGCGTGCCGTCGCGGTACACGTGGAAGCCCGTCGTGCGGTCCTCCCAGCCCAGCAGCCGCCACTGCACGAGGTTGCCGGTGCCGGACCGCACGGAGATCAGCCCGCGGTCGACGTTCTCGAGCTGCCGGGAGCCCGCGACGGGCGTCGTGGGGACGGGGACCGGCGCGGCCGTGGGGGACGGCGTGGGCGTGGGCGTGGGGTCGCGTGTCGGCTCCGGCGTCGGCGTCGGCACGTCCGTCGGGGACGGCGTGGGCGCGGACGACGTCGGGGCGGCCGAGCCGGTGCAGGTCGTGCCGTCGAGCGCGAACGACGTCGGCGCGGGGTTGCTCCCGCCGGACGTGCCGTTGAACCCGAACGAGAACGTGCCGCCGCTCGCGACGCCGCCGTTCCACGACGCGCTGGTCACGGCGACCTGGGCGCCGGACTGCGTCGCGGTGCCGTTCCAGGCCTGCTGGACGGTCTGGCCACCGGTGAAGGCCCAGGTCAGGGTCCAGCCGTCGAGCGCCTCGCCGAGGTTGTCGACGCGCACGTCGGCGCCGAACCCGCCGGGCCACTGGTGGGTGACGGTGTACGTGACCCGGCACGCCACCGCGGCGGACGCCGCCGGGGCGGTGGCGACGGTCGCGACCGTCGCGGCCGCGGCCAGGACGGCGAGGGCAGGGAGCGTCCGACGTGGCATGGCTGAGCCCTCCGGGGGTCGTCGCGCGGCGAGGGCACCGGTCGCTGCTGCGCTGCAGCGCCCGGTGCCGTGCCGAACGTACGGGCGAGCGTTTCCCCACGCAGGGCGTCGAAACATTTCACCGGGGGAGCCGCCGTGGCGGGCTCCCCGGCGGCGGGCGGTCGGCGCGGGCGGGTCGACCGTCCTCCGGACCGGGGCCCGACGCATGGCAGGCTGGGGCCGTGCGTACGTCCCCGCCCGCGATGCTGCCCGTGGAGACCGCCGGTGGCGGGCACGCATCGGCGCTACTGTGCCAGGAGCGGCTCACGGTGGAGCCCGGTCCGGTCGACGACCAGGTGGAGGTGAGCCCCGTGCCTGCCGCTGCGCGTGCACCGATGCCCTCGGGACCCGGCCGCCCGGCACACCTCCGTGCCCGGGGGGACGCCCGGTGAACGCGCGCCCCCGCCCGCCGGCCATCACCGACGTCGCCAGCGCCGCGGGCGTGTCGTACCAGACGGTGTCGCGCGTCATCAACGACCACCCCAACGTCGCGACGGACACCCGTGAGCGCGTGCTCGACGCCATGCAGCGCCTCGGGTACCGCCGCAACATCGCGGCGCGCGCCCTCAAGACGCGCCGCACCGGGGTGTTCGGCGTCGTCGCGTCGGGCTCGCACCTGTTCGGCCCCACGCGCACGCTGGTCTCGATCGAGCAGGCCGCACGCGCCAAGGGCCTGTTCGTGTCCCTGGCGACGGTCGACCTGCAGCACAAGGACGAGGTCACGGCCGCGATCGAGCACCTGCTCGACCAGGGCGTCGACGGCATCGTGGTCGTCGCGTCGCACGACGAGGCCGCCGCGGCGGTGCTCGAGTCGACGACGCAGGTGCCGGTGGTCGTGGCGGGGCGCGCCGCCGGGGAGCACACGCTCGCGGTGGCGATCGACCAGGAGGCGGGGGCGAAGGTCGCGACCCGGCACCTGCTGGACCTGGGGCACCGCGACGTGCTGCACCTGGCGGGGCCGGCGCCGTGGGTCGACGCGCGGGCGCGGGCCGTGGGCTTCCGCGAGACGATGGCCGCCGCGGGGCTCGCACCGCGCACGCTGTGGGCCGACGACTGGAGCGCGGAGGTCGGATACCTGGCCGGTCAGGAGCTGGTGGCCCGCGTCCGTCGGCGGCGTTCCACCCTGCCGACTGCGATCTTCGCGGCCAACGACCTGCTCGCGCTCGGCATGATGCACGCGCTCGCGGACGCGCGGCTGAACGTGCCGCACGACGTGTCGGTGGTCGGGTACGACGACGGCGACGGGTCCGCGCACTTCGTCCCGCCGCTGACGACGGTCGCCCAGGAGCTCGAGGAGCTGGGCTACCGCTGCGTCGAGCTGCTGCTCGCGGCGCGGGACGGGACCGCGACGTCGTCCTCCGTGGCGGTCTCGCCGCGGCTGCTGGTGCGGGAGAGCACGGCGCCGCCGCGGGACCCGGCGCGCGTGCTGCTCTGACGGCGCGCGGGACGAGGAGGCAGGCCGTGGCGCGATGTGATCGCTCACACGAGCCGCCGTCCGCCCCGCGGTTTGGGTGTGTGGCCTGCGCCGACGCTCGTGATCGAACCGCAACCGGAGACCGTTGACGTGTCCGTTGAGAACGTTCACACTCGACGCGTCACACGCATCCCTGGACCGGTCGACGACGACGTCGGCCGCGCTGCTCGAGGAGGAGTTGCATGAAGGGCATCAACCGCGCGCGGACCGGCATGGCCGGTGTCGTCGCGACGTTCACGATCCTGGCCCTCGCCGCCTGTGGTGGTGGTTCCGACACGTCGGGCGACGGCGGCGACGGCGAGGACGGCTCCGGTGACGTCATCCGCGTCGGCTTCTCGCAGCTCGGCGCCGAGTCCGGCTGGCGCACGGCCAACACGGAGTCCGTCAAGGAGAGCCTGTCGGAGGAGAACGGCTTCGACCTGACCTTCGTCGACGCCCAGCAGAAGCAGGAGAACCAGATCAAGGCGCTGCGCGACTTCGTCGCGCAGGACGTCGACGTCATCGCGTTCTCGCCGGTCATCGAGACCGGCTGGGACGAGGTCCTGCAGGAGATCAAGGACTCCGGCATCCCGGTCGTGCTCGTCGACCGCACGGTCGACACCACGGTCGACGACCCGTTCGTCACCTGGATCGGGGCCGACTTCAAGCAGGAGGGCACCACCGCCGGCGAGTGGGTCGCGGAGAACGCCCCCGACGCGAAGATCTTCGAGCTGCAGGGCACGCTCGGCTCCGGCGCCCAGGTGGACCGCGAGGAGGGCTTCGGCGAGGTCGTCGGCGACCAGGTCATCGGCAAGGCGTCGGGCAACTTCACCCGCGCCGAGGGCAAGACCGCCGTCGAGGCGGCCCTGCAGGCCTACCCCGACATGACCATGATCTTCACGCACAACGACGACATGGGTCTCGGCGCCATCGAGGCCATCGAGGCGGCCGGCAAGGTGCCGGGCAAGGACATCCAGATCGTGTCCGTCGACGGTGTGCGCGACGGGCTGCAGGCGCTCGTCGACAAGAAGTTCAACTACGTCGTCGAGTGCAACCCGGTGTTCGGCGACCAGCTCGCCGAGCTCATCAAGAAGGTCTACGACGGCGAGGACGTGCCGAAGGAGACCATCGTCATCGACGAGGCGTTCGACCAGACCATCACGCAGGAGACGGTCGACGCCCGCGCGTACTGACACGTGACCGGTGCCCCGGGCAGCAGGTGACCACCTGCCGCCCGGGGTCCGTCCGCAGGAAGGACACCGATGTCCGCACCACTCCCCGGCGGCGCGCGCGACGACGCCCCCGACGACGCGCTCGGCGGCGCCCCCGACGCTGACGCCCCCGACGACCGCGCCCCCGGCCGCCCCACGCCATCCGGCCCCGACGGCGGTGCGCCGGTCGTGCGGATGAGCGGCATCTCCATCTCCTTCCCCGGCGTCAAGGCGCTCGACGACGTGTCGTTCCGGCTGTTCCCGGGCGAGGTGCACGCGCTCATGGGGGAGAACGGCGCGGGCAAGTCGACGCTCATCAAGGCGCTGACCGGCGTGTACGCGATCGACTCCGGGCAGATCGAGGTCGACGGCCGCGACCTGCGGTTCGACGGGCCGAGCCAGGCGCAGGCCGCCGGCATCTCGACCGTCTACCAGGAGGTCAACCTCTGCGCGAACCTCACCGTGGCCGAGAACGTGATGCTGGGCCACGAGGTGCGCCGCGGACCGTTCATCGACTGGCGGGCCACCCGCCGCCGCGCCGCCGAGTTCCTCGCGCGCCTCAACCTGGACCTCGACCCGCGCTCCATGCTCTCGTCGCACACCATCGCCGTGCAGCAGCTGTGCGCCATCGCCCGCGCGCTCGTCGTCGACGCCAAGGTGCTCATCCTCGACGAGCCGACCTCCAGCCTCGACAACGCCGAGGTCGCCGAGCTGTTCCGTGTGGTGCGCCGCCTCAAGGACGAGGGCGTGGCCGTCCTGTTCGTCTCGCACTTCCTCGACCAGATCTACGAGATCTCCGACCGCGTGACCGTGCTGCGCAACGGCCGGTTCGTCGGTGAGCACCGCATCGAGGACCTGCCGCGGCGCGAGCTCATCGCCGCGATGATCGGCAAGTCCGGCGACGCGCTGGCCGGCATCGAGGAGAAGGCGCGCTCGACCATCACGATCCACTCCGAGCGCGAGACGCCGTTCCTCACGGCCGTCGGCCTCGGCAAGTCCGGCTCCGTGCAGCCGTTCGACGTGAACCTGTACGCCGGGGAGATCCTCGGCGTGGCGGGCCTGCTCGGCTCGGGCCGCACCGAGATGGCCCGGCTGCTGGCCGGCGCCGACCGCCCCGACGCCGGCGAGGTCCGCGTCCAGAGCGTGCTCACCCGCCTGACGTCGCCGCTGGCCGCCCTCGCCCGCGGGATCGCGTACTCCACCGAGGACCGCAAGAAGGAGGGCATCGTCGCCGACCTCACGGTCCGCGAGAACATCGCCCTCGCCCTGCAGGCCCGGCGCGGCACGTGGCGTCCCCTGCCGCGCCGGCAGCTCGACGACGTCGTCGCGAAGTACATCACCGCCCTGCAGATCAGCCCGCCGAACCCGAACGCGCTGATCCGCAACCTGTCGGGCGGCAACCAGCAGAAGGTGCTGCTGGCCCGGTGGCTCGCCACCGCGCCGCGTCTGCTGATCCTCGACGAGCCGACGCGCGGCATCGACGTCGGCGCCAAGGCCGAGATCCAGAAGCTCGTGACCGAGCTGGCCCAGGACGGCATGTCCGTCGTCTTCATCTCCTCCGAGCTCGAGGAGGTCCTGCGCCTGAGCCAGCGGCTCGTCGTCATGCGGGACCGCGAGAAGGTCGACGACCTCGTCAACACCGACGACGTCACGACCTCGACGATCCTCGAGACCATCGCCGCGACCGTCCCCCCGAGCGGAGCCCACGCATGACCCCCACCACCCCCGCGCCCGTCCCCACGGGGTCCCGCGGTGCCGCCGTCTGGCGTGAGGTCAGCCACCACGGCCTGTTCTGGCCGCTCCTCGCGCTGGTCCTGCTGATCCTCGCCTGCGGTGCGGCGAGCCCCGGCTTCCTCGACGTCACGGTCCGTGACGGCCACCTGTTCGGCCAGCTCGTCGACCTGCTGCGCAACAGCGCGACGCCCCTGCTGCTGGCGCTGGGCATGTGCCTCGTCATCGCGACCGGCGGCATCGACCTGTCCGTCGGGGCGGTCATGGCGATCGCGCTGGCGGTGTCGCTCACGTACCTCGACAACGCGGCCGACCCGCGGTCCGTCGCCACGGTCCTCACGGCCATCGTCCTCGGGCTCGCCGTCGGGGCGCTCGGCGGGGCGTTCAACGGGGCGATGGTCGCCGGGCTGGGGATCCAGCCGTTCATCGCGACGATGATCCTCATGGTCGCCGGGCGGGGCATCGCGATGCTCATCACCCAGGGGCAGATCACCACCGTGACGAGCCCGCCCTTCAAGACCATCGGCTCCGGGTTCGTGCTGGGTGTGCCGACGCCGGTCGTCATCGCGCTCGCGGCGTTCGTGGTCGTCGCGGTGGTGGTGCGGCGCACCGCGCTGGGGATGTTCCTCGAGTCCATCGGCATCAACCGTGAGGCCAGCCGGCTCGCGGGCGTCCGGTCCCGGCGCACCACGTGGACGGTCTACGTCATCGCCGGTGTGCTCGCCGCACTGGCCGGCCTGGTCTACGGCGCACCGACGATGGCGGCCGACGCCAACAACATCGGCCTGATGAAGGAGCTCGACGCGATCATGGTCGTCGTGCTCGGCGGCACCAAGCTCGACGGCGGCCGGTTCTACCTGGGCGGGCTGCTGGTCGGCGCGATGCTGCTGAGCACCCTGGAGCGGGCCGTCATCATCTTCCAGCTGCCGTCGCAGACCACCCCGCTGTTCAAGGCCATCGTGCTCATCGCGGTGTGCGTGGCGGCGTCGCCGACGCTGCGCGCGATGCTGCGCGGACGTCGACGGGCCGACCGGGAGAGCACCCCCGCCGCCCCGGTGGAGAAGACGACCGCCGCGGAGGTGACGGCATGAGCACCGACGAGATGGTCCGCGCGCCGCGCACGTCCCCGACGGTGGTGACGCGGGCGCGACGCGCGCTCAGCGGACTCGACCGCCGGTTCCTGCCCGTGCTGGGCACGCTGCTCACGCTCGCGCTGATGCTCGGCATCGGGCAGCAGCGGTACTCCACCGAGCGCGTCGACTTCGTCAGCATGAAGCTGCTGTCGAACCTGCTGGTCGACAACTCCTACCTGCTGGTGCTCGCCGTCGGCATGACGTTCGTGATCCTCACCGGTGGCATCGACCTGTCCGTCGGGGCCGTCGTCGCACTCGTCGGGCTGTCGATCGCCGAGATGTTCACCGCCGGGCTGCCGCTGCCGGTGGTGCTGGTCGTCGCCGTGCTGATCGGCACGTCGTGCGGCCTGCTCATCGGCGTCATGGTGCAGGTGTTCGACATCCAACCCTTCATCGCGTCGCTCGCGGTCATGTTCCTCGCGCGCGGCCTGGCCAACGTCATCAGCGTCAACTCGCTGAAGATCGACGACGAGGGGTTCTCGGCGCTGGCGGCGTGGAGCCTGAAGTTCGGTGAGGGGCGTCAGATGTGGCGCATCAACGCCAGCATGCTCATCGCGCTGGCGGTGCTGCTGATCGCGTTCATCGTCCTGCACTACACGCGGTTCGGCCGCTCCGTGTACGGGCTGGGCGCCGGCGACGGGGGAGCGGCCGTCAACCTCATGGGCCTGCGGCCCGCGCGCACACGGGTCTGGGTGTACGTCATCTCCGGCACGTGCGCCGGCATCGCGGGCGTGCTGTTCGCGCTCTACACCAAGTCCGGGTTCAACCTCACCGGCATCGGCATGGAGCTCGACGCGATCGCGGCGGTCGTCATCGGCGGCACCCTGCTGTCCGGTGGTGTCGGGTTCGTGCTCGGCACCGGCGCGGGGGTGCTGGTGTACGGGCTGATCCAGGTGCTCATCGCCCGGGAGGGCCTGGACTCCTGGTGGACCCGGGTCTTCATCGGCGTCGTGCTGCTCGCGTTCGTCATCCTGCAGCGGGTGCTGGCGGTCCGCCGCCGCTGAGCCGCAGCCCTGCCCCGAGCCCCGAGTCCCGCGAGAGGTCGGTCCAGCCCTCCCAGGCGCCGCGAGAGGTCGGTCCAGCCCTCCCAGACGCCGCGAGAGGTCGATCCAGCCCCGTGCCGGATCGACCTCTCGCGGGTAGGGAGGTGTCCGGGCGGTCAGGCGTAGGCGGCGACCGTGCGGGGGCCGACGGCCTGGCGTGCCCGGGCGGCCGCGCCGGTCGTCGCCAGCAGGCTCGCGACGCCCCACAGGACGAGCGCGACCACGGCGCCGAGCAGCGACGCCGACGACTCGTCGACGATCGTGCCGAGGGCGTCGGCCGTGGGCGCCAGGGGCAGCCAGCCGACGACCGACCCGACCCAGGCGGGCACCGTCGCGGCCAGCCCGGCCACGAGGTACACGAACGCCGCCACGACGGCGACGATGCGGCCCGCCGTGCCGAACCACGCACCCACCGCCTGGTGGAACGCCGCCAGGGCGACCGCGGCCAGCGCACCGACCGCCGTCAGCCCGAGCGTGCGGCCCAGGCCCTGGTCGGTCAGACCGCCCGCGAGGGCGCCGACCGCCGCACCGGCGACCGCCGACACCGCCGCCGGCAGCGCCAGGGCGGCCGCCGCCTGGGCGAACGCCGAGCGGGTGGACCCCGCGACGCGCACCGGCAGCGGCCGGAACACGAGGAAGAGCACGAGCGCACCGACCCACAGGGCGACGGCGACCAGCACGGACACCTGGCCCAACGGCGCCGACACCGAGGTGGACGGCGCGGCGACCGGGGCGGTCACGACCTGCGCCAGAGCGGCGCGCTCGTCCTCGGGCGTGGTCGGGAGCTGCTCGACCGCCTGGCCGAGCCCGGTGCCGAGCTCCGCCGTGCCGTCCGCGAGCTGCGCCGCGCCGGCGTCGGTCTGCCGCACGCCGTCGGCCAGCTGCGTGCTGCCCTCGGCGAGCTGCTCGGCACCGCTGTCGAGCTGGGCGACACCCGCCGCCAGCTGCGACGACCCGCCCGCGAGCTGGGAGGCGCCGCCGGCGAGGTCGGAGGCGCCGCCGGCGAGGTCGGAGGTCCCGGTCGCGAGCTGGTCGAGGCCGTCGGCGAGCTGGGTGGCGCCGCCGGCGAGCTGCTGCGTGCCGGAGTCGACCTGGGCGGCCCCGCCCGCGAGCTGCTGGAGGCCGGCCACGAGGCCGGGGTTCTCGGCGGTGCCGTCGCCGTTCACGGCGACCGCGAGACCCTGCGCGAGCCCGGCCGCGCCGTTGACCACGCTCTGCGGGTTCTGCACGTCGAGCTGCGCCTGCAGACCCAGCAGCTGACCGACCGCGATCATGCAGGTCGGCGTGGTCTGGGACTGCGGCGGCGCCGAGGTGTCGCACGCGTTGGCGGCGACCAGCTGCTGGGTCGAGGACAGCAGCCCCTCGACCAGCTGACGCGTCCCGGTCGAGAGCCCGTCGGCGCCGCCGACCAGCCGCGGCAGGCCCTGCGTCGGGTCACCGGCGGCCGCCGACGTCGCGGCCAGCCCGCCCGCGAGCTGCGACGTCCCCGTCGCGAGCCCTGCCGCACCGGTCGCCAGCTCCCGCGCCCCGGCGGCGGACTGCGCGGCCCCGCCGGCCAGCTGCTGGGCACCACCGGCCAGCGCGCGCGCACCGCCGGCCAGCTGCTGCGTCCCGGTCGCGAGCTCGTACGACCCTCCGCGCAGCTGCTGGGTGCCGTCGGCCAGCGCGGTGGCACCGCCTGCCAGGCCGTCGGCGCCGGTGGCGAGCTGCCCCGTGCCGTCGGCGAGCCGGGCTGCCCCGTCCGCCAGCTGCGTGGCACCGTCGGCGGCCCCGCCGAGCTGCTCGCTGAGCGTGGAGAACCCGACGAGCACGTTCTCGACGTACGTCGTGGTCAGCTGCTGCCCCAGCACCCGCGTCGCCGTCGTCGTCACGGTCGAGGTGACGGCCTGGTCGACGGCGGTGGCCCCGGGGGGCGACGTGATGTCGATGGTGGCCTGCTCGGGCTTCCCGTCGCCGGACGCGAACGACGTGGCGGCGGCCGAGAAGTTCTCGGGGATCGTCACGACGGCGGCGTAGGTCCCGTCGGCCAGGCCGGCGGTCGCATCGGCCTCGTCGGTGACGACCCAGTCGTAGTTCGCGTCGACCTCGGACCCCTCGACGAGGGCGCCGGCGAGCTGCCGGCCGAGCGGCGTGTACTGCCCCTCGAGGGTCACGGGCTCGTCCTCGTTGACGACGGCGGCCTGCACGCGCGGCAGCCCGTCGGCGGGTGCCCACGCGGCCGCGAGCAGCAGCACGACGAGCGCGATCGGTGCCGCGAGGGCGACGACGACGGCGGGCCAGCGCCGGACGGACGGGCGGGACACCGGGGTGCGGGACATCGGGGTTCCTTCCTGCGCGCTCACGCGAGGACGCCGGTCTGCGGCGCGAGGGTGGTCACGGGGGTGCCGCTGGGCAGCAGGTCGTCCGCGGGGCCGGTGCCGACGACGCCGAGCAGGAGCGTCGCCCCCGCGTCGACGGCGCGGGCGAGCGCCGCCGCGAGGTGCGCCCGCTCGTGCGGGTCGGTGACGAGGTCGGTGCGGTCGACCGCCAGGACGGCCGGCCTCTCGGCCACCGCCGCGTCGAGCGCGTCGACGCCCTCGGTGCGCAGGTCGACGTACCCGACCCGGCGCCGCACGGCGGCCGCCCGCACGGGCAGCAGGTAGCCGTCGACCTTGAGGTCGCCGCCGGCGGGTGCGAGGCGCCCGGCGACGGTGAGCAGGAGCGCCGCGACGCGGGCCGGCTCGTCGGCGTGCGCGACGAGCGCGTCACCGCGGCGCACCGCGAGGTCGAGCACGTCGCTGCCGTCGCCCGCGGCCAGGCGCAGCCCGCGCGCGGCCACGACGACCTCGGGGTCCTCCGGCCACCGCGACATGCTGAGCTCGCGGTGCAGGGCCTCGCCCTCCACGTCGAACGACGGCAGCACGCGGTCCAGCCGGCGCGGCATCCACCACGCGCGGTCGCCGAGGATCTGCAGGACGGCCGGGACGAGCGTCATCCGCACGATGAAGGCGTCGACCGCGACGCCGACGGCCAGCCCCAGGGCGATCGGCTTGATGTTGATGTCGCCCTCGGGGACGAAGGCGAAGAACACCGCGACCATGATGACCGCGGCGGCCGTGACCACCTTGGCGGACCCGACGAACCCGCTGGCGATGGCGCCGCGCGCGTCACCGGAGTGCACGTAGTCCTCGCGGATGCGGGACACGAGGAAGACCTCGTAGTCCATCGCCAGGCCGAAGAGCACGCCCATGAGGACGATCGGCATGAACGAGATGATCGGGCCGAGCTTGGCGACGTGCAGCAGGTCGGCGCCGATGCCGTGCTCGAACACAGCCGTCACGACGCCGAACGCCGCGGCCACCGACAGCAGGTACCCGAGGGTGGCCTTCAGCGGCACGGCGATCGAGCGGAACACCATCGTCAGCAGCACGAGCGACAGGCCCACGACGAAGACCGCGAACGGCAGCAGAGCCGCCCCGAGCTTGGCGGACACGTCGATGCCGACGGCCGTGAACCCGGTGACCGACAGGTCGAACCCGTACTCCTCGAGCAGCTGCGGGCGCAGCTCGCGGATGGCGTTGACCAGCTCGGCCGTCTCCGGGTCCGTGGGCCCCGTGGTGGGCACGACCTGCACGATGCCGGTGTCGATGGACGCGTTGGGCGTGGCCAGCGGGACGTCCTCCACCCCGGGCAGGGCGCGCAGCTCGTCGGCGACGTCCTCCATGAGCTGCAGCGGGTCCTCGCTGGTGACGATGCTGCCGGTCACGACGAGCGGGCCGTTGGCGCCGGCGCCGAAGTGGTCGGTGATCCGGTCGTAGGTGACGCGCGCGGAGGAGTCCTCGGGCTGGACGCCGGCGTCGGGCAGGGCGAGGCGCAGGTCGAGGGCGGGGAACGCGAGCGCGAGCAGTGCGCCGACGGTCACCACGACGGTGATCCACGGGCGCGCGGTGGCGAGGCGGACCCAGCCGGCGAAGAACCGGTTGTGGTGCGCGGGCAGGTCCCAGTCGTCGCCCGGCGCGGTGGCGGACGCAGCGGGGGCGCCCGCGGCGGCGGCCGGGGTGCCCGTGGCCGGGGTCGTCGCGGTGCGGCGCGCGCGGCGCGAGGGGCGGGGGCGCAGGCGCTCCCCGGCGAACCCGAGCATCGCGGGCACCAGCGTGATGGACACCAGGACGGCGATGCCGACGGCGACGGCGCCCGCGACACCCATCACGGTGAGGAACGGGATGCCGGCGACCCCGAGGCCGACCAGGGCGATCATCACGGTCAGGCCGGCGAAGATGACGGCGGAGCCCGCGGTCGCGTTGGCCCGGGCGGCGGCCTCCCGCGGTGGCAGGCCGGTGGCGAGCAGCTCGCGGTGGCGCGACACGATGAACAGCGCGTAGTCGATGCCGACGGCGAGGCCGAGCATGAGCGACAGCAGCGGCGTGGTGCTGGTGACCGACGTGAAGGCGGCCGCGACGAGCACGAGCAGGGTGGACAGGCCGACGCCGAGCAGCGCGTTGAGCAGCGGCATCCCGGCCGCGGCGAACGACCCCAGCGTGACCAGCAGCACGACGAACGCGACCGCCACGCCGAGCGCCTCGGTGATCGTCAGGCCGGGGAACTCCTGCGAGAAGAGCTGCCCGCCGATCGTCGCCTCGTACCCGTCGGGCAGCGCGGCGTCGAGGTCCGCGGCGATGTCGCGCAGGCCGTCCTTGACGTCGTCACCGATGGACACGCCCTCGCCCTCGAGCGAGATGGTCACCAGCGCGGCCTCGCCGTCGTCGCTGACCGCGGGCGCGCCGGGCAGGTCGGAGTCGAACGGCGACACGACGGACGTGACGCCGTCGACGTCCTCGAACGCCTCGACGGCGTCGACCACGGCGTCGACCACGGCCGTGTCCTCGACCTGGGCACCGTCCTCGCCGACCACGAGCACCTGCGCGGACGTGCCCGCCGCCTCGGGGAACGTGGCCGCGAGCCGGTCGAGCGCCGCCTGCGACTCGGTGCCGGGGATGGTCACGGAGTTGTCGAGCTTGCCGCCGAGCAGCAGCGCGCCGCCCCCGACCAGCACGAGCAGCGCCAGCCAGGCGGCGACGACGGCGCGGCGCCGGGCGAACGCCGAGCGGCCGAGGCGGTAGAGCGCAGAGGACACAGGGGCTCCTGGGTCGGTGGGGTGAGGAGGACGACGGTGTCCGGTCGGCGCGCGTGCACGACGATCCGATACAGGACTGTATGCGATACACCTCTGTATCGAAACCGCTAGGCTCGCGTCAGACGCACGTCGACCGACACGGGAGGGTGAGGGCCATGGCCGGCACAGGCAGCACCGACGTCGACCCCGTCGTCTCGCCGCGTCGTCGCCACACGTGCGAGCGGCTGCTCGACGCGGCGTTCGACCTCTTCGCGGACGAGGGCGTCGACGCCACGTCCATCGAGGCGGTCTGCGAGCGCGCCGGGTTCACCCGCGGCGCCTTCTACTCCAACTTCGAGAGCAAGTACGCCCTCCTGGTGGCCCTGGCCGCCCGCGAGCACCGGCGCCGGCTGCTCGAGCTGCGGGCCGCGCTGGTCGCCGCCCAGGCGGAGTCGGGGCACGGCACGGGCAGCGACCTCGACGTCGACTCCCTGAGCCGCTTCCTCGAGATCCTGCTCGAGCGCATGTCCGACGACCGCCGGTGGCGGGTCATCAGCGCGGAGCTGACCCTGCTGGCGATGCGTCAGCCCGAGATCGCGCGGCACCACCACGACCTGGACCGGCAGATGACCGACGAGGTCGCCGACGAGATCGAGCGGCTCATGCCGGTGCTCGGGCGCCGGCTGGTGCTGCCCGCGCGCCAGGTGCTGCGCGTGCTCACCGCCGGGTACATGGCCGACCTCAGCGCCGCCGACCTCTCGGGCGACCCGCAGCCCGCCGCCCGCGCGCGGGAGCAGGCCGCGGCGTGGCTCCCGACAGTCGTCGACCGACTCACCGAGCCCGCCTGACCGAGCCGCCTGACCGAGCCGCCTGACCGAGCGGCCGTCCGGCCCGGTCCCGGCGGTCAGGCGGGGTACGCCGCCGACAGCGCGGTGTGCTGCGCCCTGGTCAGCGGCACCACGACACCGTGCTTCGTGTTCGGCGGCAGCACGAGCTCCCCGTCCGGGACCTCCTGCCAGTCGCCCGACGCCAGGTCGTCGGTCCGCAGTGCGACGTAGCCCTGCGGGCGCACCGCGTACTGGTCGAGCCACAGGTACCAGGTGCCGGTGCGGTGGTCGCGGAACACCAGCGGCGCCTCGACGTGGTCGAACCGGTGGTCGAGCAGGCGTGCGGCGACGACCTCGAAGTCGTCGGCCTCGAGGGCGGACCCGGCCTCGTGGAACACCCGCAGCGTGTCCGGCGCGTCGTCGTCCTGCTTGGAGAACCGGTGCACGCGGCCGTCGGGCGACAGCGCCGCCGGCAGCACGGTGGTGTCGATGACGCCCGACCCGCGGTCGATGAGGACGCGCGCGGGCGAGGTGGACCGGAAGTCGCGGGTCCGCGCGACCAGGACGCGTGAGTAGGACGTCGTGGCGTGCCCGGGGTCGTCGTCGGGGTACAGCGTCGAGGAGAACGTCACGGCGAACTCGCCGGTCGCCGGGTCGTACGTGGCCTCGGGCGCCCAGGCCATGCCGGCCTGCGGGGGTGCGACCTCGAGCAGCCAGGGCTCGGACCAGTGCACGAGGTCGGTGGACCGCCACACCACGAGGTCGCGGCTGCCGTGGCGGGTCCACGCGTCCCAGCCGGCGTCGTCGCCGCCGTAGATGCGCAGGTCCGTCGCGATGACGAACCACTCGCCGTCCCCGGCGACGAGGTACGGGTCGCGTACCCCCGTGGTGCCGAGGTCGGAGCGCAGCACCGGCCGCCCGCCGTTGGCGCGCCGCCAGCGCAGCGGGTCGTCGCCGTCGGACAGCGAGAAGTAGATCTGCTCGCCGTACCCGTCGGGGTCCTCGACGTGGTGCACCAGCAGGTAGCCGTACGGCTCGTCCATCGGTCCTCCTCGCAAGCGGTTCCCGACGGCTCGCGCGCCGGGGGTGGGGCTGGATCGTCTTCTCGCGCCCTCGGGGGTGGGGCTGGATCGCCCTCTCGTCGTGAGGGGGCGATCCAGCCCTGCCCGGGTGGGTCAGGCGGCGGTGGCCGAACCCGACAGGGCGGTCCAGGACTCGGGGGCGAGGCGGACGGTCGTCGTGCCGGAGGTCTTCGCCGTGACGGGGGCACCGTCGAGCGTGACCACGTGCTCGGCCTCGACCCGGGCCGCGTGCTCCGGCCCGTGCACCGCGGGCTCGTGGTCCGCCGTGACCTGGACGCCGCCGCCCAGGGTGAGCGCGACGCCGGGGTGCCGCAGCTCGACCTCGACGGGCTCCGCCGTGCGGTTGACGAGGAACACGCCCAGGTCGCCGGACCCGGCGTCGCCGGCCCAGGTGACGGCGGCCGTCACGGACGGGACGTCGCCGTGGCGCTCGGTCGAGATGGTCGGAGCCGAGACCCGCACGTCGAGGACCTCGCCCTGCGCGAGTCGCGACGTGGCCGCGAACGGGTGGAACGTCGGCTGCTTCCAGGCCTCGCCGCCCGGCTCGGTCATGATCGGGGCGATGACGTTGACGAGCTGCGCGAGGCACGCGACGGGCACGCGGTCGGCGTGGTTGAGCAGCGTGACCAGCAGGTCGCCGACCACGACGGCGTCGAGGCCCGAGTAGACGTCCTCGATGATGCGCGCGGGCTGGTGCTGCAGCGGCAGGTTCTTCTCGCCCGGGAACCGCGACTCGAGGTACCAGACGTTCCACTCGTCGAACGAGATGGTGATGCGCTTGTCCGAGCGCTTGCGCGCGCCGACGGCGTCGGCCGACGCGACGACGCGGCGGATGAAGCGGTCCATGCCGGTCGCGGAGCCGAGGAACGAGGCGCGGTCGCCGTCCAGCTCCTCGTAGTACGCGTGCATGGAGATGTGGTCGACCAGGTCGTACGTGTACGACAGGACCGTCTGCTCCCACTCGCCGAACGTCTCCATCTGCATGGACGACGACCCGCACACCACGAGCTCGATCGACGGGTCGACGAGCTTCATCGCCTTGCCGGCCTCGGCGGCGAGCTTGCCGTACTCGTGGGCGTCCTTGTGGCCGATCTGCCACGGGCCGTCCATCTCGTTGCCGAGGCACCACAGCCTCACGCCGTAGGGCTCCTCGCGGCCGTTGGCGATGCGCAGGTCGGCCCAGCGCGAGCCGGCGACGCCGTTGCAGTACTCGACCAGGGCGGCCGCTGCCGCCACGCCGCGCGTGCCGAGGTTGACCGCCATCATCGGCTCGATGCCCTCGCGCTCGGCCCACTGCAGGAACTCGTCGGTGCCGACGAGGTTGGGCTCGACGGTCCGCCACGCCAGGTCGATGAAGGGCTTGCGGTCCTCGACCGGGCCGACGCCGTCCTCCCAGACGTAGTTGGAGACGAAGTTGCCGCCGGGGTAGCGCACCATGGTGACGCCGAGCTCGCGGGTGAGGTCCGCGACGTCGCGGCGGAAGCCGTGCTCGTCGGCCGTGGCGTGCCCCGGCTCGTAGATGCCGGTGTAGACGGCGCGTCCCATGTGCTCGACGAACGAGCCGAACAGGCGACGGTCGATGGCGCCGGTGCGGAAGTCGGGGTGCAGCAGGACGGTGGCGTGCGGGGTCATCGCGGAGCTCCGATTCGAATTCACAACGTTGTAAACGTGCCCAGCATAGCGTCGCCCCGGGGTGCTCCACGCAACGCCTGGGCTACTGTGACCCACGCGACGGAACGCGCTTTCCCACGGGTGCGGCGCGCACCCCGGAACGCACGCCCACGCCCCATCGTCGACGCCGCCGGAGGACCCCCGTGACCGAGCCGACCGACCCCCGCACGCTCGACCAGAACCCCACCGCCCCGCGCCCGCCGTCCGCCCGCCGCACCCAGGGCGACCCGTCCGTCGTGCCGACCTTCGCGCCCCCGCCGCCCGGACGCCGCCGCCGCCGTCACGCCGTGGTCGGCACCGGCCACCGCGCCGGCATGTACGTCGGTGCGCTCACCGGTGACCACGCGGACGTCGCCGAGCTCGTCGCGTGGTGCGACACCAACCCCGCCCGCATGGCGTACCACGACGCGCAGGCGGGTGCGGCGCTGGGCCTCGGCGGCCCGGCCGGCCTGCCGCAGCACGGCCCCGACGACCTCGAGCGCATGATCGTCGAGGACCGGGTCGACGTCGTCGTCGTCACGACGCCCGACGCCACGCACGCCGACCTCGTCGCGCGGGCGCTCGACGCGGGTGCGGACGTCGTGGTCGAGAAGCCCCTGACGACCACGGTGGAGGGCTGCCGCACCATCACGCGCGCCGTCGCCCGCACGGGCCGCGACGTCGTCATGACCTTCAACTACCGCTACGCGCCGCGGAACTCCGCGCTGCGCGAGGTGATCGCGTCGGGGGAGATCGGGCGCGTGACGTCCGTGCACTTCGAGTGGGCGCTGGACACCGTGCACGGTGCCGACTACTTCCGCCGCTGGCACCGGGACAAGCGGATGTCCGGCGGGCTGCTCGTGCACAAGTCGAGCCACCACGTCGACCTCGTCAACTGGTGGCTGCAGGACGTCCCGGCCCGCGTGTTCGCGTCGGGCGGGCTGCGGTTCTACGGGGACGCCAACGCGGCCGAGCGGGGCATGGGGCCGCGCCCGGAGCGCGGCACCGGTGCACAGGGCGACCCCTGGTCGCTCGACCTGACCCGCGACCCGCGGCTGCGCGCGCTGTACCTGGACGCCGAGCAGCACGACGGGTACCGCCGCGACCAGGACGTCTTCGCCCCCGGGATCACCATCGAGGACAACATGGCCGTGCTCGTCGACTACGCCGGCGGCGCGACACTGACCTACTCGCTCACCGCGCACAGCCCCTGGGAGGGCTACCGGGTCACCGTGAACGGCACCCGGGGGCGGGCCGAGCTGGAGGTGGTCGAGCGGGGCGCGGTGGTGCTCGACGACGACGGGCACGCCGTCCTCGACCCCTCGGCCACGCCCGAGGCCGTGGCGGCGGCCGACGGGCGGCCGGCGGGGGAGCGGCTGCTGGTCCAGCAGCACTGGGGTGCGGCGCGCGAGTGGCCGATCCCGGCGGGCGTCGGCGGGCACGGTGGCGGCGACGCGATCCTGCTGATGGACGTCTTCCGGCGGGACCTGCGCGAGGGGCCCGACCCGCTCGGGCGCGCCGCGGGCTACCGCGACGGGCTGCGGGCGGTGGCGGTCGGCATCGCCGCCAACCGGTCCATGGCCACCGGGCTGCCGGTGCGCATCGAGGACCTGGGGCTGGCCGACGACGTCGCCCTGACGCCGACCCGGCGGGGTGACGTGCGCTCCGCGGGTAGGTCGGTGGCCGCCCGGGGAGGCATGCTGGACACGTGACCAGTCTTCCCGGTGGGGTGTCCGTCAGCCGGCTGCGCGTCTACGACTGGCCGGCGCCGGACGGCGTCGGCCGCGCCGGGAGCGGTACACCGCACCTGCACGTGGCCTCCGCGGAGGCGTACGTGGTGCTGTCCGGCACCGGCGCGCTGCACACGCTCGGCCCGGAGGGGTTCGTCGAGCACCCGCTGCGGCCGGGCGTGGTCGTCACCGTCCAGCCCGGCGTCGTGCACCGGGCCGTCAACGACGGCGACCTCGAGGTGCTGGTCGTCATGTCGAACGCCGGGCTGCCCGAGGCGGGCGACGCCGTCATGACGTTCCCGCCGCCGGCCCTCGCCGACGCGGCGACGTACCGGGACGCCGCCGCGCTGCCGGTCGGCGGTGCGCACGCCCAGGTCACCGACGAGCACGTGGCCCACGCGGTCCGGGCCCGGCGCGACCTCGCGCTGCAGGGGTACGGACAGCTGCTCCAGGCGGCGGCGCGGCACGGTGCCGCCGCCGCGCTGCGGCCCTTCCACGAGGCGGCGGTGCGCCTGGTGCGTCCCTCGGTGCCCCGCTGGCAGGACCTGTGGGGCCGCACGGCGTTCGCCGAGACCGACGCGACCGCCGCGGTCCTCGAGGGCCTCATGCGCGGGTCCGCGCCGCACCTGGCCCACGGCCGCGCCGAGCGGGTCGAGTCCGACCCCGCCCCGCGCCGGTACGGCATGTGCGGCCGCCTGGAGACCTGGGACCTGGGCTGACGGGGCTGGGCTGACGGGCTGGACTCCGGTCGAGGCCCCGGTCGGGGCCCCGGGTCAGCGGGGTGCCGCCGCCGCGAGGACCCGGTGCCGGTCCGCGGTCACCGCCACGAGCAGGTCCCGCTCGGACTCGGCGTGGGTCCGCAGGTCCGCCCGGCCGGTCGCCGCCTGCTGACGACGGAAGGCCAGCGTGGTCGCGTCGCGCTGGAACTGGCGCATCGCCTCGCCGGCAGCCGGGCCGCCCGCCCGCGTCGCCCAGCCCACGGCCGTGCGCCGCCGCTGCAGGGACGCCAGCATCTCGACCTCGTGCGGGGCGAACCACCCGGCGGCGGCGTACTCGGCGAGCCGGTGCCGGATCACCACGGACTCCTGGCGCCGCAGCCAGAACGTCAGGCCCACGACCCCGGCGAACAGCGGCACCTGGACCACGGCGAAGACGAGGAGGTACGCGCTGCCGGCGACCAGCCCCGTCGCGTTCCACAGCGCGTGCCCGACGGTCGCGCCCAGCAGCCCCAGGGGGAACAGCCACCACGCGGCGTGCCGGCTGCGGGAGCGGGCGGCCAGGCCGAGGGCGGCGCCCGTGCAGGCCGTGAACAGCAGGTGCGCGAACGGCGTGGCCAGGCCGCGCAGCACGAACGTCTCGGCCAGGGCGTCCCCCGCGCGGCCGAAGTACAGGATGTTCTCGATGAACGCGAAGCCCGCCGCGACGACGCCCGCGTAGACGAGGCCGTCGACCACGCCGTCGAAGTAGCGGCGCCGGGCCAGGAACAGCACCAGCACCCCGGCGCCCTTGGCGAGCTCCTCGACG
Source organism: Cellulomonas sp. KH9 (assembly GCF_900114185.1). Lineage (GTDB taxonomy): Bacteria > Actinomycetota > Actinomycetes > Actinomycetales > Cellulomonadaceae > Cellulomonas. Next base: position 689,039 of record NZ_FOSE01000001.1, read on the forward strand.
ACGGGCGCCGAGACGACCGAGGACGCCACGAGCCCGGCGTCGAGGCTGCCGGTCGCCTGCGCGACGGTGTACAGCGTGAGGTCGTTGACGACGATCGACACGAGCACCGCGACGCCGGCGCCCCACAGCAGGCCGAACAGCAGCGCACCGCGCGGCTCCGGCTCCCAGCGGTCGAGCCAGCGGATGCCGAGCAGCACCACCGTCAGCGGCACCACCGCGAGCACCGTGCCGACCACCCCGGCCCCGACGCCCACCTGGACGAGGACCAGCGCGAGCGCACCGACCGCCGCCACGGCGATCAACGCGACCGCCAGCATCGCGAGCACGTCCCGTGCCGTCGTCGTCCGCCGCGGCGGGACCCACCCTGCCGGGACGGCGCCGGGCGGGACCTCGGGCCGGATCGTCTCGGTGCTGCTCACGCGCACACCCTAGGGGCCCGCAGGGACGCCTGTCCCCGGTGACGTCCGACCGGCGACCGTAGGGTGGCGGAGGTCCCGGCGCCCCCGGCCGGGCCGCCGAGGGAGAGGCAGGCATGGACGAGCACGAGGTGCGCCGCAGGATGCGCTCGCAGGAGCTGTACGACGACGAGGGCCCGGGGCTGGAGGCGCTCGTCGCCGAGCGGCAGCGCGCCAAGGAGCTGACGTGGCGCTTCAACATGACGAACCCGACCGACGTCGCCGCGCGCCAGGCGATCCTGCGCGAGCTGTTCGGCCCGATGGGCGAGCGCGTGTGGATCGAGGCGCCGCTGCAGGTGTCCTACGGGTACAACGTGTCCTTCGGTGACGACGTGTTCGTCAACGTCGGCTTCACGCTCGTCGACGACATCGAGGTGACGATCGGCTCGCGCGTGATGATCGCGCCCAACGTCACGATCAGCGTCACCGGGCACCCCGTGCACCCCGAGCTGCGCTCCGGCATGGCGCAGTTCTCCGCGCCCGTGACCATCGAGGACGACGTCTGGCTGGGCGCCCACGTCGTGATCCTGCCGGGTGTGACCGTCGGTGCCGGGTCGATCGTCGGCGCGGGCAGCGTCGTGACGAAGGACGTGCCGCCCGGGGTCGTCGTCGGCGGGGTCCCGGCGCGCGTGCTGCGCCCCATCACCGACGCGGACCGGGAGTTCGTGTACCGCCGGCCGGGCACCCTGACCTGACGCCCGCACGCGGCTCGTCCGCGGCTGCGCCCCCGCCCGCGGCCGACGTCCGTCAGGCGCGGGCGCCGCGGGTCCGCGCACGCGCCCGGCCGGGGCGGCGCCCCGGCGGGCGCGCGTGCGACCCGTCCGCCGCACCCGCGCGCCCGCCCGGGTGCGCGGCGGGGCGGTGGTCCAGCTCCGCGTTCACGACACCGCCGGTGAGGACGACGATCGCGGAGATCCACAGCCACAGGACGGCCGCCAGGATCGTGCCGAGCACCTGCGCGGCCACCTGGACGGTGCCCTCGCCGTCGACCTGCGGCGCCGTGGGTCCCACCGTGCGCAGCGACCAGGCGAACACCGCCGCGACGACCAGCACGCCGAGCGACCCGACGACCGCGCCGGGCACCGCCCGGCGCCACGTCGTCCCCGGCTCGTGCTGCGGGCCGTAGCGGTACAGCAGGGTGAGGTACGCCCCCGCGACACCCACGGCCACGGGCCAGCGGACCGGTGCCCACACGGTGCCGAACCTGTCGCCCAGGCCCAGCCGGTCGGCGATCTGCTCGCCACCGCCCAGCAGCGGGCCCACGACCACCAGCACGAGCACCACCAGGAGCGTCACCACGGCGCCGAGCGCCAGCGCGACCCCCAGCACGCCCTGCGCCACGATCCCGCGGCGCTCCGGCACGGTGTACGCGTCGTCGAGCGCCCGGATCGCGGCCCGGAACATCCGGCTCGCCAGGAGGAGCGTGAGCAGCAGGGAGCCCACGGCGACCCCCGTCCGCTCCTCGCGCAGCAGCCCCTGCACCAGCGGGACCAGGGCGTCCTGCGCGACGTCGTCCGCCAGGACGCCCGACACGGCGTCGACCACGCCGTCCTCGACCCGGGTGACCTGCTCGGGGCTGGTGAACCGCTCGAGGTAGCCCAGGCTCGCGCCCAGCGCCGAGGTCAGCGGCACCACCGACAGCAGGGCGTAGTACGTCATCTCGGCCGCGAGGCCCGTGACCCGGACGTCGACCACGCGGCGCACGCACCGCACGACGAACGGCAGGAGGTCGAGGCCGCGCACGCGCACCGGGTGCCGTCGCGCCCACGCGTCCGCACGGTCCAGCACCGTCGGCCGGTCGTGCTGCGGCACCCGGGCGCGCACGCGCGGGACGACGCGCGCCGCCGCGAGCACGGTGGCCGGGGCCACGACCGCGGTGCCCAGCAGGACCAGCCACGACGGGGCGCGCCCCGGGACCGCGGCCGCGGCGGCGCCCCACGCGGCGAGCGCGCCGGCCAGCGCCGTCAGCGTCGTCGTGGCGACCGCCAGGCGCGCGCTCGCCGGGTCCCGGCGCCGGCACCCGACCGCGCCGAGCACCGCCAGCACGGCGACGGCGACGAGCAGCACGGGCACTCCGGGGATCGAGGGGGTCGCGGGCATCGTAGGTGGCCCCCGGCCGGAGGGCCGCGGCGCACCGCCGTGCGGCGCACCGCCGTGCGGCGCACCGCCGTGCGGCGCACCGCCGTGCGGGGCGACGTAGCGTGACGGCATGCGTGACGCCCCCGGCACGACCCCGCAGGTGACCGCCGTGCAGGGCCGCCCGCCCGGCACCCTCGCCCTCGTCGCGCGCGGCCTCGTGGGGCTCGCGCTGCTCGTCGCCCCGGCCTGGGTCGTCGCGACGGCCGGCGACGTCGTCGCGCACCAGCACCGGGCTCTGACCGTGCTGCTCGTGGTGGCTGCCCTGGCGGGTGCGGCCGTGCTCGCGCGCGTCGTCGTCCTCGCGCGGCGCCGGTCCGCGCGCGCCGCGGCCCGCGCTGCGGGGACCACCGGAGGAGCCGTCGGGCGGCGTGCGACCGCGGTCCGTGTGCCGGCCGCGACGGGCGTCACGGTCGGGTACGCGCTGCTCGCCGTCCTCGCGGGCGCCGTCGTGTGGCTGCGGCCGTTCGCGGCGACGGACGACGCGCTCGCCGCGCTGCGCTCCGACGCCCGCGTCGAGGTGCAGGAGCAGCCCGGCTGGTACGCGTTCGTCCCGCAGGGACCGGCGTCGCCCACCGTCGGGCTCGTCTACTCCCCGGGCGCCCGGGTCGACGTGCGCGCGACCGCCGCGGTGCTGCGCCCGCTGGCCGAGGCGGGCTACCTGGTGGTCGCGCTCAAGGAGCCGCTGGGCGTGGCGCTCACGTCCCCCGCGCAGTCGGGGCACGCCATCGAGGCCTACCCGGAGATCGAGGCCTGGGCCGTCGGCGGGCACTCGCTCGGCGGCGTCGTGGCCTCGACGTACGCCGCCGCGAACGACGAGCTGGTGGCGGGGCTGCTGCTGCACGCGTCGTACCCGATGGGCGACATCAGCGACGCCGACCTGCGCGTGGCCTCGGTGTCCGGCTCGCGCGACGGCCTGACGACCCCGGCGGACGTCGAGGCGTCGCTGGCGGACCTGCCCCGCGGGACGACGTCCACGGTGGTCGACGGTGCCGTGCACGCGTTCTTCGCGGACTACGGCCCGCAGCCCGGCGACGGTGAGCCGACCGTGACGCGCGCCCGGGCGCAGGAGGAGATCAGGACCGCGGACCTGGCGCTGCTCGGGAGCCTCGGGGGCTGAGGTCGGCCACGGCGGGCCGGGGCTCACGCGTCCGCGTACGACTCCACCACCGCCAGGTCCAGCGCGAACTCGACGGGTGCCGAGCCGAACAGCAGCCGCCCCGCCTCGTCGGCCGCGTCCCGCACGGCCTGCGCGACCTCCTCGGCGTCCGCCGCGGGGGAGTGGACCACCACCTCGTCGTGCAGGAAGAACACGAGGTGCGCGCGCCCGTCACCGATCTCCCGCAGCCGGCGGCGCAGCGCCGCGAGCCAGCACAGCGCCCACTCCGCGGCCGTGCCCTGGACGACGAAGTTGCGCGTGAACCGGCCGCGGTCGCGCGCCCGCCGTCGGGCGTCGCGCACGTCGTCGGGGTCCGCGCCCTCGGCGCCCGCCGCACCCAGGTGGTCGAGGAACGCGGCGCTCGCGGGCGGTGACGTGCGACCCAGCCACGTCGAGACCGGCTCACCGCGCTCACCGGCACGCGCGGCGGCCTCGACCAGCGCGACCGCCCGCGGGTACGCCCGGGTCAGCCGGGGCATGAGCATGCCGGCCGTGCCCGTGGTGGCGCCGTAGATCGCACCGAGCAGGGCGTACTTGGCGTCCGTGCGGGTGGGCACCGTGCCCGCGTCGGCGATGCGCTGGTAGAGGTCCGACCCGCGAGCGGCCTCGGCCATGGCACGGTCGCCGGACAGGGCCGCCAGCACGCGCGGCTCGAGCTGCGCGGCGTCGGCGACGACCAGGCGCCAGCCGTCGTCGGCGCGGGCGGCGGCCCGCAGCGACGCGGGCAGCTGCAGCGCCCCGCCGCCGTCGGTGGCCCAGCGGCCGGTGACGACACCCCCGACGACGTACGTGGGCCGGAACCGTCCGTCGTGCACCCACGCGTCCAGCCACGCCCAGCCGTTCGCGCTGAGCAGGCGCGACAGGCGCTTGTACTCCAGCAGCGGCTCGACGACGGGGTGGTCGAGCTCGCGGATCTCCCACTTGCTGGTGGAGCCCACCGAGAACCCCTGCCGGCGCAGCGCCGCGAGCAGGTGGGGCTGCGAGTCGGGGTTGAGACGGGGGTCGTCCAGCAGCTCACGGATCCGCCCGACCAGCTCCTCCAGCCGGCGGGGGCGCCCGCCGCCCGCGGGCCGGGGGCCGACCAGTGCCGTCAGCAGCTCGTCGTGCCGCACGGGGTCCCACGGCAGGCCGTCGTGCTGCATCTCCGCGGCCAGCAGCGCGCCCGTGGACTCCGCGGCCAGCAGCAGCCGCAACCGGCCGGGCCGGGTGGACCCGGCGACCGCGGCGAGCTGGTCGCGCAGCTCCGCGAGCAGGTCGGGGCCGTCGTCGGGGTCGTCGGCCGGTGCGGCGTCGGGGTCGTGGACCGGCGCCGCGTCGGTGGGCCGCTGCCCGGGCGGCGTGCCGGCGCCGGGCCCCGCCGCGGGCCCCGCCGCCGGTGGCGCGTCGTCGGTGAGCTCGCGCAGCGCGTCGAGCAGGTCCGGCTCGCGGGGTGCCTCCTCGTGCGGCGCCGGTGCGTCGAACGGGCCCGGGGGTGCGTTCTGCAGCCGTGACCCGGCCGCCGTCGCGGCGTGCCGCAGGATCGCGTGGCACAGCCGCAGGTCGTGGCACCGGTCCACGCGCACGCCGGCGGCGATCAGCGCGGGGTACCAGCGGCGCGTGTCGTCCCACACCCAGCGCGGGCCGTGCTCGGCCTCGACCCGGGCGACCGCCGCCGGCAGCGCGTCGGTGTCGACCACGCGCGACCCGGTGGGCGCCGCGTCGGCGTCCAGCGAGGTCAGGGTGACGGTACGACCGCGCGGGTCACCGGTGAGCAGGACGTACGCGGGCACGCCCCATCCTCGCGCGCCCCACCGACAGCGGCGTCACTCCTCGCGGCTGGAGAGCACGCAGAACTCGTTGCCGTCGGGGTCGGCCAGCACCGTCCACGACACGTCCGGCCCCTGACCGACGTCCGCGAGCGTGGCCCCCAGGTCGAGCAGCCGGGCGATCTCGGCCTCGCGGTCGTCCGAGGTGTGCGGTGCCAGGTCCAGGTGCAGCCGGCTCTTCGCCGTCCTGTCGTGGTCGACCTGGACGAAGCACAGGCCGGGCGGCACCTGGTGGAAGGGGAGGGCCGACCCGAGGTCGGGGGCCCACGGCGGCAGCACGCCGGCCTCGTCGTCCGCGTAGCGCGCGTAGTCCCAGCCGAGCGCGTCGGCCCACCACCGGGCCAGCGCGTGCGGGTCACGGGACTCGATCACGGTCGTGTACCAGCGCAGCGGCATCGGTGCTCCTCGGACGTGCTCCTCGGGCGTGCTCCGGTCGGGTGCCGACGACGCTACCGGCGGCCACCCACACCCGTCGCGTCAGCGGGCGAGGGCCGTCCGGACCGCCTCGCCGGGCACCGCGAGCAGCGCACTGCCCTCCGCACCGTCGAGCGTCACCACCAGGTCGGCGGTCTCGGGGTCGACGACCACCTCGATGGCGTCGTCGCCCCGCACCACGCCGGGCGTCGCCAGGGCCGCGGCGACGACCTCGCACGGCCACGTCCAGCGGGTGACCCCGCCCAGCTGCAGGAAGTGCACGACCAGGTCGGACCCCTCGCGGTGGACGGTCGTGGCCACCGTCGCGGACGTGTGCACCAGCACGCAGTCCGCCGAGGTCAGCACCGGTACGGCACCCGTCTCGCCCATGTCGCCACCCTCGCTGCTCGTCCTCGACGCCCGGGCGCTGCACCCGGCCGACCGCGGGCCGAGCCGCGCCGGTTCGGACGGTAGCCGGGCCCGCCGACACAGGGGGGTGGATCGCGGGGTGAGATCCGGGGCGATCGGGTGATGCGGTCCCGGTGCCGACCCGCGCGGCCCGGCCGGGTGCCGCGCTGCCCGTCGGCGGCGTGCGCGCCGTCGCGTCACGGGCGGTTACCGCACCCGGCCCGACCTGCGTTAGCGTCATGCGGCCGGTCGCAACGATCCGAACGTCACAGAGGACCCTTCGTGGACACGCTCCCGTACCAGGACCCGTCGCTGCCCGTCCCGGCGCGCGTCGCCGACCTGCTGAGCCGCATGACGCTGCCCGAGAAGGCGGGGCAGATGCTGCAGCTCGACGCCCAGCCGGGCGTGGAGGACCTGGTCCTCGAGAAGCACGTCGGGTCGATCCTGCACGCCTCGCCGCAGCGCGTGCTCGAGGCCCTGGACGCGGTCGAGCGCACCCGGTTGCGCATCCCGCTCCTCGTCGCCGACGACGCGATCCACGGCTACTCCTTCTGGCGCGGTGCGACGATCTTCCCCACCCAGCTCGGCGTGGCGGCGTCCTGGGACCCGGCGGCGGCCGAGGCCATGGCGCGCGTGACCGCGGTCGAGGTGTCGGCCACGGGTCTGCACTGGACCTTCTCGCCGGTCGTCTGCATCACGCGTGACCTGCGCTGGGGGCGGGTGAACGAGACGTTCGGCGAGGACCCGTTCCTGCTCGGTGAGCTCGCCGCCGCGATGGTGCGCGGCTACCAGGGCGACGGCCTCACGGACCCGACCGCCGTGCTCGCGTGCGCCAAGCACTTCGCCGGGTACTCCGAGACGCAGGGCGGACGCGACGCCTCCGAGGCCGACATCTCGCGCCGCAAGCTCCGCTCGTGGTTCCTGCCGCCGTTCGAGCGCGTCGCCCGCGAGGGCGCCCGCACGTTCATGATCGGCTACCAGTCCACCGACGGGGTCCCGATCGTCGTCAACAAGTGGCTGCTGCAGGACGTGCTGCGCGGCGAGTGGGGCTGGACCGGCACCCTCATCACGGACTGGGACAACGTCGGACGCATGGTCTGGGAGCAGAAGATCGCCCCGGACCACGAGCACGCCGCGGCGAGCGCCGTGAACGCCGGTAACGACATGGTCATGACGACGCCCGGGTTCTTCGAGGGCGTGCAGAAGGCGGTGGCCAACGGGCTGGTCGACGAGGCGCAGCTCGACGCCGCCGTCGCGCGCATCCTCACCGTGAAGTTCGAGCTGGGGCTCTTCGAGGACCCGCGCCGCCCGGACCCGGTCCGGCAGGCCGAGGTCATCGGGTCGGACGACCACCAGGACATCAACCTGCACGTGACGCGCCGCTCGCTGGTGCTGCTGCAGAACTCGGGCGTGCTGCCGCTGGGTGGTGGTCTGGTCTCGCAGCTGGACGGGCACGCCACGGCGCCCGACGGCGCCGCCCCGGCGCCGCTGCGCCTCGCGGTGGTCGGCCCCAACGCGGACGACGTCGACGCCCAGCTGGGCGACTGGGCCGGTCGCTCCGGCCAGGTCGACTGGATGCGCGAGTCCGGGCACCCGCGCGAGATGACCGAGACGGTCCTGGACGGGCTGCGCGGCCTGCTGCCCGAGAGCTGGGAGCTGACGTACGCGCGGGGCGCCGACATCGGCACATTGGGCCCGGACCCCGACGGTGAGTCCTACCCGGACGGGCAGCCCCGCATGCCCGTCATGCACGCCGCCGAGCCGGACCCCGTGATGATCGCCGAGGCCGTGGCCGCCGCGCAGGGCGCCGACCACGTGGTCGCCGTCGTCGGGGACACCATCGGTCTCATGGGCGAGACGCGGTCCACCGCGACGCTCGAGCTGGTGGGCGGGCAGGTCGCGCTGCTCGACGCGCTGGCCGCGACGGGCACCCCGATGACGGTGGTGCTCATCGCGTCCAAGCCGCTGGTGCTGCCGGAGTCGGCCCTGGGAGCGGACGCGATCGTGTGGGCCGCCAACCCGGGCATGCGCGGCGGGCGGGCGATCGCCGAGCTGCTGCTCGGCACGATCGAGCCGGCCGGTCGGCTGCCGCTGACCTTCCCGCGGCACGTCGGCCAGCAGCCCGTCTACTACAACGGGCTGCGCGGTCAGCACGGCACCCGCTACGCCGACCTCACGCAGGACCCGGCGTTCGCGTTCGGTGAGGGGCTGTCGTACTCGACGGTCGAGTACACGGACCTCACGGTGGCCACGCCGGTGCTCGGCCGCGACGACGTGGTCCGCGCGCAGGTCACGCTGACCAACACCGGGTCGCGTCCGTCGCACGAGGTCGTGCAGGTCTACGTCAGCGACCTCGTCACCTCGCTGACGTGGGCGGAGAAGGAGCTCAAGGCGTACCGGCACGTGGACGTGGCACCGGGGGAGTCCGTCGTGGTCGACGTCGAGGTGCCCGTGGCCGACTGCACGATCGTCGACGCCGAGGGTCGCCGCGTCGTCGAGCCCGGTGAGTTCGAGCTGCTCGTGGGGCGCTCGTCGCGGGACCGCGACCTGCTGCGCGGGGGCTTCGCCGTCACCGGCTGAGCCGGGCGGGCTCAGCGCGGGTCGGGCGCCGCGGCCCCGGCCGTGCTGGCCCGCACGACCAGCTCCGGCTGGAAGAGCACGCGCTGGTGCTCGGCACCGCGGCCCGCCGCGGCCTCCCGCAGCAGCAGGTCCGCGGCCGTCCAGCCGAGGGTGTGGGTGGGCTGCCGGACCGAGGTCAGGGGCACGGGCAGCATGCCGAGCACCGGGATGTCGTCGTACCCGACGAGGGCCATCTGCTCGGGCACCGCGACGTCGGCGCGCCGCAGGGCGCGCAGCGCGCCGAGCGCGAGGAGGTCGTTGGTGCAGAACGTCGCGGTCGGCCGGCGGGCGGGGCCGAGTGCCAGCAGCTCCGTCATCGCCGCGTCACCGGCGTCCGCGGTCATGGCGGGCACGGTCACCTCGGCGAGCACCGCGCCCGGGTCCAGGCCGGCGGCGGCGAGCGCCGCGACGGTGCCCGTGCGGCGGTCGGCGCACGGTCGCACGCCGCCCGGGCCGTTGACGAGCCCGATGCGGCGGTGGCCCAGCGCCAGGAGGTGCTCGGTCGCCAGGGCGGCGCCCCGCACGTCGTCGACGCCGACGCTCGAGACCTCGGCGACGTCCGACGGTGTGTCCAGGAGCACGACCTGCATGCCGCGGTCCCGCACCGCCAGCACCTGGTCGATCGACGCGCGCGCCGGGCTGACCAGGATGCCCTGCACGCCGTGCTCCTCGTGCAGTCGCAGGTAGCGGGCCTCCCGCTCCGGGTCGGCGTCCGACGACGAGAGGACGAGCGTGTAGTCCTCCGGCGAGATCCGGTCCTCGACACCGCGCGCGATCCCGGTGAAGAAGGGGTTGGCGAGGTCCAGGACCAGCACCCCCAGCATGTTCGCCGAGCCCACCCGCAGCTGGCGCGCCGACGCGTTGCGGACGAACCCCAGCTCCTCGATGACCGCCTGGACGCGGTCGCGGGTCGACGAGGCCACGTGGTCGGGGCGGTTGAGGACGTTGGACACCGTCCCGACGGACACCCCTGCGCGTCGCGCGACGTCGGTGATCGACGGTCGTCGCGGTCGGTCGCCGTTCGTCGTCATCGACGACCCCCCGCCCGTTCGTGCGACCGCCGCCGGTGGCCGGTCCGCCGCCGATGCTAACCCCCGAAAGCGGTCCCGGCTGGCAGAAACGGTCACAAATCGGGATGGGTTGCCGGCGGCGTCCGCGGCGGTCCGGGCGGCGGGCGGTGGGCGCGCCCGTCACGCCCTCCCGCGAAACGATTCGTCGTCGCGCAAGCCCTTCGACGTGGGCGGTTCGCATGGGATTGTGAACGTACACAACGGCTGGAACGGGACCATGCACCACGCGGCCGTGCGGCGGGCCGACGGCGTCCACCCGCGCGGTCGGCACCGGACGCACCAGGCCTGCACCCGCACCCGGGTGGGACCGCCGTGCCCTCCGGCGACGTGGTGCCCCGGTACGGCCGCGACCCCCGCCGCCCGGCGGGCCCGCAGAGAGGGTGACGCATGACGCACACCACGCGACCAGGGCGGCGGGTGCTGGTCGCTGCGACCGCGGCCGCCGCCATCACCATCACCGGCGTCCTCGCCACGCTGCCGGCGCAGGCCGCCGCGAGCACGCTCGGTGCGGCCGCCCAGCAGAGCGGGCGCTACCTCGGCGTGGCCGTCGCGGCCGGCCGCATGAACGACTCCACCTACATGGGCATCGTCGACCGCGAGTTCAGCTCCGTCGTGGCCGAGAACGAGATGAAGATGGACGCCACGGAGCCCAACCGCAACCAGTTCACCTTCACCAACGGCGACCGGATCGTCAACGACGCCCTCAGCAAGGGCAAGCAGGTCCGCGGGCACACCCTGGCCTGGCACCAGCAGCAGCCGCAGTGGATGGCGAGCCTGTCCGGTCAGACGCTGCGCGACGCGCTGATCAACCACGTCACGCAGGTCGCGTCGCACTACAAGGGCAAGATCTACGCCTGGGACGTGGTCAACGAGGCGTTCGCCGACGACGGGCGCGGCAGCCGCCGTGACTCGAACCTGCAGCGCACGGGCAGCGACTGGATCGAGGCCGCGTTCCGCGCCGCACGCGCCGCGGACCCCGGGGCCAAGCTCTGCTACAACGACTACAACACCGACGGGATCAACGCGAAGTCCACCGGCGTCTACACCATGGTCCGGGACTTCAGGTCCCGCGGCGTGCCGATCGACTGCGTCGGCTTCCAGTCGCACCTGGGCACCGGCGTGCCCAGCGACTACCAGGCGAACCTGCAGCGGTTCGCCGACCTGGGCGTCGACGTGCAGATCACCGAGCTCGACATCGAGCAGGGCTCCAACCAGGCCAACGCCTACCGGCAGGTGGTCCAGGCGTGCCTGGCCGTGTCGCGGTGCACCGGCATCACCGTGTGGGGCGTGCGCGACTCGGACTCCTGGCGCACCGGGGCCAACCCGCTGCTGTTCGACTCCTCGGGCAACAAGAAGGCCGCCTACACCGCGGTGCTCGACGCCCTGAACGCGGCGCCTCCGACGACCCCGCCTCCGACGACGGCGCCTCCGACGACGCCGCCACCCACCAGCCCGCCGCCCACCAGCCCGCCGCCCACCAGCCCGCCGCCGGACCCCGGCACCGGGACGTGCAGCGTGGTCTACACGGTCACGGCGCAGTGGCCCGGAGGCTTCACCGCGGACGTGCGCATCACCAACCGCGGTGCCGCGCTCACCGGCTGGACCCTCGGGTTCGCGTTCCCCGGCACCCAGTCCGTGCAGCAGGCGTGGAGCGGTGTGGCCACGCAGAACGGCAACCAGGTGACCATCAGGAACGCCGACTACAACGCGTCGGTCCCCAGCGGTGGGACCGTGCAGCTCGGCTTCAACGGCGTGTTCTCCGGCAGCAGCAACCCGGTGCCGACGGCCTTCACGCTCAACGGTGCGGGCTGCAACGGTGCGGTGACCCCGACCCAGCAGCCGACGTCGTCGCCGTCGACGAACCCCACGACGCCGCCCCCGACGACCCCGCCGCCCACCACGCCGCCGCCGGCGACGTGCACGCTGCCGTCGACGTACCGCTGGTCGTCCTCCGGTGCGCTCGCCCAGCCGCGCTCCGGGTGGGTCTCGCTGAAGGACTTCACGGTCGCGCCGGTCGACGGCCAGCAGCTGGTCTACGCCACGACGCACGACACCGGCACGCGGTGGGGGTCGATGAACTTCGGCCTGTTCTCGAGCTGGTCGCAGATGGGATCGGCGAGCCAGAACGCGATGCCGTTCAGCGCGGTCGCGCCGTCGCTGTTCTACTTCGCGCCGAAGAACGTCTGGGTGCTGGCCTACCAGTGGGGCGGCCCGGCGTTCTCCTACCGGACCTCGACCAACCCGGCCGACGTGAACAGCTGGGGTCCGCACCAGAACCTGTTCACGGGCTCGATCAGCAGCTCGGGGACCGGTCCGATCGACCAGGCGCTCATCGGTGACGACCGGAACATGTACCTGTTCTTCGCCGGCGACAACGGCCGCATCTACCGGGCGTCCATGCCGATCGGGAACTTCCCCGGCAGCTTCGGGTCGAGCTACAAGACGATCATGACCGACACCAAGAACAACCTGTTCGAGGCGGTCCAGGTCTACAAGCTCGCCGGTCAGCAGCGGTACCTCATGATCGTCGAGGCCATCGGCTCGCAGGGCCGCTACTTCCGGTCCTTCACGGCCACCAGCCTGGACGGGCAGTGGACCCCGCAGGCCGCCACCGAGTCGAACCCGTTCGCCGGCAAGGCCAACAGCGGCGCCACGTGGACGAACGACATCAGCCACGGCGAGCTGCTGCGCACCAGCGCGGACCAGACCATGACGGTCGACCCGTGCAACCTGCAGCTGCTCTACCAGGGCCGCAGCCCGAGCTCGGGCGGCGACTACGGGCTGCTGCCGTACCGTCCGGGGCTGCTCACGCTGCAGCGGTAGCCCGGGCGGTCCCACCGGCATCCGGTCCGCACCGTCGCCCGTGAGGGTGGCGGTGCGGACCTCGGGGCCCGGTCTCGGAGCCGGGGAGGGCCGGGCGGCAGGGGCCGCCCGGCCCGCTCCGTGCGGGCGGGGTCGCCGACCGGTCGCCCGTCACGGTGCCGGTCAGGCGGGCGGGCGGCCGCCCGTCAGCTCGGGCAGCGAGGCCGCGATGGCCTGGGTGTCCGGGTGCTGCGGGTCCCGCAGGACGTCCCGCAGCGGGCCGGACTCCACGAACGTGCCGTCGGCCAGCACCAGCACGCGGTCGGTCAGGCGGTCGAGCAGCCGCACGTCGTGCGACGCGACCAGCAGCCCGATGCCGTCCGCGCGGACCAGGGCGCGGATGTCGTCGGCGATCTCCTCGCGCATCGACTGGTCGACGGCGGTGAGCGGCTCGTCGAGCAGGAGCAGGTCGGGCCGGGTCGCCAGGGCCCGGGCGATCGCGACGCGCTGCCGCTCGCCGCCGGACAGCGTGCCGACGCGCCGCGTGACGAAGCGGATGGGCAGGCCCACCACGGCCAGCGCCGCCTCGACGTCGTTGCTCGTGGTGCGACCGGCCTTCCGGGCCTCCTTGAACGCGTCGAGGATCGTCTCCTCGACCGTGCGCTGCACGTCGATCCCGGCCAGGCCGTTCTGGTGGACCGTGCGCAGGCGCGCCTTGACGTCCTTGCGGCGCCGGCGCGGGGTCTTGCCGACCGGCACCCCGCCGAGCGTGACGTGCCCCTGGCCGGCGCGCATGCCGCCGCCCAGGATCTCCACGAGCGTGGACTTGCCGACGCCCGAGCGTCCGAGCACGCCCAGGGCGTCGCCCGGACGCAGGGTGAGTGAGACGCCCGCCAGCACGGGCGGGCCGCCGTAGCCGGCCCAGACGTCGGTGGCCTCGAGGACTGCGGGGGTGCTGCTCATGCGTCGGTGCTCGTCTCGTCTCGTCGTGGCGCCGTCCTGGCGCGCCTGCTGGTCCCAACGTACGGCCCCGCCGGATGGATCCCCGCCACCACCGTCCGGCACACGTCGACGTCCGCCGGGAGGGACGGCGGACGCCGGGTGGTGGCGCGCCGGCCGGCGGGCGACGGGGGGCAGCCGCGGGCCCGTGCGCGTCGGGCGCACCAGGTGGTGCTGCGGTGGCGCCGCCTGATGCCGAGCAGGGTCCCACCCGCTGTCAGCAGGATGCCGTTGACCAGGGGCAGAGCGGTCGCGTCGGTCCCGGTCGACGCCAGGGCGCGGTCACCCGTGGTGGTGGCCGGCGCCCCCGCCCGGCGGCGCCCCGTCCCCGCCCGGCGGCGCCCCGTCCCTGCCCGGCGGCGCCCCGTCCCTGCCCGGCGGCGTGCCGTCCTCGTCGCGGGACGACCGCCCGCCCGTCGTGTCGTCCGGGTCCACGACGACGAGCTGGCCCATCATCCCCTGGTCCTCGTGCAGCAGCAGGTGGCAGTGGAACATGTACGGCACATCGGGGTCCGCGTAGTCCTCGAACCGCATGATCAGGCGGTACGTGCGGTTCGGTGCCAGGTAGACGGTGTCCTTCGCGCCGGCCAGTGCCGGCGGCGGCGCCTCGCCGTCGATGTCGAGGACCCGCATCTGCACGTCGTGCACGTGCAGGCTGTGCGGGAACGCGTTGCGGTTGCGGACCTCCCACACCTCCGTGGTGTCGAGCTCGGCGGTGACGTCGATGCGGTCCATGTCCATGCGGCGGCCGTTGATCGAGCGGTCCTGCAGCTCGAAGGTGCGCGTCACGTCCGCGTCCGCGGCGGACAGCGGCTCCAGGGTCGTCAGGGTCGACGCCACCTCGGGTGACGGGGCCAGGGTGGGCGCGGCGCGCAGCTCCAGGACGTCGAAGGTGTCCTGCGCGCCCATCGCGAAGCCCGCGACGACGCGCCCCAGGTCCGGTGGGTACGAGCGCAGCCGCACGGTCTCGCCGGGTGCCGCCGTGACGACGACCTCCGCCCGCTCGCCGGGCGACAGCTGGACGCGGGTGGTGGGCAGCGGCTCGGGCAGCAGGCCGCCGTCGGACGCGACCTGCAGGAACGAGCGGTCGTCCTCGAACCCGAACGCGTACGTGCGCGCCGTCGACCCGTTGAGCAGCCGCAGCCGCACCCGCTGCGTCGTCACCGGCAGGTGGGCGCCGCGCACGCCGTTCGTCGTCACCAGCGAGCCCAGGACCCCGAGCTCGCCGCCGGACATGTCGAGCGACCCGTCGCGGTCGACGTTCCGGTCCTGCACGACCACCGGCACGTCGTCGACGCCGTACTCCGTGGGCAGGCCCACGTCCGGCGCGGCGGGGTCGTCGAGCAGGAAGAACCCGGCCAGCCCGCGGTAGACGTGCTCCTGCGTCTCGCCGTGCGGGTGCGGGTGGTACCAGAGGGTCGCGGCGGGCTGGTCGACGCGCCAGGTCGGGCGCCACGTGGCACCGGGCTCGACGCTCTGGTGCGGGCCGCCGTCCATCGCGGCGGGCAGGTGCATGCCGTGCCAGTGCACGCTCGTCGCCTCGGGCAGCGTGTTGCGGACCTCGACGGCCACCTGCTCGCCGCGTGCCGCCCGCAGGGTGGGGCCGAGCAGGTCGCCGTCGAACCCCCAGGTGGGGGTGTCGACGCCGGGGGTGAACTGCGTCGAGCCCTCCTGCGCGGTCAGCCGGAAGGTGCGGGTGCCGTCGGCGGCGACGCGCGACGGTGCGAGCGGGGGGACGGGCAGCGGGACGTCGAACGTCTCCGGCACGTCGACGGCCGAGACGGACACCTCGCTGCAGGCGCCTGCGCCCGCGGCCACCAGGAGGGCGACGGCCGCGGCCGCGGCGAGCCGACGCGCACCTCGGGCGCGACTCACGGCTGTCGCCCCCGCGTCCTCTGCAGCCCGCTGCCGAGCAGCCCGGTGCCGGCACCGAGCAGCGTGACCCACGTGAGCTCGAAGACGCCGGCCACGACGAGCAGGGCCGGCGACAGGTGGGCGGCACCGGACACGACCGACACCGCTGCGAGGACGGCGCCGTAGGCGAGGCCGGCGAGGGTGCCCGTGAGGACGGGCCGGGGGGTGTCGCGCAGGCCGAGGACGGCGACCCAGACGACCAGGGTGACGGACAGGACGACTGCCGCGAGACCTGGCTCGGGCATGTGCGTGACCGCGAGCGCGGGCCACAGCAGGACGGTCGCGGCGAGTGCGGCGACCACGCGGCCGCGCACCCGTCGGCGCGCGGTGAGAGGGACGGACCGGCTGGTCAGCGGTGTGTTCTCCATGCCTCTCGACGCTAGGCAGCCGCGGTCCGGGGGGAGTCCGGCAGGTGTCGTCGACACGGCTCGTCGGTCGTCGACGCGTGGTGTCGTCGGGAGGCGACATCCGGCGTCGACATGCCGGGGATGTCCCGGAGGGTCCGGTGTTCCTACGCTCGGGGTGTGACCGCACCGCTGACGCCGCGTGCGACCGACCTCGGGCTCGCGCTCGGGACGGTCGCCGTCGTCGCGCTCACCATCGGCGCGGGCGTCGAGGCCGAGCGGGAGCCGTCACCCGTGGCCTACGCGTTCGCCGTGGGGTTCGGTGCCGTGCTGCTCGTGCGCCGGCGGTGGCCCGTCGCGGTCCTCGTCGTGACGGTGCTCGGGATCTTCGTGTACTACGCGCTCGGGCACCCCGCGATCGGCCAGGCCCTGCCCGCGGCGGCCGCCCTGTACTCCGCGGCCGAGCTGGGGCGCACCCGGGCCGCGCTCGTGGTGGGGGCGGTGCTCGTCGGCGTGGCCGCGTACTTCCGCATCGCCGAGGGGCTGCCCGTGAGCTACCTGCTGAGCTACGAGCTGCTCACCAACGTGGCGCTCGTCGTGGCAGCCGTCGCCCTGGGCGAGAGCGTGCGCGCGCGGCGCCGGTCGCGGGAGGACCAGGAGCGGCTGCGGGTCGCCGCGCTGGCCGAGCAGGCCGCCGACGCGGAGCGCCGCATGGAGGCGCAGCGCGTGCGCATCGCGCGCGACCTGCACGACAGCATCGGGCACACCGTGTCCGTGGTCGCGGTGCACGCGGGCGTCGCCGCCGAGGCCGTGGGCCGGGACGACGCGCTGGCCGCCGCGTCGATCGCGCAGGTGCGCGACGCGACCGGTGCGACGCTGCGCGAGCTGCGCGCGACGGTCCGGCTGCTGCGCGCGTCGCACGAGGAGGCGGCCCGCGGTGCCGTCGGCCTGGCGGGGGTCGGCGCGCTCGCGGCGTCCGCGCGCGCCGCCGGCCTCGACGTCGACGTGCGCCTCGACGTCCCGGACGGCGCGGTGGACGGGGCGATCGACGCCGGCGCGTACCGGATCGTGCAGGAGGCGCTGACCAACGTGCTGCGGCACGCCGACGCCGCGCGGGTCACGGTCGCCGCCGCGGTCGCCGACGGGTGGCTGGACGTGCGTGTCGACGACGACGGCGCCGGGCCGGTGGGCGCCGGGACACCCGCCGGGCAGGGGTTGCGCGGCATGGCCGAGCGCGCCGGGCTGCTCGGCGGGACGCTCGTCTCCGGGCCGGGCGCCGGCGGCGGCTTCGCGGTGCACGCCCGGCTCCCCGCGAGGCTCGACGCATGA
The DNA here is from genome assembly GCF_900114185.1 of Cellulomonas sp. KH9. Taxonomy (GTDB): domain Bacteria; phylum Actinomycetota; class Actinomycetes; order Actinomycetales; family Cellulomonadaceae; genus Cellulomonas. The sequence continues at coordinate 706,493 of NZ_FOSE01000001.1, forward strand.
TCGGCGTCGTCCTGGCCGACGACCAGGAGCTGCTGCGCGCCGGCCTGCGGGCCCTCGTCGAGCGGGACGGCGACATCGCCGTGGTGGGGGAGGCCGCGACCGGGCGCCAGGCCGTGGCGCGGGTGCGCGAGCTGCACCCCGACGTCGTCCTCATGGACGTCCGCATGCCCGACCTCGACGGCATCGACGCGACCCGTGCGATCGTCGACGACGCCGCGCTCGCGGGCACGGCGGTGCTGGTGCTCACCACCTTCGACGAGGACGAGAACGTGTTCGCCGCCATCCGCGCCGGGGCCGCCGGGTTCCTGCTGAAGGACGTCGCCCCCGACGAGCTGCGGCAGGCGGTGCGGACGGTCGCCGCGGGCGAGGCGCTGCTCGACCCCGCCGTGACCCGGCGCGTCATGCGGGCCGCCGCCGCGCGGCCGCCCGCCGCCGACACGGCACCCCTCGGGGTGCTGACGGACCGCGAGCGGGAGGTGCTGCGGGAGATCGGCCTCGGCCGCTCCAACCAGGAGGTCGCCGACCGGCTGCACCTCAGCCCCGCCACCGCGCGCACGTACGTCTCGCGGCTGCTGACCAAGCTCGCCGCGCGCGACCGCTCCCAGCTGGTGGTGCTCGCCTACCGCACGGGCCTGGTGGGCGCGCCGCTCAGCGACGACGCGCCACCAGGACCGCGTCGCGGACGGTGACCTCGACCCCGTCGTGCTCGATGGTGCGCTCGAGCACCTGCGGCTCGATCGACGCCCAGTCCGCCGGGTCGAGGTCCGCGGCGACCTCGTCCGCCGTGTGACCGAGCCGCGCCAGGTGCGGGCGCGGCACGGGCCCGTCGAGGTCCGACGGGTCGTGCCCGACGACGAGCAGCGTGCCACCCGGTGCCACGGCCTGCGCCAGCGGGCGCCACCACCGCTCACCCTCGGCGTGCAGGTAGTGCGACGTCACCAGGTCGTACCGCTGCGACGGCGCCCACGTCCGCAGGTCGGCCTCGACCCAGGTGACGTCGAGCCCGCGCCGCGTCGCCTCGGCCGCGCCCCGGTCGAGCGCGGTGCGCGACGCGTCGACCGCGGTGACGCGCCACCCGTGCGCGGCGAGCCACACGGCGTCCCCGCCCTCGCCCGCTCCGGCGTCGAGCGCCGTCCCGGGCGGCAGGTCGGACGCGAGCTGCACGAGCGAGGCGTTGACCCGCCCGCTCCACAGCCGCTCCTGCGAGCGGTACCGCTCCTCCCACCAGGCGGGGTCGAGCGGCTGGTCACCGAGGTCGTCGTGGTCGTGCGCGTGCTGCTGGGCGGGCTCCGCGTGGGTCCGGTGGTGGTCGGCGTGCACGGGCGTCTCCTTCGGTCGACCTCACCGCGGGGTGAGGGAACGGGTGGGGGAACGGGTGGGGGCGGGAGGGGTCAGGCGCGGGCCGCGGCCACGTCGGCCGCCACGAGGGACGCGTTCACGTGGGCGCCGGCCAGCGAGCCGGCCGCGATGCTCGACGGCAGCGCGTGCTGCGGGCCGGTGACGTTGCCCGCCGCCCAGACGCCCGGCACGGACGTGGCCCCGGTCGGGTCCACCGTCACGGCGCGGCCGACGTCCTCGCCCAGCATCTCGAGCGCGGTCGTCGCCAGTCCCAGCCCGTCGACGACCGTGCCGTCGAGCACGGCCCGCGAGCCGACGAAGACGGCGTCGCACGGCACGACCTGCCCGTCGGCGAGGACCAGGCCCGTGAGGGCGTCCTGCTCCACCCGGACCCCGGTGACCCGCCCGGGGACGACGCGCACCTCGCGCGCCGCGAGGTCGGCCCACTCGTCGGTGCCCGGCTGGAACGCGCCGTTCGGCAGGAGCGTGACGTCGGCGCTGAGCTGGCGGACCAGCAGCGCGAGGTGCACCGCGCGCGGCCCGGTCGCCAGGACGGCGAGCGCGCGGTCCCGCACCTCCCAGCCGTGGCAGTACGGGCAGTGCAGGGCGTCCCGGCCCCAGCGCGCGGGGAGGCCGGGCACGTCGGGCAGCTCGTCGCGCATCCCGGTGGTGACGACGAGGCGCCGCGCGCGGTGCGTGACACCGTCGGCGGTGTCGACCTCGAAGGCGGGCTCGCCGGGACCCACCGTCCCCGTGCCCACGGCGCGTGCCGCGACGACGCGCCCGGTGACGAGCTCGACCCCGTAGCGGGCGACCTCCTCGCGGGCGGTCGCGAGCAGCTCGGCCGGCGGGGTGCCGTCGCGGGTGAGCAGGTTGTGCGCGTGCGGGGAGGTCGCGTTGCGGGGCTCGCCCGCGTCGACCACGCGGACGGTGCGGCGGGAGCGACCCAGGCTCATGGCGGCGGCGAGCCCGGCGGCGCCGCCCCCGACGACGAGGACGTCGACGGGGTGGGGTGCTCGGGTGGTCGGCATGGCACGAGCGTGCGCCCGGGGGTGCTGCCTTGACAAGCGTGTTTGCCATGACGGCAAATGGGTCCGTGGACGACCTGGACGCGGTGCTCGGCACGCTCGGACCCCGGCTGCGGGCGCTGCGCGAGCAGCGCGGGGCCACGCTGGCGGACGTCGCCGCTGCCACCGGCATCTCCGTCAGCACGCTGTCGCGCCTGGAGTCCGGGCTGCGCCGCCCCGCGCTGGAGCTGCTGCTGCCGCTCGCGCGGTTCCACGAGGTGACGATCGACGACCTGGTCGACGTGCCGCACGGGGACCCGCGGGTCGTCTCGCACCCGACGGTGCGGCACGGCGTCACCTACGTGCCGCTCAGCCGGCGCGCCGAGGGGCCGCGTGCGTACCGCCTGGTCTACCCGCCCCGCACGCCCGCGCAGGGCGGTGAGCCGCGCGTGCACGAGGGGTACGAGTGGCTCTACGTCCTGCACGGCACCCTGCGCCTGGTGCTGGGCGGCCGTGAGCTCGACCTCGTCCCCGGCGAGGCGGCGGAGTTCGACACGCGCGTGCCGCACTGGCTCGGCAACGTCACGGACGAGCCGGTCGAGGTCCTGGCCCTGTACGGGCCCCAGGGCGAGCGGATGCACGTGCGCGCCCGCCCGCGGCGCCGCGAGACCTGAGCGCCCGGCGGTGCCGCGTCGTCACCCCAGCGCGGCGGCGACCACCAGCAGCACGGGCACGCACAGCACGGTGGTGGCCAGGCCGGTGTCCCGGGCCAGCGCCTCACCGCGGCGGTACTGCATCGCGTAGACCAGCACGTTCTGCGCGGTGGGCAGCGCGGCCATCGCGACCACGGCGAGCAGGGCCTGGGCGGGCAGCCCGAGGGCCGTCCCGACGCCCCAGGTGAGCACCGGGTGCACGACCGACCGCAGCCCGACGGCCAGGGCCAGGTCGCGGCGCGGTGCGGCGTCCGCGGTGGTGCGCGGGGCGGCGAGCGACATGCCGAACGTGATCAGCGCGAGCGGTGCGGCCGCGGCGCCGACGAGCGCGAACGGCTGCAGCACGACCTCCGGCACCGACCACGGCAGCGCCGCGAGGACGAGCCCGGTGAGGGTCCCGACGATGATCGGGTTGCTCAGCGTGCGGCGCGCCACCGCGGCCACCCGCATCCCGACCGGGGCGGGGGCGCGGCGCCCGGCCGGCCCCGCGCCGACGTCGTCCGGCCCGGTGGCGTCGAGCGGCGGCGCGGGGCGGGCGTCGAGGACCGCGAACGCCACGGGGGCCAGGACGAGGAGCTGGAAGAGCAGCGTGGGCACGACGGCGACGGGGTCGTCGAGCAGGTACACGGCGAGCGGCAGGCCGATGTTCCCGGCGTTGACGTAGGACGAGGCGAGGGTGCCGACGGTGACGTCGGCGGCGGGCCGGTGCCACGCGACCCGCAGGACGAGGACGGCGACCAGCGCGACGAGCGCCGTGGAGGTCCAGGTGACGACGGCGGCGCGGGACACCAGCAGGTGCAGGTCGGCGTGGGCGACCGTCGACAGGAGCAGCGCGGGTGCGGCGACGGCGAACACGACGCGGGCGAGCACGGGGGCGGCCCGGTCCCCGAGCACGCGCCACCGGCCGAGCAGCCACCCGAGCGCGACGACCGCGCCCATGGTGCCCAGGGCGGCGAGGACGGCGCTCACGGGCGGGCCCGGCGTGCGGCCGTCGCCGGGCGGACCGTCGCCGGGCGTGGCGGGGCGTCGGGGGGCGTCCGGGGCACGCGACGATCCTCGCACGCACACCCACGACGTAGGAAAGCGCTTGCCCTCCGTGCGTGCGACGTGCGACGATCCCCGCGTCGGCCCGACGCCCGCCGCCGCGGGCCCGGCCCGGAGCCGTCGTCGGGCTCCCCGGCACGCACCACCCCGCCGCACCGGCGCGCCGGGACCGCGCCCGCGCGCCCGCCACCGGTGCACGACCCAGGAGGGCACCGATGCCGCCCGTCGCGCTCGTCACCGGAGGAAACCGCGGGATCGGGCTCGGCATCAGCCGTCGCCTGGTCGCGGACGGGTTCGCCGTCTCGATCCTGGCCACGCGCGAGGAGCCCACCGACGTGCTGACCGAGCTGCGCGAGGCCGCCGGCGACCCGGCGCTCGTCCGGTACGTCCGCGGGTCCGTCGCCGACCTCGACGACCACCGCCGCTACGTCGCCGACGCCGTCGACGCGTGGGGTCGCCTCGACCTGCTCGTCAACAACGCCGGCGTCGCCCCGACCGTCCGCGCCGACCTGCTCGACGCGACGCCCGACTCGTTCGACCGGGTGCTGGGCATCAACCTGCGCGGCCCGTACTTCCTCACCCAGGAGTTCGCACGGCGCGTGATCGAGCTGCGCGGCCCGCTCGACGCGCTGCCCGAGCCGCCCGCGGGACCCGTCGCGACGGTCGTCAACGTCTCCTCGATCTCGGCGACGACCGTCTCGACGAACCGCGGCGACTACTGCGTCTCCAAGGCCGGGGTCGCGATGGCCACGCAGCTGTGGGCCGTGCGCCTGGCGCCCGAGGGGATCGTCGTCCACGAGGTGCGGCCGGGCGTGATCGCGACCGACATGACCGCGGGGGTCACCGAGAGGTACGACGCGCTGATCGCGCAGGGCCTCGCACCGGTCAACCGGTGGGGCCGGCCCGCCGACGTCGCGGGCGCCGTCGCGCTCCTCGCGTCCGGGCAGACGCCGTACTCGACCGGCGAGGTCTTCCACGTCGACGGCGGCATGCACGTCCCGGTCCTGTGACGCACGGAGGCGACGACCTGATGAGCACCGACCACACCCGCGGCCCCGAGCACCCGCGCACCCCGCACGACCCGCGACCCCTGCGCGTCGCGGGCCACGACGTCCCCGTCGTCACGGCCACCACGGTCGTCGTCGGCACCGGCTCGGCCGGGTACTGCGCGGCCGCGCGCCTCGTGCAGCTCGGCCACGACGACGTCGTCATGGTCGCCGACAAGATCCACGCGGGCGCGTCGCGCAACGCGGGGTCGGACAAGCAGACGTACTACAAGCTCACGCTCTCCGGCGGCGACGACGACTCGGTGCACGAGATGGCGCGGACGCTGTTCAGCGGGGGCGCGATGGACGGTGACGTCGCGCTGGCCGAGGCCGCGCTGTCGGCGCGCGGGTTCCTGCACCTGGTCGACCTCGGGGTGCCGTTCCCGCAGAACCGCTTCGGGGAGTTCATCGGCTACAAGACCGACCACGACCCGCGCCGCCGCGCCACGTCGGTCGGCCCGTACACGAGCCGGACCATGGTCGAGAAGCTCGAGGCGAAGGTCCGCGCGGACGGCACGCGCGTGCTGGACGAGTGCCGGGTCGTCGACGTCGTCACGGTGCCCGACCCCGACGCCGGGCCCGGTGCGCGCCGGGTCGCGGGCCTGCTCGTCCTGCGCACCGACGTGCCGCACGACGGCGCCGCGAGCCCGTGGCTGCTGCTGCGCTGCACCAACCTCGTCTACGCGACGGGCGGCCCGGCGGGGATGTACGCCACGCGCGTGTTCCCGCACGGGCAGTGGGGCGCCTCCGGTGCGGCGTACCGCGCGGGCGTGCACGGCAGGAACCTCACCGAGTGGCAGTTCGGGCTCGCGTCGACCAGGCCGCGGTGGAACGTCTCCGGCTCCTACATGCAGGTGGTGCCGCGCTTCGTGTCCACCGACGCGGACGGCGGCGACGAGCGCGAGTTCCTCACCGAGGCGGTCCCGGACTACGGCCGGCTGCTCACGCTCGTGTTCCTCAAGGGCTACCAGTGGCCGTTCGACATCCGCAAGGCGCGCGACGGGTCGTCGCTGATCGACCTGCTGGTGCACCGCGAGACGGTCCTGCGCGGGCGGCGGGTCTTCCTCGACTTCCGCCGCAACCCCGTCCGCGACGACTTCGACGCCACCGCGATGAGCCCCGAGGCCCACCGGTACCTGGAGCAGGCCGGCGTCCTGGGCGGCACGCCGATCGAGCGGCTGCGCCGCATGAACGAGCCCGCGTACCGCTTCTACCTGGACCGCAACCCGCGCGTGGACCTGGAGCAGGACCTGCTCGAGGTGGACGTCTGCGCGCAGCACAACAACGGCGGCCTGGTGGTCGACGCCTGGTGGCGGTCCAACGTCGCGGGTCTGTTCCCGGTGGGGGAGGCGGCCGGCGCCCACGGCGTCTACCGCCCGGGCGGCGCGGCGCTCAACAGCGGGCAGGTCGGCGCGACGCGCGCGGCGCAGTACATCGCGGCCCGGCGCGGCCACGCCCCGCTCGACGACGCCGCGTTCGCCGCCGCGGCCGGGCCGGTGCTCGCGGGAGCGCTCGACCTCACGGCCCGCGCGACCGGACGGGCGGCGGCCGGCGTACCCGACAACACCGGCGACCTGCTGCGTGCCGTGCAGGAGCTGATGAGCCGCCAGGCCGGGCCGGTGCGCTCGGACGCCTCGGTCCGCGACGCGCTGGAGCAGGTGCACGCGTGGCTCGGCGGGTACGACGACCTCGTCACGGCCGACGCGGGGTCCCGGCGGGCGGTGAACCGCACCTTCCTCGTCCGCGACGTGCTGACCAGCGCGTACGTGTACCTCTCGGCGATGGCGGACTACCTGGCGCACGGCGGGCGGTCCCGGGGGTCCGTGCTGTACACCGACCCCGACGGGCAGCTGCCGGCGGCAGGGCCGGACGACGACCCGCTGGACCTGCCGGACGTGTACCGGTTCCGCCTCGACGCGGGCGCCCTCGACGACGAGGTCCAGGAGGCGGCGTGGGTGCCGCCCGGTGGGGCGCCTCCCGTCACCGACGACGGCCGGGCCTTCGCGCCGGTCGTGCCGCGCGCCGCCGACGACCCCGCAGGGCTGCCCGTCTTCCGGTGGCGACCGCGGCGTCCCGTGCCGGAGGACGACGACTTCTTCGAGAACGTCTGGCGGGAGTTCCGCGAGCACGGCAACGTGCCCTGACCGGTCGCCGGGCGTCCGTGGTGTGCAGGACGCCCGTGGCAACCTCGAGCTGGTGGGCCGGGCGTTCGACGAGGCCACGCTGCTGGGGCTCGCGTACGACGTCGAGCAGAGCACGCGGGCCCGCACGTCGCCCGCGCTGTACGGGCCGCTGCCCTGAGCCACCGCGGGTCCCCGGACCCGCCGCGCACGACGACCCCCGTCCGGGCACCCGGGCGGGGGTCGTCGCCGTCCTCCGTCGGGAGACCTCCGGTCGGGCCCGTGCCCTCACCAGCCCGGCGCGCTCGCCCGCCGTGTCCGGGTCGCGGACGGGACGGGGCGCTGGCGGGTGGTGAGCGGGTAGCGTGCGGGACGTCGTGACACGGGGTGCCGCATCCGCGGCTGAGATCACACCCGTCGAACCTGATCTAGGTCGCACTAGCGAAGGGATGTCGCGCATGTCTCCCATGCGTCCGCTGCCGTCTGCCCTCCTCCCGCACGCCGTGCCCGGTGTGCCCGCCCGGCGAGGTCCCGGGGCCGGCTGACCGGCCCACGCCCGGCCCGCGTGACGTGACGCGGGCCCGGCGTCGTCGTGCTCGACCGACCCCGCCCCCGCGGCGGACGGCCCCGCACGCCTCCGCGCACGTCCCTGCCGCCCGCGTCGTCGTGGCGGGGGTGACGTGCGCCCGGAGGCGGTGCCGTCATGCCCGCACCGACCACCGGAGACCCCTGTGCCCGCAGCCCTCGCCGGTCCGACCCCGGCTGCACCCACCGACACCGACCCGAGCGTGCACCCGTGGCGGTGGGCGGCCGCCACCTGCGACCACCGGTGGACCGTGCTCCCGGTCACGCACGACGTCCGTGAGGGCGTCGCGCTCGCGGACGAGGTCGTGACGCCGGCCGGGCCGGGCGACCCGGTGGGCGTCGGATGAGCGGCGGGCGGCGCACCGGGTGGTGGCGCACCGGGTGGTGGCGCCCGTGGGGGAGCCTCGTGGTCCTCGGTGCCGCCTGGGGCGTGGTCACCGCCATGGGCGGGGTCGACCCCCGGGTGCTGCCCGCGCCGGTCGACGTCGCGCGGGCGGCGGCCGACCTGGTGGCCACCGGGACGCTGCTGCCCGCGCTCGCGGTCAGCGTGGGCCGGCTCGCGGCGGGTGCGCTGCTCGGCACGGCGGCCGGGCTCGTCCTCGGGCTCGTGGCGGGGCTGTCGCCGGTGGGCCACGACGTCGTCGACCGGCCCGTCCAGGCCGTGCGGGCCGTGCCGTTCACGGCCCTGACCCCGCTGCTCGTCGTGTGGTGGGGGCTGGGCGAGACGCCCAAGGTGCTGCTCGTCGTCCTGGCGAGCGCCGTGCCGGTGTACGTGGCGACCGTCGCCGGCGTGCGGGGCGTGGACCCGCGGCTGCGGGAGGTCGCCGCGGCGCAGCGCGTCGGACGGTGGGCCACCGTGCGACGCGTCGTGCTGCCCGGTGCGCTGCCCTCGGTGCTCGCCGGGGTGCGGCTCGCGCTGGGCACCGGCTGGGTCGCGGTGATCGTCGCCGAGCAGGTCGCGACCGACCGCGGGGTCGGGGCGCTGCTCACCGACGCCCGGACGTGGGCGCGCACCGACGTCGTCCTCGTCTGCGTCGCGCTGTACGCGGCGCTCGGCCTGGTCACCGACGCCCTGGTCCGCGGCGTCGAGCACCGCGCGCTGCGCTGGCGCGCACCCACCCCCGGGGTCCCACCGGCAGACCGACCGCCCAGCCCGTCCACGCCCGCCGTCGCGCCCGCGCGACGTCCCACCGAGGAGCCCGCATGACACCGCCCGTCCTCCCGCACCCCACCCGACCGCGCGGACGCCGAGCCGTGCCCACCGCCCTGGCCGCCGTCACCGCCCTGCTGCTGGCGGGCTGTGCGGCGGCCGGCGGCGCGGCGGCGCCACCGACGGCCGCGGCCGGCACCACCCTGCGGGTCGGCCCCCTGTCGACGCAGAACCTGCTCACGCTCGCGGTCGACGACGGCCTGCTCGGGCAGCACCTCGCGGACGCCGGCACCGGGCTGGAGGTGACCCCGCCGTTCGCGGCGTTCGCACCGGCGGCCGAGGCGCTCGCCGCCGGCCACGTGGACGTCGTCTCCGGCTCCACCACGGCCGTCGTCGCCGCGCTCGCCGGCGCGCCCGACCTCGTCGTGGTGGCCGTCGAGCACGACGCGGGCGACACCCAGGGCATCGTCGCCCACGGCGACGTCCCGGACGTGGCCGCCCTGGCCGGGCGCTCGGTCGCGGTGAACCGCGGCGGCACCGGGGAGTACCTGCTGCGGCTCGCGCTGCGGGAGGCGGGCCTGACGCCCGACGACGTGACCGTCCGGCACCTCGCGCCCCCGGACGCGGCGAGCGCGTTCGCCGCCGGGCGCGTGGACGCGTGGGCGACGTGGGACCAGTACCTCGTCGGCGCGCAGGCGCTGCCGGGCGTGCGGACCGTGGCGCTCGCGCGCGACCTGGCGTCGGACAACCGGACCGTGCACGTCACGACGCGTGACGTCGTCGAGCGGCACCCGGCCGCCGTCGCGGCGCTGTACGACGCGCTCGTCGCGGAGGCCGACGCGCTGCGCGCCGATCCCGGGCGCCGGACCGAGGCGTACCGGGCGGCGGGTGCGGACGACCGGGTCGCGACGGCCCTCGGCGCGCTGGCGACGCCCGACGTGCGGCCCGCCGACGCGGGGTTCGCCGCCGAGCTGGTGCGCGTCGCGGCGCTCTACGCCGAGGAGGGGATGGTGCCCGGCCCGGTCGACGTCACGGGGGTCGCGGTCGATGCGACGCGGCTGGCCGGCGGCCCGGACGGCGGCGCGGGGTCGTGAGCGTGCGGGTGCGCGGGCTGCGCCGCGCGTTCAACGGTCGGGACGTCCTGGCGGGCCTCGACCTCGACGTGCCGGCGGGGGCGTGCGTGGCGGTCGTGGGGCGCAGCGGCGGCGGCAAGTCCACGCTGCTGCGCGCGCTGGCGGGCCTGGACCCGGGGGCGCGGGCGGACCACCTGGCGGTCGCGGACCCGACGGCTGTCGTGTTCCAGGAGCCGCGGCTCCTGCCGTGGGAGCCGGTGTGGCGCACCGTCCTGCTCGGGCCCGGTCCCGTGCCGCGCGCGGCCGACCGCCCGCGGGCGCTCGCGGCGCTCGCCGAGGTCGGGCTCGAGCACCTGGCGGACGCGTGGCCGCTGACGCTGTCCGGCGGGGAGGCGCAGCGCGTCGCGCTGGCCCGTGCGCTGCACCGCGAGCCGCGCGTGCTGCTGCTCGACGAGCCGTTCGGTGCGCTCGACGCCCTGACCCGCCTCGGGGCGCACGCGCTGCTGCGCGACGTGCGCGCGGCGCGTCCGGTGGCCACCGTGCTGGTCACGCACGACGTGGACGAGGCGCTCACCCTGGCGGACGAGGTCCGGGTGCTCGACGGCGGCCGGCTGACCGCCGCCGTCGAGCCCGGGTCGTCCGACGCCCGCGGGGTCCTGCTGGAGCGGCTGGGGGTGCCGCGGTCGGTCAGAGGGCCGAGTCGCGCATGGTCCCCGTGAGCCCGCCCTCGAGGTGCACGACGAGGCACTGGACCACGTCGTCGCCCTGCGACCAGCTCTCCGGGGTGGGGGAGAGGTAGGTGTAGTCGAGCGTGGAGTCCTCGTACGCCGTCCCGACGAAGCCGGCGAACGCGTCGTAGCAGAACTGGTCGGCGTACGTCGGGGTCTCGGCCTCGGCGTCCTGGGCCAGCGCCAGGTCGCTCTCGTGCTGCTCCTGCGTGAGCGTCGTCTCGGCGTAGATCTCGGCGTCGTGCTGCTCGGCGCACGGCACGGTCGGCAGCGACGCGAACTCGGTGGTCTCCTTCGACTCCGCGAGGTAGTTGAGGCAGTCGCCCACCTGCAGCGAGAAGACGTCGGCCTCGGCGGACGCGGTGATCTCGCCGCCGGGCTCGTCGCGCTGCGCGGCCTCGGGGCTGTCGCCCAGGACGGCGTCGACGACGGCGCCGCAGCCCGTCAGGGTCACGGTGAGGGCGACGGCGAGGGCGATGGCGGCGCGCGGGCGCCGGGTACGGGAGGTCACGGCGAGCAGTGAAGCAGCCGTCCGGTGCGGCCGTGACCGTGTCGGATCTCGATCCGGTGACGATCCCGGGAGCGGGCTGTGAGACGTGTCACAGGTGCGGCAGGACGTGCCGCACGTGCCGCTCCGCCATCGTGGCGAGCGTCCGCCCGGGGGGTGCCGCCCACACGTCCTCGTGGAAGATCTCGACCTCCACGTCGCCCGTGTAGCCCGCGTCGCGGACCCACCGCGTGATCGTCGCGAAGTCCACGTACCCGTCGCCCACGTGCCCGCGGGAGTGCAGCGGGTCGGCCGCGAGCGGCAGCACCCAGTCGCACACCTGGTACCCGGCGAGGCGCCCCTCGGCGCCGGCGCGGGCGATCTGCCGCGCCAGGTCCGGGTCCCACCACACGTGGTACGTGTCGACGACGACACCGACGACGGCGGGGTCGAACGGGGCCGCCAGGTCGAGCGCCTGGCCCAGCGTCGAGACCACGGCGCGGTCGGCCGCGAACATCGGGTGCAGCGGCTCCAGCACGAGCCGCACGCCGTGCTCGGCCGCGTAGGGCGCGAGCGCGGCGATCCGGTCGGCGACGCGCTGCCGGGTCGCGACGACGTCGCGGGCCGGGTCGTCGGGGCCGTCGGCGGCCGGGGCGCCGGTCGGGTGGGGCAGGGCCGGGTACGGGAGGGCAGCGCCACCCGGTGCCGACGCGGCGGGCAGCCCGCCGACGACCAGGACCAGCTCGCGGGTGCCGAGCATCGCCGCCTCGCGGACCGCGAGCCGGTTGTCGTCGAGGGCGGCGCGGGCGGCGTCGTCGTCGGCGGTCGTGAGGAACCCGCCGCGGCACAGCGACGAGACCCGCAGGCCGTGGTCGGCGACGACCGTCGCCGCGACGTCGGCGCCGACCTCCTGCACGCGGTCGCGCCACACGCCGATGGACGACAGCCCGGCGTCCGCGGCGGCGGCCGCCGCCTGCGCGAGGGTCAGGTGCTTGGTCGTCGCGGTGTTGAGCGACAGCCGGGCGAGGTCCGCGCGGCGGCCGGGGGCCGCCTCGCCGACCGGGGCGACGGGTGTGCTCACAGCACGATCTCGGGGACCTCGAGCCGGCGGCCCTCGTCGGACGAGCGCAGGCCCAGCTCCGCGAGCTGCACGCCGCGTGCGGCCGACAGCAGGTCGAACCGGTGCGGGCGGCCCAGGGCGACGTCGACGAGGAACTCCTCCCACTGCGCCTTGAAGCCGTTCTCGAGCTCCGCGTTGGCGGGGACCGGCAGCCACTGGTCGCGGAACCGCTCGGTGGTCGGCAGGTCGGGGTTCCACACGGGTCGCGGCGTGGCCGACCGGGGCTGCGCGACGCAGTGGAACAGACCGGCGACGGCCGATCCGTGGGTCCCGTCGACCTGGAACTCGACGAGCTCGTCGCGGTGCACGCGCACCGCCCACGACGAGTTGATCTGCGCGACGACGGGGCCGCCGTCCGGGGTCTCGAGCTGGAAGATCCCGTACGCCGCGTCGTCGGCCGTGGCCTCGTAGGCCTCGCCGCGCTCGTCCCAGCGGGTGGGGACGTGGGTCGCGGTCTGCGACGTCACCGTGCGCACGCGCCCGACGATCCCCTCGAGCACGTAGTTCCAGTGGCAGAACATGTCGACGGTCATGCCGCCGCCGTCGGCCGCGCGGTAGTTCCACGACGGCCGCTGGGCGGGCTGCACGTCGCCCTCCCACACCCAGTACCCGAACTCGCCGCGCAGCGACAGGATCCGGCCGAAGAAGCCCTCGTCGACCAGGCGCCGCAGCTTGACCAGGCCGGGCAGGTACAGCTTGTCGTGCACGACGCCGGCCGTGACGCCGGTCGTGCCGCGCAGCCGGGCGAGCTCGACCGCCTCGTGCAGGGTCTCGGCGGTGGGCTTCTCGGTGTAGACGTGCTTGCCGGCCTTCATCGCCGCGGTGAGGGTGGCGGCCCGCAGGCTCGTCATCGAGGCGTCGAACACGACGTCGGTGGCCGGGTCGTGGATCGCGGCCTGCAGGTCCGTGGTCCAGTGCTCGACGCCGTGCCGCTCGGCGACGGTGCGCACCTTCTCGGCGTCGCGGCCGACGAGGACGGGCTCGACCTGCACGCGCGTGCCGTCGGGCAGCACGACGCCGCCCTGCTCCCGGATCGGCAGGACCGAGCGCAGCAGGTGCTGGCGGTAGCCCATGCGGCCGGTGATGCCGTTCATGGCGATGCGCAGGGTGCGCGTGGTCATCGTCGTCTCCGTGGGTCGCGGCGTCGTCGCCTGTCGCCGGGTCGACCCGGCAGGAGGAATGCGCTTTCCCGCACTGTAGCGGCACGCCCCCGCCCCCCGTCAACAGGCACCGCCCTCCCGCGGCGGAGGGGTGGGCAGCAGGTCGGGCCGCGGTGCGCAGCGGGTAGGGCGCGGTGCGCAGCGGGTAGTGCGCGGTGCGCAGGGGGAGAGGCCCGGTGCGCAGCGGGTAGTGCGCGGTGCGAGGGTCAGCGCGCGGTGCGCACGGGGGTGAGGTCGCGCAGCGCGGACGTGACGGCGTCCCGGAACGGCGTCGACGCCGCGACCGCCTCGGGGAACACCTCGCGCAGCGCGAACAGCCCGCCGACCGGGTCCGGGCCGGCGACCGCCTCGGCCAGCTGCGGCGCGAGCGGGTCGTCGAGCGCCACGGTGCGCCCCGAGACGACGAGCTCGCCCGCGGCCGCGGCACGCACGTACGCGACCCACCCGGCCACGGCGTGCGCGGCCGCGTGCGGGACGGCGCCGGCGGCGAGCCGGTCGGCCACGGTCCCCAGCAGGCGCACGGGCAGCTTCTGCGACCCGTCCATGGCGACCTGCACGGTGGTGTGCCCCGTGCGGGGGTTGGCGAACCGGTGCAGCACCTCGTCCCGGTACGCGTGCAGGTCCGTGCCGTCGGGTGCGACCAGCGTGGGCAGCACGTCCTCGTCCACCAGCGCGCGGGCCAGGGCCTCCAGGTGCGGGTCGGCGACGGCCTCGGCGATCGTCGCGTGCCCGCCCAGCGCGCCCAGGTACGCCAGCGTCGAGTGCGTCGCGTTCAGCACCCGCAGCTTCGCGCGCTCGAACGGCGCGACGTCGTGCGTGAACGTCACCCCCGCGCGCTCCCACTCCGGGCGGGGTCCGGCGAAGTCGTCCTCGACGACCCACTGGAGGAACGGCTCGCCCACGACCAGCGCCTCGTCGTGCAGGCCCAGCAGCCCCGCGGCCTCCGCGCGGTGCGCGTCCGTCGTCGCCGGCACGATGCGGTCGACCATCGTCGACGGGAAGCGCACGCTCGCGGCGACCCACGCGGCCACGTCCTGCGCCCCGTGCACGGCGGCGAGGCCCTGCGCGACGAGGCCCGCGAGCACTGCGCCGTTGTCGGTGAGGTTGTCGCAGCACACCACCGTCAGCGGCGCGCCGGACGTGCGGTGGCGGCGCACGAGCCCGCGCAGCAGCATCCCGATCGCGGTCCGGGTGGGCGTCCCGTCGTCCCGCGTCAGCTCGGTCGCGGCGGCCGCGAGGTCCGCGGCCACGTCCGGCGCGGCGGCGTCGATCCCGCCGTCGGCCGCACGCCGGTACCCCTTCTCCGTGACCGTCAGGCTCACGACGTGCGTCGTCGGGGCCGCGATCGCGTCGAGGACCCGCGCGGTGTCCCGGCCGGGGAAGGCGACGTCGCGCACCGACCCGACCACGCGCAGCGTCGACGCCTGCGCCCCGGCCGTCAGCACGCCGTACAGCCCGTCCTGCGGGCGGAGCTGGTCGACCACGCGGGGGCTGCGCTGCGTCACGCCGAGGATGCCCCAGTCGGTCCGGCCGGTCGCGGCGGCGGCGTCCTCGGTGCAGACGGCCTGGTGCGCCCGGTGGAACGCGCCGATGCCGAGGTGCACCTGGCCCACCGTGAGCGCGCGGGGATCGACCGCCGGGCCGCGCACGGCGTCGGGCAGCCCGTGCGCGGTGCGCTGCGCCCAGGTGTCGGCGGACAGGCGGGGCAGGCTCATCGGGTCTCCGGGGGTCGGGGTGGTGGTGCGGTGGTGCCGCGCACCACCAGCTCGACGGGCAGCACGGTGCGCGGCGCGTCGCCGTCGTGCGGGGTCAGCAGCAGGTCGACCGCGGTGCGCCCGAGCCGGGCCAGCGGGACCGCGACGGTCGTCAGGGAGGGCGTCACGAGCGTCGCGACGGGCGCGTCGTCGAACCCCACCACGGACATGTCCTCCGGGACCCGCACCCCGCGCGACCGGAGCCGGTCGAGCACGCCCAGCGCCATGAGGTCGTTGTAGGTCAGGACGGCGGTCGCACCGCCGGCGACCGCGAGGTCGGCGGCCCCGACGCCGCCGGCGAACACCGGGGCGTGCGCGCCGAGGTCCAGCACCTCGAGGTCCAGGTCGAGCGCCGCCAGGCCGTCCCGCCGCCGGGCGTCGGACCAGGACCCGGCGGGGCCGCCCGCGTAGGCGACGCGCCGGTGGCCCAGGGCATGCAGGTGGCGCGCCGCCTGGCGCAGGCCGTCCCGGTTGTCGACGACGACGGACGGCAGGTCGGCGCCCTCACGGTTGACCAGCAGCACGGGCCGCCCGTCGGCGGCGACCGCCGCGAGGTCGTCGGCGGACATGCGCGGGGAGCAGAGCAGGACTCCGTCGGCCTGCGCGCCGAGCTGCGCGACGAGCTCGGCCTCCAGGCGGGGGTCCTCCTCGGCGTCGGCGACGACCACGGCGTGCCCGGCGGCACGGGCCCGCGACTGCACGGCCTTGGCGACGGCCGAGAAGAACGGGTTCTCGAGGTCCGGCACGACGAGGCAGAGGTGACCGCTGCGTCCGGTGATGAGCTCACGGGCCGCGCGGTTGGGCCGGTAGCCGAGCTCGCGCGCGATGCGGCGCACGAGCTCGCGCCGCTCGGGGGCGACGAGGTCCGGGGCGGACAGGGCGCGCGACGCGGTCGCGGCCGAGACACCGGCGGCACGTGCGACGTCGCGCAGCGTGACGGCCATGGGTGCTCCTCCGCGTCGGTGCCGGCGCCGTGCGGTGGCGCCGGGCGCGGCCCGACGCGCCTGCCCGCGCAGACGATGAAAGCGATTGCAGCACGCCGGTCGCGGCGGGGGCAAGTGCCCGGTGCGGTCCTTGCGTCAGGGTGGACACGGTGGCATGGTCGGGCCTGCAAACGTATTCATCGACGCGGTCGACACCTGTCGTCCGCACCGTGGGGCGCACCGCCGCGCCGTCGCGGACCGCGCCGGAGGACCTGATGCCCGACACCGCAGCCGCCGCCCCCTGGGCGCTGCACCCCGACCGCGCGCTCCCCGCCGACCCCGTGACGCGGCCCGTCGCCCGGCAGATCCTCGAGGCCACGCGCACGCTGCCCATCGTCTCCATGCACGGCCACGTCGACGCGGGCCTGCTGGCCCGCGACGAGCCGTTCGGGGACCCCGCCTCGCTGCTCGTCGTCCCCGACCACTACCTGGTGCGGATGCTCGTGTCG
The DNA here is from genome assembly GCF_900114185.1 of Cellulomonas sp. KH9. Taxonomy (GTDB): domain Bacteria; phylum Actinomycetota; class Actinomycetes; order Actinomycetales; family Cellulomonadaceae; genus Cellulomonas. The sequence continues at coordinate 723,250 of NZ_FOSE01000001.1, forward strand.
CAGGGCGTCCCGCACGACGCGCTCGGCGTCCCGCGGCGCGACGGCCGGCCCGTCGAGACCGACCCCCGCGCCGTCTGGCGCACCTTCGCCGCGCACTGGCACCTCTTCCGCGGCACGCCCACGCGGTTCTGGATGGAGCACGTGCTCGTCGACGTGCTCGGCGTCACCGAGCGGCTCTCCGCCGCCACCGCGGACGCCGCGTACGACACGATCGCGGCCCGCCTCGCGGAGCCGGGCTTCCGGCCGCTGGCGCTGCTCGACCGCTTCGGCATCGAGACCATCGCGACCACCGACCCGGCCTCGGCGACCCTCGCCGACCACGCGGCGCTCGCCGCCCGCGGCTGGGGCGAGCGGATCGTCCCGACCTTCCGCCCGGACGCCGTGCTGCACGTCGACCGCCCCGGCTGGGCGCAGGACGTCGAGCTGCTCGGTGAGCGCGCCGGCACCACGATCGGCTCCTACCGCGACTACCTGCGGGCGCTCGAGGCCCGCCGCTGGGCGTTCGTCGACGCGGGCGCGCGGGCGACCGACCACGGTCACGTGCTGGCCGACACGACGCCCATGGACGAGACCGACGCCGCGGCGGTGTTCGCGGCCGCGCTGCGCGGCGACGTCGACGCGGCCGCGGCGCGGGCGTTCTCGGCGCACATGCTGTTCGAGATGGCGCGCATGTCCACGCAGGACGGCCTGGTCATGCAGCTGCACCCCGGCTCCCTGCGCGACCACGACCCGCACGTGCTGGCCGTGCGCGGCAACGACGTGGGCTACGACATCCCCGTGGCCACCGAGTACGTGCGCGCGCTGCGCCCGCTGCTCACCGCGTTCGGCCACCACCCGAACCTGCGGCTGGTGCTGTTCACGCTCGACGAGGACACGTTCAGCCGGGAGCTGGCGCCCCTCGCCGGGGTCTACCCCGCGGTCCGGCTCGGCGCCCCGTGGTGGTTCCTCGACACCCCCGACGGCATGCGGCGCTTCCGTGAGGCCGTCACCGACACCGCCGGGTTCGCCAACACCACGGGGTTCGTCGACGACACCCGCGCGTTCCTGTCGATCCCGGCGCGGCACGACCTCGCGCGGCGCATCGACGCGGGCTACCTGGCGCGGCTGGTCGTCGAGCACCGCCTCGACCTCGACGAGGCGCTGGAGACGGCCGTCGACCTGGCCTACGGGCTGCCGCGCACCGCGTACGCCCGGCCCCCGGTCGGGACCGTCGCGCGTCCCGCCGCCGTCCCCGCGCCGGAGCGTCGGGCCGCCGGCGACTGACCGGGCGCCCACCGCGCCCGGTGCCCGGCGCCGTGACGGGGGCGTGACCGGCCACGCGGCACCTGCGCGTGCCCTAGCCTTCGACCATGGCCGCCAGCGTGACCCTGAGCGACGTCGCCCGAGAGGCGGGGGTGTCGCTCGCGACCGCGTCGCGGGCCATCAACGGCAGCGCCACGCGCACGGTCCGCCCGGACCTGCGGGACCGGGTGCTCGCGGCCGCGGAGCGCCTGCGGTACACGCCCGACGCCAACGCGCAGGCCATGGCACGCGGCCGCACGACGTCGGTCGGCCTGGTGGTGCACGACATCACCGACCCGTACTTCTCGTCGATCGCGGCGGGCGTCACCGGCGCCGCCGACGCCGCGGACCTGCAGGTCACGCTGACCAGCACGCAGCACCAGCCCGAGCGTGAGGTCGAGCTCGTGCGGCTGCTGCAGCGGCAGCGCGCCCGCGCGGTGGTCGTCGCCGGCAGCCGGTACGACGACGACGAGGCGAACGACGTCATGCGCACCGCGCTCGCCGACTACGCCGCGGCGGGCGGGTCGGTCGCGCTGGTCGGGCAGCCGGTGCTGGGCGTCGACACGGTGGTCGTCGAGAACGCCGCGGGGGCCGCGGCCCTGGCCCGTGCCCTGCACGCGCGCGGCTACCGGCGCCCGGCCGTGCTGGGTGGGCCGCTCACGCACCTGACCGCGCGGGAGCGGCGCGAGGCGTTCGCGGACGTGTTCGCCGCCCTGGGGTCCCCGGTGGACCCCGCGCACGTGCTGCCGGGGGAGTTCACGCACGAGGGCGGCGAGGCGGCCATGCGCGAGCTGCTGGCCGTGGGGGCGGACGTCGACGTCGTGTTCGCGGTGAACGACGTCATGGCGCTCGGCGCCCTGGCCGCCGCCCGTGACCTGGGCGTGCGCGTGCCCCAGGACCTCGCGCTCGCGGGGTTCGACGACATCCTCACGCTGCGGGACGTGGTGCCGCCGCTGACCACCGTCCGCGTGCCGCTCGTGGAGGTGGGCCGGCTGGCCACCGAGCTCGCGCTCGCGGACCGGTCCGCGGAGCCGCGCGTGACCACGGTGCCCACGGAGGTCGTGCTGCGCGCCTCGACCCCGGAGCGCACCTCCTGAGGTGCGCCGCCTGAGGTGCGCCGCCTGAGGTGCGTCGCCCGAGGTGCGTCGCCTGAGGTGCGCCGCCCGAGGCGGGTGCACCACCCGCCCACCCGGTCGTCCGCGGCCTACCGCGGCGACGTGCGCGGTGCCACGCTCGACCCATGAGCGCGCGGGCAGGGAGCGGGCGGGCAGGCGGGCAGGCAGGGAGCGGGCGGGCAGGAGGGCAGCAGAGGGCTGTGGGCCCGGCCCTGGCCGGCGTGCTCGCCGGGGCCCTCGCCGTCGCGGCGTGCACCGCCGGCGACGCGCGACCGCGGGCGACCCTGCCGGCCGCGGTGACGTTCGAGGTCGAGGTCGCGCAGGCACGCACCGACCGGGTGGCGCGCATCGTGCAGCTGCAGGTGCGCAACACCGGCCCGCTGGACGTCACGGTCACCCGTGCCCGCCTGACCGGGACGTCCGTGGGCGGCGCCACCGACGAGGGGCGGGTGGTGGAGGCCGACCGGATGCGGCGGCTGCGGGTGCCGTTGGACGCCACCCGGTGCGACGGGGCGCCGGACGCGGACCCCGGCGCCCGGGTCGCGCTCGACGTCTCCACCGCCGACGGCCGTGCCGGGACGGTCGTCGTGACCCCCACCGACGAGACCGACGACCTGCGCCGCATCCGGGGCGAGGACTGTGCGCGTGCCGCCGTCGCCGCGGGCCTGGACGTCCGGCTGTCCGACGAGCTGACGGTGCGGGAGGTGGACGGGGACGTCGTGGCGGACCTGACGCTGCTGGTGCGGCCCGTGCCCGGCGGGCCGCACGTGCGGCTGACGGCCGTGCGCTCGACGACGCTGCTGCGGCCCCCGGGCGCCGACGTCGACTGGGCGGTGGACGTGGACTCCGCCGCGCCGCCGGCCGACGGTCGCGTGGTCCTGCCGGTCGTGCCGGCGCGGTGCGACCTGCACGCGATCGCGGAGGACAAGCGGGGCACGGTGCTGGGGCTGCGCACCGAGGTGGACGGTGTGCCGCAGCCGGTGTTCCACGTCGCGGCGTCCGACGCGCTGCGCGGCGCGCTGTACGAGGTCGTGCTCGCGGCCTGCGGGCACCCCACCGGGGCGGGCGGATGACGGGTCCCGGGCTCCCGCCGCGCGGCTCAGGCGGTGGCGGCCGCGCGCCGGCGGGGCGCGGGCCCGTCACCGCTGGCGGTGGCGAGCAGGTCCTCGACCGCCACCATGTGCATCGCCATCCGCAGCCGTGCGCGGTCCGGGTCGCGTGCGGCGACGGCCGCGAGGATCGCGTCGTGGTCCTCGAACGTGCGGTCCCCGGCCAGGTCGTGCAGCTCGTCCCAGACGCGGCGTCGCGCGTGCCCGCCCGCGAGGGCGTCGAGCAGCGCGGACAGGACGGTGTTGCCGGAGCCGTCGGCGATCGCACGGTGGAAGGCGAGGTCCGCGGCCGCCAGGCGGGCCGGGTCGGTGCGCGTGGCGACCAGCGCACGGGCCGTGTCGTCCAGGGCGGCGCGGGCGCGGGCGAGGTGGGCGTCCGTCAGGTGCATCGCCGCCAGGCCGGCGGCCTCGGTCTCCAGGACGGCGCGCACGGCGTGCAGCGGGGCCTGGTCGCCGGGCAGGTCGGCGAGGAAGGCCAGCGGTGCGAGCAGCGTGGCCGCGTCGAGGTCGGTGACGTACGTGCCGTCACCGTGCCGCGCCTCGAGGATCCCCAGCACGACGAGGGCGCGCACGCCCTCGCGCAGCGACCCGCGGGAGACGCCCAGCTCGGCCGCGAGCTCCTTCTCGGCCGGTAGGCGGTCCCCGGGGCGCAGGCCACCGTCCAGGATCAGGCGCTGGACGTCCTCGACGACGTCCTGGGTGCGTGACACGTGCTCGTCTCCGTCGTCGTCCGCTGCGGCGGTCGGTCGGGGCGGTCGGTGGGGCTCGGTGACTCGGCGCTCGGTGTCCCGGCGCCCGGTGTCTCAGCGCTCCGGGACGAGCGGCGGGATGCCGTACGTCTCGACCGCGGTGCGCCCCATGACGCGGGCGACCGCGGCGTCGTCGAGGCCGTCGAGCGTGGCGCGCAGACCGCCCCAGACCTCGTGCCAGGACCCGTGGGCGTCGAGGGCGGTGGGCCAGTCGCTGCCCGCCATGAGACGGTCCGGGCCGAGCACGTCCAGCGCGTGGTCCACGGCGGGGCGCACGTCGTCCACGGTCCAGCCGGGGCCCGCGGCGCGGCCGAGGCCGGCCAGCTTGGCGACGACGTTCGGGGCCTCGGCGGCCGCCTCGAGCGCGGTGGTCCAGCGCTGCCACGCGGCGGTGTCACCGGCGCGCCGCGCGGCCAGGGGCGGGGCGCCGAGGTGGTCGAGGACGATCGTCAGCTTGGGGTGCCGGTCGGCCACGGTGGCGACGTGCCGCAGCAGCTCCGGGGTGGTGGCGGGCAGGTCGAGCACGAGGCGCCGCTCGGTCAGCAGGGTCAGCCCGTCGTCGACGCCGTCGCGCAGGAGCCACTGCGGGTCCTGCTCCCGGTCGACGTGGTGGCTGATGCCCACGACGGGCTCGACGCGCCAGTGGTCGAGCTGGGTCGCGGCCTCGTCCGGCGCGTGGAGGGGTACCCACGCGACCACACCGAGCACGTGCGGCGAGCACAGCGCCTGGAACAGCAGGTGCTCGCTGTCCGCGCGGTTGTCGGCGGACTGGACGAGCACCACGCCGTCCACGTGGTGCTCGTCCAGTGCTCCGCCGACGTCACGGACTCGGTAGGTGCGATGCAGGAGGGAGGGGTCCTGCGACATCCACGGGTAATGGACCGACTCCGGGTCCCACACCTGCAGATGCGCATCCACGACGTCGTAGGGCATGTCCTCGACGGTAGCGGTGCTCCGATGTCTGAATCGTCGCAGCGGTCAATCCCTCATAGAACCCTCATAATGAGGCCTGTGACTGGGTGAGACATCCAATGTCTGCGGGGCCGCGATGTTGAACGTTCACGCGCCGTCCAGGGTCGCCCGGATGCCGTGACTGCCCAGGTCACAGCCCTGACGTGCACGTGTCACAGTGCGCGGCCGGCCCCAGTCATCGACCCGTGGCGTAGCCCTGCTGCCCCCGCGCGTCCGCCGCCGCGCGGAGCAGACCGTCCGGTCCCACGCCGGCCGCGCTGAGCCGACCGAGTGACCACGGCGCGGCCTCCTGCACCGCGTGCCCCCGCGCGGCGAGCGCCGTGAGGACGTCGGCCCCCAGGCGCTGCTCCGCCACCAGACCCCGCGGGGTGTGCGACCGGGGGTGGAACGACTGGTGCACGTGCGCCGAGTGCCAGGTCGGGGCGTCGATCGCGGCCTGCAGGTCCAGCCCGCCCAGCAGGTGCCGCAGCAGGAACGGCACCGTCCACTGGTCCTGCTGGTCCCCGCCGGGCGTGCCGAACGCGACGCCGTGGCCGCCGTCGCCCAGCACGAGCCCCGGGCTCAGCGTCGTCCGCGGCCGGCGGCCGGGCAGCAGGCTCGCGGGCAGCCCGTCCTCGACCCAGCACATCTGCGCGCGGGTCGGCAGCGAGAACCCCAGGCCGGGCACCACCGGGCTCGACTGCAGCCACCCGCCGGACGGCGTGGCCGACACCCGGTTGCCCCAGCGGTCCACGACGTCGACGTGGCACGTGTCGCCCGGACTGAGACCGATCGGCGAGACGGTGGGCTCGCCGAGGCCGACGGCGGTCCGGGGGGCCGCGCCGGCGTCCGCCGCCGCCCGCGCGGCGACCAGCGCGGCCGCGAGCCGGGGGGTGCGGCCGTCCGGGCTGCCGGGCCGGAACCCGCCGTCCGCGACCGGTCCCACCAGCCGCGCGCGCTCGGCCGCGTACGTCGTCGACAGCAGGGCCGCCAGCGGCACCGGGGCGCTGTCGCCGTACCAGGCGTCGCGGTCGGCCATGGCGAGCTTGGCCACCTCCACCACCACGTGCACCAGCTCGGCCGTCGGGCCGGCCGCGTCGTCCCCCGACGTGGCCTCCCGCACCAGGTCGGCCACGCCCAGCGCCTCGAGCATCCGCAGCTGCTGCAGCAGCACCGGCCCCTGGCCCCACGGCCCCGTCTTGTGGACCTCGACGCCCGCGAACGGCACGGCGACGGTCGGCTCCTCGGTCGCGCGCCACGCGGCCAGGTCGTCGGCCCGCAGGAACCCGGTGTGCGCCCGGCCCGTCGCGTCCATGACCGGGGTACCGGTGACGAACGCGTCCACGGCCTGCGCGACGAACCCCTCGTAGAACGCCCGGCGCGCCGCCTCGATCTGCGCCTCACGGTCCGCGCCCGCCGCGGCCGCCTCGGCCAGCAGGCGCTCGAACGTGCCCGCGAGCTGCGGGTTGGCGAAGCGGGCGCCCGCCGCCGGGACGACCCCGCCGGGCAGGTACACCGCGGCGCTGCTCGGCCAGTGCGTGCGGAACATGTCGGCCACCGTCGCGATGGTGCGCGCCGCCGCGGGCACCAGCGGGTACCCGTCGCGGGCGTACCCGACCGCGGGGCCGAGCACGTCGGCCAGGGACAGGGTGCCGTAGCGCGTCAGCAGGTCGAGCCAGGCCCCGAAGGCGCCGGGGACCACCGCCGCGAGGTGCCCCGTGCCCGGGACCTCGGTGACGCCCAGGTCCCGGTACGCCGCGGTCGTGGCCGCCGCGGGCACCACGCCCTGCCCGCACACGACGAACGTGCGACCGTCCGTCGCGCGGTGGCCGATGACCGGGGCGTCGCCACCGGGGCCGTTGAGGTGCGGCTCGACGACCGACAGCGTGAACCCCGCTGCCGCCGCCGCGTCGAACGCGTTGCCGCCCGCCTCCAGCACCCGCATGCCGGCGGCGCTCGCCAGCCAGTGCGTCGAGGTGACCATGCCGAACGTGCCGGTCAGGACCGGGCGGGTCGTGAACATGCGGTCAGCGTGCCACGGCGTGCCGGCGTCGGCGGCTCACTGCCCGCCGGGGAAGCCGAGCACGCGCCACGCCTCGTACGTGGCGACCGCCGCCGCGTTCGACAGGTTCATCGAGCGGCGGCCCGGCAGCATCGGGATCCGCACCCGGTCGGTGACGCGCGGGTGGTCCAGCACGGCGGTGGACAGGCCCGTGGGCTCCGGACCGAACAGCAGGACGTCGTCGTCGCGCCAGTCCACGTCGGTGTAGCGGCGGGTGGCGCCCGTGGTGAACGCGAGCACCCGGGACCCGGGCAGCGCGGCCAGCAGCGCCTCGAGGTCGGGGTGCACGACGACGTGGGCGAGGTCGTGGTAGTCGAGGCCCGCGCGCCGCAGCCGGGCCTCCGACAGCTCGAACCCGAGCGGCTCGACGAGGTGGAGGGTCGCCCCGGTGCCCGCGCACATGCGGATGGCGTTGCCGGTGTTGCCGGGGATCCGCGGCTCGTGGAAGGCGACGTGCACCGCTCGATCCTGCCACTCCGGGCGACACGCCCCGCGCGGGGCCCGGGGTGCCCGCGGCGGGGGTGGTTGGGTGTGGGCGTGATCGACGCGGGCACGACGACGGACGGCACGGCGGACGGGACGACGACGGGGCGCGGCACGGGCGCGCCCGGGCTGGTCCTGCGGCTCGACGCCCCGGCAGGCACCTGGACCGACGCCTTCCCGGTCGGCAACGGCCGGCTCGGCGCGATGGTCCACGGCGGCACGGACCACGAGCGCCTGCCGGTGAACGACGACACGTGCTGGTCCGGGGCGCCGCTGGACGGGCCGCCGCAGCCGGTCGGGCCCCTGCCCCCGGGGGGCGCACCGCAGGTGGTCCGACGGGCGCGCGAGCTGCTGGCCGCGGGCGACCCGCTCGCGGCGGAGGCGGAGCTCGCGCGGCTGCAGAGCGGCTGGGTGCAGGCCTACCAGCCGCTGGTCGACCTGCTGCTGGACCAGCCGCAGGCCGCCGGCGACGCGGGCTACCGGCGCACGCTGGACCTCGGCACGGGGGTCGTCACGACGACCTGGCGGTCCACCGCGGGTGGCGCGTGGCGGCAGGACGTGCTGGTGAGCCACCCGGACGGTGCGCTGCTGCTGGAGCGCACGGGCCCGGCCGCCGACGCGCGGGTGCGGCTGGCCTCGCCGCACCCGTGGGCCACGGCCCCGGCACCCGCGGCGCCGTCCGTGCCCGGCGCCGACCCCGTGCCGGGCGCCGACCCCGCGCCGGAGGCGCCGGACCCGCGGGCGGCGGTCCTCGTCGCGACCGTCGACATGCCGGCGCACGTGCTGCCGGACTGGGTGCAGGCGCCCGACCCGGTGCGGTACGGCGGACCGGCGGTGCACGCGGCCGTCGCGCTCGCGGTGCTCGTGGACGGGCCCGGCGCGTCCGCGCGGGTGGTCGACGGCGTCGTCGAGGTGCGCGGGGCGCGTCGCGTGCGGGTGCTGCTCACCACGGCCTCCGACCACGACACCGCCACCGCCACGCTGCACGGCGACCGCCCGCGCGTGCGGGCCGACGCCCTCGCGGCGCTGGCCCGGGCGCTCGCCGACGTCGACGGGGTCGCGGCGCGGCACGTCGCCGACCACGCGGCGCTGATGGGGCGCGTCCACCTCGAGCTGGTCGACGTCCCGGTGCCGGACGTGCCGCTGGACGCGCGGCTGGTGCGGCACGCGCAGGGCGAGGCGGACCCGCACCTGGCGGTGCTCGCGTTCCAGCTCGGTCGCTACCTGACGGTCGCGGGCTCCCGTCCCGGCACCCTGCCGCTGAACCTGCAGGGCATCTGGAACGACCGGGTGCGTCCGCCGTGGAGCTCGAACTACACGATCAACATCAACACCGAGATGAACTACTGGCCCACGCTGGTCGGGGACCTCGCGGAGTGCCACGAGCCGCTGCTGGGCTGGCTGGACCGGCTGGCCGTCGCGGGCGCGGGGACGGCCCGCACGCTGTACGACGTGGGCGGCTGGGTGGCCCACCACAACAGCGACCCCTGGTGCTTCTCGGGGCCCACGGGTCGCGGTCACGACTCCGCGAGCTGGTCGTCCTGGCCGCTGGGCGGGGCGTGGCTCGCGCGCCACGTGGTCGACCACCACGACTGGACCGGCGACGTCGAGGCGCTGCGCCGCCACTGGCCCGTGGTGCGCGGCGCGGCGCGCGCGGTGCTCGACCTGCTGGTGGAGCTGCCCGACGGCACGCTCGGCACGTCCCCCGCGACCAGCCCGGAGAACCTCTACCTGCTGCCCGACGGGCGTTCGGCGTCGGTGTCGGTGTCGACCACGGCGGACCTGGCGATCGTCCGGGACCTGCTGGAGCACGTGCGACGCCTGGCGCCGGTCGCGGGCGACCACGACGAGGACCTGCGGGCGGACGTCGACGGTGCGCTCGAGCGCCTGCCCACCGAGCGGGTGGGGGCGGACGGGCGCCTGGCCGAGTGGTCCACGGACGTCCCGGACGCCGAGCCCGGCCACCGTCACCAGTCGCACCTGTACCGGGTGTTCCCCGGCACGTCCGTCGACCCGGACACCGCCCCCGGGCTGGCGGCCGCCGCGACGCGCACCCTGGACGCGCGGGGCCCGGACTCGACGGGGTGGTCGCTCGCGTGGCGGCTGGCGCTGCGGGCGCGGCTGCGGGACCCCGCGGGGGTCGCGACGCTCGTCGACGCCTTCCTGCACCCCGTCGACGCGGACCTCCCGGGCGACCCGTCCGGTGCCGGGGGCCCTCCGCGCGGTGGGGTGTACCGCTCGCTGCTGTGCGCGCACCCGCCGTTCCAGATCGACGGGAACCTCGGGTTCACCGCCGGTGTGGCCGAGGCGCTGGTGCAGGCGCACCGCCGCGGCGCGGACGGCGTCCGGGAGGTCCACCTGCTGCCGGCGCTGCCCGCCGCGTGGCCCACGGGCCGTGTGCAGGGGCTGCGGTTGCGCGGTGGGCTGCGGGTCGCCGACCTGCGGTGGCGCGACGGTCGGGTGGTGCGCGCCGTCCTGACGGGGGACCGGCCCGGTGTGGTCGACGTGCGCGAGGGCGACGTGCGGCGCCACGTCACGCTGCGACCGGGGGCGCCGGTCGTCGTCGCGGGGGAGTGAGGCCTAGGCCGTCCCGGCAGGGGCGGGCGCCGTCGACTCGCGGACGATGAGCTCGGTCGCGAGGTCGATCCGCAGGTTGGCGGGCCGCTGGCCGGCGGCCAGGCTGAGGACCATCTCGGTGGCGGTGCCGGCCATCTCGCGCAGCGGCTGGCGCACGGTGGTGAGGGAGGGCCCCAGCCACTGGGCGAGCGGGATGTCGTCGTAGCCGACGACCGAGACGTCCCCGGGGATGGACAGGCCCAGCTCGCGCACCGCGCGCATGACGCCCAGGCTCTGGTAGTCCGAGCCGGCGAAGATCGCGGTGGGCCGGTCGGGGCGCGACAGCAGCTCCAGGCCGTGCTCGTACCCGCCCGTCACGTGGAAGTCGCCCCACCGCACGAGTGACGGGTCGGGGCGGATGCCCGCCTCCTCGAGCGCGCTGCGGTAGCCGTCGACGCGGGCGCGGGAGCACAGCACGTCGGCCGGGCCGGCGATGACCCCCACCCGGCGGTGCCCGAGGGACAGCAGGTGCCGGGTGGCGATGAGCCCGCCGTTCCAGTTGTTCGACCCGACGGTCGGGACGCCCGCGGGCGGCTCGCCGAACGTGTCGACCACGACGAAGGGGATCGAGCGGGACTCGAGCTGGTGCCGCTGCGTGGCGTCCAGGCTCGACAGGACGAGCAGCACGCCCAGGGGGCGGCGGGCCAGGATGTCGTCGATGAGCTCCTGCTGCGGGCGGTGCGCCCCGCCGAGCTCGGACAGCACGACGCCGACGCGCCGTGCGGCGGCGGCGTCCTCGACGCCCTTGATGACCTCCTGCGCCCACGCGTTGTCGATGTGGTTGAACACCAGGTCGATGAGGTTGGGGTCACCGGCCCCGCGCCCGCGGCGGCGCCGGTAGCTGTGCTCCTCGAGGATCGCCTCCACGCGCGTGCGGGTGCCGGCGGCCACGTCGGCGCGTCCGTTGAGCACCTTCGAGACCGTGGGGACGGACACCCCGGCGAGCGCCGCGATCTCGGCGATCGTGACGTTCCGACCGCCGTCGCTGGACGTGGTCACGTGCTCTCCTCTGACCGGGGCGCCCCTCGCGTCCGCCGTGGCCCGGCGCGACGCACCCGGGACGGGTTCGCAAGTTTCGAGAGCGACGGTAGCACCGGCCACGGGGGTCTGTCCGAGATGTGCCCGGACGTCCGTGACGCGGCCTCCCGGGTCTCGGTTCGGTCACGTGGGTTGACGCACCGCAAACGTTTGCCTAACGTGGCGGCCACACGGCGGCGGGATCGTCCGTCGACACATTTCGGCCACGAGGGCGTGGAGATCGATGCAGGCGCAGCAGCAGGACGTGCACCCGGCTCCGCCCGGTCCGTCGCCGCACGGCCATGGCCGTCACCTCCGGGGCACCGCGCAGGTGCTCCTCGCACCCGAAGGGTGGTGAAGCCATGTCCACGGACGGTGTGACCGTCGCCGGGGGCGCCCCGCAGGCGGCCCTCCGGGACCCGGCGGCAGCCGCAGCGGCGCACTCCGCCGTCGCCGGCCCCCCGGAGCCCGGCGGCCGGGCGGCCCGCCGGCGTCGTGCCGGGCACATGACCTGGCGGCGCGCGCTGCGCCGCGACTGGCAGCTCTACACGCTGCTGGTCCTGCCGCTGGTCTTCTTCCTGATCTTCCGCTACCTGCCGATGTTCGGGAACGTCATCGCGTTCCGGCGGTTCCGGCCCGGCGGGTCGATCTTCGGCGAGGAGTGGGTCGGTCTGCACTACGTGCGGATGTTCATCAACGACCCCACGTTCTGGAACGTCTTCCAGAACACCCTCGTCCTGGGCGTGCTGAGCCTGGTCATCATCTTCCCGCTGCCGATCGTGCTGGCGCTCATGCTCAACGAGCTGCGCTCGCGGCGCTTCAAGCGGCTCGTCCAGACCATCTCGTACCTGCCGCACTTCATGTCGGTCGTCATCGTCGCCGGCCTGGTGTTCCAGATCACCGCGATGCGCGGGACCATCAACCAGGTCGTCACCGCGTTCGGTGGTGAGGCCGTCCCCTTCATGCAGCTGGCGGAGTGGTTCCGCACCATCTACGTCGGCTCGGAGATCTGGCAGACCGTCGGCTGGGGCACGATCCTCTACCTCGCCGCGCTGTCCACGGTCGACCCGCAGCTCTACGAGGCCGCCCGGATCGACGGGGCCAACCGCTGGCGCCAGACGTGGCACGTCACGCTGCCCGGCATCCGCCCCACGATGGTCGTGCTGCTCATCCTCAACATCGGGTCGTTCATGGCGGTCGGGTTCGAGAAGATCCTGCTGCTGTACAACCCCCTGCTGTACCCGACGGCCGACGTCATCGCGACGTACCTGTACCGGGTCGGCATCGGCTCGAGCCAGTTCTCGTACGCGACGGCCATCGGCCTGTTCGAGGCGCTCATCGGCCTCACCCTCGTCCTGTCGGCCAACGCGATCTCGCGTCGAGTGGTGGGAGCGTCCCTGTGGTGACCGCCGAGAACGTCACGCGCCTCGACGAGCGGCTGTCGCAGTCGACGGTCCGCGCCGTCAAGGACACCCGCGCCTACACGGCGTTCCGCGTCGTCAACGGCACGCTGCTGGTGATCATCGCCCTGGTCACGCTGTACCCGTTCGTCAACCTCGTCGCGCAGGCGTTCAGCTCCGAGTCGTACATCAACGCCGGCCAGGTCAACCTGTGGCCCAAGGGCTTCAACGTCACGACGTTCCAGCTCGTCATGGGCGACGCGATGTTCTGGCGCAACTACCAGAACACCGTGTACTACACCGTCGTCGCGACGCTCGTCGCGATGGTGCTGACGACGACGTTCGCCTACGCGATCTCGAAGTACCACCTCAAGGGCCGCAAGGTGTTCATCGGCATCGCCGTGTTCACCATGTTCTTCAACGGCGGCCTGATCCCCAACTACGTCCTGGTGAACGAGCTGGGGCTGCGCAACAGCGTGTGGGCGATCGCCCTGCCGAACGCCATCAGCGTGTTCAACCTGCTCGTGATGAAGTCGTTCTTCGAGAACTTCTCCACCGAGCTGGAGGAAGCGGCCGAGATCGACGGCCTGAGCACCTACGGCAAGCTCTGGCGGATCGTGCTGCCGCTGAGCAAGGCGGTCATCGCCACGATGATCCTGTTCTACGCGGTCTCGTTCTGGAACTCGTGGTTCGCCGCGTTCCTCTACATGGACCACCGCGACCTCTACCCGGTGACCGTCTACCTGCGGAACCTCATCGCCGGTGCGACGAGCGTCGACGGTGCCGCCGGGTCGGCCGAGGCGACGCAGATCGCGGCCAACGTCAAGGCGGTGACGATGCTGCTCACCGTCCTGCCGATCGTGTGCCTCTACCCGTTCGTGCAGAGGTACTTCGTGTCGGGCGTGATGCTCGGCTCCGTCAAGCAGTGAGGCCCCAGGCCCTCAGACCCCCGCTGCCCCCGGGCGGCGGTGCACTTCCCCGGATCAGGACGACGACGTTCCACCCCGAAGGAGAATGATGAGGACGACGAAGAAGCGGCCCCTCGCGCTCGCCGCGACCGCCGCGACCCTCGCGCTGGCCCTGGCGGCCTGCTCGGGTGGCACGGACGACGAGGCGGCGAAGACGCCCGAGGCGAGCGACCTCGGCCAGGTCGGCGCGATGGAGGACTACGGCGTCGGCACGACGTTCAAGGCCACCGAGCCGGTGAGCTTCGGGCTGATGTACCGCGACCACCCGAACTACCCGCTCAAGGACGACTGGGACATCCTCACCAAGCTCAAGGAGAACCAGAACGTCGAGTTCGACATCCAGACCGCCCCGCTGTCGGACTGGCAGCAGGCGCAGTCGATCGCCATCGGCGCCGGCAACGCACCGGACATCATCTCGGTGACCTACCCCGGCCAGGAGGTGGCGTTCGTCGCGGGTGGGGCGATCCTGCCGGTCAGCGACTACGTCGAGCACATGCCGAACTTCCTCGACAAGGTCGAGAAGTGGGACCTGCAGGCCGACATCGACCGCATGCGCCAGGAGGACGGCAAGTACTACGTGCTGCCCGGCCTGCGTGAGTCGGTCCGCCCGTCCTACACGTACGCGGTCCGCAAGGACGTGTGGGAGCAGCTCGGCCTCAGCCTGGAGCCGGAGACCTACGAGGACTTCGCCGCCGACCTGGCCAAGGTCAAGGCCGCCTACCCCGACAAGTACCCGCTGTCCGACCGCTGGTCGGCCAACGGCCCGCTCGAGGCGTCCCTCAACGTCGCCGCCCCGAACTTCGGCACCGCTGCGGGCTGGGGCTACGGCGAGGGCGTGTGGTGGGACGAGGACGCCGAGGAGTTCGTCTACACCGGCGCCATGGACGAGTACCGCGAGCTGCTCGAGTACTTCAACGGCCTCGTCGCGGACGGCCTCATGGACCCCGAGAGCCTGATCCAGGAGGACGACCAGGCCCTCACCAAGATCGCGTCGGGCCAGACGTTCGCGCAGCTGACGAACGACCAGGAGATCCTCAAGATCCGCACCGCGATGACCGAGACCGGCACCGCCGGTGAGGTCGCGATGATCCGGGTGCCGGGCGGTCCGGCCGGCGACATCGTCGCGGGCGGGCGCCTCATCAGCGGCGTCATGCTCTCGTCGTCGGTGGCCGAGGAGGACGACTTCCTCGCGATGCTCCAGTTCCTCGACTGGCTGTTCTACTCCGACGAGGGGCTCGAGTTCGCCAAGTGGGGCGTCGAGGGCGAGACCTACACCAAGGACGCCGACGGCAAGCGCACCCTCATGCCGGAGATCGACCAGAACGGTCTGAACCCCGGGGCGCCGAAGTCGCTCAACGTCGACTACGGCTACCACAACGGCGTGTGGATGCTCGAGCACGGCTCCTCCGACGAGCTCGACCAGTCGATGCTGCGGCCCGAGGTCGTGGAGTTCGTCGAGTCGATGTCCGACAAGGAGCTCGCGCCGGTGGCGCCGCCGGCCCCGCTCGACGAGCTCGAGCGCGAGCAGGTGTCGCTGTGGACGACGGCCCTCAAGGACCACGTCTGGCAGAACACCGCCGCCTTCATCCTCGGCCAGCGCTCGTTCGACGAGTGGGACGCGTACGTCGCCGAGCTCGAGGGCAAGAACGTGCAGCAGTACCTGGACGTCGTGAACGGCGCGCAGCAGCGCTTCGCCGACGCGAACGACTGACAGGAGCGGGCCCGGTCCTCGTCCCCGACGAGGGCCGGGCCCTTCCGCTGCCGGGCGGCGGAGGTCGCCCGGTGCGACCCCTGCACCGCCTCACCTGACACGTACCGCCACGTGCGAGGGTTGTCCCCGTCCGCCGCGGCGGACGTCGAACCCCCTGCCACCGTCGCCTGGAGGTCGCACCCGTGCGCACCGTCGTCCCCGCCCAGCCCACCGGCCCGCTGCCCGACGCCTGGCGCGCGTGCGTCGGCACCGGCCGCATGAACCTCGCCCTGCGGTCCGACTACCGCGACTCGCTGACCCAGGTGCAGCGCGAGGTCGGGTTCCACCACATCCGCGGCCACGGCGTGCTGTCGGACGACATGGGCGTCCTGCGGACCGACGAGGTCGACGGCCGGACCCACACCCGGTACGCCTTCACGTACGTCGACCAGGTGCACGACTTCTTCCTGTCGGTCGGCATCCGGCCGTTCCTCGAGCTGGGCTTCATGCCCTCGCAGCTCGCGTCGGGCGACCAGACGGTGTTCTGGTGGAAGGGCAACGTGACGCCGCCGCGCGACCACGACGAGTGGACCGCGCTGGTGCGGGCGTTCGTGCGTCACCAGATCGACCGGTACGGCATCGAGGAGGTGCGCCGCTGGCCGATCGAGGTGTGGAACGAGCCCAACCTCACCGTCTTCTGGAAGGACGCCGACCAGGAGGCGTACTTCCGCCTCTACGAGGAGACGGCGCGCGCGATCAAGGACGTCGACGCGGACCTGCAGGTCGGCGGGCCTGCCATCTGCGGCGGCTCCGACGACGAGTGGTGGGCGCCGTTCACCGACTTCGTGACGCGCCGCGACGTGCCGATCGACTTCGTCAGCCGGCACGCGTACTCGTCCGGCCCGGTCCAGCGGATCCCGTTCGGGGTCTACCAGACGCAGATGCCGCCGCAGGACCTGCTGCACCAGTTCGGCGCACCGCGCCGCTACCTCGAGGGCACGGCGCTGGCCGGGCTGCCGGTGCACATCACGGAGTTCAACACCTCCTACCGGCCCGACAACCCGATCCACGACACCGCGTACAACGCGGCGTTCCTGGCCCCGGTGGTCGCGGGCGGCGGCGACGTCGTCGACTCGTTCTCGTACTGGACGTTCTGCGACGTGTTCGAGGAGGCGAACGTCCCCACGTCGTTCTTCCACGGCGGGTTCGGCATGCTCACCCACCGGCAGGTCGCCAAGCCGACGTACCACCTGTACACGTTCATGGCGCGCATGGGCCGCGACGTGCTGTCGCGCGGTGCGGACCACCTGGTCTGCGCCGACCCCGACGGCCGCGTCACCGTGCTGGCCTGGCAGCCCGTGGGGGGCACCGACGCCGCCGACACGGCCGCGGAGCACCGCGTCGAGCTGTCGCTGCCGGTGCGCGGTGACGCCGCGTTCGTGCTGCGCGAGCGCGTCAACGAGCACGACGGCAACGCGTTCGCCGCGTGGCGCGAGATGGGCCGCCCGATGTCCCCGACGGCCCGCGAGCTGGACGTGCTGCGTGCGTGCGCCCGGCCCGCCGTCGAGCACGACCTGGCCCGCGGCGCCGACGGGCGCGTGGACCTCGACCTCGTCCTGGGGCGTCACGAGGTCACGTTCGTCGAGCTCACGCCCGTGTCCCCGACGCACCACGAGGGCCTGGACGACCGCCGCCTGCTGGGCGTGTCGGACGACCGCCTCGTCGCCGCCCACGAGCGGGGGCGGGCGTGATGTCGCGCCGCGACGACCTGGACGAGGTCGGCGCCGGCCCGCTGTCCCGCGGCGCGGCCGTCGTGATGTGGGTGCTGGTGATCAGCGCCCTGACGGTCGTGACCGGCGGCGTGCCGCTGGTGCTCGTCCCCTTCCTCACGGGGGACGCCTCCAACGTGTGGGTCGTCGCCCTGCTGCTGGTGCCCATGGGTCCCGCGCTCGCGGCGGCCATGTTCGCGTGGCGCCGGTTCATCGAGGAGCGGGACCTGGTGCCGGCCCGGCACTTCTGGCGGGGCTACCGGCTCAACGCGCTCGACGTGCTGCGGTGGTGGGTGCCGGTGCTCGCGGCGCTGGCCGTGATCGCGTTCTCGCTGGCGCACCTCGACACGGCCGGCGTGCCCACCGGCTACGGCATCGTGCTCGTGGTGGTGTCCGTGGCGCTGCTCATGTGGTCGGTGCTGGCCCTGGCCCTGTCGTCGCACCTGAGCCTGCGCACGCGGGACGTGGCGCGTCTGTCGACGTACTACCTGGCGGCCAAGCCGCTGGTGACGCTCGGGGTGCTGTCCCTCGTGGTGCTGGCCGTGGGCATCGTCCTGTTCACGTCCGACTGGGTGCTGGTGATGCTGGCCGGGCCGCTCGCGTTCGCGGTGGTCACCACCACCGAGCCGGTCGTGCGTGACGCCGTGGCCCGCTTCACCGGCGACCCGTCCGCCGAGCCCGAGCCCGAGCCGTCCGCGGCGGCCCCGTCCGCCGAGCCCGACCCGTCCCCCTGAGGTACCCGTGACCCTCCCTGCCGGTGACCACATCCGCTACGGCGGCGACTACAACCCGGAGCAGTGGCCCACCGAGGTGTGGGACGACGACGACGCGGCGTTCGACCTCGCGCACGTCACGACCCTGACCGTCGGGGTGTTCGCGTGGGCGCACACCGAGCCGGCGGAGGGGGCGTACGACTTCTCGCGGCTCGACGCGATCGTCGAGCGGGCGCACGCGCAGGGCCGCGACGTCGTGCTCGCGACGCCGAGCGGTGCCATGCCGCCGTGGCTCGCGCGCGCGTACCCGGACGCGTGCCGCGTCGACATCGAGGGCCGTCGGCACGTCTACGGGCAGCGGCACAACCACTGCCCGTCGTCGCCGGACTTCCGCCGGCTGTCCGTGGCGATGGCCGCTCGGCTGGCCGAGCGGTACGGGGAGCACCCGGCAGTGGTCGCGTGGCACGTCGGCAACGAGTACGGCGGCGCCTGCTACTGCGACCTGTGCGCGGCGGGGTTCCGGCAGTGGCTGCGGGCGCGGTACGGCACGCTCGAGCGGCTGAACGCGGCGTGGAACACGCTGTTCTGGTCCCACGTCTTCGGTGACTGGGACGAGGTCGTGCCGCCCTCGATGCTCTCCGAGCACTGGCGCGGGCCGAACCACACCGCGTTCCAGGGCATCACGCTCGACTACCGGCGCTACATGTCGGACCGCCTGCGCGAGGGGTACGCGGACGAGAAGGCGGCGATCCGCGCCCGCGTCCCGCACACCCCGGTCACGACCAACCTCATGGGGTTCTTCCAGCCCGTCGACTACCACCGCTGGGCCGACGACCTCGACTTCGTGTCGTGGGACAACTACCCGCCGCTGCCGGACGACCCGCTGCGCACCGCCGCCCGCATGGCCGCCACCCACGCGGCGATGCGCGGGCTGAAGGGCGGGCAGCCGTTCTGGGTCATGGAGCAGACGCCGTCGATCACGGCGTCGCGGGACGTCAACCCGGTCAAGCGGCCCGGCGTGCTGGGCCTGTGGACGTGGCAGTCGGTCGCGCACGGCGCCGACGCGACCCTGTACTTCCAGATGCGGCAGTCCAAGGGCGCGTGCGAGAAGTACCACGGCGCGCTGATCGACCACTCCGGGCGCACGGACACGCGTGTGTTCCGGGAGGCCGCGGAGCTCGGTGCGGGTCTGGCGCGCACCGGGGACGCCCTGCTGGGCGCCCGCACGCCGGCGCGCGTCGCGCTGCTGCTCGACTGGGACTCGTGGTGGGCGGTCGAGATGACCGACGGGTACAACCGCCACGTCTCCTACCTGCAGACGCTGCTGCAGCACCACCGCGCCCTGTGGTCCCTGAACGCCGAGGTGGACGTGGTCCCGGTGACCGCGGACCTCGCGCCCTACGACGTGGTCGTCGCGCCCCTGCTGCACCTGCTCAAGGGCGACGTCGTCGAGCGCCTGACCGCGCACGTCGAGCGCGGCGGCTCGCTGGTGACGACGTTCTACGGCGGGCGCGTCGACGAGGACGACAACGCGTACTGCGGCGTGCCGCCGCTCGACCCGCTGCTCGGCACGCGGGTGGAGGAGACGGACTCGGGCGTGCCGGGTGCCGTGAACCCGGTGACGCTCGAGCTCGACGGGGTCGCGACGACGCACGACGCGACGCTGGTGTTCGAGCTGCTGGTCCCCGACGAGGGCACCGAGGTCGTCGGCACGTACGGCGCCGACTTCTACGCGGGCAGGGCCGCCGTGACGCGCGCCCGGCGGGGCGACGGCACGGCCTGGCACGTCGCGACGGGCCTGGACGACGACGGTGTGGCGCGGGTGCTGCGGCACGTGCTGACCGGGCACGGGCTGGTCGGCCCGCACGCGGACGACGTGGGCGTCGAGGTCACGCGCCGCGTCGCCCCCGACGGGACGACGTACACGTTCGTGCTGCACCACGGCGACGCTCCGGTCACGGTGACGGCGCAGGTGGCCGGGGAGGACCTGCTGACGGGCAGGGTGGTGCACGCCGGTGCGCCGCTCACCCTGGCCCCGGCGGAGGTCCTGGTCCTGCGCGGCTGAGCCGGGCGGCGCGACACCTGCACGACCCTCGGCGGACCACCGCGCGGTGGCCGCGCGGGCGCCGCCCGGGGTGGTTAGGCTCCCCGACCATGGCTCTCCTCAGCGACGACACGTCCGGTCCGACGCCCGCACTGGCCCCCCTCGACCGGGAGCGCATCACCGCGGTCCTGGACGCGCGCGGCCTGGAGTACGGCATCGACGAGGACGGTGACGTCGGCGGCTACTTCGACGGGCACCTCTTCTACTTCTTCCTGCTGGGCCCCGACGACAAGTCGCTGCAGGTGCGCGGCCGCTGGAGCCGCGACGTCGGGGTCGCGCGCCTCGCGGAGGTGGCGGCGCTGGTCAACGAGTGGAACTCGACCCACCTGTGGCCCAAGGGGTACGTGCGTGCGGAGGACGACGTCCTCGGCGTCTACGGCGAGCACACGGTGGACTACGCCCACGGGGTCGCGGACGTCCAGGTCGACCAGCACCTCGCGTGCGGCATCGCCACGTCGCTGCAGCTCTTCGCCCACCTCGACGAGGCGTTCCCGGCCGAGGCGGCCGCGGCGCGGGCGCAGCAGCAGGGCTGACGCGAAGCCCTCCCCGCGGCGTGCCGGGCGTGCCCGGCGCGTCGCGGCGAGGGCGCGGCCCGGGGGGCGGGTGGACGGGCCGTAGCGTGGCCCCACCCCCGACGACGAGGAGCCCTCCCATGCCCGCGCTGCAGCCGTACCGCGCCGCCGACGACCGGTACGCGTCCATGACCTACCGCCGCACGGGCCGCTCCGGACTGGACCTGCCGGCCCTGTCCCTGGGGCTGTGGCACAACTTCGGTGACCTGACGCCGTTCGGCACGCAGCGTGACGTCCTGCGCCGCGCGGTCGACCTGGGCGTCACGCACCTCGACCTGGCGAACAACTACGGCCCGCAGCCGGGGGCGGCCGAGGAGAACCTCGGCCGGCACCTCGCCGCGGACCTGCGCCCGTACCGCGACGAGCTCGTCATCTCCACCAAGGCCGGCTACGACATGTGGTCCGGCCCGTACCAGGACGGCGGGTCCCGCAAGTACCTGCTGTCGTCGCTCGACGCGTCGCTGCGCCGGATGGGCCTGGAGTACGTCGACGTCTTCTACCACCACCGCCCGGACCCCTCGACGCCGCTCGAGGAGACGATGGGTGCGCTGGCCCAGGCCGTGCGCAGCGGCAAGGCGCTGTACGTGGGCGTCTCCAACTACACGCCGGCCCAGACCCGCGCGGCGCACGCGGTGCTCGCCGACATGGGCGTCCGCCTGCTCGTCCACCAGCCGAGCTACTCGATGTTCAACCGGCACGTCGAGAACGTCGCCGAGGGGCAGTCCGAGTCGCTGCTCGACGTGGTGGGCGACCTCGGGGTGGGGACGATCGTGTTCTCGCCGCTCGCACAGGGCCTGCTCACGGAGAAGTACCTGGGCGGTGCGGCCCCGGCGGGGTCCCGGGCCGCCGGCGCGAGCCCGTTCCTCTCCGAGCGCTCGCTGTCGGAGACGTACCTGGCGCGGGCGCGGGCACTGGCGGAGATCGCCGCCGGTCGCGGCCAGAGCCTCGCGCAGCTCGCGCTGTCCTGGGTGCTGCGCGACGACCGCATCACCTCGGCACTCGTCGGCGCCAGCTCGGTGGCCCAGCTCGAGGACAACGTGGCGGCGCTGTCGGCACCGCCGCTGACGGACGAGGAGCTGGCCGCGATCGACGAGCACGCCGTGGATGGGACGGGCCGCTGAGGCGGTCCGTCCCATGACGCGCGACGGGGTGCTGCCGAGCCCGGCAGCACCCCGTCGCGCGTCCCCCCGGGGGCGTCAGTGGATCGGCCGCCCCGAGGCGTCCGGGACCCCCGACTTCCGGAAGAAGTACGAGCGCACCTGGTCGCGCCACTCGGTGGCGGACCGGACCTGCTCGGTCAGCCGCTCGGCGACGCGCGCGTGCAGGCGCTCGTCGACGAGCCCGCGCAGGGCCTCCCACCGGGGCACCCACGACTCGACGACCTCGACGGCGTCCGCGCGCGTGTCGTAGATGTGCTGGATCACGGTCGCGCCGCTGTGCAGCACGTGGCCGTACGGCACGTGGTGGAAGAACAGCAGCAGCTCGTCCGGGCACGTGGCCAGGTCCTCGTACGTCTCGCGCCACGGCGACGGGTACTGCCCGGCGTACCCGGTCCCGGTCGCCACCGTGCGGTCGACGCCGATGCCGTCGCGGTCCGCGAAGTGGTACGTGCCCCACTTGGAGTACTCGTACCCGTCGACGTTGGGCCCGTAGTGCCCCCGTCCCGGGTCGACCATGAACCCGACGCCCAGGGGAGCGGTGTACGCCTCGTACGTCAGCCACGAGTCGTCCATGAGCGTGTGCAGCGTCTCGCGCACGCGCGGGTCGGCGCCCGGGAACGTCAGGCCGATCCACTCGTCGAGCAGCGCGACCGGGTCCGCCTCCGGGTTCCAGGCGAGCCGCCCGTACGCGTACAGGTTGGCCTGCGCGAGCGGGTGGCCGGTCCAGAACTCGTCGTCCCCGACGTTGGACACGGCGGTGACGCCGCCGGCCGGCAGGAACCCGGTGTCGTCGTCGGCCGCCGGGCCCGGCAGCCCCGAGACGATCCACGACACGGGCCGCGTCGCGTCGTCGGCCAGGGGGAACGTCAGCACCTGCGACCACAGCGGGCCCAGGTAGCACACGTGCTTCTGGTGGCCGGTGTACTCCTGCGTGACCTGCAGCTCGACGGCCAGCCGGGTGCGCGGCATCGCGGCGAGCACGGGGGAGATCGGCTCCCGGGTCTGGAAGTCGATGGGCCCGTACTTGACCTGCAGCACGACGTTGTCGTCGAACCGGCCGTCGAGCGGCGCGAAGTGGTCGTACGCGGCCCGCGCGCGGTCGGTGCGCCGGTCGCGCCAGTCCTGCTCGTGGTTGTAGACGAACGCCCGCCAGAACACCGTCCCGCCGTGCGGGCGCAGCGCCCGGGCCAGCAGGTTCGCCCCGTCGGCGTGGTCCCGCCCGTACGCGAACGGCCCGGGCTGGCCCTCGGAGTCGGCCTTGACGACGAACCCGCCGAAGTCGGGGATCGTCGCGTAGACGCGGTCCGCGGCGGCCGCCCACCAGGCCTGCACGTCGGGGTCCGCCGGGTCCGACGTGGACAGCCCGCCGAGGACGACCGGCGACGCGAACGACACCGACAGGTACGTCCGCACCCCGTGGGGGCGGAAGAGGTCGGCGACGCGCGCGACGTCCGCCAGCCCGTCGGTGAGCAGACGCGCCTCGGTGCGGTGGACGTTGACGTTGTTGATCGCGACCGCGTTGATCCCGATCGAGCCGAGCAGCCGCGCGTAGTCGGCGACGCGCGACAGGTCCTCGCGCACGCGGCCGTCGGCGTAGAAGATCGAGCCGCCCGCGTACCCGCGCTCGACCTGCCCCATCACGGGGTGGACGTCGATGTTGTCCCAGTGGTCGAGCATGCGGACGGGGGCGGCCGGGAGGTCGGTGACGTCGATGTCGCAGTCCCCGAAGGCCGTCTCGCCGAGCCTCACCACGTCGTGCAGGCCGTAGAGCAGGCCCGTCGCGTCGCCGGCGACGACCACGGTGGTGCCTGCGGTCCGGACGCGCACGAACATGTCCTGGCTGAAGTCCGCCAGCCCACCGGTGGCGACGAGCGCGCCGTCGGTGGCCGCCGCGACCAGCGGGTCGTTCGGGTGCGGCGGCTCCTCGGCGCGCGCCGGCGGCGGGACCTGCCGGGCCGCCCCGCTGCCGCGGTGGTGGGCGCGTGACGCCACGACCAGCACGAGGTCGTGCGACCGGACCGACGCGGCGTCGGGCAGCGCCTCACCGGGCGCGAGGACGGTGAGCGACCCGCCGTGCGTGGCGGTCGCCCGTCGCACCTCGTCGACGACGGTCTCGCCGACCGGCCCGGCGTCCGGGCCGAGGGCCACGAGGACGCGCCGGGAACCGAGCGGCGCGAACGCGGCGTCGGGCAGCCACGCGGGGTGGACGGTCGCGGTGCCGAGGGCGTTGTCGGTGGCGCTCACCAGTCGTGCACCGTGCCGTCCTTGAGCCGGTTGAACGGCAGGTACGCCGCCTGGTACGGGTGCCGCGAGGCCGCGTCGTCGTCGTAGGTGACACCCAGGCCGGGCTCGTGGCCCGGGTGCAGGTAGCCGTCCGTGAACGTGAACGACGTGCGGAAGACCTCGTCCGTGGTGGCGGAGTGCTTCATGTACTCCTGGATGCCGAAGTTGTGGATCGCGAGGTCCAGGTGCAGCGCCGCGGCCATGCCGACCGGGGAGATGTCGGTGGGCCCGTGGATGCCGGACTTGATCTGGTACTGCGCCGCGAAGTCGAGGATGCGGCGCAGCGCCGTGATGCCGCCGGTGTGCGTCACGGCCGAGCGCACGTAGTCGATGAGCTGCTCGCGGATCAGCGTCTGGTAGTCCCAGACGGTGTTGAAGACCTCGCCGATCGCGAGCGGCGTCACGGTGTGCTGCCGCACCAGGCGCAGCGCGTCCTGGTTCTCGGCCGGGGTGCAGTCCTCGAGCCAGAACAGGTCGTACGGCTCGAGGTCCTTGCCCAGGCGCGCGGCCTGGATGGGCGTCATGCGGTGGTGGCCGTCGTGCAGCAGCGGCAGCTCGGGGCCGAACTCGTTGCGCACGGCCTCGAACACCCGCGGGATGTGGCGCAGGTAGGCCCGGGTGTCCCAGTCCTCCTCGGCCGGCAGGGGCGCGCGCTGCGCGGGCTCGTAGTCGTAGCGTCCCGACGACGACGGCTGCGCGGCCACCCCGTAGACGGCGTCGACGCCGGGCACCGAGGTCTGCACGCGGATGGACCGGAAGCCCTCGTCGAGGTGCTGGCGGATCGAGTCGAAGAGCTCGGGCAGGTCCCGGCCCGACGCGTGGCCGTACGCCATGATGCCGCTGCGCGACGCGCCGCCGAGCAGCTGGTACAGCGGCATGCCGGCCAGCTTGGCCTTGATGTCCCACAGCGCGACGTCGACGGCCGCGATCGCGGCCATGGTCACGGGCCCGCGGCGCCAGTAGGCGCTGCGGTAGAGGAACTGCCAGGTGTCCTCGATCGTGTGCGCGTCCCTGCCGATGAGCAGGGGGACGACGTGGTCGGTCAGGTAGCTGGCGACGGCCAGCTCCCGGCCGTTCAGGGTGGCGTCACCCAGGCCTTCCACGCCATCCTCGGTGACGAGGCGTAACGTTACAAAATTGCGGCCGGGGCTGGACACCAGCACCTCGGCCGAGCGGATCGTCGTGCCGGGCATCGTGGGAGGCTCCTTCCGCCCGGTCGCGACGTCGCGAGGGGCACTGGTGAGAGTAGGCCCCGACACGCTAGGCTGGCAATCGTTTGCCAGCAAGATCCGCACGGTGCACCGTCGCACCGGCGGCGACGAGCTGACCTGGAGGGTGCATGGCCGTCAGGCGACAGCCCACGTTGCGGGACGTGGCAGCGGCCGCAGGGGTCGCCGTGTCGACCGCGTCGCGGGCGCTGACCCGCCCCGGCCGGGTCAACGCGGACACCGCCGACCGCGTCGTCGCGGTGGCCAAGGAGCTCGGGTACATCCCGAGCGCGTCGGCCCGCGCGCTGCTCTCGGGCCGCACCGCCACCGTCGCGCTCGTGCTGCCCGACGTCACCAACCCGTTCTTCTTCGGGCTGGTGCGGGGCACCGGGGCACGGCTGCGGGAGTCCGGGTACGTCCAGGTGCTCGCGGACACCGAGGAGTCCGCCGAGGTCGAGGCCGACACCCTGCGCAAGCTCCGCGGCCAGGTGGACGGTGCGGTGCTCGCCGCGTCGCGTCTGTCCGACGAGCAGATCGCGGCGGCCGCGGCGGACCTCGCGCTCGTCGTGGTCAACCGCACGATCCCCGCCACGCCCGGCGTGCTGCTCGACACCGCGGGCGGCATGGTCCAGGCGCTCGAGCACCTGGCCTCGCTGGGGCACCGGCGGGTGGCCTACGCCTCCGGCCCGGTGACGTCGTGGTCCGACCGCCGCCGCCGCGAGGCGCTCGAGCCGGCCGCGGCGCGCCTCGGCGTGGAGCTCGTGGTGCTCGGCCCGTACGCCCCGGTGCGGCAGGCCGGTGCGGCCGCGGCCGACGCCGCGCTCGAGGCCGGCGCCACCGCCGTCGTCACGTTCAACGACCTGCTCGCCTTCGGCGTCCTCGAGCGGCTCGACGTCCGCGACGTCCCCGTGCCCGAGCGCATGAGCGTCATCGGGTGCGACGACATCTTCGGTGCCGACCTGGTGCGTCCCGCCCTGACGACCGTCGAGTCACCCGTGGAGCTGGCGGGCCGCATGGCCGCCGACCTGCTGCTCGCGCGGCTCGAGGGCGACCGCCCGGCCGGCGAGGGCGCGGACGCCGGGCCGGCCGCCGACCCGGACGAGGCCTCCGACCTCGACCAGGAGCCCGACCTCGAGGACGACCCGGTCACCCGTGTCCGCGACACGGCCGACCCGGTGCTGCTGCCGACGCACCTGGTCGTCCGGTCCTCGACCGGCCCCGTCGGCTGACGCGGGCCCGGCGGTCCGGGTAGCCCGGTCGCGGGTGGCGCGGTCGGCCCGCCGACCCGGTGACCCGGTGACCTGGTGACCTGGCAGTCAGCCGTCGGCTGCGACGGTGGCGAGGACGCCGTCGGCGTAGCGGTCGAGCTTGGCCGCGCCGATCCCGCTGATCGTCCCGAGCTCGGCGCGCGTCGTCGGACGGCGGGTCGCGATCTCGCGCAGCGTCGCGTCGTGGAACACCACGTACGCGGGCACGCCCTGCTCCTTGGCGGCGCCCGCACGCCACGCGCGCAGCGCCTCGAACAGCGCGGCGTCGCCGCCCGTGAGGTCGGCCGCCGCTGCCGGGGTGCGCCCGGAGCCGCGCCGTTCCCGCGTGGCCCGCCCGGTGCGCTCCGGCTCGCGGCGCAGCCGCACCTCGCGCTCGCCGCGCAGCACCTCCGCCGACGCGGGCAGCAGGCGGATCGTGCCGTACCCCTCGGTGTCGACGGCCAGCAGCTCGGCCGCGAGCAGCTGACGCACCACGCCGCGCCACTCGCCGTCGGACAGGTCCTGCCCGATCCCGAACGTCGAGAGCTGGTCGTGCCCCAGCTGCTGCACGCGCGGCGTGGCCTTGCCGCGCAGGATGTCGACCAGATGCCCCACCCCGTACCGCTGCCCCCGCTGGTCGAGCCGGACCACCGTCGACAGCAGCTTCTGCGCCGGGACGGTCCCGTCCCACGACTGCGGCGGCTCCAGGCACGTGTCGCAGTTGCCGCACGGTCCGTCGGACTCCTGGCCGAAGTACGCGAGCAGCTGCGCCCGGCGGCAGTCCACCGTCTCGCACAGCGCGAGCATCGCGTCGAGGTGCTGGGTGAGGCGCCGCTTGTGCGCGGCGTCGCCCTCGGACGTGTCGATCATGCGGCGCTGCTGCACCACGTCGGCCAGCCCGTACGCGAGCCACGCCGTCGACGGCAGCCCGTCACGCCCCGCGCGTCCCGTCTCCTGGTAGTAGCCCTCGACCGACTTCGGCAGGTCCAGGTGCGCGACGAACCGGACGTCGGGCTTGTCGATGCCCATGCCGAACGCGATGGTCGCGACCATCACGACGCCGTCGTCCCGCAGGAACCGGGACTGGTTCGCCGCCCGCACCCGTCGGTCCAGCCCCGCGTGGTACGGCAGCGCGTCGACGCCCTCCTTGCGCAGCGCCTCGGCCGTCTGCTCGACCGACGCCCGCGACAGGCAGTAGACGATGCCGGAGTCGCCCGCGTGCTCGGTGCGCAGCAGGTGCAGCAGCTGGGCGCGCGGGTTGTCCTTGGGCACGATCCGGTAGCGGATGTTCGGGCGGTCGAAGCTGGCGACGAACTGGGCGGCGTCCGTCAGCTGCAGGCGCTCGCAGATCTCGCGGTGCGTCGCGTGCGTCGCGGTGGCGGTGAGCGCGATGCGTGGCACGTCGGGCCAGCGCTCGTGCAGCAGCGACAGCGCGAGGTAGTCGGGGCGGAAGTCGTGCCCCCACTGGGACACGCAGTGCGCCTCGTCGATCGCGAACAGCGCGACGTGCCCCCGGTCCAGCAGGTCGAGGGTGTCCGGCACGCGCAGCCGCTCCGGTGCCAGGTACAGCAGGTCCAGCTCACCGGCGAGGAACGCCTCCTCGACGGCCCGGCGCTGGTCGCGCTCGTGCGTGGAGTTGAGGAACCCGGCGCGGACCCCCAGGGCGGACAGGGCGTCGACCTGGTCCTGCATGAGGGCGATCAGCGGGGAGACCACGATGCCGGTGCCCTCGCGGACCAGCGCGGGCACCTGGTAGCACAGCGACTTGCCGCCGCCGGTGGGCATGAGCACGACGGCGTCGCCGCCGGCGACCACCGTGTCGACGATCGCGGCCTGGTCACCGCGGAACGCCTCGTACCCCCAGACCCGGTGCAGCACCTCGGCCGGCGTCCCGTGGGAGGGGGCCGGGCGTCCCGCCGCCGTGCTGCGCGGCGCGTCCGGGCGGCGGGTGCCCGTGCGGCCGGGCGCCGGCGCGCCCCAGGGGTCCTCGGCCCACGCCTCGGGCGGCGGGGCGTCGTCCGGCGGCGGGGGAGCGTCGTCCCACCACGGCTCGGCCGGCTCGTCGTCCCACGTCGGCGCGTCGGTGGGCGGCGGGTCGTCGAGCGGTCCGGCCGGCCGTCGACGACGGGTCTCGGGAACGGTGGGGTCCGGCAGCACGCCCCCACCCTACGAGCCGTCGAGGGCGCGGCGCGGCGCGGGCCGTCCGGCTGTGGACGGGGCTGCGCGGACCTGCGCCTCAGCGCCCGTCGGCGGGTGCGGCGTCCCGCGGCTCGACGAACCGGGCCTGCAGCGCGGCCCCGGCACCGTCGCTCAGCACCGCACCCGCGGCGGCCTGGCCGCGTGCCTGCAGCGAGCGCACCACGACCTTCTCGTCACCCTTCAGCAGACCGTCGACGGCCTGCCGGGCCACGTCGGCGGGGTCGTCCTTGTGACCCTGCCCCGCGCGCGTGTCCTGCATGCCGGCGGCCTCGAAGAAGTCGGTGTCCGTCGGGCCGGGCAGCAGCGCCGTGACCGTCACGCCCGTGTCGCGCAGCTCGTAGCGCAGCGCCTGCGCGAACGACAGGTCGAACGCCTTCGACGCCGCGTACGTCGCGTAGTACGGCCCGGGCATCAGCGCACCCACGGACGACGTCACCAGGACCCGGCCGACGCCGCGGTCGACCATCGCGGGCAGCAGCGCCTTGGCCAGCCGCACCGGGGCGACGACGTCGAGCGCGATCGTGGCCAGGTCGTCCTCCAGCGGCACGTCGAGGAACGCGCCGCCGGCGCCCCGCCCGGCGTTGAGCACGAGCACGTCCAGCGGCCGCCCCCCGGCGGTGACGTCGGCGACGAGCGCGTCCACGCCCTCGGCCAGCGTGAGGTCGGCGCGCACGGGGCGCACCGCGCGGCCGTGCTGCGTCAGGCCCTCGGCGACCAGGCCGATCGCCTCGTCCTCGGCGGTGACGACGAGGTCGTGGCCCAGCTCGGCCAGCCGCGTCGCGATCTCCAGGCCGATGCCGCTCGACGCACCGGTCACGAGCGCGAGCGGGGCGGGCAGCAGGGACGTCTCCATGGCACGCACCTCCGGGTCGATGGCGGGCGCACCACGCTACGGGCGGTCCGGCTGGTGGGCATCCGGGGCCGCGGACCGGGCGCCCCGCGGCCCCGGGGACAGCCGTCACCTGCGCACCCGCGCCACGGACGCGCCGCCGACGCGACGCGACGGGCGCGCGATCCGTAGGGTGGCGCCCATGGGAACCGCACTCGTCACCGGCGCCAGCGCCGGCCTCGGTCTGGAGTTCGCCTGGCAGCTCGCCACGGCCCGCCACGACGTGGTGCTCGTCGCCCGCGACGAGCAGCGGCTGACCCGCCTCGCGGGGCAGCTCGAGGCGGCGGCCGGCATCCGTGCCGAGGTGCTCGCCGCCGACCTCACCGACCGTGGCGACCTCGAGCGCGTCGCCGCCCGCCTGCGCTCGGACGAGCGCCCCGTCGGGCTGCTCGTCAACAACGCCGGCATGGGGCTCAACCAGCCCTTCGTCGACGGCGACCTGGCCGCCGAGGAGCGGGCGCTCGACCTCATGGTCCGGGCCGTCATGGTGCTGTCGCACGAGGCCGCCGCCGCGATGCGCGCGCGGGGCCGCGGCGCGATCCTCAACGTCGGGTCCGTCGCCGGGCTCATCGCGACCGGCACCTACTCCGCGCACAAGGCGTGGGTGCGGGTGTTCACCGAGGCCCTGGCGGTCGAGCTCAAGGGGACCGGTGTCACCGCGACGGTCGTCGCGCCGGGGTTCACCCGCACCGAGTTCCACGAGCGCGGACGCATCGACACGGCGCACTACCCCGAGGTGGGCTGGCTCGACGCCGAGGACGTGGTGGCCGCCGCGCTCGCGGACGTCCGCCGCGGCGTCGTCCTGTCGACGCCGAGCCTGCGGTACAAGGCGGTGTCGGCGCTGCTGCGCCTCGCGCCCCGCTCCGCGGTGCGGGCGTTCGGCGGGTACCGGCGGGCGCTGCCCGACGCCGCGCAGGAGCAGACCGCCGAGCACTGACCGGTCGGCCCGACCCGGTCGGCCCGACCGGCCCGGACGCGGTGGGTGGGGGTCGGTGGCGGCCCGGACGCGGTGGGTGGTTCGTCCGCATCCGTCCGACGCGCGGTACGGTGCGGGCTCCGCCCCCGTCACCGGAGGACCCCCCATGCGCCCGTCCGCCCGCCCGCGCCTGCGTCACGCCCTCGTCGCGCTCCTCGCCCTGGCCGTGACCTCGGCCTGCACCGGTGGTGACGACCCGCCCGCCCCCACCGGCACGGCGGCCGGGCAGGCCACACCCGCCGCCGACGCCGCGCCGCCGGTCGACGACGTCGCCACGCAGGTGATCGCCGAGCAGACCGTCGACACCCCCGCGGGCACCGAGACCGCCGGCGGGCAGGTCACGCTCACGCTGCGGGACGTCCGCGTCGACGCCGAGGTGATGACCGTGCGGTGGGCGCTGCGGTGGGACGCGCCGGACCGCCCCGACGACGACGAGATGAGCCTGCTCGGCCTCGGCATCGACCCCGTGCCCCTCGTGACGGACACGACGCACCTGCAGGCGTTCATGCCGCTGTGCGTCAAGGGCGACTGGAACGGCGACGGGAGCGACCGGCAGGAGTGCCAGTCGTCGATGCTCGCCTCGCCGCTCAGCCGCATCCACACCGCGCTGCAGAACCACGCCACCCTCGAGGGCTGGGCGGCCCTGCCGGCCCCCGAGAACCCGGGCGGGTCGCTCGACGTGCTGGTGTCCGACGGGCTGCCCGCGTTCACGGGCGTGACCGCCCGGCAGACGTCGTGACGCCGCCCGCCGTGCGGGGCGCGCGCCTGGCGCTCGTGCTGGTCACCGCGGCACCGCTCGTCGTGGGCGTGCCGGTCGCGGCGGCGGGCGCCACGGCGGACGAGCCGCCGTGGGCGGAGCTCGCCCGCACACCGGTGACCCCGGACATGGTCGAGCGGGCGACGCTGCGGCTGTCCGGCGGCCCGC
This sequence comes from Cellulomonas sp. KH9, assembly GCF_900114185.1. GTDB lineage: Bacteria > Actinomycetota > Actinomycetes > Actinomycetales > Cellulomonadaceae > Cellulomonas. Next base: position 754,736 of record NZ_FOSE01000001.1, read on the forward strand.
TGCGTCCGGTGGGCGGGCCGCTGGCGCTGCTGCGCGAGAAGTCCGTCCGCGAGCTGGCGCGGGAGGCGCAGGGCGTCACCACGCTCACGTCGGACCTGCTGTTCGCGTTCGACAGCGCCGAGCTCGCGCCGGCGGCGCCCGCGGCGATCGGCGAGATCGCCGCCGCGCTGCCGCAGGGGGCGACGGTCGCCGTCGACGGGCACACCGACGGGCTCGGCGGCGACGAGGTCAACCTGCCGCTGTCGCAGGCCCGCGCGCAGGCCGTGGCCGACGCGCTCGCCGCCGCCCGCCCGGACCTGGTGCTCACCGTCACCGGGCACGGCAGCGCGCAGCCGGTCGCCGAGGAGGAGGTCGACGGTCGTGACGACCCGTCCGGGCGGGCGCTGAACCGCCGCGTCGAGGTGCGCGTGGCGGGCTGACCGCCCGGCGGCGTCCGGACGTCGGGGCGGCCCGGTACCCTCGGGCCGTGACCGACGCCTCCGCCGCAGCGCCCCGTGACCAGCTCGTCGCCCTCGTCCGTGACCTCGCCGTCGTGCACGGCCGGGTCACCCTCTCGTCCGGCAAGGAGGCCGACTACTACGTCGACCTGCGCCGGGTGACGCTGCACCACCGCGCGGCCCCGCTCATCGGCCACCTGCTGCTCGACCTGCTCGAGGAGGTCGGCCTGGGCACGGCGGAGATCGACGCCGTCGGCGGGCTCACCCTGGGGGCGGACCCCGTCGCCACGGCGCTGCTGCACGCCGCCGCGTCGCGCGGGCAGGATCTCGACGCGTTCGTCGTGCGCAAGGCCGGCAAGGCCCACGGCCTGCAGCGCCGCATCGAGGGCCCCGACGTGGCCGGTCGCCGCGTCGTCGTCGTCGAGGACACCTCGACGACCGGTGGGTCCGCCATCACCGCGGTCGAGGCCGTGCGGGAGGCCGGTGGCGAGGTCGTGGCCGTCGCGACGATCGTCGACCGCGGCACGGGCGCCCGTGAGGCGATCGAAGCGCTCGGGGTCGCGTACCACCACCTGCTCGACCTGTCCGACCTCGGCCTGGCCTGACGGGCCCCGTCGTGCGGCAGGGCGTACGGCTCGGCGCGTACGCCGCGCTGGGGGTGGTCGCGTTCGTCCTCGTGGGCTCGTGGACCGGTCTCGCCCCGCAGGGCGGCGGGATGCTCCTGCTCATCGGTGCGGTCGTCGTGCTGGGTGCCGTGGGCGGCTCGTGGCTGCGGCGCCGGCGCGCCGCCGAGCTGACGGCGTGGGCCGGGGCGACCGGCTGGGCCTTCTCGCCGCGGGACCCCGGGCTCGGCCTGGCCACCCTGCAGACCGGCCGGCCCTTCGGCCAGGGCCGGGCGCGCACGGTCACGGAGGTCCTCACCGGCACGTACGAGGCGCTGCCCGCCGTGTCGTTCACGTACACGTGGACCACGGGCAGCGGCGACGAGCGCCGTGAGCACGAGGCGCACGTCGTCGCGCTCCGCCTGCCCGCCTACCTGCCGACGCTCGAGGTGACCGCCGAGGGGGTGGGCGCCCGCCTGGCCAAGGCGTTCGGTGCGCGCGACCTGCAGCTGGAGTCCGCGGCGTTCAACGCCGCCTACCGGGTCGACGCACCGGAGGCCCGGACCGCGCACGCGATCCTGCACCCGCGGACCCTCGAGCGGCTGCTGCGACCCGACGCGCTCGGCGTCGCCTGGCGCATCGAGGGCACGTGGATCGCGTCCTGGGAGACGGGCGCCACGGACACGGCCCGCATCGCCCCCCGGCTCGGCGTGCTGGCGGCCGTGGTGCGGGGGGTCCCGCGGCACGTCTGGCAGGACCACGGGCACGACCCGCACCGGGACGACGTCACCCGCGGCGCCTGAGCGGGGAGAGCGGCCGGTACGATCGGCCCACGTCCCGACCCAAGGAGTCGCCGTGAGCGGAGGCCTCATCGCCCTCGTCGTGATCGCCGTCGTCGTCGTCCTCGTCCTGCTGTGGGGCGTCGCGCAGTACAACGGGTTCGTCCGCCTGCGGAACCTCGTGCAGGAGTCGTGGCGGCAGATCGACGTCGAGCTGCACCGCCGGCACGACCTGATCCCCAACCTCGTCGAGACGGTGAAGGGGTACGCCGCCCACGAGCGCGGCGTGTTCGACGAGGTCACGCGCGCCCGCGCGGCGGCCGCCGGACCGAGCGCCGGGCCCGCCGAGCAGGCCTCGCAGGAGAACGCGCTGAACGTCGCGCTGGGCCGGCTCCTCGCGGTGGCCGAGAACTACCCGGTGCTGCGCGCCAGCGAGAACTTCCAGCAGCTGCAGGCCGAGCTGGCCAACACCGAGGACCGCATCGCGGCGGGCCGCCGGTTCTACAACGCCAACGTGCGCGAGCTCAACACCAAGGTCGAGTCCTTCCCCGCCAACGTCGTGGCCGGCATGTTCGGGTTCACGCGCGCCGAGTACTTCGAGGTCGACGACCCGCAGGTGCGCCGCGCCCCGACCGTGGGGTTCTGAGCCGCCGCACCGCTCGCACCGCACCGCACCGCACCGCTCGCACCACCCGACGCCCGGCCCGTCGTGGCCGGGCGTCGTCGTGCTCAGAAGTCGTCGCGCTCAGTGCGAGAACGTCGCGATGTGCTGCACCGAGGGCGCGGCGTACCGGTCGGGGGCCAGCAACGACGGCAGCCGGTGCAGCAGCGGGTCGACCAGCCCGCGGCGCGGGTCCAGCAGGTGGGCCTGCTCCAGGCGGGCCAGCAGCAGCGTCACCTCGGGCATCGTCAGGCCGAGCGCGCGCGCCAGCTGCTCCGGCTCCACGAACCGGTCGGTGGTCTCGCACAGCGCCGCCAGCAGCACCTCGGGCGGGCAGCCGTCCCCGCCGCGGCACACGTCGTGGTGCAGGCCGGCCGCCAGCCACCGGACCAGCTCGTCCCCGACGTCGCCCAGGTCCCGGTGCTCGGCCAGCGCGCGCGGCAGGCCGCCGTGGCGCAGGTAGGCGCTGCGCACGTCCTGCGTGCCACCGCCCGGCCGGGCGAGCAGGACCTCGGACATGCTCGCGGGCTGCAGGCGCCGGACCGCGACGCCCGGCACCTGCTGCTCGAGGGCGGCGAGGTCCGCGGGGTCGAGCACGGACGTCGTGACGACCACCTGGTCGCCGCGGTGGTGCGCGTGGGCGGCGACCTGCGGCCACCCGTCGACGGCACCCACCTCGTCCAGGACGAGCACGCGTGGGTCGTCGCACGCCGGCGCACCGGTCCGGGTGGGGGTGCGCCCGACGGTGGCGAGGTCGGCCGGCTCCCACTGCAGGACCGTGCCGTCGGGCTCGGTCCGCTCGGCGGGGACCAGCACCACGCGGCGCGGGTCGGTGCGGGGGTCGGCCACCAGGTGCGCGACGACGTCCTTGACCGCGGTCGTCTTGCCGACGCCGCGCGGGCCGGCGACGACGGTCACCGTGCCGGGACGCGGGCCGGCGGCGAGGTCCGCCAGGAGCGCGCGGGCGGCCTGCGTCGCCGGCTGCCACTCGTGGCGTGCGCGGGTCGCCAGGTCGGCGTCGTCGAGCACCCAGGACGCACGGCGGCGACGCGACCACCAGGGGTTGGCCGCGCGCAGCACCTGGGCGAGCTCGCTGTTGCGCATGCTCCAGCGTGCCCCCGGTGCTGGTCGCCGAGGCGGGACGAACGGCCCCGGAGGACCCCCTGGGCGGGCCGAACGTCCCTCAGACGAGCGCGATCAGGTCCTGCACCGAGTCCAGCACCGCCGTGGGGCGGAAGGGGAAGCGCTGCACGTCCTGCTCGCGCGTGGACCCCGTGAGCACGAGGTAGGTGCGCAGGCCCGCCTCGATGCCGGCCACGACGTCGGTGTCCATGCGGTCGCCGACCATGACCGTGGTCTCCGAGTGCGCGTCGATCCGGTTGAGCGCCGAGCGGATCATCATGGGGTTCGGCTTGCCCACGAAGTAGGGCTTGCGTCCGGTGGCGGCCGAGATCATCGCGGCCACGGCGCCGGTCGCGGGCAGGTCGCCGTCGGCGCTGGGCCCGGTGACGTCGGGGTTCGTCGCGATGAACCGGGCGCCGCCCTGGATCAGCCGGATGGCCTGCGTGATCGCCTCGAACGAGTACGTGCGCGTCTCACCGAGCACGACGAAGTCGGGGCGGGAGGCGGTCAGCGTGTAGCCGGCCTCGTAGAGCGCGGTCGTCAGACCGGCCTCGCCGATGACGTACGCGGACCCGCCGGGCATCTGGTCGGTGAGGAACTGCGCCGTCGCCAGCGCGGACGTCCAGATCGACTCCTCCGGGACGTCGAGCCCCGTGGCGGCGAGCCGGGCCCGCAGGTCGCGCGGGGTGAAGATCGAGTTGTTCGTGAGGATGAGGAACGGGCGCCCGGCGGCCTTGAGCGCGTCGACGAACTCCGCCGCCCCCGGCAGGGCGGTGCCCTCGTGGACCAGGACGCCGTCCATGTCCGAGAGCCACGACCGGATCTCGCGGGTCATCGCTCGGTGTGCTCCGTCGCCCCGTCGTCGACGACCTCCGTGCCGGCCTGGCCGGCCACGGGCGCCGTCGCGGCGTGGCCGAAGACCTCCCGCTCGACGGCCGCGCGCTCGACCGGCTCGTCGTAGTCGGTGTCGCGCCCCTCGACCGTCTCGCCGGCCTTCTCCTTGCGGCGTGCCTTCCACAGCTCGAAGACCACGGGCAGCACCGAGACGCCGACGATGAGGATCAGCAGGGCCTCGATGTTGTTCTTGATGAACGAGAAGTTGCCCAGCCAGTAGCCCAGCAGCGTCACCCCGACGCCCCAGAGCAGCGCCCCGATGACGTTGTACGACACGAAGTGGCGGTAGTGCATCTTGCCGACGCCGGCCGCCACGGGGGCGTACGTCCGCACGAAGGGCACGAAGCGCGCCACGATGATCGTGCGGCCGCCGTACTTGTCGAAGTACGCGTAGGTCTGGTCGATGTACTTCTGCTTGAAGAACCGCGAGTCGGGCCGGTTGAAGACCTTGGGCCCGAGCTTGCGGCCGATCGCGTACGCGACCTGGTCGCCCGTGAACGCGGCGAGGAACAGCAGCAGGCACAGCACCCAGATGTTGAGCTGCAGCGAGTCCTGCGCGACGAGCGCCCCGGCGGTGAAGAGCAGCGAGTCGCCGGGCAGGAACGGGAAGAGCAGCCCGGTCTCGATGAAGACGACGGCCACGATGCCGATGAGCGCCGCGGTGCCGAACGAGTCGATGAGCTTCTCGGCGTTGAGGAAGTCCGGGCCCAGCGCGGGCAGCGGACCACCTGCCAGGGCCTGCATCGGGGCGTCGGTCAGGGCGGCAGCGAGCACCGTCGTCGTCAGCATGGGTCCCAGCGTACGGCGCGCGACGTGGGCGGCGGCTGGTCCCCGGGTGCAGGATCCGTGCACGTCGGGCCGTCGGGGGCCCGGTCGCGGACGTGACGGCGGGGCCGGCGTGGGTGCCGCGTCACCGGTCGACCCGGGCGCTGCCACCACCCGCGAGCTTGAGCACCTCGGCCTTCGTCACCATCGTGGTGTCGCCGGGGGTCGTCATGGCCAGCGCGCCGTGCGCGGCGCCGTACTCGACGGCCGTCGCGAGCGGCTGCCCGTCGAGCAGGCCGTAGATGAGGCCGGACGCGAACGAGTCGCCGCCGCCGACACGGTCGAGGATCTCGAGGCGCTCGCGGTACGTCGCCTGCACGACCCCGGTGTCGCGGGACCACGCGATCGCGCCCCAGTCGTTGCAGGACGCGGAGTGCACGGTGCGCAGCGTGGTGCCGATGACCCGGAAGCTCGGGTACGCGGCGGCGGCCTTCTCGATCATCGCGGCGAACGCGTCGACCTCGATGGCGGAGATGTTCTCGTCGACGCCCTCGACCTCGAACCCGAGGGAGGCGGTGAAGTCCTCCTCGTTGCCGATCATGACGTCGACGTGCTCGGCGATGCGCGTGTTGACCTCCTGCGCCGTCGCCTGCCCGCCGATCGCCTTCCACAGCGACGGCCGGTAGTTGAGGTCGTAGGACACCACCGTGCCGTGGCGCTTCGCGGCGGTCACCGCCTCGACGACCAGCTCGGCGGTCGTCGCGCTCAGCGCGGCGAAGATGCCGCCGGTGTGCAGCCAGCGCACACCCAGGTCGCCGAACAGGTGGTCCCAGTCGACGTCCCCCGGCTGCAGCTGCGAGGCCGCGGTCAGGCCGCGGTCGGAGACGCCCACGGCGCCGCGCACGCCGAAGCCGCGCTCGGTGAAGTTCAGGCCGTTGCGCACGCCGCGGCCGATGCCGTCGTACGGGACCCAGCGGATGAACGACGTGTCGACGCCGCCGGTGAGGACGAGGTCCTCGACGAGGCGGCCCACCTCGTTGTCGGCCAGGGCGGTGACGACGGCCGCGCGCTGGTCGAAGGCGCGGCGCAGGCCGCGGGCGACGTTGTACTCGCCGCCGCCCTCCCACACGCGGAACTGCCGGGCGGTGCGGATGCGGCCCTCGCCCGGGTCGAGGCGCAGCATGACCTCACCGAGCGAGACGACGTCGTAGCGGCACTCGGCCGCGGGCCGGATGGACAGGGCGCTCATGGGGTCCTCGGTCTCGTGGTGGGTGCGGTGGCGGGGGCGGTGCGGCTCAGCGCCGGGCGAGGGCGACGGCCTCGGCGGTCAGGCGCGTGATCGTGGCGTACTCACCGGCGCGCACGAGGTCCCGGCTCACCATCCACGAGCCGCCGACGGCGACGACGGCGGGCACGTCGAGGTACTCGTGCAGGTTGCCCGCGCCCACGCCGCCGGTGGGCACGAAGCCGACGTCGCCGAAGGGGGCGGCGAGCGCGGCGACGGCCTTCGCGCCGCCGGACGTCCCGGCCGGGAAGAACTTGACGGTCGTCAGCCCCAGCTCGAGCGCCGCCTGGATCTCGGTGGCGGTCACGGCCCCGGGCAGCACCAGGACGCCGTGCTCCTGGCACCGCTCGACGACCGCCCGGCTCAGTCCCGGCGAGACGACGTAGGACGCGCCGGCGGCGACCGCCTGGTCGACCTGGCGGACGGTGAGGACCGTGCCGGCGCCGACGAGCACGTCGCCGCGGACGCTCATGGCCCGGATGGCGTCGGGGGCCGCGGCGGTCCGGAAGGTCACCTCGGCCACGGGGAGCCCGCCCGCGACGAGCGCGGCGGCGAGCGGTGCGGCGTCGGCGGCCTCGTCGAGCACGACGACCGGGACGATCCGGGCGGCCGCGAGCTGGTCCAGGGTGTCCATCGCAGGTTCTCCTTCGAACGGGTTGCGCCTAGCGGAACGCTCGTGCCGCTGAGGGGAACACTGTCTCACGCGGGGGTCCACCGCGTCACCGGCGTGCGCGCGACGGCGCACCACCGGCGGGCCCGCCGGTGCCGGGCGCCGTGCGGGCGGCCCGGCTCAGGGGCGGGGGAGGGTGAGACCGGCCGGCAGCAGGGGCGGCAGCACGCGCAGCACGGCGGCGTGCAGCTCGGCGACGCGTCCGGGCGTCATGCGCTCGACCGGCGCGGTGACCGACACCGCGGCGACCGCCGCACCCGCGCGCACGAGCGGCACCGCGAGGCAGCTGATGCCCGCCTCGTTCTCCTCGACCTCCGTGGCGTACCCCGTGCGACGCGCCCGCTCGAGCGCGTCCCAGACGTGCTCGGCGTCGACGTCGCCCGCCGTGAGGTAGCCGGCGAGCGCGGCGCGGTCGGTCCCGCGGTACGCCAGCAGCGCCCGCCCCAGCGCGGTGGTGACCGCGGGGCGGCGGCGCCCGATCGCCGACCAGACGCGCACCGGGCGCTCGGGCTCGACCTTGTCGAGGTAGACGACCTCGCGCCCGCCGAGCACGCCCAGGTGGACCAGCTCGTCGACGTCCCGGCTCAGCGCCACGAGCGCGGGGTGCAGCAGGACGGGCAGGTTCTCGTCGGCGAAGTAGTCGTCGCCCAGCCGTGCCGCCGCAGCGCCGAGCACGTACCGGCCGGACGGCTCCTGCGTCGCGAAGCCGCGGTGGCGCAGCGCGGCGAGCGTGCGGTGCACGGTCGTCTTGTTCAGCCCCAGCCCCGACGCGAGCTCGGCCAGCCCGGTGCCGGGCGGCCCGGCAGCCGCCAGCGCCTCGAGCACCCGCAGCGCCCGGTCGACGGCCTCGACCGGCGACGCCCCCACACCGTCGGCCGGCCCGGCCGGTGCCTCGTCCTGCGGGGGTGCCATGCCTGCAGCCTAGGAGCCCGCCGCCGCCGACCGGGCCGGGGCGGACGCCTCGCACGCCGCCCGACCCCGTGCGCACCGGCCCGCACGGGGTCGACGACTACGCTCGGCTGCATGGCGCGATCGGACGACCCCGCAGGTCAGGCGGGCCCCGGGGGAGACGTCACGGGTGCGGCTCCGGCCGATCCGACGACGAGCGACGCGCCGGACGGGGTCGGCGTCGGGCCCTGGCCCGGGGGCCCCGACGCCTGGCCGCGGCTGCCCGGCACGGACCGCCTCGACCCGCGGTACGACCCCGAGCTGCTCGCGCACGGCGACCGGCGCAACGTCGTGGACGCCTACCGGTACTGGACGGTCGAGGCGGTCGTGGCCGACCTCGACACCCGGCGGCACGCGTTCCACGTCGCGATCGAGAACTGGGCGCACGACCTCAACATCGGCTCGGTCGTGCGCACGGCCAACGCGTTCAACGCCGCCGGCGTGCACGTCGTCGGGCGTCGTCGCTGGAACCGCCGCGGCGCGATGGTCACCGACCGCTACCTGCACGTGCACCACCACGCCGACGCGACAGCGCTGGCGCGGTGGGCCGCCACCGCCGGGCCGGACGGCGGGCGCCTGCCGGTCGTCGGCCTCGACAACGTGCCCGGGTCGGTGCCGATCGAGGGGTACCCGCTGCCGCGGTCGTGCGTCCTGCTGCTGGGGCAGGAGTCCACGGGGCTGAGCGCCGCGGCGCAGGACGTCTGCGACGTCGTCCTGCACATCACCCAGCACGGCAGCACGCGGTCGCTCAACGCGGGCGCGGCGGCCGCGATCGCGATGCACACGTGGATGGTGCAGCACGTGACGCCGCCCGACGGCGCCGGCCCGCGCTGACGTCGCCGCGCTCGCGGGCGGTCCGTGGTGCCCGTGCCGCGGCCGTCCGCCGACCGTTCCGCCGACCGTTCCGCGCTCCGTGCGGGCCGGTCCCGGTGGACGTCCCGGAACGCCCGGGGCCCGGTGGTGGCAGACTCGTGTCGTACCGCACCCCGAACATCAGGAGAGCCGCGATGCCCATCGCCACCCCCGAGGTCTACGCCGAGATGATCGACCGGGCCAAGGCCGGCAAGTTCGCCTACCCCGCCGTCAACATCACGTCGTCCCAGACCGTCACCGCTGCCATCCAGGGCTTCGCGGAGGCCGAGTCGGACGGCATCATCCAGGTCTCCGTCGGCGGCGCCGAGTACGCCTCCGGCTCGACGATCAAGAACCGCGTCTCCGGCACGCTCGCGCTCGCCGCGTACGCCACCGAGGTCGCCAAGAACTACGGCGTGACCATCGCGCTGCACACCGACCACTGCGTCAAGAAGAACCTCGACTCGTGGGTCCGCCCGCTGCTCGCCCTCGAGGCGGAGCAGGTCAAGCGCGGCGAGAACCCGACGTTCCAGTCGCACATGTTCGACGGCTCGGACATCCCGCTGGACGAGAACCTCGTCATCGCGGCCGAGCTGCTCGAGCTCTCGCAGGCGGCCCGCACGATCCTCGAGATCGAGGTCGGCGTCGTCGGTGGCGAGGAGGACGGCCACGAGGCCGAGATCAACGAGAAGCTCTACACCACGGCCGAGGACGGTCTGAAGACCGTCGAGGCGCTCGGTGCGGGCGAGAAGGGCCGCTACCTGACGGCCCTGACGTTCGGCAACGTGCACGGCGTGTACAAGCCGGGTGCGGTCAAGCTGCGCCCGTCGATCCTCGCGGACATCCAGCGTGAGGTCGGCGCGAAGATCGGCAAGGAGTCGCCGTTCGACCTCGTCTTCCACGGCGGGTCCGGCTCGACGGCCGAGGAGATCGCCGAGGCGGTCGACAACGGCGTCATCAAGATGAACATCGACACCGACACGCAGTACGCGTTCACGCGTCCGGTCGTCGGCCACATGTTCACCAACTACGACGGCGTGCTGAAGATCGACGGCGAGGTCGGCAACAAGAAGGCGTACGACCCGCGCGCGTGGGGCAAGCTGGCCGAGGCCGGCATGGCCGCCCGCATCGTCGAGGCCTGCCAGCAGCTGCGCTCGGCGGGCACCCGGATCTCCTGACCCGGTGCGCTGAGCCTGCACGACGGCCCCGGTCCCCTGCGAGGGGGACCGGGGCCGTCGTCGTCCGGGGCCGTCCGTGCCCGGTGCCGCCCGACGGGGCGGCGTCCGTCAGGACGTGGGTTCGACCGGCTGGAACGGGGCGTCGTCGTCGTCGACCACGTCGAGCAGCTCGCCGATGCGCGTCACCTCGAGGAGGAAGCGCACGGTGGGGGGCACGCGCAGCAGGCGCACGCGGTGCTCGCTGCGGATCGACAGCCGCGCGAGGAAGGCCACGCCCGACGAGTCCATGAACGTGACGTGGTGGGCGTCCACCTCGATGGGCAGACCGCGCTGCTCCGCCTCCGCCGTGGCCTCCTGGAGCTCGGGGCCGAGGTCCGCGTCCACCTCGCCCGAGAGCACGATGCGGGTGCGGTCGGTACCCACGATGACCTGCACGGCACCGGGTTCGCCGACCGTGACCGGGTCGGTCGGGTCCGCCGTGGCGGCATCCTCGTCGGCGGAAGGACTGTTAGCGTCTCGCACGATGCTCCTTCCGGGCGCTGGTGGGGCTCGCCGGGTTGGTCGAGCCGTCCATCCGTTCGGCACGCTAGACGATCGGAGGTGGTGGTGGTCAACTCCCACGCCACGGAACCGACGTCCGACACTACGCCAGCGGACCGTGCGATCGGTCCGGACGCCCTCCCGTGGACCGGGCCGCCGCCCGACGCGACAGCGCTCGGGGCCGCGTTCGCCGCCACCCAGGTGCCCCTCGCGCTGCTGCGGGCCCAGCGCACCGGGATCCGTGTCACGTGGGTCAACGACGCCCTCGCGCGTGCCGTCGGGTACGCGGCCGACACCGTCGTCGGGCTCGACGTGCTCGGCGACCCGCGCGTGCGGCCGACCGACCCGGAGGCGGTGCGGGAGTACCGCCGCGGGCCGTCGTCCCACCCGGTGGTGCTGCGCCGCGCGGACGGCGTGCACGTGCGGTGCGTGGCGCACGTCTCGGCCGTGCCCGCCGGTGCCGGCGTCCCGCCCGGGACGCTCGTCGCGGCCGTGCAGGACCTCACCGCGGAGCTGAGCGCGTCCGCCGAGCAGGCGGAGCTCGTGGCGGAGGAACGCCGGGAACGGCGCAGCCTGTCGCTCATCGCACGGGTGTCCGACCTGCTCATGGACGTGGACGAGCCCCACGGGCTGCGCGAGATCGCGGCGCTGCTGGAGTCCGAGCTGGTCGAGCGCGCCGACTTCTTCCTCTTCGACAACGGGCTGTGGGCGGCGGACGGGCTCGAGGCCGCCCACGCGGGCGTCGCGCGGCACCGCGGGCCGTCGGGCCGGATGCTGTCGCGCTGCCGGCAGGACCCGGTGGGCCGCCTCCTGGCCGGCACCCACGGCGACGTGCTGGAGCTGGACCTGGCGGCCGAGCACGCCGAGGGCACCTACGCGCAGTGGCTGTCCGCACGGCTCGCGTCGGACGGCACCGACGGCGACCAGCGGGTCGTGGTGCAGGTCGTCCCGGGCCGGCGGCGGCCGGTCGGCGTGCTCGTCGTGCGGCCCCGCGGCGGTGGGGGCACCGCCGCGCTGGACCCCGCCGAGCGCACGGTCGTCGAGCTGGTCGCGCGACGCGTGGGGCTGTCCATCGACAACGTGCGGCTGTACGACCGCGAGCACCGCCTGGCCGAGACCCTGCAGCGCGCGATGCTGCCGGAGCAGGCCGAGGTGGACGGTCTCGACGTGTGGACGTACTACTCGCCCAACTCCGACGACGTGCAGGTGGGCGGCGACTGGTACGACGTGCTGCAGATCGACCCGCAGACCGTCGGTGTGGTCATCGGGGACGTCGTCGGGCACGACGTCGAGGCGGCCGCCACGATGGGTCAGCTGCGCTCGGTCGTGCGGTCGTACGCGTTCGACATCACCACGCCCGGTCCGGTGCTCGACCGGGTCGACCAGCTGTTCGGCGGCATGCGGATCCCGCGGGCCGCGAGCCTGGTGTACTCCGCGCTGGTCCGCGGCGAGGGCGGCCGCTGGTCGCTGCGCTACTCCCGCGCCGGGCACCTGCCGCTGCTGCACGTGCGCGACGGGAGCACCCGGCTGCTGCGCGGCACGGGCGGGCGGCTCGTCGGGTTCGGCGAGGGCGGGCGGGCCACGGACGAGGTCGAGCTCGCACCCGGCGACGTCGTCGTCTACTACACCGACGGGCTGGTCGAGCGTCGCGACCGCAGCCTGCGCGCCGGGCTGGCGGTGCTCGAGACGGTGGCCGCCGCCGTGACCGCGCGCGACGCCGCGGGCATCGGCGAGGACCTGCTCTCGCGGCTCGCGGACCACCCGGAGGACGACGTCGCCGTCGTGGTCGTGCGCGTGCCGGGCACCGAGGACCACCTGGCGGGCGCGGTCTCGCCGCGGCGCCGGCGGTGGGCGCTGCCCAGCGAGCCGGCGTCGATCGGCCGCGCCCGGCACGCGGTGGTGCGCACGTGCCAGGCCTGGGGGATCCCCGACGCGGGCAACGCCGAGCTCGTGGTCTCCGAGCTGGTGGCCAACGCCGTCCTGCACGGCTGGGGGCACGTCGCCCTGCAGCTGTACGACACGGGCGACGGGCTGCGCATCGAGGTCGAGGACGCCAACCCGACCCCGCCGGTGACGACCGACGGCCACCCGGGCCGCGTGGGGGGCTTCGGCATGCAGATCGTCGAGCGGCTCGCCGACTGGGGGTGGCGGCAGTCGCGCGGCGGCAAGATCGTGTGGGCGAAGGTGCGCCCGGGGGCGCTGCCCGCGTCGGCGCGGCTCGGCTGACGGCAGTCGCGCGGGAGGTCGTCGACGGCCCTCGACGGGCGTCGGCTCAGGCCGGGGCGGGGGCGTCCTCGGGGCTGAGGGCCGCCTCGGCGCCCAGCTCGCAGCGGTGGTCCGCGTCGATGCGGAACAGCTCGAGCGCGCCGCAGATCTCCAGCACGAAGAGGTCCCGGTCGGCCGCACCGCGCAGCACCGTCGCGCCGCCGCGTCGACGGCCCGCGTCGGCCAGCGAGATGAGGAACGCGGCGCCCGTGGAGTCCATGAAGGTCACCCGGCACATGTCGATGACGAGCAGCTGGCGGCGCAGCCCGACGACGCGCGCCGTCACCTCGGGGAACTGGTCGCGCTCGGCCAGGTCGAGGTCGCCCGCCACGACGAGGGTCGTGGTCGTGGACGATGTCGAGATCTCGATCATGGGTCCTGTGCTCCGTACCGACCGGGGAGGGGGCCGCCCGGGGGCGGGTACTGGTCGACCGTTCGACTGTAGTCGCGGGTCCCGCGAGGTGCGAGTGCAGGCCCGGCTCCTCCCGGTTCGCCCCGAGGGTCCGGCGGCGCCCCGACGAGGGCCCGGTGGGGGCGTGCCCGGTCGTCGGCGCGCAGCCCGGGCGACCTGCCGCCGCGGCTGCGGTGCACACTGGCGCCATGACCCACGAGAACCTCCTGGACGGCCCGCCCCCGACGCTGCTGCCCCCCGACGGCGCCGACGCGACGGCCCGCGCCGCGCTCGCCGCGGGCACCGACCCGCGCGACGTCGTGCCGCTCGCGCCCGCGTCGTCCCTGGTCTGGGCCCTGCTCGCCGAGCGCGCGGCCGACCCGGTCACGGCCTACGCCTTCGCCCGCACCGGCTACCACCGCGGCCTGGACGCGCTGCGGGGCGCCGGGTGGCGCGGCCGCGGTCCGGTCCCGGTCGCGCACGAGCCCAACCAGGGCTTCCTGCGGGCGCTGCTCGCGCTCGCGACCGCCGCGGACGCGATCGGCGAGACGGTCGAGGGTGAGCGCTGCCGCGCGTTCCTGCGGGACTGCGGCACGTCGGCCGAGGAGGTCGCCGCGCTGCGGTGAGCCGTCTCCCGGGCGGGGCGGGGTCGGATCCCGCCCGGCCCGGACCCGGTCCGTGACCCGGCCTCGTACCCGCCCCGGACCCGCGTCCCGACCGGGGCCCCGCGTCGCTCCGGTACCCTTCCCGGTGGTACGCGTTCACTGCCGCGCGTGCTGGGGTCACCCGCGCCGCGAGCCCGCTCGCGCCCGTCTGCGGGCTGAGCCGCACCGCAGGCAGCCTGGGAGTGGTGATCGTCATGCCGGCCGTCGTGGTGCTCGGAGCCCAGTGGGGTGACGAGGGCAAGGGGAAGGCGACCGACCAGCTCGGTGAGCGCACCGACGTCGTCGTGAAGTTCAACGGCGGCAACAACGCGGGGCACACGGTCGTCATCGAGGGCGAGAAGTACGCCCTGCACCTGCTGCCGTCGGGGATCCTCACGCCGGGCGTGGTCCCGGTCATCGCCAACGGCGTCGTCGTCGACATCGAGGTGCTGTTCCAGGAGATCGACGCGCTGGAGGCCCGCGGTGTCGACACCTCGCGGCTGCTGGTGTCGTCGGCCGCGCACGTCATCGCGCCGTACAACCGGACGATGGACAAGGTCGCCGAGCGGTTCCTCGGCAAGCGCCGCATCGGCACCACCGGCCGGGGCATCGGCCCGACGTACGCCGACAAGATCAACCGCATCGGCGTCCGCGTCCAGGACCTCTTCGACGAGGGCATCCTGCGTCAGAAGGTCGAGGGCGCCCTCGACCAGAAGAACCACCTGCTGGTGAAGGTGTACAACCGGCGCGCGATCACGGTCGAGGAGACGCTCGACGACCTGTTGCGTCACGCGGAGCGCCTGCGTCCGTTCGTCGCGGACACCCCGCAGTTCCTCAACCGCTCGCTCGACGAGGGCAAGACCCTCGTGTTCGAGGCCGGCCAGGCCACGATGCTCGACGTCGACCACGGCACGTACCCGTTCGTCACGTCGTCCGCGTGCACCGCGGGCGGGGCGTGCACGGGCTCGGGTGTCGGTCCGACCCGCATCGACCGGGTCGTCGCGGTCGCCAAGGCGTACACGACCCGCGTGGGCGAGGGGCCGTTCCCGACCGAGCTGCTGGACGTCGACGGGGAGTGGCTGCGCCAGACGGGCGGCGAGTTCGGCACCACGACGGGCCGCCCGCGGCGTACCGGCTGGTACGACGCGGTCGTCGTGCGCTACGCCTCGATGGTCAACGGGCTCACCGACCTGGTGGTCACCAAGCTCGACGTGCTCACGGGCCGTGAGCGGATCCCGGTCTGCGTCGCGTACGACGTGGACGGCCGCCGGGTCGAGGACATGCCGATCGACCAGAGCGACTTCCACCACGCCAAGCCCGTGTACGAGTACCTGGACGGGTGGTCGGAGGACATCAGCGGCGCGCGCGACTTCGACGACCTGCCGAAGGCCGCGCAGCGGTACCTGCAGTACCTCGAGGACGTGTCGGGCACGCGCATCTCGTCGGTGGGCGTCGGGCCGGGCCGCGAGGCGACGATCATCCGGCACGAGCTGCTGGGCTGAGCCCCCCGCGTCCGGCCCGCCGCCACGTCAGCGGGTCCCGGGCTGCGGGGCGGCCAGGTCTGCCGGCGTGACGCCGCGCATCGCGACCGCGAGCCCGGCCGCGACGGCGAGCGCCGCGGCGGTGGCTCCCACGAGCGTCGTGGCGATGCCCCAGCGCTCGGCGACGACGCCGCCGAGCAGGGCGCCGACGGGCATCAGGCCGAAGACCAGGGTCCGCGTGGCGCCGCCCGTGCGGCCGAGCATCTCGCGCGGGACGATGCGCTGGCGCACGGACTGGCTGACGACGTTGCCGATCGTGCTGAACGTGCCCATGACCAGCAGTGCCGCGCCGATCGCGACCGGGTGCGGCACGAGCACGGGCAGCGCGAGGGTGCCGAACGCGACGGTCCAGGAGCCCACCATCGCGCGCACCTCGCCGGTCCGCGCGAGCACGGGGCCCACGAGCGTGGAGCCGAGGACGGCGCCGACGGCCGCGAGCGTGAGCAGCACGGGGTAGACGGTCGCGGGCACACCGACCCGGGACCCGGGGCCGACGACCCAGAGCACGAAGACGGAGATGTAGGCGGTGCTCGTCAGGTTGACGAGCGCCCCGGCGAGGACGAGCGGGCGCAGCACCCGGTGCCGCAGGACGAGCGCGAGACCGTCGCGCACGTCCGCCAGGGCGTGCCGGACGGCCCCCGGCGTCGCCTCGCCCGACGTGCGTGCCGGTGCGTGGCTGTACCGGCCCGGCAGGCCCCGCCACAGGACGAGGACGGCGAGGACCGCCAGCGCGGCGGGGACCCCGAGCGCCCAGCCGGTGCCGAGCGCCAGGAGCGCCCCGGACACGGGGGAGCCGAGGAACGTGTTGGTGACCTCCTGCACCGACACGATCCGGCCGTTGGCGGTGGGCAGCTGCTCGGCGGTGACGAGGTCGGGGACGAGCGCGTTGGCCGCGAGGTCGGCGAAGACCTCGGTCGTCCCGTAGGCGAGGACGATCACGAGCAGCCAGGTCAGTGTCAGGCCGCCGCTGACGGCGAGCCAGGCCGCGCCGGCGAGCAGGGCGGCGCGTGCGGTGAGTGCGACCATCTGGACGCGGCGCCGGTCGGTGCGGTCGACGACGACGCCGGCGACGATGCCCAGCAGCAGCCAGGGGAGCCAGGTCGCGGCGGTGAGCAGCCCGATCTGGCCGGGCGCCCGCGTGAGCCCGATGGCGACGAGCGGGACGGCGACCATGAGGATGCCGTCGCCCAGGTTCGACGCGCCGGACGCGACGAGCAGCGTGCGGAACCGCGGGCCCAGCGCGCGGTCGCCGGTGGTCGGGGCCGGCGCTCCGCCCGGCCGGTCGGCGGTCGGTGCGTCGGGGGTCGCGGTGGCGGTGCTGTCCACAGGTACCTCGCTAGGGTGGGGAGACGCTCTGCAAAGAGCGCTATGCAAAGAAGACTCTGCAAAGGTATCTCTGCACATGACGGATGACAAGACCCTGCGCGGCCCGAGCATCGGCGCCGACGCCCTCAAGGCGTTCGCGCACCCCCTGCGCATGGCGATGTACCGGTCGCTGCGCAACGACGGCCCGGCGACGGCGAGCATGCTGGGGCGGGCGCTGGGGGAGTCGAGCGGGCAGACCAGCTACCACCTGCGCCAGCTCGAGCGGCACGGCTTCGTCGAGGACGACCCCGGCCACACCGGGGGCCGCGAGCGCTGGTGGCGCGCGGTCGGGTTCTCGATGGACAGCGCCGACCTGCTCGTCGACCCGGCGACGGCGTCGTCCGCCCGCGCGGTGATGCAGGCGATGGTCGCGGAGCGGTCGCAGGAGCTCGCGGCCTGGGTCGAGGACGTCGACCTCGACTGGGAGGCCCAGGTGATGTCCAGCACCGGCCTCGACCTCACGCAGCACGAGGCCCGCCGCCTCATCGAGCGCATGCTCGAGGTGGTCGACGAGTACAAGGAGCTCAGCGACGCGCGCGGGAAGGACGGCGCCGACGGGGCACGCCGCGTGCGCGTCCACCTCGACGTCTTCCCCGTGCGGCACGGGCGGCCCGGCGAGGGCTGAGCAGGCCGGCGCGCAGCGCCGTCCGGTGCCCCCGGCGCGGGCACCGCTGCCCGGTGGCCACCGCGCAGGTAGGGTCGTGCGCCGTGGAGATCCTCGTCGTCGGCACCGGTGCCCGTGAGCACGCCCTCGCCCGCACGCTGTCCCTCGACCCGGGGGTGACCGGGGTGCACGCCGCCCCGGGGAACCCCGGGATGGCGCAGCACGCGACGCTGCACGCGGTCGACCCGCTGGACGGGGCCGCCGTCGCCGCGCTCGCGACGTCGCTCGGCGTCGACCTGGTCGTCGTCGGCCCCGAGGCGCCGCTGGTCGCGGGGGTCGCCGACGCCGTGCGGGCCGCCGGGATCCCGGCGTTCGGGCCGTCCGCCCAGGCGGCGCGCCTGGAGGGCTCCAAGGCGTTCGCCAAGGAGGTCATGGCCGCCGCCGGTGTGCCGACCGCCGCCGCCCGGGTCGCGACCACCCTCGACGAGGTCGCCGCGGCGCTGGACGAGTTCGGCGCCCCGCACGTCGTCAAGGAGGACGGGCTCGCCGCAGGCAAGGGTGTCGTCGTGACGGACGACCGTGCCGCCGCCCTCGAGCACGCCGCCGCGTGCCTGGCCAAGGACGGCGGACGCGTGGTCGTCGAGGAGTACCTCGACGGACCCGAGGTCTCGCTCTTCGTGCTCAGCGACGGCACCGACGTCGTGCCGCTGGTGCCCGCGCAGGACTTCAAGCGGGCGCTCGACGGCGACCAGGGGCCCAACACCGGGGGCATGGGCGCGTACTCGCCGCTCCCGTGGGCGCCCGAGGGCCTGGTCGACGAGGTCGTCGAGACGGTCGCGCGCCCCACGGTGGCCGAGATGGCCCGCCGGGGCACGCCGTTCGTCGGGGTCCTGTACTGCGGCCTCGCCCTGACCGGCCGCGGCCTGCGCGTCGTGGAGTTCAACGCGCGGTTCGGCGACCCCGAGACCCAGGTCGTGCTGGCGCGCCTCGGCACGCCGCTCGCGGGCGTGCTGCTCGCCGCCGCGCAGGGTCGTCTCGCGGAGCTCGACCCGCTGCACTGGCGCGCGGACGCGGCCGTCACCGTCGTCGTCGCGGCGCACGGCTACCCCGGTGCGGTGCGCACCGGCGACCCGATCACCGGCCTCGACGGTGCCGACACGGTGCCCGGCGTCCACGTCCTGCACGCGGGGACCGCGGTGCGCACGACCGGTGACGACCCCGAGAACCCCCTCAACGACCCGCTGCTCGTCTCCGACGGCGGCCGGGTGCTGTCCGTCGTGGGCGTCGGGGAGACCCTGGCCGACGCGCGCCGCGCCGCGTACGTCGCGGTGGACCAGGTCAACCTCGCCGGAGCCCACCACCGGACCGACATCGCGCTGGCCGTCAGCGAGGGCTGAGCGGAGCGGCACGGGTCCTCTCCCGGCCGTCACCCCTGCGGGTGGCCGGGTGTGCACCGTGGAGCGGCATACCGGGGCAACGACGACCGCGCGCGGGTGAACCTGGACGAGCGTCCTGGTGAGAGGGGGGTTCCGCGCCATTCTTCGGCGGAACCCCCTCGTCCCCGGAGCTGACATGACCTTCCGCCTCACCTGCCGTCGCCGAGCGCGCGCAGCCGCCGTGCTGTCGCTCGCGCTCGCCGCGATGCTCGTCCCCACCGCGGCGCACGCGGCCGAGACCCCCGGGGGCACCCGGACCGACCCCGTGCCGCTGCCGGTCGCGACGCTCGACGCCGCGTTCGTGGCCTCGAACGCCCACCTCGACTCGGGGTCCGGTACCGGCCAGTACCGCAACAACGTCGCGTGGTACTCGCTCACGCCGGTGGCGGACGTCGAGCTGTCGATCCGTGCCACCGCGCTCGAGCCGGTGTGGGACACCACGCTCGAGGTCTGGGCCGGTGACGTGCTGGTCGACGAGATCGACGACCACAGCGACCTCGACGCGGCGCTCGCCGTCGACCTCGAAGCGGGGACGAGCTACCTCATCGGCCTCGGCTCCTACCACCGCCAGGCCGACTGGCCCTTCAAGGGTGCCGCGACCCTCACGTTCTCCACCCGCGTCCCGACGGCTCCCAGCGGCCTCGTGGGTGAACCGCTCGACGGCAGCGTCTCGCTCCGGTGGGCGCCGCCCACGGACCTCGCGGGTGGCATCGACACCTACGAGGTGCTGTGCGCGGCCGCCGGCGAGGAGGAGGAGGTCTGCTCCACCCGCTACGGCTGGGACCCGGAGCCCGCCGAGACGATCCGTGGGCTGACGAACGGGGAGCCGTACACGTTCCGTGTCGTCGCGACCAACCTGATCGGCCGGTCCGAGGCGTCGGCGCCCGTGACCGTCACGCCGCGGGTCCCCACCACCACGACCGTCACCGTCGACCCCGCCGACCTCACGACCGGTGACACCTTCGACGTGCTCGTCGACGTCAGCGAGCTGCCGGACACGTCCGCGGAGGAGTCGGACGACCGGACCCGCGACATGGACCCGGGGGACGAGGAGCCGAGCACCCGTCCCGCCGTCGGGACCGTCGACGTCACGGTCGGCGACGCGTCCTACGACGACCTCGAGCTGGTGGACGGCCGGGTGGTCGTCGACGGTCTCGAGGCGACCGCCGGCGCCCTGACCGTCACGGCCCGGTACGCCGGCTCCGACGAGGTGCAGGCGTCGTCCGGCACGCTCGAGCTCGACGTCGCCAAGCGCGCCGACTCCGTGACGCTCGACGTCCCCGACCTGCGCCTCGGGCAGCAGGTGCGCCCCGTCGCGACGTCCGCGTCCGGCCTGCCGGTGACGCTGACGGCGACCGGTGCGTGCACGGCCGCGGGCGGGGTCGTGACCGGGACCGGTGCGGGTGACTGCGTCGTCACCGCGGCCACGGCGGGTGACCGCGAGACGCAGGCCGCATCGGCCACGACGACGGTCCGGGTGACGGTCGCCCCGGCCGCTCTCGGCGTCGATCTCGCCGCGCGCGCCGGTGACCGGGCCGCCGGCGCTGCCGTCACGGCCACGGGCCAGGGCCTGCGGCCCGGGTCCGACGTGACGCTCGTCGTGCACTCGACGCCGCGCACGCTCGCGACGGGCACCGTGGGCGCCGACGGCACGGTCTCCCTCACGGGTGCCCTGCCCACCGGGCTGGAGGTCGGGTCGCACCGCATCGTCGTGGGCGCCGTCGCGTTCGACGGGACCGCGCTGACCAGCGAGGTCGGGTTCACCGTCGCGTCCGACGGCACGATCCTGTCGATCGCCGGCGTCCCCGCGGTCCTCGCGGTGACCGGTGCGGAGCCCGTCACCGCCGCGGGCCTCGCGGCGGCGTGGATCGTGCTGGGCGCCGCGCTGCTCCTCGTCGCCCGCCGGCGCACGGCGGCCTGACCCGGACGCACCCCGGGTGCGGGGCGGCGCGCGACCGCTGGACGGTCGGACGTCGCCCCGCACCCGCGTCGCACGCCACACTGTGCGGGTGACCCACGCACCCCTCGCCCCGACCGTCACGCTGCCGGGCTGGCGGCACGTGTACTCCGGCAAGGTCCGGGACCTGTACGAGCCGGACGACTCGGTGGCCGGCGTCGCGCTGCGCGACGAGCACGGCGACGTCGTGCTCGTCGTCGCCTCGGACCGGGTGTCCGCGTACGACCACGTGCTCAGCCCCGGGATCCCGGGCAAGGGCGTGGTCCTCACGCAGCTGAGCCTGTGGTGGTTCGACCAGCTCGCGGACCTGGTGCCGAACCACGTCGTGTCCACCGACGTGCCCGACGCGGTCGCGGGCCGGGCGATGGTCTGCCGGCGCCTGGACATGGTCCCCGTCGAGTGCGTCGCCCGGGGGTACCTGACGGGCTCCGGCCTGGCGGAGTACCGGGTGGACGGCGAGGTCACGGGCATCGCGCTGCCGGCCGGTCTGGTCGACGGGTCGCGGCTGCCCGAGCCGATCTTCACGCCCGCGACCAAGGCCGAGCTCGGCGAGCACGACGAGAACGTGCGCTTCTCCGTCGTCGTCGACGAGGTCGGCCCCGAGACGGCCGAGCGGCTGCGCGACCTGACGCTGGCCGTGTACGCACGCGCCGAGCGGGTCGCGCGCGAGCGCGGCGTGATCCTCGCGGACACCAAGCTCGAGTTCGGCACCGACCCGACGACCGGTGCGATCACGCTCGGCGACGAGGTCCTGACGCCCGACTCGTCGCGCTTCTGGCCCGCCGACGCGTGGGAGCCGGGCCGGGCGCAGCCCAGCTTCGACAAGCAGTACGTGCGGGACTGGTTGACGTCGCCCGCCTCGGGGTGGGACCGCGCGTCCGACGCGGCCCCGCCGCCGCTGCCCGCGGACGTCGTCGAGCGCACCCGCGAGCGCTACGTCGAGGCCTACGAGCGGCTGACGGGCCGCCCGCTGGACGTCTGACCGCGGCGGCTCGGCCGGCGCGGTCGGACCGCCGTCAGGCGGTGGCGTCCAGCCGGACCTCGTCCAGGGCGCCCAGCTCCTGCCAGGCCAGCTCCTGCGGGGCGGTCACGGCCAGCACGTCGGCGGCGGGCAGCGGGCCCAGGTCGAGGCCGGTGAGGTCCGCGACGTCGGCGACCGGCACCTGGTACGTGCGGTACGGCCCGAGCGGCGGCGGCTCGTCGGCCCCGGCGGCCGCGTGCGTGGTCGCGGCGAGCTCGCTCGCCGGCAGCAGGGGGGTCTGGTCGAGCACGAACGCGGCGGACGCCAGGCGCCGGCCGGCGTCGAGCGACCACGCGACGACCTTCCAGAAGCGGCGGGGGAGCCGGACGCCCCGGTACTCCGGGTCGTCCCCCGCGAGGACCGGGCCGGTGAGCACCGACAGTCGCAGCCGCTGCGCGCGGGCGTGCTCCAGCACGTGGTCCTCCAGACCCAGCCACAGCTCGCGGCTCTGGTTGAAGCCCGAGGCCTGCGGCGCCGCGTTCGGGTACGTGAACGTGTCACGGCTCGCCTGCGCGGCGACCCCCGGCTCACCCCACACGGGGTCCCGGCGACGGACGAGGTGCCCGCGGTCCAGGTCGTTGCGGGCGTACAGCTCCGGGCCGGTCTGCTCCTGCGGCGGGACGCGCTCGTCGAGGCGCCACTCGTCGTCGCGCGGGACGTCGAGCAGCGCGACCCCGTCGATGTTGACCGCCGTGGCCGCGGCCAGCCGACGCGCCGGGTCGAGCAGCACCGTGAAGTGCGTCGCCGGCAGCTCGCGCACGTCCTGCGCGGCGCGGGGCAGCGGGACCTCGGGTCCCAGGAACGTCGGGTCGAACCCCATCAGCCACCCCTGCCCCCGAGCGGACCACCGGACCCCGACCACGGTACCCACCTCCGCCGTCGGCCGCCGGGGTGCTCGGGGGGCGACGAGCGCCGGGCCCGGGCGGTGGGTGCACGATGGGCGACGTAGTCTCCCTGCGGCTCACCCGCCCACGTCCCGGAGGTCCGGTGGAGGTCCCACGCCCCCTCGTCCTGCGCCGCGCGCGCCTGCTCGGGCAGGAGGCGCCCGTCGACGTCGTGCTGCGTGACGGCCGCGTCGCCGCGATCGGCGCTCCCGCCGACCCGTCCGTCGACACCGTCGACCTCGACGGGCGGTTCCTGCTGCCCGGCCTGTGGGACCAGCACACGCACCTGACGCAGTGGGCGCTCGCGCGGGGGCGGCTCGACGTGTCCGGCGCGGGGTCGGCCGCGCAGGTGGTGCGGCTCGTCGCCGAGCGGCTGCGCACGCAGCCGCCGCCCGCGGGCCGGCCCCTGGTCGGCATCGGGTTCCGCGACGGGACGTGGCCCGACGTGCCGTCCGCCGCGCTGCTGGACGCGGTCGCCGGCGACGTGCCGGTCGTGCTCGTCTCGGGCGACCTGCACTGCGCGTGGGTGTCCAGCGCGGGCCTGCGGCTGTTCGGCGTGACCGCGCACCCCACGGGGGTCCTGCGGGAGACCGAGTGGATGCCGCTCATGGGCGCGCTCGACCACGTCCCGGACGACGTCCAGGACGCGCTGGTCGCGGACGCGCTGCGCGCCGCGGCGGCCCGGGGCGTCGTCGGTGTCGTGGACCTCGAGATCGCCGACAACGTCACCGCGTGGCGGCGCCGGGTGGCGTCCGGGGACCCGGTGGTACGGGTGCGCGCGGGAGTCTGGCAGCCCTACCTGGACCGCGTGGTGGCCGAGGACCTGCACACCGGGGACCGGCTCGCGGGGCCGCGCGTCACGCAGGGTCCGCTGAAGGTCATCGTGGACGGCTCGCTCAACACCCGCACGGCCTGGTGCCACGAGCCCTACCCGGGCGTGGAGGGGCCGCTCGCCCACGGGGTGCTCAACGTGCCGGCCGACGAGCTGGTGCCCCTGCTGCGGCACGCCCACGCGCACGGCCTGCGCTGCGCGGTGCACGCGATCGGGGACGCCGCCAACACCCTGGTGCTCGACGCGTTCGCCGCGACCGGCGCGCAGGGGTCGGTGGAGCACGCCCAGCTGCTGGACCCCGCCGACGTCCCGCGGTTCGCCGCGCTCGGCCTGACGGCGAGCGTCCAGCCGGCGCACCTGCCCGACGACCGCGACGTCGCCGACCGGCACTGGGCGGGTCGCACCGACCGCGCGTTCCCGTTCGCGGACCTGCACGCCGCGGGCGTGCCGCTCGCGCTGGGCTCCGACGCCCCGGTCGCACCGCTGGACCCGTGGCTCGCGGTCGACGCCGCCGTGTGGCGCACCGGCGACGACCGCCCGTCGTGGCACCCGGAGCAGGTGCTCGACGTCACGACGGCGCTCGCCTCGTCCGTCGACGGGCGCCCGCTGGGCCTGCGCACCGGCGACCCGGCGGACCTCGTCGTCCTGGACGACGACCCGGTCGCGCTCGCGGCGACGCCCGGACGGGTCCGCGACGTCCGTGTCGCGGGCACGCTGGTCGCGGGCGCCTGGACCCACACGGCCCTGTAGAGGTCTCGGCCGACCAGGGGTCGGCGGGTGGGACCCGGCTGCCCAGGGGTCGGTGAGGGCGCCCCGCACCTCCCGTGGGCGGCCGCCCGGGCTCTCGCCTGCGTGGTGGACGCCCGCCCCGCGGCGTGCGCGCGTGCCCGTAGGATCGGCCCGAACCCGTACGTCGTGAACCAGGGAGCGCCCGTGGGACGAGTCGTCGTCGATGTCATGCCGAAGCCCGAGATCCTCGACCCGCAGGGCAAGGCCGTCGCGAACGCGCTGCCGCGCCTCGGCTTCGGGCAGTTCACGTCCGTCCGCCAGGGCAAGCGGTTCGAGCTCGAGGTCGACGGGCCGGTGACGCCGGAGGTCCTGGAGGCGGCCGCGGCCGCGGCCGAGCAGGTGCTGTCGAACCCGGTCATCGAGGACGTCGTGCGCGTGGCCGACATCGAGGCCGACGCGGCCGCGACGGTGGCCTCGCAGGGTCTGGCCTGATGGGTCGCATCGGGGTCGTCACGTTCCCCGGCACGCTGGACGACCGGGACGCCGCGCGCGCGGTGCGCCTGGCCGGCGGTGAGCCCGTCGCGCTGTGGCACGCGGACGCGGACCTCAAGGGCGTCGACGCGGTCGTGCTGCCGGGCGGGTTCTCGTACGGCGACTACCTGCGCGCCGGTGCGATCAGCCGGTTCGCGCCGGTCATGGGCGAGATCGTCGACGCGGCCGGGCGTGGCCTGCCGGTCCTCGGGATCTGCAACGGGTTCCAGGTCCTCACCGAGGCTCACCTGCTGCCGGGGTCGATGATCAAGAACGACCACCTGCACTTCGTGTGCCGCGAGCAGGTGCTGGCCGTCGAGAACGCCGACACCGCCTGGACCCGCGCGTACGCGCCGGGGGAGCGGATCACGATCCCGCTGAAGAACCAGGACGGCCAGTACGTCGCCGACGAGCGCACCCTCGACGAGCTCGAGGGCGAGGGGCGCGTCGTGTTCCGGTACGTCGGGCAGAACCCGAACGGCTCGCGCCGGGACATCGCCGGCATCACCAACGCGGCGGGCAACGTCGTGGGCCTGATGCCGCACCCCGAGCACGCCGTCGAGGCGGGCTTCGGTCCCGACGGCCCGGCCGGTCCGCGCAGCGGCACCGACGGGCTGCGGTTCTTCACGTCCGTCCTGCAGGCGCTCGTCTCCTGACCCCGGTGGCGGCGCGCACCCGGGGCGACGTGCGCCTCGAGCTCGTCGCCCGGGACGACGCCGACGCGACCGCGCTGCGCACGGCCCAGCAGGCCGAGCTGCGCGCGCGGTACGGCGACGCCGGACGGCCGGCCCCGGGGCCGGGGACGTGCGCCGGGCCGGCGGACCGCCGCGCTCAGGCCGCGTTCGGGTCCGCCGCGAACGTCAGCGTCACGTCGGGGCCGGTGAGCTCGAGCCCGCCGACGGTGAGCGCGGCGGCGTCGACCTCGGCGAGCGCGTCCAGGTAGGCCTTCTCCAGGGCCATGGCCGCCGGCTCGCACGCCATGCGCGTCAGCCCGATGTCCCCGACCGACCAGCCGTCGGACGTGTCGAGGGACGCCGTGTAGGTGTTGCACCCCGACGTCCCCGAGACCCGTCCGTCCTCGACCAGCAGCGTCACCGGCGCACCGCCGGTCACCGTCAGGGCGGCCCCGTCGACCTCGCCGGACGTCAGCGCCCACGCCCCGTCGGTCCGGTCAGCGGTGCCCGGCGTGCCGGACGTCGGGCCGCCGTCCGTCGCGGACGGGCCGGCGGACCCGCCATCCGACCCGGTGCCGGTCGCGCACGCGGACACGAGCAGCAGCGCGGCGGCCAGGACGGACACCGCGGCCGTCGCGCGCGCGGGCTGCGCCGCCGCACGGATCCGTCGCTGCACGTCGCCGCCCGTCGTGGCGGCGCGGTCCCGTCGTCCCGTCGTCCGTGCCATGGCCGCCCCCTCGTGCTCGCACCCGCACCGCTGACTCGACGGTAGCGCCCGCGCCCGGGTGCGCCACAGGACGACCGGCGTGCGCACGGCCCCGGGGTCGTCGTGCGTCCCCGCGCGGGTCGCGCGAGGGTACGGGGGTGACGATCCGCATCGGGACGTCCGGCTGGTCGTACGACCACTGGGACGGCGTCCTCTACCGCCCGGGGCTGCCGCCGCGCGAGCGCCTGGCCCGGTACGTCGAGGCGTTCGACACGGTCGAGCTCAACGCGAGCTTCTACCGCTGGCCCCGGGACCGGTCGTTCGCGTCCTGGCGCGAGCGGCTGCCCGACGGGTTCACCATGTCGGTGAAGGCGTCGCGGGGTCTGACCCACGCCCGGCGGCTGTACGGGCCCGAGGTGTGGTCCGAGCGCATCGCCCGTGCGTGGCACGAGCTGCGGGGCCGGCGCGAGGCGGTGCTGGTGCAGCTGCGACCGGACGCGCAGCGGGACGACGCCCGGCTCGACTGGTTCCTGGGCTCGCTGCCGGACTGGGTGCAGGTCGCCGTCGAGCTGCGGCACCCGTCGTGGCAGGACGACGCCGTGCTCGACCTGCTCGCGCGGCACGGGGCCGCGTACTGCGTCGTCTCCGGGGCGGGGATCCCGTGCGTGCTGCGCGCCACGTCCCGCCTGGTCTACGTGCGGCTGCACGGCCCGGACCACCACCACCTGTACGCCGGCTCGTACTCCGACGACGACCTGCGGTGGTGGGCCGACCGGATGCGCGAGTGGGAGGGCGCCGGGCACGACGTCGTCGCCTACTTCAACAACGACGGCGGCGGCAACGCGGTGCGCAACGCCTGGACCCTGCGCGGTCTGCTGGGCCGGTGAGGCGCTACAGCCCGGCCACCACGTTGACCAGCAGCGCGACGAGGAACGTGCCGAACAGGTACGACAGCAGCGCGTGGACCAGGACCAGCCGCCGGGTCCCGGAGTCGACCACGTCGGGGTCGGACGTCGCGAAGCTCATCGCGATGGTGAGCGACAGGTAGGCGAAGTCGGAGTACCGCGGCGGGGCGTCCTGGTGGAAGTCGACGCCGCCGAGCGGCTCGGCGTACCAGTCCCGCGCGTACCGCACGGTGAACAGCGTCTGCAGCGCGAGCCAGGACGCGAGGACGGCGGCCATGGCCGCGGTGATCCCGAGGTCCCGGGCGCGCCCCTGCGCGCCGCTGAGGACGTCGACGATCCCGATCAGGCTCATGATGCACGCGGTCAGCAGGAGCACGCCGGCGGCCACGCGCGTCGGCTCCTCGCGGGTCGCGTGGGTCCGGGTCTGGTCCGCGTCCAGACCCCAGAAGAACGCCCAGGTCGACAGCGAGTAGCCCAGCGCCAGGACCGCCCAGCCGACGAGCGCCGCGGTCACGGTGCTCGCGTCGGGCACGGACCGGGCCATGACGACGCCCGCGGCGACGCCGGCGACGGCGGACGCCGCCAGCCGGGTCGCCGGCGTGACGTCCCCCCAGGCGATGTCCTCGGCCACGGGTCCATGTAACCGCTGCGGGTCCCGGACGGCACGTGGCGGCGTCACCCGGGCTGCCGTCCGCCCCCCGCGCGGGGACAGCCGCGGCGGGTCGTGCGGGGGGGTGTCGCGGCTCGCGGTGGGCCGCTAGGGTGTGCGCATGTTCTCGTGCCGGGTGTGTTGTCGCTGAGCTGACGACCCCGCGCGCCTGCGGCTCCGGCCCGGCTGCGCACCCGCACCACCCCGAGGACGACCCCCGTGGCTCAGCACGTGCTCGCGCCCGTCCGCGCGACCCCCACCCACCGTCCCGCACCGGCACCCGTCCCCGTCCCTGCAGGCGGGGCCACGGTCGAGGTCGCGGCACCCGGCCGCCGTGCCGGTGCGACCGAGTTCCTGCTCGACGCCGAGGCGCTCGACCCGACGACGCTGGCGCTCGCGGCGGCCCGTGCGGACGTCGTCCGCCTCGTCCACTCCGCCGCGCTGCCGACCGCAGCCGCCGTGCGCGCGCTCGTGCAGGTCCTGGAGGACGAGGTCCGTGCCGTGGGGCGCGACCGGGCGGACGTGCGGCTGGTCCTCGAGGTCGAGGCCGTCGTCGCGGCCGACGACGCCGACGCGACGCGCCGCCGTGCCGCGGTCGCCTACGCCGAGGCCTTCGCCGCCCTGACGTGGTCGCCGACCGCGACGTGGCTGATCGCCCCGGCCACGCGGCTGGCCGCCGACGCGCGGGCGCTGGCCGCCCGCACCGGCGTCGACACGGTCGCGCTCGCGCTGGTCGGGGCGTCGCGCCGGCACGCGGGGGCGCTCGACGGCGTCGCCGCGCGATGAGCCCGTCTGCCGCCCACCCGCTCGGTGCGCGCGGCCCTCGGGATGCGGGCAGGGCGCGGTCTTCCTAGCGTGGCAGGGCCGGACGGGCGCCCGCCCGCCGCCGGCGGACGGAGGGTGACATGACCACGGCACCGCACGAGCAGACCCCGACGCACGACCACGCACCCGCCGCGGACGACGGGCCGACGCGCGAGGAGGCGCTGGCGAAGGTCCGCGAGCTGCTGGGCGACCACCACCTGGCCATGCTCACGACCCTGGACGCCTCCGGCGCGCTGGTCAGCCGGCCGATGGGCGTGCAGGACGCCGGGTTCGACGGCGACCTGTGGTTCTTCACCACGACCGGCAGCCACAAGGTGGCGGAGATCCGGGCGGGGTCGC
Source organism: Cellulomonas sp. KH9 (assembly GCF_900114185.1). Taxonomy (GTDB): domain Bacteria; phylum Actinomycetota; class Actinomycetes; order Actinomycetales; family Cellulomonadaceae; genus Cellulomonas. The sequence goes on from NZ_FOSE01000001.1 coordinate 783,767, forward strand.
CGGCCAACGCGTCGTTCGCCGGCTCGTCGTCCTGGCTGTCGCTGTCCGGCACGGCGGAGGTGCTGCAGGACCGCGCGCGGATCGAGGAGCTGTGGAACCCCGTGGCCGCTGCCTGGTTCCCCGACGGGCCGTCGACCCCCGAGCTGTGCCTGGTGCGGCTGCGGGCCGAGTCCGCGGAGTACTGGGACAGCCCCGGCGGTCGGGTCGCGACGGTGCTGAGCCTGGTGAAGTCCACGGTCACCGGCCAGGCCTACGACGGCGGCGAGAACGCGACCGTCGACCTGTGAGTCGCGGGTCGGTGAGTCCGGGTTCCGCCCGGTTCGTCCTTCTGGTGGACGCCCCTGACGGCGGCGGGACCCGCTGCGCTACGGTCCGGGCCATGCGATCTGGACGCCTCCTCGCTCTGCCCGTCCTGGTGCTGGCGCTCGGCGCCTGCACCGAGGGGACCACCACCCCGGACCAGGGCGCGTCGACGCCCGCCGAGATGGCCGCGCCGACCGTCCCCGGGCGCGGCGGGGCCGAGCTGCCGACGGTCGCGGACCAGCAGGAGGCGCTGGCGGCGGGCGGCGACGCCACGGAGGCGTTCGCCGCGCCGGTGGACGCCGGCGGGACCGAGGTCGGCCAGGTGCCGGACGTCGCGGCCGGCTCCTACCTGCTGCGGGTGGTGTGCACGTCGTCGGACGGCGGGCCCGTCACGGTCACCGTCGCCGCGTCGGGCGCGGACCTGACGTCGTACCAGGCGCCGTGCGTCCCGGTGTTCCAGGGCGGCTCGACCATGGCCGACAGCGACCCGTTCGAGGTGCCGGGAGGCGTGCTGGACGTCGGGGTCACGGCGTCCGCCGACTCCGTCGTCGCGGTCGGGCTGGTCCCGGCGGGCTGACCGCCCGGCTGTCGCCCGTCGACGACGGTCCCGCCGGCGAGCCGTCAGGCCTCGAGCGTCGCCAGCGCCTGCGCCAGGTCCTCGCGCAGGTCCTCGACGTCCTCCAGGCCGACGGAGAGCCGGACCGTCGCCTCGCCGATGCCGACAGCGGCTCGCCCCGCGGGCCCGAGCCGGCGGTGCGTCGTCGTGGCGGGGTGCGTGACGATCGACTTCGCGTCGCCCAGGTTGTTCGAGATGTCGACGACGCGCAGCGCGTCGAGGAAGCCGAAGGTCGCCTTCTTCGCCACGTCGGGGGTCGCGTCGGCGGGCACGGCCAGGTCGAGCGTGACGACCGTGCCGCCGCCCGTCTGCTGCGCGAGCGCGAGCGCGTGCTGCGGGTGCGAGGGCAGGTACGGGTAGCGGACCTGCGCGACGCCGGGCTGCTCCTCCAGCCAGCGGGCCAGGGTCAGCGCGGACGCGGCCTGGTGCCGGACCCGCAGGCTGAGCGTCTCCAGGCCCTTGAGCAGCACCCAGGCGTTGAACGGCGACAGCGACGGGCCCGTGTTGCGCAGCAGCGTCTGCACGGGGCCGCGCACGTAGTCCGACGAGCCGAGGATCGCCCCGCCGAGCACGCGGCCCTGCCCGTCGATGTGCTTGGTGGCCGAGTAGACGACCACGTCCGCGCCGTGCTCGAGCGGGCGGGAGAACACGGGCGTGGCGAACACGTTGTCGACGACCACGGTGGCGCCGGCCGCGTGGGCGAGGCGGCTGACGGTGGCGACGTCGACCAGGTCCTGCATGGGGTTCGACGGCGTCTCGAAGAACACGACGTCGGCGGGGGTCGCCAGCGCGTGCTCCCACTGCTCCGGCACGTGCCCGTCGACGTAGTCGGTCCGCACCCCCCACGTGGCGAGGATCTCGTCGAGGATCACGACGGAGGACCCGAACAGGGCGCGCGCCGCGACGACCCGTGACCCCGACCGCACGAGCGCCGCGAGCGCCGTGAAGACCGCGGACATCCCGGTGGCCGTGGCGTAGCAGGCCTCCGCGCCCTCGAGCAGCCGCAGCCGCTCCTCGAACGTGGTGACGGTCGGGTTGCCGTAGCGCGAGTACAGGAACCGGTCGACCTCGCCGGCGAACCCGGCCTCGGCCTGCGCGGCGGTGGCGTAGGTGTAGCCCTGCGTGAGGAACACGGCCTCCGACATCTCGCCGAACCCGGTGCGCACCAGCCCGCCGCGCACGGCGAGGGTGTCGGGGCGCAGGGTCCCGCGGTCGAGGCGGTGGTCGTCCCAGTCGGCCGGGCCGGGGGGCAGGTCGGGCGGCTGGTCGGGCGTGCTCACGGCTGGAGCCACGGCAGGCCGTCGGCGCGCCAGCCCGTGTGCCCGCGGTGGCCGTCGGGGCCCGTCGGTCCCTCGAAGCCCTCCAGGACGTTGTACGCCGGGCCGTAGCCCGCGGCGGTCGCTGCCTGCGCGGCGCCGATCGACCGCTGCCCCGACCGGCACAGGAACACGACGGGGCGCTCGTCGCCCGGCGCGACGCCCACCGAGGCGAGCTGGTCGAGGAACGCGGCGTTCGGCCGCCCCGAGGGGTAGGAGACCCACTCCACCAGCGCCGCCTGGCGGCCGAGGCCACGCAGGTCGGGCACGCCGACGTAGCGCCACTCGGCGTCCGTGCGGACGTCGACGAGGACGGCGTCGTCGCGCTCGGCGAGCAGGTCCCAGGCCTCGGTGGGGGTGAGGTCCCCGGCGTACCCGGGTGCGGGACGTGGCTGCACGGTCATGGTCCTCCCATCGTCTCTGGCGGTAGCACCCTCGGCCACGGTCGCCCGTGCGGGTTGCTGCGGCGTCGTCGAGCCAGATCTCTCGGCCGCTCTGGATGGTCGCCGCGATGCTACGCCAGGGTGCGTCGCCACCGGCAGGGCGTCTCACGCACGCCGTGCCGCGGTGCGGCGGGAGCGCGGGGCGTGCCAGGGTGGTGCGCGATGGACGCCCCCGAGGACCTCGTGCTGCGACCCGTGACCCCTGACGACGTGCCGGCGCTGACGCGCCTGCTGCACGACGCGTACGCGGACCTCGCCGCGCGCGGCCTGAACTTCACGGGTGCCACCCAGGACGAGGCGACGACCGCTCGGCGCAGCCTCGGCGTGGGCGCCTCGTGGGTGCTGGTCGACGCGGCCGGTGCGCTCGCGGGGACCGTCACCGCCACCAGCCCGCCCGGCCGTGGCATCAAGGCGCTCACGGACCTGGCGCTCGAGCCGGACCGCGTCTGGCTCAACCAGCTCGCGGTCCGTCCGGACCTGCGGGCGCGGGGGCTGGCGACGTACCTGTGGGGCGTGCTGCGCGAGTGGTCCCTCGCGCGCGGCATGCGCTCGGTGGGCCTGGACACCGCGGAGCCCGCTGCGCCGCTGCGCGCGATGTACCGGCGGTGGGGCTTCGTCGACGCGGACGTCGTGCAGTGGCCCGGCAAGACGTACCGCAGCGTGGTGATGCTGCACGGCCTGGAGCGCCCGGGCCGTGGTGCGAGGCATGAGACGCCGCGTCTCGCATCCTGAGAGCAGCGGCGCGCCGCCGTTGACAGGGTCACGCCGGGCGGCCGATCCTCGACACAGGTCATGAGCGCCAGCGACAAGCCCCGGCTCGCTGGCCGGCAACCCTCCTCCGCGGTGGGGTGCCCCGGGTGACGACCTGGCCGCGCGCCGTTCGGTGCCGGCAAGCGCGGGGCCCTCGACGGTCCCCGGACCGTTCCGGAGGAGCACCATGACCACGATCACCGAGCTGTTCGCGTGCGTCGACGAGGCCTCGGGCACCGCCGCCCCGGCGGCACGCGTCGGGGACGCCCCCCTGCTGGCGGTCGTCGGGGCGGCGACCACCGTCCCGCTCGTCGACGGCAGCAGCCGCACCTACGCCAACCTCGACTGCGCCGCCAGCGCCCCCGCGCTGGAGTCCGTGGGCGCGCGCGTCGCCGAGGTGCTGCCGCTGTACGCGTCCGTGCACCGCGGGGCGGGCTACCTGTCGCAGGTGTCGACGGCGCTCTACGAGACGTCCCGGCAGTCGATCGCCCGCTTCGTCGGGGCCCGCGAGGACGACGTCGCGATCATCACGCGCAACACCACCGACTCGCTCAACCTGCTCGCCGGTGTCGTGCCGCACGGCGGGGCGGTGCTCGTCCTCGACGTCGAGCACCACGCCAACCTGCTGCCGTGGGTGCAGCACAGCGGCGGCGGCCAGGCCGGGACGAGCCGCGTCGCGACCGTCCTGCCGGTGCAGCCGACGGTCGTGGCCACGCTCGACATGCTGCGCACCGAGCTCGCACGCCGCCCGTACGCCCTGGTCACGGTGACCGGGGCGTCGAACGTGACGGGGGAGGCGCTGCCGCTGGACCGCGTGGTCGCGCTCGCGCACGCCGCCGGTGCCCGGGTCGCCGTCGACGGGGCCCAGCTGGTGCCGCACCGGGGGTTCTCGCTGGCCGCCACGGACGTCGACTACGTCGCGTTCTCCGGCCACAAGACGTACGCCCCGTTCGGTGCGGGCGCACTGGTGGGGCGTCGGGACTGGCTCGACACGGGCGTGCCGTACCTCGCGGGGGGAGGTGCGGTGCGCGACGTGCGGGCCGACCGCACGGTCTGGCAGCCCGCGCCCGCGCGGCACGAGGCCGGCTCGCCCAACGTGCTCGGGGCCATCGCGCTGGCACAGGCGTGCGACACGCTCGCCGCCCTGCCCGCCGGTGCGCTGGAGGCGCACGAGCAGGCGCTGCGGGACCGCCTCGTCCGCGGTCTCGAGCAGCTCGACGGGGTGCACGTCGCGCGGATCTGGCCGGACTCGACGGACCCGGTGGGCGTCGTGACGTTCACGGTGGCCGACCTCGACCCCGGGCTGGTGGCCGCGTACCTGGCCGCCGAGCACGGCATCGGCGTGCGCGACGGACGCTTCTGCGCGCACCCGCTGCTGGCGCACCTCGGTGCGTCGCACGGTGCCGTGCGCGCGTCGGTCGGGGTCGGGACGACGGCCGAGCACGTCGACCGGCTCGTCGCCGCGCTCGGTGCGCTGCTGGAGCGCGGGACGCAGGCCGGGTACGAGGTGGTCGACGGCTGCTGGTCCGTCGTCGACGACACGCGCCCGCTCATCGAGGTGCAGGGGCTCGACCACCTGGCCGCGACGGCCGCGGCCGCCTGCGGGCCCGCGCTGGACGACTGAGGAGCACCGACCCGCCGTCGCCCCGGCGACGCGCGACCCACGACGTCCACCGTGCGCGACACGCACGTGAATCCGCTGGTCGCGGGGTCGGGGCGGAGGGGAGGATCGTCCGCGTGCTCCACGACCTGACGCTCGACGGCCACGGTGTCCGCCTGGTCCCCCTCGCGGACGACCACGCGGCGGCGCTCGCGGCGTTCGTCGACGAGCGCGTCTGGGCGGGCATGACGTCGCCCACGCCCCGCGGCGTCGACGAGGTGCGGGACGTCGTGCGGGCGGCCCACGGGACACCGGCGCGGTACGCGTTCGCGGTGCTCGTGGACGGCGACGTGGTCGGGTCCACGTCGTTCTACGACGTCGACCTGCGCATGGGACGGCTCGAGGTCGGGCACACGTTCTACGACCCGCGCGTGTGGGGCACGTACGTGAACCCCGCCTGCAAGCTGCTGCTGATGTCGCACGCCTTCGACACGTGGGGCGTCGCGCGCGTCGCCTACCGCGTCGAGGCGCGCAACCGCCGGTCGATCGCCGCGGTCACCAAGCTCGGTGCCCGGCCCGAGGGCCGGCTGCGCGGGCACCGGGTGGCGGCGGACGGGACGCGCCAGGACTCGCTGTACTTCTCGGTGCTCGCGGACGAGTGGCCGGACGTGCGCGCGGGTCTCGAGGCGCGGCTCGCCGGGGACGCGGTGCCGGCCGCCCGCACGTCGGTGCTGCTGCTCGGCGGGCGGTCCGGTGTCGGCAAGTCGACCGTCGCCGCGGCCGTCCACGACCTGCTCGTCGCGCGGGACGTCCCGCACGCCGTGGTCGAGGGCGACGCGCTGGACCTCGCGCACCCGGCGCCGTGGGAGCACGGTGTGGCCGAGGCGAACCTCGCGGACGTCTGGCGCCGCTACCGCGCCCTGGGGCACCGGCGGCTGGTCTACACGAACACCGTGAGCGTGCTGCAGGCCGACGTGCTCGCGGCCGTCGTGGGGGACCGCCCGGACGTGACGTCGGTGCTGCTCACCGCGTCGGACGCGACCGCGCGCGAGCGGCTGGGCCGCCGTGAGGAGGGCGAGTCGTACACGGCGCACGTCGCGCGCTCGGACGCCGCCGCGGTGCGGCTGGCCGCGCAGGCGGGCACGGGCGTGCACCGCGTCGCGACCGACGGGCGGACGCCGCACGAGGTCGCCGCGGAGGTGGTCGCGCTCGCGGGCTGGTGAGCCGGGGCGCGGACCGGGGTCAGTCCTCGACGACGAGCCCCACATGGTGGGCGAGCAGGGGCGCCAGGTCCAGCAGCTGGTCCCGGGTGACCTGCGCGCCGCCGAGGCTGCCGACCCCCTCGACGACCCGCAGCCGCGCGCCGCGCAGGTCGCACTCCGCCAGGCGCGCCTGCGTCGCGTCGAGGCGGCGCACGTCGCAGTCGACGACGACGAGCCGGCGCACGCGCGCGTGGCTCAGGTCCAGGTCACCCAGCGTCACGCCCTCCAGCCGCAGCTCGTCCACCGTGGACTCGCGCAGGTCGAGGTAGTCGATCTTGCCGCCGACGACGGCGACCCGCGTCCACGTGGAGCCGAACGCTGTCAGCGCACCGACGCGCACGCCGGTCAGCGTCACGTCCCGCCACGTCGAGGACGGTGCGGGCAGCGCCCCGGCGCGCACCCCCGTCCAGGTGGTGTCGAGCACCCGCGCGCCGTCCATCGTGACCTGGTCGAGGTCGCAGTCCTCGACCGCGCAGTCGAGGAACCTCGCGCGTGACGCGTCGCGCCCGGTCAGGTCGAGCCCGCGGAACGCCAGGCCGTCGAGGTCGGCGTCGGGCTCGAGGTCGTACGCGTCGCCGCTGAGCATGGCCCGAGCCTGCCACGTCGCACCGACAGGTGGTCCGCTCCCCGGGGTCGGGGGCGGCCCCGCCGTGCGCCCGGTCGATCCGCGCGCGCCAGGTCGATCCGCCTGCGCCCGAGGGCCCCAGTCGGCGAGAGGTCGATCCAGCACGGGTGGGGTGTGCTGGATCGACCTCCCGCCGACTGGGGCGGGGGTGGGTCGACCTCGTGCCCGAGAAGGTCGCTGCCGGGTCAGGGGACCGGGATGACCTGCCCCGAGAGGTGCAGGCGGCCCGAGCGCGGGTGCCAGACGGTGAACGCGTGCCCGTCGCCGTCCGGGGCCACCCGGACGTCGGGCGTGGCGGGCAGCAGGACGGGCGCGGCGAACTCGACCGACCAGACGAACGCGTCGCCGCGGGCGGCGCCCACGTCCGCGAGGGCACGTGACGCGGTGTACATGCCGTGCGCGATCGCCCGCTCGAACCCCAGCGCCCGCGCGGTGACCGGGGACAGGTGGATGGGGTTCCGGTCCCCGGAGACGGCGGCGTACCGGCGTCCGACGTCGGCCGGCAGCTCCCAGCAGCCGGTGCGCACGGGCGGTGTGAAGTCCGGGCGCGGGGTCTCGTCGCGCGGGGCGTCCGGCAGGCGCACGCCCTTGGCGAGGTACGTCGAGACGCCGCGCCACGCGACCTCGCCCTCGGCGCGGACCTCGGTGACGAGGTCCACCTGGGTGCCCGAGCGGTGCGGCCGCAGGTCCTGCGACCAGGCCCGCACGGCGAGCCGGTCGCCCAGCGCGAGCGGGCGGCGCTGCTCCACGCGGTTGGCCAGGTGCACCATCCCGAGCAGCGGCAGCGGGAAGTCCGGGCGGACCATGAGCGCCATCGCCACCGGGAACGCGAGCACGTGCACGTACCCCGCCGGCAGCGCGTCCGTGCCGGGCTCGTGCAGCAGGTGCTGGTACGCGGTCAGGTGGTCGGCGTCGGCGTGGACGTCGTGCACGACGTAGGCGACGTCGGGCAGCCCGCGGGACGTCGCGCGCGCGCCACCGGCCACCGCCGACCGGGCCGACGCGACGACCCCGCGGCCGTACAGCCCGCCGAGCCCCGGCACGGCGGGCAGGACGACCTCGGACGTCGGGCCGGACGTCGGACCGGCCGTCACCGGCCCACCATGTTCTGGCCGCAGACCCGCAGCGTGCGCCCGACGACCCCACCCGCGGCCGGGGAGGCGAGGAACGCGATGGCCTCGGCCACGTCGACGGGCAGGCCGCCCTGCTGCAGGGAGTTCAGCCGGCGCGCGACCTGACGCGTGACGGCCGGGATCCGCGCGGTCATCTCGGTCTCGATGAACCCCGGGGCCACGGCGTTGGCGGTGCCGCCGAACGGCACCAGCAGGGGCGCGGTCGCCCGGACCATGCCGATGACGCCGCCCTTGGACGCCGCGTAGTTGGTCTGGCCGCGGTTGCCGGCGATGCCCGAGGTCGACGCCAGCGAGACGATGCGCGGCGCGTCCACGAAGTCCCCGGAGGTCAGCAGTGCCTCGTTGATGCGCAGCTGGGAGTCGATGTTGACGGCCAGCACGGACGACCACCTGTCGTCGCTCATGTTGGCGAGCAGCTTGTCACGGGTGATGCCGGCGTTGTGGACCACGATGTCGAGGCGGCCGTGGCGGGTCCGGGCGTGCTCGAGGATCCGCTCGCCCGCGTCGGCCGCGGTGACGTCGAGCTGCAGCGCGGTGCCGCGCACGCGGTTGGCGACCTGCGCGAGCTGCTCGCCCGCGGCGGGCACGTCGACCGCGACGACCGTGGCGCCGTCCCGTGCGAGCACGTCGGCGATGGCCGCGCCGATGCCGCGCGCGGCACCCGTCACGACCGCGACCTTGCCGGCCAGCGGCTTCTCCCAGTCGGTCGGCAGCTCACCGGCGTCGGAGTCGACCTCGAGCAGCTGGCCGTCGACGAACGCCGAGCGCGTGGACAGGAAGAAGCGCAGCGCGGCGACCACGCTCGGCGCGGTGACGGGCACCGGCTCGGCGACGACGACGCCGTTGGCGGTCCCCCCGGCCCGCAGCTCCTTGGCCAGGGACCGGAGGAACCCGTCGACGCCCTGCCGGGCAGCGGCCACGGCCGGGGCGTCGGAGTCCAGCGCGGGCCGGGAGATCGTGACGACCCGTGCGCCGCTGCGCAGGGACCTCAGCGTGCTCGCCGCCGCCAGCACGGGGGCGGTGAGGTCGTCCGGGTGCTCGACGTGGGTGAGCACGAGCACGACGGCCGCGTAGCGCGTGTCGGGCGCCGCGTGGCGGTGCACCTCGACGTCCCAGCCGTCCAGGACGGCCGGGGCGTCGCCGACGGGTGCGGTGCCGCCGCGGGGCGACGACAGCAGGGTGGCGACGGTGTCGGCGTCGGGTCCGGAGCCCAGCACCAGCGCCGGGCCGTCGAGCAGCGGCCGCCCGGGGCGGTAGCGGCGCAGCACGGCGGGGCGCGGCAGCCCGAGCTGCTTCGCGAGCTTCTGGGTGAGCCCGTTGTTGACGAGCTCGAGGTAGCGGTCGGTCATCACGACTCCTGCGTCGTCGGGTCCGGCGGGGTCGCCCGCTCCCACCGGGAGCCGATCGCTCTGGTCGCCGAGGGGAGGGGCGGGACTGCGCTGCGGCGGGAGGGGCTCCCGCCGCAGGAGGTCAGGCTGCTTCGAGGAGGGCCGTGAGGCCCAGGCCACCGGCCGCGCAGACCGAGACGAGGGCGCGGACGGGGGAGTCGTCGCCGGCGGCCACCTGGGCGGCGCGCCGCGCGTGCAGCTCCTTGGCCATCGTGGCGACGATGCGGCCGCCCGTCGCGGCGAACGGGTGCCCGGCGGCCAGCGAGGAGCCGTGGACGTTGAGCCGCGCGGGGTCGACGGTGCCGAACGCACCGTCCAGCCCCAGGCGCTCGCGGCCGAACTCGGCGGACTCCCACGCGGCCAGCGTCGTCAGCACGGTCGACGCGAACGCCTCGTGGATCTCGACGTAGTCCAGGTCCTCCAGCCGCAGCCCGTGCCGGGCGAGCAGCCGCGGGACGGCGAACACCGGCGCCATGAGCAGCCCGTCGATGCCGTGCACGAAGTCGACGGCGCCGGCCTCGGCGTCGACGACCGCGGCGAGCGGCGTGAGGTCGTGGGCGGCGGCCCACTCGGCCGATCCGAGCAGCACCGTGGACGCACCGTCCGTCAGCGGCGTGGAGTTGCCGGCCGTCATGGTGGCCGGGGTGTCCAGCCCGAGGCCGAACGTCGGCTTCAGCTGCGCGAGCTTCTCCAGCGACGTGTCGGCGCGCAGGTTCGCGTCGCGCGTCAGGCCGCGGTACGGCGTGACGAGGTCGTCGAAGAACCCGGCGTCGTACGCCGCGGCGAGGCGCTGGTGGCTGCGCAGCGCGACCTCGTCCTGCGCCTCGCGCGTGATGCCCCACTGCGCGGTGGTCAGGGCCTGGTGCTCACCCATCGACAGGTGGGTGCGCGGCTCCGACGTGCGGGGCGTCGCCGGGGCGAGGTCCTTGGGGCGCAGCCGGGCCACCGCCTTGAGGCGCTGCTGCGGCGTCTTCGCGTGCGACAGGTCGAGCAGGACGCGGCGCAGGCGGTCGCTGACGGCGATGGGGGCGTCGGACGTCGTGTCGACACCGCCGGCGATCGCGGACTCGAGCTGGCCGAGGCGGATCTTGTTCGACAGCGAGACGACGGTCTCCAGGCCGGTCGCGCAGGCCTGCTGCACGTCGTAGGCCGGGGTGGTCGCGGCGAGGGTCGATCCGAGGACCGCCTCGCGCGTGAGGTTGAAGTCGCGGCTGTGCTTGAGCACCGCGCCCGCGGCGACCTCGCCGATGGTCTCGCCCTGCAGCCCGTAGCGGGCGACGAGCCCGTCGAGCGCCGCGGTGAGCATGTCCTGGTTGCTCGCCTGCGCGTACCTGCCCCCGGCGCGGGCGAACGGGATCCGGTTGCCGCCGAGCACGTACGCGGTGCGGGGCAGGGCGGGGGCCGTGGTGGGCGTGGCGGGGGACGTGCTCGGCTTACGGGTGGCCATCTGGCGTTCCCTCTCGCATCGGCGTCGGTGACGTGCGGTCGTTCCGGTGACCCTCTCCCGCGTTGGCGGGAGGGACGTTCGTCCCGGAAGGGTGTCCGGAACTTACAGTACCTGATACCTTCGGTTGCGTGAGCCCCGTCACTCCGGGAGCGTCGACGACGACCTCCTCGAACCGATCGCGCGACGACGCGTCCGGCCGGCCCGCGCCGCGGATGCTCCCGTCCGCCCGCGCCGCCGCCTCCGACGGCGTGGACGACGACGCCCCCGCCGACGGCCGCTCGACCCGCTGGGCCGACCACCGCGAGGCGCGGCGCGCCGAGCTGGTCCGCACGGCGCGCAAGACCGTGCACCACCGCGGCCCCGACGTCTCGATGGAGGAGATCGCGGCCGCCGCGGGGACCTCCAAGTCGATCGTCTACCGGTACTTCACCGACAAGACCGGGCTGCAGATCGCGGTCGCCGAGGCCGTCGTCCTGCAGATCCGCGGTGCCCTGGAGGGCGTGCTGCGCGTGGCGCCGACGCCCCGCGACGGCCTGCGCGCGATGGTCGCGGTGTACCTCGAGATGATCGAGTCGTCGCCGCACGTGTACGCGTTCGTCACGCGAGACGGGTCGGTGGAGTCCGGCGGGCCGCTGGGTCACTTCCTCGACTCGGTCACGGCGCTCGTCGCGGCTCCCTTCGCGCGCGGTCTCACGGAGGACCGGGACGACGTCCGCGTCGCACGCCGGCCCGAGGCCGAGGCGTCGGACACCGGACCGGACCCCGCCACCGTGGCGCTCGCCGAGTCCTGGGCAGCGGGGGCCGTCGGGTTCGTCCGCGGCGCCGGCGAGTGGTGGCTGGCCCACCGGGGTGAGCCGGGGACCCCCGACCGCGAGACCCTCACGGCCCAGGTCGCCGCGTGGCTCTGGGCCGGGCCCGTCGGGTTGCTCGCCCGCGAGCACCCGCGGCCACCGGCGCAGCCCGTGGCGTCGGCCACCGCCGACCTCGACCCGCACCCCCGCACCCCCGCCCACCCGGCGGACCAGCAGCACACGACCGGCGACGACGCCGGGCACACCACCAGGGAGCAGCGATGACCACCACCACCGACCGCCCCACGGCCCGCCCCGTCGCTGCCGCCGCGCCGCCGCGCGTCGACGTCGCCGCGCTGGAGAACCTGCTGCTGGGGCAGTACGCGCAGCTGCGCCGCGAGGCGCGCGCGATCACCACCGACCCGCTCTTCCAGAAGATCGAGGGCCAGTCGGTGGCCGAGCACCGTGAGCGCGTCCTCGCGCAGCTGCGGGCGCTGGAGGCGGACCATGACGTGCTGCGGTCCTTCCCCGCGCACCTGGGTGGCGCCGACGACCACGGCGGCTCGCTCGCGCGCTTCGAGGAGCTCGTCGCCGGCGACCCGTCGCTGCAGATCAAGGCCGGCGTGCAGTGGGGCCTGTTCGCGTCGGCGATCCTGCACCTGGGCACGGCGTACCACCACGACACGTTCCTGTCCGACGCGATGCACCTGCAGGTCCCCGGCGCGTTCGCGATGACGGAGGCGGGCCACGGCTCGGACGTCGCGTCGATCGGGACGACCGCGGAGTACGACCCGCAGACGCAGGAGTTCGTCATCCACACGCCGTTCCGTGCGGCGTGGAAGGACTACCTCGGCAACGCGGCGGCCCACGGGACGGCGGCGGTCGTCTTCGCGCAGCTGGTCACGGCCGCGCCCGGCGGCCCGCGCGTCAACCACGGCGTGCACGCGTTCTACGTGCCCATCCGCGACCCGCGGACGATGGAGTTCCTGCCCGGCATCGGCGGCGAGGACGACGGCGTCAAGGGCGGCCTCAACGGCATCGACAACGGGCGCCTGCACTTCACGCACGTGCGCGTCCCGCGCACGAACCTGCTCAACCGGTACGGCGACGTCGCCCCCGACGGCACGTACTCCTCGCCCATCAAGAGCCCCGGCCGCCGCTTCTTCACCATGCTGGGCACGCTCGTGCAGGGCCGCGTGTCGCTCGACGGCGCCGCGGCCAACGCGAGCAAGATCGCCCTGGCCATCGCGGTGACGTACGCCAACCAGCGCCGGCAGTTCGCCGGCGGCACGGGCGACGAGGTCGTGCTGCTCGACTACGGCCAGCACCAGCGCCGCCTGCTGCCGCTGGTCGCGGACGCGTACGCCACGGCGTTCGCGCACGAGGAGCTGCTGGCGGCGTTCGACGAGGTGTTCTCGGGACGTGGCGACACCCCGGAGAACCGGGAGGACCTCGAGACCCTCGCGGCGGCGCTCAAGCCCACGTCGACGTGGAACGCGCTGCGCACGCTGCAGGAGTGCCGCGAGGCGTGCGGCGGCGCCGGCTTCATGGCGGAGAACCGGCTCACCGGCCTGCGGGCGGACCTGGACGTCTACGTGACGTTCGAGGGGGACAACACGGTGCTGTACCAGCTGGTCGCCAAGCGGCTGCTCGGGGACTACGCCAAGTCGCTGAAGGCGGTGCAGGCGGACCGCGGGGACCTCGCGCGGTTCGTGGTGGACAGGGTCGCCGACGTCGCGATGCACCGCACGCCGCTGGTCCGGGCCGTCCAGACGCTGGGGGACCGCGGCGACGCGCGCCGGTCGGTCGGGCAGCTGCGGGACACCGAGACGCAGCGCGAGCTGCTCACCGACCGGGTGGAGACCATGGTCGCGCACGTCGCGCAGGCCCTCGCACCGGCGCGCAAGATGAGCCCGGAGCGGGCCGCGGACCTGTTCAACGCCCACCAGCACGAGCTCATCGAGGCGGCCCGCGCGCACGCCGAGCGCGTGCAGTGGGAGGCGTTCACGCGGGCGGTCGAGCGCGTCGAGGACCCGGGGACGAAGCAGGTCCTCACGTGGGTGCGGGACCTGTTCGGCCTCACGCTCGTCGAGCGGAACCTCGCGTGGTACCTGGTCAACGGGCGGCTGTCCGCGGGGCGGGCGCGCACCGTGACGTCGTACATCGAGCGTCTGCTCGCCCGGCTGCGGCCGCACGCGCAGGACCTGGTCGACGCGTTCGGGTACGGCGCGGAGCACCTGCGGGCGCCCATCGCGTCGGGGCAGGAGCAGGCCCGGCAGGACGAGGCGCGCGCCCACTACCGCGCGCAGCGGGCGAGCGGCGAGGCGCCGATCCCGGAGAAGCACCTGACGCGCTGACGCCCGCCGCGTGGGGCGCCGCAGACCGTGAGATCGCGCCGTCCGGGTGACCGGCGGCGTGCCCTCCACGCTGACCGTGACATCCGGGTCGTGGACCGCAGTGATCTGCGGAAGGCTGCCCCGGTGGTCGACCGCCTGCTGTGTGACGCCGGACCCGAGGTCCTGCCGGGGGTGCCGTCGGTCTGCCGTGGCCGGTGCGCCGTGGTCGTCGAGCGGTGACCGGCGTGCCGACGGCGAGAGGCGGGGCGGTGCCGGGCTCGACGGACCTGCGGCGTCTCGTCGTGCCGGTGTACGCACCGGCGGCACTGGCGATGGCGAGCCTCGGCATCGTCACGCCCATCCTCGCGCTGCTCGCCATCGAGCGGGGCGCCGCACCGGGTGACGCTGCCCTGGTCGTGGCGATGCTCAGCGTGGGCGGGTTCGTCGGGGCGCTGCCGAGCGCGCTGGTCATCGCGCGGCTGGGGGACCGGTGGGCCCTCACCGGTGCGCTCGTCCTGGAGACCGCGGCGATCCTGGCGCTGTGCGTCGTGCGCTCCGTCCCGGCGATGCTCGTCGCGGGCTTCGCCATGGGGCTCGCGGGGGTCGTCCTGGCCGTCGCCCGGCAGAGCTACCTCGCGACGGCCGTGGACGTCAGGCTCCGCGGTCGCGCGATGTCCGTGCTCGGCGGCGTCTTCCGCGCAGGCTCGCTGGTCGGGGCGCTGATCGCGTCGCTCCTGCTCGCGCTCGGACCCATGGAGTGGGCGTTGCTGACCGCCGCCGGCCTCTCGGCGTGCGCCGCGGTCGCGACGTACGCGTTCACCGCGCCGGCCGACCCCGGCCCGGCGGCCGACGGGCGGGCGCCGGCGATGTGGCGGCCGGGGTTCGGGCGGCTGTTCGGCACCCTCGGGGTCGGCGGTGCGCTCGTCATGCTCGTCCGCGCGTCGCGGGACGCCCTGCTTCCCCTGTGGGGTCACGACCTGGGGCTCGCCGAGAGCACCGTCACCCTGCTCTTCGCCGTGTCCTCCGCCGTGGACCTCAGTCTCTTCTACGTGGCAGGCACGGTGATGGACCGGTACGGCCGCCGGGCGGCGGTCGTCCCCGCGATGGTCGTGATGGGCGGTGCGCTGCTCTGCCTCCCGCTGGGCGACGCGGTGCTCTGGGCGTTCGTCATCGGCGTCGCGCTGGGGCTGGGCAACGGCCTGTCCTCGGGGGCCGTGATGACGATGGGTGCCGACGCGGCGCCGGAGGACGCACGGGCGTCCTTCCTCGCCGGATGGCGTCTCGTCACGGGTGTCGGTCAGTCGTCCGGACCGGTGCTGGTGGCGGCCGTGGTGGGCGTGTCCACCGTGGGCGTCGCGGCGGTGGTCGTCGGTGCGCTCGGTCTGGTGGGGGCGGGCTGGCTCCGCTGGTGGCTCCCCGCCGGGCCCCCGGGCGGTGAGGGACGGGACTGTGAGGGTGGCCCGCGCGTCGGCCCTCGCGACGACGCCGAGCCCGCGGGCAGCTGACCAGCAGCCGCCTCGGTCCGCAGGGCCGGTCGCGGGCCGGTGCCCGTCACCGGCGCGCGCTGGTGGGTGCGGTGGCGGGGTGGTCCTGCGGTGCGACGGCACCGCCTGCCGCGCCCCGCGGGCGCAGCCCGCGGGTGAGCAGCAGCACGGCCCACCAGATCTCGAAGGCGAAGACCGGCACGGCGCAGACGCCCGCGACGACGCCGCCCAGCGGGATCGCGCCGAGGGTCTGCGCGAGGTTGCTGCCGAGGACGACGACGCCGGCGACGACCCCGAGCAGGCCGAGCGCCCGGGGCGTCACGCGGGCGCCGACCAGCAGGGACCCGAGCACGATCGTGTTGACGCTGATGACCAGCCCCTGGCCCACGAGGAAGGCCGCGGTGTGGAGGTCGGTGAGCGCGTCCTCGGTCCCCGCCCCCGTCCCGCCCCAGGCCAGCGCGAGCATGGGCAGCGTCCCGGCGGCGATGACGGCGGCCTCGAGGGTCCGCAGCAGCGCGAACGTCAGGGCGCGCGCCTCGCCGTGGGGCCGCAGGAGCAGGAGGAGCAGCACGCCGGTGCCGAGGCAGCCGAGCGCGAGCGCGACCTCGAGCAGGACGCCGAGCGTCGTCGCGCCTGCGTCGTAGGCGACCACCGCGAGCACGGACGTGACGTGCGTGGAGAGGTAGAGCGCGCCGGCGGCGCGGGCGTGGGTGGCTCGGGACACGGTCCTGCCGATCGTCGGAGGTGTACGCCGTATACCGACGTGCCGACGACAGTAGGTATACGCTGTATACGTGTCAACCCCCGTGGTGCGCCCGTCGCTCGACCGGACGCGTGTGCTCGACGCCGCCGTCGCGCTCGCGGACGAGACCGGGCTCGAGGCGATGTCGATGCGCCGGCTCGCAGACGCCCTCGGCGTCACGCCCATGGCCCTCTACAAGCACGTCGCGCACCGCGAGGAGCTCGTCGACGGCATGGTCGAGCGCATCGTCGCGACCATCGCCGCACCGCAGGACGGTCAGACCTGGAAGCAGGCGCTGCGCACCCGCATCCTGTCGGCGCGGGACGTCATGACCAGACACCCCTGGGCCCAGGCGGCGGTCGAGACCCGCACGACCGCGGGGCCCGCGGTCCTCGCCTACCTGGACTCGCTCATGGGCCTCATGTTCGCCGGTGGCCTGTCCGCCGACCTCGTGCACCACGCCATGCACGCGCTGAGCACCCGCATGTGGGGGCTCACGCGCGACGTCCTGCCGACCCCGACGCTCCCGGCCGACCCCGAGGACCGCGCCCGCGCGATGGCGGGCTTCGCCGTCACGTACCCCGCGATCATCCGCATGGCGACGACCGGGCAGCACGCCGGCGCGGGGTGCGACGCCGACGCGGAGTTCGAGTTCGCGCTCGACATCCTGCTCGACGCCTTCGAGCGGATGCACGCCGACGGGTGGTCGCCGGCCTCACGGTGAGCCCGCCCCGGTGGTCGGACAGCCCGTGCTGCGCCGCAGACGTGCGACGCTGGTACCGAACCCCTCGCAGACACTCACAGGAGCACCCCGTGGTCGACCTCGCCTACGTCATCGCCGGATCCGAAGCGACCGGCGGCGCCGGCATCCAGGCGGACCTGCGCACGTTCCAGGAGCTCGGCGCGTTCGGCCTCGGCACGCTCACCTGCATCGTCTCGTTCGACCCCGCCAACGACTGGGGCCACCGGTTCTTCCCCGTCCCGCCCGAGGTGATCGCGGCGCAGATGGAGGCGGCGGCCGCCGCGTACGACCTCGACGTCGTGAAGATCGGCATGCTGGGCACTCCCGCGACCATCGACGTCGTGGCCGAGGGGCTGCGCCGCCAGCCGTGGCGGCACGTCGTGCTCGACCCGGTGCTCATCTGCAAGGGGCAGGAGCCGGGTGCGGCGCTGGACACGGACAACGCGCTGCGCGAGCAGATCGTCCCGCTGGCGACGGTCGTCACGCCGAACCTCTTCGAGACCCGCGCGCTGTCCGGCATGGACACCATCGAGACGGTCGAGCAGCTCACCGAGGCAGCACGCCGCATCCAGGAGCTGGGCCCGCGGTACGTCGTCGCCAAGGGCGGCGTCGAGCTGCCCGGTGACGACGCGGTCGACGTGCTCGTCGCGGGCGACGACGTCACGGTGCTGCGGACCCCGAAGGTCGGCGAGGAGCGCGTGGCCGGCGCCGGGTGCACCCTGGCGGCCGCGATCACCGCCGAGCTCGCGAAGGGCGCCGAGGTCGGTGCGGCCGTCGAGCGGGCGAAGGACTTCGTCACCGCCGGGATCCGGGGGCGGGTGTCCGGGCGCGCGCCGTTCGAGGTGGTCCGCCAGGGCGCCTGAGCCGCCCGGTGGTCGCCCCCGACGAGCCCCGGCGAACGCTGTCGGATCGTCACCGGCCAGGCTGGTGACCAGGCCCTTCGCCCCCCCCGTGCACACCTGCCGTTCGCGACTTAGCGTCGACAGCAGGCCCCACGTCCGCGGGGCCACGTCAGCGGGGGGCTGAACATGGTCACGAACACGCGTCGAGCCGAGCGGCACGAGGGTGAGCCCGAGGTCGTCGAGCTCAATCCGGTCTTCGCCCGGCCGGGGGAGTCCACGGCCATCCCGAAGTTCGACTTCCCGTCGGACGAGGCGCTGCCGGAGACGGCCTACCAGATCGTCCACGACGAGGCGATGCTCGACGGGAACGCGCGGCTCAACCTCGCGACGTTCGTCGGCACGTGGATGGACGACCACGCGGCGCGGCTGTACATCGAGGCCGCCGACAAGAACATGATCGACAAGGACGAGTACCCGCAGACGGCCGCCGTCGAGACGCGGTGCTGGACGATGCTCGCCGACCTGTGGCACGCGCCCGACCCGAAGCACACGATCGGGACGTCGACCATCGGATCGTCCGAGGCGGCCATGCTCGGTGGGCTGGCCCTCAAGCGGCGCTGGCAGCACGCGCGGCGTGAGGCCGGCAAGCCCACGGACCGGCCCAACCTCGTGCTGTCCAGCGCGGTGCAGGTCTGCTGGGAGAAGTTCTGCAACTACTTCGAGGTCGAGGCCCGCTACGTGCCGATCTCGCTGGAGCACAAGGTGCTCGACGGGCACGACCTGGAGACGTACGTCGACGAGAACACGATCGGCGTCGTCGCGATCATGGGCGTGACGTACACGGGCATGTACGAGCCGGTGAAGCAGATCTCCGCCGCGCTCGACCGCATCCAGGAGTCGACAGGCCTCGACATCCCCATCCACGTCGACGGGGCGTCCGGCGGCATGATCGCGCCGTTCGTCCAGCCCGACCTGGAGTGGGACTTCCGCGTCCCGCGGGTCGCGTCGATCAACACCTCGGGCCACAAGTACGGGCTGGTGTACCCCGGGCTCGGCTGGGTGGTGTGGCGGGACGTCGCGTCGCTGCCCGAGGACCTGGTCTTCAAGGTGTCGTACCTCGGTGGCGACATGCCGACGTTCGCGCTGAACTTCTCGCGGCCCGGTGCCCAGGTGCTCCTGCAGTACTACCTGTTCATCCGGCTCGGCCGGAAGGGGTACGAGACGGTGCAGCGGACGTCCCGCGACGTCGCCCTGTACCTCTCCGGTGAGATCGCGAAGATGCCCGCGTTCGAGCTGTGGAACGACGGCTCGGACATCCCGGTCTTCGCGTGGCGCCTGCGCGAGGGGCACACCGCCAACTGGAACCTCTACCACCTCTCCGAGCGGCTCCGCACGAAGGGCTGGCTGGTGCCCGCTTACCCGATGCCGGCGGACCTGACGGACCTCACCGTGCAGCGCGTGGTGGTGCGCAACGGGTTCAGCCACGACCTCGCGTCGGCGTTCCTCGCCGACCTGCGCGACGAGGTCGCCTACCTCGATGCCCTGACCGGTCCCATGCCGGCCGAGGGCCACCGCTCCGGCTTCCACCACTGAGCCCGGACAGGTTAGGGGGACAGCTATGTCGACGCAGAGCAGCACGCCCGCGTCCGGAGGCACCGGCCCGCACGTCCGGGCCGACGGCACGCACGCGCCGTCCGCCGACCACGTCAAGCCGCACCCGTTCGGCAAGCCGGGCGCGCGCACGCCGCCCGGTCACACCGGCCCCGCGATCGGCGCGCCGGCCGTCGGTCCCGCGACCTACATGTCCGTCCTGCAGCTCGCGATGCTCACCGTCGTGGTGGTCGCGTCGCTGCGCTCCCTCCCGGCGATCGCGACCTACGGGCTCGGGTCCGTGACCCTGTTCGTCATCCCCGCGATCGTGTTCCTCGTGCCCACGGCCCTCGTCGCCGCCGAGCTCGCGACCGGGTGGAAGGGGGGCGTCTTCACGTGGGCGCGCGAGGCGTTCGGGGAGCGCGTCGGCTTCGTCGCCATCTGGCTGCAGTGGATCCAGAACGTCGTCTGGTACCCGACGCAGATCGCGTTCATCGCGGCGAGCCTGTCGTTCGTCATCAACGACCAGGGCTTGGCGAACAACGGCCTGTACACCGCCGTGGTCATCCTCGTCCTGTACTGGGGGTCCACCCTCATCACGCTCGCGGGCGGCAACCTGTTCGCGAAGGTCGGGTCGTGGAGCGGCATCTTCGGCACGCTCCTGCCCGCGGTCATGCTCATCGTCTTCGGCGCGATCTGGCTGACCACCGGCGAGAAGTCGGAGACGCCGCTCGAGGCGTCCGCCGTCATCCCGCCGTGGACGGGCATCGCGTCGATCGTGCTCATCGTGTCCAACGTCCTCGCGTACGCGGGGATGGAGGTCAACGCCGTGCACGCCAACGACATGAAGAACCCCGGCCGCGGGTTCCCCCGGTCGATCGCGATCGCGACCGGCCTCATCCTGCTGGTGTTCATCCTGCCGACCATCGCGATCTCGGTCGCCGTGCCCAAGAAGGAGCTGGGCGTCACCAACGGGATCAACCTGGCCTTTCAGGAGTTCTTCGACCACTGGGGCATCGCGTGGGGGACGCCGCTGGTCTCCCTGCTGATCGCGCTCGGGGCGTTCGCGTCGGTCGTCACGTGGATCGCCGGTCCGTCGCGCGGTCTGCTGGCCGCGGCCCGCACCGGCCTGCTCCCGCCGGCGCTCCAGCGTCGCAACAAGGCCGGTGTGCAGGTCGGCATCCTCGGTGTCCAGGGCATCATCGTGACGCTGCTGGCACTGCTGTTCGTCCTGGTGCCGAACGGGAACACCGCGTTCATCGCGCTCGTCGACATGGCCGCCGCGCTGTACCTGATCATGTACATGCTCATGTTCGCCGCGGCGATCCGGCTGCGTCGTACGCAGCCGAACGTCGTCCGCACGTACCGGACACCGGCGATGAAGCTCGTCGCCGGCGTCGGGCTGGCCTTCAGCGCCATCGCGTTCGTGCTCGCGTTCATCCGGCCGTCGGGGTTCACCGGCCTCTCCGAGGTGGGGTACCCGCTCGTCGTGGGACTGGTGGTCATCGTCCTCGGCGGCCCGCCGCTGCTGTTCTACGCGCTGCGCAAGCCGACGTGGGACAAGCGCACCGCGGAGGAGCGCGCGACCACTGACAGCGTGCTCGTCAACCCCGCACCCGCGGGGTCGGCACCCTCCTCCGCGGGGTCGTCACCCCCGCCTCCGGGACCGGGGCAGCCGGGCACCGGCCGGCCCGCGACGGGCTAGCAGGTGGCCGGACGACGGGGACCCGTGGCACGGGTCCCCGTCGTCCGGCACGTCGTCGGCCGACGGGGTCACGCGTGCACCCGGCCTCGAGACCGTCGAACAGCTCGCGCCGAGGAGTTCGTCACGGCCGGCATCGAGGGCCGGGTGTCCGGGCGGGCCCCGTTCGAGGTGGTCCGCCAGGGCGCCCGACGAGCGCGTCAGGTCGCCCGCTCCCACTCCTCGACGTCACCCGGGACGACGACGAGCAGGGGGTGCGGTAACGGCCGGCCGGCCTGCACCGACTGCGTCCACCGCTCGGGCGAGCGGACCTCGAGCTTGGCGAGCAGGTGCCGCCACTCGAGCGCGAGCTGCCCGTCGGTCGCCGGGATCCGTGGTGTGGTGCCGATCCGCTCGGATGCGGTGGCCTCGATGCGGGTCGTGTCGACGCGGTAGCCGCGGGTCTTCGCCTCGTCGGCGACGGCGTGCAGGTACGCGGCGATCGCGACCTCCGGCTCGGGGTGCGCACGGAACCGTGCGAGCTGCGGGTGCCGGGTGTACCCACGGGTGCGGCCCGCGAGGACGGCCTGCGCGAGCAGCGCCTCGCGCCAGCACGCGACGAGGCCGGCGCGGTCGAGGAGCGCCGGGTGCAGTGACCACAGCCTCACGGGCACACTCGCCCGCGGACGGCGACGTCGCCCGGTCGGTGCTCGGGCAGGCGCGACCGACCGGTGGCTGGGCGTCGACCCAGTTCACGTGGACGACGCCCATGGGACGGCGGGACCTCGGGCCGGCCCCGTACTCCGCCGCGGCGGCCGCCCGGCTCGCCGGGCTGTGGTTGCACGCCCACGGCCCCGCGCGCCCGGACGACCTGCGGTGGTGGACCGGCTGGACCGTGCGGCGGGCGAAGGACGCGCTCGCGGCTCTCGACACCGTGGACGTCGTGCTCGAGGACGGGTCGCCGGGCGTCCGGCTCGCCGCCGACGACGAGCCCGACGCCCCGGCCGAGCCGTGGGTCGCGCTGCTGCCTGCGTTCGACCCGGCCGCGATGGCCTGGGCCCACCGCGACCACGTGCTCGGCCAGCAACGCTCCCTGTCTACGACCGCAACGGCAACGCCGGGCCGGCGGTCTGGGTCGACGGCCGGGTCGTCGGCGGCTGGGCGCAGTGCACCGACGGCGAGGTCGTCACCGAGGTCTTCGAGGACGTCGGCAACGACGCCGCCGCGACGGTCGCGGAGCGTGCCGCCGCACTCACCGCCCTGCTCGGCGACGTCCGGCTCACCGTCCGGGCCCGCGGCTGGACACCCGTCGAGACCCAGCTCCGTGCGTAGACGTCAGGCGACGTCGAGCCGACCGAGCCGTGGTCGGTCGGGGAGGTGCCGGCCGGGGTGACTGCTCGGGACGTGCAGGCCCGCACGTCGAGCCACTCGGCCGCGGCCGAGAGGAAAGCCCCTCCACCCGCGCGAGAACTAGGACCTTCGGGCAGGAATCCGATCCTGGGGCCAGGAATATCCTGAAAACACGGGCTCGCGCCCGCGAGCTCGTAGCTCACAGGGGGAACCACCATGGTTACGAACACTCGCCGAGCGGCTCGTCGCCACGACGAACCCGACGTGGTCGAGCTGAACCCGGTCTTCGCCCGTCCGGGCGAGGCCACGGCTGTCCCGAAGTTCAGACTGCCGGACGAGGAATCACTACCGGCCACGGCCTACCAGATCGTCCACGACGAGGCGATGCTGGACGGCAACGCTCGCCTCAACCTCGCCACGTTCGTGGGCACGTGGATGGACGAGTACGCGTCGCGGCTGTACCTCGAGGCCGCCGACAAGAACATGATCGACAAGGACGAGTACCCGCAGACCGCGGCCGTCGAGACGCGGTGCTGGACGATGCTCGCCGACCTGTGGCACGCGCCTGACCCCGAGCACACGATCGGGACCTCGACGATCGGCTCGTCCGAGGCCGCGATGCTGGGCGGTCTGGCGCTCAAGCGGCGCTGGCAGCACGCGCGGCGTGCCGCCGGGAAGCCCACGGACCGGCCCAACCTCGTGCTGTCCAGCGCGGTGCAGGTGTGCTGGGAGAAGTTCTGCAACTACTTCGAGGTCGAGGCGCGCTACGTGCCGATCTCGTGGGACCACAAGGTCCTCGACGGGCACGACCTGGAGAAGTACGTCGACGAGAACACGATCGGTGTCGTCGCGATCATGGGCGTGACGTACACGGGCATGTACGAGCCGGTGAAGCAGATCGCCGCCGCGCTCGACCGCATCCAGGAGGCGACGGGCCTCGACGTCCCGATCCACGTCGACGGCGCGTCGGGTGCCATGGTCGCTCCGTTCGTCCAGCCCGACCTGGAGTGGGACTTCCGCGTCGAGCGGGTCGCGTCGATCAACACCTCCGGCCACAAGTACGGCCTGGTCTACCCGGGTCTCGGGTGGGTGGTCTGGCGTGACCTGGAGTCGCTGCCCGAGGACCTCGTCTTCCGGGTGTCGTACCTCGGCGGTGACATGCCGACGTTCGCGCTGAACTTCTCGCGGCCCGGTGCTCAGGTCCTGCTGCAGTACTACCTGTTCCTCCGCCTCGGCCGGGCCGGGTACACGGCGGTCCAGCAGACGTCGCACGACGTCGCGCGCTACCTGGCGGACGAGATCGCGAAGATGCCGGCGTTCGAGCTGTGGAACGACGGCTCGGACATCCCGGTGTTCGCCTGGCGGCTGCGCGAGGGGTACACGACGAACTGGAACCTCTACCACCTGTCCGACCGTCTGCGCACCAAGGGCTGGCTGGTCCCGGCGTACCCGATGCCGGACGACCTCCCCGACGTCACGGTGCAGCGGATCGTGGTGCGCAACGGGTTCAGCCACGACCTGGCCTCGGCCTTCCTGGACGACCTGCGTGAGGAGGTCGCCTACCTCGATGCCCTCACCGGACCGATGCCCACCGAGAGGCAGCGCTCCGGCTTCCACCACTGACGCACGGACGGAGGCTGTCATGTCGACCACCCGCAGCGTCTCCGTGCCCGGGGACGCTGGAACCTACGTGCGTGCCGACGGCACGCACGCCCCCAGTGCTGATCACGTCAAGCCGCACCCCTACGGAGAGCCCGGGGCGCGGCAGCCCGCAGGTCACTCCGGACCCGCCATCGGTGCGCCCGCGGCCGGCCCCGCGACGTTCATGTCCGTGCTCCAGCTCTCGATGCTCACGGTCGTGGTGGTGGCGTCCTTGCGGTCGCTGCCGGCGATCGCGACGTACGGGCTGGGGTCGGTGACCCTCTTCGTCCTCCCCGCGATCCTGTTCCTCGTGCCGACCGCGCTCGTCGCGGCCGAGCTCGCCACGGGGTGGAAGGGCGGGATCTTCACCTGGGCGCGCGAGGCGTACGGCGAGAGGGTCGGATTCCTCGCGATCTGGCTGCAGTGGATCCAGAACGTCGTCTGGTACCCCACGCAGATCGCGTTCATCGCGGCCAGCCTGTCGTTCGTCGTGGGCGACCAGCGGCTCGTCTCCAACGGTGTCTACACGGCGGTCGTGATCCTCGTCCTGTACTGGGGCTCGACCCTCATCACGCTCGCCGGAGGCAACCTGTTCGCCAAGGTCGGCTCGTGGAGCGGCATCTTCGGCACGCTGCTGCCGGCGCTGCTCCTGATCGTCTTCGGCGGCATCTGGCTGGCCACCGGCGAACCGTCGCAGACCCCGCTGGAGGCGTCGGCGGTGATCCCGCCCTGGACGGGCATCGCGTCGATCGTGCTCATCGTGTCGAACGTGCTCGCGTACGCCGGCATGGAGGTCAACGCGGTCCACGCCAACGACCTGAAGAACCCCGGCAAGGGTTTCCCCCGGTCGATCGCGACCGCGACGGTCCTCATCCTCCTGGTGTTCATCCTGCCGACCATCGCGATCTCCGTGGCCGTCCCGAAGGGCGACCTCGGGGTGACCAACGGCATCAACCTCGCCTTCCAGCAGTTCTTCGACCACTGGGGCATGGCCTGGGGCACGCCGGTGGTCTCGCTGCTCATCGCGCTCGGGGCGTTCGCGTCGGTCGTCACGTGGATCGCGGGACCCTCGCGCGGGCTGCTCGCCGCGGCCCACACCGGCCTGCTGCCCCCTGCGCTGCAGCGGCGCAACAAGGCCGGGGTGCAGGTGGGCATCCTGATGGTGCAGGGCGGGATCGTCACGCTGCTGGCGCTGCTGTTCGTCCTCGTGCCGAACGGCAACACCGCCTTCATCGCTCTTGTCGACATGGCGGCGGCGCTCTACCTGATCATGTACATGATCATGTTCGCGTCGGCGATCCGGCTGCGTCGGACCCAGCCGCAGGTGGTGCGGACGTACCGCACGCCCGCGATGAAGCTCGTCGCGGGTGTCGGGTTCGTCGCCTGCGCCGTCGCGTTCGTGCTGGCGTTCATCCGTCCGTCGGGCTTCACCGGCCTCTCCGAGGTGGCGTACCCGCTCGTCGTGGCACTGGTGGTCATCGTCCTCGGCGGCCCGCCGCTGCTGTTCTACGCGCTGCGCAAGCCGACGTGGGACAAGCGCACCGCGGAGGAGCGCGCGACCACTGACAGCGTGCTCGTCAACCCCGCACCCGCGGGGTCGGCACCCTCCTCCGCGGGGTCGTCACCCCCGCCTCCGGGACCGGGGCAGCCGGGCACCGGCCGGCCCGCGACGGGCTAGCAGGTGGCCGGACGACGGGGACCCGTGGCGCGGGTCCCCGTCGCCCGTCGCGCCGTCTGCTGCCGCGACCGCCGCCTCCCGCGGGGGGGGGGTCACGCGTGCACCCGGCCCAGCACCGCGTCGGCCACGTCGGCGGGCCGGTGCTCCGGCAGCCAGTGGTCCGCGTCCAGCGCCACCCGGGTGAGCGGTGCGTCGACGAACCGGGCGGTGGCCGCCACGGACGCGGGGGCGAAGAACGGGTCGCGGTCGGCCGAGACGTACGTCGTGGGCACCCGCACCCACCCCGCCGCACCGCGGGACAGCGGCAGCGCCCGGTACCAGGCGAGGGCCGCGGTCAGGGCCCCGGGCACGAGCATCCGCTCGACGTACCGGTCGGCCAGGGGCGCCTCGAGGTCCGCGCCGGTCAGCGCGCGGCGCAGCGCCCGGCTGTCCTGCGCGAGCAGGGCCCGCTCCGGCAGGCGCGGCACCTGGAACCACGCCATGTACGACGACCGCCGCGCCTGGCCGTGCAGCAGCCCGGCGCGCACCGCCCCCGGGTGCGGGGTGCCCAGCGCCGTGAGCGACGCCGTCCGGTGCGGCCGGTGCGTCGCGAGGGCCCACGCCACGCCGCCGCCCCAGTCGTGCCCCACGACGTGCGCACGCTCCACGCCGGCCGCGTCGAGCAGGGCGACCACGTCGGCGACCAGCTCGGGGAGCGCGTACGCCCGCCGCCCCCGGGGGCGCGCACCGGGGGAGTACCCCCGCTGGTTCGGCACGAGCACGCGCACCCCTGCGCGGGTCAGCAGCGGCGCCACGGCGTCGTACGCGGAGGCGTCCTGCGGGAACCCGTGCAGCAGCACGACGACGGGCGCGCCGTCCACGGGCCCGGAGTCGCGCACGTCGAACCGCAGGGCGCCGCGTCGGTAGCCGTCCACACCCCGCAGCACAGCACGGGGACGTCGGGCCGCCGAGCGGGACGGGGTGCGGCTCAGCCGGTCCGCGGCATCCACTCGTGGTCCGGGTCCCCGACCGCCGTGTCCATGCCTCGCCGTGCGGCCCGACGGTACGGTCGCCGGGTGGGTGCGCGCGCGGTGGGCCGGGGCGGTTCGGCCCGAGGCGTCCTCGCGTCGCGTGCCGCGTGGGCGGGTGCCGCCGCGGCCGTCGTGGCCGGGCTGACCGCCGGGTGCGGTCCGGACGACGGCGCGCCGGTGACGCCGTCGCCCCCGGCGAGCACGGCCCCGACGTCGACCGGCACCGCGTCGCCCGGTGCCGCCCCGGCGGTCCCCGACGCCGGGACCGTCCTGCAGGACGGGGTCCCCCTCGCCGACGCCGCGCGGCTCGGTCACGACGCCGGGTCGCTGCTGCCCGTCGACGGCGGCGACGTGCAGGTCGTCGACCAGGGTGACGGGTCCGTCGTGGCGACCGTGCAGGCGCCGCCCGGGGCCCTGGCGTGGGTCGCCCCGCCGCCCGGCGGTCGCGGCGAGGTGCAGACCGACGGGTCGCTGACCCTGCACGACGGGGCCGGGACGGTCGTCGCGGCGCTCGCGGCCCCCGTCACGGCCGACGGCACCCGCGCCTCCTGGCGTCCCGTGGGCGACGTGGTGGCGCTGGACGGGCCGGCCGGGCCGGTGTCGTTCGTCGTCGGCACCGTGCCGCTGGAGGGTGCGACGTGGGGCGAGGCCGAGGGCGGCAGGTCGCTCGCCGTCGTCCCGGCCCCGTGGGTGCGCGACGGCGGCCTGGCCGCGCAGCAGGCGCTCGCCTCCCGGCTCTCCGCCACGGAGCCCGAGGCCGCGTCGCCCTCCATGCAGGCCCAGCTGTGGTGCCACGTGCTCGGCGCACGCGACAAGGCGTCGTGGAACCTCGAGCCGTGGCGGCCCGAGGTCCCGACGACCACGCTGCTCGCCACCCGCTGCAACCCCACCGACGACGACGCCTGAGCCGACGCCCGGGTCAGTCGTCGTCGAGCGTCAGGGTCTCGTCCGGTGCCAGACGCCGGTACCCCGTCGGCGGGACGAGCTGCCCCATGACCCGGTCCACCAGCGCGAGCCCCGCGTCGTTGAGGATCCCGTGGTGGATCGCCACGGCGAGGGTCGGGCGGACCAGGCGCACGTAGTCGACGGCCTCCGCGATCCTGAGCCACGGCGCGCTGACCGGGACGCACAGCACCTCGACCCGGGTGCCCGGTGGCGGCGGCGTGAACGAGTCGCCGGGGTGCAGCACGACACCGTCGACGAGGTAGGCGAGGTTGGGGATCCGGGGGATGTCGGGGTGGATGACGGCGTGCCACTCGCCCAGCGCCTCGACGGGGAAGCCGGCGGCCTCGAAGCGGTCACCCTCGACCACCACGTGCAGCCGCGCGAGGTCCGCGTCGGCGGCCACCAGCTGGTCCACCACGCCGGGCGGTGCCCACACCTCCAGGCCCGGTGAGGCGTCGAGCGCCGCGACCAGGCGCGGGGGGTCGACGTGGTCCGGGTGCTCGTGCGTCACGAGGACGCCCGTCGCGCCCGCGAGGGCGTCGGGGCCGCTGAAGGTGCCCGGGTCGACGACCAGCACCTGGTCGTCGCGGTCGAGGCGCACGCAGGCGTGGCCGAGCGAGCGGATGGTGGTCACGGATCCTCCTCCGGCGCCCGCGGGGTGCGGGTGGTCGCTGCGACGAGCGTGCCGCGAGGGGCCGGTTCGCGCCAGGGGACCGGCGGTGGACACGGACCCTCCGGCCGCCCGCGCGCCGGTACGCTGAGCGCGTCTGCCGACCTGCGGCGCGGGACCTGCGCGGGCGAGCCGCCCCTGCGGACCCGGCCTCCACCGAGGGAACCGATGACCACCGCACCTGCGCGCCCCGACGCTCCGTCCGCCCCGCACACGTCCGACACCGTCGAGCACGCCGCGGCCACCCCGGAGGTCGAGCAGCCGTTCGCCGAGCTCGGCCTCAAGCCGGACGAGTACCAGCGGATCCGCGACATCCTCGGCCGCCGCCCCACCGCGGCCGAGCTCGCCATGTACTCCGTCATGTGGTCCGAGCACTGCTCGTACAAGTCGTCGAAGACGCACCTGCGGCAGTTCGGCGAGAAGACCACCCCGGCGATGAAGGAGCACCTGCTCGTCGGCATCGGCGAGAACGCGGGCGTCGTCGACATCGGTGACGGCTGGGCGGTGACGTTCAAGGTCGAGTCGCACAACCACCCGTCGTACGTCGAGCCCTACCAGGGCGCCGCGACGGGTGTCGGCGGCATCGTGCGCGACATCATCTCGATGGGTGCGCGTCCCGTGGCGGTCATGGACCAGCTCCGGTTCGGCGCCCCGGAGCACCCGGACACCGCGCGCGTGGTGCACGGCGTCGTCGCGGGCGTCGGCGGGTACGGCAACTCCCTGGGCCTGCCGAACATCGGCGGCGAGCTCGTCTTCGACGCGTCGTACCAGGGCAACCCGCTCGTCAACGCGCTGTGCCTCGGCGTGCTGCGGCACGAGGACATCCACCTGGCCAACGCCTCGGGCGTCGGCAACAAGGTCGTGCTGTTCGGGGCGCGCACCGGCGGCGACGGCATCGGCGGTGCGTCGATCCTCGCGTCGGAGACGTTCGACGACACCAAGCCCTCCAAGCGCCCGTCGGTGCAGGTCGGCGACCCGTTCATGGAGAAGGTGCTCATCGAGTGCTGCCTCGAGCTCTACGCCGCGCGCGTGGTCGAGGGCATCCAGGACCTGGGCGCCGCCGGCATCTCGTGCGCGACGAGCGAGCTCGCGTCCAACGGCGACGGCGGCATGCACGTCGACCTGGAGAACGTGCTGCTGCGCGACCCCACCCTGACGGCCGGCGAGATCCTCATGTCGGAGTCGCAGGAGCGGATGATGGCCGTGGTCCGCCCCGAGAAGCTCGACGAGTTCCTCGCGATCACGTCGAAGTGGGACGTCGAGACCGCCGTGATCGGTGAGGTCACCGGCACCGGCCGCCTGACGATCGACCACTTCGGGCAGCGGATCGTCGACGTCGACCCCAAGACGGTCGCGCACGACGGGCCGGTGTACGACCGGCCGTACGCGCGCCCGGCCTGGCAGGACGGGCTCGTCGCCGACTCCGTGAGCACGCCCGAGGGTGCGGCGCGCTACGCCCGCCCGGCCGACGGCGACGAGCTGCGCGCCACGCTGCTGCAGCTCCTCGCCTCGCCGAACCTCGCGTCGCCGGCGTGGGTCACCGACCAGTACGACCGCTTCGTGCAGGGCAACACCGCGCTCGCGCAGCCCGACGACTCCGGTGTCGTGCGCGTCGACGAGACCACGGGCCTGGGCGTCGCCCTGGCCACCGACGCCAACGGCCGCTACACCAAGCTCGACCCGTACACCGGAGCGCAGCTCGCGCTCGCCGAGGCGTACCGCAACGTCGCCACGGTCGGGGCCCGGCCCCTGGCGGTCACCGACTGCCTGAACTTCGGCAGCCCCGAGCACCCCGACACCATGTGGCAGCTCGTCGAGGCGATCCGCGGCCTCGCGGACGCCTGCCAGGTGCTCGAGGTGCCGGTGACCGGCGGCAACGTCTCGCTGTACAACGGCACGGGGGAGCCCGGCCAGATCGACTCCGCGATCCACCCGACGCCCGTCGTCGGCGTCCTCGGGGTGCTCGACGACGTCGCCGACGCCGTGCCCTCGGGGTGGACCGCCCCCGGGCAGGCCGTGTACCTGCTGGGCACGACGCGCGCCGAGCTCGACGGCTCCGCGTGGGCCGACGTGGTGCACGACCACCTCGGTGGCGTGCCGCCGCGCGTCGACCTCGACGCCGAGCGCCGGCTGGCGCAGGTGCTGGTCGCCGCCGCGCGTGACGAGCTGGTCGACGCCGCGCACGACCTGTCCGAGGGCGGCCTGGGGCTCGCGCTCGTCGAGTCGAGCCTGCGGTACGGCGTCGGGGTGCAGGTCAGCCTCGACACGCTGTGCGAGCGCGACGGCCTGACGCCGTTCGAGGCGCTGTTCTCGGAGTCGCAGGCCCGCGCGATCGTGGCGGTCCCGCGCTCGGAGGAGGTGCGCCTGATCGACCTGTGCACGGCCCGCGGCGTCCCCGCCCTGCGGCTCGGCGAGACCGCCGAGACCTGCACCCTGGGTGCCGGCACGCCGGTCGACGACGACGACCACGTGCACGCGGCCGCGGTCGAGGTGAGCGGGCTGTTCACCCTGCCGCTGACCGAGGCCCGCGAGCTGTGGGAGGCCACCCTCCCGCGCCTCTTCGGCTGACACCTCCCACCCCCCGGGGTGGGAGTACGACCCGGTCGCACCCAGGCTGCCTGGGTGCGACCGGGTCGCCCCGTCACGTCCGGGCCGTCAGGGGGTGAGGCGGTGGTACACGCGGTCCCGGTAGACCAGCGGGCGCGCGCAGGTCACGCCGTGGCTGAGGGCCCGGAGCGAGACCAGGTGGCTGTCGCCGACGGGGGTGCGCTGGACGATCCGCCCGCGCACCCACGCCTGCGCCCCGTCGACGACCGGCTCCCCGGTCGGCAGCGGCGTCCAGCCGCCGG
This sequence comes from Cellulomonas sp. KH9, assembly GCF_900114185.1. Classification (GTDB taxonomy): domain Bacteria; phylum Actinomycetota; class Actinomycetes; order Actinomycetales; family Cellulomonadaceae; genus Cellulomonas. The sequence goes on from NZ_FOSE01000001.1 coordinate 815,001, forward strand.
CGGCGAACCGGTCGATCCCCGAGGTCGCGAACCGCGTCGACACGTCCTCCTGGCCCTCGGCCAGGAACGACACGGCGACGGTGGCGGCCCGGGACAGCGCGGGCCACGACGACGACCCCGACGCGAGCGAGAACGCGAGCAGGGGCGGTGCGGCGGACACGGAGATGACGGACGTGGCCGTGAACCCCACGAGCCGGTCGGCGTCCCGCAGGGTGACGACCGCGACGCCGGCGGCGTGCCGGCGGAACACCTGCTTGTACTCCTCGGGCGTGAGCGCCGGCTCGTCGTGGTCGGCCAGGAGCCGTTCCAGGTGCTGCAGGTCGTGGGTGCTCGTGGTCATCGCGCCACCTCCAGGGTGCGGGCGGGGCGGTCCGCGCCGACGGCCCGCCGCAGGGGGTGCTCGGCGTGCTGCCACCAGCGCTCGACGGCCGGCGCGACGTCCGCGAGCTCGGCGTCCAGCAGCGTGAGGGAGCGGGTGGGGACCGTCGCGCCGAGCTCGACGAGCACGGGCCGCAGGTGCACCTCGCCGACCAGCGCGTGGGCGGCGGAGGCCGAGACGACGAGCGGCACGGCGACGGCCCCGGCGAGGCCGTCGGGGCCGTACAGGTCGAGGAACGACTTGAGCAGGCCCGTGAACGACGCCTTGTGGACGGGGGTGGCGACGACGAGGACGTCCGCGTCGGCCACGGCCTGCAGCGCTGCGTCGAGGTCGGGGGTGCGGGGCTGTGCGTGCAGCGTCGGTGCCAGCGTCGCGAGGTCCACGACGGACGCGGGACCGGCGGCCGTGGCGGCGGGGTCGAGCCGCACCGCGAGCGTGCGGGCCAGGGCCGCGGCGGCGGCGAGCGTGCGGGAACCGGGCCGGGGGTTGCCGACGAGCGCGGCGACGCGCACGGGGTCGGGTCGGGACATGGTCTCTCCTGGGGCGTCGGTGGGTGTGCGGGGGCGCGCGCGACCGGCCGTCGGGTCGGTGGCGCGGCGGGCGGGACGCGGGCGCCGGGGTGGCGGGCGCGTGACCGCGGTGCCGACATCGGCGGTCGGCGGCGTGCCGGGTCGTGCTCATGCGGTCCCCTGTCCCGCCGGCGGGTGCGCGCGGCGTGGGTGCGTCCTGGCGTCGAGGCTAGGCACGCCGTCCGCAAAAGGGGATAAGAACGGTCGGCTTTCTTGACTGGTGAGACGTCCTCCCGGGTGCGCCCGCCCCGGCCCGAGCGCCTACAGTGCCTGCGTGCCCGTTCGTCCCGTCCGCCTGCTCGGTCCCTCCGACGCCACGACGTCCGCGGTGGCCGCAGGCCTCGCGGCGCTGCGGGAGGAGGTCGAGCTGCCGGGCGCCCACCCGCCCGAGGCGCTCGCCGAGGCGCAGGAGGCCGCCCGGCGCGGACCGGGCGACGCGCATGTCCCCGGCCCGCGTGCGGACCGCACCGACGTGCCCTTCGTGACCGTCGACCCGGTGGGCTCGACGGACCTCGACCAGGCGGTCCACGTCGAACGGCGCGGTGCCGGGTGGCGGGTGCGGTACGCCATCGCCGACGTCGCCGCGTTCGTCGCACCCGGTGGGCCGCTGGACGCCGAGGCGCACCGCCGCGGCCTCACCTGCTACAGCCCCGACGGGCGCGTGCCCCTGCACCCGACGGTGCTCTCGGAGGGTGCCGCCAGCCTCCTGCCCGGGCAGCTTCGCCCGGCCGTGCTGTGGAGCATCGACCTCGACGCCGACGGTGAGCCCGTCGACGTCCACGTGGAGCGGGCCACCGTGCGCAGCCGGGCCCAGCTCGCCTACGGCGAGGTGCAGGACCGGTTGGACGCGGGGACGGCCGACGACCTCCTGCGGTCCCTCGCCGCCGTCGGCCGGCTGCGCGAGGCGCGCGAGCGCGACCGCGGCGGGGCGTCCCTCGACGTCCCCGAGCAGGAGGTGGTGCGCGCCGCCGACGGCACCTTCGGCCTGCGGTTCCGCGCGACGCTGCCCGTGGAGGGCTGGAACGCGCAGATCTCCCTGCTGACCGGCATCGTCGCCGCGCGGCTCATGCTCGACGCCGGTAGCGGCGTGGTCCGGACGCTGCCGCCCGCCGACCCGCGGGACGTCGCGCGGCTGCGCCGCACGGCGGGCGCCCTCGGCATCGACTGGCCCGACGACGTGCCGTACCCCGACCTGCTGGCGGGCCTCGACTCGCACCTCGGCCCCCACGCCGCGTTCCTGCGCGAGGCCACCACGCTGTTCCGCGGTGCCGGGTACCGCACCTTCGGCCCGCACGACGCGGCGCCCACCGGGCGCGACGCGGAGCACGCCGCGATCCGCGCGCCCTACGCGCACGTCACCGCCCCGCTGCGCCGGCTCGTCGACCGCTACGGCACCGAGGTCTGCCTCGCCGCCGTCGGCGGTCACGACGTGCCGGGGTGGGTGCAGGAGCGGCTCCCCGAGCTGCCCGCCACGATGTCGCGCACCGGGCGGCGGGTCGCCGCGTTCGACCGCGGGGTGCTGGACCTGGTCGAGGCCGCCGTGCTGGCGCCCCGGGTCGGCCAGGTGTTCACCGGTGTGGTCGTCGACGCGGACGAACCGCGGGACGGCCGGGTGCGCGGCGCCCTGCAGCTCCGCGACCCCGCCGTCGTGGCCCCCGTGACCTCGGCGTCGGGCGTGCTGCCGCTCGGCGGGACGCTCGACGCTCGACTGGACGAGGTGTCCGTCCCCCACCGACGGGTGACGTTCGTGGCCGCATGACGGATTCGTCCGGATTGCCCCTACCATCGGCGTCCATGACACCTCGTCCCTGGCGCAGCATCGTCGTCGCCGGGCTCGTGCTGATCGCCGTCCTCGGCATCGGCGGGGCCGCGACCGGGCTGTGGAGCGAGCTGGCGGGCGACCCGTCGACGCGCGTCCAGGGCCTCACCGAGGAGGTGCCCTGGCACGAGGCGCTGCCCGTGCCGTCCTACGGTGCGGCGGCACCCGAGCCCGCACCGGCGCCGGAGCCGACGTTCGACCTGGCCGCGCACTCCACGACGGACCCCGCGAGCCCCTGGGTGATCGTCAACAAGCAGCACCCCATCGCGGCGGACCACGTGCCGGGGGACCTCGTGGACGTGGGCGGTGCACGGGTGCGGGCCCTCGTGCAGCCCGACCTCGCGGCCATGGTCGCGGCGGCGGACCAGGCGGGTGCCCGGCTCGTCGTGCGCAGCGGGTTCCGGTCGTACGCCGAGCAGGCTGCGGCGCGCGCCGACGTCGAGGGGCGTCGCGGGTTCGCGCACGCCGAGCGCTACTCCGCCCGCCCCGGCTTCTCCGAGCACGAGACCGGGCTCGCGGTCGACGTCGACTCCGGGACGCAGCCCACGTGCAACCTGCAGACCTGCTTCGCGCAGACGGCCGAGGGCCTGTGGCTCGCGGAGCACGCCTGGGAGCACGGCTTCGTCGTGCGCTACACCGAGCAGAACACCGCGGTCACCGGGTACGCGCCGGAGGGCTGGCACCTGCGGTGGGTGGGTCGCGAGCTCACCGCGTGGCTGCACGCGCAGGGCATCGGCTCGCTCGAGGAGGCGTTCGGGGTGCCCGGAGGGCCGGACTACCCCACCGGCTGAGGGTGCCGGGCAGGGCCGCGCCCGCGGCGGGAAAAGCCGTCGCCCGCGTGCCGCGCCCGACCTACCGTCGAGGGGTGAGCACGTCCGCCCCGCACCCACCCGCCGGCACCGGCGCGCCGCTGCGCGCCCGGGTGGTGCGGGCGGAGCGCGGTGCGCTCCTCGTCGTCCCGGACGACGACCTGGGTGCGGCCGCGCGGCGCGCGGAGCTGCCCCGTGACGGCCTCCTGCCGCTGCCCGACGGCACGCGCACACCCCCGACCGTCGGCGACGTGGTCGCCGTGGTCGCCGTGGTCGGCGACGCGCGTGACGCGTGGCCCGCCGACGGCCCGCACGCGCCGGCCCTGCACGCGACCGCCCTGCACCCGCGCCGCACGGCGGTGGTGCGCGACTCGGCCGGCCGCACCTCGCTCGAGCAGGTCGTCGCGGCGAACGTCGACGTCGTGCTCGTGGTCGAGCACCTCGACCCGGACCCGGACCTGGGGCGCGTCGAGCGGCTGCTGACGCTGGCGTGGCGCTCCGGCGCCCGGCCCGTCGTCGTCCTGACCAAGGCGGACCTGGTCCCGGACCCCGACGGCATGGCCGCGGAGGTGGCGCAGGTCGCGATCGGCGTGGACGTCCACGCGGTGAGCGTGCTGGACGGCGCGGGGCTCGATCCGGTCCGGGCGCTGCTGGCGCCGGGTGTGGCGCTCGTGGCGGTGGGGGCGTCGGGCGCCGGCAAGTCGAGCCTGGTCAACAGCCTCGCCGGCCGGCAGGTCATGGCGACGGGGGAGATCCGCGCGGACGGCCGGGGCCGGCACACCACGACCCACCGGGAGCTGGTGCCCCTGGCCGGCGGTGCGGTGCTCGTCGACACGCCGGGGCTGCGGGGGGTCGGGCTCGTCGCCGCGCCCGACGCGCTCGACACCACGTTCGCGGACGTGGCGGCGCTCGCGGCCGCGTGCCGCTTCACGGACTGCTCCCACGAGCGGGAGCCGGGCTGCGCGGTCCGGGCGGCCGTCGCGAGCGGTGAGCTCGCGGAGCGGCGGCTGGTGAGCTGGCACAAGCTGGCCCGGGAGGCTGCCTACCAGGCGCGGCGCGCCGACGCGCGGCTCGCGGCGGAGGAGCGGGCCCGGTGGCGACGGATCACGCGTGACCACCACCGGGCGTTGCGGGGGCACGGCGCCCCGCGGCCCTGAGCGGTGACGGGGCGCCGCGCCGCGGCGGGCACGCAAGCGGTTCGACGTCCGCCTGCCGCGGCAAAAACGATTAGGGCATGACCGTCCGCTCGCCAGGCCGCACCCCGCTCGGGTGTGATCGGGGAGTCGTTCGGGGACGGCGTCGAGGACGACGCGTCCCCGGGCGCGCCGACCGGCACGCCGGCGCCGACGCGCCCGACGCCGACCCGACCCGAGGAGAGTCCATGTCCCCCCGCACGAAGGTGGTCTCCACCACCCGGCGCAAGGTCGTCGCGGCCCTCGCCGCCAGCGCGGTCGTGGCCGCCGGCGTCACGGCGCTGACCTCGACCGCGGCGCAGGCCGCCGCCGGCTGCCGCGTCGACTACTCCGTGACGAGCCAGTGGCCCGGCGGCTTCGGCGCCACGGCGACCGTCACCAACCTGGGCGACCCGCTGTCGTCCTGGGACCTGCGCTGGACGTTCGCCGACGGCCAGAGCATCCAGCAGCTGTGGAACGGTGTCGTCTCGACGACCGGTTCGCAGGTCAGCGTGAAGAACGTGGCGTGGAACGGCTCGCTCGGCACCAACGCCAACGTCCAGGTCGGCTTCAACGGCGCGTGGAGCGGCAGCAACAGCGCACCGACCTCGTTCACCCTCAACGGCACCACGTGCACCGGTGGTGTCGTGGGCCCCACGTCGAACCCGACGACGCCCCCGGTCACGACGCCGACGCCCGTCGTCACCCCGACCCCGGTCGTCACGCCGACGCAGAACCCGACGACGCCCCCGCCGGTGTCGAACAGCCAGTTCCACGTCGACACGACGAACCAGTCGTACCGCGCGTGGCAGGCCGCGTCCGGCAACGACAAGGCGCTGCTCGAGAAGATCGCGCTGACGCCGCAGGCGTACTGGGTCGGCAACTGGACCGACGCGTCGGTCGCGCAGCAGGAGGTCCGGGACATCACCGGGGCCGCCCGCGCTGCCGGGAAGACCGCCGTCCTCGTCGTCTACGCCATCCCGGGCCGCGACTGCGGCTCGCACTCCGGCGGCGGCGTCTCCGAGTCCGAGTACGCACGCTGGATCGACACGGTCGGGCAAGGCATCCAGGGCAACCCCTGGGTCGTCCTCGAGCCCGACGCCCTCGCGCAGCTCGGTGACTGCTCCGGCCAGGGCGACCGCGTCGGCTTCCTGCAGTACGCCGCGAAGTCGCTGACCGCCCGGGGTGCCCGCGTCTACATCGACGCCGGCCACTCGGCGTGGCTCTCGACGACCGAGGCCGCGAACCGCCTCAACCGCATCGGGTTCAGCGACGCCGTCGGCTTCTCGCTCAACGTGTCGAACTACCGCACGACCGCCGAGGCCAAGGCCTACGGGCAGGAGATCTCGCGCCTGACCGGCGGCAAGACGTTCGTCATCGACACGTCGCGCAACGGCAACGGCCCGGCCGGCTCCGAGTGGTGCAACCCCCGGGGCCGCGCCCTGGGTGAGCGCCCCACGCGGGTCAACGACGGCAGCGGGCTCGACGCGCTGCTGTGGATCAAGTTGCCCGGTGAGTCCGACGGTGCCTGCAACGGCGGGCCCGGTGCCGGGCAGTGGTGGCAGGAGATGGCGCTCGAGCTGGCCCGCAACGCGAAGTGGTGACGCGACGCCACCGGCCGGTGGCGTGTCGCTGACACGACCACCCACCGGTGCGCGGCGGCGCTGAGGCGCTCGCGCACCGAGGACGAGGCCGCGGACACCCCGGACGGGGGAGTGTCCGCGGCCTCGTCGCGTGCGGGTCCCCGGGGCGGGCGATCCGTGTCCCGGCCGTCCGACCTGGCACGCCGCTGACCACGGGTCGGACGTCCCGTCCCGCTCACAGGGACGAGACCTACCCTCGAGAAGTTTCCCCCGTCCTCGCTGAGCAGAGCGGAGCCGACCCATGCAGGTACAGCTCGAGCGTGTCCTCGAACAGGTGCTCGCGCGCAACCCCGGTGAGCGCGAGTTCCACCAGGCCGTCACCGAGGTCTTCGAGAGTCTCGGCCCGGTGCTCGAACGGCATCCCCACTACGTGGACGCGGCCGTGCTCGAGCGCCTCTGCGAGCCGGAGCGGCAGATCATCTTCCGCGTGCCGTGGGTGGACGACCAGGGGCAGGTCCGGATCAACCGCGGCTTCCGCGTCGAGTTCAACTCCGCGCTCGGCCCGTACAAGGGCGGCCTGCGGTTCCACCCCTCGGTGTACCTGGGCATCGTCAAGTTCCTGGGCTTCGAGCAGGTCTTCAAGAACTCGCTGACCGGCATGCCGATCGGGGGCGGCAAGGGCGGCTCGGACTTCGACCCGCGCGGGCGCTCCGACGGCGAGGTCATGCGCTTCTGCCAGTCGTTCATGACCGAGCTGTACCGGCACATCGGTGAGTACACCGACGTGCCGGCCGGCGACATCGGCGTGGGCGGACGCGAGATCGGCTGGCTGTTCGGCCAGTACAAGCGCATCACCAACCGCTACGAGTCCGGCGTCATCACGGGCAAGGGCGTGACCTGGGGCGGCTCGCTGGTCCGCACCGAGGCCACCGGCTACGGCACCGTCCTGTTCGCCGAGCGCATGCTGGCGACCCGCGGCCTGTCGTTCGACGGCATGCGCGTCGTGGTCTCCGGCTCGGGCAACGTCGCGATCCACGCGATCGAGAAGGCGCAGGCGCTCGGCGCCCACGTCGTGGCGTGCTCCGACTCGCGCGGCTACGTCGTGGACGAGGCGGGCATCGACCTCGAGGTGCTCAAGCAGGTGCGCGAGGTCGAGCGCAAGCCTGTCGAGGAGTACGTCGCGCGGCGCGCCGGGGCGCACTACGTGCCGTCGGCCCGCGTGTGGCAGGTCGACGCGCAGGTCGCGCTGCCGTGCGCCACGCAGAACGAGCTCGACGAGACCGACGCCAAGCGCCTCGTCGACGCGGGTCTGCTCGCCGTGGCCGAGGGAGCGAACATGCCGCTGACGCCCCAGGCCGTGGCCCTGGTGCAGGGTGCCGGGGTCCTGTACGCCCCCGGCAAGGCCGCCAACGCCGGCGGTGTGGCGACGTCCGCGCTCGAGATGCAGCAGAACGCCAGCCGTGACGCCTGGTCGTTCGAGCACACCGAGGAGCGGCTCGCGACGATCATGGCGCGGATCCACGACAACTGCGCCGAGACCGCCGAGCTGTACGGCGACCCGGGCAACTACGTGCTCGGCGCCAACATCGCCGGTTTCACCAAGGTCGCGGACGCGATGCTCGCCCTCGGCGTCGTCTGACCGGCCCGATCCACCCGCGAAGGGCGGTCCGGCAGCTGCCGGACCGCCCTCGCGCGTTCGAGGGGCCGCGCGTTCGAGGAGCCGCGCGTTCGAGGGGCCGCGCGTTCGAGGAGCCGCACGTCCGAGGGCCGCGCGTCACGGGGCCCGTCAGGACGTCTGCCGCATCGCGCGCCGGACGTCGGCCAGTGTCGCGTCCGCCTCCTGGGCCGCCCGCGCAGCCCCGCGGGTCAGCACGTCGCGCACGACGAACGGGTCGCGCGCCAGCTCGGCCCGGCGGGCCCGCAGCGGCGCGAGGTGCGCGACGAGGGCGTCGGTGACGTACGCCTTGAGCGCCGCGGCACCCCCGTCCGCCATCTCGTCCGCGAGGGCCTGCGGCGTCCGCCCCGACGCCAGCGCACCGAGCAGCAGCAGGTTGGAGACCTCGGGGCGCCCCGCCGGGTCGTAGGTGATGGTGCGTCCGGCGTCCGTCCGCGCCCCGCGCACCGCGGCCGCCGTGGCGTCGGCGTCCGCGCGCAGCTCGATCGCGTTGCCGCGGCTCTTGCTCATCTTGGCCCCGTCCGTGCCCAGCACGAGCGGCGCCTGCGACAGCAGCGCGGACGGCTCGGTGAGCACGGGCCCGTACCGGCGGTCGAACCGCCGGACGATGGTGCGCGTCAGCTCCAGGTGCGGCAGCTGGTCGCGCCCCACGGGGACGAGGGTGCCGCGCACCGAGAGGATGTCCGCGGCCTGGTGCACGGGGTACGTCAGCAGCAGGGCGGACAGCCCGCGCCCGGACGCGGCGAGCTCGGCCTTGACCGTGGGGTTGCGGTCGAGCTCCGCGACGGACACCAGCGACAGGAACGGCAGCATGAGCTGGTGCACGGCCGGGACGTCCGAGTGCACGAAGACCGTCGTGGTCTCGGGGTCGAGCCCGGCGGCGAGCTGGTCGAGCACCACCTCCCGCACGGTCGCGGGCAGGTCGCCGGCGTCGTCCCGGTCGGTGACCACCTGGTAGTCCGCGACGACGACGAAGGTCTCGACGCCGTGCCGCTGCAGCGCGACGCGCATCGCGAGGGTGCCGAACAGGTGCCCCACGTGCAGCGGACCCGTCGGGCGGTCGCCCGTGAGCACCCGGACGTCGCCGGGGTCGCGCGCCAGGACCTCCTCGAGCGTCAGGACGTCGGGGCGGTCGTGGTCACGCGGGGTGTGGTCCGGCCCCCGACGGACCCCGGCACCGGGAGCGGGGGACGGGCCGGCGGACGGGGCGGAGCGGGCGGTGGTCGGCATGGCGGTGCTCTCCTCGGGGAGGAGCCGTCGCGCGGCCGCGCAGGGACCTGACGTGGACCCGCCGAGCCGCGTGAGCAGCTCGGCGGGTGACCCACGGCTGCGTCAGGGCAGCCGCCACCACGTGACGTGGGTGCGGGTCGAGGTCATGACCCGGACCCTAGCCGCGCGGGTGCGGCCGCCTCAAGGGGTCCGACGGGTCCCGTCGGTGCCGGGTCGGGGGCGGCCGGCCGGTCGCGCCACACGCGGTCCCCGAGGAGCGTGAGCAGCCCGGGCAGCAGCACCAGCCGCACGAGGGTCGCGTCGACGAGGATCGCCACGGCGAGCGCCACCCCGAGCATCTTCATCTCCAGCATGCTGAGCGTGGCGAAGATCGCGAACACCGAGACCATCACCGCCGCGGCGCTCGTGACGACACCGGCGGAGTCGGCCACGCCGTCACGCACGGCGTCCCGGGCGGCCACACCCCGCGCCACCCGCTCCCGCACCCGGCTGAGCACGAAGACGTGGTAGTCCATCGACAGGCCGACGAGCACCACCATGACGAACAGCGGCACCCAGTCGATGACGAAGCCCGGGGTCGCGAACCCGAGCACGCCCGCCAGCCAACCCTCCTGGAAGACCAGGCGCAGCACCCCGAAGGCGACGCCCACCGACAGCAGGTTCAGCGCGGTCGAGACCAGCGCGAGCGGCACGCTGCGGAACGAGACGGCCATGGTCACGCAGGTCAGCAGCAGCACGACCCCGATCACCCAGGGCATCCGCTCGGACTGCCGCTGCGTGCGGTCCAGGTCGGCCGCGGGCCAGCCACCGACGACGGCCTCGACGTCCAGGCCGTCGAGCGCGGCCGGGACCAGGTCGTCACGGACCTCGCGCACCACGTCGTCCAGGGCGGGGTCGGCGCTCCGCAGCGGCACCGCCAGCTCCAGGACGTGGGTGCGGCCGTCGTCGGAGGCGACGGGCGGGACGTCGCCCAGGTCGGTGAACCGGCCCGTGGCCAGGGCGGCGGACCGCAAGGACCCGAGCGCCGCGACGACCTCGGCCTGCTGAGCGGCGTCGCCGCGCACCACGACGACGACCGTCTCCCCGCGCGACGGGAACGTGTCGGCGACGCGGGTGAGGGTGCGCACCTCCGCCAGGTCGGGCGGCAGGGTGTCGAGGTCGCCGCCGTGCAGCCGCATGCCCAGCGCGGGCGCGGCGGCGGCGAGCGTGACCAGGCCTGCCACCACCACGGCAGCGAGCGGGTGCCGCACGGCGGGGCCCAGGACCCGACGGCTGACGGCGCCCGGTCCGACGCGGCGCTGCACCCGCCACAGCAGCGGCACGCGCGGGCGGTCGACCCGGTGCCCCAGGGTGACCAGCAGCGCGGGCAGCACCGTCAGGGAGCCGACCACGGAGACGGCGACCACGGCGACGGCGCCCGTCGCGAGGGACGAGAACGTCGCGAGCTGCAGCAGGTACAGCGCGGACAACGACACGGCGACCGCGGCACCGGAGACGACGATCGCGTGCCCCGACGTCTCGGCGGCGATCTCCACCGCGTCCAGCGTGCTGCGTCCCCGGGCGCGCTCCTCGCGCTCCCGCTTGAGGTAGAAGAGCGTGTAGTCGACGCCGACGGCCATCCCGATGAGGACGACCATGCTCGCGACCGTCGGGTCGGCCGGCACGAGGTGCGACAGGACGGCGGAGATCCCGAGCGTCGCCGCGACGCTCGACACGGCGAGCAGCACGGGGATCCCGGCGGCGACGACCGCGCCGAACGCCAGCAGCATGAGCAGGAGCGTGACGGGCAGCGAGACGATCTCGGCACCCACCAGGTCCTCGGCGACCCGCTCGTCGATCGCGGCCTGCAGCGACACCTCGCCGGCCTGCTCCACGTCGAGCCCGGGATGGCGGTCGGCGACCTCCGTGACGGCCTGCGCGAGCGGGGCCACGTCGTCGGTCCCGTCGAGCAGCTCGACCGCGACGAGCACGGCGGAGCCGTCGGGTGCGGGGACCGGGGGCCCCACCGCGGACACCTCCGGGCGCCCGGTGAGCGTCCGCGCGAGGTCCTCGGCGCCGGCGAGCGCCGCGTCGAGGCCCTCCGGCCCGGCGGTGAGCAGGACGAGCTCCGTGTCCGGCTCCGCGAGCCCGGACTCCGCGACCCACGACGCAGCGGTGCCCGACCCGCCGACGCCCGTGTCCTCGTCCTGGATCGTCTGCGTGGGCACGAGGGCGGTGAGCGCGGCGCACACGGCCACGAGCGCGAACCACCCGCCGATCGCCCACGCCGGGTGGGTCGCGCTCCAGCGGGCGGCGCGGACGGCGACGCGGGAGACCGGGCCGTGGGCCACCGCGCGGGGCGCGGCTCCCGCGGTCGGGTCGGGGGCGGGTCCGCGGGGTGCGGGACGGTGTCCGAGGGTGCGCATGGTGGCCTCCGAGGGCTCGACGAGCGGTCGGGTCCACGCTGTCCCGGCGGGGTGGTGCGGGTCAGGAGTGGCTGCACCCGGACGGATGGTGGACCTGGCACCCCCGACAACCGGTGCGCCCGCGGCCAGGATGGGCGGCATGGAACGCCGTACCCCCTGGGCCGCGACCGGCAGGTCGCTCGCGCTCGTCCTGCTCGCCGTGCCGAGCCTGCTGCTGACGGTCGCCGCCGTCGTGGGCCTGGTGCTCGCCCCGCTGGGTGTCGGGCTCGCGCTGCTGCGCGCCGTGCTGCCGGCGGTCCACGGCCTCGCCCGCGCGGCACGTGGCCTCGCCACGTCCGCCCTGGGGCACCCGGTGCCGCTGGTCGCGCTGCGGGCGCAGGACCCGTCGCCGCTGCTGGACCCGGCCGTGTGGGGGCTCGGTGCCGACGGCAGGCTGCGGGAGGTGGACGTGGCGGCCCTGAGCCGCAGCGCCGGCGAGCCGTTCCGCCAGGGGTGGCGCTGGCTCGTGGACGCGGACGCCTGGCGTCTGCTCGGGTGGGTGGGCTTCGCGGCCACGGGCGGGCTGCTGCTCAGCGCACTGGTGGTCCTGCTGGTGCCGGTGGCGGTCGCCGCCGTCGTGCTCGCGCTGGTGCTGCCGGCCGCCGCGGGCACGCCCTGGCCCTGGGCGCTCGCGCTCGTCGCGCTCGCCGTCCTGGCGGCGTGGACGTGGTGGCGCGGGGGCGACGCGCTGGGGCGGGCGCGTGCCGCGGCGGACGCCGCCCTGCTGTCGCCCGGCCGGCAGGCGCTGCTCGAGCAGCGGGTGCGGGACCTGGCGGCCTCGCGGTCGCGGAGCGTCGACGACGCGGCCGCCGAGCTGCGGCGCATCGAGCGGGACCTGCACGACGGGGCGCAGGCCCGGCTCGTGTCGCTGGGCCTCACCCTGGGCCTGGTCGCCGAGCTGATGGCCGACGACCCGGACCAGGCCCGCGCCCTGCTCGCCGAGGCCCGCGGCACCACCGCGGCCGTGCTGCGGGACCTGCGCGAGCTGGTCCAGGGGATCCACCCGCCGGTGCTCGCCGACCGTGGCCTGTCGGGTGCGGTCGAGGCGCTCGCCCTGGACCTGGCCGTGCCCGTCACGCTGACCGACCGGCTGCCCGGGCGACCGCCGCCGGCCGTCGAGTCGGCCGCGTACTTCGCGGTCGCCGAGTCGCTGGCCAACGTCGTCAAGCACGCCGACGCGTCGCGGGCGTGGGTCCGGCTGGACGCCGCCGGCCCGGTGCTGCGCGTCGAGGTCGGCGACGACGGCGTCGGCGGGGCGGACCCCGCCCGCGGGTCGGGTCTGCAGGGCGTCCGCGCCCGGGTGGCGGCGTTCGACGGCACGATGGGGGTCGACAGCCCGCCGGGCGGTCCGACCGTGATCCACCTGGAGGTGCCGTGCGCGTGGTCCTCGCCGAAGACCTCGCCCTCCTCCGCGACGGTCTGATCCGGCTGCTCACGGCGCACGGCTGCGAGGTCGTCGCGGCCGTCGAGGACGCCCCGGCGCTCGAGGTCGCGCTCGCGGACCCGACCCTCGACGTCGCCGTCGTCGACGTGCGGCTGCCGCCGGGGTTCAGCGACGAGGGCCTGCGCGCCGCGATCGAGGCGCGCCGCCGCCGGCCGGGGCTTCCGGTGATGGTGCTGAGCCAGTACGTCGAGCACCTGTACGCGCGCGAGCTGCTGGCCGACGGCGCCGGCGCGGTCGGCTACCTGCTCAAGGAGCGGGTGTCCGATCCCGCCGGCTTCGTCGAGGCCGTGCGCACCGTGGCCGCCGGTGGGACGGTGCTCGACCCGGAGGTGGTCGCGGCGATCATGGCCCGGCGGCGGGCATCGCCGCTGGCACGCCTCACGGCGCGTGAGCGCGAGGTGCTGGCGCTGATGGCGCAGGGGCGCTCCAACGCCGGTGTGGCCGCGGCCCTGGTCGTCACCGAGAAGGCCGTCGCCAAGCACATCGGCAGCATCTTCACCAAGCTCGACCTGCCCGTCGGGCCCGACGACCACCGCCGGGTCCGGGCCGTGCTGGCGTGGCTGGACGGGCAGGACTGAGCACGCGCCGCGGGCGGACGTCCCGGCACGTGGGGGAGGATGGTGGACGTGCCACCGCGTCGCCGTACCGACCCCACCGACGGGCGCGCCGCGCTGCAGGCGTGGCGCGCCGACCCCGCGGGCGCCGCGACCGCCGTGCGCCGCACCGCGGTGCGCTTCACCCTCGAGGAGCTCGCGGACCTGGCCCCCGGCAACGCCGTCGAGGTCCGCGTGCCGCCCGACGGCGCCGTGCAGGCGGTCGAGGGGCCGCGCCACACCCGTGGGACGCCGCCCAACGTGGTGGAGACCGACCCGGCGACGTGGCTGGCGCTCGCCGCCGGTGACGTCACGTGGGACGAGGCGGTGGCGGCGGGACGCGTGCACGCGTCGGGTGAGCGGGCCGACCTCCGCCACCTGCTGCCGCTGCAGGCGGCGCGGAGCCGCTGACCTACGATCGTCCCGTGCCCGACACGCCCCGCCCCGACGACGCCCACGACGACACCCGCCGGGACGTCCCGGCGCCGACGGCCCCGGCCGCACCCCCGCCCGCCGCTCCCCGGACGACGGGCGACGTGCCCGACGAGGCCGAGCTCGTACGGGTCGCCGTCCCGGCCACCGTGCGTCGCGCGCCGCGCTACGGCGCGTTCCTCGTGGCAGGTGCGCTGGTGGGCATGGTCGTGGGGCTCGTCGTCGCGGCCCTGACGTCGGACGGCAGCAGCGGCACCGCCGACGGCGGGGTGCTCCCGTTCCTGGGCGGCGAGAACGGGGTGCGCTGGCTGCTGGTGATCTCGCTGGGCATCGTCGGGACGCTGGTGGGCGGGGTGCTGGCCCTGCTCGCGGACCGGCGCAGCACGCGGGGCCGTCGCCCCGCACCGCGCGACTGACGGCGCCGTGCCCGCCGCACCGTCGCGTGGACGGGCGAGCCGGGCGGACCCGCGGTGTGCCACCATGGTGCCGTGGCCCCCCGCGCAGACGGACGTCTCAACCACGACCTTCTACCCGGCGAGAAAGGCCCGCAGGATGCCTGCGGGGTCTTCGGCGTCTGGGCACCCGGCGAAGAGGTGGCGAAGCTCACCTACTTCGGCCTCTACGCGTTGCAGCACCGCGGCCAGGAGTCCGCGGGCATCGCGACGTCGAACGGCCAGCAGCTGCTGGTCTACAAGGACATGGGCCTGGTCTCCCAGGTCTTCGACGAGACCGCGCTGAACGCCCTGCAGGGGCACATCGCGATCGGTCACACCCGGTACTCGACGACCGGCGGCTCGACGTGGGAGAACGCGCAGCCGACGCTGGGCGCGACCGCCGCGGGCACCGTCGCCCTGGGCCACAACGGCAACCTCACCAACTCCGCCGAGCTCGTCGACCTCGTCGCCGAGCGGTACGGCAGCCAGCGGCGCGGCGAGCTCGCGCGCGGCAACACCACCGACACGGCGCTCATCACGGCGCTGCTCGCGGGGGACCCCGACCACACGCTGGAGGCCACGGCCCTCGAGGTGCTCCCGCGGCTGCGCGGGGCCTTCTGCCTGGTCTTCATGGACGAGCGCACGCTGTACGCCGCGCGCGACCCGCAGGGCGTGCGTCCGCTGGTCCTGGGGCGCCTCGAGCGTGGCTGGGTCGTCGCGTCCGAGACCTCGGCGCTGGACATCGTCGGTGCGTCGTACGTCCGCGAGGTCGAGCCCGGCGAGTTCATCGCGATCGACGCCGACGGGCTGCGCTCGACCCGGTTCGCCTCGATCGACCGCGCCGGCTGCGTCTTCGAGTACGTCTACCTGGCCCGGCCCGACACCACGATCAACGGGCGCTCCGTGCACGCCGCGCGCGTCGCGATGGGGCGCCGGCTCGCGGTCGAGCACCCCGTCGAGGCGGACCTCGTGATCCCCGTCCCGGAGTCGGGCACGCCCGCCGCGGTGGGCTACGCGGCCAAGTCCGGCATCCCGTTCGGCCAGGGGCTGACCAAGAACGCGTACGTCGGGCGGACGTTCATCCAGCCGTCGCAGACGCTGCGCCAGCTCGGCATCCGGCTCAAGCTCAACCCGCTGAAGGACGTCATCCGCGGCAAGCGCCTCGTGGTCGTCGACGACACGATCGTGCGGGGCAACACCCAGCGCGCGCTCGTGCGGATGCTGCGCGAGTCCGGGGCCGCCGAGGTCCACATCCGCATCACGGCGCCACCCGTGAAGTGGCCCTGCTTCTACGGCATCGACTTCGCGTCGCGCGCCGAGCTCATCGCCAACGGCCTGGGGGTGGAGGAGATCGCCCGGTCCCTGGGCGCCGACTCGCTGGGCTACCTGTCCGAGGAGGGCATGATCACCGCCACCGAGCAGCCGGCGTCGCAGCTGTGCACCGCGTGCTTCAGCGGCCGGTACCCCATCGAGCTGCCCCCGTCGGAGCGGCTCGGCAAGCACCTGCTGGAGCAGAACCAGCTGCCGTTGGGGCAGCCCGAGGACGGGCTGCTCAGCATCGTCCCGGCGGCCGGTGGCGCGTCCGCGCTGGAGCACCCGTGAGCGCCCCGCAGCCCGTCACGTACGCGTCCGCGGGCGTGGACACGGAGGCGGGGGACAAGGCCGTCGAGCTGATGAAGGACGCCGTGCGGGCGACCCACGGCCCCCAGGTCCTCGGCGGGGTCGGCGGGTTCGCGGGCCTCTACGACGCGGCGGCGCTCACCTCCTACCGTCGGCCCCTGCTGGCGACGTCCACGGACGGCGTGGGCACCAAGGTCGCCATCGCCCAGGCGATGGACGTGCACGACACCATCGGCTTCGACCTGGTCGGCATGGTCGTCGACGACATCGTGGTGGTCGGCGCCCGGCCCCTGTTCATGACGGACTACATCGCGTGCGGGCGGGTGGTGCCCGAGCGCATCGCCGACGTCGTGCGCGGCATCGCGGCCGCGTGCTCGGTGGCCGGCACCGCGCTGGTCGGCGGCGAGACCGCCGAGCACCCCGGGCTGCTGGCACCGGACGAGTACGACGTCGCGGGCGCCGCGACCGGTGTGGTCGAGGCGAACGAGCTGCTGGGCCCCGAGCGTGTCAGGGCGGGCGACGTGCTCGTCGCCCTCGGGTCCTCGGGTCTGCACTCCAACGGGTACTCCCTGGTGCGCCGCGTCGTCCAGGTCGCCGGCTGGGGCCTGGACCGGCACGTCGACGACCTCGGGCGCACGCTGGGTGCCGAGCTGCTGGAGCCGACCCGCGTCTACGCGTCGGACTGCCTGGCCCTGGTCGAGCGGTTCGGGCCGGACCGGGTGCACGTGTTCAGCCACGTCACGGGCGGTGGCCTGGCGGCCAACGTGGCCCGCGTGCTGCCGCCCGGTCTGGTCGCGGACGTCGACCGGGCGTCCTGGGTGCTGCCCCCGGTGTTCACGCTCGTGCAGGGCCTCGGGGCCGTGCCGTGGGGCGACCTGGAGAGCACCCTCAACCTGGGTGTCGGCATGGTCGCGGTGGTCGCGCCCGACGTGGCGGACGACGTCCAGCGTGCCGCGCGCGAGCTCGGGATGCCCGCCTGGGAGCTCGGCACGGTGCGGGACGCCCGGGCCGACGACGCGACCGCGGCGGACGTCGTCGCGGGCACCAAGGGCGTCCAGGGTGGCGCCGTCCGGCTGCACGGGGCCTACCGCACGGCGTGATGATCCGCAGGACCTCGACCGCACGGGCGGGAGCCGGAGAGGGCGCCCGCGGGCTCGCACCCGTCACGGTGCGAGCCGGAAGGCCGGCGCGAGCCGGAAGGCCGGCGCGAGCAGCGGGTCACCGCGTGGACCGCGCCTGCGCGCGTCACACGCGTGGTGCCGGCGGACGCACGACGGCGCTCCGACCCGGGGGTCGGAGCGCGCGCCGTGGTCGTCTGCGCCGATCAGTCCCCGAGACTCAGAAGTCGTCGTCCCGGGGCCAGCGGTCCCAACCGGCGGGGTCGTCGTCGTCCGTGCTCACCGCGCTGCGGCGGCTGTCCGTGACGACATCGTTGCGGCTGCGCGACGTGAGCTCCTGCTCGAGAGCTCGGTAGTTGGTGTCAGGGCTGAAGTACTTCAGCTCCCGCGCCACCTTCGTCTGCTTTGCCTTCTGACGGCCGCGCCCCATGGCATCGACCCCCTCTAACGTGGAAGCGGGGCGGCTCCGTGCTGACACGTGCGGCCCCGGGTGCTGTTGAGTCTCTTCGTGTGGCAACGGTACAGGGTCGCGATCCATTCCGACCACCTGCGTCGGGTGGGTTGGGACACGTCCTGCCAGGTGCCGGCAGGTGCTGACTCCGCGGATGTCCGCTCTGACTCGGGTGTTCCTCGGGTCGGCGCACGGGTGGCCGGCCGCGGCGGACGGGGGAGCACCCCTCGACGCACACGAGTGTGACGCAGATCACATAGTGCGTCGGGGCTGTCGCGGGAACGTGTCCACGACCCGCCATTCGTGCACGTCAGAGCGTTGATGCGCTTCGACTTAGGACGTTTGCCCTGGTCACACCCTGCGTCGTGCAGAGCACCCCGAATCGGAGTAATCGTCCCACGAGACGAACCTCACACGTTCGTGCGCCGCCGTTCGGGTGGCGATCGGAGATGTGTCCGGATTACGACGGGTTTAGGCTGCTCGTTGTCGACGGCACCCCAGCGCCGTGGTGACGGTTTCGGCGTCCGGATCACGGTGGCGACGACCGGATCCGCGTCGCCGACGACCTGCCGGGGTGCCCGATGTGTCAGATTCAGTACCAAGACGTACGCCCCGCCGCGGACCAGTGACCTGACTCGGATGGTCGGGGCGGTCACACATGGGAGGTATCCAGTGTCCACCGCACACTCGTCAGAGGCCGAAGCGCTCCTCACCCCGTCCGAGGTCGCGACCCTGTTCCGGGTCGATCCGAAGACCGTGACCCGCTGGGCCAAGTCCGGGAAGCTGTCCTCGATCCGCACGCTCGGCGGGCACCGCCGCTACCGCGAGTCCGAGGTCCGCGACCTGCTGAACGGCGTCCCGCAGCCCAGGACGACCCCGCAGTCCTGAGGTCCGGCGCAGGGGGCACCAGCGTCGACGTGTTGCGCGCACCGCGGGGGAGTGTGCGAGACGTCCTGACGCCGGCCTCCGGCACCAGGCCTCCGGCACGCACGACGGCCGCGGTCGGGCCACCCGGATCACCCGGGTGGCTCGACCGCGGCCGTCGGCGTCGTACCTGCGGCGCGTGAGCGCCGGGCGTCAGTCCCGCGTGGCGCGGCGCACGATGCCCACGACCACCAGTGCCACGACGACGCCAGCCACCGCGAGCACCTTGCGCGCGCGGGCGCGGTCCTCGGGCAGGGCCGCCGGGTCCGTCGCGTCGAAGACCAGACGGCGGCCCCGGTCCTTGGCCCGCTCGGCCTGCCGGCGCGGGTCGACGCGGTCGACGAGCGCGTCGACGGTCTCGGCCAGCTGCGCGCGGGCGAGGGCGGCCTCGGCCGTCAGCGTGCCGATGTCCGTGGCGGGTGTCGGCGTGATCTCCTCGGCGCTCACCGGTGCATCCCCTTCTTGACGGTGTCGACGTCCTCCTGCAGGTTCTCCATGGCCTGGTCCGGCACGGGCGGCATGCCCTTCTGCAGGCGCTTGACGCCGAGCAGACCCAGGACAGCGGTGATCGCGAGCAGCACGAGCGAGACGATCAGCGCCGCGAGCCAGGGCGACACCGCGTTGGCCAGGCCCAGGATGGCCGTCGTGATGAGCGTGCCGAGCGCGTAGAGCGCGAGTACCGCCGCACCGGCGACGAGGCCGATGCCGATGCCCGCCTGCTTGGCCTTGGCGCTCACCTCGGCCTTCGCCAGGCTGATCTCGGCGCGGACGAGGCGCGTGGCCTGCTCGCTCAGGTCGGAGACCAGGCGACCGAGCGACCGGGGGTCCTCGGGTGCATCGGGGCGGGCATCGTCCGCCCAGCCGGAGTGCGTTGCCATTCGACGACCTTTCTCACCTGCGGGGACGGGTGCTGCGACGGTCTTCAGTCTGCCCGTAGGAGTCGGTGCGCGCGAGGGCGGGGGCTCGCGACGCGCCGCGCAGGAGGTCGTCGGTCGGGGGTGGGCTCAGTCGACCCAGGGGTGCACGAGCTCCTCGGCGGGGTGCGTGCTCGACGGCACGGGGATCGTGGGGTTGCCGGCCGGGAGCTTCGCACGGCCCCAGGCGGCCGCACCGGCGGCGAGCAGCACCAGCGTCGCACCCACCAGCAGCGCGGAGAGCCACACCGGCAGGGCCGTCGCCAGGCCGGCGACCGCGCCGAGGGCGAAGAGCGCGATGCCGATCACGGTCAGCAGGGCCGCGGCGGCGAAGGCGATGGCGGAGGGCCTGATGCGCACCGCCCGCGTCCGTACGCTGCGACCGACGGCGTCGAGCTCGTGCTGGACCGCGGCCCGCACCTTGTCCTCTGCGCGCTCGATACGGTCCCGCGCACGCTCGGCGAGCGGGTCGGTGAGGCGGTCGAGGATACGGGGGCGGGGGCGGTCGGTCGTCGTGGTCACGGTCGTGTCCTCGGTCGGTGGGAGCTGTGCCTCCACGGTAGGCGCGCAGGCCTGCGCGGCGGACGGGACGATGGGCCCGACTTGGACCGGTGACCGGCTCGTCGCGGGTCCGCGGCTGCCACGGTGCGGCGTGCCGCGGCGCGGTGCGCTCGGCGCGACGAGCGCGCTGCGGTGACCGCGGGTCGGTGCTCGGGCGTCGTGGCGGCGGGCCGTCGGGGGCGGGTGCGTCGTCGCACGGTCCCGGACATGGCGACGGCCCCGGCGGGCGTCCCGCGGGGCCGTCTGGTGTGGCTCCGACCGGCGTCGATCCGGTGACCTTTCGATTTTCAGTCGAACGCTCTACCAACTGAGCTACAGAGCCTCGCAACGAGGAAGCCGACCTCTCGGTCGGCCCTCGCAGCGACCCCGACGGGACTTGAACCCGCGACCTCCGCCGTGACAGGGCGGCGCGCTAACCAACTGCGCTACGGGGCCTCGTGGTGACCGGAGCCACCCTAAGCCATCCTGCTGAACTGCTCGTACCCCCAACGGGATTCGAACCCGTGCTACCGCCGTGAAAGGGCGGGGTCCTAGGCCGCTAGACGATGGGGGCGGGTTGTCCGCCCCTGACGTCGAGGCGTCGGAAGACCGGTGATGAGCATACGGGGTGCCGGCCGGAACTCCAAAGTCCGTACGTCTGTGCAGGTCAGGTGGGGTGCGAGCGGCCGTGCCGCAGGTGCGGTGGCCCGGCGCGGCGCGGGTGCCGGGGCTGCCGGGCAGGATGGTCCCGTGGTCGAGATGACGCGTGACGAGTTCGAGGACGCGGTCCGTGACGCCCTGGACGAGATCCCCGAGGAGCTCGCGGCGATGATGGACAACGTCGTCGTGCTCGTCGAGGACGAGGCGCCGGCCGACGAGCCGGAGCTGCTGGGGCTCTACGAGGGCACCCCGCTCACCGAGCGGGGTGAGTTCTGGGCCGCGGGGTCGCTGCCGGACCGGATCTTCGTCTACCGGCTGCCGACCCTCGCGATCTGCGAGGACAGGGACGAGGTCGTCGAGGAGGTCGCGATCACCGTGGTGCACGAGATCGCCCACCACTTCGGTATCGACGACGACCGGCTGCACGCCCTGGGGTGGGCCTGACCTCGGTGCCGGGGTGCGGCCGCCTCGGGCGGGGGTGCGCCGCCCGGCGATATATCATCGCCGTGTGACGATGAGAACTGCCGCTGCGTCCGCCGCCGCGCAGGACGCACCCCACGACCACCCGCACAGCGACGTCGCGCGGGTGCTGCACGCGCTCGCCGAGCCCACCCGGCTGTCGCTGGTCCACCTGCTCGCCGGCGGGTCGTACCGCGTCGTCGAGCTGACGTCGGCCCTGGGCCACGCGCAGTCGACGGTGTCCGCGCACCTGGCCGTCCTGCGCCTGGCGGGCCTGGTGACCGCCACCCCCGAGGGGCGGGCCACGCGCTACGCGCTGGCCGACCCGGAGATCGACGAGGTGCTGGCGGCCGCCGAGCGGCTGGTGGCGCGGCAGGGTGGCGGCCCGGCGCAGTCGGGCGGCGCCTCGACGTGGCAGGACCTCGAGGCGACCCGGCGAGGGCCGGGAGCGGGGCACCACGGCGCCGGCCTCGCGGAGCGTGCCGGCGCGTGAGCGCGCACCGGCACGACCACGGGACGGCGGCCGGCGCGCACCGCGGGCGGCTGGCGTCCGTGCTGGCGCTGACGCTCGGGGTCATGGTCGTCGAGGCGGTCGGCGGTGTGGTGTCGGGGTCGTTCGCGCTGATCGCGGACGCCGGGCACATGCTGACCGACGCGTCCGGACTGGCGGTGGCGCTCGGGGCGAGCGTGCTCGCCGCGCGGCCCGCGACGTCCCGGCGGACGTTCGGGTGGCAGCGCGCCGAGATCCTGGCGGCGCTGGCGAACGGGCTGGTCGTCGCGACGGTCGGGGTCCTGGTGCTGATCGGCGGCATCCGCCGCGTCGTGCAGCCCGCCGAGGTGGAGTCCGGGCTGATGCTCGGCGTCGCCCTGCTGGGGCTGGCCGCCAACGCGGTGGGCATGCTGCTGCTGCGGCGGGGGCGGCACGAGTCGCTCAACGTGCGCGGTGCCTACCTCGAGGTGCTCGGCGACGCGCTCGGCTCCGTCGCGGTCGTCGTCGCCGCGGTCGTCACGCTCACCACGGGCTTCACACGTGCCGACGGCATCGCGTCGGTCGCGATCGCGGCGCTCGTCGTGCCGCGGGCGGTGCTGCTGCTGCGCGAGGTCGTCGCGGTCCTGCTGGAGGCGACACCCGAGGGCGTCGACCTCGACGTGGTCCGTGAGCACATCGCGGGCGTCCCGGGCGTCGTCGGGGTGCACGACCTGCACGCGTGGACCATCACGTCCGGGGTGCCGGTGCTCTCCGCGCACGTCGTCGTCACGGACGAGGAGCTGGACAGGGCCGGGACCGGGCGCGTGCTGAGCCAGCTGCGCACGTGCCTGTCGGGCCACTTCGACGTCGAGCACTGCACGTTCCAGCTGGAGCCCGCCTCGCACGTCGACGAGGCGGGGCTGCACCCCTGACGCCCGCGGTGCCCGACGCCGGCGGCGACGCCCCGTGCGGACGCGGGTGCGGCGGTCAGTGCACGACGCCGCGGCGCCGGTGGATCCGCCGGGCGGCGTGCGCGAGCAGCCGCACGTAGAGCGCCTGGCCGAGCGGGACGACCGGAGCCAGGGCGCGTGCCCACGGGCGGACCGGGCGGCTGTACGCCTCGACCTCGAGCCAGACGTCGCCGGCGCGGCGCACCACGCGGAAGGCCTCCTCGCCGGCGGCGAAGTGACCCGGGAGCGTGCCGTAGCCGAAGCCCTCGGCGTCCGCCCACACGACCCGGCACGGGGTGCGCAGCGCCGCCGGGCCGATCCCCAGCAGGGTGACGACTCGGCGACCAGGGCGCACCGGACCGTCGGTCCGCACCCGGATCCCCGCCGCGCGGTGCACGCGCCAGGTCCGCAGGTCCGCCGCGAGGGTCGCCCGGGCGGTCTCGTCGCCGCCCGCGACGAGCAGGTGCCGGGCGCGCAGGGGGCGGTAGCCCGGGGGCACGTCCGCGCGGGTCCAGGCGTGGCCCGTCCGTCGCCGCGTGCCGCCGACGGGGGCGTACGTCAGCTCGTCGTCGTCCACGGTGTCCCCCCTCCGGGTCCGGTGGGTACGGCGGCGCCCCCGCCCGCCCCGGCGGCGGGTCCGTCCTGCACCAGGGGCGTGCGCAGGCGCAGCGCCACGAGCGAGCCGAGCACGACCACCAGCGCGTTCACGGCGCCGTGGGTGGCGACCATCCACGACAGGTCGGGGTGCGCCACGTCCGTGACCTCCCCGAGGGCCCACCACAGCGCCAGCAGCATCGCCACGACGCTGCCGACGACCGCTGCGCCGGCCCAGCCGGCGGCCGCGCGGGGCCCGTCACGCACGGCCGCGGCGCGCCACGCGGCCACGGTGGCGCACCAGATCCCCGCCGTGAGCACCACCGTCCCGACCAGCTCCGCCTCGTCGGACACGAAGTAGCCCACCAGCACCGCGGCGACCCCGAGCGTGACGCCGCCGGCACCGGCGCGGGCGAGCCGCGACCTGCCGGCACCCGCGGCGCGGGCGGTCAGCCCGGCGGCCAGGCACGCGCCGAAGCCGGTGAACAGCATGTGGGGCACCGTGAGCAGCAGGAGGTCCCCGCCGAAGCCCAGCACCGTCGCACCGGCGCGGTCGCCCACGAGTGCGAGCGCGGCGACGGTCGTCAGGCCGAGCGCGACCGTGCACGCGACGAGGGACGCGTCGCGCCGGCGGCCGCCGGTCGGTGCGACCCAGGCGCGCACGGCCGCCGTTGCCAGGGCGACGGTCGCCGCTGCGAACGGGAGGACCGCGCCGACGGCGACCGGGCCGCGGGGGAGCAGCAGCGCGAGCGCGGCGGCAGCGCCCGCGAGAGGCCAGACGGCCGACCGGGGGCGCGGCACC
The DNA here is from genome assembly GCF_900114185.1 of Cellulomonas sp. KH9. Lineage (GTDB taxonomy): Bacteria > Actinomycetota > Actinomycetes > Actinomycetales > Cellulomonadaceae > Cellulomonas. Next base: position 839,085 of record NZ_FOSE01000001.1, read on the forward strand.
CGGAGCGCACCGGCGGCGTCGAGCAGGCGCAGACCCAGCGGCAGGACCACCACCGCGCCGAGGGTGACGGCGGCCTGCACGCCGCCGAGCGCCGCCGGCGTCAGCGGGGCGCTCATGCCGCGCACCGCGGCTGCGGCGGCCGGACCCGCGGCCGTGGTCGGGCCTGCCGACCCGGCCGGAGCCGCGGGCGAGGCCGGACCGGCGGACGGGGGCGCCCCGGCGGGGGAGGAGGGTTCACGGTTCCAGCGAACATGTTCAGATGAACATGTTCAATAGAGGGCGGGCAGGAGATCGCGAACGAAACCGCAGGACATCGAGGTCCTGCCCGCCGGGTGCGCGTCGACGTCCGCCCCGGCGTCGCTCCTCCTCCCCGACGTGGGGCCACGTGGGCTGTCGGTGGTGGCGGGTACCGTGGGCGCCATGGTCCGTGTCGGGGTGGTGCTGCTGCCGCAGGAACGGTGGGCGAGCGCGCGCACGCGGTGGCAGCGGGCGGAGGAGCTCGGCTTCGACCACGCGTGGACCTACGACCACCTGGCCTGGCGTGACCTGGCCGACGAGCCGTGGTTCGCCACCGTCCCGCTCCTGGCGGCGGCCGCGGCGGTGACCGAGCGCATCGGCCTGGGCACCTGGGTCGCCTCGCCCAACTTCCGCCACCCCGTGCCGTACGCCAAGGACGTCATGGGCCTGGACGACGTCTCGGAGGGCCGGTTCGTCCTCGGGCTCGGCGCGGGCGGCGAGGGCTGGGACGCGAGCGTCCTCGGACCCCCGCCCACGCGTGGCGAGCGCACGCGGCGGTTCGCCGAGTTCGTCGAGCTGCTCGACGCGCTGCTCACGCGGCCGGTGACGGACCACGCGGGCGAGTTCTACACGGCGCAGGCCGCGCGGATGGTGCCCGGCACCCTCGCCCGGCCCCGCACACCGTTCGTCGTCGCCGCCAACGGACCGCGGGCCATGGCGCTCGCCGCCCGGTACGGGCAGGGCTGGGCGACGTACGGCCCCGGGACGGGCGTCGGTGACGGCGTCGACGCCGCCACCGCGCAGGAGGCCTGGTGGGACGGGCTGGCCGGGATGGTGGACGCGTTCGACCAGGTCGCCGCCGACCGGCCGGTCGGCCGCTGGCTCAGCCTCGACGGTGCCCCCCGCTTCTCCCTGACGTCCGCCGCCCTCGCCGTCGAGGGCGTCGAGCGCGCGGCGGCGCTGGGCTTCGGGGACGTCGTCGTGCACTGGCCGCGGGCGTCGGGCGTCTACGCCGGGGACGAGCGCGAGCTCGAGCGGTTCGCCGCGGAGCTGCCCCGGCTGCAGGCGCTGCAGCCCGCGTCGCGCTGAGGTCCGGCGGGCAGGGTCACCCTCCCCGCGGGCGGGGAGGGTCAGCGGCGGTGGGCGGCCCAGGCCGTCGCGACCATCTGCTCCGGGGTGTGGCGCATCGCCCAGTCAAGGTCCCGCGCGGCGGCCTCGCCGGACGCGACGATCCGGGCGGGGTCGCCGGCGCGACGCGGCCCGACCTCCGGCGTGAAGCCGATGCCCGTGACGTGGGCGACGGTGGTCATGATCTGCGCGACCGACAGCCCGTCGCCCGACCCCAGGTTGTAGACGGGGTCGAGCGTGCGGCCGTCCGCCAGCGCGCGTGCCGCGGCGACGTGGGACACGGCCAGGTCGGCCACGTGCACGTAGTCGCGCACGCACGTGCCGTCCGGCGTCGGGTAGTCCGTGCCGTTGATGCGGGGCGTCCGGCCCGCCGCCAGGGCGTCGAGCACCAGCGGGAAGAGGTTGTGCGGGCTGGAGTCGTACAGGTCGGGCGCGCCGGACCCGACGACGTTGAAGTACCGCAGCGACGTGTGGCGCAGGCCCGTGGCCACACCCTGGTCGCGCAGCAGCCACTCGCCGACGAGCTTGGACTCGCCGTAGGGCGACTCCGGGGCGGTCGGGGTGGCCTCGGTGACCACGTCGACGTCCGGGGTGCCGTAGACGGCGGCGGACGACGAGAAGACGATCTGCCCGACGCCCGCGTCGGCCATCGCCGCGAGCAGGTGGGCCGTGCCGGTGACGTTCTGCTCGTACGTGTGCAGCGGCCGCTGCACCGAGACGCCCGCGTACTTGAACCCCGCCAGGTGCACGACGCCGGTGACCCCGTGCTCGACGAGCGCGGCGCGCACCGCGTCGGTGTCGACGACCGACGCCTCGACGAACGGTACGTCCGCGGGGACGAACTCTGCGTGCCCGCTCGACAGGTCGTCGAGCACGACCGGCCGCAGCCGTTCGTCGCCCGTGGTCCGCACCGCGACCTGGAACGCCCGCACCACGTGCGCCCCGATGTACCCCGCCCCGCCCGTCACCAGCCACGTCATGGCCGCGAGCATAGCCGCCCGAGCCCGCGGATCCCACAGAACCACACAGGAACAAACACATCTGCACAGCACAGACGTGCGGCGGGGATCGCACGGTGGGACGGCGTGATCCCGCGTACGCTTCCAGCACCCACCCGTCCGCCCTGCTGACGGTCGCGGTGGGCGTGGCGCCCGGGGCGGGCGCCGGGGCGGGACGACGACGGAGCGGGTGCGCGTGGGCCGGAGCACGGGGATGACGGCGCGACGCCGCTACGACACGACGGCGGCGCGGGCCAGCCGGGCGGTGCTGCGGACGTACTCGACGTCGTTCGGGATCGGCACGCGACTGCTCCCGCCGCGCTCCCGCGCGGACATCGAGGCCGTCTACGCCCTGGTCAGGCTCGCGGACGAGGTCGTCGACACCTACCGCGGCCCCGATGCGGACGCGGAGCTCGACGAGCTCGAGGCCCAGACGGCCCGCGCCCTGGTGACCGGCTACTCGACCAACGTCGTCGTGCACGCCTTCGCCCGCGCCGCGCGCCGCACCGGCATCGGGCACGACGAGGTCGACCCCTTCTTCGCGTCCATGCGCGCCGACCTGTCCGTGCGTGAGCACGACCGCGCGTCGTACGACACCTACGTGTACGGCTCGGCCGAGGTCGTCGGCGTCATGTGCCTCAAGGTCTTCCTGTCCGCCGACCGTCGCCCCGGCGACCCGGTCGTGCAGCCGTCGCCGCAGGCGGTCGCGGGCGCCCGGGCGCTGGGCGCCGCGTTCCAGAAGGTCAACTTCCTGCGCGACCTGGGCGCCGACCACGGCGACCTCGGGCGGTCGTACCTGCCGGGCGTCGACGCCGGCCGGCTGACCGACGGCGACGTGCGCGCCGTCCTCGACGAGGTGCGCGCCGACCTGGCGACCGCGCGGGCCGCCCTGCCGCTGCTGCCGCCGCGGGCACGCTGCGCCGTCGAGGCGACCACCGCGCTGTACGACCGCCTGCTGCGGGACCTCGCCGCCACCCCGCCCGAGGACCTCACGCAGCGCCGCGTCCGCGTGCCGGGCCCGGTCAAGGCGGTCGTGGTGGGCCGCGTCGTGGCCGGTGCGCTCGCCCGCGAGGCCACGCAGCGCGTCCGGCGGGTGGTGGGCGCATGACCACGCAGCACCGGGTACCGGATGCGGTGCACGACCCGCACGGTGCCCCCGCGGGCGGTGCCGTCCGCGTCGTCGTGATCGGCGGGGGTGTCGGCGGCCTGACGACGGCCGCGCTGCTCGCGCGCGGCGGTGCGCACGTGACCCTCCTGGAGCGGCACGAGCAGCTCGGCGGGCGCACCGGCACCTGGTCGGTCGACGGCTTCCGGTTCGACACGGGCCCGTCCTGGTGGTTCATGCCCGAGGTGTTCGAGCACGCGTTCGCGCTGCTGGGTCGCCGCGTCGAGGACTACGTCGACCTGCAGCGGCTCGACCCCGCGTACCGGCTCTTCCCCGAGCCCGGCGCCGGCGTCGACCCGTTCGACGTGGTCGCCGACCCGTTCGTCAACGCCGCCACCTTCGACGCCGTCGAGCCGGGTGCCGGCGCCGCGATCCGGCGGTACGTCGCCGACGCGGGCGAGGCGTACCGCACCGCGCTCGACCACTTCCTGTACACGACCTTCGAGCGGCCCGACCGCGCCCTCTCGCGTGACGTGCTGCGCCGCTCCGGGACGCTGGCCGGCCTGCTGACGCAGACCCTCGCGGACCGGATCGCCCGGACGGTGCAGCACCCGGTGCTGCGCCAGGTGCTGGGGTACCACGCCGTGTTCCTCGGGTCCTCGCCGTACCGCGTCCCGGCGCTGTACTCCCTGATGAGCCACCTCGACCTCGGTGAGGGCGTGTACTACCCCCGCGGGGGCATGTACACGCTCGTCGAGGCGCTGGCCAGGGCCGCCGTCGAGGAGGGCGTCGTCGTGCGCACGGGCGCCGACGTCGTGGCCGTCGAGGTCGACGACGCGCCGCGCAGCGTCCGGCACCCGCGCCGCCGCGGCGTCGCCCGCGGGGTGCGGCTGGCGGACGGCACGGTCGTCCCCGCCGACGTCGTGGTGTCCGGCGCCGACCGGCACCACACCGAGACGGCGCTGCTGGACCCGCGGCACGCGGACCTGCCCGCCGGGGCGTGGGATAGCCGCGGACCGGGCATCTCCGCGCTCCTGGTCATGGCCGGCGTCCGCGGCGAGCTGCCCGAGCTGCGGCACCACTCGCTGTTCTTCACGCGCGACTGGCCCGCCAACTTCGACGCGATCCTCGGGCCCGGGCGTGCCACGCCGCCCGACGGTCTGCGCGTGCCCGACGTCGCGTCCCTCTACGTGTCGCGGACCACCGCGTCCGACCCGACCGCCGCGCCGCCGGGGCACGAGAACCTGTTCGTCCTGGTCCCGTTCCCCGCCGACCCGGCGCTCGGGACGCGGCCGGGTGAGCTCGACGCCCACGCCGACCGGTACCTCGACCAGCTCGGTGCGTGGGCGGGTGTCCCCGACCTGCGCGAGCGCGTCGTCGTGCGGCGCGTCGTCGGGCCCGCGGACTTCGCCCGCGACCTGTCGGCGTGGCGCGGCACCGCCCTGGGCATGGAGCACACGCTGCGGCAGTCGGCCATGTTCCGGCCCGGTGTCGCGTCGGCCCGGGTGCCCAACCTGCTGCACGTCGGCGGGGGCACGGTCCCGGGCGTCGGGCTGCCGATGGTGCTCATCGGTGCGGAGCTCGTCGCCAAGCGGCTGCTGGGGGAGACCTCCTCGCGACCGCTGCCCGCGCCGCTGCGCCCCGGGTACCTGGCGTCCGCGCTGCCGCGGGGCCTGTGGTCCGACGTCACGGCGGGGCGTGCATGATCGCGTTCGCCTACCTCGGGGCGCTCGTGGTCTCGATCGGCTGCCTCGCGCTCATCGACCGCCGGCTCGGCCTCGCCTTCTGGTACGACGCGCGCCGGTCCGCGTGGACCGTCGGCCTGGGTGTCGTCGGGTTCCTGCTGTGGGACGTCGCCGGCCTGCTGCTGGGGATCTTCGCGCGCGGGGACTCCCCGCACATGACGGGGCTGCTCCTGGCGCCCGAGCTGCCGGTCGAGGAGGCCTTCTTCCTCACCCTGCTCAGCTACGTGGGCCTGCTCGCCTGGCGGTGGTTCGACCGGACGGCCGAGCACCGCGCCGCGGGGCGGGGGACGTCGTGACGAACATCGTGCTCAACGTGCTCGTGCTCACGGCGCTGACCGTCGTCTCCTGGTCGGTGCTGCGTCGGATGCGCGGGTGGGCCCTGGTCTGGGCCGTCGTGCACCTGTGCGTGCTCACCGCCGTCTTCGACACGATCATGATCGACGTCGGCCTGTACGTCTTCGACCCCACCAAGATCCTCGGGGTCTACGTCTGGGGTGCCCCGCTCGAGGACTTCGCGTACGCGGTCGCGGCCGCGGTCTTCGTGCCCGTGCTGTGGCAGGTGCTGGGCCGCTCGCCGCGGACGGCGTCGCGCCCGGACGGCGTGCCGGGCGCCGAGGACGCCCACGACACCGAGAGCACGCAGGGCTGATGCGCGAGGTGCTGGCCGCGTCGCGGCCCTTCTCCTGGGTGAACACCGCCTACCCGTTCGCCGCCGGCTGGCTCCTGGCCACCGACGGGCTCGTCGACGTGCGTCTGGTCGTCGGGACCCTGTTCTTCCTGATCCCGTACAACCTGCTGATGTACGGGGTCAACGACGTGTTCGACTACGCGTCCGACCTGGCCAACCCGCGCAAGGGCGGGATCGAGGGCGGGCTGGTCGACCCGTCGCGGGCGCGCGCGGTGCACCGGCGCATCCTCGTGGCCTGCGTGGTCACGACCGTCCCGTTCGTCGTGTGGCTGCTGGCGCTCGGGTCGCCGCTCGCGGGCGTCGTGCTGCTGCTGGTGCTGTTCGACGTGGTGGCGTACTCGGCGCCGCGCCTGCGGTTCAAGGAGCGGCCGGTCCTGGACTCGTTCTCCTCGGCCGTGCACTTCGTCGGGCCCCTGCTGTACGCGCTGGTGCTGGCCGGTGCCGACCTCGGGGCGCGCACCACGTGGCCCGTGCTCGTCGCGTTCCTGCTGTGGGGCATGGCGTCGCACGCGTTCGGCGCGGTGCAGGACGTCCGTGCGGACCGCGCCGGCGGGCTCGCGTCGATCGCGACCGTGCTGGGCGCGCGGCCCACCGTGCTGGCGGCCACCGCCGCCTACGTCGCCGCCGCGGCCGTGCTGCTGGTGCTGCCGTGGCCCGGCGTCCTCGCGGCGCTGCTGCCGTTGCCGTACGCCGTGAGCACCTGGCGGTTCCGCGGCGTCACCGACGAGGACTGCGAGCGGGCGAACGCCGGGTGGCGCACGTTCCTGTGGCTCAACCTGCTCACCGGGTTCCTCGTGACGATGCTGCTCATCGCCATCGCGCTGACCTGACCCGACCTGATCCGGGCCGGACGCACCACGGGTCAGCCCAGCAGGACCTCCCGCACGGTCGGCGCGTCGGGGACGGTGCGCTCGACGACCACGGGGTCACCGGCCCGCACCGAGCCGCGGTGCACCACGCGCAGGTAGGCCCCGACCCGGCCCGCGTCGCGGAACCGCCGGACCCAGCCGCGCTCGTCGTCGCCGCCCACCCACCGCGCGAACGTCGCGCACGGGGTCCGCGGTCCGGTGACCTCGACCACCACGTCGTCACCGAGGCGCCAGCGGTCGCCGACCCGCGCCGCGTTGGGGTCGAGGCCCTCGATCCGCAGGTTCTCCCCGAACCAGCCGGGCGGCAGCTCGCGACCCAGCTCGGCCTCCCAGTACGCGGCGTCGTCCTGCCCGTAGACGTACACCGCCTGGTCCGGGCCGCCGTGGTGCTTGCGGTCCGCCTGGACGTCGGCGTGCAGCCCGAGGGGGCCGACACGGACCGGGGCGGTCACCGCACGCTTGTCGATGGCCGTCACACCGACCGGGCCGGAGTCGGGGCGCAGGGCGTGAACGACGCACACGGCGAGGATCGAGGGCATCGGACCAGGGTAGGCGGGCCGGACGGTGCGCAGGTCGACGTCCCGCGCGCGGCCCGGCAGGGCCGTCAGCCGCTGCGGTCGCCGGCACCCGGCGGCGCGCCCGTGCTGCCGCGGACCGTCAACGACGTGGCGAGCTCGACGTGCCGGGACGCCGGCCACGTCCCGGACGTCAGGGTGAGCAGGGCCTGTACCGCCATCTGCCCCATGCCCTCGAGGTGCTGGCGGACCGTGGTCAGCGGCGGCGTCGTCCAGGCCGCCTGGGACGTGTCGTCGAAACCGGTCACGCTCAGCTCGTCGGGCACCCGGACCCCGAGCGCGTGCGCGGCCGCGAGCACCCCGACCGCGAGCTCGTCGTCGGCGGCCATGATCGCCGTGGGCGGGTCGGCCGACGTCAGCAGGTCGTGGGCGTGGCGGGCACCCGTCGCGACGTCGAACCGGTCGGTGCGCACGAGCGCCGGGTCGACGGTGAGCCCGGCCGCGTCCATGGCGGCGTTGAAGCCGTAGAAGCGGTCCTGCGCGGCACCCGACGCCTCGGGCCCGCCGATCCACCCGATGCGCCGGTGGCCGAGGGCGACCAGGTGCTCGGCGGCGGTGCGGGCCCCGGCCCAGTTGGACGACCCGACGCTGAGCATCCGCTCGTTGGTGGTGTCGACGGGATCGACCATGACGAACGGGATGCCGGCGTCGGCCGCGGCGTCGATGAGCGCGTCGGGTGCGGACAGCGTCAGCCCCGCGATGCCGACGACCCCGCTCGCGCGCTGCTCGGCGACCCACTCGCGGGCGACGGTCCGACGGCGCCGGTCGCCCAGGCCCGGGGCCAGGCGGGTCAGCAGGTCCAGGTGGGCGGCGGTCGTCGCGGCCAGGATGCCCTCGAGGACCTTGAGGATGTACGGCGACGCGGGCAGGTCGAACACGACGGCGACGGCGCGCCGCTGCGGCACGGGGGCCCCGGTCGTGGTCGGTCGGTAGCCGAGCTCGGCGACCGCCGCGAGGACCCGCTCGCGGGTCGTGCCGGCGACGTCGTCGCGCCCGTTCAGGGTCTTGGAGACCGTCGCCTTCGAGACGCCTGCGACGGCCGCGACGTCGGCGAGGGTCGCCCGGCGGCCGCTCGGCCCAGCGCCCACGGCTCTCCTCGGGATCGACGCACCGGTGGGCGGGGTGCCGCACCAGGCTGCAGGCTAGACCAGCCGACGCGGTGCGAAACAGTTTCGGTCGGCGCCGTGACGTGGCGGCGGCGGGGCGATCGCCGTGCGGGGACGGCGGCACCGACGTACCGTCGCGGCGGGAGCCGGACGGCCGGCGCGCACGACGGGAGCAGCGTGGCGGACGCGACGGGTGGGCAGGTCGTGCGGGCGATGCTCCGCGGGCCCGGAGGGGTCGTGCGGGCGGCCGGTGTCGTCTGCGTGCTCATCGCGCTGGTCGCTCGGGGACCGGTCGACACCGCGCTGTTCGCGCTGGTGCTGGCCGGGCTGGTGGTGCCGCCGGCCGCGGGGGCACCCCGGGGGCTGGACGCGGCGTACGGCATCGGGCTGGTCCTCGCGGCGTGGTCCGGGGCCCTGGACCTGTACCAGGCGGTCGCCTGGCTCGACGTCGTCATGCACCTCGTCGTCACCGGGCTCGTCGCCGCCGTGGCGCACCTGCTGCTCGCGCGGCGGACCGGGGCGCTGCTGGACCCGGTGGCCACGGACGGCGGTGCGCAGCGGGTCGGCGTCGTGGCCGTCACCGCGTCGCTCGGCCTGGCGCTGAGCGTCCTGTGGGAGATCGGCGAGTACCTGGGCAACACCTACGTCGACGACACGATCTACGTGGGGTACGCCGACACGATCGGCGACCTCGTCGCCGGGGGGATCGGCTCGGTCGTGGCCGGGGTGTGGCTGACCGCGGCCGCGCGGGGTCGGGGCACCGGACGTAGCCTGCGACGATGAGCGACCGGACGCCGCCGCACGTGCGCGCCGCGCGTGCGCCGGCACCCCGGCACGCGCGGCCGCGGACGACGCGGAGCCGCGGGGTCCTGCTCGTGCTGTGCGCGCTGCTCTCCGTGGGCGGCGGGACGCTCGCGGCCGACGACCGGCGCGGACCGGACGCGGCGCGGCCCCTCGCCGCGGTGTCACGCGGCGCACCCGCGCCCGCCGCACCGACGCCGTCCCCCACGCCGACGTGCACGCCCGCCCCGCTCGAGGCGCGGGCGGCGGCGACCCTCGTCGTCGGGCTGCCGGGCGTCGTCCGCGCCGACGAGCCGCTCGCGCAGGACGTGGTCCGCCTGGGGGTCGGCGGGGTGTTCCTCTCGGAGTCGAACGTGCGCAGCGGCGCCCAGGTCGCCGAGCTGTCCGCGGGCCTGCGGGCCGCTGCCGGGCGGCCGCTGCTCGTGGCCACCGACGAGGAGTCGGGCCGGGTCGCGCTGATGCGCGACGTCGTGGGTGCCGGCCCGTCACCGCGGCGGCTCGCGCAGCGCGAGTCGCCCGAGCAGGTCCGGGCCCGGGCGGCGGCCACGGGACGTGCGCTCGCGGCCGTGGGCGTGGACCTGGACCTCGCGCCGGTGCTGGACCTCGACGACGGCCCGTCCGGTGGTGTGATCGGCGACCGGTCGTTCAGCGCCGACCCCGCGGTCGCGTCCCGGTACGGGCTGGCGTACGCGGCGGGGCTGGCCGACGCGGGCGTGACGCCCACCGTGAAGCACTTCCCCGGGCACGGCCGCTCGCGGGTCGACTCGCACCGCGCGTCGGACGTCGTGACCGCGGGCCTGGACGAGCTGACGGCGAGCGACCTGGTGCCCTTCCGGGACGCCGTCGCGGCCGGTGTGCCGGTCGTCATGCTCAACCACCTGCAGTACGCGGCCCTGGACCCCGACCTGCCGGCCTCGCTCAGCCCGCGCGCGTACGCCCTGCTGCGCGGGACGGGGTTCACGGGGGTGGCGATCACCGACTCGGTCGGCATGGGCGCGGTCAACCTGCGGTGGGACTTCCCCGAGGCGGCCGTGCAGGCCGTCACGGCCGGTGCCGACGCGGTCCTGGCCACGGACGGGACGCAGGCCGTCCGCATGCGCGACGCCCTCGTGGACGCGGTGCGCAGCGGACGGCTGCCCGAGGCGCGGCTGTCCGAGGCCGCCGCCCGCGTGACCGCGCTCGCGGGCGGCGACCCGGCCGCCGTGTCGTGCGTCGACGTCGAGCTGCCGCGTCAGGCGCCCGCACCGGCACCCGCGCCGACGCCCTGACGGGCGCGACGGTGACGGCGGCGCCGGTGCGGCGCCCGGCGGTCAGTCCTGCTTGGCGGCACCCCACCCGTGCCAGCGGTCGATCTCCACGCGGACGCTGACCCGCGCGCGGTCCCGCACCGGGTACGGGTTGCCGCCGTAGTGCGTGGACAGCCGGTCGATGTCCACCAGGTCCACGTCGTCGACGACCTCGACGACCCGGCCCTGCACGCTCACGTGCGTGTACCAGTCGTGCTCGGCCAGGGCGGTCAGCGAGACGTGCGGGTTCTCCCGCAGGTGCCGCAGCCGCGCACGCGACGCGTCGAGGTTGAGCAGCACACGGCCGTCGTCCTCCAGCAGGTACCAGGTGGCCACGGTGACGGGGTAGCCGTCCGGGTGCACGGTGGCCATGACGGCCGGGTTGGGCCGGGTGAGCAGCTCGATGACGTCGGCGGGCAGCGGGGACTGGGGCACGGCGGGTCCTTCCGGTGGGTCGGGTGTCACCCCATCCTCGTGCCGGGACGTGACACCGCGACCCGAGAGGCGCGCGTCGCCCGGGTCGTCGTCGCCTGCGCGACGCTCAGAGCAGCGCGCGGGCGCGGTCGTACTGCGGCGGGAGCGGGAGGTCGGCACCCAGCGCGACGGCCGCGCGGTGCGGCCAGAACGGGTCGACCAGCAGCGGTCGCGCCAGGGCGACGACGTCCGCGGACCCGTCGGCGACGACGCGCCCGGCGTGCGCGGGATCGGTGATCGCGCCCACCGCGACGGTCGGCAGCCCCGCCTCCGCGCGCACGCGTGCGGCGAAGGGCACCTGGTAGCCGGGCTCCACGGGCACGTGCACCCCGGGCAGGTTGCCGCCGGTGGACACGTGCACCATGTCGACGCCCAGCGGCGCGAGGTCGCGGGCGAGACGCACGGTGTCGTCCGCGGTCCACCCGGCGGGCTCCACCCAGTCGGTCGCCGAGACGCGGACCAGCAGGGGCATGTCGTCCGGGATCGCGGCGCGCACGGCGGCGGTCACCTCGCGCACCAGGCGGGTCCGGCCCTCGAACCCACCGCCGTACGCGTCGTCGCGCACGTTGGAGTCCGGGGAGCAGAACTGGTGCAGCAGGTAGCCGTGCGCGGCGTGCACCTCGACCACGTCGTACCCCGCCGCGACCGCGCGGCGTGCCGCGTCGGCGAAGGCCGCCACGACGTCGGCGACGCCGTCGACCGTCAGCGGTGCGGGCACCGGGTGACCGTCGGCGAACGGCACCGCGCTGGGCCCCACCACGGGCCAGCCGCCGGCGCCCGGGGGCACGGGGGCACCGCCGTTCCAGGGTGCGTCGGTGCTCGCCTTGCGGCCGGCGTGCGCCAGCTGGACGCCCGCCCGCGCGCCCTGCGCGTGCACCAGGGCGACGACCCGCCGGTGGGCCGCCACCTGGACGTCGTCCCACAGCCCCAGGTCGAACGGGGTGATCCGCCCCTCCGGGACCACCGCGGTGGCCTCGACGATCACGTGCGCGGCACCCCCGGCGGCCCGCGCGCCGTAGTGCTGCAGGTGCCAGTCGGTCGGGACACCGGCGTCGGGACCGTCCGCGGCCGCGGAGTACTGGCACATCGGTGCCATCCACACGCGGTGCGCGAACGTCGTCCCGCGCAGGGTCAGGGGGGTGAACAGCGTGGGCATGGAGTCCTTCCGGGGCTGGGCGTCGGCGGGTGCCGGCACCCCAGCATCCCCGACGTCACGCGACCGCAGCGCCGTCCGGTGCAGCCCGCGCAGCGCTGGTCGTCGGGCGCTGCCGCGCGCTGCCGTCGGGCGCTGCGGTCGTCGTGCGGGACCGCCGGTCGGCGGCCCGGGGGTGCCTACCGCGCCGGCTCGTGGCCGGGGCTCGCCCCGGTCTCCCCGGTCCAGCCGGACGCCTCGAGCGGCGACAGGCCCGGAACGGCCTTCCGCCTCAGCGGCGGCAGCCGCAGGGCGGGGACGCTGCGCCGCGCGACACCGAGGGCGACGGCCAGGGTGCGGCCGTCCGGTCGCGGGGTGCGGGGGAGAGCGGTACCGGTTGTCGTGCTCCTCACGGAGCCTCCTCTCCACGACGGACCTGGGTCATCCGTCACCGTCCAGCATCGGCATCCGGATCGCCCGGGTTGACGACGAGAGGCGGAGTTGGTCCGTCGCCTGGTGCACCGCCTGGTGCGGGCATGGTCCGGCGGGGCCCGATCCCGGGCGGGCCGGCCGTCCCGGACCGTCCCGCGTCGCCGCCGGGCGTCCGCGGGGCCACGATGGGGGCACGGGCGGTGCCGGGGCCCTGCCCGGCGGTCGAGGGGGTCCTGCCGTGGTGGTCGCCGGACTGGTGCTCGCGGGCGTGGCCGCCCTCGTGCACGTCGACATCTTCTACCTCGAGTCGGTGGCGTGGACGACGCCCCGTGCCCGGCGTGTCTTCGGCACCAGCCCGCAGGAGGCGCAGGCTACCCGGGCGCTGGCGTACAACCAGGGGTTCTACAACCTGTTCCTGGCGGTGGTCGTGGCGGTCGGGATCGTGCTCGTCGTCGCCGGCCACCTCGCGGTCGGGTCGGCGCTCGTGCTCGCGGGCGCCGGGTCGATGGTCGCGGCGGCGCTGGTGCTGCTGCTGTCGGACCGCAGCAAGGCGTCGGCCGCGCGCTCGCAGGGGCTGCTGCCGCTGCTGGGCGTCGTCGCGCTCGTCATCGGGCTGCTGGTCTGACGGGGTCGGTTCAGCGTGCGCCAGCGGCCCGTCGCACGGCGGCCTGCGCGTCGGCCGGGTCCCCCCGCCACGGGGCGCCGTGGCCGGGGACCAGCCAGCTCGCCGCCAGGCCGGTCAGCCGCTCCAGCGACGCGAGCGCGAGCGCCGGGTCGTCGGTGAACGGTGCCGGCTGCGGACCGGTCCGGCCGGTGAGCACGTCGCGCGTCGTCAGGGCGTCGCCGACGAACACGGCGTCCGCGACCGGGACGTGCACGGCGATGCTGCCGGGGGAGTGCCCGGGCATCGCGACGACACGGGGTGCGCCCGGCAGGTCCAGGACGTCGCCGTCCTGCACCTCGACCACCTCGGTGAGGTAGGTGGTGCGCCAGCCGCCCTTGCGCAGGGCGTAGGCGACGAACTCGAGGACGGGGACGGGACGCCAGGAGGTCGACGGGGGCCTGGGCTTGTCGCCGCCGCGCGCGCGGTCCGCGTCGGCGGCGTGCACGTGGACCGGGACGCCGTGGTCCCGGCGCAGCCGCTCGGCGAAGCCGAGGTGGTCGGTGTCGCCGTGCGTCAGGACGACCCCGCGGACGTCGTCGAGCGTCCGGCCCATCGCGCGGAGCTCGGCGAGCAGCTCGCGCCAGTGGCCGGGGAGCCCGGCGTCGATGATCGTCACGCCCTCGGGGGTGTCGACGAGGTGGACGGCGACGACGTCGTTGCCGATGCGGTGCAGGTGCGGACCGAGCTTCATGGGTCCTCCTCCGAGGGGTCGTGGTTAGATGGCTAACGTACTTAGCCTTCATGGCTAAGGTCAATAGCCATAGGAGGGTGCATGCCCACGCCGGAACGCACGTCGCTCACCGACATCGTCGCCGCCGGGCGTGACCTGCTGGAGGCCGGCGGGCCGTCGCGCCTGACCATGCAGGCCGTCGCCGAGCGGGTGGGCGTGCGCGCGCCGTCGCTCTACAAGCGCGTGCGGGACCGCGACGCGCTGCTCGGGCTGGTCGCCGCCGCCACGGTCGAGGAGCTGGGGGAGCGGCTCGCGGCCGCCGATCCCACGGTCGCCGGGCTGGCGCTGGCGTTCCGCACGTTCGCGCACGAGCGGCCGGAGGGCTTCCGGCTGATGCAGACCGTCGGCGCGGAGCCCGCGGAGCCCGCGGCGCTCGAGCGCGCCAGCGCGCCCGTGCTGCGCGTGGCCGCGGACCTGGTGGGGCCGGCGCAGGCGCTGGACGCGGCGCGGCTGGTGACCGCCTGGGCGACGGGGTTCCTCACCATGGAGCTGGCGGGGGCGTTCCGGCTCGGGGGCGACGTCGCGCAGGCGTTCGAGTTCGGCGTGGCGCGGCTCACCGCGGCGCTGGCCCCGGCCGGCCCCGCGGGCCCGGCGCCGGAGGGTGGGGTCGGCAGCGCCGCGTGACCGCGGACGCGGCGACGTCAGCCGCCGATGCGGTCCAGCTCGGCCACGTCCAGCTCGGTGAGGGTCAGCCCGGCGCCCGCGACGTTCTCGCGCAGGTGCGCCACGGACGACGTCCCGGGGATGAGCAGGATGCTGGGCGACCGCGGACGGAGCCGGGTGGGTCTGCCTGGGTGGGTCAGCGGGTGGCCAGTGCGGCGACCTCGTCGGCGGACAGTGCGCCGGTGTGGACGGTGAGCTCGTCGACCGCGCCCTGGAACGGCGTGTCCCACCAGTTCACACCGACGGCGAACGTGCCGGTCGTGGTGGTGAGCACCTGCGGGAAGCCCGTGCCGGCGAACCGCTGCGCACCGTCCACGTACACGGCGACGTCGCCGCCGTCGACCGTCAGCGCCAGGTGCGTCCACTCGCCGACCGGGACCTGCCCGCCCGTGCTCGCGTCGTACCAGGACTCGCCGGACCACGCCATCGTGCTGCCGTCCGGGCCGCGGGGGACGACGCTGACCCAGCTGCGCTCGTCGCGGGCGGCGAAGAACGCGGCCGTGTACGGGGTCACCGCGTCGGGGCGCAGCCACAGGGACACGGAGTACGTCGGACCGCTCACCAGGCCCTGCGGGAGCTGCACCCCGCTGGTGCCGTCCAGGTGCAGCGCCTGCCCGGCCACGCCGGGGACGTAGGACACCGTGCCGCCGGTGGTGCCGATGCGCGGGCCGGTGACGGTGCCGGCGGGGAGCGTGCCCGTGGCCTCGGCCAGGTCGCCCTCGAACGACCACGTGCCGGCGAGTCCGCCGGGCGTGCGCTCGGGCACGGTGACCTCGAACCGCACGGTCGCCGCGCGCCGCTCGTTGCGCACGGTGGCGGTCAGCGTGACGGACGCGTCGCCGGCGCCGTGCTCGGGGCGCGTCACCTCGCCGTCCGCCGAGACGACGGCCGGGTCGCTCGACGCCCACGCGATCGTCGTGCCGTGGGTCCCCGTCGTGGGCAGCGTCAGGTCGGTCACGACCGCGGACGTGTCGCCCAGGTCGAGGTCGGCCGCGACGGCGGCGACGGCCTCCGTCGCGCTCAGGGGCGGCACCGCGCTGCCCCACAGGGAGACGCCGGCGCGGGACTGGACGCTGAACGTGACGACCCACTCCTGCCGGTCGGGCTGCCACTGCCGGGCGAGCACGCCGTCGTACGTCGCGCCGTCGACCGTCAGACGCACGCCGTCGTCGCCGCGCAGCTGCCAGCGGCCCTCACGGTCGCCGGTGACCCGGCCGTTCCTCTCGAGACGCACGGTGACGGCGCGGGTGATGTCCGGGGAGATGGCCTTGCCGTGGTCGACCAGGGCGTACTGCGCGGCGACGTCGGGCAGCCGGAACGTGTCCCTGCGGTGGTCGGGGCGCTTGCCCGGGTGGGCTCCCGGCGCGTCGCCCGCGTAGCGGTAGGGCGCCACGACGGGCCAGCCGTGCGCGTTCATCGTCATCTCGTGCACGCGGACGTGGTGCGTCTCGCCCTGCCCGGGGAACCGGCTGTGGAAGACGAGGGCGTGCTCGCCCGTCTCCGGGTCGGTCCAGGTGGAGTTGTGCCCGGGGGAGACGTACCCCGTGCCGAGGCCGGTGCCGGGGTCGCCGACCTCGCGCTGGAAGAGGTGGTTGCCCAGGAGCTTGACGCCGTAGGGCGCGATCGACGCGTCGTCGAAGAGCGGGAGCGACGGGTCGGACCTGACCTCGGACATCGGGTTGCCCTCGGCGTCGACGTACGGGCCGTCGGGGTGCTCGGACCGTGCGACGCGCACGTTGTAGCCGCCGTTCGCGTCCAGGCCGCCGAACGACAGGAAGAGGTAGTAGTAGCCGGTCCCCTCGTCGAACAGGATGCTGGGCGCCTCGATGCGGCTGTGGTTGCCGCCGACGAGGTGCTCGCCGTAACCCTGGCCCGGCAGCGGGAAGCCGGTGACGGGGTCCATCTCGAGGATGAAGATGCCGCCGGAGTACGACCCGTAGACCATCCACATCCGCCCGTCGGCGTCGACGAACACGTCGGGGTCGACCACGTTGGGGTGGACGCGCGCGTCGTAGATCGCGCCGTCCTCGCTGGGCTGGTCCCACATGCCCGAGCGCAGGAAGACCCCCTGGTCCTCGTAGGGGCCGGCCACCGAGTCGGCCACGGCCAGGCCCATGGCCGAGCGCGGGGAGTCGCCCTTGCAGGCGTTGTAGTACATCGCGAAGCGGCCGTCGGGGAGCTGGAAGACGTCGGGGGCCCAGAGGGTGTCGGTCTGCGCCCACTCGAGCGCCTCGGCGAGCTCGGTGGTGACGTCCTCGAAGATCGGGTTGTCGGGGGTGACCCCCGCCGCGACCTGCTCCCAGGCCATCAGGTCGTCGGTCCGCGCGACCTGCAGGTGCGAGCCGAACACCCAGATCTCGTCATCCGCGACGACGACGGACGGGTCGTGCACCGTGGCGTCGACGAACGTCGGGGCCACCGGAGCGGGTTGCGGGCGGCCGGGTCCTCCGGCGTGGCCCGGCGGACCGGCGGTCGCGGGTCCGGCCCCCGCCCCGGCGACGAGCGCGAGGGCGAGGGCCGCGGCGAGGGGGACGAGCGGGGCGGCGGTCCGGGACGGTCGGGTGCGCACGGGGGCCTCCTGGGTGCAGCGCTGGACGCAGGGTGGGCGCGGCCGGGCCGCGCGATCCGACCGTAGGGCGGATCTCCAACGTTGTAAAGGGAGGACCGTGACGAGCCGGTCAGTCGAGCACCGCGTACGCCTCGACCTCGACCAGCACGTCGGGCTCGACGAGGTGGTCCATGCCGATCGCGGACAGCGGCGGCAGGGGCGTCGGCAGGCCCAGCTCCTCGCTGACGTCCTCGATGCCGGCGACGAAGTCGGCGTACATCTCCGGCTGCCGGCCCGTCACGAAGAACCGCAGCCGCACGACGTCGGTGAACGACGCGCCCGCCCCGGCGAGTCCTCGGGCGGTGCTGCGCAGTGCCTGCACGAGCTGGCCGCGCAGGTCGCCGGGGGCGACGGGGTCGCCGTCGGGGGTGCGCGCGATCTGGCCCGCGACGTGGACGTGCCGCGTGCCGGTCGCGACGGAGACGTGGTGGTACGGGACGGGCTGGAACATGCCCTCGGGGGTGAGCAGCTGGACGGTCATCGGTGCTCCTTCTCGGATCCATCGGGGTGGTATCCGATGTGTACCTGGTCACCGAAAGGCACTTCAACGAGACTAGGTGGCATGAGCGACACCGCCCTGGCCCCCACCGCACCGGCCCCCACCGCACCGGTCGCCCCGCAGGTCACCGCCGAGCAGCGCGAGCTGCTGGACCAGGTGCTCGACAAGTGGTCGCTGCAGGTGCTCGACGCCCTGTGCGAGCGCCCGCGCCGCTTCAACGAGCTGCGCCGCGCGATCCCTGTCGTGACGCAGAAGTCCCTGACCGCGACACTGCGCCGGCTGGAGCGCAACGGCATGGTCGAGCGCGTCGTCGTCGGCACGCGTCCCGTCGCGGTCGAGTACCGCATCAGCGCGCTCGGACGCACGCTGCAGGACCTCGTCGACGCGCTGCTCGGCTGGAGCGCGGACCACCTGCCGGCCGTGCGCGCGGCACGTGAGCGCTTCGACGAGGCCACCGAGGCGTGACCCGACACGTCGGCGCGCGCCGCGGCTCGTGCCGGACGGACGGGCATGCCCGTCGGCGCTGCGGGCATGGACGCGCCGGCCCGGGTGCGGTGCGCTGGGCACCATGAACGCCACGTCCCTGCTCGCCCTCGCCGCCGCCGTCACCACCGCACTCACCGGCGGAGCCCTCCTCGCGTTCTCCGCTTTCGTGATGACGGGCCTGCGTGCGCTGCCGCCGGCCGACGGCGCCGCCGCGATGCGCGCGATCAACCGTGCGGCCGTACGACCACCGTTCATGACGGTCCTCTTCGGGTCTCTGGTGCTCGCGCTCGTCACTGCCACGGTCGCGCTCGTCACGGGAGCCCCGACGGCGATGCTCGCGGTGGCTGCCGCGGCCGCGCACCTGATCGGCTGCGTGGGGGTCACCGCAGCAGCGAACGTGCCCCTCAACGACCGGCTGGAGGCAGCCCTCGACCCCGCGACGCAGTGGCGCTCCTACGTGCCGCAGTGGCTCGCGTGGAACCACGTGCGCGTCCTGGCCTGCGCGGTGGCCGCCACGCTCCTCGTGCTCGCCGCGCGCTGACCGGCGTCCGGCGGTGGGGTCCGCGACACCACGCTGCCGCGCGCTCCCGTGTCCGCCGGGGCGGTGCCGGTCCACGCGCGCGTGCCCGCAGGTGTCAGCTGTGGGCCGCCACCACCTCGATGAGCTCGCGCGACTGGGCGACGATGGCGTCACGCCACGCCTCGAACGTCGCGTCCGTCACGGCGAAGTCCGTGGCGAAGTGCTGCATGTCCGGGGTGTGGATGTGCCCCGCCGGGATGCCGAGCCCCGCCCGGTCGCGCAGCAGCGTGTTGCGGTACGCCGACTCGTTCGAGAGGTAGGCGCCGCCACCGCCGCTGCGCGCGCACGAGTCCTCGGGCGGAGGTGTCGGCTCGACGGCGGGCGGGTACGTGTCCTCGCGCTGGAAGGCGTCCTCCAGATCCCGGGAGTCGCAGCTGGGGAAGTACGTGTAGCTCGTGTTCCACAGCACGCCGAACGCGACCGACTCGTCCTCCCACCCGTCGCCCGGCGGTCGGGGGAGGTCCGCGCCCGTGCGCGCCTCGATCATCTGCTCGATCGGCAGCGTCGACGCGGTCCACTGCGGCGGATCCGTCAGCGTGTCGCCGCCACCCCAGCGTGCCGGCACCTGCGTGTTGCAGCCGGGGTTGTCCTTCGCGAGCTGCGGGGCGCCCGTCAGGGGCGCGGGCGGGCAGGGGGCGAAGTCGTCGTTCCCGGCGACGTCGCCGTGGTAGCGGCCGTTCCACTGCTCGAGCGCGAAGAACGCGCCGCCCGCCTGGCTCATGGTGATCGACGCGTCCAGCCGGGCGTCGCCGGCCTCCATCAGCGGCCCGACCGTGTCCTCCAGGTACCCGCGCTCGAACTCGGGGTAGCTGACCGGCAAGGTGTACGCCTCGTAGTGCACCGTCGTGCCGTCGGGAGCCGTCGTCGTCGTCCCGTCGACCGCCAGGGCGGTCGCGCCGGACGGGTTGCCGTGCCGGATCTGGTTGCCGACCGTTCCCCGCGCCCGGCCCGTGGCGCCACCGTCCAGCGTGAAGGGGTCGAACCCGCTGACCAGCACCCGCGTCACCTGGTCGCCCGTCGGCAGGTCGATGTCGTGCATGCCCCGGGCCGCCCGGTCGAAGGCATCGACCAGCGACGCCCGCTCCTCGGTGGAGAGCGCGAAGTCCGGGCTCCACTGGTGCAGCACGGACATGGCCTCGAGCCGGGTCCAGTACAGCGGGCGGTCGTCGCTCGCCGGCAGCTCCCCGGCGACGCCGTCGGTCGACTGGGCGCGCGCGACGGCGTCCCGCCACAGCTCGGTGCCCAGGCGCTCGACGACGGTCGTCGCATCGGCCAGGGAGTCCTGCCTGCAGACCTCCTCGGCGAGGGCGGCGGTGAAGTCACCGAACCCGGCGCCCTCGACCATCGCGCGGGCGAACGTGCGGTCGGCGGGCTGCGACGGGTCCGCCTCGTCCGGCAGGACGGCCGTGAGGCGTTCCTCCTCGACCGTGCCGGGCAGCGAGGCGTCGGTGCAGCCCTCGGGCGCGAACCCGGCGACGATCGTGCTGAGCTCGTCGGACGCCTCGTCGAGGGCGGTGGTCGACCGCTCCTGCGGCGCGAACTGCGCGGGCGAGCAGCCGACCAGCAGCACAGGACCGAGCACCAGCGCCAGGCCGGCGGCGACGGGCGCCCGCCGCCGCGAGCGCGCACCCGGTCGAGCGTGCGGAGAGCGGCCGGGCACACGACGCATACAGCGAGTTCCTTCCGAGTGACTACGGGGCGAGACCGAAGATCTGGCTCGCTCGAGCCTCTCACAGGCCAGGAGTCGACCGACCGGAGGCAGGCCCGCACGGCGTTTCCGCAGTTCAGGTGGGCCCCGTGGGGATCGAACCCACAACCCGCGGATTAAAAGTCCGCTGCTCTGCCAGTTGAGCTAGAGGCCCGGGTGATGAGGGGTTTCACTCGTGGAATCCGAGGGACAACACCCGTGTCGTCCGCGTGCGCCCGGTGAGGGGTGCTGCGGGTGACGGATCGACGGTACAGGCAGGTCAGGGCCGGTGGGGGGCGTGGGGCGCGAGGGTGGTCGCGTGACGTGCGTCCCGGCGACGGGTCGGTGGAACCCTCGGGATAACGACGATGTGGTTCGGCGGACGCCACAAGCCCCGCCGCATCGGTGAGCCGAGGTGACGGGGCTTGTGGGGTGGGGCGGTGGCCTAGAAGCCGTTCGCGTGCTGAGCCGGCGCCATGGTCGGTGTGGTGGGCTCCTCGGTGTCGCGGCCGAGGAGGGGGCTGATGCACGAGTAGGTGACACCTACCCGTGGCGCCGCGGGTGTCGCCGGAAGGATGAGGTGGCCGGATGTCCGCGATCGGGTGCCGGACGCCTCAGGGCTCATGACCGCCTGGTGGGCGGTCGCATCACTCGTTGGCGCCCGGCGCCTCGTCGGCCCACGCCTCCAGCCCGTAGCGGTCGGCCATGCTGCGCCCGAAGGTTCCGAGCGCACTGACAGCCGCGTCGAGAGCGCGGGCCGCGGCCGCGGCCTGGGCGGATCCTTCGTCGTCCTGTGTGCGCTCGGCCTGCAACGCCAGCGCGTCAGCGATCCGCGAGGTCCGCTCGAGAGCAGCCGCCAGGCTCCGCCCGACCTCGTGAACCTCGACCGGAGCAGGGTCCAGGGGCCGGCTCGCCCAGCCGTCAACCTCTCGGACCCGCGGATCTTGAGCTCCTGGCCGGGAGTCATCTGCGTCGAGACGCTCAGCGCCTGGTGCGGTGTGATGCTCGTCACCGTGAATTAGGGTCGGTGTGACTATAAAACCCTGGCCCGCGCGCCATAATGGTCAACATGACCACAACGCCGACGGCGGCCGCGGCCAGCACCGCGATGCTGACCGACCACTACGAGCTCACCATGCTCCGCGCAGCCCTCGCCGACGGCACCGCTCACCACCAGGCGGTCTTCGAGGCCTTCGCCCGCCGCCTGCCCGACGGCCGCAGGTACGGCGTCGTGGCAGGCCTCGGCCGGATCGTCGAGGCCATCGAGACCTTCACGTTCGACACGGGCCGGGTCGCCTGGCTCCTGGACCGCGGCATCATCGACGAGCGCACCGCCGACCACCTGCTCGGGTACCGGTTCGCGGGGAACATCGAGGGGTACCGGGAAGGTGACATCTACTTCCCGAACAGCCCCGTCCTGACGGTCTCCGGGACGTTCGCCGAGTGCGTCGTCCTCGAGACGCTGATCCTGTCGATCCTCAACCACGACAGCGCGATCGCCTCGGCCGCAGCGCGGATGGTCAGTGCCGCCGACGGCCGGCCGCTGCTCGAGATGGGCAGCCGACGCACCAACGAGAGTGCCGCCGTCGCGGCCGCGCGAGCCGCGTACATCGCCGGGTTCGCCGCCACCAGCAACCTGCAGGCCGGGTTCCAGTACGGCGTGCCCACGCGCGGCACCGCCGCGCACGCGTTCACCCTCGGGCACACCAGCGAGCGCGAGGCCTTCGCCTCCCAGGTCGCCTCCCTCGGGACGGGCACCACGCTGCTGGTGGACACCTACGACGTCCCGCAGGGGATCCGCGCGGCCGTCGAGGCCGCCGGGACGAACCTCGGCGGCATCCGCCTGGACTCCGGGGACCTCGGTGACGAGGCGCGCAGGGCCCGCGCCCTCCTGGACTCCCTGGGTGCTACGAGCACGACGATCTCGGTCACCTCCGACCTGGACGAGCACACCATCGCCGCGCTGGCCGACGCGCCGATCGACCTGTACGGCGCAGGGACCAAGCTCGTCGGCGGGTCGGGTCACCCGACCGCCGGGATGGTCTACAAGCTCGTCGCGATCGCCGACGAGCCCGGCCCGGACGCCCCGCTGCGTCCGGTCGCGAAGAAGGCCACCAGCAAGGGCAGCGTCGGGGGCCGCAAGGTCGCCTACCGGGCGCTGGACCACCAGGGCCACGCGACCCGTGAGGTCGTCGTCGTGCGGCACCTGCCCGGTGCGCCGGAGACCGGACCGGGTCGCGCGCTGCAGGTCGCGGTGATCCGCGACGGGCACGTCGTGCACCGCCCGTCCCTGGCCGAGATCCGCGCCCACCACCGCGGCGCGAAGTCCGAGCTGACCGCGCTCGACCTGGACCTCGCCCCCGGGACCCCGCGCCTGGTCGCGGACCCCACCGCCATCGGCAACCTGGTCGGAGCCGACGCATGAGCACCCGGACCGCCACCCCCTCGACGCCACCGACAACCAGCACGAGCCGGTGCCGGACCGTCACACCCCGCCTGGGAAGGACCGCAGCATGAGGACCGCACTGATCGTCGTGGACGTGCAGAACGACTTCTGCGAGGGCGGCGCGCTCGCCGTGGCCGGTGGCGCTGCCGTCGCCCAGCAGATCAGCGACTACCTCGCGCGCACCGGGGACCGGTACGACACCATCGTCGCGACCCGCGACTGGCACGCCCCGCTCCCGGACACCAACGACGGGCACTTCGCCGCCGACGGCGACCCGGACTACGTGAGCACGTGGCCGGTGCACTGCGTCGCCGGCACCCCGGGCGCCGACTACCACCAGGACCTGGTGCTGCCCGAGCGGACCGTGCACGTCGTCAAGGGCGAGTCCCGGCAGGACTACTCGGGGTTCCAGGGGCGGATCGTCGACCCGGTCGACGGCCGCGAGCGCCTGGCGGACCTGCTGATGGAGCGGAACATCGCCCACGTGGACGTCGTGGGCATCGCGACGGACTTCTGCGTCAAGGCGACCGCGCTGGACGCCCGCCGCAACGGTCCGACGACCGTGGCCGTCCTGACCGACCTGACCGCCGCGGTCGGCGCCGCCACCGCGAGCAGGGCGCTGACCGAGCTGGCCCGCAACAAGATCATCCTGGACGAGTCGCGCTGACGTCGCGGACCTCGACCGAACGACACACAGCCGTGCTCGACGCCACGGCCCACGAAAGGGACGCACCGATGACGACCCACGCCCAGGCGCCCGAGGGGTACGACCCGCACGACTACCCGCCGTTCGCCGTCACGGTGGACCTGTGCATCTTCACGGTCCGTGACGGTGCGCTCAAGGTGCTGCTGATCGAGCGGGCCGACGACCCGTACGCGGGTGCGTGGGCGCTGCCCGGCGGGTTCGTGGACATCGACGAGGACATCGCCGACGCCGCGTGGCGCGAGCTGGCCGAGGAGACCGGTGTCGAGCAGCTCGCCGGCCACCTCGAGCAGCTCGGCACGTACGGCGCGCCGGGACGTGACCCGCGCATGCGGGTGGTGTCGGTCGCGCACGTCGCGTTCGCCCCGGACCTGCCCGAGCCGACCGCCGGGTCCGACGCCCGCTACGCCCGCTGGTGGGACGTGTCCGACCTCGACCTGCCCGGCCTGACGGGCGGCAACGACGAGGGCGACGGCCCCGAGCTCGCGTTCGACCACGCGCGGATCCTGGCCGACGGCGTGGACCGCGTGGCCGCCAAGCTCGAGTACACGCCGCTGGCGACCGCGTTCGTCTCCGAGCACTTCACCCTCGGTGAGCTCCAGCACGTGTACGAGGCCGTGTGGGGCACGCACCTGGACCGCTCGAACTTCCGCCGCTGGGTCAAGGGCACCGAGGGGTTCGTGCGCCCGACGAGCGGCACCGCCCGTCGCCTGACCGGTGGCGCCGGTCGACCGGCCGCCCTGTACACCGCGGTCAGCGACGGCCCGAAGACCCTGACACCGCCGCTGATGCGGCCCGACGGGGCGCGCACGATCGAGGACACCCCATGACGACCCTGCGGGCACCCTCCGCGAGGTGGCGCGACAGCCGAGCCACGTCCAGGTGAACCGCCGCGGAAGCGGGCGGTGCCGGACGCCGGAGCACCCGGCCCGCCGTAGGGTCGGCGGATGATCGTCGAGTCGAGCGTCGACCTGCCCGTGCCGCCCGACGTCGCGTTCGCGGTGTCGCAGACGACGGGGGAGACCCGCCTGCGCTGGGACCCGTTCATCCGACGGCAGTCGTTCCTCGACGGCGCGACCGTCCCGGCCAAGGGCGTGCGGACGCTGACGCGCCACCGCTCCGGGCTGCGGATGGTCAGCGAGTACGTCTCGTACAAGCCCCCGACGAACGTCGGGATGAAGATGGTCGAGGGGCCGTGGTTCTTCGCCGTCATGGCCGGCGGGTGGCGCTTCGCCCCGCTGCCGGACGGCGGGACGCGCGCGGTCTGGCGGTACAGCTTCACGTGCCGCCCGGCGTGGCTGGCGCCGGTGGCCGAGCGGATCGGGCGGGTCGTGCTGCAGCGGGACGTCGACCGCCGGATCGCGGGGTTCGCGCGCGGCTGCGCGGACCCGCACGTGCTGGCAGCGGTGGGCTGAGCCGAGGTGGGCTGAGCCGCGGGCCGCCGGGGCCGCGAGGCCGTTGACGCGACTCGCCCGACGGCGCCAGGTTGGTCCCGTGACGAGGGGGCGGACGAGCCGGTGGGCGCGCGGCGCACGAGCGTGGTGGGTCGCTCTTGTGCTGGCCGCGGTGGCCGCCGGTGCGGTGCTCGTGCTCCCCGGCGTGCTGACCGAGGCGCTCTACGACAACCGTCCGTCGGGTGTGGCGTGCGGTGACCTGCCCGAACGGTCCCGGGTGGAAGCGGCGCTCGAGGCGCATGCGGGGCTTGTGGGGCGCATCGAGGCGGTCGGTGACCAGGTGGACGTCGCGGTCGTCGCGCCGTGCGACTCCGACCCGGACCAGGCCGAGATCCGCGTCTTCTACCCGGGCGGGGACGACCGTGCGCGGATCACGCAGATCCTCGACGACGAGGACTTCGGGGTCCCCGTGTCGCTCGTGAACGTCTGACCACACGCCGGGGACCGGCTCGTCGGGCCGTGTCCGTGGCTCACCGCGTGACCGAGAACGTCGTCTCGTCCGCGAACAGCACGGGCGCGGCGTCCACCGCGCAGAACCCCAGGAAGGTCGTGACGAGGCTCGGTGGGTCGATCGGGTCGGTGAACGGCTCGGTCGCGTCGACCACCACGCCGTCGGCCGTGAACTCGTCGCCGTCGGTGGGGCGCGCGACGAGCTCGGTCCCTCCCGGCAGCGTCACGATGTACCGCTGCAGGTCGTCGACGTCCTGCTCGACGGTGGTGCCGTCGGGCCAGACCGGGATGCGGGTGACGCCGTCGACGACCACGGCCACGCAGCCGTCGCGGCGGGCGACGAGGCTCGCGTGGAGCGGCGACGGGGGCCCGGTGAAGTGACGGTCGGTCGGCGACGTGCGCAGGTCAGTCTCGACCAGGTGGCTCATGCCGGCCGTGTCCGACGGCCGTGCCTCACCGCGGGTGCTGCACCCCCCCGCGCACGCCGCGACGACCAGCACCGTTGCTGCTGCGTACGCACCCCGGACTGCGCGCCCGTCCACGCCGCGCACGCTAGCGCAGCCCCCGCGGGAACGTGGGCGTTCTGCCAGGGCGCGCGACGACGTCACCCGGCGGGCCGCAGGCGACCGGCACGGATGCTCAGCAGCGCGGGGCGGGCTCGTCGATCCGCGGTGTCGACGCGCCGGCGGCCGGGTAGATCCGCGTGATCGACAGGACGGCCGTCGTGCTGGTCGGGTTGGTCACCTGGTGCGGCCCGACCTCGGTGAACGCGTCGCCGGGCCCGAACCGCTGCGACGTGCAGCCGCTCTGCCGGACGACCTCGCCCGACCGGACCACGACCACGACGATCCCCGGGTGCGAGTGCCAGCCGGAGAAGGCGCCCGGCGGGTAGGTGAGGTCGAAGGTCGTGACGTCGGTGGGCCCGTGGCTCATGAGCCGCACGCCGTCCTGCTGGACCTTGAGGACGCCGCGGCCCTCGCTGCCGTCCAGCCGGCCGGTCACGGAGTCGGTGGTGACGGTGGTGCCGGAGCCGGGCGTGCCGACGGCTGCGGTGACGATCGTGACGGTGCCGACGGCGACGAGCGCGCCGGCGGTGAGGACGGGACGAAGACGCATGGCGGTGCCTCCTTGCGGATCACGGCGTACGCCACGGGCGCGCGCGACGACGTCGGCGGGCGCGTGCGCGGCGGGACTGACGGCGGCGCGGGCCCGGCCCGTGCGCCGTGGCGGCGCCGTGCGGCGTCGCGGACGTCGCGGCGGACCGCGACCGCGCGGCCGTGCGCGGAGCACGGCCCTCCGGGAACGCTCCTCCTGCGCGGATCGGACCGTCAAGACCTGCGCGTCACCGTCCCCGGTCGCGCGGGCGCCCGCGCTGCGTCGCGTCGGCGCGGCGCGCGCACCCGGTCACTCCCGCCCCATCGCCCCCGCGTCCAGCAACCGGCGGTACCCGCCGCCGGCCACCGCGGCGAGCTCGTCGTGCGGGCCCTCCTGGGCGACGCGGCCGTGCTCCAGGACGACGATGCGGTCGGCGTCGCGGACGGTGGACAGCCGGTGCGCGATCATCACGACCCCGGCGCCGTCGAACAGCGTGGACATCGCGGCGCGGACGTGCCGCTCGGTCGCGGTGTCCAGGTGGGCGGTCGGCTCGTCGAGCACGACGAGGGCGGGGCGCCGGAGCGCGGCGCGGGCGATGGCGAGGCGCTGGCGCTCGCCCCCGGACAGGCGGTGCCCCTTCTCGCCGATGACCGCGTCGAGGCCGTCGTCGAGGCCGCGGACCAGGTCACCGAGGGCCACCTGCTCGCACACCGCGAGGAGCTCCTCGTCGGTGGCGTCGGGGCGTGCGTACCGCAGGTTCTCCCGCACGGAGGCGTGCAGCACGTACGGGTCCTGCGGGATGTACGCGATCAGGCCGGCGCGCTGCTGCTCGTCCAGGTCGGCCAGCGGCCGGCCGTCGACCTCGACGACACCGCTGTCCGCGTCGACGAGACCGGCGATCACGGTGGCCAGCGTCGACTTGCCGGCGCCCGACGACCCCACCACGGCGACGACCTCACCGCGTCCCACCGTCAGGTCGATCCCGTCGAGGGCGTCGCCCGTCCCCTCGCGGCCTCCACCGACGTGCCGCACGCCGTCGTCGCCGGACAGGCCGACCATCGGCAGCCACGGGATGGACAGCGCGTCGCCGGCGTGGGACAGCCCGTCGATCGAGTACGCCGACACCGGCGGGTACCGGAACCGCAGGTCGCGCGTGCGCAGGGCAGGCGTCGCGCCCGTCCGCCCACCTGCGGCCGTCGCGTCGCCCGGCGCGGTGCCGGCCGTTCCCGGTGCCCGGGCGCCGTCAGGGCGTTCGCGCGTCGGCCGGGCGGCCAGCACCGCCTCGACCCGGTCGAGCGCGATCGACGAGCGCATCCGGGGGTAGCGGGTGTTGAGCAGCCGCTGCACGGGTGCCTGGAGCTGCTGCAGGTAGAGCACGATGAGGATGACGCTGCCGACGGTCACGTCCTGCTCCGTCACGAGCCACACGCCCATCGCCAGCGCGCCCGCGGTGATGAGCACGAACGCCGTCCCGTAGCTCGCACCCGAGGTCGCGGCGGCCCGGCTGATGCCGGTGGACAGGCCGGCCAGCGCGGCGGACCGCTCCTGGAAGGTCGCCTGCTCCCGGGCGGTCTGGCCGTTCTGCCGCGCGAGCACCGCGCCGTCGCGGCTGACGAACGTCTCGGCGGTGGACGCGAGGTCCTTGGTGACCTCGAAGGACCTGCCGATCAGCTCGTTGATCCGTGCCTCGGCCTTGCGGACGTACGCGATCGCGATCGGCACGACGACGAGCAGCAGCACCAGGCGCGGGTCGACGAACGCGACGATGACCAGAGACGTGGCGATCGTCGTCACGCTGGACACCACCACGGGGATCACCGAGGTGTACATCTCCTCGGCGCCGTTGACGTCGTTGGTGACGCGGCTGACGACGGCGCCGGGCCGGACCGTCGTGTAGAAGTGGATCGGCATCGTGGTCAGGCGCCGGAACATCGCCGAGCGCAGGTCCGCGATGACCCGGCCCGCGGCCGCGGTCGCCGTCACGCTCGCGGCCCACGTCGACCACACGCCGAGCAGCCCCAGCCCCGCCATCGCGGCGATCTGCCCGAAGGCCTGCGCCGTGCCGGTCCGCCCCTCGATCAGCCCGTCGACCACCGCCCGCAGCAGGAGCACCTGGAACAGCGGCGCGACACCGCCGATCACCTGGAAGACGTACGAGACGGCGAACCGTCCCCGGTGGCCGCGGACCATCGCCCGGACGTGCGGTGCGCGCGTGGCGTTGCCGGTGTGCGTCACGATCGTGGCTCTCCTCGTCCGGACCGGGCAGCGCACGCCGCCGACCTCGCCGCTCGGCGGGACCCGGACGATAGCGCGCGAACCGGATCCTCGGGGACCGACGGCACGATCGGGGACGGGAGCTCGCACGGCCACGCCCCGCGGGACGTCCCCGGCCGCCACGCCCCGGGGTCAGGACGTCACAGCACGGCGAGCACGACGACGACCACGACCGCGATCGTCAGGAGCGCGCCACCCACGGCCAGCAACGCGCTGCGCACCGGGTGCGCGCGCCAGGACGCCAGGAAGCGCGGGTCCGCCGCACGCAGCTGGGCAGCGGTGATCGGGTGCGGGAACGCCGTCACCGGCACGCCGCGGGCCGCGAGGTCGTGCGCGAGCGCGGTGAGCTGTGCCTGGTCCCACATCGCGCCGTCCAGGTGGGCCAGCGTGCCGCGGTGACCGGCGAGCACCAGGTGGTGGGAGGTCAGCGCACCGAGCGGCATGCGGGTGACCATCGCGGCCGCCGCCACGTCGGCCGCCGCGAACCGCCGCTCGCCGACCAGCGACCGCAGGGCGTACGTGCCGTCACCGAACACGACGCGCGCGCGACCGGCGTGCACCAGGGACAGCCGCACGCCGAGGACGACGAGGGCCAGCGCCGCACCGACGTAGGCCAGGGCCTGACCCGTGCGGCCGGCCAGGAGCATGAGCCCGCCGAGGCCGCAGCCGAGCAGCAGCGCGGGCACCAGCGCGGCGGGGATGTTCGCCCGCAGGAGTCGACGGCGTGCGTGGGGTGTCAGTGTCAGCTCGACCACGGTCGTATCGTGCCCGCGGGCCGCGGCACGTGCCCGGCGGCGGTCGGGTGAACATCTGCGACGGACCTCAGGTCGTTCCGGCGCCCCCAGAGAATCGTCGAGAAATCACCCGGGAACGACGGGGAAATCGGCGTGCGGCGCCGACCGGACCGCTAAGCACCTCTCGGCCGTTACCCGACCGGGACGTTCGCGTGACCCTCCCGTGCTGGCCAGAGCGGTGCACCGGTCGCCAGGATTCAAGCCTCACAGCGGAGGCGAAATGATGCGCAATTGGTCGTCGAGGAGTGCCCTTCCCGTGTCGGCGCGGCGTTCTGGAACGCGCCGCCCGACGGCTGCGTCCGCGGCGGTCTGCGCCGCGCTCGCCCTTTCCCTGCTCGCCGCGTGCTCCGCCGACGGCATGAGCGACGCCGCGTACGAGGGGGCGACGCTCGAGGACGTGCCCGCCCCCGAGGAGTGGCGCGAGGTCCCGCCGGGCGGCGAGGAGTACGACGACTCCCCGGAACAGCCGTTCCAGGACGTGGCCGCGAGCCCGCTGTCCACGTTCGCCTCCGACGTCGACACCGCCTCCTACAGCAACCTGCGCCGCCAGCTCCGCGACGGCCTGTCGCCGCAGGGTGTGCGGATCGAGGAGCTCGTCAACTACTTCGACTACGACTATCCGGCGCCGGCACCCGGGGCGGACGACCCGTTCACCGTCACGACGCAGGTCGCCGACGCCCCGTGGGCGTCGGACCACCGGCTCGCGATGATCGGTGTGCAGGCCACGGACGCGACGCCCACCCGCGCCGGCAACAACATCGTGTTCCTGCTCGACGTGTCCGGCTCGATGTCCGCACCCGACAAGCTGCCGCTCCTCGCCGAGTCGTTCTCGCTGCTGGTGGAGCGCCTGGGGGAGGACGACACCGTCTCGATCGTCACCTACGCCGGCAGCGACGAGGTGCTCGCCGACTCGGTGCCGGGCGACCGCCACGACGAGCTGGTGGGGATCCTGCGCGAGCTGCGCGCGGGAGGGTCGACGGCCGGGGCGGCGGGTCTGCAGACCGCGTACGAGCTGGCCACCGAGAACTTCGTCGAGGGCGGGAACAACCGCGTGGTGCTGGCGACAGACGGTGACTTCAACGTCGGGCCGTACGGCCCGGACGAGCTGACCGAGCTCATCGAGCAGCACGCCCGCACCGGGGTCTACATCTCGGTGCTCGGCTTCGGCATGGGCAACCTCAAGGACAGCACGATGGAGGCGATCGCCGACCACGGCAACGGCAACTACGCGTACATCGACACGCTCGACGAGGCCCGCAAGGTGCTGGTCGACGAGTTCGACTCGACGATGTTCGTCGTCGCGCAGGACCTCAAGCTGCAGGTCGAGTTCAACCCTGCGACCGTCGCGCGCTACCGGCTGCTCGGGTACGACAACCGCCGCCTGGCGGACGAGGACTTCGCCGACGACACCAAGGACGCGGGCGACGTGGGCGCCGGCCACTCGGTGACCGCGTTCTACGAGCTGGTCCCGGCGGACGGTGAGGTGGGGAGCGACGACCTGACCTACCAGGACGTCGAGGCGGGCGACTCCGACGACTTCCTGAGCGTGCGCGTGCGCTACAAGCAGCCGGGCGCGTCCGAGAGCACCGAGGTCGTGTACCCCGCCGGGGCCGACGCCTACACGCGGACGCCCAGCGCCGACTTCCGGTTCGCCTCCGCGGTCGCCGAGTTCGGGCTGGCGGTGACCCGCTCGCAGCACGCCGAGGGTGCCGACCCGCGCCGCGCACGGGAGCGCGCCGAGTCGGCCCTGGGGGAGGACCGGTACGGTCTGCGCGCGGAGTTCGTCTCCCTGGTCGACGCGTACGAGCGGGTGGCCGGCTGACGCGCGCGGGCGGGCGGCGGCGGAGCGGCAGGAGGGCGGTGCGGTGACGGACGGCGACGGCGGTACGGGCCCGGTCGACGACCTGCGCCGCGCGGTGGCGGTGCGGGCCGGTGCGGACCTGGTCGTCGAGGCGACCGCCCACGGGTTCACGGTCGGGCACCGTCGGCCCGTGGTCGCGCCCGGTCCGGCGGGCTCCCGGTCCGCCACCGACGTCGCGGCGGTCGTACGGTGCGACCCGGGGCGGATGACCTACACCCTCGAGGACCGGGTTCGTCGTGGCACGGCCTCGCGCGGCGGCGGCGCCGGCTCGACGGGCGCGTTCCGTGGCCGGGCGGCCGGCGCGGCC
The DNA here is from genome assembly GCF_900114185.1 of Cellulomonas sp. KH9. Taxonomy (GTDB): domain Bacteria; phylum Actinomycetota; class Actinomycetes; order Actinomycetales; family Cellulomonadaceae; genus Cellulomonas. The sequence continues at coordinate 870,962 of NZ_FOSE01000001.1, forward strand.
GCGGTGAGCGTCTACGGGCGTCGTGCCGACGGGTCGTGGGGGCGTCTGAGCCGCACGCGGCAGGCGCCCTCGCGGCTGCACCGGGCGGTACGTGACGCCGCCACGGACCTGGGCTGGCGGGAGAAGGACCCCGTGTCGGTCGTGGTGGCCAAGGTCGCCGCCGGCGTCGCCCTGGGCGGCGGCCTGCTGGGCGGCGTGGTCGTCGCGGTGCTCGCGCTCGCGGGGGCGCTGCCCGGGTAGCGGCGCGCCGGGCCGCGGGCGGGTCCCGTGCAGCGAACGCCGCGCGTCCGGCCTCCGACAACGCTGCCCACGTCAAGCTCAACGAGCGGAACCGCGCGGACGCGCGGCGCCTCGGCCCCCGTCCCCGCTCACGCCGTCGGCACCCGCCGACGGAGACGTCAGCGTGCGGCGAGCACCTCCGTCGGCGGTGCCTCGGCCGCCGCCGCGGGTGACTGCAGGCGGCGCACCGACCGCTGCTGGTCGGCCCGGGCGACGAGCAGCGCCGCGACCCCGGCGGCGAACACGACCCCCGACGCCGCCAGCGCGACGGGGCCGTCGGTCACGCGCAGCACCGCCGCGCCCAGCGCGGCACCCGCGCCCATGGCGACGATCGCGAACGTCCGGTGCCGCCACTGGGCCCCCGTCTGGCGCCCGCCGCCGAGGCGGCTCTCCCGCGTGACGTTGGCGAGCGTGCTGGTGACGACGACCGTGGTGATGTCGGTGTTGCCCACCGGCTTGACCGCCGCGACCTGTGCGCCCATGAGCGCGGCGAGCACGGCGGTGAGGCTGATCTGACCCGGGGCGGCCAGCTCGCCGACCGCGGCCCACACCCCGACGAGCACGAACACCAGGGCCGTCCCGGCGGCCAGGAGCCACGCGCTGCGGGTCGGCAGGCCCACGGGGTGCCCGCGGCGCACGAGCCGCCCGCCGACGACGGACCCGAGCGCGAACCCCAGGAGCGCGAACGCGTTGTTGAGCAGCGGGATGTCGGGCACGCCGACCAGCGCGAAGGCCAGGAACAGCACGTTGCCGGTCATGTTGCCGGTGAAGACGCCGTCCAGGGCGAGGAAGCTCACGGCGTCGATGGCACCGGTCGCGGCGGTCAGGAGCAGCAGGCCGGAGGTGTACAGGCCGACGGTGGTGGGGCGGCGCATCAGGCGTCCTTCAGCTGGGTGTGGATGTCGGTCAGGTGCTCGCGCATCGCCGCGGTCGCGGCGTCGGCGTCGTGCGCCTCCACCGCGTCGTAGATCGACTGGTGCCCGGCGAGCGAGCGCGCGCGGGCGGCCTTGGTGGCGTGGGAGCGACGGCGCACGGGCAGGGTCCAGTCGGCCATGAGCCCGTGCAGGGTGGTGAGCAGCGGGTTGCGGGCCGCCTGGGCGAGCAGCAGGTGGAACTCCAGGTCCAGCTCGACCGAGCGCGCGGCGCTGAGCGGACCCTGGGAGGCGTCGAGGACGTCGTGCAGCTGCAGGAGGTTCGCGGACGTGGCCCGGCGGGCGGCGAGCCCGGCCACGGACGGCTCGACGATGAGCCGCAGCTCGGCGGCGTCGGCGCTCGCGTCGCCGCTCGTCCCCGCGTTCAGGCCCTCGAGGTCGCGCTGCTCGGCCGACGGCTCGACGACCACGGTGCCGCGGCCCGGCCGGCGCTCGACGAGGTGCTTCGACTCGAGCTCGAACATCGCCTCGCGCAGCGACGCGCGGGAGACGGCGAGCTGCTCGGCGAGCTCCCGCTCACCCGGGAGCCGCTGCCCGGGGGCCAGCTCGCCGGTGGCGATGAGGCGTTCCAGGTGTGCGGCGAGGGTGGCCGAGATGGTGGGTGACCTGCGCGCCAACGGCGGGACCGGTGTCGTCACGAGGGTGCTCCTTCGGTGGCCGTCGTCGATGCGGGGAGTGTGCGTACCGGCACGCTAGCAACGCGATCCGGTCAGATGGTCTGACCAATGTTTCGCCCTGGGTCGACTCGGTAAACAGTGTGTTTCCAGGTCCGGGATGCCGGTTTCCGCCCCCCGGTGCGCGTCTACGTTCATGCCTCATCGGTCAGACCATCCGACCGAGAGACACCAACGGCGGCGTCGCGGCCCCGCCTGTTCGGTGGGTCCCCGGCGCCGGTGCCCAGCGACTGGAAGGCACCCGCGATGCGCACCACGAAGAACTCCCGTACGGCAGTCCTCACCACCGGAGCGGTCGCCGCGCTGCTCGCCCTGACGGCGTGCGCAGGCTCCAGCTCGGCCGCCGAGGGCGCCGGCGAGGTCACCTACCCCGAGCTCGCCGACTCCGCCGCGTGCGTCGAGCTGCGCGAGCAGAACCCCGACCTGGTGGGCACGACCAAGACCAACGCGCTCAACCCGCACACCCCCGGCTACGAGGTCGTCAACCCCGAGAACCCCGACGAGTTCATGGGCTTCGACATCGACCTCGGCGACGCCATCGGCGACTGCCTGGGCTTCGACGTCGACTACCTGCCGGTCGGGTTCTCCGAGCTCGTGCCCACGGTCGCCAGCGGCCAGGCCGACTGGATCATCTCCAACCTGTACGCCACCGAGGAGCGCGCCCACGGCGGCGTCGACTTCATCAGCTACTCCAAGGTCTTCGACGGGATCCTCGTGACCACGGGCAACCCGCAGGGCATCACCGGCATCGACACCTCGCTGTGCGGCACCACCGTCGCCCTGAACAAGGGGTACGTCGAGGTCCCGCTGGTCGAGGCGCTGGTCCCCGAGTGCGAGGCCGCCGGCCTCGAGGCGCCCACGGTCAGCCTCTTCGACTCCAGCGCCGACTGCGTGCAGGCGATCCTCGCCGGCCGCGCCGACGCCTACATCAACGACGTCAACACCGTGCGCGGCTACGTCGCGCAGCACCCGGACGACCTCGACACCGCCGAGACCGTGATGCTCGACTACGAGATCGGCATCGGCGTCCTGCAGGGCGACCACGCCTTCCGTGACGCCGTCCAGGCCGCGCTCGTCGAGATCCAGGACTCCGGCCTGCAGGACGAGCTGGCGGGCAAGTGGTCCCTCGACGAGAACGCGCTGGCCGAGCCCACCGTGCTGAGCGTCGGCTGACCGTCGCACCGACCGAGTTGACGAGCGACGCGAGGGCGGCCCGACCATGACCGAGTTCCTGCACTACCTGACCCTTCCCTACCTCCTCGAGGGCATCGGCTTCACCCTGCGGCTCACCGCGATGGGGTTCGCCGGCGGCATGGTCCTGGGCCTGCTCCTCGCGGCGATGCAGCTCACCCGCTTCCCGGCCCTCACGTGGGTCGCCCGGGCGTACGTGACGCTCTACCGCGGCACGCCCCTGATCCTGCAGCTCGTCTTCGTCTTCTCCGTGCTGCCACGGGCGGGGATCACCCTGTCCCCGCTCGTGGCAGGCGGCGTGGCGCTCGCGCTGAACGAGGCGGTGTTCTTCGCGGAGATCTTCCGCTCCGGCATCAAGGGCGTCGACCCCGGGCAGGTCGCCGCGGGCCGGGCCCTGGGCATGCGGCCGACGCTGCTCATGCGTCGCGTCGTGGCCCCCCAGGCCCTGCGCTCGATGGTCCCGGCGCTGGGCAGCGAGGCCGTCACCACGATGAAGAACTCGGCGCTCGCGTCGATCATCGCGGTCCCGGAGCTCACGCTGCGCACGCAGCAGCTCGCGTCGGCCACGTTCGACTACTTCGAGATCTACTTCGCCACCGCCGTGATGTACCTGGTGCTGACCGGGGCGCTGACCCTGGTGCAGCTCGCGGTGGAGCGGGCGCTCGACCTCGACCGTCCGTCGCGGACCTCGCTGCGGACGTGGGCGGCACGCCTCGGCCGACCGGCGGTGGCCGTGCCCGCGACGGTCGAGCCCGACCCGCGCCGGGCCCCCGACCGCACGGACGCCGGCGTGGGGGAGGCGGCACCGCTGACCCACGCGGACCCGCCGCCGCGCAGCTTCGGCCAGGCGCTCATCGAGGCGTTCGGCCTGCGCAAGTCCTACGGCGAGAACGAGGTGCTGCGCGGCATCGACCTGCAGATCCGGCAGGGTGAGGTGGTGGCGCTGCTGGGACCCAGCGGCTCGGGCAAGAGCACGCTGCTGCGCTGCATCAACCACCTCGAGGGCCTGGACGGCGGTGCCGTGCTGGTCGGCGGCACGGCCATCGGGTACTCCGAGCGGGGCGACGAGCTGGTCGAGCGGCACGTCGCGAAGCAGCGCGTCGACGCCGGCGTGGGGATGGTGTTCCAGCAGTTCAACCTGTTCCACCACCTCACGGCGCGGGAGAACGTCGCGGCGCCGCTGCGCTGGGTGCACGGCTGGTCCCGGGAGGACGCCGACGCCCGCGCCGACGAGCTGCTGGCGCAGGTGGGCATGGCGCACCGCGCGGACGCCCTGCCGCGGCACATGTCCGGTGGTCAGCAGCAGCGCGTGGGCATCGCCCGGGCGCTGGCGTCCAACCCCAAGGTGCTGCTGCTCGACGAGCCGACCAGCGCGCTGGACCCCGAGCTGGTCGCGGAGGTGCTGGGCGTCATCCAGAACCTGGCGCGGCAGGGCGGTCTCACGATGATCATCGCCACCCACCAGCTGCGGTTCGCCCGCGAGGTGGCGGACCGGGTCGTCTTCATGGCGGGCGGGGTGGTCGTCGAGCAGGGCACGGCAGAGCAGGTGATCGGTGACCCGCAGGTCGAGGCGACGCGTCGCTTCGTCCGCGCGATGGACTCGGCGGAGGTCTGAGAGATGAGCAAGACACGCACGCACCACGTCTTCCCCCCGTCGGCCGGGGTGCCGCCCCAGGTCGGCCCGTTCAGCCACGCCGTGCAGTTCGGTGACCTGCTGTTCGTCACCGGGCAGATGCCCACGGACCCCGCGACGGGGCAGCTCGTCGCCGGCGGCCTGGTGGAGCAGACCCGTCAGGTGATGGCGAACCTGCAGGCCGTCGTCCGCGCCGCGGGCGCCGAGCTGGACGACACCCTGATGGTCCGGGCCTACCTGACGGACTTCGACGACTTCGACGCGTTCAACGCGGAGTACCGCACCTGGTTCGACGACCCGCTGCCCAGCCGCACGTGCGTCGGGGTCACCGGCCTGGCCGTCGGTGCGCTGGTCGAGGTCGACCTGGTGGTCGGCATGCCGGGCGGTGCGGCGTGAGCGCCGCGACGGCGGTCGCCGTCCCCACGCTGCAGCCCGGCCAGGGCGCGGTCCTCGGCGAGCACTACCTGCCCTCGCGCGCCGACGAGGTGCGCTGGGGCTGGCTGCCCAACGCCGACGCCACGCCGGTGCTGCAGGTGGCCGACGGTGCGACGGTCACGCTCGACACCCTCTCCCACGAGGGTCTGCTGGCCGACCAGGGGCGCGACCCGGCCCGCTACATCCGCCAGTTCGGGGACGTGGACGTGCTGGACGACGCGGTCGAGGTCGCGGCGAGCGGGCTGGTCAACGGCCCCGACGACGGCCCGCACGTGGTGACCGGCCCGATCGCCGTGGCAGGCGCCCGGCCCGGCGACATGCTGCGGGTCGACGTCCTGGACCTCGCGTACCGCGTGCCGTACGGGTTCGTCAGCAACCGGCACGGGTTCGGCGCCCTGGCGGGGGAGTACCCCCAGGACCGGGACTCCTCGCCCACCCGGCACGTCGACCGCATGATCACCGACGGGTCCGTGAGCCACTTCGCGTGGGTCGACCACCGCGACGGCCGGGAGGTGGGCGTCATGGAGGCCGGGCCCGGGCGCACCGTGCAGTTCGGGCTCGCGCCCTTCCTCGGGCTGATGGGGACCGCACCGGACACCACCGCACCGGTGCCCTCGGTGCCGCCGGGCGACCACGGCGGCAACATGGACATCAAGCACGCCGGCGTCGGCGCCACGCTGTACCTGCCGGTGTCGGTCGACGGTGCACTGTTCTACGCGGGCGACCCGCACTTCGCGCAGGGCAACGGCGAGGTCGCGCTCACCGCGCTCGAGGCGTCGTTGCGGGCGACGCTGCGGCTGAGCGTGGTGCCGGCTGCGCAGGCGGGCGTCGCGCTCGGCGGCCTGCGCAACCCGGTCGTCGAGACGGCGACGCACTGGATCCCGACCGGCATGGACGCGGACCTCGATGAGGCGATGCGCCGGGCGGTGCGTCACGCGGTGACGTTCCTGCACGTGCGGTTCGGGGTGCCGCGGGCCGTGGCCCTGGCGTACCTCTCGGCGGCCGGCGACTTCGAGGTCAGCCAGGTCGTGGACTCCGTGAAGGGCGTGCACTGCCTGATCCCGAAGGCCGACTGGACGGCCTGGGTCTAGCAGGACCGGCGGTGGACCGCCGGCGGGCTCGCGAGCCCGCCGGCGGTCGCCGTGTCAGACCGGCGGCGTCGTGCCCGCCAGCACCGGCAGCACGTGGTGCTCGAGCAGCGGGGCGAGGTCGTCGGGCAGGGCGCCGGCGGGGTCGAGCCAGCGCAGCTCCTCGATCTCGCCCGCGGGGGCGGTCGCGCCGTCGAGCGGGTGCTCGAAGACGGTGCCGACGACCTCGTGGCCGGCCTCGTTGGCCGCGGCGGCGCGGAACGTGCCGAGCTCGCGCAGGCGGGCCTCGTCGAGCACGACGCCGACCTCCTCGTGCGCCTCCCGCACGGCCGTGGCGGCGGCGCTCTCGCCCGGCTCCGGCTTGCCGCCGGGGAGCATGAAGCGGTGCGTGCCGCGCTTGCGCACGGTGAGGACCTCGCCCGAGGCCCGGCGCAGGACGACGGCGCTCACGTGGATGACAGGGGTGGCCGGCACGTCCCGGATCGTACGGCGCGCCGCTGGGAAGGTCGTCGGGCCGACCGTTCCTCAGCGCCCGAACAGGCGGGAGAAGAACCCTCCGCGGTTCGCGGCGGCGGCCTCGGTCTGCGCGGCGGTGTGCGTGCCGTCGCACCACTGCGACGCGGGGACGCCCTGCTTGACGGAGGCGACGTGCTGCCCGCAGCCCGCCCAGGTGGTCCTGCCGCACACGCGGCACGTCGTCGCTCGGCACATCTCGTGCTCTCCCTCGTTCGTCCGGTCCCCGGTGCCCCGGGTCACCCGAAGATACCCCGGGGGGTATCGGGAGGGTCGCATCGAGGGCGCGTGACGTCGCGCACCTCCGTGAGGTCGCGACGAGGACGGCGGCCCGTCCGGACGCACCCCCGGGGCGCCGCGTCGAGCCGGTGCCACTCCGCCGGGCTGCCGTGCGGGGTTGCGCGGACTGCGTCGACGCCTGTGATCCGGGCGACGTCCGGCGGCGCGGCGAGGGGTGCTCCGCCGCCTCGTCGGGTGCGCGGACGCAGGCCAGGGCGCGACCGGCCGTCGCCCGCGCGCGGGGGTGTGCCCGGGGGTCGGACGCGCCCGGTTGCCCGGGTCACCTATCATCGATGGCCCGTTCGTGACCCAGGAAGAGGGCGAATCGGTGATGAGCGACACGCGCACCGGATCGACCAGCAGCCGGTCCGGCCGTCCCTCCGCCGCGCAACGCGTCCGCGCTGCGCGGATCCTCCAGGAGGTCACCTCTCCCGGCACCCTCGGCAGCCCGCACCCCGCGCTGCTGCCGGGGATCGGTGTCGAGCAGACGCACCTCTCCTTCCGGATCGACAAGGTGGTGTTCACCATCGCGGCGGCCGTGGTGCTCGCCGTGATCGCCTGGGGCCTGCTCCTCCCGGCCGGCCTCGCGGAGTTCGCGAACGCGGCCTTCGAGCTCGTCACCGTGGACTTCGGCTGGTTCTTCGGCGTCCTGACCGTCGCCGTCCTCGTGTTCATGATGTGGCTGGGCTTCGGCCGGCACCGGGCCGTCCGTCTGGGCCAGGACGACGAGGAGCCCGAGTTCTCCACGGTCTCGTGGGTGACGATGCTGTTCTCGGCGGGCATCGGGATCGGCCTGTTGTTCTACGGCCCGCTGGAGCCGATGTCGTTCTTCCTCGACCCGCCGCCGGCGTTCACCGGCACCGCGCCGGGCAGCGGCCAGGCCATGCACGTCGCGCTCGCGCAGACGCTGTTCCACTGGGGCCCGGTCGCCTGGGCGTTCTACGCGCTGGTCGGCGGTGCCGTCGCGTACGCGGCGTACCGCAAGGGTCGCTCGCCGCTGATGTCCGCGCTGCTCGAGCCGGTCTTCGGGGAGCGCAGCCAGGGCGTCCTCGGCAAGGTCGTCGACGTGTTCGCGATCGTCGTCACGCTGTTCGGCACCGCGGTGTCCCTGGGCATCGGTGCCCTGCAGATCGGCCGGGGGATCGAGATCGTGGGCGGCGTCGGTCCCCTCGGCAACGCGGTGATCGTCGGCATCATCGCGGTGCTCTCGGTCGCGTTCATCCTCTCGGCGGTCTCCGGGCTCAAGCGCGGCATCCGCGCCCTGTCGAACGTCAACATGGTCCTGGCCGGCCTGCTCGGGCTGTTCATCCTGGTCGTGGGCCCGACGGTCCTCCTGCTCAACCTCGTGCCCGGCGCCCTCATGACGTTCGTGGCCGAGCTGCCGGTGATGATGGGCCAGTCCGCGGCCACGTCGCCCGACGCGCAGGAGTTCATGAGCGCCTGGAGCACCTACTACTGGGCGTGGTGGGTCTCGTGGACGCCCTTCGTCGGGATGTTCATCGCCAAGATCAGCCGTGGCCGGACCCTGCGGGAGTTCGTCACCGCCGTCATCGTCGTGCCGAGCGCCGTGTGCCTGGTGTGGTTCACCGTCGTCGGCGGCACCGCCATGTGGCTCGAGCAGACCAGGTCCGCGATGAGCGCGAGCGAGTCCGGGCAGGACATGCTGTTCGCTCTGCTGCGGGAGCTGCCGTTCGGTGCGGTGACCTCGGTGCTCGCGGTCGTCTCGATCGTCATCTTCTTCGTCACCAGCGCCGACTCCGCCTCCATCGTCATGGCCAGCCTGTCCGAGCAGGGCAACCCCACCCCGCGGCGCTGGACGACGGTGGTGTGGGGGGCGGCACTCGCGACGGTCGCCGCTGTCCTGCTGGTCGGTGGCGGTCAGGTCGCCCTGACCGGGCTGCAGAGCCTCATGATGGTCTCGGCACTGCCGTTCGCGGTGGTGCTCATCTTCGTCATGGTCGCCTGGGCCAAGGACCTGGCGCGCGACCCGCTGACGCTGCGACGCCGGTACGCCCGCGAGGCCCTGGAGCAGGGTGTCCGCGCGGGCATCGAGGAGCACGGCGACGACTTCGTCGTGGGTGTCGTGGCCACCGAGCCCGACGAGGGTGCGGGCGCCTGGCTCGACACCGAGGACCCCGCCCTCAGCGACTGGTACCAGCCGGACGAGGGAGGTGCCGAGACCCCGCCGTCCCGGGACCCGGCGGGGTGACGTGCCTCGCGGCCGACGGGTCCCCGGACGCGTGGGCGCTCGACGCCGTGCTCCTGCGCGCTACAGCCGCGCCGCCAGCGCGTACCCGTTGTTGACCGCTTCCCCGACCTTGGCCGGCTGCACGCAGTCCCCGACGGCCTCGACCGGCAGGCCCGCGGCGGTCAGCTCCGTGAGCAGGTCGCTGCGCGGGCGGCTGCCGAGCGCGAGCACCACGGTGTCCGCCGGCAGGGTCGCCGGGCCGTCCGGCCCCTCGACCACGACGCCGTCGTCCGTGATCTCCTTCACCCGGGTGCTCGTCAGCAGCCGCACCCCGGCCTCGTCCAGGTCGCGCAGCAGCGTGATCCGGTTGACCAGCAGCATGTCCCGGGCGATCTCGTCGAGCATCTCCACGACGGTCACGTCGTGCCCCTCGCGCGCGAGCTCGAGGGCCGCGTCGGACCCCGAGAGCCCGCCGCCGACCATGACGACGCGGTGCCCGACCGGCGCACCCTGGTGGAAGCGCAGGACGTCGACCACGTCGTCCCGGTCCGTGCCGGGGATGCTCGCGGGCACCAGCTGGACGGACCCCGTGGCGACGACGACCTGGTCGGCGTCGCGCAGCTCGGGGGAGTCCGCGGTGATGCGGTGTCCCAGGTGCAGGGTGACGGGCAGGTCGGCGAGCTGCCCCTGCCACCAGTCGACCATGCGCCGCAGCTCGCGCTTGAAGTCCGGCGTGGCCGCCGGCCACAGCACACCGCCGGCGTGCTCGTTCTCGTCGTAGACGTCGACCCGGTGCCCGCGGGACGCCGCGACGCGGGCCACCTCCAGCCCGGCGGGCCCGGCCCCGACGACGACCACGTGCTTCTGCTGCTGCGCGGGCCCCGGCAGGTGCGCCTCGATGCCGACCTCGGGGTTCACGGCGCAGCCCAGGGGCTGGCCCACGAGGATGTTGCCCACGCACAGCTGGTTGCAGCGGATGCAGGGACGGACCGCCTCGGGCCGGGCGGCCGCCAGCTTGCGCGGCAGGTCGGGGTCGGCGATGAGCGCGCGGCCCATGCCGATGAAGTCGACCTCGCCGCCTGCCACAGCGCGGTCCCCGATCTCCGGGGTCATGTTGCCCGTCGCCATGACCGGCACGCCCACGACACGGCGGACCGCCGCGGCCCCCGGCAGCAGCGGCGCGTCGCCCATGTAGTACGGCGGGAAGATCCAGTCGACGGTCTCGAACGCGCCGTCGTCGACCATGAGCAGGTCGATGCCCGCACCGGCGATGACCGGCGCCATCTGCAGCGCCTCGTCCAGGGTGCGGCCGCCGGGCATGTGGTGGTCCACGGTCAGGCGGAAGGTGATCGCCAGGTCCGGTGCCGCGGCACGGGCTGCGGCGATCAGCTCCAGCGGGAAGCGCAGCCGGTTCTCCAGCGAGCCGCCGTAGCGGTCCGTGCGCTGGTTCCACTGGCTGCTCATGAACTGGTCGATCAGGTACCCCGTGTGGGAGTGGATGTCGACCGCGTCGAACCCGGCGGCCGCCAGCCGTGCCACGGCCGGGCCGTAGTCGGCGACGAGCTGCTCGACCTCGGCCGTGCTCAGCTCACGGCACAGGCGTGACGGGTCGGACAACCACGGCGTCGCGGACGAGGACACCGGGACGTCGCCCCCCGGCTCGGCGGGTCCCACCCGCCCCGACCCCGGGGTGAGCTGGCCCGCCAGCAGGCCGCCCTCCGCGTGCACGGCGTCCGCGAGCCGCGCCAGGTCCGGGACGACCGCGTCGTCCTCGACCTTGGGCCAGCCCTCGTTGTCCTCGAACCGTGACGTCGTCGTCATGGTCCCGGTGATGATCAGGCCCACCCCGCCGGCGGCCCGCGCGGCGAAGTACGCGACCTCCTGCTCCTCCACGCGGCGACCGAAGCCGACGTGCATCGGTGGCATGACGATGCGGTTGCGGGTCTCGAGCCGGCCGATGCGGCCGGGGCTGAGCAGGTTGTCGAGCATGGCGCCCCCCTGACGTCGACGAACCCTTCGACGCTACGTCCGACGCCCTGGGGGCGCACCCGGCCGCGCGCGTCCCGCGGCAGGTGCGTCAGGCGGCGGATGCGTCAGGCGGTGCGCGCCGCGAGGAACCGCCGGACCGACTCCGCTGCCACCGCGTGGTCGACGACGTCCGGCTCGCCCGACGTCGTCAGGGTGCCCACGACCTCGCCGGCGACGCGCAGGGGCACCGACCCGCCGTGCGCCTTGAAGCGGTCGTGGTCGACGTCGGTGCGCTGGTCGAAGGGCGTGCCCGCGGCCTCGTGGCGCCGGCGGATCAGCAGCGACGCCTCACCGAGGCGGTGCACGACCCGCGCCTTGCCCTCGAGCCAGGGCAGGTTGCCCGCGCCCGTCGAGCCGGTCATGGCCAGGAACACCGTCTCGCCGTGCAGCTCGACGCGCACCGCGAGGTTCGCGCCGCGCTCGCGGACCACGGCGACGGCCAGCAGACCGAGGTCCACGGCGTCGTCCTGCGTGAACGCCGGCAGGTCGAGCACGGGCTCGGCCTCGAGGTCGGCGACGGTGAAGGTGGGGAGGTCGGTCACGCGCCCATCCTGCCCGCCTCGACCCGTCCGGGACGACGGCGCGCGCGCCGGAGGGCGACGCGCTGCTCGGCTGCGGGGTGTCAGGCCGGGAGCACGTACCGGTACATCAGCAGGTAGTGCAGCACCGAGGCGAGCACCACCAGCACGTGCCAGATCTCGTGGAAGCCGAGCACGCCGGGCAGGGGGTTGGGGCGCTCGACCACGAACACCACGAACCCCACGCTGTAGATCAGCCCGCCGGCGGCCATCAGCACGTACGCCCCCACGGGCAGCTCGACGCCCGCCCCGACGAGCACCACCGGCATCCAGCCCATCGCGATGTACAGCGTGTTCGTCACGTACTTGGGCAGCTCGCGCAGCGTCGAGCGCAGCGCGATGCCGATGGCGGCGACGACCCAGACCGCTCCCAGCACGGCCCAGCCGTACGGGTTGCGGAACAGCACCAGCACCAGCGGCGTCACCGACCCGGCGATCAGGACGAACACCGACGCGTAGTCCAGCGTCCGCAGCACGCCGTTGACGCGCGGCCCCCGGTCGATGCCGTGGTGCAGCGTGCTGGCGACGAACAGCAGGAGCACGGACGCGGCGTAGACGCTGAGCCCGACGATCTTCCACAGGTCGCCCCCGGTGACCGCCTGGGCGACGAGGACGGCGCCCCCGACGAGCGCGAAGCAGCTCGCCGCGAGGTGCGTGACGGTGTTGACCCGCTCGTCGGTGACGTGCACGCTGCCGTCGCGGCTCAGCCGCGGTGGTGGGGTCGTCCCCGGCGTCGGCGTGGTGCGTGCGGACGTGGTCTCCACCGGTGCGTTCCTCCTGGTGAGCCGTCGGGCCAGGCTCGTCCGGGAGCCTACCCGGGCGGTCCGGCCGCCGAGGGGGCGCAGGTCCTGGACCGGGGTGGGCGGTTCGTCACAGCGTGACGATGCGTCCCGACGCGACCGTCCTGCGCCCACCGGACCCGAAGTCGATCGTCACCTTCCCGTCGCGCACGTCGACGACGCGGCCCAGTCCGTGGGTGTCGTGCGTGACCCGCTGCCCGACGCTCAGCGCGGGCGTCGACCGCGACCGTGGCGCGTCGGCCTCGCGGCCCGAGCGTGACGCCCCGGCCCGCGGCGCCGTGAACGCGCCGAGGTACGGCGACGGCGTGTTCGCCCGCCCGCCGCGCCGCGCCGCGGCCCACGTGGCGACGAGGTGCCGCCGGGCACGCGTCACCGCCACGTACGCGAGGCGCCTCTCCTCCGCGATCTCCGCGGGCGTCGTCGCGTACACCGACGGCAGCGAGCCCTCGGTCATGCGCGCGACCACGCACGCCTCCCACTCCAGGCCCTTGGCCTTGTGGATGGTGCTGACGGTGACGGCACCGCGGCCGGGTGGCGCGTGGTCCTCGGCGGCGCGGCGGTCGAGGTCGGCGGACAGGGCCCGCACGGTGCCGGCCGGGGGCAGGGACGCGACCAGCGACCGCAGCGCCTCGAGGGCGTCCCAGCGCTCGCGGGCGGCGCCCGTGCCGTCGGGCGGTGCGTCGGCGTCGTGGCCGACGCGTGCGAGCACCTGGTCCAGCACCTCGGCCGCGTCCTCGTCCGGCGCAGCCGCGGCGTGCCGGCGCAGCAGCGCGAGCACGTGCGCGACCTCGCGGCGGTCGAAGTACGCCTGCCCGTCCGCCGCGACCACCGCGATCCCGGCGTCCCGCAGCGCCGCGGTCAGCGCGACGGCCTGCGCGTTGAACCGGTGCAGCACTGCGATCTCCTCGGGCGGCACACCCGCGGCGAGCCACCGGCGGACCGTCGCGACGATCCGTGCGTCCTCGTCGTCCTCGTCGTCCGCCCGCACCACCTGCGCCGTCGGCCCGTCGCCGAGCACGCCGACGAGCGCCGGGCCCGCTGCCTCCGGCCGCCCGGCCATGAGCCGGTTCGCGACGTCGACCACCTGCGTGGTCGAGCGGTAGTCCTGCACGAGGTCGACGGTCACCGCGTGCGGGAACCGCACGGTGAAGTCGCGCAGCAGCGAGGTGTCCGCACCCTTGAACGCGTAGACCGCCTGCCGCGCGTCGCCCACCACGGCGAGGGTGTCGCGCGCGCCCAGCCACGCGTCGAGCAGCCGCTGCTGCGCCGGGTCCGTGTCCTGGTACTCGTCGACGACGAACGCGGCGTACTGCCGCCGCACGGTGGCGGCGACCTCGTCGTCGTCCTCCAGCAGCCGCGCGCACGTCGCCAGCAGGTCCGCGAAGTCCAGCACGCCCGCGGCGCGCTTGGCGGTCGCGTACCGGCGCATGGCGCCTGCGACGGTCGACAGCCGCATCCCGGGCTTGCGCCCCGCCGCCTCGGCCTGCACCTCGTACTCCTCGGGCGTGAGGTCGCGCGCCGCGGCCCACGTCAGCTCGGTCGCCAGGTCGGTGACCATCGACGCGTCGACGTCCCGCGCGGGCGTCCGCAGCACCGCACCGAGCGCACCACGCAGGTAGCGGTACTGCGCGCCCGGCCCGTCGGCGTCGACGAGCACCGGGCCGTCGCCCGGCAGGCCCGTCGCGCGCCAGAAGTACCGCAGCTGCCGCAGCGCCGCGGCGTGGAACGTGCGCGCCTGCACGCCGCCCACCCCGAGCCGCGCCAGGCGGTCGCGCATCTCGCCCGCGGCCTTGCTCGAGTGCGTCACGGCCAGCACCACGTGCGCGGGGACGTCCCCGGTGAGGTGCTGGTACGCGATGCGGTGCGTGATCGTGCGTGTCTTGCCCGTCCCGGCGCCTGCCATGATCCGCACGGGGCCCGGCGGTGCGACGACGGCGGCGGTCTGCTGCTCGTCGAGGCCCGCGAGGACCCGGTTCGCGCCGCCCCCGTCCCGTCCGTCACGCACGAGGCACGACCGTACGTGCCGTGCGGTGGCCCGCGCACGCGCGGGCGCGGTGGGCCGCGTCACGCGGTTCTCGGCTCCGACCGTCGGGAAGGGGTTCGAGAGCCCTGACCCGTCAGCCCGTCAGGGCCGGACCACGCGTCGCGCCCGCAGCAGGTTGGCCGCGAGCTGCTCGCGGCCCTGGACGGCGTGGTCGTCCCACGCCGGGGTTCGCGGCGTGGTCCGCCAGGACTCGCGCAGCGGGCTGTTGTCGACGGTGTCGTACCCGAGCTGGTCGTACAGCCGCGTGACGAACGCGACGGCGTCCGGGTGGTCGCTCGACACCGACAGGGCGATCCGGTCCGGGGCGTCCGCGGGCCGGGCCCGGTCGAACAGGTGGACCGCCTCCACGTGCGTGAACGCCTTGGCCAGCCGTGAGGTCGGCAGCTGCCGCTGGCGCAGCTCGTGCTCGGTGACCTCCCCGGAGTCGACCTCGGGGAGGTGGCCGTCGCGCCACACCATGTAGTTGTTGGTGTCGAGCACGATCTTGTCCGCCAGCTCCGCGACGGGCAGCACGTGCTCGGGGCGGTAGGGGAACGCGAGGACGGCGACGTCGCCGGCGGCCGCGGCGGCGGCGGCGTGGTCGGCGCGGGCCGCCGGCCCCAGCTCGGCGACCAGCCCGGTGAGCGTCTCGGGGCCCCGGGAGTTGGCGAGGACGACGCGGTACCCGTTCCGCACGACGGCGCGGGCGAGCTGGGAGCCGACCTCGCCGGTGCCGATGATCGCGAGGGTCGTCGTCACGGCGTCCACCCTCGGGTGCGCAGGCGCCTGGTCAGGGGGTTCGTCGTCACGGCCTCAGGGTAGGTCGGGGTGGCGCGCGCAGCGGGGGCCCTGTCGCTCCCCGGGGTCGTGGGGCCCTCTCCGGGTCCACCGGGGGACGCTCCCACAGCGGCCACCGACCAGGCGGTCAGCCGAGGACCGTCACCTCGACATCACCCGCAGCGGTGAGCGTCCGGGCGGTCAGCCGGCCGTGGAGGGCCGACAGGGTCCGCGTGCCGTCCGGCACCGGGGACCGCCACACCTCCTCGCCGGTCCTGGGGTCGAGCGCGGCCACCGCCGGGCCGGTGTGCGCGACGGACAGGGTGAGCAGGTGCTGCCCGTCGGTGAGCACGGGGCCCGTGAACGCGTCGGCGCGCCACACCTCCTCGCCGGTGCGGGCGTCGAGCGTGACGAGGTCGGCGCCTGCGCTGAGGTGCACGCGCCGGTCGACGACCAGGACGCCGTGCTGCGGGTCGAAGGGCGCCGTCCACGTCGCCTCGCCGTCGAGGTCCCACGCGTGCAGGTTCGCCCCGTCGGTGGTGAGCAGGAGCCCCGCCACGCTGCCGTCGTCGAGGACCAGCCCGACCGGGTCGCCCGGCACCCGGGTCTCCCCGCCGGGGTGCACCACCACGGTGCCACGGTCGCGGCCGTCGTCCCCGGGCCGCCCGAGCCCGGCCAGTGCCCCGAACCCGCCGGGTCCGCCGAACCCGCCGGGTCCGCCGAGCGCGCCGGGTCCGCCGGACGCACCACGTTCCACCTGGTCGGAGCCGAGAAGGACGCGGCCGTGCTGCCACCCCCAGAAGGCGTGACCGTCGGGCACGGGCACGGTGCGCACGAGGTCTCCGGTGGTGTCGAGGAGCCGCACCGTCGAGGGTGTGACGACCCCGACCAGGTCGCCGACCGGGAACGCCTCGACGAGGTGGCCCATCCGGTCGGGCGGGTCCTCGGGAGAGGGCTCGTCGGGCGTGCCGGGTCCCCGCCAGGTCCAGGCGCGCGCGCCGTCCGGCGTGACGGCCCGCACGGCCGGCGGGTCCCCCGGGTCGACCACGACCACCAGGTCGCCCACGACGTTCAGGACGCTGCTCGTCGTCGGGGCCAGCGGGCCGGTCAGCTCGGTGACGACGGACCCGTCCGCGGTGTCGAGCACGACGACGCGTGCCACGGAGGCGGGTACCGCCTGCCAGACGTCATCCGTCACGGTCCACAGGCCGTCGTGCACGAGGCAGACCACCCGGTGCTCCTCCCGCGGCAGCGACGCGCACGTGCCCGACGCGGGAACGACGTGGTCGACCGCGCGGTCGGGCCCGGGGCGCGTCGTGCCGTCGACGAGCTCGACCTCCCACGCCACGGAGCCGGTGACACCCTGGTGCGCCACGACCCGCACGGCGCCCTGCCCGCTCTCGCGCACGCCGACCACCACGTCGTCGCCGGCCCGTGCCTGCATCGTGCGCACGGTGGCGCCGGACAGGGCCTGCAGCATGCGGGGAGGGCCGGCCAGCGGGGTGATCGCCCCGGGGAGCGCGGCGGTCGCCCGGACGCGGTCCTCGGTGCCCCGGTCCGTCACGACCTGCGCGGCGACGGCCCCGAGGAGGGCGACGGTGACGGCGCCGGCCGTCAGGGCGGTCCGGCACGGCCGACGCGGGGCCGGGTCGGGGGACGGCGGCGCGGGGAGGTCGAGGTCGAGGTCCTCGTCGACCACCTCGACGTCGTGCACGGGCCTGCGGCGTCGCATCGTCGCAGGCTAGCGACGATGCGACGCGCGCGGGGGCCGTGCGCCGGATGAACGTCGGACCGGGCACGTGCGGCGTGCTCCCGCGCGTGCCCGGTGGTTCGTGCGCTCGGGCTCAGTCGATGCGGTGGCGCTCGTCCAGGACGTCCGCGCCGGCGCCGACGAGGGCGGCCTCGTGGGCGCGGAAGTGGTGACCGCAGAAGAGCAGGTCGGAGCCGCCGGGCAGCGTGGCCCGGACGTAGGCCTGGGCACCGCAGCGGTCGCAACGGTCCTGGCGGGTGAGCTGGGCGGTGGGGGCGTCGGCAGTGGTGACGGTCATGGCCGGTCTCCTCGTCTCGCGGGGCCGGCGGCGCACGTCCGGATGACGGACGCCGCGGTTCTGCTCACCAGAACCATCGCCCATCGCGGGACCATCCCCCACCGTGTTCGCTCAACGGGGAACCGCTGCCGCACGCAGCACGACGCCCCACGGTCCGTCCGGGCGGAGGGACCGTGGGGCGCCGGTGTGCAGGTCACTCGCCCTGCAGGCCCGCCGGACGCGTCACCCGGCCCAGCAGCGGCAGGATGGCCGCCGTCGCCAGCAGCACGACGGCCGCGGCCCCGCCGGCCGTCAGGGCGATGCCGGAGACGTTGAGGCTCAGCGGCATGTCGGACCCCACCTGCAGGGCGACGGTCAGGCCGGTGCCGACGGCGACGGCCAGCGCGATGCCCAGCGCGACCGGGACGGCGACCTGGTAGAGCACCGAGAGCCCGAGCGTCCGGCGCCGCACCCCGAAGGCCGCGAGCACCGCCAGGGGCCGGCGCCGCTCGCGCAGCTGCTCGGCCACGTTGACCACCAGGCTGGCCCCCACCACCACGAGCAGGGCCATGGTGCCGAGGAGCAGCGCCTGGCGGATCGCCACGAGCATGGGGCTGTCCGCGTCGGGGTCGGTGACCATGACGGACACGGTCGGGTCGGTCCGGGAGACGGCGGTCCGCACGTGCTCCGCCGCGTCGGGGACGGCGCGGTCGAGCGCGACGGTCACCCCCGTGGTGGCGCCGGCCGCCGTGAGGTCGACGCCACCGAGCCCCGCCGGCGTGGCGTGCACGTAGGTCGCCATGCTGCCGTAGGCGTCCGAGGTGGTCGGCTCGACGACCTCGGCCGTGGCGGGCAGCGTCCACGTCGGGGCGTCGGACCCGGGGGCGCCCAGCAGGTAGGACGTGCCGGCCTGCGGCGTCTCGCCACCGCCCGGGGGCACGACGACCATCACGTCGCCGTCGGTGCACTCCTCGACGCCGGTCGTCCGGGTGAACGCCGCGCAGCTGCCGACGGCGACCTGGATCGACTCACCGCCCGCCACCGGCTCGCCCCACGCACGGGTGAGCGTCTCGACGCCGAGCACGCCCGGCGTGCCCGCGAGCGCCGGGGCCCAGTGCGACCCGTCCGACCCGGGCCGGTCGTCCATCACCTCGGCCACGAGCTCGGTGCCGTCGCGCCCCGCCGGGCTCATGTCGGCGCCGATGAGGCCGTGCGCCGCGACGAGCGAGGCGACGGACACGACGACGGCCGACACGGCCCGCACCGCGGTGCCGCTCTCGAGCTGCAGGCGACGCAGCGCGAGGTCCCAGGCCAGCCCGCCGGGACGCAGCCGACGCACGGTGACGTCGACGAACCACGGCAGCAGCAGCGCGACGCCGACGAGCAGCAGCGCCATCCCGATCATGGCCGGCGCCTGGGCGCCACCGAGGTAGCCGCCCCGGCCCTCGCGGACGAGCGGCAGCAGCATGAGCACGAGGCCGACGAGCGGCAGCGCGACCCGCCACCACAGCCGACGGCGCACCGTGGTGCCGCGCCGCACGACCCCCAGCGGCTCGACGACCACGCCCCGCAGCGCGGAGCGCGTGACGAGCACCGAGGCCGCGGGCACGAGGAGGACGACGAGCAGGGCGAGGACCGGGGAGGGGCGCAGGTCGGCGGCGTGGAACGACAGGCTGGGCGCGACCAGCGGCGGGACGACGGCCCGCGCGAGGGCGAACAGGGCGGCGCCGACGACGACGCCGCCCAGCGCGCCGACCAGGCTCTCGGCCGCGGCGATCCGCCGGGTCGTCGCCACGTCCGCCCCGACCAGGCGCACGGCGGCGAGCCGGCGGTCGCGTGCCTCGCCGCCGAACCGGACGGCGGTGGCGATGAACCCGAGGACGGGCACGAGCAGGCCCGTCAGGCCGACGAGCGCCATGAGGAGGACCGCGGCGTCCGCCCCGCCCCCGCCGCCCGGGGTGCCACCGCGGCCCCAGCCGTCGATGCGCAGGCCGTTCACCTCGGTGAGGGCGTCGGTCCCGACGAGGAACCGCAGCTCCTGCGGGCCGACGAGGCCCTCCGGCGCGATCGTGCCGACGACGCGCTCGCCCCAGCGGCCCTCGAGGACGTCACCGTCGGGCGACTCGAGCAGCGCCAGCAGCGCGGGCGACAGCACGGACTCGCCCGGTGCGAGCACGCGGTCGAGGCCGGGGGGCAGCGGGGCGTCCGGTCCCTCGGGCTGCAGCAGGTGGCCGACGACGAGCTCGTCGCCGACCTCGGAGCTGATCCGCTTGACCAGGAGCGTGTCGTCGCCCGCGGCCTCGACCTGCGTGCCGGGGGCGCGGGCGGCGTCCGTCGACGTGCGGGCGTCCAGCACCGTGGGGATCGAGGCGACGAGCAGCAGCATCGCCACGCCGATCCCGACACCGGTCGCGACCAGGGCGAGCCGGGCCCACCCGGACCGTCCGCCGCTCACGCTCATCCGCACGCCCAGGGCGAGCTCGGTGAGCCGGCCGCTGCGGCCGCGGCTCATGCGCGGACCTGCTCGCGCACGCGGCCGTCGCGGACCACGGCCTCCCGGTCCGAGTACGCGGCGACGCGCGAGTCGTGGGTCACCAGGACGACCGCCGCACCGGTGTCGCGGGCGGCGGCCACGAGCAGCTGCATGACGCGCTCGCCGTTGAGGGAGTCGAGCGCGCCGGTCGGCTCGTCGGCGAACAGCACCCGCGGCCGTGTGACGAGCGCGCGGGCGACGGCGACGCGCTGGCCCTGGCCGCCGGAGACCTGCCCGGGGCGCTTGTCGGCGACGTCGGGCACCTCGAGCCGGGCGAGCCACTCGCGCGCGGTGCGGTGCGCGTCCCGGCGCGACACCCCCGACAGGCGCAGGGGCAGGGCGACGTTCTCCGCGCAGGTGAGCTCCGGGACGAGCTGGCCGAACTGGAAGACGAAGCCGAACTCGGAGCGGCGCAGCGCGCTGCGCCCGGCGTCGGACATCGCCGTGACGTCCCGGCCGTCGAAGGTCACGGTCCCGGAGCCGGGGCGCAGGATCCCGGCCAGGCAGTGCAGCAGGGTCGACTTGCCGGAGCCCGAGGGGCCCATGAGCGCCAGGACCTCACCCGGGTGCACCGCGAGCGAGGCGTCGGCCAGGGCGATCGTCGGGCCGAAGGCGAGGCGGAGCCCGTCGGCGACCAGCAGCGGGCCCGCCGGCTCGAGGGCGGCGGTGCGGGAGGCGTCGCCGGCGGGCGTGGGCAGGGTGGTCATGGGGGTCCCCTCGTGGCGGGTGGTCGGTGGGCGCGGCGCGGGGCGGTCCGGGCGGGTCACGCGCGCACCGCGGAGGCGAGCCGGTCGAGGCGCGCGGTGGTGAGCTCGAGCCAGCGCAGGTCGGCCTCGAGGTGGAACAGGGCGTGGTCGCACACGAGCTGGTCGGCGAGGTCGCCGGTCGCCTTGCGCTGGGTGAGCTCGCGCATGAGCCGCAGGTGCTCGGCCCGCTGGGTGTCGAGCACGTCCGCGCCGTCGTGCCCGGTGAGCAGGGCGAGGACGACCTTGGTGTACAGCGTGCTCTGCAGGTACGGCTCGGGCTTCTCGGGGTGCGAGAGCCACTGCTCGACGTCGCTGACGCCGGCGTCCGTGATGGCGTACCGCTTGCGGTCCGGGCCGTCACCGGGTTCGGGCTCGACCTCCACGAGCCCGTTCTTCAGCAGGCGCGCGAGGGTCGCGTAGACCTGCCCGTACGCGAGCGGGCGGTCGTGGCCGAACCGCTCGTCGTACGCGCGCTTGAGGTCGTAGCCGTGGCGGGGCCCTGACTGCAGGAGTCCGAGGAGGACGGGTGCGATGCTCACGACCAGGACTATACACACGAGGTATACCCGCGATGTATAGACGCGCTGCCCGGTGGTGCCGGGGTCCGGTGCCCGTCCGGGCACGCAGACGCGCCCCTGCGGTCCGCTTCCGAGGAGCGGGCCGCAGGGGCGCGTCGGGGTGGGTCAGGCCGGGCCGGTCACCGCTGCAGGGTCAGCAGGCCGGGGCGGTACGGCAGGGCGCCGTAGTCGCCGCCCGAGCTCGGGCTGCGGCCCTGGTAGAGCAGCTGCAGGTTGCACGGGTCGACCGTCATGGTCTGGTCCGCGCTGGTGCGCAGCAGCTCGCCGTGGCTGATGTCGTTCGTCCACGTGGCGCCGCTGTTGGCCTTGCCGGCGAACGGGTTCGACTCGGTGGCGGCCTGCGGGGTCCACTGCCCGTCCAGGCTGGTGGCCGTGAAGGACCGGAAGTACCGGCCCTGCGACCCCATGGCCTCGACGATCATGAGGTACCGCTGCTGGCCGGCGAGCTTGTAGACCTGGACCGCCTCGAACAGGTTGTCCTTGGAGTCGGTCATGATCGTCGCGTAGCTCGACCCGAAGCTGCCGGGGAAGTTCCCGATCGGCATGGACGCCCGGTAGATGCGGCCGTTGTCGCCGGCGAAGAACAGGTACATGTTCCGGTCGTCACCGATGAGCGCCTGGTCGATCGGGCCGGTGCCCGAGTTGGAGATCGACCCGGTGAAGAGCGTCTGGTGCGCGCCCCAGCTGTTCGGGTCGGACGGGTTGGTCGACGTGCGGTAGGAGAACGCCGGGCCGCCCCACTGGTAGGCCAGCACCCAGACGTTCTTCGGCGCGAAGTAGAACAGCGACGGCGCGACGGCCGTGAACGGCATCGTCCGCTGCTGCGCCGAGGCCATCTGCGAGTAGCTCGAGAACGGGGCGAACGCGGTCGACTGCCACGCGGTGCCGGTGTTCGTCGTGGCGTACACGAGCTGCTGGCCGTTGACCGGCGCGACCGTGAAGTCCTTCAGCGACACCCACCCGGAGCGCGGCTGCGCGAGCACGCCGGAGTCACGCCACCGGTAGGACGACGGCAGGTTGCAGGTGCCGCCCGTCGGCGGCGGGGTCGTCGGGTTCGCCGTGGGTGTCGGGGTGGGCGCGGGGTTGCCGCCGCCGCCGAGCTGCACCAGCTGCCACTGCTGGTTGGTGCCGCCCCAGCTGGAGTACTGGACGATGTTGGCCCCGTCGGCGGTCGATCCGCCCTGGACCTCGACGGCCAGCCCGGAGTGCTGGCTGATGAGCGTGACGTAGCCGCCGGGGGCGTCCTGCAGGCGGAACTGCTGGTTGGCCTGGTTGCGGTCGGTGTACTGGACGATCGCCCCGCCGTTGGCGGTGGACCAGTTGTGGACGTCCAGGACCTTGCCGGAGAGGCGGGACTTGAGCCGGTAGAGGCCGTTGCCGGAGTCGACGAACTGCCACTGCTGCTGCGAGCCGTCGTTGCGCGTCCACTGGGTGATGCGGGCGCCGTCGTTGGTCGCCAGGTTGTAGACGTCGAGCGCCTTGCCGCTGCCGCGGTTGATCAGCACGTACGACGCGTTCGTGTCGACGGTGGCCGCGGACGCCGCGGGCGCGGTGACGACCGCGAGCCCAGCGGCGGAGACCGTCAAGGCCGCCGCCGCGAGCGCGGACGCCCAGCGGCGTCGCGCTCCTCGCACGGGGGCCGCGGCCCCGGGTGCACGTGCTGGTCTCATGCTGCTCTCCTTCGAGTCGTTCGCGGGGGCGCGGGCGTGGGAGCGCCCTCACGGTCCGCCGGGCGGACGGGGCTCTGCGCCGGTGCAGGACCGCCCGACCGCGACCGCGATGTGAACCTTCACATTGCCACGGCCGATACGCCCGTCTGAAGGGAGATGTGGATCGTTAAACGTTTCGCAGGGCACCCGGGGCGGCAAACGCTGTCCGCGAGGGCGCGCGCATTCGCCCGCACGGGTGATCGAGGCGGCTGCCGCCCCTCGCGTGAGGCGTCGAGCGGCGCCGCGCGTGCGGCGGCCGACGGTCCGGCCGGCCCGCCGCGTCAGGCGCGCGCCAGCGCCCCGCCCGGCACGAACGCCAGACGGGCGAACCGCTCGCCGATGACCCGGTGGGTCGCGGCGTCCGGGTGCAGCGCGTCGGGCAGCGGGTGCGCGGTCGCGTCGGGCGTCCCGTACAGCTCACGCCCGTCCAGGTAGGCCAGGTGGGGGTCGTCCTGCCCGCGCTGGGTCACGATGCGGCTCAGCTCGTCCCGGATCACCGTGAGGGTCAGCCGCCCCGCGGGGACCTCCGCGGGGTCGCCGGTGGCGACGAACCGCACGGGCCCGGACCCGAACGTGCTCGGGTCGAAGGCGCCGGGCCCGGGGGTGTCCTCGTGGATGGGGCACAGGACCGGCGACACGACCAGCAGCGGGGTGTCCGGGTGGCCGTCGCGGATCGTGTCGAGGAACCCGTGGACCGCGGCGGTGAACGTCCGCAGCCGCATGGTGTCGCCGTTGACGATGTTGATGCCCATCTTGACCGAGATCAGGTCGGCCGGGGTGTCGCGCATCGTCCGGGCGGTCTGCGGGTCGAGCAGCGCGCTGCCGCCGAACCCGAGGTTGACCAGCTCCACCCCGGCCGCCCGGGCCGCCACCGCCGGCCACGTGCCGGTGGGGGTGGTCGCGTTGGACCCGTGGCTGATCGACGAGCCGTGGTGCAGCCACACGGGCCGCCCGCCGGTGGGCACCGGGTGCACGGGTGCGTCGGTGCGCAGCGCGACGAGGGTCGCGAGCTCGTTGTGCGGCAGCCACAGCTCGAGGGTCTTGTCGCGGGCCGGCAGGTCGCGGAACGCGACGGTGCCGGGCTCGCCCGGTCGCACCTCGCGGGCTCCGGTGACGGGGTCGATCGCGAGCACGTCGCCGCCGTCCACCGTCGCGCGGCCCGCGGGCTCACCGTCGACCAGCAGCTCGTAGACCCCGGCGGGACGCGCCGGGGCACCCACGTAGGCCAGGCGGGTCGGGTGGGCGTCGAGCGCGACGGCCGTCGCGCGCGTGCGCAGGACCAGGCGCACGCCGGACGGCTGCGCCTCGGCCATCAGCAGCTGCGGATCGGGCAGCTGGCGGCGCACCCAGGCGGGGAGCCGGTGGGGCTGCACGCCGCGGGGTGTCCGCTCGAGCTCCAGGGCGCCGTGCACGAGGTCGTCGGTCAGGGGGGTCGGGGTGAGGGCTGTCATCGTCTCGTCGTCCGTCGGGGTGTCGGGGGTCGGGCCGCGGGTCAGGAGGTCGGCCAGGCGCGCAGGGCCGCGTCGAGGGCGTCGGTCGTGCGTGCCCACGACTGCTCGGCGTCCGGCGCGGAGTGGTCGAAGCCGCCGATCGCCTGCAGGTGCAGGAAGCCGTTGACGGTGCTGCCGACGAACCGCACGGCGTGCGGGACCTCGGCGCCGGGCAGGTCGTAGCCGCGCAGCACGCCCGCCGTCAGCGCCGAGACGCGGGATCCCGCGGCGCCCGCCTGCGTCACGTCGACCCGCACCTGCGTGGCGGCCCAGCGGCCGGGGTGCTCCCGGGCGTAGTCCCGCATGACGTCGACCAGCGCCTGCAGCGCCGCGCGCCGCGCACGCCCGGCCAGGGCGACCGACAGCCGGTCGCCCAGCTCCTCGAGCGCGCGGACGGCGATCCGGGTACGCAGGTCGTCGGTGCCGCGCAGGTGCGCGTACAGGCTGGCGGGCTGCACGCCGACGCGGCGCGCGAGGGCGGAGACGGTCACCTGCGCGAAGCCCACCTCGTCGGCGAGCTCGGCCGCAGCGGTCGTCAGCACGGGCACGGTCAGACCGGCACGTGTCGCCACCGGAGCACCTCGTTCCTACGTTGCTGAGGCTCCAACCTATACCCCGTAGGCATGGGGCCGTGCGCATCTCCTCCTCCCACGGGACGAGGAGACGGCCCCACGCTTCTCGTCCACCGGCAGGTGATGGCGGCCGGGGTCGGCTCCGTAGCGTCACCGACGGACGCCCGGCACGGGCCCGCACCCACGGAGGAGACACCATGATCGAGGTGGAGGCGCTGACCAAGCGCTACGGCAGCACGACGGCGGTGGACGGGCTCACGTTCACCGCCCGGCCCGGGACGGTCACGGGCTTCCTCGGGCCCAACGGCGCGGGCAAGTCGACGACGATGCGCGTCGTGGTCGGCCTGGAGCGCGCGACGGCCGGTACCACGCGGGTCGACGGGCGGCGCTACGCCGACCTGCCCGCGCCCCTGCACGCGGTGGGCGTCATGCTCGACGCCCGCTCGGTGCACCCCGGCCGCACGGCCTCCAAGCACCTGCTGGCGATGGCGCAGACGCACGGGATCGGCAAGGCCCGCGTCCGGGAGGTCATCGCGCAGACCGGCCTCGAGCCGGTCGCGCACCGCCGCGCCGGCACGTTCTCGCTCGGCATGGGGCAGCGGCTCGGCATCGCCGGTGCGCTGCTGGGTGACCCGCAGACCCTGGTCCTCGACGAGCCGGTCAACGGCCTGGACCCCGACGGCGTGCTGTGGGTGCGCCGCCTGGTGCGCGAGCTGGCCGCCGAGGGCCGCACCGTCCTGCTCTCGTCGCACCTGATGCACGAGCTCGCGCTGTGCGCCGACCGCGTCGTCATCATCGGCCGGGGCCGGCTCCTCGCGGACGCGACGGTGCAGGACATCGTCGAGCGGTCCGAGCGGGCCGGTGCGGTGCGCGTGCGCACCACCGACCCCGAGCCGCTGGCCCGCGAGCTGCTGGCCCTCGGTGCGCAGGTCGTGCCGCAGGAGGGCGGGGTGCTGCAGGTGCGTGGCACGTCCGTCGACGAGGTCGGCACCGCCGCGCGCCGCTGCGGCGCGACCGTCCTGGAGCTGGCCGCCGAGTCCGGCACGCTCGAGGAGGCGTACCTGCAGCTCACCGGCGACGCCGTCGAGTACCGCACCGCCGACACCCGTGGGGGTGCCCGATGAGCGCCACCACGACGCCCCGTGGCGTCCGCACCGCGGCCGGCGCCCGCACCGGTGGTCCCACGTTCGGGCGCGTGGTCGCGTCCGAGTGGACCAAGCTGACGTCGCTGCGGTCCCCGTGGTGGACCGGCCTGGTCACCGTCGTGGCGGCCGGTGCGCTCGCCTTCATGTTCGCGACCGCGTCGTCCGTCGACCCCGGGTTCGAGCCGACCCGTGACCTGGCCACCGGCCTGATGCTGGCCCAGGTGGGCCCCCTCGTGCTGGGGGTGCTGCTCGGCGCGGGGGAGTTCCGCACCGGTGCGGCCCGGACGACCTTCACGCTGGTGCCGCGCCGGTGGCCGGTGCTCGCGGCGCAGACCGTCGTCGTGGCGGGGTTCGCCCTGGGGCTGGCCGTCCTGACGGTCGCCGCCACCGTCGTCGGGGTCCTGCCCTCGGCCGTGTCGCGCGACCTGCCGCTCCGCCTGACGGTCGGGGACACCCCGGGCATCCTGGCGGGCATGGTGCTGCTCGTCGTCGGGGTGACGCTGGTCGGGTACGCGCTCGGCACCCTGCTGCGCCGGACCGTGCCGGCGCTGGTCACCGCGCTCGGCGTCGTGCTGGTCCTGCCCATCGTGCTGGCGATGGCGGGCGACCCCGGCGGCGGCACCATGGGCGCGGCACCTCCCCACAGCGTCACGGCCCTCGGCGCGATCGGGGCGTTCACCCCCGGCACCGCCGGCCAGCTCCTGACGACGCCCGCGTCGTACGGTCCGATGCCCGGCATGCCGGACGTCGGTCCCGTCGGCGGTGGCCTGGTCCTGGGTGCGTGGATCGTCCTCCTCCTCACCGTGGCCGCGGTGCGGCTGCGGACCCGGGACGTGCGATGACGACGCTCGACGCCGGCCGGGCCGCCACGCGCCCGCCCCGCGGTGCGCCCACCCGCCCCGGCCCGACGTTCCCCCGGGTGCTCGCCGCGGAGTGGACCAAGCTCACCAGCGTGCCATCGAACCCGTGGCTCGCGCTGGGCACCGTGGTCGTGACGGCGGGTACGGCGTACGGGCTCGGCCTGTTCGTGCGGACCGGGGACGGTCGCTCCGGGTCCTGGGTCGTCGTGTCCGGGTACGTGGTCGCGCAGCTCGGGTTCCTCGTGCTCGGTGCCGTCGTCGGGACGGCGGAGCACACCACCGGGACGGCCCGCACGACGTTCACCGCGGTGCCGCGCCGGCTGCCCGTGCTCGGGGCGCAGGCGGTCGTCGTGGCCGTCGCGGCAGCCGTCACGGCGGTGGTGGCGCTGGGGGCGTCGTACCTGGCCACGACCGGGCCGCGCGCCGGCGAGGCGCCGGCCGTGGACCTCGCGGTGCCGGGTACTGCCCGTGCGCTCGCGGGCTTCGTGGTGCTCGCCGTCGCGGTCGCCCTGCTGGGGCTGGCGCTCGGCATGCTCCTGCGGCGCCCGGCGGACGCGATCGTCACCGGGCTGGTGCTCGTGTTCCTCGCGGACTTCGTCCTGGCGGCCAACCCGGGCGCGGCCACCGACACGATCCGCGCGGCGCTGCCGTCGGCGGGGGCCCGGCTCCTGCAGGACGACGCGGCGCTCGCGGCGCTGGACACCGCGACGCACGGCCCGCAGCTCGGCCCGTGGGGTGGGGGAGCGGTGATCGGCGCGTGGGTCGTCGTGGCGTTCTGCGCCGCGGGGTACCGGCTGGGACGCCATGACGTCCGCTGACCCGTCACCCGCCCCGTCCTCCGCACGGGTGGCGGCACGCGCCGCCGCGGGCCGGGAGGCAGACCGCACCGGCCCTCCGGGATGGGAGGGTGGGCACGTGATCCGACGTGACGCGGTGGTCCAGGTGCCGAGCACCCGCGACGAGCTGCCGCTCACCGAGGCGCAGGTGGCGGCCGGCAGCCCGGTCGCGCGGCTCGTCACCGCGCGGCCGTGGGTCATGGATCTCACGGTCGCGGCGGTCATGGCCCTCGTCGGGCTCGTCGGCGCGATGTTCATCTGGGAGACCGCGAACGGTGCGGTCGGCCTCGGGCTGTACCAGCCCGACTCCGGGGTCGCGGACCGCGTCACCGTGACCTGGCTGGTCGGTACCGCGGTCGGTGCCGGCCTGCTGCTCCTGCGGCGGGTGCGGCCGATCGCCGTGACCGTGCTGCTGGTGGTGGCTGCGCTGGCGTCCTTGCAGGTGGCGGGGGTCCTGGGGGTGCTCGGCGCGTGCCTCGCGTGTGCCCTGTACAGCGTGGCGGCGTCGCGCGGGACGACGACGACGTGGCTGGTCTTCGGGGCCGTCCTCACGGTCGTCACGGTCGCGCTGTGGGCGTGGCAGGACCTCGGCCTCCTCGAGATGCTCCTGTGGGGCAACGCCGTGACCGGCCAGGGGGACCCGTCGGAGTGGAGGACCATCCTGGACGCGCCGCTGTTCTCGGCCGGCCGCCGCACGGGGTCGGTGCTGCTGCTGCTCGCGCTGCTGCTGCTGGGCGTCGCCGCCGGGTCGGCGGCACGGGCCCGACGGCAGCACGCGGCCGACCTCGTGGAGCGGTACCAGGCGCTGGAGCGCCAGCGCGACGACGGCATCGCCCTGGCGCGCGCCGCCGAGCGCGCGCACATCGCGCGCGAGATGCACGACGTGGTCGCGCACAGCCTGACCGTCATGGTCGCCCTGGCCGACGGCGCCGACGCCGCGTTCGAGCGCGCACCCGACCGGTCGCGGGACGCGGTGCGGCAGGTCGCACGCACCGGCCGGTCGGCGCTGGTCGACATGCAGCGCGTCCTGGGGGCGCTCCGCCCGTCCGTGGCCGACGGGACGGACCGGTGGGCCGAGCCGACCGAGCTGGACCTGCCGACGGTGGTCGAGCGCTTCGCCGCCGCCGGTCTGCCCGTGACGGCGGACGGCCTGGACACCGCGCTGCCGGCGGACACGTCCGTGCGCCTCGCGGTGCTGCGGATCCTGGGCGAGGCGCTGACGAACGTGCTGCGGCACGCCCCGGGTGCCGGGTCGGTCGACGTCCTGGTCCGGCGCACGCCGACGACGGTCGAGATCGACGTCGCCGACTCCGGAGGCACACGACCGGGGTCGGGCGGTGGCACGGGACGGGGGATCGTCGGCATGCACGAGCGCGCGGAGCTGCTCGGTGGGCACGTCCAGGCAGGGCCGCGGCCGGAGGGCGGCTGGCGCGTGCGTGCGGTGCTGCCGTGGACGGGCGAGACGGACCCGGAGCAGCTGGGCCAGGAGCAGGTGGACGGGGAGCCGGGCCAGGACCGGACCGACGACGGAGGACGACCGTGACGACCGTGCTGCTGGTGGACGACCAGTCGCTGCTGCGCGTGGGCTTCCGGATGGTCGTCGAGAGCGAGCCGGACCTCGAGGTCGTCGGCGAGGCCGCCGACGGCCGCGTCGCGCTCGAGCAGGTCGCCGCCCTCGCACCGGACGTGGTGCTCATGGACATCCGCATGCCCGGCATGGACGGCATCGAGGCGACCCGGCGGATCGTCGCGGAGCACCCGGCCTCCCGGGTGCTGGTGCTCACCACGTTCGACGTCGACGACCTGGCGTTCGCGGCGCTGCGCGCCGGTGCCAGCGGGTTCCTGCTGAAGTCCGCCCGCCCCGACGAGCTGCTCGACGCGATCCGGACCGTCGACGCGGGCACCTCCGTCGTGGCACCGCGGGTGCTGCGCCGCATGCTCGACCTGTTCGCACCGCACCTGCCGGGGGACGGCGAGCGTGTCGACCCCGACCGGGGGCCCGACCCGCGGCTGCGCAGCCTCACCCCGCGCGAGCTCGACGTGCTGCGGCTCATCGCGGAGGGCGCGTCGAACTCCGAGATCGCGCGCGAGCTGGTGGTCTCGGAGACGACGGTGAAGACGCACGTCGGCAACGTCTTCGCCAAGCTCGGCGCCCGCGACCGCGTGCAGGCGGTGATCATCGCCTACGAGTGCGGCCTGGTGACGGCGGGGTCCCGTCGCGACTGAGGAGCCGCGCGGCGGTCCGTCGGCGCGGCGCCGTGGTCAGCCGATGACGAGCTCGCTGACCAGGTCGCCGTCCGTCGTGAAGCGGTAGTCGAGCACCGCGACGCCGCCGGGGAAGTCGCCCGCCAGCCGGTGCGTGGCCACCCAGTGCCGGTCGTCGGGGTGCTGCACGCCCACGAGCTCGGTGGTGTACGTGAACTGCGCGCCCGCGCCGGCCAGGAACCGCACGATCTCGTCCGTGCCGCGGTAGGTGCGCCCGTCGTCGACCACCACCGCGGTCGGCGTGAACGCCCGGATCGCGGCGGGGTCGCGGACCACGTGCGCCGCGAGGAACTCGCGGATGGTCGTCGGGAGGCTGCCGTGGGTGTCGGGTGTCGTCGTCATGGGCACCAGGCTGGACCCTCTCCCCGGGAGAGGGTCCAGACTGCGACGGTGCTCACGATCGGCGAGTTCTCCCGGCTGACCCACCTCAGCGTCCGCACCCTGCGTCGCTACCACGAGGCCGGCCTGCTGGAGCCGGCTGCGGTCGACCCCGCCACCGGCTACCGGCGCTACACGGCGGAGCAGATCCCCACCGCCCAGGTCGTCCACCGGCTGCGGGAGCTCGACCTGCCGCTCGCCGACGTGCGACGCGTCCTGCTCGCCCCGGACCCCGGGGCCCGCGCGGCGCTCGTCGCCGACCACCTGCGGCGGCTCGAGGCGCAGCTCGACCGGACCCGGGCCGCAGTGGTCTCGCTCCGCAGGCTCCTGCGGCCGAGCGCGTCGCCGATCGACGTCGAGCTGCGCGTCGTCGCGGCCACGACGGTGGCCGCGGTCGAGGACGACGTCGCGCTCGACGAGGTCCTCGGGTGGTACGCCGACGCGACGGCCGAGCTCGACGCCGTGGTCCACGAGCCCGCCGGCCCCCCGGGAGGGTCGTACGACAACGCGCTCTTCGAGACCGGGCGCGGGCACGTGGTCGTCCACCGCCCCACGGCCGCTCCGCCGCGCGTCGGGCGCGTGCGCCCGGTGACCCTGCCGGCCGTCGAGCTGGCCGTCACCACGCACGCCGGGGCGCACGACGACATCGACGTCACCTACGGCGAGCTCGGCGCGTGGGTCGTCGCGAACGCGCTCGCGGTGGCCGGTCCGGTGCGTGAGACGTACCTGGTGGGCCCACGGGACACGCCGGACCCGGCGGCGTGGCGCACCGAGATCGGGTGGCCGGTGTTCCGTCTGGCGGCGGGCTGACGCGCACCGGCGCACCGGCCCGCGCGCCGGCGTCAGGCCAGCGAGAGGAAGAGCTTCTCCAGCTTCTGCACGTCCAGCGTCGGGGTGTCGCCGTCCGCGGCGTTCTCGCCCTGCACCAGGCACTGCTTCATGCCGGACGCGATCATCGCGAACCCGGCGCGGTCCAGCGCGCGCGAGACGGCGGACAGCTGCGTGACCACGTCCTCGCAGCTGCGGCCCTCGTCGAGCATCCGCACGACCGCGGCGAGCTGGCCCTGGGCGCGCCGGAGCCGGTTGCCGACCTTGGTCATCTCGTCCTTGTCCAGATCCATGGCGTCCTCCTGGGGACCTGCCGCGGCACCGCGGCGGTGCCGCGGCACGGGCGTGCGGGGTGGTGGGGTGCGGTGCGGGCCGTCAGCGCGGGCAGGTGCACTGCTGGTCGCGGGGCACCTCGGCCATGACGTCCTCGGCGTGCTGGCCGCAGCCGTCCCAGGTGGTCTTCTGGCAGGTGGCGCAGCGGACGGGGTAGCACATGGTGGTCTCCTTCGAGGGGGTGACGTCGGGTGGGGGTCAGCGGCGGACGGGTCTGCCCGCAGCCTGCCACGGCGGGGTGCCGGCGCGGCGGGGGTGGTTCACGCAGCGGTCCGCGGGGTCGCGGCCGGGTCGGTCAGGGAGGGGTGCACGGCGCTGAGCGTCAGCCAGCCGCCGGACAGGTTGCGGGCGTCCAGGCCGGCCTGGAGCAGCACACGCGTGGCGATGTGCGACCGCACCCCGCTCGCGCAGTGCACGCTGACCGGTCGCCCGGCCGCGGCGGCGCGCACCTCGTCGAGGCGGCCGCGCAGCTCGGTGTGCGGGACGTTCAGCGCCTCGGGGACGTGGCCGCGGGCGAACTCGCCGGGGGAGCGCACGTCGAGCACGAGCGTGCCCGCCCGGGCGGCGTCGAGCTCGTCGGGGTGCCACTGGGGTGTGGTGCCGTCGAGCACGTTCTGCGCGACGAACCCCAGCATGTTCACCGGGTCCTTGGCCGAGCCGTAGGGCGGCGCGTACGCGAGCTCCAGCTCGGCGAGGTCGTCGGCGGTCATCCCGGCGCGCAGGGCCGTGGCCAGCACGTCGATCCGCTTGTCGACGCCGTCGCGGCCCACGGCCTGGGCGCCGAGCAGGCGACCGTCGGGGGCGAAGGTCGCCACCAGGTGGATCTGCTCGGCGCCGGGGAAGTACCCGGCGTGGTGGGCGGGGTGGATGCGGACCACCTCGTGGTCGAGGCCCGCGCGGGTGAGCGCCGCCTGGTTCGGGCCGGTCACGGCCGCGGTGAGGCCGAGGACGCGCACGATCGCGGTGCCGAGCACGGGTGCCTGCGGCGTGGTGCGGTGCCCGACCATGGAGTCGGCGGCGCGCCGGCCCTGCCGGTTGGCGGGCCCGGCCAGCGGGACGGGCCCGACGGTGCCGGTGACGGCCTGCGTGACCTCGACGGCGTCACCGACGGCCCAGACGTGCGGGTCGGACGTGCGCTGGTCGGCGTCGACGCGGATGGCGCCGGTGGGGCCGAGCGCGAGGCCGGCGTCGCGGGCCAGGTCGCTCGCGGGACGCACGCCGACGTTGACGACGACGACGTCGGCGGCCAGCTCGGTGCCGTCCGACAGCGTGACCGTGACGGAGCCGTCGTGACCGCGCGGTGCGACGCGCTGCGCGGCGGCGCCCAGGTGCAGGCCCACGCCGTGGGCCCGCAGCTCGTCGGCCAGCAGGGGCGCGAGCTCCGGGTCGAGCGGGGGCAGCACGTGGTCCGCGAGCTCGACGAGGTGCACCTGCAGACCGCGGGCGGTCAGCGCCTCGACGGCCTCGAGGCCGATGAACCCGGCGCCGACGACGACGGCCGTGGGTGCGGGCGCGTCGGCGGCACGGGCGGTGAGCAGGTCCGTGACGCGTGCGCCGAGGGCGTCCAGGTCGGGGACGGTGCGCAGGGAGTGCACGGCCGGGTGGTCCAGCCCCTCGACGGGCGGACGCACCGCGACGGCACCGGGGGCGAGCAGCAGGGCGTCGTAGCCCAGCGTGTACTGCTCGTCCGCGGTGACGACGGTGACGGTGCGGGCGGCGGTGTCGACGGCGGTCACGCGGCTGCCGGTGCGCACGTCGAGCGCCAGCGCGGCGGCCAGGGTCTGCGGGGTGTGCAGCAGGAGGGAGCCGCGCTCGGCGATCTCGCCGGACAGGTGGTACGGCAGGCCGCAGTTGGCGAACGACACGTAGTCGGACTGCTCGAGGACGACGATGTCGGCGCGCTCGTCGAGGCGGCGGGCGCGGGCGGCGGCGCTCATGCCGCCGGCGACGCCGCCGACCACGACGACCCGCCGGACGGGGTGGGGCGTGGTGCTGGTGGACATGGCTCGAGGATACCCCCGGGGGTATCCGGTCATCAGGTCCCGCGGCTGTGCCGTCCGCCACTGCAGGGCGGGTTCAGCGGTCGAGGTACCCCAGGTGCTCCGCGTCGTAGCGCTCGCCCCGCACCCCGACGCGCGCTGCGAGCGCGTCCAGGTCGGCCACGTCGTCCGCCGACAGCGCGACGCCCGTCGCCGCGGCGTTCTCCTCGACGCGCGCGAGCCGGCGCGTGCCGGGGATGGGCACGACCCACGGCTGCTGCGCCAGCAGCCAGGCCAGCGCCACCTGCCCCGGGGTGGCGTCGCGGCGGGCCGCGAGCTCCCGCAGGTGCTCGACCAGCGCGGCGTTGGCCGCGCGGTTCTCCGCCTCGAACCGCGGCACACGGGTCCGGATATCCCCGGGCGCGAAGGTCGTGGTCGCGTCGACGGTCCCGGTGAGGAACCCCTTGCCGAGCGGGCTGAACGGCACGAGGCCGATGCCGAGCTCCGCGAGCGCGGGCAGCACCTCGGCCTCCGGGTCGCGCGTCCACAGCGAGTACTCGCTCTGGACCGCGGTCACCGGGTGCACCGCGTGCGCCCGGCGGATCGTCCGCGCGCTCGCCTCGGACAGGCCCAGGTGCCGCACCTTGCCGGCCGCGACCAGCTCGCCGACCGTCCCGGCGACGTCCTCTCGATCGGCACCGCGGGGTCCACGCGGTGCTGGTACAGCAGGTCGATCACGTCGGTGCGCAGCCGGCGCAGCGACCCGTCGACGGCGCGACAGATCTGCTCGGGGCGGCTGTCCAGCCCGGCCGCGCGCCCGTCGCGGATGTCCCACCCGAACTTGGTGGCGATCACGGCCTGGTCCCGCAGCGGCTCGAGCGCCTCGCCCACGAGCTCCTCGTTGGCGTAGGGGCCGTAGACCTCCGCGGTGTCGACGAACGTCACCCCGCGCTCCACCGCGCCGCGCAGCACGGCGACCATGTCGTCCCGCGTCCCGGGGTTGGGACCGTAGCTCTGGGACATCCCCATCGCGCCCAGGCCCACCGCGGAGACCTCGAGGCCCTGGCCGAGCGATCGCGTGTGCATGACGCCCATCGTCCGACGGGAGCGGTGTCGGAGCCACCCCGGGACGTGGGGGCCTCAGCGGGACGCGCCGACGGGGTCGACCGGGTCCTGGGGGTCGTGGGGGTCCCGCACCTCGGCCGGCTCCGGCGCGTCCGCCGGCTCCTGCGCGTCCGCCGGCTCCGTGGTCCGCAGCGGGTCGGGCCCGGGGGCCGACCGCCGCCGGTCCCACACCTCACGCCCCTTGTCGACGCCCGCCTGGCCGGCGGCCCGCGCGCGGTCCAGCCAGCGCCGCGCCCACGCGAACTCCGTGGCGAGCAGCGCGAGTCCCGCGAGGATCGCGAGGACGCCCGGCCCCGGCAGCACGAGCATCGCCACGCCGGTGAGCACCACGGTGCCGCCGACGACCGTGACGGCCACGACGCGCACGGGGCGGGGCAGCGCGTCCATCTGCGCACGCGCACGCGCCCACCGGTCGGACCAGCTCGCCACGGCACCTCCCTGGTCGGGACGCACGCGCGCCCGTCGCCCCCTCAACGCCGGGGACCGCCGGACGGTGCCCGGTGCGCGGACACTAACCCAGGCGCGCGAGGACCGCCGAGGCGACCACGCCGGTGACCTCGGGTGCGACGTGCAGGTTGAGCGCGGGCTCGAACAGCTCGGCCTCCAGCAGCACCAGCCCGTGCTCGGCCGAGTCCACGGTGTCGACGCGCGCGTACAGCGGGACGCCGCTGCCCGTGGCCCGGTCGACCGCGCGGACGACGTCGAGCGCGAACTCGGCCTCCGCCGCGGTGACGTCGACCCGCTGCGGGTTCTCGGCGTACACCCCGCCGATCAGCCCGCCGCCCGGTGCCAGCAGCGCGCCCTTGGCGATCGCGTGCGTCAGGGTCCCGTCGATGACGTACAGCGCCTTCTCGTGGCCCTGCGACAGCTCGGGCACCTCCGGCTGCACCATCACCACGCCGCCGGCCGCGAGGATCCGCCCCGCGAGGTCGAGTGCCCCCGGGTCGCCGGCGCGGAAGAGCCCGGTGTCGCGCGCCCCGGCGGACACCGCGGGCTTCACCACGACGTGCGCGCCGGGGGTGAACCCGCCCAGGTCGTCGCGCACGTCGTCGAGGGACGTCCGGTACGTCGTCGGGACCACGCCCACCCCGAGGTCGGCGAGCTGCGTGAGGTAGCGCTTGTCGAGGTTCCACCGCACCAGGGCCGGTGGGTTGAGCACCTGCGTGACGCGCTCGGCGGCGTCGAGCCACGCGAGGAACTCGTCGAGGCGCTCCGGGTAGTCCCAGGGGGAGCGGAGCACCAGCAGGTCGCACGCGGCCCAGTCGACGGCCGCGTCGTGCCAGACGACCGGTGCGGCCGCCACGCCGTGCGCCCGCAGCGCGGCGACGAGCGGTGCGGTGTCGTGGTCGGGGTCCTCGGAGGGGTAGGCGTCGGTCACGACGACACCCACGCGGGGGGTTGCGCTCACGGGCGGACCCTACGACGCGCCGCCCACGCGTCCCGCATCGGTAGGGTCGCGGGTCGTGACAGCTGCGCCCGACGCCCCGACGGGGTCGCCGCCCGGGATGCTCCCGGCACCCGCCGCGGAGCGTGGACGGCTCGCGGTGGCGGCCGTCGTCGTCCTGGTGGTGGCCGTGCTGGGCGCCCTGGCGCTCCGGACGACGCCGCTCGGCGCGGTGCTCGACGCGGACGGCTGCACGGTCCTGGCGGGAGAGCGCGACGTGCACCCGCCGGAGGTGGTCCGGGAGGCGGCCGCCCGGGTGCACGAGGTCGTCGGCGGTGGCACGGCGGCCGTGGCCACGACGTGCCGCCTGCTGGACACGACCCCGCCGACCGGTCTCGGTGCCCCGGACCCCGCTGCCGACCCCGCCGCGTGGGAGGTCGGTGTGGACGCGGAGGTCGAGGGGGTCGACGCGCTCCCGGCCGCGGCGGAGGCGGTGCTCGGCACCGTCACGGCCGGGCCCGGCGCGTGGCGCCTCGACGTGCACGACGCCGCGCGGACGCTCGCCGTGGTCCTCACGCCCGGCGGCGACGCCGACCTGGCGGTGGACGCGCTGGCGGTGCGTCGCGTGCCCGGGGTCGCCGAGGTGTGGTTCGGGCCCGAGGCCGGGCGGGTCGTCGTGGCGGGCGGGGACGCGGTCGCCGACGCGCTGACCGCCGTCGCCGGGCGGGACCTGCCGGTCACGACGGTCGAGGCGCTCGACCACTGGCTCGAGGTGTCGCAGGTGCACCCCGGGGCCTGGCCGGACGCCGAGGCGGTGGCGCTGGCGGTCGACGTCGCGGCCTGGGAGGGGGTGTGGCGCGTCGTGCTGCGGGGCGGTGAGCCCGCGTCGCCCGACCTCACGGTCCGGGTGGAGGACGACGCCCACCGGTCCCACGTCGCGTCCCGGCTGGCCTCCGTGCTGCGCGCGGGACCGCCGCTGGGCTACCACGTGACGACCGACGGCGGTGCGCTGGACGGGGTCCTCGGTGGTCCCGTCGACGCGGGCCCCGACGCACCGGGCACCGGAGCCCCGGACGCGTCCGGCCAGGCAGCGCCCGTGCAGACCCCCGCCTGCACCGCCGACGGTCTGCGGCTCGAGGTCGCGGCCGTGGACGCGGCGCTCGGCGCCCGGTTCCTCGTGCTGCGCGCGACGTGGACGGGAGCGTCGTCGTGTGTGCTGTCGGGGGTGCCGACCCTCGCGTTCACGCGGCAGTCCGGCACCCGGACGCCCGACGTCACCCAGCTGCCGGACCTCGTCGCACCCGACGTGCCGCCGCAGGACGTGCTGGAACCCGGCGCCGCCGCGCTCGCGCAGGCCCGGTGGCGCGCCATGTCGACGTCGCAGGACCCCGACGTGGCCGTCGGCGTCACCGTCCGGGCGGTCACGGACGGACCCGCGGTCGACCTCGTGCCGCCGGTCACGCTCGACGTGCTGCCAGGTGCGACCGTCGAGGTCGGCCCCTGGCGTCTCGACGAGGGTCTTCTCGATCCCGACGGGTGACGGCGCGCCGGTGGCTCAGGCCGGGCGGGCCGGTGCCCGGGCTCCGTGCGGGGCGTCGGTGCCCGTGGCGTGGCGCTTGACGGTGCCGAGCAGCCGTGCGAGCTCGGCCATCTCGTCCGGTGCGAGCCCGAAGGCCTCGCCGACGCGCGCGGGCAGGTGGGCCACCCGCTCGCGCAGCGCCTCGCCGGCCGGCGTCAGGGCGACGCTCACCGACCGCTCGTCGTCGGGTCGGCGCCGGCGCTCGACGAGCCCGCGCACCTCCAGCCGCTTGAGCAGCGGCGAGACGGTCCCGTAGTCCAGGTACAGCCGGTCGATGACCTGCCGGACGGTCTGCTCACCCCGGGTCCACAGCACGACCAGCACGAGGTACTGCGGGTACGTGAGGTCCAGCGGGTCCAGCTCGCGCCGGTAGACCGCGGTCATCGCGCGGGACGCGGAGTAGAGGTCGAAGCACAGCATCGTCTCCAGCGAGATGCCGTCGGGGAGTGCGGGCCTGTCGTCCATGCACAGCATCGTACGCGGTGTTGACGTCCACTATTAGATCGTGCACGATGTAATCGTTCCCGATCGACCGTACGACAGTGCACCGGACGCCCCGGGCGCCCGCCGAGCGAAGGAGAACCGCCATGCCGTTCATCACCAGCACCGCCACCGACCAGCCCGTCGAGCTGTACTACGAGGACCATGGCACCGGGCAGCCCGTCGTGCTCATCCACGGCTACCCGCTCGACGGCCACTCGTGGGAGAAGCAGGCCGTAGCCCTGCTCGACGCCGGCTACCGCGTCATCACGTACGACCGCCGGGGCTTCGGCCGCTCGACCGCGACGACCCAGGGCTACGACTACGACACCTTCACCGCGGACCTCGACGCCGTCCTGACGGCGCTCGACGTGCGTGACGCGGTGCTGGTCGGGTTCTCCATGGGGACGGGGGAGGTGGGTCGCTACCTCGGCACCCGCGGCTCCGGCCGCGTCGCGAAGGCCGCGTTCCTCGCCGCGCTCGAGCCCTACCTGCTGCAGACCGACGAGAGCCCGCTCGGCCTGCCGCAGAGCGCGTTCGACGGCATCGCGGAGGCTGCGCAGCGTGACCGCTACGCGTGGTTCGACGAGTTCTTCACCAACTTCTACAACCTCGACGAGAACCTCGGCACCCGGATCAGCGAGGCCGCCGTGCGCGGGTCGTGGGCCGTGGCCGCCGGCTCCGCGCCGTGGGCCGCGTGGGCGGTCGTGCCGACGTGGCACACCGACTTCCGTGACGACGTCGCGAAGATCGACGTCCCGACGCTGATCCTGCACGGCTCGGGCGACCGGATCCTGCCGGTCGAGGCGACGGGCCGCGCGTTCGCCGCCCTGCTCCCCGAGGCGACGTACGTCGAGATCGAGGGCGCGCCGCACGGGCTGCTGTGGACCCACGCGGACGAGGTCACGGCGGCCCTGCTGGAGTTCCTCGCCGCCTGACCGCCGGCGGGCGGACCGCCCGCGGGCAGGGCCGGTCTCCCGCCGGAGGGTGGCGGGGGCCGGTCCTGTGCCGTCAGCGGGCAGGATGGGCCCGTGCGCGCGGTCGTGGTGGACGAGTTCGGGGCGACGCCCCAGGTCAGGCAGGTCCCCGACCCTTCGTGCCCGCGTGACGGTGTCGTCGTGCGTGTCGCCGCCACGGGCGTCTGCCGCAGCGACTGGCACGCCTGGCAGGGCCACGACGACGACGTGCGCCTGCCCCACGTGCCGGGTCACGAGCTGGCCGGCACGGTCGTCGAGGCCGGGCACGACGTGCGGCGCTGGGCCGTGGGCGACGTCGTCACCGTGCCGTTCGTCATGGCGTGCGGTGCGTGCGCGACGTGCCGTGCGGGCGACCAGCAGGTCTGCCCCGACCAGACCCAGCCCGGGTTCACGCAGTGGGGCTCGTTCGCCGAGCTCGTGGCGCTCGACCGCGCCGACACCAACCTGGTCCGGGTACCGCCGGGCATGGCGCCGGTCGTCGCCGCCGCGCTGGGCTGCCGGTTCGCGACCGCGTACCGCGCCGTCACCGTGCACGCCGCCGTGCGGCCGGACGACCAGGTCGTCGTCCTCGGCTGTGGCGGCGTCGGCCTGTCGGCCGTCATGGTCGCAGCGTCCGCCGGTGCCCGGGTCGTCGCGGTCGACCCCGCGCCGGCGGCGCGACGGGCGGCGCGGGCGGCCGGCGCCCACCTGACCGTCGACCCCGGCGACGACCCGCCGGCGGCGCTCGCCGCCCGGCTCCTCGAGGTGACCGGTGGCGGGGCGCACGCGTCGCTCGACGCGCTCGGCAGCCCGGCCACCGCCCAGGCGGGGGTGCTGGCGCTGCGTCGCCGCGGCCGGCACGTGCAGGTGGGGCTGCTGCTGCGCGACGACGCGTGGACGGCGCTGCCGATGGGCCGCGTCGTGGGGTGGGAGCTGTCGGTGCACGGCAGCCACGGCATGGCCGCCCACGAGTACCCCGCGATGCTCGCGCAGATCGCGGCGGGCCGGCTGGCGCCGGCGAGCCTCGTGGGTCGCACGATCGGCCTCGACGAGGCCGCTGCGGCTCTCGCCGGTCTGCCGACCGCCGGGGCGGCGGGCATGACCGTCGTCGTCCCCTGAACCGGCGCGCGGCCCGCGAGCCGACCCCGGGGGCCGTTCACCTGAACGAGTCGTCGGTCGCGCAGACCTGCGCGGACGCGTCGGTGGCGGGCCGCACCGGAGTAATGGCGAACGTTTTCCATAGTCATCACATCATTGACCGCACGATCCGCGCAGGCCTAGCGTCGTGGGTGTCCGATTAGTACGTAGTCCTTACATATTCGACGAACGGGAGTCGAGATGTCGAGCAGCAGGACGCAGGACGCTTCGCAGGACCCACCGGGCGCCGGTCGCCCCCGCCGCCGCCGTGCGCTGGCCGCCGCCGTCGCCGCCCTCGCGGTCGTCGCCGGAGGCCTGGTGGCCGCACCGACGGCCAGCGCGGCCGGCGGCATCACCGTGACGTTCGCGGCGCAGGGCGACTGGGGGACGGGTCACCAGGTCGCGGTCACGGTCACCAACACCGGCACGACGAGCGTGCCCACCTGGGCCGTCGACTTCCGGCTCCCCGCGGGCGTCGCGATCACCAGCGCGTGGGACAGCGACGTCACCCGCGACGGCCAGGACTACCGGGCGGTCAAGAAGGGCTGGGCCGGTCCGCTCGCGCCCGGGACCTCGCAGAGCTGGGGCTACGTCGCCTCGGGCCGGTACGGCGGCCCCACCGCCTGCAGCGTCAACGGCGGCACGTGCACCGGTGGCACGCCGACGCCCACGACGAGCCCGACCCCGACGACGAGCCCGACCCCCACGCCGACCCCCACGCCCACGACGCCGCCTCCGGGCGGCGGCAAGGTCGTCGGGTACTTCGCCGAGTGGGGCGTCTACGCCCGCAACTACCACGTGAAGAACATCCACACGTCGGGCGCTGCCGACCGCATGACCCACATCCTCTACGCGTTCGGCAACACCACGGGCGGGCGCTGCTCCATCGGCGACCCCTACGCGGACTACGAGAAGGCCTACACCGCGGCCGACTCGGTCGACGGCGTCGCGGACACGTGGGACCAGCCGCTGCGCGGCAGCTTCAACCAGCTCCGCAAGCTCAAGGCCATGCACCCGGGCCTGAAGGTCATCTGGTCGTTCGGCGGCTGGACCTGGTCCGGCGGCTTCACCCAGGCCGCCGCGGACCCCGAGGCGTTCGCGCAGTCCTGCTACGACCTCGTCGAGGACCCGCGCTGGGCGGACGTGTTCGACGGCATCGACGTCGACTGGGAGTACCCCAACGCGTGCGGCCTGACGTGCGACACGTCCGGCCCCCAGGCGTTCGACCGTGTCGTCACCGCGCTGCGCGCGAAGTTCGGCACGAGCAACCTGGTCACGGCCGCCATCACGGCCGACGGCTCCCCGGGCGGCAAGATCGACGCCGCCGACTACGCGGCGGGTGCGAAGAAGCTCGACTGGATCATGCCGATGACGTACGACTACTTCGGCGCGTTCGCCCCCCAGGGGCCGACGGCGCCGCACTCGCCGCTGACGTCCTACGCCGGCATCCCGCAGGAGGGCTTCCACGCGCAGGCCGCGGTCGACAAGCTCGTCGCCAAGGGCGTGCCCGCGCGCAAGATCCTGCTCGGCGTCGGCTTCTACGGGCGGGGGTGGAGCGGCGTCACGCAGACCGCGCCGGGCGGCACCGCGACCGGGCCGGCGCCGGGCACGTACGAGCAGGGCATCGAGGACTACGAGGTCCTCAAGGCGCGCTGCCCGTCGACCGGGACGGTCGGCGGTACCGCCTACGCACGCTGCGGCGACCAGTGGTGGGGCTACGACACGCCCGCCACCGTCGCGTCCAAGATGACGTGGGCGCGCAGCAAGGGGCTCGGCGGGGCGTTCTTCTGGGAGCTGTCCGGCGACACGGCGGACGGCGAGCTCGTGCGTGCCGTCGCGGGCGGGTGGTGACCGGCCGGTGACACGCGCGCCCCGGCCGTCCAGCGGCCGGGGCGCGCTCCTCGGCCGGCCGCTGGGCGGTCCCGC
The DNA here is from genome assembly GCF_900114185.1 of Cellulomonas sp. KH9. Lineage (GTDB taxonomy): Bacteria > Actinomycetota > Actinomycetes > Actinomycetales > Cellulomonadaceae > Cellulomonas. The sequence continues at coordinate 913,246 of NZ_FOSE01000001.1, forward strand.
CCGTGGCGGCCGTCGGGGACCGGCTGTGGTTGACGTCACGTCCGGTTGTCCGGTAGACCTTGCGATCGGCGGCACAACGGCGTGACGCCGATCGCAGGACACGGGCCCGGCCCTCGGTAGGCCGAGCGCCCGACGTGCTCGCCGGTCGCTCCGCGACGGCGGCGAGCACGTGCGATGTGGGAGCGCGACCACAGCCGTCGACCGGGTCTTACGCCCCCCGAGCCACCCTCCCGGCGTCCCCCCGCCTCGGCGTGGACGTGGCCCGGACGCGCACGTCCGAGCCACGTCCGCAGCAGGTGCGTCGTGTCGTCAGCGTCCCAGCGTGTCGATCGCCGCGACCTCGTCCGGCGTCAGCGTGAAGCCGAGCACCGCGAGATTCTCCTCGATGCGCTCGCGCCTGACGGACTTGGGGATGACCACGACGTCGTGCTCGATGTGCCACCGCAGCACGACCTGCGCCGGCGTCACCCCGTGCGCGCGCGCCGCCGCGACGATCGGCTCGGCGTCCAGGTCGGTGCGCTTGAGCGGGCTGTAGCCCTCGACGACGATCCCGCGCTCACGGTGCGCCGCCAGCAGCTCCGGGTCGTGGTCGACGGGGGAGTAGGGGATCTGGTTGACGGCCGGCGCCTCGCCCGTCGCCGCGATCAGCTCGTCGATCTGCGCGATCGAGTAGTTCGACACCCCGATCGAGCGCGTGAGGCCCTCGTCCCGCGCCTCGCGGAACCGCTGCCAGACGTCCGGGCGGGCCTCCTTGCCCGGGGGCCAGTGGATCAGCCACAGGTCGAGGTGGTCGGTCGTGAGCGCGACGAGGGACTCGGCGAGCGTCTGCCGCTCGCGCCCCGCGTGGTCCGGGGGCAGCTTCGACGTGAGGAAGACGTCGTCGCGGTCGATGCCGCGCGTGGTGAGCGCGCGGCCGACCTGCGCCTCGTTGCCGTAGCCGGTGGCCGTGTCGACGTGCCGGTAGCCGAGCTGCAGCGCGGTGCTGACGGCGAGCTCCGCGTCGGAGCCCTCCGACTGCCACGTGCCGAGGCCCAGGACGGGGATGTGCCCGCCGGGCAGGGACAGGGTGGGGGTGGTGGTGTCAGGCATGCTCCATCCTTGCCCACGGCGTGCGTCATCGCAGGTCGGGGGGCTCCGGTGCGAGCGCCTTCTCGAGGGTGAGCAGCAGGCGGGTGACCACGGCGTGGCGGTCGGCGCGGGCGGTGCTCATGGTCGACCACGCGAGGTGCAGGGCGGACCACACGACGCCCAGGGTCCACTCGGCGTCGAACCGTGGGTCGATCGAGCCGTCGCGCAGGCCCCGCGCGTACAGGGCGCCCAGGGCGGCGTCGTTCGTCGGGTCCTGCGCCCAGGAGTCCTCGGGGACGGTGCCCGTGAACAGCACGGTCAGCAGGTCGCCCAGCTCGAGGTACTCCTGCGCGACACGCAGCAGCGCGTCGAGCGCCGTGCCGTCGTCGAGCCGCGCCCGTGCGTGGGCGGCGGTGAGGCCGGCGGCGGCGTGGGCGCCGACGGCGGTGAGCAGGGCGTCACGCTCCGGGAAGTAGCGGTGCAGCGTGGTCCGGCCGACGTCGGCCAGCTCGGCGACCCGACCCAGGGAGGCCGAGGGGTCGTCGGCGAGCGCACGGACGGCGGCGTCGAGGATCGCCTGCCGGGTCCGGGCGCGGGGACCGGTCGTGGGGGGAGGTGCCTGGTTCGCCACGAGCGAAACGGTACTCCTGGCAATCGGAGCGGAACTCCATTGACCATAGTGGAACTAAGATGTTCCAATCGCACGATGGTCGCCGCGCCGTCACAGCCCGAGACACCTGCCGCAGCCGAGCCGGACGGGCGCCGCCGCCTGCGCATCCTGCTCGACCTGGTCCGGCCGCACCGCCGCACGCTCGGCGTGGGCCTCGTGCTCGGCCTGGCCGGCACCGGGCTGTCCCTCGCCACCCCCATGGTCACCAAGTGGGTGCTCGACACCCTCGGCACGGGGGAGTCGCTGGCGCGGCCCGTCGGGTGGCTGCTCGCGCTCTTCGTCGTCGGGTCGGTCGTGGGCTACGTGCAGTGGGTGCTCATGGGGACGCTGGCCGAGCGGATCGTCCTCGACGCGCGCGAGTCGCTCGTGCGCCGCTACCTGCGGGCCACGGTCGCCGCGGTCACGGGCCGCCCCACCGGCGAGCTCGTCACGCGCGTCACGTCGGACACCGTGCTGCTGCGCGAGGCGACGTCGTCCAGCATCGTCGGGCTGGTCAACGGGGCCGTGGCACTCGTCGGCACCCTCGTCCTCATGGGCGTGCTCGACCGCGTGCTGCTGGGCACGACCATCGCCGCGATCGTGGTCGTCGGCGCGCTCATGGCCGTCCTCCTGCCGGGCATCGGGGCGGCCGAGCGGGCCTCGCAGGAGGCGCTGGGCACGCTCGGCGGCACGCTGGAGGGGTCGCTGCGCGCCGTCCGCACCGTCAAGTCCAGCCGTGCGGAGGACCGCCAGGCGGCCACGGTCCTCGGTGCCGCCCGCGAGGCGCGCGACCACGCGGTGCGCGCCGTGCGGACCGCGGCGGTCGCGTGGAGCGTCTCGTGGGGCGGGATCCAGCTCGCCATCATCGTCATCCTCGGGCTCGGCGCGTGGCGCGTCGGCCAGGGCGAGCTCGCCGTCTCCAGCCTCGTGGCGTTCCTGCTCTACGCCTTCAACATCGTCGGGCCCATCACCGACCTCACGCAGTCCCTCACGCAGCTGCAGTCCGGGATCGCGGCGGCGGGTCGGATCAGCGAGGTCGCCGCGATGGACGTGGAACCCCACGCGGCGACCGCGCCGTCGGCCACGCGACCCGCGTCCGCCGACGGACCCGACGTCCCCGTGATCGAGCTGCGCGACGTCACGGCGGCCTACGGTCCCGGCCTGCCGCCGGCGGTGCGCGAGCTGTCGCTGACGGTCCCGCGGCACGGGCACACGGCGCTCGTCGGGCCGTCCGGCGCCGGCAAGACGACCGTGTTCTCGCTGCTGCTGCGGTTCCTGGAGCCGCAGTCGGGGCAGCTGCTGCTGGACGGGCGGCCGTACGCCGGCTGGAGCCACGCCGACGTGCGCTCCCGCTTCGCGTACGTCGAGCAGGAGACGCCCGTCGTGCCCGGCACGATCCGGGACAACCTGCTGTTCAGCAACCCCGCCGCGACGGACGAGGAGCTGCGCCGTGCGCTCGCGGCGGTGCGGCTCGACGGCGCCTTCGACGCGCTGCCGGACGGCCTGGACACCAGGCTGACCGAGACGTCGGTGTCCGGCGGCCAGCGGCAGCGCATCGCGCTGGCACGCGCACTGCTGTGCCGGCCGCAGGTGATGCTGCTCGACGAGGCCACCGCGCAGGTCGACGGCCTGACGGAGGCCGCGGTGCACGACGCGATCCGCGTGCTGTCGACCACCGGTGCGGTCGTCACGGTCGCGCACCGGCTGTCGACGGTCGTCGACGCGGACACGATCCTCGTCCTGGAGGACGGGACGGTCCGTGCGCGGGGCACGCACGCCGAGCTCCTCGCGTCGGACGAGCTCTACCGGGACCTCGTGGAGGCGCTGCGGATCTCCGACGTCCCCGCGGACGCCGACGCCGGGTGACGCCGCCGGACGTCAGCCGGACCCACCCGCCGACGCGTCGGGGCCCAGGTGGGCGTGACGTCGGCGCAGCGCGTCGGGAGCCGCCCACCACCACGACTCCGCCAGGTGGGCGCGCACCAGGTCGGCGTCGGCGGCCCGTAGGTCGACGAGCACGAGGTCCGTGCCGCGGTGGTGGTCGGTCGTGGAGTAAACGTCCGGCTCCTGCGCCGCCAGCGCCCGTCGCTCGCCGTCGTCCTCGACGTGCACCGTCAGGCGGTGCGTGTCCCACATGCGGGCGACCAGCCGGCGGTGGAACCACGCGGGCTCGCCCCAGCTCGACCGCTCGGTGACGTCCGGCAGCGCCAGCGCCAGCCGCCGTACGTCGTCGACGTCCATCCCGCCATGGTGCCGCGTGCCGTCCCGCGGCGCGCGGCACCGGCGGGTCTCACTCCTCGGAGCCGGGGCCCGTGCGGCCGGGACCGGGGGTCAGCCGCTCGCCCGGGCTGCCCGTCAGGCCCAGCTCGTCGGCGAGGAACAGGAACGCCCGCGCGTACGGCTGGTCGGCGATCTCGGTCCGGACCCGGTCCCAGTCGATCTGCTCGCGCAGGGCGCGCGCCATGGGCAGCAGCCACGTGAAGTCGCAGTAGTGCTCGCCCAGCACCCGCATCTTGGCCGAGATGATGTCGGTGGCCGGCAGCACGGGCATACGGACGGCGAGCACCTCGAGCTCGTCGGCACGCGCCAGCTGCTCGTGGGTCACCGGGTCGCCGACCATCCGGAAGATCACGTCGACGAGCTGGCCGTGGTGGTAGGCCTTGAACAGCCAGTTCTCGGCGGGCTGCTGGACGTCCAGGCCGGCGGCGGCCAGTGCCGCACGGGCCGCGTCGACGTCCTCCTCCGCGACCGCGAAGTCCGCGTCGTGGCTCGGCTCCGGCGCACCGCGCGCCCAGGCCGCGTACCCGCCCACCAGGGCGAACGGGATGCCCGCGTCCAGCAGCGCGACGGCCGTGCGGCGCAGGCCGTCCTGCAGGGCCGCGCGGTCGTCGGGGGTCGCGGCCCCGGCCGGCACGGGCAGCGGCGCCGGGGCCGCACCGGTGAGGGGCGGCGGGGCGTCCGTCGGTGTCGGGGTCTGGTGCATGCACGGTGTCTACACCGGCTCGGCGCGGGCCGCGCGCCGAGCGGGACCCGCCGCGCGAGGGGTGCGCCGCCCGGGTCCGCGGCGTGCGAGGGGCGCACCCACCGGTGACAATCGCGAGGTGCGGCTCGCGACCTTCAACATCCTGCACGGGCGCTCGCTCGGGGACGGGCGGGTCGACCTGGACCGGTTCGCCGACGCCGTGCGGCGGCTCGACGCGGACGTCCTGGCCCTGCAGGAGGTGGACCGGGCGCAGACCCGCTCGCACGGGGCGGACCTCACCGCCGTGGCCGCCGAGGCGATGGGCGCCCCCCACCACCGGTTCGTCGCGACCCTGCACGGGGAACCCGGTCTGTGGGTCGCCGGCACGGGGGAGGAGCAGCCCGACACCGCGGCGTACGGGATCGCGCTGCTGTCCCGCCGGCCCGTCGAGGCGTGGCACGTGCTGACGCTGCCCACGCTGCGGCGCCGCGCACCCGTGCGCTTCCCCGGTGCCCGCTGGCCCGCGTTCGTGCGCGACGAGCCGCGCGCTGCGCTCGCGGCGGTCGTCGAGGACGACCGGGGCCCGGTGACCGTGGTCGGCACGCACCTGACCTTCATCCCCGGGTGGAACGTGCGCCAGCTGCGCCACCTGGTGCGCGTGGCGCGCACCCTGCCCGGCCCGACCGTCGTCATGGGCGACCTGAACCTCGCCGGGGAGCAGCCCGCGCGCCTGTCCGGGCTGCGCTCGCTGGTGGTCGCGGACACCTTCCCGGTCGCCGAGCCCGTGCGGCAGCTCGACCACGTGCTGGCCGGTCCCGGGCTGCGGGCGGCCGGCGGCGGGCAGGCGCTCGACCTCGGGCTGTCCGACCACCGGGCACTCGTCGTGGACGTCACGCGCTGACGGCCCCCGAGGGCCGCTCGGCCGGCAAAGGGTAGGGGCCGACACGGGCCCCCGCAGCCCGGGGCGCGGTGTGTCGCGAGGGGTCTCGCGCAGCGGACGTGCGGTTGCGGACCCGCGCGCCGCCGGGTCACGGTGGTGGACGTCCGACGGCGTCGGACCGGGGCACGTCGCCCCGCCCGCGGTGCGACCCCTCGTGCACCGCAGGCGCGGGGCCGGGCGTCCCGGCCGACGTCACCAGGCCATCGGAGAGGAGCAGCCGTGCTCACCCTGACCGAGAACGCCCGCACCGCCGTCGAGACCCTGACCAGCCGTGCCGGCCTGCCCGACGAGGGCGGCCTGCGCATCGCCGAGCAGGACTCCGGAGGCTTCGAGCTCGCGCTCGTCGCCGGCCCGGACCCCGGTGACGACGTCGTGGCGGAGGGCGACGCCCGCGTCTACGTGGACGCCCGCACGTCCCGGACGCTCGCTGCCCAGCAGCTCGACGTCGAGGCGTCGGGCACCGCGACGTCGTTCACCTTGACGCCGCAGTGACCCGGTCCGCGCCCGCCGTGGGCTGACACGCGCGCGGGTGCGCGAGGGGCCGACCACCACGCGGTGGTCGGCCCCGTCGTCGTCCGGTCGCCCGGGACGGTGCTCAGGCGCCGCCCAGCATGTCCTCGAACGACGGCACGGCGTCGTAGAGCCCGCCACGGGTGACGGGCTCGCGTGCCGCGACACGGGTCGCGAGCTCGGCCGCCGCGCGCCGCACACGCGCCGGCAGCGACGAGACCTGCTCGGTACCGGCGTCGGCCCAGTCGTCGGTGGCCGCGAAGACGGCGGTCGGGACCACGTCCGCCTGGAGGTACGCGAAGAGCGGGCGCATCGCGTGCTCGAGCGCCAGCGAGTGGCGGACGGTGCCGCCGGTGGCGCCCAGCAGCACGGGCGTCCCGCGCAGCGCCTGCGGGTCCAGCACGTCGACGAACGACTTGAAGAGCCCCGCGTAGGACGCGGCGTACACGGGGGAGACGGCAACGACCCCGTCGGCACCCGCGAGCGCGCTCTGGGCGGCGGCGAGGGCGGGGCGGGCGTAGCCCGTCAGCGTCATGTCGACGACGTCGTGGGCGAGCGGGCGCAGCTCGACGACCTCGACCACGGTGTCGATGCCGCGGGCGGTGAGGTCGGCGACGGTGGCCTCGGTCAGCCGGTCGGCGAGCAGCCGCGTCGACGACGGCTGCGACAGGCCGCCGGAGACGACGACGAGGGAACGGGACGGCATGGGTCCTCCTGGGTGGGGCTGGGTGCGCCCGGGCGCGGGTGGGGCGGGACGCCGGTCGCCCCCGCGCGGGGGCGACCGGGTCCGTCAGCGGGTGGCGGCGTCGGCCGCGGCGAGGTCGTCCTCGGCGGTGCGGCCGGTCCAGTGGTCGGCGGCCGCGACGGGCTGCGCGGCCTGCTGCCCGGCGGCGCGGGCGGCGGCCACACGCTCGGCGTGCGTCGGCGGGTTCGCCGGCACGTCCGCGGGGCGGCGCGACTCCGCCTCGCGGCGCAGCACGGGCACGACGTCCTCGGCGAGGATGTCGATCTGCTCGAGGACGGTCTTGAGGGGCAGGCCGGCGTGGTCCATGAGGAACAGCTGGCGCTGGTAGTGGCCGACCTGCTCCCAGAAGGCGCCGTACCGGTCGACGACCTGCTGCGGGCTGCCGACGGTCAGCGGCGTCTCGCGCGTGAAGTCCTCCATCGACGGGCCGTGCCCGTAGACGGGCGCGTTGTCGAAGTACGGGCGGAACTCGTCCCACGCGTCCTGGCTGTTCTTGCGCATGAAGACCTGCCCGCCGAGCCCGACGATCGCCTGGTCGGAGCGGCCGTGCCCGTGGTGCTCGTACCGCTGCCGGTAGAAGCTCACCATCTGCGCGGTGTGCTCCATGGGCCAGAAGATCGCGTTGTGCAGGAACCCGTCGCCGTAGTACGCGGCCTGCTCGGCGATCTCGGGGGAGCGGATCGAGCCGTGCCACACGAAGGGGGCGACGCCGTCGAGCGGGCGGGGGGTGGAGGTGAAGCCCTGCAGCGGGGTGCGGAACGTGCCGCTCCAGTCGACGACGTCCTCCTGCCACAGGCGGCGCAGGAGGGCGTAGTTCTCGATCGCGAGCGGGATGCCCTGGCGGATGTCCTTGCCGAACCACGGGTAGACGGGCCCGGTGTTGCCGCGGCCCATCATGAGGTCCATGCGCCCGTCGCTGATGACCTGGAGCATCGCGTACTCCTCGGCCAGGCGGACGGGGTCGTTGGTGGTGATGAGGGTCGTCGCCGTGGACAGCACGATGTTCTTCGTGCGGCCGGCGAGGTAGCCGAGCATGGTCGTGGGGGACGACGGCACGAACGGCGGGTTGTGGTGCTCGCCGGTGGCGAAGACGTCGAGCCCGGCGGCGTCGGCGTGCTCGGCGATCGTGAGCATGGCGCGCACGCGCTCGGTGTCGTCGGGTGTCCGGCCGGTCGTGGGGTCCGTCGTGACGTCGCCGACGGAGAAGATCCCGAACTGCATGGTGCACCTCGCTGGTCCAGGTCGATGCGTTTGCATCGATAAGGCCCCTCAACCGCGGTGGCCGCGCGACTATTCCGTGGGCGGGGCGGTCGTCGGCGACGAGAAGTCCGGGCGCGTGGAGACCACCGTCGTCAGCAGGTCCGTGTCCGTCATCAGGGCGCCCGTCAGGCCGGGCGTCTGCGCCACCAGCCCGGCGACGGCCAGCAGCAGCAGCAGGCCCAGCCGCACGCGCGTGCCGCGTCGCACGCCCGCGCCGGGGGCGTGCTCACTCACCGACGAACGCATCGACCCTCCGGTCCTCGTGGTGCTGACGCACCGGCCGTGCCCGGCGCGCCTGCACGACCGAGATCACCTCGAGCGTCGCCAGTGCCAGCAGCGGCGGCACCAGCATCACGGCACGCCCCTGGGCCGACGTCGCCCACGTGAGCAGCGAACCCCAGCCGCGGTGCACGTCGAGCACCACCCCGCGCACCCGCTCGACCGGGGTCGCGTTGGCGTCCGGCCCGGGGTTGGCGTCGCCCTGCGTGCGGATGTACGCCTGCAGCACCGGGGAGCCGTCGGGGGTGACCAGGGGCTCCATCCGCCCGGAGCCGTCGTCGACCTCCTTCATCGCCGGCAGGTTGTGCAACGAGACGATGCGGTGCGTGACCAGGCCCGAGGAGCCCACCGGCTGGAACGTGACGATGAGGCCCGGCTTGAGCTCCGACGGCTCCGTCACCGCGTGCAGCACCACGACGTCGCCCGCCAGGAACTGCGGGGCCATCGACCCCGACGTGACGATGAGCAGCCGCTCGCCCTGCGCCTGGAACCACAGCGGCACCGCCAGCGACGCCAGGTACGCCGCGACGCCCACGACGACCACGGCCCACAGCGCCACGCCGGTGGTCCGGCGCCACCACGGCACGCGGGGCCGCACCGTCGCCCGGGGGGCGCGGCGCTCGACGAGGGGCCGGTTGGCCGTCGCGGTGCTCACGGTCGGATCAGTTGTTCACCGTCTGCTCGGAGTCGACCTGGAACGTCAGCGCGGCGGACGTGCTCTGGTACTCGTTGCCCGCCGCGAGCGCCATGTCGACCCGGACGCACAGCGTCTCCGCGCCGGTGACGGCGGCCAGGACGCGGTCACCGGTCTGGGCGCCGGTGTCCGGGCTGCCCACGATCGGCGTCACCGTCCGCGGCAGGCCGAACTCCTGGTCCACCAGCTCCTGGGAGTCCCCGAGCACGCGGGCGTCCTCGACGCTCGTGAGCGTGCACGTGGCGTCCTCGAGGATGCGCGTGCGCAGCCGGCCGGTGAGGTCCGCGGCGTCGTCACCGCCCGGCGCCGCCGACAGGCTCACGGCGTACCGCAGCTCCAGCGACCCCGTGTTGCGCACGGTGACGGGCGCGACCACGGTGCCACCGGGCGCCAGCCCGCCCACGGGCATCTCGAACGACGCGCCCTCGGCGGCGAGCACCAACGTGCCCGTCCGCAGTGCGCCGGGCAGCGTGTCCTGGTCGGTGAACAGCGCCGACGTGGTCAGCGACGTCACGCCCACGGCGGCGAGCACGAGGATCGAGCCGGTGGCCCACGCGCGCCGGTGCCGTGCGACGTCCTGCCGCGACGGCGCGGGGTCGATCATCTCCTCGAGCAGCTCGTCCATCATGGCCGGTCCCTCCTGCGTGCCCGGGGCGGTCGGCGCGTCACCGCCGTCCGCGGATCCACCCCACCCTCATCGGCAGGAGTCGGCGCGCCGGACACGAACCTTGAGCGTTCCGGCCGCGCGTCACCCGATGGGGTGAAGCGACGGGGTGCCGGGCGGGTGCACGTCGCTGGGCGGGGCCGGTCGGGCCCACAGGTAGCCCTGCGCACGGTCGACCTCCAGGCGGGCCAGCGTGCGGGCCGTCGCCTCGTCCTCGACGCCCTCGGCCACCACGCGCAGCCCGAACGAGTGCGCCAGGTCCACCATGGCCTGCACCACGACCTCCGACCCCGCGCGGCCGCCCTCGCCCAGGTCGGCGACGAAGAGGCGGTCGATCTTCAGCTCCGCCACCGGCAGGTCGCGCAGCTGGGAGATCGAGGTCGTCCCCGTGCCGAAGTCGTCGATCGCCACGGCGACGCCCAGGGCCCGCAGGCGCTCCAGCACCGGGACCACCCGCGAGGGGTCCGCGACGAGCGCCGTCTCGGTGATCTCGACCTCGAGCAGGGACGGCGCGACCCCGTGCTCCGCGAGGAGCTGCTCGATCGTGTCGACCACGGCAGGGCTCGCGACGTCGTGCGCGGACAGGTTGACCGCGACCGGGACCCGGTGCCCCTGCTCCTGCCAGCGCGCGAGCTGGCGCACCGACTCCTCGAGCGCGAACGTCGTGACGCGGTGGATGAGGCCCGACTGCTCGGCCAGCGGCACGAAGACGCCCGGCGGCAGCAGGCCGCGGGTCGGGTGGCGCCAGCGGATCAGCGCCTCCAGCCCGACGGTGCGCTGCGAGGACAGCTCGATCTTGGGCTGGTAGTGCATCTCGAGCTGCGCCGGCAGGTCGCCGGCGCGCTCCTCGAGCGCCTGGTGCAGCTCACCGAGCAGCACCAGGCGGGCCGGGGACGAGTCGTCCGCGTCGGGCGAGTACACGCTGACACCGGCACGGTGGTGCTTGGCCGCGTACATCGCGATGTCCGCGGTCCGCATGAGCGACGAGGCGTCGGACGCGTGGTCGGGCAGGCACGCCACCCCCACGGACGTCTCGACGTGCAGCGCGATGTCGGTGAGCTCGAACGGCTGGGCGAACAGGCCCCGCACGCGACGCGCCAGGCGCTCCGCGTTGGCGACCGTCCGCACGTCCGGCAGCAGGATCGCGAACTCGTCGCCGCCGAGGCGCGCCACCACGTCGTCGTCCCGCAGCGCGTGGCGCAACCGCTCGGCCACCTGCTGCAGCAGCTCGTCGCCCTGGTCGTGCCCCAGGGTGTCGTTGATGTCCTTGAACCGGTCGATGTCCAGCAGGATCAGCCCGACGCGTGCCCCCTCGTCGGCGACGCGGTCGATCGCCCGCTGCATCTGGTCGGACAGCAGCCGCCGGTTGGGCAGCCCCGTCAGGGAGTCCAGCAGGGCGAGGCGCGCGTTCTCCAGCGCGGTCGTGCGCAGCCGGCGCGACGTCGCGTGCACGATGCGGAACAGCAGCAGCCACAGGAGCGCCAGGCTGCCGACGACGACGAGGCCGACGGTGCGGGTCGTCGAGCGCAGCGTCTCCTGGGTGGCCGTGCGGTCGAGCATGACCTCCGCCGCGCCCACCCGGTCGTCGGGGGCGACGTCGTCCCGGGCGTCGGGCGTCGCCGTGTCGGCCAGCGTCACCGGCACGTAGACGTCGAGCACGGTGCGCTGGTCGTTGGCCGCACGCCCGGCGCGCACGTCGGGCTGGACCAGGGCGTCCGGCGTGCCCGACTGCATGACGCGGGCCAGGCGGTCCGCGTGCGGCAGGCCCGTGGTCGCCGCGTCCGACGAGTACATGAGCCGCCCGTCGGCGCTCCACAGCCGCAGCTCGACGAGCTCGTCGTCGAACCCGCGGGTGGCCGTCGCCACGGCCGCCTGCTCGGCGGGGGACAGCACACCGGTGGCGAACGCCGAGGAGGGCACCACACCGGCGGCGTACACCGCGACGCGCGCCGCCGAGCCGGTGCCGTCGCGCAGCGCCTGCCCCCGCAGCTGCGTCGAGGTCACCAGCACCAGTGCCACGCCCACCAGCACCATCCCGACGAGGCTCACGACGGCGAACCGGCGCGTGGGACTCGGACGTCGGCGACCAGCTGGCACGTGCACCTCACGGCTCGGGGCCCCGGTGGGCGGGGGGCTCGCCCGCCAGGGTATGCCGTGGGGCGTCCGGGGTGCGGCTGCCCCCGCGGGCCGCGCGTGTCCGGCGGGGCGGGAAGGGAACGCGTCGGCGGCGTCGCGTGTTGTCACCGTCGGTGCCGCCGCGCGGGCGGGACCGGAAGGAGCACGACCGTGACCGACCCCCGCACGTACCCCGTCACCAAGTCCGACGAGCAGTGGGCGCTCGAGCTCGAGCCCCAGGAGTTCGCGGTGCTGCGCCGTGCCGGCACGGAGCGGGCGTGGACGGGTGAGCTGCTCGACGAGAAGCGCGCGGGCGTCTACCGGTGCCGGGCGTGCGGCAACGAGCTGTTCCGCTCGGACACCAAGTTCGACTCGCACTGCGGGTGGCCCAGCTTCTTCTCCCCGCTGGCCGGCGACCGCGTGGAGCTGCTGACCGACCGCAGCCACGGCATGGTCCGCACCGAGGTCCGCTGCGCGCGCTGCGGGTCGCACCTGGGCCACGTGTTCGACGACGCCCCGCAGACCCCCACAGGCGACCGGTTCTGCATGAACTCCGTCAGCCTGACCTTCGAGCCGACGGGTGAGTCGTCCCCCGGCGGTGCGGGCCCGACCGCCGGCTGAGGGCCGAGCGGGTGACGACACGCCGCGACACGCCGCCCGTCACGAAGTCCGTCCTGGACAGGACTGAAGTGCACGGCACACCGTGCCGATAATGCGGACGTGGACGAGGTCCTGACTGTTCGGCGATGGCGGCGATACGGTGCCGACCGCCTCTACGTGACGCACGAGACGGGTGCGCGCGTGGGTTCCGTCGACCTCCAGTCCGGCGAGGTCGTCGCGGACGACCCCGTCCTGGAGGCCAGGGTGCGACGCGCGGCGCAGGCGTACCTGCGCTCCGACGTCCCGGAGCTCGTGCTGCCCGTCACCTCCTCGCTCGCCTCGATCGACGCGCTCGAGGGCATGGCTGCGGGGGCGTGGCCGGGCGAGGACGAGGACCACCCCCGCGGTGAGCGCGGCAGCCCGGTGGGCTCGCGGCTGGAGCGCCTCGCCGAGGAGGGCTGGCAGGTCCTGCACGACGTGCCGCTGGGGCGTCAGGGCACGGTCGTCGAGCACCTGCTGGTCGGACCGGGCGGGATCTGGACCGTGACCGAGCGGCGCCACCCCGGCAGTCACGTGCGGGTCGCGGCCCGCACGCTGCAGGTGGACGGCCGTGCGGTGCCGTACCTGCGCGACGCGCGGCTCGAGGCGGGCCGGGTGCAGGGGCTGCTGCAGTCCGCCGGGTGCGCAGGGGTGAGCGTGCGCGCGGTGCTCGTGGTCACCGGTGACCTCGAGCGCGATGTGCAGGACCCGCCGCAGGACGCGCTCGTCGTGGCACGGCACGAGGTGCCGAACGTCTTCCGCCGGCTGCCCGAGCGGCTCGACCCGGCCCGGGTCCCGGCGATCGCCCAGGTGGCCCGCCGCCGCACGACCTGGGCGCGCTGACCGACCGGCGCGCTGCGGGAGGATGGGCGCATGAGCGACGAGCCCGTGCTGCGTGTCGAGCGGGAGCTGGGGCTGTTCCTGCGCCGGGCGCGGGCGGCCTCCGCCGGTGTCGCGCGGTCCGTGCACCCCGACCTCGACGGCTCCGCGTACCTGCTGCTGTCGGCCGTCGCCCGGACACCGGGGACCCGGACGAGCGACCTCGCGGAGCTGCTGGGGGTGGGGCGCGGCACGATGTCGCGCCAGGTGACCCGGTTGGAGCGGCTGGGGCTGCTGGTGCGGCGCCCGGACCCGCACGACTCGCGCAGCCAGCCCCTCGAGCTCACCGCCGAGGGGGAGCGGCGGATGGCGCACGCGCGCGCCGCGCGCCAGGAGTACCTGCACCGCTCGCTCGAGGGATGGCAGGACGACGAGCTGCTGCGGCTGGCCGACCTGCTGGGCCGTCTCAACGACGACCTGGTCCGGGGCGCGGGACGGCCCGCCGACCCACGCTGACGCGGGCGGGCGGGCCGTGCCCCGGCACGGGGCGGCGTCGTCAGCGGGCCGCGGCCGGCTGCTCCTGGTCGGACTGCGCGGCCTGCGCGGCGAGCCGCTGCTCGAGCCCCGACGCCCGACCCAGCGGGACCTCCCGCAGCGCCACCACGGCGACCAGCGCCAGCAGCGCGACGGGCGCCCCGATGAGGAAGAGCTCGGCCACGCCGGCCCCGAACGCGTGCTCGACGACCAGCCGGACCGGACCGGGCAGCGTCGCGAGGTCCGGCAGGGACGCCGCACCGCCGGAGCCCAGCGCGGCGGGGTCCACCCCGAGGCCCGTCAGGCCGTCGGCGATCCGGTGCGACACGCGCGTGGACAGCACGGCGCCCAGCGCGGACACACCGATCGCCCCGCCGAGCGTGCGGAAGAACGCGACCGTCGCGGTGCCGGCGCCCATGTCGGTGATCGGCAGCGTGTTCTGCGTCGCGAGCACGAGGTTCTGCATGAGCATGCCGACGCCGGAGCCGATGACCAGCATGTACAGCCCGACGAGCGTGAAGCTCGTGCTCTCGTCGATGGTGCCCATGAGGCCCAGGCCGGCGGTCAGCAGGACCGCACCGGCGACCATGACCTTCTTGTAGCGGCCGCTGCGGGAGATCGCCCGACCCGACAGCGTCGAGGCGAGGAACGTGCCCAGGACCATCGGGATGGTGAGCAGACCCGACTCCGTCGGGGTCTTGCCGCGTGCCAGCTGCATGTACTGGCTGAGGAAGACCTGGGTCCCGAACAGCGCGATCCCGACCGCGACGGACGCGAGGACCGTGAGCACCACGGTGCGGTTGCGGAACAGGTGCAGCGGGATGATCGGCTCGGCCGCGCGCGACTCGACCCAGACCACTGCCACGACGCCGAGCGCGGCGCCGCCGACCATGACCGCGGTCTGCCACGACAGCCAGTCGAACGAGGACCCGGCGAACGTCACCCACAGCAGGATCGTGGCGATCGACGCCGAGAGCAGGACCGCGCCCGCCCAGTCGATCTGCACGCGGCGCCTGACCAGGCCGGGCAGGTGCAGGGTGCGCTGCAGCACGACGATCGCGGCGACGGCGAAGGGCAGGCCGACGAAGAAGTTCCAGCGCCACCCGGCCGCGTCGGTGATGACGCCGCCGAGCAGGGGGCCGCCGACCATGCCGACGGCCATGACGGCGCCCATGAGGCCCATGTACCGCCCGCGCTCGCGGGGGCTGATGATGTCCGCGATGAGCACGGTGCCCAGCGCGGTCAGGCCGCCGGCGCCGATGCCCTGCAGGGCGCGCATGCCGATGAGCATCTCGGTGGTGTGGGCCAGGCCGGCCAGCGCCGAGGAGATGACGGAGATCGCCAGCGCCAGCTGGATGAGCAGCTTGCGGTCGACGAGGTCGGCGAGCTTGCCCCAGATGGGCGTCGAGACGGTGGTGGTCAGGAGGGTCGCGGTGACGACCCAGGTGAACGCGGACTGGCTGCCGCCGAGGTCGGTGATGATGCGGGGCAGGGACGTCGACACCACGCTCGTCGCGAGGATCGACACGAACATCCCCAGGAGGATCCCGGACAGGGCCTCGAGGACCTCGCGGTGCGTCATCGGTGCGGGGGTGTCGCCCGCAGGGGTGGGGCGGTCGACTGTGGTGCCGTCGACGGGGGGAGTGGTGCTCACAGACGGTGCTCGCTTCCGGGCGCGGGTGAGGTGTCGACCGGGCGTCGTCGGCGGTCGGGCGGTGGTCGGGCGGGGCGCGTCGGGCGGGACCGGGCGGGGCGGCGCGGTCGCGGGTGCCGACAGTTGCTCGGGGCAACACTACGTCCGATCGTTACCCCGGGCAACATCTTTGGGGGGTGATCCGGGCCGGTGCGCCACCGCCGCCGGCCCGGGTGGGGACGGCGGCGGCGGACGACGGGGCGTCGCCCCGCCGCGGGTCAGGTGGCCGCGGGTCAGGTGGCCGCGGCCCGGCCGCGCCGCTGGACCTTCAGGCCCTCCATGTCCTCCAGCTGCACGCCCTTGGTCTCGGGCACCTTGGTCAGCACGAAGAAGAACGAGATGAGCGCGAACGTCGCGTACATCGCGTAGGGGATGGACGCACCGAAGCGGTCGAGCATCTCGGGGAACGACAGCGTGATGAGGAAGTTGGCCACCCACTGCGCCGACGCGGCGACGCCGAGCGCCGCCGCACGGATGCGGTTGGGGAACATCTCGCCGAGCAGCACCCACACCAGCGGGCCCCACGTCGCTCCGAAGAACACGACGAACGCGTTCGCCGCCACCAGGGCGATCACGCCCCACGACCCCTCCAGGCTGATCGCGTCGCCCGTCCCCGTGGCCTTCGTGAACGCGAACGCCATCGTGCCCAGCGCCACGGTCATGCCGGCCGAGCCGATGAGCAGCAGCGGGCGCCGCCCCACCTTGTCGATGAGCCCGATGGCGATGAACGTCACCAGCACGTTGGTCACGGCCGTGATCGTGGAGATGAGGAACGACTGGCTCTCCTCGAACCCGACGGCCTGCCACAGGGTGGTGGAGTAGTAGAAGATCACGTTGATGCCGACGAACTGCTGGAACACCGACAGCAGGATGCCCACCCACACGACGGGCAGCAGCCCCAGCACCGGGCCGCGCAGGCTCGCCTGGTTCGCCAGCTCCCGGTCGGTGCGGATCGTGGTCTCGATCTGCGCGACGCGCTCCTCGGGGTCCTCGTCCGCTCCGAGGACGTCCGTGAGGACCGCCTTGGCCTCCTCGCGGTGCCCCTGCGCCACGAGGTAGCGCGGCGACTCCGGGATCCGCAGCGCGAGGATCCCGTACACCGCCGCCGGCACGACGCACACCAGGAACATCCACCGCCACGCCGCGAGCCCGAACCACAGCTCCTGCGACGCGCCGCCGGCCGCCGTCGCGAGCAGCTGGTCCGACAGCAGGGCGGCGAAGATGCCCAGCGTGATCGCGAGCTGCTGCAGGGACCCGAGCCGGCCCCGCAGCGACGCCGGGGCGATCTCCGCGATGTACGCGGGGGCGATGACCGACGCGATGCCGATGCCGACACCGGCCACGACGCGCCAGATCGCCAGGTCCCACGCGGAGAACGCGAACGCCGAGAGCACCGAGGAGACGAAGAAGAGGACCGCTCCCAGGACCATGACGCGTGTCCGGCCCCAGCGGTCGGACAGTCGGCCCCCGAGCCACGCGCCCAGGGCCGACCCGAGCAGCGCGACGGCCACCACGAACCCGGTGACGACGCCGGACAGCTCGAAGGTGCCCTCGACCGCGTCCACGGCGCCGTTGATCACCGAGGAGTCGAACCCGAAGAGGAACCCGCCCACGGCGGCCGCGACCGCCAGGGCGATCGCCTTGCCCTTGTACTTCGTCGCTCCCGCGGGCGACCCCTGCCCCGATCCTGCGTCGGTCATGGTCAGCACACCTCCGCCAAGCCCGGGCCCCTCCCGGTCAGACTCACTGTGAACCCGCCCCGTGCGGCGCGCACCCGGGGCGGGGCGGCGGTCCCGCGGGCGGCGACTGGTGCGCCGGACGCCGCGGGGGGATCATGCCGCGATGAGCACCGACGGGAACGGCACGGGCACGGCGGGCGGCTCGGGGGGTGGGCGACGGCACCACCGCCCCGTCGTCATGGACCCTGCCCTGGCCGACGAGCTGCCGGGCGACCTGGACCCGGCGCTGCGCGACGAGATCGCGCACACCACGGCGGGTGCGCTCGTGCGCCACGGCCGGGCCACGGAGGACCCGCAGGTGGTGGCGCGCCTGGTGGCGCTCGTCGAGACCGAGGGCCTCGACGTCGTGGCGGCGATGTGGGCGGACAGCCCGCCGGAGACGCTGCCGGGCGCGCTGTGGCGCCTGTACGTGCTGCGGGAGTGGGTGCGGCGCGACCCGGCGACGGTCGCCGACCGGTACCGCCAGGGCGTGGCCGCCGCACCCGTGCACGACGTGGTCGCGGGCGTGGTCGACGCGCCCGGCCCGCAGGACGTGCGCGCGGTCGCGGACGCCGTGCTGTCCGGCGTGTACACCGGCGACCTCGCCGTCGCGCTGGAGCGTGCGGCGGCGTTCTGCCAGGTCCTGGCCACCGGTGCCGCCTTCGACGCGGACCACCTCGAGGAGCTGGACCCCCGGGCGGCCGTGCGCCAGACGCGCGGCGCCGCCTCCCTGGTCCGCACGGCCGAGGAGCTCGCGCGGGCGGCGCAGCTGTGGAGGGTCGACCGGCTGGAGTGACGTCCGCCGCGTACACTGGGCGGGCGACGCCGGGTCGGTAGCCCCGGGCTCCATCATCAGCCGCTTCGAGCGGCCACGCGCCGAGAGGCGCTCCGGCCCGGCGTCGTCTCGCACGCGAGGGTGCACCACGCGGCGGCGTCCCGCATGAGACCTCGGTCCGTCATGAGCCCGGTACTGCGCCCGTTACGCTGAGCAACGGCCCCATCCCGGGGCTCATCACCAGTCGACGACCCGGAGCCCTCCGTGCGCCTGCGCCTGACACCGCGCGACACCTCGTACTTCGACCTCTTCGCTGCGTCCGCGACGCATCTCGTCACGGGTGCGAACCTGCTGGCGGAGATGCTCGGGGCCGACCGCGCCACCCGCAAGGAGATCAACAAGCGGATGGCGGAGGCCGAGCACGCCGCCGACGACGCGACGCACACGATCATGCGCCGCCTCAACCAGACGTTCGTCACCCCGTTCGACCGGGACGACATCTACGACCTGGCGTCGAGCCTCGACGACTGCATGGACTACATGGACGAGGCGTCCGACCTCATCGTCCTGTACAAGGTCGACGAGCTGCCGGCACGCGTGTCCGACCAGGTCCAGGTGCTGCAGCGCGCCGCCGAGCTCACCGCCGAGGCCATGCCGCGCCTGCGGTCCATGGACTCGCTCCAGGAGTACTGGGTCGAGGTCAACCGCCTCGAGAACCAGGCGGACAAGTCGCACCGCAAGCTGCTCGCGCAGATGTTCGACGAGATCGCCGACCCGATCCTGCTGATGAAGCTCAAGGAGATCGTCGAGAAGCTCGAGGACGCGGCGGACGCCTTCGAGAAGGTGGCCAACACGGTCGAGACGATCGCGCTCAAGGAGTCCTGAGCACCCGTGGAACCTGTGCTCGTCGTCTTCGTCGTCGCGCTCGCTCTCGGGTTCGACTACACGAACGGCTTCCATGACGCCGCCAACGCCATCGCCACGTCGGTCTCGACGCGCGCGCTGACCCCGCGTGCGGCGCTGATCATGGCGGCCGTCATGAACTTCGCCGGTGCGCTGCTCGGCACCGAGGTGGCCGAGACCATCGCCACGTCGATCGTCGACCTGCAGGGCGAACCACCGCACTCCGCGCTCGTGGTCGTGCTCTGCGCACTGGTCGGCGCGATCGCGTGGAACCTGGTCACGTGGTGGTTCGGCCTGCCCTCGTCGTCCACGCACGCCCTCATCGGCGGGCTGGTCGGGGCGGGACTCGCCGCCGGCTTCGGCATCTACGGCTCGGCGATCGTCGACAAGGTCGTCCTGCCGATGATCTTCTCGCCGCTCATCGGCTTCGGCCTGGCGTTCGCGGTGATGGTCGGGCTGCTGTGGCTCATCCGCAACCGCCCCCCGACCCGTGTGAACCGCCGGTTCCGCATCGCGCAGACCGTCTCGGCCGCCGCCATGGCGCTGGGGCACGGCCTGCAGGACGCGCAGAAGACCATGGGCGTCATCTACCTGGCGCTGCTCACCGCCGGCTGGGCGAACCCGGACGAGGGCATCCCGCTGTGGGTCAAGCTCGCCGCGGCGGCCGCCATCTCGGCCGGCACGTACGCGGGCGGGTGGCGCATCATGCGCACGCTGGGACGCAAGATCATCGAGCTCGACCCCGCCCGCGGGTTCGTCGCCGAGTCCGTCTCCGCGGTCGTGCTGTACGTCAACGCCTTCGCGCTGCACGCACCGGTCTCCACGACGCACACCATCACGTCCGCGATCATGGGCGTCGGTGCCACCAAGCGGCTGTCGGCCGTGCGGTGGGGCGTCGCCAAGAACATCGCGGGTGCCTGGATCCTCACGATCCCGGCTGCCGCGCTGGTGGCGGCCGTCGTCTTCTGGGTGCTGCACCCGATCCTGGGCTGAGCGGCGTCAGGCCGCCGGGACCGGCGACCGGTGACGTTCCACGGCCAGCACCCGCACCCCGCGCGGTGTCGGCCCGGCGTGCGCCACGAGCAGCTCCGCCGGGGCCAGGAACGGGTTGCCGCGCGGCAGCTGGTCGGCCACCGGGCGGCGGCTGTGCTCGGCCAGCACGTCGAGCACGGTCGGCAGCACCGGACGGTGCGTGCACAGCACCGAGTCCCGGCGGCCGTCCAGCAGCTCGCGGACCGTCCCGCCCACGCGGGCCGGTGAGGCGTCGTGCTCGGCCTCGGTGAGCACGTCCGCCACCTGCGGGTCCACCCCCGCGGCCACGGCGTACGGCGCCACCGTCGCCGCGCAGCGCTCCCAGCGGCTCGTCACCACGTGCTGCACCCCGAACGCGGCCAGCGCCGGGGTCATCGCGGTCGCCTGGCGCAGCCCCAGGCCCGTCAGCGGACGGTCGTCCTCCGTGCCGTCCCAGAGGCTGCGCTTGCGTGCCTGCCCGTGGCGGGCGACCACCAGGGCTCGGGTGTCCAGGCGGCCCTTCGCGTGGGCCTCGACGAGCGCGTCCAGCGGCCGGCGGTCGGCGCGGCGCGTGAGCCGCGTCCCCGCCTGCGCGACGTCGAACCACTCCCAGAAGTCGATCTCGGAGCGGTCGGCGTGCGGCACGGGCGGACGCGCCCGCAGCGGCGCCTCGTCGCCCCGCCCGGCCACGCGGGCCGCCCAGTAGTGCACGACCTTCGGCCGCCCGTCGGCCAGCCGGTACTCCAGACCGGGCAGGGGCAGCCCCAGGACGACCGCCAGCCCCGTCTCCTCCTCGACCTCGCGCACGGCCGCGACCGGCGGCAGCTCGCCCGGGTCCAGCTTGCCCTTGGGCCAGGACCAGTCGCGGTAGCGCGGGCGGTGCACGAGCGCGACCTGCAGCCGTCCGGCCCGCTCCCGCCACACGAGCGCGCCGGCCGCCTCGACCGGACCCGCGGCGACGGCCTTCACCGTGCGGCGCCCGGCCGCCGCCTCTGCCGGTGGATGAGGACCTCCTGCAGGTCCACCAGCGGCCCGTCCGCGCCCTGCGTGTGACGGGCCCACTCGCCGTCGGGGCCCAGGTGCCAGGACGACGTGCCGTCGTCCATCGTCTCGTCGAGGTACTCGACGAGCTCGGTGATCTGGGCCTGGTCGGCCACCCGCACCAGGGCCTCCACCCGGCGGTCGAGGTTGCGGTGCATGAGGTCCGCCGACCCGATGAAGACCTCGGGCCCCTCGAAGCCGTCACCCTCGTCGGGGGTGGCGTGGGCGAACGCGAAGACGCGGGAGTGCTCCAGGAACCGGCCGAGGATCGAGCGCACCCGGATGTTCTCCGACAGCCCGGGCACGCCGGGGCGCAGCGCGCAGATCCCGCGCACGTTGATGTCCACCGGGACGCCGGCCTGCGACGCGCGGTACAGGGCGTCGATCGTGGTCTCGTCGACCATCGAGTTGACCTTGATCTTGATCCAGGCCGGGTCCCCGCGGCGTGCCGCCGCAGCCTCGCGCTCGATGCGCTCGACCAGGCCGGTGCGCACGGAGCGCGGCGCCACCAGCAGGCGGTGGAACCGCGACTTCGGCGCGTAGCCGGACAGCTGGTTGAACAGGCGGGTGAGGTCCTGGCCGACGTCGGGGTCCGCGGTCAGCAGGCCCAGGTCGGTGTACAGCCGGGCGGTCCGCGGGTGGTAGTTGCCCGTGCCCACGTGGCTGTAGCGGCGCAGGCCGTCGGCCTCCTGGCGCACCACCAGCGACAGCTTGCAGTGCGTCTTCAGCCCGACGATCCCGTACACCACGTGCACGCCGGCCTGCTCGAGCTTGCGGGCCCACGAGATGTTGTTCTGCTCGTCGAACCGCGCCTTGATCTCGACGAGCGCGAGGACCTGCTTGCCGGCCTGCGCGGCGTCGATGAGCGCGTCGACGATGGGGGAGTCGCCCGACGTGCGGTACAGGGTCTGCTTGATCGCCAGCACGGCCGGGTCGGCGGCCGCCTGCTCGAGGAACGTCTGCACCGACGTCGAGAAGGAGTCGTACGGGTGGTGCAGCAGGATGTCGCGGGCGCGGATGGCCGCGAAGACGTTCGTGGGCGTCGCGGACTCCACCTCCGCGAGCTGGCGGTGCGTCGCCGGCACGAACCGCGGGAACTGCAGCTCGGGGCGGTCCAGGTCGGCGATGAGGTTGAGGCCCGTGTGGTCGAGCGGCGCGGGCAGCTCGTACACGTCGTCCTCGGACATGCCGAGCTCGCGCACCAGCAGCTTGCGCACGCGCGGGCTGATGCCCTCGGCCAGCTCCAGGCGCACCGGCGGGCCGAAGCGCCGGCGCAGGAGCTCCTTCTCCATCGCCTTGAGGAGGTTCTCGGCGTCGTCCTCCTCGACCTCCACGTCCTCGTTGCGGGTGATGCGGAACGTGTGGAACTCGCGGACCTCCATGCCGGGGAACAGCATGTCGAGGTGCTGGGCGATGACGTCCTCGACCGGCACGAACGACATCGGTCCGCGCTCGGGCGCCGCGGTCTGCGGCACGGGTGCCGACGGCCGCCCCGCCGCATCCACGGCGATGTAGCGCGGCAGCAGCGGCGGGACCTTGACGCGCGCGAAGTGCTCCTTGCCGCTGGCCGGGTTGACGACGCTGACCGCCAGGTTCAGCGACAGCCCGGAGATGTACGGGAACGGGTGCGCCGGGTCCACCGCGAGCGGGGTCAGCACCGGGAAGATCTGCCGGCGGAAGAACTTGTGCAGGCGGTCCTGCTCCGCGTCGCCCAGGTCGTCCCAGCGCACGATCGTGATGCCCTCGGCCGCCAGCGCCGGCTGCACGACGGTCGACAGCACGCGCGCGTGACGCTCCATCAGGGCGTGCGCGCGCTCGCTGATCGCCTCGAGCACCTGGCGCGGTGACAGCCCGGACGCCGCCGTGACGGCGATGCCCGTCGCGATGCGGCGCTTGAGCCCCGCCACCCGGACCATGAAGAACTCGTCGAGGTTCGACGCGAAGATGGCGAGGAAGCGCACGCGCTCCAGCAGGGGCAGGCTCTCGTCCTCCGCCAGCTCCAGGACGCGCTGGTTGAAGGCGAGCCAGGACAGCTCCCGGTCGAGGAACCGGTCGTCGGGCAGGGCGTCGCTGTCCGTGGTCGGCGGCTCGGCCGCGGTCTCCACGTGCTCGGCGATCCGCTCGGCCAGGGCGGGATCGATCGCAGGGGCGTCGGTCATGAACCCATCGTGGCATCGCCGTCGGGCGTCGTCGTGTCGTCCGACGCACGCGCCGGGGCGACGTCCCCCGGCGGGGCGCCCACCGGCGGCGGCCCGTACATGACGTCCACGGCCGTGCGGGTGAACCCGGCCCGCTCGTAGGTGTGCACCGCCACGGTGTTCTCCGCGCCCGTGTACAGGATGACGGTGCGCAGCCCGCGGTCCCGCAGGTGCGCCAGGCCCAGCGCCGTCAGCGCGCGGCCCATGCCCAGGCCCTGCGCGTCCGGGTCGACGCCGACCACGTAGATCTCGCCGACCTCCTGCCCGGGCGCGCCGTCCGGGGCCTCGTCGGCCGGGTGCACCTTGGTCCACACCGACCCGAGCAGCTTCCCGTCCCGCTCGGCCAGCAGGAACCCGGCCGGGTCGAACCAGGCCTCGCCCTCGCGGGCACGCAGGTCGGCGGACGTCATGCGACCCTGCTCGGGGTGGTGGGCGAATGCCCGGGCGTTGACCCGTCGCCACGCGTCCTCGTCCTGCCCGGGGACGAACGCGCGGACCTGCACGCCGGGCGGCAGCGCGGCGGCCGGCGGCGGGGTGCGTGCGAGGTCGGTCGCCATGCGCCACAGCTCGCGCACCACCACCATGCCGACGGCGCGTGCCGCCGCGCGTGCCGCCGGCAGGTCGCCGTGCGCCCACACGTGCAGCCGCCGACCGGGCACCGTCGCGGCCTCCTGCATCGCGCGGGCCAGCAGCGCGCGGGCCACGCCGCGGCGCCGGTGCCCCGGGGCGACGACCAGCTCGGCGCGCACCGTGCCGGCGCTGCCCACGTCGAGCTGGGCGTACCCGGTGACGGGCCCGTCGGGGCCGGAGCCGTCGTCCGTGACGAGGAGGTGGACGACCGGCGCCTGCTCGTCGAGCAGCCACAGCAGCGGCTGCTCGGACAGCGGGGCGACACCGTCGGCGCGGGCGGCGTCCTGGTGCAGCGTGCGCACTGCCGTCGCCCGTGCGGGCGGCAGCGCTCCGGTGACGGCGGTGATCGTCGGGACCTCGGTGCCGGGGGCCATGCGTCCATCCCACCACGTGCCGCGCGCCGGGCGGGGGGACCGCCGGGTGATCCGCGCACCGCGCCCACGTCAGGCGGGCCACTGCCCGGGTGCGCGGCGCCCGGCCGTCGGTGGGTGCCGCCCGGTGCCCGGGGCCCGCTCGGGGATGGACCGTCGTCCAGGATCTGCCGGTAGCGTGGTTGCGCCATGCCTCAGCACCCCGTCGCCACCCCCGCTGCCGGCGGTCGCCGTGCGCTCCGGGCGCCGCGGGCGCCGAGGACGGTCGACGTCGACGTCGTCGTCGTGGGGGCCGGGCAGGCCGGGCTGTCCACCGCCTACCACCTGGCCCGCACGGGGCTCGTCGCGGTCGGGTCGCGCGGCTGGGAACGCGCGCGCGGCACGTTCGTCGTGCTCGACGCGAACCACCGCGCCGGGGGTGCGTGGCAGCACCGCTGGCGCTCGCTGACCATGGCCGACGCGCACCACGTGCACGACCTGCCGGGCATGCCGCTGGCGGTCGCCGACCCGGCCGAGCCGGCGGCGGACGCGGTGCCCTACTACTTCGCCCAGTACGAGGAGGCGTTCGGCCTCAACGTGCAGCGGCCGGTGCGCGTCGAGCGGGTGGACCGCGCACCGGACGGCGACGAGCCCCGGTTCCTCGTCACCACGCGGCACGTCGACCACCCCGACGCGGTGGTCGTGTGGTCGGCACGCGGGATCGTCAACGCGTCCGGCACCTGGGGCAAGCCCTTCTGGCCGGCGTACCCCGGACGCGGTGCGTTCCGGGGTCGGCAGCTGCACGCCCGGGACTTCCGCAGCGCGGCCGACCTGGCGGACGGGCACGTCGTCGTGGTCGGCGGCGGCACCTCGGCCGTGCAGCTGCTGCTGCAGGTCGCCGACGTGACCACGACCACCTGGGTGACCCGCCGCCCGCCCGCGTGGGTCGACGAGGAGTTCACCCCCGAGCTGGGCCGCGACGCGGTGGCCCGCGTGGACGACCGGGTGCGCGCCGGGCTGGTGCCCGAGTCCGTCGTCTCCGTCACCGGCCTGCCGCTGACCCCCGCGTACCGCGCGGGGATCGAGGCCGGTGTGCTGCGCGCCCGCCCGATGTTCTCGCGCCTCGTCGACGACGGCGTGGTGTGGGACCCGGCCACGACCCCCGGGCCGACGGCCGCCGGGCCGACGACCCCCGGGCCGACCGCCGCGGCGGACGCGCGGTCGGGGACGGCACCGGGCGGCTGGGTGCCGGGCCCACCCTTCGTCGAGGCGCGCACGATCCTGTGGGCGACCGGGTTCCGGGCCTCGCTCGACCACCTGGCGCCTCTCGGGCTGCGCTCGCCGGGCGGCGGCATCGTCATGGACGGCACCCAGGTCGTGGCCGAGCCCCGCCTCCAGCTCGTCGGGTACGGGCCGAGCGCGTCGACCGTCGGCGCCAACCGCGCGGGCCGGGAGGCCGTGCGCCGCCTGCGTCGCGAGCTGCGCTGGTGAGCACGCCGCGACGGGCCTGAGCCGCACGCCGCCACCGAGCCCCACGAGCTGGCCCGGCGCGGCGTCGTCGGATGACCCGGTCACCACGTCGGCCCGCCGCCACGTCGGTCGCCGCCACTCCGAGCCGCCGCCACGTCGACCACTGGTCAGTTGGGAGCTGTTCCTGGGGCGTTGGGTGCTCCCAGGTGACCAGTGGTCGTCGTCGGGGTGCTGGTGCTGGTGCGGTGGGTGTCGTGCGGGCGGCGTGCTCGGTGTGCTGACCACTGGTCGGTTGGGGGCTGTTCCGGGGGTGCCGGGTGCTCCCAGGTGACCAGTGGTCGACCGGAGGTAGGTCGTTGCCGGGCGGAGCCGGGCAGGCGGGGTCAGCGAGGGCGGAGCCGGCGGGTCAGACGGGCGCGGCCGGACGGGGTGAAGGTGGACCCGGCGAGCAGGGTGAGCCACGGGCGGACGCGCGCGGGGTCGTGCTCGCGTCCGAGCGCGGCGTCGACGTCCCGCGCGACGCCCACCGGACGGTCCCGTAGGTCGGCAACGGTGTACCCGCGGCGGGTCCAGCCGGCCGCGGTGAGAGCACGGGCCCGACGCAGGTCGGCCGTGTGCCGACCGGGTTCCCGGTGGACCGCGCCGTCGTACTCGTGCAGGGTGGTCGTCCCCGTGAGCCACAGGTCACCGCGGGCGACGAACACGCCCGAGTCGTCCCGCACCACGTGCTGCGGGACCACCTGCGCACCGAGCAGCACGTGCATGACACGGAGCACGGTCTCCCACGGGGACTCGCTGCGCGGGTCCGCCAGCGCGAGCGCCTGCCGGAGGACGACGACGCCCCGACGCCCCGGCCGGCAGGCGTCCAGCACCGCGTCGACGCTGCAGCCCGCACGCAGCGCGGCGTCCACGAGCACGATGACGTCGAGCAGGGCGAGGTCACGCGAGCACGCCAGCAGGGTCTGCTCCGCCGTCGCGACGCGCAGGCCGTCGACGTCCGTGCTGGGGACGGGGCCGGCGGTCCGGGTGACGCGGATGCCCGGCAGCCGTGTGCGATGGTCGTGCTCGGCCTGGTCGACAAGGACAGGCAGACCGTCCGGCAGCTGGGGGAGCCACCAGCCGTGCAGCCCGGCGGCCGTGAGGTGCGAGAAGGCGGCGGACGGCGGCAGCACCTGCTGCCAGGCCTCGAGCGGCCGTCGGTCCGGCGCGTGGTGCAGGCCTCGCGCCGGGCTCTGCCACCCTCGGCCGGGTCGCCTTCCCTGCCGCACGCCCGCAGGTACCGGCGGCGCACCTCCCCGACCGGAGCGGGCGGAGGGCGTGGGCATGCGTCACACGCTGCACCACCGCGACCGCGCCGGCGGTGTGGCCACGGCGGCCGGTGGACCGACCAACCGCCGGATGGGCTGTGGGCGGGCGAGGAGCGACCGGGTCCGGTGGCGCCGCAGCGGTGCGGTCGACCCGGGCGCGGTCACCACGTGGCGCAGCCCGGGTGCGGCGCGGCGGTCGGTGCGCCGCTGACGCTCGGTGCGGCCGGCCCTCGGCCGAGCACGCTCCGGGTACGGCCGGATCGCCGGTCACACGCTCACGTCGCACGGACGTCGGCCCCGCCCCGGGGGAGGGGCGGGGCCGACGGGTGGACGCGCACGCCCGATCAGGTGGTGTCAGCGGCAGGTGACCGGGACGGTCCCGGTCGGGGCGGTGCCCGATCCGATGAACCCGTAGGTGACGGTCCGGCCGGCGCCCAGGGAGCCGTTCCACGCGGCGTTGGTGGCGGTCACCGTCGAGCCGGTGGTGCTGAACGCGGCACTCCAGCCCTGCGCGACGGCGGCGCCGCCCGGCAGGCTGAACGTCGTCGTCCAGCCCCCGATCGACCCCGCGCCCGCGGTGACGTCGACGGAGGCCTGGAAGCCACCGGGCCAGGCGTTGGCCACCGTCAGCCGGGCCGTGCAGGCGGTGCCGGAGCCGGGCGTCGGCGTGGCCGTCGGGCCGGGGGCCGCCGTCGGGGTCACGGTCGGCGTGACCGTCGGCGTCGGCGTGACCGTGGGCGTCGCCGTGGGGCTCACCGTGGGCGTGGGCGTGGCGCCGGAGAAGAACGTCGCCGTCCGGGCGGTCTGCCTGATGCCGTTGACGCCGTCGAAGATCAGCGTGCCCCAGGTGGTCTTCCGGGCCGGGTCGAACGCGGTGACCATGTCGAGGTACTCGACACCGCCGCCGTTGCCCGACCAGGACCAGCCGTAGTAGCCGATGCCGCGCTCGACGGCCTCGCGCATGATCGTCGCCTCGTCGGGGTTGCCGTCCGAGTGGTCGTACCCGAACTCGCCGATGACCAGCGGCAGGCCCTTCGCCTCGAACGCGTCGAGGTACGAGGTGATGGTCGACGCCTGCGCGTACACGCCGTACATGTGCACCGAGAACAGCGTGTTGCCGTCCGGGTCGGCGGCGGCGACGGTCTGCGCCTGGTCGCGCATGATGCCCTTCCAGTCCTGACCCCACATCGGCGCATCGACGACGATGTTGTGGCGCAGGCCCGCGGCGCGCAGCTTCCGCACCGCGGCCGCCGTGTCGGCGGCCCACCCGGCGGACACCGCGTCGTCGTTGCCGTACGGCTCGTTGCCGATGTTGACCTGGATGAAGTCCTCGGTGCCCTGCAGCACGGGCTTCAGGGACACCCAGTAGTCGGCGGCGGCGTCGAGCGTGACGGCGCCGGACTGCTCGCCGTAGCCGGTGGTGTCGTGCACCTCGAGCATGCAGACCAGCTGGTTGGTGCGACACAGCTCGATGACGTCGGCGACGTCCGCGGCGTCGTTCCGCGTCCAGCGTCCGCCGTTCGACAGCACGACGCGCAGCGCGTTGGCGCCGGCGGCACGGATCGCCGGGACGGCCCGGTCGGTCTCCTGGGTGTACCAGGTGTGGGCGTGGCTGACGCCGCGGGCGACGAACGGCGTGCCGTCCTGCTCGACCAGCTGCGTGCCGGAGATGTGCAGGCCGACGGGGTCGGCCGCGGTGGCGGTGGTGGCCACGACGGTCGACCCGCCGAGTACCAGGAGCGCGGTGCCGCAGGCAGCGGCAGCGCGCAGGGAGATGTTCTTCATCGACGTCCTCGTTCCGCGAAGGTGTCCGGGGCGCGCCCTCCCACCGACCGGCAGGTGGGTGCGGCGGTCAGACAACCAGCGGGCCCGGGACGCCTCCCATCGGTGAAGCGTTTCGCCGCGGATCGCGCCTTCCGCGCGCCCTCGGCACGGGTGCGGGCAGCAGCGGTCCGTCGACGCCGGGAACCCGGTCCGTGGCCGCGCGACCCGGGAAGGGGTGCGGCGGGTCGTCCGGACCCCGCGCTTCGTCCGGGTCCACCGCGACCCGCGGAGCGCCCGGGCCGGGCGGTGTCGGTCCCGGCCCGGGGCGCCCCTGTGCCCGGTGTCAGTCCGAGGTCGACGCGGTGGGCCGCGCGAGCCCCTGGGCGATGAGGTCCATCACCGAGGAGTCCGCCAGCGTCGTCGCGTCACCGACCTTCCGGTGCTCCGCGACGTCCCGCAGCAGGCGCCGCATGATCTTGCCGGAGCGCGTCTTCGGCAGCTCGGCGACGACGAGGATCTGCCGCGGCTTGGCGATCGGCCCGATCTCCTTGGCCACGTGGGTACGCAGCGTCTCCTGCACGGTCGAGGCCTCGGCGCCGGCAGCCTCCGTGGCGTCGCCGCGCAGGATGACGAACGCGACCACCGCCTGGCCCGTCGTCTCGTCCGTCGCGCCGACGACGGCGGCCTCCGCCACCCACGGGTGCGACACCAGCGCCGACTCGATCTCGGTGGTCGACAGCCGGTGCCCGGACACGTTCATCACGTCGTCCACGCGGCCCAGCAGCCAGATGTCCCCGTCGGCGTCCTTCTTGGCGCCGTCGCCGGCGAAGTAGAGGTCGGTGAACCGCGACCAGTAGGTGTCCTTGTACCGCTCGGGGTCGCCCCAGATGCCGCGGAGCATCGACGGCCACGGCTCGGTGACGACGAGGTAGCCGCCGCCGCCGTTCGGCACGGGCTTCGCGTCGTCGTCGACGACGTCGGCCGCGATGCCCGGCAGCGGCACCTGCGCGGACCCGGGCTTGGCCTCGGTGGCGCCGGGCAGGGGGCTGATCATGATCGCGCCCGTCTCGGTCTGCCACCACGTGTCGACGATCGGCGTGCGGTCGCCACCGATGACGCGGCGGTACCACATCCACGCCTCGGGGTTGATGGGCTCGCCCACCGACCCGAGCACGCGCAGGGAGGACAGGTCGAACTCCCCGGGGATCTCCTCGCCCCACTTCATGCAGGTGCGGATGGCCGTGGGGGCGGTGTAGAGGATCGTCACGCCGTACTTCTGGACGATCTCCCACCAGCGCCCCCGGTGCGGCGTGTCCGGCGTGCCCTCGTAGATGACCTGGGTGGCCCCGTTGAGCAGCGGCCCGTACACGACGTACGTGTGCCCGGTGATCCAGCCGACGTCCGCCGTGCACCAGTACACGTCGGTCTCCGGCTTGAGGTCGAAGACGTTGAGGTGCGTGTACGCCGCCTGCGTGAGGTAGCCGCCGGTGGTGTGGAAGATGCCCTTCGGCTTCCCCGTGGTGCCGGACGTGTACAGGATGAACAGCGGGTGCTCGGCCTCGACGTCCACGGGCGTGTGCTGCGAGGACGCCGCCTCGACCGCGTCGTGCCACCAGACGTCGCGGCCCGGCGTCCACTCCACGGGCTGACCCGTGCGCCGCACCACGAGCACGTGCGCGACGGTGGGGGCGCCCTTGGCGAGCGCCTCGTCCACCGCGGGCTTCAGCGCGGACGGCTTGCCGCGGCGGAACCCGCCGTCGGACGTGACGACGAGCTTGGCCTCGGCGTCGAGGATGCGCGAGCTCAGCGCCTCGGCGGAGAAGCCGCCGAAGACCACGGAGTGGGGCGCGCCGATGCGCGCGCACGCGAGCATCGTCACGACGGCCTCGGGGATCAGCGGCAGGTAGATCGCGACCCGGTCGCCCGTGCCCACGCCCAGCGCGGTGATCGCGTTGGCCGCCTTGGAGACCTCGCGCTGCAGGTCCGCGTACGTCAGGGTCCGGGTGTCACCGCCCTCGCCCTCGAAGTGCAGCGCGACCCGGTCGCCGCGGCCCTCCTCGACGTGCCGGTCCACCGCGTTGTACGCCGCGTTCAGCCGACCGTCCGCGAACCACCGGGCGAACGGGGCGTCGGACCAGTCGAGCGTCTGCGTGAACGGGGTCGACCAGGTGAGCAGCTCACGCGCCTGGTCCGCCCAGAAGCCGGGCCGGTCCGCGTTGGCCCACGCGTACGCGTCGGCGGTCGCGTTGGCCTGGGCGGCGAACTCGGCGGACGGCGGGAAGCGACGCTCCTCCGACAGCAGGTTCTCCAGCCCCGTGGAGGGCTCCGCGGCCGGCGGCGGCGGGGTCGTCGGGGCGGCAGACGGTTCGGTCACGGTGTCTCCTACGCAGCGGCTTCGGTGCGACGGTGGGGCTGACCAGTGCGGTCCTCGTCACCGGACCTTAGTCCCGGGAGCCGTCCGTGCGCACCGCCTCGCGGCGCGGACCGTGCCGTCAGAGCGTCCGGTTGCGCTCGCGGAAGGCGCCGAGCCGGACGCCGTGCCGTCGTGCGAGCGCGATGGTCACGCCGCCGGTCAGCAGCAGCACACCGGCCGTGATCGACGTCCCCGACGTGCCGGCGACCGTCACCTGCGTGGTGGTGAGGTGCCACGCGTCGGACCCCACGACCTCGAGCGTGCTGGAGCGTGCGATGCCCGGCGCGTACAGCTGCACCCCGCCGACGACGCCCAGCACGAGGCCGGCCGTCACGGGCGCCGCCGCGGTCCACAGGCCCAGCAGCAGCAGCGCCGCGAGGAGCACGGCGCCGGTGCTGACCAGCACGATGCCCAGCAGCTCGAGCGAGGCGTCCCAGCCGTCGACCTGGACCCGCAGGATGCGGCTCTGGCCCAGCAGCAGCAGGCCGAGCGCGACGGGTGCCAGCAGGAGGCCGACGAGCACACCGAGCACGTGGGTGCCCGTGCGGGGGGTGCGCGGGGCGTTGGGGTCGGGGAAGAGCTCGTCGCCGGTGGCCGCGCCGTCCGTGGACGTCCCGGCGTCACGCGCCGGTTCTGCGTCGCCGGTCCCGTCGGAGGGCCGAGGGGCGTCGGTGCCGGACGTCGCGCCCGGGGCTGCGCGTGGTGCGGCGGGTGGTGCGGTGGGCGGTGCCGCGGCCGGTGCCGCAGGCCGTCCGCCGGCGGGGTCGGGCGGCGTGGGAGCGGGTCGCTGCACCGCGTGCCGACCGGTGTCCGTCTCGCCCGCGTCGACGGGGGTCGCACCCGGGGTGCCGCCCGTGGTCGGCCGGTCTCCCGGGCGCTCGGGGTCCGTGGTGCTCACGCGTGCTCCTCGGGTCGGGGTGGCGCGTCGTGCGACGCCCTGCGGGGCCACGCTATTGCGCGCGTGCGCCGCCCGCCGTTCGGCGCGCGCGTCCCGTCAGCCGCGGCCGACCGGCAGCGGCGGCGCCGGGGCCACCGCGTCGGGGCCCGAGGGGTCCGCGTCCGCCGCCGGGGCGGGCGTGCGGCCGTCGTCCGCGGGGGAGGCGGGCGGTGCGGCGTCGGTGGTGGCGGGCTCGTGGGCGTCCGCGCCCGGCAGCGCGGGGACGCGCGCGCCGTACGCGTAGGCCGCCCCCACCAGCAGCGCGCCGCCGATCGTGTTGCCGACGCCCACGGCCACGAGGTTGCGGGCGAACTCCGCGACCGTCGCGTCGGGCAGCCCGCCGTACAGGCCCAGCGAGAACGTCGTCATGTTGGCCACGACGTGCTCGAAGCCGGAGGTGATGAAGACCAGCACGCAGGCGAAGACCGCGATGATCCGGGCGGTCTCGCTCGTGAGCCGCGCCCAGCACCACACGGCCAGGCAGACGAGCAGGTTGCACAGGACGCCGCGCACGACCAGCTGTGCCGTGGTGGCCTCCGCCTTGTGCGCGATCATCCCCGCGATCGCCTCGCCGCCGGCGGTCCCGGGGGCCAGCACCCCCGACACGTGCAGGAGGCCGGCGAAGGCCATCGCGCCGAGCAGGTTGCCGCCCAGGCACGCGAGCAGCGTCAGGCCCGCCCGGCCCCACGTGACGCGCCGGGTCATCGCGCCCTGGGTGAGGATCATCATGGCGCTCGTGGCGAGCTCGCCGCCGGCCACGAGCACGATGGTCAGCGCGATGCCGAACACGGCGCCGTTGACGAGCGGCGCCCACGGCGAGCCGGCGACGGTCAGGGGACCGCCGGCGGTGACCATGATGAGGACGCCGATGCCGATGTAGGCACCGGCCAGCATCGTCCGGACCAGGAACAGACCCGGGGACCGGGTCAGGTCGACCTTGTGCGTGGCGGCGTCGGCGTGCGCGGCGACGGCTTCGGTGATCGTGAGCACGGCATCATCGTCCCCCCCGGTCAGAGGCCCCGGGTGGGACGAAAGCACCCGTCCGGAACACGCGCTCGGCGTCGATCCGGTAACGACCGCAGAGGTCACTTGACCGGCGGCCACGGGGGCGCATAGCGTCCCGGCACATCGGCAGATGTATCGTTAATACTTCACTTCTGACGATACTTCCGACTGGCCCCGGCGACGACGCCGACGGTCCGTCGGGCCGGTGGCGCGACGCGGCGGACCGCACGCGTCAGCGGTGTCGTTTTCCCTGCTCCAACGCCCGGGTCGTCGCCTGGGACCGGATCTCGAAGAGGAGAGCCCTGATGGCACGTGCGGGACATCTGGCAGGACGGCGGGCGCGCTCGGCGCGCGCCGCGGGGGCGCTGACGGTGGTGGGTGCGCTGGCGCTCGCCGCCTGCGGCAGCGGTGGCGGCGGCTCGACCGACGCCGACGGTGAGGCCACGGACCTCGAGTGCTCGACGGAGAGCGTCGCCGACGAGCAGTGGAAGGCGGCCGAGCCGCGCGAGTTCTCCCTGCTGTGGACGGACTGGGCGGACTACCCGATCACGGACAGCTGGGAGTTCTTCGACGAGATCGAGAAGCGGACGAACGTCAAGCTCAAGCTGACGAACATCCCCTTCAGCGACCACGAGGAGAAGCGCTCGCTGCTCATCAGCGCCGGTGACGCGCCGCAGATCATCCCGCTCATCTACACGGGCGAGGAGCAGCAGTTCGCCGCGTCCGGCGCCGTCGTGCCGCTGAGCGACTACGCGGACTACATGCCGAACTTCAAGAAGTACACGGAGGAGTGGGACCTCGTCGACATGGTCGACGACCTGCGCCAGGAGGACGGCAAGTACTACATGACGCCGGGCCTGCACGAGGTCTCGGTGCCGATGTTCTCGGTGATCATCCGCAAGGACGTCTTCGACGAGGTCGGTGCGCCGGTCCCCGAGACGTGGGAGGACATGCAGAAGGGCCTCGAGCTCATCAAGGCCAAGTACCCGGACTCCACGCCGCTGGCCGACGGCTTCGAGGGTGGGGCCATCACCAACTACGCGGCCCACGCCTTCGGCACCGTCGCGGGCTGGGGCTTCGGCGACGGCGCCTGGTGGGACGAGGAGGCCGGTGAGTTCGTGTACGCCGGTACCACCGACGGCTACAAGGACATGCTCACCTACTTCAACGGGCTGACCGAGAAGGGCCTGCTCGACACCGAGTCCTTCACCGCGGCTGACAGCGGCGGCGGCACGGTGACCGAGAAGGTCGCGTCCGAGAAGGTCTTCGCGGCCTCCGGTGGTTCGTGGACCGTCCAGGAGTTCGCCACGGCGCTCGACGCGGCCGGTGTCACGGACTACGAGCTCGTCCAGATCGCGCCCCCGGGCGGCCCGGCCGGCCAGATGGTCGAGCCGCGCAACTTCTGGAACGGCTTCATGCTCACGGCTGACGCCGCGAAGGACGAGAACTTCTGCGACCTGCTGCACTTCACGGACTGGCTGTACTACAACCCCGAGGCCCGTGAGCTGATCCAGTGGGGCGTCGAGGGCACGCACTACACGAAGGACGCCGAGGGCAAGTACACCCTCAACCCGGAGTACACGCTGAAGCAGCTCAACCTCAACCCGTCGGGGACGATCGACCTCAAGAAGGACCTCGGCTTCGCGAACGACGTGCTCACCGGCTCCACCGAGTCCATCGAGCTGAAGACGTCCTACAACACCCCGGCGTACGTCGAGTACATCGAGGCCATCCAGGAGACCCGGACGCCGCGCGACCCGATGCCGCCGCACCCGCTGGACGAGGCGGAGCTCGAGCAGTCCTCGCTGCTCGGCACGCCGCTGAAGGACACGGTCGACACGGCGACGCTCGCCTTCATCCTCGGGCAGCGCGACCTGTCGGAGTGGGACGACTACGTGAGCGGCCTTGAGGGCCAGGGCCTGTCGGGCTACATGGACCTCATCAACGGGGCCTACGAGCGGGCCAACAGCTGATCCTGAGCTGACGCTCCACCAGGCACGGTGGGCCGGTCCCTGCGACGGGGCCGGCCCACCGGGCCTCCGATCCCGCTCACGAAGGAGTGAGACATGAGCGCTGCTCATGCGACGGGCGACGCCCTCGCGACGACGACGCCTCCCGAGGGGGTCGTCGTACCCTCCCCGGAACGACCGGCCCCGCGCCCGCGGCGCGCCGGCAAGGTGAACTGGCGGGTCGCGCTGCGGCGCGACTGGGTCCTGTACGCGATGGCCCTGGTCCCCGTGCTGTTCCTGCTCGTCTTCCGGTACGTGCCGATGTTCGGCAACATCATCGCCTTCCGCCGATTCCGACCCGGCGGCAGCATCTTCGGTGACGAGTGGGTCGGTATGCGGTACATCCAGCTGTTCCTCAACGACCCGAACTTCTGGAACGTCTTCGCCAACACCGTCATCCTCGGCGGGCTCACGCTGCTCTTCTGCTTCCCGCTGCCGATCGTCCTGGCGCTGCTGCTCAACGAGGTCCGCAAGTCGGCCTTCAAGCGCGTGATCCAGTCGATCTCGTACCTGCCGCACTTCCTGTCGGTCGTCATCGTCGTCGGCATGGTGATGCAGCTGCTGTCGCTGCAGGGCACCGTGAACCAGGTCATCGAGGCGATGGGCGGGGAGGCGATCCCGTTCCTCCAGCGAGCGGAGTGGTTCCGCACGGTCTACGTGGGCTCCGAGGTCTGGCAGACCGTCGGCTGGGGGACGATCCTCTACCTCGCCGCCCTGACCACGGTCGACGCCTCGCTCTACGAGGCCGCACGCATCGACGGTGCCGGCCGGTTGCGCCAGACGTGGCACGTCACCCTGCCGGGCATCCGGCCGACGATGATCACGCTGCTCATCCTCAACATCGGCCTGTTCCTCAACGTCGGGTTCGAGAAGGTCCTCCTCCTTTACAACCCGCTGACCTACGCCACCGGTGACGTCGTCTCGACGTACCTCTACCGCGTGGGTCTCGTGTCCAACAACTTCAGCTACGCGACGGCGATCGGCCTGTTCCAGGCGATCATCGGCCTCGTGATGATCCTCTCCGCGAACTTCGTGTCGCGACGAGTGGTGGGAGCAAGCCTGTGGTGACCC
Source organism: Cellulomonas sp. KH9 (assembly GCF_900114185.1). Classification (GTDB taxonomy): domain Bacteria; phylum Actinomycetota; class Actinomycetes; order Actinomycetales; family Cellulomonadaceae; genus Cellulomonas. The sequence continues at coordinate 949,419 of NZ_FOSE01000001.1, forward strand.
AGAGCGCCCTGACAGCGGGCCCGGAGGCCGGGGGTGGCAAGCCCGTCGGCCCGAAGGACTCGAAGGGCTACAAGGCCTTCACCTGGTTCAACGGCACGTTCCTCGTGCTGCTGTGCGGACTCATGCTGTACCCGTTCGTCACCGTGCTCGCGCAGTCGTTCAGCAGCGCGGGCGCCGTCAAGGCGGGCCTGGTCAACGTGTGGCCCATCGGCTTCAACCTCGACACGTACAAGGTCGTCATCGCGAACGACCTGTTCTGGTCGTCGTACAAGAACACCGTGATCTACACGCTCGTCGGGACCACGATCGCCATGGTGCTCACCACGCTCCTGGCGTTCGTGCTGGCGAGGAAGCAGCTGCGCGGGCGCAACCTGCTGATCGGCATCGCCGTCTTCACGATGTTCTTCAACGGTGGCCTGATCCCCAACTACGTGCTGATCCAGACCCTCGGTCTGAAGAACACGATGTGGGCCGTCGTCCTGCCGGGGGCGATCTCGGTGTTCAACCTGCTGGTCATGAAGTCGTTCTTCGAGAACATGGCCTCCGAGCTCGAGGAGGCCGCGCAGATCGACGGGCTCGGCTGGTGGGGCATCTTCCGGCGGATCGTGCTGCCGCTGTCGAAGCCGGTCATCGCCACGATGATCCTCTTCTACTCGGTGGCGATCTGGAACGACTGGTTCGCCGCGTTCCTCTACCTGGACAAGCAGGAGCTGTTCCCGGTGACGCTGTACCTGCGCAACATGATCGCGGGGGCGTCCTCGGCAGCCTCCCAGGGCGCGGCCGCCGCCGGGTCCACCAAGGAGGCGATCTCGGCGAACATCCAGGCGGTGACGATGATCCTGACGATCATCCCGATCCTCTGCATCTACCCGTTCGTGCAGCGGTACTTCGTGTCCGGGATCATGCTCGGCTCCGTCAAGGGCTGATCGCGACCGTGGGCCCCGCTCCGGACCACCGGAGCGGGGCCCGTCCGTGTGCCGGGGCACGCGGGGCCGCTCGCGTCAGGTGGTGCGCAGGCGGACCGCGGCGATCTCACCGGTCTCGGGGCGGGGGCCGGCATGCCCCTGCTCCGCCTCGGCCGCCTGGCGCACCGCCGCCGCGACGGCCGACGTGGCCTCGGCGTTGAAGACGCTGGGGACGATGTACGTGGGGTTCAGCTCGTCCGGGTGCACGACCGACGCCAGCGCGTACGCCGCGGCGAGCAGCATCGACTCCGTGACGGTGCGGGACTGCGCGTCGAGCAGCCCGCGGAAGACGCCCGGGAACGCCAGCACGTTGTTGATCTGGTTGGCGAAGTCGGAGCGCCCCGTGCCGACGACGGCCGCGTGGCGTGCCGCGTCGTCGGGGTCCACCTCCGGGCGCGGGTTGGCCAGTGCGAACACGATGGCGTCGGGGGCCATGCGTGCCACGTCGTCCCCGGTGATGACGTCGGGTGCCGACAGGCCGATGAAGACGTCGGCGTCGACGACCGCGTCGCGCAGCGTGCCGGTCAGGCCCCGGTGGTTGGTGGCCTCCGCGGTCCACCGCAGCGACGGGCTCAGCCCGGGCCGGTCGCGGTGCACGACCCCGTCGATGTCGGCGACGACGACGTCCCGCACCCCCGCGGCGAGCAGCAGCCGCAGCACGGCCGTGCCCGCCGCGCCCGCGCCGGACATGACCACGCGCACGTCACCGATGCGCTTGCCGACCACCTGCAACGCGTTGGTCAGGGCCGCGACCACGACGATCGCGGTGCCGTGCTGGTCGTCGTGGAAGACGGGGATGTCCAGGCGCTCGCGCAGGCGGCGCTCGATCTCGAAGCACCGCGGGGCGGAGATGTCCTCGAGGTTGATGCCGGCGAAGGCGGGGGCGATCGCCACCACCGTCTCCACGATGCGGTCCACGTCGGTCGTGTCGAGGCAGATCGGGAACGCGTCGATGCCGGCGAACCGCTTGAACAGCACGGCCTTGCCCTCCATCACGGGCAGCGCCGCCAGCGGGCCGATGTCGCCGAGGCCGAGCACCGCGGTGCCGTCGGTGACCACGGCGATGGTGTTGCGCTTGATCGTCAGGCGCCGGGCGTCCTCGGGGTGGTCCGCGATCGCGCGGCAGACGCGGGCGACGCCGGGCGTGTACGCCATCGACAGGTCGTCCCGGTTGCGCAGCGGCACCTTGGACTCGATCGAGAGCTTGCCGCCCAGGTGCATGAGGAACGTGCGGTCGGACACCCGCTGCACGACCACGCCCTCGAGCTCGTCCAGGGCCTGGACCACGTCCGCGGCGTGGTCGGTGTCGCGGGTGGCGCACGTGACGTCGACGGTCATCGTCTCGTGGAAGGACGCGGTGACGTCCAGCGCGGTGACGATGCCGCCGGACCGTTCGATCGCGGTGGTGAGGTCCGAGACCGCCGTCGGGCGGGCGCGGACCTCCAGCCGGGCGGTGATGGACGACGAGACGGACGGCGCGAGGACCATGCGGACATTGTGGACGTCCGGGTGACCGCAGCGCCTCCGGCCACGCCGACCGACGGGCCCGGTGTGAACCTGGTGCGGCCCTGGTGCGGCCCTGGTGCGGTGCGTAGCATCGCCGGGTGTCGATCCCGCCCTACGTCCTGTCCCTGCGCGAGCGCGTCGGGAACGACCTGCTCTGGATGCCGGGGGTGACCGCTGTCGTGCTGCGGGACGACGGCCCGCGTCCGGCGCTGCTGCTGGTGCGCCGCGCGGACACGGGGGAGTGGACGCCCGTCACGGGCATCGTCGACCCGGGCGAGGAGCCGGCCGTCGCTGCGCTGCGCGAGGTCCGCGAGGAGGCCGACGTGGAGGCCGTCGCCGAGCGGCTGGCGCAGGTGAGCGTGGTGGGCCCGGTCGTCTACGCCAACGGTGACCGGTCCCAGTACCTCGACCTGACGTTCCGCTGCCGCTGGGTCTCGGGCGAGCCGTTCCCCGCCGACGGCGAGAACACCGACGCGCGCTGGTTCGACCTGGACGACCTGCCGCCCATGGCACCGGACATGGCCGCGCGCGTGGCGGCGGCGCTGCCGGCGCGGGGCGAGGCCGAGTTCACCGCGTGAGCCGTCGGGGGGACGACCCGCTCGCGGGCCTGGTCGACCTGCCCGGCGTGACCGACGCCGTGGCCGCGGCGCGCGCGGCGTGCGAGGAGCTGCGCTGGCACGAGGCCTTCCGGCGGCGGTGGCGCGAGGTGCGGGCCGAGGCCGGTCTGCGCGCCGCGGCGGCGTCGGCGGCGCTCGACGGGGCGCCGGTCGGCGTGGCGGCCGTGCGGGCCTGGGACACCGGGACGGCGGCGCCGACGGGCGGTGCGGAGGCGGTCGCAGCGGGTGCGCTGCGGGCGCAGGGTGTCGTGGACTCGCAGCTGCCCGCGCTGGGGGCCCGCGGTGGCGCCCCGGGTGCGCCGCTGCCGCAGGTGCTCGCGCGGCTGCACGCGGCCGCGGCGGCGGACCTGCTGCCGGCGGACCTGGTGGGCAGGCCGCGCACCGGGGCCCCGGGGGACCTGCGCGGTCTGGGCGCGGCGCCGCCGCCGGACCTGGCGTCGGCGCGGACCGCGGCCGTGCTCGCCGACGCCGGTGCCACGCGGGCGCCGGCGCTCGTGGCCGTGGCGGTCGTGCACGGCGAGCTGCTGGCCGTCCGGCCGTTCGCCGCGGCCAACGGCGTGGTCGCCCGCGCGGCTGCACGGTTGCTGACCGTGCGCGCAGGGCTGGACCCCACGGGGACGGTGCTGCCGGAGGTGGTGTGGCAGGAGGCACCGCCGGTGTACCTCGCGGGTGCGGCGCGCTACGCGGCGGGCGACCCCGACGCGGTCGCGGCCTGGGTCGTGGCGTACGCCGGGGCCGTGGTCCGGGGCGCGCAGGTCGCGCGCGGCGTGGCCGACGAGGTCCTGGCGGGGCGCCGGGCGACCGGCCCGTCGGGCGCCTGAGCGACGTCCGGGGCAGGCGGTCCGTCGACGAGGGTGAGGACCGCGGGAGTGATCATGCGTGCAACCTCTCGGTCGCTCCGGGACCAGCCCGGTCGACCCGCCCTAGGGGGGCGATCCTGCGCGTGGGTGCTCCCGCGGTCCTTCAGGTGGTGTCCTATACCCGCCCACGGGGCGGCTGCAACCCCCACGGGTGTCCTCCCAGGTCAGCGGCGCTCCCTGGCCGCATGGTGAGAACCGCGGACCGTCACGCGGGACGTCGCCGTCGGCGCCACCACCACACCGCGACGGCCGCCGCGGCGAGCCCCGTGAGCACGGCGCCGGTGGTCACGCGCACCTGCGTGTCGAGCCGGCGCAGCGGCACCGGGCGACGGAAGGCGAGGACCTCCCAGCCGCGCTCCTCGGCGATGCGGCGCAGCGCGCGGTCGGGGTTGACGACGTGCGCCCGCCCGACGGCCGCGAGCATGGGGACGTCCGTCACGGAGTCCGAGTACGCGAAGCTGGTGGCCAGGTCGTAGCCGCGGGTCTCCGCCAGCTCGCGGATCGCGACGGCCTTGTTCTCGCCGTAGGCGTAGAAGTCGATCTCGCCGGTGTACCGGCCGTCGGCCACGGCCATGCGCGTCGCGACGACGGCGTCCGCACCCAGCATCTCGGCGATCGGCTCGACGACCTCGGCGCCGGATGCCGACACGACCACGACGTCGCGCCCGGCTGCCTGGTGGGCGCTGATGAGCTCGACCGCCTCCGCGTACACCGTGGGGTCGATGGACTGGTGCAGGGTCTCGCGGACCACCGCCGACACGAGGTCGACGTCCCAGCCCACCACGGTGCGCGACAGCTGCGCCCGCAGGCGCTCCGTCGCCGTCTCGTCGGCACCGCCCAGCAGGTACGCGAGCTGGGCGTACGCGGACGCGACGACGGAGCGGCGCGTCAGCAGCCCTTCGGCGAGGAAGCCGCGGGAGAAGGCCGTCGCCGACGACGTCGCGATGATCGTCTTGTCGAGGTCGAAGAACGCGGCAGGCCGGGCGTGCCGCGCACGCGGCGGCCCGCTGCGTGGCGGCGCGCCGCGCGACGGGTCGACGGGCTGCTGGTCGGCCATGACGCTCCGCGGATCGGGGACGAGGACCCTGACCTGCGCGAGCGTAGCGGGAGGGACGGACAGGCGCTGGATCGCGCGTTCAGCCGGGGGTGTCGCGGTCCGTCCCGCCGGGCAGGCCCGTGCAGTCGACGGTCACCGGCGGGTGGGTGCGCAGGTAGTCGCGGGCACCGGCGTCGCCGGCGAGCGACCGCCGCAGGGCGGCCCAGTGGTCCCGGCCGAGCAGCACCGGGTGCCCGGGCACGCCCCCGAAGGTCGCGCGGCGCAGGTCGCCCGGGCCGACGGGTCCGGCGGCCACCCGGGACACGGCGCGCGCGTCGAGGTCCGGCAGGTCGACCAGCGTGACGACGACCGCCGTGGCGGGGGAGGCGTCCAGGCCGGACAGCCCCGCGGCGAGCGACGCGCCCATGCCGCACGCCCAGTCGCCGGCGACGACGACGTCGGCGCCGACCGGCACCAGCGCGCGGGCGTCGTCCGCGGCCGCACCGAGCACGACGCGCACGCCCGCGCACCCGCCGCCGCGCAGCGCGTCCGCGGCCCGGTGCAGCCACGGCACGCCGTCGGTGACGCACAGCGCCTTGGGTCGGCCCATGCGGGTCCCGGCCCCGGCGGCCAGGACGAGCCCGAGCAGGTGCTCAGGCACGCCCCGCCGCCGGTCCGAACCGCGCCAGGACCCACTGCTCCAGCAGCTGCGCGAGCGTGTACAGCACGAGCGACGCCACGGTCACCACGACCACCAGCGCCCACACCTTCGTGTTCTGCGCCCGCCCGACGGCTGACACGACGCCGTACCCGATGCCCCCGCCCGTGGCCAGCCACTCGGCGATCAGGGCACCGGTGATGGCCCCGGGCACCGAGATCCGCACGGCCGCGAACACCGCCGGCAGGGCCGCGGGCAGCTGCACGAGCCGCAGCACCGTGCGCGGCCCGCCGCCCAGGACCGTGACGACGTCACGCATCTGCGGCGACGCGGAGCGCAGCCCCAGCACGATCGTCACGAGCGCCGGGAACAGCACGACGATGCCGCTCATCACCGCGACCGAGGCGACGCCCCGCCCCACGAGCAGGACGATCACCGGTGCCAGCGCGATGAGGGGCACGGACCGGAAGAGCATCGCGACGGGCATGATCGCGCCCTCGGCGGTGCGCGAGAGCACCATGGCCGCGGCCAGCACGAGCGCAGCGGTCATGCCGGTGACGAAGCCGATGGACGCGTCGGTCAGCGTGCGACCCAGGAGCGCCAGCACCTCGGTGCGGTGCTCGACGGCGTCGGGGTCGCTCACCAGGTACTCCCACACCTGCGCGGGACCCTTGCCGACGTACGGGGACACGTCGAGCACGGCGAGCAGCGCGACCCACGCGACCAGGACGACGACCGTGGTGGCGGTCGCGTCGAGCAGCACGCGGCCCACGCGGCCCCAGGCCGGGTGCGCGCGAGCCCGGCGGGGCTGCTCGGGCACGACCGGTGCGGTGGCGGGCGCCGTCACGACGCACCCCCCTCGCGTCCGCCGGCCCACGGGGTGACGAGGCGCGCCAGCAGCGCGAACAGCCCGTACCCCGCGCCGGCGACCAGGCCGCACACGAGCGCGATGCCCCACGCCCGCTCGGCGTTCAGGGACTGCCCGGCGTTGACGAGTGCCGGGCCGACGCCCCGGTCGACACCGCCGATGTACTCGCCGAGGATCGCGCCGAGCAGCGCGGCGGGCGCGGCGACCTGCAGGGCGCCGATGATGCCCGGCAGCGCCGCGACCAGCCGGACGCGGACCAGCTGCTGCCAGCGCCCACCGCCGAAGACGGTGACGACGTCGAGGCTCGCGGGGTCCGCGGACCGGAAGCCGAGCACGGCGCCCACGACGGTGGTGAAGAAGACCGACAGCGCGGCGAGCACGACGGCGGTGCCGGACGGCTCACCGGACGGCGGCGGGCCGATGACGATGTAGAGGATCGGGGTGATCGCGACGAGCGGCAGGCAGTAGCTGATGACCGCGACCTGCATGATCAGCCGCTCGAGCGCGGGGACGAGGAGCACCAGCGAGGCGAGGAGCAGGGCCAGGCCGTTGCCGACCGCGAAGCCCCGCACCGCCTCCTGGAGCGTGACCGACAGGTGCGTCACGTAGAAGCCCACGCCGTCCGCCGCGAAGCCCTGCAGCACGCCCAGGGGCGTGGGCAGGGTGCTGTCGGCGAGCACGGTGACGGCGCCGAGCCACCAGACCGCGACGATGCCGAGGACGCCGGCCGCGCCGGGGGCGGCCCGACGGCCGAGACCCGCGAGCCGCCGCGCACCGCTGGTCGTCGCGGGGGCGGCGGCGGGTGCCGTGCCGCCGGGTGCGGTGCTGGTCGCCGTGCCGCCCGCCGCGTCGCCGGGCGCGACGTCCGCGGCGGCGCTCACGCCCCGCCCTCCGGCGCCGCGGCACCGCCGAACAGGAGCTCGGACGCGTGGTCGTGCAGCGCGTGGAACTCCGGCGTCCGCATCATCTCCGGCGTGCGCGGTCGCGGCAGGTCGACCTGCAGGACCTCCTTGACCCGGCCGGGTCGCGGGCTCATCACCGCGACCTGGTCGGACAGGAAGATCGCCTCGCCGATGCCGTGGGTGACCATCAGCGTCGTCGCGGGCTTCGCGGTCCAGATGCGCAGCAGCTCGAGGTTGAGGCGCTGGCGGGTCATGTCGTCCAGCGCGCCGAACGGCTCGTCGAGCAGCAGCACCGACGGCTGCACCACCAGCGCCCGGGCGATGGACACGCGCTGCCGCATGCCGCCGGAGAGCTGCGCGGGCTTGGCCTTCTCGAACCCCTCGAGGCCGACGAGCCGCACGAGGTCGGCGACGAGCGCGTCGTCCACCGGGGTCCGGGCGACCTCGAACGGCAGCCGGATGTTGGCCACCACGCTGCGCCACGGCAGCAGCGCCGAGTCCTGGAACGCGATGCCGAGCGCGTGCTCCGCGCGCAGCTCCACGGGGGTGCGTCCCTCGACGAGCGCCGAGCCCGTCGTGGGCTCCTCCAGCCCGGCCAGGATCCGCAGGATCGTCGACTTGCCGCACCCCGACGGCCCGAGCAGCGACAGGAAGCTGCCCTTGTCGGTGAACAGGGTCGTGTCCTGCAGCGCGGTGACGTGGCGACGGCCGGACGTGAACGTCTTGCCCAGGCCGTCGAGGCGCACGCCGGTGCCCAGCGGACCCGCGGGGGTCCGCCGGGCACCGGCGTCGTGCTGCACATCCGTCACGGACGTCTCACTTCGCGAGGTCGGGCTGCTCCTCGAGCAGCTCCGTCAGCAGGGACAGGTCGAACAGGTCCTCGGCCTCCAGCTCGATGCCGGCCGCCGCGAGCGTCGTCAGGTTCTGCGCGATCAGCGCGTCGGAGATCGTGAACAGGCCGTTCGTCGTCGTCTCGTCGGTGACGATGAGGTCGATCTGGATCGTCGCCTGCGCGACCTCCTTGGCCAGGTCGAGCTCCAGGTCGGCGCCGTACTCCTCGACGGCCAGCCGCGCGCCCTCCTCCGGGTCGGCGACGGCGTCCTTCCAGCCGCGGATCTCGGCGGCGAGGAAGGCCTTCACCTTCTCCGGCTCGTTCGCGATCATCTCGTCCGTCGTCACGACGGACTCCGCGACGAACGGCAGGCCGTTGTCCGCGAAGAGCAGGTTCGTCACCGCGTTGCCCTCGGCCTCCACCGTGATGGACTCGTTGGTGACGTACGCGAGGAAGCCGTCGACCTCGCCGTTGACCAGCGGGGACGGGTCGTACTCGACCGGGACCTTGGTGACCTCGGACGGGTCGATCTCGTTGATCGCGAGCAGCGCGTCGAACAGCGCCTCGTTGGGCCCGGCCTGCACCCCGATGCGCTTGCCCTTGAGGTCCTCGGGGGTGGCGATGTTCCCGCCGTCGGCCAGCGACAGGATCGTGAACGGGTTCTTCTGGAACGTGGTACCGACGATCTTCAGCGGCGCGTCCTCCTCCGCCACGACCTGGCCCACCGACACGGCGTTGGACAGGCCGAAGTCGGCCCCGCCGGAGAGCACGATCGACTCGGTCGCGCCCGGGCCCGCGTTGAGCGTGACCGAGGAGAACCCGGCGTCGGTGAAGTAGCCCTTGCTGTCCGCGAAGAACTCACCGGCGAACTCGGCGTTCTTGATCCAGGAGAGCTGGACCGTGATCGCGCCGAGGTCGGTGCTCTCACCGTCGTCGCCCGCCTCGGCGTCGGCGCCCGAGGAGCAGGCGGCCAGCACGAGTGCCAGGGCGGCGCCCGCGGCGGCCACGCGGGCACGGCGGGCACCACGGGTGCGGGGGTGCGGGGGGAGGGTCATCGGCACTCCATCGGGAACGGGCGCGAGGGGGTTCGCGCAGTGGCACCGTGCGATCGCTGCTCGCCGGCACGGCGGGGGACGGGCGGTAGGACGCAGATGCTGTGAAACGGACGTTGCGGGGCGTGACGCTACGGACGGGTCGTGTCGGCCCGGGTGCGGCGCTGTGTCCCGGGTGTAAACGTGCACCCGGCCGGGGTCACGGTTCGGTCTCGGGCCGTCGTCGCCGGGGTGCCGCGCTCAGTACGAGGTGCGTGCCGTGTGGGCCAGCCACGCGTCGAACGGGTCGGTGGACCCGGGCAGGCGCCGCCCGACGACGCGGGTGCGGTCCCAGGTCGCCCGGTCCCGGGCGAACAGCTCGTAGAAGGCGGAGTCGTCGAACCCCCCGCGGGCGGCGTCCTCGCGGTCGGCGCTGAACACGACCCGGTCGAGCCGCGCCCACAGGCACGCGGCCAGGCACAGGGGGCACGGCTCGCACGACGTGTAGAGCGTCATGCCGTCCAGCGCGAACGTCCCCGCGGCGCGGCACGCGGCCCGGATGGCCTGCACCTCGGCGTGCGCCGTGGGGTCCAGGTCCCGCGTCACGCGGTTCTGCCCGACGGCGACCTCGACGCCGCTCGCGACGACCACCGCGCCGAACGGTCCGCCGCCCTCGGCGACGTTGGCGGTGGCGAGATCCACGGCGCGTGCCAGCCAGCGGGCGTCGACGTCGGTCCGCGCGTCGACGTCGGGCGGGGAGGCGGCGTGGTGCGCGGTGCCGGCGACGGGGTCCACGACGATCGACATGGCAGGTCCTCTCGTTGTCCTGCCGTCGATCGTCCGACCCGGCTGTTTCGGCACCGTTACCCCCGCGCGCCGGTTCTCGAAACAATCATTTCGTAGCGTCGCAGGCATGCTCGACCAGGCCGCGGAGATCTGCCGTCGCCTCGACGCCGGCCAGCGCGTCGCGGCGGCGACGCTCGTGCGCGTCGAGGGCAGCGCGCCGCGTGGCGTGGGCGCGTCGTTCGTCGTCGGCTCGGACGGCACGGTGGCGGGGAGCGTGTCGGGCGGCTGCGTCGAGGCGGACCTCGTCGAGCGGTGCCGCTCGGTGCTGGACGGCGGGCAGGCCCACGTGACGTCCTACGGGATCGACGACGACCTGGGTGAGCCGGGCCTGATGTGCGGCGGCACGATCACCGTGCTGGTCCACGAGGTGTCCGCGCTGCCGGCCGGTGCGCTGCACCAGGTGCGCCGCGCCGCCGAGGGCCTGGACGCGTGCGTCGTGCTCGACGCCGACGGCGGCGCGTGGGCCACCGAGGCGGCGTGCCCCGAGCCCGCCGACGACGGCCGTGCCGCCACCGCCGAGCCGCTGGTCACGTTGCGGACGCCCGCCGCCCACCCGCTCCTCGTCGTCGGCGCGGGCGAGCACGCGGTCGCGCTCACGCACCTCGCCGCGGCGTGCGGGTACGCCGTGACCGTGCTCGACCAGCGCCCGCTGTTCGCGACCAAGGAACGGTTTCCCGACGCGTACGCCGTCGTCCGCGACTGGCCCGACCGCTGGCTCGCGGCGCACCCGCTGACGGCCGCGCACGCGGTCGTCGTCCTGACCCACGACCAGCGCGTCGACGTCCCGACGCTGGTGACGGCATTGGCCTCGCCGGCACGGTACGTCGGGGCGATGGGCTCGCGCACGACGCACGACCGGCGCGTCGAGGCGCTGCGGGCGGCGGGGGTGAGCGGTGCGGCGCTCACGCGGCTGCGCTCACCGATCGGCCTGGACCTGGGCGGCTCGACGCCGGCCGAGACGGCGCTGTCGATCCTGGCGGAGCTCGTGACGACGCGGCACGGAGCGACGGCCCGGCCCCTGTCGACGACGACCGGCCCGCTCCACGGCCGCTGACCCGCCGCGACGTCCGCCGGCCGGGCGTCGCGGACGAGAGGGACGGTCGCCGGCGGCATCGAGCGATCCGTCACGACGACTCGACCGGCTGACGCAGGATCGTGCGCAGTCGCTCGGGCGCCGTGCGACGGGCGTCGCTCAGGTAGATCTCGTGGTGCGTGCCCGTCGGGCGCAGACCGTGGGCGGGGATGAACGCGTGGTGCATCGCGTCGAGCACCGGACGCGCTGGTCCGCGGGGACGACGGCCGGGTCGAGGTGCAACGCGACGGGACGCTGCTCGGCGGGCTCGTCGAGTCTCTCGTGGCACTCACGCTCCGGGTGTTCGCGCAGGCGGCGGACGGCCGCGTCTCGCACCTGCGCACCCGAGGCGGCGAGCACGAGGTCGACCTCCACGTCGAAGGACGCAGGCGGCGGCTGGTCGCCGTCGAGGTCACGACGACGGCCGCGCCCACCGCCCGGGACGTCCGCCACCTGCTCTGGCTCAAGGAGCTGCTCGGTGACGCCCTGACGGACATGGTTCTGGTGACGACCGGCCGTGACGCGTACCGACGGGCCGACGGTCACCGTCGTGACACCAGTGCCTCAGGACGCTGCCGCCCCCCGCGCCAGCCGCCACACCCGGTCCTTCGTCATCGGGATCTCGTGCGGGCGCACGCCCAGCGCGTCGCGCACCGCGTTGGCCAGCGCGGGGGCGACCGGGTTGTACGGGGCCTCGCTCATGGACTTCGCGCCGTGCGGGCCCAGGCCGTCGCGGGTGCGGGCGAGCAGGACGCGGGTCGCCGGGACGTCGGCCAGCTGCGGGACGCGGTAGCCGCGGAACGTCCGGGACGTCACGACCCCGTCGACCAGGACCGTCTCCTCCTGCAGCGCCGAGCCGATGCCCTGGGCGACCCCGCCCTCGATCTGCCCGCGCAGCTGCTCGGGGTTGAGGACGACGCCCGCGTCGGCGGCCTGCACGGACTGCAGGATCCGCACCGTGCCGGTCGCGGTGTCGACGGCCACGCGGAACCCGTGCACGTTGAAGGCGACGGACCGCGGGCTGCCGTGGTGCGAGCCCTCCGCGGACCGCGGGCCCAGCTCGGTGAACGTCACCAGGCGGTCGCCGACGCGCACGCCGTCCGCGCCGACGACGACCGTGACGTCGTCGGCGGGGGCGCCGGCCCAGACCCCCGCACCCGCCGCGTCGCCCGGCGCCGCGCCGCTCGCCGCCACGTCGCTCCACGCTCCCGACGCGCCGTCGGCCACCGCCCGCGCCGCCGCGACCAGGTCCTCGCGCAGCAGCGCCGCCGCCTGCGCGACCGCGCGCCCCGCCACCACGGACCCTGTCGACCCGTACGCCCCGGTGTCGAACCCGGCGCGGTCGGTGTCCGACTGCCGTAGCCGCACGCGGTCCGGCGTGGTGCCCAGCGTCGTGGCGACCAGCTGCACGTGCACGGTGGACGTGCCGTTGCCGAACTCGGCGGTGCCGACCGCCACCTCGTAGCGCCCGCACGCGTCGACGGAGACGGTCGCGGTCGAGTGGTGCCCGCGCGGCGGGATGGTCGCGATCATGGCGACCGCCACCCCCTCGCCCACCCGCCACCGGTCACCGGCCGGGACCGCGACGGCGTCACCGGCCCGTGTCGTGCCGAGCGCGTCCTGCACGAGGTCGAGGCACTCGACGAGCCCGTACGACGGGGTGTCGTCGCCCGGCTCTCGCACGCCGTAGCCCAGGTCGGTCGTCGTGTCGGCGTGGTTGACGAGGAAGGGGTCACCCGGCCGCACGACGTTGCGCCGCCGCATCTCGAACGGGTCGAGCCCGACCTCGCGCGCCAGCTCGTCCACCGCCGACTCGAGCGCGAACAGCACCTGCCCCAGCCCGTACCCGCGGAACGCCCCCGACGGCAGCTGGTGCGTGTAGACCGCCTCGGCGTCGACGCGCTTGACCGGGCACCGGTACTGCGCGACGGACTCGTGGATGCCGTGGAACAGCACACCCGGCCCGTGGTTGCCGTACGCGCCGGTGTCCGACAGCACGTCCAGGTGCATCGCGGTCAGCCGCCCGTCGGTGTCGGCGCCCAGCGTGACCTCGACGCGCACCGGGTGCCGGCAGGGCGCCAGCGTGAGCTCGTCCTCACGGGTCATCTCGTACTGCACGGGTCGCCCGGTGCGCAGCACGGCCAGGGTCACCAGGTCCTCGGTGAGCAGCTCCTGCTTGCCGCCGAACCCGCCGCCGACCCGCGCCGCGACGACCCGCACGCGCTCGCGGTCCAGCCCGAACAGGTGGCACAGCTCCTCGCGCACCAGGAACGGCACCTGCGTGCTGGTGCGGACCACGAGCCGGCCGTCGTCGTCGAGCCACCCGACGGCCGCGTGCGTCTCGAGCGCCGCGTGGGACACCCGCGACGTGCGCCACGTGCCCCGCACCACGTGCGCGGACGCCGCCAGGGCCGCGGCCAGGTCGCCGACCTCACCGTGGCTCGCGGCGACGACGTTGCGGGACGGGTCGGCGATGCGGGAGGTGACCGCGTCCTTGTCGCCGTGGACGAGCGGCGCACCTGGCCGGCGCGCCTCCTCGGGGTCGAGCACGGCGGGCAGGGGCTCGTACGTCACGTCGATCAGCGCGCACGCAGCCCGGGCGACGGCGACGGAGTCCGCGACGACCGCGGCCACCCGCTGCCCGTGGAACCGCACGACGTCGTCCAGGACGCGGGTGTCGTCCGGGTCGTCCGTGCGGTGCTGGTGCCGGCCCGTCGAGAACAGCACGTCGGGGGAGTCGCGGTGCGTCAGCACCAGGTGCACACCGGGCAGCGCCTGCGCGCGGGTCGTGTCGATCGACAGGACCCGGGCGTGCACGTGCGGCGCGCCGAGCACCGCCAGGTGCAGCAGACCGGTCGGCGTCTCGTCCAGCGTGAACGGCTCGCGCCCGCACACGATCCGCCGGCCCGCGGGAGCCGCCACGGGGTCCCCGACACCCCCCTCGCGCACGACGTTCGACTTCCCGGCCAGGGCGTCGCGCACCGCGCGGTACCCCGTGCACCGGCACAGGTTGCCCTTGAGCCGGCGGACCAGCCCGTCCTCGTCGAGGTGCACGTGCCCGTCCTCGTCGGCCAGCGCGGTGGCCGTGACCACCATGCCGGCGGTGCAGAACCCGCACTGGAAGCCCTGCGCGTCGACGAACGCCTCCTGCACGGGGCTCAACGCGTCGGGTGTCCCGAGCCCGGCGGCGGTCGTCACCTCGGAGTCCACCGCGCGCACCGCCGGGACCAGGCACGAGTGCCGCGGCTGCCCGTCGACCAGCACGGTGCACGCGCCGCAGTCCCCGGAGTCGCAGCCCTTCTTCACCGCGACGTGCCCCGCCTGCCGCAGGAAGGTGCGCAGGCACTGGCCGGGGGCGGGCTCGGCGGTGACGTCCTGACCGTCGACCCTCATGCGGTCACCTCCGCCAGCACCTCGTCGACGAGCAGCGTGGTGACGGCGCGGCGCCAGTCGGGCGCGCCGTGCAGGTCGTCGAACCACTCCAGGCCGGCCAGTGCGTCGGTGACCTGCGACGACGTCGGCGGGCCCGTGAACCGGCGCTGCACCGGTCGGGGTGTCGCCGCCGTCACCGTCAGCGTCAGCGTCCCGTCCTCGTCGCGCCGCGCGGCCACCAGGGACGCCGAGCGACCGACGGCCGTGAGCGAGATCTGCCGCACCGCGGTCCGGGCGCGCAGCGCGTGGCCGGGCACGTCGAAGGCGCGGACGACCTCACCCGGCGCCAGCGTCGTGCGACCGGGGCCCACGACGAGGTCGGCGACCGGCTCCCGGCGGTCCGTGCCGTCCGCGGCCCAGACCACCGCGACCGCGTCGAGCGCCGCCAGGAGCGCCGTCATGGCGCCGGCCGGGAGCGCGAGCGCGACGTTCCCACCCACGGTCGCCTGCGCCTGCACCTTGAAGGACATGAGCAGCGCGTCCACGCACCCCGCGACGAGCGGCCACCCGGTCCACGCCGGGTCCGGGACGTACGCGGCCAGCTGCTCGACCGTGCAGGTGGCCGCGACCCGCAGCCCGTCGCCGGCGCGTTCCACGGGCACCCAGCCGAGCGCGGTGAGGTCCACGAGACCCGTCACCCCGGGCTGCGGCTCGGAGAACAGCCACGTCCCACCGGCCAGCAGCTGCTCGCCCGGGGCGAGGCGCAGGTCGGCGCGCGTGCGGGCCCGGCGCAGGGAGGCGACGTCGAGGTCCATCAGCGGGCCTCGACCTCACCCAGCGTGCGGTACGCCGAGTCGATGGCGGTGACGCGCTGCTCACCCGTGCGGCCCCGCCGGGCCAGGACGGCGTCGGCCAGCGCCGCGACCACCGAGGACGCCGCCGCGTACGAGTCGAACGCACCGCGCGCCTGCACCGGGCACTCCACCCACCACGTGGCGTGCGCGGCCAGGGCCCGCGCCGTGGGGTCGGCCAGCAGCACGACCGGCGTGCCGGCCGCGCGCAGCCGCTCGGCGAGCGCCCGCACCCCCGGCGGCCGGCGGCGGAACGCCACCAGCACCACCGCGTCCTGCGGCGACAGGTCGACGACGTCCTCGGACCACGACTGGCCCGGCTGCGGCAGCAGCGTCACGTGCGGCCGCACCTGCATGAGCTGCTGGCGCAGGTGCAGCGCCACCGGGTAGCTGTTGCGCAGCCCCACCACGACGACGCGCGGGGCGTGGGCGAGCAGGTCGGCCACGGCGTCGAGGTGCACGGCGAGCGCCGCGACGGCCGCCCGCACGGCCACCCCGTCCGCGTCGGCGTGCGCGTCGAGGTCCGGTGCGGCGGCCAGCGTCACGGGCAGGCCGTGGCCCCGCAGGCGACGCAGGTGCTCGCGCACCTGCGTGAAGTCGTCGAACCCCAGGCTGCGGAACAGGCGGCTCATCGTCGCCTTGGACACCCCGGCCAGGGCCGCGAGCTCCGCGGCGGAGTACGTCGCGAGGTCACCGAAGTGCTCGAGCAGCACGTCGGCGCCGCGGCGCTCCTGCGGCGGCAGGTCCGCGTAGCGGGCGGCCACGCGCTCGTCGAGACGCAGGCCGTCGACGTCCGGCCCGGCGGGGGAGGCGTGGTCGGGGGTGAGGGCCGCGGGCGTGGGGCTCGGTGCGGTGGTCGTCATGCCCGGACCCCGGCGGGCGTCCCGGTGCGCGTCGCGACCGCGCGCACGGCGGTGGTGAGCGCGTCCAGGCCCGCGGCGACGTCGACCGCGCGGACCTCCTCGTCCGGGTGGTGGCTGATGCCGTCGCGGCAGCGGACGAACAGCATGCCGACGTCCGTCACCGCCGACACGGCCATGCCGTCGTGGCCCGCGCGGCTCCACACGTCCAGCGGGTCGGTGTCGCCGGTGGCGGCGACACCCTCACGCAGCGCGTCCCGCAGCCGCGCCGCGCACGGCGTCGCGGGCGCCTCGTAGAAGTCGGTGACGTGCACGGTCAGCCCGCGGGCCGCGCAGACCGCGGTGATGCCGGTCAGCAGCGTGCGGCGCATGGCGTCCCGCTCGGCGTCCGTCGCCGCGCGCAGGTCCACGGTGAAGACGGCACGGCCCGGGATGACGTTGACGGCGCCCGGCTCGACCTCGATCTGCCCGACCGTCGCGATGGCTCCGGAGTCCCGCACGGTGCGCTCGACCAGCACCACGGCCTCCGCGGCCCCGACGAGCGCGTCCCGCCGCCGGGGGTACGGCGTGCCGCCCGCGTGCCGGGCCTCCCCGACGACCTCGACCCGGAAGCGCTGCGCGCCCGCGATGGTCGTGACGACGCCCAGCGACCGGTCGGCCTCCTCCAGCAGCGGCCCCTGCTCGATGTGCGCCTCGAGGTACGCGACCAGGTCTGCCGGTCGGCGTGCCGCGGTACCCACGAGCGCGGGGTCCAGCCCGAAGTCGCGGGCGGCCTGCTCCAGCGTCGTCCCGTCCGCGTCCCGCAGGGCCCACCAGGTGTCGTCCCAGGTGCCCGCCAGCGCGCGCGAGCCCATGAGCGCGGTGCCGAAGCGGGCGCCCTCCTCGTCGGTGAACCCGACGACCTCCAGCGCGCACGGCCACGTCGCGACCTCGTCCCGCAGCCGCTCGACCACCGCGACGGCCATGAGCACGCCCAGCATGCCGTCGTACCGGCCGGCGTCGGGGACGGTGTCGAGGTGCGAGCCCAGCAGCAGCGCCGGCAGCCCCGGCTCGCGGCCCTCGACGCGCCCGCACAGGTTGCCCGCCTGGTCGCGCCACGTGCGCAGCCCGGCCCCGGTCATCCACCCGGTGGTCAGCCGGTGGGCCGCGGCCAGCGCCGGCGTGAGGTGCTGACGGTCCAGGCGTCCCGGGCGGTCGGTGCACGCGGCCAGCGCGTCGCAACGCGCGAGCACGACCTCGGCCGTCGTCACGCGGCGTACACCGCCTGCGCCGCGTCGACGCCGCCACCTGCGGCGACGGCCACGCCCAGACCCCGCAGCACGTGCTCCAGCGCCGCGAGGGTCGTGAGCACCGCGTCCTTGCGCGCGTTGACGCCCATCGTCCCGATGCGCCAGACCCGACCGTGCAGGGGGCCGAACGACGTGCCGATCTCGATCGCGAAGTCGTCGAGCATCGCCGCGCGCACCGCGTCCGCGACGACGCCGTCCGGCACCTCCACGGCCACCACGTTGTGCATCCGGTGCGCCGTGTCGCCGAAGACCTCCAGCCCCAGGCCCCGCACCCCCGCCAGCATCGCGGCGCCCGCCACCCGGTGCCGCTCGACGGCGTCGTCCAGGCCCTCCTCCAGCAGCACGCGCGCGCACTCGTGCGCGGCGTACAGCATCGACGTCGCCTCGGTGTGGTGGTTCAGGCGGCGAGGACCCCAGTAGTCGAGGATCTGCGCGAGGTCGAGGTAGTTGGAGCGGATGACCGCACCACGGGGCTCGTCCTCGTCGGTCCGCAGCCCCTCCTCGACGTGCCGCCGGGCGCGCACGGCGTCGCGGGCGCGGTCCGACAGCGTGGTGGGCGCGCTGCCCGACGGGCCGCCGAGGCACTTCTGCAGGCCGGCGGTCACCACGTCGAGCCCCCAGGCGTCGGTGTGCAGCTCGTTGCCGCCCAGGGAGGCGGTGGCGTCCACGTACAGCAGCGCGTCGTGCTCCGCGCAGACCGCACCGATCTCGGCCAGCGGCTGGCGCATCGTCGTGGACGTGTCGCCGTGGACGACCGCGACGAGCCGCGGCCGGTGCCTCCGGACCGCGTCGGCCACGCGCTGCGGGTCGACGACCTCCCCCCACGGGGCCTCGACCGTCTCGACGGTGGCGCCGGCGCGGCGCGCGATCTCCACCAGCAGGTGCCCGAACCGGCCGAACACCGGGACGACCACGCGGTCCCCGGGCTCCACGAGGGACACCACCGCCGCCTCGATCGCCGCGCGGGCCGTGCCGTCGACCAGCAGCGTCGCCTCGTTGCCGGTGCGGAACACCCCCCGGTACAGCTCCTGCGTCGCGTTCATGTACCCGGTCATGACCGGGTCGAACTGCCCCACCAGCGGCGCGGACATCGCACGCAGCACCCGCGGGTCGGCGTTGATCGGGCCGGGCCCCATGAGCAGCCGGTGCGGCGGGTTGAGCGTCATGGTCCGCACGCTACGAAACGGCCGTTTCACCGAGGTTTCGCCGAGGTGCGCCCCGGGTCACGGCCGCCCCAGCAGGCGGCCGGTGCCCGCGGTCACGGCCCCGTCGCGCACCACGACGCGCCCCCGCAGGACCGTGCCCGTGACCGACGCGGAGAGCTCGACCCCGTCGTACGCGCTGATGGGGTTGCGGTGGGCCAGCGCGCGCGCGTCCACGTGCAGCGGGACCCGCGGGTCGAGCACGAGGACGTCCGCATCGGCACCCGGTGCGAGGCGGCCCTTGTGGGGCAGCCCGACGAGGTCCGCGGTCCCCGTGGCCATCCAGCGGCTGACCCGGGCGACGTCGATGCCGCGGGCCGCGGCGCCGTGGGCGACCGCCTGGAAGCCGACCTGCAGCCCGGCGACCCCACCCCAGGCCTGCTGCAGGTCCCCGTCACCGCGCAGCTTCTCCTGCGCGGTCGCGGGGGAGTGGTCCGTGACGACCACGTCGATGATGCCGTCGAGCAGCCCGTCCCACAGCGCCTCCCGGTTGCCCGCGTCACGGATCGGCGGGCAGCACTTGTGCGCCGGCGACGCGTCGGGGATCGCCTCGGCGTCGAACGTCAGGTAGTGCGGGCACGTCTCCACCGTCACGGGCAGGCCCTCCGCGCGGGCGTCGGCGAGCAGGTCCAGCGCGCGGGCGCTCGACAGGTGCAGCACGTGCACGCGGCAGCCGGTCGCCCGGGCACCCGCGACGACCCGTGCGATCGCGGCTGTCTCCGCCTCGTGCGGCCGCGACGCGAGGAAGTCCCGGTAGACGCGGCCGGGGCGCACGGGGGCGTCCGCCAGCACCGCCGGGTCCTCGGCGTGGACGATGACGAGGCCGTCGAACGCCGCGACGGTCCGCAGCGCGGCGTCGAACGCGGCCGGTCCCAGGGGTGGGAACTCGTCGACGCCCGACGGCGACAGGAAGCACTTGAAGCCCATGACGCCCGCGTCCCACAACGGGTGCAGGTCGTCCAGGTTGCCGGGGACCGCTCCGCCCCACAGGGCCACGTCGACCGAGAGCTGACCCGTCGCCGCGCGCCGCTTGGCGGCCAGGCCGGACGTCGTGGTGGTGGGCGGGATGCTGTTGAGCGGCATGTCCACGAGGGTTGTGACGCCGCCCAGCGCCGCGGCGCGCGTCGCCGTGGCGAACCCCTCCCACGCCGTGCGGCCCGGCTCGTTCACGTGGACGTGCGTGTCCACGACGCCCGGCAGCACGTAGGCGTGGTCCGGGGCCGTGAGCACGGGCCCGTCGACCGGGACGTCGTAGGCGTCGACCGCGGTGATGCGGCCGTCCGCGACGCGCAGCGTCGCGGCGCGCAGGGCGCCGTCGACCAGGACCTGGCGGCCGCGGACGGCCGCGACGAGGTCGCCGGGGGCGGGTGCGACGAGGCGGACGGGCGCGGAGCCGGTGCCGGGTGCCGGTGCCGCGGGACGCGCGGCGTCGTCGGGTGCGGTCGTCGTCACGGCGCGGCCCTCAGACGAACCCGGGGACGCACGCCCACACGTGCGGTGCCGGGGCGTCGCCCTCGCGGTGCACGGCAGCCTCGATCAGGCCGTACGGGCGGTCGGCGGCGTAGAACACCTCGTTGTGGTTCTCGAGCCCGAACGGCTCGAGGTCCACCGGGAAGTGGTGCTTGTTGGGGCACGACAGCCGCACCTCGGCCACGTCGTCGCACGCCTCGAGGACGGCGCGGCCCATCGCGAAGATGGTGTGCTGCAGCGCCAGGGAGTGCACCTGCGCGAAGGTCGAGAGCAGCAGGTCGCGCACGATCGGGTAGCGGGTCTCGAAGTCCACGTCCGCGTTCGCCCACCGCCACCAGGCGGTCACCGACGTCGCCAGCACGCGGTCCTTCGTCTCCCCGAGCGTGGTGTACCGGTCGCGGGGGAAGCCCCAGAACTCCGAGCCCGTCGTCTTCAGCACCGTGGCCCCGGTGAACCCGGAGACGACGTGCGCCCCGTCGCGGCCCAGCTGCACGACGGTGCGCCGGGTCTCGCGGCCCGTGCGGACGAATGCGTGGTCGTGCGGCTCACCGTCCACCGCGATGCGGTCCCAGGCGTGCACGTCGGCGGCGAACCGTCCGCCGGTGACCTGCGCGAAGTCCTCGACGAAGTGCCGGCCGAGCCGCAGCAGGAACCGCTCGGGGGAGCCGACGCCGTGCTCCTGCGCGAACGCGTACACGGTGTTCTTCTGCGTGTCGGTGGCCACGACGTGCGCGTTGTCGCCGGTGGTGTGGCAGGCGGTGAAGTCACCGCGCAGCTGCGTGGTGACCGTGAGGTCCTCGATCTCGTGCACCGCGGTGTCGCGCGTGACGCGCACGAGCCGCACCTCGGCCTTCCCGTACTGGTTGGTCCCCAGGACCACGTCTCCCACGGCCATCGTCAGCTCCCTCGGTACGTGGTGTAGGCGAACGGGCTCAGCAGCAGAGCCAGGTGGTAGTGCGGCTGGTCGGCGTCGACCAGCACCTCCAGGTGGACGGCGGCGTGGACCGTCGGGACGCCGGCGGCCGCGAACCACGCCGCCGTGTCGAACCGCAGGCCGTACCGGCCGCCGCCCAGGACCGTGGCCCAGCGCAGCCGACCGTCGGCGTCGGTCCGGCCCCTCTCGAGGGGTGTGCCGTCACCGGCCAGCAGGGTCACGTCGAGGCCGACGGCCGGGCGGCCGGCGACGGCGTCGAGGACGTGCGTGGAGCAGGTCGTCATGCGACCGGGTCCCCCGCCGGGACGGTCGCGGGTGCCGCGGGGACCGTGGGCGCGGGGGCGTCGGACGTGGCGCGCGGCGACCGGGTGTGCGGCGGGGCGTGCGGGGTCGGGCCTGCCGGGGCGTCGGTCACGAGCGACGTCAGGCGCAGGAGGGCGATCTCGCGGAGCTGCTGCGCGGTGACCTCGGCCTCGGTGAGGTCGTCGTGCGTGAGCCGCTGCTCGAGCAGCGCGAGGACCTCGGCGCTGCTGCGTCCCGCGGCGCGCACCAGGTAGACGCGCCCGAAGCGCCGCTCGTACCGCGTGTTGCCGGCGGCGAGCCGCGCGGCGACGTCCGCGTCGGCGGTGTCCACACCGGACTGCTCGCGCGTCGACATGGCGGCGGTCGGGCCGTCGCCGCGGTGCCGCTCGCCGATGCGGGGGTGGTCGGCCAGCGCCCGGTCGACGTCGACGTGCCCCCAGGCCAGCGCCTGCTCGGCGGCGTGGGTCCGGAGGGCGTCGACCGAGCGGTAGGGACGCGCCGCGACGACGGACGCCGCCCACCACGGCACGTCGGCGCAGGCGCCCACGACGGCCTGCGCGTCCGCAGCGGGCAACGCGTTGAACTCCTGCAGCAGCATCCCGTGTCCTCTCGCCCGCGCCGACCGTAGGCGCCGGATGTGTCCCCGAGGGAAACGGTTGTTTCAGCAGCGTGAATACCTGCGGACGGTGCCCGTGCCGACGGCGGTGCCGGTGGAGGTGCCGGTGCCGGTGGAGGTGCCGGTGCCTGTGGGGGTCAGCCGGACGTGGCGAGGTCGCGGGCGAGCGCCAGCAGGTCGCGGTCCCGTCCGGGTGCCGCGACGAGGCACACGCCGACCGGCTGCGGCGCCTGCCGTCCGACCGGCGGGAGGTCACCCGGTCCCGTCCCCCGGTGCGCCGGCAGCACCACGGCCGGCAGACCGCCGAGGCCGGCGACGCACGTCAGCCGCAGCGTGGCCGCCCGCACGGCGTCGAGCTCGGCGGGGTCGGGGCGCGGTGCGACGGACGGTGTCGCGGGCAGGACCAGGACGTCGTCGCCGACGAGGTCGACGATCCGGGTGCGGATCGACTCGCGGGCCGCACCCGCGGCCCGGCCGGCGGCGTCCGTCACGGTGGACGCGACGGCGAACCGGCCCGCGACGTCCGCGCCGAGCGCGCCGGGGTGTGCGCGCACCCAGTCGCCGTGGGAGCTCCAGGCCTCCCACGCCTGGAGCACCCGGAACACCTCGGCCCACGCGCCGAGGTCGACGTCGTCCCACCGGTCGGTCGGTGTCGCGCCGGCCGCGTCCGCGAACGCCGCGACCCGGGTGGCCACGTCGTCCTGGGCGGCGGCGAGCAGGGCGTCGCTCACGACGAGCCGCCCGGACCGGGCGTCGGTGGTCCCGGGCGGCAGCAGCACGTCGCCGACCTCCGCGAGCAGGTCCGCGTCGCGGGTGAGCCACCCCACCGTGTCGAACGTCGGCGCGAGGGGCACCAGGCCCGTCGTCGCGACGGCGCCGTGCGTCGTCCGCACCCCGAACAGGCCCTGGTACGACGCGGGGACGCGGATCGACCCGCCCGTGTCGGTCCCCAGGCCGACGTCCGCCTGCCCGAGCGCGACGGCGGCGGCGGAGCCGGACGACGAGCCCCCCGGCACCCGGCCGGGGGCACGGGGGTTGGGCGGCGTGCCCGAGTGCGCGTTCGTGCCCGCGAGGGAGTAGGCCAGCTCGTCGGTGCGAGCCACGCCCCGCACGTCCGCACCGGCGGCGAGCAGGCGGTCGACCGCCGTCGCGTGCGACACGGCCACGTCCGCGCCGGCCAGCCACGTCGGGTTGCCGGCGCCGACGCGCTGACCTGCGACCGCGAACAGGTCCTTCACCGCGACGGCGCGCCGCGCCAGAGGCCCGGCGGCGGCACCCGCGACCAGCGGGTCCCCCAGGACGCGCCACACGCGGGTGTCGGCAGCGACGGCGGACGTGTGCACGTGCGCGGCGACCACCACCCAGCCGGTGGGTCCCCGTTCCCACAGCTGGGTCTGCTGACCGCGGCCGCCGCGCAGCAGCTCCGTGACGGCGACGACGAGGGCGTGGTCGTCGTCGACGGTGCGCACGTGCACCTCGACCAGCCGGCGCGCCGGGGCACCGCCGCGAGCCCCGCGGAAGGCCGCGATGCGCTCGTGCCCCACCAGCAGGCCCGTCGCGTCGCCGCGCAGCGTCTCCGGACCGGGCGCGAAGAGCCGGTCGAGGGCGTCCAGGTCGTCGGTCCCCAGCGCCCGCTCGTAGGCGCGGAAGGCCTCGAGCAGGCCGGCGGGCGGGTCCGTCCTCATGCGCCGGCTCCGGCGATCGGCCCCGCGGAGGCGTCCGCGGTCGCGGGCTCCGCCAGGTCCGCGAGCCGGATCCGGGCGTGGACCCCGGTGACCCGGTCGACCACCTGCGACACGTCGAAGTCCGTCGCCGCCGACAGGTACGCCAGGGCGTGGGCACGGTCCATGCCGAACCGGGCCTGCAGCAGGTCGAGCGATGCACGCACGCACTTGCGCAGCGCCTCGTCCAGGTCGGGGTCGAGGCCCGTAGGCACCAGGTGCTCGGCCGTGCGCACGAGGGGACCGGTCAGCGCGCCGAACGCGGCGACGGCGTCGGCGCGCGGCAGCAGGTCGAACCGCAGCGTTACACGCAGCGAGGCCTCCAGCGCGGTGAGGGCGACCTCGCCGTCGCCCTGGGCGAAGTGCGGGTCGCCGACGTAGGCGAGGGCGTCGTCGACCTGCACCGGCAGGTACAGCGTGGCGCCGGCCCGGAGGAGGTTGATGTCGAGGTTGCCGCCGTGCGCGCCGGGCGGCACCGAGTGCGGACGCTCGTCACCCGCGACCGCGACGCCGAGGATGCCGGGGAAGGCGGCCACGGGGAACGAGACGGTGCGGGGGCTGCCGGCGGCGCGCGGCATGACGGCTCGTGTCCCGGACGCGTCCAGGCGGGCGAGGACGCTGACGACGTCGGCGCCACCCTCCGGCATCTCGCCCGGCAGCGCCCCGCGCCCGTGCCGGTTGGAGATCACGCCGTAGGGCACACGGGGCAGCGTCTCGAGCACCGTGATCGCCAGGACGTCGCCCGGACGTGCCCCGCGCACGGCGACCGGCCCGGTCACGACGTGGGGGCCGTCGTGCAGGGGGTCGTGCGGGTGGGCGGACGCGGCGAGCGCGACGGCGTCGGACAGCACGTCCGCGAGCCCGTGGGCACCGAAGTACGCGCGGGGGTCGCGGCCCTGGTCCTCCAGCAGACCCTCGTGGCTGAGGGTGTCGACCGTGACCTCGGTGCCGGGGTCCACCGTGAGGACCGGGGCGTCGCCGGCGCACGGCAGCCGGCCCCACAGCACGTTCTCGGGGGTGGACGGCAGGTAGGTGGCGGCGCGCACGGGGCCGGTACCGGGGTCGAGCAGCATGCGCCGGACTGTAGGCGGCATCGGTGTCGGGCATGTTGCGCGGGCCGCGGGGGCTGTGGACGGGGGCCCCGGACGCGCCGGCACGCGGCACCGTCTGGTGCGTCGACCCGACCACAGGTCCCGCCGCCGGGGTCGTCGTCCACCGACGTGCCCGGGGGTGCCGTGCCGGCGCACCCCCGGCGGCAGGCTCGACCGACGCCGGACCTGGGACCGGCACCGGACGGAGGCACGGTGGAACGGGTACGCACGGCGACGGTGGTGGGGGTGGTCGGCGCGGCCGGCGGGGTCGGGGCGTCGACGCACGCGGCGCTGCTCGCGCGGCGGCTGTCGCGCAGCACGTCGACCGTGCTCGTCGACCTCGACCGGGGCGGGGGCGGTCTGGACGTGGTGGTCGGCGTCGAGGACGTCGACGGTGCGCGGTGGCCGGACCTGCGGGGCGCGGGCGGGGACGTGCGCGGCGCCGACGTCGTCGCGCTGCTGCCGCGCTGGGGAGCGTGCGCCGTGCTGTCGGCCGACCGGACGCGCCCGGCACCCGTCGACGCGGGCGTGCGGCTCGACGTCCTGCACGCGCTCGCCTGCGAGGTCGGCGCGCTCGTGCTCGACCTCGACCGCGCGGACGTCGTGGACGGGGACGCGCCGCTGGCCGCGTGCGACGCCGTGGTGGTGGTCGCGCGTCCCGACCTGCGCAGCGTCGCGGGCAGCCTCGCGCTGCGCCCGCGGCTCCACGCGGCGGGGACCCGGTGCGGGCTCGTCGTCCAGGGGCCGGCGGGCCTCGGTGCCGCGGACCTGGCCGAGGCGAGCGGGCTGGAGGTCTGGCACGTCGGACCCGCGGACCGTGCGCTCGCGGCGCGGGCCGAGCGTGTCGGGCCCGGTGGTCGCGGCCGCGCCGCGCGGACCGCGGACCGCGTGGTCCGTCGGCTCGGGCTCACCGCGTGAGCGTGGTACCGAGCGGGCACCGGGTCGGCACCACGACCGCCCGGAGCAGCGCACCCGCACGGCGCGCCGCGCCCGCCGCCGTCGTGGACCGGGTCCGCGCCGACCTGCGGGTGCGTCCGGCGGGAGCCGCCGACCTCGCGGTGCTGGTGGACGAGGCGCTGCGGGCCCACGGCACGCTCCTGGGACCGGTACCGCTGGCGGAGACGGTCCGTGCCGTCGCGGACGAGCTGGTCGGTGCCGGTCCGCTGCAGCCCTGGCTCGACGACCCGCTCGTCACCGACGTGCTGGTCAACGCACCCCAGGACGTGTGGGTGGAGCGTGCCGGGGCGCTGGTGCGTGCCCCGGTCGACCTCGGCACGCCCGCGGAGGTCCGCGCACTGGCCGTGCGGCTCGCAGCCGCCGCGGGCCGCCGGCTCGACGACGCGGCGCCGACCGTCGACGCCCGGCTGCCCGACGGCACCCGGCTGCACGCGGTGCTGCCACCGCTGGCCGAGGCGTGCACGGTGCTGAGCCTGCGGGTCGTGCGGGGGCGCGCCTTCACGCTCCCGGACCTGGTGGCGGCGCGGGCCGTCGTCCCGGCGCTCGTACCGCTGCTCGAAGGGCTGGTGCGCTCCCGCAGCAACGTGCTCGTGTCCGGCGCCACCGGCGCGGGCAAGACGACGCTGCTCGCCGCGCTGCTGTCCCTGGTGCCGCACGACCAGCGCATCGTGCTGGTGGAGGAGGCGGGTGAGCTGGTCGCCGACCACCCGCACGTCGTGCGCCTCACGAGCCGGCCGGCGAACGTCGACGGTGCCGGCGGCGTGGGCCTCGCGGACCTCGTGCGGCAGGCGCTGCGCATGCGGCCGGACCGCATCGTGCTGGGTGAGTGCCGCGGCGCGGAGGTGCGGGAGGTCCTCGCCGCGCTCAACACCGGCCACGAGGGAGGCTGCGCCACGCTGCACGCCAACACCGCGGCCGACGTCCCCGCGCGGCTCGAGGCGCTGGCGGCGCTCGCGGGTCTCGACCGTGCGGCCGTGGCCGCGCAGGCCGCCAGCGCGGTCGACGCGGTGCTCCACGTGCGACGCGTCCGGCGCGGGGCGGACGCCGGGCGCCGGTACCTCGCGGAGGTGGCGGTGGTCGACCGCGGCACGGACGGCGGGCTGCGCGTCACACCGGCCGTCGTGGTGGGGGAGGACGGGGCGACCCGGACGGGTCCGGGCGCGCAGCGCCTGGCCGAGCGGATCGGCCCCGAGCCGTGAGGGCGTGCCGCGGTGCGGCGACCTCCACCGCGCCGGGTGCGGCGCGACCACCCCGCCGCGCGCCCGTGCGGCACACCCGTGGTGTCGTCCGCGTCGGTGCCGGCCCGTGAGCGCCCTCGCCGGTGCGCTCGTCGCGCTCGCGGTGCTCGTCGCGGCAGGCCCGCCAGCGCGCCGACCGCCCGCGGCACACGGAGGTCGTGCGCACGGTCCACGGTGCCGGCTGCCGGGACGACCGCCGGGCGAGCGGCGGCCGTGGCCCCGGCGCGGACGTCCGTCCGGACCCGAGCCCGACCTGGCCGGGCTGCTGCACGCCGTGGCGGCTCAGCTCCGGGCCGGGGCACCGCCCGGTGCCGCCTGGGCGCACGCGCTGGGCAGCGCGGTCGACGGGCAGGTGCCCGACGTCGACGTGCTGACCGCCTGGACCGGTGCGCGCGGGCAGCGATCGCGGGCCCACGCCGTCGTCGCGGGGGCCCGCGTCGCGTCCGAGACCGGCGCGCCGCTGGCCGAGGTGCTCGCGGACCTCGCCGACGCGGTGGCCGCCGACGCGGAGCTCGCCGGCGACCTGGAGGCAGCGCTGGCCGGCCCGCGCGCCACTGCCCGGGTGCTCACCCTGCTCCCGGTGGTCGGCCTGGTGGTCGGCACGGCCATGGGGGCGCAGCCGTGGCGGGTCCTGCTGGACGGCGGGACGGGCAGCGCGCTGGCCGTGACCGGCGTGCTGCTGGTCGTCGCCGGGCGCGCCTGGGTCGCCGCCCTCGTACGTCGGGCAGGTGGGCCGTGAGCCCGGCGGTGGTCGGGCTGGTCGTCGCAGCCGCCGTGCTGCTGGCGGTGTCGCCCTGGGTCGTCGCGCGTGCGCCGCGACGGGTCGCGGGCGGCGCGGCCGCGCGGGGCCGTGGTGCCCCGCGGCGGTCGGTCGGTCGGCGGTTCCACCTCGCAGGTCGCGGGCACCGCGGCCGCGGCGACCCGGATGTCCTCGACCCCGCGTTCGTCCTCGACCTGTGCGCCGCCGCCGTGCGGGGCGGGGCGGCGGTGCCGACCGCGCTCGTCGCGACGGGACGGCACCTGCCGGGCCCCGAGGGGCGAGCGCTCGTGCACGTGGGGACAGCCCTGGGCCTCGGTGCCTCCTGGCAGTCCGCGTGGGCGGGCGTGCCCCCGTCCGTCGCGGCCCTCGGCCGCGCGCTCGACGCGGGGCGGGGCGCGGGCGCGTCGCCCGGACCGCAGCTGCGGGCCGCCGCCGCGCGCCTGCGACGTGAGCGCCGCGCGGGTGTGCGCGCCGCCGCCGGTGCGCTGGGCGTGCGCCTCACCCTGCCGCTGGGGCTGTGCTTCCTGCCGGCGTTCGTCCTGCTCGGGCTCGTCCCGGTGGTCGTCGGCCTGGCCGGCGACCTGCTCGGTGGTGGTCGGTGACCGCCGGCCGGGTGGGCGCCGGGTGGGTCAACACACGGTGCTCACCCACCCACAGCCGCCCGTGGCGGCCGGTCGTCCACCGGTGCAGCACGTCGGCGCCCGCGGCGAGGTGCCGTGCGAGCACGCTCGCCGCAGGAGCCGACCGGCTCCCGGCCCGCGTCGCGGGCCCGGTCCAGGGCGAAGGAGCAGCGGGGCATGGGACGGACGACGAGGCAGGCGCCCGGTCACCCGGGCAGGTCACGGTCGGCGCGGGCGCGGACCGCGGTGGGTCGCAGCCGCACGGTGGTGGCATCGACCGCCGCGCGGCTGCGGGCCGTGCACGCCCGGGCGGGCGACGCGGGCATGGCGACCGCCGAGTACGCGATCGCGACGCTGGCGGCGGTCGGGTTCGCGGGGGTGCTGGTGGTCGTGCTCAAGGGGAACGAGGTGAAGAGCCTGCTCACGGGGATCGTGCGGCAGGCGCTCGGCGGATGACGCGGCGGCGCCGCGGTGCCGCCCCGGCCGCCGGTGCCGGGGTCGTCGGCGGTGACCGCGGCGCCGTCACCGCCGAGCTGGCCGTGGGCCTGGTCGCCGTGGCGGTGGTCCTGCTCGCCGTCCTCGCCACGGGCGCGGCGACGATCACGCGGATGGCCTGCGTGGACGCGGCCCGCACCGGTGCGCGCGTCGCGGCCCTCGGTGAGTCCGACGCGGAGGTGGGCGCCGCAGCACACCGTGTCCTCGGTGCCCGTGCGGGGCAGGTGGACCTGCGGCGGGAGGACGGGTGGGTGACGGTCGACGTCAGCGTCCCGTTCACCGGGTGGTCGGGCGGCCTGCAGGCGCGCGCCAGCGCGACGGCACGGGTGGAGCCGTGAGCGCCCGACCCGCCCTCGCCCGCGACGCCGGCTCCGGGTCGGTGCTCCTGCTCGCGGTGGTCGCCGTCGCGGTGGCCCTGGCCTCGGGTGCCGGGCTCGTGGGCTCGGCGCACGTCGCGGCCGCCCGGGCGGCGACCGGGGCCGACCTGGCGGCGCTGGCCGGCGCGCAGCTGCTCGCGGACGGCGGGACCGGTGCGTGCGACCGGGCGGCGGAGGCGGCCGGCAGGAACGGGGCGAGCGTGGCCGCGTGCACGGTCGGACCGCACGGCACGGTCACGGTCGAGGTGCTGGTCCCGGCCCTGCTCGGGTCCGCGCACCAGGTCGCCCGGGCCGGGCCGCGCGCGGCAGCAGGGGCGGGGCGTCGCGGGTCAGGCCGGCGCGCTCGTGGCGTGGGACAGCACGGTGGTGAGCAGGCGGAGGGCTGCTGCCTTGTCCAGCGGCTCGTTGGCGTTGCCGCACTTGGGCGACTGCACGCACGCCGGGCAGCCGGTCGCGCACGGGCAGGCGGCGATCGCGTCGCGCGTCGCGGCCAACCACACCGGCCCGAGCCCGAACCCCCGCTCGGCGAAGCCCGCCCCACCGGGGTGCCCGTCGTGCACGAACACCGTGGCGTGGCCGGTGTCGGGGTGCACCACCGTCGACAGCCCGCCCAGGTCCCAGCGGTCGCACGTCGCGAGCAGGGGCAGCAGCCCGATCGACGCGTGCTCGGCGGCGTGCAGCGCGCCCGGCGCGGTCTCCAGTGTCACCCCGGCGGACGCCAGGACCTCCGGCGGGGCGGTCCACCACACCGCGGTGGTCCGCAGCGTCCGCGCCGGCAGGTCGAGCTCGTGCGTGGACAGCACCTGCAGGTCCGGGATCCGTCGTCGTTGGTAGCCCACCACCTGCGTGGTGACGTCGACCTGCCCGTAGCACCACGTGACCGGACCCCAGGCGACCTCGCGCTCGACGTCGACGACCGCCGTCGAGGTGATCCACCGGGCCCATGTGCCGTGGTCGACGTCCCGCCGGGTCGCCAGTGCCACGCCGTCGTCGATGTCCAGCTCGTCCACCACGTAGGTCGCCCCGAGGTGCACGTACACCGCGCCCGGGTGGACGGTGGCGTCGGCCGAGGCCGCGTCGACCGTGCCCAGCAGGCGTCCCGTCGCCGTCTCGACCACGCGCACCGGCTGACCGCCCGCGCCCCGCAGGTCCGTCATGCGGCTGGCGGGCTCGGCGTGGGTCCAGTACCACCCCGAGACGCGTCGACGCAGGATGCCGCGCTCGGTGAGCTCCGTGAGCAGCCCGAGCGCGCGGTCACCGAAGAGCTCCAGCTCCTCCGCGCGCAGCGGACGCTCCGCCGCGGCTGCGCACAGGTGCGGCGCGAGGACGTAGGGGTTGCCGGGGTCGAACACCGTGGCCTCGACCGGGGCGTCGAGCGCCGCCTCCGGGTGGTGCACGAGGTACGTGTCGAGCGGGTCCTCGCGGGCGACCAGGACGACGAGCCCGTCGGCGCCGGCGCGGCCCGCGCGGCCCGCCTGCTGCCACAACGACACCCGCGTGCCCGGCCAGCCGGCGATCAGCACGGCGTCGAGGCCGGAGATGTCGACACCGAGCTCGAGGGCGTTGGTGGTCGCCAGCGCCCGGAGATGACCCGCCCGGATGGCCCGCTCGAGGGCGCGGCGCTCCTCCGGCAGGTAACCACCGCGGTACGACGACACCAGCGACGGCAGCGTCGGGTCGACCGCGCCCAGGTGGTCGCGGGTCGCGGCAGCCACGGACTCCGCACCGCGCCGCGACCGCGTGAACGCCAGCACCCGGGCACCCGCTGCGACGAGGTCGGCGAGCAGGTCCGCCACCTCGGCGGTGGCCGTCCGCCGCGGGTTGTCCCGCGGCAGCGCGACGAGGTCCTCACCGGTGCCCAACGGCCCCGTGCCCTCGGCCACCTCGGGCACGACAGGTTGCGCGGTGAGGTCCGGCGGGGTCGCGCCGCCGGACGTCAGG
Source organism: Cellulomonas sp. KH9 (assembly GCF_900114185.1). Lineage (GTDB taxonomy): Bacteria > Actinomycetota > Actinomycetes > Actinomycetales > Cellulomonadaceae > Cellulomonas. The sequence goes on from NZ_FOSE01000001.1 coordinate 980,709, forward strand.
ACGTCGGGCGTGGTGTCGTCGTCCCCGGGGTCGGCCGCGTGCAGGTCGCGCCGCGGCACCGGGACGACCGTCGCCCAGGGGTCCTCGTCGGGCAGCAGCGACGCCCACGGCCCGCCGCTGCCCGGGAGCTCCGGCGGCTGCCACAGCACGAACGTCTTGCGGCCCGCCGGCGACGTGTCGACCGTGACGGCGTGGACGTCCTGCGCGGCCACGCCCAGGAGCCGTGCGGCGCTCGCGGCGGGGTCGGACGTCGTCGCGGACGCCAGCACCATCACCGGTGCCGTGCCGTACGCCGCGGCGAGCCGACGCAGCCTCCGCAGCACGAGCGCGACGTGGGCGCCGAACACACCACGGAACGCGTGGCACTCGTCCACCACGACGAACGCGAGCGACGACATCAGGCGGGACCACTGTGCGTGCGCGGGGAGCAGCGCGAAGTGCAGGAAGTCGGGGTTGGTGAGGACGACGTCCGCGTGCTCGCGGACCCAGCGACGCTCGTCACGCGACGTGTCGCCGTCGCACGTCGCGACGCGCACGTCACGCGTCCCGGACGCGACGAGCAGCCGCTCCAGACCCGCGAGCTGGTCGGCCGCGAGCGCCTTGGTGGGGCTGAGGTAGAGCACGGTGGGGCGGCGACGGGCCGTCTCGATGCGCCCCGGGTCGAGGAGCGTCCCGGCGGCCCCGCGACGCACGGCCGACAGCGCCGGCAACCAGAAGGCGAGCGACTTGCCCGACCCGGTCGACGTCGCCAGGACCGTGTGACGGCCCGACCACGCCGCGTCCGCCGCGTCGACCTGGTGCTCCCAGGGTCGCTCGACGCCGAGGACGCGGTAGCCCCGCACCAGGTCGGGGTCGGCCCAGTCGGGCCAGTCGGCGCGGGCGCCCTCCCGGGCGGGCAGGTGCCGCACGTGGGTCGCCCTGTCCGCCCGCCGACCACCGGCGAGCAGCACGTCGAACAGCTCGCCCGGCCCCACCCCCCGATCCTCCCACCCCTGTCGCCCGCACCCGCTGCACCCCGCCCGGGAGCGTGCGACCCGCGCGCCGCGCCGCGCCCGCCCCTGTCGGTGACCGCCGGGCGGCGGGCCCGCCGGTGGGGCGGGGCGTCGTCGGAGGCGGGGTGGGGGAGGATCGCGGTGTGCGTGTCATCGACCTGAACGCGGACCTCGGCGAGGGGGACGGGCCCTGGCGTCTCGAGCCGTCGGCGGACGACGCGCTGCTCACCCTCGTCTCGAGCGCGAACGTCGCCGCGGGGTTCCACGGCGGTGACTCCGCGACGATGGCCGCGACTTGCGCGGCGGCGCTGGCGCGCGGCGTCGCCGTGGGGGCGCACCCGTCGTACGACGACCGCGAGGGGTTCGGCCGGCGCCGTCTGGACGTCCGGCCCGAGCTGCTGCGCGCCCAGGTCGCGCACCAGCTCGGCGCGCTCGCTGCGGTGGCCCGGTCGGTCGGTGCACGCGTGACGCACGTCAAGCCGCACGGTGCCCTCTACAACGCGGTGGTGCACGACGAGGCGCAGGCCCGCGCCGTCGTCGAGGCGGTGCTCGCGGTCGACCCCGCACTGGCCGTGCTGGGCCTGCCGGGCTCCCGCGTGCACGCGGTCGCGCGCGCCGCCGGGCTCCGCGTCGTCACCGAGGCCTTCGTCGACCGTGGGTACGCGCCCGACGGCACGCTGGTCCCGCGTGACCGGCCCGGTGCCCTGGTCACGGACCCTCAGGCCGCTGCCGCCCGCGCCGTGCAGATGGCGGTCCAGGGGACCGTCACGGCCGTCGACGGCACGGTCGTCCGCGTCGACGCGCTGTCGCTCTGCCTGCACTCCGACACCCCCGGAGCCGTGGCCATCGCGACGGCCGTGCGCGCCGCGCTGGACGCCGCGGGCGTCGAGGTCCGGCCGTTCCGTGCGGCGGGGGACGTGCCGCCGCCGGGCGGCGCGGCTCGCGGCGAGGGGCCAGCACGGTGAGCCGTGCCGCCGGGAGGGACGTGCCCGGGACGGAACCGCCCGGCACGGACGTGCCCGGCACGGAATCGCCCGGCACGGACCCGAGAGGCCGCAGCCCCCGGGTCCTCCCGTGCGGTGAGGACGCGGTCCTCGTCGAGCTCGCGGACCTCGACGCCGTGTCCGACCTCGCGGAGGTGCTCCGGACGGACCCGCCGCCCGGCGTGGTGGACGTCGTGCCCGCGGCGCGCACGGTCCTCGTGCGCGGGGACGTGCGGCGTCGCGCGGCGTGGCTGGCGGCCGTGACCCGCGCCGCGGCCGCCGGGCCGCCCGCTGATCGCCCCGGCGACGGATCCGCCGCGGTCGACGACCCGACCGGTCGGGTCGTCGACATCCCGGTCGTCTACGACGGGCCCGACCTGGTGCAGGTCGCACGCGAGACCGGTCTGTCCGTCGAGGAGGTGGTCGCGCGGCACCTCGCAGGCGGTCCCGGCGGGTACCGCGTCGCGTTCGGCGGGTTCGCCCCCGGGTTCGCGTACGTGGTGGGTGTCGACCCGCGGTTGCACGTCCCACGCCTCACGACGCCCCGCACCCGCGTGCCGGCGGGTGCCGTCGCCCTCGCGGGCGACTACACCGCGGTCTACCCGGCGGCGTCGCCCGGCGGCTGGCGGCTGCTGGGCACGACGTCCGTCGCGATGTTCGACGTCGGCCGCGGGCGGGACGCGGCGGCGTTGCTGAGGCCGGGCGACGTCGTGCGGTTCACGCCCTCCCCGGCCCTCCCACGCGCCGTCGCGGCGCCACGCGCCGCGCCACCGTCGGCCCCACCCCGCGCCCCGGACCGCACCGTCTCCCCGCCCTCACCGGTCGCCTCGCCCCCACCGGTCGCCTCGCCCCCACCGGTCGCCTCGCCCCCACCGGTCGCCTCGCCCTCACCGCTCTCCTCGCCCTCGCCCGTCGCCCCGTCCCCACCGGTCATCTCGTTCCGGGCCGCCGGCACGACCTCGTCCGTCATCTCGGTCCCGGCCGTCACCTCCGCCGCGGGCGCACCGGTGGTGACGGTGCTCGCCACCGGACCGCTGCTCCTGCTGCAGGACCTCGGTCGGCCGGGACTGGCGGCGGTCGGGGTGCCGCGCTCCGGCGCCGCCGACCCGGACGCGCTGCGGCGCGCGAACCGGCTCGTCGGCAACAGGCCGTCCGCGGCGGGGCTCGAGGTCGTGCTGGGTGGCCTGGTGCTGCGGTGCGCGGCGACCACGGCCCTCGCCCTGACCGGTGCGCCGGTGGCCGCCGACCTCGACGGGACGCCCGTGCCGCACGGTGCGGCGGTCCGCGCACCCGCGGGCGCCGTGCTGCGGCTCGGGTCACCGCCCGCGGGCCTGCGCACCTGGGTGGCGGTGCGTGGGGGCCTGGCCGTGCCCGCCGTGCTCGGGTCGCGCTCCGCGGACGTGCTGTCGGGGCTCGGGCCGGCGGCGGTGCGGCCGGGGGACGTGCTGCCGCTGGGGGACGACGTCGACGGTCTGCCGGAGCTGCCGCTGCCGGACGGTCCCGTCCCCGGCGTCGAGGTCCCCGGCGTCGAGGTCCCCGGTGTCGACGTCCCCGGTGTCGAGATCCCCGGTGCCGAGGTCCGGGCTGCCGAGGGGCCGGGTGTCGAGGTCCCCGGTCCCGTCCTGCTCCCGGCGTCGGACGGTCCCCGGCTGGACCACCTCGACGCACGCGGCCGCGCGGCCCTGTGGGGGACGGTCTGGGACGTGTCGCCCGCGAGCAACCGGGTCGCCGTCCGGCTGGCGGGTGCGCCGCTGACGCGCCGGGCGCTCGGGGAGCCGCCCTCCGAGGGGCTGGTCGCCGGGGCCGTCCAGGTGCCGCCCGACGGGCAGCCGGTGGTGTTCGGGGCGGACCACCCCGTGACGGGTGGCTACCCGGTGGTCGCGGTGCTGACGCGCGAGGGCCGGGCACGTGCGGCGCAGCTGCGCCCGGGGCAGCAGGTGCGCCTGACGAGAACGGGCGTCCCGCCGCAGCATCCCGCGTGACCAGGGACGACGTCGTCGACACGCGCGTCGAGCGTAGGTAAGGCTGTGCTAAGTTCTCGCCTGCTGCGGCTCGTCCGCCGTCGTCCCCCTCCCGAGGAGCACAGGTGAAGCACGTCCGTCCCCGCACCGTCCTGGCCGCGCTCGCGGTGACCGTCGCGCTCGCCCTGTCGGGCTGCAGCGCGTCGTCCTCGGCGGCACCGGCCGCCTCGGCCCCGGCGAGCGCCGGCGCCGAGGACGCGTCGTGGCCCCGCACGGTCACCCACGAGCAGGGCGAGCTCACGCTCGACGCCGCGCCGCAGCGGATCGTGTCGACGACGCCGTCGGTGACCGGCACGCTCCTGGCGATCGGTGCCCCCGTCGTGGCGAGCGCCGCGACCGCGCCGGGCACGGCCGTCGCGGACGAGGACGGGTTCTTCCGCCAGTGGGGCGACGTGGCGCGCGAGCGCGGCGTCGAGGTGCTCTACCCGAACCTCGAGCTCGACCTCGAGGCGATCATCAGCGCGGAGCCCGACCTGGTCGTCGTCTCCACGTCGGGCGCCGACTCCGTGCTCGACCAGTACGAGCAGATCGCGGAGCTGTTCCCGACGGTCGTCGTCAACTACTCGGACAAGTCGTGGCAGGACCTGGCCACCGACCTCGGGGAGATCACCGGTCACGAGGACGGCGCCGCCGACGCGATCGCCGACTTCGACGCGTACGTCGCCGAGGCCGCCGACTCCCTGACCGTGCCGGACGGTCCGGTGTCCGTTGTCTCCTACAACGGCCCCACCGACGACTCGGCGGTCGCCAAGGAGACGTCCCCCTGGGCGGGCATCCTGGGTGACCTGGGCCTCGAGGTCGTCGGCGCCCCCGACGCGCTCGACACCTCCGACCAGGTGCGCCAGGACGTCGCGTGGGTCTCCTTCGAGAACCTCACCGCGGCGATCACCGGGACGCAGGTGTGGCTGCTGTCGGGCACCCCCGACGACGTCGCCGAGCTCACCGCGGAGCCGACCCTGCAGAACCTGGAGGCGGTGACCACCGGCCAGGTGTTCGACCTGGGTCCGACCTCGTTCCGCCTCGACTACTACAGCGCGACCGCGCTGGTGGACACCGTCGTCGGGCACCTGGGCTGACCGACCCGTGCCCGTCGCGTCCGCCGCGCCGCAGCGCACCAGCCCGGCGCCGACCACCGGTCGGCGCCGGGCCGCGCTGGTGCTCACCGGTGCCCTGCTGCTGCTGCTGCTCACCGCGGCGAGCCTGGCGCTGGGGTCGCGCACCGTCCCCCTGCACGAGACGTGGGCGGCGTTCACGGCGTACGACGCGACCAACGACCTGCACCTGGTCGTGCGGGAGCTGCGGGTGCCACGCACCGCGCTGGTGCTGCTGGTCGGTGTGGCCCTGGGGCTGTCGGGTGCCGTCCTGCAGGCCGTCACGCGCAACCCGCTGGCCGAGCCCGGGCTGCTGGGGGTGAGCGGCGGCGCCGCGGCCGCGATCGTCGTGGGCATCGCCTTCTTCGGTGCCACGACGGTCGCGGGCTACGTCTGGTTCGGGTTCGCCGGCGCCGGCGCCGCGGCGGTCGCCGTGTTCCTGCTGGGCCGGGCGCACGACGCCGGCACCAACCCGGTGCGCCTGGTGCTGGCCGGCGCCGCGCTGTCGATCGTGCTGGCCGCGCTGACCCACCTGGTCGTGCTGAACACCGGCGACCGGGTGCTGCAGGCCCTGCGGCAGTGGATGACCGGGTCGTTCCAGGGCCGCGGGGCCGAGGTGGTGCCCGTGGTCGCCGGGGCTGTGCTCGTCGGTGCGCTCGTGTGCGTCGCGGTCGCGCCCGGCCTCAACGCGATGAGTCTGGGCCAGGACCTCGCGACGGCGCTCGGGCTGGACCTGCGCCGCACCGTCGTGCTCGCCACGGTCGCGGTGCTGGTGCTCGCCGGGGCGGCGACGGCAGCGGCCGGCCCGGTCGCGTTCCTCGGCCTGGCGGCGCCCCACGCGGCGCGCCTCGTCGTGGGCCCCGACCAGCGACGCGTGCTGCCGGCGTCCGCCATGGCGGCGACGGTCCTGCTGCTGGTGGCCGACGTCGCCGGGCGGCTGGTGGACCACCCGCAGGAGGTCGGGGCCGGGGTCATGGCCGCACTCGTGGGCGGGCCGGTGTTCGTCGCGCTGGCGCGCCGACGCAGGTTCGTGCGCCTGTGACGACCACGCCCGCCCCCGCCGGCACGGCCACCGCTGCCGCGCCCTCGGTCACCCTGCGCCGCGGGGCCCTGTCCTGGCGCCTGCACCCGCGCACCGTGACCGTCTGCGTGCTGCTCGGCGTGCTGCTGCTGGGCGTCGCGGTCCTGGCCCTGGGCACCGGCTCGCTCGCGCTGTCCCCGGCGCGCGTCGTGGACGTCCTGCTGGGGCGCGGCGACACGACGGCGAGCACGGTCGTCACCCGCATCCGTGCGCCGCGCGTGCTGACCGGGATCCTGGTCGGCGCCTGCCTGGGCGTCGCCGGTGCGGTGCTGCAGTCGCTGTCGCGCAACCCGCTGGGCTCCCCGGACGTCATCGGGTTCACCGCGGGCGCCGCGACCGGGGCGGTCGTGCAGATCGTCCTGGTGGGCGCGGGGCCGGGGGCGACGGCGGCGGCCGCGGTCGGCGCGGGCGTGCTCACCGCGCTCGTCGTGTACGGGCTGTCGGTCCGCCGCCGCGTGAGCGGGTCGTCGCGCATCGTCCTGGTGGGCATCGGGGTCGGCGCCGTCCTCGAGGCGGTGACCAGCCTGGTGATGTCCCGCGGCGACATCGACGACGTGACCGGTGCGCAGGTCTGGCTCGCCGGCTCGGTGAACGGGCGGACGTGGGACCACGTCACCACCGTGGCCGTCGCCCTCGTGGTCGTGCTGCCCGTGGTGCTGGCGCACGCCCGGCACCTCGACCTCCTGGCGATGGGCGACGACACCGCCCAGCAGCTCGGTGCGCGGGTCGAGCGCACCCGCCTGGTGCTGGTGCTGGCGTCGGTGACGCTCGCCGCGGCCGCGACCGCGGCGGCCGGCCCCATCGCGTTCGTCGCGCTGGGGGCACCGCAGCTGGTGCTGCGCCTGACGCGTTCCACGCGGGTGCCCGTGCTGTCAGCGGGCCTCCTGGGGGCCCTGCTGCTCGTGACCACCGACCTGGTGACCCAGCGACTGCCGTTCGCGGCCGCCGTGCCGATCGGGCTGATGACCGGCCTGCTCGGAGGCGTCTACCTGCTGTGGCTGCTGACCCGGTCCGGGAGGATCTGACCCGTGCCGCCCGACGAGAGGACCCCATGACCACGCTCGCGGCCCGCGGCGTGACGCTCGGCTACGACGGCCGGACCGTCTCGACCGACCTCGACGTCGAGATCCCGGACGGCTCGTTCACGGCGATCATCGGCCCCAACGCCTGCGGCAAGTCCACGCTGCTGCGCGCCCTGTCGCGCCTGCTCACGCCCACGGCCGGCCGGGTCGTGCTCGACGGCCGGGAGATCCGTGAGTACTCGACGCGGGACGTCGCGCGCCGCCTGGGCCTGCTGCCGCAGTCGTCGCTGGCCCCCGACGGCATCACGGTCGCCGACCTCGTGGGGCGCGGGCGGTTCCCGCACCAGTCCTTCCTGCGGCAGTGGTCGCCCGACGACGAGCGGGCCGTGCGCGAGGCGATGGCCGCCACCGGCGTCGCCGAGCTCGCGGACGCGCCGGTCGACGAGCTCTCGGGCGGTCAGCGGCAGCGGGTCTGGCTGGCGCTGGTGCTCGCGCAGCAGACGCCGCTGCTGCTGCTGGACGAGCCGACGACGTTCCTCGACGTGGCGCACCAGATGGAGGTCCTCGGCCTGTGCCGGCGCCTGCACGCGACCGGGCGCTACACGATCGTCGCGGTGCTGCACGACCTGACGATGGCGTTCCGCTACGCCGACCACGTCATCGCCATGAAGGACGGGCGCGTGGTCGCCTCCGGGCCGGTCGAGGAGGTCGCGACCGCCGAGCTCGTCGGTGAGGTCTACGACATCCGCTGCCTGTGCCTGCCCGACCCGGTCACGGGCCGACCCGTCGTCGTCCCGGTCGACCCGGACCATGAGCTCCCCGCCGGCGCACCCGCCGGCGCACCACCCACCCGCCTCCCCGGACGGACCGCATGACCCACGACGACCGTTCCCACCTGCCCGTCGCCGCGCGTGTCGTGGCCGTCACGGACCTCACGCCGCGCATGCGCCGCGTCACCTTCGCGGGGCCGGAGGTGGAGGCCTACCTGTCGGGCCGGTCGGTGCCCAACGTCAAGCTGTACTTCCCCCGGCCGGACGGTCGGCTGGACCTGCCCGAGCGGGCGGGCCACCGGTACACCTGGCAGCCGGGGCAGCGCGAGCGGGTGCGCACCTACACGGTGCGCCGCGTGCACCCCGACGGGTCCGCGATCGACGTGGACCTGGTCCGCCACGGGGACGCGGGCCTGGCGTCCGCGTGGGTGGAGCGCGCGCGGGTCGGTGACCGGCTGGGGCTGCTGGGCGGCGGCGGCCTGGTGCCGGGGCTCTGCGACTGGCTGCTGCTGGTGGCGGACGAGACGGGGCTGCCGGCTGCTGCGGCCATCCTCGAGGCGCTGCCCGCCACGACGCGTGGCGTGGCGCTGCTCGAGGTCGCGGACGCGGCCGAGGAGCAGGTGCTCGCGGGGCCGGCGGGTGTGCAGGTGCGGTGGCTGCACCGCGACGGCGCGCCGCCGGGCACGACGACGCTGCTGCAGGACGCGATGGCCGGTGTCGAGATCCCGGGCGGCGGCGGGGCCAGGGTGTGGGTGTCCGCGGAGTCGCAGGTGGTCCGGTTCGCACGCCGGCACCTGCGCGCCCTGGGCTTCGACCGGCGCCGCCAGCTCGTCATCGGGTACTGGCACCGTGGGCTGAGCGAGGTCGCGTACGCGGTGGAGTCGGACCACGACCGGGCGGACGGCGAGCTCGAGGTCGAGGCCGCGCCGGCCCTGACGCCGTGCCCCGGGACGCCGTGACCCGCCTCGCGGTGCGTCCGGCGCCGCGCGTGCACGAGGCCGCCGGGCGGCGGTTCGACGAGCGGCACCCGGTCGCCCCGCCCGGGGTGCCGGTGCCGCGCGTGGTGGGACCGGTCGAGCGTGCGTGGGCCGGTGCCGACCACGACGGGCGCCGGGACCTGCTGGCGCGGCTGCGCGCCGCGGGCTCGCCGGTCGTCGTCGACGAGGGTGGCACGTGCACGCTGACGTGGTGGTACGAGGACGCCGACGCCCGGGCCGTGGTGCTGGCGGTCAACGGGCTGCTCGACCACCGGGACGTCGGGGCGAGCGAGCTGGTGCGCCTGGCGGGCAGCGACGTCTGGACGATCACCTACCGCCTGCCGGGCGACTGGCGCGGGTCGTACGTGCTGACGACGCACCGCGGCGGCGGCCCTGCGCCGTGGCGCACCGCGGACGACCGGCGCACGGTGCGGCTGGCCGCGATGGCCGGCGGGCCCGACCCCGCCAACCCCCGGGTCATGGGGACCATGCACGACGCGGCGGTGTCCGTGGCGCAGGGCACCGCGGCGCCGCCGCACCGCTGGTGGGTGCCGGGGCGCCCGAGCCCGCCGGCCGAGCTGGTCCTGCCGGCGACGGCGCACCGGCGGGCCCGGCGCGTCTGGCTGCACACCACGCCGGGCCTGCCCGACGACCGGGAGGCGCCGCTGCTGGTCGTCCACGACGGCCAGGTGTGGGCGCGGTCCGTGCCGCTGGCCGCGTCGCTCGACGCCGCGGTCGCGGACGGTGCCCTGCCGCCGCTGCGGGCGGTGCTCGTCGACTCCGGCACGGTGGCCACGCGCTGGGAGGAGCTGGGGGTGCCGGGCGGCACGACGCGGTTCGTCCTCGACGACCTGCTGCCGGTGCTGGCCGGACGGTGGGCGCTGCCGGCCGACCCGACGCGCGTCGTGGCGACCGGCGCGAGCTTCGGCGGGCTGGGCGCGCTGTGGCTGGTGGCCCTGGGTGGCGACCGGGTGGGTGCGGCGCTGGCGCAGTCCCCGTCGTTGTGGCGGTTCGACCTGCGCGACGTGCTGCGTGCCGCTCCCCGGCACGTGCGCGTGGCCCTGCAGGCCGGGGTCCACGAGCCGGAGGTGCTGCGCGGCTCGCGCGAGCTGGCGGCCGCGCTCGTGGCGGACGGCCGGTCGCCGCACGTCGTCGAGGTCACGGGCGGGCACGACTGGGCGTGGTGGTGGCCGGGGATGCTCGACGGGCTCACGCAGCTGCTGCCGCCGGACCCGTGCGCCGCACCCGCCGGTGCGACGCGCGTCGCCGGAATCACCCCGCCGACGGGACCTACGTCCCGCTGAGCGGCCCTCCGCGACGGTCCGGCACCGCACATGTGGGCGTGTCGCGCGTGTTGGACCACAACATGTTGTGTCGATCGGCGTTGGCTGGTGTTCCACTCAGAGGGACGCAGCAGCACACCGAAGGAGCGCACGCATGTCGCAGCAGGGCCGCACCGGCACGCCGGTCGTCGTGGAGGTCGGGTCGACCGTCGGCGAGTACCTCGACCGCAGCGACTGGCGGGTCAACGCCAACGCCAACCAGGGGTACTCCCTCGGCGGCATGATCCTCAACACCGCGGGCAAGGTCGTCGCCAACTACTGGCTGAGCGAGATCTACCCGGCCGAGGTCGGGCAGGCGCACCGCGACGGCGACCTGCACATCCACGACCTCGACATGCTGTCCGGCTACTGCGCCGGCTGGTCGCTGCGCACCCTGCTGCAGGAGGGCCTCAACGGGGTCCCCGGCAAGGTGGAGGCGCGCCCGCCCAGGCACTTCAGCGCGGCGATCGGGCAGATCGTCAACTTCCTCGGGACGATGCAGAACGAGTGGGCCGGGGCGCAGGCGTTCAGCAGCTTCGACACGTTCATGGCGCCGTACGTCCGCCTCGACGGGCTGACCTACACGGAGGTCCGGCAGGGGATCCAGGAGCTCATCTACAACCTCAACGTGCCGTCGCGCTGGGGCACGCAGACGCCGTTCACCAACCTCACGTTCGACTGGACGTGCCCGGCGGACCTCGCCGACCAGACGCCGTTCGTCGCGGACGAGCCGTGCGACTTCACGTACGGCGACCTGCAGGCCGAGATGGACATGATCAACCGCGCGTACATGGAGGTCATGACCGAGGGTGACGCGTCGGGCCGGGTCTTCACGTTCCCGATCCCGACGTACAACATCACGAAGGACTTCCCCTGGGAGTCGCAGAACGCGCAGCGGCTGTGGGCGATGACGGCCAAGTACGGGCTGCCGTACTTCCAGAACTTCATCAACTCCGACATGGAGCCCGGCGACGTGCGGTCGATGTGCTGCCGCCTGCAGCTGGACCTGCGCGAGCTGCTCAAGCGCGGCAACGGCCTGTTCGGCTCCGGCGAGCAGACCGGCTCGATCGGCGTCGTCACCATCAACTGCGCCCGCCTGGGCTTCACGCACCCCGGTGACGAGGAGGGCCTGCTGGCCGACCTGGACCGCCTGCTGGGCCTGGCGCGCACGTCGCTGGAGCTCAAGCGCACCACCATCCAGCGGCTCATGGACGACGGCCTGTTCCCGTACTCGCGGCGCTACCTCGGCTCGCTCGACAGCCACTTCTCGACGATCGGCGTCAACGGCCTCAACGAGATGATCCGCAACTACACGGGTGACCTCTACGACATCACCGACGAGCGCGGCCACGCGATGGCGCTGCGCGTGCTGGACCACGTGCGGGCCCGGATGGTCGAGTTCCAGGAGGAGACGGGCAACCTCTACAACCTGGAGGCGACGCCGGCGGAGGGCACGACGTACCGGTTCGCCAAGGAGGACAAGAAGAGGTTCCCGACGATCCTGCAGGCCGGCACGCCGGACCACCCGTACTACACCAACTCCTCGCAGCTGCCGGTGGGCTTCACCGACGACCCGTTCGAGGCCCTGGAGCGCCAGGACGAGCTGCAGACGCGGTACACCGGCGGCACGGTCCTGCACCTGTACATGTCGGAGCGCATCTCGACGCCGGAGGCGTGCCGCGAGCTGGTGCGGCGGGCCCTGACCCGCTTCCGGCTGCCGTACCTGACCGTCACGCCGACGTTCTCGATCTGCCCGGCCCACGGGTACCTGGCCGGTGAGCACCACGTGTGTCCCACGTGCGAGGAGGACGGCGTCACCACGACGTGCGAGGTGTGGACGCGGGTCATGGGCTACCACCGGCCCGTGAGCTCCTTCAACATCGGCAAGCAGGGCGAGCACGCCGAGCGCGTGCCGTTCCTCGAGCCCGCGGGGGCGCGGGCGTGACACCCGACGGCACCGGGTCCGGGCGCACCGTGCGCGGTGCGCCCGGACCGGCGGGTCCCCACGCGGCGGCGCCGGGCGCCGCCCTTGACGCGGCCGCCGACACCCTGCAGATCGCGGGTCTGGTGCCGCTGTCCACGGTCGACTGGCCGGGGCGGCTGGTCGCCACCGCGTTCCTGCAGGGGTGCCCCTGGCGCTGCACCTACTGCCACAACAGCGCCATCCTCGACCCGTGCCTGCCCGGTGTGGTGCCGTGGTCGGACGTCACCGACCTGCTGGCCCGGCGCAGCGGCCTGCTCGACGGGCTGGTGCTGTCGGGCGGGGAGCCGACGCGCCAGGCGGGGGTCGTGGCCGCCGCGCGCCAGGTCAAGGACGCCGGGTTCCTGGTGGGGCTGCACACGGCCGGCGCCTACCCGGCGCGGCTGCCCGCGCTGCTCCCGTACGTCGACTGGGTCGGGCTGGACGTGAAGGCACCCGCCCACCTGTACCGCGCGATCACCCGCACGGGCGGCCCGACGACGGCCGCCGACAAGGCGTTCGCGTCCCTGCGGCTGGTGCTCGACAGCGGCGTCGACGTGCAGGTCCGCACCACGGTCGACCCGACGGTGCTGACGGACGACGACGTCGCCGAGCTCAGCGCGCTGCTGGCCGACCTGGGTGTGCGCGACCACGTGCTGCAGCAGGTCCGCCCGGACGGGACGACGGACGAGTACCGGCGGGCCCTGGCGGCGCTGCCGCGAACGGCTGCACCGGGCCTGAGGGCGGGCGCCTGAGGGCGGGCGTCACGCTCCGGCGTCGGGTCCGGGTCGCAGGATGTAGACCACGGACGGCTCACCGTCCGCGGTCCGCGACGGGATCGCGTCGACCAGCCAGCCGTCGACGTGGTACCCGTCCCACGGCGTCGCACCCGACAACGGGTCGGGCGGCACGGTGACCGGGTCGTCGTGCGACTGCGCCTGCGCGTCCGCCAGCAGGCCCCACGCGACGCGGCCGCGGTCCTCGCCGGCGGCGGCGACCTCCGCCGCCCAGCCGGTCCCGTGCGGGTGGGCGGCCACCAGGCGCCCGCCGATCAGCGGGACGTCGCGCGGGAAGTCGTCGGGCAGCCGTTCGCTGAGCCGCGTGTCCGCGGCGGCGACCGTCAGCTCCCACGGTCCCGCTGCGCCGTGCGCGGTGCCGGCGGCGTCGACGGTGGTCACCCACACGTCGTACTCGCCCGGCAGCAGGGGGCCGGACCCGTCGCACGCCGTCAGCCCCATCGGGGTCCGCTGCGCGACCGGGCCGGCCAGGCTGCCGTCCACCAGGGTCTGCGTCCAGAACGTCTCGCTGCCCCGCAGGGCGTGGAGGGTCGTACCGGGGTCCTCCACGGGCAGCCGGTCGGTGCCGTACAGGTCGGCGAGCACCTGCCCGGACGGTGTCGGCGCGCGGTCGACGGGCTGCTGCGCCGTCGCGACGACGACCTCCTTGCGCGTCACGAGGAACCGCAGGCGGGACGGGTCGGTCGCCGCGGCGGGCAGCTCGGAGACGGACACCAGCAGGTCGACGCTGTCGGCCTGCCACGTGCCGACGCCGCCACCGGTGCCCGGGCCGCCGAGGGTCTCCGTGCCGTTCGCGGACGCGAACCCCAGGTCGACCTCCAGCGCGTCGTCCGGGCCGGACGGCAGCGTCGCCACCGAGGACCGGCACGTGCCCGGGTCGGCGTCGGGGTCCGCGGCGGGGGACAGGTCGGCCGTCAGCTGCGGACCCACCAGGGCCACCGCGCCGGCGGCGCTCGCCGCCACCGTGACGGTGCCCGCCGCGCGGGTCGCCCGTCGGCGCCGCACGCGGCTCGCGAGCCGCTGGACGGTGGCGACGGTCGTGCCGTCGTCGGTGTCCCCGAAGGCGCTCGCGTGCGCGGCGGCGTCGGCGACGTCGTGCAGCGCGAGACCCAGCCGTGTGCTCATCGTGACCTCCGGACGTCGACGAGGACCTCGTCGATGTGGTGCGCGGGCTCGTCGTCGGCGAGCGAGCCCAGGCGCGACTCCAGCGTGCGGGTGGCGTCCGACAGGTACCGCTTCACGGTGCCGACGGACAGGGAGAGGGCGTCGGCCACCTGGGCCACCGTCATGTCCTCGAAGTGGCGCAGGACGATGCACGCGCGCTCGCGGGGCGGCAGCAGCGCGAGCGCCTGCTGCACGGCCATGCGCGTGGTGACCACGGGCTCGGGGCCGGCGTCCGGCCCGTCGGGCGGGGTGGGCTCGGGCACGGCGGCGAGGTGCCGGATCGTGGCCCAGTGCCGCCGGCGGCGGAACCCGTCGACGTACGTCGTGAGGATCGCGCGGCGCACGTACGCCTCGGCGGACGCGACCTCGCGTGTCCCGCGACCGCGGGTGAAGGTGCGGACCAGGGCGTCCTGCACCAGGTCCTCGGCCTCGCGCGCGTCGCCCGTCAGCAGGTACGCGTACCCGACGAGTGCGCGGCCGCGCGTGCGGACGAGCGCGTCCAGCGCATCCGGCCAGGGCGTCACGGTGCTCCCGTCGTCGGCACGGCAGCGCACGGCACGCCCCGTCATCCATGGTGACGGACGACGCCTCCGAAAGGTTGGGTCTCGCGCACCGAATCACGAGATCGATGGGGGATGCACCCGTGCGGGTGCTTGAATGCACACGACGCCACAGCCGGGAGGACGTCGATGGACGTGCAGGTCACCACCGAGGACTTCGGCGTGCGTACGGTGCTGCACGTCACGGGCGAGATCGACGTCGCCTCGGCGGACCGGCTCCGCGAGCGCGTGGCCGTGCTGCTGTCGGACGGTCGCACCGACCTGGTCGTCGACCTGACCGGCGTGACGTTCATGGACTCGACCGGCCTGGGCCTGCTGGTGGGCGCCCTCAAGCGCGTGCGCCTGATCGGCGGCCGGCTCGTGCTCGTCGTGGACTCCGAGCGGCTGCTCAAGGTCTTCCGCATCACGGGCCTCACCCAGGTCTTCACGATCCACGACACGCTGGCGGACGCGCTCGCGTCCTGACCTCCCGCGTCCCGACCGGGTCGGCAGGTGCGATCTACGTCACACCTGTCGCTAGACTCGCCGGGTTCGCCGGCAACGGGGCCGGGCGGCTCGGCGCGCTCAGGGGCGGCGCCGGTGTGTCGAGGAGGATGCATGGAGCTCGGTACCACGAGCATCACGATCGTCGCGGCGATCGCCGTCGTCGGACTGGCCGCCCTCGTGGTCGCCGCCGTGCTGCGCCGTCAGGTGCTCGCGGCGGGCGAGGGCACGGCCTCGATGCAGGAGATCGCCCGGGCCGTGCAGGAGGGCGCGTCGGCCTACCTGAGCCGGCAGTTCCGGACCCTCGCGCTGTTCGCCGCGATCGTCTGCGCCCTGCTCTTCCTGCTGCCGGGGGACAGCGGCGTCAAGCTCGGACGTTCCATCTTCTTCCTCGTCGGCGCCGGGTTCTCCGCGGCGATCGGGTTCCTCGGCATGTGGCTCGCCACGCGCGCCAACGTCCGCGTCGCGGCCGCCGCCTCGGGGCCGGACGGCCGCGCGGAGGGCGCCCGGATCGCGTTCCGCACCGGCGGTGTCGTCGGCATGGCCGTCGTCGGGCTCGGTCTGCTCGGTGCGGCGCTGGTCGTGCTCGTCTACCGCGGGGACGCCCCGGCGGTGCTCGAGGGCTTCGGGTTCGGCGCCGCCCTGCTCGCCATGTTCATGCGCGTCGGCGGCGGCATCTTCACCAAGGCCGCCGACGTGGGCGCAGACCTGGTCGGCAAGGTCGAGCAGAACATCCCGGAGGACGACCCCCGCAACGCCGCGACGATCGCCGACAACGTCGGTGACAACGTCGGCGACTGCGCGGGCATGGCCGCCGACCTGTTCGAGTCCTACGCGGTCACGCTCGTCGCCGCGCTCATCCTCGGGCGTGCCGCGTTCGGCGAGGAGGGCATGGTCTTCCCGCTGATCGTCACCGCGGTCGGGGCGCTCGTCGCCGCGCTCGGCGTGGCGATCACACGGGTGCGCGGCGCCGAGAGCGGCCTGACGGCCATCAACCGCGGCTTCTACGTCTCGGCGCTCGTCGGCGTCGTGCTCGCGGCGGTCGCCGCGTACGCGTACCTGCCGGCGTCGTTCGCCACGCTCACCGGCGGCACCGCAGGGCTCGAGGGCCACGAGGGCGACCCGCGGCTCGTCGCGTCCGCCGCCGTGCTCATCGGCGTGGTGCTGGCCGGCGTCATCCTGTGGGTCACCGGCTACTTCACCGGCACCACGAGCAAGCCGACGCTGCACGTCGCACGCACCACGCTCACCGGCCCGGCCACGGTCGTGCTGTCGGGCATCGGCGTGGGCTTCGAGTCCGCGGTGTACACCGCGGGCATCATCGCGGCCGCGATCTGCGGCGTGTTCCTGCTGGCGGGCGGCTCGGTGCCGCTCGCGCTGTTCCTCATCGCGCTGGCGGGCTGCGGCCTGCTGACCACCGTCGGTGTCATCGTCGCGATGGACACGTTCGGCCCGGTCAGCGACAACGCCCAGGGCATCGCGGAGATGTCGGGCGACGTGTCGCCCGAGGGGGCGCAGATCCTCACGGACCTCGACGCCGTGGGCAACACCACGAAGGCCGTGACCAAGGGCATCGCGATCGCCACGGCCGTGCTGGCCGCGACGGCGCTGTTCGGCTCCTACGCCGACGCGGTGCGGGTGGCGCTGTCCGAGATCACGGGCGACGTCGGCGGTGACCTCGTCGTGGCGATGATGTCGTACGACATCATCAGCCCCATCACCCTGGTCGGCGTGATCCTCGGCGGCGCGACCGTCTTCCTGTTCTCGGGCCTGGCGATCGACGCCGTGACCCGCGCGGCCGGGGCCATCGTCTTCGAGGTGCGGCGCCAGTTCCGCGAGCACCCCGGGATCATGACCGGCGAGGTCCGCCCGGAGTACGCGCGCGTGGTCGACATCTGCACGCGCGACTCGCTGCGCGAGCTGGCCACGCCCGGTCTGCTGGCCGCCTTCGCCCCGATCGCCGTCGGGTTCGGCCTCGGGGTCGGGCCGCTCGCCGGCTTCCTCGCCGGCGCCATCGGCGCGGGCGTCCTCATGGCCGTCTTCCTGTCGAACTCCGGCGGCACCTGGGACAACGCGAAGAAGATCATCGAGGACGGCAACTACGGCGGGAAGGGCTCGCCCGCCCACGCCGCCGCCGTCATCGGCGACACGGTCGGCGACCCGTTCAAGGACACGGCCGGACCGGCGATCAACCCGCTCATCAAGGTGATGAACCTCGTGTCCGTGCTCATCGCCCCGGCGGTCGTCGCCGTGTCGGTGGGCGACGACGCGAACCACGGGGTGCGGCTGTCCATCGCGCTGGTCGCCACGGCCATCGCGTTCGGCGCGGTCATCGCGTCGCGGCTGCGCGCGGCCCGCGTCGACCGCGAGGGCCGCCTCGAGCACGAGGTCCAGCTGGTCCCCTGAGCCCGGACGCCACGACCGCCCTCCTCCGCGCCCCGCGGGGGAGGGCGGTGCCGGGCCCGGGCTGCCGGACCGGCAGAGGTCCGGCTCAGCGGCGAGCTGCCCGGCTCACCGGCGCAGCGTGTAGGTGAGCGTGATCGGCTCGCTGCTCTCGTCGGCCTGCAGCGACGACACGAGCGTCAGCGTGCTCGGGCTGCAGGTCGCCGTCGACGCGGTCGGCGGCAGGGCCTCGATCGCGTCCTCGGCGGAGCCGTCCGGGACGTCGAGCTCCTCGCCGTTCATGGCGCTCGTCGTCGTGACCCGCAGGCCGGACGTGTCGACGTCGGAGATGGTCAGCGAGTCGCCCGCCAGCGCCCACGTGCCGGTCAGGTCGCCCGCGGACCGTGACGACGACGACAGCTCGGCGCCGTCGGCCGCGATCGTCATCGACGACGTGGAGTCCACGGTGGCGTCGAACCGCCCCTCCGGGGCGAACTCGTAGGTCGTCGAGCCCCCCACGACGACCTCGACCGCGTCCGGGTCGGTCCCCGCACCGGTCAGCATGCCGCGCAGGTCGTCCTGCATCGCTTCGAGGTCCAGCCGCCACGTGCCGAGCAGGCAGTCCGGGACGGCGTCGACCGCGACGGGCTCGTCGTCGGCACCTGGTCCGGCCGTGCCCCCGGGGGTCCGCGCGTCCGCGCCCGCGGTCACCGGCGCGGACGGGTCCGCGGCGCCACCGCCGTCGGTGCAGGCGGCCAGCAGCAGGAAGGTCGCGGCCGTCGCGGCCAGCGTGGTCGCACGTCGCACGGTCCGTCCCCTCGTCGTGCGCGCACGCGCAGCGGTCGTCGGTCGCGTCCAACGTACGCCACGCCACCGGCCGGTACGCTCGCGCGCAACCCGTGGACCGACGGAGGGACGGACGGTGGATGCGCGCGACGTCGACACCCTGCGGGTGATGACCTACAACCTGCGTGGCCTGCGCGGCGACGTCCACGCGCTGGTCGACGTGGTCCGGGCCGCACGGCCCGACGTGCTGGCCGTCCAGGAGCCGCCGCGCGGGTGGCGGGGCCGGTCGCGGCTGCGACGGTTCGCGTCCCGGACGGGCCTGCGCGTGGTGGTCGGCGGACGCGGCGCCCGCACGACCGCGCTGCTCGTGGTGCCGCACCGCGCGGTCCGTGGCGCGCACGCCGTGCGGCTGCCGCTCACGCCGGGGCTCACCCGGCGGGGCGCCGCCACCGCGCTCGTCGACGGCGTGCGGGTCGTCGTCGTGCACCTCGGGCTGCGGGCCGAGGAGCGCGCCCGGCACGTGGACCTGGTCCGGCGCCGCCTGCTGGGCGGCGGCGGGGCGCCGCTCGTCGTCGCCGGCGACCTCAACGAGCGGCCCGGCGGACCGTCGTGGGGTGCACTCGGCGCGGGCGGGCTGCTCGACGCCGCGAGCGTCGTCGGCGCGGACACGCCCACGTACCCGGCGGACGTCCCGCGGCTGCGCATCGACGTGGTCCTGGCCGACTCCCGGCTCGCGGTGCTCGGCGCCCGCGTGCCGGACGAGGCGGGCGCGGGGGTGGCCAGCGACCACCGTCCCCTCGTGGTGGACCTGCACCTGCCCGCGACCTGAGCGCTCGGCCGCCTGCGACGATGGAGCCCGTGAGCGCCACCCCGCAGACCCCCGTCGTCGTCCCCGAGCTCCTCGACGCGCTCCGCGCCGACCTCACCACGGCGGGGTACACCGTCGAGCACGTCGCCGAGCTCCTCGGGCCCGTCGCGTCCGGCGCCCTCGACCGCGGCGAGTCGCTGCCCGCGCTGCGCGCCACGGCCCCGCAGGCGCCCGCCGGTGACGACCCGGCAGCCGTACTGACCCGGGCCTTCGTGCTCGGTACGTCGGTGCGGTCCGACGCCCTCGCCCGGGCGCTGCCGACCGTCGGCGTCGAGGGCGCCCGCCGCCTGGGGCTGGTCGACGCGGCCGGCCACGGCGCCGCCGACGAGGTGCGCGCGACGGTCGACCTGCGCCCGTACGCCGCCACGGACGGCGCGGGTGAGGCCGCGTGGTGGATCGCCTCGGACCTGGGCGAGCTCGCCACCGGGGCGGCGCTGCGCACGGACCACGTGCTGGGGGTCGGCGGGGCGTCCGTGACGCTCGCGCAGGCCACCGTCCGCGACCCCCGCCGCCGGGTGCTGGACCTGGGCACCGGCTGCGGCGTGCAGGCGCTGCACGCGAGCCGGCACGCCGAGTACGTCGTCGCCACCGACCTGTCGGCGCGGGCGCTGGCGTTCGCGCGGTTCACCACGGCGCTCGCGGGGCTCGGGCCGGGCCGTGTCGAGCTGCGCGCCGGGTCGATGCTCGAGCCGGTCGCCGGTGACGCGTTCGACCTGGTCGTCAGCAACCCGCCGTTCGTCATCACCCCGCGACGTGCCGACGTCCCGGCGTACGACTACCGCGACGGCGGGCGGGCGGGCGACGACCTGGTGCGCGACCTCGTCACCGGCGTCGGCGCCGTGCTCGCGCCCGGCGGGGTCGCACAGATGCTGGCCAACTGGGAGGTGCGCGACGGCGAGGAGTGGCACGAGCGCATCGGCGCCTGGGTCGACGCGTCCGGGCTGGACGCGTGGGTCGTGCAGCGCGACGAGCAGGACCCGGCGCAGTACGCCGAGACGTGGATCCGCGACGGCGGCACGACGCCCGCCGACCGGGACGCGTGGACCTCTCGCTACGGCGCGTGGCTGGACGACCTGGCGTCGCGGGACGTCGCGGCCGTCGGGTTCGGCGTCGTCACGCTGCGCCGTCCGCTCGCCGGGCCGCCGACCCTGCGACGCCTGGAGTCGGTCACCGGCTCGGTGCGCCAGCCGCTGGGACCCGTCATCGCCGCGGGTCTCGCCGCGCACGACCTGGTCACGGGCCTGTCCGACGCCGCGCTGGCGGACCTGCGGCTGGTGCACGCCCCCGACGTCACCGAGGAGCGCTACCTCGAGCCCGGTGCGTCCGACCCGCGCGTCGTGCTCCTGCGGCAGGGCGGCGGGTTCGGTCGCACCGTGCAGGTCGGCACCGCCCTGGCCGCGTTCGTCGGGGCCTGCGACGGGGAGCTCACCGCGGGGCAGATCATCGGCGCGCTGGGTGCGCTGCTCGACGTCCCGGCGTCCGACGTCGCCGCCGACGTCCTGCCGACGGTCCGCGGCCTGCTCGCGGACGGGCTCCTCACCCCCACCTGATCGACCCCGCCCGAGCGGGGGTGAGGGCTGGATCGACGTCCCGGGGGCGGGGACGGGGCTGGATCGACGTCTCGGGGGCCGGGGGCGGGGCTGGATCGACGTCTCGCGGGCGGGGGAGCGGCCCTGGCGCGGTACCCGCTGGTCGTAGGCTCGCCCTGGCCGCGGCGGCGCGGCCGGGAGTGCAGGAGGCACGATGACGACGCAGGACCAGGGCGGGACGCCCGCGGTCGCGGTGCTCGGCGGCGGGGTGATGGGCGGCACGCTCGTGGCCGCGCTGCGCACCGGCGGCTGGCCGGGGGACCGCATCACGGTGGCCGACCAGGACGCCGCGCGGGCGGCCGCGCTCGCCGACGAGCACGGTGTGCGGGCGGCGGGCAACGACGACGCGGTCGCCGGGGCCGAGGTCGTCCTGCTGGCGGTGAAGCCCGACGTCGTGCCCGCCGTGCTGGCGCAGGTCGCGCCCGGGCTCCGTGCCGGGGCACTGGTCGTCAGCGTCGCCGCCGGGGTGCCCCTGCGGGTGTACGAGGCGGCGCTGCCCGCGGGCACGCCGGTGGTGCGCGTCATGCCGAACACCCCGGCGCTCATCGGCAAGGGCGCGAGCGCGATCGCCCCGGGCCGGGCCGCGGGCGCGGAGCACCTCGCGCTGGTCGAGCGGATGCTCGCCGCGACGGGCCTCGTCGAGCGGGTCGCCGAGAAGCACCTCGACGCCGTGACCGCGCTGTCCGGGTCGGGGCCGGCGTACGCCTTCTACGTCATCGACGCGCTGGCCGAGGCCGGCGTGCTGCTGGGGCTGCCGCGCGACCTCGCCTCCCGGCTGGCCGTCGCGACCGTCGAGGGGTCCGCGGCGATGGTCGCGCAGACCGGTGAGCACCCGGCGGTGCTGCGCGAGCGCGTCTCGTCGCCCGGCGGGACGACGGTCGCGGGCGTCGCGGCGCTGGACGCGCACGCCGTCCGGGCGGGGCTGGTCGCGGGCGTGCGCGCGGCGGCGGAACGGTCGCGCGAGCTCGGCGCGGGCTGAGCGGTGGCTCCGGAACCACGGCCGGCGACGACCGGGCGGCCGGCGTCCTCGCGCACGCGGCGCGACGGGCGCCCGCCGGCGATGAACGACGTCGCGGCGCTCGCCGGCGTCAGCCACCAGACCGTGTCGCGCGTCCTCAACGACCACCCGAGCGTGCGCCCGGCGACGCGCGAGCGCGTGCTCGAGGCGATCGCCACGCTGGGCTACCGGCCCAACCTCGCGGCCCGCGCCCTGGTGACGCGGCGCACGGGGACGCTGGGTGTGATCACGCCCGCCTCGGCGCTCTTCGGCCCGACGAGCACCCTCGTCGCGTTCGAGCAGGCGGCGCGTGACGCGGGCTTCTACGTGTCGGTCGCGACGCTGCGGGAGTTCAGCGGCGGCGAGGTCGTGGCCGCGGTGGAGCACTTCCTGGCGCAGGGCGTCGACGGCGTGGTCGTCGTGGCGCCGCGCAGCGGGACGGTGGACGCCGTCAGCGGGGTGCGGCTGCCCGTGCCCGTCGTCCTCGTGTCGTCCGGTCGCGAGGGCGTCGACCTGCCCACGGTGGCGGTCGACCAGGTGGCCGGCGGCCGGCTGGCGACGGAGCACCTGCTGGCGACGGGCCGGCGCACGGTCGTGCACGTCGCGGGGCCGCCGGAGTGGTACGACGCGCGGGACCGTCTGCGCGGCTGGCGCGAGGCCCTCGAGGCGGCGGGCGCGGTGGTCCCTGCCGAGCGCCGCGGCGGGTGGTCGGCGGCGGACGGGTTCGCCGTGGGGCAGGAGCTGCTGCGCGACGGGCTGCCGGACGCGGTCTTCGCAGCGAACGACCAGCTGGCGCTGGGTCTGCTGGCCGCGTTCGCGCAGGCCGGCGCGCGGGTCCCCCAGGACGTCGCGGTCGTCGGGTTCGACGACGAGCCGGGCACGGCGTTCTACAGCACGCCGCTGACCACGGTGCGTCAGGGGTTCGACGAGCTGGGGCGGCGGGCGGTCCAGGCCGTCGCGGAGGCCCTGGCGGGCGGGGCCCCGGGGCACCAGTCGATCGCTCCGGAGCTGGTGGTGCGGGCGTCGTCGGGCGCTCGGGGTGCGGTGCACGGGGGCTGACCGGGGGCGGTGGCGTCGCGGTCCATGTGAGCGTTAACATCGCTCGGGCGCGGGACGTGGCACGATCGCCCGGACGGCACGACGGACCCCGGGCGACGCGGCCCGGAGAGGGAGCAGCGCGCGATGGTGCAGCAGCACGACGACGGGACCCGCGGCGGTCCGGCCCGCGAGGCGATCGAGCAGGGTCGGGTGACGCTCGGCATCGAGCTCGGCTCGACCCGCATCAAGGCGGTCCTGGTCGGCGACGACCACGTGCCGCTGGCCAGCGGCGGGCACGCGTGGGAGAACCAGCTGGTCGACCGCACGTGGACGTACTCGCTGGACGCCGTGTGGGACGGGCTGCGGGCGGCGGTCGCGGACCTGCTGGCCGACACCGAGCGCCGGCACGGCGTGCGGCCCTCCGCGGTGGGCGCGATCGGCGTCTCGGCGATGATGCACGGCTACCTGGCCTTCGACGCCGACGACGACCTGCTCGTGCCGTTCCGCACGTGGCGCAACACGTCGACCGGCCCGGCCGCGGCCGAGCTGACCGAGCTGCTCGGGTACAACATCCCGCAGCGGTGGTCCGTCGCCCACCTGTACCAGGCCGTGCTCGACGACGAGCCGCACCTGCCGCAGGTGCGCTTCATCACGACCCTCGCCGGCTACGTGCACTGGCGCCTGACCGGCCGCAAGGTGCTGGGCGTCGGCGACGCGTCGGGCATGTTCCCGGTGGACCCGGCGACCCGCGACTACGACGCCGACCTGCTCGCGCGGTTCGACGCGCACGTGGCGGACCGGCTGCCCGTCGACCACCTGGCCGACCTGCTGCCGCAGGTGCTCGTCGCCGGGCAGGAGGCGGGCCACCTCACGGACGAGGGCGCCGCGCTGCTCGACCCGTCCGGCACGCTGCACGCCGGCACCCGGCTGTGCCCGCCGGAGGGCGACGCCGGCACCGGCATGGTCGCGACCGCCTCGGTGGCCCCGCGCACCGCGAACACCAGCGTCGGGACCAGCATCTTCGCGATGGTCGTGCTCGAGCGGCCGCTCGCGACCGTGCACCACGAGATCGACCTCGTCACGACCCCCGCGGGCGACCTGGTGGCGATGGTCCACTGCAACAACGGCGCCAGCGAGCTGGGGGAGTGGGCCGGGGTGTTCGGCCGGTTCGCCACCGCGCTGGGCTCGGACGCCGGGCCGGACGACGTCTTCGGCGTCCTGCTGCGCGAGGCGCTCGAGGGCGAGGCCGACGGCGGCGGGCTGCTGGCGTACAACTACCTGGCCGGCGAGCCGGTCACCGGGCTCGAGGAGGGCCGCCCGCTGATCGTGCGGACGCCCGACAGCCGGCTGACCCTGGCGAACTTCGTGCGCACGCAGGTGTACGGCGCGTTCGGCACCCTGAGCCTGGGCATGCGGATCCTCGCGGCCGAGGGCGTCGAGGTCGACGCGATGTACGCGCACGGCGGGCTGTTCCGCACTGCCGGCGTCGCGCAGCGGCTGCTCGCCGCGGCCGTCGACACCCCGGTCGCCGTGGGTCGCACGGCCGGCGAGGGCGGCGCGTGGGGCATCGCGGTGCTCGCCGGGTACCTGGTGAGCGGCGCGACGCAGGACCTGGGCGACTACCTG
Source organism: Cellulomonas sp. KH9 (assembly GCF_900114185.1). Taxonomy (GTDB): domain Bacteria; phylum Actinomycetota; class Actinomycetes; order Actinomycetales; family Cellulomonadaceae; genus Cellulomonas. The sequence goes on from NZ_FOSE01000001.1 coordinate 1,005,218, forward strand.
ACGACGCAGGTCTTCGCGGACGCCGAGATCGAGGTCGTGCACCCGGACCCGGCCGACGTCGCGGGCTACGCCACCTGGCTGGAGCGCTACGAGGCCGGCCTGGCCGTGGAGCGCACCGCCACCGAGGTGCTCTGAGCACCACCGCAGACCATGCGCGGCACGACCGCGCACCGGCGCCCGCGCGCCGGACCACCACGCCCGCCACCGCGGGCACCGACGCAGGAGGCCGGATGACCACCACCGCACTGGACGCCTACGGGCCCGACGTCCGCGAGGCCGTCGCGCGCGCCCGCGAGAAGGTCAGCGCGCTGCACGCCGAGCTGCCCCGCTGGGGCCTGGTCGTGTGGACCGCGGGCAACGTCTCGCAGCGTGTGGTCGTCGACCCCGCCGGCCCCAGCGAGCGCGACCTGCTCGTCATCAAGCCGTCGGGCGTCACGTACGACGAGCTGACGCCGGAGTCGATGGTCGTGTGCGACCTGCAGGCGAACCTCGTCGAGGGGGACCGGGCGCCGTCGTCCGACACGGCCGCGCACGCGTACGTCTACACGCACATGCCCCACGTGGGCGGCGTCGTGCACACGCACTCGACGTACGCCACGGCCTGGGCGGCGCGCGCCGAGCCCGTGCCGTGCGTGCTGACGATGATGGCCGACGAGTTCGGCGGGGACATCCCGATCGGCCCGTTCGCGCTGATCGGCGACGACTCGATCGGGCGCGGCATCGTCGAGACCCTGCGCGGGTCGCGCAGCCCCGCGGTGCTCATGCGCAACCACGGCCCGTTCACGATCGGCAAGGACGCCAAGGCCGCCGTGAAGGCCGCGGTCATGGTCGAGGAGGTCGCGCGGACCGTCCACATCAGCCGCCAGCTCGGCGAGCCGCTGCCGATCGCGCAGAGCGACATCGACTCGCTGTACGCCCGCTACCAGAACGTCTACGGCCAGCACTGAGGCTCGGCCACGAGGGAGATGCACCGATGAGCAAGGCCTACCCGGACCAGGAGATCTGGTTCCTCACGGGCTCGCAGGACCTGTACGGCGAGGAGACGCTGCGCCAGGTCGCCGAGCAGTCGCAGGAGGTCGCCGCCGCGCTCGACGCGTCCGGCGACGTCCCGGCGAAGGTCGTCTGGAAGCCGGTCCTCAAGGACTCGGACTCCATCCGCCGCGCGGTCCTCGACGCCAACTCGGACGACAAGGTCCTCGGCGTCATCACGTGGATGCACACGTTCAGCCCGGCCAAGATGTGGATCACGGGCCTGGACCTGCTGCGCAAGCCGCTGCTGCACCTGCACACGCAGGCCAACGTCGAGCTGCCGTGGGACAGCATCGACATGGACTTCATGAACCTCAACCAGGCCGCGCACGGCGACCGGGAGTACGCGTACATCGCGACGCGGCTGGGCCTGGCCCGGACCACCGTGTCGGGGCACGTCTCGAACCCGGCCGTGACCGCGCGCATCGGCACGTGGGCCCGCGCGGCGGCCGGCTGGCAGGCCGCGCAGGACCTCACCCTCGTGCGGTTCGGTGACAACATGCGCAACGTCGCGGTGACCGAGGGCGACAAGACCGAGGCGGAGATCCGCCTGGGCGTGTCGGTCAACACGTGGGGTGTGAACGACCTCGTCGCCGCGGTGGCGGCCGTCGACGACGCGAGCGTCGACGCGCTGGTCGCGGAGTACGAGGACCTGTACGACGTGGTCCCGGAGCTGCGGCGCGGTGGTGACCGCCACGAGTCGCTGCGGTACGCGGCCCGCCAGGAGATCGCGCTCGAGCGGTTCCTCACCGAGCGCGGCGCCAAGGCGTTCACGACGAACTTCGAGGACCTGGGCGACCTGCGCCAGCTGCCCGGCCTGGCCGTGCAGCGGCTCATGGCCAAGGGCTACGGGTTCGGCGCCGAGGGCGACTGGAAGACCGCCGTGCTCGTGCGCGTCGCCAAGGTGATGGGCGCCGGGCTGCCCGGTGGCGCGTCGCTGATGGAGGACTACACGTACGACCTCACGCCCGGTGCGGAGAAGATCCTCGGCGCGCACATGCTGGAGATCTGCCCGACCCTCACGACGTCGACGCCGCGCGTGGAGATCCACCCGCTGGGCATCGGCGGCAAGGAGGACCCGGTCCGCATGGTCTTCGACGCCGACCCCGGCACCGGTGTCGTCGTGTCGATGGCCGACATGCGTGAGCGGTTCCGCCTCACGGCCAACGTCGTCGACCTCGTCCCCCCGACGGCCGACCTGCCGAACCTGCCGGTCGCGCGTGCCGTGTGGGAGCCCCGCCCGGACTTCACGACGTCCTCCGAGTGCTGGCTGACCGCCGGCGGCGCGCACCACACCGTGCTGTCGACGGCCGTCGGGATCGAGGCGTGGGAGATCTTCGCCGAGCTCGCGCGCACCGAGCTGCTGGTCATCGACGAGGCGACCACGCGTCGCGGGTTCGCCGACCAGGTGCGCTGGAACCAGGTGTACTACCGGGTCGCACAGGGCCTCTGACCTCCCGGTCCGACCCCGAGGGCGGGTGCGGCGGCTGCGGCCGGCGCACCCGCCCTCGTGCGTGCGGGCCCTCCGTGCCGCGCGCGACGTGCACACCGCCACGAAACCACCTCTGACGTGCGACATCACCCGGTCCGCCGATGCGCGCACCCCGTCCGCGTCGTACGGTCGGAGGAGCACGTCAACGGTGACGTGCGCAGCGCGTCGACGGTGACGCGCAGAAGGGAGCGTCGTCGTGCGGACGCACTCACGGACGCTGGTCTGGGCCCTGCGGGCCTTCCTCGCCACCACGGGGGCCCTGCTCATCGTGGTCGTCGACGCGGTGCTGAGCAGCCCGTGACGCCCTCGCGTCCGCCGTGGCGGACGCGAGCAGCACCACGAGCGCGACCCCGCCGGTCCAGACCGTCGCCGCCACGAGGCCCGCGCTCACGTGGTCGACCACCAGGGCCACCACCGGGTCGCCCAGGACCGCCGCCGCCGGCCCGGCGAGCACGGCGGCGCGCACCACGCGCACGCCGACGAGCACGGCGCTCGCACCGAGGACCGCGGCCCCGGCGACCCAGGCCGTGGCGCGCGCCCGGCGGCGGGCGAGGGCCACCGCGCCCGCCGCCGCCGCGCCGGCCGCCCAGGGTGCCCACGCCGCGGCGCCCTCCGCCCGGCCCACCGTGCGCTGCAGCCGCTCGGTGGTGCCGCCGTCCAGCACCGGCACGACGACGGTCACGTGCGGGACCACGGCGTCCGGGACGCCGGCGGCGACCACGCCACCGCGCACGACGTCCGCCACGCGCGTGAGGTCCAGCGTCGTGCGGCCCTGGTCGTCGACGCGGGCCGCCGCGTCGGGGTCGTCGCGCAGCGTGCCGACGAGCTGCCGGTGGAACGTCCGGTTGACCGCGACCCACACCGCACCGAACCCGTCGGAGTCGACCACCTCGACCGACCGCTCGTGCACCACGTCGCCGATGCGGCGCTCGACGTCCGCGGCGGCGTCGTCGCCCAGCGTGCCCGGCAGCAGCCCGACCACGTCGTCCAGCGGCAGCGCCGCCACGACGCCGCCCGCGACCCGGTCCGCCACCGCCCCCTGGAGCCGGGGGTCCGCGGCGAGCGGCGCCACCAGGCGCACCCAGTCGTCCGTGTCCAGCAGCGTGCTGCGGGTCCACGTGCCGACGAGCGCGACCGGCGTGGTCACGAACGTGAGCACGACGAGGACCGCGACGACCCCCGGCCGGCTGAGCACGCGCCGATCCTGCCCGATGGCCCGCCTGCCGGCACGCCGGACGTCGGCGGTGGACGGCCAGGTCGGCGCCCGCTCGCGGGCCGGGGAGCGAGGGCGGGACCCGTCCGCGCCCGAGGCGGGCGAATCATGGCGAATCGGACGGTTCAGGACGCATACTGTCCAGGACGTGCGTCGGTACGGCGCACCGGGGAGGGTTCGGCATGCACACGCAGCGACGCGGCAGAGCGGAGACGTGGGTCCTCCGCGTCCTGCTCGCCGCGTTGGGCGGTCTGCTGCTGCTCCTGGTCCAGGTCGCCGCGGGGGACGGTGCCCACGCGCGGACCCCCGGGGAGGCGCCCGCCCTGCCGGCCGCGGCGGTCGCCCGGGGGGCGGGTCCCGCGCTCGGTGGCGCCGTCGCGCACGCCGCCACGGGGGACCCCGGAGCCCCGACGGGGTCCACGGACCCGGACGGGACCACGGTTCCTGACGCGTCGACGGTCCCGGACGGTTCCACCGTGCCGCCGGAGGCCTCCGATCCCCCGGGGGACCCTGCGCCCGTGGACCCGGCTCCGGTGGACCCGGCTCCGGTGGACCCGGCTCCGGTGGACCCGGCTCCGGTGGACCCGGCTCCGGTGGACCCGGCCCCGGTGGACCCGGCCCCGGTGGACCCGGCCCCGGTGGACCCGGCGCCGCCGGTCGACGCGCCGGCCGTCGAGCCCGCGCCGGACGAGCCCGCACCGCCCGCGACCGACGAGCCGGTCCAGGATCCCGCGACCGTGCGACCGGTCGCCGGCACCGACCGGGAGACCGTCACGCGCACGGACCCGGCGCTGCCCGCCACGGCCACCCTCGTCCCGACCGACCGTGCCGTCCTGGACCCCGTCGCCGCGGTACCGACCCCGGACGAGGTCACCGCCGCGGGCGCCGCCGCCCTGCTGCTGCGCGAGCTGCGCGCCTCCCCGCGGGAGCAGGGTCCCGCGGCCCTGGTGCGCCCCGAGCCCTCGGTGGCGTCGCCGGCCGACGCGTCGAGCGTCGGCACGACGGCCGCGCTCATCGAGACCGTCGCACCCGCCCCGGCGACCGTCACGTCGCCGGCCCTGCGGACGCCCTGGCCCACGGCGCCCGGCCCTGTCGGACCCCAGCCCGAGGCCCCGGCCGTCGTCACGGCCACGCCCCACTCCTCGCCGGGCCAGGTCGCGCTCGCGTCGACCCCGACGGTCCCGACCGTGCTGGTCGAGCGGCCCACGACGCCCGCGCCGGTGGCGCTCGCGACCCGGGGCGGCACACCCGGCGCCGGTGCCGTCACGCCGCGTGCCGGCCCCGCCGCCGCTCCGGTGCCCCGCCTGCGACCGGTCGTCCCCGCACGCGTGACGACGTCCCCGTCGTCCGACGTGCTGCCGACCGATCCCGAGCGCGACGTCCTGCCGATCCCTGCCTGACCGGACGGACGCGCCGCGCGCGACGTCCGGCGCCCCTCGTGGCGCCCCGGTTCCCCAGGCAAGGAAGTCGATGATGCACACGTACCTCCGCAGCGCGCTGCCGACCACCCGCCTCGCCGCCGGTCTCGCCCTCGCCACCGCGGGCGCGCTCCTCAGCGGCAGCGGCCACCTCCTGCCCGGCGCGCTCCTGCTGGCCGCCGCCGCGGGCACCGCCGTCGTCCACCGGCACCGGCCCCGCCGGGTGCAGGCCCCGGACGCCGCTCGGGCGACGCCCGCACCCCTCCTGCCGACGCAGCGCCGCGCGCCGCAGCCGGTGTCCGGCCACCCGGCGGTCGCCGGGACCGGCACGGCCCAGCCCGTCGCTACCGGCGCCGCCGGTGCGGCGCCGGTGCCGCCCGGTGCCGGCACCCCCACCGACCTGCGGGTGCTGCCGCACGGCGCGCTGCCCCGTCAGCGGCGGCCCTCCGCGGGATCCTGACGGCGCTCACGGCACCGCCGCGGCCCCGGCGCGCGGGCCGGGCGCGGGCACCGGTGCCCGCGCCGTCGGGTCGTGCGCCGCGGGCGGCCGACCGGCGAGCCGGCGCGTCAGCGCGTGGCGTCGAGCCGGGCCAGCTCCTCCGCCACGTCGAACCCCGGGACCGGCCACCCGAGGTCGAGGTCGGCGAGCGCCCGGTGCAGCAGGGCGCTGACCGCGAGCCGGGCGTACCACCTGTCGTCGGCCGGGACGACGAACCAGGGGGCCGCGTCGGTGCTGGTCCGGTCGAGCACGTCCTGGTAGGCCGCCTCGTACGCGGGGCGCCGGGCCCGCGCGTCGACGTCCGACGGCGCGTACTTCCACAGCTTGTCCGGCCGCTCGAGCCGCTCGCGCAGCCGCCGGAGCTGCTCGTCGGGGGAGACCCACAGCAGCACCTTGACCACCGTCGTCCCGGAGGCCACGGCCTTCGCCTCGAACCGGTTGATCTCGTCGTACCGGCCCTCCCAGACGTCGGGCGCGACCAGCCCGTCCACGCGCGCCACGAGCACGTCCTCGTAGTGGGAGCGGTCGAACACGCCGATGCGGCCGGGCCGGGGCAGGGCTCGCCGGATGCGCCACAGGTAGTGGTGCCGGGCCTCCTCGGGCGTCGGGGCGCCGAACGCGTGCAGGGCGACGCCCTGGGGGTCCACGAGGCCGAGCACGTGCCGCACGATCCCGCCCTTGCCGGACGTGTCCAGGCCCTGGAGCACCAGCAGCACGGACCGGTCGCCCCCGGTGCGTCCGTGGGCGTACAGACGCTCCTGCAGCTCGGCCAGCTCACCGCCGATCGCGCCGAGCGCCTCCCGGGTCTGCGCGCGCGACGCGTCGAAGCCCGGCGTGCCGGCGGCGTCCAGCTCCGTCAGGACGAACCCGGGGCGCACGCGCAGCAGCTCGATCGCGGCGTCCCGCTGCACGGCCAGGCCCTCGACCGTCGCCTCGCGGGCCGCGGCGGACCGTGCGGCGGCCTTCCGCTCGGCCTCGGCGGCCTTCCGCTCGGCCTTCTCGACCTTGCGCGCGGCCTTCGCCAACTTCTCGGCGGCCTTCTGGCGTGCCTTGCGGCCCGCCTTGCCCTCGTGCTTCCCGGTGCCCTGGGCGTCGGGCCCCTTCCGGGACGCCTTCGTGCCCGACGACTTCTCGGACGCCTTCGTGCCGGACTTCTTCGCCATGGTGGTCTCCTGGTCGAGGGGCGACGTGCGGGCCGGGCGGGTGAGCAGGTCAGGGCCGGGCGGCGAACCTCTCGAGCAGGTCGGCGTGACCGCCGACGATGACCAGGTCGTTCGCCGAGATGCGTGTCTCGGGGGTGGCGTACTGGAAGTCGATGCCCGGTGACTTCACCCCGATGATGGTGACGCCGTAGCGCTCGCGCACGCGGGACTGGGCCAGCGTGAAGCCCTGCGTCTCCTTGGGCGGGCGCATCTTGACGACCGTGAACCCGTCCTCGACCTCGATGTAGTCGAGCATCTTGCCGCTCACGAGGTGCGCGACGCGGGACCCGGCGTCGGCCTCCGGCAGGACGACGTGGTGCGCGCCGATGCGCTGCAGGATCCGGGCGTGCTCGGAGCTGATGGCCTTGGCCCAGATCTGCGGCACGCCGATGTCGACGAGGTTGCCGGTGATGAGCACCGACGCCTCGAGGTAGGACCCGACGCCGACGACGGCGACGGGGAACTCCCGGGCGCCGAGCTGCTCGAGCGCCTCGGGGTTGACCGCGTCGGCCTCGACGAGCGGGACGCGCCCGGACCACTGGGCGACCAGCTCCGGGCTGCGCTCGACCGCCAGCACGTCCTGCCCGAGCCGGTCGAGGGTCGCGGCGATGGCCGACCCGAACCGTCCGAGCCCGATGACCAGGACGCCGGATCCCTTCCGCGGGGTGCGCGGTGCGGTGCGCGGCTCGCCGCCGCCCGCGCGCAGGCTGTCAGCCAATGATGGGCCTCTCCTCCGGGTAGCGGATCACACGACGACGGTTGCGCAGCGCGAGCGCCGCGGCAAGCGTCATCGTGCCGGTCCGGCCGATGAACATGAGAACGACGAGGACGTACTTCGCGGGTGTCGGCAGGTCGGCGGTGATCCCGGTCGACAGGCCGCACGTCGCGAACGCCGAGATGACCTCGAACAGGACGCGGTCGAGCGTCAGCCCGGTCATGGCGAGCAGCAGCAGGGACGCGATCAGCACGATGGTGGCGGAGATGAAGCCGACCGCGATGGCGACCTGCAGCGTCTCGCGCGGGATCCGGCGCCCGAACGCCTCGACGTCGCGGTCGCCGCGCCCCTCGGCGACGATCGCGAGGAGCATGACGGCCAGGGTCGTCACCTTGATGCCGCCGGCGGTCGACGCCGAGCCGCCGCCGACGAACATCAGGGCGTCGAGCAGCAGCCACGTGCCCTCGTGCATCTGCCCGACGTCGACCGTCGAGAACCCGCCCGAGCGCGGCATGACGCCGGCGAACAGCGAGGCGAGGATCGTCCCGCCACCGTCGAGCGGGTGGAACGTGCCGGGGTTGGTCCACTCGAACGCCGCGACCACCACCGAGCCGAAGACCACCAGTCCGACGCTCGTGGTGATCGTCAGCTTGGAGTGCAGGCTCCAGCGCCCGGGCGAGCGCAGGTAGTGGGCGACGTTGAGGATGACCGGGAACCCGAGGGACCCGATGAACACGCCGACGATGATCGGCAGCAGCATCCACCAGTCCGAGACGAACGGCGCGAGCCCCTCGGGGGTCGGCACGAAGCCGGCGTTGTTGAAGGCCGAGATCGCGTAGAACAGGGCGTGCCACGCGGCCGTGCCCGGCGGCTCGCCGTGCACCAGCAGGCGCGGGAGCAGCACCAGGGCGATCGCGACCTCGAGCACGGTCGACGTGATGATGACCGTCCGGACGAGCGAGCCGACCTCGCCCAGGCGGGTCACCTTGGTCTCGGAGGAGACCAGCAGGCGCTGGGTGAGCCCGATGCGGCGTGACACGGCCATGCCGAGCAGGGACGCCAGGGTCATGACGCCCAGGCCGCCGATCTTGATCGCGACGAGGATGACGGTCAGCCCCCAGCCGGACCAGTACTCACCCGTGGGCACCACGACCAGACCGGTGACGGTCGTCGCGGACGTCGCGGTGAACAGTGCGTCGACCAGGGGTGCGCGCTCCCCGCTCGCCGTCGCGAACGGCAGTCGCAGCAGGACCGTGATCCCGCCGATGACCAGCGCGAACACCCCGAGGGCGAGGCGGGCCGGCGACTGCCGCGCGGACCGGTCGACGTACTCGCGAGCACGCCACAGCAGGCCGGGCCCCGCTGCCATCCCGCCTCCCGCTGATCGTGCCGACAGCACACTCTGGCACGCGCGGACCGGGGCCACGCGCGCACGGGACCGCGTGCGCACCCTGCGGCACGTCGGGTCGACACGTGGGGCGTGCGATGGGACGGTGTGGCCCATGGCCGCGACCGACGCCCACCCCGCCGCGCGCGACGCCGGTGCGGCGACGACCCTGCGGGCCGGGTGGTCGACCGAGCTGCTGGGGTACGACTTCGGGTTCGGTCACCCGATGACCTCGGACCGCATCGACCTGGCGATCGCGCTCGCCGCGCAGCTCGGCCTGCTCGACCGGCCGGACGTCGAGGTCGTGGGCGCGCGGGCCGCGTCGGACGAGGTGCTGGCCACGGTGCACGACCCCGCGTACGTGGCGGCGGTGCACGCGGCCGCCGAGCACGGCGTCCCGGACCTGGCGCGCGGGCTGGGCACGCGCGACGACCCGCTGTTCCCGCAGATGCACGACGCCGCGGCCCGCGTCGTCGCCGGCACCCTGGACGCGGTGCGCGCGGTGTGGGAGCGGCGCACGCAGCACGCCGTGAACGTCGGCGGCGGGCTGCACCACGCCCGGCCCGGGGCCGCGTCGGGGTTCTGCGTCTACAACGACGCCGCGGTCGCGATCCGGGACGTGCTCGCGTCCGGGGCGCGGCGGGTCGCGTACGTCGACATCGACGCGCACCACGGCGACGGCGTGCAGGACATCTTCTGGGACGACCCCCGGGTGCTCACGGTCTCGGTCCACGAGACGGGCCACGCGCTGTTCCCGGGCACGGGCTACCCGACGGAGATCGGCGGGCGGGGCGCGGAGGGCACGGCCGTCAACGTGGCGCTGCCCTCGCGCACGGGGGACGCGGGCTGGCTGCGGGCCGTCGACGCCGTGGTGCCCGCCGTGGTCCGCGAGTTCGCGCCCGACGTGCTGGTGACCCAGCACGGCTGCGACACGCACCGTCTGGACCCGCTGGCCACGCTGCGGGTGTCGGTCGACGCCCAGCGGGTGGCGGCGCACCTGCTGCACGACCTGGCGCACGAGGTGAGCGACGGGCGGTGGGTCGCGCTGGGCGGCGGCGGGTACGCGATCCTCGACGTGGTGCCGCGCACGTGGGCGCACCTGCTGGGCATCGCCTCGCACCGGCCGGTCGACCCGAGCACGCCCGTGCCGGAGGAGTGGCTGGCCGTGGTCCGGCAACGCTACGGCCGCGAGGCGGTGGCCCGCATGACCGACGACGCCCCGGCGACGTTCGTGCCCTGGTCGCGCGGGTACGACCCCGCGGACGACGTGGACCGGGCGATCCGGGCGACCCGGGCGGCGGTGTTCCCGGCGCTGGGGCTGGATCCCGACCTCGACTGACCGGGGTCCGGCGCGGGGGTGCTGGGCCGTGCGGGTGTCCCGTGCTTCCCACCTGTCACACGCGCAACTAAGGTGGTCTGGCACCCGGAACCTCGGGTGCGCGACGCCGGCGCGGCCCGGCCACCAGGAGGCCGGACATGGGCGAGGACCAGGGCGGACCGTCGGCCCGCGTGCGGTACCTCACGGTCGTCGAGGTCGCCGACCTCATGCGCGTCTCGCGGATGACGGTCTACCGGCTCGTGCACGCGGGTGAGCTGCCGGCGGTGCGCGTGGGACGGTCGTTCCGGGTGCCGCAGGACGCGCTCGACGCCTACCTGCGCTCGTCGGCGACCGTCGAGCCCGAGGCGTTCGGCGAGGAGAGGCGCAGCTCCTGAGCACGACCCGCTGCGGGTGCGCGGTCGGCCGTTCGCGGTCGCGGCGGCCCATCGCGTAAGGTGGGTGCTCGGACTTCTGCGTGCGTGGGTGATTCGGGTCGGCCCGATGCGCACCGCGCGTCGATCGACCACCATTCACGGCCCCCGGGCCGTGACCGGAACACGAGTGAGGACCGCATGGGCTCCGTCATCAAGAAGCGCCGCAAGCGCATGGCGAAGAAGAAGCACCGCAAGCTGCTGCGCAAGACGCGTCACCAGCGTCGCAACAAGAAGTGAGCTGACGCCGCAACGCGGCGAGCAGTGCACCGCGGGCCCGGTCGGATGACCGGGCCCGACGTGTGTCCGGGACCCGGCGTCATCTACAACGATGTAGCCTGAGGTCGTCTGCCACGCTGGACCACGTGGGCAGGGACCCCACGGGCCGCGGGCCGCGACGAGGGCGAGGGCGCACGGTGAACGGACGACGCAGCGGTGCTGTGACGATGCACGAGGTGGCGGCGCGCGCCGGGGTGTCCATCAAGACCGTCTCGAACGTCGTCAACGGGTACCCGTACATCCGCGACAGCACCCGCGAGAAGGTCGAGCTGGCGATCGCGGAGCTGGGCTACCAGCTCAACGTCACCGCGCGGAACCTGCGCCGCGGGCGCACCGGGCTCGTCGGCCTGGCCGTGCCCGAGCTGTCGCTCCCGTACTTCGCAGAGCTGGCCGACTCCGTCATCCGGGCCGCCGAGGCGCGCGGCCTCACGGTGCTCATCGAGCAGACCGGCGCGGTGCGCGAGCGGGAGCTCGAGGTGCTGCGCGGTCAGCGCCGGCAGTTCACCGACGGCCTCATCTACTCACCGCTCGCGCTCGGGCCCGACGACGTGGGCGAGCTCGAGGGCATCGACTACCCCATGGTGCTGCTCGGCGAGCGCATCTTCGGCGGCCCGGCCGACCACGTGACGATGCGCAACGTCGAGGCCGCCAAGGCCGCGACGCAGCACCTGATCGACCAGGGTCGGCGGCGCATCGCCGTCGTGGGCGCGCACGCGGGGGAGTCGGTCGGCTCGGCGGCGCTGCGCGTGCAGGGCTACGTCGCGGCGCTCGAGGAGAACGGGCTGCCGTACGACCCGGCGCTGGTCGGCGAGGCGGGGCTGTGGCACCGCGCGACGGGCGCGGAGACCATGGCGCGGCTGCTGGACGCCGACCTCGGCATCGACGCGGTGTTCGGCCTCAACGACGCGCTCGCGCTCGGCGCGCTGCACACGCTGCACCTGCGCCGCGTCGAGGTGCCGGGCGAGATCGCCGTCATCGGGTTCGACGACATCGACGAGGCGGCCTACGCGGCACCCACCCTGTCGACCGTGAACCCCGGCCGCGAGCAGATCGCCGCCACCGCGGTCGACCTGCTCGTCGACCGGATCGACGGCGCGCAGGACGACCGGCCGTTCCGCCAGGTCGTCGCCGACTTCTCGATCGTCGCGCGCGAGTCCACGATCGGCGACGCCGCGCACGTCTGAGCGGCGGCCGGCCGGCGGGACCGTCAGCGGGCGTCGAGCCGGTCCAGCCGCACGTCGACGAGCCACCCGGTGGCCAGCAACGGCACCGCCGCGCCGCCGAGCACCGCGAGCGGCGGGGCGACCCAGCACGTCGCGGCCCAGACGGCGGCGACGCCGAGCACACCCACCGCGGTGCCCGGGCCCAGCGCGGGCGCCAGGACGAGGAACCGCCACGTCGCCGGCAGGGGCGCGCGGTAGCGCCGCAGCACCGGGGCCGCGTACGCGAGGACCACGACCGCCCAGGCCGTGACCAGCCCCAGGCCCGCGGCGAGCACCGCGCGCACCGGTCCCTGCGCGGCCGACAGCGCCCAGGCGTCCGCCGCGAGCACCGCCGCGACCAGCCACAGCGGCGCGCCGACGAGCACCGCACGGCGCCACCCTGCCCGCCACGCGTGCCAGAAGTCGTGCCAGACGTGCTCGGAGGGCGTGCCCGCGGGCAGGCGGGCCAGCACGCGGCCGCCGGCGTCGAGCGCGGGGAACAGTCCCAGGACGACACCCCCGGCCAGGGTGCCGACGACCACGAGGGCCTGCACGGCCAGCAGGTGGGCGACCCACCGCAGGGCGGTCATCACCCCGCCGGTCCATCCCTGCGCGTCCACGTCCCCGATCCTCCCAGGCGCGTCAGGCGGGCCGGGTCGCGGCGGTGACCCGCCCGTGGTCGTCCAGCAGCACGGCGACCTGCGCCGCCACGTCCCGCACGGAGTCCCACGCCGGCAGCACGACCGCCTGCACGGGCGTGCCGTCGGCCCGGCGCGCGGCGAAGCGCCCGGAGCCGAGCGCGCGCACGTGCAGCAGGTCGAGGGTGCCCTCGTGCGTGCGCCGGACCGTCCGCGGGTCCGCGCCCACGTCGAGCACCTCCCAGGTGCCGGCGAGGACCGCGGGGTCGCTCGGCCACAGGGGCTCGTCGTCGACCTCGCGGGCCTGCCCCGCCCAGGGCTGCGGGCTGACCAGCGGCCAGCCGTCGTGCGTCCACACCAGGCGTCGCACCTGCACCCGGTGGCGCGTGGGGTCGTCCTCGTCGCGCACGTGGTGCACGAGGAGCTGACGACCCGGTGCGCCGTCGCGGGCGGGCTCGGTGAGCACCGCACCGTGGCCCGGCGCCCGCAGGCCCGGGCCGCCGGCGAGCCGGTGCCCGGCGAGCACCACGGTCCCCGCGTCGTGCGCCGGGTCGCGCAGGTCGCGGCCCGTGCGGTCGCGGTACGGCCCCGTGACCTCGTCGGCGACGGCGGCGCGCACGTGGTACGTCGAGAACAGCGAGTCCCACGACGCGAGCATCGCCCACCCGCCGCCGGGGCGGGGCAGGACGTACGCGCCCTCGACCGCCCCCTCGACCTCGGGGGCCCGGCGCGCCAGCAGGACGCCCGGGCCGGGGCTCGGCACGCCGGGTGCCGGGGCGTCGAGCGCCAGGCCCGTGACCGGGTCGAGCTCGAGGGCGTGGATCCCGCCGAAGAACGACCCGTAGACCATCCAGTGCCGCTCGACGGCACCCGTGGTGTCCACCACGACGGCCGCGTCGATCGCGTTGGGCGGCCCGTCGCCGTGCGGGGAGCCGGTCGCGTCGGGCGGCACCGCCGCGCTCGTCACGACCAGCCCGCGGTCGTGCCACGGCCCACCCGGGTGATCGGCCTCGGCGAGGCCGATCGCCGAGCACCGGGAGCCGAACGACGACGCCGACCAGTACATGCGCCAGCGGTCGCCCACGCGCACGACCTCGGGTGCCCACAGGCCGGTCGCGCCCGTGAGGGCCGCCGCGGCGGCCGGCACGCCGGGCAGCGCCCAGCCGTGGAACGTCCACGTCACCAGGTCGTCCGAGCGGCGCACCTGCACGCCGCCGCGGACCGGGCCGTCGGCGTGGGCGTCCGTCGAGAACAGCCAGTACGTGCCGTCGTCGTCGCGCACCGCGGTCGGGTCGTGGGCGTGCCCGGCCCCCCAGCCGGTGGTGTCGATGCTGCCGGCCGGGTCGAGGGTCGTCACGGCGCTACGCCTTGGAGCCGGTGAGCGCGACGGACTCGATGATCTGCCGCTGGAAGATCAGGAACACCACGAGGATCGGCAGCAGCGCGACGAAGGACGCGGCCATGATCAGCGGGTAGTCGCGCTGCGTGGCGTACTCCACGTTGAGGTTGGCGATGACGACCTGGAGCGTCTGCTTGCCGGGGGAGTTCAGGTAGAGGATCGGCCCGAGGTAGTCGTTCCAGACCGTCATGAACCACAGGATGAACTGCGCCGCGATCGCGGGGCGGATCATCGGCACGATCATCCGCCCGAAGATCGTCAGGTAGGACGCGCCGTCGATCTTCGCGGCCTCGATGAGCGAGTCGGGGACCGACTCCAGGTACTGCCGCAGGAAGAAGATCATGATGATGTTGCCGAACAGCAGCGGCACGATCAGGGGCAGCAGGGTGTCCACCCACTGCAGCCGCGAGAACATGACGAACTGCGGGATCATCAGGGTCGGGTAGGGGATCATCAGGCCCGACAGCAGGGCCAGGAAGATGACGTTCTTGCCCGGCAGGCGCATCTTCGACAGCGCGAACGCGGCGATCGAGGACGTCACCGAGCCGATCACGGTGACGGTGCCGGCGACGATGATCGAGTTCTTGAAGCCCGAGAGCACCGGGGCCTCGGTCCACATCCGTGCGAACGTCGCCCACTGCGGGGAGTCGGGCCACAGCACGGGCGGCAGCGCGAACACCTCGGGCTTGGTCTTCACGGCGGTGGTGAACATCCACAGCAGCGGTGCGAGCATCGCCAGGGCGAACACCGAGAGCACGACGAGCAGCAGCGCGTTGACGGCGCGGCTCTCGCGGCGCGCACCGGTGCCGGACGGGCGCCGGCCGCGGGTGGCCAGGTCGCGCGGGGGCAGGGTGGGGATGGTGGTCATGGCGGGCCCCTCAGTCGATGCTGAAGCTGTTGCGCCGGTTGAGGCGGAACTGGATCAGGGTGATGACGAGGATGAGGACGCCGAGGACCATGGCCATGGCCGTCGCGTACCCCATCTGCTGGTAGCGGAAGGCCTGGCGCCAGATGTACCAGACCACGGAGGCGGAGCTGAACTCGGGCCCGCCGTTCGGCGTCATGATGTTGATCTCGGTGAACAGCTGCGCGCCGCCGATGATGTTCGTGACGACCAGGAAGAACGTCACCGGTCGCACCATGGGCATCGTGATGTGGAAGAGCCGCTGCCACCATCCGGCGCCGTCGAGCGCGGCCGCCTCGTGCAGGGACGCGGGCACCGACTGGATGGCCGCCAGGTACAGGAGCATCGAGTAGCCCAGGCCCTTCCAGACCATCATGAGGATGATCGCGGGCTTGACGGTGCCGGTGTCCTGCAGCCAGTTGGGCCCGTCGATCCCGACGACGGCGAGCACCTGGTTGACCAGGCCGAAGTCGCCGTTGTACGCGAACTGCCAGACGATCGCGATGGCGGCCAGCGAGGAGATCACCGGCACGTAGTAGATGGTGCGGAACGCGGTCCGCCCGGGGATGCGCCGGTCCAGGGCGATCGCGAGCAGCAGCGCCAGGGCCAGGCCGATCGGGATCCCGATCATGTAGAAGAACGTGTTGAACAGCGACTGGTGGAAGTACTCGTCGCCGAGCAGCCGTCGGTAGTTGTCCAGGCCGGTGAACCGCATCGGTCCCAGCCCGTTCCAGCTCGTCAGCGACGCGTAGGCGGCGAACGCCACGGGGTAGAGCGTGAACAGCAGGAACCCGAGCACGGGTGGTGCGACGAACAGCATCGCCCAGCGGTGCTCGCTGCGGTGCAGCTGCCGGCGCTGGCGGGCGGTGCGCAGCGACGCACCGGCGTCCGTCCCCTGCGCGCCGGGCACTGCCGGCGGGGCCTCGGGGGCCGCGGATCGCGACATCAGGGTTCCTCTCGTGCGAAGGCGGGCCCGGCCGCCGGGTGGTCGGCGGCCGGGCCCCGGGGGTCAGCCTGCGAACGCCTGCTCGGCGTTGACGTTGGACTCGTCGAGCAGCGCCTGCATGCGCGGCTGCACCTCGGCGAGGTAGTCCGCCGCGGTCCGCTCGCCGTCGAGGACCGGCTGGATGTTGGTCCACAGCTCGTCGTACCAGGCCGCGCCGTACGTGTAGGCGGCCGGCATGGCGCGGCCGTAGTCCTGCACGATGTCGAGGAACTCCTTGCGGTTGGCGGGCTGCGCGTCGGGCTCGGCCGCCCACTCCTCGGCCATGTCGATCAGGTTGGGCACCTGGATGTTCGCGTCGACGAGCGTCTGCTGCGCCGTCGGGTCGGCGGACAGGTAGGTGACCAGCTGCACGGCCTCGTCGGGCATGTTCGTGGTGCCGGAGACGCCGATGCCGAGCGAGCCGACCCAGGTGCCGGAGCCGCCGTCACCGAGGGTGGGCCAGGGGATCAGGTCGTACTCGAACTCCAGGTCGTTGTAGACGCTGACGTCCCACGGGCCGACGGGGAAGAAGCCGAGCTCGCCGGCCATCCAGCGCTGGTACGTGTCGAGCGTCGCGGCGTCGGCCGCGGACGGGGTGACGCCGTCGACGGTGGTGAGGTCGGCGAACTCCTGGAGCGCCTCGGCGAACTCCGGGGTGTCGACGGTGACCTCGGTGCGGTCCTCGTTGACGAAGTCGCCGCCGTTGCTCCACACCAGCGACTGCAGGTTCCACTGGACGTTCGGGCCGGTGCCCCACTGGTCGACCGTGCCGTCGCCGTCGGTGTCCGTCGTCAGCTGCTGGCAGATGGCGACGTACTCCTCCCACGTGAGGGGGACGTCGGGGTCGGGCAGCGGGATGCCCGCGGCCTCGAACATCGTCTTGTTGTAGCCGAACGCGAACGGGCCGACGTCCTTGGGCAGGCCGTACAGGCGCCCCTCGGGCGTGCCCTGCAGCGCGCCGTCGAACCGGTAGGAGTCGACGCCGTAGTCCCAGATGTTGTCGAGGTCGACGCCGAGCTCGCCGACCTGGTCGGTGATGTCCATGAGGACCCCCGAGGCCACGTACGACTGCAGGTTCGCCTGCTCGATGTAGAACACGTCCGGCACCTTGTTGCCCGCGACGGCGGCCTGCAGCTTGGTCGCGTACTGATCGGCGTCGGTGACGATGACGTCCACCGTCACGCCCGTGTCCTCGGTGAACTTGTCGATGGCGGCCTGGTAGGCCGCCTTCTCGTCGGGTCCGCCGCGGAACATGAACGTCAGCGACCCGTCGTCGCCGCTGCCCCCGCTGCACGCGGTGAGCGACATGGTCCCCACGAGCGCCACGCACGTCATGCCGACGGCCAGCCTGCTCTTCCTCATCTGCCTGCCTCCCTGTCATGGGTCGGTCAGGTCACGGCGGTGGGGGCGGGGAGGCTGCGTCCTGCGTGCCGTCCGTCCGCCCCTGCTGGTCGTCGTTGACCTCTCCGACGTCCGTCTGAAACGTCGCGTTACAACGTTGAACTACAACGTTGCACAACGTGCCACGCGATCCGCCGCCGGTCAAGCCACGATCGCGTAACGACGCCCGGGCGACGCCGCGGCCGGCGCGGAGGGCGTGCGGGGCGGGGCGACGGTCGGCGCGCGCGCGAGGTCGCCACCGCGCGTTGACGCCCTCGTCGGCGTCGGGCAGGGTGGGGGCCTACAACGATGTAGAGCCGATCGGAGGAGCCTGACGATGACGTGGGCGCGCACGCCCCCCATGGGGTGGAACAGCTGGGACTGCTACGGCACGACCGTGACCGAGGCCGAGGTGCTCGCCAACGCGCGCTTCATGGCCGAGCACCTGGCGCCGTCCGGGTGGGACACGGTCGTCGTCGACATCGACTGGTCCGACCCCGACGCCCGCCCGCACGGCTACGTCGAGGACGCGCGGCTCGTGCTCGACGCGCACGGCTACCCCCAGCCGGCACCCGGCCGGTTCCCGTCCGCCGCCGACGGCACGGGGTTCACGGCGCTCGCCGCGCAGGTGCACGCCCTGGGCCTGCGGTTCGGCGTGCACGTGCTGCGCGGGGTGCCGCGGCGCGCGGTGGCCGCGGCGCTGCCGGTCCCCGGTGACGGCGGCTGGACCACCGCCGACGTCGCCGACCCCACGTCCACGTGCCCGTGGAACGGGCACATGGTCGGCCTGGACCACACCCACCCGGGCGCCCAGGACTGGCTGGACGGGCTCGTCGCGCAGCTCGCCTCCTGGGGCGTCGACCTCGTCAAGGTCGACGACATGCTGGCCCCGTTCCACGCCGACGCCGTCGCGGCGTGGGGCACCGCCATCGCCCGGTCCGGCCGGGACATCGTGCTGTCCCTGTCGCCCGGCACGCGCCTGTCCACCGAGCACCTGCCGGTGCTGCGCGAGCACGCGCAGATGTGGCGCGTCTGCGACGACCTCTGGGACCGCTGGGAGGACGTGCACGCCAACTTCGCGCGGCTCGCGCGGTGGGCGCCGCACCAGCGGCCCGGGGGCTGGGCCGACGCGGACATGCTGCCGCTCGGGCGCATCGGCATCCGCGCCGAGCGGGGCGAGGACCGCAGCAGCCGGCTCACGCCCGACGAGCAGCGCACCCTGCTCACGCTGTGGGTCATGGCACGCTCGCCGCTGATGATGGGCGGAGACCTGCCGACCTCGGACCCCGCGACCATCGCCCTGCTCACGACACCGGCCGTGGGACACGTGCTGCGCACGGGCACGGACGGGCGCGAGCTGCTGCGCGAGCCCGCCGGGGACGAGCACGACAGCGGCGAGGTGGTCGTGTGGGCCGCGCGTGCCGGCGACGGCAGCGGGTCGGTCTACGTCGCGGTGTTCTGGACCGGTGCCCACCCGCGCACCGAGCGGCTGCCGCTGACCGCGGTGCTCGGTGACGCCGACGCCGGCCGCGGGCCGTGGGCGGTGCGCGACCTGTGGTCCGGCGCCGACCTGCCCGACCCCGTGGTCACCACGCCCGAGCCCCTCGGCGTGATCGACCTCGACGTCCCGCCGCACGGCGTGCGGTGGGTGGAGCTGCACCACCCGCACCACCGACAGGAGCCCTGATGATCCCCGTCCGCCTCACCCTCGATCCGGCGTTCCGCGTCGCGCCCGTCCGCCGCCGCACGTTCGGCTCGTTCGTCGAGCACCTCGGGCGCTGCGTCTACACCGGCATCCACGACCCGGAGCACCCCACGGCCGACCAGGACGGGTTCCGCAAGGACGTCCTCGAGCTCACCCGCGAGCTGGGGGTGTCCACGGTGCGCTACCCGGGCGGCAACTTCGTGTCCGGGTACCGGTGGGAGGACGGCGTCGGTCCCGTCGAGCAGCGGCCGCGCCGCCTCGACCTCGCGTGGCACTCCACCGAGCCCAACACGGTCGGTGTCGACGAGTTCATGCGTTGGGCCGAGCGTGCGCAGGTCGAGCCGATGATGGCGGTCAACCTCGGCACCCGCGGCGTGCAGGAGGCGGTGGACCTGCTGGAGTACTGCAACGTGCCGGGCGGCACCGCGTTGTCCGACCTGCGGCGGGCCAACGGTGCGCCCGACCCGTACCGCGTGCGGATGTGGTGCCTCGGCAACGAGATGGACGGGCCGTGGCAGACCGGGCACAAGACCGCGTACGAGTACGGCCGCCTGGCTGCCGAGACCGGGCGTGCCATGCGCATGGTCGACCCGGGCATCGAGCTGGTGGCCTGCGGCTCGTCCAGCTCGGTGATGGAGACGTTCGGCGAGTGGGAGCGCATCGTGCTCACCGAGGCGTACGACCAGGTCGACTACATCTCCGCGCACGCCTACTACTGGGAGGAGGAGGGCGACCTCGGCTCGTTCCTCGCCTCCGCGGTCGACATGGACCACTTCGTGGAGTCGGTGACCGCGACGGCCGACGCCGTGCGTGCCGCCCAGCGCAGGAGCAAGCGGATCCACGTCTCGTTCGACGAGTGGAACGTCTGGTACCAGAAGCGTGCCGAGTCCCGCCCGCCGCGCGGTGACGACTGGCCGGTGGCGCCCGTGCTGCTGGAGGACCGGTACAACGTGGCCGACGCGGTCGTCGTGGGCAACCTGCTGATCAGCCTGCTGCGGCACTCCGACCGGGTGCACGCCGCGTCGCTCGCCCAGCTGGTCAACGTCATCGCGCCGATCATGACCGAGCCCGGAGGGCGGGTCTGGAAGCAGACGATCTTCCACCCGTTCGCCGCCGCCGCCCGGTGGGCCCGCGGCGACGTGCTGCAGGTGGCCGTCGAGTCCCCGACGTACGAGACGGCCCGCTACGGCGACGCCGCGCTCGTCGACGCCGTCGCGACGCGGGACGAGGAGACCGGCGACGTCGCCGTGTTCGTGGTCAACCGCTCCACCGGGGCGCCGGCCGCGCTCGACGTGGACCTGCGCGCCCTGCCGGGGCTGCGTCTGGTCGAGGCGTCGACGCTGGCCAACCCCGACCACACCTGGTCGGCCACGGCCGACGACGACACGTCGGTCGCCCCGCGGGCCAACGCGACGGCCCGGGTCGCGGACGGTCGGCTGAGCGCCGAGCTGCCGCCCGTGTCGTGGACGGTGCTGCGCCTGGGACCCGTCGCGTGAGCGTCCGCCGCCGGCGGGCGTGGGCGGCCGTCGCGGTCGTCGCGGTCCTGCTCGCCGGCGGCGCCGGGGTGCTGCTGCCGCGCACGCTGCTGCCCGCGCCGCCGGCCGCCACCGCACTCGACCCGGTGGGCGACGTGCGGACGCACGACCCCGCCCTCGTCGTCGGCGAGCCGGGGGAGCCCTGGTACGTGTTCTCGACCGGTGACGTGCGGGTGGGGCTGGGTGCCCCGCAGGTCCGGCGGTCCACGGACGACGGGCGCACCTGGGAGCTGGTCGGGACGGTGTGGGACGCCGCGACCCGCCCCGCCTGGGTGGAGGAGCGCATCCCGGGCGTCGAGAACTTCTGGGCGCCGGAGGTCGTCGAGCACGACGGGACCTGGTACCTCTACTACGCCGCGTCGACCTTCGGCTCCAACCGCTCGCTCATCGGCCTCATGACCAGCCCCACGCTCGACCCCGACGACCCGGCGTACGGCTGGGTCGACCGGGGGGAGGTCCTGTCCTCCGAGCCGGGGCGCGACGGCTGGAACGCCATCGACGCCGGCGTCCTCGACGTCGACGGCACGCCGTGGCTGGCCTTCGGGTCGTTCTGGGGCGGCATCCAGCTGGTCGAGCTGGCGTGGCCGGACGGCCTGCGGGCCGACCCCGACGCCCCGCCGCGGCGCATCGCGAGCCGGGTCGGCGCGCCCAACGCGATCGAGGCGCCGTACCTGCTCCGGCGTGACGGCTGGTACTACCTCCTCGTGTCCCGGGACACCTGCTGCCGGGGCTCGGACTCGACGTACAGCATCGCGGTCGGGCGCTCGCGCGACGTGACGGGCCCGTACGTCGACCGTGCGGGCCGTGACATGACCATGGACGGCGGCGAGGTCCTGCTGGCCGGCCGCGGGGACATGGTGGGGCCCGGCGGGCAGTCGTACTCCCGCGGGTTCCTCGCCTTCCACTGGTACGACGCGGCGGCCGGCGGCGACTTCCGCCTGGGCGTCCGCGAGCTCGCGTGGGACGCGGACGGGTGGCCGGTGGCGACGACGCGCGAGGAGCAGGCCGCGGACCGGGGGTGAACGGCGCGGGGTCGGCGGGCCGTCGTCAGAGCGGGCGCTCGAGGACGTAGTCGTCCTCGAGCCGTCCGCCGACCTGGAAGTGCCTGACGCCGACGACGGCGAACCCCTCACGGGTGTAGAACGACTGCGCGCGGGCGTTGTGCTGGTTCACGCCCAGCCACATGCCCGAGCCGCCCAGCGCGCGGCCGTGGTCGAACGACGTGCGCAGGAGCGTGGCGGCGACACCGGCGCCGTGGTGGTCGGGGTGCACGTAGCACTTGGACAGCTCGACGGTGGGGCGGATGTGGACGGCGGCGCGCGCGTCCTCGTCGGCGGGCTCGCCGGCGACGAGCACGGTGTAGCCGAGGAGCTCCCCGTCCGGGGTCGCGGCGACCAGCACGACACGTGCCGGGTCGGCCACGTGCTGCTCGAACCGCTCGGTGCTCAGGTGCGCCGCCAGGAACGCACGCTGGTCCTCGGGCGTCGAGCCGGGCGGGCACGCCAGGGGGAACGTCACGGCGGCGAGCGCGGCCAGGGCGGCGGCGTCCTGCGCGTCGGCGGTCCGCACGGACCACGTGGTCGTGGCGGTCACACGGCCCCCATCCGGCGCCGGACCGACCGCAGGACGGCGCGCGCCACCACGGCCACGGCCCAGGTCAGGCCCGCCAGGCTCGCGGCGTTCACCCCGCGGCGTGCCTGCCGGCGGCGGTGGCGGAACTCGCGCACGGGCCACCCGACCTCGGCCGCGTGCCGGCGCAGGCGGCGGTCGGGGTTGATGGCGCACGGCCGGCCCACGGTGGACAGGATCGGCACGTCGTTCGTGGAGTCGCCGTAGGCGTGGCACAGGGCCAGGTCGTACCCCTCGCGCTCGGCCAGCGCGCGGACGGCGGCGGCCTTGGCCTCGCCGTGCAGCAGGTCCCCGACCAGCCGCCCGGTGTAGAAGCCCTCCACGTGCTCGGCGACCGTGCCCAGCGCCCCGGACGCACCCAGGCGGCGGGCGATGAGCTCGCCGATCTCCACGGGCGTGGCGGTCACCAGCCACACCGCGTGGCCGTCGGCCAGGTGGGCGTCGAGCAGCGCCTGGGTGCCCGGGTAGATGCGCAGGCTGAGGACCTCGTCGTAGACGTCCTCGGCGATCGCGGTCACCTCGGCCACCGAGTGCCCGCGCATGATGTCGAGGGCGCGGGCGCGCACGTCGTCGATCTGGTCCTTGTCCTCGCCGAACAGCCGGTAGCGGGCCTGCTGCCCGGCGAACCGCACGAGGTCCAGCTTGCGGAAGAACCCGCGCCGGTACAGGCCGACGGCGAGGTGGAAGGCGCTGGCCCCCCGGATGATCGTGTTGTCGACGTCGAAGAACGCGGCCACGCGTGTGCCGTCGTCCACCTGCGCCGCCCGCGGCGTCTGCGCGGTGGCGGCCACGACGGCGGGCTCGTCCGTGCCGTCGCCCGTTCGCATCCCGACACTGTAACGAGCGCGGGGCCCGACGTGACGCAGGGTCCGCGACGTGCCCACGTGCCGGGGCGTGCCGGCGCCGGGGGCGGCACGGCTAGCGTGGGCGCGTGAGCGGGACGAGCGCACCGCGGGTGGTGCTGTACGGACGGGCCGGCTGCCACCTGTGCGACGACGCGCGGGCGCTCGTCGAGCGGGTGTGCGGCGAGGTCGGTGCGACCTGGGCGGAGGTCGACGTCGACGTGCCGGGACCCGACGGCCGGCTGCCGGCCGACGAGCTGGGTGAGCTGGTGCCGGTGGTCGACGTCGACGGGGTGCGGCGCGGGTACTGGCGGATCGACGAGGCGCGCCTGCGGCGGGCTCTCGCGGCGGGGGGCGGCAGGCCCTAGCGTGTGATCCTGGCGCCGGGGCCGTGCCCGGCGACGCGGGTGCGGAGGGTCAGTGGACGGTCGGCGCAGCGCAGCACGACGCGGGGCCGACGGCCGCGCGGGACGTGACGGCCAGCCGGTGCCGTCCGCCACGGTCGGGCGGCTGCCGGGCTACCTGCGGGCCCTCGAGGCGACCGCGGCGGCCGGTGCCGTCCTCACGTCGTCGGACGAGCTGGCGGAGCGTGCGGGCGTGACCCCGGCACAGCTGCGCAAGGACCTGTCGTACCTCGGCTCGTACGGGCGGCGCGGGGTGGGCTACGACGTCGCGCACCTGCGGGAGCAGATCACGGTGGCCCTCGGGCTGGCGGACGTGCGCCGGGTGCTGCTGGTGGGCGTCGGCAACCTGGGGCACGCCCTGGCGAACTACGCCGGCATCGCCGAGCGGGGCTTCGTGCTGGTGGGGCTCGTCGACGCCGACCCGGCCGTGGTGGGTACCACGGTGGCCGGGCTCGTGGTCGAGCCGGCCGACGACCTGGCGGAGGTGGTGGCGCGCACGGGGGCGACGATCGCGGTGCTGACGACGCCCGCGGCCGTCGCCCAGCAGGTGTGCGACGCGCTGGTCGCCGCCGGGGTGGTGGGGGTGCTCACGTTCGCGCCGTGCGCGCTGCGCGTGCCGCCGCACGTCGACGTGCGGGCGGTGGACGTGGCGTCCGAGCTGCAGATCCTGGCGTTCCACGACCGCGCGCGCAGCGCCGGCGGCGGGGTGTCGTGAGCGGGGGCGCCCAGGGGCGGTGCCGGCCGTGGCCGGACGTGCCGCGAGGGCGCGACGGGGGACGTCGCGCCCTCGCGGGCGGGGTCGGGGCGCGGTGCCCCGGTGGGGTGCGTCAGGCCTTGATGGCGGACACGTCCAGGTCGATGCGGACCTTGTCGGCGACGAGGACGCCGCCCGCCTCGAGCGCGGCGTTCCACGTGAGGCCGAAGTCCTTGCGGGAGATGGTGACGGTCGCCTCGAAGCCGGCGCGCGTGTTGCCGAACGGGTCCACCGCGGTGCCGTTGAACTCGGTCTCCAGCTCGACCTCGCGCGTGACGCCGTGGATCGTCAGGTCGCCGACGACCACGTGCTTGTCGCCGTCCGTGCGGATGGCGGTGGAGACGAAGGTCCACTCGCCGAACGTCTCGACGTCGAAGAAGTCGCCGCTCTTGAGGTGGCCGTCGCGGTTGGCGTCACCGGTGGTGACCGTCGACGGGTCGAGCGTCACGGAGACGGCCGAGGACTCCAGGTCCTCACCGACGGTGAGGGCGCCCGACGTCACGGCGACCGTGCCGCGGACCTTGGAGATGCCGGCGTGACGGACCGTGAAGGACGCGTCCGTGTGCGTCGGGTCGAGGTTCCAGGTGCCGGCGGTGAGGCCGGTGGGCAGAGCGGTCATGGGGGTCCTCCGCTGTTGGTGCCGAACGATTTCGTTGATTCGACAAGTAACTGTTGTTGACATTTCTACTACGGTGGGCTGCCGACCGCAACCCCGAGGAGGACACCCGTGCCCGACGACGTGCGCTGGCTCTCCGCCACGCAGCAGCGGGACTGGCGCGCGTTCCGCGACGGGACCGCGCTGCTGTTCGACGTCCTGGGGCGTGAGCTGGACGAGAGCAGCGGGCTGTCGATGGGGGAGTACGAGGTGCTGGTGCGGCTCTCCGAGGCGCCGCGCCGCGCCCTGCGCATGTCCGAGCTCGCGGACGACCTCGCGCACTCCCGCAGCCGGCTGACGCACACCGTCGCCCGCATGGAGCGCGCCGGCATCGTCCGGCGGGAGCCCGCACCCGACGACGCCCGCGGCGTGAACTGCGTGCTGACCGAGCACGGGTGGCAGGTGCTCGTGGCCGCGGCACCGGGTCACGTCGAGTCCGTGCGGCGGCACCTGGTCGACGTGCTGGACGACGCCCAGCTGGCCGCGCTGGGCGCGGCGATGCGCGTCGTCGTCACGCACCTGCGTGGCCCGGGGTGCCCGCCCGCCGCCGACGGGGCCGCCGCACCCTGAGCCCGCCGACGCGCGCACGGGCACGGCGCAGACTTTGCGACACTGTGCACATGGTCGCCACGACGGTCCACCTGCTGCGGCACGGTGAGGTGCACAACCCCGAAGGTCTGCTCTACGGCCGACTGCCCGGCTACCGGCTGTCCGAGCGGGGGCTGAGGATGGCCGAGCTCGTCGCCGCCACGCTGGCCGGCGAGCAGGGCGCGCCCCGGCGCGACGTGGTCGTGGTCACGTCCTCCCCGCTGCAGCGCGCGCAGGAGACCGCCGCACCCATCGCCGCGGCGTTCGGTGTGCCCGTCGGCACGGACGACCGGCTGATCGAGGCCGACAACCACTTCCAGGGCATGACCTTCGGCGTCGGCGACGGCTCGCTGCGGCACCCGGCCCACTGGCCCTTCCTGCGCAACCCCTTCCGCCCGTCGTGGGGCGAGCCGTACGCCGAGCAGGTCGACCGGGTGCTCGCCGCGGTCGACGCCGCCCGCGCCGCCGCGCGCGGCCACGAGGCCGTGCTCGTCAGCCACCAGCTGCCGATCTGGGTGACGCGCCGGGCGCTCGAGAACCGCCGCCTGTGGCACGACCCCCGCCGCCGGCAGTGCGCGCTCGCCTCCCTCACGACGCTCCGGTTCGAGGACGACACGCTGGTCGGCGTCGGCTACGGCGAGCCCGCCGCGTCCCTGCTGCCCGGAGCGTCCCCCGTCGCAGGGGCCTGACGTGCGTCGCCGCCCCGCCCGCCGGCACCGCGCCGCCCTCGTCCCCGCGGCCCTGGCCACGACCCTCGCCCTCCTGCTCGCCGGGTGCGGCACCGACGACCCCGCGGGGGACGTGCCGGACGTCGTCGACCAGGGCTACCAGTCCGGCGACGGGTCCACCACCACGTGGGCACCGGACGACCGTGTCGGCCCCCTGACGATCACCGGCACCGACTACGAGGGCGGTGCGCACGACCTGGCGCAGTGGCGCGGCGACGTCGTGCTGCTCAACACCTGGTACGCCGCGTGCCCGCCGTGCCGGGCGGAGGCGCCCGACCTCGCGGCCGTCGCCACCGACTACGCCGACCAGGGCCTGCGGGTGCTGGGCATCAACAGCCGGGACGCCGCCGGCACCGCCCAGGCGTTCCAGCGGCAGCTCGCCGTGCCCTACCCGTCGCTCGACGACACCAGCGGTACCGCGATCGCCGCGCTGCAGGGGGTCGTCCCCGTCAACGCGGTCCCCACCACCGTGCTGCTGGACCGCGAGGGCCGCGTGGCCGCGCGCGTGCTCGGGCTCGTCGAGCCCTCGACGCTGCGCGCGCTGGTCGAGGACCTGCTGGCGGAGGACCCGTCGGCGCGGGACGCGGCCGGTGCCGGGAGCACGCCGGACGCCTCGGCCTCCGGGCCGGCGGCCACGGTCGTCCCGCCGCCGGGTGCACCCGCGGGGGGTGCGCGGTGAGCGGGGTGCTCACCGCCGGGCTCGGCGCGACCGTCGTCGACGGCTCCCTCCTGCTCGCCGTCCCCGTCGCGCTGCTCGCGGGCCTGGTGTCCTTCGCGTCCCCGTGCGTCCTGCCGCTGGTGCCCGGCTACCTCGGGCTGCTCGGCGGGCTCGTCGGTGGCGTGCGCCGAGCACCGGGCGCGCGGCTCGGGCTCGTGGACGCGACGGGCGTCGTCCGCCTGGGCGCGGCCACCGCCGCGCCCGTGACCGCCGCGCCCGCCACCGCCGCGGCCGACGTCCGCCCGACGGCCGTGCCGGCCGACGCCGGAGCCACTGCGCTGCCGGCCGCCGCGGACGGTGCCGCGGTGCCGCTGCCCACGCCGGCGGGTCGTCGGACGCTGCTGCTGGGCGCGACGCTCTTCGTCGCGGGCTTCACCCTCGTGTTCGTGGCCTTCGGCACCCTCGCCGGCACGCTCGGCGCCGCGCTGTGGCAGTGGCAGGACCCGGTGAGCCGCGTGCTCGGCGCGCTCACCGTCGTGCTGGGCCTCGCGTTCCTCGGGGCCGTGCCCTTCCTGCAGGCCGCGCGCCGGCCGCGGCTCGCGCCGCGCGCGGGCGTGTGGGGTGCGCCCCTGCTCGGTGTCGCGTTCGGGCTCGGGTGGACCCCGTGCATCGGGCCGACGCTCGCCGCGATCCTGACCCTGTCCCTCACCGGTGGGTCCGCGGGGCGCGGCGCGCTGCTCGCGGCCGTGTTCTGCGTGGGCCTGGGCCTGCCGTTCGTGCTCGTCGGCCTCGGGCTGCAGCGCTCGCAGCGCGCCGTGCGCTGGCTGCAGCGGCACCGGCTCGCCGTCCAGCGCACCGGTGGCGCCGTCCTCGTCGTGCTCGGCGTCGCGCTCCTCACCGGTGCGTGGGGCACGTGGGCGGCCTGGCTGCAGGGCGCCCTGACCGGTGGCGACCCGTTCGTGCCGGCGCTGTGAGCGGCCCCGTGACCCCCGACGCGGGTCCCGCCACGACCCCGGGCTACCGGCCCGAGGGCCTCGACGACGCCTTCACCGACGGTGGCGAGCAGCCGACCGCGCCGGCCCGGGCCGACGCGCTGCCCGCCCTCGGGCTGCGCGGCTGGCTGCGCTGGGCGTGGCGGCAGCTCACGAGCATGCGCGTCGCCCTGCTGCTGCTCGTGCTGCTGGCCGTCGCCGCCGTGCCGGGCACGATGTTCCCGCAGCGCCCGCAGGACCCCGGCGGGGTGGCGGCGTACCTCACCGACCACCCGGCAGCGGGGCCCTGGCTGGACCGTCTGGGGTTCTTCGACGTCTACGCGTCGGTCTGGTTCTCGGCGATCTACCTGCTGCTGTTCGTCTCCCTGATCGGCTGCATCCTGCCGCGCACCCGCGTGCACCTGACGGCCGTGCGCGGCCGCCCGCCGCGCACCCCGCGGCGGCTCGGGCGGTTCCCCGCGCAGGGCGGCGGGACGTCCCCCGACGCGCCGCGCGACGTCGTGGAGCGCGCCGCGGCCGTGCTGCGCCGCCGCCGGCTCGGTGTGCCCGGCTTCCGCGTCGACGTGCACGACGAGGGCGCCGGCGTCTGGTCGGCGTCCGCCGAGCGCGGGTACCTGCGCGAGACCGGCAACCTCGTGTTCCACCTCGCGCTCGTCGGGCTGCTCATCGCGATCGCGACCGGCCAGATGCTGCACTACCGCGGCCAGGCCATCGTCGTGCAGGGCACCGGGTTCGCCAACGTGCAGGCCGCGTACGACACGTTCGAGCGGGGCTCCGCGTTCGACCCCGCGGACCTCGTGCCGTTCACCATGCGGCTCGACGACTTCGAGGCGCGGTTCGACCCCGAGACCCTGCAGTCGCGCGACTTCACGGCGCACGTCACGGTCACGGAGCCCGGCGGCGAGCCGGAGGACCGCACCATCAAGGTCAACCACCCCACGGTCGCCGGCGGGGCGAAGGTGTACCTGCAGGGCAACGGCTACGCGCCGGCCGTCACGGTGCACGACGCGGCCGGGGAGGTCGCGTTCTCCGGACCCGTGCCGTTCCTGCCGCAGGACGACGTGTACACCTCGCGCGGCGTCGTCAAGGTCCCCGACGTGTCGGGCGACCAGCCGCAGGTCGGGCTGGTCGGGTTCCTGCTGCCGACCGCGCAGGAGCCCGTGCCCGGGCTGTGGCGCTCGGTCCACCCGCAGCCCGACGACCCGCTGCTGGTCCTGTCGGTGTGGTCGGGCAACCTGGGGCTGGACACCGGGGTGCCGCAGAACGTGTACCGCCTGGACGAGTCGCGCATGGAGCAGGCCGTCGACGCGGACGGTGACGTGGTCACCCTCTACGTGCGGCCCGGCGACACCGTCGAGCTCCCGGACGGGCTGGGCACCCTGACGTTCGACGACCTTCCCCGGTTCGTCGCGCTCGACCTGCGCCACGACCCGTCGCTGACGTGGGTGCTGACGTTCTCGCTGCTCGCGCTCGCGGGCCTCACGGCGTCGCTCTTCGCCCCGCGCCGACGGATCTGGGTGCGTGCCGCTCCCGCCACGGCCACGGACGAAGGTCCCGGTTCCGCGGCTACAGTGGTCACGGCTGCCGGCCTCGCCCGTGGTGACGACGTCGGTCTGCAGCCCGAGCTGGACCGCGTCCTCGCGGACGTGCTCGGCGCCCCCCGCCCGTCGCACACCCCGACCGGGCCCGACGTCCCGCAGGAGGACAGGTCATGACCGTCGCCGAGCTGAGCGACCTCTTCGTCTGGTCGGCTGCCACAGCGCTCACGCTCGCGCTGATCGCGTACTCCGTCGACCTCACCCGGCTCACCGAGGCCGCACGGGACGTCCGCGTCCCCGCGCTGGTGGGGGCCGGCGCACCCGCGACGCCCCCGGCGGGCACGGCCGTGGCCGGTGACGGCACGGCTGCGGGCACGGCGGGCGGCCGGGCCGCCGGCATCGCACGCTCGACGCTCACCCTCGGTGCGCTGCTGCTGCTCGTGGCCATCGTGCTGCGCGGCGTCGCGGCCGGCCGGTGGCCGACCGCCAACATGTACGAGTTCACGATCGTGGGCGTGTTCTGCGCGCTGGCCGCGCTCGTCGTGGTGCAGCGCCGGTACCCGATCGCGTTCGTCGGGGTGCTGGTGTCCGGCATCTCCGTGCTCGCGCTCGTGCTCGCGCTCAACACCCTGCACGTGCGCGCCGACGCCGTGCAGCCCGCCCTGCAGCACTACTGGCTGGTCCTGCACGTCGGCGTCGCCATCCTCGCCACCGGCATCTTCACGGTCGCCTTCGCGACCACCGCGCTGCAGGTGCTGCGCGACGCGCGGGCCACCGGACGCACCCGCCTGGAGCGCCCCTGGTCGCGGCTCGACGGTGTGCGTCGTGCGCTGCACGGCGCCCGCGTCACCGGCCCGGCGTTCGCGTGGCTCGAGCAGGTGCCGGACGCCCGGCGGCTCGAGGCCTCGTCGTTCCGTCAGCACGCGGTCGGCTTCGTGCTGTGGACCCTGACGCTCATCGGCGGGTCCATCTGGGCGGAGGAGGCGTGGGGCCGCTACTGGGGCTGGGACCCCAAGGAGGTCGGCACCTTCGTCGCGTGGGTCGTCTACGCCGCCTACCTGCACGCGCGGACCACGCGCGGCTGGTCCGGGCGCAAGGCCGCGTACCTCGTGTTCGTCGCGTACACGGTGGTGCTCGCCAACTTCACGGTCGTCAACCTGTTCATCGACGGCAAGCACTCGTACTCCGGGCTCTGAGCCCGACCGCCCGCCCCGTCCCGCCCGGCCTCGTGCCGCGGGGCGGGGCGTTCGCGTGCCAGGGGGTCGGCAGGGCGTCTGCCGGGTCGTGCCGTCCCGTCAGGTCGACGGCGGCGTCCTCACGGGCCCCCGTACCGACCTCGGGTCGTCCTGACCGTCAGGCGGACGGTGCGTCGTCGCTGGCCGCCGGCCCGGTGCCGTCGGCGGTGCCGTCGTCGGACCGCGGTGCGCCGCCGTCCCGTGCGCCGGGGGCGTCGTCCGTGCCCGTCGCGCCGGTGCCCGTCCCGCCCGCGTCCCGCTCCTGCTGGCGGCGGCGGCGCTCCTGGTCGAGCCGGAACAGGAACTCCGGGTCGTCGTCCGGGGCCACCGGGCCCGCGGGGCGTCGCGCGACGCCGCCCTGCGACGCGCCCCGCCCGGCCAGCAGCCACGCGACCGCGCCGAGCAGCGGCACCAGGACGACGACCAGCCACAGCGGCCGGGACAGCCCGCGCCGGCGGCGTTCGTCGCTGCCCAGCACGTCGAAGACGCAGTAGACGGACAGTGCGACGACGATCACGATCGGCAGGTACCTGAGCACCTGTCCACCCTATGCGCGCTGCGGGACGCCTACCCTGGGGGGGTGCCCGTCGTGACGTACTCCCTGCTGCGCATCGCCCTCTTCCTGGTCGCCACCGGCGTGCTGTGGGGGGTGGGGATGCGTTCCTGGCTCGCACCGGCGCTCGGTGCGGTGCTCGCGTTCGGGCTGTCGTACGTGTTCCTCACGCGGCAGCGTGACGCCGCAGCCCTGCACCTGGCCGCCCGCGCCGCGCGGCGACGGGCGTCCGGCGGGGCCGCGGCCCGGGACGCCCGGGACGAGGACACCGAGGCGTCGGCCGTGCGGCGCGGCACCGGCGCCGCGGAGCGCTGACCCGCGCCCCGCGGGTCACAGCGCGAGCCCGACCCCCAGGAGCACCCCGAAGCCCAGCTCGAGCAGCCCGGTGCCACCGAGCACCGGCACGAGGGCGATGCCGCGGGCGCCGGCCAGCACGGCCACCGCGAGCAGCACCGCGGGGCCGAGCAGCAGCAGCACCAGCAGGGACCACGGCGCCACGACCGCGCACACCGCGCCCAGCAGGACCGGCAGCACGACCATGCCCGCGTACACCCGGCGCGCGCGGTGGTCCCCGAGCCGCACCGCGAGCGTCCGCTTGCCCGCCAGGACGTCGGTGGGCACGTCGCGCAGGTTGTTCGCCATGAGCAGCGCGCACGCGAGCAGCCCCACCGCGACCGCTCCGACCACGGACGGCCACGTGACGGTCCCGGCCTGCGTGTACGTGGTGCCCAGGACGGCGACCAGCCCGAAGAACACGAACACCCCGACCTCGCCGAGGCCCAGGTAGCCGTACGGCCGGCGCCCGCCGGTGTACGTCCAGGCGGCGACGACGCACAGCACGCCGACGGCCAGCAGCCACCACGCACCGGACAGGGCGACGAGCCAGAGCCCGAGCAGCCCCGCGACGCCGAAGGCCGCGAACGCCGCGGTGCGCACCTGCCGGGGCGCCGCGGTGCCCGACGCCGTCAGGCGCATCGGCCCCACCCGGTCCACGTCGGTGCCGCGGACTCCGTCGGAGTAGTCGTTGGCGAAGTTGACGGCCACCTGCAGCGCCAGCGCGACCCCCGCGGCGAGCAGCGCCCGCCCGGTGTGCGCGGCGTCGACCTGGGCAGCGGCACCGGTGCCGACGAGCACGGGGGCGACGGCGGCGGGCAGCGTGCGGGGGCGTGCACCGGCGAGCCAGTCGGAGGCGGTGGCCATCGTGCTCCTGTTCGTGGGACGGGTGCGGGGCGGGTGACGCGGCGGCAGGACCGGTCGCGCGTGCGGGCGTCGGTCGGTGCGGATCAGGTGGTGCGGTGCTCGGACATGCGCCGGGCCGCGAGGCGGGCGACGGCCCGCCGGTCGGGCTTGCCGGGGCCGCGCAGGGGCAGCTCGTCGACCACCAGGACCTGGCGCGGCGCGCTCGCCGGGCCCAGCGCCGACGCGACGGCCGTGCGCAGCGCCGTCAGGGGCGGGACGGCGCCGTCGTGGGTGACGACGACCGCCACGACCGACTCGCCCCAGTGCTGGTCGGGCACGCCGACCACGCAGACCTCCCGGACCCCGGGCAGACCGGCGACGACCTCCTCGACGGCCAGGGGGTCGACCTTGACGCCGCCCGTGACCAGCACGTCGTCGAGCCGGCCGAGGACGTGCAGCACGCCGTCGTCCAGCCGTCCCCGGTCGGCCGTGCGCAGCCAGCGCCGGTCGCGCGTGGTGACGAAGGTCGTCGCGTCCAGGTCCGGGCGGTGCAGGTACCCCGTGGCCAGCACCGGCCCGGCCAGCGACACCCGCTGCTCGGCGTCGACCGCCACGGACACGCCGTCGAGCGGGCGCCCGTCGTACACGCAGCCCCCGCAGGTCTCCGTCATGCCGTAGGTCGTGACCACGCGCAGCCCGGCGGCGCGCGCGCGGGCGAGCAGCGGGGGAGGGCACGCGGCGCCGCCCACGAGGATCGCGTCGAAGGCCAGCGCGGCGGCGGTGGCCTCCGGGTGGTCGAGGACCCGGACGAGCTGCGTGGGGACCAGCGACGTGTAGTGCGGTCCCGGCCCGTCGGTGGCCGCACGCGCCGCGCGTGTGAAGACGGGGGCACGGAACGGCCCGTCGGGCAGCGTGGCGAGGCCGCGGCCGGCCAGCACGGAGCGCAGCACCACCTGCAGGCCGGCGACGTGGTGCACGGGCAGCGCCAGGAGCCAGCTGCCCGGGCCGCCGAGTCGTGCCGCGGTGGCGTCGGCGGAGGCCCGCAGGGCCGCGGCCGACAGCAT
Organism: Cellulomonas sp. KH9; assembly: GCF_900114185.1. Classification (GTDB taxonomy): domain Bacteria; phylum Actinomycetota; class Actinomycetes; order Actinomycetales; family Cellulomonadaceae; genus Cellulomonas. The sequence goes on from NZ_FOSE01000001.1 coordinate 1,038,768, forward strand.
CACGTCGCGCGGCCGACCGGTCGAGCCCGAGGTGCGCACGACCACCGCCACGTCCGCGGGCACGTGCGCGCCGGCGCGGGGGGTCGGTCCGGCGTCGTCGAGCGCCCGCACCGCGGGGCCCGTGCCCTCGATCGCCGCGGTCAGTGCAGGGACGACGTCCCGCGCCTGCGCGGGCACGTCGCGCAGCGGCCGGTCCACCTGCACAGCGTAGGTGGTCGGGCGGCCGACCGTGCGCCGCGCCGTCACCGGGCTCCGGGACCACCGCCTCACCGGCCCACCGAGGTGCGCGTCGTAGAGTGTCCCGCGGTCCGACCGCGGCGGTCGGGCCGGGGCGCGACCGGCACCCGGTGCGCACGGGCGCACGCCGGGTCGTGCCGGTGGGGAACAGGAGACGGACGCATGGCATCGACGGTGGGACGCACGCGCACGACGCGCAGGTGGCGGGCACGGTCCGGCGCACTGGTCGCGATCGGCGCCCTCGCTCTCGCTGCCTGCGGGTCGCCGGCCGCCGAGCCCGCGCCCACGGTGACGGAGCGCGCCGAGGTCGTCGCCGACAAGCAGGCCGTCCCCGCACCGGACGTCCCGCCGACGTGGCCGCTGACGGGTGTCGCCGGCGTCCCCGACCCGCGGCCCGCCATCGCGGTGAAGGTGGAGAACACCTCCGCCGCGCGCCCGCAGGCGGGGCTCGAGCAGGCCGACGTGGTCTGGGAGACGATCGTCGAGTTCGAGGTGTCGCGGTTCGTCGCAGTGTTCCACTCGCAGGCCCCCGAGGAGGTCGGGCCGATCCGCTCCGTGCGGCCGATGGACCCCCTGATCGTGGCGCCCCTGCACGGGCTGTTCGCGTTCTCGGGCGGGCAGGGCGGCATCCTCGACCTGGTGAACGCGTCCGGCGTGCAGGTCGTGTCCCACGACGCCGGTGCGCCGGGCCTGTACCGGGTGAGCGCCCGGCGCGCGCCCCACAACGTCTACGGGTCGCTCAGCACGTGGTGGGGGACCGCCGAGGCCGGCCGCACGGCGCCGCCCGAGCAGTTCGCGTTCGCCCGCACGGCCGAGCAGGCCGCCGCCGCGACGGCCGGCACGCCGGCCGGCACGCTCGACCTGCGCCTCTCCGGGCAGTCGCACCCGGTGTGGACGTGGGACGCCGCGACCGGCACCTGGCTGCGTTCCGAGGGCGCCGAGCCGGCGGTCGCGGCCGGCGGCGCCCGGCTCTCCGCGGTCAACGTCGTCATGATCACCGCGGCCCACCCCGACACCGGGTTCGGTGCGCAGGGTGGTGCACCGGTCCCGACGTACGAGCTGGTCGGCTCCGGGGACGCGGTCGTGGCGACCGGCGGCCGGACCGTGCCCGTGCGCTGGCAGAAGGACGCGCAGGACCAGCCGCTGCGGCTGCTGATGCCCGACGGGTCGGACGCGACGCTCGCGCCCGGCAACACGTGGGTCGAGCTGGTGCCGGCCGGCAGCGGGTCGCTCACCGTCTCCTGACGCGACCCGGCCGCCTGCGCCGGGCGCCGGCGCGGGCCCCGCACCACGCGGCCGGCGGGGAGCCGTGCACCCCGGGGTGGACCCCGCGGGAGCCCGCCTCGTCCCTGCGGGGGACCGGCGGCACCCGCGGGGACGAGAGGACCGCGCCGTTGCGCGGTCCTGCAGGCCGACGCGGTGGCGGCCGGTGCCCGGCCAGGCTTGTCGCATGGCCACCGAGACCTCGCTCCCCGTCACCGTCCGTCCGGCGCGTGCGCCCCGTCCCGCCGTGGAGGACCGCTCCCTGCGGTCGGCCGTCGCGGTCGTCGCCTCGGGCCTCGTGCTCGTCGCCCTGCTCGTGGGTGGTGGCGCGATGGTCGCCACGCTCGTCGACCTCGCCTCGTGGGTCGGCGGCGCCTGACGCGTCACCGCGCCCGGCGCACCCTCACCGCACGAGAGTCAGTACGCGTACGGGAAGCCTGACCAGTCCGGCTCCCGACGCTGCAGGAACGCGTCGCGGCCCTCGACCGCCTCGTCGGTCATGTAGGCCAGACGCGTGGCCTCGCCCGCGAACACCTGCTGCCCGGCCAGGCCGTCGTCCGCCAGGTTGAACGCGAACTTCAGCATCCGCACCGCCTGCGGCGACTTGGTCGCCACGATCCGCGCGTACTCCAGCCCGGCGTCCTCCAGGTCCGCGTGGTCGACCACGTCGTTGACCGCACCCCACGCGTACGCGTCGTCCGCCGAGTACTCGCGGGCCAGGAAGAAGATCTCCCGGGCGCGCTTCTGCCCCACCTGCCGCGCGAGCAGCGCGGAGCCGTACCCGCCGTCGAACGACCCGACGTTCGCGTCGGTCTGCATGAACCGCGCGTGCTCCCGGCTCGCGATCGTCAGGTCGGCCACCACGTGCAGGGAGTGCCCCCCGCCGGCCGCCCAGCCGTTCACCAGCGCGACGACGACCTTCGGCATCGTCCGGATCAGCCGCTGCACCTCGAGGACGTGCAGGCGTCCCGCGCGCGCCGGGTCGACAGCGGCGGCCGTGTCACCGTCCGCGTACCGGTAGCCGTCCCGGCCGCGGATGCGCTGGTCGCCGCCGGAGCAGAACGCCCACCCGCCGTCCTTGGGCGAGGGGCCGTTGCCCGTGAGCAGCACGGTGCCCACGTCGGACGTGGTCCGGGCGTGGTCGAGCACCGCGTACAGCTCGTCGACCGTGTGGGGCCGGAACGCGTTGCGCACCTCGGGCCGGTGGAAGGCGATGCGTACCACCGGGAGGTCCCGCTCGGCGGCGCCCGCGGCGACCTGCTCGCGGGTCGGGCGGGCGCGCCCCCGGTGGTACGTCACGTCCGTGAGGTGCTCGAACCCCTCGACGTCGCGCCAGCGGGTCGGGTCGAACGTCTCGGAGACGCGCACGGGCAGGGGGGCAGGGGTGCCGCTGTCGTTCACCGGCCCACCCTAACGAGCGCCGTAGCCTGGAGCCGTGAGCGCGCAGCCGGAGGCCGTGGTGTGGGACGTGCCGTTGCGCACCCGGTTCCGCGGGCTGACGCGCCGCGACGGCGTCCTGGTGCGGGGTGACGCCGGCTGGGGGGAGTTCAGCCCGTTCCGCGACTACGACGACGTGGCCGCGACCCGCTGGTGGCGGGCGGCGCGCGAGGCCGCGGACGAGGGCTGGCCGGCGCCGGTGCGGACGCACGTCCCGGTGAACGTCACGGTCCCCGCCGTCGACCCCGGGCTCGCGCACCGCATCGTCAGCGGCTCGGGTGGCTGCCGCACCGCGAAGGTCAAGGTGGCCGAGCCGGGGCAGCCGGCCGGTGCCGACGAGGCCCGGCTCGAGGCGGTGCGTGACGCGCTGGGTCCCGACGGTGCCGTGCGCGTCGACGCCAACGCGGCGTGGGACGTCGACACGGCCGTGGTGCGCCTCGCCGCGCTCGACCGGGCGGCCGGCGGGCTGGAGTACGCCGAGCAGCCCGTGCCGGGCGTCGAGGACCTCGCCGCCCTGCGCCGTCGCACGCACGTGCCGCTCGCGGCCGACGAGGCCGTGCGTCGCTCGGACGACCCCCTCGCGGTCGCGCGGCTGCAGGCCGCCGACGTCGTCGTGCTCAAGGTGCAGCCGCTCGGGGGCGTGCGCGCGTGCCTGGAGCTGGCGGAGCGGCTGGCCCTGCCCGTGGTCGTGTCGTCCGCGCTCGAGTCCTCGGTCGGGCTGGCCGCCGGTCTGGCGCTCGCTGCCGCCCTGCCCGACCTGCCGCACGCCTGCGGGCTCGCCACCGCCGCCCTGCTGGCCGAGGACCTGGTCGAGGACCCGCTGCTGCCCCGCGACGGGATGATCGAGGTCCGTCGGCCCGAGCCGGCACCGCGGCTGCTGGCGGCGGCCGCCGCGCCACCGGCGGTCGTCGCGCACTGGCAGGCGCGTCTCGCCGCCGTGACGGGTCGGGCATGATGACCGGCGTGACCCCCGACGACCCGTCCGCACCGCGCCGCCGGCGCCGGGCCCCGGCCGCCGCGACGCCGGGCGACCCGGCCGTGCCGGCCCCCGCGGTCGCCGCCGCACGGGTGCTGGTGCAGGCGCTGGCGGCGCTGGGCGTGCGCGACGTCGTCCTCGCGCCGGGGTCCCGCAGCGCGCCGCTGGCCTACGCGCTGGCCGACGCCGCGCGTCCCGACGACGAGCGGCCCGCGGGTGCGCCCGCGCTGCGGCTGCACGTGCGGATCGACGAGCGGGACGCGGGCTTCCTCGCCCTGGGGCTGAGCAAGGCGTCGGCCCACGTCGGCGACCGCGGCCCCGTGCCGGCGCGGCCGGTGGCGGTCGTGACGACCTCCGGCACCGCGGTCGCCAACCTGCACCCCGCGGTGCTCGAGGCCCACCACGCGGGGCTGCCCCTGGTCGTCCTCACCGCCGACCGCCCGCACGAGCTGCGCGGCACGGGCGCCAACCAGACGACCGAGCAGGTGGGGATCTTCGGCGCGGCGGTGCGGTTGGCCGTCGACGTGCCCGCCCCCGTGGGACGCCCCGGCGAGGACCGCGACCTGCGGCGCACGGTGTCCCGCGCGGTGGCCGCCGCGACCGGTGCGCGGACCCAGGACCCCGGGCCGGTGCACCTGGACCTGGCCTTCCGCGACCCGCTCGTGCCCGGCGACGAGCCGTGGCCCGCGCCGTCCGACGCGGGCCTGACCCACGTGGCCGCACGGGCGCTGCCCGCCGAGCCCGCCGGGCTGCTCACCGGGACGGTGCCCGTCGTGGTCGACGTCCTCGACCAGCCGGCCGACGCCGGACGCCCGTCGCGGCGTGCGCGCGGACCGGTGCCGACCGTCGTCGTCGCCGGTGACGGAGCCGGCCCTGCGGCGACCCGCCTCGCGGAGGCCAACGGCTGGCCGCTGCTGGCCGAGCCGTCCTCGGGCGCGCGGCAGGGCCCCACCGCGATCGGTGCGTACCGCCTGCTGCTCGCCGACGAGCGCCTCGGCGGGCGCACGGGGCGTGTCGTGGTGCTCGGCCGCCCTACGCTGACGCGGCCCGTCCAGGCGCTGCTGGCGCGCCCCGACGTGGACGTCCTCGTGGTCGCGCCCCGCGGCGCGGACTGGCCCGACGCGGCCCGCAACGCCTCCCAGGTGCTGCTCGACGTGCCCGCGCGCATGCGCCAGGGCCGGGTCGGGGCCCCGGCCGGGTGGCTCGACGCCTGGCGCACGGCCGACGCGGCGGCGCAGGACGTGCTCGCCGGTGCGCTCGACGCCCCGGAGGACGGCCGTCGCTCCCGCAGCGGCCCGCGCGTCAGCGGCTGGGCGCTCGCGCGGGCGGTCGCGCGCGCCAGCGCGCCGGACGACGTCCTCGTCGTCGGGTCCTCCAGCCCCGTGCGGGACCTCGACCTCGTCGCACGCTGGGACCTCGCGCCGCTGGTGCTCGCGAACCGGGGGCTGGCAGGCATCGACGGCACGGTCGCGACCGCCACCGGTGTCGCGCTCGCCCTGCCGCGGCGCCGGGTGCGGGCGTACCTGGGCGACCTGACCTTCCTGCACGACGTGGGCGGCCTGCTGCGCGGGCCCGCCGAGCCGGCGGTCGACCTGCAGATCGTCGTCGCGAACGACGACGGCGGCTCGGTGTTCACGACCCTGGAGCACGGTGCGCCCGAGCGTGCCGACGTCTTCGAGCGCGTGTTCGCCACCCCGCACGGCGTGGACGTCGCCGCGCTGTGCGCCGCCTACGGCGTGCGGCACACCCGCGTGGTCGACACCGACGGCCTGCTGCCGGCGCTCGCGTCGCCCGGCACCGGGACGAGCGTCGTCGAGGTCCGCGTCGACCGCACGCAGCGTCGCAACCTGGCCGAGCGCCTCGCCGCCGAGGTCGCGGCGGCGGTGGACAAGGCCCTGTCACCGGGCGCCTGAGCCGGCGCCCGCATCCCTCCTGGCGGGCCCACAGGAAGTTCCCAGCCGCCTGGGAGGCCGATCCCAGGACGACGCGGTGTGATGGATGTCGAGAAGGAGGCAGCCATGACCACCACGCCCGAGCCGCAGCCCGGCAGCCACCCCCAGAACCAGCCGACCACCCCCGTCCCGCCGCAGGGTGCCGTCCCCTCGCACGGTGCCGTCCCCCCGCACGGTGCGGTGCCGCCGCACGGTGCCGTCCCCCCGCAGGGCACCGCGCGGCTGTCGCCCGCGCAGGAGTGGGCACGCTACGAGGCCGCGCAGCGCGCGCAGGCCGGCGGTGCCCCGACCACGTCCGGGAACGCCCCGACCGCGACGGCCACGGCCGCTCCCGCGCACGACCCGTGGGCCACACCGGCGCCGGCGTCGGCGCCGGGTGAGGCACCCGGCGAGAAGCCGCGCCGCCGCTCGCGTGCCTGGCTGTGGATCGCGTCGGCCGCCGTCGTCGGCCTCGTGGTGGGTGGCGGCTCCGTCGCCGCCGCCGGTCTGCTGGACCAGGGCGGGTCGTCGTCGCGGTCCGCCTCGCTGGCCGACGTGGGCCGTTCCTCGACCGACCAGGTGCCGGTCACGGGCTCCAGCGCCGCGGACCCGGACTGGCAGGCCGTCGCGGCCGCCGTGCAGGCCTCGGTCGTCGCGATCGAGGTCCAGACGGAGTCCGGCGGTGGCCAGGGCTCCGGCGTCATCATCGACGACGAGGGCCACGTGCTGACCAACAGCCACGTCGTGTCCGGTGCGCAGGGCAACGTGCAGGTGACGCTGACCGACGGCCGGATCCTCGAGGGTGAGGTCGTCGGCACCGACCCCAGCACCGACCTGGCCGTCGTGCAGCTGCTCGACGCCCCCGACGACCTGCAGCCGGCCGCGTTCGGCAACTCCGACGAGGTCCGGGTCGGCGAGCCGGTCATGGCGGTGGGCAACCCGCTGGGCCTGGCCAACACCGTGACCACCGGCATCGTCTCGGCCGTCGACCGCCCGGTCTCCACGGTGGAGGACGGCGGGGCCGAGGCGGCGGTGACCAACGCGATCCAGATCGACGCGGCCGTCAACCCCGGCAACTCCGGCGGGCCGCTGTTCGACGCGACGGGCCGGGTCATCGGCATCACGTCCTCGATCGCCACGCTCAGCGCGCAGTCCGGCTCGATCGGTCTCGGGTTCGCGATCCCGTCGGACCTCGCCCGCGACGTCGCCGCGCAGCTCATCGAGGACGGCCAGGCCGAGCACGCGTTCCTCGGGGTCACGCTGTCCGCCGGCGTCGCGACGGCCGACGGCGTCACGCGCCGCGGTGCCGTCGTCGAGTCCGTCAACGAGGGCTCCCCGGCCGCCGCGGCCGGTCTGCAGGCCGGTGACGTCATCGTCGCCATCGACGACGACCCGGTGGGGGGCGCCGAGGCGCTCACGGCCTTCGTGCGGTCCCTGTCGTCGGGCGACGACGTGACCCTCACGGTCGTGCGCGACGGCCAGACGCGCGAGCTCGACGTCACGCTCGCCACGCGCCCCGACGACCTCGGCTCGGCCCAGCCGCGCCAGGACCAGGGTCAGGGCGGCCAGGGCGGCCAGGGTCAGGACGACCAGTCCCTGCCCGGCGGTCTCACCCCCGAGCAGCTCTGGGAGTGGCTGCAGCAGCAGCAGGGCCAGGGCTGACGGTCCCGCCCCACGCCGTCCACCGCACGACCGGGCCCGCCGCGATCCCCCTCTCGCGGCGGGCCCTCGGCGTCCCTGCGGGCGCGGCGCGTGTCAGGACGACGCGTGTCAGGACGACGCGTGTCAGGACAGCGCGTACCGCATCGGGTCGAGCTTCGCGCGCGACTCGGCGAGCTCGGCCGCCGGGTCGGAGGCCGCGACGACGCCGCAGCCGGCGAACAGCCGCAGGCGGTGCGGGTCGTGCCGGTCCACCTCGGCGGAGCGCAGGGCGATGCCCCACTCGCCGTCGCCGTCGGCACCGAACCAGCCCACGGGTCCGGCGTACCGGCCGCGGTCCATGCCCTCGATGCGGGTGATGAGCGCGCGCGCCGCCTGCGTCGGGGTGCCGCACACCGCGGCGGTGGGGTGCAGGGCCGCGGCCAGCGCCAGCGACGAGGGGTGCGCGCCGTCGCCCTGCGGGGCGGCGAGCACACCCGTCACGTCGGACGCGAGGTGCAGCACGTTGGGCAGCGACAGCACGAACGGCACGTCGGGCACGTTCGACGACGAGCAGAAGGGCGCGAGCGCGCGGGCGACCGACGTGACCGCGTACTCGTGCTCCTCGAGGTCCTTGGAGGAGTGCGCGAGGATCGCGGCCCGTGCCATGTCGCCGTCGTCGTCGCCGGTGCGCCGGATCGTGCCGGCCAGCACCCGGGACGTCACGAGCCCGCGCTCGGAGCGCACCAGCAGCTCGGGCGTCGCGCCGATCATGCCGTCGACGCTGAAGGTCCAGCACGACCGGTACCGGTCCGCGAGCCGCTGCAGCGCCCACCGCACGTCGAGCGGGTGCTCGGTGCGGGCGCGCACGTCGCGCGCGAGCACGACCTTCTCGACCTCGCCCGACCGGATCGCGGCGACGCCGCGCGCCACCACGTCCATCCAGTCGTCCGCGGTCACGGCGCCGTCCGAGTAGGTGACGTCGCCCGGTGCGCGGGGCTCGGTGCGCGGCGGCAGGACGTCCGCCAGGCGGGGCGCGGCGCCCAGCTCGCCCGCGGTGCTCACGGTCGTGAGCCACGTCCGGCCGTCGCGCCGGCCCACCACCACGCGCGGGACCACGACGACGCCACCGGCGGGGGAGTCGTCGTCGAAGGCGAAGGAGCCGAAGGCGACCGGCCCGGTGCCGGGCAGGCGCACCTCGTCCCGGACGATCGCGCGCGCGAGGACCTCGTGCCACGCGCGCTCGGCGGCCGCGAACCGGTCGGCGCCGTGCACCTCGACGCGCACGGCCTCGCCCCAGGCCACCAGGCCGTCGCCGCGGCGCACCCAGGCCAGCGGGGCCTGCGGGCCCAGCAGGTCGAGCAGGTCCGCCGGGTCGGCCGACCCGTCCGCGGGCAGGTCGTGGCACTCGACGGTGCGGACCACGAGAGGGTGCGGGACGCCCCCGGTGACGGGGGAGCTGGGCGACGTGCTCATCGCGTTCAGGGTAGGCCCTCACCGCCGCGGGCTCGCCCCGGGGCGGTGCGACCTGCGTCTCAGCGCGGCTTGCGGGCCACCACCACGTCGCGCTCGATCGCCTGGTCGACGCGGTGCGACAGGTCGAGGAACGGCTCGCCGTCCAGCGGCTCGAGGCCCGCGTCGACGAGCATCGCGACGAGGTCCCGGCGCGGCAGCACCTTGGTGTTCCACGACAGCCCGAGCGCGCCGCCGCGGCGCAGCACCGTGACCCAGCCGGGGAGGGCGTCGGCGAGCAGCTCGCCCGGCGCCCGCGACGGGGTGCGCGGTCCGGTGACCGACCCGTGCTGGATGCCGTACGGCGCGTCGGCCACGACCACGTCGAAGAACCCGGCGCGGTACGTGCGGTCGACGTCGAGCGTGTCACCCTGCGTGATCTCGAGCGTCTGCACGTCGCCGGCCCGGAACAGGTCCTTGTCGGCGGCGAGCGTGAACGTGGTGCGCCGCCCCAGGGTCTTCCCGGCGATGCGCAGCCGCGTCGACGCCGAGCGGTGCTTGAGCCGCTTGTCCTGCAGCCAGCGGGTGGCGAACGCGGTGTACGCCTCGACGTCGCGCCGGTCGACGTCGACGCCGTACGCGTCCCACCCGTACATGAGCGCCTGGTTCAGCGTGGTGCCGCGCCCGCACATGGGGTCGAGCACCCGCAGCCGGGACCCGAGGAGCTCCTCGCGGGTCGTGGCGGCCGCGGCCGTCAGGTTCAGCAGGAGCCGGGTGAGCTGCTCGTTGGTCTTGCCGACGTACTTGAGGATCGTCAGCAGGTCGTCGTCGTAGCGGTCGAGCCGCTCGACGTCGAGCGGGACGAGCGCGCCGTCGTCGCGCAGCTCGAACAGCGCGAACAGGGAGGAGAGGTTCGCCAGGACCCGCAGGTCCTCGGGCTCCGGGTCCGCGACGGGGACGACGAGGTACGGGACGCCGCCCATCGTGCGCTCCACCGGTCCGCCGAGGGCGCGCAGGCGCCCGTCGAGCAGCAGCTCGTCGAGCGCGAGGAGCTCGTTGCGGGTGAGGCGCGCGGCGTTGCGGGAGTACACCCGGTTGGCCGAGGGCTGGACGAGGATCGCGTACTGCGGCATGGGTGGTGAGGCCCCCGGGTCGGTCGTGCGGCGCCGCCGGCGGCGCCGCGTCCACGCTACCCGAGCACGGTGCGCGGACCGGTGCGCGGACCTGCGACCATGGGCACATGCCTCGCGCCGCCCTCGACAAGGACCCCCGCGACGTCGCCGCCATGTTCGACGCCGTCGCGCGCCGGTACGACGTCACCAACGACGTGATCTCCCTGGGTCAGGACCGTGCGTGGCGCCGCGCCACGCTCGCCGCGCTCGACGCGCAGCGCGGCGAGACGGTCCTCGACCTCGCGGCCGGCACGGGCACGTCGAGCGAGCCCCTCGCCGACGCCGGCGTGCACGTGGTGCCGTGCGACCTGTCGACCGGGATGCTGCGGGTCGGTCGGCGCCGCCGCCCCGACCTGCCGTTCGTGGCGGGCGACGCGCTGCACCTGCCCTTCGCCGACGCGTCGTTCGACGCCGTGACCATGTCGTTCGGCCTGCGCAACGTGGCGGACGTCGACGCGGCGCTGCGTGAGCTGCTGCGGGTGACGCGGCCCGGTGGGCGCCTGGTGGTGTGCGAGTTCTCGCAGCCCACGTTCGCGCCGTTCCGCGCCGTGTACACGAACTACCTCATGCGTGCGCTGCCGCCGGTGGCCCGCGCGGTGTCCAAGGAGCCGGACGCCTACGTGTACCTCGCGGAGTCCATCCGGGAGTGGCCGGACCAGCGCGAGCTGGGCCGGCTGGTGCGTGCGGCGGGCTGGGAGCAGGTCGCGTTCCGCAACCTCACGGGCGGCGTCGTCGCGCTGCACCGCGCCCGGCGCCCCTGAGCGACCCCGTCCGCGCGCGTCCGGTGTGACGCTCGTCGCGCACCGGCCGCCCGCGGGGCGGGCCGGGGGGTGTGCGCTGCGCGCCGCCCCGCGCTGCGGGCGTCGGCGTCGTCGGCGACGATGGTCGTCGTACGGTGCTCCGGTCCCCTCGGGACGCCTCGCGACGGGTCGTCGGCACCGCTCCGGGCGCCTCACCGGGACGTTCGTCCCGGGGCTCCGCTGAGGTAAGCCAACCCTTCGCAGACAGCGTCTGAGGGGCTGGTTACACTCGCCGGAGTCGCACGTGAACGTCGTCACAAGTGGGGTGGCAAGGGTGGACGGAACGACCGATGACGCAGACGTCATCGTCGTCGGCGCCGGTCCGGCCGGCGCCTCCGCGGCGTACCACTGCGCCGCCGCCGGGCTCGACGTCCTGCTGCTGGAGAAGGCGACCTTCCCGCGCGACAAGATCTGCGGCGACGGCCTGACGCCCCGCGCGGTGGCCGAGCTCGTCCGCATGGGTGTGCCGATCCGCGAGCAGGACGGCTGGATCCGCAACAAGGGCCTGCGCGTGATCGGCGGCGGGCACCGCCTCGAGCTGCCGTGGCCCGAGCTCTCGAGCTACCCGTCCTACGGCCTCGCCCGGGCGCGCACGTCGTTCGACCAGATCCTCGCCGAGCACGCCCGTGCCGCCGGCGCCAAGCTCCTCGAGGGCACGTCCGTGACGGCCCCGGTGCGGGACGAGCGCACGGGGCGCGTCGTGGGCGTGCGGGCGCGGGCCGTCGGTACCGACGGTCGCCGGACGGTCGACGCGGGCGACGAGGTCACCTACCGCGCCCCCGTGGTCGTGGCCGCCGACGGCGTCTCCGCCCGGCTCGCGACCGCCGTCGGACGCACCAAGCGCGACGACCGCCCGATGGGCGTCGCCGTGCGGACCTACTTCCGCACCCCGCGGCACCAGGACCCCTGGATGGAGTCGCACCTCGAGCTGTGGGACGGTGCGCCCGGCCGGTCCAACCTCATGCCCGGCTACGGCTGGATCTTCGCCCTCGGCGACGGCACCGCGAACGTGGGCCTGGGCTCGGTCAGCTCGACGGCCGCGGCCACCAAGGTCGACTACAAGGACCTGTTCGCCCGGTGGATGGCCAACGCGCCCGCCGAGTGGGAGTTCACCCCGGAGAACCAGACCGCACCCGTCCGCGGCGCGGCGCTGCCCATGGGCTTCAACCGCGGGCCGCTCTACGCCGACGGCCTGCTGCTCGCCGGTGACGCGGCCGGCATGGTCAGCCCGTTCAACGGCGAGGGCATCGCCTACGGCCTGCAGGCCGGGCGCGTCGCGGCCGACGCCATCGCGCAAGGGCTGGCGCGCGGGTCCGCCGCCGGTCGTGAGCGGTCCCTCGCGACGTACCAGCAGCGCATGAAGGACGACCTGGGCGGGTACTACACGCTCGGTCGGATCTTCGTGCGACTCATCGAGCACCCGCAGGTGATGCACGTGTGCACGCGGTACGGTCTGCCCCGGCCGCTGCTGATGAAGTTCGTGCTCAAGCTGCTGGCCGACTGCTACGAACCGCGAGGGGGCGACGTCGTGGACCGCGTCATCGCCGGACTCGCCCGGTTGGCGCCCGATGCCTGACGCACCCGGCACCACGCCCCGCACCCGCACCGCCCGGACCACCGGCCCGGCGTCGTCGACGAGGAGGACCGCTCGATGAGCAACCCGTACATCCCGCTCCTGGTGATGATCGGGATCGCGGCCGTCCTCGCCCTGGGTGGTGTCGGCGCGAGCGCGATCCTCGGACCCAAGCGCTACAACCGCGCCAAGCTCGAGGCGTACGAGTGCGGCATCGAGCCGACGCCCCACGCCATCGGCGGCGGGCGCTTCCCGATCAAGTACTACCTGGTCGCGATGACCTTCATCATCTTCGACATCGAGGTCGTCTTCCTCTACCCGTGGGCCGTCGGCTTCACGGAGCTCGCGACGTACGGCCTCGTGGCCATGATGGCGTTCCTGCTGATCATCACGGTGCCGTTCGTCTACGAGTGGAAGCGCGGCGGTCTGGAGTGGGACTGATGCAGCAGCGCCCCGAACCCGCCACGACGCGCAGCCGACCGACCCTGAGGAGGGGCTGACATGGGCATCGAGGAAGCGCCCTCGGGCTTCCTGCTGACGACGGTCGAGGACCTCGTCGGCTACTTCCGCAAGGCATCGCTGTGGCCCGTGACGTTCGGGCTCGCGTGCTGCGCGATCGAGATGATGGCCGCCGGCACCAGCCGGTACGACATCTCGCGCCTCGGCATGGAGGTCTTCCGTGCCTCCCCGCGCCAGTCCGACCTCATGATCGTCGCCGGTCGGGTCAGCCAGAAGATGGCTCCCGTGGTGCGGCAGGTCTACGACCAGATGGCCGGGCCCAAGTGGGTGCTGTCGATGGGCGTCTGCGCGTCCTCCGGCGGCATGTTCAACAACTACGCGATCGTGCAGGGCGTCGACCACATCGTCCCGGTCGACATCTACCTGCCCGGTTGTCCTCCGCGCCCCGAGATGCTGCTGCACGCGATCCTCGCGCTGCACCAGCAGATCCAGGACGAGCCCCTCGGCGTCAACCGCCAGGAGGCCGCCCGCAAGGCGCAGGAGGCCGCGATGGCCGCGACCCCGACGTCGCACATGACGGGACTGCTGCGATGAGCGACGAGCGCACGACGCCCGCCGGGGGCACCCCCGAGGGCACCGACCCGACGACGGGCACCAAGCCCGAGGCGGTGTCGAGCCCGCGCGAGGACGCCACGTCCCCGACGGCCGACCGTCCTACCGAGGGCACGAAGCCGACGGCCGAGAAGGCGGACGCGTCCGCGGCGGTCAAGCCGGGCGAGCCCGCCCCCGCCGGGACGCAGCGCACCAGCGCTGCGGCCCTCGAGGCCGGCTCCCAGAACCTGCCCGCGGGCCCCGACCCGACCACCGCACCGCGCACACCGCTGGACATCGTCGACGTCCGCACCGGCATGTTCGGCGTGAGCGGCACCGGCGACACGTCCGGCTACGGCGGCCTCGTGCGGACCGTGGCGATGCCCGGCCCGAGCGAGCGGCCCTACGGCGGCTGGTTCGACGAGGTCGTCGACGTGCTGGCCGAGGTGCTCGACGAGTCGGGCACCGGCTACGCGGCCGCGGTCGAGTCGGTGGTCGTCGACCGGGGCGAGCTCACGCTGAACATCGCGCGCGAGCACCTCGTCGAGGTCGCGCAGGCGCTGCGTGACGACCCGGACCTGCGCTTCGAGCTGTCGCTCGGGGTGTCGGGCGTGCACTTCCCGCACGACGCGGGACGTGAGCTGCACGCCGTCTACCACGTGGTGTCGGTGACCCACGGGCGACGGCTGCGGCTCGAGGTCGCGGTCGCCGAGGGCGACCCGCACATCCCCTCGACCACGGCGGTGTACCCCGCCAACGACTGGCACGAGCGCGAGACCTGGGACTTCTTCGGGATCGTGTTCGACGGCCACCCGGGCCTGGCGCGGATCGAGATGCCCGACGACTGGCCGGGCCACCCCCAGCGCAAGGACTACCCCCTCGGCGGCATCCCGGTCGAGTACAAGGGCGCCACCGTGCCGCCCCCGGACCAGCGGAGGTCGTACAGCTGATGACCGCCCCCACGTCGCAGACCCCCCACGCGACCCGTCACGTGCCGCTGTCCGAGACCGAGGGCGTGCCCTCGTTCGAGGCCTCCGGCGGCGACTGGTCCGACATCGCCGAGGAGGCCGCGCGCCTCGGCGAGGAGCGCATCGTCGTCAACATGGGCCCGCAGCACCCGTCCACCCACGGCGTGCTGCGGCTCATGCTCGAGATCGACGGCGAGACCGTCACCGAGGCCCGGGCCGGCATCGGCTACCTCCACACGGGCATCGAGAAGAACATGGAGTTCCGCACCTGGACCCAGGGCGTGACCTTCTGCACCCGCATGGACTACGTCGCGCCGCTGTTCCAGGAGGCCGGCTACTGCCTCGCGGTCGAGAAGCTGCTCGGCATCACGGACGACGTCCCCGAGCGGGCGTCCGTCATCCGCGTGCTGATGATGGAGCTCAACCGCATCTCGTCGCACCTGGTCTTCCTGGCCACGGGCGGCAACGAGCTGGGCGCCACGACGATCATGATCCTGGGCTTCACGGCCCGCGAGGAGATCCTCAAGATCTTCGAGATGATCTCCGGCCTGCGCATGAACCACGCGTACATCCGCCCCGGCGGTGTCGCGCAGGACGTGCCCCCGGGCGCGATCGACTCGGTCCGCGAGGCGCTGGGCAAGGTCCGGGGCTACATGCGTCAGCTCGAGGACCTCATGCTGGCCAACCCGATCCTGCAGGCGCGCATGAAGGACGTCGGCGTGCTGAGCCTGGCGGCCTGCATGTCGCTCGGTGTCACCGGGCCGCTGCTGCGCGCCACCGGCCTGCCGTACGACGTGCGCAAGACCGACCCGTACTGCGGCTACGAGACCTACGACTTCGACGTGCCGACCAACGACACGGCCGACTCGTGGGGACGTCTGCTGGTGCGGATCGAGGAGTGCTACCAGTCGATGCGGATCGTCGAGCAGTGCCTCGAGCGGCTCGCCGAGCCGGGACCCGTCATGGTCGCGGACAAGAAGATCGCCTGGCCGGCGCAGCTGGCCATCGGCACCGACGGCATGGGCAACTCGCTGGACCACATCCGCGAGATCATGGGCACCTCGATGGAGTCCCTCATCCACCACTTCAAGCTGGTGACCGAGGGCTTCCGCGTCCCGGCCGGGCAGGTCTTCCAGACCGTCGAGCACCCGCGCGGCGAGCTGGGCGTGCACCTCGTCTCCGACGGCGGGACCAAGCCGTACCGGGCGCACTTCCGCGACCCGTCGTTCAACAACCTGCAGGCCGTCTCCATGATGTGCGAGGGCGGGCAGGTCGCCGACGTCGTCGTCGCCGTGGCGTCGATCGACCCGGTGCTGGGAGGGGTGGACCGCTGATGTCCGTCGAGCACGCGGGCGCAGCAGCGCCCCACGACCACGGCCGGACCCCGGGGGAGCGGCACGCCACGGGGTACGACGACGAGACCCGCGCCCGGCTGACCGCCGACGCGCAGGAGATCATCGCCCGCTACCCGCAGGCACGCTCCGCGCTGCTGCCGATGCTGCACCTGGTGCAGTCGGAGGACGGCTACGTCAGCCCGCGGGGCATCGCGTTCTGCGCGGCGACCCTCGGCATCTCGACCGCCGAGGTGTCGGCCGTCGCGACGTTCTACACGCAGTACAAGCGCCACCCCAACGGCACCTACACCGTGGGCGTGTGCACCAACACGCTGTGCGCGGTCATGGGCGGCGACGCGATCTGGGAGGAGCTCAGCGAGCACCTCGGGATCGGGCACGACGAGACCACGGACGACGGCGCGATCACGCTCGAGCGCATCGAGTGCAACGCGGCCTGCGACTACGCGCCCGTGGTGATGGTCAACTGGGAGTTCTTCGACAACCAGACCCCGGCCTCGGCGGTCGAGGTCGTCGACAAGCTGGTCGAGGGTGCGCCGGTGGCGCCGACCCGCGGCGCGTCGTCGGTCTGCACGTTCAAGCAGATGAGCCGCGTGCTGGCCGGCTTCCCGGACGGCCGCGCCGACGAGGGCGTGGGCGCCGGTGAGGCGACGCTGCGCGGCACGCTCCTGGCGAAGGAGCGCGGCTGGACGGCCCCGTCGTTCGACGCGGACGAGCGTGCCGCCGCGACGGGAGCCACGCACGGCGAGCCGGACGCGGGCGAGACGCAGTCGAGCGCCGACCGCCCGGAGACGACCCCTGCCGACGTCTCGCCGGCCGGCGAGCAGCGCAAGCAGAAGTCCGACGACGCGAAGGAGTCGTGATGACGACCCTGACCCCCGTGCTGTCCGCGCACTGGGACGCGGACCGGTCGTGGAAGCTCGCGCGCTACGAGGCCGACGGCGGCTACCGCGGTCTGCGTCGTGCGCTGGGCATGGACCCGGCCGACGTCGTGACGACGGTGAAGGACTCGGGCCTGCGCGGCCGCGGCGGTGCCGGCTTCCCCACGGGCATGAAGTGGGGCTTCCTGCCCGCGCCCGACGGCGGGCCGCGCTACCTCGTGGTCAACGCCGACGAGTCCGAGCCCGGCACCTGCAAGGACATCCCGCTGATGATGGCGAGCCCGCAGGAGCTCATCGAGGGCGTGATCATCACGTCCTACGCCATCGGGTGCCACCACGCGTTCATCTACGTGCGCGGCGAGGTCGTGCACGTCTACCGCCGCCTGCTCGAGGCCGTGCGGGAGGCGCGCGAGGCCGGCTACCTGGGCACCGACATCCTCGGGTCGGGCTTCGACCTGGAGATCACGGTCCACGCGGGCGCCGGTGCGTACATCTGCGGCGAGGAGACGGCGCTGCTCGACTCGCTCGAGGGCCTGCGCGGCCAGCCGCGCCTCAAGCCCCCGTTCCCGGCCGTCGCAGGCCTGTACGCGCGCCCCACGGTCGTCAACAACGTCGAGTCCGTGGCGTCGGTGCCGGGGATCCTCGTCGGCGGTGCCGACTGGTTCACCTCGATGGGCACGGAGCGGTCCGCCGGTCACGGCCTGTTCTCGCTGTCCGGCCACGTCACGCGGCCGGGCCAGTACGAGGCCCCGCTGGGCATCACGCTGCGCGAGCTGCTGGAGATGGCGGGCGGCGTGCGGGAGGGCCACGAGCTGAAGTTCTGGACCCCGGGCGGCTCCTCGACGCCGATCTTCACCGCGGAGCACCTCGACGTGCCGCTCGACTACGAGTCGGTCGGCAAGGCCGGCTCCATGCTCGGCACCCGCGCGCTGCAGATCTTCGACGAGACGGTCTCGGTCGTGAAGGCCGTGTCGCGGTGGATCCAGTTCTACAAGCACGAGTCCTGCGGCAAGTGCACGCCCTGCCGCGAGGGCACGTTCTGGCTCGCGCAGATCATGGGCCGCCTCGAGGCGGGGCAGGGCACGTCGGCGGACATCGACCTGCTGCTCGACCTGTGCGACAACATCCTGGGCCGCGCGTTCTGCGCGCTCGGCGACGGCGCCACCAGCCCGGTGACCAGCGCCATCCAGTACTTCCGGGAGGAGTTCGAGGCGGGCACGCACACGCCCGCCGACGTCCTCTTCCCGCCGGAGCGCGCCGCGCTCTTCGACTACACGCCGCGTCGCAGCACGCAGCTGGCGGGGGTGCACGCATGACGATCACGACCCCTCGGGGTACGCAGACGACGCCGCTGGTGCCGGCGGCACCGCCGCCCGCGCCCGCCGAGCCGTCGGACACCGTCACGTTCAGCGTCGACGGGATCGAGACGACCGTGCCGAAGGGCACGCTCGTCATCCGGGCCGCCGAGGAGCTGGGGATCCAGATCCCGCGGTTCTGCGACCACCCGCTGCTGGCACCCGCCGGCGCCTGCCGCCAGTGCCTCGTCGAGGTGTGGGCGCCCGGGCGCGACGGCAACCTGGCGAAGATGCCGAAGCCGCAGGCCTCCTGCACGCTGCAGGCCACGCCGGGCATGCAGGTCAAGACGCAGCACACGTCGCCCGAGGCCGACAAGGCCCAGCACGGCGTCATGGAGCTGCTGCTCATCAACCACCCGCTCGACTGCCCCGTCTGCGACAAGGGCGGCGAGTGCCCCCTGCAGAACCAGGCGATGAGCAACGGCCGGGCAGCGACCCGGTTCGTCGACGTCAAGCGGACCTTCCCCAAGCCGATCGCGGTGTCGACGCAGGTGCTGCTCGACCGTGAGCGGTGCGTGCTCTGCCAGCGCTGCACCCGGTTCTCCGAGGAGATCGCCGGCGACGTCTGGATCGACCTGCAGAAGCGCGGCGCGCAGCAGCAGATCGGCACGTTCGACACCGAGGTGCTCGGTTTCGCGGGCGACGTCCCGGTCGGCGCCTCGACGCTCGACACCAGCGGACGCCCCTTCGCGTCCTACTTCTCCGGCAACACGGTGCAGATCTGCCCGGTCGGTGCCCTGACGTCGGCGGCGTACCGGTTCCGCTCGCGGCCGTTCGACCTCGTGTCGGTGCCGTCGATCGCGGAGCACGACGCCAACGGGTCCGCGATCCGGGTGGACCACCGCCGCGGCGTGGTGCTGCGCCGCCTGGCGGGCGACGACCCGGCCGTGAACCAGGAGTGGATCAGCGACAAGGACCGCTTCGCGTTCCACTGGCAGTCGGCACCGGACCGCGTCACGACGCCGCTGGTGCGCCGCCGGCTCCCGGACGGGACGCGCGGCGAGCTCGAGCCGTGCTCGTGGACCGAGGCGCTGGACACCGCGGCGGCCGGCCTGCAGGCCGCGCTCGGCGCGGACGGGTCCGGCGTCGGTGTGCTGCCCGGCGGCCGCCTCACGCTCGAGGACGCCTACGCGTACGCCAAGCTCGCCCGGGTGGTGCTCGGCACCAACGACGTCGACCACCGCGCCCGGCCGCACTCGGCGGAGGAGACCGCGTTCCTCGGTCACCACGTCGCGGGCCGCACGCTGCAGGTGACGTTCGGCGACCTGGTCGCCGCACCGGGCGTGCTGTGCGTCGCGTACGAGCCCGAGGAGGAGGGCGGCATCCTCTTCCTGCGGCTGCGGTCCTCCGTGGTCGCCGGCCGCACGCGGGTGTTCTCGGTGGCCGCGCTGGCCAGCCGGGGCCTCGAGCGGCTCGACGGCACGCTGCTCGCGGCCGCCCCGGGCACCGAGCCCGAGGTGCTCGACGCGATCGCCGCGGGTGCGCGCGACGCGCTGGGCGAGACCGCGGAGGCCCTGGCCGCCGACGGTGCCGTGATCCTCGTCGGGGAGCGCGCGGCCACCGTGCCGGGCGCCCTCACGGCCGTGCTGCGGCTCGCCGAGCGCACGGGGGCCCGTGTCGCGTGGATCCCGCGCCGTGCGGGCGAGCGCGGGGCGATCGAGGCGGGCACGCTGCCCACGCTGCTGCCCGGCGGGCGTCCCGTCGCCGACGCCTCCGCTCGGGTCGACCTCGCCGCGGTCTGGGGCGTGGACGACCTGCCCGCGACACCCGGCCGCAGCGCCGACGAGATCCTGGCCGCCGCGGCCGACGGTCGCCTGGGCGCGCTCGTCGTCGGCGGGGTGGACCCCGCGGACCACGCGGACCCGGCGCTGGCCCGTGCCGCGCTCGACGCGGTGCCGTTCCTGGTCTCCCTCGAGGTCCGCCGCAGCGAGGTCACCGACCGCGCCGACGTGGTGCTGCCCGTGGCCCCGCCGGTCGAGAAGCCCGGCACCTTCGTCACGTGGGAGGGGCGCCCGAGGCCGTTCGCGCAGGCGCTGACGACCACGCAGCTCTCGGACTTCCGGGTGCTGGACCGCCTCGCGGACGCGCTCGGCGCGGACCTCGGGCTGCGGTCGGTCGCGGACGTCCACGGCGAGCTCGACCAGCTCGGCGGCTGGGACGGCGTGCGCGTCGACGCCCCGTCGACCGCACCCGCCGAGCCGCCCGCGGTGCCCCCGGGCCACGCGGTGCTCGCGACGTGGCACCAGCTGCTCGACGCCGGCCGGCTGCAGGACGGTGAGCCGTACCTCGCCGGCACGGCCAAGCGGTCGGTCGCGCGCATGTCGGCGGCCACGGCGGCGGCCGCGGGCCTGGCGGACGGCGACGAGGTCGCCGTCAGCACCGACCGCGGCACGGTCACCGCGCCCGTGCAGGTCACGGACATGGCCGACCACGTGGTCTGGTTGCCGACCAACCCCCGGGGCGGTGCCGTGCGCGACCTGCTCGGTGCGGTCGGCGGGACCGTGGTCCGGCTCGAGCGCGTCGGACGGTCGGACCACCCCGAGGTGACGGCGCACGCCGCATCCGGGCTCACGGGCGAGGCCGCGGAGGCCGTCGCCGGCGTCCGCGTGGACGAGGAGGAGCGGGCATGAGCGTACTGCCCATGGCGCTGGCGTCAGCCGTCGGCGACGGTGCGGTCGCCCCGGTGACGGCGGACTTCAGCCAGGACGTGTTCTGGGTGTGGCTGGTCAAGGCCGTCGGGATCATCGTCTTCCTGCTGACGAGCGTCCTCATCGCCATCTGGTTCGAGCGCCGCGTCGTGGGACGCATGCAGCTGCGGCCGGGGCCGAACGTGCACGGGCCGCTGGGCCTGCTGCAGTCGCTCGCCGACGCGATGAAGCTCCTGGTCAAGGAGGACGTCACCGTCAAGGCGGCGGACAAGTTCGTCTACATCCTCGCGCCGATGATCGCGGTGCTGTGCTCGCTGCTCGTGTACGCGGTCATCCCGTTCGGGCCCGAGGTCAGCATCTTCGGCGTCGTCACCCCGCTGCAGCTGACCGACTTCTCGGTGGCCGTGCTGTACATCCTGGCCTGCGCCGCGGTCGGCGTGTACGGCATCGTGCTCGGTGGCTGGTCCTCGAACTCGACCTACCCGCTGCTCGGTGGCGTGCGGTCCACGGCCCAGGTCATCTCCTACGAGCTGGCGATGGGCCTGTCCCTGGTCAGCGTGTTCATCATGGCCGGGTCCATGTCGACGTCGCAGATCGTCGACTCCCAGACGCAGATCTGGTGGTTCCTGCCGCTCCTGCCGGCGTTCGTCATCTACGTCATCTCCATGGTCGGCGAGACCAACCGCCTGCCGTTCGACCTCCCCGAGGCCGAGGGCGAGCTCGTCGGTGGCTACACCACCGAGTACTCGTCGATGAAGTTCGCGTGGTTCTTCCTGGCCGAGTACATCAACATGCTCAACGTCTCGGCCGTGGCCACCACGCTGTTCTTCGGTGGCTGGCGCGCCCCCTGGCCGCTGTCGGCCATCAACGACGGCATGTTCAACACCGGCTGGTGGCCGTTCCTGTGGTTCGTCGCCAAGGTCTGGCTGTTCATGTTCCTGTTCGTCTGGATCCGCGGCTCCGTGCTCCGGTTCCGGTACGACCAGTTCATGAAGATCGGCTGGAAGGTGCTCATCCCGGCCGCGCTGGCCTGGGTGGTCTGCGTGACGTTCGTGCAGGCCGCGCGCCGGCTGTGGGACGTCGACCTGCGCACCCTGCTGTTCGTCCTCGCGGGCCTCGTGCTGGTGGGCCTGGTCATCTCGTTCCTGGTGCCGGACAAGCGGCGGGAGCCAACGCCCCGGCCGACCGGCCCGCAGGAGATCGACCCCTTCGCGGACGGCTACCCGGTGCCGCCGCTGCCGGGGCAGGTGCTGCCGCCGTCCCCGCGCGCGCAGCGACGCCTGGCCGCGACCGACACCGGCGACACGTCCGGACCCGAGACCCCGTTGGAGGTGCGCGGTGGCTGAGCAGCGCAAGAAGAAGGCGGCGCCCGGCGCGGTCCGACCGGCCGGCGGCGACGCGCAGGTGCAGCGCACCGCGCGCGGCGGCGGCGAGGTCGACCGGCCGACCGAGGGCTACGAGTCGCTCATCGAGAAGCGCTCGGGCCTGAGCGAGCTGCTCGCACCGGTCGCCGGCTTCGGCGTCACGTTCGCGAACATGTTCAAGCCCACCGTCACCGAGCAGTACCCGCGTGAGCAGGTGCCCACCAAGCCCCGCTACCACGGGCGGCACCAGCTCAACCGGTACCCCGACGGGCTCGAGAAGTGCATCGGGTGCGAGCTGTGCGCGTGGGCGTGCCCCGCGGACGCGATCTACGTCGAGGGCGGGGACAACACCCCCGAGGCGCAGTTCTCGCCGGGGGAGCGGTACGGCCGCGTCTACCAGATCAACTACCTGCGCTGCATCTTCTGCGGCCTGTGCATCGAGGCGTGCCCGACCCGGGCGCTGACGATGACCAACGAGTACGAGCTCGCCGGCCCGACCCGCCCCGGCATGATCTGGGAGAAGCAGGACCTGCTGGCCCCGCTGCGCTCGGGCCAGCTCGCGACGCCGCACCCGATGGTCGAGGGCACGACCGACACCGACTACTACCGCGGCGAGGTCACCGGCGTGACCGACGACCAGGTGGCGTGGGTCGCCGAGCACCGCCCGGACGACCCGACGCTTCCGGAGAACGCCGCGAAGGGCGCGACCGTGCCGGACCTCGGCGAGACGCGTCTCGCGCAGCGTGCGATCACGGCGGCCGCCCACCGCCAGGGAGGTGCCCGGTGAGCCCGCTCCTGACCGTGCTGCCGGCGGCCGCCGGCGCGCTCACCGAGTCCGGCCAGACCAGCACCGCGGAGGCGGTGCTGTTCTGGACGCTCGGACCGCTCATGGTGCTCGCCGCCCTGGGCCTGCTGTTCGCCCGCAAGGCGGTGCACGCGGCCCTGGCGGTCATCTTCATCATGATCTCGCTGGCGTTCATGTACGTCGCGCAGGGAGCCGAGTTCCTCGGGGTCGTCCAGGTGGTCGTCTACACCGGCGCCGTGATGATGCTCTTCCTGTTCGTGCTCATGCTGGTCGGTGTCGACCGCTCGGACTCCCTGGTCGAGACGATCCGGGGCCAGCGGTGGCTCGGGGCCCTCGCGGGCCTCGGCCTGGCCGTGGTGCTCGCCGGCGTCGTCGGGCGGGCGACCTACGGTCCGCCCACGGGCCTGGCCGACGCGAACCTGCCGTCCAACCCGCAGGCCGTCGCCTACCTGATCTTCGGGCAGCACGTGCTGGCGATGGAGGTGGTCGGTGCGCTGCTGGTGACCGCCGCGCTCGGCGCGCTGGTGCTGACGCACCGCGGCCGCCTCACGCCGAAGGTCGGGCAGCGCGAGCTGGCCGAGCGCCGGCTGCGCACCGGCGGCCACCCCGTGTCGCTGCCGGCCCCGGGCGTCTACGCCCGCCACAACGCGATGGACGTCCCCGCGCTCGGCCCCGACGGCACGCCGCTGGAGAGCTCCGTCCCGCGCGTGCTGCGGGTCCGCGGCCAGGAGGCCGACGCGCGGGCGTACGCCGCGCGGATCGACCGGGTGCTCGCCGGCGGCTGGGCCGTCGGCGCGGGCACGTTCACGTCCGACGAGTCGTACCGCGGCGGGCCCGACGGCCCCGTCGAGGGTGCGGTGACCATCCGCGAGCCGCAGGCCCCGGCCGAGGACGCGACCCCCGAGGAGGACGGCCGGTGAGCCTGACCCACTACCTGGTCCTGGCCGCGATCCTGTTCGCGATCGGTGCGACCACGGTCCTGCTGCGCCGTAACGCGATCATCGTGTTCATGGGTGTCGAGCTGATGCTCAACTCCACGAACCTGCTGCTCGTCACGTTCTCGCGCATGCACGGCAACCTGTCCGGCCAGGTCCTCGCGTTCTTCGTGATGGTCGTCGCGGCGGCCGAGGTCGTGGTCGGCCTGGCGATCATCGTGTCGATCTTCCGGACCAGACGCTCGGCGTCCGTCGACGACGTCAACCTGCTGAAGAGCTGAGGGGCTCCGACGTGCACACCCTGATCACCCTGACCGCCCCTGCCGTCGTGCCGACGGCCGCCGGTGGCGTCTCCTCCGTCGCCTGGTCCGGCGCCCAGGCGGCCGTATGGCTCGTGGCGCTGCCGCTGCTGTCGTCCGCGGTGCTGCTGCTGCTCGGACGCCGCGCCGACCGGTGGGGCCACTGGCTCGGCGTGCTGGCCTCGGCGGCGTCCTTCGTCGTCGGCTTGGTCCTGCTCGTCGGCCTGCTCGGGCTGCCCGCGGACCAGCGCGTCCAGGACGTCGACCTCGGCACCTGGCTGGACGCCGGTGCGCTGAGCATCGGCGCCGGACTGCGCGTGGACCCGCTGTCGCTGACGTTCGTGCTGCTGGTGACCTTCGTCGGCACCCTGATCCACGTGTACTCCGTGGCGTACATGGAGCACGACGCGTCCCGCCGCCGGTTCTTCGCGTACCTCAACCTGTTCGTCGCGGCCATGCTGCTGCTGGTCCTGGCGGACTCGTACGCGCTGCTGTTCGTCGGCTGGGAGGGCGTGGGTCTCGCGTCGTACCTGCTCATCGGCTTCTGGAACCACCACACGCCGTACGCGGTGGCGGCGAAGAAGGCGTTCGTCGCCAACCGTGTCGGCGACGTCGGTCTCCTGGTCGCGATGGGGCTGCTGTTCGCCACGTTCGGGAGCCTGGACTTCGCGACCGTCGACGCCGGGGTGGCCGGGGCCTCCGAGGGCACCCTGACCCTCGTGGGGCTGGCGCTGCTGCTCGCCGCGTGCGGCAAGTCGGCGCAGTTCCCGCTGCAGTCCTGGCTCGGCGACGCGATGGCCGGCCCCACCCCGGTCTCGGCGCTGATCCACGCCGCGACCATGGTCACGGCGGGCGTCTACCTCATCATCCGCTCGGGCGCGGTGTTCACCGCGGCGCCCACCGCCCAGCTCGTCGTCGCCGTCGTCGGCGCGATCACGCTGCTGTTCGGTGCGATCGTCGGCTGCGCCAAGGACGACATCAAGAAGGCGCTCGCCGCCTCGACGATGTCCCAGATCGGCTACATGGTGCTCGCCGCGGGCCTCGGGCCCATCGGCTACGCCTTCGCGATCTTCCACCTCGTGACGCACGGCTTCTTCAAGGCCGGCATGTTCCTGGGTGCCGGGTCCGTCATGCACGGCATGGACGACCAGGTCGACATGCGCCGCTTCGGCGGCCTGGGCCGGTACATGAAGATCACGTACTTCACGTTCATGGCCGGCTGGCTGGCGATCCTCGGGATCCCGCCGTTCGCCGGGTTCTTCAGCAAGGACAAGATCATCGAGGCCGCGTTCGTCCCCGTGGACGGCGAGCCGTGGCGCGCCTGGGTGTTCGGCACCGTGGCCCTCGTCGGCGCCGGCATCACCGCGTTCTACATGTCGCGCCTGTTCTTCATGACGTTCGAGGGCCAGAAGCGCTGGAGCACCCGGCGTGACGGCTCCGAGCAGCACCCGCACGAGTCGCCCGCCCTCATGACGTGGCCGATGATCGTCCTCGCGGTCGGCTCGGTCGGCCTGGGCTGGGTGCTCAGCACGGTCGGGTTCGTCGAGTGGCTCGAGCCGTCCGTGGGGCACACCGAGCACGAGGAGCCGGTCCTCGCGGTCCCCGTGCTCATCGCCCTCACGCTCATCGCCGTCGCCCTCGGGCTCGTGCTGGCGTGGCGCCGGTACGCGGTCTCGACCGTGCCGGTGACACCGCCGCTGGGGACCGCGCTGACGCGCGCCGCCCGCGTGGACCTCCACCAGGACGCCGTCAACGACGCGCTGCTGGTGGAGCCCGGCCAGTACCTGACGCGGTCGCTGGTGTACGGCGACAAGGCCGTGGTCGACGGGGCGGTCACCGGCCTCGGCCGCGCCACCGTCGCCCTCGGCGACCTGGTGCGTCGCGCGCAGAACGGGTACGCCCGCTCCTACGCGGCCGGCATGGTCGTCGGTGTGGTCGTGCTCGCGTTCGTCGTCCTCGCCGTGCGCGGCTGACCGAAGAGTCGACAGGAGAACCGGAACAGATGTCGAACCTCCCCTGGCTCACCGCGCTGGTGGTGCTGCCGCTGCTCGGAGCCGTGGCCCTGTGGCTGCTGCCCGCCGGCGCGCGACCGCGCACGCGTGCCGTCGCGCTCGGGTTCGCGCTCGCCGAGGTCGCGCTCGTCGTCGGGGCCTTCGCGGCCTTCGACACGGGCGCCGCGGCGACGCACCAGCTCGTCGAGACCGCCCCGTGGATCCCGGCGCTCGGCGTGTCCTGGGCCCTCGGCGTGGACGGCGTCGGCCTGGCGCTGATCGCGATGTCCGCGGTGCTCGTGCCGCTCGTCGTGCTGGCGGCCTGGCGCGAGCAGGGCTCCGCCGACGGCCCCACCGACCGGCTGCGCCACTACCTGGCGCTCGTGCTGCTGCTCGAGGCGTTCATCGTCCTGGTGTTCGCGGCGCGGGACGTGTTCCTGTTCTACGTCGTCTTCGAGGCGATGCTCATCCCCGTCTACTTCATGATCGGGGCGTTCGGCGGCGCGCAGCGGCGCTACGCCGCGGTGAAGTTCCTGCTGTACTCGCTGGCCGGCGGGCTGATCATGCTCGTGGGCGTCATCGCGCTGTACCTGCAGGGCCCCGGCGGCCCGGAGGGCTTCCTCACCGAGAACCTGGTCGGGCTGGATCTCGACCCGACGGTCGAGAAGTGGCTGTTCCTGTCCTTCTTCCTGGCCTTCGCGATCAAGGCCCCGATGTTCCCGGTGCACACGTGGCTGCCGGACGCGGCGCAGCAGGCGCCCGCCGGGACCTCGACGCTCCTCGTCGGCGTGCTCGACAAGGTCGGCACGTTCGGGATGCTGACGCTGTGCCTGCCGCTGTTCCCCGAGGCCTCCCGCTGGGCGGCGCCGGCGATCATCGTGCTCGCGGTCGTCTCGGTGCTCTACGGCGCCCTGCTGGCGATCGGGCAGAAGGACATGATGCGTCTGGTCGCGTACACCTCGGTGTCGCACTTCGGCTTCATCGTCCTGGGCATCTTCGCCTTCACGTCGACGTCGATCGCGGGCTCGTCGTTCTACATGGTCAACCACGGCCTGTCGACGGGTGCGCTGTTCCTGCTCGTCGGCTTCCTCGCGGCGCGGCGCGGCTCGCAGCAGATCGTCGACTTCGGGGGGCTGCAGAAGGTCGTCCCCGTCATGGCGGGTCTGTTCCTGGTGGTCGGCCTGTCCGCGCTGTCGCTGCCCGGGCTGTCGACCTTCGTCAGCGAGTTCCTCGTCATCGTCGGCACCTTCGCCCGCCACCCCGCCGCGGCCGTCGTCGCGACGCTGGGCGTCGTGCTCGCCGCGATCTACGTGCTCTGGCTCTACCAGCGGGTGTTCACCGGTCCGGTCCGCCCCGAGCTGGCAGAGCTGCCCGACGCGTCCGGCCGCGAGCGGTGGGTCGTGGGCCCGCTGATCGCGCTCATGCTGGTCCTCGGGTTCCTGCCCGGCCCGGCGCTCGACCTCGTCCGGCCGCCCGCGGTCGAGAGCGTCGCCCAGCTGGGCCTCGACGACGTCCAGCCCGCGGTGAGCACCGCGACCCCCGCCGGTACGGAAGGGAGTGACCAGTGAGCGGCTTCACCGCCCCGGAGATCGCATGGGGGCCGATGACGCCCCTGCTGGTCGTGCTGCTGGCCGCCGTCGTGGGTGTGCTCGTGGAGGCGTTCGTGCCCGCCGCCCGCCGGCGGACCGTCCAGCTGGTCCTCACGCTGGGCGCCCTGGCCGGGGCGCTGCTGGCCGTCGCCGCGCTGTGGTCCGACGTCGAGCGGACGGGCGGCACCGACGTGCTGGCCGGCTCGCTGGTCGTCGACGGGCCCACGCTCGTGCTGCAGGCGACCATCGCGCTGCTCGCCCTGCTGTCCACGCTCCTGTTCGCGGACCGGGTCGCCGGCGGCGAGGACGCGTTCGCGCCGTCCGCGGCGGCCGTGCCCGGCTCGGACTACGAGGAGCTGGCCCGGCGCAAGGGGCTGCGCCAGACCGAGGTCTACCCGCTGCTGCTGTTCGCCACCGGCGGCATGATGCTGTTCCCCGCGACCACCGACCTGCTGACGCTGTTCGTCGCGCTCGAGGTCCTGTCCCTCCCGCTGTACCTGCTGTCCGGCATGGGACGCCGCCGCCGCCTGCTGTCGCAGGAGGCGTCGATGAAGTACTTCCTGCTGGGGGCCTTCGTCTCCGCCCTCATGCTGTTCGGCATCGGTCTGCTCTACGGGTACGCCGGGTCCCTGCGGTACGCGGACATCGCGGCCGCGACGACCACGCCCAACGGGATGGAGGGGCTCCTCGTCGTGGGGGCCCTGCTGCTCCTGGCCGGGCTGTTCTTCAAGGTCGGCGCCGTGCCGTTCCACATGTGGACCCCGGACGTGTACCAGGGGGCGCCGACCCCGGTCACCGCCTTCATGGCGGCGTGCACCAAGGTGGCGGCCTTCGGGGCGCTGCTGCGGGTCGTCTACGGGATGCTCCCGACCATGGCGTGGGACCTCGAGGTGGTCCTGTGGATCGTGGCCATCGTCACGATGGTCGTCGGCACCGTCGCCGCGCTCGTCCAGACGGACGTCAAGCGGCTGCTGGCGTACTCGTCGATCGCGCACGCCGGGTTCGTCCTGGCGGGCATCGTGGCGCTCGACGAGGCGGGCATCACCGCCGTGCTGTTCTACCTGCTGGCGTACGGTGCGGCCACGGTCGGCGCGTTCGGCCTGGTCAGCCTGGTGCGTGAGCAGCGCACCGGCGACGACGACGCCCCGGTCGTGCTCGGGGAGGCCACACGCCTGTCGCAGTGGGCCGGCCTGGGTCGCAGCCATCCCCTCGCGGCGGTCACCTTCACGCTGTTCCTGCTGTCCTTCGCGGGCATCCCGCTGACCGCGGGCTTCGTCGGCAAGTTCGCGGTCTTCTCCGCGGCGGTCGAGGGCGGTGCCTGGCAGCTCGCCCTGGTGGGTGTGCTGGCCTCCGCGGCGGCGGCCTTCTTCTACGTCCGGATCATCGTCCTGATGTTCTTCACCGACCCGCAGGAGGCGCCGGGCGTCGCCGGTGAGCCCGCGCCCGGTCTCACGTCGGACGCGACCCCCGGTGTGACGCCGGAGGTCACGACCGCCGTCGAGCCCGCCGACACCGTCGGGGCACCCGCCGTCGCCGTCGCGGAGCCCGTGCGCGCCGCCCGGACGACCGTCGCCGCCGGGGAGGGCCTCACGGCCGTCGCGGTCGGGGTCTGCGCCGTCCTCACTGTCGTGCTCGGGGTCGCCCCGTCGGCCGTGCTCGACGCGATCGCGTCCGTGGCGCTCCTGCTGCCGTGAGCACCCGGACGCGCGGGGTGCGGCGCGAACCGGGAGCGAACGGACATCGTCGGCGTCCGGTTCCGCCGTTGCGCCGTGGGGCGGATAGGTTCGTGCCGTGACAACCGCACTTGCCCTCCCGCTCCACGACGCCGCCCTCGCAGAGCGGCTGACCGGGCGTCTCCGGCTCGTCGAGGAGCTCCTGCGCGACGCGGTCACGTACGCCGACCCGATCGCGCACGACGCCTCGAGCCACCTCGTCAACGCGGGCGGCAAGCGGCTGCGCCCGCTGCTCACCCTGCTGACGGCCGAGCTCGGCGACGGTGGCCGGCGCGAGGTGGTGGACGCGGCCGCGGTCGTCGAGCTGACGCACCTGGCGACGCTCTACCACGACGACGTCATGGACTCCGCGCCGCTGCGGCGCGGTGCGCCGTCCGCGCACGAGGTCTGGGGCAACTCCGTCGCGATCCTCACCGGCGACCTGCTGTTC
The DNA here is from genome assembly GCF_900114185.1 of Cellulomonas sp. KH9. Classification (GTDB taxonomy): domain Bacteria; phylum Actinomycetota; class Actinomycetes; order Actinomycetales; family Cellulomonadaceae; genus Cellulomonas. The sequence continues at coordinate 1,068,647 of NZ_FOSE01000001.1, forward strand.
GCGCGGGCGTCGTCCATCGTCTCGGGGCTCGGTCCCGAGGCCGTGCGGATCCAGGCGCAGACGTTCGAGCGGCTCTGCCTGGGCCAGCTGCACGAGACGGTCGGGCCGCGCCCCGACGAGGACCCCGTCACCCACTACCTGCAGGTGCTGGCCGACAAGACGGCCTCGCTCATCGCGACGTCCGCGCGCTTCGGCGCGATGTTCGCCGGGTGCCGCCCCGACGTGGTGCACACCGTCACGCAGTTCGGCGAGACCATCGGTGTCGCGTTCCAGCTGGCCGACGACGTCATCGACCTCACCTCCGACGGCACCGTCACCGGCAAGACGCCCGGCACGGACCTGCGTGAGGGCGTGCCGACCATGCCCGCGCTGCTGCTGCGCTCGCGCGCGGCCTCGGCGCCCGCCGGCTCTGCGGACCGGGACGTGCTCGCCCTGCTCGACGCGGACCTGTCGGACGACGCCGACCTCTCGGCGGCCGTCGCGGCGCTGCGGGAGCACGAGGTCGTGTCCCTCACGCGCCGCCGCGCCGTCGACCTGGCCCGTCAGGCCGTCACCGAGCTCGCACCGCTGCCCGCCGGGCCGGTCAAGGACGCCCTGGTCGCGTTCGCCGACGCGCTCGTCGACCGGGCCTCGTGACGCGGGCGGGGTGATGGCCGGAGGCGTGCGGCTGCGGTCCGGCGTCGCCACGGACCAGGCGGCCCGGGAGACCAACGAGGACACGGCCTGGGCGGCCGACGGACTGTTCGTCGTCGCCGACGGCATGGGCGGCCACGAGGCCGGTGAGGTCGCGTCCCGGCTCGCCGTCGAGGTGGTGGCGACCCTGGCCGGGACCGCACCCACGCTGGACGACGTCACGCGCGTGGTGCGCGAGGCGCACCGTCGTGTCCGGGACCTGCCCGCCGAGGGGGAGCGCCGGCCCGGCACGACCCTGACCGGGGTGGTCGTCACCGAGCACGCGGGGGTGCCCTGCTGGGTGGTGCTCAACGTCGGCGACTCGCGCACCTACCGCATGGTCGGGGGCATGCTCGAGCAGCTCACGCGGGACCACTCGGAGGTCGCCGAGCTGGTCGAGCAGGGCCTGGTCGCGGTGGAGGACGCGCCGCGCCACCCGCGACGCCACGTCGTGACGCGGGTGCTCGGTGGGGCGTCGTCGAACGTCGACCCCGAGCTGCGGATGTTCCCCGTGAGCGCGGGGGACCGGATGGTGGTGTGCTCCGACGGCCTGACCGACGCCCTGCCCGACGCCCGGGTGCAGGCGGTGCTGCGGGCGGAGCGCCACCCGGGCGCGGCGGCCGACCGGCTGGTGCGCGAGGCGTTGGCGGCGGGCGCGCAGGACAACGTCACCGTGGTCGTCGTGGACGCGCTCGGAGTCACCCCCTCGCCTGCCGGTGGTCACGCCGCCGGCATGGCACGATGACGGCCCACCCGACCCTCGAGGAGCGTCTGTGAGCACCCGTGCCTCGGCACCCCGCTGCGCCTCGTGCGGCATGCCGCTCGCCCCGGACGCGGAGTCCTGCGCGGTCTGCGGGGCGCGTGTGCCGCTGATCGCGCGACCCGCCGTCGACGAGGACGACGCCGGCGACGGTGAGGCCCGACCCGCGTCGGGTGCCCTGCCGCTCGGCGCGGTGCCGCGGGGTGCGGAGGACCGCCCGCCCGCGCCGTCGGTGCCCACGGACGCCCGGACGGCCGTGGGCGTCGCGACGCACCGGGCCGCCACCGCCGGTCCCGCGACGGCCGCCCGGTACGACGCGGCCGCGGCCGCCCGTGACGTGCGTGCCGCCGGGCGCTCGCCCCGGCCCGCCGCTGCGGACGCGGGCGCGGTGCCGGGCGTCGGGCCGCGCGTCCTCGCGTACGCGATCGACCTGCTGCTGCTGGTCGTCGTGGCGCTCCTCATGGTGTTCGTCGCCCGCGTGAGCGACGGTGGGGCGGCTCCGGTGACGCTGGTGGTCGTGCCGCTCATCGGTCTCGGCCAGCTGCTCGCCGAGGGGCTGCGGGGGGCCACGCTCGGTGCGTACCTCACGGGTCTGCGGACGGTCGACGCGCGCACGGGTGGTGCGCCGGGTGTGCCGCGCGCGTTCGTCCGGCAGCTGGTGGTGGGGCTCGGGGCGCTGGTCGCGGGCGTGGGCAACTGGGTCGTGGCCGCGTCGGCCGCCTGGGACTCCTCGCCGCAGCGCCGCGGCTGGCACGACAGGGCGTCCGGTACCGCGGTCGTCGGGGTCGGTGCACAGGCGCAGACCCCTGCCGGTCCCACGGCGACGCGCGGCACGGCACCGCGGTCCGCCGCTCCGTGGACGCCGACCCCGCCGCCGGGGCGTGACGCGTCGCCGGTGGGAGACGCGCCGACGTCGACGACCTCCGGGGTCGCGGCCGCACCGTCGACGGACGGGTTCCCCGCCGTGGGCGCCGCACCGGCCGCGCCGTTCCCGCTGCCGCCGGTGGCGCCGGCCGCGCCGCCCGCACCCCCGGCCCCCGACTGGGTGCGCCCGGCACCCGCCCTGGACCCCGCCCCGGCACCGGTCGCGGCCCGGCCCGACCTGCTCCCTCCGCCGCCCGAGGGCGGGCGGCGTGAGCGGGGCGGGGCGCGCCCGCCCGTGACGCCGGCCCCCGCGCCGGCGCTGCCGACCGAGGACGACCTGGCCGAGCTGGAGCACACCCGGGTGCGCGACCCCGGCACGCTGCGGCGTCGCACCGGCACGCTGGCCCTGCACTTCGACACCGGCGAGCGTGTGCGGGTCGTCGGCCGAGGGCTGGTGGGCCGGGGGCCGCGCGCCGAGGACGGCCAGGACATCCTGCACGTCGTCGTGCTGAGCGACGCCGCACGCTCCCTGTCGCGGGTGCACGCCGAGTTCGGGCCGGAGCCCGTCGAGGACGAGGGTGCGGCGATCTGGGTGAGCGACCGCGGCTCCACCAACGGGACCGTCGTCGTCGATCCCGCCGGCGCGGCCCGGGTGCTGCCCGCCGGCGCGCGCGCGGTGGTCGGCGCGGGGTGGACCGTCCGGCTGGGCGACCGTGAGGCGCGGGTCGAGGACGACTGACGTCCGCCCCGCAGGACGGGCCGCCGGTCAGGCGGCCGGTGGGCCGGACGGGACCTGCGCCGCCGCGACCGGACGGCGCCGGGCGTGCCGCAGGCCGTCCACCGTGAGCACGATCAGCGCCACCCACACCAGCCCGAATCCCCACCAGCGCGCCGGCGGCATCCGCTCGCCCGCCACCAGGACCCCGATCGCCAGCTGCAGCACGGGCGTCAGGTACTGCAGCAGCCCGACGGTCGACAGCGGCAGGCGTCGCGCGGCCGAGTTGAACAGCAGCAGGGGGACCGCGGTGAGCACCCCGGTGCCCATCAGGGCCAGGCCGTGCAGGCCGGGTGCGAACGTGCCCTGGCCGACCACGTGCAGCCACAGCAGGTAGCCGAGCGCCACGGGCACGAGCACGGCGGTCTCGGCCGCCAGGCCGGGCAGCGCGCCGACGCGGGGCCCGAGGCGGCTCTTGATGAGCCCGTAGGTGCCGAAGCTCGCCGCGAGCACGAGGGCGATCCAGGGCGGGCGCCCGTACCCGACGGTGATCACGACGACGGCGGCGGCGCCGAAGGCGACGGCTGCCCACTGCACGGGGCGCAGGCGCTCGCCCAGCACGACCACCGCCAGCGCGATCGTCACGAGCGGGTTGATGAAGTACCCGAGCGCCGCGTCGACGACGTGGCCCGTGGTCACGCCGTGGACGAACACCAGCCAGTTGACGGCCAGCAGGACGGCCGCCAGCGTGAGGCGCAGGACGAGCCCGGGGTCCCGCAGGATGTCGACGAACGCGCCCCAGGTGCGCGTGACCAGCAGCAGGACGAGGCAGAACAGCAGCGACCACACCACGCGGTGGGCGATGACCTCGAACGGCCCGGCGGGCGCCAGCAGCGGGAAGTACAGGGGGAGCGCGCCCCACAGGGCGTACGCCGCGACCCCGGCGGCGAGCCCGGCGCGCGGGGTGGTGGCGGGTGCGGGCACGGGGTGACTGTAAGCCCGCGGGGCTGCGCGACCCGGTGTCCGCATGGCGGGATGTCCGTATCGTGGAGTGGACGTCGAGCATCGTCGGCGTACCGTCCTAGACTTGTCCGCGCACTGCTCTCGCACCGACGGCGAGGCGTACGGCCGCAGGGGCAGCCCGCAGCGGGTCCGGACGTCCGACGTGCGAGCGCCCCCACAGCGGAAGGCAACCTGGTCACGTGAGCACCCCGACCCTGCGCGTCGCGATCGTCGGCGCCGGCCCGGCCGGCATCTACGCGGCTGACATCCTGTCGAAGACCGGTCTCGACGTCAGCATCGACCTCTTCGAGCGGCTTCCCGCGCCGTTCGGCCTGGTCCGCTACGGCGTGGCACCCGACCACCCGCGCATCAAGCAGATCATCGTCGCGCTGCACAAGGTCCTGGAGCGGGGGGACATCCGGCTGCTGGCGAACGTGGACTACGGCACGGACCTCAAGCTCGACGACCTGCGCACCTTCTACGACGCGGTCATCTTCTCGACCGGGTCGATCCGGGACGCGGCGCTGCCGATCCCCGGCATCGACCTGGACGGCTCCTACGGCGCCGCGGACTTCGTCTCCTGGTACGACGGGCACCCCGACGTCCCGCGCACGTGGCCGCTGGAGGCGCAGCACGTCGCCGTCCTCGGCGCCGGCAACGTCGCGCTCGACGTCGCACGCATCCTGGCGAAGCACGCGGACGACCTGCTGCCCACCGAGGTCCCGGCCAACGTCTACGACATCCTCAAGCAGAACCCCGTCACGGACGTGCACGTGTTCGCGCGCCGCGGGCCGGCGCAGGCCAAGTTCTCGCCGCTGGAGCTGCGCGAGCTCGGTCACGTGCCGGACGTCGACACGATCGTCTACCCCGAGGACTTCGAGTTCGACGACGGCTCGATGGCCGCCATCCACTCGAGCAACCAGACCAAGCAGGTCGTCAAGACCCTCACGGACTGGACGCTCAAGGAGCCCGAGGACCTCACCGCCTCGCGCCGCATCCACCTGCACTTCCTGCACAAGCCGGTCGAGGTGCTGGGCGAGGACGGCAAGGTGGTCGGCCTGCGCACCGAGCGCACCGCCCTGAACGGGGACGGCAACGTCACCGGCACCGGGCAGTTCCACGACTGGCCGGTCCAGGCGGTCTACCGCGCCGTCGGCTACTTCGGCTCGCCGCTGGTCGACATCCCGTTCGACGAGGTCGCGGGGGTCATCCCCAACCGCGAGGGCCGCGTCATCGACGTCGACGGCGACCAGATGCCCGGGGTGTACGCGACGGGCTGGATCAAGCGCGGCCCGGTGGGCCTCATCGGGCACACCAAGTCCGACGCGTCCGAGACGATCCGGCACCTCGGCGAGGACGTCGCCGAGGGGGGCGAGGCCTTCTTCACGGCCACCGAGCGTGACCCGCAGGCCGTGGTGGACTTCCTCGAGCAGCGGGGCGTCGAGGCCATCCAGTGGCAGGGCTGGGAGCTGCTGGACGCGTACGAGCGGTCGCTGGGCGAGCCGCACGGGCGCGAGCGCGTCAAGCTCGTGCCGCGTGAGCACATGGTCGCGGTGGCCCTGGGTCGCGAGCTCCCGCAGGACTGAGCACGACCGCTGCCCCGGACGGTCGATCCGTCCGGGGCAGCGCCGTGCCGGGCCCCGCACGCGGGGCGGTGCGGCGTCAGGCGGTGAACCGCCGCACGAACTCCCGGGTGCGGGCCTCGAGCGGGTCGCCCAGGACCTGCGCGGCCGGGCCGCGCTCGTGCACCCGGCCGGCGTGCAGGAAGCACACCTCGTCCGCGACGTCGCGGGCGAACGCCATCTCGTGCGTCGCCAGCAGCATCGTCAGGCCGGTGTCCTTCAGCTCACCGAGCAGGTCGAGGACCTCGCCCACCAGCTCCGGGTCCAGCGCACTGGTGACCTCGTCGAGCAGCAGCACCGCCGGCCGGCCCACCAGGGCACGGGCGATCGCGACGCGCTGCTGCTGCCCGCCCGAGAGCTCGTCGGGGAACGCGCGCGCCTTGTCCGCCAGCCCCACGCGCTCCAGCACGGCCATCGCCTCGTCCTGCGCCTGCCGCCGCGCCGTGCGGTGCACGAGCCGCGGGGCGAGCGTCACGTTGTCCAGCACCCGCAGGTGCGGGAAGAGGTTGTAGGACTGGAACACCATCCCCATCCGGGCACGCACCGCGTCGGCGTCGAGGCGCGGGTCGGTGATGTCGCGGCCCTCCAGCTCGATCACGCCGTCGTCGACGTCCTCCAGCAGGTCCACGCACCGCAGCAGCGTCGACTTGCCGGACCCGGAGGCGCCGATGAGCACGACGACGCGGTGGGCGTGCACGTCCAGGGACAGCCCGTCGAGCACGACGTGCTCGCCGAAGCTCTTGCGCACGTCGCGTACCGCGAGGAGCGGGGTGTCGAGTGCCCCGGTCACCGCAGCGCCCCCGCCCCGGCCAGGCCGCTCTGCGCGCCCAGCCACCCGGAGCGCCGCGCCAGCACGTCGGTCAGGCGCGTCAGCGGGATGGTGAGCAGCACGAACAGGACGCCGGCGACGACGTACGGGGTGAAGTTGGCGTGCGTGGCCGTCGCGATCTGGGCGGCCCGGACGGCGTCGACGGCCCCGAGGATCGAGATGAGCCCGGAGTCCTTCGACAGCGACACGAGGTCGTTGAGCAGCGGGGGCACGACCCGGCGCACGGCCTGCGGGAGCACGACGTGCCGCAGGGTCTGCCCGCGGGTGAGCCCGAGCGAACGGGCGGCGGCGACCTGCGAGGGGTGCACGGACTCGATGCCGGCGCGGAACACCTCGGCGACGTACGCCGAGTACGTGAGCACGAGCGCCACCCCGCCGAGCACCACCGCCGAGGTCGGGACGCCCTGCAGGCGCAGCCCGGGCACGCCGAACCCGACCAGCAGCAGCACGAGGATCAGCGGCAGCCCACGGAAGACGTCGACGTACGCGGTGGCCAGCAGCCGCAGCGGGAGGAACACGGGCCCGTGCAGGGTGCGGGCCAGCGCCAGCCCGAGCGCGACGACCACGATGACGACAGCGCACACCGCCATCACCCGGACGTTCAGCCACAGCCCCTCGAGGACGCGTGGCAGCGACGCCAGCGCGACCTCGGGGTCGAGGAACGAGGCCTGCACCCGCGGCCACCCGGGCGCGGCCCGCACGCCGAGCACGACGACCGCGGTCAGCGCGACGGTGGAGACCAGCGCGGCGAGCGTGGAGCGGCGTGCCCGTGCACGGCGGTACGCGTCCCGCTCGCGCTGCACCGGGGACGGCGTCCACGGCGCCTGTGCGGGTACCGCGTGGCCGGCGGGGGCGGTCACGTCCGGCTCACCGCAGGACGGGCGCGCCGGCCGCGTCGGTCAGCCACTCGGCCTCGAGCCCGGCGAGCGTCCCGTCCTCGCGCAGCGCGTCCACGGCCTGCGACACGGCCGCGGTCAGCGCCGAGCCCTTGTCGAGCACCAGGCCGAACTCGTCACCGCCCGCGCTGTCCGGCAGCTGGCCCAGCAGCACGCCGTCCTCGAGCTCGGCGGCCGTGATGTACAGCGCGGTCGGCAGGTCCACCACGACCGCGTCGACCAGCCCGGACGTCAGGGCCTGCTTGACCTGGTCGTTGTCGTTGAACACCGAGACGTCCGCGTCGGGCGCGACGATCTCCTGCGCGGCCGTCAGGCTCGTGGTGCCCACCATCGCCCCGATGCGCGCACCGGCGAGGTCGGCGAGGCCCGTGGCGTCGGCGACGGGGGATCCGGCCAGCGTCACGACGGCCTGCGCGGTCGTGTAGTAGGGCGAGGAGAAGTCGAGGTTGGCGCGGCGCTCGTCGCTGATGGAGACCTGGTTGACCGCCACGTCGAACGACTTGGCCCCGGGCGCGATGATCTGGTCGAAGCCCGCCGTCACCCAGGCCACGTCGTCCGCGTCGAACCCGAGCTCCTCGGCCACCGCGTACGCGACGGCGGCCTCGAAGCCCTCGCCGCTCGCCGGGTCGTTGCCCGCCACCCACGGCTCGTACGCCGGGTCGGACGTGGCGAACGTCAGCACCCCGGGGGTCACGGTCGGCAGCGTGCCGTCCGTGGTCGCCGCGGTGGGGGAGTCGTCCGCGGGCGCGCACGCTGCCAGCGTCAGGGCGGCCGCGACGGCGAGGGCGGTGAGGCGGGCGGGGCGCATGGGGTCTCCAGGGGATGCGGGCGGGCGGGGTCACCACGGCATCGGGGCGGGGCAAGGATACGAGCGCCGCCCGGGTGGTGCGGCGCCGTCCACGGTGGCGCGCCGGGGAACGTCGGCCCGGCGCGTGGCGTTGTGACAGGTGCGGACGGACGTGGGTGCCGGACGCGGGGAGGACGAGGACGCAGATGGGTCACCGGCACTACAACGGGCTGAAGACGGCGGCGCTGTTCGGCGCCCTGTGGGCCGTGCTGCTGGGCATCGGCTGGCTGCTGGGCGGCGGGCCGCAGTACCTCTGGCTGTTCACGGCGATCGGCCTCGTGATGACGGCGTACAGCTACTGGAACTCGGACAAGATCGCGATCCGCGCCATGCGGGCGCGACCGGTCAGCGAGATCGAGCAGCCCACGATGTACCGCATCGTCCGCGAGCTCTCGACGGCCGCCCGGCAGCCCATGCCGCGGCTGTACGTGTCGCCGACGATGGCGCCCAACGCGTTCGCGACGGGCCGCAACCCCCAGAACGCCGCGGTGTGCTGCACCGAGGGGATCCTCGCCATCCTGGACGAGCGCGAGCTGCGCGGCGTGCTGGGGCACGAGCTGATGCACGTCTACAACCGCGACATCCTCACGTCGTCGGTCGCTGCGGCGGTCGCCGGTGTCATCACCTCGCTGGCCCAGTTCGCCATGTTCTTCGGCGGCGGGGACCGACGCGAGGGCGGCAACCCCCTGGCGAGCCTGCTGATGGTGTTCCTCGCGCCCCTGGCCGCGACCATGGTGCAGCTCGCGATCTCCCGCACCCGCGAGTACGACGCGGACGAGGACGGTGCGCGGCTCACCGGTGACCCGCTGGCGCTGGCGTCCGCGCTGCGCAAGCTCGAGGCCGGGGCCAACGCCCGGCCGCTGCCCCAGGACCGTGAGCTGGTGGACGTCTCCCACCTCATGATCGCCAACCCGTTCCGGGGCGCCGGCGTCGGTCGCCTCTTCGCGACCCACCCGCCGATGCCGGACCGGATCGCCCGGCTCGAGGCCATGGCGGGCGGGCCCGTCACCCGCTACTGAGCGCCGCGCTGCCGCAGGCCGACCGGTCACCCGGTCGGCCTGCGCGCTGTGCGGACCGTCAGCGGTAGTTGACGAACTGCAGCGCCGCGTCCACGTCGGCGCCCTTGAGCAGCGCGATGACGGCCTGCAGGTCGTCACGGCTCTTGGCGGAGACCCGCAGCTCGTCGCCCTGGATCTGCGTCTTGACGCCCTTGGGCCCCTCGTCGCGGACCGTCTTCGCGAGCTTCTTGGCGACCTCGCTGCTCAGGCCCTCCTTGATGGAGGCGGCCAGGCGGTACTCCTTGCCCGAGGGCTTGGGCTCGCCGTCGCCCGTGTCGAGCGACTTCAGCGAGATGTTGCGCTTGATCAGCTTGGTCTGGAAGACGTCCAGCACCGCGAGCACGCGCTCGGGGGAGTTGGCGACCATGAGGATGCTCTCGCCGCTCCAGGCGATGGACGCCCCCACGCCCTTGAAGTCGTAGCGCTGCGCGATCTCCTTCGCGGCCTGGTTCAGCGCGTTGTCGACCTCCTGGCGGTCGACCTTGCTGACGACGTCGAACGACGACTCGCTCGCCATGCTGCTCCCTCCCGGCCCCCGGTGGGGGCGCCTGCTGGTCCGTCCGACGAGGGGGTGGGCGGGGCACGTCAGGTGCCGTCGGACCCCGGTCGCGGGTCCGGCCACGGGCCGATGTGCGCGAGGCCCCCTCGGACTTGCTATCCTTCCATCCGCACGCCGCTCGCGCGGACGCGCCGGTCCCGCCGTCCGTGGGGGTCGACGTGGCCGACGGGTCGGTGCTCCTTGGCGGGTTACCCGAGTGGCCAAAGGGGGCTGACTGTAAATCAGCTGGCAACGCCTACGGGGGTTCGAATCCCTCACCCGCCACGTACCGGAGGGGCCGTCCTGACCAGGACGGCCCCTCCGTCGTCCCCGGGGTCGTGTCGCCCGTGACGTGCGCCGTGGCGCGGCGCGGGGTGCCTCAGCAGGTCCAGGTGCCCTTCGTGATGCTCACGGTGCTGCCCTCGTCGCGGGTGTCGAAGACGCCGGCGTCCTCCTCGGAGCCGAACGCCACCCCGACGCCCACCGGCTCGCCGTAGCCCGTGAGGCCGCTGAGCGCGTCCTGGGCGCCGGACTGGCAGCTCGGGGCCCAGGGATCCACCTCGTAGCCCTCGTCGGCCAGGCGCTCGACCTCCGTGGCCAGCGCCGGGTCGTCGCCGTTCTCGGCGATCGCGGTCCAGACGACCCAGAACTCGCCGTCGGCGTCGGCGGGGGTGACGGCCGCGGGCCAGTCGGCAGTCGAGGGGTCGACGCCCTGGTCGCCGCTGCAGGCGGTCAGGAGGAGGGTGGCGGACAGGGCGGCGGCCGCGGCGAGGCGACCGCGCGGGTGGGTGCGCATGCGCCGGATCGTGGCACGCACCCCCCGCGCGCGCGACGAACTGAAACGCTTCGGATCCCGCACGGGCGGCCGACGGAGGGGTCCGGACGGGGGTGCTGCGGAGCCGATTTCCGACCACGGCGGTGCCCGTGTACTCTGGTCCGCGCTGCCCCGATAGCTCAGTCGGCAGAGCGTCTCCATGGTAAGGAGAAGGTCAAGGGTTCGATTCCCTTTCGGGGCTCTGTGGTGTGTCACGGGCCGGTCGTCCTCGGACGGCCGGCCCAGGGCACGACCGCTGTGGCGGGATAGCTCAGGTGGTTAGAGCACACGGCTCATAATCGTGGTGTCGCGGGTTCGAATCCCGCTCCCGCTACCACGTACGGCGATCATCCGTCGCAGCAGCGCGCGTCGGCCGGCGCGCGCCAGGAGAAGAGCGCAGCCCCAGCGGGGCGCGAGAGGTGACACGAACATGGCCAGCAAGAGCGCGGACGTCCGCCCGAAGATCACGCTCGCCTGCACGGAGTGCAAGGAGCGGAACTACATCACCAAGAAGAACCGTCGGAACACGCCCGACCGGCTCGAGATGAAGAAGTACTGCCCGCGTGACAACAAGCACACGGTGCACCGCGAGACCCGCTGACGCGGGCCACGCGCCACGACTGACCGACGTGCCGGTCGACACCTCCTTCGCCGGGCGGGCCTACCCGCCCGGCGACGTGTATGTGGTCTCGCGCGAGAAGCTGCGGGAGTTCGCCGAGGCGACGGGTGCCACGCACCCGGCCCACACGGACCCGCAGGCGGCTCGCGCGCTCGGGTACCCCGACGTGATCGCCCCGCCCACGTTCGCCGTGGTGGTCGCGCAGCGCACCGAGGCGCAGTACGTGCAGGACCCGGCGGCAGGCATCGACTTCAGCCGCGTGGTCCACGCCGACGAGCGGTTCACGCACCACCGGCCGATCCACGCCGGTGACCGGCTGCGCGCGGCGCTGCACGTCGACGCCGTGACGCAGCGCGCCGGCCTGTCGATGGTCACCACGCGCTGCGAGATCGTCGACGAGGACGGCGGCGCCGTCGCGACCGTCGTCTCGACGCTGGCCGTACGGCCCGAGGACGCGGCATGACCGCCGCGCCCGCCCGTCCCGCCCTGGCCGACCTCGCCGTGGGCCAGGAGGTCGCCCGCCGTCCCGTGACGGTCGACCGCGCACGGCTCGTGCGCTACGCCGGTGCGTCCGGCGACTTCAACCCGATCCACTGGAACGAGCGGGTCGCCACGGCCGTGGGCCTGCCGGGCGTCATCGCGCACGGCATGTGGACCATGGGTGCGGCGGCGGCCGTCGTGGCCGACTGGGCCGGTGACCCGGGAGCCGTCGTGGACTACCAGGTGCGCTTCACGCGCCCCGTCGTGGTCCCGGACCCGGGGGAGGTCGTCGTCGACGTCGTCGCGACCGTGGGCGCACTCGACGCGGAGGCCCGGACCGTCCGTCTCGACCTCACGGTGAGCGTGGACGGTGCGCGCGTGCTGGGCCGCGCGCAGGCGGTCGTCCGGCTCGTCTGACCGGGTCCGCGCGCAGGCGGTCGGGCCGGTCGGACCAGGCGGTCGTCCGTCGAGGGCCTCAGGCGCCCTGGGGGACGGGTCCGGTCGTGGTGCCGACGCGCAGCTGCACCGGGAGCACCCGGGGCCCGGGCATCCGGCCCGCGAGCAGGTCCTCGACCGCCTGCCCGATCGCCGCGCCCTTCTCGGCCAGGGGCTGGGCCACGCTGGTCAGCACGTCCGGGGCCAGCCAGGGCAGGTCGAGCCCGTCGAACCCGGCGACCGACACGTCCTGCGGCACCCGCAGGCCCAGCTCACGGGCGGCGAGCACGACGCCGGAGGCCAGCAGGTCCGACTGGCAGACGATCGCCGTGGGGCGGTCCGGGCCGGACAGCAGCGCGCGCCCGGCGGCGGCGCCGTTCTCGACCAGGGACGCGGGCGTCTCGTAGACGAGGGTGGGGGAGACCCCGGCGTCGGTGAGCCCGGAGAGCCGGCGTCGGGTGATCTCCCAGGAGAGCTGGGCCAGGCGCCGGGGGTCCGCGGGGCCCTCGGCACGCTCACGGTCGAACGGCAGCGTGACCGTGGCGATGCGGGTGTGCCCCAGCTCGAGCACGTGCCGCGCGAGCTCGGCCATGCCCCCGTGGTCGTCGATGCCGACGGCGGCCACGTCCGGCTGGGGCGTGCCCTCGACGAGGACCGCGGGCGTGCCGCGGCGTCGCAGCATCTCCAGCACCGGGTCGTCGCTGGTGCCACCCCACATCTGCACGGCGACGTCCATCGCCGCGGACCCCAGCAGCGGGTCGACCGCGGGTTGCGACGCGTCGTCGGGGCCGGGGATGAGCAGGACGCCGAGCCCGCGGGGTCCGAGGGTGGCGGTCAGGCCGTCGAGGACCTGGACGGCGACGGGGTCGCGGAACGCGCGGCGCAGGGCGTCGCCCATGATGACGCCGACGATGCCGGAGCGGCCGCGGCGCAGCTGGCGGCCCAGCGGGTTGGGGCCGGCGTACCCGAGCTGCTGCGCGGCCTCCAGGACCCGCGCGCGGGTGGCCTCCGCGATGGGCCCGGAGCCGGAGAACGCCAGCGAGGCGGTGGAGACGGACACCCCGGCGCTCGCTGCGACGTCGGCCAGGGTGGTGCGCTGCACGGACAGGGCTGACCTCCGGGGCCGGCGAGGGGCGTGGGGCGACGTTTGACGTCGCCGTCAGCGTACCCGCAGGATGGTCACGTCCCCTCATATCGATTCGATCGCGCACCCCATCGATCGAATCGATTCGAGGCCGGGTCGCCCACGGCGCCCGGCCCGCAGCACCCGTACCCCGGAGCCCTCCCGTGACCCGCCCCCACCTGCCGGCCGTCGCCCGCGCCCGCCTCCTGCTCGTCGGGTTGTTCGCCGTCGCCGGCACCGCGTTCGCGAGCTGGCTGGCGCGCATCCCCACCGTGCGCGACCTGCTCGACCTCGGCACCGCGGACCTGGGGCTGCTCCTCCTGGTCGGCTCCGTCGGCTCGCTGGTCACCGTCACCGTCTCCGGCATCGTGCTGCAGCGCCTCGGCACCCGCCGGGTGCTGGTCGGCGCCACGGTGCTGCTGGGCACGGCGCTGGTGCTGCTCGGCGTCGGGCCGACGGTCGGCTCGCGCGCCCTGCTCGCCGTGGGCATCTTCCTCAACGGTGTGGCCGTGGCCCTCGGCAACGTCGCCATGAACGTCGAGTCCGCCCGCGTCGAGCGCGCGCTCGGGCGCACCGTGATCCCGCAGTTCCACGCCGCGTTCTCCGTCGGCGCCGTCGTCGGGTCCGGCGCCGGTGCGCTCGCCTCGGCCGTCGGGGTCCCGGTGGGCGTCCAGCTGCCCGTCACCGCCGCCGTCGTGGTGGTGTGGCGCCTCGCGTCCCTGCGGGGCGTCGTGCTGCCGCCCTCCGAGGTCGAGGCGGGGGAGCGTGCAGGGGTCCGGGCGGTCGTGCGTGCCGCCGGCACCTCCCGCCTGCAGCACGGCGCGCGACGCCTGGGTACGGCGCTCGACGCCTGGCGTGAGCCGCGCACGCTGCTCGTGGGCGTCGTCGTGCTGGCCGCGGCGTTCTCGGAGGGCGCCGCCAACAACTGGCTGTCCCTCGCGGTCGTCGACGGGTTCGGTCGTACCGAGTCCGTCGGCGGGGCCGTGCTGGGCCTGTTCGTGGCCGCGATGACCGTGGTGCGCCTGCTCGGCACGCGGCTGCTCGACCGGTTCGGGCGCGTCGCCGTGCTCCGGGCGTCGGGCGTCGCGTCGGTCGTCGGCCTCCTGGTGTTCGGGTTCGCCCCCACGCTCGGCCTCGCCGGTGCGGGCGTCCTGCTGTGGGGGGCGGGGGCCGCGCTCGCGGTGCCCATCGGCATCGCCGCCGCGTCCGACGAGCCCGTCCGCGCGGCCGGCCGTGTCGCCGTGGTGTCCGCCTTCGCCTCCATGGCCTCCCTCGTGGCGCCGCCCGTGCTCGGCCTGGCGGCCGAGTCGGTGGGTGCGCGTCACGCGCTCGTGCTCATCGTCGTCGCGATGACCGCCAGCGTCGTGGTGGCACCGGCCGTCGCACGCCGCCCGGCCGCCGCGGTGGCACCCGTCCCCACCCCGCGCCCGCCCGCCGACGACCCCGGCCCGACCGGCCCGGGGACGCCGGACGGCCCCGCCCCGGCGGCTGCGTCGGGCGACGCCCCGCACCGCGTCGCGCGCGTCCGCCGGCACCGTCCGGTGCCTCCGCCGCGCCCGCGCCGCCGCCGCACACCCGATCGACCCGCCGCACCGGGAGGAGCACGATGAGCCCCGTGGAGGAGGTCCGCAGCACCCCGACCCGTGAGGTCCGGGTCGCCTCGGCGGCGGTGTTCGCCGTGTTCCTGCTCTCCGGCGTCAACTTCGCCTCGTGGGCGGCGCGGCTGCCCGCGGTGCGCGACGCGCTCGGCCTGACCCCCGAGCGCATGGGGGTGCTGCTGCTGATCGGGGCCATGGGGTCGCTGGTCGCGCTGCCGCTGTCGGGGATGGTCGTGGAACGGCTGGGCGCCCGGCGCACGGTCCTGGCCTTCGCCGTCGTCAACGGGGCCGGGTACGCCGTCGCGTCGGTCGGGGTCGCGCTCGACCTGGTGGTGCTCGTGGGGGCCGGTCTCGTGCTGGTCGGCGTCGGGGCGGGGGTGTGGGACGCCGCGATGAACCTCGAGGGCGCGGTCGTCGAGCAGCGGCTGGGCCGCACCGTCATGCCGCGGTACCACGCGGGGTTCTCCTTCGGGACGATGGGTGCCGCGGGCGTCGCCGCCGTCCTGGCGACCCTGCACGTGCCGGTGCAGGTCCACCTCCCCGTCGTCGTCGCCCTGTCCTGCGTGGCCACGGCCGTCGCGGTCCGCTCGTTCCTCGCCGAACCGGCGCACCCGGGCGACCCCGCGTCGACCGGGGCGGCCGCGCCCCGCGGCGCCCGGGCCGCGGTCGGCGCGTGGCTCGAGCCGCGCACCCTGCTCATCGGCCTGGTGGTGCTGGCCGCCGCGCTCACCGAGGGGGCAGCCAACGACTGGGTCAGCCTGGCCGTGGTCGACGGGTTCGGCACCACCCACGCCACGGGCGCCGTCGGGTTCGCGCTCTTCGTCACCGCGATGACTGCCATGCGGATGCTCGGCACGTCGTTGCTCGACCGGTACGGCCGCGTCGTCGTGCTGCGGCTGTGCGCGCTGCTGGCAGGCGTCGGCCTGCTCGTCTTCGGCCTGGCCGACCAGCTCTGGCTGGCGCTCGCGGGCGTGGTGGTCTGGGGCATGGGCGCCGCCCTGGGGTTCCCCGTGGGCATGAGCGCCGCGGCGGACGACCCGGTGCGCGCGGCGCAGCGCGTCGCCGTCGTGTCGACCATCGGCTACTCCGCGTTCCTCGCCGGCCCGCCGCTGCTGGGCCTGCTCGCCGAGCACGTCGGCTACCGGCAGGCGCTGCTCGCCATCCTCGTGCCCGTCGTGCTGGGGCTCGCCGTGACCGGTGCCGCACGCCCCCTGCCCGTGCGTCACGCCGCCCCTGCGGACGTGGTGGACGGCCCCGCGGACTAGCCTGGTCGCGTGGAGCTCGACACCTGCGCCCTGCCCGGCCCGGCCCCCGAGCCGGCCCGCCCGGCCGTCCCGACGTACAGCGGCACCCCCGCGCTCGCGGACCTCACGACGCTG
Source organism: Cellulomonas sp. KH9 (assembly GCF_900114185.1). GTDB lineage: Bacteria > Actinomycetota > Actinomycetes > Actinomycetales > Cellulomonadaceae > Cellulomonas. The sequence continues at coordinate 1,084,898 of NZ_FOSE01000001.1, forward strand.
CACGTCGGCGGGCCCGCCGCCCGCTACGTCGAGACCGCGACCGAGGCGGAGCTGGTCGGGACGGTTCGGGCGGCCGACGCCGCCGGCGAGCCGCTGCTGGTCCTGGGCGGTGGGTCCAACGTGCTGGTGGGTGACGCGGGGTTCCCCGGGGTGGTCGTGCGTGACGTCCGCGGCGGCATCGACGTCCCCGACGCGTCGGCGTGCGGCGGGGTGACCGTGACCGTCCCGGCCGGCACGGTGTGGGACGACGTCGTCGCCTACGCCGTCGACCACGGGCTCGTCGGCGTCGAGGCGCTGTCCGGGATCCCGGGGTCGACGGGCGCGACCCCCGTGCAGAACGTGGGCGCGTACGGGCAGGAGGTCGCCCAGACCGTCGCCCAGGTCCGGGTGTGGGACCGCGGCCGCGGGCGCGTGCGGACCCTGCCGTTCGTCACCCTCGGGTTCGGCTACCGCACGTCGGTGCTCAAGCGCTCGATGCGCCCGGACCCGGCGGACCACGCCGCGCCGTGGGGGCCGACGCCGCGGTACGTCGTGCTCGACGTGACCTTCCAGATGAAGGAGGGCTCGCTCTCCGCGCCCGTCGCGTACCCGGAGCTCGCCCGCGCGCTCGACGTCGCCGTCGGTGAGCGTGCCCCCCTCGCCGAGGTCCGCGCGGCGGTGCTGGCGCTGCGGTCCCGCAAGGGCATGGTGCTCGACCCCGCGGACCACGACACGTGGAGCGCGGGCTCGTTCTTCACCAACCCCGTGCTCCCGGACGCGGACGCGCTGCCGGCCGACGCCCCGCGCTGGCCGATGCCGGACGGCGCGGTGAAGACCAGCGCCGCGTGGCTCATCGAGCACGCGGGCTTCACGCGCGGGTTCGGGGGGCCCGGACCGGCGGCCTTGTCGACCAAGCACACCCTGGCGCTCACGAACCGGGGCGACGCGCGCGCGGACGACCTCCTCGCCCTCGCGCGGACCGTGCGCGACGGCGTGCGCGACCGCTTCGGCGTGGTCCTGGAGCCCGAGCCGGTGCTGGTGGGCGTCACGCTCTGAACGCGACGGACGCCACCGGACCGTAGGACCGCGTCAGCCCTGCGTCGGCTCCGTCGCGAGCCAGGCGTCGACGCCGGCCAGGAGCCGGGCGCGGGCTGCCGGTGAGGCCGCGCTCGCCGTGATCGACGCGCGCGCCAGGTCCGCCAGCGCGTGGTCGTCGAACCCGTGGTCCTCGCGCGCGATGCGGTACTGGTCGGCCAGGCGGGAGCGGAAGAGCAGCGGGTCGTCGGCGCCGAGCGCGACCCGGGCCCCGGCGTCCACGAGGGCCCGCAGCGGCACGTCCCGGGCGGTCGGGTACACGCCGAGCGACACGTTCGACGCGGGGCAGACCTCGAGCGCGACCTCCTCGTCGACCACGCGGGCCAGCACCCGCGGGTCCTCCGCGCTGCGCACGCCGTGCCCCAGGCGGTCCGGGCGCAGGTGGTCGAGCACCTCCTCGACGTGCGCCGGGCCCAGCAGCTCCCCACCGTGGGGGACGGACCGCAGCCCCGCACGGTGCGCGATCGTGAAGGCGGGGGCGAACTGCTCGGTCTCCCCGCGGCGCTCGTCGTTCGACAGGCCGAACCCGATCACGCCGCCCGCACCGTCGCCGGCGTGCCGCGCCGCGAGCCGCGCCAGCGTCCGCGCCTCCAGCGGGTGCCGCATGCGCGAGGCGGCGACCACGACGCCCACCTCGACGCCGGTGGCGGCCTGCGCGGCCCGCGCCTCGTCGAGCACGATCTCCAGCGCGGGAGTGATGCCGCCCACGTACGGTGCGTACGACGTGGGGTCCACCTGGATCTCGAGCCGGCCCGAGCCCTCCGCGGCGTCGTCCGCCGCGGCCTCCGCGACGATCCGGCGCATGTCCGCCTCGGAGCGCACGCACGCGCGGGCCGCGTCGTACATGCGCTGGAACCGGAACCAGCCGCGCTCGTCGGCCGGCACCACCAGCGGGTCGGCGTCCAGCAGCGCGTGGGGCAGACGGATGCCGTGCAGCTCCGCGAGCTCGGCGAGCGTCTCCACACGCATCGACCCCGTGAAGTGCAGGTGCAGGTGTGCCTTGGGCAGCAGGCTGAGGTCGCGCATCGCCTCCAGTCTGCCAGCCGGCACGGTGCCGGTCGCGCGGGCCCGGGCCCGCGCGGGGTGGCGTCAGGCCGGTGCGTCCACCAGCCGGTAGCCGACGCCGCGGATGGTGTCGAAGTGCTCGGCACCGAGCTTGCGCCGCAGGTACCGCACGTAGACGTCGACCACGTTCGAGCCGGGGTCGAAGTCGTACCCCCAGACCTCCGAGAGCAGGCGCTCGCGGGTGAGCACGTCACCCGGGTTGCGCATGAACGTCTCGGCGAGCGCGAACTCGCGGGCCGACAGGTCGACCTCGGCGTCCCCGACGCGCATCCGCCGGGTGCGCAGGTCGAGCTGCAGACGTCCGTGGGCCAGCACGTTGCCCCGGGACGGGGCCGCGGGCTGGCTGCGCAGCCGCAGACGGACCCGCGCCAGGAGCTCCTCGAACCGGAACGGCTTGGCCATGTAGTCGTCCGCCCCGGACTCCAGGCCGGTGACCGTGTCGGTCACCGACGAGCGTGCGGTCAGGACGATCACGGGCAGGGCGTACCCCTCGGCACGCAGGAACCGCAGGACGTCGAAGCCGTCCATGTCGCCCAGTCCCAGGTCGAGCACCAGCAGGTCCACCCCACCGGCCTCGACCCGCTCCAGCGCCGCCTCGCCCGTGAGGACGGCGGTGGCCTCGTACCCGTGGGCGCGCAGGCCCTTGGCGACGAAGGCGGCGATCCGCTCCTCGTCCTCGGCGATCAGGATGTGCGTCATCGGTGCGGCTCCACGAGCTCGAGGGACTCGGACCCGCCGTCGACGAGACCGACGGCGGGAAGGTCGAGGACGAACCCGACGCCGGGACCGGCGCCGGGGGGCGGGTGCTCCAGGAAGACGCGCCCGCCGTGGGCGGCGGCGATCGCCGCGACGATGGGCAGCCCGAGCCCGGCGCCGTGCTGCACGCGGTCGGCCTGGCCGCGGTGGAAGCGCTCGAAGATGCGGGCCTCCTCCTCGGGCGGCACACCGGGACCCTCGTCGCGCACCCACACCAGCAGCCGGCCGTTCGCGACCTCGCTGCCCAGGCGGACCGTCGAGCCGGGTGCCGAGAACCGCACGGCGTTGGCCAGCAGCTGCAGCCACGCCTGCGTGATGCGCTGCGCGTCGACGTCCGCGACGACGTCCGCTCGGGCCACGACGACGAACCGCCGCTCGCCCAGCCCGCGGGCCTTCTCGAGCACGTCGTCGGTGAGGCGTCCGACGTCGACCGGCGCGCGACGCACGAAGTCCGGGCGGTCGACGGTCGCGAGCGTCACCAGGTCGTCCACCAGCCGCTGCATGCGGTCGAGCTCGTCGAGCGCGAGGGACTGCGTGGCCCGCACGTCGGACTCGTCGGCGGGGTCGAGCAGCTCGAGGTGCCCCCGGACGATCGTCAGGGGCGTCCGCAGCTCGTGCCCCACGTCGTCGAGCAGCTCGCGCTGGGACCCGAACGCGCGCTCGAGACGCTGCAGCATCGAGTTCACGGAGGACGCGAGGTCCGCGAGGTCGTCCTTGCCGGTGACCGTGATGCGCTCGGACAGGTCCGAGCCGGTGACCCGTCGCACCGTGTCGCGCAGCACCCGCACCGGGCGCAGCATGCGCCCCACCACGAACCACGCCACCAGCGACGTCACCGCCAGCGCCACGAGGCCGACGACCGAGTAGGTGAGGAAGATCCGCCAGACCCCCGCGGTCTGTGCCGTGCGGTCCGTGGCCACGACGAACGCGCCGGTCGCGGCGGGGTCCGCGGCGAGCAGGACCGGGACGACCACGAGCCGGTACTCGGTGACCGACGTGCGCACGGTCTGCGGGGTGTCCGCGAGCCGGTCGTCGGGGGCCAGGGCCGCGAGCCACGCGAGCAGCTCCTCGTCCGTGTCGAGCCGGATCGCCCGCGTCTCGTCGGCCGGGCGCAGGTGGAACGTGCCGTCGACCATCGACAGCATGCCCTCGTGCTCGGCGGGCACACGGGCCTCGACCGCGTCGCGCAGCAGCGACCGGACGGACGTCCACGGCACCCGGGTGCCGTCCGGCTGGGTCTCGCCCTCGGTCTGGCTCGTCCGCAGCGCGCTGACGGCCCGGGTCAGCGACTCGTCGATGCGGGCGTCGGTCGCGCGCAGCTGCAGCGCGAGCCCGGTGAGGCCGGCGACGGTCATCGCGGCCGCGGTGAGGACGACGACGGCGGTCATGAGCCGGCCGCGGACCGTGACGCGCGCACCGGTCGCCCGCAGGGCCTCCGAGGGCGCGGCGAGGGTGCGCCCCGACGCCGGCCCGTTCCGCATGGGCTCAGTATGGACGTGCGACAACCGGGGCAGAAGGGTCGTCCGGAGCCGCCCGGACACGGCGCGGGGCGGCGGGTCGCGACGCCGCGGAGCCGTCAGGGAGCGGGCAGGATGCCCCGCTCGATGGCGACCGTGACCGCGCGCGTCCGGTCGTCGACGCCCAGCTTGGCGAACGCGCGCAGCAGGTGGGTCTCGACCGTCGCCTCGGCGATGAACAGCTCGCGCCCGACCGCGGCGTTGGACAGCCCTCGGGCGACGCCCGCCAGCACCTGCCGCTCCCGCGGGGTCAGCCGCTCGGTGCGCTCGCCGCGCACCTGCCGGACCAGGCGCCCGGCGACGGACGGCGAGAGGGCGGACTCCCCGCGCGCGGCGGCGCGCGCGCCGGCCACCAGCTGGTCGCGCGGCGTGTCCTTGAGCAGGTAGCCGGTCGCGCCGGCCTCGACCGCCCGCAGGATGTCGGTGTCCGTCTCGTACGTCGTCAGCACCAGCACGTGGACGTCGGGGGCCCGTCGTCGGCGACCTCGAGGACGACCGCGCGGTCCGCCCGTGTCAGGTGCAGCGTGACACGGGTGGCCCCTGCGTGGCGGCGTGGTGGAACGCGGCGAGCGCGTCCTGCGTCGCGTGCAGCTCCTCGAGCAGGTGCGCACGCACCTCGCTCTGCTCGGCGATCTGCGTGATCCACAGCCCGAGCACCACCGCGAACATCAGCGCCGTGCCGAACTGCGCGGCGATCTCCGTGATCTCCTGACCCGTCGCCCCGATGCGCAGCACCGCGGCGACCGTGATGGCCACCGTCAGGGACACGGCCCACACGGCCCACACGACGCCGGCGACGCGCGTCCGCGCGAAGAACCAGATCTGCGTGGACGCGAGGAAGAGGAGCGCGGAGCCGATGTCCCCGCCGGTGACCTGCACGACCACGACGACGACGAGCACCGCCAGGTACGCGTCCGCGAGCCGCGCACTCCCACGCCGCGCGGCGCGCCGCCCGACCAGGACGTAGGCCAGCGCCAGCAGCAGCATCGTGGAGACGGCCACGCGCGCCTCGGTGAACCCGTCGGCCTGGATCAGCACCGCCACCAGGTACACCGCCGACATCCCGACGAAGACCAGGTCGTACATCATCAGCATGCGCATCCAGAACCCGTGCCGCTCGACCGGCCCGGGCTGCGCGTCCACGGTGCTCACGGGCGCGACTCTGCCACGGGCCGGACCGTCCGCCGCGACGGCCGTCACCCGTCGTCCCGGCGCCGCCAGCGGAACGTCCGGACCCCGACGACCAGGCCGACGACGAGCCACGCAACCAGCACCGCCGCCGTCGGGCCGTGCTGCCACGATCCCGACGGCTCGAGCACGGCGGCCTCGTCGGGCAGGAACACCGAGCGCATGCCCTGCGCCATCCACTTCAGGGGGAAGACCGAGGCCAGCTGCTGCATCCACGTCGGCAGCTCGTTGAACTGGAAGAAGACGCCGGAGACGAACTGCAGCACCAGCACCACCGGGATCACGACGGGGCTGGCGGACCGTCCCGTGCGCGGCACCGACGAGTAGGCCACCCCGCAGACCGACCCCGCCGCCGTGCCGAGCACGAAGACCCACGCGAAGGTCCACCACCGCCCCGCCTCGGTCGGCAGCGGGACGTCGAACGCGAGGGCGGCGACGCCGAGCAGCAGGGCCGTCTGGACGCCCGCCGTGACGAGCACCTGCCCCGTCTTGCCCAGGAAGTACGCGGTCGGGGGCAGCGGTGTGGACCGCAGCCGCTTGAGGGTGCCGTCGTCGCGCTCCGCGGCGATCGAGATCGCGAGGTTCTGGAAGCTCGACAGCATGACGCCGGTGGCGACCATCCCGGGCAGGAAGTACTGCGGGAAGTACACCCCGGAGCCCGGGACCAGCTCCTCGTCGGACCCGAAGACGGTCGCGAAGATCGCGAGCATGAGGATCGGGTACGCGAACACGAAGACCACGGCGTCGCGCTCGCGGAAGAACACGCGGACCTCGAAGGCGGTGCGGGCCAGGGCCAGGCGGCCGACGCCGGGCAGCCGCGGGACGCTCCGCGCGGCGGAACGGGCGTGCGCGCCGGTGGGGGGCGTCGTCATCGTGCCGCCTCCTCGTCAGCCGTGCGGCTCGCGTCGTCGCCGATGAGCCCGAGGTACACGTCCTCGAGCGTGGGCCGCAGCACCTGCAGCCCCGGGACCTCGCCGTCCGGGCGGCGCAGGTCCGCGGCGAGCCGCGCCACCAGCGCGGTCGGCGTGTCCGTCGCCTCCTCGTGCGTGGTGCCGTCGACGGTCCACCGCACGCGGGCGCGGCGTGCCCGGCGACCGCCCAGGTCGTCCGGGGCGCCCTCCGCGACGACGCGGCCGTGCGCGACGACCACCACGCGGTCGGCCAGCCGCTCCGCCTCCTCGAGGTAGTGCGTGGTCAGCAGGATCGTCGTGCCCTCGTCGCGCAAGGACTCCACGAGGTCCCAGAAGTCGTGCCGCGCCTGCGGGTCGAACCCCGTGGTGGGCTCGTCGAGGAACAGCAGTTCGGGATCGCCCACGACACCGAGCGCCACGTCGAGCCGCCGCCGTTGTCCACCGGACAGGGCTCGCGTGCGGACCGCCGCCTTCTCGCGCAGCCCGACCGCGTCGATGACCCGCTCCGGGTCCCTGGGCGCCGGGTAGAACCCGGCCACGTGGTGCACGATCTCCCGGACCGTGACCTCCGCGAGGTCCTGGTTGTCCTGCAGGACGACGCCCAGGCGGGAGCGCCACGCGCGTCCCGCGGTCGCCGGGTCCTCCCCGAGGACACGGACGTGCCCGGCGTCGGCGCGGCGGAACCCCTCGAGGGTCTCGACCGTCGTCGTCTTGCCGGCGCCGTTCGGCCCGAGCACCGCGACGATCTCGCCGTGCTCGACGCGCAGGTCCAGCCCGTCGACGGCGCGCTTCTCGCCGTACCGCTTGTGCAGGCCCTCGACCAGGACGGCCGGGGCCTTCGTCGTCGTCATGGGTCCCAGCCTGCGCCCCCGGGGTGCCGTGGCGCGAGGACCGCACGGTCGTTCCCGGGGTCCACCGACCGGTGGACCCCGGGTCGGCAGGTCAGACGGCCTCGGCCAGCAGGCCCTGGATCCGCGTGACGCCCTCGACGAGGTCGTCGTCCCCCAGGGCGTACGACAGCCGCAGGTACCCGCTGGGGCCGAACGCCTCGCCGGGGACCACCGCGACCTCGACCTCGTCGAGGATCAGCGAGGCGAGCTCGGCCGACGTCGTCGGCGTGACGCCGCGGATCGTGCGGCCCAGCAGGCCCTCGACGGACGGGTAGGCGTAGAACGCGCCCTGCGGTGCGGGGCAGCGCACGCCGTCGATCGCCGAGAGCATCTCGACCATCGTGCGGCGGCGGCGGTCGAACGCCGCCCGCATCGCCTCGACGGCCGACAGGTCACCCGTCAGGGCGGCCACCGCCGCGCGCTGCGAGACGTTGGCGACGTTGGACGTCAGGTGCGACTGCAGGTTGGTCGCGGCCTTGATGACGTCGCTGGGGCCGATCATCCAGCCCACGCGCCACCCCGTCATGGCGTAGGTCTTGGCGACGCCGTTGAGCACGATCGTGGTGTCGGCGAGGTCGGGCACCGCGCGGACGATCGGCGTGAACACGGCGTCGTCGTAGGTGAGGTGCTCGTAGATCTCGTCGGTGATGACCCAGATGCCGTGCTCCAGCGCCCAGCGCCCGATCTCCGCGGTCTGCTCGGGGGAGTACACGGCGCCCGTGGGGTTCGACGGGGAGTTGAACAGCAGCGCCTTCGTGCGCGGCGTGCGCGCGGCCTCGAGCTGCTCGACCGTGACGAGGTAGCCCTGGTCGACGCCGGCGACGACCTCGACGGGCACGGCGCCCGTCAGCGCGATCGCCTCGGGGTAGGTCGTCCAGTACGGCGCGGGCAGCAGCACCTCGTCGCCCGGGTCGAGGACCGCCGCGAACGCCTGGAACACGGCCTGCTTGCCGCCGTTGGTCACCAGCACGTCGGAGGGCTTCACCTCGTAGCCCGAGTCGCGCAGCGTCTTGGCGGCGATCGCCTCGCGCAGCACCGGCAGGCCGGCCGCGGGGGAGTAGCGGTGGTTCACCGGGTCCTGGGCGGCGCGCACCGCGGCCTCGACGATGTAGTCGGGCGTCGGGAAGTCGGGTTCGCCGGCGCCGAAGCCGATCACGGGCCGGCCGGCGGCCTTGAGCGCCTTGGCCTTGGCATCGACCGCCAGCGTCGCGGACTCCGCGATCGCGGCGATGCGCTCGGAGACCCGTGCGCGGGTGGACGTCGTCGTCGGTGCGCTGTGCTGGCTCACGGGACCATCCTCGCAGAGCCCCGCGGGTGCACGGCCACCGGATATCACGGGGTGGTACGCCGGTGTCCGGTGTCGTCCGTGCGGGTGACGTGCGACGGTCCGTGCCACGTCGGCGAGCGGGGGGCGGTGCACGCGGCTCCGACGTCCTGCCGGGACGGGTTCGACCCCGCGCCCGGCGTCGCGTACAGTGGGCCACCGGCGGTTGACGTCCGCCATGATGAAGCACGCCCGAAGCCGAGCTCCGGCCCGGCGCGGTGGTGCGACGTCGTGGCGACCAGGCCGTCGTAGGGCAGTGGCGCAATTGGTAGCGCAGCGGTCTCCAAAACCGCAGGTTGCAGGTTCGAGTCCTGTCTGCCCTGCGCACGCGGACCGGCCCGACCTCGGGACTCCTCGAGGTCCGGGTCGGCGTCGTGAGCAGGACCGCCGGTCGGTCCGGCGCGTCGCGTCGGTGAAGCCCGTGCGTCCGCGAACCGCGGCGCCCGTCCGGGTGCCGCACGACGACGAGACAGGGGCCAGACGTGAGCGATACCGCTGCCGCCGCGGCGTCCGACGCCGAGGGCTCGGCCGCCAGCAGGAGCGAGCACGCGCCGCGTCGCGGCGAGGAGAAGCGCGGGTTCTTCGCGCGCATCGCCCTCTTCGTGCGCCAGGTCGTGTCCGAGCTCAAGAAGGTCGTCCGGCCCACGCGGCAGGAGCTCGTCACCTACACCGGCGTCGTGCTCGTGTTCGTCACGGTCGTCATGCTCTTCGTCACGCTGATCGACCTGGGTATCGGGAAGCTGACGTTCTGGATCTTCGGGTGACGCCCGCCGGCCACCGAGCCGGCGACCACCCCACCCGCGCGGGCGAGCCGCGCACCGCCGGCGCGCACGCCGGCCCACCATCGGAGAAAGCAGGTTGCACGTGTCGCAGGAGTCGCAGGAGCCCACGCCGGGCGCCGAGGCCGAGCTGGCGGACGCCCTGGCGTCGGTCGAGGCCGTCGAGGTGACCGCGGGTGACGAGGTCGACGACACGGAGGCCGGCGACGTCGCCGAGGAGACCACCGAGGACGACGCCGCCGCCGACGAGGTCGCCGACGACGACGCGCCGGTCGCGACGGACGACGAGATCGACCCCGACGAGGACCCGGTCGCCGCGTTCAAGGCCAAGCTGCGCCGGCTCCCGGGCGACTGGTTCGTCATCCACTCCTACGCGGGGTACGAGAACCGCGTGAAGGCGAACCTCGAGTCGCGCACGCAGAGCCTCAACATGGAGGACTACATCCACCAGGTGGAGGTCCCCATGGAGGAGGTCGTGGAGATCAAGAACGCGCAGCGCAAGGTCGTCAAGCGCGTGCGGATCCCCGGCTACGTCCTCGTCCGCATGGACCTCACCGACGAGTCGTGGGGCGCCGTGCGTCACACGCCCGGCGTCACCGGGTTCGTCGGCCACACGCACCAGCCGGTGCCGCTGACCCTCGACGAGGTCTTCTCGATGCTGGCGCCCACCATCGAGGCGAAGACGCCCGCGCAGCAGTCCGCGAAGGCGACGGCCACGCCGGTGGAGGTCGACTTCACGGTCGGCGAGTCCGTCACGGTCACCGACGGCGGCCCGTTCGACACGCTGCCCGCGACGATCTCCGAGATCAACCCCGAGAACCAGAAGCTCAAGGTTCTCGTCTCCCTCTTCGGCCGGGAGACCCCGGTCGAGCTGTCCTTCAGCCAGGTCTCGAAGATCTGACCTGCTGACCGCCCCGCGCCGCGGGGCCCTGCAACCGGGTCATCGCCCACGGCGTCGGCCCACGAGAAGGAACGGAAGGCATCATGCCCCCGAAGAAGAAGGTCACCGGCCTCATCAAGCTCCAGATCAACGCCGGCGCGGCCACCCCCGCACCGCCGATCGGGCCCGCGCTCGGTCAGCACGGCGTGAACATCATGGAGTTCTGCAAGGCGTACAACGCGGCGACGGAGTCGCAGCGCGGCAACGTCATCCCCGTCGAGATCACGGTGTACGAGGACCGCTCGTTCACCTTCATCACGAAGACGCCGCCGGCCGCCGAGCTGATCAAGAAGGCCGCGGGCGTGGCCAAGGGCTCGCCGACGCCGCACACCGTCAAGGTGGCGACGCTGACGGCCGACCAGGTGCGCGAGATCGCCACCACCAAGCTCGAGGACCTCAACGCGAACGACCTGGCCGCGGCGGAGAAGATCATCGCCGGGACCGCGCGTTCCATGGGGATCAAGGTCGAGGGCTGACCCAGCCCCCGAACGACCCGTCCGCCGGCGCGACCTGCGCCGGCGGGCACGTGGCAGGGCCCGTGTGCGGCCCGCATGACCACGACTGCTGACGAAGGAGAACAGGCAGATGCCCAAGCACAGCAAGGCGTACCGCGCCGCCGTCGAGAAGATCGACGCCGACCGGATCTACTCCCCGCTCGAGGCCGTGCGCCTCGCCAAGGAGACGTCGACCACCAAGTACGACGCGACCGTCGAGGTCGCGTTCCGCCTCGGTGTCGACCCCCGCAAGGCCGACCAGATGGTCCGTGGCACGGTCAACCTGCCCCACGGCACCGGCAAGACGGCCCGCGTCATCGTGTTCGCCACGGGTGAGCGCGCCGAGCAGGCCCGCGCGGCCGGCGCCGACGAGGTCGGTGGCGACGAGCTCATCGCCAAGGTCGCCGACGGCTGGACGGACTTCGACTCCGCCGTCGCCACGCCGGACCTCATGGGCAAGGTCGGTCGCCTCGGCAAGGTCCTCGGGCCCCGCGGCCTCATGCCGAACCCGAAGACCGGCACCGTGACGATGGACGTGGCCAAGGCCGTGTCCGACATCAAGGGCGGCAAGATCGAGTTCCGTGTCGACCGGCACGCGAACCTGCACTTCATCATCGGCAAGACCTCCTTCTCGGAGACCGCGCTGGTGGAGAACTACGCCGCCGCGCTCGACGAGATCCTGCGTCTGAAGCCGTCCGCGTCGAAGGGCCGCTACATCACCAAGGCGACCCTCTCGACCACCAACGGCCCCGGCATCCCGCTGGACCAGAGCAAGACGCGCAACCTCACGGAGGAGGACGCGGCCTGACGGTCGCCCCACCGACGACGACGGCCCGGCACCCGCGAGGGTGCCGGGCCGTCGTGCGTCCGGGGTGGGTCCGCCCCTGCGCACCCGACGCGCGACGGGGCCCGGTCCCCCCTGCGGACCGGGCCCCGTGCACGCACCGGCGAACCGGTGCGTCAGCCCCTCACCAGGGCAGCCACTCGGTGACGCAGGTCCCGTCGGCCGTCTCGCAGACGAGCCGGACCGGCCCCGCGGTCCGGGCCTCGAGGCGGAAGTACCCCACCTCGTCCGTCTCGGCGCGCGCGACGTCGCCGTCGGGTCGGCGCAGCTCGACGTGGCCGGGCCGGGCCGGGATCAGCTGGCCCTCGACCAGACCGTCCGTGACCTCCACCTCGACCCCGACGCCGTCACCCTCGAAGACGAGGGTCCGCGACGGTCTGCCGGTGCGGTCGCGGACCCCAGCGGCCAGGTCCCCGGCGGCCAGGTCCCCGGCGCTCGAGTCGTGGACCAGGGAGAGCAGGAGCAGGTCGGTCGCCAGCTCCTCGCGCAGCGCGAGCATCCCGCGGTGGGCGCGGAACGCCGTGGACGCGGTGGCGGTGACGCGGCGGAGGGTCTCCTCCTCGGTGAGCGCACGGACGAGGTCGGCCGCGAGCACGTCGTCGTTCTCCCACGCGTCCGCGGGGCGGGGCTGGGGGAGGCTCAGGTCATCCGAGTGCCAGGACATCGCGGCCTCCTTCGCGTGACACGACGCCGGCGGGCGTCGCGAGGTAGGTGCGGATGGCGTCCGTCCGGCGCAGGCGGGCGAGGCCGCGCTGCCGGGTCGGGCCGATGGACCCGACCGGGATGCCCAGGCGCGCGGACACGTCCTGGTAGCTCGGGGGCGGGTCGGTCGACAGCAGGAGCAGCAGGTCGCGCTGGTGCGAGGGCAGCTCGGCCAGGCCGGCGCGCAGGGCCGCGTGCCGCTCGTCGCGCAGGAGGTCGCTGTCGGGCTCCGTGTCGTCCTGCGCGTCGAGGCGCCCGGTCGTCGGGTCGACCGGGACCGACCGGCGGGACAGGTTCGCCGTGCGGATGCACTCGTGCCGCGTCGCGGTCGAGATCCAGCCCGGCAGCGCCTCCGGCTCGCGCAGGTCGCCGAGGTGCTCGAGAAGGTTGAGCCACACGGTCTGCGCGACGTCCTCCGCCTGCTGCGGCGTGAGCCGGAACTGCCGGACACGTGCCGCCACGAGGTTCGCGTGCCGGCGCACGATCTCGGACCAGGATCCCTCGTCACCCGTGAGGGCACCCTCGACGAGCTGCGTCGCGGTGCGTCCCTCGTACGGTCCGCCCAGCTGTTGTCGGCTGCTCACGGCACGGCCCCCTCGCCTGTCGGACATGTCCCGAATGCCATCATGACGCTCGACGATGCAGGTGCCCAGCACGTCATCCTCCCGGCAGGATCTGCAGCGCCTTGCCGAAGCCGGCGACGGGCCTGCCGGCGGCCACGAGCTCCCGCACCGCCTGCGTGGCCGAGAGCGAGTGCTCCGTCATGGCGCGCGCGATCGCCCCCGCCACCTGCGGGGCGGCGAACGAGCTGCCGGTCCACCGCGCCCAGGGGTCCCCGAGGAACTGCTGGGGTTCCGCGACGACGTCGGGGGACTGCCGCCCGGAGACGTACGTGGACACGAGGCCCTCGCCCACCGTCGAGACGTCGATCCAGTGGCCCCGGCTGGACCACAGGCTGGGGCGTAGCGCGGAGGTCAGGCCGGCGACCGACACGACCCGCCCGAACGCGGCCGGCCAGACGGGGGAGGTGCCGCCGCCGTTGCCGCCGGCGGCGACGATCACGCTCTCCCAGCCGCGCGTCGTCTCGATCTCGCGCACCACGTCGAGCGCAGCCGTCAAGGCGACGGGCGGCTCGTCGAAGTACGTCTCGGTCCCCAGGGAGAGGTTGACGACCTGGGCGTTCTCCCGCACCGCCCGGATCAGTGCGCACGCCACCTGGATGTCGGTCGCGGTCCCGCTGGTCGTCAGGGCCCGGTGGGCCGTGATCTCGGCTCCGGGCGCGACCTGGGCGATGATGCCGGCGACGAAGGTCCCGTGGCCCGCGGAGACGTCGAGGTAGCCGTCCGCGGGATCGGCGTCGAGGAGGTCGATGTTCGCGCCCGTCGGGGAACCGTCCGCGACGCGGGCGACGCCGGAGAGCCAACCGTCGCCGCGACGCGCCTCGGCGATCCCCGTGTCGATCACGGCGACACGGACGCCGTGGCCGAAGGAGGGGTCGACGGGCCCGTACTCGGCGAACGCGGCGAGGCCCGGCGCCGGCACGCCGGAGCATCCCTTCATGACGGGCGCGAGGGGCGTCACATAGCTGAAGGACACGGCGTGCCCCTGCGCGCGGAGGTCGCGGACGAACCGTGTGAGGCGCGCGGTCGCGTCCGCACCGTCCGTGCGGAGACGGACGACCCGGTCCTCCAGCTCCGCGCAGCCGACCTCGACGCGGGTGAGCCCGTCCCGCGCCGCCTCGTCCGCCACGTCGGGCCACGACGCCGCGCCCACGAGCACCTCGCCGCCGATGACCAAGGACTTCTCCTCGTCACCCGGCCCTCGCAGGACGTCGACGCGGCGGTCGGTGCGTGCCCAGCGACCGCGGACGCGCTCCCGGATCGTGTCGCCGCGGTCGCGGACGCCACGGTCGTCCGAGCGACGTGCGAGCTCGGCCGCCTGCCGTGCCACCACCCGTCGCAGCGCGGCATCCGGTGCGGAGCCGGGCACGGCAGCGCCGTAGTCCCGGCCGAACGGCCGCCCGAGGGACGCAGGGTCGGTCCGGTACACGCTCACTTGTCCTCCTGGGAACGGTGCGGTCGGCATACGATCGACGGATGGTGAGGGCGCGGTCCACGCACGGCGCGCCGCCACGGGACCGGTCGTACGGCGAGCAGGAGAGCCGAGCCGAGCTCCTGATACACCTCTGGGGCGTGGTGGACGCGCACCAGGCGGACCCGGCCCCCGTGGAGGTGCGCGCGCAGGCGGCGCTCGAGCGGGCACGACGGACGAGGGACAGCGAGCTCCGGGTCCTCGCGTTGCGGGCGCTCGCCTGGACGCACCGGGTGCGGCTCGAGACCGAGACCGCGCGTGCGCTCCTCGACGAGGCGGTCACGGTCGCGCGGCGCCGAGACCTCACGGGGGCGGAGGCCGCAGCGCGGGTCAGCCGCGCGTACGTCCGCCAGGAGCTCGGCGACCTGGCGGGGGCGCGCCGTGACCTCGACCGGGCCCTGCGTGCGTCGGCCGCGATGGGCCTGGCGCCCGACGAGCGGCAGGCGGTCGGCCGCGCCCGGCTCGCCCGCAGCGTGCTGGACCACAACGCCGGCCGGCTCGCCGCCGCCGAGCGGGGGTACCGGCAGGTGCTCGAGAGTCCTGGGCTCCAGACGGGGACCGCGGTCGTGGCAGGGAACAACCTGGCGATGGTCCTGGCGGAGCGCGCGGCGCACGCGGACGCGTTGCGGGCGGTGGAGCGGGCGGTGCGGCTCGCCCAGGGAGCCGGGCCGGCGATGCTGGCCCCGGCACTCCAGACCCGCGCGTGGATCAAGGTGCGTGCGGGCCGTCTGGCCTCCGGCATGCGGGACTTCGAGCAGGCGTCGAGCGTCTACTCGGAGGCGGGCATCCCGCTCGGTGAGTACTTCACGGAGTACGCGGACGCCATGACGGACCTGCGTCTGCTGCCCGAGGCGGTGGCCGCCGCCGCACGCGCCGAGGACGAGTTCGAGCGTCTGGGGCTGCCCCTGCTCGCGTTGGAGGCGGGCCTCCGGCGCGGCCGCGTGCTGCTGCTGTCCGGCGACCTCGAGGCCGCGGCACGCGTCGGCTCGTCGCTGCGTCGGGCGGCCGTCGGGCAGCGCCACGACCGCTGGCGCGACCACGCGCTGCTGGTCGAGCTCGAGGCGGCCCACCTCCTGGGCACGGCCGCACGCGGTCAGTCCGCCGAGGTGCGCAGGGCCGCGTCGCGCCTGGTCGCCGCGGGCGACGTCGCGGCGGCGGTCGGTGCGCACGTCCTGGCCGGCCGGCTGGCCGACGCGCACGGTGACGTCGGCCACGCGCTGGCGTCGTACGCGCAGGCCGCCCGGCTGGCCGCCGACGGCGCCCTGCCCGTGCGCATCAAGGGGCGGGTCGCGGCCGCACGCGCGGCGCAGCTCCGCGGGGACCACGACGACGCTGTCCGGCAGTGTGCGGCAGGCCTGCGGGACCTGGCGGCGCACCGCGAGAGCCTGCCGACGATGGAGCTGCGCGCGCTCGCGTCCGGACACGGCGCGGAGCTCGGCGCGATCGGGCTCGAGGTCCTGCGACGCACGAGCCGCCCGGGTGCCGTGCTCGCCTGGATGGAACGGACCCGCGGGCTCGCGCTGACCGCGCTGCCGCAGGTGGTGCCCGGCTCGCCGGCGGCGGGCGCCACCCCGACCGACGCCCACGACCGCGTGTCGCCGTCGAGCTGGCGCGACGACGCGCGAGTGCCCCGGGCCGGCGCAGGGCGGTGGAGCCTCGCCCGCCTGCGGACGGACCTGGACGGGAGGGTCCTCGTGGAGCTGGGCCGTTCCGGTGGCGACCTCGTCGCGGTGGTGGTCGACGGGTCGCGCGCCCGGACCGTCGATCTCGGGGCCGAGCGGGAGGTGGTCACGCACCTGCGGGCGCTGGTCTTCGCCCTGCGGCGACTCGCGAACCCTCGCGGCGCCGCGGCGGCGGCCGCCGCCCGGGCGAGCGCGGACCTCAGGCTCCACGCACTGGCGGCCGCGCTGGTCGAGCCCTTGCGGGTGGGTCCCGACGACGAGCTCGTCGTCGTCCCCGTGGGCGTGCTGCACGGGGTCCCGTGGTCGGCGCTGCACCCCGGCCCCGTGAGCCTGGCCCCGTCGGCGTCGCTGTGGCAGCGGACGATCGCCCGGGGGAGGGAGGCGGCGGACGGGCAGGCGCTCGTCGCGGGCCCCGACCTCGTCGGTGCCCGCGAGGAGGTCGACGCACTCCGGGGCATCTACCCCTCGGCACGGGTGCTGCACGCCGGTGACGCCACCCCCGAGGCCGTCGTCCGCGCGCTGGGTGGTGTCGACGTCGCGCACCTGGCGTGCCACGGCTCGTTGCGTACGGACAGCCCGATGTTCTCCTCGGTGTCCCTCGCGGACGGCCGGCTCACGGTGCAGGAGCTGCATGCCGCGGGGGTGGCACCACGGCGGCTGGTCCTGGCGTCCTGCCACTCCGGAGCGGACGTCGCGTACGCAGGGGACGAGGTCCTGGGATTCGTCAGCAGCCTGCTCGCGCGCGGGACGGCGGGGATCGTCGCCTCGATCGCCGCCGTGCCCGACGTCGAGGTCGTGGACCTCATGCTCGGGCTGCACCGCCGGCTGGCGGCGGGCGAGACGATGGCACGGGCGCTGCACGGCGCCCGTGGCGAGATCGACCGCGACACCCCGGCAGGGTTCGTCAACTGGTGCACGTTCGTCGCCCACGGTGCCGCGTGACGGATTTGGCTGCACGCCGGGCGTGCCGTAGTCTCGTGTGGCCCAAGACCGCCGGTCGTCGGTCCGCTCGTCGGACCGGCCGAAGCTCCGCGTGACGCGGGGGCCTGCGCAGGTGAGAGTTCAGATGCATGTGAGTGCCCGGCCGTGGCCTGAGAAGGTCCGTGCCGGATCGCCGTGCCTTCGAGCCCCGCGCCTGCGCGGGGCTCTTGTCGTCTCACGGCAGCCAGGAAGACGACCGGTGGCACCACCATCGGAAGGAATGCCATGGCGAGGCCGGACAAGGCTGCCGCTGTCGCGGAGCTGACGGAGCGCTTCCGCGGCTCGAACGCGGCCGTGCTGACCGAGTACCGCGGGCTCACCGTCGCGCAGCTCAAGACCCTGCGCAAGGCGCTCAGCGGCAACGCGAACTACGCCGTGGTGAAGAACACGCTGACCGCGATCGCGGCCAAGGAAGCCGGCCTCGAGGGCCTCGACGACGCGCTCGAGGGCCCGTCGGCGATCGCCTTCGTCACCGGTGACCCGGTCGAGGCGGCCAAGGGACTGCGTGACTTCGCCAAGGCGAACCCTGCACTGGTCATCAAGGCGGGCGTCGTCGACGGCCGCCCCGTGACCGCTGCGGACATCACCAAGCTCGCGGACCTCGAGTCCCGCGAGGTCCTGCTGGCCAAGGCGGCCGGCGCGATGAAGGCCAAGCTCTACCAGGCCGCGTACCTGTTCACGGCTCCTGCCTCGCAGGCCGTGCGCACCGTCGAGGCCCTGCGCGCGAAGCAGGAGTCCGACGCCGCAGCCTGAGCCCGACGCTCCGGCCGCACGCTCTCGTAGCAAGCCCCAGCACCTCCCGCCGTCCGAGACCGGACGGTGGGTCCGAACGGAAGGAACCGCCACCATGGCGAAGCTCACCACCGACGAGCTCATCGACGCGTTCAAGGAGCTCACGCTCATCGAGCTGTCGGACTTCGTGAAGGCCTTCGAGGAGACCTTCGAGGTCACCGCCGCTGCCCCCGCCGCCGTGGCCGTCGCCGCGCCGGCCGGCGGTGGCGCCGACGCCCCGGCCGAGGAGGAGAAGGACTCGTTCGACGTCGTCCTCGAGGCCGCCGGCGACAAGAAGATCCAGGTCATCAAGGAGGTGCGCACGCTCACGAGCCTCGGTCTGAAGGAGGCCAAGGACCTCGTCGACGGCGCGCCGAAGCCGGTCCTGGAGGGTGTCAACAAGGAGACGGCCGAGAAGGCCAAGGCTGCCCTCGAGGGCGCCGGCGCCACGATCACCCTCAAGTGATCTGAGCCGGCCCTCGGGCCGGCGGTGCACTCCCGAGGCCCGGTCCCCGTCAGGGGGCCGGGCCTCGTGCTGTCCGTGCGGGCGGCGGCCCGGTGCGGGGAGACCGGTCGCGCGACGCGGGTCCTGCGTTTCCCCCGCGGGGGAGGTTGTGCCACCATGGCACGCGGCGACGACGAGGTCGCCGGTGCGGGCGGTGCGGCCCGCAGCGGGCCTGCCCGTGGGTGTGCTTGACGGTGCCCATGAAGGCGCGTACGCTAGCGCTTTGCGCTGGCCTGTGCCCGCGATCTCAGATAGCCCGACTCCGGCCCCGACGTACGTGCGCGTCGTGACCTCGTGTTGTGGCCGGTGATCGCGCCTCGCCAGGCGGCGCAGCGTGCCACGATCCGCAGGGAAGGACCCCTCTTGGCTGCCTCGCGCATCCCTTCTGCACCGTCCGCCGACGCCGTCGCGAACCGCACCGCATCCCGCCGCATCTCCTTCGCCAAGATCCACGAGCCGCTCGAGGTCCCCGACCTGCTCGGTCTGCAGACCGAGAGCTTCGACTGGCTGCTGGGCAACGAGCGCTGGCAGGCCCGCGTGGCCGCCGCCCTCGAGGCCGGTCGCACCGACGTCCCGGAGACCGCGGGCCTCGAGGAGATCTTCGAGGAGATCTCGCCGATCGAGGACTTCGGCGGGACCATGTCGCTCTCCTTCCGCGAGCACCGCTTCGAGCCGCCGAAGTACACGGCCGAGGAGTGCAAGGAGAAGGACTTCACCTTCGCCGCGCCGCTGTTCGTCACCGCCGAGTTCGTCAACTACACGACCGGCGAGATCAAGTCGCAGACCGTGTTCATGGGTGACTTCCCCCTCATGACCGAGCGCGGCACCTTCATCATCAACGGCACCGAGCGCGTCGTCGTCTCGCAGCTCGTCCGCTCCCCGGGCGTCTACTTCGAGCGCACCGCGGACAAGACGTCCGACAAGGACGTCCTCACCGCCAAGGTCATCCCGAGCCGTGGCGCGTGGCTCGAGTTCGAGATCGACAAGCGCGACAACGTCGGCGTCCGCGTCGACCGCAAGCGCAAGCAGAACGCGACCGTGCTGCTCAAGGCGCTCGGCATGACGGAGTCCGAGATCCGCGAGGAGTTCGCCGAGTACCCGGCGGTCATCGACACCCTCGAGAAGGACCACGTCCAGACCCAGGACGAGGCCCTGCTCGACCTGTACCGCAAGATCCGCCCGGGCGAGCCGCCGACGGTCGAGGCCGGCCGCGCGCTGCTCGAGAACTTCTACTTCAACCCCAAGCGCTACGACCTGGCGAAGGTCGGCCGCTACAAGGTGAACAAGAAGCTCGGCCAGGACGCCCCGCTGTCCGACTCGGTGCTGACGCTGTCCGACGTCGTCGCGACGATCAAGTACCTCGCGGCGCTCCACATCGACAAGGCCACGCTGCCCGGCACGCGCGGTGGCGAGCAGGTGGAGATCCGCGTCGAGACCGACGACATCGACCACTTCGGCAACCGTCGCATCCGCGCGGTCGGCGAGCTCATCCAGAACCAGGTCCGCACGGGCCTGTCCCGGATGGAGCGCGTCGTGCGCGAGCGCATGACGACGCAGGACGTCGAGGCCATCACGCCGCAGACGCTGATCAACATCCGCCCCGTCGTCGCCTCCATCAAGGAGTTCTTCGGGACGAGCCAGCTGTCGCAGTTCATGGACCAGAACAACCCGCTCGCGGGCCTGACGCACAAGCGGCGTCTGTCGGCCCTCGGCCCGGGTGGTCTGTCCCGCGACCGCGCCGGCATGGAGGTCCGCGACGTCCACACCTCGCACTACGGCCGCATGTGCCCGATCGAGACCCCTGAGGGCCCGAACATCGGCCTCATCGGCTCGCTCGCGACCTACGGGCGGATCAACCCGTTCGGCTTCGTCGAGACGCCGTACCGCCGCGTCGTCGACGGCAAGGTCACGGACGAGGTCGACTACCTCACCGCGGACGACGAGGACCGGCACATCATCGCCCAGGCGAACGCGCCGCTGAACGGCGACGGCTCGTTCGTCGAGGACGCCGTCCTCGTGCGCACCAAGGGCGGCGAGCCCGACCTGGTGCCCGGTGCGAACGTCGACTACATGGACGTCTCCCCGCGCCAGATGGTGTCGGTCGCGACGGCCCTGATCCCGTTCCTCGAGCACGACGACGCCAACCGCGCGCTCATGGGCGCCAACATGCAGCGTCAGGCCGTGCCGCTGGTCCGCTCCGAGGCGCCGCTGGTCGGCACCGGCATGGAGCGGCGTGCGGCGGTCGACGCCGGCGACGTCGTCGTGGCGACCAAGCCCGGTGTCGTCACCGAGGTCTCCGCCGACCTGGTCGTCGTCGCCAACGACGACGCGACCACGTCGACGTACCGCATCGCCAAGTTCCGCCGCTCCAACCAGGGCACCTGCTACAACCAGCGCGTGCTGGTCGAGCACGGCGCCCGTGTCGAGCCCGGCTCCGTGCTGGCCGACGGCCCGGCGACGGACGAGGGCGAGCTCGCGCTCGGACGCAACCTGCTGGTCGCGTTCATGTCGTGGGAGGGCCACAACTACGAGGACGCGATCATCCTGTCGCAGCGCCTCGTGCAGGACGACGTGCTGTCCTCGATCCACATCGAGGAGCACGAGGTCGACGCGCGCGACACCAAGCTGGGCCCCGAGGAGATCACGCGGGACATCCCGAACGTCTCCGAGGAGGTCCTGGGCGACCTCGACGAGCGCGGCATCATCCGCATCGGCGCCGAGGTCGCGGCGGGCGACATCCTCGTCGGCAAGGTCACGCCCAAGGGCGAGACCGAGCTGACCCCGGAGGAGCGCCTGCTGCGTGCGATCTTCGGCGAGAAGGCCCGCGAGGTCCGCGACACGTCGCTCAAGGTGCCCCACGGCGAGTCCGGCACGGTCATCGAGGTCCGCACGTTCAGCCGCGACGACGGCGACGAGCTGCCCGCCGGTGTCAACGAGCTGGTCCGCGTGTACATCGCCCAGCGCCGCAAGATCACGGACGGCGACAAGCTCGCCGGCCGTCACGGCAACAAGGGCGTCATCTCGAAGATCCTGCCCGTCGAGGACATGCCGTTCCTCGAGGACGGCACGGCGGTCGACGTCGTGCTCAACCCGCTCGGCGTCCCCGGGCGCATGAACGTGGGGCAGGTGCTCGAGACGCACCTGGGCTGGATCGCCAAGCAGGGCTGGGACATCGAGCTGGCCGAGGGCGACCTGAAGTGGAAGGACGGCGTCCCGGCCATCGCGCACCGCTCCGAGCCCGGCACCCCCGTCGCGACCCCCGTCTTCGACGGCGTGCCCGAGCAGACCCTCACCGGCCTGCTCGGCTCCACGACGCTGAACCGTGACGGCGAGCGCATGGTCAAGGGCGACGGCAAGGCGCGGCTGTTCGACGGCCGCTCCGGTGAGCCGTTCCCCGAGCCGGTGTCCGTCGGCTACATGTACATCCTCAAGCTGCACCACCTCGTGGACGACAAGATCCACGCCCGGTCGACCGGCCCGTACTCGATGATCACGCAGCAGCCGCTGGGTGGTAAGGCGCAGTTCGGTGGCCAGCGGTTCGGCGAGATGGAGGTGTGGGCCCTGGAGGCGTACGGCGCCGCCTACACGCTGCAGGAGCTCCTCACCATCAAGTCGGACGACGTCCCCGGCCGCGTGAAGGTCTACGAGGCGATCGTCAAGGGCGAGAACATCCCGGACTCCGGCATCCCGGAGTCGTTCAAGGTCCTGCTCAAGGAGATGCAGTCGCTCTGCCTGAACGTCGAGGTGCTGTCCTCGGACGGCGTGTCCATCGACATGAAGGAGAACGACGACGAGGTCTACCGCGCCGCGGAAGAGCTCGGCATCGACCTGTCGCGGCGCCCGAACGCCAGCAGCGTCGAAGAGATCTGACGTCGAGCCCCGGTCCGGTGCCACGCACGTGACGCCGGACCGGGTGCCCGCACCCCTCAGCACGATTTCCGTTCCGCTGGTTCACGAAACCGGCAAGCGAAGGAAGTAGGACCCCCTTGCTCGACGTCAACGTCTTCGACGAGCTGCGCATCGGCCTGGCCACGGCCGACGACATCCGTGCCTGGTCGCACGGCGAGGTGAAGAAGCCCGAGACCATCAACTACCGGACCCTCAAGCCGGAGAAGGACGGGCTCTTCTGCGAGAAGATCTTCGGTCCCACCCGGGACTGGGAGTGCTACTGCGGCAAGTACAAGCGCGTGCGCTTCAAGGGCATCATCTGCGAGCGCTGCGGCGTCGAGGTGACGCGCTCGAAGGTGCGCCGTGAGCGCATGGGCCACATCGAGCTGGCCGCCCCGGTCACGCACATCTGGTTCTTCAAGGGTGTGCCCAGCCGGCTCGGCTACCTGCTCGACCTGGCGCCGAAGGACCTGGAGAAGGTCATCTACTTCGCGGCCTACATGATCACGTGGGTCGACGTGGACGGCCGCCAGGAGGACCTCCCCAACCTCCAGAACGAGATCGACCTGGAGAAGAAGGAGATCTCGGACCGCCGCGACAACGACATCAACGCCCGCGCCCAGAAGCTCGAGGCCGACCTGGCCGAGCTCGAGGCCGAGGGTGCCAAGGCCGACGCGCGCCGCAAGGTGCGTGACTCCGCCGAGCGCGAGATGGCGCAGATCCGCAAGCGTGCGGACGCCGAGCTCGACCGGCTCGAGCAGGTCTGGGACCGCTTCAAGAACCTCAAGGTCGCCGACCTCGAGGGTGACGAGATGCTGTACCGCGCTCTGCAGGACCGGTACGGCAACTACTTCGAGGGCTCGATGGGCGCCTCGGCGATCCAGAAGCGCCTCGAGGCGTTCGACCTGGTCGCGGAGGCCGAGTCGCTGCGCGAGACCATCCGCAGCGGCAAGGGCCAGCGCAAGACCCGCGCCCTCAAGCGGCTCAAGGTCGTCAACGCGTTCCTCACGACGAACAACTCGCCGACGGGCATGGTCCTCGACGCGGTCCCGGTCATCCCGCCGGACCTGCGCCCGATGGTCCAGCTCGACGGTGGCCGCTTCGCCACGTCGGACCTCAACGACCTCTACCGCCGCGTCATCAACCGGAACAACCGCCTCAAGCGGCTCCTGGACCTGGGCGCGCCGGAGATCATCGTCAACAACGAGAAGCGGATGCTCCAGGAGGCCGTGGACTCGCTGTTCGACAACGGCCGCCGCGGTCGTCCCGTCACGGGCCCCGGCAACCGCCCGCTGAAGTCGATCTCCGACATGCTCAAGGGCAAGCAGGGCCGGTTCCGCCAGAACCTGCTCGGCAAGCGCGTCGACTACTCGGGCCGTTCGGTCATCGTCGTCGGCCCGCAGCTGAAGCTGCACCAGTGCGGTCTGCCCAAGCAGATGGCGCTCGAGCTGTTCAAGCCGTTCGTGATGAAGCGCCTGGTGGACCTCAACCACGCGCAGAACATCAAGTCGGCCAAGCGCATGGTCGAGCGCGCGCGCCCGGTCGTGTGGGACGTGCTCGAGGAGGTCATCACCGAGCACCCGGTGCTGCTGAACCGTGCGCCCACGCTGCACCGTCTGGGCATCCAGGCGTTCGAGCCCCAGCTGGTCGAGGGCAAGGCGATCCACCTGCACCCGCTCGTCTGCGCCGCGTTCAACGCGGACTTCGACGGTGACCAGATGGCCGTCCACCTGCCCCTGAGCGCCGAGGCGCAGGCCGAGGCCCGCATCCTCATGCTCTCGAGCAACAACATCCTCAAGCCGTCCGACGGCCGGCCCGTGACCATGCCCTCGCAGGACATGATCATCGGCCTGTTCCACCTGACGTCGGACAAGGAGGACGCGCTGGGCGCGGGCCGGGCGTTCAGCTCGGTGGCCGAGGCGATCATGGCGTTCGACCAGGGGAGCCTCGACCTCAACGCGGTCGTGAAGATCCGGTTCGACGACCTGGTCCTCGACGAGGAGCACGCGCCGGAGGGCTGGGAGACCGGTCAGCCGCTGCTGTTCGAGACGACGCTGGGCCGCGCGCTGTTCAACGAGCTGCTGCCGGTCGACTACCCGTACGAGAACGGTGTGGTCGACAAGAAGCGCCTCTCGGCGATCGTCAACGACCTCGCCGAGCGGTACCCGAAGGTCGAGGTCGCGGCCTCGCTCGACGCGCTGAAGGAGGCCGGCTTCCGCTGGGCCACCCGCTCGGGCGTCACGATCGCGATCTCCGACGTCGCCACCCCGGCGGTCAAGCAGGAGATCCTCGACGAGCACGAGGCGCGTGCGGCGAAGGTGCAGGGCCAGTACGACAAGGGCCTGATCACCGACGACGAGCGTCGCCAGGAGCTCATCGAGATCTGGACGAACGCCACCGACAAGGTCGCCAAGGCGATGCAGGCCAACTTCCCGGCCCGCAACACGGTGTTCCGGATGGTCGGCTCGGGTGCACGAGGCAACTGGATGCAGGTCCGCCAGATCGCGGGCATGCGTGGTCTGGTGGCCAACCCGAAGGGCGAGATCATCCCGCGCCCGATCAAGGCGAACTACCGCGAGGGCCTGTCCGTCCTCGAGTACTTCATCGCGACGCACGGTGCCCGCAAGGGTCTGGCGGACACCGCTCTGCGGACCGCCGACTCGGGCTACCTCACGCGTCGTCTGGTGGACGTCTCGCAGGACGTCATCGTCCGCGAGGAGGACTGCGGCACCGAGCGCGGCCTGACCATGCCGATCGGCGTGGCGGCGGCGGACGGCACGCTGCGTCGTCACGACAAGGTCGAGACGTCCGTGTACTCGCGGACGCTCGCGACCGACATCGAGGTGGAGGGCGAGATCATCGGCCACGCCGGTGACGACGTCGGCGACGTCCTGCTGGACCGTCTGCTCGAGACCGGTGTCACCGAGCTCAAGATCCGTTCGGTGCTCACCTGCGAGTCCCGCGTCGGCACGTGCGCCAAGTGCTACGGCCGGTCGCTGGCCACCGGCAAGCTCGTCGACATCGGCGAGGCCGTCGGCATCATCGCGGCCCAGTCGATCGGTGAGCCCGGCACCCAGCTGACGATGCGGACGTTCCACACCGGTGGTGTGGCCTCGGCCGACGACATCACGCAGGGTCTGCCGCGTGTCCAGGAGCTCTTCGAGGCCCGCACCCCCAAGGGTGAGGCGCACATCGCGGAGTTCTCGGGCCGGATCACCATCGAGGAGACCGACCGGGCGCGTGCACTCGTGCTCACCCCGGACGACGGCTCGGAGGAGATCCGCTACGCGATCACCAAGCGGTCGCGCCTGCTGGTGCAGGACGGCGACCACGTCTCGGTGGGCACGCAGCTGGTCCAGGGTGCGGTCGACCCCAAGAAGGTCCTGCGCATCCTCGGCCCGCGCGCCACGCAGAAGCACCTGGTGGACGAGGTCCAGGAGGTCTACCGCTCCCAGGGCGTGGACATCCACGACAAGCACATCGAGGTCATCGTGCGGCAGATGCTGCGGCGCGTGACGGTGCTCGACTCCGGTGAGACGGGCCTGCTGCCCGGCGAGCTGGCCGAGCGCGGTCGCTTCGAGGACTTCAACCGGCGGGCTGTCGCCGAGGGTGGTCAGCCGGCCTCGGGTCGTCCGGAGCTCATGGGCATCACGAAGGCGTCGCTCGCGACCGACTCGTGGCTGTCCGCGGCGTCCTTCCAGGAGACGACCAAGGTCCTCACCGAGGCCGCGATGTCGAGCCGGTCCGACCCGCTGCTGGGTCTGAAGGAGAACGTCATCCTCGGCAAGCTCATCCCCGCCGGCACCGGGCTTCCCCGGTACCGGAACGTGGCGGTGGAGGCGACCGAGGAGGCGAAGGCCGAGCTGTACCCGGCCTTCGGCTACGACGAGATCGACTTCCCGGCGCTGGGCCTCGGCTCCGGCGACGCGATCCCGCTCGAGGACATCGACTTCGGCGACTACCGCTGACGTCGTCCTCGTCGTCCGTCCCCGAGGGGCCCGTCGGTTCGTCCGACGGGCCCCTCGGGCGTCCCGTGCCCGCCCCGACGGCGTTCCGGCGTGGCTGTGATCGGCACCTTTGACGCCCCGTTCCGCGCCGGGTAACGTAGGACACCGTGCCCGCGCCGTCGGGCCCTTGCGCGTGCACTCGGTCGACCGCCCCTTTCCGGGGTGGGGACGAGAGGCACCGGGTGGCTCCCCACCTCCCACCGGAACGGTCCCTCAGGGACGGTCGCCGGGTAGAGGACCGGGGCGACACGCCCGGGCGCGGGGGTCGGTGCGGGAGGAAAGACCTCCGGGGTAGTCGCGCGACGGGCGACGATCCGGGACGAGCCGGCCGTCCTGGGTGACGGGTGCCGGTCAGACCAGAGAACACCGACAGACGGAGACGTAGTGCCTACGATCCAGCAGCTGGTCCGCAAGGGCCGGCAGGCGAAGACGAACAAGTCGAAGACGCCTGCCCTGAAGGGCTCCCCCCAGCGACGCGGTGTCTGCACCCGCGTCTACACGACCACCCCGAAGAAGCCGAACTCCGCGCTCCGCAAGGTCGCGCGTGTCCGCCTCTCCTCGGGCATCGAGGTCACCGCGTACATCCCCGGCGTCGGCCACAACCTGCAGGAGCACTCCATCGTGCTCGTCCGCGGCGGTCGAGTGAAGGACCTGCCCGGTGTCCGTTACAAGATCGTGCGTGGCGCGCTCGACACGCAGGGCGTGAAGAACCGCAAGCAGGCACGCAGCCGCTACGGCGCGAAGAAGGGCTGAGACAGATGCCTCGCAAGGGTCCCGCTCCGAAGCGGCCGCTGATCGTCGACCCCGTCTACGGTTCGCCGGTGGTCACGCAGCTCATCAACAAGGTTCTCCTGGACGGCAAGAAGACCGTCGCGGAGTCCATCGTCTACGGCGCGCTCGAGGGCGTCCGTGAGAAGACGCAGTCCGACCCGGTCGTCGTGCTCAAGCGCGCGCTGGACAACGTGCGTCCGTCCATCGAGGTCAAGTCCCGCCGCGTCGGTGGTGCGACCTACCAGGTGCCGATCGAGGTCCGTCCGGTGCGTGCCACCACGCTCGCGCTGCGCTGGCTGACGGACTTCTCGCGTGCTCGTCGCGAGAAGACCATGACCGAGCGCCTCATGAACGAGATCCTCGACGCCTCCAACGGCCTGGGTGCCGCGGTGAAGCGTCGCGAGGACATGCACAAGATGGCCGAGTCCAACCGGGCGTTCGCGCACTACCGCTGGTGATCCCGGCCGCCGCCGTGGGCCGGCCCTGCTCGACAGGGACGGCCCGCGGCGGCGCGGACGGCACCGACCTCAAGCCAACCGACAAGGGGCTATCACGTGGCACTGGACGTGCTCACGGACCTCACGAAGGTCCGCAACATCGGCATCATGGCCCACATCGATGCCGGCAAGACGACGACCACCGAGCGGATCCTGTTCTACACGGGGGTCAACTACAAGATCGGTGAGACGCACGACGGCGCCTCGACGATGGACTGGATGGAGCAGGAGCAGGAGCGCGGCATCACCATCACGTCGGCCGCGACGACCTGCTACTGGAAGAACAACCAGATCAACATCATCGACACGCCCGGCCACGTCGACTTCACGGTCGAGGTCGAGCGCTCGCTGCGCGTCCTCGACGGCGCCGTCGCGGTGTTCGACGGCAAGGAGGGCGTGGAGCCCCAGTCGGAGACCGTCTGGCGTCAGGCCGACAAGTACGACGTCCCGCGCATCTGCTTCGTCAACAAGATGGACAAGCTCGGTGCGGACTTCTACTTCACGGTGAAGACGATCGTCGAGCGCCTCAAGGCCAAGCCGCTGGTCATCCAGCTGCCGATCGGCTCCGAGAACGACTTCATCGGTGTCGTGGACCTGGTCGAGATGCGTGCCCTCGTGTGGCGCGGCGAGACCGCCCTCGGCGAGAAGTACGAGATCGAGGACATCCCCGCCGATCTGCAGGAGAAGGCCGAGCAGTACCGGGCCGAGCTCATCGAGGCCGTCGCGGAGACCAGCGAGGACCTGCTCGAGAAGTACCTCGGTGGCGAGGAGCTCACGGTCGAGGAGATCAAGGCCGGCATCCGCCAGCTCACGATCACCTCCGAGGCCTACCCGGTGCTGTGCGGCTCGGCGTTCAAGAACAAGGGCGTGCAGCCCATGCTCGACGCCGTCATCGACTACCTCCCCACGCCCCTGGACGTCCCGGCCGTCGCCGGCCACGACGTCAAGGACGAGGAGATCGTCGTCGAGCGTCACCCGGACGCGACGGAGCCGTTCGCGGCCCTCGCGTTCAAGGTCGCCGCGCACCCGTTCTTCGGCAAGCTGACCTACGTCCGGGTGTACTCGGGCCGGGTCGAGCAGGGCGCCCAGGTGCTCAACTCGACCAAGGGGAAGAAGGAGCGCATCGGGAAGCTCTTCCAGATGCACTCCAACAAGGAGAACCCCGTCCCCGAGGCGCAGGCCGGGCACATCTACGCGTTCATCGGTCTGAAGGACGTCACCACCGGTGACACCCTGTGCGACCCGAGCGCGCCGGTGATCCTCGAGTCCATGACCTTCCCGGAGCCCGTCATCGACGTGGCGATCGAGCCCAAGACGAAGGGTGACCAGGAGAAGCTCTCCACGGCCATCCAGAAGCTCGCCGAGGAGGACCCGACCTTCCGCGTCCGCCTGGACGAGGAGACCGGCCAGACCGTCATCGGCGGCATGGGCGAGCTCCACCTCGACATCCTCGTCGACCGCATGCGTCGCGAGTTCAAGGTCGAGGCCAACGTCGGCAAGCCGCAGGTCGCGTACCGCGAGACCATCCGCCGTGCGGTCGAGAAGATCGACTACACGCACAAGAAGCAGACCGGTGGCTCGGGCCAGTACGCGAAGGTCCAGATGACCTTCCAGCCGCTGGACCCCGCCGAGGGCGAGCTGTACGAGTTCGAGAACAAGGTCACCGGTGGTCGCATCCCGCGGGAGTACATCCCGTCGGTCGACGCAGG
This sequence comes from Cellulomonas sp. KH9, assembly GCF_900114185.1. Classification (GTDB taxonomy): domain Bacteria; phylum Actinomycetota; class Actinomycetes; order Actinomycetales; family Cellulomonadaceae; genus Cellulomonas. Next base: position 1,114,284 of record NZ_FOSE01000001.1, read on the forward strand.
CATCCAGAGCGCGATGCAGCTGGGCGTCCTCGCGGGCTACCCGCTGGTGGGCGTCAAGGCGATCCTGCTCGACGGTGCGGCGCACGACGTCGACTCCTCGGAGATGGCGTTCAAGATCGCCGGCTCGATGATCCTCAAGGAGGCGGTGCGCAAGGCGGACCCGGCCCTCCTCGAGCCGATCATGGCCGTCGAGGTGCGGACGCCCGAGGAGTACATGGGCGACGTCATCGGCGACATCAACTCCCGTCGCGGCATGATCCAGTCGATGGAGGACGCGACCGGCGTCAAGGTCGTCCGCGCCCAGGTGCCGCTCTCGGAGATGTTCGGGTACGTCGGGGACCTGCGGTCCAAGACCCAGGGCCGTGCCGTGTACTCGATGCAGTTCGACAGCTACGCCGAGGTTCCTCGGAACGTTGCCGAAGAGATCATCAAGAAGACCCGGGGCGAGTAGTCCCACAGGTCGAACCCTGCAGTTCCAGCTACACATCCGACCCGTAGGACCGCACGTCGAGCAGGTACCGTCAGGTGGCTGCCGTCGGGCAATCTCTACCAAGTCCTGAGGAGGACACCCAGTGGGCAAGGCGAAGTTCGAGCGGACGAAGCCGCACGTCAACATCGGGACCATCGGTCACGTCGACCACGGCAAGACGACGCTGACCGCCGCGATCTCGAAGGTGCTGCACGACAAGTACCCGGAGCTCAACCCCTTCACGCCGTTCGACGAGATCGACAAGGCGCCGGAGGAGAAGCAGCGCGGTATCACCATCAACATCGCGCACGTCGAGTACCAGACCGAGAAGCGTCACTACGCGCACGTCGACGCCCCCGGTCACGCCGACTACATCAAGAACATGATCACGGGTGCGGCGCAGATGGACGGCGCCATCCTCGTGGTCGCGGCGACCGACGGCCCGATGGCCCAGACGCGTGAGCACGTGCTGCTCGCCCGCCAGGTCGGCGTTCCGTACCTGCTCGTGGCGCTGAACAAGGCCGACATGGTCGACGACGAGGAGATCCTCGAGCTCGTCGAGATGGAGGTCCGCGAGCTGCTGTCGTCGCAGGAGTTCGACGGCGACAACGCGCCGGTCGTGCGCGTCTCCGGCCTCAAGGCGCTCGAGGGCGACCCGCAGTGGGTCAAGTCCGTCGAGGACCTGCTGGACGCTGTCGACGAGAACGTCCCGGACCCGGTCCGCGAGATCGACAAGCCGTTCCTCATGCCGATCGAGGACGTCTTCACGATCACCGGTCGTGGCACGGTCGTCACCGGTCGCGTCGAGCGCGGTCAGCTCAAGGTGAACGAGGAGGTGGAGATCGTCGGCATCAAGGAGAAGGCGATCAAGACCACCGTCACCGGCGTCGAGATGTTCCGCAAGCTGCTCGACTACGCCGAGGCCGGCGAGAACGTCGGTCTGCTCCTGCGCGGCACGAAGCGCGAGGAGGTCGAGCGCGGCCAGGTCGTCGTCAAGCCCGGCTCGATCACGCCGCACACCGAGTTCGAGGGCCAGGTCTACATCCTGTCCAAGGACGAGGGTGGGCGTCACAACCCGTTCTACGGGAACTACCGTCCCCAGTTCTACTTCCGGACGACGGACGTCACCGGTGTCATCACGCTGCCCGAGGGCACCGAGATGGTCATGCCCGGCGACAACACGGAGATCTCCGTCACGCTGATCCAGCCCATCGCCATGGAGGAGGGCCTCGGCTTCGCCATCCGCGAGGGTGGCCGCACCGTCGGCTCGGGCCGGGTCACGAAGATCATCAAGTGATCATCGCCCCCCGGGGCTGATCCACCACGCAGGGCCCGGGAGCACCGCTCCCGGGCCCTGCGTCGTCCCCGCCGGTGTCCCGCACGGGCTGCGCCGCCGGCGGCGGTCGTGCGGCACGTGAGCAGGCCCGGTGGGGAGCGAACGAGCTCCGCCGACGCCCCCGCGGGCCCCTGACCTCGGGGGTTGGCCTTTCCGGCCCCGGTCTGGCAGACTGTCGGGGTTGCCCGCCGGGGTGTGCGTTCTCGCGCGCCTGTCGGCCGGGCGAACAGACGTGGCGAACGCTCGGACCTCGGGGTGACCCGGTGGGGAGCGGTCGACAACCACGGCCCCTGTCCCGGAGACGGTACGCAGCGCAGAGGCGTGTCGCGCAAGGCGACACGCCCGAGTGCGGGGGTCGGACAGGACCGGTTTTTCGAGAGAGAGAAGTAGACGACGCCATGGCGGGACAGAAGATCCGCATCCGGCTCAAGTCCTACGACCACGAGGTCATCGACAGCTCGGCGCGCAAGATCGTCGACACGGTGACTCGCGCTGGTGCGTCGGTCGTGGGTCCGGTGCCGCTGCCGACGGAGAAGAACGTCTTCTGCGTCATCCGGTCGCCCCACAAGTACAAGGACAGCCGCGAGCACTTCGAGATGCGAACGCACAAGCGGCTCATCGACATCATCGACCCCACGCCGAAGGCCGTCGACTCGCTCATGCGACTCGACCTGCCTGCGGACGTGAACATCGAGATCAAGCTCTGATCGCTGGGAAGGGACTGATCTTCATGGCTACCCAGCAGAACGCGCGCCCCGTCACGGCGCTGCTCGGCACCAAGCTCGGCATGACCCAGGTGTGGGACGAGGCAGGCCGCCTCGTGCCCGTCACGGTCCTCGCCGTGGGTACGAACGTCGTGACGCAGGTCCGCTCCGCTGAGAGCGACGGCTACACCGCGGTGCAGCTGGCCTACGGCCAGATCGACCCGCGCAAGGTCACCAAGCCGCTCAAGGGCCACTTCGAGAAGGCGGGGGTCACCCCCCGTCGGCACGTGGCCGAGATCCGCACGTCGAACGCGGCCGAGTACACCCTCGGCCAGGAGATCACCGCGGCGGCCTTCGAGGCCGGCCAGGTGGTCGACGTGACCGGTACGACCAAGGGCAAGGGCACCGCCGGTGTGATGAAGCGTCACGGCTTCTCCGGCGTCGGCGCCTCCCACGGTGCGCACCGCAACCACCGCAAGCCCGGCTCGATCGGTGGGGCATCGACCCCGTCGCGCGTCTTCAAGGGCCTGCGCATGGCCGGTCGTATGGGCGTGGACCGCCAGACGACCCAGAACCTGACCGTGCACGCGATCGACGTCGAGAGGGGTCTGCTGCTCGTCAAGGGCGCGGTTCCCGGCCCCAAGGGCGGCGTCGTGGTCGTGCGTTCCGCTGCGAAGGGTGCGTGACCTCGATGAGCGACACGCTGACCGTCGACGTCCTCGACGAGAAGGGCAAGAAGGCCGGTACGGCCGACCTGCCCGGTGACGTCTTCGACGTCACGACGAACGTCCCGCTGATCCACCAGGTCGTCGTCGCCCAGCTCGCTGCCGCGCGCCAGGGCACCCACGACACCAAGAGCCGCGGCGAGGTCCGCGGTGGTGGCAAGAAGCCGTACAAGCAGAAGGGCACCGGCCGCGCCCGTCAGGGCTCGACCCGTGCGCCGCAGTTCGCGGGCGGTGGCGTCGTCCACGGCCCGACCCCTCGCGACTACTCGCAGCGGACCCCGAAGAAGATGAAGGCCGCGGCGCTCCGCGGTGCTCTCTCGGACCGCGCGCGTGCCGGCCGCGTCCACGTCGTCACGGGCTTCGCCCCGGGCGAGGTCCCGTCGACCAAGTCCGCTCTCGCGGTCCTCGACAACCTCTCCGGTCGCAAGAACGTGCTCGTGGTCGTCGAGCGCCAGGACGAGATCACCTGGAAGTCGCTGCGGAACGTCGAGCGGGTCCACCTGCTCGTCGCCGACCAGCTCAACACCTACGACGTCCTCATCTCGGACGACGTGGTCTTCACGCAGGGTGCGCTCGACGCGTTCCTCGCGGGCCCGGTCAAGGGCGCGAAGGCCGTGGCGACCGAGGCCGAGGCCAACGAGGAGACGAAGTGACCGCCGCCGGCAAGGACCCGCGCGACATCCTGATCGCGCCGGTCGTCTCGGAGAAGAGCTACGGCCTGCTGGACGAGGGGAAGTACACCTTCCTCGTCGACCCGCGTGCCAACAAGACCGAGATCAAGATCGCCGTCGAGCAGGTCTTCGGCGTCAAGGTCGAGTCGGTCAACACCGCGAACCGTCAGGGCAAGGCCCGCCGGACCCGCTTCGGCATCGGCCGCCGCAAGAACACGAAGCGTGCGATCGTCACCCTCCGCGAGGGCTCGATCGACATCTTCGGCGGACCGGTCGGCTGACCGAGAGCGATAGAGGACGAACTCCCATGGGAATCCGTAAGTACAAGCCGACGACGCCTGGCCGCCGTGGCTCGAGCGTTGCCGACTTCGTCGAGATCACGCGCTCGCAGCCCGAGAAGTCGCTCGTCCGCCCGCTGCACAAGACGGGTGGGCGCAACTCGACGGGTCGCGTCACGACGCGCCACCAGGGTGGCGGTCACAAGCGTGCCTACCGCGTGATCGACTTCCGTCGTCACGACAAGGACGGCGTGCCGGCCAAGGTCGCGCACATCGAGTACGACCCGAACCGCACCGCGCGCATCGCGCTGCTGCACTACGCGGACGGCGAGAAGCGGTACATCCTCGCCCCCAACAAGGTGTCGCAGGGTGACATGCTCGAGGCCGGCGCGGGTGCCGACATCAAGCCCGGCAACAACCTGCCGCTGCGCAACATCCCGACCGGTACGGTCATCCACGCCATCGAGCTCAAGCCCGGTGGCGGCGCGAAGATCGCCCGTTCGGCTGGTGCGTCCGTGCAGCTCGTCGCCAAGGACGGCCCGTACGCGCAGCTGCGCATGCCGTCCGGTGAGATCCGCAACGTCGACCTGCGCTGCCGCGCCACGGTCGGCGAGGTGGGCAACGCCGAGCAGTCGAACATCAACTGGGGCAAGGCCGGCCGCATGCGCTGGAAGGGCAAGCGCCCGACCGTCCGTGGTGTCGCCATGAACCCGATCGACCACCCGCACGGTGGTGGTGAGGGCAAGACCTCCGGTGGCCGCCACCCGGTGAGCCCGTGGGGTCAGCCCGAGGGCCGCACCCGTCGTCCGAACAAGCCGAGCGACAAGCTCATCGTGCGCCGTCGGCGCACCGGCAAGAAGCGCTGATAGGAGCCCGAGAGAATGCCTCGCAGCCTCAAGAAGGGCCCGTTCGTCGACGGCCACCTCCAGAAGAAGGTCGACGCTCAGAACGAGGCCGGCACGAAGAACGTCATCAAGACGTGGTCTCGTCGTTCGATGATCACGCCGGACTTCCTCGGCCACACTTTCGCGGTGCACGACGGCCGCAAGCACACCCCGGTGTTCGTGACGGAGTCGATGGTCGGGCACAAGCTCGGCGAGTTCGCCCCCACGCGGACGTTCCGCGGCCACGAGAAGGACGACCGGAAGGGTCGTCGCCGCTGACCCCCGGGTCAGCCTGGTGACGCCCTGACGGCAGAGACAAGAGAGCAGGACAGCGATGGAAGCCAAGGCGAAGGCGCGGTTCGTCCGCGTCACGCCCCAGAAGGCCCGCCGCGTCGTGGACCTCATCCGTGGCAAGCAGGCGGCCGAGGCCGTGGCGGTGCTGAAGTTCGCGCCGCAGGCCGCGGCAGAGCCCGTCCTCAAGACGGTGCAGTCCGCGGTCGCGAATGCGGTCGAGGGGGCCAAGCGGAACAGCGAGCGGCTCGACGAGGCAGACCTCTTCATCTCGGAGGTCTTCGTCGACGAGGGCCCGACGCTCAAGCGTTTCCGTCCGCGCGCGCAGGGTCGCGCCGGCCGGATCAACAAGCGCACGAGCCACATCACGGTCGTCGTCTCGCAGCGCGAGAAGGCGACGTCCACCAAGGGAGGGACCCGCTAGTGGGACAGAAGGTCAACCCGCTCGGGTACCGCCTCGGCATCACGACCGACCACCGGTCGCGGTGGTTCGCGGACTCGACGAAGCCGGGCCAGCGGTACCGCGACTACGTGCGCGAGGACGTGCAGATCCGCAAGCTCATGAGCACGGGTCTCGAGCGCGCCGGTATCGCCAAGGTCGAGATCGAGCGCACCCGTGACCGTGTGCGCGTCGACATCCACACCGCCCGCCCGGGCATCGTCATCGGGCGTCGTGGTGCGGAGGCCGACCGCATCCGTGGCGAGCTCGAGAAGCTCACGGGCAAGCAGGTCCAGCTGAACATCCTCGAGGTCAAGAACGCCGAGATCGAGGCTCAGCTGGTCGCCCAGGGCATCGCCGAGCAGCTGGCGAGCCGCGTCTCGTTCCGCCGCGCCATGCGCAAGGGCATCCAGTCGGCCCAGCGTGCGGGTGCCAAGGGCATCCGCGTGCAGGTCTCCGGTCGCCTCGGCGGCGCGGAGATGAGCCGTACGGAGTTCTACCGCGAGGGTCGTGTGCCGCTGCACACGCTGCGCGCGAACATCGACTACGGCTTCTTCGAGGCCCGCACGACCTTCGGGCGCATCGGCGTCAAGGTCTGGGTCTACAAGGGTGACGTCACGGAGAAGGAGTGGGCCCGCGAGCAGGCTTCGCAGGCTCCGCGTCCCTCGCGTGGCGGCCCGCGCGGCGACCGTGGTGACCGTGGTCCCCGCGGTGGCGGTCGTCGTCCCGAGCGTCAGGACGCTCCTGCCGCCCCGGCCGCCGAGCAGGCGCCCGCGGAGCAGGCTGCGCCCACCGAGTCCGGAACGGAGGCCTGAGCCGTGCTGATCCCGCGCAGGCTGAAGCACCGCAAGCAGCACCACCCGAAGCGCTCCGGCGCTGCCACGGGTGGCACCACGATCTCGTTCGGTGAGTACGGCATCCAGGCTCTCGAGCCCGCCTACGTCACGAACCGGCAGATCGAGGCTGCACGTATCGCGATGACCCGCCACATCAAGCGTGGTGGGAAGGTCTGGATCAACATCTACCCGGACCGTCCCCTCACCAAGAAGCCCGCCGAGACCCGCATGGGTTCCGGCAAGGGCTCGCCGGAGTGGTGGATCTCCAACGTCAAGCCGGGTCGAGTGATGTTCGAGCTCGCCGGCGTCCCGGAGCCGCTCGCGCGTGAGGCCATGCGCCGCGCGCAGCACAAGCTCCCGATGAAGACACGTTTCATCGTGCGCGAGGGTGGTAACTGATGGCTATCGGAACCAAGGAGCTGGCTCCCAGCGAGCTGGACACCTTCGACGACGAGAAGCTGGTCGCCGAGCTGAAGAAGGCCAAGGAGGAGCTGTTCAACCTCCGCTTCCAGTCCGCGACCGGTCAGCTCGAGAGCCACGGGCGTCTCAAGGCCGTCCGTCGCGACATCGCGCGCATCTACACGATCCTGCGCGAGCGCGAGCTCGGCATCCGTACCGCCCCGAGCGCGGAGTGAGGCAGCAATGACCACGAAGCACGAGCACACCACGGCCACGGCGGACCACCGCGCGTACCGCAAGACGCGCCGCGGCTACGTCGTGTCCGACAAGATGGACAAGACCGTCGTCGTCGAGGTCGAGGACCGCGTCAAGCACCCGCTGTACGGCAAGGTCATCCGCCGCACCAGCAAGGTGAAGGTCCACGACGAGCTGAACGCCGCCGGCGTCGGCGACCTGGTCGAGATCATGGAGACCCGGCCGCTGTCCGCCACCAAGCGGTGGCGGCTCCTCGACGTCGTCGAGAAGGCCAAGTAACCCTGCCGCGGCCGCGAGGCCACGAGCAGCACAGCACCACGACAGTTGCCCACGACGCGGGCGGGTCTCCCGCCCGCGGCGTGTGCACCACGGCAACCATCCGGATGGCCAGGCTCGCCGCCATCGCGTGAGCGAGAACCCGCCAGACGACAGGAGTAGCTAGATGATCCAGCAGGAGTCGCGACTGCGTGTCGCCGACAACACGGGTGCCAAGGAGATCCTCTGCATCCGTGTGCTCGGCGGCTCCGGCCGTCGCTACGCCGGTATCGGCGACGTCATCGTCGCCACCGTGAAGGATGCGATCCCCGGTGGCAACGTCAAGAAGGGCGACGTCGTCAAGGCCGTCATCGTCCGTACCCGCAAGGAGCGTCGGCGTCCCGACGGCTCTTACATCAAGTTCGACGAGAACGCGGCCGTGATCCTCAAGAACGACGGTGAGCCTCGTGGCACGCGCATCTTCGGCCCCGTGGGCCGTGAGCTGCGTGACAAGAAGTTCATGAAGATCATCTCGCTCGCTCCGGAGGTGATCTGACCATGGCCAAGATCAAGAAGGGCGACCTCGTCGTCGTCATCTCGGGCCGCGACAAGGGCCAGCAGGGGCGCGTCCTCGAGGTCCTCCCCGAGACGCAGCGCGTCGTCGTCGAGGGCGTCCAGCGTGTGCAGAAGCACACGAAGGCCGGCCAGACCTCGCGCGGCACCCGCACCGGTGGCATCGAGACGATCGAGGCCCCCATCCACATCAGCAACGTGATGCTGGTGGACCCGGAGACCAAGAAGGGCACCCGGGTCGGCTACCGCACCGAGCAGGTCGAGCGCGACGGACGCACGCGCACCGTGCGTGTCCGCGTCGCCAAGCGCTCCGGTAAGGACATCTGATGACCGAGACCACCATCGAGGCCCCGGCCCTGCCGCGCCTCAAGACGCGCTACAACGACGAGATCCGTTCGGCGCTGTTCGAGCAGTTCGGCCACGAGAACATCAACCAGGTCGCGCGGCTGGTCAAGGTCGTCGTCAACATGGGCGTCGGTGAGGCCGCGAAGGACTCCAAGCTCATCGAGGGCGCGATCCGCGACCTGACCCAGATCACGGGCCAGAAGCCGCAGGTCACCAAGGCGCGCAAGTCCATCGCGCAGTTCAAGCTGCGTGAGGGCATGCCGATCGGCGCGCACGTCACGCTGCGCGGCGACCGTGCCTGGGAGTTCCTCGACCGCCTGCTGTCGACCGCGCTGCCGCGCATCCGCGACTTCCGCGGCCTGTCGCCGCAGCAGTTCGACGGGCACGGGAACTACACGTTCGGCCTCGTGGAGCAGTCCGTGTTCCACGAGATCGACCAGGACAAGATCGACCGTGTGCGCGGCATGGACATCACGATCGTGACCACCGCGACCACGGACGACGAGGGCCGCGCGCTCCTCAAGCTCCTCGGCTTCCCGTTCAAGGAGAACTGACATGGCGAAGACCGCCCTCATCAACAAGGCGGCCGCGAAGCCGAAGTTCGCGGTCCGCGGGTACACGCGGTGCCAGAAGTGCGGTCGCCCGCACTCGGTGTACCGCAAGTTCGGCCTGTGCCGGATCTGCGTGCGGGAGATGGCCCACCGTGGCGAGCTCCCCGGCGTGACCAAGAGCAGCTGGTAACACCCTCCTGACGTCGGTAGGTCCGCGGCCCTGTCCCAGGGCCGCGGATACCCCGGCGAGAAAGGGCTGACGCCCGATGACCATGACCGACCCGATCGCAGACTTCCTGACGCGTCTGCGCAACGCGAACTCGGCGCACCACGACACGGTGACGATCCCGTTCTCGAAGCTCAAGAGCCACATCGCCGAGATCCTGCAGGCCGAGGGTTACATCTCCGGCTGGACCGTCGAGGACGCGCCCGTGGGCAAGAACCTCACGATCACGCTGAAGTACGGCCCCAACCGCGAGCGTGCGCTCGCCGGTGTCAAGCGCGTGTCCAAGCCGGGCCTGCGCGTGTACGCCAAGTCGACCAACCTGCCGAAGGTGCTCGGCGGCCTGGGTGTGGCAATTCTGTCCACGTCCTCGGGGCTGCTGACCGACAAGCAGGCCGCCAAGAAGGGCGTGGGTGGGGAAGTCCTCGCCTACGTCTGGTAAGTCCGAGACGGAGAGGAGAACAGCCATGTCTCGAATCGGCAGGATCCCCGTCCCGGTGCCGGCAGGCGTCGATGTCACCATCGACGACCGCCTCGTGACGGTCAAGGGCCCGAAGGGCACGCTCAGCCACACGGTCGCCGCCCCCCTGGTGGTGGACCGCGACGACGCGGGAGCCCTCGTGGTGACGCGTCCCGACGACGAGCGCCTTTCGCGCTCGCTGCACGGCCTGACCCGCACGCTGCTGGCCAACCTGGTCACCGGTGTCACGGAGGGCTACATCAAGAAGCTCGAGATCGTCGGCACCGGTTACCGCGTGACGGCGAAGGGCGACAACCTCGAGTTCGCGCTCGGCTTCAGCCACCCGGTCGTCGTCGAGCCGCCGGCGGGCATCACGTTCGTCGTCGAGGCGCCGACCAAGTTCTCGGTGCAGGGCATCGACAAGCAGCAGGTGGGCGAGGTCGCCGCGAACATCCGCAAGATCCGCAAGCCCGAGCCGTACAAGGGCAAGGGTGTGCGGTACGCGGGCGAGAACGTGCGCCGCAAGGTCGGAAAGGCTGGGAAGTAAGCCATGGCTATCGGCATCAAGGGCAAGGGCACGTCCATCGCCCGTCGTCGCCGCCACCTGCGCCTTCGCAAGAAGGTCGTCGGTACGGCCGCTCGTCCCCGTCTCGTCGTGACGCGCTCCGCGCGGCACATCACGGCCCAGGTCGTCGACGACGCGATCGGCAAGACCGTCGCGTCCGCGTCGACGCTCGAGGCCGACCTCCGCGCGAACGACGGCGACAAGACCGCCAAGGCCAAGAAGGTCGGCGAGCTCATCGCCGCCCGTGCCAAGGCCGTCGGCGTCGAGGCGGTCGTGTTCGACCGCGGCGGCAACAAGTACCACGGTCGCGTGGCCGCAGTTGCTGACGGCGCCCGCGAGGGTGGTCTGAACCTGTGACGACGAACTCCGCATCGAAGAAGAGGACTTTCTGATGGCTGCTCCTCAGCGCAGCAACACCGGTGCCGGTGGCACCGGCGGCGACCGCCGGGACGGCGGCCGTCGTGACGGCGGGCGGCGCGGTGACGCCGCCGAGAAGAGCGCGTTCGTCGAGCGCGTCGTGACCATCAACCGTGTCGCCAAGGTCGTCAAGGGCGGCCGCCGGTTCAGCTTCACCGCGCTCGTCGTGGTGGGCGACGGTGACGGCACGGTCGGTGTCGGCTACGGCAAGGCCAAGGAGGTGCCCGCGGCGATCGCCAAGGGTGTCGAGGAGGCGAAGAAGAACTTCTTCCGCGTCCCCCGCATCCAGGGCACCATCCCTCACCCCGTCCAGGGTGAGAAGGCCGCCGGTGTCGTGTTCCTGCGTCCCGCGTCGCCGGGTACCGGTGTGATCGCCGGTGGTCCGGTGCGTGCGGTGCTCGAGTGCGCCGGCATCCACGACGTGCTCAGCAAGTCGCTCGGGTCGTCCAACGCGATCAACATCGTGCACGCCACGGTCGAGGCCCTGCGCTCCCTCGAGGAGCCCGAGGCCGTGGCCGCCCGTCGTGGGCTGCCGCTCGACCACGTCGCGCCGCACTCGCTGCTGCGGGCGCAGGCCGAGGGCCGTGCCGCTGCTGTGGCCGCGAAGGCAGGTGCGTGATGGCGCGTCTGAAGGTGACCCAGACCCGGTCCGCCATCGGCGGAAAGCAGAACCAGCGCGACACGCTGCGCACCCTGGGCCTGAAGCGGATCGGCGACGTCGTCGTCAAGGAGGACCGCCCTGAGATCCGCGGCATGGTCAAGACGGTGACGCACCTCGTCGCGGTCGAGGAGGTCGAGTGACCATGGCCGACGACAAGAAGGCCGACGAGAAGACGACGGAGACCACCGAGGCGCCCAAGGCCGCCAAGAAGGCTCCGGCGAAGAAGGCCGCCGCGAAGACGGAGTCCGCTCCGGCTGCGGAGAAGAAGTCGACCAAGACGGCTGCGGCCGCCAAGGACGACTCCGCCACGGCCGAGTCCTCCGCGAAGGCCGAGAAGGCCCCCGCGAAGAAGAAGGCCCCGACGGCTGCCGCCAAGGCTGCCGCCGAGGCCGCTGCCCAGCCCGGCGCCGGTGGCACCCTCAAGGTGCACCACCTGCGTCCGGCCCCGGGCGCCAAGACCGCCAAGACCCGTGTGGGTCGTGGTGAGGCGTCCAAGGGCAAGACGGCCGGCCGCGGTACCAAGGGCACCAAGGCCCGGTACCAGGTGCCGGACCGCTTCGAGGGTGGGCAGATGCCGCTGCACATGCGGCTGCCCAAGCTCCGCGGCTTCAAGAACCCGTTCCGCGTCGAGTACCAGGTCGTCAACCTGGACAAGATCTCGGCGCTGTACCCCGACGGCGGCGACGTGACGGTCGAGTCCCTGGTCGCCAAGGGCGCGGTCCGCAAGGGCCAGCCCGTCAAGGTGCTGGGTGACGGCGAGCTGACCGTCAAGGTCGCGGTGGACGTGGACAAGTGCTCCGCCTCCGCCAAGGAGAAGATCGAGGCCGCCGGCGGGAGCGTCGCGCAGGGCTGACGCCCCGCCTGACGTCCGCACGGCTGGACCACCCGAAGCGGGCGGTCCCGGGAGAGATCCCGGGGCCGCCCGCTTCGTCGTACCCGGGAGTGACCGCGACATCGTCGGGTGTGACTATTCTCGAAAGGTTTCGGACGGGTCGGGAGCGTGCGATCGGCTCAACACTGCGGTCAGGAGGCCTACGACTTAGCACGGGTCGGCCGGGTGCGCGCGGCAAGCGTTTTCAACTTTCGAAGGGCAGGGTGAAAGGTGTCGGAGGCTGGGAACTAGCACCCGTCGTTGTGGGGGAGTAGGTCCGACGCGTCCGCTCTGCGGCGGTTCCCCGCGGTGGACGCCCTCCTGGACGGATGACCTACTGGAGTCCTGGACGGCCGTCCGGGAGCCCCGCTCACGAGGAGCGGAGGGCACCGCGGCCGATCGGATGACAGGGGATCACGGGACATGCGCGCAGTGGTGGGCCACGGGCCGCGGAGGGGCACGCGTCGAGCTTCCCTCGGTGCTGTGCTCGCGCTCGTCCTGGGCCTGGGTGTTGCGCCGGTCGTGGGAGTGGCCACCGCGGCCCCGGCCGCTGCCGCACCGGTCGGCGTCATCGAGGCCAGCCTCACCAACCACACCGGAGCCAGCGGGACCGGCGACACGACCAGCAACTGCGTGAAGTTCGACCCGGCCTCGGGTACATGGTCGAACGGTCAGGTGCGTGCTGCTCACGGGCGCCCGATGCGGGAGACGCGGTTCTGGTACGTCTTCGGATGGTCCACCTGGGAGAGTGACGCGGCGTCGCCCTGCCCGGCCACCCTCGATGCGGTCGGATACGGTGCGAGGGAGTTCTGGTCCGGGATCATCCGGTACCAGGAGCGGGCGCCCGGGCAGAGCGTCATCAGCCTGACCCCGGGGGCCACTGCGAGCGTCCCGGCCGGCAGCTCGTTCCTGCTCGGCACGTTCAGCCACCAGAACAGTCGCGTCCAGACGGCCGCCACGTCGTTCAGGGGTGCGCTGGGCCTCGGCGTCGGCGGGAACCGGTTCTCGACGGAGTACGTCCTCGACGAGCCTGCCGGGACCGTGACGTTCAGCAACCTCATCCGTGCCGAGACGGTCACCCTCGACGGGATGTCCTACCGACTGAGCGTCCAGGGCTTCACGTCGGCCGGGACCGGGAACGCGCAGTGCGCCCAGAGTCCGACCGGCACGCTCTCCAGCACGATCTCCACGGTCGAGGCGACGACCACCGTCGCGTGCCTGTGGGCCCGCCTCGACCAGATCCGCCCGGTGACGGTGGTCAAGCAGGTCGCGGCCGTGGGCGATGCTCCCGCGGTGATCCCCGCCAGCACCTTCACCTCGGACTCCACACTCGCGGGCTCCCCGTGGAAGGCCCCGGCCTTCACGCTCACCCCGACCGCGATCACGGGACCGGGCAGCAGTGTGGCCCTCGCGGCCCGTGAGTTCCGCGCGACGGGGGAGACGCTCACGCTGACCGACGGCGTGGCAGGCGCCGGGTGGGAGCTGACGGCGATCACCTGCGTCGACGGTGAGGGCACCGGTCTGGCATCGGGTGCGACCGTCGACCTGGCCGCGCGCCGCCTCGTGCTGGCGAACGTGCCCGAAGCCGCGCGAAGCGCCGCCGTCCCCATCACGTGCACCTTCCTCGGCAGCTACGTCGCGCCGACCACGCTGACGCTCATCAGCACGACGATCCCCAGCGGGACCGCAGCCGTCCCGACCGGTGGCTGGTCGTTCTCGGTCGACGCGCTGGGCTCACCCCTCGTCACCGGCACCGACGGCTCCGCCGTCGCGACGATCCCGGTGCCCGACCCGACGCGGGTCGTGCAGGTCACCGAGACCGTCCAGGCGGGATTCGTGTTCGACCGGGTGAGCTGCCGGCGCAACGACCAGACGACTCCCTCGTCCACGGTAACGGTGAACCCGTACCGGCTGACCCTCGAGCGTGGGCGCAGCCACACGTGCACCGTGGTGAACCTGCGGGCGTCGGTCGACCTGGTCAAACGCGCGTACCGCGCGACCGACACCGGGTTCACCAGCCCGCTGGCCGCGGCGCAGCAGCGGCAGGCCGGGACGGCGCTGGTCTGGCGATACACGGTACGCAACACAGGCCAGACGCCCCTCAGGGACATCGTCCTGGGCGACCGGGTCACGACGACCCCGCGGGGTGGCACCGGGACGGAGAGCTGGGCCGAGATCACCTGTCCCGGGGTCGCCGTGGTGAAGGGCCCGACCACCGTGAGCATCGCGTCCTTGGCTCCTGACCAGGAGGTCCACTGCCAGTCGTCGGGGGTGCTGTGACCCCCTCGATCCACGCGACCACCGCCGTCTCCACCGACTGTTCCACACCTCGGGGCCTCCGCCCGGACGTCCCAGCTCTCGCCTCCGGGCGGACCGACCAGAAGGGCACGACCATGAACAAGAAGACCAAGGGCATCATCGCCGGGACCGCCGGTATCGCACTCCTCGCGGGCGGCGCGACGTTCGCGACGTGGAGCGACTCCGCGACGCAGAACGGTGGAGTGATCACCTCCGGCAACCTCGACATCGAGCCCGTCGGCGCCCCGACGTGGTACGACGTCTCCGCCGACCGGACCGACGGCGGCGCCGTGACGCCGGTGACCAATCTGCCCGCCCACACGGTCGACCTGACGCAGTGGAAGATCGTTCCCGGCGACCGTGCCGAGGCCACGTACTCGTTCGACGTCAAGCTCGAGGGCGACAACCTGGCCGCCAAGCTGGACCTGTCGAACTTCCCGAGCCTCGCCGCCAACGGCGCGACCGCGTCGTACAAGGTGTACGACAAGGACGCGGCCGAGATCACCAGCAAGGTGGTCGGGGGCAAGCTGACGTTCGTCGGCGGGGACGCCGGCCCGAGCCTGAAGAACGCGAGCAACGTCGTGGTGGACGGCGCGACCGGACCGGGCGGCGCCGCCATCGCGGACGTGCACGTGGTGGTGACCGTCGACTTCGCCGCAGACCGGCGGGAGAACGTGCAGGCGGACGTCTTCACCCTGGGCCAGGTGGGCGTCAGCCTCA
This sequence comes from Cellulomonas sp. KH9, assembly GCF_900114185.1. Taxonomy (GTDB): domain Bacteria; phylum Actinomycetota; class Actinomycetes; order Actinomycetales; family Cellulomonadaceae; genus Cellulomonas. The sequence goes on from NZ_FOSE01000001.1 coordinate 1,129,510, forward strand.
CGCAGGTCCGCGGCTCCGCAGAGGTTGCGGGCTTCTGACTGGCCACCCGGGCGGCGTGCGGCGCGCTCCGCCCCGCCGCCCGGGTCTCCAACGCTCCCCGACATCGGTCCGCACGGACAGGAGGACGCCATGACGCAGTTGTCCACGACTCGTGACAGCCGGCTCGCCGGAGTCCTCTCCAGTCTCACCACGGCCGCGCTCCTGGCGTCACTCGCACTGGCCGTCGCCCTCGTGGTCGTCCCGCGCATGCTCGACGGTGCCGCGCTGACCGTCCTCACCGGTTCGATGGTTCCGACGTACAACCCCGGCGACGTCGTGGTGGTCCGCGGTGTCAAGGACGCCGCCGCCGAGGTGCGGACCGGTGATGTCGTCTCCTTCCAGCCGTTGCCGGACGACCCCACGCTCGTGACGCACCGTGTCGTCGAGGTGCGGTCGACGTCCGACGGCCCGCGCTGGGTCACCCGCGGCGACGCCAACGGTGCCGACGACGAGCCCTTGCAGGCCAAGCAGATCAAGGCCGAGGTCGTCTACCGCGTCCCCTACGTGGGGCACGTGACGCTGGCGGTCGGCCAGCACCGCTCCGCCGTCGTCATGGGTGCCGCCGTCGCGCTGCTCGTGTACGGGGCGTGGATGGTGCTGACCCCCGACCGCGCCCGCAGCGCCGCCCGTGCCGCAGCCGGACCCGGCGAGGAGACCCCGGAGAGCCGCGCGGAAACCGCCCGGACCCCTGCGGCCGACTCCGCCGAGCAGCGCGCGTCGAGCGTGCAGGTCGTCTCGTGAGGGGCCGCCGCATCGCCGCGGTCGCGCTGTCCGCCGTCCTGGTGGCGTCGGTCGCGGGGGGTGCCACCTATGCCCTGTGGTCGACCGACGCCGAGGCCTCGATCGGCGTCCTGCGCTCCGGCGATCTCGACCTCGAGCTCGTCGGCGGCGTGCACTGGGCCGAGACGTCACCGGGCCTGACCGGCCACCGGATCGACAGCGGCGCGGGCGGTGCGGCGGACCACCTCGCGGTCCCCGGCGACTCGTTCACCGTCGCCCAGAGGTTCCGGACGACTCTCGAGGGCGACAACCTGCGCGCGCAGCTCAGCGTCCGGTGGCTGCCCGCGACGTCCGTCCCGGCGGGTGTCGCCGGCACGTACGTGGTGAGGTCCGGCTCGCAGGTCGTCAGCGGGCCGACGCAGCTCGGGACGCCCGTGACGCTGCCACCGGCGCGGCTGGGCAGCGACGTGTCGGAGTGGGAGGTCGTTGCCACCGTGGTGTGGGGTGGCTCCGACCGCGTCGTCCCCCCGGCGGCTCTGGCAGCCCCGCCTGCCACGTCCGTCAACGGCGCGCTCCAGCTCGACCTCCAGCAGGTGCGTGCCGGCGACGGGTTCACGACACCGTGACCGGCCTGCGGGAACGGCTGGTCGGCCTACCGACCGTGGTGGTGCTCGTGCTGACCGTCGCCGTGGCGGGCCTGGTGGGTGCCGCCGGTGGCGGGACGCTGGCCCTGTGGCGCGACGTCGAGCAGGTCACCGCGAGCATGCCGGCCGGCGTCGTCGTCTTCGGTGCCGGGGCACCCGCTCCGGCGGGGCCCCTCGCCGACTACGCCACCGGACCCGATGACACCGTCGAGTTCAGGTTCGGACCCGGCGCGGCGGAGACGCTCTACACGACCGGGTCGGTGTTCATCCCGATCCAGGTCGATGCGCTGGCGCAAGGCCACCGAGGGCTGCGGTACACGGTGTCACGCCAGATCGCGCCCGGTGGGGTCTTCGCCGACTCGGTCCTCCGGCTCGTCAAGGTCCCGAGGATGGCCGACTGCCGGGCCGGCGTGGTCGGCGAGGAGACGACGGGGTCTGCCCCCGTCACGGCCGACTACAGCACGACCACGGCCCTGACGACGGAGTACTGGTGCCTCGCGGCCGCGTTCCAGCCGATGAAGGGCACGTACGACAACCAGGCGTCCGTCACCGCCGGCGTGACGACGTCGAGCGGCGCAGCGGCTGGCACGGTCAGCGACCAGGACGGCTGGAGCGCCCAGGTGCGCAAGACCTTCGTCCCCGCGAACGAGGGTACGCACCGCGTGACCTTCTCGTTCACGACCTTCAGGGCGGGCGAGTGACCCGGGCACGCAGGGCGGGGGTCACGCTCACCATCGGGGCACTGCTCGTGCTCGGCGCAGGACCCGGCGCGGCCGCGGCCCAGGACGACGCGCTCGCGACAGCGTGGCAAGGGCCGACCGTCAGTCTGGCCTGGGACGGGTCGACGTACTCGACGACCTCGACGTCCTTCTCCGGCACCCCCGTGGTCGTCCCGGGGGACGTGCAGGGGCGCACCATCACCGTCAGGAACGACGGTCCCACGGACGCGGTGCTGCGTGGATGGGTCCACGCGGTCGACCTGCTCGACCCCGGTGCCCGCGACGTCCATCACGCGACCGGTGTGCCGCAGGGGGACTTCTACTCCGACCTGACGCTCGCCTGGCGGACGGCGTCGGATGACGGCAGCGCGTCGTTCCGCCAGCTGGCCGCAGCGGGCCGGACCGCGGTCGTCGACGTCCCGCTGCCGCGCGGCGCGAGCACCGAGGTCACCCTCGTGACGGCGTTGCCGCTCGAGGCCGACTCCGGCAACCGGGCCAACGTGGCGCCCCGACGAGCGACCTACGAGTTCCTGCTGCGGCTCGACGGGCGAGTGCCCGGTGCGACCGAGCCAGGCTCGTCCGGGTCGGGTGTGCCCCAGGCGGGCGGAGACGGCATCAGCACGGGGCCGGGCGTCTCGTCGGACGCGGCCCTCGGACACGGTGAGCGAGCTCGATCCCCTGATCGCTCCGCGGCGCTCGCCCTCACCGGCCTCGAGGCGGTGCGTGCCGCGCTGCTCGCGGTGGTCGGCATCGGTACCGGGTCGCTGCTGCTGGGTGCCGCCCGGCGGCGTCGCGACGCCTCGGAGGCGGACCCGCGCGGGGTGTCGCCGGCGCCGCGGTAGGACTCGCCGGCGAACGGACGAGCGTTCGCCCGACCCGCCGCCGTACCCCCCGCGCCGGCCGGTCCGGCGCGCTCCCGCGTGCCCGGGCCGCACCGCCACCCCGGAGTGACGTACGCCACGAGACGACCTGCGCGTCCCGTGGGACGCAGGTCCCGACCGCCTCCGGGTGAGCGATCGGCGATCCCGTCACGGGGCGCCGGACAACGCCGACATGTCCTGCCGTTGCCCCGTTTGACGTACTGGACGTTCACCCGGTCGGGCGTGCGTACTGGAGTCCACCACCCGGACGGAGCAACGACCGCTCCCTCCCGGTGGCTGGTGAGAGGACGCAGCAGGAGGAACGGCATGCGCACGCACGGCATGCATCCGGTCGGTGGTCGCCGGTCACGAGCCGCAGCCCCCACCCGCGGCCCTGCTCGCGTCGTCGCGGGCGCCGCGGTCCTGGGGTTGGCCCTGGCGCTCGTGCCCGCGGCGGACGTGCTGCCGGCGGGTGCGGCGGACGAGCCGCTCGTCGGCAGCACGACCGGCGCGCCGGTGTACGCCACGGGGGCGCCGCACCCGAGCGCGAAGGCCCCGGAGATCGCCTGGATCTCCTGGGCGCAGGCGGGTCGCCGGATCGCGGACGGGACCACGGTCACCAACTGGCACGCGATGGGCGACGACACGTGGCTCGAGGTCACCTGCACGCTGTCCGACCTGTCGGGCGACGGCCCCGTGGCCGCGTACACGCCCAGCGGGAACACCTGGCAGAACGGGGACGGGACGACCGGCCGGTCGACGGACGGGCTCGGGCAGCTCTACCCCGGCATGCCGCCCGCGGGGATCCGGCAGGTGACCGACTTCGGCCTCACCCGGTTCACGGTGTCCTGCGAGGCGGAGGTCGTGCGCTACGACCAGGGCGGTCGCGCGGGTGGCCGCCGCCTGGGCAGCGACCCGGTCGAGCTCGGCGGGCTGGTGCTGGCCGAGGCCGAGTCGCTCAGCCAGGGTGAGAACCCCGCGAGCGAGTGGGTGGTCGAGCACGTCCGGGCGACGGCGCAGTCGTCGACGGGCTCCCCGTGGCGCGTCGTCGACCGCTACCAGGGGCGCTGCGCGAACCGGACGCACACCGCGACCGTCGACGTCACGCAGTCGGGCCGGGACTGGTCGGCGCGGCTCTCCAACGAGGCGGAGCAGTGCGCGGACGGGTCCGCCACGGCCGTCCTGCTGGCCCAGGACGTCGAGCAGCTCGAGGTCGAGCTGCTCGGCGAGGGCTACAGCGCCGCAGCGGTGGGCTACGTGCTCGGCGTCGACCACGGTGACGCACCGCAGAGCTACGGCGTGGCCGGTGCGCTCGTGCGGCCGACGTGGAGCGGCGGGGAGCTGTGGTGGGGGACGACCCGCCTGGCCGGGACCGTGTGCGGGTCCGGCTGCGGGCAGGTGACCACCCCGGTCGCGACCCGGGGCGGCCCGCCCACCGGCCTCGGCGTCGACACCCGGGCGAACACGACGGTGCCGTTCAGTGCCGACGCGAGCGCCGACGTCCCCGACGAGGACGTGTTCGGCGCGGGCGGCACCCCGGCGACGGTCGAGGTCGAGCCGGTCGTCCAGGCCTCGTACGCCCTGACGACGGCGCGTTGCCGCGGGGGCGACGCGCACGTGGCCGCCTGGCTCGACTGGGACGGCGACGGGAGGTTCGACGACGACGAACGGTCCGACGTCGTGCCGTGCCCCGGCGCCTCGCCCGACGGCGGCACCGTGACCCTCACCTGGTCGTCGGTGCCCGCGGACGCGGTCGGCGGCGCGTCGTTCCTGCGGCTGCGCACCTCGACCGCGGCGGCGGAGCTCGGCTCCGGCACCGGCCCCGTGCTGGCCGGGGAGACCGAGGACTGGCCGGTGCAGCTGCTGGTGACGCGGCTCGCGCTGACGAAGTCCGCGGACGTCCCCTACGTGACCGCCGAGACCGGGACGGTGCGGTACACGGTCACGGTCACCAACACCGGGAACGTGGGGTTCCCCGCCGAGCGGCCGGCGCACGTGGTCGACGACCTGGGCGCTGCGCTGCCGTACGGGACCGTCGGCGCCGTCACGGCGTCCAGCGGCACGGTCGTGGTCCAGGGCGACCGGATCACGTGGTCCGGGCCCCTCGCGGCCGGTGCCACGGTGACGCTCACGTACGAGCTGACGATCACGAGTATCCCCCACGCCCCCGACACCGCGGTCCGCAACGTCGCCCTCGCGACGACGGTGCCCCCCGGTGACGACGACCCGGTCACCTGCGAGGACGGGTCCGTCACGCAGCTGGCGGGCCGGTGCGCGGCCGTCGACCTGCCGGGCGTCGGGCTGAGCGTGGAGAAGACCGCGGCCGTCGACGGCGTGCCGCTGCCCAGCGGGGCGACCCTCGCCCCCGGGACCACGGTGACCTGGAGCTACGTCGTGCGGAACACCGGTTCGCTGCCGGTGCGGCAGGTGTCGGTCGCCGACCTGGTGACCGAGACCCGCGACGGGGACCCGCTCGTGACCGACGAACCGCTCCACCTCGACTGCGGCGCGCACGGCAGCGGCACCGACGTGACCGTCGCCGAGCTGGCGGCGGGCGCCCACGTCACGTGCACCGCCGGGCGCCAGGTGGTCCCGCGGCCCTGACCGGGCAGCCCGGGCACCTCGTCCTCCGAACCCCCCGAACCCCCGAACCCCCGAACCCCCGAACCGCATTCTCCCGTCCGGGAGGTGCTGCACCGCCCGTCCCGGGCGTCGACCAGAGAGGCAGGCAACCATGAAGAACAGGACCAAGGGCGTCATCGCCGGGGCAGCCGGCGTCGCCCTCCTGGCCGGCGGCACGACCTTCGCGCTGTGGAGCGACAGCGCCTCGGTCGCCGGCGGCGTGATCACGAACGGCAACCTGGACGTCGCGCCGGTGGGCACGCCCGCCTGGCAGGACGTATCGGACGACCGCGCCGACGGCCCGCACGCCATCGACATCGACACCTGGCGGATGGTCCCCGGCGACGTGGCCGAGGGCACGTACGGGTTCCAGGTCGCGCTCGAGGGTGACAACCTCGTCGCCGAGCTGAAGGTCGACACCGCGGACCCCGCGGCGACGCTGCCGACGGGCATGAGCGTCACGTACGACGTCCGCGACGCCGACGGCAAGGTCCTGGCGAGCGACGTCGCCCTGGGCGCGGACACCACGCTCCGCTTCCGGGCACCCCGCGAGGGGCGGGCCGCCGGCAGCCCGACCGACACCGACGCCGTCGTCGTGGACCGGACCGAGGTGAAGACCGGTGCCGACGCCACCGCGAACCTCACGGTCGTGGTGACCGCGACCTTCGCCTACGGGACGCCCGACCAGGTGTCCGTGCAGGAGACGACCACCCTCGGCGGCCTCGCGGTCACCCTGGAGCAGGTGCGCTCGGGGACGGACTTCACGGCCACGACGCCCACGCCCGCGCCGTGACCGCACGTGGTGGGGCGGGTCGGCGCCCGCCCCACCACGACGCGTCCCCGACGGAGCCGAGCAGCACACCCGCCCCGCCCCGCCCGCACCCCGCCGGGTCCCGAACCCGCCCGCACCCCACCGGGCCCCCGTGCCCGCCCCACCTGCCCTCGGAGAGGAGGACGTCGTGAGCACCCGCAAGGCCTGCCGACGCGACAGCCGACGCACCCGCGCCCTGTCCGCGCTGACCACGTGCGCGCTGCTCGCGGTGCTCGCCGCCGTCGTCGCGCTCGCGGTGGTCCCGCGGCTCCTGGGCGGCGCCGCCCTCACCGTGCTCACTGGCTCGATGGTGCCGACGTACCAGCCCGGCGACGTGGTCGTCGTGCGCGGTGTGGAGGACGCCGCGGCCGAGGTCGAGGTCGGCGACGTCGTGACGTTCCAGCCCGTGTCCGACGACCCCGCGCTGGTCACGCACCGCGTGGTGGGCAAGAGCCTCACCTCGGACGGCACCGCGTTCGTCACCCGTGGTGACGCCAACACCGCGGACGACGACCCGCTGCTGCCCGAGCAGATCAAGGGCATCGCGGTCTACCACGTGCCGTTCGTGGGGCACGTGTCGCTGTGGCTCGGCGGACACCGAGGAACTCTCGTGGTCGCCGTCGCGGGCGCGCTGATCACCTACTCGGTGCTCATGCTCCTGCGCCCTGAGAGGGCCCCGGCCCCGATCCCGGGGCCCGGTCCGATCGGGCGTCGAGGCGACGACCTGTCCGGCGCCCCCCGGGGCGACCGGACCGACGCAGCCCCCGTCCCCACCCCAGGAGGTGCACCATGAGCCGACGCCGCGACGCGACGAGGCTCGCGATCACGGGGGTCGTGGTCGCAGCACTGGCCGCCGGGTCGACCTACGCCCTGTGGGGGCGTGACGGCACCGGAGCCGGCGGGCTCGTCCGCAACGGTGACATCGGCGTCGAGCTCGTCGGTGACGCGGCCTGGCAGGAGACGAGCGTGGACGTGGCCGCCGCCGACCGGCGTGCCGGCACGGTCCGGGACGGCGTGATCGGTCACCTGGCCACGCCGGGGGACACGCTCGTCGTCACGCAGGGCTTCCGGCCGCGGCTCGAGGGTGACAACCTCGCCGCCCGGGTGACCGTCGCGTGGGCCGAGGGGTTCACCCCGCCGGCCGGCCTGACGGCGACGTACGTGGTGGTGGACCCCGACGGGAGGGCGACCGCGCCGACGGCCCTGGGGGCCGCCGTCGTCGTGCCGTCCGCGCCCGACACCCTGACCCCGGCGCAGGTCGCCGCGTGGGACGACGCGTCGTGGCAGGTCGTGGTGACGGCGCACGTGACGGGCGACGTCCCGCTGCTGGTGCCCGACGGCGGCGCGGTCCCGACCGTCGACCAGGCACCCGCGGCCGCGCTCGGCGGCATCCGGATCGAGCTCGCGCAGGTGCGCGACGGGGAGGGGTTCACCTCATGACGACCCATGTCCGTCCCCCCGTGCGCCGCCGTGCGACGACGCTGGTCGTCCTGGCCGCGGCGCTGCTGGGCCTCGGCGTCGGCGGGACCGCCGCGCTGTGGCGCGACGCCGTCGACGTGGACGCGCGCGTCCCGCTCGGTGTCGCCGTCTTCGGCGCCGGCGCGCCGGGCCAGGTGTCCTACGCGACGTCCGGGAGCACGGGCGTGGCGTACACGTTCGGGCCCGAGGAGGCGCGGACCCTGCACAGCGCGGGCGCCGTGGCGATCCCCGTGCAGGTCGACTCGCTGGCGCAGGGCAACCACGGCCTGACGTACACGGTCGAGCCGTCCGTCGTCGGCGGGCTGTTCGGCCGGTCCACGTGGACGCTCACGCAGGTGGCGTCGGCGCAGGCGTGCACGACCTCCGTGACCGGGGACTCCGCCCGCACGTCGACGCCGTGGGAGGCGACCTACACGGACGCCGTCGCGCCGACCTCCGAGTACTGGTGCCTGGTGGCGCGGTGGGCCCCCGTCTCCGGCACGCACGAGGACACCGTGACGGCCACGGGCAGCGTCACCGTGCCCGGCGTCGGCGACCCCGTCACCGTCACCGGGAGCGACACCTGGTCGGCGACGGTGGTCGAGGACGTCGACCCGGCCGACGAGCCCGAGCACACCCTGACGTTCACCTTCCGCACGTTCCGACCCGGGGAGCAGCCGTGACACGCGCGCGCACCGCCGCCGGGGCCGCACTGGTCCCGGCCCTGGCGCTGGCCACCGTCCTCGCGTCCGGCGGTGCCGCGGCGGCCTCGCCGACCGCCGTCGGCCCTGCCGCTGCAGCCGCCGCGGTACCCGCCACTGCGGCCGGCGCGGCAGCGACGGCCCTGGACACCCGGTGGCAGACGCCCACCGTCTCCCTGGCGTGGGACGGGTCGACGGTGGTGACCGCCGACGAGTCCTTCGTCGGCGTCCCCGTGACCGTGCCGGGCGACCGTGCCGTGCGGACCCTGCGCGTGCGCAACGACGGCGCCACGGCGGGGACCCTGCGCGCCTGGGTCCAGCAGGTCGAGATCGCGCCGGCCGCGGTCGACGACCCCTTCTACGACGACCTGCGGCTCGACTGGTCCACGGCGTCGGGCACCGGTGCGGCCTCGTTCCGCGACCTGGCGGCCGCGCGGCGCACGCGGGTCGCGCAGGTGCCCCTCGCGGTGGGCGAGAGCACCGTGATCGAGGTCGGGTACGCCTTCCCGCTCGCGGCGACCAGCGGCAACCGTGCCGCGGTCGGCGCCCGCCAGGCGTCGTTCGTGGTGCACCTGGAGATCGGCGGCGACCTGCCCGGGTCGACGCCCGGCGCGGACCCGGACCCGGGCCCGGTGCCCGGTCCGGGGACCGGCCCGACCACGGGCCCGCTGGCCATGACCGGGGCGGACCTGGCGCGCACCGCGCTCATCGCGCTCGGTGCCGTCGGCACCGGCGGGCTGCTGGTCGCCGGGGTGCGTCGTCGGCGCCGGCCGGACGGTGCGTCGGGGCTCCGCGGGCCCTCCTGACGGGACCGCGTCCAGGAAGGATGCGGTGCCGCGCCGTCTGCGGGGTAGTCTCTACCGGCGGTCCGTCCCGCTCTTCGACGGCGACGGGGTCTGAGGACGGCCCACACAGCAGGAGGACGACAGGTGCTAGGTGCATTCGTTCGGGCGTTCAGGACGCCCGACCTGCGGCGCAAGCTGCTCTTCACCATCGGCATGATGGTGCTGTTCCGCATCGGGTCGTTCCTGCCGACCCCTGGGGTGAGCTACCCGAACGTGCAGGCCTGCATCGAGCAGACCGCCGAGAGCGACCTGCTGGGGCTGGTGAACCTCTTCAGCGGCGGTGCGCTGCTGCAGCTCTCGGTCTTCTCGCTCGGGATCATGCCGTACATCACCGCGAGCATCATCATCCAGCTCCTGCGCGTGGTGATCCCCAAGTTCGAGGAGCTCCACAAGGAGGGGCAGTCCGGCACCGCGAAGCTGACGCAGTACACGCGGTACCTGACCATCGGGCTCGCCGTCCTGCAGTCGACGACGATCATCACCTTCGCGCGCAGCGGCAACCTGTTCCAGGGCTGCTCGCTCGAGGTCATCCCGGACGACAGCCCGATCACCCTGCTGATCATGGTCATCACCATGACCGCGGGCACCGGCCTCATCATGTGGCTCGGTGAGCTCATCACCGAGCGCGGTGTCGGCAACGGCATGTCGCTGCTCATCTTCACGTCCATCGCCGCGTCGTTCCCCGGCGCCATGTGGTCGATCGCCGGCGGCGCCGGCGGTGTCGGCAAGTTCATCGCCGTCCTGGCGATCGTCGTGCTGGTCATCGGCCTGGTCGTGTTCGTCGAGCAGTCGCAGCGCCGGGTGCCCGTGCAGTACGCCAAGCGCATGGTCGGCCGCCGCATGTACGGCGGGTCGAGCACCTACATCCCGATCAAGATCAACATGGCCGGCGTCATCCCCGTGATCTTCGCGTCGTCGCTGCTCGCGGTGCCCACGCTGATCGCGCAGTTCGGTGACCCGACCGCGGGCTGGGTGCAGTGGATCAGCGTGAACCTGGCGGACCCGGGCGCGCCCCTGCACATGGCGCTCTACGTCGTCCTCATCATCTTCTTCTGCTACTTCTACACGGCGATCACGTTCAACCCGGACGAGGTCGCGGACAACATGAAGAAGTACGGCGGCTTCATCCCGGGCATCCGGGCCGGCCGCCCCACCGCGGAGTACCTCGACTACGTCATCACGCGGATCACGGCACCGGGCTCGCTCTACCTCGCCATGGTCGCCCTGATCCCCATGATCGCGTTCATCGTGCTCGGGGTCGGCTCCAACATCCCGTTCGGCGGCGCGTCCATCCTCATCGTGGTCGGCGTCGGCCTCGAGACCGTCAAGCAGATCGAGTCCCAGCTGCAGCAGCGGCACTACGAAGGGTTCTTGCGTTGAGTGCACGTCTCGTCCTGCTCGGCCCCCCCGGAGCGGGGAAGGGTACGCAGGCCGTCCGTCTGGCGGAGCGGCTGGGTGTCCCGGCCATCTCGACGGGCGACATCTTCCGGTCGAACATCAAGAACGGCACCGAGCTCGGGCGTCGGGTGCAGGACATCACCGCGTCCGGTGCGCTCGTCCCGGACGAGCTGACGAACGAGCTGGTGCGCGACCGTCTGGCGCAGGCCGACGCGGTCGACGGGTTCCTGCTGGACGGGTACCCGCGCAACGTGGCCCAGGTCGCGGCGCTGGACGAGATCCTCGCCGTGACCGGCCGCGGGATCGACCTCGCGATCGAGCTGACGGTGGACCCGCAGGTGGTCATCGAGCGGCTGACGAACCGCGCGCAGATCGAGGGGCGGGCGGACGACACCGAGGACGTCATCCGTCACCGGCTCGGGGTCTACGCCGAGCAGACGGCCCCGATCTCGCAGGTGTACGCGGCGCGCGGCCTGCTCGTGCAGGTGGACGGCCTCGGCGAGGTCGACGACGTCACGGCCCGGCTCCTCGCGGCGCTGAGCCCCGTCCTGCCCTGAGGGCCCGGTCGTGTTCGGTCGCGAGCGCATCGAGTACAAGACCCCGGAGCAGGTCGCGGTCATGCGGCGTGCCGGCCTGGTGGTCGCGGACGCGCTGGACGCCGTGCGGGCGGCGCTGGCCCCGGGCGTGACGACGGCGGAGCTGGACGCGGTCGCGGAGGACGTCATCCGGTCCGCCGGTGCCACGCCGTCGTTCCTCGGGTACCACGGGTACCCGGCGTCGCTGTGCGTCTCCGTCAACGAGGAGATCGTCCACGGCATCCCGGGCTCCCGGGTGCTGCGTCCCGGTGACGTCGTCTCCGTGGACTGCGGGGCGATCGTCGACGGCTGGCACGGCGACTCGGCGTTCTCGGCCGTGCTGGACCCGGCCGACCCCGCGGACCTCGCGCTGGTGAGCACCACCGAGGACGCGCTGTGGGCCGGCATCGCCGCCCTCGCGACGGGGGAGCGGCTGGGTGCGGTCGGCGAGGCCGTCGAGGACGTCGTCGAGGCGGCCGCCGCCCGCACGGGGGGCGAGCCGTTCGGCATCGTCGAGGACTACGTCGGCCACGGCATCGGGACCGCGATGCACCAGCCGCCCGACGTCCCGAACTACCGCACCCGCGATCGCGGCGCGCGGCTCCGGCCCGGGCTGTGCGTCGCCGTCGAGCCCATGCTCGTGCGCGGCGCGGAGGCGAACCACGTGCTGGGCGACGACTGGACCGTGGTGACCGACGACGGCTCGCGGGCCGCCCACTGGGAGCACACGGTCGCGCTGCTCGAGGACGGCATCGTCGTGCTCACCGCGCGTGACGGCGGTGCCGAGCGGCTGCGGGCGCTCGGCGTGGAGGTCGCGGCGCTCTGACACCGCCGTGACCCGGCCCGTGCGCGGGCCCGCCCCCCGGCGACGCCGCGTCGCGCCCTGCGCGACGGCCCTGCCGGTACCGGCGCCGGCTGCGGCACCGTGGGGGAGCGGACGACGAGCAGGTCGTCCGGTCGCCGACGCGGGCCGGTCCCATGCCGCGACGCCCGTGCGTGGACGGTGTCCCCCGACGTCCGCGCACGGGCCGGGGGACGTCGGCCGGGGGCGTCGGCGTCGACCGCCGGAGCGCCGGCAGGCGCTCCGCGCGGGGGTGCGGCCCGAGCCGGGCGCGGGCCGGTACCGACCACCGTCGGGATGCCGTATGATCGTTCGTTGGTTGTGTGCGCCGTTCATCGGCGACCAGTCACCCCTCGCTCGTCCGCGGGACCTGTCACGGTCCGGCGGCGTCCGGCACGTCTGCCGGCCGGTGGTGCGGGGTGGTACGACCACCTGCAGGACACGTCGAGCACGACAGTTAGCGGAGGACATGGCCAAGAAGGACGGCGTCATCGAGATCGAGGGCAGCGTGATCGAGGCGCTCCCCAACGCGATGTTCCGCGTGGAGCTCGCGAACGGCCACAAGGTGCTGGCCCACATCTCGGGAAAGATGCGGCAGCACTACATCCGCATCCTCCCCGAGGACCGGGTGGTCGTCGAGCTCAGCCCGTACGACCTGTCCCGCGGGCGCATCGTCTACCGCTACAAGTAACCACCACCATCGAGACGCCGTCGGTCGGGCCCACGTGGCTCGGGACGCGGCGGCGGAGGAACGAACGCGATGAAGGTCAAGCCGAGCGTCAAGAAGATCTGCGACAAGTGCAAGGTGATCCGCCGGCACGGTCGCGTCCAGGTGATCTGCGAGAACCTGCGCCACAAGCAGCGCCAGGGCTGAGCAGCACGCACCACCGGCCCGCACGGGCCAGCAAGCGCACCGCCGCTCCGTGACGACGGCCCCCGGGCCCGGTACCACGGTGAACCCCCAGCTCGGAGGCTGGGGCCCGCAGACTCGCGGGAGGACGGTGCGGCAGACCTCCGAACGCCGTACAGGAGCCACCAGGCACATGGCACGTCTCATCGGTGTCGACCTCCCCCGCGACAAGCGGGTCGAGGTCGCTCTCACCTACATCTTCGGGGTCGGGCGCACGCGTGCGCAGCAGACCCTGGCCGCCACGGGCATCAGCCCCGACGTCCGGGTCAAGGACCTGGGCGACAGCGAGCTGGTCGCGCTCCGCGACTACCTCGAGGGGAGCTTCAAGCTCGAGGGTGACCTCCGTCGCGAGATCGCCGCCGACATCCGCCGCAAGGTCGAGATCGGCAGCTACGAGGGTCTGCGTCACCGCCGCGGCCTCCCGGTGCGTGGTCAGCGCACCAAGACCAACGCGCGTACCCGCAAGGGCCCCAAGCGCACCGTCGCCGGCAAGAAGAAGGCCGGGCGCAAGTGACGTCGCGGGCCGGTCGCGCCAGCCGCTGACCGCCCGCCCGTCGGCCCACCGACCCGCAGACCTCGAGAGAAGAAGAGATGCCTCCCAAGTCCCGCACCGCCGTGCGCAAGCCGCGCCGCAAGGAGAAGAAGAACGTCTCCCACGGCCAGGCGCACATCAAGAGCACGTTCAACAACACCATCGTCTCCATCACGGACCCCTCGGGTGCCGTGATCGCCTGGGCCTCGTCCGGCCAGGTGGGCTTCAAGGGCTCGCGCAAGTCGACCCCGTTCGCCGCGCAGCTCGCCGCCGAGGCCGCCGCGCGTCGTGCGCAGGAGCACGGCATGCGCAAGGTCGACGTCTTCGTCAAGGGCCCGGGCTCGGGCCGCGAGACGGCGATCCGGTCCCTGCAGGCCACCGGCCTCGAGGTCGGCTCGATCCAGGACGTGACGCCGCAGGCCCACAACGGCTGCCGTCCGCCCAAGCGTCGCCGCGTCTGACCCGCGTACGGCCGGGACGGTGCCTCGCGGCACCTGTCCCGGCCCTCGCGTGTCCGCCGCGCACGTCGGCCGTCGCCCCGCCGGGGCGCCGACCGAGGTGAGGCGGCGGATCGCACCCGCACTCTCGCCCGGACCTGCGGACCGAGGCACGTCCAGGCATGCAGTACCTGCGACAGCGTCATATGGCGGACGCTCGCGGAGAGGAATCACACCGTGCTGATCGCACAGCGCCCCACCCTGACCGAAGAGGTCATCTCGGAGCACCGCTCGCGGTTCTCCATCGAGCCTCTCGAGCCCGGCTTCGGCTACACCCTCGGCAACTCCCTGCGCCGGACCCTCCTGTCGTCCATCCCGGGCGCCGCCGTCACGTCCATCCGGATCGACGGTGTGCTGCACGAGTTCTCGACGATCCCGGGTGTCAAGGAGGACGTCACCGAGATCATCCTCAACATCAAGAACCTCGTCGTCTCCTCGGAGAACGACGAGCCCGTCGTGATGTACCTGCGCAAGCAGGGTGCGGGCGAGGTCTCCGCGGCGGACATCGTGCCGCCGGCCGGTGTCGAGGTCCACAACCCCGACCTGCACCTGGCCACGCTGAACGAGAAGGGCAAGCTCGAGATCGAGCTGACCGTCGAGCGCGGCCGCGGCTACGTGTCGGCGAACCAGAACAAGTCGTTCGACGCCGAGATCGGCCGCATCCCGGTCGACTCGATCTACTCGCCGGTGCTCAAGGTGACCTACAAGGTCGAGGCGACCCGTGTCGAGCAGCGCACCGACTTCGACAAGCTCATCGTCGACGTCGAGACCAAGCCGGCGATCAGCCCGCGCGACGCGCTCGCGTCGGCGGGTCGCACGCTGGTCGAGCTGTTCGGCCTGGCGCGCGAGCTCAACGTCGAGGCGGAGGGCATCGAGATCGGCCCGTCGCCGACCGACGCCGCTCTCGCGGCCGACCTGGCGCTGCCGATCGAGGACCTGCAGCTGACCATCCGGTCGTACAACTGCCTCAAGCGTGAGGGCATCCACTCCGTGGGTGAGCTCGTGGCGCGGTCCGAGGCGGACCTGCTGGACATCCGCAACTTCGGTGCGAAGTCGATCACCGAGGTCAAGGAGAAGCTCGCCGAGCTGGGCCTGACGCTCAAGGACAGCCCGCTGGACTTCGACCCCTCGGCCGCCGGCGGCTACTACGGGGACGACGAGACCGACTTCGTCGAGGACGAGCAGTACTGACGTGAGTGGTCCCGGGCCCGCGCGCTGATGCGCCGGACCCGGGGACGTCGCCCTCACCTGGAACTCAAGGAGTAGAGACCATGCCCACGCCCACCAAGGGTCCCCGGCTCGGTGGTAGCCCGGCGCACGAGCGGCTGATCCTCGCGAACCTCGCGACGGCCCTGTTCGAGCACAAGCGGATCACCACGACCGAGACGAAGGCCAAGCGGCTGCGCCCGCTCGCCGAGCGGCTCATCACGTTCGCCAAGCGCGGCGACCTGCACTCGCGTCGTCGCGTGCTGACCGTCGTGCGGGACAAGAGCGTCGTGCACACGCTGTTCACGGAGATCGCGCCCGCCGTGGCCGACCGCCAGGGCGGCTACACGCGCATCACCAAGATCGGCCCGCGCAAGGGCGACAACGCCCCCATGGCCGTCATCGAGCTCGTCCTCGAGCCGCTGTCGCCCAAGCAGGCCGTCGTCAAGGAGGCCACCAAGGCCACCGAGAAGGCCGCGCCCAAGAAGGCCGAGAAGCCGGTCGAGGACGCGCCCGTCGAGGACGCACCGGTCGAGGACGCGCCCGTCGAGGACGCACCCGCCGACGCCGACAAGGCCTGACGCACCCCGCACCACCGGCAGGGCCCGGGCACCTCACGGTGCCCGGGCCCTGCTGCGTCACGCCCTCGTGGTCCGGCGGGAGCCGGGCCCGGGCGCGCAGTAGCCTCGCAGCATGGCGGCACCCGCGCCCCCGGTGGTCCTCGTGCACGGCATGCGCGCGTCCCGCACCATGTGGCGCGCGCAGCAGGACGCGCTGCGTCGCGCCGGGCACGTCGTCGTCGCGGTGGACCTCCCGGGCCACGGGGAGCGGCTCGGGGAGCGGTTCACGCTCGACGGGGCGGTGGCGGCCGTGCGGGACGGGGTGAGCGCCGTGGGCGGTCGTGCCGTCGTCGTCGGGCTCTCGCTCGGTGGGTACACGGCGATCGCCCACGCGGCACGGCACCCCGAGCAGGTCGTGGGCCTGGTCGCGGCGGCCTGCTGCACCGTGCCGCGCCCGGCGGTGGTGCGCGCGTGGGGTGCGGCCGCCGACGGCTTCTTCGCGCGCCTGCCGGACCGGGGCGCTGCGATCAACCAGGCCCTCGTGGACCGCACGCTGCCCCCGGCGAGCGCGGCCGACGTGGGGGCGGGTGGTTTCGCGCTCGACGTCGTCGGTGACGTGATGCGTGCGATGCGGGAGGCGACACCGCTGGCGGACCTCGCCCGTGTCGAGGCGCCCGTGTGGCTCGTCAACGGCCGGTACGACCACTTCCGCGGCGACGAGCGGCGGTACCTCGCGGCGTGCCGGGAGGGGCACCTCGTCGTCGTGCCCGGGGCGACGCACCTCGTGAGCCTGGTGCGCCCGGTCGCGTTCACCCGGGTCCTGCTCGAGGTGCTGGACGACCTGGCGGCGCGGGAGGCGGTCTCAGTCGTCCCGGCCGACGAGGTCCCAGGCGCGCACGCCGCCGACGATGCCGGCCTGGTTCGGCACGACGACGAGGTCGTCGCCGAGCCGGTCCAGCGTCGCGGCCGTGACGCGGCGGGCGTTGCCGCCGCCGAGGTACACGCGGTCCCACCGGAAGACGGGCCGGAACCCCTCGACGACCTTGCGGACCCGGCGTGACCACAGCGCGTCCCCCAGGCGGGCGCGCTCGTGCTCACCGATGTACGCGTCGTACGTGGTGCCCCAGCGGACCGGTGCGTGCGACAGCTCCAGGTGCGGTGCCAGGCGTCCGCCGTCGAACAGGGCGGACCCCAGGCCCGTCCCGAGCGTGAGCACCAGCTCCAGCCCGGTCCCGGACACGACGCCGGCACCGTGCACCTCCGCGTCGTTGAGCACGAGCGTGGGGACGCCGAGCCGCTGCGTGAGCAGCGCCTGGACGTCGCAGCCGGACCACGCCGTGAGCAGCTCGGGCAGCACGGCGGACCGGGGGCCCGAGCGCGTCACGTAGTGCGGCGTGGCCACGACGACGCCGTGCCGGATCATCCCGGGCACCCCGACGGTCGCGCGCTGGGCGTGCGGCAGCCCGGACGCGATGTCGCTGATGGTGTCGGCCAGGCGGTCCGGGGGCAGCGGGTAGGGCGTCGGGACGCGGACGGCCGGCACGTGCAGGGTGCCGGCGGCGTCGAGCACGGACGCCTTGATGCCGCTGCCGCCGCAGTCGACGGCGAGCGTGTACGGCTCGGGGCCCCTGGTCACCGTGCCACGGTAGCCCGCCGGTTACGGTGGGCCCGTGACCGGCGTCGACGAACCCCCCGTGCGGCTGCGTCTGGACCTGGCGTACGACGGTGCCGGGTTCGCGGGCTGGGCGCGTCAGCCCGGGCTCCGCACGGTGCAGGGGGTGCTCGAGGACGCCCTGGCGACCGTCCTGCGCAGCGGGCCGCGGGGGGAGCCGCCGCCGCGCGCCACGGTCGCGGGGCGCACCGACGCGGGCGTGCACGCCCGGGGCCAGGTGGCGCACGTGGACGTCGTGGCGCAGGCGCTGGAGGCCGCACGCGGCCGGTCGGACCGTCCGGACGTCGACGCCCTGACGACCCGTCTGGCGGGCGTCCTGCCCGCCGACCTCGTGGTGCACGCGGTGACGCGGGCGCCCGCGGGGTTCGACGCGCGGTTCTCGGCGCTGCGGCGCCGCTACGCGTACCGCGTGTGCGACGCGGACGCCCTGCGGGACCCGCTGCGTCGCGGGTGGGTGCTCTGGCACCGCCGCCCGCTGGACGTCCCGGCGATGGACGCGGCCGCGCGGGCGCTGGTCGGGCGGCACGACTTCGCGGCGTACTGCAAGCCGCGGCCCGACGCCACGACCATCCGCACGCTCGAGCGGTTCGCGTGGTCGCGGCCGGCAGAGGGCCCGGACGCCGGCCTGGTGGTGGCCGACGTCCAGGCCGACGCCTTCTGCCACTCGATGGTGCGGGCGCTGGTCGGTGCGAGCCTCGCCGTGGGGGAGGGGCGGCGCCCGGTGACCTGGCCCCGCGAGCTGCTCGACGGCCGGCGCCGGGAGGGCGGCGCGACCGTGGTCGCGCCGCACGGGCTGACGCTCGAGGAGGTCGGGTACCCGTCGGACGACGAGCTGGCGCTGCGCGCCGCGCAGACGCGTGCGCGGCGCGCAGCGGACGACGTGGACGGGGCGCGTCCCCCGTCGGGGTGCTGCGGCTGAGACGTCGGGTCAGCGCACCTCGTCGGTGAGGTCGTCGTCGACCGTGTCGACGACGTAGTCCTCCTCGATCACGTGCACCGCGGCCTCCTCCGCCGAGGCGGCGCCGCCGGAGACGCCCGCGTCGACGGCGAACCCGTCGGTGCCGCCGGCGTCGACCGCGTCGTCGTCCTCCACGAGGCGACCGGCGCGCAGCTCCTCGCGGTTCGCCGGGGGCGTGGGGTCGACCTCCCACACCTCGGGCTCCTCCTGCGCGACGCGCTGGTCGAGGGTCTCACCGCGCGCCTCCTCCCAGGCGGTCTCGCCGAAGTGGGCGGAGGCGGGCCGGGGGCGCTCCGGCGGTGCGACGCCCTCGTCCAGCGGGTCGTCGACGCCGCGCTCGACCAACGTGTCCTCGCCGGGCAGCTGGTTGCTGTCGCCCTCGGAGCCGAGAGCCGGATCGGTGCTGGTGGCTGGGGTGTCCTCGCTCATGCCCACGACCCAAGCACCGGTGGACACCTCCCGCCACAGGACGGCGCCCGTGCGCTGCACATTGCGCTTCCTCCTGCGGCGGCCCGGCCGGGAGACTGGCGCGCATGGGTCATCTCGACGTCGGTGGTGTCGGCTGGACGCTCCCCGACGGGCGGCGTCTGCTGCACGACGTGACCTTCCGGGTCGGTGAGGGCTCCCGCACGGCACTGGTCGGACCCAACGGCGTCGGCAAGTCCACGCTGCTGCGCGTCGTCACCGGGGAGGCCACGGCGCACACCGGGTCGGTGCAGCGCAGCGGCGGCCTGGGCGTCATGCGGCAGGACGTGGGCCGGATCGACGACGACCGCAGCGTCCGCGACCTGCTGGCGGGGCTGGCGCCGGCGGCGGTGGCAGCCGCCGCGGCCGAGCTGACGGCCGCGGAGCTGGCGATGATGGAGCGCGACGACGAGCCGACGCAGATGCGCTACGCCCAGGCGCTGGCGGACTGGGCCGACGTCGGCGGGTACGAGGCGGAGGCCGGCTGGGACCGCGTGACCGACGCCGTGCTGTCGCTGCCGTTCGACCGTGCCCAGCACCGCGACGTGCGGACGCTGTCGGGCGGGGAGCAGAAGCGCCTCGTGCTGGAGGCGCTGCTGCGGGGGTCGGACGAGGTGCTGGTGCTCGACGAGCCGGACAACGCGCTCGACGTGCCGACCAAGCGCTGGCTGGAGGACCGGCTCGTGGCGAGCGGGCGCACCGTGCTGTTCGTCAGCCACGACCGTGAGCTGCTCGCGCGGGTCGCCACGCACGTGGCGACGCTCGAGCCCACGCCGGGCGGTGCACGGGTGTGGGTCCACGGGGGAGGGTTCGCGTCGTACGCGCAGGCCCGCGCCGACCGCCGCGCCCGGCACGAGGAGCTGCTGCGGCGCTGGGAGGAGGAGCACGCGCAGCTCCGTGAGCTCGTCGTCTCGCTCAAGCAGCGGGCGACGTTCAACGACGGCATGGCGTCCCGCTACCAGGCGGCGCAGACGCGGCTGCGGCGGTTCGAGGAGGCCGGCCCGCCGGCGGTCGTCGCGCGCGAGCAGCACGTCGCGGTCCGTCTGCGCGGCGGACGGACCGCCAAGCGGGCCGTGGTGGCGCAGGCTCTCGAGCTCAGCGGCCTGATGAAGCCGTTCGACCTGGAGGTCTGGTACGGCGAGCGGGTCGCGGTGCTGGGCTCCAACGGGTCGGGCAAGTCCCACTTCCTGCGGCTGCTCGCGGCCGGGGGCAGCGACCCCGAGCACGCCCCGGCCGGCGACGTGCCGGTCGCGCCCGTCGCGCACACCGGGAGCGTCGTGCTCGGCTCGCGGGTGCGGCCGGGCTGGTTCGCGCAGAACCACGCGCACCCCGAGCTCGTCGGCCGCACGCTGCTGGAGGTCCTGCACCGCGGCGACGGGCACCGCGCGGGTCTGGGCCGTGAGGCGGCGAGCCGGGCGCTGGACCGTTACGAGCTCGTCGACGCGGCCGAGCAGCGCTACGAGACGCTGTCGGGCGGGCAGCAGGCGCGGCTGCAGATCCTGCTCCTGGAGCTCGGCGGTGCGACCCTGCTGCTGCTCGACGAGCCGACGGACAACCTGGACCTGCACTCGGCCGAGGCGCTCGAGGCGGGGCTCGCGGCGTTCGAGGGCACCGTCCTGGCGGTGACGCACGACCGGTGGTTCACGCGCACGTTCGACCGCTTCCTCGTGTTCGGCGCCGACGGCTCGGTCGTCGAGACGCCGGAGCCCGTGTGGGACGCGGGGCGCGTGCAGCGGGTGCGCTGAGGGCGTCGGCGGTGCGCCGGAGGCGCCTCGAGGGTGCCTCCGGGGTGGTCCCGCGGCGCCGGTTTGGCCCTGGCTGGGCCGTGCCGTAGTCTGTTGTGTCGTTGTGCGTCCCCTGTCGCGCACCGGTGGCTTCTCACCACCGGGTGCCGATGGCCGTCCTGGTGCGATCCCACTCGCCGGGCGGGATGCTCCGGCAGCCATCCTCGGCCGGTCGCCCTGCGCGCCCGGCCACGACACGTATCACGAGACAGAGGCACCCCGTGCGCACGTACACCCCGAAGCCCGGCGACGTCGAGCGGAACTGGTACGTCATCGACGCGACCGACGTCGTGCTCGGCCGCCTGGCCAGCCACGTGGCCACGCTGCTGCGCGGCAAGCACAAGGCGACCTTCGCTCCCCACGTCGACGGCGGTGACTTCGTCATCGTCATCAACGCGGAGAAGGTCGCGCTGACCGGCAACAAGCGTGAGACCAAGCTCGCGTACCGCCACTCCGGCTACCCGGGTGGCCTGCGGGCGACCCGTTACGTCGACCTCCTCGAGAAGCACCCCGAGCGGGCGATCGAGAAGGCCGTCCGCGGCATGCTGCCCCACACGACCCTCGGTCGTGGACAGCTCAGCAAGCTCAAGGTCTACCGCGGTGCGGAGCACCCGCACGCGGCCCAGCAGCCGAAGCCGTTCGAGCTGACCCAGGTGGCGCAGTAAGCCCCCGGCTGCTGCGGCAGAGAAACTAGAACGCGAGGATCCCGTGGCTCAGACCACCGTCGAGACCGAGTACGAGGGCGACGACACGCCCACCAGCTACACCTCCGAGACCGCTGCGCCCACCGGCCGCGGACAGTCCCTCACGGCACCGGGCCAGGCGCTCGGCCGCCGCAAGGAGGCCGTCGCCCGCGTCCGTCTGGTGCCCGGCACCGGCCAGTGGAAGATCAACGGCCGTGCACTCGAGGAGTACTTCCCGAACAAGGTGCACCAGCAGCTCGTCAACTCCCCGCTGAAGCTCGTGGACGTCGAGGGTCGTTTCGACGTCGTCGCGCGCATCACCGGTGGCGGCGTGTCCGGCCAGGCCGGCGCGCTGCGTCTGGGCATCGCCCGGGCGCTCAACGCCATCGACGCGGAGAACAACCGCCCGGCCCTGAAGAAGGCCGGCTTCCTCACGCGTGACGCGCGTGTGGTCGAGCGCAAGAAGGCGGGTCTCAAGAAGGCCCGCAAGGCGCCGCAGTACTCGAAGCGCTGATCCCAGCGCCTCGGCCCGATGGCCCCGGCGGTCGCCAGACCGCCGGGGCCATCGGCATGTCGGGAAGCAGGTCAGCACCGGTGCGCGGCGTGCGACGCCGTGGACGGATCAGGCAGGACGCCGGGCGCCGGACCCCTCGGGGTGCCGTCGGCCGGCACGGCGAAGGAGTCAGGTGATGGGTCGTCTGTTCGGGACCGACGGGGTGCGGGGTCTCGCGAACCGCGACGTCACGGCGGAGGTCGCGCTCGACGCGTCCGTCGCCGCCGCGCACGTGCTCGCCACGCAGGGGGCGTTCGCCGGGCACCGGCCGCGTGCCGTCGTGGGGCGCGACCCGCGGGCGTCCGGTGAGTTCCTCTCCGCGGCCGTCGCCGCCGGCCTCGCGTCGGCCGGTGTCGACGTGGACGACGTGGGCGTGCTGCCCACCCCCGCCGTGGCGTACCTGACCGCGGCCCGGGGCGTCGACCTCGGGGTCGTGCTCTCGGCGTCGCACAACCCCATGCCGGACAACGGCATCAAGTTCCTCGCCCGGGGCGGCCAGAAGCTCGACGACGACGTCGAGGCGGCCATCGAGGCGCGCATGGGCGAGGCGTGGGACCGGCCCACGGGTGCCGCCGTCGGGCGGATCCGCATCGACGCCGGCCTGGCCGGGCGGGAGTACGTCGACCACCTCGTGACGACCGTCGGCACGCGGCTGGAGGGTCTGCGGATCGTCGTCGACTGCGCCAACGGCGCGGCCAGCGAGGTCGGCCCCGCCGCGCTGCGGGAGGCCGGTGCGGACGTCGTGGTCATCAACGCCTCGCCGGACGGGCGCAACATCAACGAGGCGTGCGGGTCGACGCACCCCGAGCAGCTGCAGGCCGCCGTCGTCGCCGCGCGGGCCGACCTGGGCGTCGCGTTCGACGGTGACGCCGACCGCTGCCTCGCGGTCGACGCGCAGGGTGTGCTCGTCGACGGGGACCAGATCATGGGCATCCTCGCCGTCGCGCTGCGCGACCGCGGTGCGCTGCCGCACGACACCCTCGTGACGACGGTGATGAGCAACCTGGGGCTGCGGATCGCCATGCGGGAGGCGGGTATCGCGACCGTCGAGACGGGCGTCGGGGACCGGTACGTCCTCGAGGCCATGCGCGCCGGCGGCTACGGCCTGGGCGGCGAGCAGTCCGGTCACATCATCCTGGCGGCGCACGCCACGACCGGTGACGGTCTGCTCACGGCGCTGCAGCTCGCCGCGCGCGTCGTCGAGACCGGACGCCCTCTGGCGGACCTCGCGGCGATCGTGCGCCGCCTGCCTCAGATCCTCGTGAACGTGCCGGGCGTGGACCGCGCGCGCACCGACGACCCCGTGCTCGTGGACGCCGTCGCGAGGGCGGAGAAGACGCTCGGCGACTCCGGGCGGGTGCTGCTGCGCCCGTCGGGCACCGAGCCGCTGGTGCGGGTCATGGTGGAGGCGGGGACGCAGGACGAGGCGGAGCGCATCGCGCACGAGCTGGCCGACGTGGTCCGCACGCGCCTGGCGCTCTGACGCAGCGGCACGACGGAGGGGGTGACCGTGGTGGACGGACGGGACGGGGTCGTGCGTGACCTGGTGCTGCGCACGCTCGACGCGGCGCACGCCGCGGGACCGGACGCCGTCGCGCCGATCGTGCAGGCGGGTCACCCCGTGCTGCGGGCGGTGGCCGTCCCCTACGACGGTCAGGTCGGTGCGGCCGAGCTGACGGACCTGCTGGCGCTCATGCACCGCACGATGCGGGCGGCGCCGGGCGTCGGGCTGGCCGCGCCGCAGATCGGCCTGCCGCTCGCCCTCGCGGTCGTCGAGGACCCCGGGGCGGGTGACGACGAGGTGGCGCGCGTGCGCGAGCGCCCGGTGCTGCCGTACCGGGTGCTGGTCAACCCGTCGTACGCGCCCGCGGGCGACGACCTCGTGGCCTTCTACGAGGGCTGCCTGAGCGTCGTCGGCTACCAGGCGGTCGTCCCGCGACCCCGCGCCGTGCACCTGACGGGGCTCGACGAGACCGGCACCCGCCTCGACGAGGTGCTCACGGGCTGGCCCGCCCGGATCGTCCAGCACGAGACCGACCACCTGCGGGGGACCCTCTACGTCGACCGGGCCCTGACCCGCTCGATGTCCGCGACGGACGCGTGGGGCGCACACTGGGGTGCGGAGCCCGTCCCGCGTGAGGCAGCGCGGGCACTCGGCTTCGATCTGCCGGACACGGCACGAGGAGGTGCCGGGGAGGAGTCGCCATGAGGCCGTTCCTGTTCCTGGGCGTGCGTCCCGAGGACGGGCCCGCAGACGACGAGTACGCGGCCGTGCTGCGGTGCACGGGCCTCGACGAGTCGACGATGCGTCGGGTCCGGCTGGAGGCGGCACCGCTCGGCGACGTCGACCTGGACGAGTGGTCCGGCATCGTGCTGGGCGGCGGGCCGTTCTGCGTCAGCGACCCGGAGGCCACGAAGTCGCCCGTGCAGCGCCGGGTCGAGGCCGACCTCGCGCGCCTGCTCGACGCGGTCGTCCCGGCGGACGTGCCGTTCCTCGGGGCCTGCTACGGCATCGGCACCCTCGGGCGCCACCAGGGCGGTGTGGTCGACCGGCAGCACCCCGAGCCGGTCGGCGCCGTCACCGTGGAGCTCACCGCGCAGGGCGCGGCGGACCCGGTCCTCGGGGCGGGACCGGCCACGTTCCGGGCGTTCGTGGGGCACAAGGAGTCGCTGAGCGTGCTGCCGCCGCACGCCGTGCTGCTGGCGACGTCGGCCGGCGCGCCCGTGCAGGCCTTCCGGGTGGGCTGCAACGTCTACGCCACCCAGTTCCACCCCGAGCTCGACGTCGCCGGGCTCGCGACCCGTGTCGAGGCCTACCGTTTCGACGGGTACTTCGACCCCGAGGAGGCCGGGGACGTCGTCGCCGCCGCGCGCCGCAGCGGTGTGCACACCGTGCCGCCGGTGCTGCGGGCGTTCGTCGACCGTCACGTCCGTCCACGGGACCACGGGCGCTCACGCGCTGTCGTCCCCGGGAGCGAGATCGGGGTCGCTCAGGGCTGATTCGGGGGTTGCCCCCATGTACGGGCCGCGGACCGGCGCCTAGCGTGGACGTGTCGGCCTCGTCGGGGGGTGGGCGCGACGAGGGGAGAGCACGTGCTCGAGCACTGGGTGCTGGAGATGGCGGCGTCACCATGGGTCTTCGCGGCGCTGTTCGTGTTCGCCACCGTGGACGGGATCTTCCCGCCGATCCCCAGCGAGTCCGTCGTGATCGCGCTCTCGTCGCTGTCCGCCTCGACGGGCAGCCCCGTGCTGTGGGCCGTCGTCGTGGTCGCGGCCCTCGGGGCGTTCACGGGTGACCAGATCGCCTACCAGGTCGGCACGCGGGTCCCCATCCGCCGGCTGCGCCTGTTCCGCGGGCGGCGTGGCCAGCGCGTCCTCGACTGGGCCGAGCACGCGCTGCGCGACCGCGGTGCGGCCTTCATCATCGCCGCCCGCTACATCCCCGTCGGCCGGGTCGCGGTCAACATGACGGCCGGCGCCCTCGGCTTCCGCCGCCGCCGGTTCGTCCTGCTCACGGCGATCGCCGCGATCACCTGGGCGGGCTACTCGACGCTGATCGGGATCGGCACCGGTGCGGTGCTGGGGCACTCGCCGCTCGTGGGCGTCGCCATCGGGGTCGTCGGCGGGTTCCTCATCGGCCTGGCCGTCGACCAGGTCCTGCGGCGGTTGCTGGGCATCGACACGCCGGCCGTGCCACCGGCCTCGCCCGACGAGGGCGGCGGGCGGTCGCCGTCGGTGGACCGGCCCGGTGACGGCGAGGTCTGCCCCGACGTGGTCGTGCACCGCAGCGAGGACACGGCCGCGTGACTCGTGGTCTCGGTCACGTTGACCTCGTGAAGGTGTCGGTGTGACAACGATCCGGTATCGACCGTCCGGGTGACCGCGCACGGGAGCCGCGGGCGTCCTACCGTAGGACCAGGACGACGTCGGAGTCGGCCTCCCCGCGCACGCGAGGCCCCCGGGCACCACCCGGGGGTCGTCCGTCGTGCCTCCGGGGTCGGCGACCAGGCGGGAGTACGAGGGTGCGAGCAGCGGGACGAGGTGCGGCGGTGGCCGTCGTCCTCGTGCTCGGCGGCTGCGCCGGCTCGGCGCCCGCGGCCTCTGACACGGCGACGGCCGAGGTCCGCACCGACGCCAGCTGCCTGGACGTCGGGGTGCTCGAGGCGCTGGGCCTCGAGCTCGACGCGTCGCGCGCGGCCGACGCCGCCGAACCCGCCGCCCGCGGCCTGCCGCCCGCGGACTTCGTCGCGGACACCGCGCTCGTGTGCGACCGCGGCGAGACGCTGCGCGACTCGGCGGGCCGGTGGTGGGCCGTCACCGCCACCCGCCTCGAGGGTGACCTCGGCCCCCTCGTCGAGGTCGTGACCCGCGCGGCACCGGGGGAGTGCGGCACCGCCGTCGTCCCCCAGGTCTGGCTGGTCGACGCCATGGGGGCAGCCGTGCTGCTCCCCGCGGACGCCGCCTGCGAGGGTGCCGCGACGGCCGACGCGCTCGACGCCCTCGACGTGCTCGACCGCACGGAGCACCCGGTCGCGCTCGCGCAGCCGGTCGCCGCCTCCGCCCCCTGACCCGCCGGCGCCCGTACCGGGCGTCAGATCTTGCGCAACCGCACCCGCTGGACGGCGTGGTCCGGGCCCTTGGTCAGCACGAGCGTGGCCCGGCTCCGGGTCGGCAGGATGTTCTCCTCGAGGTTGGGCGCGTTGATGCTGTCCCAGATGCTCTCGGCGCGCGCCACCGCCTCGTCGTCGGTCAGCGACGCGTAGCGGTGGAAGTACGACTCCGGCCGCGCGAACGCCGTGGCGCGCAGCGAGAGGAAGCGGTCGACGTACCACTGCTTGACGTCCGACGTCCGCGCGTCGACGTAGATGGAGAAGTCGAAGAAGTCGCTCAGCGCGAGGTTCGAGGTGCCCTCGAGCGTCGGGCGCGCGGGCTGCAGCACGTTCAGGCCCTCGACGATGAGGACGTCCGGCTGGCGCACCACGACGTGCGCGCCGGGCACGATGTCGTACGTCAGGTGGTCGTACACCGGGACGGTGACCTCGGGGCGTCCCGCCTTCACCTTCGACACGAACCGCAGCAGGGCGCGGCGGTCGTACGACTCGGGGAACCCCTTGCGCTGCAGCAGCCCGCGGCGCTCGAGCTCGGCGTTCGGGTGGAGGAACCCGTCGGTCGTCACGAGCTCCACCCGCGGCGTGGCCGGCCACCGCGCCACGAGCTCGCGCAGCAGCCGTGCGGTCGTCGACTTGCCCACGGCCACCGAGCCGGCCACGCCGATGACGAACGGCGTCCGCCCGACGTCCTCCCGCAGGAACGTGCTCGTCGCGTGGTGCAGGCCGCGGGTCGCCTGGATGTACAGGTCCAGCAGCCGGGACAGCGGTCGGTAGATGGCGTCCACCTCGGCCAGGTCGATCGGGTCGCCCAGACCTCGCAGGCGCTCGACGTCGGCGTCGGTGAGCGGCAGGGGCGTCGAGGCGGACAACCGGGTCCAGGCGTCACGGTCGAGGTCGACGTAGGGGGTGGCGGGGACCAGGGTCGGCACCCGACGATTGTTCCCCATGCGGGGCGCTGCGCCGTCGCGCCGCGGCGACGGTGTCGGGCAAAGGTTCGCCCGTTAGGATCGGCCGCATGTGTGGAATCGTCGGGTACGTGGGCAGCGCCGGTCCGAGCGGACGACCGCTGGACGTGGCGCTGGAGGGGCTCCGGCGTCTGGAGTACCGGGGGTACGACTCGGCGGGCGTGGCGCTCGTCGTGCCCGGCGGCGAGCTCGCCGTGGCGAAGAAGGCGGGCAAGCTCGCCAACCTCGTCGAGGAGCTCGACGCGCACCCGCTGCCCCCGGCGACCGCGGCGATCGGCCACACCCGCTGGGCCACCCACGGCGGCCCGACCGACGTCAACGCGCACCCGCACGTCTCCGGGCGGCTCGCCCTCATCCACAACGGCATCGTGGAGAACTACGCGGCCCTCAAGGCGGAGCTGCTCGCCGAGGGCGTGGAGTTCCTCTCGGAGACGGACACGGAGGTCGTCGCGCACCTCGTGTCACGCGCCTACGACGCGACCAAGGACCTCACGGCGGCGCTCGCGGGCGTGGCGCGCCGCCTGGAGGGCACTTTCACGCTGCTGGTCGTGCACGCCGACGTCCCCGACACGGTCGTCGGCGCACGCCACGACTCGCCGCTGGTCGTCGGGCTCGGTGACGGCGAGAACTTCCTCGGGTCGGACGTCGCGGCGTTCATCGGCTCGACGCGGCAGGCGCTGGAGCTCGGGCAGGACCAGGTCGTCACCATCACGCCGACGTCCGTGACCGTGACGGACCTCGACGGGACCCCCGTGCAGGCCGCTCCCTACACCGTGGACTGGGACATCAGCGCCGCCGAGAAGGGCGGCTTCCGGTCCTTCATGGACAAGGAGATCAACGACCAGCCGCAGGCCGTCGCGGACACGCTGCTCGGCCGCCTCGACCTGGCCGGTCACCTGGTCCTCGACGAGATGCGGATCGGCGAGACGGTGCTGCGCTCGGTCGACAAGATCGTCGTCGTCGCCTGCGGGACCGCCGCGTACGCGGGGCACGTGGCCAAGTACGCCGTCGAGCACTGGTGCCGCATCCCGGTCGAGGTCGAGCTCGCGCACGAGTTCCGCTACCGCGACCCGGTGGTCGACGAGCGGACGCTCGTCGTGGCGATCTCCCAGTCCGGCGAGACCATGGACACGCTCATGGCGCTGCGGCACGCCAAGGAGCAGGGCGCCACGACGCTCGCCATCGTCAACACGCACGGGTCGACGATCCCGCGCGAGGCCGACGCGGTGCTGTACACCCACGCCGGCCCCGAGATCGCGGTCGCGTCGACCAAGGCGTTCCTCGCGCAGATCACGGCCGCCTACCTGCTCGGCCTGTACCTCGCCGAGCTGCGCGGCAACAAGTTCCCCGACGAGGTCGCGGCCACGCTGAGCGAGCTGCGGGAGATGCCGGGCAAGATCCAGCAGGTGCTGGACCGCTCGGAACGCGTCCGGGAGATCGCCCGGTGGATGTCCGACACGCAGTCGGTCCTGTTCCTGGGGCGGCACGTCGGCTACCCCGTGGCGCTGGAGGGTGCGCTCAAGCTCAAGGAGCTCGCGTACATCCACGCCGAGGGGTTCGCCGCGGGTGAGCTGAAGCACGGTCCGATCGCGCTGATCGAGCCCGGCCAGCCGGTCTTCGTCGTCGTCCCCTCGCCGCGTGGGCGCAACTCGCTGCACTCCAAGGTCGTCTCCAACATCCAGGAGATCCGGGCGCGCGGCGCCCGCACGCTGGTGGTCGCGGAGGACGGGGACGACGCGGTCGTGCCGTACGCCGACGAGGTGTTCTTCGTGCCGCAGAGCTCGACCCTGCTCGCGCCGCTGCTGGCCGTCGTGCCGCTGCAGGTGTTCGCCTCCGAGCTCGCGCACGCCAAGGGCCTGGACGTGGACCAGCCGCGCAACCTGGCGAAGTCCGTCACGGTCGAGTGACGCCCGTGCACGGCGCCACCGGGGGTGCCGCGTGATCGTCGGCGTCGGCATCGACGTCGTCGACGTCGCGCGGTTCATGGCGACGATCGAGCGGGTCCCGGCGCTGCGTGCCCGGCTGTTCACGCCGGACGAGCGCGACCTGCCCGACACGTCGCTGGCCGCCCGGTTCGCGGCCAAGGAGGCGATCGCCAAGGCACTGGGTGCACCGCCGGGCATGCGGTGGCAGGACGCGACGGTGCGTCGTGCCGCCGGCGCGCAGCCGGTCGTCGAGGTCGTCGGCACCGTGCTGGCGCGCGCCCAGGAGCTGGGGGTCGACCGGTTCCACCTGTCGATCTCGCACGACGCGGGCATCGCGTCGGCCGTCGTCGTCGCCGAGCGCGACGCCTGACGCACCGACGCACGGGCGCCCCGGCGCGCTGACCGGGCCGCGCTCGCGCCGCGTGCGGAGCGGGTCCGACGGTGCGCACGGTGCGCAGAGCGACGGGTCGCCCCCTCCCTGCGGGAAGGGGCGACCCGGGGACGGTGCTCAGCGCAGGCGCGGGGCGACCTCGCGGGCGAACAGCTCGATGCCGGAGCGGTCGTACGCCGCCTCGGCGAAGTAGCAGATCGCGTACGTCATGCCGAGGTCCTGCAGCTCGCGCAGCTTCTCGACGATCTGGTCCGGGGTGCCGACGAGCGGGCCGTTGCGGAACTCCTCGGCGACCGACGGCGCCTTGGCGGGCACCGTGTTCGCGTAGTGCTCCTCGATCCAGGCGATGCGGTCGTCGACCTCGGCCTCCGTCGCGCCGATGACCACGTTGTAGTTGGCGGAGCGTGTGATCTCGTCGAAGTTGCGGCCGATCGCGTCGCAGTGGTCGCGCAGCACCTGCGACTTGTGGGCGAAGCCCGCGGGCGAGCCGTCGAAGTTCGTGTACTGCGCGTGCTCCGCGGCGATGCGCAGCGTCTTCTTCTCACCGCCGCCGGCGATCCACAGCGGCGGACCGTCCATCTGCAGCGGCAGCGGGGACAGCTGCGCGCCGTCCACCTGGTAGTGCTCGCCCTGCAGCGTCGCGGTGCCGTTGGTCCACATCTGCTTGAAGATCTGGACGCCCTCGTCGAGCATCGCGATGCGGGTCCCGGCGGACGGGAAGCCGTACCCGTAGGCCAGCCACTCGTGCTCGTACCAGCCGGCGCCGATGCCCATCTCGACGCGGCCGCCGGAGATCACGTCGGCCGTGGTGGCCACCTTGGCCAGGTACGCCGGGTTGCGGTACGCCATGCACGTGCACATCTGGCCGAGCCGGACGCGCGACGTGGAGGCCGCGAACGCGTTGATGAGGCTCCACGCCTCGTGGGTCGCCTCGCCGTTGGGCTCGGGGACCGCGTGGAAGTGGTCGTAGACCCAGATGGACTCGAAGACGTCGCCGTCGTCGGCCCACTCGGCCAGGCCGTGCATGACCTTCCAGTGGTCGCGGGCGTCGATGCCCGTGAGGTCCTGCCGCCAGCCCTGGGGGATGAAGAGTCCGAAGCGCATGGGACGCACGCTACCCGCGCGCGCCCCTCACGGCCTCGCACCGGCAAGCGCGTGCCGCCGCCTCTCAGAGGAGCCCGGGGTCGTCCGTGCGGTCGAAGGGCACCGGCAGGGCCGCGACGACCTCGGGGTCCTGCCACTCCGGGTACCAGTCGTGCAGCGTCAGTCGGCCGCCGGAGAACCGCATCAGCACGAGCTCGTACTGGAAGACCAGGCACGCGGCCTGCGCGGTCCGTGCCGCGACGACCGCGGACACCACGGCGAGGTCCTGCCGGGCCTGTGCGTACCCGTCCGCCTTCGGGTCGAGATCGAGCCGGACCTCGACGTCGGTGTGCTCCTCGAGTGCCTCGTCGAGGGTGGCCTGCAGGGAGGGGTCGGTGATCGGCCGCACCCGGCCCGTCAGGGCGAGGCCACTGCCCCCGGCGTCGGGCCGCGCAGCTGCGAGCAGATCCTGCAGCAGGGCGTCGACGTCCTGCTGCGACCGGTCGGTGCGCAGTGCGAGCGAGTAGTTGAACACGAGTCTCCTTGGGCAGGGCCGTCGGTGCGGACGGAGGGGTCAGACGCGGAGGCGGGTGACGATCCCGTCCTTGACGACGAGGACCTCCTCCAACCCCTCGACAGGCTCGGCGCGGAGCGCGGCGGCGACCTGGGCGTGGGTCACGACAGTGTCGTCCAGGTTCAGCACGATGCGCGACGTCTGACCGGACGCCACCTTCCGGAGGATGGTCGACCGGATGTTGCGGGCGTTCGGCGTGGAGGGGGAGAAGGCGTCGAAGACGCGGCCCTCGACCGTGTAGTCGGGGTTCTTCGGGCCCGGGACGTCGGGGTTCTGGACCACCTCGTACCCCTCGCGTGCCAGCGTCGTGGCGCTGTCGTTCTCGCGCTCGAGGCTGCGCCGGGTCGCGTCGTCCTGGTCGGGGGAGATCCGGGTGGGACGGCCGCCGGGGACCGCTGACGGGTCTGGTGCGCGGGACGGCAAGGTGGCGTCACCGTGGGTCAGCTGCAGGAGTCGCCGCCGCCACGACGCGGGCAGGTGCGTGAGGGCCTGCTGCAGGATCTTGCCGACGACGCCCACACCGATCAGCGAGGTGAGTGCCAGGCCGAGCTCGATGGACCCGCGCTTGACCAGCTCCTGGCCGTCGATCTTGCCTTCGCCCCAGTCGGCGGCCACGTCGAGGAAGTCCCCGACCGAGACGAGGGTGAACCCGACGCCGAGGATCTTCAGTCCGAACGTGAGCCCGGCGACGGCGCCGGCGGCCCCGCCGGGTACGGCGCCGACGCCGAACCCGAAGATCGCGCCGGCGGCGGTGCCGCCCATGGCGCCGATGACCGCCAGGGCCACGGACAGCACGACACCCACGACCACGAGGACCCAGCCGACGATCCGCAGGGCGTCGGCCAGGAACCGGAACACCGCGACGTGCCGGCCGATGAACTCGCGGACCCCGGCCAGGTGGGTGTCGATCCACGCACCGAGGTCGGCGGTGGTGCGTTCCCACCAGTCCCCGATGGCCGCCCCGGCGTCGGTGACGGCCTCCCAGGCCTGCCCGGCCTTGTCGGCGACCCACTGCGTGCCGTCGGCGACGGCGTCGGAGGCGTCGTCCCACCGGTCGGCGAGCCAGCCACCGATCCCGCGGGACTCCTGGGCCTGCTGCTCGTCGGCCTCGACCTCGGCCTGGGAGGTCGCCGCCCAGGTCAGCGTCGTGCCGCCGTCGTCCAGGGGCGTGGCGGTGAACGGCAGGGCGAGGGGTGCGGGGTCGACGTCGAGCACGGGGATCGGCCCGTCGACCGGGCCGTACCGCAGCTGCTCCAGCGCCCGGGCCCGGTTCAGGTGCCGGTCGACCACGGGCAGCACGTGCGAGCCGAGCCGGTCGCGTGCGCCGAGCACGTCGTCGAACCCCGCGGTGCGCACCCCCAGCGCGAGCGCACGGGCCCGCAGTGCGGCCCAGTCCTCGTCCACCGCGTCCCGCACCGCCGCGACGTCCGTGCGCACACCCGCGACCGCCTCGGCGCTGATCTCCACGACGCGCACCGTCATGCACCCCCTTCCAGGTGGCCGACGGCCCGAGGACCGGTGACGGTCGGTCCCGGAAAGTACCGGTCCGGGACCACGGGCGGAAGCAGGTGTCCGGCGGCAGCCGTCCGGGCGCGGCTCCCGCCGGCACGGCAGGATGGTCGCGTGCTGACCTCCTGGAGCTCCGACGACGTGCGCGCGGCGGAGCGACCGCTGCTCGCTGCCGGGGTGCCGCTGATGGAGCGCGCGGCGTTCGCGCTCGCGGTGCACGTGGGGCGTGAGCTGCGCGCCACGCGCGGCCGGGTCGGCGGCGCGCGGGTGACGCTGCTGGTCGGGTCCGGGAACAACGGCGGCGACACGCTGCACGCGGGGGCGCTGCTGGCCCGCCGCGGTGCGCAGGTCACGGCGCTGCTCACGTCGGACCGCACCCACGCCGGCGGCCTGGACGCGCTGCGGGCCGCCCACGGCCGTGTCGTCCCGACTCCCGACGACGCCGCGGCGGACGACGCCGCGCGGCACCTGGCGCGCGCGGACGTGGTGCTCGACGGCCTGCTGGGCATCGGCGGACGCGGTGGCGTGCGCGGCCCCGGGGCGCGGCTGGTGGCCCGGCTGCGGGCCCTGGACGCCGACGCGCGCCCGCTGGTGGTCGCGGTCGACGTGCCCTCGGGGGTCGGTGTCGACGACGGCACCCGCACCGGGGAGGTGGCGGACGCCGACCTCACCGTGACCTTCGGCGCGTGCAAGCCGGCGCTGCTGCTGCCGCCCGCGGCGGACGCGGCCGGCCGCGTCGAGGTGGTCGACCTGGGGCTGGCGCTGCCGGACCGCCCGGCCGTGGCCCGGCTCGAGGCGGCCGACGTCGCCGCGCTGTGGCCGCTGCCCGGCCGTGACGCGCACAAGTACGTGCGCGGCGTGCTCGGCGTGGTCGCCGGGTCGGCCCGGTACCCCGGTGCCGCGGTGCTGCAGGCGGCCGGTGCGGTGCGCGCGGGCGTGGGCATGGTGCGCTACCTCGGGTCCGCCGGACCGCAGGTGCTGGCCGCGCACCCGGAGGTCGTCGTCGGGGAGGGGCGCGTGCAGGCGTGGGTGGTGGGCTCCGGCGTCGCGCCGGACGACCACGAGCAGCGCGCCCGCGTGCGCGACGCGCTGACCCACGCGCTCGCGCACGACGAGCCGGCCGTGGTCGACGCCGGCGCGCTCGAGCTCCTGCCCGACCGGGTGCCGCCCCACGTCGTCCTCACGCCGCACGCGGGGGAGCTCGCCGCCCTGCTCACCGCGCGCGGTGCGCACACCGCCCGCGTCGACGTCGAGGCCGCCCCGCTGACCCACGCGCGCCACGCGCACGAGCTGACGGGTGCCACCGTGCTGCTCAAGGGCGGCACCACGGTCGTCGTCGGGCCCCACGGCGCGGCGTACGCGCAGGCGGACGGCCCCTCGTGGCTCGCGACCGCCGGCGCCGGCGACGTCCTGGGCGGTGTGCTCGGGGCCCTGCTGGCCGGCCGGGCGCCCGACGCGGCGGGTGACCCGACCCTGCCGGCGGCGCTGGCGGCGGCCGCGGCGCTCGTCCACGGGCGCGCCGCGCACCACGCCAACCCCGGCGGGCCGGTGTCCGCCACGGACGTGGCCGACGCGCTGCCCGCCGTCGTCGCCGGGCTGCTCCGCACGTGACGGGGCGACCTCCCGCACCCGACCCGGCCCCCGCGGACCACGCCGTCGTGCCGCTCGCGCCGGCGCTGGAGCGGCGGCTGCACGCGCTGCTGGCCGCCGGCGGCCGCCGCGTGCTCGGCATCGCCGGGGCCCCGGGCGCCGGCAAGTCCACGCTGGCGGCGCAGGTGGCCGCGACCCTCGGCGGCGCGTGCGTCGTCGTGCCGATGGACGGGTTCCACCTCGCGCAGTCCGAGCTGGAGCGCATCGGCCGCGCCGACCGCAAGGGGGCGCCCGACACGTTCGACGCCGACGGCTACGTCGCGCTGCTGCGGCGGCTGCGGGACCCGGCGCCCGGGCACGTCGTGTACGCCCCCGAGTACCGCCGCGACCTGCGGAACCCCGTGGCCGGGGCGGTCGCGGTGCCCGCCGACGTGCCGCTCGTCGTCACCGAGGGCAACTACCTGCTGCTCGACGACCACGGGTTCGGGCCCGTCGCCGGGCTGCTGGACGAGTCGTGGTTCGTGGCGCCCCCGGACGACCTGCGTCTCGCGCGGCTCGTCGCGCGGCACGAGCGCTACGGCAAGCCGCCCGCCGCGGCGCTGGCGTGGTCCACGGGCCCGGACGCCGCCAACGCCCGCCTGGTCGCGCCGACGGCCGCGCGCGCGGACGTCGTCGTCGGCCCGGACCTGCTGGGCTGAGCGGCGCGGCCGCCCGCGCGCCCGGCGGACCGACGGGACGGACGACCGGCAGGGCGTCACGGGGTGGGACACCGCGGTGAGAGACTGGCGGGCGTGAACGACTTCCCGGCACGTGCGGTGGTCGACCTGGGCGCCGTGCGCGGCAACGTCCGTGCCCTGGTGGCCCACGCACCGAACGCGCAGGTCATGGCCGTCGTGAAGGGCGACGCGTACGGGCACGGGCTGGTGCCCGCCGCCCTCGCCGCCCTCGAGGGCGGTGCCACGTGGCTCGGCACCGCGCAGGTCTCCGAGGCGCTGCACCTGCGACGCGCCGGGGTCACCGGCGCCCGGATCCTCACGTGGCTGTACGCGCCCGGTGCACCGCTGCGCGAGGCCGTGGACGCGGACGTCGACCTGTCCGTCGCGTCGCGCTGGGCGCTGGACGAGGTCCTCGCGGCGGCCCGCACGGCGGGACGCACCGCGCGCGTCCACCTCAAGGTCGACACGGGGCTGGGCCGTAACGGGCTGCTGCCCGGCGAGCTGCCCGACGTGCTCGCGGCCGCGCTCGCGGCCGAGGCGGAGGGGCTGGTGCGCGTCGTCGGCGTGTGGTCGCACCTCGCGTTCGCGGACGACCCGGGCCACCCGGTGGTGCGGCAGCAGGCCGCGGTGTTCGCCGACGCGGTCGCGCTCGTCGAGGCCGCCGGTGCGCGGCTCGAGGTCCGCCACCTGGCCAACTCCGCGGCCACGCTCACCGCACCCGCGCTGCACTGGGACCTCGTGCGGCCCGGGATCGCGGTCTACGGGCTCTCGCCCGTGCCGCAGGTCGGCTCGCACGAGCGGTTCGGGCTGGTGCCCGCCATGACGCTCGAGGCGGAGCTGGTGACGGTCAAGCACGTCCCCGCCGGGTCCGGGGTGTCCTACGGCCACGAGTACGTCGTGCCGCACGACACGGTGCTCGGCGTCGTGCCCCTCGGCTACGCCGACGGCATCCCGCGCCACGCGTCGGGGACCCGTGACCGCTGGGGTGGCCCCGTGCAGGTCGGCGGGCGGCGCCTGGGCGTCGCCGGGCGCGTGTGCATGGACCAGGTCGTCCTCGACCTCGGACCGGGCGCGCAGGACGCCGCGGGCGACCGCGTCGTGCTGTGGGGCGACGGTCGCGACGGCGGGCCGACGGCCCAGGACTGGGCCGAGGTCGCGGGCACCATCTCCTACGAGGTGGTCACCCGCCTCGGTGCGCGCGTGCCGCGCACCTACGTCGACAGCGAGCGCGGCGAGACCGCGGTGGCCGCGCTCACCACGAGCACCGGAGGTGCCGCATGACCACGCAGGTGCGCCTGCCGGACGCCGAGGCGACGCGTGCCTGGGGCCGCGCGCTCGCGGGCGTCCTGAAGCCCGGTGACCTGCTCGTCCTCACCGGTGACCTCGGTGCCGGCAAGACGACCCTGACGCAGGGGCTCGGCGAGGGGCTGGGCGTGCGCGGGCAGGTCGCGTCGCCGACGTTCGTCATCGCGCGCGAGCACCCGCCGCTGCCGCGGCCGGACGGCACGCGCGGCCCGGCGCTCGTGCACGTGGACGCGTACCGGCTGGGGTCGCTCGACGAGATCGAGGCGCTGGACCTGGACTCGGCGCTCGACGAGTCGGTGACGGTCGTGGAGTGGGGCGGCGGCTGGGTCGAGGGGCTGAGCGAGGACCGGCTGGAGCTGGACCTGCAGCGTCCGCACGGCGGCGTGGGCGCCGACGTGGAGGACGCCGCGGCGGGCGAGCGGGTGCTGACGGTCCGCGCCGTGGGGGAGCGCTGGTCGGGTGTGGCGCTGCCGGACGGCGTGGCCGGGGCGCCGCAGGACGAGGAGGACGCATGAAGAGGTACCTGGGGATCGACACGTCGGGAGCCGTCTCGGCGGCCCTGGTGACGGTCGACGGCGACCACGTCCACGCACGCTCCGAGACGTTCGAGGAGCCGCGGCGGCACGCCGAGCGGCTCGCGCCGATCATCGAGCGCGCGCTCGAGCTCGAGGGGGCGGACCGCGCCGAGGTGCGCGGCATCGCCGTGGGCACCGGTCCCGCGCCGTTCACGGGGCTGCGCGCGGGCCTCGTCACCGCCCGGGTCCTGGGACTGGCGCTGGGGGTCCCGGTCTGGGGCGTGCCCGGCCCGGACGCGATCGCGGCCGCAGCGGCGGCGCACGGCCGCATCCCCGGTGGGGACGTCCCTGCACCGGGCGCGCTGCCCGACGGCACGCCCGTGCTCGTCGTCACCGACGCGCGCCGCCGCGAGGTCTACTGGGCACGGTACGAGGTCCGCGGCAGCGAGGCGGTGCGCGTCGCGCCACCCTCGGTCGGGGCACCGGCCGACGTGCCGCGCACACCGGACGACGTCGTGCTGGGCACCGGGTGCGAGCTCTACCCCGAGGTCTTCGGTCCGCCGGACGAGCGGTTCGTCGGGGCGCCGCAGCTGCGGCACCCCGATCCGTTCCGGCTGGTCCTGGTCGCCCTGGCCCGCGACGCCGCGGGTGAGCCGCAGCCCACGGAGCCGCTCTACCTGCGCCGGCCCGACGCGGTCCCGCCGGCGGGCGCCAAGCGGGTCCTGGCGTGAGCGCACCGCCCGTCGACGTGCGGGTCCGGCCCCTGGTGGCGGGTGACCTGTCCACGCTCGACCGGATGGAGCGCGCCCTGTTCGGGGTCAGCGCGTGGTCGCGGCAGATGCTCGCCGACGAGCTCGTCGGCCCGGGACGCACCTACGTCGGTGCGGAGCTCCCGGGCGGCTCGCTCGTCGGCTACGCGGGCATGTGGTTCGACGGTCGGGACGTGCAGATCATGACGGTCGCGACCGACCCCGGGTACCAGGGGCGGGGCGTGGGGCGGCGCATGCTCACGACCTTGCTGGACCGGGCGCGCGAGCTGCGCGCCGAGTCGGTGCTGCTCGAGGTGCGGGTCGACAACGCCCCCGCGATCCACCTCTACGAGTCCCTGGGGTTCACGCAGCTCGGCCGCCGACGCGGGTACTACCAGCCCGAGAACGTCGACGCGTGGACGATGCAGCTGCTGCTGCCGGGGGCGGGGGCGGAGGCGTCGTGACGGCCGCGACCGACGACGTGCGCCGTCGCGTGCTGGTCGACGTCGACGAGCTCGCCCGCCTGCTGGCCGACGACGAGCCGCCCGTGCTGCTCGACGTGCGGTGGGCGCTGGGGCGCGACGACGGGCACGAGCGCTACCTCGCCGCGCACGTGCCGGGCGCGGTGTACGTCGACCTCGACACCGAGCTCGCCGCGCCCGCGTCACCGGCCGCCGGCCGTCACCCGTTGCCCGACGTGGCGGACCTCGAGCGCGCTGCCCGGCGCTGGGGCGTGCGCGAGGGTGCCGCTGTCGTCGTGTACGACGAGACGGGAGGCGCCGCCGCGGCGCGGGCCTGGTGGCTGCTGCGCTGGGCGGGCGTGCGGGACGTGCGCCTGCTCGACGGCGGGCTGCCCGCGTGGGTGGCCGCCGGGTACGGCGTCGAGCCGGGCGAGGTGACGCCCGAGCCGGGTGACGTCGTGCTGCTGCCCGGTGCGCTGCCCACCGTCGACGCCGACGGCGCCGCGGCGCTCGCGGCCGACGGGGTGCTGCTCGACGCCCGCGCGGCCGAGCGGTACGCCGGCCGCGTCGAGCCGGTCGACCCGCGCGCCGGGCACGTCCCCGGGGCGGTGAGCGCCCCGACGGCCGCGAACCTGGACCCCGACGGGCGGTTCCTGCCCGCGGACGCGCTGCGGGCGAGGTTCGCCGGGCTGGGCGTCACGCCCGGTGCCGGCGTGCCTGTGGGCGTCTACTGCGGGTCGGGCGTCACCGCGGCGCACGAGGTCGCGGCTCTCGCGTCGATCGGCGTGGTGTCCGTCCTCTACCCGGGTTCGTGGTCGCAGTGGTCGAACGACCCGGCCCGCCCGGTCGCCACCGACTGAGCGGGGACGCCCGCCGGCCCGAGGGCGCGGCGGGGCCCCCGCGCGGCGACGTCAGACCTCGCGGGCGACCTGGTCCCAGGACAGACGCGGGGCGCGCGGCCGGTCCGTGCCGGTGCCGTCGGGCCACCCGACGTTGAGCACGGACAACGTCCGCCACGAGGTGCCGGCGAGCAGGTCGGCGTCGATGGCGGCGGCGTCGATGCCCGTCATCGGGCCGACACCGAGGCCGGCGGCGCGCAGGCCGACGACGAGGTAGCCGGTCTGCAGCCACGCGTTGTCGCGTGCCATGCGCTCGCGCACGTCGGGCACGCCCGCGAGGCGCTCGCCCGACGTGGGCGCGTGCGGCACCAGGGTCGGGAAGTGGTGGTGGAAGTCGCTGTCTGCCGCGACGACGAGCGTCAGCGGTGCCGCGAGGACGCGCGCCCGGTTGAACTCGGCCACGTGCGCCGCCAGACGCTCGCGGGACTCGGGGCTGCGGACCACGAGCAGCCGCAGCGGCGTCGCGTTGTTGGCCGTGGGACCCCAGCGGACGGCGTCGTGGACGTCGCGCAGCAGGTCGTCGGGCACGGGCTCGTCGCGGAACCGGCTCACGGTGCGCGCGTCGCGGAACAGCGCCTCGACGGCCGGGGGGACCGGCGTGGTGGCGTCCGGGTCCGCGGGTCCCGTGAGGGCGGTCGGGTCGAGGGTCGGGTCGTCGATGACGTCGCTGGTGCTCACGGTGCCTCGAACAGTCCATGCGGACGCATCGATACCCCGGGGCAACCATGAGGTCCGTCACGTCGGCGGCACGCCTATCCTGGACGTCGTGACTGCACCCCTCGTCCTCGGGATCGAGACCTCCTGCGACGAGACCGGCGTCGGTCTCGTGCGCGGCTACGACCTGCTCGTCGACGCCGTCGCCAGCTCGGTGGACGAGCACGCGCGGTTCGGCGGGATCATCCCCGAGATCGCCTCGCGCGCCCACCTCGAGGCGATGGTCCCGACGATCGAGCGCGCGCTCGCCACGGCGGACGTCACGCTCGACGACGTCGACGCGGTCGCCGTCACCGCGGGCCCGGGCCTCGTCGGGCCGCTGACCATCGGCGCCGCGGCGGCCAAGGCGCTCGCGGTCGGCCTGGGCAAGCCGCTGTACGGCGTCAACCACGTCATCGGGCACGCTGTCGTCGACGAGCTGGTGGACGGCGCGTTCCCCGAGCGCGTCATGGCGCTCGTCGTCTCGGGCGGGCACTCGTCGCTGCTGATGATCGACGACACGGTGAACGTCACCGAGCTCGGCTCGACGCTCGACGACGCGGCGGGGGAGGCGTTCGACAAGGTCGGGCGCCTGCTCGGGCTGCCGTACCCCGGCGGCCCGCACATCGACCGCCTGGCACGCGAGGGCGACCCGGAGGCGATCCGGTTCCCCCGCGGGCTCACCGCCCCCAAGGACCAGGCGAAGCACGCCACGGACTTCTCGTTCTCCGGCCTCAAGACCGCGGTCGCGCGGTGGGTCGAGGCCCGTCGTGACGCGGGCGAGGAGATCCCGCTGCCCGACGTCGCGGCGTCGTTCGCGGCCGCGGTGGCCGACGTGCTCATGGCCAAGACGATCGCCGCGTGCCGCCGCGAGGGCGTGTCGACGCTCGTCGTCGGGGGCGGGTTCTCCGCCAACTCGCAGCTGCGCGACATGGCGGCGGCGCGCTGCGCGGAGGCGGGCATCGAGCTGCGCATCCCGCCGATCCGCTACTGCACCGACAACGGCGCGATGATCGCGGCGCTCGGGTCCGCGGTCGTGCGGCGGGGGATGCCGCCGTCGCCGCTCGACCTCCCCGTCGACTCGACGATGCCGCTCACCCAGGTGCTCGTCTGACGCACCGGTCGGAGCGACCCGCCGAGGTCGACGCCGGTCTCGGCCGTGCCGTGATCCCGCCCGGCCCTCGAGCCGCGGGCCAGGGCGCGCAGGGGCACGGCCCGCTCGGCGCCGAGCGCGCCGGGTCAGGCCCCGCGCAGCCGCCAGACGCGCGAGCCCAGGGCGAAGGTGACCAGGACGAGCCCGGCGGACAGCAGCAGGCCGCCCCAGCCCACCGACGTCTGCATCGCGATGGTGTCCTCGGTGTGCGTGAGGGTCACCGGCGTCCCCAGCCAGCTCGTCTCCACGACGCCGCCGCCCATCGCCTCGATCGCGTTCAGGGCGCCGAGCTGCCAGGCGAGCCACAGGTGGACGGGCAGCACGAGGCCGACGAGCCCGGCGAGGACCGCGCCGTCCGTCCACCGGGGACGCTCGCGGTCGAGCTCGGCGAAGTACGCGGCGGCGAGCCGGCGCGGGCTGCCGACGCCCCGCAGGGCCTCGTCGAGCCCGACGGCCGCGGCCTCGTCGCGCAGGGAGGCGCGCAGCTCGCGGCGGATCCGCCGGGCCTCGCGGGCCGGGTAGTCCTGCATCGCCGTCTCGAGGCGGAGCAGCCACCACCACAGGCGGATGCGCTCGTGGCGTGCGAGCCGGTGCTGTGCCGGGGCGACGTCGGGGACGGTCGTCATGAGGGGTCCTCTGCGGGTCTCGAGGGTCCCGCCCCCGCGGGCGGGGGTGCGGTGGTGGTGTCGGCGGGCGGGGTGTCCAGCACGCGCGTGACCGTGCCGACGAGGTCGGCCCACGCCCGGCGCCGCTCTGCGAGCGTGCGCAGGCCGGCGGCGCTGGCCCGGTAGTACCGGCGGGCCGGTCCGCTGGGTGAGGCGACCAGGTGCGAGGTGAGCAGGTCCTCGCGCTCGAGGCGGGCCAGCACGGGGTAGAGCGTGCCGGTCGAGAGGTCCTCGAGCCCGGCCCCCCGCAGCACCGTGACGAGCTGGTACCCGTAGCTCTCCCCGCGGGCCAGGACCGCGAGCGTGAGCATCGGCAGCACGCCCTTGAGCAGCTGGGGGTCGCGGGCTCCGGTCACTGGAGCACGGTAAGGCCAGGTAGCCGGTATAGCAAGGTAGCTGCCCCGGGTCGTCCGGCCCCCGGTGCGTCAAGGTCCGGCGGCCGGGTGCCGAGATCCTGGGTGTGCCCGCTCCGTCCCACGTCCTCCTGATCGTCCTCGCCCTGGCCGTGGTGTGGACGCTCGTCAGCACGATCGGACCCGTGGCCCGCTGGCGGCTGCGCCGACGGATGATCGGCATGCTCGACCCCCGCCTGCCGCCCGCCGAGCGCGCCGCAGCCGTGCGGCGCATCCGGGAGCAGGTGCCGGTGGCCCGGGCACCGCAGGGCTTCGCGCCCCTCCCTCCGGGTGCCGACCCGACCGTGCCCACCGTGCCCGTGCGCGTCGCGCCGCTCGGTGACGGCCGCCCGGGCGAGGCGTTCCTCGCGCCCGGCCCCGGCGACCCCCGCGCGGGCGTGCTGGGCGACGACGGCAACCGGACGGACGCGGTCGTCGGGCTGGGCAGCGGGCGTGCGCTGCTCGTCGTGTGCCTCGGCCGCGTGGGCCGGGTCGTACGCGGTGAGCTGCTCCCCGCCGCCCCCGACAGGCCGGTGCAGGCACGTGCCGTCGGGGACCGGCTGAGCCGCGCCGTGGGGGAGGTCGAGCACGCCGTGACGGCGGCCGGGCCGGCGTGGCGCACGTCGGCGGTCGTCGGCACCCGGCGCGTCACGGACACCCACCTCGACCGCGACGGCTGGGCGTTCGTCGTCGGCGTGCTGCGCGCGGACGGGGACGACGGCCTGGACCCGCTCGTGGACGCCGTGCTCGCCACCTGGCAGTGGCTGCCCGACGACCCCGACGCGCCGCCGCACCCGCCCGCCCCCGCGCTGCCCGACGACCCGTGCGCCGCGGCCGTGCCGGTCGTCGTGCAGGACCCCGGCGGCCAGGGGGTCGCCACCTGCCGGCTCCCGGCGCCGCCGACCGCCGCGGGCGTCCCGTCCGCCGACGGCACCTGGACGCACCTGTACGTCCGGCTCACGCGCGGTGCCTCGCTGGTCGTCACCTCGGCGCCGCAGGAGCCCGGGCGCGACGCCCGCACGGCACTCGGGACACCAGCCGTGCACGACTACGGTCCGGTGGTGCAGCCCACCGGACCCGTGGCCGCCCGGACGACGCCGGCCGGCCCGGTGCTCGTCCGCACCTTCACGGTGGGGGAGAACCTGCTGCGCACCGAGGTGCGGACCGACCGCGACGGGCGCACGTGGGCGTGGACGCTGACGCGCACCACGCGCGACGACGGTGTCGCGCCGGCGCTCGACGGGCTGCTCGGGTCCTGGCGGTGGCTCTGAGGGTGGACGATCCGGCGGCCGTGCTCAGAGCGGCCGGCCGGCCGCCAGCTCCGCGACCAGCGCCCGCACCACCGGCTCGAGCTCGCCCGCGTGCCGCCGGGCCACGGCGCGCTGGCGCTGGTACGACGCACCCCGGCGCAGGATGGTGCGCACCTGCTCCAGCTCCTGCCGGCACCCCAGACGCTCCGCGACCGGCGCGAGCTCGACCAGCCAGCGGCCCACGGAGTCGGTGACGAGCTCCTCGTTGCCCGCGGCGTCGGTGATGACGATCGCGTCCATGCCGTAGCGCGCCGAGCGCCACTTGTTCTCCTGCGCGAACCACGGCGGCAGCGTCGGCAGGGGCTCGCCGGCGTCGATCATCGACGAGAAGTGCTCCACGAGGCAGTGCGTGAAGGCGCTGATCGCCGTGACCTCGAGCAGGCTGGCGGCGCCGTCCGCGATCCGCATCTCCAGGGTGCCGAACCGGGGGGAGGGGCGGATGTCCCACCGCACCTCGTCCACGAGGTCGATCACGCCCGTGTGGATCATGTCGCCGACGTACTGCTCGAGCTGCTCCCACCGCTCGAACTGCGGGGGCAGCCCGGCCGTCGGCAGCTGCTGGAACAGCAGCGCGCGGTTCGAGGCGTAGCCCGTGTCCTCGCCGCCCCAGAACGGCGAGGACGCCGACAGCGACTGGATGTGCGGGAACACCGTCAGCATCGCGCGGCTCAGCGGCAGGACCTTGTCGCGGTCCTCGATGCCCACGTGCACGTGCACGCCGTAGATGAGCATCTGCCGGCCCCACCACTGGGTGCGGTCGATGAGCGTGGCGTACCGCTGCTTGTCGGTGACCCGCTGCGTGGCCCAGCTGGCGAACGGGTGCGTGCCCGCGCCCATGAGCTCGATCCGCAGGGGCCGGGCCGCCGCGGCGACCTCGTCCAGCGCCCGCTGCAGGTCCGCGCCGGCCTCGCCCACCGTGCGGCACTTGCCGGAGGACACCTCCACGGTGTTGAGCAGCAGCTCGGAGGTGATGTGCGGGTGGTCCGTGCCGTCGGCGGGACGCACGGCCTCGAAGATCGCCTGGGCGGCCTGGCGCAGGTCGCCGGAGTCGGCGTCGACCAGCGCCACCTCCCACTCGATGCCGACCGTCGAGCGCTCCGACAGCGCGAACGGCAGGGTGACGGGCGCCGCCATCAGACCGGCTCCACGACGAGGACCCGCTGCTGCCCGGCGACGCGCGTCAGCACGACCGTGCCCTCGGCGTCGCCCCGCAGGTCGAGCTGGCGCCGCAGCGTCTCGGGCACGACCGCGGTCCCGCGCTTCTTGATGGTCAGGCGGCCCACGCCCCGCTCGCGCAGGTACGTGCGCAGGCGCTTGAGGCCGAACGGCAGGTCGTCCAGCACGCGGTACCCGGTGGCCAGC
Source organism: Cellulomonas sp. KH9 (assembly GCF_900114185.1). GTDB lineage: Bacteria > Actinomycetota > Actinomycetes > Actinomycetales > Cellulomonadaceae > Cellulomonas. Next base: position 1,174,430 of record NZ_FOSE01000001.1, read on the forward strand.
GGGTGCCACGCGGTGCGGTCGGCGAGGGCGTTGGAGGTCACGTAGGCGATGGTGGGGTCGATCAGCCGCCCGCGCACGCGGTGCGCGACGGTGCCGACCAGACCGGCGCGGATGACGGCGCCGTCCGGCTCGTACAGGTAGCCGCCGACCGGCCCGACGGGCGGTGCGTCGTCGTCGCCGTCGGGGTCCGCGCGCAGCGTGTGCGCGGCGCCGTCCCGCAGGACGAGCGCCGAGCGCCCGGGACCGTCGGGTGCGAGAGGGCCGAACCACAGCCCGAGCTCGACCACCTCACCGTCCGCCGACACCCACTGCGCCTCGGCGTCCACCGGCAGGTCCCGGTGCGCCAGCCCGGGGCCGAGCTTGAGCCCGAGCGCCGGCACCGTGCCGCGCACGGCGAGCACCTCGTCCAGCGGCGGGGAGTACGCCCGCGGGTCGAAGACGCGTCGCCCGGTGCCCGTGCGGCGCGCGGGGTCGGCGTACACGCCGTCGACGCCCTCGGCCGCCAGGTCCAGCGCGAGGCCGTCGCCCAGGCGCACCTGCACCTCGGGGAACGCCCGCAGGTTGACGGTCGCCAGCGCCGCGGTCGTCTCGTCGACGTCCGTGGCCAGCACGCGCAGCCCGATGCCGGCCATCGCGAGCGCGTCGGCGCCCAGACCGCAGGTGAGGTCGGCGACGTACGTGCAGCCCGCGTCGCGGTAGCGGCGGGCGTGGTGCGCCGCGACCTCCAGACGGGTCGCCTGCTCGAGCCCGTGCACCGTGAACAGCATGCCGTCGGCGAACTCGCCGAGCTTGCCGCGGGCCCGCAGGCGCAGCCGTGACTGCGTGAGCGCGGCGGCCACGAGGGCGGGGTCGAGCCCCTCCTTCTGCAGGCGCTCCGCGATCGGCAGCGCGAGCCGCTCGTCGTACGGGGGCAGGGCCTGCAGCAGCGCCCAGCCGTCGGGACTGAGGAGCTTGACCAGTCCGGCGTCGTCCACGGCCCCACCTTCCCACGCCCCCGCCCCGCCGGGCACCACAGGTGTCCGCGCAGCGTCCGACGACGTGCACCGCGGGTCACCCGGGTGGTCGTCCTGTTGGCACTCGGGTTGACCGAGTGCTAACGCGTTCCTAGAGTGAGGAACTGGCACTCTCCCTGGGAGGGTGCCAACCGCTCCGGTGGCCCCGGCACCCGCGACGACGGCGGCGACGGTGCGGCGCAGACCCTGCCTGAACTACTCAACATGCGAAGGGGAGGTCCGCTGTGTCGGTCTCCATCAAGCCCCTCGAGGACCGGATCGTCGTCAAGGCCCTCGAGGCCGAGACGACGACCGCGTCGGGTCTCGTCATCCCGGACAGCGCCAAGGAGAAGCCCCAGGAGGGCGAGGTCCTGGCGGTGGGCCCGGGTCGTATCGACGACAACGGCAACCGCGTCCCGCTGGACGTGGCTGTCGGCGACAAGGTCATCTACTCGAAGTACGGCGGCACCGAGGTGAAGTACGCCGGCGAGGAGTACCTGATCCTCTCCGCGCGCGACATCCTCGCGGTCGTCGCCTGACGACAGCCCGCAGCACGACGCCCGACGACGGCCCGCCACCACGGCGGGCCGTCCACGGCACGACGAAGGCCCCCTCCCGCGGGAGGGGGCCTTCGTCGTCGGTGCTCGCCGGGTCCGGGCGGGAGCGGGGCCGGGCCCCGGTGGTCTGGCCGGACGTCCGTCACGCGCTGACGCCCCGTCGGCGGTGACGGATCAGCGGTGACGGACGCCGTGCGGCGGAGGTCAGGCGGTGACGCGGCGTCCGGCGCGCTCGGCGAGGACCGCCGCGCGCTCCTCCTCGGACAGGCCGCCCCACACGCCGTAGGGCTCGCGGACCGCCAGCGACTGCTCGCGGCACTCGTTCAGCACGGGGCACGTGGCGCAGATGGCCTTGGCGGCCTCCGCGCGTCGGCGGCGGGCCGAGCCTCGCTCGCCCTCCGGGTGGAAGAACAGGTCCTGGTCGGCGTCGCGGCACGCGCCGTCGAACTGCCACTCCCACAGGTCCATCACCGGTCCGGGCAGACGCGAGATCTCGGCCATGTGCTCCTCCTTGGCTCCTGCGTTGACGTCCAGCGGCGACGCCGGGACGAAAGTCGGTGGTCGTCCGCGGTTTCCCGGGGTCGACGTGCCGCAACCGTACAACCGCGCCAGAAGTTGTTCAAGACCCCTTTCGACGCGATCTCCTGGCGCGGTTCGCTGGCGCGATCTGGACGCCGGTGCAGGACGCGCGTCCGTCACCCGCAGCGGCTCCGGGAGCCCGCCACCCGTATCGCGCCACAGGCCTGGCACAATCGCGTCATGGTCCCCGCAGGAGACGACAGCGCCGACGCGCCGGCGCTCACTGTCGCCGCCGTCGCGCGCCGCCTGGGCGTGGCCCCCGCGACGCTGCGCACGTGGGACCGGCGCTACGGCCTGGGCCCCTCCGAGCACTCCGCGGGCGCGCACCGCCGCTACACCGCGCAGGACCTCGAGCGCCTGCTCGTGATGCGGCGCCTCACGATCGACGGCGTCGCCCCGGCGGAGGCTGCGCGGCTCGCGCAGGCGCCCGACACGGTGGTGCCGCCGACGGCGGCCAGCGACGACCTGACCGGCCGGCTGCCCGTGGGGGTCCCCGAGGTGCCCGCCCTCCTCGGCGTCCCCACGCCCGCCGGCGTCCCCGGTCGCGCCGCCCCCGGCGCCGGAGGTGTCGTCGCACTCGTCGACGCCGCGCTGACGGGCCGCGCGGACCGGTGCACCGCCCTGCTGGACACCGCCGGCACCGACCTCACGGCCTGGTGGTCCGACCTGGTGCAGCCCGCCCTCGCGGCGCTGGCACGACGCACCGTGGTCGAGCGCCCCGGGGTCGACGCCCGCGAGACCCTGCTCGGTGCCGTGCTCGCGGCGCTGCGCGCCCGGACCGCGACCCCGCCGCCGACCGGTGCGCCGGTCGTCCTGCTGCTGCCCGTGCCGGGGGAGGTGCGCCCCGTCCTGGCGCACGTCCTGGCCGCCGCGCTCGTCGACGGCGGCGTGGACGCGCGGCTCGTCGCCGGGCCGGTGTCCACCCGGCACGCCGGCGAGCTCGCGCTCATGACCCGTGCCCGCGCCGTGGTCACGCTCTCCGAGTCACCCGCGCCGGACCTCTCCGTCGTGGCACGGCTGGCGGGGGAGCGCACGGACCTGCCGCAGTTCGTCATGGTGGCGGAGGGTGCCGAGGACCGGGTGCCGCTCGACCGCTCCGTGCACCGCGCGCGCACCCTGCCGGGCCTGCTGCACGAGGCGCTGGCGGCCGTCGCGCAGTCGTCGGTGCCGTGACCGGGTGCCGTCGGGGCCGCGACGGATGACCCGTTCGCGTGACGACATAGCACGTGGGGCCCCACAACCGGGAGAAAACGGCACATGAGATTCTCCTCCGTGGGCCTCGGAGGCTAACGTGACCCACCGGTAACGCCGATGCAGGCATGGACCCGTGCACGCATGTGGTAACCGGGATCGGCGCGAGGAGGAACCCCATGGCTGGAGTCGTGGTCTGCCACGGCTCGGCGACCGTGCGTGAGCGGCTCGTCGTGACATCGATCGGTGTGCCGTCGCTGGCACCCGTGCGAGCCGCCGCAACAGCGGACGAGCTGATCGCCCTGGCGCGACGCATCGCCCCCACCGTCGTGCTGCTGGACGCGCACCTGCCCGGGGCCGGCCCCGCCGAGGCGATCCGTCGCCTGCGTGCGGTCGCGCCCTCCGCGGCGGTCGTCCTGCTGGCAGGCCCCGAGGACGGGGAGGCGCTGGACCGGGCGCTGGCGCTCGGTGCGCGGGGCTTCCTCGCCCCCGACGTCGGCCGCGCGGAGCTCGCGGCCGTCGCCGCCCACGTGCAGGCGAGCCCCGTGACGTCGGTGCCGGGCGGCCAGCAGGCCGTGCCGCACCCGGCGTCGCCCCTGCAGGAGTCGCACGCGGCGCGCAGCGACGCCGGTGTCGCGGTCCGCGCCGCCGAGCCCGTCCCCGTGCTGACCAAGCGTGAGATCGAGGTGCTCGTCGGCATGAGCCACGGTCGGTCGAACGCCCAGATCGGCCAGGAGCTGTTCCTGTCCGAGGACACGGTCAAGACGCACGCGCGGCGGCTGTTCCGCAAGCTCGGTGCGTCCGACCGGGCGCAGGCCGTCGCGATCGGCCTGCGGCGCGGGATCATCGACTGACCGCACGCCCCCGCGACCCCGCGGGCCACGTATCCTGAGGGGATGACGGCGCCCGACTCCTCCACGTCTCCCGCGGACCCGTTCGCGCGGGTCGGACTCACGTACGACGACGTCCTGCTGCTGCCCGGCGAGACGGACGTCATCCCGTCCGAGGTCGACACGTCCTCGCGGCTCACGCGCGAGATCTCGGTGCGCGTGCCCCTGGTGTCGGCGGCGATGGACACCGTCACCGAGTCCCGGATGGCCGTGGCGATGGCCCGCCAGGGTGGCGTCGGGATCCTGCACCGCAACCTCTCGATCCAGGACCAGGCGCACCAGGTGGACCTGGTCAAGCGGTCCGAGTCCGGCATGGTGTCCGACCCGGTGACGGTGGGGCCGGACGCGACGCTGGCCGAGCTCGACGCGCTGTGCGGCACGTACCGGGTGTCCGGCCTGCCCGTGGTCGACGCCGACGGGCGCCTCGTGGGCATCATCACCAACCGCGACCTGCGCTTCGTGCCGCCCGCCGAGTTCGCGACCCGGCGGGTGCGCGACGAGATGACGTCGATGCCGCTGGTGACCGCGCACGTGGGGATCGCGCGCGCCGACGCCGCCGCCCTGCTGGCCAAGCACAAGGTCGAGAAGCTGCCCCTCGTCGACGAGCACGGCAAGCTCGCGGGCCTCATCACCGTCAAGGACTTCGTCAAGTCCGAGCAGTACCCGCACGCCACCAAGGACGCCGAGGGCCGGCTGGTCGTCGGCGCCGCGATCGGGTTCTTCGGCGACGCGTGGGAGCGGGCGACGGCCCTGGTCGAGGCGGCCGTCGACGTGCTCGTCGTCGACACGGCCAACGGTCACGCCCGGCTCATGCTCGACATGGTGCGGCGCCTGAAGTCCGACCCGGCCACCCGGCACGTGCAGGTCATCGGCGGCAACGTCGCGACCCGTGCCGGCGCGCAGGCGCTGGTCGAGGCGGGCGTCGACGCCGTCAAGGTGGGCGTCGGGCCGGGGTCCATCTGCACCACCCGCGTCGTGGCCGGCGTCGGGGTGCCGCAGGTCACGGCCATCCACGACGCCGCGCAGGTCTGCAAGCCGGCCGGGGTGCCGGTGATCGGCGACGGCGGCCTGCAGTACTCGGGCGACATCGCGAAGGCGCTGGTCGCCGGGGCCGACACCGTCATGCTCGGCTCGCTGCTCGCGGGCTGCGACGAGTCGCCGGGCGACCTCGTGTTCGTCAACGGCAAGCAGTTCAAGCACTACCGCGGCATGGGGTCGCTGGGGGCGATGGCCTCGCGCGGCCGGGTCTCGTACTCCAAGGACCGGTACTTCCAGGCGGACGTGACGACCGACGAGAAGATCGTGCCCGAGGGCATCGAGGGGCAGGTCCCGTACCGCGGCCCGCTGTCCGCCGTCGCGCACCAGCTCGTCGGCGGGCTGCACCAGTCGATGTTCTACGTCGGGGCGCACACCATCCCCGAGCTGCAGCAGCGCGGCCAGTTCATCCGGATCACGCCCGCGGGGCTCAAGGAGTCGCACCCGCACGACATCCAGATGACGGTCGAGGCGCCCAACTACACGGGCCGCTGACGGGTCCGCGGGCGGGGTCCCCGGTGGGCGCCGGTATCCTCGTCGGGTGACCAGCGACATCGAGATCGGGCGGGGCAAGCGGGGACGCCGGGCGTACTCCTTCGACGACATCGCGGTGGTGCCCTCGCGGCGCACGCGCGACCCGGAGGAGGTGTCGGTCGGCTGGCAGATCGACGCCTACCACTTCGACCTGCCCGTCCTGGCCGCGCCGATGGACTCCGTGATGAGCCCCGCGACCGCCGTCGCCCTCGGGCGTGCCGGCGGCCTGGGCGTCCTGGACCTCGAGGGCCTGTGGACGCGGTACGAGGACCCGAGCGGGCTGCTCGAGGAGATCGCGTCGCTCGACGCGGCGCACGCCACCGCCCGCATGCAGGAGGTCTACGCCGCGCCCATCCGGCCCGAGCTGATCCGGGCGCGGCTGCAGGAGATCCGGGACGCGGGGGTCGTCGTCGCCGGGGCACTGAGCCCGCAGCGCACGCAGGAGCACTGGCGCACCGTCGTCGACGCGGGCGTGGACCTGTTCGTCATCCGCGGCACCACCGTGTCCGCCGAGCACGTGTCGGGCCGCGCCGAGCCGCTCAACCTCAAGCGCTTCATCTACGAGCTCGACGTCCCCGTGATCGTGGGCGGCGCGTCGACGTACACGGCGGCGCTGCACCTCATGCGCACCGGTGCGGCCGGCGTCCTGGTCGGCTTCGGCGGGGGCGCCGCGCACACCACGCGCGTGTCCCTCGGCATCCACGCGCCCATGGCGTCGGCGGTCGCGGACGTCGCCGCCGCGCGGCGCGACTACCTCGACGAGTCGGGCGGCCGGTACGTGCACGTCATCGCCGACGGCGGCGTGGGGCGCTCCGGGGACCTCGTGAAGGCCATCGCCTGCGGCGCCGACGCCGTCATGCTGGGTGCGGCGCTGGCGCGGGCCAGCGACGCCCCCGGTCGCGGCTTCCACTGGGGGCCCGAGGCGCACCACCCGCAGCTGCCCCGCGGCGAGCGCGTCGAGGTCGGCACGGTCGGCACGCTCGACCAGATCCTGTTCGGTCCCGGCCGGACCGCCGACGGCACGCTCAACCTCATCGGCGCGCTGCGCCGCGCGATGGCCACGACCGGCTACTCCGACCTCAAGGAGTTCCAGCGCATCGAGGTCGTCGTCTCGCCGTACCAGCCGTTCTGAACCAGCCGTCCCGAACCAGCCGTTCTGAACCAGCCGTCCCGAACCGGCCGACCTGAACCGGTCGACCTGATCCGGTCGACCTGATCCGGCCGGCCCCGCCGCCTCACCGGCGGCGGTGCCGGCCCGGTCGCCGCACGGGCAGGCGCGGGCGCGACGGTGCGGGTCCGCGGGGCCGCGGCGCACGGTCGGCGGCGGCCGCCGCGGCACCGAGCGTCACCGTGCCCGCCAGCCACCGCGCCGTCGCGGCGTAGGCCTCCCGACGCACGGCGGGCGGGGACAGCACCACGTCGTGCAGGGCGTCCGCGATGCGCATGATCGTCACGTGCCGGCCCAGGTCGGCCGCCCGGCGGGCCACGCCGTCGACGTCGAGCGCGACGTCCGCCCGCGTCATCGACGGGTCCCAGCGGGGCAGCAGCGCGCTGCGGGTCGAGAGCAGCACGAGGGCCGGCACCTGCAGGTCCAGACCGCGGGCGAGCCGGTCCTGCCCGGCGAGGATCGCGGCGAGCCACCCGGAGGTGACGCGGAACCCGCGCTCCGGACGCCACGTGAGGTCGTAGTGCCACTCGCCGCCGTAGGTGTCGGACAGGACGCGGGTGTAGTAGCCGCGGTCGACCACCGGCAGCCGGTGGGCGGGCCGCAGCCACGCGTCGGCCAGCAGCACGGGCTCGAGCAGCGCGCGTCCGACCTCACGGAGCTGGAGCTCGAGCCAGGGGGAGTTCAGCACGAGCGCGGCCGCCTCGCCCGGGTGGCGCGCCGCCCACAGGCTGAGGGTGAGCCCACCGGTCGAGTGGCCCATGACCACGAGCCGCCGCGGCCGGTCCGGTGGCACGTCCTGCGCCATCACCGCGCGGGCGGCGGCGACGTCCTCGTCGTAGGTCGCCAGGTCCGTCACGAACCCCGGGATCTGGCCCGGTCGCAGGCTACGGCCGTAGCGGCGCAGGTCGAGCGCGAAGAACCGGGCGCCCTGGGTGGCCCAGAAGTCGGCCAGCTCGGTCTGGAAGAAGTAGTCCGACCACCCGTGGACGTACAGGACGTCCAGCCCCAGGTCGGGGTCGTCCGCGGCCGGGACCCGGCGGACGAGGGTGGCGACCACGGGTCCGGCGTCGTCCGGCGGCAGCGGCAGCGTGTGCTGCTCGTAGCCGGGGCCGAGCACGTCCGGGCGCCACCCGGGCACCGGGTCGGCAGCGTCGTCGCCGGACGTCATCACCTCACGGTACGGGCTGGGCCGCCGGGCGCTCGGCGGGCGGCACGCGGGGGCCGTCGTCGGACGGCTGCGCTGCCCGGCCCGTGCGGTGCCGGCCGAGGGGCAGCACGAGGGGGCAGCCGCTGACCGGGTCGGGCACGACGCGCGCGGCCATCCCGAAGACGTCGCGCACCATCGTCTCGGTGACGACGTCGGACGGGTCGCCCTGCGCGTACAGCCGCCCGTCGGTCATGGCGACCAGGTGGTCGGCGTAGCGGGCGGCGAGGTTCAGGTCGTGCAGCACCATGACGATCGTCGTGCCGTGGTCGCGGTTGAGGTCCACCAGCAGGTCGAGGACCTCCACCTGGTGCGCCACGTCGAGGAAGGTCGTGGGCTCGTCGAGCAGCAGGATGTCGGTCTGCTGGGCGAGCGCCATGGCGATCCACACGCGCTGCCGCTGCCCGCCGGAGAGCTCGTCGACGGGTCGGTCGGCCAGGTCGAGGATGTCGGTGGCCCGCAGCGCCTCCTCGACCACGGCGTCGTCCTCCGCCGTCCAGCGCCGGAACCAGCCCTGGTGCGGGTACCGCCCGCGCCCGACCAGGTCGGCGACGGCGATGCCCTCCGGGCTGACCGGAGCCTGGGGCAGCAGCCCCAGCACGGTGGCGACCTCCCGCGACGGCATGGCGTCGATGGGGGTGCCGTCGAGCAGCACACGGCCGGCGCGGGCGCGCAGCAGCCGGGCCATCGCCCGCAGCAGCGTCGACTTGCCGCAGCCGTTGGCACCCACGATGGCCGTGACGGCGCCGGGCGGGACCTCCAGGGTCATGTCGTGCACCACGACCCGCTCGTCGTAGCCGACGGTCACGCCCTCGACCGCGAGCGTGTGGACGGGGTCCGTCACAGGGATCCTCCGGAGCGGTTGGTCCTGGCCAGCAGCCAGAGCAGGTAGGGCGCCCCGAGGACGCCGGTGACGACGCCGACGGGGAAGCGGTGCACCAGCAGGTGCTGGCCGACCAGGTCGGCGACGAGCACGAGCAGCGCCCCGACGAGGGCGGCGGGCACCAGCAGCGACCCGGTGCCGCGTACCAGCCGGTGCGCGATGGGGCCGGACAGGAACGCGACGAAGGCGATCGGACCGGTCGCCGCGGTGGCGACGGCGATGACGGCGACCGCCACCAGCAGCAGCGCCAGCCGCGAACGGTCGGGGCGCACCCCGAGCCCGGCGGCCGCGTCGTCGCCGAGCTGCAGGGCGGGAAGCCGCCGGGCGAGCACGAGGAGGGTGGGCACCAGCACGGCCAACGCGCCCGCGAGCGGTGCGACACCGGGCCAGAACGCGGAGTTCAGCGAGCCCGTGAGCCAGCGCAGCGCCTCGCTCGCGTCGTAGACGCCCGCGCGGGTCAGGGCGTACGCGATCACCGAGTCCAGCATCGCGCCGACGGCGATGCCGATCAGCACGAGCCGCGCCCCCTGGACGCCGCTGCGCCAGGACAGCGCGTAGATCGCGGCGGCCACGACCAGGCCCGCGACGACCGCCACGGCGGACAGCGTGGTGCCGGACAGCCCGAACATCGTGATGGCGACGACCGCCGCGGCGCTCGACCCGGCGCTCACGCCGATGATGTCGGGGCTGGCCAGGGGGTTGCGCAGCATCGTCTGGAACACGACACCACCCATGCCGAACGCGATCCCGACGAGCACACCGGTGAGCACGCGCGGGGTGCGCAGCACCCCGACGTTGAACGACGCACCGGGCACCTGCTCGCCCAGCAGCACGCGCAGCACCTCGCTCGGCGGGTACGAGCGCTCGCCGACGCACAGCGCCACCCCGGCGACCGCGACGACCGCGACCGCGAGGACCAGCAGCACGACCCGTCGCCGGCGCAGCCGGGCGCGCCGCCCGCGGGCGACGGTCGCACCGGTGGGCACGGTGGTGGCGGGCGGCAGCACGGCGGTCACAGCTCGGCCACCTTGCGTCGCCGGATGATCGCGATGAAGACCGGGGCGCCCAGGACGGCGGTCACGATGCCGACCTCGATCTCCTGCGGGCGGGCCACGACGCGGCCGACGACGTCGGCGGCCAGCAGCAGGGCGGCCCCGAGGGCTGCGGAGGAGGGCAGCAGCCACCGGTGGCTGGGCCCCGTGAAGGTACGGGCGAGGTGCGGGACCACCAGACCGACGAACCCGATGGGGCCGGCGGCCGCGACGGCGGTGCCGCACAGCAGCACGGCGGCGGCCCCGCCGACGGCCCGCACGGCACCGACGCGCCGCCCCAGCCCGACCGCGACGTCGTCACCGAGCGCGATGGCGTCCATGCCGCGGGCGCAGCCGAGCGCCAGCACGGTGCCCACGACGAGGAAGGGCAGGACCTGCGCGATCTCGGGGAACGAGGCGCGACCCAGGGAGCCGACCTGCCAGAACCGGAACGTGTCGAGGACGTCGGTCCGCGACAGCAGCACCATGGACACGGCGGAGCCGAGCGCGGCCGTGGTGGCCGCGCCCGCCAGCGCGAGCTTGAGGGGCGTGGCGCCCTCGCGGCCCAGCGAGGCGATCGCGTACACCAGCACCGAGGAGATCGCGGCGCCCGCGAACGCCAGCCACACGTACTGCGAGAGCGTGGACAGGCCGAGCAGCATGATGCCCAGCACGACCGCGAGCGAGGCGCCCGAGCTGATGCCGAGCAGCGCGGGGTCCGCCAGCGGGTTGCGGGTCAGGCCCTGCAGCACGGCCCCGCCCACGCCGAGGGCGGCCCCGACCAGCAGGCCCAGCACGGTCCGGGCGACGCGCGAGCGGACGGCCGCCTGGGCGATGTCGGACGTGTCGGGGGCGAACACCCCGGCCACGACGTCGGACCAGCCGACCACGCGCGTCCCGAAGGCGAGGGAGGCGACGACGGCCAGCAGCACCGCCAGGGCGCACAGCGCGAGCCCGACGGTGCGCCGCCGGCGCAGGGCCGCCGGCCGCACCCCTGCGGGTGCGGCCGGCGCGCCCGGCGCGGCGGTCAGCGTCATCCGACGCGCTCGGCGGCGGCCTGGAAGAGGTCGAGGTACGCGTCGAGCGCCCACGGCACGGACAGGATCGTCGGGCCGGAGGTGGCCGACGCCAGGGGCACGCCGTCCGGCACGACCGCGACGGACCCGCGCGCGACGGCGGGGATCTTGCTCAGCAGCGGGTCGGCCTGCATCGCGGCGAGCGTGGACTCGTCCCCGTACGTGATGAGGACGTCGACGTCGGACAGCACGTCCGCCTGCTCGGCGGACAGGTCGACGAAGAACTGGTCGGTGTCACCCGCGAGCTCGACGACCGAGGGCGCGACGGTCATGCCGAGGTCCTCGACCAGCTGCACGCGCGCGTCGAGCGGCGTGTACACGCCGATGGTGCTCGGGTCGTCCGGGGCGAGGTACGTGTAGGCGAACGTCTTGCCCTCGACGTCGGGGCGCTCGGCCAGCGCGTCGTCGATCTGGGCGAGGACGTCGTCGACGAGCTCCTGCGCCTCGGCCTCGCGGCCCAGCGCCCGGCCGTCGACCAGGGCCATGTCCTTCCAGTTCGTGCCCCACGCGGCCTCGGGGTACGAGACGGTGGGGGCGATCTGGGACAGCGTGGTCCAGTCCTCCTCGGTCAGGCCCGAGTAGGCCGCGAGCACCACGTCGGGCTCGGTGTTGTTGACGGCCTCGAAGGGGATCCCCGCGGTCTCGTCGAACAGCACGGGCAGTGCGTCGCCGGTCGCGTCGAGGGCCTCGAGCCCCTCGTACGTCCAGGGCAGGACGCCGTCGGTGTCGTCGTCGCCGTAGGACGCCTTGGCGAAGCCGACGGGGACGATGCCCAGGGCGATCGGCACGTCGTGGTTGCCCCAGTTGACGGTGGCGACGCGGGTCGGCTCGGCCTCGATCGTGGTCTCGCCGAAGGTGTTCTCGATCGTCACGGGGAAGGTGTCGGCGCCCGACCCGGCGGCGGTCGTCGCGGCGGGCTCCGGGTCGGCGGTGCTGCAGGCCGCGAGCAGGAGCGACGCGGCGGTCAGTGCGACCAGGGGTCGCAGGGCGCGGCGGGAGGGCGCAGTGCGCATGGTGTCCTTCGCTGGGGTCGCAGTCGTCGGGGCGTCCGGGACGCCCCGACGGGCCCGCGAGCGCGGGCTTCGTAGGTGAGCCTTACCTTACGGCACGACGCGAGGGGGCGGGAGAGTGACGTGGGCCACGTCCCGCCGGGCCGTTCGTGCCCGTCCCGGCGGCGCCTCACAGGAACGGACATCTGTCCAGGTCCGGACATGTCTGGATGAGTTGCCGCCTCCCAGGGCCGGGGTGATGCTGGACGAGCCGCCGCACCGGCGGCACCGGACGGAGTCGACGTGTACGCACCGGAGCGGCACCAGGAGATCCTCACGCGGGCGCGCGCCGACGGCCGCGTCGACGTCACGCGGCTGGCCGCGGAGCTCGACGTCACCCCGGAGACCATCCGCCGCGACCTGACCGCGCTCGAGCGCCACGGTCTGGTGCGCCGCGTGCACGGCGGGGCGATCCCCGTCGAGCGCCTCGGGTTCGAGCCCGGGCTCGCCGACCGTCAGGGGCCGCTCTCGGGCGAGAAGGAGCGCATCGCCAAGGCCGCCCTCGACGAGCTGCCCGACGGCGGGGCCGTCCTGCTCGACGCCGGCGCCGCGACCGTCCGGCTCGCCGAGCTGCTGCCCACCGACCGTGAGCTCGCCGTGGTCACCCACGCGCTGCCGGTCGCGACGGTGCTGGCGGCCCGTCCCGGCGCCGTCCTGCACCTGGTCGGGGGCACGGTCCGCGGGCGCACGCCGGCCGCCATGGGGACGTGGGCGCTGCGTGACCTCGCCGAGATCCACGTCGACGTCGCGTTCCTCGACGCCGACGGCATCAGCGTCGAGCACGGTGTCACCACGCCCGACCTCGCCGAGGCCGCCGTCAAGCGGGCGCTCGTCGCCGCGGCCCGCCGCACCGTGGTGCTCGCCGACCACACCAAGGTGGGCCACGTCGACCTCGCGCACGTCGTCGACGTCGCCGACGTCGACACCCTCGTCACGGACTCCGACGTCGAGCCCGAGGCGGTCGACGGCATCGAGGCGGCCGGGGTCAGGGTGGTGCGCGCGTGATCGTCACGGTGACACCCAACCCCAGCCTCGACCGGGCCCTCGACGTCGAGCGCCTCCTCGTCGGGGAGGTGAACCGCGCCCACGCCACGCACGTGGACCCCGGCGGCAAGGGGCTCAACGTCGCCCGTGTGCTCGGCCGCAACGGCGTGGACGCGCTCGCGGTCCTGCCCGTGGGCGGCGCGGACGGTGCCCAGCTCGTCGCCCTGCTCGCCGAGCACGGCGTGCCGGCCGTCCCCGTGCCCGTCGCGGGCAGCACCCGCAGCAACATCACCCTGTCCGAGGCGGACGGCGCGACCACCAAGGTCAACGCCCCCGGGCACACGCTGTCCGGCGCCGAGGTCGACGCGCTGCTCGACGCGGTGGAGATGCAGCTGGGCGCCGGCCCCCGCGCGGTGGTGGCCGCCGGGTCGCTCCCGGCGGGTGCGGCGGACTCGTTCTACGTGCGGCTCAGCGGCATGGCCGGTCGGTACGGCGTGCCCGTGGTGCTCGACACCTCGGGCGCACCGTTCGCGCGTGCCGTCCGCTCGGGCGGGCTGGCCCTGGTCAAGCCCAACGAGGACGAGCTGGCCGAGCTGGTGGGCCGCCCTCTGGTCACGGTGGGCGAGGTCGTCACCGCCGCGCGGGAGGTCATCGCGCTGGGCACGCGGGCCGTCCTGGTGAGCCTCGGTGCGCACGGTGCGCTCCTCGTCCTCGAGGACCGCACGTGGTGGGCGGGGGGACCGCCCCTCGTGCCGCTGTCGACCGTCGGCGCGGGCGACGCCACGCTCGCGGGGTTCGTCGCCACCCCCGGCACGGCCGTCGCCAAGCTCCGCACCGCCGTGGCGTGGGGGCGTGCCGCGGTGCTGCTGCCCGGCACGGCCGTCCCTGCCCCCGAGCAGATCGACCTCGGCGCCGTCCGCGTCGTCGAGGGCCCCGACCCGGACCTGGCACTCAAGGAGCTCTGACCACATGAGCACGACCACCCCGCTCATCACCCCCGACCTCGTCGCCGTCGACCTGGTCGCCACCGACCGCACCGCCGTGACGCGCCGGCTGATCGACCTGCTCGTCGCGGCCGGGCGGGTGACCGACGCCGACGGGTTCGCGGCCGACGTCGCCGCGCGCGAGGCGCAGATGGCCACCGGCATGCCCGGCGGCATCGGCCTGCCGCACGCCCGCTCCGAGCACGTCGTCGCGCCCAGCCTCGCCGTGGGCAAGCTCGCCGAGGGCGTGGACTGGGGAGCGCCCGACGGGCCGGCGCGCCTCGTGTTCCTCATCGCGGCCCCCGCGTCGGGCGACGCCGACCACCTGCAGATCCTCGCGGCGCTCGCGCGACGGCTCGTGCACGAGTCGTTCCGCACGTCGCTGCTCGAGGCGCCGGACGCCGCGACGGTGTCCGAGATCGTGACGCGAGAGGTGGTCCCGACATGAAGATCGTCGCCGTGTCCTCGTGCCCCACGGGGATCGCCCACACCTACATGGCCGCCGAGGCCCTCGAGCAGGCGGGTCGCGCCGCCGGCCACGAGGTCCACGTCGAGACGCAGGGGTCGGCCGGCTCCACCCCGCTGGACCCGGCGGTCATCGCGGAGGCGGACGGCGTCATCTACGCCGCGGACCTCGAGGTCAAGGACAAGCAGCGGTTCGCCGGCAAGCCGTTCGTCGACGTCGGCGTCCAGAAGGCGGTCCACGACGCGCCCGGTGTGCTGGCGGCAGCGGTCGCGGCCGTCGAGGCGAGCCGGGCGGGCGGTGGCGCGGGGGAGACGGCGCCGCCCGCGGGCGGGGCGACCGGCGGCGCGGCCGGGGGCGGGAGTGGCGGCGACGGCGGTGGTCCGGTCGCCGCCGGGTCCGGTGCGACGCCCGCCGGAGGTCGGCCCGCCGCACGGCCCGCCCGCAGCGTCGGCGCGGGGACGCGCGTGCGGCAGTGGCTCATGACCGGCGTGTCGTACATGATCCCGTTCGTCGCCGCCGGCGGGATCCTCATCGCCCTGTCCTACATGCTCGCGCAGGTCGCGTGGGGCGGGGCCGAGGGGGCCATCGAGGTCACCGCGGTGGACCAGGCCGAGGTGATCGCGTCGTTCGACCCCGCGTCGCTGCAGGACTGGTCCGTCGTCCTGCTGGCGACCGGCCAGCTGGCCTTCGGGTTCCTCGTCCCGGTGCTGTCCGGGTACATCGCGTACGCGATCGCCGACCGCCCCGGCCTGGTGCCCGGGTTCGTCGGCGGTGCGGCCGCCGGGTTCGTCGGCGCCGGGTTCCTCGGCGGCCTGGTGACGGGCTTCCTCGCCGGTGGGGTCGCGCTGTGGATCAGCCGGTGGAAGGTGCCGCGCGGGGTGCGGGGGATCATGCCCGTCGTCGTGATCCCGCTGCTGTCGTCCGCGATCGTCGGCATCGTCATGCTGGTGCTCGTCGGGCGGCCCATCGCCGCGGCCATGGACGGGCTGACGAGCTGGCTGCAAGGGCTGTCCGGGACCAGTGCCGTGCTCCTGGGGCTGCTGCTGGGCGCCATGATGGGCTTCGACCTGGGCGGCCCGGTCAACAAGGTGGCCTACACGTTCGCCGTCACGGGCCTGGCGACCGAGGGGCTGGCGACCGACGCGACGCAGTACCGGATCATGGCCGCGGTCATGGGCGCCGGCATGGTCGCACCCCTCGCCCTGGCGCTGGCGACCACGGTCCGCAAGCGGCTGTTCACCCACGCCGAGCAGGAGAACGGCAAGGCGGCGTGGTTGCTGGGGGCCTCGTTCATCTCCGAGGGGGCCATCCCGTTCGCGGCCGCCGACCCCTGGCGCGTCATCGTGTCGTCGGTCGTGGGGTCGGCCGCGACCGGCGGGATCGTCATGGCGGTCGGCTCGACGCTCGTCGCGCCGCACGGCGGCATCTGGGTGCTGCCGCTCATCGGCAACCCCGCGGGGTTCCTGCTGGCCGTCGTCGTCGGGACCCTCGTGAGCGCGCTGGTCGTCGTGGTCCTCAAGACGCTCGCGCACGACCCCGCCGTCGCGGCCGAGCGCGCCGCCGAGGAGGCGCGCGACCCCGAGCTCGCCGCGGCCTGAGAGGTCCGCTGCCCACCGCACCCCGGCACCTGCCGTCACCCGTCGAAGGAGACCACCCATGGCCGAGCGCACCGTCGCCGTCGCGTCGCGCGTCGGGCTGCACGCCCGCCCCGCGATGCTGTTCACCCAGGCCGTCGCCGCCGGCGGCGTGCCCGTCACGATCGCCCGGCCGGGCGGTGCGCCCGTCGACGCGTCGAGCATCCTGCTCGTGATGTCCCTGGGCGTCCCGCACGGTGAGGAGGTGACGCTCGCGGCGGAGGGCCCGGACGCGGACCGCCTGCTCGACGAGCTCGTCGCGCTGCTCGCCACCGACCTCGACGCGCCCGACGCGCCGGCGCCGTCGGGGGCGGCGTCGTGACCGCCGCACCGGTGGGCGCCCCCGCGGGGGTCCTGCACGGCGTGGGCGTGGGCCGCGGCGCGGCGGTCGGGCCGGTCGCGCTCGTGCGGGCCGCGCCGGCGGTGGACCCCGGCGCACCCCTCGTGGTGGACGGCGTCGAGGCGGCCCCGGCCCGGGTGCGGGAGGTCGTGGAGCGCGCCTTCGCGGACGTCGCCGCCGGTCTGCGCGAGCAGGCCGCCACCGCGACGGGCACGGTCCGCGACGTCCTCGCCGCGACCGCCCAGATGGCCGACGACACGGCGCTGCGCGGCCAGGTGCTCACCCGCATCGACTCCGGGGAGCCTCCCGTCGCGGCCGTCGACGGCGTCGTCGAGACGTTCGCCGGCATGTTCGAGCAGGCGGGGGGCTACCTCGCGGAGCGGGTCACGGACCTGCGCTCCGTGCGTGACCGCGTCGTGGCGCGCACCCTCGGGCTGCCCGAGCCGGGCGTGCCGTACCTCGACCGGCCCTCGGTGGTCGTCGCGCGGGACCTGGCCCCGGCGGACACCGCCGCGCTGGACCTCACCAAGGTCGTCGCCATCGTCACCGAGCTCGGCGGTCCCACCGGGCACACCGCGATCATCGCCGGGCAGCTGGGGCTGCCGTGCGTGGTCCGGGTCGCCGGCGCCACGGGCCTGGAGGAGGGGACCGTCGTGGCGGTGGACGCCGCCGCGGGCACCGTGCTCCCCGATCCCGGCGAGGACGTGCGCGCCGCCCTCGAGCGTCGTCGCGCGACCGAGGTGATGCTCGCGGACGACACCGCCCCCGGGGCGACGGCCGACGGCCGCGCCGTCGGCCTGCTGGCGAACATCGGCACGGCGGCGGACGCGGAGCGTCTCGTGGCGAGCGCCGAGGGCGTCGGGCTGTTCCGCACCGAGGTGCTCTTCCTCGACCGCGCGACCGCGCCGAGCGTCGAGGAGCAGGCCGAGACGTACACCGCCGTGCTGCGCGCGGCGGCCGGTCGCAAGGTCGTCGTGCGGACCCTGGACGCCGGTGCCGACAAGCCGCTGGCGTTCGCCACGCTCCCCGACGAGGAGAACCCCGCGCTCGGGGTCCGCGGGTACCGGCTGGTGCGCGCCCACCCCGAGCTGCTCGACACCCAGCTGGCCGCGCTGGGCCGCGCCCGCGCGGCCACCGGCGCGTCGCCGTGGGTGATGGCGCCCATGGTGGCGACGCCCGACGAGGCCCGCGACTTCGCGACCCGGGCCCGGGCGGCGGGGGTGGACACCGTCGGCGTGATGGTCGAGGTCCCGGCCGCCGCGCTGCGGGCGGTGGACGTCCTCGCCGAGGTCGACTTCGTCTCCCTGGGCACCAACGACCTCGCGCAGTACGCGATGGCGACGGACCGGCTGCGCGGGGAGCTCGCCGACCTGCTCGACATGTGGCAGCCCGCCGTGCTCGACCTCGTCGCCGCGACCGCCCGCGCCGGGCGCGCCACCCGCAAGCCGGTCGGCGTGTGCGGGGAGTCCGCGGGGGACCCGCTGATGGCCCTCGTGCTCGCCGGCCTGGGCGTCACCAGCCTGTCGATGGCCCCGGGCGCCCTCCCGGCCGTCCGGTACGCGCTGCGTCGGCACACCCTGCTGACCTGCGAGGAGATCGCCGACGCCGCGTTGGCGGCGAGGACCGCCCCGGAGGCGCGCGCGGCGGCCCTCGCCCTCGTCGACCACGAGGTGCGCACCACCCTGGCCCTCTGACGCGTCCCCGCCGGCGCGGCCGGGAGGACGTCCCGCGGACGACCGCCGCGGGCCGCGGCGCGTCCGGGCGGCGCTCCCGGTGCGCGGCGTACCCTGGCGCGATGGCGCACGAGCATGCCGACCTGCACGATCCGGAGACCGACCCGCTCGCCACGTACGTTCTGGAGCCCGACGACGTGCGCCCGCTGCTGGGTCGCGTCGTCGCCGCGGCCGGGCACGGGACGGCTGCGTCCATCGCCCCGTTCACCGGCGCCCCCATCGCGGCCGTGCCGGTGACGACGCCGGCCGACCTGCCGGAGGCCGCCCGCCGGGCACGCGCCGCGCAGCGGCTCTGGGCCGCCCGTCCCGTCGGTGAGCGCGCCGCCGTCCTGCTGCGGGTGCACGACCTGCTGCTGGAACGGCAGTCGGACGTGCTCGACCTCCTGCAGGTCGAGACGGGCAAGGCCCGCGGGCACGCCTGGGAGGAGCTGGGCGAGGTCGCCAACGCCGCGCGGTACTACGCGCTGCGGGCGCGCCGCCTGCTCGCGCCGCGGGCCGTGCGCGGGTTGTGGGGGCCGTTCTCGCGGGGCCGTGTGCTGCGCCACCCGCTCGGGGTCGTCGCGGTGCTCACCCCGTGGAACTACCCGCTGTCGCTCGGCCTCGGCGACGCCCTGCCCGCGCTCGTCGCGGGCAACGCGGTCCTGCTGCGGGCCGACCCGCAGACGGCGTTGACGCTGCTGTGGTGCGCCGAGCTGCTCGAGGACGCCGGTCTGCCCGCCGACCTCCTGCAGGTCGTCGTCGGTGGCCCCGAGGTGGGCATGGCGCTGCTCGAGCACGTCGACCACGCCGGCTTCACGGGCTCCACCCGCTCCGGGCGCGTCGTCGCGCAGCGCGCGGGCGAGCTCGGTGTGCCGGTCACCCTGGAGCTCGGCGGCAAGAACGCGATGTACGTGGCCGAGGACGTGGACGTGGAGGCGACCGCCGAGGGTGCGGTCCGCGCGTGCTTCGGCTCCGCCGGGCAGCTGTGCGCCTCGGTCGAGCGGATCTACGTCCGCGAGGAGGTGCGGGACGAGTTCGTCGCGGCGCTGGTCCGGCGCACGGCCGCGCTGCGGCTCGGGTCCGGCCTGGACTACCGCGCGGACATGGGCTCCCTCGTCGGGCCCGCGCAGCTGGCGCGGGTCGTGGAGCACGTCGAGGACGCCGTCGGGCACGGCGCCACCGTCCTGACGGGCGGTGAGCAGCGACCCGACCTGGGGCCGTACTTCTACGAGCCGACCGTGCTGACCGACGTGCCGCCCGAGGCGCGGGCCCACCGCGAGGAGACCTTCGGCCCCGTGGTCGCGGTCTACCCGGTGGCGTCCGACGACGAGGCCGTCGCCGCCATGAACGACTCCGACCTGGGGCTGGTGGCGGCCGTCTGGACCCGCTCGACGGCGCGCGGCACCGCGCTCGCCGCGCGGGTGCGGGCCGGCGCGGTATCCGTCAACGACACCCACCAGCTGCTGTGGGGCAGCGTCGGGGCGCCCCTGGGTGGCGTCGGCGCGTCCGGGTACGGGCGGCGCCACGGCCGCGAGGGGCTCTGGGAGACCACCTGGACGCAGTCGGTCGTGGCCCAGCGCGGTGTGCACGGGTCGCGCGGCCTGGGCATGCGGCAGGTCCACGAGCTCGGCTCCGAGGTGTGGCCCCGGGCGCTGACGCGGCTGCTGCGCCTCGAGCGCGTCCTGCGCGTGCCCTGAGAGGCGCCCGCCCCGCCGTCCCGGGACGCGGGAGGCCGGCCCGGCACGTGCCGGACCGGCCTCCCGGTGTGCTGCGAACGGGGGAGCGGGGCGCTCAGGCGCCGACGACCTCCACCGCCTGACGGGCGATCGCCAGCTCCTCGTTGGTCGGCACCACCAGCACCGTGACCTTGGCGCCGTCGGGCGAGATCACCGTGGGCTCGCTCTTGCGGCCCTCGTTGCGCGCGAGGTCGACCTCGATGCCCAGGGCCTCCAGGTCCGCGAGCGCACCGGCGCGCACGATGTCGTCGTTCTCGCCGATCCCGGCCGTGAACGTGATGACGTCGAGGCGCCCCAGCACCGCGTGGTAGGCGCCGATGTACTTGCGCAGCCGGTGCAGGTACACGTCGAGCGCGCGGCGCGCACCCGGCTCGCCCTGCGCCACCAGCTCGTGCAGCGCGCGGAAGTCGCTGACGCCCGACAGGCCCTTGACGCCCGAGCGGCGGTTCAGCAGGTCGTCGAGCTCGTCGATGCTCATGCCCGCGTTGCGGTACAGGTGGATGAGGATCGCCGGGTCGACGTCGCCCGAGCGGGTCCCCATGACCAGGCCCTCGAGCGGCGTCAGGCCCATCGACGTCTCGACCGCGACACCGCCGCGGACGGCCGACGCGGACGCGCCGTTGCCCAGGTGCAGGACGATCTGGTTGAGGTCCTCGAGCGGACGGCCGAGGAACTGCGCGACCTGCTGGGACACGTACTGGTGCGACGTGCCGTGGGCGCCGTAGCGGCGCACCCGGTAGCGGGTGGCGACGTCCTCGTCGATCGCGTACGTCGCCGCCGCCTCGGGCAGGTGGCGGAAGAACGCGGTGTCGAACACGACGACGTGCGGCACGTCCGGCAGCAGCTGCTGCGCCACGCGGATGCCCGTGAGGTTCGCCGGGTTGTGCAGCGGCGCGAGCGGTGCCAGCTCCTCGATGTCCCGCTCGACCTCGGGGGTGACCAGGGCGGGACCGTCGAACAGGGCGCCGCCCTGGACGACGCGGTGGCCGACGGCCACGACGTGCGCGGACTCCA
This sequence comes from Cellulomonas sp. KH9, assembly GCF_900114185.1. Taxonomy (GTDB): domain Bacteria; phylum Actinomycetota; class Actinomycetes; order Actinomycetales; family Cellulomonadaceae; genus Cellulomonas. The sequence goes on from NZ_FOSE01000001.1 coordinate 1,195,488, forward strand.
GGTCGGGCCCGAGCTCGTCGAACAGGCCCAGGACGATGCGCAGCCCCTCGGCGTGGTCCGGGACGGGCAGCTCGCGCTTCGTCGTCGTCCCGTGCGCGACGTGCTTGACGGCGCCGACCGCGTCGCCGATGCGCTCGACGATGCCGGACGCGATCGCCTCGCCGTCGTCCGGGGAGACCAGCTGGTACTTGATGGAGGAGGAGCCCGAGTTGATGACGAGCACGCTCGCGCGGGGCTGCTCGGACGGGGTGGGGGTGCTCATCGTGCGGATCCCTCCGGGGTGGTGACGGTACCGGCCTCGGCCGGGGCGGCGGCGGCCAGCGCCTGCGCCTGGATCGCGGTGATCGCGACCGTGTTGACGATGTCCTGCACGAGCGCGCCGCGCGACAGGTCGTTGACCGGCTTGCGCAGACCCTGGAGCACGGGGCCGATGGCCACGGCGCCGGCGGAGCGCTGCACCGCCTTGTAGGTGTTGTTGCCCGTGTTGAGGTCCGGGAACACGAACACCGTGGCCCGCCCGGCGACGGCCGAGTCGGGCATCTTCGTCTGCGCGACGGAGGCGTCCACGGCGGCGTCGTACTGGATCGGGCCCTCGACGGACAGGTCCGGCCGGCGCTCGCGGACCAGCCGGGTGGCCTCGCGCACCTTCTCGACGTCGGCGCCGGAGCCCGACTCGCCGGTCGAGTACGACAGCATGGCGATCCGCGGCTCGATGCCGAACTGGGTGGCGGTCTCCGCCGAGGAGATCGCGATGTCCGCGAGCTGCTCCGCCGTCGGGTCCGGGATGACCGCGCAGTCCGCGTAGACGAGCACCCGGTCCTCGAGGCACATGAGGAAGCAGGACGAGACGCTGCCGACGCCGGGCGTCGTCTTGATGATCTCGAACGACGGCTTGATGGTGTGCGCGGTGGTGTGCACGGCGCCGGACACCATGCCGTCGGCCAGGCCCAGCTGCACCATGAGCGTGCCGAAGTACGACACCGACGACACGATCTCGCGGGCGCGCTCGACGGTCATGCCCTTGTGCTTGCGCAGCTCGGTGTAGACCTCCGCGAAGCGCTCGAGGGTCTCGCCGTTCTTCGGGTCGATCACCTGCGCGCCGTCGAGGTCCAGGCCGAGCTCGTTGGCCCGGGTCCGGATCGACGCTTCGTCGCCGAGGATCGTCAGGTCCGCGACCTGGCGCTGCAGCAGCGTGGAGGCCGCCCGCAGGATCCGGTCGTCGTTGCCCTCGGGCAGGACGATGCGCTTGCGGTCGTTACGGGCACGGTCCAGCAGCGCGTACTCGAACATCAGGGGCGTCACGACCTCGGGTCGCGGCACGTCCAGCGCCGCGAGCAGCGCCTCGCCGTCGACGTGCTGCTCGAACAGGGCCAGGGCCGTGTCGACCTTGCGCTGCGCGTCGTGCGTGAGACGTCCGCGGGTCGAGCCGGCCGCGCTGGCGGAGCGGAACGTGCCCAGCGACGTCGTGATGAGCGGCAGGCGGGAGCCCAGGCCCTCCACCAGGCGCTGGATGCTCGGCGCGGGCGTGAGACCGCCGTTGAGGATGAGGCCCGCGAGCGACGGGAACCCCTCGGCCTGGTGGGCCATCAGCAGACCGAGCAGCACGTCCGCGCGGTCGCCGGGGGTGATGACGACGGCGCCGTCCTGCAGCCGGTCCAGCAGGTGCTCGATCGACATGGCGCCGACGAGCACGTCGAGGACCTCGCGGCCCAGCAGCTCCTCGTCACCACTGGTCAGGGTGCCGCCGACGGCGTCCATGAGCTGGCGCAGCGTCGGCGCGTACAGCAGCGGGGAGTCGGGCAGGGCCCACACCGGCACCGTCCCGCCGAGCGCCTCCCGGACGCGGTCCAGGGACCCCGGGGCGCAGCGGTTCGCGATGACGGACACGACCTGCGCGTGGTCCGCCACGATCGCGGAGGTCGCGACGTCGACCGCGTGGTGCACGTCCTCCGCGGAGCGGTGGGCGCCGTTGACGACGAGCACGACCGGGGCGCCGAGGTTGGCGGCGATGCGCGCGTTGTACGCGAGCTCGGTCGGCCCGGCGACGTCGGTGTAGTCGGTGCCGACCACGACGACGGCGTCGCACCGGCGCTCCACGTCGTGGAAGCGCGACACGATGCGGGACAGCGCGGCCTCGGGGTCCGCGATCACCTCGTCGTACGTGGCCCCGACGGCCTCGTCGTAGGCGATGTCGACACCGTCGTGCTCGAGCAGCAGCTCGAGCACGTAGTCCCGCTCGTCCGTCGACCGTGCGACGGGGCGGAACACGCCCACCCGCTGCACGGTCCGGGTCAGCAGGTCGACGAGACCGAGGGCGACCACGGACTTGCCCGTGTCCCCCTCGGCCGACATGACGTAGATCGTCCTGGCCACTGTGCTGCTCACTCCTCGTCGCCCCTGGTGGGGGCTGTGGTCGTCCGGTCGCGTCCGGGCGGGTGTGCCCGGACGCGACCGCTGACGGTGGGGCTACTCGTTGTCCCCGCCGGTGTCGGCGGCGGCGGCGGGGCTGCGGGTGGGCTGCGGCCCACCCTCCTCCGTCGCGGTCTCGCCGACGTCCGGCCACACCCAGTCGCGCACCTCGGGGATGTCCTCGCCGTGCTCGCGGGTGTACTGCCGGGCGCGGATCCGCGCGTCGACCATACGCTGACGCAGACCCGCCTTGGACGCGCGCAACCAGTGCACGTGGTCGATCACGTCGATCACCAGGTGGTACCTGTCCAGGTCGTTGAGCATCACCATGTCGAACGGCGTCGTGGTGGTGCCCTCCTCCTTGTAGCCGCGGACGTGCAGGTTGTTGTGCCCGTTGCGACGGTAGGTGAGGCGGTGGATCAGCCACGGGTACCCGTGGTACGCGAACACGATCGGCCGGTCGGCCGTGAAGATCGTGTCGAACTCGGCGTCGGTCAGCCCGTGCGGGTGCTCGCGGGCGTCCTGCAGCCGCATGAGGTCCACGACGTTGACGACCCGCACCTTCAGCTGCGGGATCTCGCGACGCAGGATGTCCGCGGCGGCCAGCACCTCGAGCGTCGGGACGTCGCCCGCGCACCCGAGGACCACGTCGGGCTCCTCGTCGGGAGCCTCGGACCCCGCCCACTCCCAGATGCCCAGACCGCGGGTGCAGTGGGCGATCGCCTGGTCCATCGTGAGGAAGTTCGGCGCGGGCTGCTTGCCGGACACGACGACGTTGACGTACTGCTTGCTGCGCAGGCAGTGGTCGTACGTGCTCAGCAGCGTGTTGGCGTCCGGCGGCAGGTAGACCCGCACGACCTCGGCCTTCTTGTTGACCACGTGGTCGATGAACCCGGGGTCCTGGTGGCTGAAGCCGTTGTGGTCCTGGCGCCACACGTGGCTCGACAGCAGGTAGTTCAGGCTCGCGACGGGGCGTCGCCACGGGATGTCGTTGGTGACCTTGAGCCACTTCGCGTGCTGGTTGAACATCGAGTCGACGATGTGGATGAACGCCTCGTACGACGTGAACAGGCCGTGCCGCCCGGTCAGCAGGTAACCCTCGAGCCAGCCCTGGCACTGGTGCTCCGACAGCATCTCCATGACGCGTCCGGCACGGGCCATGTGCTCGTCGACGTCGGGTCCGTAGAACTCCGCGTTCCACTGCTTGTCCGTGACCTCGTACACCGCCTGCAGGCGGTTCGACGCGGTCTCGTCCGGGCCGAAGATCCGGAAGTTGTCGGGGTTGCGCCGGATGACCTCGGTGAGGAACTGGCCCAGCACCCGCGGTGCCTCCGCGAACGTCGCACCCGGGGCGGGCACGTCCTGCGCGAACTCCCGGAAGTCCGGCATCCGCAGGTCGCGCAGCAGCAGGCCGCCGTTGGCGTGCGGGTTGGCGCTCATCCGCAGGTCGCCCTCGGGCGCCAGCGCGGTGACGTCGTCGTCGACGCGACCCTCCGCGTCGAACAGCTCCTCCGGGCGGTACGACCGCAGCCACTCCTCGAGCACCGCGAGGTGCTCCGGGGTGTCACGGGCGTTGGCCAGGGGCACCTGGTGCGCCCGCCACGAGCCGGTGGTCTTCTTGCCGTCGATCTCCGCCGGGCCCGTCCACCCCTTGGGGGTGCGGAACACGATCATCGGGTACAGCGGGCGCGTGAGGTCGCCCTGCGCCGCCCGTGCCTTGATCTCGGCGATCTCGTCGAGCACCTCGTCCAGCAGGACGGCGAACCGGCGGTGGACCTCGAGGACGTCCTCGTCGTCGAAGCCGGCCACGAAGACGTGCGGCTTGTGCCCGTACCCGACCATGAGGTCGTGCAGCTCCTCGTCGCTGATGCGGGCGAGGACCGTGGGGTTGGCGATCTTGTACCCGTTGAGGTGCAGGATCGGCAGGACGATGCCGTCCTGCAGCGGGTTGACGAACTTGTTGGAGTGCCAGCTCGTGGCCAGCGGCCCGGTCTCGGCCTCGCCGTCGCCGACGACCGCCGCGACCAGCAGGTGCGGGTTGTCGAACGCGGCACCGTACGCGTGGCTCAGGGCGTAGCCGAGCTCGCCGCCCTCGTGGATGGACCCCGGGGTCTCGGGCGCGACGTGCGAGGGGATGCCGCCGGGGAAGGAGAACTGCCGGAACAGCCGGCGCAGCCCCTCCTCGTCGTGCGTGATGTCGGAGTAGACCTCCGAGTACGTGCCGTCCAGGTAGGCGCTGGCCACCAGGCCGGGGCCGCCGTGGCCCGGGCCGGTGATGTAGATCGTCGACTGCTCACGCTCCGCGACGGCGCGGTTGAGGTGCGCGTAGAGGAAGTTCAGGCCCGGCGTGGTGCCCCAGTGCCCCAGCAGCCGCGGCTTGACGTCGTCCCGGCTCAGCGGGCGGGTCAGCAGGGGGTTGTCCAGCAGGTAGATCTGCCCCACGGACAGGTAGTTGGCGGCGCGCCACCACTTCTCGATGCGCTGCAGCGTGGCGTCGTCGAGCTCACCGGAGCCGGTGCGCCACGCGGTGCGGGCCTCCGCCGCGGCGAACTGCCCCGAGGCGATCGGACCTGCCTTGGTCACGGACTGCTGGTCCGCGGCGGTCGATGTCATGTCCCCTCCCGAGGGAAGTACCAGTGGCCGGGCGAGCCCAGCATCCCGTGAGGTCCCGGCGGGACCTGGGACGTCCGGCCCACCCGTGCCTGTGCTCCTGCCCACAGCCATACAAGCGCAGATGCGGCGGTGCCGCAGGGCATCGGGTGACGTCCGCCACTGACCACCGCCCGGCGGTGCGGACCGCACGGGACCGCGTGCGGCGCCGGGTACCGTGAAGCCGTGGCCGACACCCCGACGTCCGTGTGGCGCGCCGCGGTGCGGCCCCGGATGCTCGCGCTGCTGGTGGTCCTGCTGGCCGCCGCCGCCGTGTGTGCCCGGCTCGGCGTGTGGCAGCTCGAGCGTGCCGAGGTCCGTGGGGCGGCCTCTGCGGCGCGCGAGGCCGAGCGGATCGTCACCGCCGACCCCGAGCCGCTGGCCGACCTGCTCGCACCGGGCGACACGTTCAGCGCCGACCTCGTGGCCCACAAGGTCGTCGTGACGGGCGCGTACGACGACGACGCGACCCTCCTCGTCACGGGCCGGGCGCACGCCGGGCGCACGGACGGGTACCTGGTGCTGACGCCGCTGCGCGTGCCGACGGACGACGGGACCGCGGTGCTGCCGGTCGTCCGGGGCTGGTCCCCGACCCCCGACGTCGCGCCCGCGCCCGCCGGCGACGTCGAGGTGGTGGGGTGGCTGCAGTACGCGGAGGAGGCCGGCGCACCGATCGTCGACGGGCGCACCGACGCGATCAGCGCCGCCCAGCTCCTCGCCGCGTGGGGCGGGCCGGTCTACACGGGCTACCTGGTGGTCCAGGGCAGCGACCCCGCCGACCCGGCCGCGGCCGACGGCCTCGAGGGCCTGGCGCCCCCGACGCGCGCGGGCGCCGGGCTGAACGTGCAGAACCTCGCCTACGCGGCGCAGTGGTGGATCTTCGGGCTGTTCGCCGCCGGGCTGTGGTGGCGGATGGTGCGCGACGAGGCGGCCGGGCGGCCGCCGCTGCCGGGCGCGGCACCCGCCGCCGGTCCACCCGAGGACGACGACCTGCAGGACGACGACCGGCAGACCGTGCAGCCGCCGGTCGAGGCGCGACCCGGCGCCTGAGCGCGCCGGACGCCGGGGCCCGCACGCGGGCCGCGCCGGACGCCGACGCCCGCACGCGGCCCCGGACGTCGTCAGCTCTCGTGCTGCCAGGACCGCCACAGGGCGGCGTACTCGCCGCCCGCGGCGACCAGCTCGTCGTGCGGGCCGATCTCGCTGATCCGGCCCGCGTCGACCACCGCCACCCGGTCGGCGTCGTGCGCGGTGTGCAGCCGGTGCGCGATCGCGACCACCGTGCGTCCGGCCAGCACGGCCGACAGCGACCGCTCCAGGTGCCGGGCGGCACGCGGGTCGAGCAGCGACGTCGCCTCATCGAGCACGAGCGTGTGCGGGTCGAGCAGCACGAGGCGCGCGAGCGCGAGCTGCTGCGCCTGCGCGGGGGTCAGCGCGGCACCGCCCGAGCCGACCTCGGTGGCCGGCCCCTCGGGCAGCCCCTGCACCCAGTCCCACGCGTCGACCGCACGCAGGGCGCGCTCGAGCTCGTCGTCGTCCGCGTCGACCTTCGCCAGGCGGAGGTTCTCCGCGACGGTCCCGACGAAGACGTGGTGCTCCTGCGTCACGAGGGCGACGTGCCCCCGCAGGTCCTCGAGCGGCAGGTCGACCAGCGGGACGCCGCCGACGGTCGCGCTGCCGGCCGTGGGCGGGTGGATGCCGGCCAGCATGCGGCCGAGCGTCGACTTGCCCGCACCCGACGGGCCCACGACCGCGAGCCGCTCACCGGGCGCCAGGTCCAGGTCGATCCCGTGCAGCACGTCGTGGCCCTCGCGGTACGCGTACCGCAGCCCGCGGGTCGCGATGCGCTCGTCGGCCGGGCGCGCGTCACCCGCCTCGCGGTCCGTCCCGACCAGGCGCACACCGACGATGCGCGCGAGGGCGGTGGCCGCCACCTGGATCTCGTCGACCCAGAAGATCAGCTCCCACACCGGACCGGTGACCTGGTAGGCGTAGAGCACGATCGTGGTGACCGCCCCCAGCGTCACGTGGCCGGTCGACGCGAGGTACCCGCCCCACACCAGGACCGCGACGGGTGCCAGCACGAAGGCCAGGTCCACGCCGGGGAACAGGATGGTCCGCAGCCGCAGCGTCGCGCGCTCGGCCGCGAAGGCCTCCCGCAGGTCGTCGCGCACGCGCTCCTCGCGGGCGTCCGCCAGTCCCAGGGCGTCGACGGTGCGCGCGCCTTCGACGGTCTCGGTGATGGTGCCGTTGAGCACGGCGTAGGCCGCCGACTCCCGGACGTACGCGGGCGTGGCGCGGCGCAGGTACCAGCGCACCATGATCACCATCGTCGGCACGCCGACGAACAGCGCGAGCGACACGAGCGGGTCGATCACGAGGCACGCGACCACCGTGAGGGTGATCGTCACCACGGCGACGATCACGCGCGGCACCCCGAACCGGACGGCGTGCTGCAGCTTGTTGACGTCGTTGGTGGTGCGGGCCACCAGGTCCCCGGTGCCGGCACGCTCGACCACCGACAGCGGCAGCGACGTCACGGTCTCGAGGAACTCCTCGCGCAGCTCGGCGAAGACCTGCTCGCCGAACAGCATGGAGGCGCGCTGCGCGTACCGGATCAGCCCGGTCTGGGTGAGGACGGCGACCGCGCCGACCACGACGAGCGTGTTGACGTACCGCGCGTCGGTGCCCGACGTGACGGCGTCGACGAGCCGGCCGAGCAGGAGGGGACCGGCCAGGCCCGCCACGGCGGCGAGCGTGTGCAGCCCGGCCAGCCCGCCCAGGCGACGGCGGTGCCGGCCGAGCAGCTCGGCCGCGTACGCGCGGACGGTGGCCGCGTCGGCGACGGGCAGCTTCATGCGGCACCTCCGGTGGGCAGGTCGACGGGGGAGCGGTCCGTCGGCGACGGGTCGCGCGGGTCGGTGCGGTCGAACGACTCCTCGACGGGCAGGTCGTCGTCCATGCGGCGGCCCACCACGCGGCGGTACGTCGCGGCGACCTCGGGCCCGGCCGCGCCGTCGAGCAGCGCGGCGTGGGCGCCGCGGGCGACGAGGACGCCGTCGACCACCAGCTGCACCTCGTCCACGTGGTCGAGCACCAGGGGGCTGGCGGTCACGACGAGCGTGGTGCGCCCGCGTCGCGCGTCGGACAGCCGGGCGGCGATCCGCGCCTCGGTGTGGGCGTCGACGGCGCTGGTCGGCTCGACCAGCACGAGGATCTCGGCCTGCGTGAGCAGCGCGCGGGCGAGCGCGACGCGCTGGCGCTGACCGCCGGACAGCGACCGGCCCTTCTCCGGCAGCTCCCCGTCCAGCCCGTCGGGTGTGGAGTCGAGCACGTCCTGGGCGTCGGCGAGCGCGATCGCGGCGAGCAGGTCCTCGCGTCGCGCGCCGCCGCGCACGTCCAGCCCGGCCGCCAGGGAGCCGGAGAACAGCTGCGGCATGGCCTCGGCGACCACGACGCGCCGCCGCACCTCGGCCAGCGGCAGGTCGCGCAGCAGCACCCCGCCGAGGCGCACGGGCGTCGCGGCCTCCGCCTCGTCGTCGAACCGTCCCATCCGGGTCGCGATGCGCGCGGACTCGTCCGGGTCGGCGCAGACCAGCGCGACGACCCGGCCGGCCTCGAGCGTCACGCCGCTCGTCTCGTCCACGAGCGGCGAGCCGGGCGGCGGCGGCGTGGTGACGGACGCGGGCGCCGCACCGGCGGCCGGGACGACCCGCAGCACGGTCAGCACCTTGCGCGCGGCCACGACGGCGCGCGTCGCGGACTGCAGGAACTCGGTGGCGTTCTGCACGGGCCAGCCGAGGAAGGCCGCGTAGCCGTACGTGGTGACCAGCTGCCCGGGCGTGATGGTGCCGGCGAGGGCCATGTGGGCGCCCAGCCACACCAGTGCGACGACGAACATGCCGGGCAGCAGCACCTGCAGCGCGTCCAGCCACGACTGCGTGACCGCGACGTGCTCGCCGCGCTCGCGCACCAGCTGCGACTGGCGGCGGTAGCGACCGGTGAACACCGACTCGCCGCCGATGCCGCGCAGCACGCGCAGCCCGGAGACGGTGTCGGAGCCGAGGGTCGTCAGGCGCCCGGAGGCCTCGCGCTGCGCGGACTGACGGCGCTGCAGGGGCTTGACCAGCAGACCCAGGACCGCGGCGACCGTGGGCAGGCCGAGCACGACGACCAGGCCCAGCGGGACGGAGACCTGCAGCATGAGCACGGCGACGGCGGCGTACGCGGTGAGCGAGCCGACGAACCGGGCCGTGACGGCGAACAGGTCGCCGACCCGCAGCGCGTCGTTCGCGACCGCCGACACGACCTCGCCCGTCGGGAGCTCCGCCGTGACGGCGTGCCCGGTGCGCGCGGTGGTCCGCCCGACCAGCTGGGACGTCGTGAACGCCGCCCGCAGCCAGTTGGCGACGTCGAAGCGGTGGCCCACGGCCGACGCGGCCGCGCTCAGCACGCCGAGCGCCAGCAGGGCGCCGGCGGCGCGCAGCAGGTCGGGGCCGAAGCCCTGCTCCAGGCCGTCGTCGATGGCCCGGCCGGTCAGGTACGGCAGGAACGCCTGGCAGGCGAACTGCACGACGCCGCAGGCGACGGCCGCGAGGAGGATGCCCCACTGCCGTCGGGCCAGCCACCCGAGGTAGGCGGCGGGACCCCGCAACGGCGGGGTGCCGGGATCGGCGAGAGGGAGGGAGCGCACGTCGTAGAACGTTACGTGCGGGTACCGACAGGGTTGCACGTCTTTTTGCGGTCCCGCGCGGACGTCACCCCCGGTCCGCCGGTGGCGTCGGCACCGGCGGCGTGCACACCGCGACGGGGGTGCCGTGCCCCCCGGGGCCGGTGTGCACTGCACGGCGGGCGACCGGGTGAAGCGGCACGAGTCGGGCGCCCGCGTCCGGCGGGGCACGGACGCCACCGGACCGGCTGGGCACACAGGCCCTTGACGCGGGCCCTCCGGGCCCTCGGGACCGGGTCCCTCCCGGGCCGCCGGGCCCGTGCCCGCGGGGCGCCCGGCGGACACCATCGGGGTGTGCAACCGCCCCGTCAGCCCGTCGCGCCGTCCGGCGTCCGACGCACCACGCTGCCCGGGCGCAGACCCCAGCGGGCGAAGCTGCCGGCGGGCGCCTCGAGCACGTCGACCGCGCCCCGACGCGGCCTGACCAGGCCGAACGGGCGCAGGACGTGCACCGCGAGGACCGCCCCCGCGGCGTCCAGCTGGGCCACGTCGAGCGGCTGCGTCATGCCGACGCCGTGCACCGACGGCACGCGCACGAACCACATCGACTCGGGCAGGGTCCGGCGCCCCAGCATGCCGCGGGCGCGAGCCGCCCAGGACGCCGCGACGGTCACCTCCGCCACGTCCTCGTCGTCCACCAGCAGCCTCGTCACGCCCGCAGTGTGCCGGGCGGGAGGCGGTCCGCGCATCGTCGCGGCGAGCGCCCGCGGGGTGTCGGGAGGGGTCCGGACGGCACCTATCCTCAGCCGCGGTAAGCGCTACCGCCACGAAGGTGCGGGGCGGGGCAGCCGGACGGGTGAATGCACTCGTCGTGGCGTGCGACCGCCCCTGACCTGCGTCAACCTCGTGAACCGGTGGCGCACCGACCGACCAGCAGCAGACGAAGGGGGACCCGCGTGACGATCCTGGCGCTCGCTCCGGCGCAGCAGCTGCCGGCGGGCACGGTCGTCGCCGACCCGGACACCGAGTCCGTCGTCGCCGCCCTGCTCGCGCTCGGCCCGCAGGAGCACGTGCTGGTCGTCGCCGCCGACCGCGCCGGGTACGACGCGGCGCGCGCCGCGCGGCTCGTGCTGTCCCGCGAGGACGTCGGCGTGCTGCTGCACGAGGTCCCGCCCACCGCCTTCTTCGTGACGGTCGCGGCGCTGCAGATGCTGCCCACCATCGCGCTCGGCCTGGCACCCGCGGTGCTCCAGGGCGTCGCCGAGGGGAGCCGCACGGTCGCGCTCCTGTCCTCCGTGACGTCCCTCGAGCGCCCGCGCCCGTCCGTCGCCCTCGACCTCGCCAGCCGGCTGCCGGGCTCCGTCTTCCGGGTCGACTGGGCCGCGCAGACCGTGACGCGGGGCGCCGAGGTCGACCTGGAGCCGGGCATCGCGTCGATCACCACCGCCTCCGAGCGCCCGGTCGCGCCCGTGGACACGTCCTGGGGGCCGGCGCACGTCGAGCTGCCCACCGACGGTGCGTTCTGGGGCGCGAAGCGGTGGTTCGAGGCGACGGTGCTGCTGCGGCCGCTGGAGACCACGGTCGAGGAGCGCCTCAGCCCGTCCGCCGTCGCGGTGGTCCCGCGGTGCGTCAGCTGCGCCCGCCTCGTCACCGGCACGCTCTGCCTCTTCTGCCACGTCCACGTGCCCTCGGGCACGAGCTCCGTCCCCACAGGAGGACACGTATGAACCCGCGCCAGCGGCGAGGGGCGCTCCTGCTCGTCATCACGGCTCTCGGTGCGATCGGGGTCTTCCTGGCCGTGGTCGTCTACGTCGGTGACGTCAGCTCCCGCGTCGGACCGATGACGCAGGCGCTCCAGCTCAACCGGGCCGTCGACGCGTACGAGCCGATCGAGCCGGACATGCTCGAGGTCGTGGAGGTCCCCGAGCGGTGGATCCCCGGCACCGCCGTGCGGGACGTGTCCGACACGAGCGGCCTGGTCGCCGCCACCGCGCTGCCGGAGGGGTCGCTGGTGCAGTCGGGCATGCTCGTGCCGCGTCCCGGCGTGCAGCCCGGCTTCCGTGAGGTCGCGATCGTCGTCGACGCCGAGACCGGTGTGGCGGGCAAGGTCGCGCCCGGCGACCACGTCGACATCATCGCCACCGTCGAGGGCGACGAGCAGCGTCCGTCGCGCGCCGAGGTGTGGGTGTCGAACGTCCTCGTGCTCGAGGTGGGGCTGCCCCAGGAGATGGAGGGCACGGACGCCGGCGGCAACTTCGCCACCACGCGCGGTGTCCCCGTGACGTTCGCGCTGACCTCGCAGGACGCGCTGCGGCTCGCCTACGTCGAGAGCTTCTCCGTCAAGCTGCGGCTCGCGCTGCGCGGTGACGGCGACAGCCAGGTCCTGCCCGACGACCAGCTCGTGTTCCAGGCGGGGTGACGACGATGACGACGAAGGTCCTTCTCGCCTCGGCGGACGAGCGCACGCTGGAGCGCCTGTCCCAGGTGCTCGCCGAGGCCGACGCCATCGAGCTCGTCCAGGTCGTCCGGGAGGCGGCGAACGTCGAGGACGCGCTGACGCGCCACCCCGACGTCGACGTGCTCGTGGTCGACGAGCTCATCGACTCCGGCCGGGGGCTCGGTGTGGCGCGCACGGTCGGTGCCGCCAACCCGCTGCTGGGCATCGTCATGCTCGTCGACCAGGCCGGTCCCGAGCAGTTCGCGGCCGCGATGGAGTCGGGTGCGCGCTCCGTGCTCTCGCGCACGTCGAGCCTGGCTGAGGTCGTGTCCCGGCTGGAGTCCGTCGCGCACTGGGTGGGGGCCGCCCGCTCGGCGGTCTCGGCCGACGCGCGCAGCGGCCGTGCCGGACGCGTCGTGGCGGTCGCCGGGGCCAAGGGCGGGGTCGGTGCGTCCGCCGTCGCCCTGCTCATGGCGCAGTCCCTCGTGTCCTCCCGGACCGTCGGGCTCGTCGACTTCGACCTGCAGTCGGGCGACCTCGCGGCGTACCTCGGCGTGCACACGCGCCGGTCCGTCGTCGACCTGGTCGACATCGCGGGGGAGATGACGGGGCGCATCCTGCGCGAGACGTCGTACGACGTGCCGGGCGGCATCCGCCTGCTGTCGGCACCGAACGACGGGGAGCGCGGCGAGGAGATGACGGCCCGGGCCGCGCGCTCGGTGGTCAACGCGCTGCGGTACCAGTACGAGGTCTCGATCATCGACGTCGGCTCGCACCTCACGGAGGCGACGGCGGCGGTGCTCGAGGAGGCCGACGTCGCCGTCCTGGTGGTCACGCCCGACCTGCCCGCGCTGCGCGCGGCGCGACGCACGCTCGCGATGTGGGAGCGGCTCGTCGTCCGGCAGCGGTCCGCGGTGCGGGTGCTGCTCAACCGCCAGCACCGGCGCAACGAGGTGACCGAGAGCCTCGCGGCGAAGATCGTCGAGAGCCGCGTCGACGCGACGGTGCCCGACGGCGGGTCGCCGTTCGAGTCCGCCATGAACACCGCCTCCGTCGCCGCCGCCTCGGGGCCGGCGCACACCGCGGCCGCCAAGTTCGCCGCGGCGGTCGTGGGCCCGGTCGACGACGGCCCGGTCGACGCGGTGGAGGAGGCGTACGCCGAGGTCGCGGGCCGGGGGCGGCGTCGCGCACGCGGCAACGACGCCGGCCAGTCGGCCGTCGAGCTGCCGGTCGCGTTCGCCGTCGCGCTGATGGTCCTGCTGCTCGCCGGGCAGGGGCTGGTGTGGGGCACGGGGTACCTCCTGGCGCGCAACGCCGCCCACGAGGGTGCGCGGACGGTGGGCCTGCAGGCGTGGGGCCCGTCGACGCCGGGCGCCGCCCGGGCCGACGCGCTCGACGAGCTCAGCGGGCGGTGGCGCTCCGCGGCCACCGTGGACGTGAGCCCGTCCGACGTCACGGTCCACGTCGTCGCGCCGACGGTCGTGCCGGGCGTCCGGCTCACGTCGTCGGTGTCGGCGCCCGTGCAGAGGGAGCACTGATGCGTACCAGCCCCGTCCGAGCGACCTTGCGCGACGACCGCGGCGCGGCCGCGATCGAGCTGGTCGGGTACGTGACCATGGTCGTCATCACCGCGATGCTGTGCCTGCAGGGCGTCTACGTCTCGCAGGCCGGCGCCGTGGCGCAGCAGGCCGCCCGGGACGGCGCCCGGGCGCAGGCCCTCGGCCAGGACGTGGCGGGCGCCGTGCGGGCGCAGGTCCCGTCGTGGGCGCGCCTGCAGGACGTCCGGGCACGGGTCGACGGCCGCGCGTACGTGGTCGAGGTGGACGTGCGCGTGCCGATCGTCGTGCGCGGGGTGACGTCCTCGCAGATCGTGGTCTCGCGCGACGCCGCGATGCCGAGGAGCTGACATGGCGCTGCGCGACCGCATCCAGGAGTCCGAGCGGAGCTCCGACGAGCCGGACCTCATCGGCCACTACCGCGACCGGCTGCTCGAGGAGATCGACCTCGACGAGCTGTCCCGGCTCAAGCCCACCCAGCGGCGGGCGCGCCTCGAGCGCATCCTGTCGACCCTGCTGTCCGCCGACGGGCCCGTGCTCGCGTCGCGCGACCGCTCGGCCCTCATCCAGCGCGTCGTGGACGACGCGCTGGGCCTGGGCGTGCTCGAGCCGCTGCTCGCCGACGAGTCGATCACCGAGATCATGGTCAACGGTCCGCGCGACGTGTTCGTGGAGCGGCTGGGCCGGCTGCAGCGGGTCGCCACGACGTTCGCGTCGGAGGAGCAGCTGTACCAGACCATCGACCGGATCGTCTCGACGGTGAACCGGCGCGTGGACGAGTCCTCGCCCATGGTGGACGCGCGCCTGCCGACGGGTGAGCGCGTCAACGTCATCATCCCGCCGCTCGCCCTCGACGGGCCGTCGCTGACCATCCGACGCTTCCCGCGGCCGTACCGGCTCGGTGAGCTCGTGGAGAAGGGCAGCCTCGACGTGCACGCCGCGCACCTGCTGGGTGCGTGCGTGCGGGCGCGGCTGAACATCATGATCTCCGGGGGCACCGGTACGGGGAAGACGACGTTCCTCAACGCGCTGTCCGGCCTGATCCCCGACCACGAGCGGATCGTGACGATCGAGGACGCGGCCGAGCTCTCGCTGCAGCAGGAGCACGTCGTGCGGCTCGAGTCGCGCCCGGCCAACGTCGAGGGACGCGGCCAGGTGACGATCCGCGACCTCGTGCGCAACTCGCTGCGCATGCGCCCCGACCGCATCGTCGTCGGTGAGGTCCGCGGCGGGGAGACCCTCGACATGCTGCAGGCGATGAACACCGGCCACGAGGGCTCGCTGGCCACCGTCCACGCCAACAGCGCGTTCGACGCCATGGGTCGCCTCGAGACGCTCGCGTCGATGAGCGAGCTGGAGCTCCCGGTCGCCACCATCCGGGACCAGATCAACTCCGCGATCGACGTCGTCGTGCAGCTCGAGCGCGGTGCCGACGGGACGCGCCGGGTCTCGGAGGTCGCGGCGCTCGTCT
The DNA here is from genome assembly GCF_900114185.1 of Cellulomonas sp. KH9. Taxonomy (GTDB): domain Bacteria; phylum Actinomycetota; class Actinomycetes; order Actinomycetales; family Cellulomonadaceae; genus Cellulomonas. The sequence continues at coordinate 1,210,679 of NZ_FOSE01000001.1, forward strand.
CGCACCGGCGCGACGACTACCAGCTCGCGCCGCTCGTCACGTTCGAGCAGGACCCGATCGGGCCCGAGCACAAGGTCACGGGCACGTTCCGCCGGCATCCCGTGCCGGAGCTCCTCGCGGCGCGCCTGCGCCGGGCGGGTGAGACGCTCGCGCCGTCGGGGAGCGTGCCGTGACGCCGGTCGTCATCGCGCTCCTGCTCTTCGTGACGCTGGTGCTCCTGGTCGTCACGGTCGCTGTCCTGCAGGAGGACGGCGCGCACCGGCGCCGCCTGCTCGCCGCGGTCGACGCCGACCCCGGGCGCGGCACCGGCCTGGCGACCCGCCTCGACGACCTGGTGCGCCGCACCCGCTGGGGCACGCGGCTCGGGGCGCTGCTCGCCGGCTCGGGCCTCGGCTCGCGCTCGCCGTCGGTCGTCCTCGCGCTGGTGGGGCTGAGCACGGTCCTCGCGTCCGTCCTCACGTACGCCGTCGCGGGTCGGATCGCCGCCCTCGTCGCCGGGGCGGTCGTGCTCCTGTCGTTCCGGCAGTGGCTCGAGCGGCGGCGCGAGGCGCGGATCGAGAAGTTCATCTCCCAGCTGCCCGAGCTGGCGCGCCTGCTCGCCAACGGCGCCCAGGCCGGGCTCGGGGTGCGTCGGTCCATCGAGCTCGCGGCCAGGGAGATGGACGAGCCCGCCAACGGCGAGCTGCAGCAGGTCGCCTCCGAGCTCGCGATCGGGCAGAGCCTGGCGGTGGCGCTCGACCACCTCGCCGAGCGGCTGCCCTCGCGCGAGCTGGTCGTGCTCGTGCAGACCCTGGTCATCCAGGGCAAGGCGGGCGGCGCGCTCGTCACGGCCCTGCAGAACATCGCCACCACGCTCGACGAGCGACGTCAGCTGCGGCGCGAGATCACGACCGCCGTGGTGGGGGCGACGTTCTCCGGCTACGCGGTCGTGATGATCGGCGCGTTCTCGGTCGTGTTCATGAACCTGCTGTCACCGGGTGCCCTCGACACGATGTTCGGCACCCTGCCCGGGCAGATCGCGCTGATCGCGGCGTCCGCCCTGTTCGTCGTCGGCTTCGTCGTGATCCGCCGGATCACGAAGGTGAGGTTCTGATGGCGCTGCTGCTCGGGCTCGTCGCCGGCCTGCTGACGGTGCTGGCGTTCGTCGGCGCCCGGATGATGCGCACCACCGGCCTCGAGGAGGTCGAGGAGGGCCTGCGCACGACGCCCGTGGCCGAGCGCGAGGGTGGCTTCGGCGCGTTCCTCGACCGGCTGGGCTCCTTGTTCCTCGGCACGACGATGCGCCTGTACGGCCCCGTCCGCCTGCGGCGCCTGGAGGAGACGATCCGGCGCGCCGGGCGCCCCGAGGGTCTGACCCTGACGGTGTACCTGCGGCGCCAGGCGGCGTTCGTCGTCATCGGCGTCGTCGGCCTCGTGGTCTTCCTGGCGGTCGGGCAGCCGTGGACCGGCCTGCTGCTGGCGGTGCTGCTCATCGGGTGGATGCGGCTGTGGCTGCTGTCGGCCGGGCGCCGGCGCCAGGAGCAGATCGACATGGAGCTGCCGGACTTCCTGGACGTCCTGGGGGTCACGGTGACCGCCGGTCTGGGGTTCCGCCAGGCCGTCGAGCGGGTCTGCGACTTCCACACCGGCCCCCTGGCCGAGGAGATGCGCACGGTGCTGCAGGAGATGAGCGTCGGCGTCTCGCGCCGGCAGGCGTTCATCGCCATGCGGGACCGCACGCGCTCCGACGGCGTCGCGGCCTTCGTCACGGCCCTGCTGCAGGCCGAGGAGCTCGGCGTCCCGCTGTCCAGCGCGCTCGACGACATCGCCTCGGACGTCCGCAAGGAGCACGCGCAGCGGGTCCGGCAGGCGGCCGCGAAGGCGGCGCCCAAGGTGTCCCTCGTCGTCACCATGACGATCGTGCCGGGCACGCTGATCCTCATCGGGTCGTCGATCCTGCTCGCCAACAGCGAGGTGCTCAGTGGGATCTTCTGAGCCGGTCCCGGGTGCGGAGCGTCCGGCGCACGTCGCGATCAGCCGGGTCATCCGCCTGCTCAGCGAGGTCCGGCTGGCGACGCTCGCGCTCGCGCTCGTCGTCGCGCTCGTCGAGGGCGCGGCCGGCGGCGCGGACCTGTGGGTGGTGCTGCTGGCCCTGCCGTTCTCGGTGTTCCCGGCGCTCACCTGGGACTCGAGCGGCGCCATGCTGTCGCGCTCGGGGATCCTGCTGGCCTGCGACCTGGTCACGACCGTGCTGGTGGTCCAGGCGTTGTCCGGTGACATCATGACCGTGTACGCCGCCGCGACCGTGGCGCTGCTGGGGGTGGTGGTGGGCGCCCGGCTCGCGCTGGTCATGGCGAGCGCGATCGCGATGGTGCTGGTCTACGTCAACGCGCAGGACGCCACGGGCGCGACGTGGCTGGTCGTGACCGTCGGGTCGTTGGGCGTGATGGCGATGGCGTGGGCCGGTGCGGCACTGGGCAGGTCGCTGCGCGCCCACGACGTCGCGGCGCACGAGGCCGCGCTGGCCCAGGTGCGGCGGGCCGCGACGCTCGAGCGGGTGCGGATCGCCCGCGACCTGCACGACACCGCGGCGGGTGACCTCGCCGGCGCGACCATGCTCAGCGGGACGCTGCTGGCCAGGCTCACGAGCGAGGGCGTCTCCGAGCGGACGATCGCCCTGGCCCGCCAGCTCGACGAGGCGTGCCGCGCGGCGCACCTCGACACGCGCACCGCGCTGGGCGAGCTGCGCCGGGCGGGGGCGCAGCCGGTGGACGACCTGACCGAGGCGTGCGAGCGGTGGTCCCGCGACGTGGGCACGCCCGTCGCGCTGGACGTCGACCCCCGGTACGGGGACGTCGACACGGACGTCGCGGCCGACGTGCGGGCGATGGTCCTGGAGCTGCTGGAGAACGTGCGCCGGCACGCCGACGCCCGCCGGGTCGAGGTGACGGTGCGGGTCGCCGACGGCGAGCTGACGCTCACCGTGACGGACGACGGGCGCGGGATGGCCGCCGCGCCCCCGCTCGACGCGCTGGTCGCGGACGGGCACTTCGGCCTGCAGGGGATGGACGAGCGGGCGCACGGCCGGGGCGGCCGCGTCGTCCGGGAGACGCCCCCGGGCGGTGGTCTGCGCACGCGCGTGACCCTGGCGCTGGCACCCGACGTCGTGGAGGTGCGATGAGGATCCTGGTGGTGGACGACAACGCGCTCATCCGGCTCGGCCTGCGGGCCGCGCTCGAGGAGCTGGAGGACGTCGAGCGGGTGGACGAGGCCGGCGACGGGCAGGCCGCCGTCGACCGGGTCGCCCAGGGGGACGTCGACGTCGTGCTCCTGGACGTGCGCATGCCCGGCCGGGACGGGCTCTCGGCGCTGCCGGACCTCGTCGGACGGGCGACCGTCATCATGCTGACCAACACGGACGACATGGCCGCCGTCCACGAGGCCATGCGGGCGGGCGCGGCGGGGTACGTCATCCACGGCTCGCTGGAGCCCGCCGGCATCGGGGCGGCGATCCGCGCGTGCGTGGCGGGCGGCCGGGTCGTGTCGGGGCTGGAGCCGTGGGCGTCCGCGGCGCCCGTGCCCGCCGTGCCGGCGGCGCCCCCGACGTCGCCCGCGGGCGGTGGGGGACCGGCCGACCGGCTCTCCGCGCGCGAGGCCGAGATCATGGACCTCGTCGCCCAGGGCCTGACGAACACGCAGATCGCGCGTCGGCTGTACCTGTCGGAGAAGACGGTGAAGAACCACATCAACCGCATCTTCGCCAAGCTCGACGTGACCAACCGGGCCCACGCCGTCGCCGTCTGGCTGGGCACCGCCGGTGGGTCCGAGGACCCAGCGAGGAATGGGACCGGGATGGGTCCTGGGCCGCTCGTGGGCGGCGTCGGCCGTCCGTAGCGTCTTCCTCGTCAGGAAACGACCTCGGGGCGCTGGCCCCACGCTCAGGAGGAGAAACACCATGGAGAACCTCACGCGCCGCGCCCTCGCCGCCCGCCTCGCCTTCACCGGCCTCGTCCTGGGCGCGCTGCGCCGCGACGACCGCGGCCAGGGCTCGGTCGAGTACGTCGGCATCATCCTCGTCGTCGTGGCGATCATCGGCATCGTCATCGCGGCCGCCTCGGGTCTCGGCGGCACGATCGTCACCAAGCTGACCGAGGCCATCAACGGCATCGGCGGCTGATCCAGCCACCGGCCGGCTGCAGCCGGCACACCGGTCCGGGCGCCCTCCGCGGCGCCCGGACCGGCCTCGTCGTCACGAAAGGTCTTCCATGCACCGTGCCCGCCTGACCGCCGTCGCCCTCGCCGTGGTCCTCACGGCCACCGCGTGCACGACGTCGGACCCGGAGCCGCGCCCGACGACGGCGAGCCCGCAGGCGACCGGGTCCGCCGAGGTTCCCGACGACGGCTCGGTCGTCGTGGACGTCGAGCACGGGGGAGCGCCGGTCGAGCTGACCGTCCACCCGGTGCAGGTCGTCGGGGACCACGCGCTGCTCACCGTCGACTACGCGATGGCCGACGACGCCCCGGCGGGCACGAACCTGTCGATCGCCGCGCTGCTGCGCAACCCCGGCTCGTTCCTCAACGTCGGGCGGCTGCGGCTCGTCGACCCCGAGGGGATGCGGGCGTGGGAGGTGGGCCGCGACGCCGGCACGTCGGTGTCGACCAGCGGCGAGGCGCTCAACCTGGCACCGGGCGGCTCGGTGACGTCGCAGGCGTTCTTCGCGGCGCCCGACGTCCCGTCGGTCGACGTGCTGTTCCCCTACTTCGGCCTCGTCGAGGACGTGCCCGTCGTCACCGGCGAGGACGTCGGGACGACGCCCGCCGACCTCGGCGCCTCGGACGCGGCGGTGTACCCCGCCGGGGACGTCGAGGTGTTCTCCGTGGCGTACGACGGCGGCGCCAGCACGCAGGTGCAGGCCCAGGACGCGACCGTGACGCTCGCGTCCGACGTCCTCTTCGCCACCGACGTCGCCGACCTCACGCCCGAGGCCGCCGCCGCGGTCGACGCCGCCGCCGCCCAGATCGCCGAGGCGGCGCAGGAGGGTGAGGTCGTCGTGACGGGTCACACCGACGACGTGGCCTCCGACGCCTACAACCTCGACCTGTCGAACCGGCGCGCGGCCGCGGTCGCGGAGCGGCTCGGGCAGACGCTCGGCGCCGGCTTCGCGCTGCGCACCGAGGGCAAGGGCGAGAGCGAGCCCGTCGCACCGGGCACCAGCGCCGAGGCGCGCGCGGCGAACCGGCGCGTCGAGGTCCGGTTCACGGTGGCCCGCGCGGGCGAGTCGCTGGAGGTCACGACCGGTGACGTCGCTACCCCGGAGCCGACCGGCGCCGTCGCGTCGGGATCGGCGCCGGTCGAGGTCGAGGCGGCCGGGGCCACGTGGGCCGTGCGGGCCACCGAGGTCCGGCGCAGCGGACCGTTCCTCGTCGGCTCCCTGGAGGTCGGGCGCGTGTCCGACGGGACGGGTGCCCCGGTCGGGCTGTTCGGCGACTTCGCGGCCGGGCGGCTGCTCTCGCGCGGCATGTCGTCGACCACGCTCACGGCCGGCGCGTACGGCGCGACGCTGCTGGGCACCGGCTCCTACCTGTACCCGGCGGACTACCTGCGCGGCGAGGTCGGCACCGAGGACGCCCGCGGCGTGCTCGCCGACCAGTTCGTGGACGCGCCCGTCGCCCAGGGCCAGTCCGTCGTCGTCACCGTCCTGTGGCCCGACACCGGCCAGGACACCGTCACCGTCGACGCCGAGGGCCGGTTCCGGATCACCGACGTCCCCGTCACGGGCTGACCCGGCCCGGCCGGCGCCCCGCCCCGATCAGAGAGCGAGCACCGCATGTCCTGGACCACGCCGCGACGCGCCGGCAGGCGCGTCGACGCGCGCGGCGTGACGCTGTTCGTCGCGCTCGACCTGCTGACGTTCGCGATCCTCTACTGGCTGCTCCTGCCCGCCTTCTCCGCGTTCCTGCTGGCCATCGAGCCGACCACCGCGCTCGCGATCGGCTGGGTGCTGTCGGCCGTGCGGCTGACGTGCATCGGCGCGGTCGTCGCGCGGTCGTACCGGCGCCGGCGCGGGTTCGAGGAGCGCCGCGAGGTGCTGCCGACGCTCGCCGCCGCGGCGGTCGGCGCGTGGACCCTCCAGCTGCTGCTCGGCGTGGCGGGTGCCCTCGCGACGGGGTCGACGCTGTGGTCGTGGCGGCTCGCGCTCGACCTGGTCACGTGGCTGGTGTTCCCGCTGCTGGCGCTGCTGTTCGTCGCGCCGGGGGAGCCCGAGCGCGTGCCGCTGCGGTTCCGCCGCTCCCTGGCCGACGACCGCGGGGCGACCAACCTGCTCATCGTCCCCGCGGTGGCCGGCCTCGTGGCCGCGGCGGTCCTGGTCATCACCGTCGTGGGCTCCGCCACCTCGGACTCGCGCGGGTCGCGCACCGCCGCGGACGCGGCCGCCCTCGCCGCCGCGGACACGTGGCGCGACGGCGTGCGCGCGGCGTTCGACGCGTCCCGGTGGGCCTCCGACCCCGACGTCTTCTGGGCGTTCGCCGGCACGGACCTGGGCTCCCTGACGAGCGGGCGCATGACCGAAGCGGCGCGGTCGCTCGCGGCGGCCAACGACGCCGAGCTGGTGTCCGTCGACATCGACGTCCTGCGTGCCGAGGTCACGGTGCGGACCCGCAACCTGGACGCCGTGCCCGGGTCCGGTCAGCGGATCGAGTCGGTCTCGACCGCCGAGCTGCGCCTGCTGTCGGGCGTGTGCCGGTCGGGTCGTGCCCTCGGCTACCTCGTGGGCGGCTCGTGCCGGACGGTGGCGCCGGCCCCCGAGCCGACGCCGGAGCCGGCGCCGACGCCGGACGGCGAGCTCGACCCGGACGCGCCGCCCCCGCCCCCGCCCCCGCCGCCGCCGCCCTTCGCACCGCCGGCGGGCATCGGCGCGTTCCTGGCGGAGACCCGGCTGGTGGTGACCCGGTGACCGGGCGCCGTGTGCCGGCACACGCGCACGTCGGGAGGCCGGGCCCGGGCCCGGCGGCCCAGGGCCGACGTGGGTCCACGACGGGTTCCCGGGCCCACGACCGGGCGGTGGACCCGTCGGTAGCGTCCGGCGTGAACCGAGGAGGCATGCGATGAACAAGGGGCACGACGGGCTCCGGCGGGGCGCCGTGCGCGCCGGCGCCGGACGCGACGACGGTGCGGGACTGGTCGAGTACGTCGGCGCCGTGGCCGTCGTCGTGGCGCTGATCGCCGGCATCGTGATGTGGGCGGCGCCCGTGGGCGACACCATCGTCGCCAAGCTGTGCGACGCGTTCGACGCCGACTGCGGCGTCGGTGAGGTCGACTTCGACCGCGAGCCGGAGCGCGAGTGCACGGTCGCCACCGACACCACGACGATGGAGGCGGGCGTCTCGATCGCGTTCGTCGACCTCGGTGCCGAGGGCTCCCTCTCGGTCGACCGGATGAGCGACGGCACGTACCGCGTCACGCTCAACGGCGACGTCTCCGCCAAGGCCGTGGCCAGCGCGGGCGAGGCGCACGGTGGGCTCGAGATCATGGGCTACGGCGGCTCGATCGAGCTGAGCGCCGAGGCGGCCGCCGGGGTGCACGCGGGCGGCGGCGCCGAGTTCACGTTCGACTCGATGGAGGACGTGCAGAAGTTCAACGGCTGGGTGCAGCGCAAGTTCGCGCAGAACGCGATCGCGTCGGTCACCGGGCCGGCGGCGCCGATCGTCGGCATCGGCCTCGAGGGCGCGTCCCAGCTCTGGGACTGGGTCCGGGGCAAGAGCTACACACCGCCGCTGCCGACCGCGGTGTTCGCGGAGGGCGGCACCGTCGGCAACGCGGGGGCTGGTGTCGGGGTCGGCGTGGCGGGCGGCAGCGCCTCCTTCGAGACCTCCAACGCCATCGGCACGAAGATCGACATGAAGACCGGTGACATCACCGTCTACTCGAAGGTCGAGATGACCGCCGAGGCGGCTGCCCAGCTCGGCTTCTCCAGCAGCGACCCGAACTGGGGCCAGGGCGGGGAGGTCAACGGGCACGTGGAGCTCGTGGTCGCGGCCACGGTCGGACCCGACGGCAAGCTCAACCACGTGTCCCTCGACGGTGCGGCGACGTCCGAGGGTGCGTACGCCCTGAGCAACGGCGCCGGATACCCGATCGGGGACGGCTACGGCAAGGGCCTGACGCTGTCCGCGGACTTCCCGGTCACGGACCGCAACCGCGCGCAGATGACCGCCGCCCTCGCGGGGGTCGGCGCGGCCGCCACCGTGGGACAGGCTCCGATGGCCATGACGGCCGCGCTGCCGATGATCTTCGACGAGGCGCGACGCGGCGGTGACATCACCGCCCAGTTCGTCGACGTGAGCTCGCAGGACCTGCTCATGGCGGCGCTGTCGCTGAAGGCCCCCGCGGTCGGTGGCCTAGGGTTCAACGTCGGCGCGTCGACCTCGTCGACCGAGACGACGGACGCGTTCTACATGACGCCGACGGGGTGGAAGAGGTGGAACGGGTGCATGGCATGAGGGTGTGGGGCGCGACGGCCGCGGTGGTCGCGGTGCTGGCGGTGTCGGCCTGCTCGGGCGACGAGCCGGCGGACGGTGCCGCGCCGTCGGCGCAGCCCACCGCGTGGGACATCACGGCCACCGAGGGCGTCGACGGCGCCTCGCGCCAGGTGGTCGACGGCATCGGTGTCGACGTCCCGGCGGACTTCACCGCCGACGAGCGCACCGCGGCCGACGACACGACCCAGCTCGTCCTGCAGCGTGACGGCGCGACCCGCTCCGAGGTCAACGTGACGGTGACGCGCGAGGAGGACGTCGACGACGCCGCGGTCGACGCCGCCGCCGCCACGGCGTTCGCGCAGCTCGGTGCGACCGGCTCGGCGAGCGACCTGGTGCGCGAGACGCTCACCTGGGAGGGCTTCGGCCACGCGGTGGCCGTCCAGGGCGTGCTGACCCTCGAGGACGGCACCGAGCTCGACGTCGAGTACGTGACGACGCGCGACCCGCAGGGCACGCGGCTGGTCGCGGTCTGGACCGAGGCGCCGCGCGGGGAGCTCGACGGGTCCGTCGCGCACGAGGTGCTGCGCACCGTGCGCGTCGACGGCTGAGCCGTGGAGTCCGCCACCGGCGTCCAGATCCTCGGGCCGCAGCAGGTCGCGGTCCTGGTCGGTGTGGGTGCCACGGTGTTCCTCGTGGTCTTCGTCGTCGCCTTCCGGTACGTGTACCGGCGGCACCGCGTGTTCCGCAGCGGGCTGCGGGGCACCGGACGCGTCCTGGAGGTGCGGGGCGCGCGCGTGATGGAGCGCCGCTCCGTCACGGAGCGTCCGACCGACCGCGTCGTGGTGGCCACCGCGGCGGTGCCCGGGGGTGTGCTCACGGACCAGAAGCTCCCGGCGGGGGAGTACCACCCGGGCCAGGAGGTGCCGGTCGTCCAGGACCCGCGCGACCCGCGGCGCCTCTACGTCGACCGGCCGGACCTCGAGCGGCCCGCGTTCATGGTCTACGCCATGGCGGGCGGGCTCGTGATCTTCCCGTTCGTGATCGTGCGCGGGCTCGCCCAGCTGCTGTCCTGACGGACGTCCCGGCCGGGCCCGCCACGGGCCCGGCCGTCGTCGTGCCGCAGGGTGTGACGGTGGTCCCGATGCCCCGGCGCCGGGTCCGTGCCCGGTCCGGTGCCGACTAGGCTGGTCGCGTGACGCAGAGCCCTGAACCCGTGGCGCCCGCCCGGCCCACGACGCACCGTCCGGTCCTGGTCGTCGACTTCGGCGCGCAGTACGCCCAGCTCATCGCGCGGCGCGTGCGCGAGGCGAACGTGTACTCCGAGATCGTGCCGCACACGGCGACGGTCGAGCAGATGCTCGCCAAGGACCCGGCGGCCATCATCCTGTCCGGCGGGCCGTCGTCGGTCTACGCGAACGGTGCGCCGTTCGTCGGCCCCGAGCTGTTCGAGGCCGGCGTCCCCGTGCTGGGCATCTGCTACGGCTTCCAGGCGATGGCCCAGGCGCTGGGCGGCACCGTCGCGCAGACCGGCCAGCGCGAGTACGGCGGCACGGCCGTGGAGGTCACCGAGCAGGGCACGGTCCTGGACGGCAGCCCCGAGCAGCAGACCGTGTGGATGAGCCACGGCGACGCCGTGCACGCCGCACCCGAGGGCTTCGAGGTGCTCGCGACGAGCGCCGGCAGCCCCGTCGCGGCGTTCGAGGACCGCGAGCGGCGCCTGTACGGCGTGCAGTGGCACCCCGAGGTCAAGCACTCGCCGCTCGGGCAGCAGGCGCTCGAGAACTTCCTGTACCGCGGCGCCGGGATCACCCCCGACTGGAACCCGGGCAACGTGGTGGCCGAGCAGGTCGAGCGCATCCGCGCCCAGGTGGGCGACGCGCGCGTGATCTGCGGGCTGTCCGGCGGGGTGGACTCGTCCGTCGCGGCGGCGCTCGTGCAGCGTGCCGTGGGGGACCAGCTCACCTGCGTGTTCGTCGACCACGGGCTGCTGCGCGAGGGCGAGGCCGAGCAGGTCGAGAAGGACTTCGTCGACGCGACGGGCGTGCAGCTCAAGGTCGTCGACGCGCGTGAGCGGTTCCTCACCGCGCTCGCCGGCCACACCGACCCCGAGACCAAGCGCAAGATCATCGGCCGCGAGTTCATCCGCGTGTTCGAGGACGCGGCGCGCGAGGTCGTCGAGGACGCCGGCGCGCACGGCGAGACCGTGAAGTTCCTCGTGCAGGGCACCCTCTACCCGGACGTCGTGGAGTCCGGCGGCGGCGAGGGTGCGGCCAACATCAAGTCGCACCACAACGTCGGCGGCCTGCCGGACGACCTGCAGTTCGAGCTCGTCGAGCCGCTGCGCACGCTGTTCAAGGACGAGGTCCGCGCGGTCGGCCTGGAGCTGGGCGTGCCCGAGGGCATCGTGTGGCGTCAGCCGTTCCCCGGCCCCGGCCTCGGCATCCGCATCGTCGGCGAGGTCACCGCGGAGCGCCTGACGACGCTGCGCGCGGCCGACGCGATCGCGCGCGAGGAGCTCACGCGCGCCGGGCTGGACCGCGAGATCTGGCAGTGCCCCGTCGTGCTGCTGGGCGACGTGCGGTCCGTCGGCGTGCAGGGCGACGGGCGCACCTACGGGCACCCGATCGTGCTGCGGCCCGTCTCCTCCGAGGACGCGATGACGGCGGACTGGACGCGCCTGCCGTACGACGTGCTGGCGACCATCTCCACCCGCATCACCAACGAGGTCCCCGAGGTCAACCGCGTCGTCCTCGACGTGACGAGCAAGCCGCCGGGCACCATCGAGTGGGAGTGAGCGGGCAGGTCGCGTGCGCGGCCGCCCCGAGCCGACGGACGACGAGAGGACGAGCGTGAGCACCGGACCCACGAGCACGCCGACGACGACCCCCGGTGCGCCCGACGCCGCCGCGTGGGCGCGCAAGGCCCGCGGCTCGCTGACCCGCTACCGCGTCATGGCCTGGATCACCGGGTCGATGCTGCTGCTGCTGTGCGTCGAGATGCTGCTCAAGTACGTCTTCCAGGCGGGCGGCGTCGACGCCGAGGGGCACGCGCTGCCCGTGCTCGGCTCGTGGATCGCGTTCGCGCACGGCTGGATCTACGTGGTCTACCTGGTCACCGTCTTCGACCTGTGGTCGACGCTGCGGTGGCGGCTGGGGCGCCTGGTGTCGCTGGCGGCCGCGGGCGTCGTCCCCGTCATGTCGTTCGTGCTCGAGCGCCGCGTGCACGCCGACGCGCAGGCGCGCATCGACGCGACCGCGCCCCAGGGCTGACGGGACGGGCGTGCGGGTCGTCCACGTCTCCGACTGCTTCGCGCCCCGCACCGGGGGCATCGAGACGCAGGTCGGGGACCTCGCCCGGCACCAGGCGCGCACCGGCGACGAGGTGCACGTGCTCACCGCGACGCTCGGCGAGGGTGGTGAGCGCGGCGGCGTCGTCGACGTCGAGGACGGCGTCCACGTGCACCGCCTCGGCGCGCGCCTCCCGTTCGACCTGCCGGTCAACCCGCTGGCGGGCCCCGGCCTGATCCGGCGCGCGCTGCGCGGCGTGCGGCCCGACGCGGTGCACGTCCACGCCGGCGTCGTGTCCCCGTTCGCGTTCGACGGGGTGCGGGTCGCGACCGCGCTCGGCCTGCCCACGGCGATCACGTGGCACTGCATGCTCGACGGCGTCGCGGGCGTCGCCGGCCCGGCGCTGCGCCGCACCCGGTGGGCGCGGCTGCCCGCCGCCCTGAGCGCCGTGAGCGGTGCGGCCGCCGAGCGGGTCCGGACCATGCTCGGCGGTCGCGTCGACGTCGTCCCCAACGGCATCGACACGGCGCTGTGGGCGCCGACCGGTCCGCCGGACCCCGACCTCGACGCCCCGCTGCACCTGGTCGCCACGATGCGGCTGGCGCCGCGCAAGCGTGCCGTACCGCTGGTCGACGTCGTCGCCGCGGCGGCGGGACGGCTGCCGGACGGCGCGCTGCGCCTCACGCTCGTGGGCGACGGGCCGGCGCGCGACGCCGTGCGCGCGCGGGTGGCGAGCGCCGGCCTGCAGGACGTGGTCACCCTGCGCGGTCGTCTGCCACGGTCCGAGGTCCGCGCGACCTACGCCGACGCCGACGTGTTCCTGGCGCCGGCGCGGCTCGAGGCGTTCGGCATCGCCGCGCTCGAGGCGCGCACGGCCGGGCTGGTCGTCCTCGCGCACGACGGCACCGGCGTGGGGGAGTTCGTCACCCCCGGCGTCGACGGGTTCCTCGTCGCGGACGACGCGGCGATGACCGACGCGGTCGTGCGGCTCGCGCAGGACCGGGACCTCCTGGCCACGATGCGGCGCCACGCCGCCACCGTCCCGCCGCCGTTCGACTGGGACCACGTCCTGGCGGCCGCCGCCGCCCAGTACGAGCGGGCGTCCCGGCTCGTCTGACCCGCCCCGTCGCGCGGGGTGCGACGGCCCAGGTCACGTCGCGGCACCGGGCCTTTGGTCCGGGTAGCCTGGTGTGTTCACTCGTCCGGGTGATGGTCGGTGAGGCCGGCGGGACCAGAGTCCCACGGCCACGGCCCTGCCTGGGACGACGCTGTTCACGTGAGCAGATGGCTCACCGGGCCGGACCTCCGGTCCCGTGGGGGAACAGAGACGATCGGGGAGATCGAGATGTCCAACGCAGCAGCAGTCCAGTCGAAGCCCGCCCACATCAAGCTCCTGGCGATCATCGTCATCGCCTTCGGCGCTCTGTTCGCCGTCGCCGGCACCGGCACGTGGATCGCGGTGTCCAGCAACCTGCGCGCCGAGCAGATCACGGTCTCCGAGGACGCGGCCGCCTTCGGTGGCGAGATCGTCGACACGCCGTGGGAGGCCTGGGCCCAGGCCGACATCATCAACAAGCACGCGCTCGCCGGCTCGGACGGCAAGACCTACGCCGAGCTCGACAAGGACGACCCGGCCCGGGCGACCGTCATGAACGGCTCCTTCCTGCGGGCCTCGCTGTTCACCTCGGTCGTGGCCTTCGGCGTCGGCCTGCTGGTCTTCGGCCTCGGTGTCGTCTTCATCATCACCGGTGAGGCCCTGCGCCGCATCGCCGTCCGCGTCGAGGCGCCCGTCGCCGCCACGCCTGCCGTCGAGCGAGTCTGAGCCGCCCGCTCCCTCCACGGGTCGCGCTCCGCGCGGTCCGCTGAGCGGACCGCACGTCCTGACGACTGAGGGCCGGTACCCGTCACGGGTACCGGCCCTCAGTCGTTGCCGGGACCCCGCCCCCTCCGGGCGGGGTCCCTCGTCAGTGCGGGCCCGACCGCCCGCGGCGCAGCGACTGCACCACGGGTCCCACGATCAGTCCCACGCCCGCGGCGATGAGCAGGACGATCGCGGCGAGCTGGACGTCGATCGTGTAGCCGGCGGCGACCAGCAGCACGCCGACGCCGACCAGCACGACGATGAGCCCCCACACCACGCCGCCCACCCGGACCGGGGGTCGGCGCCCCCGCTCCGCGTCCGGTGCCGCGCCCTGTCCCGCGCCCTGTCCCGGGGCGCCCTGTCCCGTGGCGTCGTCGGCGGTGGTCTCGTCGCTCATGATGCGTTCCCCTCGTCGATGATCCGGACCTGCCCGACCCCTCCGTCGATGTCGAGCACCAGGTCCGGGGAGCCCGCGGCCGCGTCGTCGTCCTCGTACATGAGGTCGCCGAGCCCGACGCCGCTCTGCTCGTGCACGTCGTCGTCCATCTCCCAGCGCACCGCGCCGATGCCGTGGTCGACGTGCGCCCGCACGGCGGCCTCCCGCGGGACGATCACGGTCAGCTGCCCGGCGCCCATGTTGATCGGCACCCGCAGCACCTCGTCGGGGTCGATCGGGACGGCCGTGAGGTCGATGCGCGAGCGTCCGCTGTTCACGTCGAACCCGTTCGCCGCGACGGCCCGGCTGGTCACCGTGACGTCCCGTCCCTGGTCCTCCCAGCCGCGGGCGACGTCGGCCCAGTCGGACTGCTGGGCCAGGGCGGCGGGGACCCCCACCAGCAGGCCGACGACGGCGAGGAAGCCGATGAAGCCGCTGCTGCGACCGCGTGCCGCCAGCGAGGCGATCCCCAGCCCGGCGAGCACCAGGGCGATCCCCCCGGCGGTGAGCCAGACGGGTCCGTCGAAGGCGCCGATCCGCTCGGCCAGCAGCAGGACCCCCAGGCCGACCACGCTCAGCCCGACGACCGCGCCGACCGTCGCGCCGTCGGCGCCGCGCCGCCCGGGACGCGGGGCGAGCGGCGGGCCGCCCGCGAACGGGGGGCCCGGCGGGCGGTGGCCCGCGACGGCGTACGGGGGCACGGGTGCCCCCTGCGCGGGCGGGCAGTCCTGCGGGGAGCCCACCGGCAGGGGTGCCGTCGAGGTCTGCGCCCACGCGGTGGCGCCCGGTGTGCCCGCTGCCGCGGCGCCGGGCGGCGTGCCGTAGGGCGTGCCGTACGGCGCGGTGCCGAAGGGCGCGGTGGACGGGGGTCCCGCGGGCGGGACGGGGCCGCCCGGCCGGCCGTCGCCGTGCTGCCAGGGTGCCGTGCCGCGCTGGTGGCGCTGCACCGCCGTGACCACGAGGGCGACCAGGCCGGCGACGCACGCGAGCCACACGGCCCCGCCGAGCGCGCTGCCGCCGTCCCAGAACCACCACCAGCCGTCGCCGCGGGCGAAGCCGACGACGACGAACGCGAGGGCCCCGAGCAGGGCGCCGTCCGCGTCACCGGCGCCCAGCCGCTCCAGCAGGATGCGGTCGTCGCGGTCGTCCGGCAGCAGCGCCCAGGCCACCCCGTACAGCACGAGACCCAGACCGCCGACGAGGAACGTGACCGCGAACAGGCCGCGCACCACCAGCGGGTCGACGCCGACGCGCTCGGCCAGTCCGCCGGCGACCCCGCCGAGCCAGCGCTCGTCGGAGCGGCGCAGGCCCGTGCGGCGCACACCCGCCCAGAAGCCCGGCTGCGCGGGCGGGGGTGTCGGTCCCGGGTGCGGTCCGGGACCAGGTCCGGGCACCGGGCCCGGCGTGCCGGCGTCGCCGCCGGCGGGAGTCTGCGTGTCCATGGCACCGAGCCTGCCGCGGTGCCGGCCGCCGCCGCATCGGGGACCGTCCCTGACCCGACCCTGGCTCGCACCCCGGATCCGCCGCCCCCGCCCCTGATCCTGTGTCGCGGGTGTGCCGCGAGGGTGCCCCGACGTGTGACGATCGGGGCGTGACCCCACCGCCCGGCGCCCCGCCGCAGACCGCCGCGCCCGCGCGCGTCCGCCTGCCCCTGCGTCGCCCGGAGCAGGGCCGGTGGTTCGCCGGCGTCGCGACCGGGCTGGCCGCGCACCTCGACGTGCCCGTCGCGCTCGTGCGGATCATCCTCGTGGCGCTCGTCCCGGCCGCCGGCGCCGGGCTGGCCGCGTACGTGTTCTGGTGGATCACGGTGCCGGTGGGGGACCCCGCCGCGGTGGCGGCCGCCGCGCGTCCGAGCGCGCTGCAGCGCCTGGCGCGCCGGCAGACCCTGCGGTCCGACGGCCGCCGCGTGCCGTGGGCGGAGCTGGCGCTCGGTGCGCTGCTGGTGCTCGCCGCCGCGGTGATGGTGGCGATGCGGCTCGGCGCCGACATCGACGCGGCGTGGGCCCTGCCCGTGCTGGTGGTGCTGGTGGGCGTCGCGCTCGCGTGGAGCCAGCTCGACGCCGTGCAGCGCGGCCGTCCCGACGGACGGCGGATCAGCGTGCTGCGCCTGATCGGTGGCGGGCTGCTCGCGGCGGCCGGTGTGCTGCTCGTCGCGGGGCAGGCCGTGGGGCAGGGCGTCGAGCCGGTGCTGCTGCTGCAGTCCGGCGTGGCCGCGCTCGCCGTGCTGCTGGGCGTGGGGCTCGTCATGGCGCCCTGGTGGGTGCGCCTGGCGCGGGAGCTGGGGGACGAGCGTGCCGCGCGGGCACGGGAGGCGGAGCGGGCCGACATCGCCGCGCACCTGCACGACTCGGTGCTGCAGACGCTCGCGCTCATCCGGGCACGCGCGGACGAGCCGGCGGAGGTGGCCCGCATGGCCCGAGCCCAGGAGCGTGAGCTGCGCGAGTGGCTCTACGACGACCGTCACGAGCCCGGGACGTCCCTCGTGGCCGCGCTGCGCGCGGTGGTGGCCGAGGTCGAGGACTCGCGGTCCGGTCCGAGCGGGGAGCCCGTGGCGGTCGACGTGGTCGTCGTGGGCGACCGGGTGCCGGACCCGGACACCCTGGCGCTGCTGCAGGCCACGCGCGAGGCGCTGGTGAACGCGGTGGTGCACGGACGTCCGCCCGTCTCGCTGTACCTCGAGGTCGGCCCGGACGCGGTCGAGGTGTTCGTGCGCGACCGCGGCGACGGCTTCGACCTGGAGGACGTCGGGCCCGACAGGTTCGGCGTCCGGGAGTCGATCATGGGGCGGGTGCGGCGCCGCGGTGGCACCGCGCGCGTGACGAGCAGCCCCGCACGGGGCACCGAGGTGCACCTGTGCATGCCCGTCGGTGGCGGCGGGTCCGGCAGGGGCGAGGACGAGGACGAGGAGCACGAGGCGTGAGCGAACCGGTCGACGTGGTGCTGGTCGACGACCACCACATGTTCCGTGCGGGCGTGAAGGCGTCGCTCGACGCCCGCGTGCGCGTGGTGGGGGAGGCGGCCGACGTCGACTCCGCCGTGCAGGTGGTGCACGACGTGCGCCCGCCCGTGGTGCTGCTCGACGTCCACCTGCCGGGCGGCGACGGGGGCGGCGGCGCGGAGGTCGTCCGGCGGTGCGTCGACGTGCCCGGCACGCGGTTCCTCGCGCTGTCGGTGTCGGACGCGGCCGAGGACGTCGTCGCGGTCATCCGCGTGGGCGCACGCGGCTACGTCACCAAGAACATCGACCCGCAGGCGCTGTCCGACGCGGTGCTGCGCGTCGCGGGCGGCGACGCGGTGTTCTCCCCGCGGCTCGCCGGGTTCGTCCTCGACGCCTTCGGTGCGGCGGCGGGGGACGTCGCCACGGGCGACGACGAGCTCGACCGGCTCTCGGCCCGGGAGCGCGAGGTCATGCGGCTCATCGCCCGCGGGTACACGTACCGCGAGGTCGCCGGTGAGCTGTTCATCTCGGTCAAGACGGTGGAGACCCACGTGTCGGCGGTGCTGCGCAAGCTGCAGCTGTCGAACCGCAACGAGCTGACCCGCTGGGCGGCGGCGCGCCGCCTGCTCTGACGCGCGTCGGCCCGCCGCCTGCCTCGATCCGGGTCGTCCGGCGCGGTGGCCGGGCGGCCGTCAGGCCCGGCCGGCGTCGAGCCGTGCGACGACGGACGCGACGATCGCGTCCCACTCGGCGTCCGGGAGCGGCGGCAGGTGCTGCGCCCACAGCGGCATGACGAGGCCGCGCAGCTGGAGCATGCCCTCGGGGCGGGCGAAGAAGAAGACGTGCAGGTGGCCGTTGCCGTCGCCCCAGCGGTGCACGTGCACCCGCCCGACCCCGGGGACGGCGGCCAGCGCGCGCTCGACGCGCACGATCATGCGGCCCAGCGCGCCGGCGGCCTCGTCGTCGAGGTCGCCCAGGTCGCCGTGCGCGCGCGGGTCGAGGATCAGCGTGGGCAGGGTGACCGGTGCGGGGGCGTGGAGCCGCCACGTGTCGTCGGTCCACGTGAAGTCGCCGTCGGGCCGGGCGCAGCGCCGGCAGGTCTCGGCGGCCTCGTCCGAGCGCGGCGGCTCGGGCGTCGTGGGGTCCACCAGGTCGCGCAGCCGCAGGCCCTCCCGCTCGAACGGGAAGGTGTCCCAGCCGACGACGTCCCCGGGGGCGAGGCGGCCGTCCGGTCCGGCCGCGGCACGCGCGCGGGCGACGAGCGCGGGCACGTCGAGCCGGGCGACGTCCGGGCCCTGCGCGGTGTGGTCGGCCGCAGGCGCTCTGCCCGGCCGTGCCTCGCCTGTCATGGCTTCTCCCGGTTCGTCGGACTCCCTGGGCGGGAACCTACTGTACGGGTGACACGTTCCACATGGCGGATGGTGACGAGGCGATATGACAATCTGTCATATCGCCTAGCATGGGCCCATGGACATCGTTCACGGCATCTTCCTGGTCCTGCACCTGCTCGGATGGGCGATGGTCTTCGGCGGTGCTCTCGCCGGCATGAAGACCGGCAAGCTCACGAACGGCGCGTTCCACGGCATCCTGACGGCCCTGGTGACGGGCGTGGTCCTCACGGGTCTGCTCGGTGCCGACGCCAACCACGTCAAGATCGCCGTCAAGCTCGTCATCGCGCTCGTGGTGACGGCGCTGGTCGTGATGGCCCGCCGTCGTCCCGAGAAGGTGACCAACGGCTACCTCGGCGCCATCGCCGGCCTCGTGGTGGTCAACGTCGCGCTCGCCGTCATCTGGTGACGTCGGCCTGACCCCTCGCACAGCACGTCAGGGCCCCGGGGCCTGCACGGTGGACACCTCCGCCGGCGGGTCGTCCGGGGCCCTCGTGCGTGAGGTGTCGGTGCCGGCGCCTAGGCTGGGAGTGCCATGACGTCGTTGTTCGAGAGCCTCGCCCTGCCCGTCCCCGGAGCCCCGGACGCGCGCGCCGCCGTCGCGCGCTCGCACGCCGGTGAGTCGTCCGGTCTGCCGCTCGTCGTGCCCCCGCGGGACGACGAGCAGGACCCCGGCGCCGCCGAGGACCGGGCCCGGCTGAACGCCGCGGCTCGGCACGACGCCGCCGCCGACGAGCGGCGCGCCGCCGCGCTGCTGGACGGGCTGAACCCGCAGCAGCGTGCTGCCGTGCTGCACGCGGGCGGGCCGCTGCTCATCGTCGCGGGCGCCGGCTCGGGCAAGACGCGCGTGCTCACCCACCGCATCGCCCACCTGCTCGCGACCCACCGCGCGCGGGCGGGGGAGATCCTCGCGATCACCTTCACCAACAAGGCCGCTGCCGAGATGCGCGAGCGCGTCGAGCAGCTCGTCGGGCCGTCCGCCCAGCGCATGTGGGTCTCCACGTTCCACTCGGCGTGCGTGCGGATCCTGCGCCGCGAGGCCGCGACGCTCGGGCTCCGCACGAGCTTCTCGATCTACGACCAGGCCGACTCGCAGCGCCTGCTGACGCTGGTGGCGCGCGAGCTCGAGCTCGACCCGAAGAAGTACCCGGCCAAGGCGCTGGGCCACAAGATCTCCGCGCTCAAGGACGAGCTGGTCGACCCCGACGCCTTCGCGGCCAGCAACGGCGGCGGCCGGGCGGACGACTTCGACACCGTCCTCGCGCAGGTCTACACGCGGTACCAGCAGCGGCTGCAGCAGGCCAACGCGCTGGACTTCGACGACCTGATCATGCGCACCGTGCACCTGCTGCAGGCGTTCCCGCAGGTCGCCGAGCACTACCGGCGCCGGTTCCGGCACATCCTGGTCGACGAGTACCAGGACACGAACCACGCGCAGTACGTGCTGGTGCGCGAGCTCGCGGGGGTCGGCGAGCAGGAGGAGGGCGGCGTCGAGCGCGGCGAGCTGACGGTCGTCGGCGACGCCGACCAGTCGATCTACGCGTTCCGCGGGGCCTCGATCCGCAACATCATGGAGTTCGAGGAGGACTACCCGGACGCCACGACGATCCTGCTCGAGCAGAACTACCGCTCGACGCAGACGATCCTGTCGGCCGCCAACGCGGTCATCAGCAAGAACTCCGGGCGCCAGGCCAAGCGGCTGTGGACCGACTCGGGTGCCGGGCCGCAGATCGTCGCGTACGTCGCGGACACCGAGCACGAGGAGGCGCGGTTCGTCGCCGAGGAGATCGACCGCCTCGGCGACTCCGAGGGCGTGCGCCCCGGCGACGTCGCGATCTTCTACCGGGCCAACGCGCAGTCGCGCGCGCTGGAGGAGGTGCTGGTGCGCGTCGGTCTGCCGTACAAGGTGGTCGGCGGCACGCGCTTCTACGAGCGCAAGGAGATCAAGGACGCGATCGCCTACCTGCGGGCCGTGGCGAACCCCGACGACGACGTCAGCACCCGCCGCATCCTCAACGAGCCCAAGCGCGGGCTGGGGGAGCGCTCGGAGGCGATGGTCGCGGCGTTCGCCGAGCGGGAGCGGATCTCGTTCGGCGCCGCGCTGACCCGTCTGGACGAGGTCCCGGGCCTGGGCACGCGTGCCCTGACCGGGCTGCGTGCGTTCGCCGCGATGCTCGACGAGCTGCGCGACCTCGCCGCGTCCGGCGCCGGGCCCGCCCAGGTGCTGGGCGCCGCGCTCGACCGCAGCGGCTACCTGACGACCCTGCGCGCCAGCGACGACCCGCAGGACGGCTCGCGCGTCGACAACCTCGCCGAGCTGCACGCGGTGGCCGCGGAGTTCGAGGAGTCCGACCCCGAGGGTGACCTCACGGACTTCCTCGAGCGCGTGTCCCTCGTCGCGGACTCCGACCAGATCCCCGTGCCCGACGGCGTCGACGACGAGGCCACCGCCGCAGCCGCGCGCGACGCGGGCGTGGTCACGCTCATGACGCTGCACACCGCGAAGGGCCTGGAGTTCCCGGTCGTCTTCCTCACCGGCATGGAGGACGGCACCTTCCCGCACATGCGGTCCCTGGCCGACCCGGACCAGCTCGCGGAGGAGCGGCGCCTCGCGTACGTCGGGCTGACGCGCGCCCGGCAGCGGCTGTACGTGTCGCGCGCGGCCGTGCGCACCGCGTGGGGCGTGCCCAACGAGTTCCCGCCCAGCCGGTTCCTCGACGACATCCCCGAGGAGCTCGTCGACTGGCGGCGCCGGGAGTCCTCCACGTCGCGGCTGCGCGGCGGGTGGGGCTCGGGCTTCGGTTCCGGCGGGGGGTCGCGCGGCGGCTCGTCGTGGGGGGAGCGCGGCTCGTCCGGCGGCAGCAGCGGACCGGTGCGTACCGAGAAGCGCGAACCGCTGCCGCGCACGGGTGCGTCGTTCGGCTCGGCGACACCGCGGGGCGCCGTCCCGGACCTGTCGATCGGCGACAAGGTCACGCACGACGCCTACGGGCTCGGGACCGTCATCGGGCTCGAGGGCGCCGGGCAGAACGCCGTCGCCAAGATCGACTTCGGCACG
Organism: Cellulomonas sp. KH9; assembly: GCF_900114185.1. Taxonomy (GTDB): domain Bacteria; phylum Actinomycetota; class Actinomycetes; order Actinomycetales; family Cellulomonadaceae; genus Cellulomonas. The sequence continues at coordinate 1,232,107 of NZ_FOSE01000001.1, forward strand.
AACGGCGAGAAGCGCCTGCTGCTGCGGTACTCCCCGGTCACCAAGCTCTGACGGGTGACGTGCGCCCGGGACGCCCCGGGGGTGGGCGCGCGGTCGGCTACCGTGTCGCGCCGGGACGTCGACCGACAGGAGCGCGCGCGTGAGCAGGACCAGGATCGCTGTGGCGACGGCCGTCGGCGCCGCGATGGTGCTCACCGCGTGCACCGCGGGAGGCGGCGCAGCGGGGACGTCGTCGCCGACCGCGTCCGCCACCGCGTCAGCCGCCGCGGCGGCGCCCGTCGAGCCCGTCGTCGTCGAGACCGTCCTGGACGGCGAGGCGGTCGACCTGGAGGTCGGGCCCCTCGCCGTGCACGACGACGTCGCGGTGCTGCGCCTCGCCGCCCGCGCGCCCTACCCGACGCTGATGTCCGCGTTCACCTACGCGTTCGAGAGCACCAGCCCGGGACCCAACGGCGTCCGCCTGGTCGACCTGGAGGCGGGGACCGTCACGCGCACGCTGCGGACCGAGGACTCCCGGGTGGTCATGACCCGCAACGGCTCGCCGGGCGGCCCCGCGACGGACGCCGCCGCGGCCGCTGCCGGTGACGACACCGTGCTCCTGTACGCCGCGTTCCCGGTACCGGGCACCGCGACGGTGGACGTCCTGCTGCCCGTCGCAGGGTGGGCGACAGGGGTGCCCGTCGTCGACGCGGCCGGTGCCGGCGTCCTCACGGTGCCGCCCGGTGAGCTCGTCGAGGGGACGCCCGTCCCGGAGGGCGCGTTCACGCTCGAGGCGTACACCGAGGTGCTGGGCGGACAGGTGCGGGCACGCCGCAGCGCCGAGCAGCTCGAGGTGGCGGTGGCCTCGGACGTGCTCTTCGGCTTCGACTCCGACCAGCTCGCCCCCGACGCGGACGGCGCCCTGCAGGCGGCAGCCGCCCAGGTCGCGGCGCACGACGGCGGCCGGCTGACGGTCGTCGGCCACACCGACGACCAGGGCGACGAGGCGTACAACCTCGACCTCTCGCAGCGCCGGGCGGCGACGGTCGCGGCACGGATCGCCGAGCTCGCGGACCTGTCGGCGTTCGACGTCGACGTGGAGGGGCGCGGCGAGACGGAGCCCGCCGTGCCCGGGTCGGGTGAGGAGGAGCGGGCGGTCAACCGGCGCGTCGAGCTGGTCCTGGAGGCGCCGCGCGCGTCCGGTGCCGACGAGGTCGTCGAGGTCGCCGGGGCGTTGCCCGACCCCGAGGGGCCGGTCGCGCCCGGGCCGACCGGCGTCGCGGTGGTCGACCGCGAGGGCCGCTTCGACGTCCGGCTGGACGAGGTGCGCCGGGTCGGGCCGTACGTGGTCGGTGGCCTCGAGGTCACGAACACCGGGGACGGCGACCTGACGATGACCTCGCTCTCGGCCGGGGCGAAGGACTCCCGGGGGTCGTTCGACGTCCAGCTGCAGTTCGCTCCCACGAACGTGACCCTCGTCGAGGGCGGCACGCGCCTGTTCCCGGTGGACTACCTCACCGACCCGGACGACGCCGAGCGCGAGCCGCTGGCCGACCGCGTCGTCCACGGCGTCCGGCCCGGGCAGACGCGCCTGGTCACGATCGTCTGGCCCGACCCGGGCACCGACACCGTCACGGTGGAGGTCGCACCGCGGTACCACCACAGCATCGACGGGCTGAGGACCGCCGGGCACGCGCCGTTCCGTCTGACCGACGTGCCGGTCGTCGACGGCTGACCGGCCGCGGCAGCGTCCCCGCCCAGGTCACGCCGGGGATCGGCGCACCTGGCGCTCGTCGCACCGGTACCGTGTGACGGTGGTCACGGAGAACACGGGCGGCAGGGAGCACGCGGCCGACGGGACGCGGGTGGGCGGCTTCGACACCGAGGGGCGGTGGTTCGTCGCCGCGCTGCTGGGGCTCGGTGGGGTCGCCCTGGGGGCCCTGCTGCCGGTGCTCGCCGGGTGGGCAGCCGAGCTGCCGTGGATGCCGTTCCAGGGGCCGCTGCGGCTCCTCGGGTCCTTCGACGGCGGGTGGCTGGTGTGGGGGCGGCCGGTGATCGGTGGAGTCCTCGGGCTCCTCGCCGCCGCCTGGGTCGTCACCGGCAGTGCCGTGCTCGTCGTCGGCGACGAGCGGGTGGAGGTCGTGCGCCGCGGGCAGGTGGAGCGCGTCGTGCGACGCGACCAGGTCGACGGCGTGCACCGGCGCGGCTCTAAGGTCGTGCTCGTGAGCGCGCAGGGCCGGGAGCTGTTCGCCGACGACGTCGAGGGCCCGAAGGACGCCGTCCGCGCCGCCTTCGTCCGGCACGGCTACCCGTGGGAGGGTGCGGACGCCTGATCGACCGGGGCGTGAGCCCGGCCACAGTCTCTCGATGTCGAGGGACCTCGGTCCCGGCGATAGCATGCGTCCGGGCGATGCGGCCGCACCGAGGTCGCTGCGCGCGGTCGACGAGAGGAAACCGGACCAGGTGGACCTGTTCGAGTACCAGGCACGTGACATCTTCGAGAAGCACGGCGTGCCCGTGCTCGGCGGCATCGTCGCCACGACGCCCGAGGAGGCGCGCGCGGCGGCCGAGCAGCTGCTGCCGCCCGACGGCGGCGTGGTGGTCGTCAAGGCCCAGGTGAAGACCGGTGGGCGCGGCAAGGCGGGCGGCGTGAAGCTCGCGCGGTCGGCCGACGACGCCGCCGAGAAGGCCGGTGAGATCCTCGGCATGGACATCAAGGGCCACACCGTGCACCGCGTGATGATCGCGGCGGGCGCGAGGATCGCCCAGGAGTTCTACTTCTCGCTCCTGCTGGACCGCGCCGAGCGCCGCTACCTCGCGATGTGCTCGGTCGAGGGCGGCATGGAGATCGAGCAGCTCGCCGTCGAGCGTCCCGACGCGCTCGCGAAGGTGGCGGTCGACCCCCGCACGGGCATCGACCAGGCCACGGCCGACGAGATCGTCGCCGCCGCCGGGTTCGCCCCGGAGATCGCGGGCAAGGTCGCGGACGTGCTGCAGAAGCTGTGGCTCGTGTACCGCGACGAGGACGCGACGCTCGTCGAGGTCAACCCGCTGGTCCTCACGGAGGACGGCGAGGTCGTGGCCCTCGACGGCAAGGTCACGCTCGACGCCAACGCGGACTTCCGGCACCCGGACCACGCCGCGCTCGAGGACAAGGCCGCGGCCGACCCGCGCGAGGCGAAGGCCAAGGAGAAGGACCTCAACTACGTCAAGCTCGACGGCGAGGTCGGCATCATCGGCAACGGCGCGGGCCTGGTGATGAGCACGCTCGACGTCGTCGCGTACGCCGGTGAGGCGCACGGCGGCGTCAAGCCCGCCAACTTCCTCGACATCGGGGGCGGCGCCTCGGCCGAGGTCATGGCCGCCGGCCTCGACATCATCCTCACGGACCCGCAGGTCAAGTCCGTGTTCGTCAACGTCTTCGGTGGCATCACCGCGTGCGACGCGGTCGCCAACGGCATCGTCGCGGCCCTGGAGATCCTCGGGGACGAGGCGTCCAAGCCGCTGGTCGTCCGCCTGGACGGCAACAACGTGGTCGAGGGCCGCCGCATCCTGGCGGAGGCGGGCCACCCGCTGGTCACCCTGGCCGACACGATGGACGGCGGCGCCGACACGGCCGCCCGCCTGGCGCACAGCGCCGCCTGAGACCCCCGACGCAGAGAGAAGCAGACTTCACATGGCGATCTTCCTGACCGAGGACTCCAAGGTCATCGTCCAGGGCATGACGGGTTCCGAGGGCCAGAAGCACACGACCCGCATGCTCGCGTCCGGCACGAACGTGGTCGGCGGGGTCAACCCCCGCAAGGCCGGCACCACCGTCACGTTCGGTGACGTGGACGTCCCGGTGTTCGGCTCCGTCGTCGAGGCGGTCGACAAGACCGGCGCCGACGTCTCCGTCATCTTCGTCCCGCCGGCGCACACCAAGGGCGCGGTCGTCGAGGCCGTGGACGCCGGTGTGCCGCTGGTGGTCATCATCACCGAGGGCGTCCCGGTGGCGGACACGGCCGAGTTCTTCTCCTACGCGCAGGAGAAGGGCGTGCGGCTCATCGGCCCCAACTGCCCCGGCCTCATCAGCCCCGGGAAGTCGAACGTCGGGATCATCCCGGCCGACATCACGGGCCCCGGGAAGGTCGGGCTGGTGTCGAAGTCCGGCACGCTGACCTACCAGATGATGTACGAGCTGCGGGACTTCGGCTTCTCCACCGCGATCGGCATCGGCGGCGACCCGATCATCGGCACGACGCACATCGACGCGCTCGCCGCGTTCGAGGCCGACCCCGACACCGAGCTCATCGTCATGATCGGCGAGATCGGCGGCGACGCCGAGGAGCGTGCGGCGGCGTACATCGCCGAGCACGTCACCAAGCCCGTCGTCGGGTACGTCGCCGGCTTCACGGCACCCGAGGGCAAGACGATGGGCCACGCCGGCGCCATCGTCTCCGGCTCGTCGGGCACCGCGCAGGCCAAGAAGGAGGCCCTCGAGGCCGCCGGCGTCAAGGTCGGCAAGACCCCGTCCGAGACGGCCGCGCTGGCGCGCGAGATCCTCAGCGCCTGACGCGACGACGTCCGCCCACCGCGGCCCCGGTCCCACGGACCGGGGCCGCGGTGCGTCCGGAGCAGGTCGGTGGGTCGGGGAGCGGCGCGCCGTCGGGGCGCCGCGCCGACCGGTCGACGGCGACGCGCCGGGCCCGGGTCCGGCGACGCGCCGGGGGCACCGGCGACCATGGACGGGTGCCCACCCCGACCGGTCCCGTGCCCGTCACGGGACGCGCGCGCCGCGTCCTGCAGGACGACCCGCGTCCGCGCTTCTTCACGTCGGCGATCGACGGGGCGCCCCGCTGGGCGGTCGGCGCGCTGACGGCGGCGCAGGCCGCCGCGCTGTCCCTGCTGACCCTCGCCGTGCCGGCCGTCGCCGTCTTCGTCGCGACCTCCGCCGACCCCGCCAACGCCGACGTCGCCTGGACGCGCGCCGTCGCGGTCGCGACGCACCTGTGGCTCCTCGCGCACGGCGTGCCCGCGGTGCTGGACGGCGCGGTCGTGTCGGTCGTGCCGCTGGGCCTGACGCTGCTCGCCCTGTTCACCTGCTACGCCTCCGCGCGGCGGTCCGGTCTCGCCACGCGCGTCGGGGCGATCGCGTCCGTCGGCGCCTACGGTCTGCTGGCGGGCGTGGTCGGGCTCGTCTCCGGCGCGGACGCCCTCGGTGCGCTGCGCGCGGTGCTCGGCGGCCTGCTCGTCGCGGTGCCCGGCATCGGTGCGGGCCTGCTGCGCCGCCCGGAGGCGCCGTCGTGGCGCGCGCTGGTCGCACCGCTGACCGAGCGGCTGACGGCCCCGGTGGTCGTCGGGCTGCGTGCGGGCCTGCTCGCCGTGGCGGGGGCGCTCACCGCGGCGGCGCTCCTGACGACGCTGTGGGTGCTCGCGGGGTACGCGACGGTCGTCGACGTGGTGCGCGGGCTGTCGCTCGACGCGATCGGTGGGGTCGTCCTTGGCCTGGCCGAGCTCGCGTTCGTGCCGAACCTCGTGGTGTGGGCGCTCGCGTGGGTCGCGGGACCGGGCTTCGCGGTCGGCGCCGGGACCCGGTTCTCGCCGGGGGAGGTGGTCGCCGGCCCGCTGCCGGCCCTGCCGCTGCTGGGCGCGCTGCCGGACGTGCAGGGCGGCGTGGCACTCACCGCGCCGGCGCTGCTCCTCGGTGTCGGCGCGCTGGCGGGCCTCGCCGTGCACCGGTGGCTGGCGTCGGTGCGCGCCCGGGACGTCCTGGTCGCGGTCGGGGTCGCCGCCGTGACGGTCGGCGTGCTCGTGGCGCTGCTGGTCGAGGCGGCGAGCGGTGCCGCGGGTCCGGGGCGCATGGCGCAGGTCGGGGCGCAGCCCCTGCTGGTCGGCCTGCTCGCCGCGGCGGGCTGCGGGCTGGGTGCGGCGGTCGCGGCCGTGCCGGCGGACGCCGCGGTGCGTGCCGCGGTGGGCGCCGCGGTGCGCGAGCGGCGCGAGCGCCGCCGCGTCGGACGTGTCCGCGCGGAGGACTGAGCGCGTCGTCTCAGGAGCGCGTGCGGCCCCCGTCGACCAGACCTGCCATCGACCCGAGCTGCTCGCTCATGTCCTGCTCCAGCTGCTGCGCGCACGCCCGCTGCGCCTGCTGCGTCAGCGCGGCCGCCTCGCACTGCTGGTAGTCGCGCGCCGCCCCCACGTACAGCAGGCTGGCGGAGCTGATCACGGTCCAGCCGAGTGCCGCGACGAGCAGCACCACCGGCAGCGCGACGACCGGCCCGCGGCCGTGGGCCCCGGCCGCGCGCACGACGGCCAGGATCGCGAGCACGAGGCCCGCGACCGACGCGAGCGGTGCGGCGAGCATGCCCGGGTAGGGCGCACCCGTCAGCAGCACCGCGACCAGCAGCGCGCCCGCGCTCCACGCGGCGGTGCGGGTGGCGCGTGCCACGCCGGCGGGGTCCGGCGGGGTGCCGTGCGGCGGCTCGGTGGGGACGGGCGCACCCGGGTGCGGTGCCCACGGTCCGCCCGGTGCGGCGGGGTCCGGGTGCTGCGGGCCGCCCGGCAGGCCGACGCCGTGCGGGGCCGGTGGCTGCTCCGTGGGCGCCTGCCGTCCCGGCGCCGCCGGCTCCTGCGTCGCGTGGTCCTGCGTCGCGTGGTCCTGCGTCGCGTGGTCCGGCGTCGCGTGGTCCGGCGTCGTCGACCGCTCCGGCGGTGCCCAGGGGTTGCCCATGGCGCCATTCTCCCGTACGTCACGGGGTGGACGTGCGTCCCGGCCCGGTGCCGCCGGGTAGGTTGCGGCGCGTGACGTCCTCCGTGCAGCCCGGTCCCGTCCCGCCCACGCCCCCGGTCACGTCGGCCCACCGTCTGGTGGTGCTCGTCTCCGGCGCGGGGTCCAACCTCGCCGCGCTCCTCGACGCGCACGCCGACCCGGCGTACGGCGCGCGGGTCGTCGGCGTGGTCAGCGACCGCCCGGGCGCGGCCGCGCTCGAGCGCGCCCGGGCCGCGGGGGTGCCGACCGCGGTCGTGGCGCTGCGGGACTTCCCGGACCGTGCGTCGTGGGACCGTGCCCTGACGGAGGCGGTCGGGGTGTTCGCCCCGGACACGGTCGTGCTGGCGGGGTTCATGAAGCTCGTCGGTGCGGCGTTCCTCGACCGGTTCGGCGGTCGGACCGTCAACACCCACCCCGCCCTGCTGCCCTCGTTCCCCGGCGCGCACGGGGTGCGCGACGCGCTCGCGTACGGGGTGAAGGTCAGCGGCTGCTCGGTGATCGTCGTGGACGCCGGCGTCGACGCGGGACCGATCGTCGCGCAGGAGGCGGTGCCGGTGGCCGACGACGACGACGAGGAGACGTTGCACGAGCGCATCAAGGTCGTCGAGCGGCGGCTGCTGGTGGACGTGGTGGGACGTATCGCGCGCGACGGCCTGCGCGTCGAGGGGCGTCGCGTGGTCCTGGGCGGCTGACCCCGGCAGGGACACCCGCCGGGGTCGCCCCGCGCGGCCGGGGCGCCGCTAGAGTGGGCCGCGGTCGTGACTGGCGCGGGTGGAGGACCACCGGGGAGCGACCGAGCACCACCCCTGTCCGTGCACCGCCCGCCTGGGTGCCTGGGTCCTTGCTCGAGGTCCGCCCGGACCACCGACCGACCCAGGAAGGTCCCCGCCATGCCGCACGACGCCACCCCCCTCGCCCCCGTCGCCGACCCGACCGCCGACACGACGCGCCGCCCGGTGCGCCGCGCGCTGCTGTCCGTCTACGACAAGACGGGCCTGGTGGAGCTCGCCACCGCCCTGCACGCCGCGGGCGTCGAGCTGGTCTCGACCGGGTCGACGGCCGCCACCGTCGCCGCGGCCGGCGTCCCGGTGACGCGGGTCGAGGACCTCACGGGCTTCCCCGAGTGCCTCGACGGCCGGGTCAAGACGCTGCACCCGCGCGTGCACGCCGGGATCCTCGCCGACACGCGCCGCCCGGAGCACCTCGCCCAGCTCGACGAGCTCGGTGTTGCCGCCTTCGAGCTCGTGGTGGTCAACCTGTACCCGTTCACGCAGACGGTGGCGTCGGGCGCCGGCGTCGACGAGTGCGTCGAGCAGATCGACATCGGCGGTCCGTCGATGGTGCGCGCCGCCGCCAAGAACCACCCGAGCGTCGCGGTCGTGGTCGAGCCCGCCCGCTACCCGGACGTCGTCGCGGCGGTCGCGGCCGGTGGCTTCACCCTCGCGGAGCGCACCCGCCTGGCGGCCCAGGCCTTCGTGCACACGGCGACCTACGACGTCGCGGTGGCGTCCTGGATGGGCAGCGTCGCGACGGCGACCGACGAGGTCGACGGTGTCGCGACCGGCTTCCCCGCGTGGCTCGGTGCGACCTGGGAGCGCGCCGACGTGCTGCGCTACGGCGAGAACCCGCACCAGCGTGCCGCGCTCTACACGACCGACCACGGCCCCGCCGGGCTGGCCCAGGCGCGGCGGCTGCACGGCAAGGCCATGAGCTACAACAACTACGTCGACGCCGACGCGGCCTGGCGCGCCGCGCACGACCAGGGCGACGTCCCCACCGTCGCGATCGTCAAGCACGCCAACCCCTGCGGGATCGCCGTGGGCACCGACGTGGCGGACGCCCACGCCCGGGCCCACGCGTGCGACCCGGTGTCGGCCTTCGGTGGCGTCATCGCCAGCAACCGGCAGGTCACGCGGGCCGCGGCCGAGCAGATCGCCCCGGTGTTCACCGAGGTCGTGGTCGCCCCCGGCTTCGACGACGACGCCCTCGAGGTCCTCACGCGGAAGAAGAACGTGCGTCTGCTGGTGGTCGACGCCCCGCCGTCGGCGGCGGTCGAGACGCGCCCCGTGTCCGGAGGGCTGCTGGTGCAGTCGGTCGACCGCATCGACGCGCCGGGGGACGACCCCGCCGCGTGGACGCTGGCCGCCGGGGAGGCCGCCGACGAGGCCACGCTCGCGGACCTCGCGTTCGCCTGGCGTGCGGTGCGTGCGGTGAAGTCCAACGCGATCCTGCTGGCCCGTGACGGGGCGTCCGTCGGGGTGGGCATGGGGCAGGTCAACCGCGTCGACTCGTGCCGCCTGGCCGTCGAGCGCGCCAACGCCGGCGACGTCGAGCGGGCGCGGGGCGCCGTCGCGGCGTCCGACGCGTTCTTCCCGTTCGCCGACGGCCTGCAGGTGCTGCTCGACGCCGGCGTGCGCGCCGTCGTGCAGCCGGGAGGGTCCGTCCGTGACGAGGAGGTCGTCGCGGCAGCGCGGGCGGCCGGTGTGACGCTCTACCTCACGGGCACCCGGCACTTCGCCCACTGACGTCGCGCGGCGCCGCTCGTCCACCCGCACGGGCGGGCGGCGCCGGCGCGCGCACGTCCCCCCGCGGTGGTCAGGTGGCGGGGACCGACCGCAGCAGCGTGCGCAGGTCGTCGGGCAGCGCCGGTGCGTCGGGCAGCGGCACGCGCGGCAGGTCGTCGCGCGCCAGGAGGCGCCGGGCCGCACCCACGTCCCGGGGCCGGTCGACCACGAGCACGCCGGTGACGGTGTCGTCGCGGTGCCACAGGGCGGTCCAGCCGCCCGCGGCGGGGTCGCCCAGGAGCGTCACGGCGTCGTCGGTGCCCGGCAGACCGAACAGGGTGAGGTCGTGGCCCAGCTGGGTCGAGAAGACGTACGGGGTCGCCTCGGGTCCCTCGACCGGCACGCCCAGGAGCCGACGCACCAGCACGTCCGGCCCGTGCAGCGCCTCGTCCCAGTGCCCGCCGGCCACCCAGCCGTGGCGACGGGACCGGCGCACGGCGACGTCGCCCACGGCGTGCAGGCCGGGCAGCGGGCCCGAGGCCCCGAGCACCCGGTACGACTCGTCGACGGGCACCGCGCCGCCCCGGAGGGGGACGGCGCCGGCGAGCCACCCGGTGGCAGGGCGGGCGCCGACGGCGACCAGGACGGCGTCCGCCGGCACGTGGGTGCCGTCCGCCAGGTGCACCGCACGGTCGTCCGCCCCGGCGACCCGCACGCCCGTGCGCAGGTCGACGCCCGCCGCCGCGTACCACGGGGCCGTGAGCCCGCCCACGTGCTCGCCGAGCGCCGCGACGAGCGGTGCGGGACGCGCCTCGAGCACCGTGACCGCGTGCCCGGCGGCCGCCGCGACCCCGGCCACCTCCGCGCCGATCCAGCCGGCGCCGACGACCACGAGGCGACGCGACGACACGCCGAGCGCGGTCCGCAGCGCGTCGGCGTCGGCAGCCGTGTGCAGCGTGCGGGCCTGCCAGCCGGGCACGGTCACCGCGTGGGCGCCGGTCGCCAGCACCACGCACGCCGCGGCCAGGTCGCCGCGGTCGGTCGTGACGACGGCGCCCCCGCCGCCCGCGGGTCGCAGGGCCCGCGCGGGCCGGTCCAGGTGCACCTCGTCGGCGAGCGCGTGCAGGTCGTGGCCCAGGTCGTCGGCCAGCCACGCGGGCGTCGGCCGGTCGAGCAGGTGCTTCGACAGCGGGGGACGGTCGTAGGGTTCCACCCCCTCGGACCCCAGCACGCGGACCGTCCCGTCGTAGCCGTGCTCGCGCAGCGCGGCCACCGTCCGCAGCGCGGCCAGACCGCCCCCGACCACGAGGACGTCGGGCGGCACGGGAGCGGGGGAGTCGGGGACGAGGTGCGGATCGGACGTCACGGGATCACCGTAACGAGAGGTCCGCAGCGGTACGCTGGTCCCACACCGCGCACGCCCGCGGGTCGCCGTCCGCGGGTCGCGGGGGTCGTGGCCCCGCCCGGCGGCGACCGAAGTCGGAGGGAGCGCACGGATGTCGGGTCCCGCGCGCACGCCCGCGCCCGGCCGCTCCGAGCCGGTGTGGCCCCCGCGGCCCGTGCCGCCCACACGGCCGGCGGCCCCGACGCGCTCGACACGACCCGACGCCCGTCCCGACGCACGACCGGACGCACGTGACCGCGCCGACGTCGCGGCGCCGCGCACCGGACGCCCCGCGTCCGGGCCGGCGGTCGGACCCCCGTTCGCGACCTCCGCCGGGCCTCCCGGCGCCCCCGTGCGCCCGGCGAGCCTCCCCACCCCGACGGCGGCCCCCGTGCCGGCACAGCCCGCCGAGCCCGTCCCGGCCGCGACGTCGGCGGGAACGGTGCCCGACGGGCCGCCCGAGGCGCCGGAGGTCCCGCCGGAGGAGCGTCCGCTCGACCCGCGCAGCATCGCGCGTGCGTCGCTGGCGGCCGGGCGCAACAGCTCCCTGTGGTGGACGCTGTCGGGCATCGGGGTGGCCGTCGTCGTCACGTTCCTCACCGACGCCGTGGTGGGCACGCGGGTCCTGGCGCTGCTGCTGGTGGGCTACGCCGTGGTGCGCGGCGCCGGCAAGGACGCGCCGGTCGCCGTCACGGTGCGCTCACGGCCCGTCGACGTCGCGGTCCTGGTGAGCGGGGCGCTCGCGCTGCTGGTGCTCGCGCAGCTGGTGCCGCTGCGCTGACCCGCGGTCCCACGGGCGGCTCGGGCGGCTCGGCCCGGCGCCGGCGCGACGTCCCTCGTCGGTCGCGGCCCTCCCGCCGCCGGACGTGCCGACCCCGGAACGGCACGAGGCCCGGGGGGTTCCCCGGGCCTCGTGCTGGTGCGTGTCGCGGGCTCAGCGCTCCGTGACCACCACGTCCTCGTCGGCGACGTAGAGCTCGTCCTCGCCGAACAGGGAGTCCTCGACGGGCTCGGCCGCGAACGCGCGGTAGACGAGTGCGGCGATGGCCGCACCCAGCAGCGGCGCGACCCAGAACAGCCAGACCTGCTCGAGCGCCCACGAGTCGGAGAAGATGGCCGCCGCCAGCGAGCGGGCGGGGTTCAGCGAGCCGTTCGTGACCGGCGTGGCCAGCAGCAGCATCACGGTCAGCGTCAGGCCGACGGCGAAGGGCACGTGCTGGCGGTTGGCCCGCCGGTCGGTGGCGCCCAGGATCACGCCGACGAACACGGCGGTGGCCACGACCTCGACCAGGAGCGCGGCCACGAGGCCGAACTCCGCCTGGCCGTTCGACAGCAGGGCCAGCGGGGAGTGCTCGCCGAACCCGTTGGCGGTGCCGCTGAAGAACGAGCGGGTGCTCGCCTCGGCGCCCTGGCTGAGCAGGGCGGGGAGCGTGGTCGGGACCGTGAGGAACAGCACGGCCGCGGCGATCGTGCCGCCGACGACCTGGGCGAGCCAGTAGGGCAGCAGGTCGCGGAAGGGCGTGCGGCCCGCGAGGCAGGCGCCGAGCGTGACGGCGGGGTTGAAGTGGCCGCCCGAGACGTGACCGACCGCGACGATGGCCGCGAGGACCGCGACACCGAAGCCGAGGGCGACGCCGAGGCCACCGCCGACGTTGCTGAACGACGCGTACAGCGCGATGCCGACGCCGGTCAGCACGAGGAAGAACGTGCCGAACGCCTCGGCGCCGAGCCGTGCGGGCAGGCCGGGGGCGGCGGCGACGACGGTCCCGGCGGGCACGACGTACTGCTCACCCGTGCTCGTCTCGTCGTCGTCGTCGTCGTCGTCGTCCTCGTCCTCGTCGTCGACGTCCGTGGCCGCGGCCGGGGCGGGCGGCGTGGCGGGTGCCGGAGGTGTGGCGGGCGCCGGGGGTGCGGCGGCCGCGGCGGCGGGCTCGGTGCCGGTCGCGGGCCGGGCGACCGGCTCCTCGACGACGACCTCCTCGACGACGACCTCCTCGACCGGCTCGCTCGCCGTCGGCTGCGGCGCGGCGCCTGCGGCCGTCGTGTCGCCGGGCTCCGGGATGCCGTCGGGTGTCTCTGGCTTCTGCTGGGACATGTCGGTCCTGTCGTGTCAGGTGGCCGGGCCACCGGTCGGTGCCGCGATGCCGTCGGGCTGCGTCCGGTGGACGGGCGTGGCACGGGCGACACTGGGGCGAACTACGCAAGCCCAGCATGCCAGCCCGGGCCGCAGGTGCGCAGGGGCGGGCCGCGGGGCGGACGGCTGCAGCGCCGGGAGCCTCCGAGGTCTCTCGATGTCGAGTAACCTGGCCGCCACACCCACTGGCACAGGAGGCAGGCCCCCGCATGGCGAAGATCAAGGTCGTCGGCCCGGTCGTCGAGCTCGACGGCGACGAGATGACGCGCATCATCTGGCAGTTCATCAAGGACCGCCTGATCCACCCGTACCTCGACATCGACCTGCGGTACTACGACCTGTCGATCCAGAACCGGGACGCGACCGACGACCAGGTGACCATCGACGCCGCGCACGCCATCAAGGAGCACGGCGTCGGCGTCAAGTGCGCGACGATCACGCCGGACGAGGCGCGCGTCGAGGAGTTCGGCCTGAAGAAGATGTGGGTCTCGCCCAACGGCACGATCCGCAACATCCTCGGCGGCGTCGTCTTCCGCGAGCCGATCATCATCTCGAACATCCCGCGGCTGGTGCCGGGCTGGAACAAGCCGATCATCATCGGCCGTCACGCCCACGGCGACCAGTACAAGTCGACGAACTTCAAGGTGCCCGGCGCCGGGAAGATCACGATGACGTTCGAGCCGGCCGACGGCTCCGAGCCCCAGCAGTTCGAGGTCGTGACGATGCCCGAGGCGGGCGGCGTCGCGATGGGCATGTACAACTTCAACGAGTCGATCCGCGACTTCGCGCGGGCCTCGTTCTCGTACGGCCTGCAGCGGGGCTACCCGGTGTACCTCTCGACGAAGAACACGATCCTCAAGGCGTACGACGGTGCGTTCAAGGACATCTTCGCCGAGGTCTTCGAGACCGAGTACAAGGACAAGTTCGAGGCCGCGGGCCTCACGTACGAGCACCGCCTGATCGACGACATGGTCGCCGCCGCGATGAAGTGGGAGGGCGGCTACGTCTGGGCGTGCAAGAACTACGACGGTGACGTCCAGTCCGACACCGTCGCGCAGGGCTTCGGCTCGCTCGGCCTCATGACGTCCGTCCTCATGACGCCCGACGGCAAGACGGTCGAGGCCGAGGCGGCGCACGGCACGGTGACGCGGCACTACCGCCAGCACCAGGCCGGCAAGCCGACGTCGACCAACCCGATCGCGTCCATCTTCGCCTGGACCGGCGGCCTCAAGCACCGCGGCAAGCTGGACGGCACGCCCGAGGTCACGCAGTTCGCGGAGACCCTCGAGGACGTCGTCGTCAAGACCGTCGAGAGCGGCAAGATGACGAAGGACCTCGCGATGCTCGTCGGTCCCGAGCAGCCGTGGCTGACGACCGAGGAGTTCCTCGCAGCCCTCGACGAGAACCTCGCCGCGCGGCTGGGCTGACACCCGACAGCGTGCCATGACGGCGCCCTCCCCGCACGGGGAGGGCGCCGTCGTGCGTGCCGCTCCGGTAGGTTCGACGCAGGCGTCGACGCCGAGGCGTCGCGCCGCCCATCGGTCGACCGAAGGAGCCCCTCCGTGTCCGTCACCACGCCCGCTGTCGTCACCGTCACCGGCGCCGCCGGCCAGATCGGCTACGCCCTCGCGTTCCGCATCGCGTCGGGCCAGCTGCTCGGCCCCGACACACCGGTCCGGCTGCGGATGCTCGAGATCCCGCCCGCGGTGAAGGCTGCCGAGGGCGTCGCGATGGAGCTCGACGACTGCGCGTTCCCGCTGCTCGACGGCATCGACGTCACGGACGACGCGAAGGCGGCCTTCGACGGCGTGAACGTCGCGCTCCTCGTCGGTGCCCGCCCGCGCACCAAGGGCATGGAGCGTGGTGACCTGCTGAGCGCGAACGGTGGGATCTTCGGCCCCCAGGGGGCGGCGATCAACGAGGGCGCCGCCGCTGACGTGCGGGTGCTCGTGGTCGGCAACCCCGCCAACACCAACGCGTACATCGCGTCGGCCCACGCGCCGGACGTCCCGGCGGAGCGGTTCACGGCCATGACCCGCCTCGACCACAACCGCGCGCTGGCCCAGCTGCGCCTGCGGACCGGTGCGGCGATCGACGACATGGCGCGGCTCGCGATCTGGGGCAACCACTCCGCCACCCAGTACCCCGACCTCACGCACGCGACGATCGGCGGGCGGCCCGCGCTCGAGGTCGTCGGCGACGACGCGTGGGTGCGCGACACGTTCATCCCGACGGTCGCCAAGCGGGGCGCCGCGATCATCGAGGCGCGCGGTGCGTCGTCGGCGGCATCGGCTGCGAACGCCGCGATCGACCACGTGCACACGTGGGTGCACGGCACGCCCGCGGGGGACTGGACGTCGGCGGGCGTGGTCTCGGACGGGTCGTACGGGGTGCCGGAGGGGCTGATCTCGTCGTTCCCGGTGACCGCGGCCGACGGCGCCTACACGATCGTCCCCGACCTGGACGTCGACGCGTTCTCGCGCGAGCGGATCGCCGCGTCCGTGGCCGAGCTCGTCGAGGAGCGCGAGGCGGTGCGCGCGCTCGGGCTCGTCTGACGGCGGGCGGGCGCCCCGGTCAGCCCTCGATGTGCGCGCGCCGGGCGGTGACGAGCGCGCGGACGGCGTCGGTGTGCGAGGTGGTCGTCGACGGTGCCCACGGGTCGAGTGTGGCACCGGGCGAGGGGGCGTCCTCGGTCGTGCGTCGGGGGTCGGACCGGTCCGTCCGGGTCCTCCTGGTCGGTCCGCTCTGACCGAAACCCTTGCTGCAAGTTCTTGCAACGGGTTACGGTCGCAGGACGAGCCACCGACGGCACGACGGCGTGCCGCGACGAAGGAGTCCTGATGGCAGGCCGCACCCCGCTCCGTCCACCCGCTGCCCGCACGGCCCGGCGGCTCGTCGCCGCGACCGCGGCCGCAGCCGTCGCCGCCGGCGGCGCCCTCGCACTCACGCTCCCGGCGGCGGCCGCCACCGCGGGTTCCGTCGTGCTCGTCGGCAGCCTGCAGGACGAGCTGGGGTGCGCGGCCGACTGGGACCCCGCGTGCGCTGCGACGACGCTCGCGCCGACCGACGTGCCCGGCCGGTTCGCGGCGACGTTCACCGTCCCCGGCGGCAGCCACGAGTGGCAGGTGGCGCTCGACGGCACCTGGGACGCGTCGTACGGCGCCGACGGCACCGACACGAACACCCCGCTCGTGCTCGCCGGCCCGGCGGACCTCACGTTCACCTACGACGACGCCACGCACCGCACGTCGGTGGCCGTCGAGGACCTCGCCGGCGGCTACACCGGTGCCGACGCGCCGCTGGTCGCCGACCCGGTGCGTGACCCGGGGGCGGGGGAGAGCTTCTACTTCGTCCTCACGGACCGGTTCGCCAACGGCGACCCCGCGAACGACACGGGCGGCCTGACGGGCGACCGGCTGACCACCGGCCTGGACCCCAGCGACAAGGGCTTCTACCACGGCGGCGACCTGGCGGGCCTGCGGGAGCGGCTCGACTACATCGAGGGTCTGGGCACCACCGCGATCTGGCTCACGCCGTCGTTCCTCAACCGCCCGGTGCAGGGGACGGGCGCCGACGCGTCGGCCGGGTACCACGGCTACTGGATCACGGACTTCACGCGGATCGACCCGCACCTGGGCACGAACGCCGAGCTCGAGGCGCTCATCGACGACGCCCACGCGCGCGGCATCAAGGTCTACTTCGACATCATCACCAACCACACGGCCGACGTCATCGACTACGCCGAGGGCACCCGCACGTACGTCGACCAGGCGACCGTGCCGTACCGCGACGCGTCCGGCGCGGCGTTCGACCCCGCGGACTTCGCCGGCACCGACGACTTCCCGGAGCTCGACGCCGCGACGTCGTTCCCGTACACCCCCGTGGTCGACCCCGCCGACGCCGACCTCAAGGTCCCGGCCTGGCTCAACGACCCGACGCTCTACCACAACCGCGGTGACTCCACCTGGACCGGGGAGTCCGTCACGTACGGCGACTTCAGCGGCCTGGACGACCTCATGACCGAGCACCCCACGGTCGTGGACGGCTTCGTCGACGTCTACGAGGCGTGGGTCGACCTCGGTGTGGACGGCTTCCGCATCGACACGGTCAAGCACGTGGACCGCGAGTTCTGGGACGTGTTCACCACGCGGGTCGCGCAGCACGCGACGGCGGCAGGCAACCCGGACTTCTTCATGTTCGGCGAGGTGTACGACGCGGACCCCGCGCTCACCGCGCCCTACGTGCGCGAGACGGACATGAACGCCGTCCTCGACTTCTCGTTCCAGGCCGCGGCCGCGAACTACGCCAAGGGCCTGTCCGCGGCAGGGCTGCGAGGGCTGTTCGCGGGTGACGACCTCTACACCACGCCCACGAGCAACGCGCAGGCGCTGCCGACCTTCCTCGGCAACCACGACATGGGCCGTATCGGGTACGCCGTCAAGGACGCGGGCGACCCGCAGGCCCGTTCCGGCCTGGCGCACTCCCTCATGTACCTCACGCGCGGGCAGCCGGTCGTCTACTACGGCGACGAGCAGGGGTTCGTCGGCGACGGCGACCTGGGCGGCGGGGACAAGGACGCCCGGCAGTCGCTCTTCGCCACGCAGGTCGACGAGTACGCCGACCAGGCGCTGCTGGACGGCACCCCGGCGGGCTCGGTGGACCGGTACGACACCGGTGCGCCGCTCTACGCGCACGTCGCGGCGCTCGCGGACCTGCGGGCGTCGACGCCGGCGCTGGCCACCGGTGCGCAGGTCGAGCGGTACGCCGACGGGCCGGTCTACGCGTTCTCGCGGGTCGGGGACGACGACGTCGAGCACCTCGTCGCGCTCAACAACGCCGCGACCCCGGCCACCGTCACGGTCGACACGCTGACGCCCGGCGCGTCCTTCACCCCGCTGCTGACGACGTCCGGCACGGGCGTGGTCGACGGCACGCCGGTCACCGCGGACGGCGACGGCGCCGTCACGCTCACCGTCCCGCCGTTCGGTGCGACGGTGCTGCGGGCCGGTGCCACGGTCGCGACCGGCGACGACGCGATCACGCTCACGGTGCCGGCGCCGGGTGCGGCCCTCGAGGGCCTCGCCCCCGTGGCGGCCGACATCGCGGAGGACGTGCCCGCCGCCACGTCGTTCGCCTACCGGGTGGTCGGCGGCGGCACCTGGGCGCCCCTCGGCACGGCCGAGACGACGACGCCGCGTGTCTACCACGACGTCACGGACCTGGCCCCCGGCACCCTCGTGGAGTACCGCGCCGTGCGCGAGGACGCCGCCGGTGCCCGCAGCGCCGCGTCGACGTACGGCAGCGTCGGGGTCGCGGTCGACGGCGTCGCGCCGCCGGCCGGGCCGGGCGACACGCTGGTCACGGTCCCCGGCAGCCACAACGCCGCGATGGGCTGCCCGGGCGACTGGCAGCCCGGCTGCGAGGCCGCGCGCCTGACCTCGACCAACGGCCTGGTGTACTCCGGGACGTTCAGCCTCCCGCCGGGCTCGTACGCGTACAAGGTCGCCGTGGGCGGCACCTGGGACGAGAACTACGGCGCGGGCGGCGCGCCGGGCGGCGACGACATCGCGTACACCGTCACGGGCGACGGACCGCAGCAGGTGACGTTCGTGTACGACGCGACCACGCACCAGGTGACGTCGTCGGCGCAGGGCGCGCTGCTCACGCTGCCGGGGTCGTACCAGAGCGAGGCGGGGTGCGCGGCCGACTGGGACCCGGCGTGCCTGGCGACCGCCCTGGTGGACGGCGACGGTGACGGCACCGCGACGCTCACGCTGCCGGACCTGGCGGCCGGCACCTACGAGGTCAAGGTCGCCCACGGCCTGTCGTGGGAGGAGAACTACGGCGTCGACGGTGTCCGCGGCGGCGCGAACCTCGTCTTCTCGGCACCGGGCGGAGCGCCCGTCACGTTCACGTACGACCTGGCGACCCACGTGCTGACCGTGCAGGCGACCGACCCGCCCCTGCCGGGCACGGGACAGCTCGCCGCGCACTGGGTCGACGCCCGCACGCTCGCCTGGCCGGTGACGCTCGTCCCGCCCGGGACGGACCCCACGACGCTCGCGTTCACGCTGCACGGCTCCGCCGACGCCACCCTCGAGGTCGTCGACGGGCAGGTCACCGGCGGCGAGGAGGTCGCGCTCGCGGTGGTGCCCGGTGGGTTGACCGAGGCCCAGCGCGTCCGGTTCCCTGCCCTCGCCGGGTACCTCGCGCTGCGCGTCGACGCGGACCGCACCACGGTCGAGCGGCTGCTCACGGGTGAGCTGCTCGTGCGGCAGGCCGACGCGCAGGACGTCGCGCAGGCGGTCACGGGCGTCCAGGTGCCGGGCGTGCTCGACGACCTCTACGGCGCGCCTGCCGCGCAGCGCACGCTCGGCACCACCTGGGCGAAGGGCGCCCCGTCGCTCGCGCTGTGGGCGCCCACCGCGCAGGACGTCGACCTGCTGGTGTGGCCCGCCGACCGGCGCGGAGACGTCGACACGACGGCCGAGCCCGTGCGGACCGCCGCGACGCGGCAGTCCGACGGCTCGTGGACCGCGGCCGGGCCCCGTACCTGGGCCGGTGCGGCGTACCTCTGGGAGGTGACGGTCTACGCGCCCACCACGGGCGCGATCGAGGTCAACCGTGTCACCGACCCGTACGCGGTGGCGCTCACGCTGAACTCGACGCACGGCGTGCTCGTCGACCTCGACGACGCCCGCTACCGCCCGCGGCAGTGGGAGCGCACGCGGCAGCCCGTCGTGCGGCCCGTGGACCAGACGATCTACGAGCTGCACGTGCGGGACTTCTCGATCTCCGACGAGACGGTGCCCGAGCGGCTGCGCGGCACGTACGGCGCGTTCGCCGTGCGCAGCAGCGACGGCCGCGACCACCTGCGCGCGCTCGCCGACGCGGGGCTGACCACGGTGCACCTGCTGCCCACGTTCGACATCGCGTCGATCGAGGAGGACCGGGACGCGCAGGCGACGCCGGACTGCGACCTCGCGTCGCTGCCCCCGGACTCGCCGGAGCAGCAGGAGTGCGTCCGCGCCGTCGCGGGGCAGGACGCGTTCAACTGGGGCTACGACCCGTGGCACTGGACCGCGCCCGAGGGCTCGTACGCGGTGGACGCCCACGGGGGCGCGCGGATCGCGGAGTTCCGGTCCATGGTCGGGGCGCTGCACGCCGACGGCCTGCAGGTGGTCCTCGACCAGGTGTTCAACCACACGGCGGCCAGCGGGCAGGACGCGACGAGCGTGCTGGACCGCGTCGTGCCCGGCTACTACCACCGGCTGGACGCGACCGGCCGGGTGGAGACGTCGACGTGCTGCCAGAACGTGGCGACCGAGCACGCGATGGCCGAGAAGATGATGGTCGACTCGGTCGTGACGTGGGCCCGGGACCACAAGGTCGACGGCTTCCGCTTCGACCTCATGGGCCACCACTCGCGCCAGACCATGGAGAAGGTCCGCGCCGCGCTGGACCGGCTGACGCCGCGCCGTGACGGCGTCGACGGCTCCGCCGTCTACCTGTACGGCGAGGGCTGGAACTTCGGCGAGGTGGCGGACGACCGCTTGTTCGAGCAGGCCACGCAGGGACAGCTCGGCGGGACGGGCATCGGCACGTTCTCCGACCGGCTGCGTGACGCGGTCCGCGGCGGCGGCCCGTTCGACGAGGACCCGCGGCTGCAGGGCTTCGGCTCCGGTGCGTTCACCGACCCGAACGGCGCGCCGGTCAACGGCACCGCGGACGAGCAGCTCGCCCGGGTGCAGCACCAGGGGGACCTGGTCCGGCTCGGCATGGCCGGCGACCTGCGGGACTTCCGGCTGCTCGCGAGCGACGGCACGGTGCGCCGGGGCGACCAGCTGGACTACAACGGGCAGCCGGCCGGGTACGCCGACTCCCCGGAGGAGGTCGTCACGTACGTCGACGCGCACGACAACGAGACGCTGTTCGACAACCTGTACCTCAAGCTGCCGCCGGGCACCCCCATGGCGGACCGGGTGCGGATGAACACCGTCTCGCTCGCGACGGCGACCCTCGCCCAGACGCCGTCGTTCTGGCACGCGGGCGCCGACCTGCTGCGCAGCAAGTCGCTGGACCGCAACTCCTACGACTCGGGGGACTGGTTCAACGAGGTCGACTGGTCGCAGCAGGACAACGGCTTCGGCCGTGGGCTGCCGCCGGCGCCGGACAACGAGGCGAAGTGGGGGTTCCAGCAGCCGCTGCTGGCCGACCCCGCGCTGGTCCCCACGCCCGCCGACATCGCGACGGCCGCGACCGCGTCCGCGGAGCTGCTGGAGCTGCGCTCCTCGACGCGCCTGTTCCGGCTCGGGGACGCGCGGCTGATCGAGGAGAAGGTCACCTTCCCCGGGTCCGGCCCCGACGCGGCACCGGGCGTCGTCGTCATGCACGTCGACGACCGCGCGGGTCGGCGCGCGGGCTCGTGGCGTCCGCGCGCGGACGTGGACCCGCGGCTCGACGGGCTGCTGGTCGTGGTCAACGCGTCCGACGAGCCGACGACGCAGACGGTCGACGCCCTCGCCGGTCGGCGGTACGCGCTCTCGCCCGTGCAGGCGAGCGGGGCCGACCCGGTGGTGCGGGGGACCACGTACGACCGGGCGACCGGGACCGTGGTGGTCCCGCCGCGGACCGTGGCCGTGCTCGTCGAGGACGCGCGTCCCGGTGCCGGCGGCGGCTGGTGGGGCGGTGCCGGCGGCGGCGGGTGGGGCGGTGCGTGCGGCGTGCTGGGGCGCTGGCTCCCGGGTCTCTGCGGGTGAGCCCGCACCGGGCCGTGGCTTCAGTCCTCGAAGGCACGGCCCGGTCTGCCGTCGGGATGCTCCTGGTCTGCACGGTCTCCTGCGCGCTGCGGCTCCCGCGCGATCGGGATGTTCCGGTCAGGACACGGAATGGTCACGGCCCTTGCCCCGTCTAGCGTTCAGGTCTTGAATGCAACGCGAAGCCGTACGGCTGACCGGCACCGTCGCCGGACAGGGACCCGGACCCCCGTGTCCCGACCGGCTCGCGGCACGACGAGGGAGCGACAACGATGTCACTGGCGTGGAGGAAGAGTGCGATCGCGATGGTCGCCGCGGGTGTGCTCGTCGGGTCCATGGCGGCCTGCAGCAGCGAGCGCGACACCGGGTCCGGCAGCACCGACAGCGGCGACGCGGAGGACATGCTCGTCGGCATCGCGATGCCGACCAAGAGCCTGGAGCGGTGGAACCGCGACGGCTCGCACCTCGAGGAGCTGCTGACCGACGCGGGGTACGAGACGAGCCTGCAGTACGCCGACAACAAGGTGGATCAGCAGATCACCCAGCTCGAGAACATGATCAACCAGGGCGCGGACATCCTGGTGATCGCGTCGATCGACGGCACGGCCCTCGGGCCGACCCTCGACCAGGCGGCGGACGCCGGCATCACGGTCATCGCCTACGACCGCCTCATCAACGACACGCCCAACGTCGACTACTACGCGACGTTCGACAACTACGGCGTGGGCACGATGCAGGGCGAGTTCATCGAGGAGGCGCTCGACCTGCCCGGCGGCGCCGGGCCGTTCAACCTCGAGCCGTTCGCCGGGTCCCCGGACGACAACAACGCGAAGTTCTTCTTCGCCGGTGCGTGGGACGTGCTGTCCCCGTACGTCGAGAGCGGGCAGCTCGTCGTCCCGTCGGGCAAGGGGCCGCAGTCCAACGACGACTGGGCCTCGATCGGCATCCAGGGCTGGAGCTCCGACACGGCGCAGTCCGAGATGGAGAACCGGCTGAACTCGTTCTACGCCGGTGGCACCCAGGTCGACGTCGTGCTCTCGCCCAACGACTCGCTGGCGCTGGGCATCGCACAGGCGCTCGAGGGCGCCGGCTACGCCGCCGGACCGGACTACCCGGTGCTCACCGGTCAGGACGCCGACCAGGCCAACGTGCTCAACATGATCGCCGGCAAGCAGGCCATGTCGGTCTGGAAGGACACCCGTGCGCTCGGTGACCAGGTCGCCACGATGGTCGACCAGATCGTCGCCGGCGACACGGTCGAGGTGAACGACGAGGAGACGTACGACAACGGCGAGAAGGTCGTGCCGACCTACCTGCTGCCGCCGCAGGTCATCACGCCGGACACGGTCGACGTGCTCGTCGACTCGGGCTTCTACCAGGCCTCCGACCTGGGCATGTGAGACCCGCACCGGCCGCGCGACCGCCCGGTCGCGCGGCCGGTGCCGCCCCGACGTCACGGCCCTGCCCGGACCACCAGCGAGGACACATGGACACCGAGCACATCCTCGAGATGCGCGGCATCACCAAGACGTTCCCCGGCGTCAAGGCCCTGGCGGACGTCACCCTGGCCGTGCGGCGCGGCGAGATCCACGCGATCTGCGGGGAGAACGGCGCCGGCAAGTCGACCCTGATGAAGGTGCTCTCGGGCATCTACCCGCACGGCGCCTACGCGGGCGACGTCGTCCTCGACGGCGAGGTGCAGGAGTTCCGCGGCATCCGCGACTCCGAGCGCCGGGGGATCGTGATCATCCACCAGGAGCTGGCGCTGTCCCCGTACCTCTCGATCGCCGAGAACATCTTCCTCGGCAACGAGCGTGCCGAGCGCGGCGTCGTCGACTGGAATCGCACCAACGCCGAGGCCGCGCGCCTGCTCGACCGCGTCGGGCTCGCGGAGCGTCCCGACACCCGCGTCAGCGACATCGGCGTCGGCAAGCAGCAGCTGGTCGAGATCGCGAAGGCCCTGTCGAAGGAGGTGCGGCTGCTCATCCTCGACGAGCCGACCGCGGCCCTCAACGACGAGGACAGCGCGCACCTGCTCGGCCTCATCCGCGGTCTGCGCGAGGAGGGCATCACCTCGATCATCATCAGTCACAAGCTGAACGAGATCGAGGCGATCGCCGACACCACGACGATCCTGCGTGACGGCCGCACCATCGAGTCCCTCGACATGCACGGGGACGAGACCGTCAGCGAGGAGCGCATCATCCGGGGGATGGTCGGCCGCCCGCTGGACCACCGGTTCCCCGAGCACACGCCCGCGATCGGCGAGGAGGTGCTGCGCATCGAGGACTGGACGGTGCACCACCCGATCGACCAGGCGCGCAAGGTCGTCGACGGCGCGAGCCTGACGGTGCGCCGCGGGGAGATCGTCGGTCTCGCCGGCCTCATGGGCGCCGGCCGCACCGAGCTCGCGATGAGCGTCTTCGGCCGCTCCTACGGCACCCGGATCTCGGGCCGGCTCTACAAGGACGGCCACGAGGTCACCGCCACGACCGTCCAGGAGGCCATCTCCCACGGCATCGCGTACGCCACCGAGGACCGCAAGCGGTTCGGGCTCAACCTCATCGACACCGTGCAGCACAACATCTCCGCGGCGTCGCTCGGCACCCTGGCGCGCGGTGGCGTCGTCGACCGGGAGGAGGAGACCAAGGTCGCCGAGCGGTACCGCACGGAGCTCAACATCCGGACGCCCTCGGTCCGGGCGCTGGTCGGCAAGCTCTCGGGCGGCAACCAGCAGAAGGTCGTGCTCGCCAAGTGGCTGCACGCCGACCCGGACGTCCTCATCCTCGACGAGCCCACCCGGGGGATCGACGTGGGGGCGAAGTACGAGATCTACACGATCATCAACCGCCTCGCGGAGGCCGGGAAGGGTGTGGTCGTCATCTCCTCGGAGCTGCCCGAGCTGATCGGGGTCTGCGACCGCATCTACACGCTCAGCCAGGGCCGGGTCACGGGCGAGGTGGCCCGGGCCGACGCGACCCAGGAGCACCTCATGCACTTCATGACGATGGACAAGGACGGGATCGCCCGATGAGCACCACCACCGACGTCAACGTCCCCTCCCCGACACCCCCGGACGCACCGCGCGTCTCCCTGGGACAGCGGCTGCAGGGGCTGGGCGGCAACGCCCGCCAGTACGGGATCTTCGGCGCCCTCGTCGTCATCGTCCTGCTGTTCCAGGTCCTCACCGACGGCAAGCTGCTGCTCGCCAACAACCTCGCGGCGCTGTTCCAGCAGAACGCCTACGTGATGATCCTGGCGATCGGCATGGTCATGGTCATCGTGGCCGGTCACATCGACCTGTCGGTGGGGTCCGTCGTCGCGTTCGTCGGCGGCATCGTCGCGGTGACGATGCGCGACCCGATCGGGCTGCCGTGGACCACGGCCGTGCTCGTCGGGCTGGCGGTCGGCGCGCTGGTGGGCGCCTGGCAGGGGTTCTGGGTCGCGTACGTGGGGATCCCGGCGTTCATCGTGACGCTCGCGGGCATGCTGGTGTTCCGGGGTCTCGCGCTGGTCGTCGTCGGGGAGACGCTCGCGGGCCTGCCGCCGGCCTTCATCCGCATCGCCAAGGGCTACCTGCCCAGCGAGCTGCTCGGGTACGTCGGCAACATGGACGCGCTCACGCTGCTCATCGGCGCGATCACGGTCGGTGCCATCGTGCTGACGCAGGTGCGGGCGCGCCGGGCGCTGCGCAGGCACGACCTGCACGTCGAGGCGGCGGGGCTGTTCCTGGCCAAGATCGCCATGATCGCCGTCGGCATCGGCGTCCTCACCGTCATCCTGTCGTTCTCGGCCGGCGGCACGCCCATCGTGCTCGTGATCGTCGGCGTGCTGGTCGTCGTGTACTCGTTCCTCATGGGGCGCACGGTCTTCGGCCGGCACATCTACGCGATCGGCGGCAACCGCCAGGCCGCCGCGCTGTCCGGCGTGAGCACGCGCAAGGTCGACTTCTGGATCTTCGTCAACATCGGGTTCCTGGCCGGTGTCGCGGCAGTGGTCACCACCGCCCGTGCCGGCGCGGCGATCGCCGCGGCCGGGCAGGGGTACGAGCTCGACGCCATCGCCGCGTGCTTCATCGGCGGTGCGGCCGTCACCGGGGGCATCGGTCGGATCTCCGGGGCGATCATCGGCGCGCTCATCATGGGCGTGCTCAACATGGGCCTGTCGATCATGTCCGTCGACCCGTCGTGGCAGATGGCCATCAAGGGCATGGTGCTGCTGCTCGCCGTCGCGTTCGACCTGCTCAACAAGCGGCGGGCGGGCACGCAGTAGGGGCGCGGCGGCGCGGCGGGGGCCGTGCGCGCCGGTAGGTTGCGACGGTGAGCAGGCGAGGGGCGGCAGCGGGTTCGCAGACCGCCCTGCGCGAGGCCAACAAGGGGCTCGTCGTCGGGACGGTGCAGCGGTACGGCGGGCTCACGCAGGTCGAGCTCGCCGCCGCCACGGGCCTGTCCCAGGCGACGGTCTCGACGATCGTGCGCGAGCTGCTGGCCGCGGGGGTCGTCGAGACCGCGGTCACGACGCGCAGCGGGCGCCGGGCGCAGCTCGTCACGCTCGCGCGTCGCGTCGGGCTGGCGGTCGGGGTGCAGGTCGGCCACCGGCACCTGCGCGTCGCGCTCGGGGACTTCGCGCACGAGGTGGTGGCCGAGCAGGCCCTGCCGCTGCCGTACGAGCACCCGTCGGACACGACGCTCGACCGGGCGGCGCTGCTGGTCATGGAGATGCTGGAGCGCATCGGGTCGGACCTCGAGGAGGTCGTGGGGATCGGCGTGGGGGTGCCCGCGCCCGTCGACACGGACACCGGCATGGTCTCGGTGCCGGGCGTGATGCGCGGCTGGGAGGGTGAGCACCTGGGCCAGGTGCTCACCAAGCGGCTGGGGCGCCCGGTGCACGTGGACAACGACGCGAACCTCGGGGCGCTCGCGGAGGCGACGCTCGGCGCGGCCCGCGGCTACCGCGACGCGGTCTACGTGCGCGCGTCCTACGGCACCGGGGCGGGCATCGTCATCAGCGGCCAGGTGCACCGGGGCTTCGCGGGCACGGCCGGGGAGATCGGGCACGTGCAGGTGGACCCGACGGGGCACATCTGCCGGTGCGGCTCGCGCGGCTGCCTCGACACGGTGGTGGGGGCGACGGCGCTGGTGGAGCCGCTGCGCGCGACGCACGGCTCGCTCGCGCTGCGCGACGTGATCGCGCGGACGCGCCAGGGCGATCCCGGGTTCGTGCGGGTGGTCGCGGACGCCGGTGCCGCGATCGGGGCGGTGGTCGCGGGGCTGGGCACGGCGGTCAACCCGCAGTGCGTCGTGGTGGGCGGGGAGCTGTCGGAGACCGGCGAGGTGCTGCTCGGTCCGTTGCGTGAGTCGGTGCGGCGCGGGGTCCTGCCCAACCAGATCGCCCCGCTGGAGGTGGTGCCCGCGCAGCTGGGGCAGCGTGCGGAGGTCATGGGGGCGCTGGTGCTGGCGCTGCGCGCGGCGGACGTGCCGGTCCGTGCGCCGGAGGACGTGCTGCTCGACGGGGACGGGGCCGGGGCCGGGGTCCGGGACGGCGAGGGTTGACCGGGGGAGAGCAGGGGGATTCACTGCATCTGGTGCGTGCGCGACGAGGAGCGGGTGGGTCCAGGCATGACTGACGGGTCGCGGGTCCCGCTGCTGTCGATGCGTGGTGTCAGCAAGCGGTTCGGTGGGGTCGAGGCGCTCGTCGGTGTCGACCTCGACGTGCACCGCCACGAGGTCGTGGCCCTGGTCGGTGACAACGGTGCCGGCAAGTCCACCCTGGCCAAGACGGTCGCGGGCGTCCTCACGCCCGACACGGGGCTGGTCGAGATCGAGGGCGTGCCGGTGAGCATCCCCACGCCGGCGGCCGCGCACGCCCTGGGTGTGGCGACGGTCTTCCAGGACCTGGCCCTGTGCGACAACCTCGACGTCACCTCCAACCTGTTCCTCGGTCGGGAGCTGCGCGACGCCCGCGGCGTCCGCGACGACGAGCGCATGGAGCAGATGGCCCGGCGCATCCTCCACGACCTGACGAGCCGGATCCCGTCCGTGCGGGTGCCGCTGGCGAGCCTCTCGGCCGGGCAGCGGCAGTCCGTCGCGATCGCGCGCACGCTCATCGGCGACCCGCGCATCGTCGTGCTGGACGAGCCGACGGCGGCCCTGTCGGTGGCGCAGACCGCGGAGGTGCTGCTGCACATCGAGGCGCTGCGGGACCTGGGGCTGGGTGTGATCCTCATCAGCCACAACATGACGGACGTGCGGTCGGTCGCCGACCGCATCGAGGTGCTGCGCCACGGCCGCAACAACGGCTCGTTCGACGCCCGCACCACGGGGTACGAGCAGATCCTGGCGGCCATCACCGGTGCGCTGCGCCCGGACGGCCCCCGGAGCCCGGCCGCCGCGCGGTCCTGACGGCGGGCGGGGTCGCGCCCCGCGCATCCCGCGGCGTTCCCGGGGGACGTCCCTCGCGCGCGGCCCGCGTGGGGGTGCTGGACCCCGTCCGGGTGGTTGGTCGCGCTCTCACGCCGCTCGTCCCGCAGCAGCGTGACCAAGTCGTGATGAGTTCGCAACCAAGAGACAGTCCTCCGGGGTTGACTTCGGGTTCCGAACGAAAGCAGAGTGTGCCCACTGCACGGGACGACGACGCCCTGTCGACACGCCCGACGCAGCCGGAGCCTCCGGTCGGTCGCGGCGCAGCGACCGCGCTCGGGCGCCCGATGAGTTCGGGACCGGAACCTCTCGACGACGAGAAGGAGCACAGAGATGCGACGCAGGATCACCACGGCGGCGGCGGCTGGAGCGCTGGCGCTGAGCCTTGCCGCCTGCGGCGGCGGCGGTGCGGGCAGCACCGACAGCACGGAGGGCGCCGGGGGCGGCGCCGAGAAGGGCGACATCACCATCGGCGTCGCCATGCCGACCGAGACCTCGGAGCGGTGGATCGCCGACGGCAACGCCGTCAAGGAGGGGCTGGAGAAGCTCGGGTACAAGGTCGACCTGCAGTACGCGGGCGACGACATCCCGACGCAGACGCAGCAGATCGACCAGATGATCACCAGCGGTGCGGACGTCCTGATCATCGCGTCGATCGACGGCACGGCGCTGACCAGCCAGCTGGAGAACGCGGCTGCGCAGAACATCCCGGTCATCGCCTACGACCGCCTCATCCGCGACAGCGACAACGTCGACTTCTACGTCACGTTCGACAACTTCGCGGTCGGCGTCGCCCAGGGCACCGCGCTGCTGCGGGGCATGGGCATCCTCGACGAGACGGGTGTCGAGGTCGCCGACGTCACCGGCCCCTTCAACATCGAGCTCTTCGCCGGCTCGCCGGACGACAACAACGCCGGGTTCTTCTTCGAGGGCGCCATGTCGGTCCTCGACCCGTACATCACCGACGGCACGCTCGTCGTGAAGTCCGGCCAGACCGACTTCGACACGGTCGCCACGCTGCGCTGGTCGCAGGAGGCCGCGCAGAAGCGCATGGAGGACCTGCTGACCTCCACGTACTCCGACGGCTCGACGCTCGCCGGTGTGCTCTCGCCGTTCGACGGCATCTCGCGCGGCATCATCACCGCGCTGCAGGGCGTCGGCCAGGGCCCGACCATCGAGGCCGGCCTGCCGATCGTCACCGGTCAGGACGCCGAGGTCGCCTCCGTCAAGCTCATCGCCGACGGTGTGCAGTCCTCGACGATCTTCAAGGACACCCGCAAGCTCGCGGAGCAGTCCATCAAGGTGACCGAGGCGTTCATCAACGGCGACGAGCCCGAGGCGAACGACACCGAGACGTACGACAACGGCAAGAAGGTCGTGCCCTCGTACCTGCTCGACGTCGACACCGTGTTCACGGACGACATCACCCCGCTCCTGGTGGACTCGGGCTACTGGACGGCTGACGAGGTCAAGTCGGGCGTCTCCGACTGACCCCGCCTGCGCGGCCCGGCCGGTCACCCCGGCCGGGCCGCGCAGCACCAGCCCCATCACCACCACTGAACGGAGGGGTCATGGACCACAGCGACATCCTCGAGATGCGGTCCATCACCAAGACCTTCCCGGGGGTCAAGGCGCTGCAGGACGTCAACCTGACCGTGCGGCGCGGCGAGATCCACGCCATCTGCGGGGAGAACGGCGCCGGCAAGTCGACCCTCATGAAGGTCCTGTCCGGCGTCTACCCGCACGGCAGCTACGACGGCGCCATCGTCTTCGAGGGCGAGGAGGTCGAGTTCGGCTCGATCAACGACTCCGAGGGACGCGGGATCGTCATCATCCACCAGGAGCTCGCGCTGGTGCCGTACCTCTCGGTCGCGGAGAACATCTTCCTCGGCAACGAGGTCCGGGCCGGCGGCCCGCTGATCGACTGGAACAAGGCCAACTCCGAGGCCGCGAAGCTGCTGGCCCGGGTGGGCCTCGCCGAGAACCCCACGACGCAGGTGTCGCACCTGGGTGTCGGCAAGCAGCAGCTCATCGAGATCGCGAAGGCGCTGTCGAAGCAGGTCAAGCTGCTCATCCTCGACGAGCCCACCGCCGCGCTGAACGACACGGACTCCGAGCACCTGCTCGGTCTGCTGCGTCACCTCAAGGAGCAGGGCATCACGTCGATCATCATCAGCCACAAGCTGAACGAGATCGCCGAGATCGCGGACCGCACGACCATCATCCGCGACGGCCGGACCATCGAGACGATGGACATGTCCGAGCCGGGCTCGACCCAGGACCGGATCATCCGCGGGATGGTCGGCCGGGACCTCGAGCACCGGTACCCGGAGCGCACGCCCGCCATCGGCGACGAGGTGCTGCGCGTCGAGGACTGGACCGTGCACCACCCCACCCAGTCGGACCGCGTCGTGATCGACGGTGCCTCGTTCACCGTGCGCGCGGGCGAGGTCGTCGGCATCGCCGGCCTGATGGGCGCGGGACGCACCGAGCTCGCGATGAGCATCTTCGGCCGCTCGTACGGCCGCGGCATCTCCGGGCGCATCTACAAGAACGGGCAGGAGATCACCGTCCGCGACGTGGACTCGGCGATCTCGCACGGGCTGGCGTACGCCACCGAGGACCGCAAGCGCTACGGCCTGAACCTCATCGAGGACATCCGCCGCAACGTCTCCGCCGCCGGTCTCCGCCGCCTCGCCCCCCGGGGCTGGGTCAACGGCAACGAGGAGATCAAGGTCGCGGAGGAGTACCGCGCGAGCCTGAACATCAAGGCCCCGACCGTCATGGCGCTGACCGGCAAGCTGTCCGGCGGCAACCAGCAGAAGGTCGTGCTCGCCAAGTGGCTGTACACCGAGCCCGACGTGCTGATCCTCGACGAGCCCACACGCGGCATCGACGTCGGGGCGAAGTACGAGATCTACACGATCATCAACCGGATGGTCGCGGCGGGGAAGGCGGTCGTCGTCATCTCCTCCGAGCTGCCCGAGCTGCTCGGCATCTGCGACCGGATCTACACCCTGGCGTTCGGGCGCATCACCGGTGAGGTGCCCGTCGCACAGGCCACCCAGGAGCGGCTGATGGAGCTCATGACCATCGAGCGCGAGACAGCAAAGGACCTTGCATCATGACGGCCATCGCCGGCTTCGGAGACATGGTGACGCGAAACCTCCGCCAGAGCGGGATCTTCGTCGCGTTCGTGATCATCGTGCTGATGTTCTCGTTGATGAACTCGAACTTCCTCAGCCCGGGCAACCTGACGAACATCGTCCTGCAGTACTCCTACATCCTCATCCTGGCCATCGGCATGGTCATGGTGATCGTGCTGGGACAGATCGACCTGTCCGTCGGGTCGGTCGTCGCGCTCACCGGCGCCGTGGCCGGCGTGCTGGTCATCCGGCACGGCGCGCCCTGGTGGATCGGCGTGCTGGCGGCGCTGCTCGTCGGTGTCCTGGTCGGGATGTGGCAGGGCTTCTGGGTCGCGTACGTCGGGATCCCCGGCTTCATCGTCACCCTGGCCGGCATGCTGCTCTTCCGCGGCATGACGTACCGGGTCCTCGACAACGTCTCGCTGTCGCCCTTCGGTGGCACGTACTACGACATCGCCAACGGGTTCTCCACGAACGGCTGGTTCGGGGGTTACGGCGTCGACGTCTTCACGCTCGTGATCTTCGCCGTCGCCGTGGCGGGGTACGCCGTCAGCCAGTGGCGCACGCGCCGCGGGCGCATCGCGTACCAGCAGGTCGTGGAGTCCATGCCGATCTTCGTCGGCAAGATCGTCGCCGTCGCGGTGGTCGTCATGTGGTTCGGGTACCAGCTCGCGCAGTACCGCGGCCTGCCGAACGTGCTGATCCTGCTCGCGGTGCTGATCCTGGCGTACTCCGTGGTCACGCAGCGCTCGGTCTTCGGGCGTCACGTCTACGCGATCGGCGGCAACCTGAACGCCGCCCAGCTGTCCGGTGTGAAGGTCCGTGTCGTGACCTTCTGGACCTACGTGAACATGGGTCTGCTGGCCGGCGTCGCCGGTGTCGTGTTCTCGTCGCGCATGAACGGCGCGCAGCCGAGCGCGGGCAACATGTTCGAGCTCGACGCGATCGCCGCCGCCTTCATCGGCGGCGCCTCGACCACCGGCGGCGTGGGTCGGGTGACCGGCGCCATGACCGGTGCGCTCATCATGGCCGTCATGAGCAACGGCATGCAGCTGATGGGCGTGCCGCAGTCGATCCAGCAGATGGTCAAGGGCCTCGTGCTCCTCCTGGCCGTCGCCTTCGACGTCTGGAACAAGCGTCGCGCCGACGCGCGCTGACGCCACGACGGACCCGCGCCGGGACCCCCGGCGCGGGTCCGTCCCCGTCGGCGCGCACCGCGCCCGGGGCGATGTGCCCCGCGCGCCGCAGTGCCGCCAGTAGGCTCGGCCGACGTGAGGGGACCGATGTCGGGATCGCAGTCGTCCCTCCGGGGCGCCAACCGCGCTCTCGTCGTCGAGACGGTCAAGCGGTACGGCGGCCTCACCCAGGTCGAGCTCACCGCCGCGACGGGCCTGTCACCCGCCACCGTCAGCTCGATCGTCAAGGAGCTGCTGGCCGCCGGTGCCGTGGACACCCGCAGCACCATCCGCTCCGGGCGGCGCGCACAGCTCGTCACCATCGCCCGACGCACGGGGCTGGCCGCGGGCGTCGACGTCGGCCGCCGGCACCTGCGGGTCGCGCTCGCGGACGTCACGCGCGAGATCGTCGCCGAGCAGAGCCTGCCGCTGCCCGCCGAGCACCGTGCCGACACCACGCTGGACCGCGCGGCCCTGCTGGTCGTCGACCTCCTGGAACGTCTGGGCGCCTCGCTCGACGACCTGCTGGGGCTGGGCGTCGGGCTGCCGGCGCCCGTCGAGCCCGGCACGGGCCTCGTCACGGTGCGGGGGGTGCTGCGCGGCTGGGACGAGGTCCCCGTCGTGCACGTGCTGGCCAAGCGGCTGGCCAAGCCGGTGCTGGTCGACAACGAGGCCAACCTCGGCGCGCTGGCCGAGAGCAGGTTCGGGGCCGCGCGCGGCTACCAGGACGTCGTGTACGTGTCGGTCGGTGCGGGGACGGGCGCCGGCATCGTGCTGTCCGGGCACCTCCACCGGGGGTTCGGCGGCACGGCGGGGGAGATCGGGCACGTCCAGGTCGACCCGCAGGGACGCATCTGCCGGTGCGGCTCGCGCGGCTGCCTCGACACCGTGGTCGGGTACCCGGCGCTGGTGGAGCCGCTCACCGAGACGCACGGCGCGCTGACCATCCGCGACGTGGTGCAGCGCGCTGTGGAGGGGGACCCCGGGTGCCGGCAGGTCGTCGCCGACGCCGGCGCCGTCATCGGCGGGGTCGTGGCGGGCATGGCCATGGTCGTCAACCCGCAGTGCATCGTCGTGGGCGGCGAGCTCGCGCAGACCGGTGACGTGCTGGTGCAGCCGATGCGTGAGGCGATCGCGCGCCGGGTGCCGCTCAACCAGGTCGCCACGCTCGACGTCGTCCCCGGTGAGCTGGGGGTGCGGGCGTCCGTGCTCGGCGCGCTCGCGATGGCGCTCGAGGCCACGGACCAGGCCGCCGTGGGCGGCGCACCGGACATCGCCGACCACTCGGACACTCCCGCCGGAGGCGGCTCATGACGAGGTTTGACGCGCCCCTGCACGAGGGTTTCACTGGTCCCCACGTGCGCGACGGAGGGCAGGTGGTCGGGACCGTGGGTGTCGGCAGACGGACGCCGGTGCTGTCGTTGCGCCAGGTGTCCAAGCGGTTCGGCGCGGTCGAGGCGCTGGTGGACGTGGACCTCACCGTGCACCCGCACGAGGTCGTCGCGCTGGTGGGTGACAACGGTGCCGGCAAGTCCACGCTCGCCAAGGTGGTGTCCGGCGTGATCCAGCCCGACGCGGGCCTGATCGAGATGGACGGGGAGCCGACGACGATCGGCTCGCCGTCCGACGCGCACCAGGCAGGTGTCGCCACGGTCTTCCAGGACTACGCGCTGTGCGAGAACCTCGACGTCACGGCCAACCTCTTCCTGGGCCGTGAGCTGCGCGAGCGCTCGCTCATGCGCGACGGCGAGATGGAGCGCGTCGCCCGCGGCATCCTGCGGGACCTGACCAGCCGCATCCCGTCCGTGCGCACCCCGATCGGCCACCTGTCCGCGGGGCAGCGGCAGACCGTCGCGATCGCCCGCACCCTCATCGGGTCGCCCCGGCTGGTGATCCTCGACGAGCCGACCGCGGCGCTGTCCGTCGCGCACACGGCCGAGGTGCTCACCCACATCCAGCGGCTGCGTGAGCTGGGCCTGGGCGTCGTGCTCATCAGCCACAACCTCAACGACGTGCGCGCGGTCTCCGACCGCATCGAGGTGCTGCGCCACGGCCGCAACAACGGGTCGTTCGACGCCCGCTCGGTCACCCAGGAGGAGCTGCTCGCGGCGATCACCGGTGCCACGCAGGTGTCCCGGGCGCACCCGCTCGACGCGCTGCGCTGACGGCACCGTGCGCTGACGAGGGGCCGCCCTGGCGGGTGCGGGCGGCGCCGCGCCCGCCCGCACCCCGCGGCGCTCAGCCGGCCGACGCGCTGCGCAGGCCCAGGCCGCCCAGGACGAAACCCGTCCCGATGCCGACGAGGGCGAGGGCGACGCCGAAGGCGATGACCGACGTGATGAGCGAGGCGCGCAGGAACGTGCCGGTCGCGACGGCCTGCCGCTGCGGGTCCTCGCGGTCCATCTCGGCGTAGGTCTGCCCGCCGGTCATCTCCTCCAGGTCGGTCCGGATGACCTCGGCCTGGGCCCACGCGGTCCAGGGCGA
Source organism: Cellulomonas sp. KH9 (assembly GCF_900114185.1). GTDB lineage: Bacteria > Actinomycetota > Actinomycetes > Actinomycetales > Cellulomonadaceae > Cellulomonas. The sequence goes on from NZ_FOSE01000001.1 coordinate 1,266,836, forward strand.
CACCACGGGTGACCCTGCGAACGCCGCGGCGTTGTCGGAGACGACGACCTCCTCCTGCGCCAGGCCCTGGGCGATGCCGCCCCAGGTGGCGGCGCCGGCGAGGGCCATGACGACGCCGAGGGCGGTGAGGAGCGTGCCCAGCAGGCGGGTGCGACGGGCGGCGCGGGGTGCGGGTGCCGTGGTGGTGGCGGTGGGTGCGACGTCGGCGGACATGGGACTCCCCTTCGATCGGTAGCGCCGGCGCCGCGTGGCGCCGGTGCCCCCACCGTGGTGGATGAAATCTCAAGGAGATATGAGACGAAACGATTTGCGAGTCCGGTCCTGCGTGCCGCGGGCCCCGGACCGGAGCCCGGGACCCGCGGGGAAGGGTGCGCGCGTCAGGCGACCGCGCAGGTCACGCCGTTGAGGGTGAACGCCGTCGGTGCCGTGTTGGTACCGGTGTGCGACCCGTTGAACCCGATCTGCACGGAGCCGCCGGGCGGCAGCGAGCCGTTCCAGGGCGCGTTGGTCGCCGTGACCTGGCTCCCCGTCTGGGAGACCGTGCTGCTCCACGCCTGCGTCACCTGCTGCCCCGAGGGGAACGACCACCGCAGCGTCCAGCCGTCGACCGGTGTGCTCGACGTGTTGCGCACCGTGAGGTTCGCCGTGAAGCCGGTGTTCCACTGGTTGACCGCGTACGTCACGGCGCACCCGCCCACGGCCGGGGTGGGGCCGGGCGTCGGCGTCGTGCCGGGCGTGGGCGTCGTGCCGGGCGTCGGCGTGACGGTCGGGCTCGGCGTGACGGTCGGCGTGGGGGTCACGCTCGGGGTGGGCGTCGCACTGGGCGTCGGCGTCGGTGCCGCCTGGTCCAGCCCGAAGAACGCGACCGCCGCGGCCGCGTCGACGGGCAGGTTGTGCGACGTGCCCTGCAACCGGTTGGTCTCGAGAGGGGCCTGCGTGCCGGTGCCGCCGTAGCGCGCGCGGGTGCGGTCGGAGCCGATGGTCTCGGTGGACGCGGGCGTGGCGCTCACGCCCAGCACGTTCGTCCACTGCTTCACGGCCTCGGTGAAGTTCTGGAAGCTCAGGGTCTCGTCGTTCGTGCCGTGCCAGAGCTGCACACGCGGGCGCGTGCCCGTGTACCCCGGGTAGGTCGCACGTGCGAGGTCGCCCCACTGCTGGGCGGTGAGGATCCGCCGGCCCTGCGCGCAGTCGCTGTTCCACCCGGCCTGCGCGCTCGTGCCCGGGGCGGAGCCGCCGGTCGAGAAGCACGTCGCGGGGACCCCGGCGAACGCCGAGCCCGCCGCGAAGACGTCGGGGTACTCGGCGAGCAGCAGCTGGGTGGTCATGGCGCCGGAGGAGACGCCGGTGACGAAGACGCGCGACGTGTCGGTGGTGTAGCGCTGCTGCACGTACCGCACCATCTGCACGATGCTCTGCGGGTCGCTGCCGCCGTCGCGCGTCATGGCCGCGGTCGACGACACGTCGAAGCAGCTCCCGGGCCGGTTGGTGCTCGGGTAGACCGCGATGAACCCGTGCTGGGAGGCCAGCTCGTCGAACTGGGAGCCGTTGTACATGGCCTGCGCGCTGCCCGTGCAGTAGTGCACGACGACGAGCACCCCGGGGTTCGCCGCGAGGCGGTCGGGGACGAACAGGCTCATCCGCAGCCCGCCGGGGTTGCTGCCGAACCCGGACACCTCGACCAGCGAGGCGGCCTGCGCGGGCGGGGCCGTCGCGAGCTGCGCCGCACCGGTCAGCGCGAGCGCGAGCGCGGTGCCCAGCAGCCCGGCGCGCACGGCGGTGCGACGCCCCGCGCCGCTGCGGAGTGTTCTCATCGTGTCCTCCTGGCCCGGCCGGGCGCGGCGGTGCGCGCGGCGGCGTCGACGCGGCCCGGCGAACGGTTGCCGGAGCCGTCCAGCCGAGCATGTCCCCGCCCCGGGGGCTGCGCACGCCCCGAAACGCTTCGCAGGTGCCGTCCCTCCCGGTCGCGACCAGGGGGCGGTCGTCCGGCCCGCGGCGTGCGCGGCCCGGCCCCGCCGGCCGCGTCAGCGGAAGACGATGGTCCGGTTGCCGTCCAGCAGCACGCGGTGCTCGGCGTGCCAGCGCACGGCCCGCGCCAGCGCGCGACGCTCGACGTCCTGACCCAGCGCCACCAGGTGCTCCACCGCGTGGGTGTGGTCGACGCGCTCGACGTCCTGCTCGATGATCGGCCCCTCGTCGAGGTCCCCGGTCACGTAGTGGGCGGTCGCCCCGATGAGCTTGACGCCCCGCTGGTGCGCCTGGGCGTACGGGCGCGCGCCCTTGAATGACGGCAGGAAGGAGTGGTGGATGTTGATGACGCGGCCCTGCAGGCGGCGGCACAGGTCGTCGGAGAGGATCTGCATGTACCGCGCCAGCACGACGAGCTCGACGTCGAGCTCCTCGACGAGCGCGAGCAGCCGCTCCTCGGCGGCGGCCTTGGTCGCCGCGGTCACCGGGACGTGGTGGAACGGGATGCCGTAGAAGTCGGCCATCGGCCGCAGCACGTCGTGGTTCGAGACGACCGCCACGAGGTCGACGGGCAGGCCCTCCGAGCGCTGACGGAACGCCAGGTCGTTGAGGCAGTGCGCGGTCGTCGACACCATGACCAGCGTCCGGACCGGGCGCCCGGCGACGTCCAGCTGCCACGCCATCTCGAACCGTGCGGCGAGCCGCGTCAGGTCGGCCCGCAGCTGGGCGACCGGCACGTCGGTCGTCACCTGGACCCGCATGAAGAACAGCCCCGACAGCGGGTCGCCGAACTGCTGCGACTCGGTGATGTTGCCCCCGTGCTCGGCGAGCAGGCCGGCGACGGCCGCGACGATCCCGGGGCGGTCGGGGCACGACAGGGTCAGGACGAGGTGCGTCGGGTCGACGGGCGAAGTGGAGGACACGAGGTCCGAGAGTAGTGCGCGGACGTCGAGGGCTGACACCATGGCGCCATGACCGCCCTCGACATCCGCCCCGTCACCGTGGACGACGCGGGTGAGCTGCTCACGCTGCGCCGCGCTGCCTTCGTCACCGAGGCGCAGCAGTACGGCGACCCGAACATCCCGCCGCTGACGCAGACCCTCACCGAGCTCGAGGAGGACCTGCGCGCGGAGCACGTCATCACGCTCGGTGGGTGGCTGGGTCATCGGCTCGTCGGGTCGATCCGGGTCCTCGTCGAGGGGTCCAAGGCCACGCTCGGCCGGTTCGCGGTCGCCCCGGACCTGCAGGGCAAGGGCATCGGCACCGAGCTGCTCACCGCGATCCTGCCGATCCTGCCCGACGGCATCGAGGAGGTCTGGGTCTTCACCGGCCGCGACTCGCTGCAGAACATCGCGCTGTACAACAAGGCCGGGTACGAGCACCAGCACGACCAGACGGCCGGCGACCTCACGTACGCGTACCTGCGCAAGCTCCTCGGCGAGGGCGAGCCCGTCGAGGCCTGAGCCGCACGCGCCGCCCTCCGACGCCCCGCGACGCACCCGTCGCGGGGCGTCGTGCGTGACGGACGGTGCCGACGTCAGGTGCCGGGCGGCTCAGCGGCCGACCGCCGCGAGCCGCGCGGCGGGCCGCTCCGGGTCGGAGGCGTGACCCGGAGCCGGGCGCCGACGTGGCAGCCGCGCCTGCACCGCGGGCTGCCCCACGAGGACCGCGGCGAGCACGGCCGCGACGCCGAGCGTCTGCAGCCCGGTGAGGCGCTCGCCGCCGAGCGTGAGCCCGACGACGACACCGGTGACGGGGTTGAGCAGCCCGACGAGCCCCACGGCGCTCGCGGGCAGGTGCCGCAGGGCGGTGAACCACGCGACGTAGGCCAGCGCCGTGGCGACGAGCGACAGGAACGCCAGCCCGAGCCAGCCGCGTCCGTCGAGCGCCGGGGGAGCGCCCTCGGCCACGACGGCGACGGGCACCAGCAGCAGCCCGCCGGCCACCAGCTGCCAGGACGTCGTCGTCAGCACGTCGACGTCGTCCTTCCACCGCGTGGCCAGGACGAACCCGACGGACGACATGAGCATCGCGGTGGCGCCGGCGAGCACGCCGAGCGGGTCGACCGCGACGCTCCCGGTGACGAGCATCGCGACGACGCCCGTGAACCCGAGGCCGGCCCCGGCGAGCGACGCGGCCCGGTGCCTCTGGCCGAGCAGCGGCCAGGCGACGAGCGCGAGGGCGAACGGTGACACGGCCATCACCGTGGAGGCCACGGACGTGGGCAGGCGCTGGGCCGCGACGTACACGAGCACGAAGAACGCGCTCATGTTCAGCGCCCCGAGGACGAGCGACCGCCACCACCAGGTGCCGTGCGGTGCGCGGCGGGCGAGGGCGAGCAGGACCAGCCCGGCGGGCAGCGCGCGCAGCACCGAGCCCCACAACGGGTGGGTCGCGGGCAGGGTGTGCGCCGTGACGAAGTAGGCCGCGCCCCAGGTGACGGGTGCGACGGCGGCGAGCAGCGACCAGCGCCAGGTAGTTTCCACGGAAGACAAAATATCTGACGAGGAAGATATATTCCTGCCGTGCCTCCCTCCGACACCTCCCGGACCGCCCCGCGGCCGGACCGCCTCGACCTCGTCGGCGACGCCTGGCGGCGTGAGCGTCCGGACCTGGACGTGCGGCCGCAGCAGGTGATCGGCCGACTGCACCGCGTCGCGAACCACCTGACGGACGAGCTCGTGAACGTCTACGAGCAGCACGGGCTCACCGAGGGCGAGTTCGACGTGCTGGCGACCCTGCGGCGCATCGGCCCCCCGTACGAGCGGTCGCCGGGCGACCTGGTCGCGCACACGCTCGTGACCAGCGGCGGCATGTCCAAGCGCCTCGACCGCCTGGAGCGTGCCGGCCTGGTGACCCGCCGCGTGAGCGACGCCGACGCGCGCGCCCGCGTCGTCGCGCTCACCGAGCGCGGCCGCGACGTGATCGACGCCGCGTTCACCGACCACATGGTCAACGAGCGGCGTCTGCTCGACGCGCTCGACCCCGCCGACGTCGACGCCCTCGAGCGCATCCTGCGCACCTGGCTCCGTGCGCTGGAGGAGCCGCCTGCCACGGCCTGAGCGTGCGCCACGGAATGCCCGGGTCCTGGCCGCCCGGCGGTTGCTAGGCTGTGTGCGTCGCGACTGGCGCAGCAGGTGGGTCACCACCGGGGAGCGACGCAGCAGCTGGACCAACGGGTCGGACGCCTGGGCCCTCGGTCGCCCACCCGACGTGTGCGGTGCGCCGGACGCCGCCCGCACAGCTGACTGCGACAGGAGTCCCTGCATGAGCGAGAACGTGCTCGACCAGAACATCTCCGAGCTCGACCCCGAGATCGCCGCCGTCCTCGACGGTGAGCTGGCCCGCCAGCAGAGCACCCTCGAGATGATCGCCTCCGAGAACTTCGTGCCCCGGGCCGTCCTGCAGGCGCAGGGCTCGGTGCTCACCAACAAGTACGCCGAGGGCTACCCGGGCCGCCGCTACTACGGCGGCTGCGAGCAGGTCGACATCGCCGAGACCATCGCGATCGACCGTGCCAAGGCCCTGTTCGGCGCGGAGCACGCCAACGTCCAGCCGCACTCCGGCGCCACGGCCAACGCCGCCGTGCTGCACGCGCTCATCAGCGCCGGCGACAAGATCCTCGGCCTCGACCTGGCGCACGGCGGCCACCTCACGCACGGCATGCGCATCAACTTCTCCGGCAAGCTCTACGACGTCGCCGCGTACGGCGTCGACCCGCAGACCTTCCGGGTCGACCCCGAGGCCGTGCGCAAGGCCGCCCTGCAGCACCGGCCCGACGTGATCATCGGCGGCTGGTCGGCGTACCCGCGCCACCTGGACTTCGCCGCGTTCCGCGAGATCGCCGACGAGGTCGGCGCCAAGCTCTGGGTCGACATGGCGCACTTCGCCGGCCTGGTCGCCGCGGACCTGCACCCGTCGCCCGTCCCGTACGCGGACGTCGTGTCGTCCACCGTGCACAAGACCATCGGCGGCCCGCGCTCCGGCTTCATCCTCAGCAAGGGCGAGTACGCCAAGAAGATCGACTCCGCCGTGTTCCCGGGTCAGCAGGGCGGCCCGCTCATGCACGTCATCGCCGCCAAGGCCGTGGCGTTCAAGGTCGCCGGCACCGAGGAGTTCCGGGCGCGCCAGCAGCGCACCATCGACGGCGCCCGCATCATCGCCGACCGCCTCACCGCGCCGGACGTGGCCGCGGCCGGCGTCTCGGTGCTCACCGGGGGCACGGACGTGCACCTCGTGCTCGTCGACCTGCGCCACTCGACGCTCGACGGCCAGCAGGCCGAGGACCTCCTGCACTCGGCCGGTGTGACGGTCAACCGCAACGCCGTGCCGTTCGACCCGCGCCCCCCGCGCGTCACGTCGGGCCTGCGCATCGGCACGCCCGCGCTGGCGACGCGGGGCTTCGGCGACGCGGAGTTCACCGAGGTCGCCGACATCATCGCCACGGCGCTGGTGGAGGGCACGTCGGCCGACGTCGAGGCGCTGGCCGCCCGGGTGCGCAAGCTCACCGAGGCGTTCCCGCTGTACCCCGGCCTGCAGCAGTACTGAGCGGAGGCGCACCCATGACCGCTCAGCCGCTGGACGGCAAGGCCACCGCGGCCGAGATCAAGGCCGAGCTCACCACGCGCGTCGCGGCGCTCGCCGCGCGCGGCGTGGTGCCCGGCCTCGGCACGCTGCTCGTCGGTGACGACCCCGCCTCGCGCTGGTACGTCAACGGCAAGCACAAGGACTGCGCCGAGGTCGGCATCTCCTCGCTCCGTGAGGAGCTGCCCGCCGACGCGTCGCAGGCCGACATCGAGGCCGCCGTGCAGCGGCTCAACGACGACCCGGCGTGCACCGGGTACATCGTGCAGCTGCCGCTGCCGAAGGGCATCGACACCAACCGCGTGCTCGAGCTCGTCGACCCGGAGAAGGACGCCGACGGTCTGCACCCGATGAACCTCGGGCGCCTCGTGCTGCGGATCAGCGAGGAGATCACCTCGCCGCTGCCGTGCACGCCCGCCGGCATCGTCGAGCTGCTCGAGCGGCACGACGTCCCGCTGCGCGGGGCGGACGTGGTCGTCGTGGGCCGCGGCGTGACGGTGGGACGGTCGATCGGTCTGCTGCTCACGCGCCGTGCCGTCAACGCCACGGTGACCCTCACCCACACCGGCACCGAGGACCTGGCGGAGCACACGCGCAACGCCGACGTCGTCATCGCCGCGGCGGGCGTGCCGAGCATCATCACCTCGGAGATCGTCAAGCCGGGTGCGGTCGTCGTGGACGTCGGCGTCTCGCGGGTCGAGGACCCGGAGACCGGCCGGAGCCGGATCGTCGGTGACGTCCACCCGAACGTCTGGGACGTGGCGTCCTGGGTCTCGCCCAACCCCGGCGGGGTCGGGCCGATGACCCGCGCGATGCTGCTGGCGAACGTCGTCGCCACGGCGGAGCGCCAGGCGGGCTGAGGCCGCCGTCGCACGTCCACGGGCCCGGGTCGCACGTCGACCCGGGCCCGTCGGCGTCGTGGGGGGACCGGCGTTCGCCGACGCGGGACGCAGCCGGCAGGTGCCGGGCGATGAGTCGGTGGGTCGGCACCGGTCCGTACGGGGGTCGCGCCGACGAGAGGAGCCCGTCATGGGCATGGTCCGGTCCCACCTGTGGTTCGCCGAGCGGGGTCACGAGGCCGCGCAGTTCTACGTCTCCGTGGTGCCGAGGTCGCGGATCACCCGTGTCCAGCGCGCCCCGGCCGGCGTCCCCGACGTCGCCGAGGGGGAGCCGTTCGTCGTCGAGCTCGAGATGGACGGGCACGCCGTGACGATCCTCACGGCCGGTCCGCAGTTCACACCCGACGAGGCGTTCTCGTTCGTCCTGGGCGTGGACACCCAGGAGGAGGTCGACCACTACTGGGACGCGCTCGTGGCCGGCGGCGGGGTGCACAGCCAGTGCGGCTGGCTCAAGGACCGGTACGGGGTGTCCTGGCAGGTCGTGCCCACGGCGCTCGACGAGATCATGTCGCGGCCCGATGCCGCGGGCGTGGCGCGGGCCACCCAGGCGATGCTGGGGATGCAGAAGCTCGAGATCGCGCCGCTGGAGGCCGCCTACGCGCGGGGGTGACGAGCGCGACGTCGCGCGAGCGACGGTGATGTCGGCGGGGTGGGGCAGGATGGCCGCGTGCTCCGCGTCGCCACCGTCAACGTCAACGGCATCCGGGCCGCCTTCCGCCGCGGCATGGGGGAGTGGCTCGACGTCCGCAAGCCCGACGTCCTGCTGCTGCAGGAGGTGCGCGGCTCGGACGAGATCCTCGCCGACCACCTGCCGCCCGGTGAGTGGCACCTGGCGCACGAGGCCGGGCACGCCAAGGGACGCGCCGGGGTGGCGATCGCCTCGCGCCTGCCCATGAGGGCGGTGCGCATCGGCCTCGGGACGGGGGTCACCGGCGACGCCGGGCGGTGGGTCGAGGCCGACCTCGAGGTGCCGGCCGAGGGGGAGCGCCCCGCGCGGACGCTCACGGTGGCGTCCGCCTACCTGCACTCCGCCACGGCCGGCGCGCCGTCGATGGACGAGAAGCACGCGTTCCTCGCGCACGTCACCGCGCGGCTCGAGGCGCTGGTGGCCGCCGAGGGGCTCGCGGTGGTCGCGGGCGACCTCAACATCGCCCACCGCGAGGTCGACATCAAGAACTGGAAGGGCAACCTGAAGAAGGCCGGGTTCCTGCCCGAGGAGCGGGCGTACCTGGACCGGTGGTTCGACGGGCTCGGCTGGCGGGACCTGGGCCGCGACCTCGGTGGTCCCGGGCCGGGCCCCTACACGTGGTGGTCCTGGCGGGGTCAGGCGTTCGACAACGACGCGGGGTGGCGCATCGACTACCAGCTGGCGACGCCCGCGCTCGCCCGGGCCGCCCGCACCGCCGTGGTCGACCGGGCGGAGACGTACGCCGCCCGGTTCAGCGACCACGCCCCGGTGGTCGTGGAGTACGACCTCTGACGACGGCGCCGTGACGGCGGTGTCGGGCGCGCGGACCGGGCCGTGCGCCTGGGGTCAGACGCCCCCGCGCAGGGCCGAGATCGGCTCGATCGAGGCCGCCTTCATCGACGGGTAGAGCCCGGCCAGCAGGCCGATCAGCCCACCGGACAGCGCCGCCACGGCGACCATCCGCAGGTCCAGGATCGGCGTCCACCGGGACGCGGCCGACACGGCGGTGACGACGGCGACGCCGAGGGCCGCGCCGACCAGGCCGCCGAGCATGCCCACGACCACGGACTCGACCATGAACTGCGCGGCGATCTGGCGCCGGGTCGCGCCGAGCGCGCGGCGCAGGCCGATCTCGCCGACGCGCTCCAGCACCGACAGCAGCGTCACGTTCGCGATCCCGACCCCGCCGATCAGCAGCGCGACACCGCCCAGCGCCAGGAAGATCGCGCTGATGTCGGCCTGCACGCTGCGCTGCACGGCCGAGCCCCCGGTCGGCACGCCCACCTTCACCTTCTCGGGTGCGTCAGGGCTGAGTGCGGTCGGCAGCTGCGAGCCGACGAGCGGTCCGGCCCCCACCTGCAGGTGCAGGTGGAGCTCCTGCGGCACGGTCAGGCCCAGGTCGGCACGCGCGGTCCCGTTCGGCAGGATCACCGCCGACAGCAGGTCGGTGCGCCGCACGACGTCGTCGACGACGCCGATCACCTGGTACGCGCGCTCGCCGATGAAGATCGACGGCTGCCGGTCGACCCGCACGACGCCGAGCCGGTCGGCGGCGTCCGCCCCGAGCACCACGACACGGTCGCCCCGCTGGTCGTGGCCGGCGTCGAAGTAGCGGCCCTGCACCACGCGCCCGTCGAGGGCGGCCAGCGCGCCGGCGCTCGTCGCCATCACGGGCGTGCTCGCCGTCCGGGACGCGGACGGGTCGTGGACCGGGACGGTCGTGACCTCCAGCCCCTCGGCCTCGATCTCGGACACCAGGCCCGCGGCCTCGACACCGTTGAGGCGCTCGGCCCGCTCGGGCGCGTCCCACGGCAGCGTGCCGAGCGCGAGCTCGTCGCCGCCGAGACTGCTGGTCGCGGCCTCCGCCGCCCCCTGCGTGGCGGCGACCGCGTCGAACTGCTTGTTGATCTGCCCTGCCGCGGTCTGCGCCAGCCCCACCGTCACCACGACGGAGGCGATGCCCAGCACGGTGCCGAGGATCGTCAGCATCAGCCGGCCCGGTCGCGCACCGATCCCGGCGGCGGCCTCCGCGAGCAGGTCGCCCGCACCGAACCGGTCGCCGCGCGGCACCCGCTGCGCCACGGCGGTCACGCGAGCTCCCGCAGGTGGCCGTCGGTGATCCGCACCCGGCGCTGGGCCCGCGCCGAGACGTCGTCCTCGTGCGTGATGACCAGGAGCGTGAGGCCGTCGGCGTGCAGCTCGTCGAAGAGCTCGAGCACGGCGGCCGAGCTCTCGGAGTCGAGGTTGCCGGTCGGCTCGTCCGCCAGCAGGACGCGCGGCTGCGACACGACGGCCCGGGCGACGGCCGTGCGCTGACGCTCGCCGCCGGACAGGACGGTGGGGCGGAAGTCCAGCCGGTGGGTCAGCCCGACCCGGTCCAGCGCCTCGGCCGCCCGGTCCCGCCGCTCGGTGCGGGGGACACCGCTGTAGATGGTCGCGAGCAGCACGTTCTCCAGCACGGTGCGGTGCGGCAGCAGGTGGAACGCCTGGAAGACGAACCCGATGTGCTGGGCCCGCACGGCGGCCCGCTCCCGCTCCCCGGCCTGCGCCGTGGGGATCCCGTCGACCAGGTACTCGCCGCTCGACGGCCGGTCCAGCAGCCCGAGCAGGTTGAGCAGCGTCGACTTGCCGGAACCCGACGGGCCGACCACCGAGAGGTACTCCCCGGCGCGGACCTGCAGGTCGGCCGGGTGCAGCGCGTTCACCGGCGGGTCGCCGGGGAACTGCCGGGCGGCGCCCCGCAGCTCCACGACCGGGGGCACCACGTCGGTCGCGTCGTCGGCGCCGAGGAGGTCGAGCACGGTCACGCGTCCTCCTCGGCGTCCGGCTCCGACCCGCCGGCCGGTGTGCCGTCGTCGGACGGTCCCTGCTGCGGGGAGATGCCGACGGCGACCAGGTCACCGGCCTCGATCGGCTCCTGCGACGTCGTGATCTCGACGTAGCCCGACGCGGCCAGGCCGGTCGTGACCTCGACGAGCCGGCTCCCGCCGTCCTCCACGAGCTCCAGCCGGCTCTCGCCACCGGGGCCCGCGGTGAGCGCCGCCAGCGGTACGGCCAGCACCTCGCCCTCGGTCGAGCTGACGGGGATCCGCACCCGCACGTTGGTGCCCTGGACGGCAGCGAGCTGCTCGGGCGTCAGCTCCCCGACGCGCAGGACGACCCGGCGGCGCTCGCCGGTCGGCGCGGTGCCCCCGCCCGTCGACTCCTCCTCGGCCGCGCCGGCCTCCGGGGCGGTGACCTCCGCGACGGTGACGGGCACGTCGGTGCCGTCGACGGTGACCGTGCCCACCGTGCCCGGCACCAGCAGCTCGGCGTCCGCGCGCGAGGCCGACGCGGTGATCTGGACCGTCGCCCCCGACAGGCTCATGAACTCGCCCTGGACGATCCCGCCCCGCTCCACCTCGACGGCGTCGACGCGACGCGGCAGCGACGGCAGGTACACGACCTCGGTCGCGGGCAGCGGGGTCATGGCGTCGGCCTGGGCCTTCGTCAGGGCCTGGCGCGCGGCGGTCAGCGTGTCCCGCGCGGCGCGCACCGCCTCGCGCTCCGCCGTGGTGTCCGGCCCCACGTCCGCGGCGGCGCGCGCGGCTCGCGCGGTCGCCAGGGCCGCGTCGGCCTCCACCCGCGCTGGCGGGGAGCAGTCGACGACGCTCTCGGCGCCCTCCGTCGGTGGGGCCGCGCACTGCTGGGTGAGGTACGCCAGACGCGCCTCCGCGACCTGCACCTCCCCGTCGAGCGCCGCCACCGGCGTGCCCGCCGCTGCCCGCCCGGCGGCCGACAGCCCCGCCTCCGCGGCGCGGACCGACGCCTGCGCACCGGTGACGGCCTCCTGCGCGGCCTCCACCGACTGCTGGACCTCCGCGCTGCCGGTGGGCGCCTCGTAGCCCACCTTCTGGTACAGCGCGCGCACGCCGGCCGCCGTCGCGGCGTCGTACGTCGCGTTGCCGGGGTCGCCGCCGTCGAGACCGACGGCGCGCAGCGCGTGCTTGAGCTGCTGGACGTCCGGCCCCGAGACGCCCGAGCGCAGTGTCCGGTACGTCGGCAGGTCCCCGGGCAGGACGATCACGGGCCGCCCGACGACCTCGAGCGCGACCGAGGCCGCCTCGACGGTGGCGCCGACCTCCTTGACCTGCCCGGTCACGACCGCCGGTCCGCCGAGGTCGCCGGTCTCCATGGCGAGGTCGACCGGGTCGTCGTACCCGACGTCACCCCGCAGCAGCACCTCGTTGGCGATGACCCGGCTCTCGACCGGCACCGTGATGGGGCCGGCGGTGGGGGCCGCGGCGTTCGCCGCGGCCTGGCCCGGTGACACGATCAGCCGGGACAGCAGCAGCCCGAGGGCGAGGCAGACGACGGCGACGACCGCCATGACGACGATGGTGCGCCGCCCGCCGGAGACGTGCGTGGAGACCCTGCTCATGACGTGACCCCCCGTGGCGGTGCGGCCGTCACTCGCTCGGGGTGCTGCCACCCGTGGCGGCCTCGAGCTCCGCGCCGTACTTGTCCCAGAGCCGCTCCTCGAGCTCCAGGTTCGCGACGTCGTAGGCCTTGTCGTAGCCCGTGGAGACGCGGCACTCGTAGTCCGCGGGCGCCAGGGTCAGCTCCTGCTCGCGCAGCTCGGCCTCGGCGGCGGGGTCGATCTCGTACGCCGCGGGGTCGATCTCGTCGGGGTCGGCGTCGGGGTCGTACGCCGGCAGGGCCTGGTACAGGGCGTCCCACTGGTCGTAGACGCTCTGCCGCGCCTCGTCGGGGCCGGCGAAGTCGAACCCGGCCTCGGCCATGCACGCGGACCACTTCTTCTCCGCCTCGGCGAGCTCCGGGTTCGCGTCCGCGAGACCCTCGTACTCGCGCTGCATCTCGTCCCAGAAGGACTCCAGCGCCGGGTTCGACCAGACGTCCTGGTCGTACACCTCGTGCTGGGCCTTGCCGTTGCAGCCCTGCTCCTCCCAGCCCGGCATGTTGGTGCCGTCCGGGTCCGCCGCGTAGTCGTAGTCCGCCATCGCCCCCATCAGCGCCTCGTAGTAGGCCGCCTGCTCGGTCTCGGACATCGCGGCCACGTAGTCGTCGTTGGGGTTGACCCACTCCTCGCCGCTGCCGTACAGCTCGTCGCTGAAGGTGACCCCGTACCCGTACTGCTCGGCGAACTCCTTCGTGTCCATCTCGGGAGCGTCCTCCGCCTCGCCCCCGGCCATCGGCTCGGCCGGCGTGTACTCGAAGCCTTGCTCGGCCATGCACGCCGCGACGATCTCCTCGGACTCCCGTTGCTGCCGCTCGAAGTCCTCGCCCTCGTACGAGCCGCCGATCTTCTCGAACCACGCGCCCAACGGTCCGGTCTCGGCGTCCGACGGGGCGTCGGACCCGCCCCCGCTGCAGCCGGCGAGGACGAGTGCCGCGACGGCGAGGCTGAGGACGGGGAGGCCGGGTGTGCGACGCATCGGCGTGCCTTTCTCGAGGATCGGTGACGAGAGTCAGGGCACTGTCGACGAGCGCCGCCGCCGACGATAGCCAGGCCCCGTGGCCGCCGGGTCGGGCGCGAGGATGACGCGAGGGCGACGCGGGGAGGACAACCCTCGAAAGGTTGGGCTACCCCGGTCTGATCCTGTGCGGGTCCTGTGATGCACCCCGGCCCGGCGGCCCGCGTCAGTACCGGATCGCGTCGATCACCTTGACGCGGACGGCCACCGTGGCGGGCAGGAGGCCCGCCAGCGCGCCGACGGCCGTCGCGCAGACCATCCCGACGGCCGCCGCCGACACCGGGAACGGGGGCATGTCCTGGATCCCGCCGCCGAAGAGGAAGTCGACCGGGATGTTCTTGACCACCGCGACCGCGAGCACGACGCCGACCACACCGGCCACGACGGTCGCGACGACCGACTCCATGAGGACACCGAAGAAGATCCGGCCCGAGGTCGCGCCGAACGACCGGCGGATCCCGATCTCGCGGATGCGGTGGCGCACGGTGACGAGGGCGATGTTGACCAGGCCCAGCCCGCCGAGGAACAGGGCGAAGGCGCCCACCCCGAGCGCCACCCACCGCGCCGCGCCGTCGAGGCCGGACGACCCCATGCTCCGGTTGTCGTTGATCTGGACCTCCCAGCCCGGCAGCGCCGCCACGACGTCGCGCTGCAGGCGCGGCGCCAGGTCGTCGGCCGCCTCGGGCGGCACCCACACCTTGAGCGACGGGACGGTCGGGCCCCACTCGGGATCGGCCGGCGTGTACCAGCGGGCGAGCTGGTCGTACAGGACGAACACCGACGGCCCCTCGCCCTGCCACATCCTCGGCGTGACCCCCACGATCGTGGCCCGCACCGGCGACGCGTCGCCGAGCAGGACCGTGGGGCGGCTCGCCAGCCCGGAGACCCCGAGGGACTCCAGGAACACCTCGTTGACGACGACGACGGGCGCGAACGTCTGGAGATCGGCGTCCGTGAACCAGCGGCCCTCGGTCACCCCGATGCGCTGCATGACGCCCAGGTCGGGGTCCACGGCGCGCGTCTCGGTGGGCCGCGTCCCGCCGGGGAAGCGGAACGGCACCTGCGTGTACATGTCCCGGCTGGCGTAGGTGATGCCGTAGCGCTCGAGCGCCGTCGCGTAGGTCGCGTCCAGCGCCGCCGTGTCCGCCTGCACGTCGGGGCTCGTGGCCCAGGCGTCGACGCTCAGCGTCACCTGGCGACCGTTGAACCGCTCGTCCTGCTCCGTGAACCCCTGCGCGAGCATCTCCACGGCCGCTGTGACGGCCGTGATGGCGGTGACGGCCGCGGCCACGCCGATCAGCGCGAGCAGGACGCGCATCTTGTGCAGCCGCAGCTCGTCCCAGGCCTCGACGACGGCGCCGACCAGCCCCGTCACGGCTGCACCTGCGCGGGGACGGACGGGCCGAGCTCGGGAACGCCGCGCACGGCGCCGGGCAGGCTCCGCGCACCGTGCACCGTGGGGACGTCACCGACCCACTCGTGGCCCGCTCCGCCCAGGTCGACGGGCACGAGCACCCCCTCGGTCAGCCGGTAGTGGCGCTGTGCCCGTGCGGCGACCGCGAGGTCGTGGGTGATGGTGACCAGCGCCGCGCCCGTCATCGACGCGATCTCGTCGAGCAGGCCCATGACCTCCTGGCCGGTCTCGACGTCCAGCGCACCGGTGGGCTCGTCCGCGAGGATCACCCGGGGTCCGCGGACCAGCGCCCGTGCGATGGCGACGCGCTGCTGCTCGCCGCCCGACAGCTTCTCCGGCATGGTGTCGAGCCGGTCGCCCAGCCCGACGCGGTCCAGCATCTGCGCCGCGAGCGTCTTGCGTCGCCAGAACTGCCCGCCCCGGGCGTACATCAGCGGGGCGGCGACGTTCTCCAGCGCCGTCCGACCGGCCAGCAGGTTGAACTGCTGGAACACGAACCCGAAGTCCTCACCCCGCCGGCGCGTGCGCTCGCGGGCGGACAGCCGGCCGATGGGCGTGCCCTCGAGCAGGTACTCACCGTCCGTCGGGGCGTCGAGCAGGCCGAGGATGTTCAGCAGGGTCGACTTGCCCGTGCCGGACCGACCCACCACGGCGACGTGCTCACCGGTGTCCACGCTCAGGGTCACGCCGCGCAGGATCTCCAGCAGCCGGTCGTCGGGCAGCCGGACGGACCGGGTGACCCCGCTCAGCTCCAGGAGGCTCATGCGCAGACCGCCGGGTCGTACTGCGACGGGTCGTCGCAGTCGATCTCGCCCTCGTCGGCCGGCACGGGCACGAACTGCATGACCAGGTCGCCGACCGCCAGGCCCTCGGTGATCTGCACGACCTGACCGTCCGTCAGGCCGAGCCCGACCTCGCGCTGCTCCGGCTCGGCGCCCTCGGACGCGACCACCCAGACGTTGCCGCGCTGCACGGTGCCCTGCACGGCGCTGACGGGGACGACGACGGCGTCCGCGGCCGTGCCGTTGACGATCTCGAGGTCCGCGCCCAGACCCGGGAACGCGGTGACGTCACCCGGCAGGGAGCACGCGACGGTCCCGGACGGGGTGGTCGTGCCCTCGGTCTCGGCGTCGTCCGGCGTCGCGGGCTGCGCCGCGGCCCCGATCCGCAGCCCGGTGCAGGTGAACGGGGCCGGGCCGCCCTTGAGCGTCACCTGCGCCTCGCCCGGTGCACCCACCAGCCGGTACTGCTGGTCGGGCGTGAGGACGCCCGAGACCGACAGCGTGCCGGGGGAGACCTGGCCGACGGTGTCGCCGACCGACAGGACCTGGTCCTTGAGGGTCGGCATCGTGAGCGTCCCGGTGACCGGCGCCTTGACCTGCTCGACGACCACCTTGGGCTTGCGCTCGGTGACGGTGGTCTCGCCCGTCGTGGGGTCGGTCCTGGTGAGCGGCTCCTGCGGCGTCTCCTGGCGGATCTCGAGGACGGGGGTGCCGGCCTCGACCTGCGCACCGTCGGCCACCAGCAGCTTGGAGACCACGCCGGCCAGCGTGGCCCGCACCGGCACGGCGGGGTCCGCGACGACCGAGCCGCGCACGGTCACCGCGTTGGTGATCGTCGCGGACGTGGCCTCGACCGTGGGCTCGACCACCTGCCCGGTCGGCTCGGCGCCCGAGGCCTCGGTGCTCATGTCGGCGCCCGCGAAGGCGATGCGGACCAGCGCGAGGGCGATGACGGCCCAGATGACGATGCGCAGGGCGGGAAAGACGTAGCGACGTACCACTGCGATGAGCTCCTCGCGTCGGTGCCGGCGACGGCACCACGGCTGCGGGACGTCTCGACCCTGGGGAGGCTAGCGAGCGGCCGGTGGAGGTCGCGTCAACCTGCGGGAGGACCTGGCAGGACGGTCCGACAGCCCGGTCTCATGCCGCGGGAGGACCCGCGACCGCGACCGCGAACGCCGGCGCGGCGAGGTCGCGCGCGTCGAACGCCGCCGCCACCGCCGCCGCGACCGCGTCCACGTCCGCGTCCCGGACCAGCGCGATCGCGGAGCCGCCGAACCCGCCGCCGGTCATCCGTGCACCGAGCGCGCCGGCGTCGAGGGCCGCCTCCACGGCGACGTCGAGCTCACGGCAGGAGACCTCGTAGTCGTCGCGCAGCGAGGCGTGCGAGGCGTCCATGAGCGGGCCGACGGCCGCCACGTCGCCCGCGTCGAGCGCCTCGACGAAGGCGCGGACGCGCGAGATCTCGGACGTGACGTGCCGGACGCGGCGCACGAGGACGTCACCGTCGGCGGCGGTGGCGAGAGCGGCCAGCGCGGCGTCGGTGCCCTCGGCGGCGTCGGCGACCTCGCGCAGCGACGCGACACCGAGCCGCCGTGCCGCGTCCTCGCACGCGGCGCGGCGCTGCGCGTACTCCCCGTCGACGTGCGAGTGCTCGGCACGGGTGTCGACCACCAGCAGCGCCAGGCCGTGCGCGGCCAGGTCGAAGGGCACGTGCCGCACACCGCCGTCGCGGCAGTCCAGCAGCAGCGCGTGCCCCGCGCGTGCCCGCAGCGACGCGGCCTGGTCCATGCCGCCCGTCGGTGCGCCCGCCATCTCGTTCTCGGCGCGCACGCACAGCTCGGCGACGCGGGCCCGGCCGGCGTCGTCCCGTGCGGCGCCGTCGGCGTCGACCCCGCCGGCCAGGCCGAGGTCGTGCACCGCGTCGAGCGCGACCGCGACCGACGCCTCGAGCGCCGCCGACGACGACAGACCCGCGCCGAACGGCACGCACGAGTCGATCGCGACGTCGAACCCCCCGACGTCGTGGCCCGCCTCGCGCAGGGCCCACGCCACGCCCACGACGTAGGCCGCCCAGCCGGTCACCGCGCCGGGCACGGCGTGCGCCAGGCGCACCTCGCGGGCCCCGGCCGGCTCCTGCGCCGACACCAGGCGCACGAGGTCGTCGTCGCGCCGGGCGACCGCGGCGTACGTGCGGTGCGGCAGTGCGACGGGCAGCGCGAGGCCGGCGTTGTAGTCCGTGTGCTCACCGATGAGGTTGACGCGGCCGGGGGCGGACCAGACGCCGTCGGGTGCGGACCCGAACGTCGCGGCGAACAGCGCACGGGCGCGCTCCTCGCCCGCGGGGCGGTCCCAGGCGGCCGTCCAGACGGGGGCGGTGTCGGTCATGGTGGCGTGCTCCGGGCTCGTGCGTGCGGGGGACGGGGGTGCCGCGGAGGCCGGGGGCGTCGCGGGCGTGCCCGCGGCCGACCGGCTCACGCCAGCTCCTGCAGACGGCGCGCGATGCGCTCGGGCGTGGTGTCGGAGATCCACGACGCCATCGCGGACTCCACCCCGGCCAGGTACTTGAGCTTGCCCGGCGCGCGCAGCACGGAGAAGACCTGCAGGTGCAGGCGGGACACGTCGCGCCCCTCGCGCACCGGGGCCTGGTGCCAGCCGCTGATGTAGGGCAGCGGGATCGCACCCCCGTCACCGTCGACGAAGAACTGGTCGAGCCGGCGCAGCAGGGTGAGGTAGGTGGTCGACAGGTCGGCCTTCTCGGCGTCGGTCAGCGCCGGCAGGTCCGGCACGTCGCGCCGCGGTGCGAGGTGCACCTCGACGGGCCACCGCGCGGCGTACGGGACGTACGCCACCCAGTGCTCGGACTCCAGCACCACCCGGCGGCCGTGGCGCAGCTCGGCGTCGAGGACGTCGCGCAGCAGCAGCCGACCCGTGGTCTCGTGGTGCGCCCGCGCCTGCCGCAGCATCGCCTGCGTCCGCGGGGTCACGTACGGGAACGCGTAGATCTGGCCGTGGGGGTGGTGCAGGGTGACGCCGATCTCCTTGCCGCGGTTCTCGAAGCAGAACACCTGCTCGACACCGGGCAGCGCGGACAGCTCGCGCGTGCGGTCGGTCCACGCCTCGACGACCGTGCGCATGCGCCGCGGCCCGACGGTGGCCAGGGACGCCGTCGGGTCCGACGAGAAGCAGATGACCTCGCAGCGGCCCACGCCCGCGCGGCGCTGCCACAGCGGCTCGCCGTCGACGAGCTCGGTGCCGGTGTCGACCCCGGGCACGGTCATGAGGGAGGGGAACCGGTTCTCGAACACGACGACGTCGTAGTCCGTGTCGGGGATCTCCCCGTCCTGGTAGGCCGCGCCGGGCCGCGCCGGGGCGAGGGGGTTCGCGTCCGCCGGGGGCAGGAAGGTGCGGTTCATGCGGTGCGCCGCCATGGGGATCCACTCGCCGGTGAGCGGGTCCAGGCGCAGCTCGGGGCCGGTGACGGGGTGCGCGACGCCGTCGGCGTCGACGACGGGGGCGTACCGGTCGGGCAGCGGGCGCGGGTCGTCGAGGCGCCGCGTGGCCGCGCCGGAGACGTACGGCTCGGAGTCGTCGAAGTAGATCAGCTCGCGGCCGTCGGCCAGCCGGGTGGCGGTGCGGCGCACGCGGGCGGTGACGTCGGGCTGCTGTTCGGTGCTCACGGCTGCTCTCCGGGGGGTGCGGGGGTGGCGGTCGGGTCGGCCAGCACGAGGCGGGCGACGGCGTCGGCCAGGTGGGCGCGTGCGTCGGGGGCGAGCCCGCTGTCGACGACCAGGGTGTCGATCTCGTCGAGGCCGCAGATGCGCGCCAGGCCGACCGTGCCCCACTTGGTGTGGTCGGCCAGGACGGTGGTCGCGGCGGCGCAGCGCACCAGGGCGCGGTCGGTGGCGGCCTCGGCGAGGTTGGGGGTCGTGGCGCCGTCGGCGTCGAGGCCGTGCACGCCGAGGAAGGCGCGGTCGACGCGCAGGTGGTGCAGGGTGGCGTCGGCGACGGGCCCGACGAGCGCGTCGGACGGGGTGCGGGTGCCGCCGGTGAGCACGACCTCGACGTCGGGGACGCCGTGCAGGGCGTCGGCGACGCGCAGCCCGTTGGTCACGACCGTGAGCGGGCGCAGCGCGGGGTCGGCCGCGATCAGGGTGGCGAGCAGCCAGGTCGTGGTACCGGCGGACAGCGCGAGCGACTGGCCCGGCTCGACGTCGGCGATCGCGGCCCGGGCGATCGCCGACTTCTCCGCCGAGGACCACGTGCGCTTCGCCTCGAAGCCCGGCTCGTCGGTCGACCGGGCGGGGGTGTCGGGGGCCACGGCGCCGCCGTGGACGCGCCGCACCAGGCCGTCGCGGGCGAGCTCGGCGATGTCGCGGCGGACCGTCATGTCGGAGACGTCCAGCGCGACCACCAGGTCGGAGACGCGGACGGCGCCGTGGACGCGGACCTCGTCGAGGATCCGCTCCCGCCGTTGGGTGGCCAGCATGGGAACAGTATCCATCACGACCGAACAGAAACCAACATCGCACAGCGGGTCCACCGGGCGGTACCGCCCCACGACGGCGACGGGGCGGACGCGGCGCCGTGGGCACCGCGCCCGCCCCGTCAGGTGCGGACGATCAGGTCGTCAGGAGGCCGAGCAGGCCACCGTCGGCCACGTCCAGTTGCCGCCGTGCTGCACCGTGAAGCCGAACGACACCGTCTGGCCGTTCGCCAGGGCGCCGCTGCCGCTCGGGCGCATCGTCATCACGTTGCCGCTGCTGTCCCACGTGGGGGAGCCGCTCCAGGTCGCGATGATGCGCTGCGGGGACCGGACCGTGACGGTCGAGGTCCAGCTGGTGATGTTGCCGTTGGCGCGGATGGTCACCGTGCCGTTGAACCGGTCGTTCCACTTCTGGCCCTCGGAGTACGTCGCCGTGCAGGTGCCGTTTCCGGTCGGGGGCGGGGTGGTCGGGGGCGGGGTCGTCGGGCCGGCCGTCGGCGTCGACGTCGGGGTGGACGTGGGCCCGGGGGTCACACCGGGGACCGGCTCGCCGCCGGCGTTGAGCGCGTTGAGCGAGCTGGTGTACGCGGCCTTCTTGTTGCCCGAGCCGTCGAACAGCAGCGGGGTGCCCGAGGCGCGCCACGAGTCCGTGTCACGCACGCCCCACACGGTGATGCCCGTGCAGCGCGGGACCGAGAGGCAGGCCTGGTGGACGCCCTGGAACTGCTGCGCCTGGGAGCTGCCCGAGCCCTCGATGTCCAGCTCGGTGATCTGCACGTCCACGCCGAGCGCGGCGAAGTTCCGCAGCGTCACGTCGTAGTTCGACGGCACCGGGTTGCCCGAGTTGAAGTGCGCCTGGAAGCCGACGCAGTCGATCGGGACGCCGCGCGCCTTGAAGTCCTTGACCATGTTGTACACGCCCTGGGTCTTGGCGTGCGACCAGTTGTCCGTGTTGTAGTCGTTGTAGCAGAGCTTGGCGCCGGGGTCGGCGGCCCGGGCGGCGCGGAACGCGGCCTCGATCCAGTCGCCGCCCGTGCGCTGCAGGTTGGAGTCGCGGCGGCCGCCGGAGTTGCCGTCGGCGAACGCCTCGTTCACGACGTCCCAGCTGTGGATCTTGCCGCGGTAGTACGTGGCGACCTGGGTGACGTGGTCGAGCATCGCGGTGCGGAGGCTGGGGCCCTCCATGGGCTTCATCCACTCGGGCTGCTGGGAGTGCCACGCGAGGGCGTGCCCACGGACCTGCTTGCCGTTCTGGCGGGCCCAGTTGACAATGCGGTCGCCCGAGGACCAGTTGAACTGGCCGCGGTTGGGCTGCATCGCGTCCATCTTCATCTCGTTCTCGGCGGTGATCATGTTGAACTCGCGGTTCGCGATGTTCGTGTAGGTCCCGTCGTTCAGCCGGCTGGCCGCGATCGCGGTGCCGTAGTAGCGCCCCGTCTCGGCAGCGGCCGCCTGGAGCGTGCTGCCCGCTGCGGCGGCAGGCACGGCCAGGGCCACGGCCAGGGTGGCCACGGCGACGGCGCTGACGGCGCTGGCGCGTCCGCGTCCACGCCGGTGACGTGTGATCGTCATCGATCCCTCCTCAGGGTGGTCTGCCGGCGAGAAGCCGGCAGCACACCGTCCTTCAGGGGAGGTTTAACGTCAATACTTTCGGAGCCGCAGCAGAGAGTTTCGACGCGTCCTAATCGTTTCACCACTCGCGGAGGCGATCGCGTCATCCCCTGTGGGCGGTTACGTTGGGAAAGTGACGTGACCTGCGTCACGTGCGCAGCGATCATGACCAGGTGCAACGCGCGACGACGCGCCGAAATTATCGGCGTGGACGGGCGAGGACTCAGCGCCCGACGGGCGACAGGTCCAGCGGGCGGCCCGCCAGGTTCCGCGGCCGGGACGCGAGGGTCCGGGCGACCGAGCGCAGCACCGCGGCGGCGGGGGAGTCCGGGGCCGTCAGGACCACCGGGGCACCACCGTCGCCGGCCTCCCGCAGCGCGACGTCCAGCGGCACCTGGCCCAGCAGCGGCACGGCCGCCCCGGTCAGCCGCGTGAGGTTGTCCGCCACCCGCTGACCGCCGCCGGCGCCGAAGAGCTCCAACCGGCTGCCGTCGGGCTGCTCGAGCCAGGACATGTTCTCGACCACGCCCACCACGCGCTGGCGGGTCTGCACGGCCACGGCACCGGCGCGCTCCGCCACCTCCGCCGCGGCGACCTGCGGCGTCGTCACGACCACCAGCTCGGACCCCGGCAGCAGCTGCGCCACGGAGATCGCGATGTCGCCCGTCCCGGGGGGCAGGTCCAGCAGCAGCACGTCCAGGTCGCCCCAGAAGACGTCCGCGAGGAACTGCTGCAGCGCCCGGTGCAGCATCGGCCCGCGCCAGACCACCGGCTGCCCGGCCGGCACGAACATGCCGATCGACACGACCTTGACGTCGTGCGCCACCGGCGGCAGCAGCATGTCGTCGACCTTCGTCGGCGGGCGGTCCACGCCGAGCATGCGCGGGATGGAGAAGCCGTAGATGTCGGCGTCGACGACGCCCACCCGCAGCCCGTCGGCCGCCATGGCCACCGCCAGGTTGGCCGTGACCGACGACTTGCCGACGCCGCCCTTGCCCGAGGCGACCGCGATGACCTTGGTCAACGACCCGGGCTGGGCGAAGGGGATCTGCGGCTCGGCGTCCGTGCCGCGCAGCATCGTGCGCAGGGCGGCACGCTGCTCGGCGGACATCACGCCCAGGTCGACGCGCACGCCGACCACGCCGTCCAGGGGGGCCACCGCAGCCGTCACGTCGCGCGTGAGCGTCTCCTTCAGGGGGCACCCGGGCGTCGTCAGGTCCAGGCCGACGACGACGAACGCGCCACCGTCGCGCGGTTCGACGTCCACCGAGCGCACCATCCCGAGGTCCGTGATCGGACGACGGATCTCGGGGTCCTGCACGCCGGCCAGGGCCGTGCGGACGGCGTCGACGAGCGGGTCGGCGGGCGCGGGGGTCTCAAGAGGCGGCACCCCACCATCGTAGGTCGCCCCCGCGTCGGCCCCGCGGGCCCGACGGCCCGCGATCAGCGGTCGGTGGCGCCGCGTCGTGCCTCGCCGTGCCGGCGGTCCTGGTGGTCGTCCGCGGCCTGCTCCGTCTGCAGGTCCTCCAGCAGGCCGCGCAGCTCGGAGCGGACGAAGTCGCGGGTCGCGACCTCCGACAGCGCGATCCGCAGCGACGCCATCTCACGGGCCAGGAACTCGGTGTCCGCGAGGTTGCGCTCGGCCCGCTGCCGGTCCTGCTCCGCCGCGACCCGGTCCCGGTCCGCCTGGCGGTTCTGCGCGAGCAGGATCAGCGGGGCCGCGTACGACGCCTGCAGCGACAGCATGAGCGTGAGGGCGGTGAAGCCGTTCTCCGCCTGGTCGAACCGCAGGTGCTCCGGGCCCCACGAGTTCCACGCCAGCCACACCACGCAGAACGCCGTCAGGTACAGGATGAACCGCGGGGTGCCGAGGAACCGCGCGATGGACTCCGAGACGCGCCCCGAGGCGTCCGCCTCGACCTGCCACCGGGGCAGCAGGGAGCGGCCGCGCACCCGCGGCTGGTCGAGACGCTCAGCCACGTCCCACCCTCCCGCCCTCCCGCGTCACCGGGGTGGGTCGCGTGGGCGGCCCGACGTGCACGTCGTCGGTCTCGCGCCAGTCGTCGGGCAGCAGGTGGTCCAGCACGTCGTCGACGGACACCGCGCCCAGCAGCCGACGCTGCTCGTCGACCACCGGCAGCGCCAGCAGGTTGTAGGTCGCCAGCTGGCGCGTCACGGTGAGCAGCGGCGCGTCCACCGCCACCGGCTCCAGGTCGGTGTCCACGATCTGCCCGATCGCCTCGTGCGGCGGCTCGCGCAGCATCCGCTGCAGGTGCACGACGCCGATGTAGCGGCCGGTCGGCGTCTCCAGCGGCGGGCGGGCGACGAAGACGAGCGACGCGAGGGCGGGGTTGAGGTCCTGACGCCGTACGTGGGCCAGCGCCGCGGCGATCGACGTCTCCGGCCCCAGGATCACCGGCTCGGTGGTCATCAGACCGCCCGCGGTGTTGTCCTCGTACGCCAGCAGGCGGCGCACGTCGTTGGCCTCGGCCGGCTCCATGAGCGCCAGCAGCTCGGCCGCCTGCTCGTGGGGCAGCTCGCCCAGCAGGTCGGCGGCGTCGTCGGGCTGCATCGCCTCGAGCACGTCGGCCGCGCGGCCGCGGTCCAGCCCGCCCAGGATCGCCACCTGGTCGTCCTCGGGCAGCTCCTCGAGCACGTCCGCCAGGCGCTCGTCGTCCAGCGCCGAGGCGACCTCCAGCCGGCGCCGCACGCCCATGTCGTGCAGCACGTCCGCCAGGTCGGCCGGCTTGAGGTCCTCGTACTGCGCGAGCAGCAGCTGGGCGCCCTGCGCCTCCGACGGGCGGCCGAGGCCCACGACGTCCTCGACCGGCAGCAGCATCGTCTCGCCGCGTCGGCGCAGCAGGCCGCCGCGCTGGTCGGTGCGCCGCACGAAGACCTTGGTGACCCACCAGTCGCCGTTGCGCTGCAGCTCCATCGCCACGTCCTCGACGCGCGCCGTGCCCGAGCCGTCCGCGAGCTCGACCGTGCGGTCCAGCAGCTCACCGACCACCAGCGTCTCGGACACGCGCTGCTCGAAGCGGCGCATGTTGACCAGCCCGGTGGAGATCACCTGGCCGGCGTCGACCGCCGTCACGCGCGTCAGCGGCAGGAAGACCCGGCGCCGGCCGGGGACCTCGACCACCAGGCCCACCGCGCGGGGTGCGCCCGTGAGGCGCACGAGCACGACGACGTCGCGCACCCGGCCGACCTCGTCGCCGATCGGGTCGAAGACGGCGGTGCCGGCGAGGCGCGCGACGAACACCCGGGCGCCGACGCTGCTCACGCCGGTCAGCCTAGACGCCGACCCTCCGTCCGGCCCGCCGCCGACCCGGCGAGCCGGACGCTCCCTGGCGGTGCCCGGGCCGGTGGGGGAGAATCAGCACATGTCGTTCTCGCAGTCCGAGCGGATCCCCACGACGCCCACCCTGCCGACGGGCGAGACCGTCGCGACCTACGGCACGTACCTGCAGGCGCAGAAGGCGGTCGAGCTGCTCGCCGAGAAGCAGTTCCCGGTGCGGGCGGTGACGATCGTCGGGACCGACCTGCGCATGGTCGAGCGCGTCATCCGGCGGCTGTCGTACCCGAGCGCGGCGCTGGGCGGGTTCCTGTCCGGGGCGTGGTTCGGTCTGTTCGTGGGGCTGATCCTCACCCTGTTCTCGACGGGCGGCACCGGCGTCATGCTGCCCGCCGTGCTGTTCGGCGGCGCGTTCGGCCTGCTCTTCTCGGTCATCGGGTACTCGTTGACGCGCGGTCGGCGGGACTTCGCGTCCGCCAGCCAGATCGTCGCGACCTCGTACTCGGTGCTCTGCCAGGCCGAGCACGCCCACCGGGCGCGCGCCCTGCTCGCGGGCACCGGCGGCGTGGTCTCGGGCTGGCCCGAGCCGGTGCGTCCGCCGTCGCCGCCCGTCGGGGCGCCGCCGTCCGACCCCCGCCCGGGGTACGGGCCGCCCGCGACCCCGCCGCCGCCGGCGCAGCCCCCCGCACCACCGACGCCCCCGAGCGCCTGAGCCCCGGCGGGCCGTCGAGGGCCGCGCCGGGACGTCGCGCCGGGACCCGGCGCCGCGGGGCTCAGCCCTCGCGCAGCGCGGCCATCCAGGCCTCGACGGCGTCGGGGTCCCGCGGCAGCGCGGCCGAGAGGTTCTCGTTGCCGTCGGCCGTGACCAGGACGTCGTCCTCGATGCGCACCCCGATGCCCCGGTACTCGGCCGGCACCAGCAGGTCGTCGGACTTGAAGTACAGACCCGGCTCGATCGTGAACACCATGCCGGGCTGCAGCACGCCGTCCAGGTAGAGCGCCGCGCGTGCCTGCGCGCAGTCGTGCACGTCCAGGCCCAGGTGGTGCGACGTGCCGTGGACCATCCAGCGGCGGTGGTGCTGGTTGTCGGGGTCGAGGGACTCCTCGGCGCTGACGGGCAGCAGCCCCCACTCCTCGAGCCGCGCGGCCAGCACGCGCATGGCGGCGTCGTGCACGTCGCGGAACCGTGCTCCCGGCACCGCGGCCTCGAACCCGGCGTCGGCGGCGTCGAGCACGGCCTGGTAGACGCGGCGCTGCACGTCGGTGAACGTGCCGTCCACGGGCAGCGTGCGGGTGACGTCCGCGGTGTAGAGCGAGTCGACCTCCACGCCGGCGTCGACGAGGACGAGCTCGCCCGGGCGTACCCGGCCGTCGTTGTCGGTCCAGTGCAGCGTCGTCGCGTGGTCGCCGGCGGCGGCGATGGTCGTGTAGCCGACGTCGTTGCCCTCCTCGCGGGCGTGCCCCAGGAACGTGCCCTCGATGACGCGCTCGCCGCGGCGGTGCGCGACGGCCCGCGGCAGCGCGCGCACGACCTTCTCGAAGCCCGCGACCGTCGCGTCGACCGCCAGTCGCATCTGCTCGACCTCGTACGCGTCCTTCAGGAGCCGCAGCTCCGAGAGCGCCTCCGCGAGCCGCGCGTCGGCCTCGCCCACGGCCTCGCCGCGGATCTGCGCGACGACCTCCTCGACCGCCACGTCGGCCTCGGGCACCACCAGGACCTGCACCCCGCCTGCGCCCACGTCCTTGGCCAGCGCGTCGCGCAGGTCGTCGAGGTGGGCCGTCGCGATGCCGGTGGTCGTGGCGATCTCGTCGAGCGTGGGCCGTGCGCCCACCCAGAACTCGCCGTACCGGGCGTCGGAGAAGAACTCGGGGGTGTCGCGGCCGGCCAGCGGGTTCATGTGGAGCACGGCGCGGTGCGCGCTGCCGTCGTCGCCGGTGCCGTCCGGCACGGGGTGCAGCACCAGCACGGCGTCGGGCTCCTGCTCGGTGCCCAGCCCGGTGAGGTGGGCGAAGGCCGAGTGCGGGCGGAACCGGAAGTCGGTGTCGTTCGACCGCACCTCGAAGGACCCGGCCGGGACGACCAGCCGGACCCCGGGGAACTGCGCGGACAGCGCGCTGCGCCGGGCGGCGGTCATGTCGGCGACGGGCGCACGGGTGGCCGTCGACGCCGGTCGCTCGCCCCAGCCGGAGGTCACGAACTCGACGAAGCGGCGTGACTGCGGCCGGTGCGACCGGTTGGAGCCGCGCTCCTCGAGCGGCTGCTCCCCGGCGGCCGGCGTGAGCGTCTCGGACGTGAGGTTCTCGGGATGCTGGTCGGTGCACACCCTCCCAGTCTCGCACCGCCCACCGCCGGCGCGGGGTCCCGGGTGCGAGGGGCTAGCGTTGGGCCGGTGCGCATCGACCTCCACACGCACTCCCGGGCGTCGGACGGCACGCAGACCCCCGCGGAGCTCGTCACCGCCGCTCGGGACGTCGGCGTGGACGTCGTCGCGCTCACCGACCACGACACGACGGACGGCTGGGACGAGGCGGCGGCCGCCGCGCGGGACGTCGGTGTCGCGCTCGTGCGGGGCACCGAGGTGTCGGCCCGGTCCCGCGGCGTCAGCGTGCACCTGCTGTCCTACCTGCAGGACCCGGAGCATCCCGCGTTGGCCGACGAGCTCGCGCGTGCCCGCGACTCGCGGCTGCACCGCGCGCAGCGCATCGTGGAGCGACTGGCACGGGACGTCCCCCTCACCTGGCAGGACGTGCTGGACCAGGCGCGTGACGCCGTGGCCGTCGGCCGCCCGCACATCGCCGACGCCCTGGTCGCCCGGGGCGTCGTGCCCGACCGGGACGCCGCCTTCGCGCACCTGCTGGCGTCCGGCGGGCCCTACCACGTCGACCACTACGCACCCGAGGCCCCGGACGCGGTCGCGGCGATCCGTGCGTCGGGCGGCGTCCCCGTGTTCGCGCACCCGGCCGCCGACGCGCGCGGACGCATCGTGCCCGACCGCGTGTTCGACGAGCTCGCCGAGGCCGGCCTGGCGGGCGTCGAGGTCTTCCACCGCGACCACTCGCCGCCGCAGCGCGAGCGGCTGCTCGCGATCGCCGAGCGGCTCGGGCTGCTGGTCACGGGCTCGAGCGACTACCACGGCACGGGCAAGGTCAACCGGCTGGGAGAGAACCTCACCGAGCCGCAGGTGCTGGACGAGATCGTCCGGCAGGGGACGACGGAGGTGGTGACCGCGTGAGCGGCGTGCTCGACATCCAGCTGTTCACCTCGGTGTTCGTCACCCTGTTCGTCATCATGGACCCGCCCGGGACCGTGCCGATCTTCCTCGCGCTCACCGGGTCCATGACCCGTCAGCAGCGGACGCGGGCGGCGCGTCAGGCGATCCTCGTCGCGTTCGGGGTCATCGTCGGCTTCGCGCTGTTCGGCCAGTCGCTGCTCAACTACCTGCACGTGTCGGTCGAGGCGCTGCAGGGCGCCGGTGGTCTGCTGCTCCTGCTGGTCGCGATGGAGCTGCTGACCGGGAAGATGGACAGCAACGAGGGGTACGAGGGCACCCAGGGCAACGTCGCCCTGGTGCCGCTCGGCACGCCGCTGCTCGCCGGCCCGGGCGCGATCGTCGCGACCATGGTGTTCGTCCAGCAGTCGACGGAGCCCACCGACTGGGTCGCGCTGGCGCTGGGCGTGGTGCTCGTGCACCTGTGCCTGTGGCTGTCCATGCGGTTCGCCGGCGTGATCCACCGGGTCCTCAAGGACTCCGGGACGATGCTCGTCAGCCGGATCGCCGGTCTGCTGCTCGCCGCGATCGCGGTGCAGCTGCTCGCGGACGCCGTGCTGACGTTCGCGCGCCAGGTCTGACGCGCCAGGTCTGACGCGCCAGGTCTGACGCGCCAGGTCGGACGCGCCAGGTCGGACGCGTCCCGTCCGACACGTCCGGTCCCTGTGCGTCGGGGCCTCCGACGCGTCCGGCCCCCTCACCGCAGGGTGAGGGGGCCGGACGGACGTGCAGGGGTCAGGCGTCGGTCGGGGCCGGCGAGCCGGCGTCCGTCGACGCACCGGCGGACCCGCCGCGCGAGCGACGGCGCCGGCGCCGGCGCGGTCCGCCGGACTCGCCGGCGTCCGGGCCGGTGGCACCGTCGGCTGCCGGGCGCGGTGCCGCGGCGTCGGCAGCGGGACGCTCGGCCGTCGGCTCGGAGGCACGCGCGTCCGCGGGTGCGCCCTCGGCGTCGCTGCGGCCGCGGCCGCCCCGACGGCGGCGGGAGCCGCCCTCGGTGTCACCCTCACGGGTGCGCTCCGCCGGGCGGGCCGCGCCGCGACCGCCGGCACGCTCACCGTCGCGCGCGCCGTCACGGCTGCCCTCGCGGCGGCCGGAGCGACCGTCCTCCGCACGCGCGGGCCGTGCACCGCCGCCCCGCTTGCCGGTCTCGCCGAGGTCCTCGAGCACCTCGGCGCCCAGGCCCGCGCGGGTCTGCTGCGACTTCGGCAGCCGGCCCGTGACGCCCTTCGGGATGTCGAGGTCCGTGTAGACGTGCTCCGACGACGAGTACGTCTCGACCGGGGCGGGGATACCGAGGCCCAGGGACTTGTCGATGAGGCCCCAGCGCGGCAGGTCGTCCCAGTCGACGAACGTCACGGCCGTGCCCTTGTTGCCCGCGCGGCCGGTGCGGCCGGTGCGGTGCAGGTACGTCTTCTCGTCCTCGGGGCACTGGTAGTTGATGACGTGCGTGACGTCCTCGACGTCGATGCCGCGCGCGGCGACGTCGGTCGCGACGAGCACGTCGACCTTGCCGTGGCGGAACGCGCGCAGCGCCTGCTCGCGGGCGCCCTGGCCGAGGTCGCCGTGCAGGGCTCCGGCCGCGAACCCGCGGTCGACGAGCTCGTCGGCGACCTTGGCCGCGGTGCGCTTGGTGCGCGCGAACACGATCGTCAGGCCGCGGCCGTTGGCCTGCAGGATCCGCGCGAGGAGCTCGACCTTGTCGAGCGCGTGCGCGCGGTACGCGACCTGCTTGATGTTCTTGACCGTCTGGCCCTCGTCGTCCGGCGCGGACGCGCGGATGTGCGTGGGCTGCGACATGTAGCGCCGCGCCATGGCGACGACGGCGCCCGGCATGGTCGCGGAGAACAGCATGGTGTGGCGGTTGGGCGGCGTGGCGGCGAGCAGCTTCTCGACGTCGGGCAGGAAGCCCAGGTCGAGCATCTCGTCGGCCTCGTCGAGCACGACCTCCGTCGCGTGCTTCAGCCGCAGGTGCCGCTGGTTCAGCAGGTCGATCATGCGGCCGGGCGTGCCGACGACGACGTCCGCGCCGCGCTGCAGGGCCTCGACCTGCGGCTCGTACGCGCGCCCGCCGTAGACCTGCACGATGCGGACCTTGCGGCCGGTGGACGCCATCGCGAGGTCGCCCGCGACCTGCACGGCGAGCTCACGGGTGGGCACGACGACGAGCGCCTGCGGCTCGCCCGGGGCGGGCAGCCGGTCGTAGCCGTCCTCACCGGGTGCGACCACGCGGTGCAGCAGCGGGACGCCGAAGCCGAGGGTCTTGCCGGTGCCGGTCTTGGCCTGGCCGATGATGTCGTGGCCTGCCAGGGCGACCGGCAGGGTCATGGCCTGGATGGGGAACGGCTGGGAGATGCCGGCCGCGGCGAGGGCCGCGACGATCTCGGGGCGCACGTCGAAGTCGGCGAACGAGGCGTCGACCGCCTGCACCGAGGCGGCGCGACGGGAGCCGGTCGGCGACTCGGTCGGCACGGCGTCGGCCGCGGTGCGGACCTCGGTCACGGCGTCGGGGGTGGTGGGGGAGTCGACGGAGGCGTCGCTGCGCTGCTCCTGGTCGACGGTCTGGTCGGTGGTCACGGGCGGCTCTTCACTGCCAGGGTGGCGGCTCACGGTGCGGGCCGGGGGGCCGGCGGCGCGTCGCGCGCTCGTCCGCCCCGGGCGACAGCGGGCTGCGCCACGCGGGTTGGCCGGCAGCCGATCGTAGAAGTCGCCCCGCGCGGCGCACCCTGCCGGCACGTCCGCGGGCGGGAGAGCCCGGCGGGCAGGCGGGCCGGTGCGCGTCGGGCGGGGAGGGTCGCGGCGCGGGCCGGACCGGGAAACCGAGACGAACGGGCAACCGATGTACGGGGTTGTACACAGTCAGTCTATCGGACGTCCGTCCCGGTGCCCCGGCTGCTGCCCCGACCGGCGCGTCCGGCGGCGTTACGATCGCGGCATGACGACCAGCGCCGGCAACGCCCGTGCCCTCACCCCAGGCCAGGCGGGCGCCGACGACCGGTCCGCCAACCGCGCCGGGAAGGACGCCGCGGCCGCGCGCACCGCGGACGCCGCCGACGCCGTCGAGGTCCTGGGCCTCGTCGCGAGCGTCGAGCACCAGGCGTTCGAGCGGCTCGCCGACGACGCCCGGCAGGCGCCGGGGCCCGAGCAGGCCCTGGCCTTCTCCCGGCAGGCCGCCCGGTGCGTCGAGCGGCGGGACCGTGTCCTGGCGCGGATCGACGAGCTCGGCGGCGACGCGCCGGCGGCGTTCGGGCGGTTCGACGGGATGCTCGACGACTTCGACGCCCGCACTCCGGCGAGCACGTGGGCCGAGCGGCTGCTCAAGACGTACGTCGGGTACGGCGTCGCGGACGACTTCTGCCGGCTCGTGGCCCGCGGTCTGGACCCCGACTCGGCGCGGCTGGTGGCCGAGGTGCTCGACGACGCGGCGCGCACCGAGCTGGCCGTGCGCGAGCTGGACGAGGTCTGTGCGGACGACGCCGTCCTGTCCTCGCGGCTGGCGCTGTGGGGCCGCCGCCTCGTCGGCGAGGCGCTCGGCGTGGTCCAGCGGCTGGCGCAGCGGCCCGAGGTCGCGCGGGCCCTCGACCGTGCGGGTGCGGGTGCGGGTGCTGGTGCTGGTGCGGGAGCCGGGTCGCAGGAGCGGGCGCAGATCCCGGCCCTCGTGCTCAACGAGCTGACGGCCGAGCACACGCGCCGGATGTCGCGGCTGCACCTGACCGCCTGATCCGCCGCCGCGCGGCGGGTGCGGGGTCCGGACGCACCCGGCACCCGGCCGCAGCCGGGCGCCGGGTGGACGGCTCAGATCGTGCCGAAGCCCACGCGGCCCTTGGCCTCCGCACCGATCTCGACGAAGCCGAGGACGGCGGTGGGCACGATGACGCGACGTCCGCGGACGTCCGTCAGCTCGAGCGTCGCCGCCGTGCCGTCGAGCGCGGCCCGGACGGCCGCGGCGATCTCGTCCGCCGTCTGGTCGGACTCGAGCGTCAGCTCGCGCGACAGGTGCTGCACGCCGATCGTGATCTCCACGGGCACTCCTCATCGGACGGGTCCCGGCGTCGCCGGGCGGTCGTCACGATCCTAGGCGTCCTCGTACGGGTAGTCGGGACGGACGAGACCGGCCAGTCCTCGCCACTGCAGGTCCGACACCAGGTCGACGACCCGCTGCGCGCTGCCACCGTCGCCGTGGCGCAGCCAGTAGGTGGCCGCGCCCTGCGCGGTGGCGACCAGTGCCGCGGCGAGCACGTCGGCGTCGGCGCGGTCGCGTCCGGTCACGGCCGCCAGCACGTCCGCGATGCGCCGGGTCGCCTCGGCCGACGCGTGCTCCACCCGGCCGCGCACCTGCGAGTCGTGCGTGACGTCGGACTCGAACAGGAGCGTGGAGGACTCGCCGGCGACCTGGACGAACTCGACGTACGCCGCGACCACGGCGGCCACGACCGCACGCCCCTCCCCGCGCCCCACGGGGCCCGCCTCGATCGGCGCGACGGCCTGCTCCACGGCCGCGAGCAGTGCCGTGCCCTGCTCGTCCACGACGGCGAGGTAGAGGTCCAGCTTGGACGGGAAGTGCCGGTACAGGACCGGCTTGCTGACCTCCGCACGGTCGGCGATGTCGTCCATCGAGACGTGGTGGAACCCCTCCGTGGCGAACAGGTCGAGCGCGATCGCGAGGAGCTGGGACCGGCGCTCGGCGCGCGCCATCCGCGGTCCGCGTGCACGCGGACCGGCTGAGTCCTGGGCGCTGGTCATCAGGCGATCGTAGCGACGGCGTGTTGCGGGCAGGCGTCACGGCCCGGACCCCGGGAGCGGGCGTCCCGCCGGCGGCGTGCCCGGTCCCGGCTGTCGGTGCGGCGTGGTGTGATCGGGCCCGTGACGACGGCACCCACCACCCGGCTCGTGGCCGCACCCCTGGTCCGGCACGCCGCGCTGGGTGCCGGTGCGCGACCCGTGCTGGACGACCGTCAGCGCGAGGTGGTGGAGCGGGTGGCCGCGGGCGCCGACCGCGTGCTGCTGGTGACGGGTGCGCCGGGGACGGGCCGCACGACGCTCGCGCTGGAGGCGGCCGCCGCTGCCGTGGACGCGGGCACGGCACCGGACGACGTCCTGGTGCTGGCCGCGAGCCGCCGTGCTGCGGGCGACCTGCGCGACCGGCTCGCGGTGCGGCTGGGACGCACCGCCGGGCGGCCGCTGGTGCAGACGCCCGCCGCCGTCGCCTTCGCCGTGCTGCGGGCACGCGCGGGCGCCCTGGGTGAGCCTGCGCCGGTGCTGGTCTCGGGCCCGGAGCAGGACGTCGCGCTCGCCGAGCTGCTCGCGGGCCACGCGTCGGGGGAGGTGCCCGGGCCCGTGTGGCCGCCGGGCGTGCCGGAGGCGGCGCTGGGCACCCGTGCCTTCCGTGACGAGCTGCGGGACCTGCTCATGCGTGCGGCCGAGCGCGGGCTGGCACCGGGTGACCTGGCCGCGCTCGGGCGGCGCGAGGACCGCCCGGCGTGGGTGGCCGCCGCCCGGGTGTACGAGGAGTACCTCGACGTGATGGCGCTCGCCACGTCGACGCCGGACGCCGGGGAGCGCCTGGACCCGGCCGTCGTCGTCGACGCGGCGGTGGCGGCCCTGCGGCGCTGGGACGACGACGTGCCCGGGGTCCCGTGCCCGCGGCGCAGCCTGGTCGTGGTGGACGACCACCAGGAGAGCACGGCCGCGACCGCGCGGCTCCTGCGCGCGTTCGCCGACGGCGGCGCCCGTCTGCTGCTGCTGGGCGACCCGGACGTCGCGGTGCAGACCTTCCGCGGGGCGCAGCCCGCGCTCGTCGCCCGGGCCGCCGCGGCCGGGGCCGGTGAGCTCGCGGCGGAGCACGTCGTGCTGCGGACGGTCTGGCGCCAGACCGCCCCCCTGCGCGAGGTCACCGAGCGGATCACGCAGCGGGTCGCGGCGTCCGGCACCGTCGCCCACCGCCGGGCCGACGTGCCCGCCGACCGGGCCGCCGGACCGGAGCCGCGCGTCGCCGTGCTGCCCAGCGCGGCGCAGGAGGCCGCGTGGGTGGCGCACCGGCTGCGGCGCGCGCACCTGCAGGACGGCATCCCCTGGGACGGCATGGCGGTGCTGGCGCGGGCCGGCAGTCGCGTCACGGCGGTCCGGCGCGCGCTGGCCCAGGCGGGCGTACCGGTCCGGGTGGTGGGCAGCGACGTGCCGCTGCGTGACGAGCCGGCGGTGCGCCCGTTGCTCGACGCGCTGCGGGTCGCGCTGCGGCCGGAGGACCTCGACGCGGAGACGGCCGCCCGGCTGGCGTGCTCACCGCTGGGTGGGCTCGACGCCGTCGGGCTGCGCCGTGTGCGTCGCGCGCTGCGCGCGGAGGAGCTGGCGGGCGGCGGCGGCCGGTCGAGCGACCTGCTGCTCGTGGAGGCGCTGGCCGCGCCGGACCGGGCCGCGACCCTGGAGCCGCACGTCGGGCGTCCGGTGCAGCGTCTGGCCGCGGTGCTGCAGGCGGGCCGGGACGCGGCCGCGCAGCCCGGGGCGGACGTCCAGGCCGTCCTGTGGGCGGTGTGGGACCGGGCCGGGCTGGCCGACCCCTGGCGGCGTGCCGCGCTCGCGGGCGGGTCCGGCGGGGAGCGGGCGGACCGTGACCTCGACGCCGTCCTGGCGCTGTTCCGGGCGGCCGAGACGTTCGTCGAGCGCATGCCGCAGGCGACGCCGCTCGCGTTCGTCGACTGGGTGCTGGCGCAGGACCTGCCCGCGGACTCCCTGGCACCGGCGTCGCGCGCGGCCGGGGTCAGCGTGCTGACGCCGGCCGGTGCGGCGGGCGGGTCGTGGGAGGTCGTCGCGGTGGTGGGCGTGCAGGAGGGCGTCTGGCCCGACCTGCGGCTGCGCGACTCCATGCTGGGGGCGCAGGCGCTGGTCGACCTGCTGGACGGACGGCAGGCGGGCGGCGCCGCGGGGCAGGAGGCGGCGCGCGAGGCGCGGGCCGCCGTCCTGGCGGACGAGCTGCGCGCGTTCGCGCTCGCCTGCTCGCGCGCCCGCACCCACCTGCTGGTCACCGCCGTCGACGACCAGGACGCGACACCGTCGCCGTTCGTCGACCTGGTGCAGCCCGGGTCCGACGACGACGGCCCCGACCCGCGGCGCACCAGCGCGCCCGCGCCGCTCGACCTGCGCGGGCTGGTCGCGCGCCTGCGGGCGACCCTGGAGCGCACGGCCGCCGCCGGGCGTCCCGACCCGGACGCCGCCCGGACGCTGGCCCGCCTGGCGGCGCACGGCGTGCCCGGGGCGGACCCCGCGACGTGGTTCGGGCTGGCGGAGCCCTCCAGCGACGCGCCGCTGTGGCCGGCCGACGTCAAGGTCCCCGTCTCGCCGTCGCGCCTCGAGACGGCCCAGCGCTGCGCGCTGCGGTGGGCGCTGGAGACGGCCGGGGGCACCCCGGCGTCGTCCGCCCAGCAGTCGCTCGGCACGCTCGTGCACGCGATCGCCCAGGAGCACCCGACGGCCGACCTGCCGACGCTGCGCGCGGAGCTGGACCGGCGGTGGGACGAGCTGGGCCTCGGCGAGGGCTGGCCGGCGGTGGCCGCCCGGCGCCGGGCCGACGCGATGCTGGTGCGGCTCGCCGCGTACCTGCGGGACGCCGGCGAGCCCCTGCTGGTCGAGGCGCCGTTCTCGCTCGAGACCGACCGCGCCGTGGTGCGCGGGTCGGTGGACCGCGT
The DNA here is from genome assembly GCF_900114185.1 of Cellulomonas sp. KH9. Classification (GTDB taxonomy): domain Bacteria; phylum Actinomycetota; class Actinomycetes; order Actinomycetales; family Cellulomonadaceae; genus Cellulomonas. The sequence continues at coordinate 1,302,982 of NZ_FOSE01000001.1, forward strand.
GGAGCGTGCCGTGACCCGGGGGGACGAGGCGGGCGCCGTCGTCGAGGTCGTCGACCTCAAGACCGGGTCGCGCGTCCCGACGCTCGCCCAGGCGGCGGAGCACGCGCAGCTCGGCGCGTACCAGCTCGCCGTGGACGAGGGGGCGGTGCCCGGGCTCGAGCCGGGCACCCGCAGCGTCGGGGCCCGGCTCGTGCACCTCGCGCAGGGCTCGGGCGCACCGACGCAGCGCCGGCAGGAGGGCCTGGGCGCACCGGACGACGGACCCGTCTGGGCCCGCGAGCTCGTCGACGAGGTCGCCGGGCGGATGGCTGCCTCGAGCTTCGAGGCCCGGGCCAACGAGCTGTGCGACCGCTGCCCGGTGCGACGTTCGTGCCCGCTGCGCGGCGAGGGCGGGCAGGTGGTGGCATGAGCACGGACGTCGCGCCGGCGGCGACGCGCCTGTCCGCGCTGCAGATCGCCCGGCTCGTGGGGCAGCATCCCCCCACCGAGGAGCAGCGGGCCGTCATCGAGGCGCCGCTGCTCCCGTCGCTCGTCGTCGCGGGTGCCGGGTCCGGCAAGACCGAGACGATGGCGGCGCGCGTCGTGTGGCTGGTCGCCAACGGGCTCGTGGCACCCGAGCAGGTGCTGGGACTGACCTTCACGCGCAAGGCGGCCGGCGAGCTGTCGGAGCGGGTGCGGCGGCGGCTCCGCGCCCTGGCCCGGTCGGCGGCGGCCGAGGGCGTCGAGCTGCCGACGGGCGTCGGCGTCGTCGACGAGCTCGCCCGGCCCCATGTCTCGACGTACCACGCGTACGCGGCCTCGCTCGTCTCGGACCACGCGCTGCGCCTGGGCGTGGAGCCCGGGGCGCGGCTGCTGGGCGAGGCCGCGCAGTGGCAGCTCGCCTCGCAGGTGGTCGAGTCGTGGGCGGGCGACCTGGAGACGTCGGCGGCCACGTCGACGGTCGTCGAGGCGGTCCTGTCCCTGTCGGGGGCGCTCGACGAGCACCTGCTGGACCCCGCCGGTGCGCGGCAGGGGATCGAGGCGATCATCGCGGACCTGCAGGCCACCCCGGCCGGCACACCGCCGCGCGCACCGTACGCCCGGGTCCGTGACCTCGTGGCGTCCCTGGGCGAACGGGCCCGGGTCCTCGACCTGGTGGCCGACTACCGCGCCCGCAAGCGGGCCGCCGACAGCCTCGACTTCGGTGACCAGGTGGCGCTGGCCGCCCGGATCGCGCGTGACGTGCCGGAGGTCGGGGCGGGCGAGCGCGACCGGTTCCGTGTCGTGCTGCTCGACGAGTACCAGGACACGTCGTACGCGCAGCTCGTGCTGCTGCAGGCGCTGTTCTCCGGCGGTCACCCGGTCACGGCCGTCGGGGACCCGCACCAGTCCATCTACGGCTGGCGCGGTGCCAGCCCCGGCGGCCTGGCGCGGTTCCCCGCGGCGTTCCCGGTGGTGGTCACGGCGCCGGACGGCACGCAGGCCCGACGCCCCGCCGACGTGGCGCAGCTGTCCACGTCGTGGCGCAACGACGTCGCAGTGCTCGACGCCGCCAACCACGTCGCCGCGCCGCTGCGCACCGGCGCGGCCCGCGTCGAGGTGCCGCGGCTCGCCCCGCGGCCGGGTGCCGGGCAGGGGACCGTGCAGGCGGTCGTCGCGAGCACGGTCGAGGACGAGGCCGAGGCCGTCGCCGCCTGGGTGGGCCGGCGGTGGCGCCCGGGGCACGCGCCGGGCGGCCGGCGGACCGCTGCGGTGCTGTGCCGCAAGCGCTCGCAGTTCGAGCCCGTGCGGCGCGCCCTGCGGGCCGCCGGGCTGCCGGTCGAGGTCGTCGGGCTGGGTGGGCTGCTGGCGACCCCCGAGGTCGTCGACCTGGTCGCGGTGCTGCAGGCGGCGCACGACCCGACGCGGGGCGATGCGGTCGTGCGCCTGCTCACCGGTGCCCGCACCCGGCTCGGCGCCGCGGACCTGCACGCCCTGGGGGACTGGGCGCGGCAGGGGGCCCGGCCGGCCGGTGCGCGGGTGGCCGGGGTGCAGGCCGACGTCGTCGACGAGCGCAGCCTCGTCGACGCGGTGGACGACCCGCCCCCGCCCGGCTGGCGCAGCCCCGCGGGCCGCGAGCTCAGCGCGGCGGGGCGCCACCGGCTCGCCGAGCTCGCCGGGGTGCTGCGCGCCGTCCGCGCGCAGCAGGGGCTCTCGCTGCCCGAGCTGGTGGGGGAGGCCGAGCGGCTGTTCGGCCTGGACATCGAGGTCCAGGCGCGTGCCGACGTCACGCCGGGCCGGGCGCGCGCCCACCTGGACGCGTTCGCGGACGTGGCCGCGGAGTTCGCCCGCGGCGCGGACCGCCCCACCCTGGGGGCGTTCCTGGCGTGGCTCGAGGCGGCGGACGCCCGCGAGGACGGCCTCGAGCTGCCCGTCACCGAGCCGGATCCCGACGCGGTGCAGGTGATGACGGTGCACGCGGCGAAGGGCCTGGAGTGGGACGCCGTGGCCGTCGCGGGCATGGTCGACGGTGGGCTGCCCGCCACCGCGATGCTCGGCAAGGACGGGCCCAAGGACTCCGCGTGGCTGACGGGCCTGGGGGTGCTCCCGTACCCGCTGCGGGGCGACGCCGACGAGCTGCCGCTCCTGGCGTGCGCGGGAGCGGAGTCACCCAAGGAGCTCGCCGACCGCGTCGAGCAGCTGCGGCTGGACGCCGGCGACCACCAGGTCGCCGAGGAGCGCCGGCTCGCGTACGTCGCGGTCACCCGGGCCCGCGAGGACCTGCTGCTCTCCGCGGCGTACTGGGGGGACCCGAAGGCGGCCCGACGGCTGTCGCCGTTCCTCACCGACCTGGTCGACGCGGGCCTCGTGGACGTCGTCGCCCGCGCCGACGAGCCCGAGCCGGGTGCCGCGAACCCGCGGGCGGCGCTGACGCCGGCAGCCACCTGGCCCGCCGACCCGTTCGCCGTGGACGGCGCCGCGCCCCGGCGTGACGCGGTGAGCGCGGCAGCCGACGCGGTCCGCGCCGCGCTCGCGGCGGTGCCGGCACCAGACGTGGGCGACGTGCCCGCACCGCGCACGCCGGACCGCGGCCTCCCCGAGGGCGGCACGAACGAGCGTGCCGACGCCGCCGACGTGGCCGACGCCGCCGGGGTCGGCCGCGAGGACGCCGGTGCCGAGGACTGGGACGCGCTCGCGGACCGGCTGCTCGCGGAGCAGGCGGCCCGCCGCCGCGGGGACGCCCGCGTCGCGCTGCCGGCCCACCTGTCCGCCTCGTCGCTCGTGCGGCTCGATGCGCAGCCGGAGCAGTTCGCGCTGGGGCTGCGGCGTCCGGTGCCGCGCGAGCCGTCGCCGCAGGCCCGCCGCGGCACCGCGTTCCACGCCTGGGTCGAGTCCTGGTACGGCAGGGCCACGCTCGTCGACGTCGACGACCTGCCGGGCGCCGACGACGACGTCCTGCCGGGCGACCCCGACCAGGCCGAGCTGCGCGCCGCCTTCCTGCGCACACCGTGGGCGCACCGCTCCCCGCTGGCGGTCGAGGTCGACGTGGAGACCACCGTCGGCGGCTACGTGCTGCGCTCGCGCATCGACGCGGTCTTCGCCGACCCCGACCGCCCGGACGTCCCGGGCGCCGTGGTCGTCGTCGACTGGAAGACCGGCGCACCCCCGCGCGACACGGCGGCGCGCGCGTCCCGCGACCTGCAGCTCGCCGTCTACCGGATCGCGTGGGCCCGGCTCACCGGGACCGACCCCGAGCTGGTGCGGGCGGCCTTCTGCTACGTCGGCGCCGGGGTCACCGTGGTCCCGGACGCGCTGCCCGGCCCCGAGGACGTCGCGCGGCTGCTCGCCGCGGCGGCACCGGACGGTCCCGCCGCGGTGGGCGGCTCCCGTGCGGCGGTGCGCGACGGGTCGGGCACCGGTGCACGCCGCGGTCCGCGGCCCTGACCGTGTCGCCGGAGCCGCAGGCTCAGTACGCCCCGGCGGCCTCGTCGACGCGGGTGTGCTCCTCGAGGTCGTGCAGCATCTGCACCGCGTCGTCGACGACGTCCTGGCGCTGCGTGCGCACGCCGTGGAGCAGCCACCGGGCCAGCGCCAGCTCGCCGGCGAGCAGCGCGCGGTCGGCCAGGTGCGGGTCCGTCAGCTCGGTCCGGCGCAGCAGGTAGGCCTCGAGGATCGCGTCGACCGCGTCCTGCGGTGCGGCGACGAGCAACCAGGACAGGTCGTCGGCCGGGTCCGCGACCATCGTGGAGCCCCAGTCGAGCACACCGGCGACCGCGCCGTCGGCGACCAGGACGTGGGTGCTCGACAGGTCGCCGTGCACCACCGTCGGGCGGAACCGCCACATGGCGACGTCCTCGAGCATCTCCTCCCAGCGGCGCAGCAGCACCGGCGGGACGAGCCCCGTGCGGGCCGCCTCGTCCACCTCGGCCTGGCGCCGCTCGCGGTACCCGGCGGCGTCGTACACGGGCAGGCCCGCGTTCTCGACCACGGACGTCGGCAGCTCGTGCACCGCGGCGACCGCCCGTCCCACGGCGGCGGCCAGGCCGGGTCCGGGGCGCAGCCGCTCGAGCTCCAGCGGACGGCCCGGCACCTCCCGGTGGACGCTGGCGCGGCCGCCCTCGGGCAGGTGCGCGAACCCCGCGGGCCGCGGCACCGCGAAGGGCAGACGACCGTCGTCGGCGTAGGGGCCGAGCGCCTCGAGCAGGGCGACCTCGGCCTCGAGCGCGGCACCCGCGGCGGGGTGCTGCGGGGCGCGCACGACCCAGCGCTGCCGCACCGAGTCCACGACCACGGCGACGTCGAAGTCCGAGCCCGGGTGCAGGGGACGCCGCACGTCGTAGGCGTCCAGACCGGGGACGGCGACGGTCGCGAGTGCGGCGAGTGCGAGCGGCGAACGGGTCACGTCCGCAAGCGTAGGTCCCCGCACGCCCCCGCCCGCCCGTCCCGCGCGGCGTGTTGGCGCCCGGTTCGTCCGGGCCCGTCCCCGTGCGCGCGCCCGCCGTCCCCCGAGCCCGGGACCCTCCCGGCCCGCGGACGGACCCACCCGCCGACCACCGGACCGCGGCGACCCGGCCCGGGCGGTTAGCGTGGCGGGGTGACCCCTGACGTGCTCGCCGACCTCCCGCTCGCCCGGGCCTCCGTGGATCGCGCCGCCCTGCTGCGGGACCGGCCGGACGTGCTGCCCGCCGCGCTCGCGGACCCCCGCACGCGGGTGCTGGCCGTGCGTGACGGCGGACTGCTGCTGACGGCTGCGGGTGCCGTGCGCTGGCTCACGCCCGCGGACGCCGTCCGGCTGTACGCCGCGGGCGGCCCGTCGTCGGGGGACGCCGCGTCGCCCCCGGTCGACCGCTGGCTGCTGCTGGGCGCCGAGGACGACGGCTCGCGCGTGCTCGCCCTGCGGCTGCGGGACCGCCACCCGCTGAGCACGGGGGGCGAGCCGGCGGACGTCCTGGTGCACCTGCCCGACGGTCCGGTGGTGCGCGACGGCTGGGGGTCGCTGCGGACCGTCGGGGCCTCGCTCGACGCCCACGACGCGGGGCTGGCGACGGCCGCGGTCGCCCTCGACGCGTGGCACGACCGGCACCCGCGGTGCCCACGGTGCGGCGCCCCGACGCGGGTGGCGCAGGCGGGCTGGTCCCGCGTGTGCGACGTGGACGGCTCGGAGCACTACCCGCGCACCGACCCCGCCGTCATCATGGCGGTCGTCGACGCGGACGACCGCCTGCTGCTCGGGCACGCCGCCGCCTGGCCGGCCGGCCGCTGGTCGACGCTCGCGGGGTTCGTCGAGGCGGGGGAGTCGGCCGAGCAGGCCGTGCGACGCGAGGTCCACGAGGAGACGGGCGTCGTCGTCGACGAGGTCGTCTACGCCGGGAGCCAGCCGTGGCCGTTCCCCGCCTCGCTGATGCTCGGCTTCCGGGCGCGGGCGACCAGCACCGCCGTCCACGTCGACGGGGTCGAGATGGCCGACGCGCGCTGGTTCACGCGCGACGAGCTGACGGCCGCGGTGGCCTCCGGGGACGTGCTGCTGCCGGGCGGGGCGTCCATCGCCCGTGCCCTGGTCGAGCAGTGGTGGGGCGGCCCGTTGCCCGGGTGAGTGCGGGGCCTCAGACCCCGAGGCGCTCGCGGACCTGCGCGAGGGACGGGTTGGTCGCGGCCGACCCGTCGGGGAACACCACGGTCGGCACCGTCTGGTTCCCGCCGTTGATCTCCTCCACGAGCCGCGCGGCGTCCGGCTGCTGCTCGATGTCGACGACGTCGTACGCGATGCCCGCGGAGTCGAGCTGCGTGCGCAGGCGGTGGCAGTAGCCGCACCACGTGGTCGAGTACATCGTCACGGTGCCCGGTGCCGGGGTGGGGGTCGTCATGGCTCCTCGCAGTGCTCGCCGTCCGTCTCGTCCACAGATCCTCGCACGGCGTGTCGGCGGGTGCTGGGAGACTGGACCCGATGTCCGCCGACTCCCTCCTCGACGCGCTCGACCCCGAGCAGCGCGCCGTCGCGACCGCTCTGACGGGTCCCGTCTGCGTCCTCGCCGGCGCCGGCACGGGCAAGACCCGTGCGCTCACGCACCGCATCGCCTACGGCGTGCGCACCGGTGTGTACCGGCCCGCCTCGGTGCTGGCCGTCACCTTCACCGCGCGGGCGGCCGGCGAGATGCGGGTCCGGCTGCGGGACCTGGGGGCGAGCGGCGTCCAGGCGCGCACCTTCCACGCCGCCGCGCTGCGCCAGCTGGGGCACTTCTGGCCCCGCGTCGTGGGGGGTGCGCCACCGCGCCTGGTCGAGCAGAAGGCCACGCTCGTCGCCGAGGCGGGGCGTCGGGTCGGGGTGGGGGTCGACCGCATCTCGGTGCGGGACCTCGCGGCCGAGATCGAGTGGGCCAAGGTGTCCCTCGTCACGGCCGAGGACTACGAGCGTGCCGCCGCCGCCGTGCGGCGTCCGGCACCCGCCGGGCAGGACGCGCAGGCGGTCGCGCGGCTGCTGACGGCCTACGAGGACGTCAAGACCGAGCGCGGCGTCATCGACTTCGAGGACGTGCTGCTGCTGCTCGCGGCGATGCTCGCGCAGCGCGGCGAGGTGGCCGACGAGGTGCGGGCGCAGTACCGGCACTTCGTCGTCGACGAGTACCAGGACGTCAGCCCGCTCCAGCAGTACCTGCTCGACCAGTGGCTGGGCGGTCGTCACGACGTGTGCGTCGTGGGGGACCCGAGCCAGACCATCTACTCGTTCGCCGGTGCGACGCCGCACCACCTGCTCACGTTCGCCGGGAGGCACCCCGGCACCCGGGTCGTGCGGCTGGTGCGGGACTACCGCTCGACGCCGCAGGTCGTGGGCCTGGCCAACCGGGTGCTGACGGCCACCCGACGGCCCGGTGACCCCGTGCCCCTGCACCTGGTCGCGCAGCAGCCCGACGGTCCCCAGGTCCGCTACACGGCGTACGACGACGACGAGGCCGAGGCGAGCGGGATCGCCGCCCGCGCGGCGCGCCTGATCGCGTCGGGCGTCCCCGCGAGCGAGATCGCGGTGCTCTACCGCACCAACGTGCAGTCGGAGGCGTTCGAGCAGGCGCTCGCGGCCGCGGGCGTCGGCTACCAGGTGCGCGGCGGCGAGCGGTTCTTCGCGCGGCGGGACGTGCGGGACGCCCTGGTGCTGCTGCGGGGCGGGGCGCGGTCGGCCGACCCCGACGTGCCGCTGGGGCAGACCGTCCGGGACATCCTCACGTCCGTCGGCTGGTCCCCGCAGCCACCCGCCGCGCGCGGTGCGGCACGCGAGCGGTGGGACGCCATGCAGGCGCTGGTGGGCCTGGCGGACGACATGGTGGAGGCGCGCGGCGGGGCGACCCTCGCCGACCTGGTGGCCGAGCTCGACGACCGGGCCTCGGCGCAGCACGCCCCCACGGTCGACGGTGTGACCCTCGCGTCGCTGCACGCGGCCAAGGGCCTGGAGTGGGACGCGGTGTTCCTGGCGGGCCTGTCGGACGGTCTGCTGCCCATCTCGTTGGCGCAGACCGAGGCGGCCGTGTCCGAGGAGCGTCGCCTGCTCTACGTCGGCGTGACGCGCGCCCGCCGGCACCTCGAGCTGTCCTACGCGGCGGCACGCACCCCCGGGTCCCGGGCCAACCGCACCCGCTCGCGGTTCCTCGCCGGGCTGTGGCCGGGCGAGGAGAAGGACCGTGGCGCAGGACGGCGGACGTCGGCCGCTGCCGACCCCGAGGTGCTGGACCGGCTGCGGAGGTGGCGGGACCGGGTGGCCGACGAGCGCGGTGTCCCGGCGTTCCGGGTGCTTCCCGACGTCGCGCTGGAGGCCGTGGCCGCGGCCATGCCGACCGCGCAGGAGGACCTGCGGCACGTCCGGGGGCTGGGGCAGACGCGGCTGCACGAGTACGGCGACGCCCTGCTCCGGGTGGTCGCCGGTGACTCCCCGGCGGGTCCCGGAGGAGCCGTGCGGACGAAGTTCCGTTAATTGCTTGTGACGCCCGGACGGGCCGCCCTAGGGTGGTCACGTCCTTGTTCGCGGGGTGCTGCCGAAGAGGCGGGACCCGACCTGGAGAGGAGGTGGGTGCACTGATGGAGAGCAACATGATCGACATGACGACGTCCGTCCACGCGTACGCGCGTTCCCTCACGCCCACCGCCGGGACCTTCCAGGGGATCGCTCCGTCCGTCGCCGGGCTCGAGCGTCGTCCGCGTCCCGCGACGTCCCGCGTCGACCTGTTCCCCAGGACTCCGTAGCAGCAGCCACACCAGGCAGGCCGCGGAGTCCGATCTCGGATCCGCGGCCTTTCTCGTCTCTCCGGTCCCCACCGGGGCGAGCGGGCCCGATCCGGTACCCCCAGCTCACCTCGTCAGGACACCAGGAGGACATCGTGCGGCTCACCACGCTGCTCGACACCGTCAACCAGGGCGGCTCCGGCCCCTGGCCCGCCGACAGCACCGTCACGACCGACGACCAGTTCGACCGGATGGTCGCCGACCTCATCCCGTGCCGTTCCCACGACGCCGAGCTCTGGTTCGCCGAGCGCCAGGCCGACGTGGAGCGGGCGAAGGCCCTGTGCCGGGAGTGCCCGATGATCCAGGGCTGCCTCGCCGGCGCCGTGGAACGCGCCGAGCCGTGGGGCGTGTGGGGCGGTCAGGTCTTCGTCGGCGGTGTCGTCGTGCCGACCAAGCGGGGCCGCGGCCGGCCGCGCAAGGACGCCTCGGCGGCCTGACGCGCCACCGCGCGTGACCGGCACCGGCAGACCCACCACCACGCCGGGTCGCGCGAGCTCGCTGCTCGCGCGACCCGGCGTCCGTCATGTCCCCGCGGGCGGCCCGATCGGGGCCGGTGCGACCGGGGGCGTCAGGCACCCGCAGGCGGGGTGCGCCGACCAGTGACGTTCCCGGTGCGCGAGGTCCGGCAGGGAGATCTCGACCGTCGTGCCGCTGAGCGCCGGTGCCGTCCCGGCCAGGAACGCCAGGACGTGCGCGGCGGCGAGCGCCGCGCACGCACCGGCGAGCACGCCCACCTCACCGGCGTCCCGTGCGCCGGTGGTGACGGCCCCCAGGACCGCGGGCCAGCCCGGGTCGGCGTCCGCGCGGTGCAGGTCGAGGCACCGCAGGCACGGGTCCGTCCCGGGCCGCACGAGCGGACCGACCGATGCGTCCGCGACCCGCAGGACCACCGACAGGTGCGTCACCTGCTCGCCGAGCAGCCGGACCGTCCGCAACGGGTCGGCCGCCTCCTGCTCGACGACCACGACCAGGTCCGGCTCACCGTCGGTCGTCACCCGCGTCCCGGGCGTGGCCTCCCGGAGCACGCGCGTCGCGGCCACGAGCCGGGGCGTGCCGACGTCGGCCCAGCGGTGCCCGCCCGCGACGACGTCGGGCGAGCGCACCGGCGCCTCGTCGTCGAGCAGCAGCGTGCCGACGCCGGCGGCCGCGAGGTGACGCGCCACCCCCAGCCCGGTCGGCCCCAGCCCGACCACGCCGACGATCGCGTCGGCCCGCGCGGCCACGACCCGGGGTCCCGCGGCGTCGGGGCGCAGCAGTGTCCACGCGGCGGCGTCCGCGGCAGCGGGCCCGTGCACGGCACCCGCGACGTCGGGACGCGGCCGGGTCAGGCCGGCGCGCCGCAGGTCGTCGACCGTGGCGGCCACGGCGACCGGGTCGGCACCGGCGGCACGCGCGCGCGTCGGCAGCGACGTCAGGTCCGTCGTGCCGTCCACGGCGGTCCACACGCGCACCTCGGCCGCGCTCAGGCCCACCAGGCGCACCGCCCAGCGGGGGTCGGTGCCCACCTGGACCTCGTCGGCCGCCCGTGGCAGCACACGCAGGCCCGGACGCAGCTGCACGGGGCGGGGTGCGGGACGGGTCACCCCGCCACGATGGCACCGGGCGCGCCGGCCCGTCGGACGTCGTCCACAGGGTCGGTGCCCGGGGCTACCGGACCGGTCAGGACGCGACCGGTCAGGACGCGACCGGTCAGGACGCGACCGGTCAGGACGCGACGAGGGCACCGTCGCGTGCGACGGTGCCCTCGTGGTCGTCGCGGTCGACCGCGACGGGGCGCGCTCTCAGGCCTTGCCGAGGATCCGGTTGAGCTTGGTGCCGCAGACGGGGCAGACGGCCTTGGCCATCCGGCGACCCGACTCGGAGACGACGACGTCGCCCTCCGTCTCCCGCTTCTCCTTGCACTTCACGCAGTAGAACTCGCCCGCCCAGGTGTCGGCCATGTGGTCCCTCCTCATGCTCCTCACCGGGCGGTGGCATCGCGCCCGGGGCAGGGACCGTGACGGCCGCCGTGCGGTCACAGAGTAGTGGCCGGTGCCCGTGGGCGTGCCCGTCAGGGGTCGCATCCTGCCCGGCAGCGGGTGAAGCCGGGCGTCGCGAGGCCCCACGGCAGCCTGCGCGCGCTAGCGTGCGGGGGTGCCGACATCGCGCGAGGCGACGCCGCGCGATCCCGCACGCCGTGACCCCGGTACCGCCGGGCCGTCTCCGGACGCGGCGGCCGCGGGACCGACGGTCGAGGTGCGGCGTTCGCGTCGTCGTGCCCGCACCGTCAGCGCCTGGCGCGAGGGCGGGCGGACGATCGTCGCGATCCCCGCGCGGTTCACGCGCGCGCAGGAGCGCGAGTGGGTCGGACGCATGGTGGACCGGCTCGCCGCCCAGGACCGCCGCCGCCGACCGTCCGACGACCAGCTGGTCGCCCGCGCGGCGGAGCTGTCCCGCCGCTACCTCGGCGGCCGTGCCGTGCCGAGCAGCGTCCGGTGGTCGTCCAACCAGGGCCGCCGCTGGGGCTCGTGCACCCCGGCCGAGGGGACCATCCGGATCTCCGACCGGGTCCAGGGCATGCCGCGCTGGGTGCTGGACTACGTGCTGCTGCACGAGCTGGCGCACCTGCTGCAGCCGGGCCACGGCGAGGCGTTCTGGGCCGAGCTGAGCACCTACCCGCACACCCAGCGCGCGCGCGGCTTCCTCGAGGGGTGCGCGTTCACGCGGGACGGGCACGAGCAGGGCGACGAGCCGGACGAGCCGGGTGTCGACGACACCGACGAGCCCGCCGACGACCTCTGAGCCGGACGACGTGCGGTCGCTCGCGCCGACCGGTCAGCCCGCGGGGGTCCCGGAGGTCCCGGGGGGCCCCTCGTCGCCCGCGTCGTCGGTCCCGGCGCCGCCCGTGCCGGCCGCGTCGTCGAGGATCTGCGCCAGGGCGCGGTCCAGGTCCGCGGACTCGTCGACCGCGGCCCGGCGACGGGCGTCGTACCCCTGGGGGTCGTCGAGGTCGGCGGGGGTCGGGACGAGGTCGGGGTGCTCCCACACGGCGTCGCGCCCCGCGGCCCCGCGCGTCGTGGTCAGGTGCGCCCACACGGTCGCCGCGTCGCGCAGCCGCCGGGGTCGCAGCTCCAGTCCCACGAGGCTCGCGAACGTCTGCTCCGCGGGCCCGCCGGCGGCGCGCCGACGGCGCACCATCTCCCGCAGCGGCACGCTGTGCGGCAGGTGCGGGGTCGCGGCCGTGGTCGCGACCTCGTCGACCCAGCCCTCGACGAGCGCGAGCGCGTGCTCCAGGCGGGCGAGGGCGGCCTGCTGCGCGGGCGTCGTCTGGGGGGCGAACACGCCGCCCGACAACGCCTCCTGCAGCGCCGCCGGGTCGCTGGGGTCGATCGAGGACACGGCGTCCTCGAGCTGCTCCACGTCGATCGCGATGCCGCGGGCGTACTCGGCGACCGCGTCGAGGAGGTGCGCGCGCAACCAGGGGACGTGCGCGAAGAGCCGGTTGGCCGCCGCCTCGCGGAGCGCGAGGTAGAGGCGCACCTCCTCGACCGGGACGTCCAGCCCCTCCGCGAAGGCGTCGACGTTGGCCGCGACGAGCGCGGGGGCCGGACGCTCGAGCAGCGGCAGGCCGATGTCGGTGGTGCCGAAGACCTCGCGCGCCAGGGTGCCCGCGGCCTGGCCGACCTGCAGGCCGAAGACCGCGGAACCCAGGCCACGCAGCAGCTGGGCGGGGTCGGCCATGCCGGGCGGCAGCCCCGGCGGCAGGCCGCCGGGCAGCCCGTCGCCGAGCTCGCCGATGGCCGGCCCGAGCGCGTCGGCCAGCGCGGCCGAGAGCGACGCCGCGACGGGCTCGGTCAGCGTGCGCCACGTGGGCAGCGTCGCCTCGACCCACTCGGCACGGCTCCACGCATGGGCCGTGCCCGTGGCCGGCGGCAGGTCGGTCGCCGCGTCCAGCCACAGCTCGGCCACCGACAGCGCGTCGCGGACGTCCTTGACGCGGCCGGGCGACAGTGCGGGGTCGCCACCGGCCGCGGCCTGCTGGCGGGCCAGGTCGTGGGCCATCTCCCAGTTCACGGGATCGTCGCCGGACGTCGCGAGCATGCGCTGCACCTGGCCCAGCGCCTGCTGGAGCGCGACGGGGTCGGTGGGCAGACCGGACCCGGCCGCCATCGCGGCAGGGTCGACACCCATCGCGCGCATCTCGCGGATCGCGTCGTCCGCCGCGGGACCGAGCATCGCGCGCAGCATCTGCTCCCACTGCTGCGGACCGGTCGCGTCGGGTCCGTCGGGGGAGGGGACGTCGGGGCTCATGCGGGCCTCCTGACTGGCCGGGGAGCACCACGGTAACCGCGCACGGGCCCACCCCGAGCGGTGGCTGCGCCCGGTTCGCTCACGGCGCACACGCGCGGTGCGGGTGGGCGCGACCGCGGTGGGGGATGATCGTGCACGTGCTCGACGAGAAGCCGACCGGTCCGGCCGACGACCCGGGACCGCGCGACCCGCAGGACGTGCCCGAGGTCGCCGCACCGCCGCACGGCACCGACCAGGTGCGGGAGGTCGGTGACCCGGCCACGGACGACGCCGCCGCGCCGGACGTCGCTGCGCCGGACGGTGCCGAGCCGGACGGTGCCGAGCCGGACGGTGCCGAGCCGGACGGTGGCCGGCTCGACCCGGACGCGGACCTCGAGCAGTTCGAGCCCGCACCCCCGTCGCCCCGCGCGATCGTGCTGTCGTTCGGCACCCTCGTCGCGGCGGTCCTGGTCGGGATCCTGGCCGTGATCCCCGCGCCGTACGCGGTCAACGGGCCGGGGCCGACCAAGGACGTGCTCGGCGAGGTGGGCGGTGACCCGCTGATCGAGGTCAGCGGTGCCGAGACCTACCCGTCCACGGGCGAGCTGCTCCTCACCACCATCTCGGGGGTGGGCGGCCCGGGCTACCCCGCCCGGCTGCTCAACGTGCTGGGCGGCTGGATCTCGCCGGACTCGGTGGTCCGCCCCGTGGAGACCGTGTACCCGCAGGACGTCTCGCAGGAGGAGCTCGACGAGTCGAACGCCGGGCTCATGGTGTCGTCGCAGGAGAACGCGGTCGTCGCGGCGCTCACCGAGCTCGGGTACGAGGTGCCCGCGACGCTGGTCGTCGCCGGCACCGTCGAGGGCACGGACGCCGAGGGCAAGCTCGAGGAGGGGGACGTCCTGACGGCCCTCGACGGTGAGCCGCTGCCCGACTACCAGACCCTGGTGAGCGCGCTGCAGGAGGTCGACCCGGGCGACACCGTGACGCTCACGGTGAACCGGCACTCGCGCACCGTCGACGTGCCGATCGTCACGGGGGAGCGCGAGGGCGGCGGTGCGCAGATCGGCGTGTTCGTCGACCCGTCGTTCGACATGCCGATCGACGTCAGCATCAACATCGAGGGCATCGGCGGGCCGAGCGCCGGCACGATGTTCGCGCTCGGCCTCGTCGACCTGCTGACACCCGAGGACGAGGCCGACGGCGAGGTCGTCGCGGGCACGGGGACGATCGACGTCACCGGGGCCGTGGGACCGATCGGCGGGATCCGCCAGAAGCTGGCCGGCGCGGTCCGCGACGGTGCCACGTGGTTCCTGGCGCCGTCGGAGAACTGCGACGAGGTCGTCGGGCACGTGCCCGACGGGCTGCGCGTCGTCGAGGTGTCCACGCTGCGCGAGGCGCGCGAGGCCCTGGTCGCGATCGGCGCGGGCACCGGCGACGACCTGCCCACCTGCACGGCCGACTGAGCGTCCCGGACGCCGCGGCCGGCCGGGAGGTCAGGCCAGCGTCGCGCGGACGGCCTCGACGAGTCCCGGCACCAGGTCGGGCCCCTGGCCGACCGCGTCGTCGCTGTCGTGCGCCCGGGTGCGCACGGCGCACCACCCCGGTCCGTCGCGCAGCACGCCCACCGCGAGGCGGACGTCCTGCCGCTGGGGGTGCGCCAGCAGCGCCGCGAGCGCCTCGTCGGGGTCGGCCGGCAGGTCCTGCTCGACGCCCGGCGGCAGCACGACGCGCTCCACCGTGACCGCGGCACCGTCCACGGTCGGGGGCCACGTCAGCCCGCCGAGCAGCTGCTCGAGGTCCTCGGCGGCCGGCAGGCCCTCCTGCTCGATCGACGTCAGGTGCTGGTCGTCGGCGCGGGCGGCGGCGAGCACGTCGGGCGTCAGCTGGTCGGCCAGACCGGGCTCGGCGTCGAGCGCGCTCTGCGTGCGGACCAGCGCGAAGACGCGCACCGGCGCGTCCCAGCCGGCGGCGGCGACGTGGTGCTCGATCTCGCGGACGGCGTCGGCCAGCGCGCGGCGGGCGCGGGCCTCGGGCGACGTGTCGGTGTGCTGCGGCGGGGTGGGGGGCGTGCTCACGCGCCCCATCGTCCCACCCGTGTGGGAACCTGGGGCGCGCCGCGCCCGTTCGCATGGGTGGGCGTGCCATGCGCCCGTCGCCCGACGACCCACGAGGACCGCAACGCCGTGACCTTCGCTTCCCCACCCCGCCCTCGACCTGTCGCGCCGCGCCGCCGCGGCCCTCTGGTCCCGACACTGATCACGCTGGCCGTGCTCGCGGTGCTGCTCCTGGTGCTCGCGCAGGTGTGGACCGAGGTGCTCTGGTTCTCGCAGCTCGGGTTCGTCGAGGTCCTGCGCACCGAGTGGCTGACACGTGCGCTGCTGTTCGTGCTCGGGTTCGCGATCATGGCCGCAGGCGTCGGCTTCTCGCTGAGCTACGCCTACCGCGCGCGGCCCGTCTACGCGCCGTCCACGCAGGAGCAGGCCAACCTCGACCAGTACCGCGAGGCCATCGAGCCGCTGCGCCGCCTCGTGCTGGTGGTCGGCCCGGTCGTGCTGGGGCTGTTCGCCGGCGGCGCCGCCTCCCAGCAGTGGAGCACCGTCCAGCTGTGGCTCAACGGCGGGGAGGTCGGCCAGACCGATCCGCAGTGGGGCATCGACCTGGGCTTCTACCTCTTCACGCTGCCGGCCCTGCGGTTCGTCGTGTCGTTCCTCATGGCGGTGCTGGTGCTGTCCACGGTGGCAGCCGTGGCGACCCACTACCTGTACGGCGGCCTGCGGATCGGCGGTGGCGCCGGTGCGCCGCGCACCACCCGCGCCGCCCGCGTGCACCTGTCGGTGCTGGGTGCGCTCGTGCTGCTGGCCATCGCGGCGGGCTACTGGCTGGACCGGTACTCGATCCTCACCAAGCAGCAGACCGGTGAGCAGCGCTGGCAGGGCGCGGGCTTCACCGACGTCCACGCCGTGATCCCGTCGAAGGCGATCCTCGCGGTCGCCGCGGTCGTCGTGGCCGGCGCGTTCATCGCGACGGCGTTCACCGGCAACTGGCGGCTGCCGGCCATCGGGGTGGGCCTCATGGTCGTCGCCGCGGTCGTCGTCGGTGGCGTGTACCCCGCGGTCGTGCAGCGCTTCCAGGTCCAGCCGAACCAGCAGGACGCGGAGTCGGAGTACATCCAGCGCAACATCGACGCGACGCTCGCCGCCTACGACCTCCAGGACGTGGAGATCAGCGAGTACGACGCGAAGGTCACGGCGGAGCCCGGCGCGCTGCGCGAGAACGCGCAGACCACCGCGTCGATCCGGCTGCTGGACCCGAACATCGTGTCGCCGTCGTTCAAGCAGCTGCAGCAGATCCGTGGCTTCTACAACTTCCCGGACTCGCTGTCCGTCGACCGCTACACGATCGACGGCGAGAGCCGGGACACCGTGATCGCGGTCCGTGAGCTCGATCTCAACGGCCTGAACGCGGCGCAGCGCAACTGGACGAACGACACGACGGTCTACACGCACGGGTTCGGCGTCGTCGCCGCGTACGGCAACACCCGCGGTGCCCGCGGCGCCCCGGCCTTCTGGGAGGGCGGGATCCCGTCGGTGGGGCAGCTCGGCGAGTACGAGCCGCGCATCTACTTCGGCCAGTCGTCGCCCGAGTACTCGATCGTCGGCGGGCCGGAGGACTCCGACGGCTGGGAGTTCGACTACCCGGACGACGACACGGGCACCGGCTCCGTGCCGTTCCGGTTCCCGACGGAGGACGTCTCGGCCGGACCCACGGTCGGCGGTCTGTGGCACAAGGTGCTGTACGCGCTGAAGTTCGGCGACGAGCAGATCCTGTTCTCCGAGCGTGTGAACGAGAACTCGCAGATCCTGTACGACCGCGACCCGCGGGACCGCGTCGCCAAGGTGGCGCCGTACCTCGACCTCGACGGGCGGGTGTACCCGGCCGTGGTCGACGGGCGCGTCAAGTGGATCATCGACGGGTACACCACCTCGGACCAGTACCCGTACGCCGCGGTGCGTTCCCTCGAGGACGCGACGACGGACTCCCTGACGGAGCGCAGCAGCACCGTGCAGGCGCTGCTGCCCAAGCAGGTCAACTACATCCGCAACTCCGTGAAGGCCACGGTGGACGCGTACGACGGGTCGGTCGACCTGTACGCGTGGGACACCGAGGACCCGATCCTGCAGGCGTGGACCAAGGTGTTCCCCACGTCGCTGCAGCCGATGTCCGACATCTCCGCGGACCTCATGAGCCACATCCGGTACCCGGAGGACCTGTTCAAGGTCCAGCGGGCGCTGCTCGGGCAGTACCACGTGACCAGCGCGTCGGAGTTCTTCTCCGGCAACGACTTCTGGCAGAACCCTGCCGACCCGACGGTCACGAGCACGGACGTGCCGCAGCCGCCGTACTACCTCACCCTGCAGATGCCGGGCGAGGACGAGGCGACGTTCTCGCTGATGTCGACGTTCATCCCCGGGGGTGGCAACGCCCGCAACGTGCTGACCGGGTACCTGGCGGTCGACGCCGAGGCCGGCAACACCGCCGGGAAGGTCTCGGAGACGTACGGCAAGATGCGTCTGCTCGAGCTGCCGCGTGACTCCACGGTGCCCGGTCCGGGCCAGGCGAGCGCCAACTTCACCGCCGACCCGACGGTGTCGAACGAGCTGAACATCCTGCAGCGCGGTGACTCCACGGTGCGGCGCGGCAACCTGCTGACCCTGCCCGTGGGCGGCGGTCTGCTCTACGTCCAGCCGGTGTACGTGCAGGCCGCGAGCGGCACCACGTTCCCGCTGCTGCAGCGCGTGCTCGTGTCGTTCGGTGACGAGATCGGGTTCGCCGAGACCCTCGACGGTGCGCTCGACCAGGTGTTCGGCGGCGACTCGGGGGCGGACGCCGGTGACGCCGGGGCCGAACCGGTGATCCCGCCGGACGTCGCCGACGAGGGTGAGGAGCCGGACGGGTCGACCGCGGCCCCGACGCCGGCGCCCACGTCCGCGCCGACGTCGGAGCCCGCGCCGGACGCGGACGCCCGCACGGCGCTCGACGAGGCCCTGCAGCGTGCGCAGCAGGCGATCGTCGACGGGCAGGCCGCCCTGGCCGACGGCGACTTCGCGAAGTACGGCGAGTCGCAGGACCGTCTCGACCGGGCGATCGCGGACGCCATCGCCGCGGAGGAGCGCCTCGCGGGCTGACCCGCACACCGCCGACGCCCGTCGTCCCCGCCCTCACCGGTGGGGACGGCGGGCGTCGTCGTGCCCGGTGCCGTCGTGCCCGGTGCCGTCGAGACTGTCGTGATGTGGGTGGCGCCTGCGACCCTCGGACCATGACGTCGGAGAAGCGCGTGCTCGCGCAGTACCTCGCCGCGGCGCTCGTGTGGGGCTCGAGCTTCCTGTTCATGAAGGTCGCGCTCGACGGGCTGTCGCCGACGCAGGTCGCGTCGGGGCGGCTGTGGCTCGGCGCGCTCGCGATGCTCGTCGTCATGGTGGTGCTGCGCCGGCCGTGGCCGCGCGGGTGGCGCACGTGGGGCCACCTCGCCGTGCTCGGCGTCCTGCTGTGCGTCGTGCCGTTCGAGCTGTTCGCGTGGGCGGGGCAGTACCTCGCCTCCGGGCTCTCGAGCATCCTCAACGCGACGACGCCGTTGATGACGTCGCTGGCGGTGGCCGCCGTGCTGCCCGCCGAGCGGCTGACCGCGCACCAGCGGCTCGGGCTGGCCGTCGGCGGGCTCGGGGTCGTGGTCGTCATGGCGCCGTGGACGTACCTGGGCGCCGGTGCGGTCGACGCCTCGCTGCCCGCCGTGCTCGCGTGCCTGGGGGCCACCGCGTGCTACGGCCTGGGCATGACGTACCTGCGGCGGTTCGTGATGCCGCTGGGGCTGCCGGCCGAGACCGTCGCCGCGGGGCAGATCGGTGTCGGTGCCCTGCTGGTGCTGCTCGCCGCACCGGTGGTCGCCACCGGACCCGTGACGCTCACGTGGCCCATCGTCCTGTCGATGGTCGCGCTCGGTGCGCTCGGCACCGGCCTGGCGTACGTGTGGAACACCCGCGTCGTCGTCGCCTGGGGTGCACAGCGTGCGTCCACGGTCACGTACCTGACCCCGGTCGTCGGCGTGGTGCTGGGCATCCTCGTGCTGGGGGAGCGGCTGCACTGGTACGAGCCGGTCGGCGGGCTGCTCGTGGTGCTCGGCGTCGTCGTCGCGCAGCGCGCCGCACGGCGGTCCGCAGCGGTCGGTCCCACGCCGCCGTCGACCCGCGTGACGGCCGTCACGGCGTCTGACCAGGGATCGGATTTGGACGTCCGGCCGACCTGACGTATGGTTATCAAGCCGACGCGGGGTGGAGCAGCTCGGTAGCTCGCTGGGCTCATAACCCAGAGGTCGCAGGTTCAAATCCTGCCCCCGCTACAAGAAGACGAAGGCCCGGACCTGATGGTCCGGGCCTTTGTCGTTGGCGCGTCCTTCGTCATGGTGCCCACGAGGCGGGCGGCGGCTGGTGCTCGGCACTTCGCGCCCGGGGCCGTCGTCACGGACGACGGCATCGTGATCGACGGGTCCTCGGCCATCGCCACCTGGATCGCCGACGACGTGGTCGGCATGGGCCTCACGCTCGATCCCGTGGAGCTCACGGGCGGTGTCGTGCCGGTGCTCGTCGCAGACGGGGACGGCGAGTTCGCCGGTGGGGTGCGCGGCCCCCTCCCCGTCGAGCTGCGATTCACGCCGGTCGGCGGGCGCATCGCGCGACTCGACATCCGTCCGCTGCGCTGACGACCGTCGACAGCCCTCCGACTCAGCCCTGCTGCTCGCACCGCGTCCTGAGCCCGGCGGCCTCCCGGTCCAGGTAGCGGTCCGTCAGCCCCCGGTAGACGCGTCCCAGGACCGCACCGAGCCAGCCGTGCTGCGTCACGGACAGCCGCACACGGGTCCCCTCGCCCAGCGGTGCGACCTCGTGCCGGGCGGTCGTCCGCACCCCCGGGCTGGTCGCCACCCACGTGAAGGAGCGTCCCGGGGTCAGCGCGGTGACCACGTACTCGGAGCCCGGCAGGCGCGGCTGGGTGACCCGCGCGCGGCTCCCGACGCGCAGCGGGCCCGTGTCGAGCCGACGCACCGACGTCATGGTGGGTGTCCACCCCGGCCAGCGCTCCACGTCGGTCATCACCTGCCACACGCGCTCGGGCGGCGCCGCGATCTCGACGGTGGTGCTCTGCTCCATGCGTTCCATCCTGGCGCGTCCGCCGTCGGATCTCTCCTCGGCGGGGGTCGTCCGGCGGCCGCGGCTCAGGAGCGCAGGATCTTCTCCATCGGCCGGCCCTTGGCCAGCTCGTCGACGAGCTTGTCGAGGTACCGGATGCGGCGCATGAGGGGATCCTCGACGTCCTGCACGCGGACGCCGCAGACGGTTCCGGTGATGAGCGACACCGCCGGGTTCAGGTCCGCCTGCGCGAAGAAGTCCTCGAACGTCGTCCCGGCCTCGACGTGCTCGCGCAGCATGCGCTCGTCGAAGCCGGTGAGCCAGGTGAGGACCTCGTCGACCTCCGCGCGCGTCCGCCCCTTGCGCTCCGCCTTGGCGACGTAGAGCGGGTACACCGCGCCGAAGGCGGTGGTGAAGATGCGACTCATCGGCCGAGCGTAGCCCTGGCGCGTCCACGTGAGCCGACGGTCGGTCCAGGGCCCACGACGTTCCCGGAGCGCATCGACCCACCCGAGGTGCCTCCTGCCGTCGAGCTCACCGCGGGACGAACGGCCCCTGTGAGCCCGCGCGCAGGACCTCGCCCAGCCGCTCCCGGCGCCGGAGCGACGACTCCAGGCACGCCTGCGCGACCACCGTGACCGCGGCGACCACGACCGGGACGGCGGCCCAGGACGTGAGGACGGGCTGCGGGTCCGCGGGCTGCCCGGTGACCAGGCGCAGCGCGAGGGCGCCCGTGGTCGTCGCGGACAGGACCGCGCCGAGCGCCGCACCGCCGGCGGACGCCAGCAGGGTCCCCGGGAGCATCTCGCCCGCCGTCACGGCTCGTGCCGCGGCCCCGCCCAGCCCGAGCGTGCGCAGCGAGGCCAGCGTGGCGCCGCGCTGCGGGGCGCCTGCGGCGCCCGCCAGGACGACGACCAGTGCTCCGAGCACCAGCAGCACGGCGACGGCACCGGAGGCGAGCCGCACCACGCCGGCGGTGAGCGGTTCGGCGCGGTGCGCGGCGAGCCACCCGCTGCGGGTCGTCACGTTCGCGCCGTCCAGCGCCGGCACCGACCCGGTCGTGACCTCGACCGCGTGCTGCGCACCGGGGCCGACGACCCACAGCCGGTCGGGCAGCACCGGAGTGCCGAGCACTGCGCCCAACGTCGCGACGTCGACCACCACGGTGTCCTCGCCGCCGGTCACCGATGCCGGCGCGGTGCCCACCGCGGTGAGGTCGACCCGATCCCCGTCCCACGCCAGGACGACCTCGTCGTCCGCTCCGGCGCGCAGACCCTCGCTGAGGAGCACCGGGATGCTGCCCGGCCCGGGCGGGTCCAGCCGGGCCAGCCTCCCGGTGCCGGACAGGGGGGTGCCGGCGAGGAGCGCCGCGGCGTCGACGCCCGGCACCACCACCAGCCGCACCGGCCGGCCTCCCCACGGGCCGAAGACCTGGGCGTGCTCGTCGACGCGGCCTGTCAGCGCACCGGTGACACCGTCCTGCGCGCGCAGGTCCGCCGCCACCGCGTCGAGACCGGCGTCCGGTCCGGCCACGACGGTGACGTCCGCGCCCACGGCGAGCCACGACGCGTCGGCCTCGCCCTGCTGGACGGTGGTGACGAACGTCGTGCCGAACGCGACGAGCCCGGCGGCCGCCGTCAGCGCGAGGAACGGCGTCACGGCGCCCGCGGTCGCCTGGGCCCGTGCCGTGGCGATCACCGGCACCAGGCCGCGCCGGCGCGCCGTCGTGCGGACCGCGTGTCGCAGCAGCAGCGGCAGGACGCGCAGCAGGACGACGCCCCCCGCCAGCAGGCCCAGCGTCGGGCCCAGCGCGGGGAGCGGGTCCGTGCCCGCTCTGCCGGAGGTGACGCCCCGGACCTGCAGCGCCGCCAGCGCACCGATCCCCACGAGCACGCCGACGGACTCGACGGCCAACCGTCCCGCCTGCCGGTCCTTCTCGCCCGCGGACCGTTCCGCCCGGTCCGCGGCCACGCGGCGCCCGCCCGTCGCCCGGGCCGCAGCGTGCACGGACGGAACGGGGGGTGCGAGCACCGCCACCGCGAGGACCGGGAGCAGCCACCCCCACGGCACGGGCCCCGGGACGACGGCACCGGCGGCCGTGACACCCACCGCACCCCCGACGAGGACGACGGCCGCCGACTCGGCCGTGAGCTCCAGCGCGAGCGCCGGCAGCGTGGCGCCGCGGGCCCGGTAGGTCGACAGCACGGCCGCCCGTCGCCGCAGCAGCAGGCCGGCTGTCACCAGCACGGTGAGCAGCACGACCACCAGCACGCCCGCGAGGAGGACCGACGTCTGCCCGACGGCGGCCGCGAACCGGGCGTGTGCCTCGAGGAGCACGGTGTCGAGCTCGGTGGTGACGGTGGTCCGTGACGCGCCGGGCGTCGTCGTCGTCTCGGCGGCCGCACGCAGCCCCGCGACCTCGGCGGCGACGGCCCGGACGTCGTCCTGCCGCAGGGCGTCGACGTCGGCGCGGAACGTGGTGACACGAGTGGTCGTCCCGGCGGGCATCGCCAGCACCGCAGCGGGCAGCGAGTCGTCGGACAGCAGGCCCGCGAGCTGCGTCTGCCGGGTGAGGAAGGTGCCGACGGTGCGTGGCTCCAGCAGGCCCGGCACGGTCGTCCACACCGGGTCGTCGGGATCGTCCGGACGGAAGACCCCGCTCACGACGGCGTCCAGGGCGATGACCGCGGAGGACCGCACGTCGTTGCGGGTGCCGAGGGTGTCCCCGGGGCGGGCTCCGAGGGCCGCGGCGACCTCCTGCGACAGGCCGACCTCCACCGGGACGGGTGCGGCCGGGTCCCGGGCCACGACGTCCCGCGCCGTGAGGGTCGCGCGGGGCGCGCGGCCGGCGACCCACGTGACGTCCGGCGGGCCGTCGCGGTCGACGAACGCCGTCCGCAGCACGGGCGTGTCCAGCCCCCTCCGCGAGGCGGTGACCTGCAGCGGCAGCGTCGCCAGGGTGATGACGGGTGCCGTCAGCACGTGGCCCAGGTCCGGGGCCATGCCGTCGCGGGCGGTCCGGGCCGCCTCGCGGGCGCTCGCCGCCAGCTCCTCGTGCAGCGTGCGCGGCTGCAGGGCGTCCTCCTCGACGGCACGTCGCAGGGTCACGTCGGTGCGCGGACCGGCCTCCCGGACGGCGTGGTGCAGGGCGTCGCGTCCCGTCGCGGCGACCAGGCGGGGCACGGCGCACGCGAGGAAGGCGGCCAGCGCCACCACCAGCGTCGTCAGCGCGAGCGGCCACCGGTCCGCCCGCGCCCGGCCGACGAGCCCCGCCCCACTGACCCCCGGCCGACGGAGCGCACGGTGCTGCCGGTGACGGCCCCGGCGGCTCATGACCCGGCCTCCAGCCGCAGGTGCGCGGCCGTCGCGCGCCGGACCAGCCGCGCGGCCACCGGAGCGACCACGACGGCGCACGCCGTGACCAGCAGCACCAGCAGCAGCAGCTGGGTCGGCCAGGACCACACCGGGACGGGGGGCGGGACCGGTGGCTCCCCGGACGGCGCGACGACGAGCAGCGGCCCCACCGTCAGTGCCACGAGCCAGCCGACGCCGCCGCCGGCAGCGACCACGAGCACGCCGACCACGCCGTGCTCGACGAGCAGGCTCCCCAGCACGGCACGCCGGGGGACGCCCATGCCCTGCAGCCGCGCGACGTCCAGCGCGCGGGCGTCGAGCGCCGCAGCCGTCTGCAGGGCGGTGCCGGCGACGGCCAGCACGAGGGCCGTGACGACGAGCAGCCGCAGCGCGAGCAGGACGCCCGCCGCCAGCGGGTCGTCACGAAGGGCAGCGGCCAGGCCGAGCCGCGTCTCCGGCTGCCCCAGCCCCGCCGCCGCGACCTGCGCGGCCGCCGTCCGCGGGTCGGCCGTGCCGACGACCCACCAGGCGTCGACCAGGTCCGGCGCCGAGCCCTGGGCGACGGCTGCGCGGGTGAGGGTGTCGTGGTCGGCGAGGACCTCGGCACCGCGGGGGAAGGCGGCGCGGGCGGGTGCGACCTCCGACACCCGTGCCACGAGCGTCCCGCTGCCGACCTGCATCGACAGCGCGTCGCCCGGCACGGCCGCGATGCGCGTCGCCAGCTCTCCACTGACGACGACCGGCACGTCCGGGGGAGGGTCGAACGCGGTGAGGACGAGGCCTGCGTCCCCCGTGAGCAGGGAGATCGGTACGAGGGCCGCGCGCCCCGTGACGGTCACCCCGGTCGCGTCCCAGCGGGTCGCCACGTCGTCGGGGGACCGCAGGCGGTCGGTGCTGTCGGCGGCGACCACGGCCGACCAGCCGTCGACGGTCGCGTCGGCGTCGGTGACCACGGTGACGTCGACCTCCAGCGGCACCGTCGCGGACGGCAGCCGCGCGGTGTCATGCCCGGTGTCGGTGCCGACGCGCAGGTCGACCGCGACCACCTGGACGTCCCCGGCAGCCTCCGCGCCGGCGACGGTGGGCAGGGGCACCGTCAGGGCTCGCGGGGTCCCGTCGAGCGGCACGGGCTCGCCGGGGAGCGCCTGGCGGCCACCGCCGGCCGTCTCGACCACCACCGTCGGCACGACGATGAGCCCGGGAAGGGGAGTGGGACGTCGGCCGTCGGCGGTACCGGAGACCGTGAGCCCGACGGCGTGCGCGTCGGGCGGCAGTCCGATGCCGTGGACGGCCCCGGTGGGGGCGAGCGCGGCCGGCAGGTCGCCCCACGTGGTGCCGGCCGGAGGGCGGCCGCGCAGCACCTCCTGCGCGCGCGTCGTGTCGAGCGCTGCCAACCGCGTCGTGAGGTCCGCCGACCCCAGCGTGACCTCGCGGTCGGTGAGGGGCAGGACCTCCGCGCCCGTGAGGGCGGCCAGTGCCCGCGCCTGGCCGACCGGCGGTGCGGCGGACCGTTCGACCGCCAGGTCGGCGCCGACCCGAGCGTCCGCCTGGTCCTGCGCGGACGTGACCCACGTGGCACCCAGCGAGGTGGCGAACGTGGCAGCGGCGGTGGCCAGGACGAGCAGCACCGCAGCCCCGGTGGAGTGCTCGCGCCGCGCGACCCCCCAGGACGCCAGGGGGACGACCAGGCCGGGAGACCGCCGCGCCCGGGCCTCCGCGCCGCGGGCGACCAGTGGCACGACGCGCAGCGCGACGGCCGTCCCGGCGACGAGGCAGAGCAGCGGTGCGGCGACGAGCACGGGATCGACGCCCCCGACCGGGGCGGACGGTCCGCCGCGGAGCTGGAGGTACCCCACGACGCCGAGCGCCACGAGCAGGAGCTCCACGCTCGTGCGGGCCACCCGTCCACGCACACCCGTCCGCCGGGTGCCGTGGCCGGGGCCGCGGGCGGACGGGACGACGAGGACCCCGGCCAGGACGACGGCGGTCAGCACGACCGTCGCGACGAGCACGGACGTCACACCGCCCCCCGCCGGCTCGCCGCCCGACCGGCCGGCGCCCGCAGGTGCCAGGGCACGGAACAGGGCGGCCGCGAGGGGGATCGCGAGGACGGCGCCCACCAGCGCGACCACCAGAGCCTCGGCGGCGGCCCGCACGACGAGCTGGGCGCGGGACGTTCCGC
Organism: Cellulomonas sp. KH9; assembly: GCF_900114185.1. GTDB lineage: Bacteria > Actinomycetota > Actinomycetes > Actinomycetales > Cellulomonadaceae > Cellulomonas. Next base: position 1,328,692 of record NZ_FOSE01000001.1, read on the forward strand.
GCGCCACCAGCAGGCGCTGCTCGTCGGCCCGCCGCGCGGTCACCAGGCGACCCGCCTGTGCGAGCGCGGCGCCGGCGAGCGCACCGCCGAGCAGCGACACCACGACCAGCGACGAGCGCGTGACGCTCGCCTGCGCCTGGGCCGCCGCGACGGTCCGCACGAGGTCCGTCCGGACGCGCAGCTGGGACACCCGGTCCCGCAGGGAGCCGCGCACGTCGGCCGTGAGGTCCGCCACGGCCTGCGCGAGGCCGGCGCGCGTGGCGCCGCTCGTCCCGGCGAGGTGGGGAGCAGCGACCACGGAGACACGCTCGGCGGCCACCGTCGACCCGGTGAGCGCGCCCTCCGCCGCGACGAACGGCCCCAGGGTCGTGACGACGGCCTGGACGCCCGCGGTCGGCAGCCGCCACGCGGGGTCGACCCCGAGCCCGTGCAGCAGGTCCCGCTCCCAGGTGCCGTCCGTGCCGGGCGCGGGAGCGAACACACCGACGACGACCAGCGGCACCGCCTGCTCGCCGGCCCCCGGCTCGCGGGGCCGACCGTCGCGCAGCGTGTCCAGCACGAGGGACGCGCCGGGTGCCACGCCGAGGTGGTCCGCGACGGCGACGGGCACCGCGACCTCCTGCGGGCCGGTCCGCGCGGCTCGCGGCCAGCGCCCGTCCACCAGGTCCGCGTGCGCGCGCAGCTCGGCCGACTCGACGACGTACCCGTGGGTACCGGGTGCGCCCCCGACGAGGGGGCGCACCGCCGACGTCAGCCAGGTGCTGAGCGTCGGGCGGACCGGCTCCAGGGCGTCGGTCAGGGCGGCGGTCGTGGCGTCGGCCGCAGGCCGCGGGTCGCCACCGTCGAGACGGAAGGTGACCTCGACCGCGACGTCACGCGGCTCGGCGCGCCGCAGGGCGGTGTCGAGCCCGGCCTCCTGACCGGTGGTCAGGAGCAGCGCGCACGTGCCCAGCAGGGCCGCGCCGGCGACGACGACCGCCAGCAGCGCGGCGAGCAACGGTGCCTGCGTGGCCCCTCGCCGCAGCAGCGAGGACGGTGCGACGATCAGCGCCCGGACCCGCCCGGTCGTCGTCTGCGGCACGTCGTCCCCCGTCACCGTCACGCGGACGTCGGCCGCCGCCGCATCGCGACGACCACCGCGTACCGTACGCGCGCGGACCGCGGGTCCGCGACGGTCAGCCGGCGAGCAGCTCCCGCCTGGGGCCTCGGGTCGTCAGGGCAGCACCGGACGAGGCAGACGGTCACCGGCCCGCGCGGGATCCAGCGGCACGGGGCTCACCAGCACGGCCCACCCGCGGTGCAGCACACCGTCGGTGAGCGGCCGGCAGCGCACGCCCCCACGACCGCCGCGCATGGCGGGGTGCGCCCCGGGTGCCAGCACGCGGTCCATCCACGCGCAGGGGTTCGCGAACCGTCCGACGCGCAGCCGCACGGCGTCCCCACCCGACTCCAGCACGACCTCCTGGCCGACCAGGGGGGTCAGGTGCGCGCCCCGGAGCACGACGTTGCGCCGCGCGAGCATCGGGTCGAACCGTGGCACCCGGAGCTCGGCCGCGACCGCGTCGAGCGCCTCGACCGCGATCAGCGTCACCGAGGCGTCCAGGTGCACGGCCTTGCCGAAGAACCGGTCCCCGACGACGCCCTTGTCGGCGACGACCCGCGCCTGCTCCGCGTCGCGCGTGGGGACGTCGGCGGCACCGTCGCGCGGCCGTCCGACGTACGCGTGCTCCGGCGACACGAGCAGGTGCAGGATCTCGACGTCGTACCGGTGCAGCGGGTCCACGCGACGAGTCTCACCGACGCCCGGGACGGACGCGCGCGCACGCCCCCGCGCGGCCCTACTCTGTGCCCTGGCGTGCCCACCGGTGCGCCGTCACGGCACGGACGAAGGTGGCACATGGCTGGCGGTCTGGCGGCGCTCCTGGACGACATCGCGACGCTCGCGAAGCTGGCGGCGGCGTCGGTCGACGACGTGGGCGCGGCGGCGGGACGCGCCAGCGCGAAGGCAGCGGGCGTGGTCATCGACGACACCGCGGTCACGCCGCGGTACGTCCAGGGCGTGACGGCCAACCGCGAGCTGCCGATGATCTGGAAGATCGCGAAGGGCTCGCTGCGCAACAAGCTGCTGTTCATCCTCCCCGCGGCGCTGCTGCTCAGCCAGTTCCTGCCGTGGCTGCTCACGCCCATCCTCATGGTGGGCGGCACCTACCTCGCCTTCGAGGGCGCGGAGAAGCTGTGGGAGGCGGTCAGCGGCAAGCACCACGAGAAGCCGCAGGTCACCGCGCCGGAGCAGGGGCCCGAGGCGGAGTCCCGCATGGTCGGCAGCGCCATCCGCACCGACTTCATCCTGTCCGCCGAGATCATGGTCATCGCCCTCAACGAGGTCGCCGACGAGGCCCTGCTCTCGCGCGCGATCATCCTCGTCGTCGTCGCGCTCGCCATCACGGCCGTGGTCTACGGGGTGGTCGCGCTGATCGTGAAGATGGACGACATCGGGCTGCGGCTCGCGCAGACGCGCAACGGGGCGTCGGCGGCGCTCGGGCGCGGGCTCGTCACCGCGATGCCGAAGGTGCTCGCCGTGCTGTCCACGGTCGGCATCGCCGCGATGCTGTGGGTCGGCGGGCACATCCTGCTGGTCGGCATCGACGAGCTCGGGTGGCACGGCCTGTACGACGTGGTCCACCACCTCGAGGAGGCCGTGCACGGCATGGCCGGCGTCGGCGGGTTCCTCGCGTGGCTGGTCAACACCGCCGCGTCGGCGCTGCTCGGCGTGGTGGTGGGAGCGGTGGTCGTGCTCGTGGTGCACCAGGTGCACCGGTGGCGGCACCGGGGCGACGCGGCCGGCGTTGCGGCCGCGCACTGACGCTGCCCGTCGTCGGTCTCACCCCGGAGGTGTGAGGCGCGCGACCCGTCCGGTGCGGTGCGATCGGCGGTGAGGACTCCCACCGGCGGACGAAGGGTCGTGCCATGACGGAACGTGCCGCGACGGGGGACTCGACGCGCGCGGCGCGCCGGGTGCTGGTGCCGCTCGCCCTGGCCCAGTTCATCTGCAGCTTCGCCGGGTCGAACATGAACGTGATGATCACGGACATCAGCCAGGACCTGGACACCACGGTCAAGGGCGTCCAGACGGCGATCACGCTGTTCCTGCTGGTGATGGCGGCCCTGATGATCCCGGGGGGCAAGCTGACGGACCGCTGGGGGCGCAAGCGGTGCTTCCTCGTCGGGCTGACCCTCTACGGCGTCGGGGCGCTGCTCAGTGCGGTGTCACCCGGACTGGGGGCGCTCGTCCTCGGCAACTCGATCCTCGAGGGTGTCGGGACGGCGCTGCTGATCCCGCCGGTGTACATCCTGACGACGATGTACTTCCACGACACGACGTCGCGGGCCAAGGCGTTCGGGATGATCAGCGGCATGGGGGGCATCGGTGCCGCCGCCGGGCCGCTGCTCGGTGGTCTGATCACGTCCGCGATCAGCTGGCGCGCGGCGTTCGTCTTCCAGGCCGCGGTGATCGTGGTCATCATCGTCCTCAGCCGCCGGATGCACGACCCGGTCCCGGCCGACCCGACCCGGCCGTTCGACACGCTGGGCTCGGTGCTCTCCGCAGGAGGGCTGGTCGCTCTGGTCGGCGGGATCCTCCTGGCCGACGACGACGTCGGGGCGATGGCGGCCCTCATGGGCGTCGGTGTGCTCCTCCTGGTCGGGTTCTTCGTCCACGTGCGCGCGATGGAGCGCGCGGGGCGGGAGCCGCTGCTGTCCACCAGCCTCTTCCGCAGCCGGACGTCGAACCTCGGCATGGTCACCCAGAACGTGCAGTGGCTGATCCTCATCGGCACGTCGTTCGTCGTGGCGACGTACCTCCAGGTCGTCCGCGGCTACGACGCGATCCAGACGGGCGTGATCTTCACCGCCGCGACGCTCGGCATCCTCGTCTCCTCGCTCGCCGCGGAGCGGCTCGCGAAGCGGCACCCGCAGCGGAACCTCATCCTCGTCGGGTTCCTCACGACCCTCGGCGGCATCGCGGTGCTGCTCACGCTGGTCGCCGGGTCGCCCAGCGCCTGGGCGTTCGCCCCCGGGCTGCTGCTGATCGGCCTGGGCGTGGGTGTGATGCTGACGCCGTCCGTCAACGTGGTCCAGTCGAGCTTCCCCGACGCCCAGCAGGGGGAGATCTCGGGTCTGTCCCGCAGCGTGTCCAACCTGGGCTCGTCGCTCGGCACGGCCGTCGCCGGCACGATCCTCGTCGCCCAGATCGCCGACCGGTCGTACGGTCTGGCGATGGTGGCGCTGGCCGTCGCGGGGGTCGTCGGGCTCGTCGCCGCCGTCCTCCTGCCCGCGCGTCCCGTGACGGCGGCGGTCGAGGGCGCCGTGCCCGCGGGCGGCAGCACGGGCACGTGACGACCGGGGCGTGCAGCACCCCGAGGAGGCCGTGCAGGGCCGCCGCGGCGGGACGTCCCGGGCGCAGCGCAGGAGCTCGCCGGTCGGCTCAGTCCGTCGACGGTCCGAAGCGCTCGGCGCGCACCGAGCGCGGGTCGTGCCCCAGCACGAGCAGCATGCGGGTCATCGCCTCGACGAACCCGGTGGGCCCGCAGACGTAGCAGACCGGCGCGACGTCGGCCGGCCACCCGTGCCGGGCCAGGTCGCGCAGCCCGATGCGTGCCGGTGCGCGCGGGGCGTCCGGGGGAGCGGCGCGGGTGAACCACACCTCGGTGTCGACGCCGTCCAGGAGCGGGGCGGTCAGCTCGTCGAGGAACAGCGCGTCGGTGGGCATGCGGACCGAGTAGAGGACGCGGAAGGGTGTGCGGTCCCCGGCGGCGCGTCGGGCGCGCACCATCGCGACGAGCGGAGCGACGCCGGAGCCGCCGGCCAGCAGCAGCACCGGCGCGCCACCCGCGGTGCCGGGCTCCCACACGAACCAGCCTCCGACCGGTCCGCGCACCTCGATGCCGGCACCCAGGGGCAGGTCGTCCACCAGGTAGGGGGAGACCTCCCCGCCCGTGACCCGCTGCACGGTGACCTCGACGCGCCCGGGCGCGCCCGGGTCGGTCGGGGCGCTCACCGAGTACGCGCGCGATGCGGTGTACCCGTCGGCGGCCGTCAGCCGCAGGTCCACGTGCTGCCCGGCGCGGTGGCCAGGCCAGCCCGGCACGTCGAGCACGAGCGTGCGGGACGTGGCGGTCTCCGGCCGCGCGTCGACCACCGTCGCCGTGCACCAGCCGCCCGCGCACGCGAACCGCTCGCCGAGCGGCGCCGGGCCCGGCGTCGTCGCGGTGGCGGCCGTGTCCGTCACGGGTCGCCCTGGTAGCGCTGCTCGCGCCAGGGGTCGCCGTAGTCGTGGTAGCCGTAGTTCTCCCAGAACCCGCGCTGGTCGTCGTGCAGCAGGGTGAGCGAGCGGACCCACTTGGCGGACTTCCACAGGTACAGGTGCGGCACGAGCAGCCGGGCGGGGCCGCCGTGCACGGGGTCCAGCGGGCGCCCGTCGTAGGTGTGCGCGATCCACGCGCGGCCGCCCAGCAGGTCCGCGAGCGGCAGGTTCGTGGTGTAGCCGCCGTAGCAGCCGACCAGCGCGTACTGCGCGACGGAGGGCACATCGGCCAGCAGCACGTCGAGGCTGACGCCCTGCCAGCGGGTGCCGAACTTCGACCAGCGGGTCACGCAGTGCAGGTCGACGACGGCGTCGTCCTGGGGGAGGGCCATGAGGTCGGACCAGGACCACCGGAACGTCGCGTGGTCCTCGGTGCGGACCTCGAGCTGCCAGTGCGCGGTGTCGACGTTCGGTGTCGGCCCGGCGGACAGCACGGGGAAGTCGTGCACCGCGTACTGCCCGGGCGGCAGGGTGACGCCGGACGCACGGGGACGGCCCCGGAATCCCGGGGTCAGGCCCGTCGGGTCCACGCCCGATGCGTCGCTCGGCGTCACGGGACCATGGAACACCCGCGGGTGCACCGCGCGACACCCCCTGCGGCCCGGGGTCACGGCCGCCGTCGCCCGGGACCCCGGTGGCATAGTGGGTACCGGACGACCGGTGCACGAACGGAGCGATGTGGCCAGGCAGCGCAAGGAACGCCTCGATGCGACGGCATGGCTCGCGAAGCACCTCGTGGGACCCGCGCAGGTGACCGACCCGCGCATCCCCGGCCGTGGCACGAACGACGCCGAGCGGGCGCGCGAGGGTGAGCTGCGCGGCGGGTTCGAGCGGGTGCGGGACGCGTCGGGGCGCGTGTACCTCGTGGCACGGGACGACGGCCCCGACGCCTGACGGCTCGGTCGTCAGCGTGCGACGAGCCGCAGCCGCCGCTCCGACAGGCCCAGCCGTACCGTCTGGCCCCAGGTCGCGGTGAGCCGGTCCGCCTCCAGGCCGTCGCCGAACAGCACCAGCGCGTCGGACTCGACGACGACCGTCAGCTCCTCGCGGGCCGCCAGGAGCCCCGCCGTGCGGCTGACGCCGGTGGTGGGTGAGGGCCACGCCTCGCGCACGAACCAGGCGAGCGTGAGCTCGGTCGGCCGAGGCAGGGGAGGGGTGTCGTCACGTCCGCGCGCGAGCGACGTCGCCCAGCCGGTCGCGCCGGTCCCGGTGGTGACGACCACCCCCGACGACGACTGCCGCTCGTCGCCGTCGGGGGACGTCAGCCGGTACCGCGCCGACTGGTGACCGCTGTCGCCGAGGTACACCTCGTTGAGGGCGTCGAGCGACGTGCCGTCGTCGAGGGTCGCACGCACGAGCGCACGGTCCTCGACGCGCGCGGACCCGCCCACGACGTCCGCCAGGACGCGGGCCACCTGTGCGGCGACGTGCCGCACGAGGATCCCGGCGTTGCGCCCGGGCTCGGGGTCGACACCGACGACCGGCTGGTCGCGCAGGTACTTCGCGGTGTTGGCGACCAGCCCGTCGGGTCCGACGACGAGGCAGACGTCCTGCGGGTCGAACGCGAACCGGTGCAGGTCCCCGCGCTCGACGTCGCCGCGCCGCCAGTCCGTCGGCACGGCCGCCCGGACGGTGCGCAGCGCCTCGGCGAGGGCGTCGTGGCGGTCCTGCACGTCGGCCAGGTCCCGGCCGCGGCTGCGCAGGAAGAACTCGACCTGACCGCGGGTGCCGTGGCGGTCCACCAGCTCCTCGAGCTCGGAGCGGCGGTGGACCACCACCGCGCGGGGTGCGAGCGGCACGTCACTCACCCCGCCGGGTCGTCAGCGCGCTCAGCGCCCCGGTGAGCATGTCGGGTGTGACGGTCACCTGCCCGATCGCCGGCAGGTGCGCGGCCAGCTCGCGCAGGGCGACGGCCAGCAGGACGCCCTGCTCGACGTCGGCGAGCGCGGCCATGCGGGCACGCTCGGCGGCGCCCTCGGCCTCGCCCTGCAGCCGGGTGGCCTCGGCGGTCGAGGTGGCGTGCAGCTGCCGACGCTCGGCCTGGCTGCGGGCCTCGATGAGCGCGGCGGCCGCGGCCTCGTCGGCGCGGGTGCGGGCGTTGGTGCCCTCCTGCGTGACGAGGTGCTGCTCGCGGGTCGCCAGCTCGATGCGGTTGGTGAGCTCGTTCTCCGCGATCGCCCGCTCCCGCTCGACGGCCAGCGCACGGCGCTCGAACGTCGACCGGTCCGCCTCCGACTGCGCGGCCTCCCGTGCCGGCGTCTGCAGGGCGCGCTCCAGGTCGGCGTCGGCCCGCACCGAGCTGATGCGGGCGCCGAGGACCCGCAGGCCCGTGGCGGCCACACGCTTGTCCGCCACCAGTGCCGCGGTGACCTGCTGGCGCAGCGGGCCGGCGCCCGACGAGACGGCCTCGCGCAGCGTGGCACCGGCGAGCGCGTCCATGACGTGGCCGGCGGCCAGCTCGCCGAGCAGCTGCCCGACCTGCTGCAGGGGCTCGCCGGTCCACCGGCCGGTGGTGGGGTCGATGCTGAAGTCGAGGCGCTGGGCCACGACCTCGGGGTTCTCGAAGCGGTAGCTGACGGTGACCTGCGCCGTGACGTCCTGCAGGTCGGCGGTGCGGGCGTGCGCCACGAGCGGCAGCTCGCGGTCGTCGACAGGGACCTCCGACAGCACGGCCGTCAGGGGCCGGAACCAGAACGCCAGGCCGACCCCCGAGCGGCGCAGCGCGCCGTCCCGCAGCTGCATGACGTGGGCGGTGGGGGTCGAACGCAGGTGCCGCACCCCGGGGTAGCGCGTGATGGTCGCCATGTCTCCTCCTCTTTTTGTCGTCACGTGGACGATAAACGAGGGCCTGGTATCTCGTCAACCTGACGAGATATGGTGGCGGTATGACGCCCGCCGGCTACGACGCCGCCTCCTACCCGCCGTTCGCGGTCACGGTCGACCTCGTCGTCCTCACGCTGCGGGGAGGGGCCCTGCACGTGCTGCTCGTCGAGCGCGGAGCCGACCCGTGGCGGGGCGCCTGGGCGCTGCCCGGCGGGTTCGTCCGCCCGGACGAGGGGCTCGACGCCGCGGCCGAGCGGGAGCTCTCGGAGGAGACGGGGGTACGCGACGTCCCCGGCCACCTCGAGCAGCTCGCGTCCTACGGCGACCCGGACCGCGACCCCCGCATGCGGGTCGTCTCGGTGGCCTACCTGGCGCTCGCGCCCGACCTGCCCGAGCCGCACGCGGGCAGCGACGCCGCGCGCGCCGCCTGGGTGCCGGTCACCGACGCGCAGCGCCTGCCCCTCGCGTTCGACCACGCGCGCGTGCTGACCGACGGGCTCGAGCGTGCCCGCGCCAAGCTCGAGTACAGCCCGCTCGCCGCGGCGTTCTGCGGACCGGAGTTCACGGTCGCCGACCTGCGGCGCGTCTACGAGGCGGTGTGGGGCCGCGCGCTGGACCCGCGCAACTTCCACCGCAAGGTCACCGGCGTGCCGGGCCTGCTGGTCGACACCGGGCGCACCCGCTCCGAGGGGCGGGGTCGCCCCGCCACCCTCTACCGGCTCGGTGACGTGGCCACCCTGCACCCGCCGATCACACGGGACTGACGCGTCACCGCCCCAGCGGCAGCGCCCGCGACGTCAGGTCCTGCGGCGTGCCGAACCGGTGCGCCGTGACGCTCACCGCCTGCTCGCGCAGGAACGGCAGCTGCTCGACACGGCCCGCCTCGGTCACCGGGTGGTCCCACACCGCGACGTCGGGGCGCCCGCCCGTGGCCCGGGCGACCTCCGCCGCGCTGCCGCCGACGAGCCGGACGCGACCGCCCGGCAGCGCACCGACGCGGGCGGACCACCCCGCGTCGTCCTCCACGTGCACGGCACCGAGCGCGGACGCGGCGGCCGCGAGGCGGGGTGGGAGGTCGACCGGGGTCGACAGGACGACCCGCGCCCCGGCCGCCGCGGCCGCCGCCAGCACCCGCACGACGTCGACCGGCGGCGCGTCCCCGGCCTGCCGCACCAGCACCGGCTCCGCCACGGGCAGGTGGCGCAGCACGTTGCGCTCGCAGGCCAGCCCGCTGACGTCGCGGGACGCGAACAGGTCCGACCGGGCGGCGGCGTCGCTGCGTGCCGCGCGCTCGACGCGGTCGGCGTCCGGGCCGGCCAGCTCCGCGCGGGCCGCAGCGACCAGCGCGGCCGCCGCCGGGGCCACGGGTGCCGTGCTCGTCGCGGGTGCCGAGGTCCACGACCCCAGCCCGACCAGGTAGCTCGGGCCACCGGCCTTGGCGCCGGGGCCCACGGCCGAGCGCTTCCACCCGCCGAACGGCTGACGGCGCACGATCGCGCCGGTGGTCCCGCGGTTCACGTACAGGTTGCCCGCCTGCACGCGGTCGAGCCACGTGGCGATCTCGTCGGCGTCCAGGCTGTGCAGGCCCGACGTCAGCCCGTAGTCGACGTCGTTCACCAGGTCGACCGCCTCGTCCAGCGTCGCGGCGGTCATGACGCCGAGCACCGGGCCGAAGTACTCGGTGCGGTGGGTCCGTGACCCGCGCCGCACCCCGGTGACGACGCCGGGAGCCCACAGCCGGCCGGCGTCGTCGATCCGGCGGGGGGCCAGCGCCCACGCCTGACCGGGCTCGAGGTCCGTCAGGCCCGTGAGCAGCTTGCCACCGGCGGGCGCGATCAGCGGGCCCAGCTGCGTGCGCGCGTCGTCCGGCGTCCCGACGACCAGCGACGACACGGCGTCGAGCAGCTGCGAGCGGAACCGTCGCGACGTCGCGACCGATCCCACCAGGACGACGAGCGAGGCCGCCGAGCACTTCTGCCCCGCGTGGCCGAACGCCGAGGCGACCACGTCGCGCACCGCCAGGTCCAGGTCGGCAGACGGCGTCACGACGATCGCGTTCTTGCCGCTGGTCTCGGCCAGCAGCGGCAGGTCGGGGCGGAACGAGCGGAACAGCTCGGCCGTCTCGTACGCACCGGTGAGGACCACCCGGTCCACCGCGGGGTGCGCGACGAGCTCGCGGCCGAGGGCGTCCTCGTCGACCTGCACCAGGCGCAGCACGTCGCGGGGGACACCCGCCTCCCACAGGGCCTCGGCGAGCACCGCGCCGCACCGCTCGGCGGGACGTGCGGGCTTGAGGACGACGGCCGAGCCCGCGGCCAGCGCCGCGAGCGTCGACCCGGCGGGGATCGCGACCGGGAAGTTCCACGGGGGAGCGACGAGCGTCAGCGCGTCCGGCACGAACGCCGCGCCGTCGACGTGGTCCAGGCCGCGGGCGAGCTCGGCGTACCAGTGCGCGAAGTCGACCGCCTCGGAGACCTCGGGGTCGCCCTGGTCCACGGTCTTGCCCGCCTCGGCGGCCATGACCTCGAGCAGGTCGGCGCGGTGGGCCTCCAGAGCGTCGGCGGCGCGGTCCAGGACGGCGGCGCGCTCCGCCCCCGACCGCCCGCCCCACGTCCGGCCCGCGTCGCGCGCGTCCCGGAGCAGCGCGTCCAGCGCGCGACCGTCCGTCACCTGCGCCGCCTGCGCCCCGGCGACGCCGAGCCGGGACGTCGGCACGCGCGCGAGCAGGTCGCGCACCCAGGCCCGGTTCTCGCGGACCGCGGGGTCCGTGTCGGGCGTGTTGGTGAACGCGCCGGGCGCCGACGGCGGGACGGCCGCGTGCCGGTCGGGGACGCGGTGCCGCTCGGGCACGGCTGCGGTGACGTCCTCCAGCGCTGCCAGGAAGCGGGTGCGCTCGCGGTCGAACAGGGCCTCGTCGTCCGCGAGGTCGAAGACCGCGGACATGAAGTTGTCGCTCGACGCGCCCTCCTCGAGGCGCCGCACGAGGTACGCGATCGCGACGTCGAACTCCCGGGGGGCGACCACCGGGGTGTACAGCAGCAGGCTGCCGACGTCGCGGCGCACGGCAGCCGCCTGCCCGGGCGCCATGCCCAGGAGCATCTCGACCTCGACGCGGTCACGCACGCCCCGCTCACCGGCCAGGAGCCACGCGTGCGCGACGTCGAACAGGTTGTGCCCCGCCACCCCGAGACGCACGTTCGCGACGCGCTCGGGGGTCAGCGCCCAGTCCAGCACACGCTTGTAGTGCGCGTCGGTCTGCCGCTTGCTGCCCCACGTGGCGAGCGGCCGGCCGTGCAGCTCGGCCTCGACCTGCTCCATCGGCAGGTTCGCACCCTTGACCAGGCGGACCTTGATGCCCGCGCCGCCGCGCGCGCGGCGGGCCGCCGCCCACTCCTGCAGGCGCCGCATGGCCGGCAGGGCGTCCGGCAGGTAGGCCTGCAGGACGATCCCCGCCTCCAGATCCGTCAGCCCCGGGCGGTCGAGCAGGCGCGTGAACACCTCGACGGTGAGGTCGAGGTCCTTGTACTCCTCCATGTCGAGGTTCACGAACTTCGGGGTGGGGGAGGTCGCCGCCTGCTCGAACAGGGGCGTCAGGTGCGCGACGACGTCGTCCACGGCGGCGTCGAAGGCCCAGGGCGCGTGGGGTGCGACCACGGCGGACACCTTGACCGACACGTAGTCGACGTCGTCGCGTGCGAGCAGCCGACGCGTCCCGGCGAGGCGGCGCGCGGCCTCGCGCCGCCCCAGCACGGCCTCCCCGAGCAGGTTGACGTTGAGGCGGGTGCCGTCGGTGCGCAGACGTGCGATCGTCGGGCCCAGGCGGCGGTCGGTCGCGTCGACGACCAGGTGCCCCACCATGTGCCGCAGCACGCGCCGCGCCACCGGGACCACGACGTGCGGCAGTCCCGGGGCGACCAGGCCGCCCGTCCGCACCGCGGCCCGCAGGTGCGGCGCCAGGAACCGCGGGGGGCGCGCGGCGAGCTCGCGCAGGCGGCGGGCCGCGACGGCGTGGTCCTCGGGGCGGACGACACCGTCGACGAAGCCGACCGCGAACGCCAGCCCGTCGTCGCCGCGCAGGAGTGCCGCGAGGTGCGCGGCCGACGGGTCCACCGGGTGGTCGGCCGCCTCCCGCAGCCAGCGCCGCACGAGCGCGACGACCTCCGTGACGTGCGCGGCGGGGTCCTGGGCGGTCGTGCCGCCGTGCGAGGTGGACGTGTCGGTCATGGCGTCCTCGCTGCTCGGGTGCACCGCGGGGGTGGTGCGGTGTGCCGCCAGTATCGGGACGTGCGACCCGCCGGGGGAAGCGACGGGCCGGAGGGCGGGTGCCGCGGTCCTCAGGCCGGGGGGTGGCTGCGGCCGGCGCGTGCGCAGTCGCGGCAGGTGCCGACGAAGTCGATCGAGTGCTCGACGTCGGTGAAGTCGTGCCCGGCCGCGAGCGCGTCGACGATCTGCTCGAGCTCCGGCGCGGCGACCTCGACCGTGCGGCCGCAGGCGCGGCACACCAGGTGGTGGTGGTGCTCGCTGCGCGGCTCGCAGCGCAGGTAGGTGTGCTCGCCGGTGGGCTGCAGCAGCACCTCGAGGTCACCCTTCTCCGCCATCGCGTTGAGGGTGCGGTACACCGTCGCCAGGCCGATCTCCTGCCCACGCTGCTGCAGCATCTGGTGGATCTGCTGCGCGCTGTGGAACTCGTCGACGTCCTCGAGCAGCTCCGCGATCGCGACCCGCTGCCGCGTCACCCGCTGTCCGACCATGCCCGCACCTCCCGAGCGTCCTGCCCGGACGGCCCCTGCTCGCGCCCCGGCGTGTTCTCAACGGGACACGGTAGATGAGAATCCTTCGCGGGTGTAGCGGACGAGGTTCGCCAGGAGCCGATCCAGGATCGGCGCGGGGCCGAGTCCCGGCCCGAACGACTGGTAGATCCAGGCGACCTGCACGATCGCGCCGCACGCCGCCGCGGTCATCAGCATCCCCGTGGCACCCAGCAGCGTCACCAGGTCGTGGCGACGCTCGTCCGCTGCGTGCGGGTCGGCGCCGTCGTCGGGGGTCGCACCGGTGCATCGGCCTCCCGCCGCGCCGCGATGAGCGGGGGTGGTGCAGGCCTCAACGTGGGACGCGGGCCCGCGCCGGCCCGTGCGAGAGGGCGACGCCGCTGCGCACGTACGCGTCGTCCTCCACCGCGTCCACGAGGAAGCGGGCGACCTGTGCGCGCGACACGGTGAGCCCGCGCTGCTGACCCGTCACCGACGCGAACGCCGGCCCGGGCATGTCCGTGTCGACGAGGTTGACGGGCTGCACCTCGACCCAGTCCAGGCCGCTGTCGTGGACGATGCGCGCCTGCCGCTCGGTGTCCGCGATCTGCGGCGCGAGCAGCACGGCGAAGACCACGCGGCTGACCAGCGGCAGCAGCGGGCGCGTCGCCCCGACGCCGTAGGACGTCTGCACGACGAGTCGGCGCACGCCGTGCCGCTGCATGGCGTCCACCACGGTCCGGGTGCCGCGCGATCGGACGTCCGCAGGTGTGCGGGCGGGGCCGAGCAGGCGGACGCGCACGGGACTCTCGCTGATGCCGAGCGTCACGACGACCGCGTCCAGCCCGGCGACGAGGGCGTCCACGGTGGCGGCGTCGGTCGCGTCCCCGTCGGTCCCGTGCACGCCCGGCCCGGTGAGGGTCGACCCGTGCCGGGACAGCGCCGTCACGGTGTGGCCGCGCGCGACGAGCTCGGCGACGGCGGCCCGTCCTGACCCACCGGTGGCTCCGACGACGAGTACCTGCATGGTGACCTCCGGGGTGTGTGGGCCGTCCGGTACGTCCGGCCACTGCCCCCAGCGAATCAGCGGGCCAATGGACGGTCTATGCTCGGGAGTCGCTGCCGCATGACTGATCGTCCACTGGTGGAGGTGTCGTGAGCCCGGTCGCCCTGCCCCGCGTCGCACCCGACGCGGTCGGTGAGGCGCTGCACCGGCTGCGGGTGGCGGGCGTCTTCTACTGCCGTACGGAGGCCGCCGGCCCGTGGGCGGTCGACATGCCGGCGTTCGGCGACTGCCTCGCCTTCCACGTCGTCACCCAGGGCGAGGTCTGGGTGGAGGTGACCGGTGCGCCGCCGCTGCGGCTGGGCGCGGGTGACCTCGCACTCGTGCCGCACGGGCGGGGGCACCTGCTCGCGAGCGACCTCGCCGCGCCGTCGCTGGGGCGGGTCGACCTGCTGCCGCAGGAGTACGTCACCGAGAGCTACTCGGTGCTGCGGCACGAGGGCCGGGGGGATCGCACGCAGCTCGTGTGCGGCGTCCTCACCGTCGACGGCCCGGCGGCCCGCCCGCTGCTGGACCTCCTGCCGGCGGTCCTGCACGTGCCCCGGTCGGCCGGTGCGCCGTGGGTCACGCGGACGCTCGAGCTCATGACCGCCGAGCTGGCACAGCCGCGGCCCGGCGGCGAGGCGGTCCTCACGCGGCTCGCCGACGTCCTGGTCGTCCAGGCGGTCCGCGCGTGGCTCGACGCGCAGGAGCCGGCCACCGGGTGGCTCGGCGCCCTGCGCGACCCGGACGTCGGCGCGGCGCTCGCGGCCGTGCACCGGGACCCCGCGCGGCCCTGGACGGTCGCGGCGCTCGCGCGGGAGGCGATGATGTCGCGGTCGGCGTTCGCGGCACGGTTCACGCAGGTCGTGGGTGTGCCGGCGATGCGGTACGTGGCGGCCTGGCGCATGCACGTGGCCGCCGACAGGCTCGCCCGCGGCGACGGCGTCGCGCAGGCCGCCGCTGCCGCCGGGTACGGGTCCGCCGCCGCCTTCAGCCGTGCGTTCGTGCGGGCGACGGGGCGGTCACCCGGTGCCGTGCGGCGCCGCGGCGACGGGGTGTCACGCTGACGGTGCCGGTGGTGCCGGTGGTGCCGTCGACCGCGGCGCCGCTCACGTCACCGCCCCCAGCTGCCAGGGCACGAACTCGTCGCGGCCCAGGTCGAGCTCCTCGCTGACGGTGGCGCGCCCCGAGGCCACGGCGAGCACGAGGTCGAGGATCTCCCCGCCGACCTCGTCGATCGTCGCCGCGCCCGTGACGATCCGTCCCGCGTCGAGGTCCATGTCCTCGCGCATCCGCTCGTACATCTCGGTGCTGGTGGCGACCTTCACGCACGGGGCGGGCTTGGCACCGAGCACGGACCCGCGGCCGGTCGTGAAGACGACGACCGTCGCGCCGCCCGCCACGATGCCGGTCACGGACACCGGGTCGTAGCCCGGGGTGTCCATGAAGGTGAAGCCCTTGTCGACGACCGGCTCGGCGTACTCGTACACCGCGGTGAGCTCGGCCGTGCCGCCCTTGGCGACCGCGCCGAGGGACTTCTCGAGGATCGTGGTCAGCCCGCCGGCCTTGTTGCCGGGGGACGGGTTGTTGTCCAGCGTCCCGCCGCCGCGGGTCAGGTAGTCCTGCCACCAGGCGATGCGGTCGAGCAGGCGGCGCCCGACGGCCTCGCTGACGGCGCGGCGGGTCAGCAGGTGCTCGGCCCCGAACACCTCGGGCGTCTCCGCCAGCACGCTCGTACCGCCCTGGGCGACCAGCAGGTCCGACGCGCGTCCCAGGGCGGGGTTGGCGGTGATGCCGGAGTACCCGTCGGAGCCGCCGCAGTTGAGGCCGAGGACCAGCTCGGAGGCCGGGACCGTCACGCGGCGGCGGCTCTCGAGGTCGTCGAGCATGGTCCGCACGACCGCGACGCCCGCGCGGACCGTGGCCCGGATGCCGCCGGAGTCCTGGATGGTCAGGTGCTCGACGAGCGTGTCGGGGGACGCCGGCAGGTCCGCGAGCAGCCCCTGGACGGCGAGCATCTCGCAGCCCAGGCCGAGCACCAGCAGGCCCTGCACGTTGGGGTGCGACGCGTAGCCGCGCAGCGTGCGGCGCAGCACCTGCCCGCCCTCGGACTCCGGAACCAGCCCGCACCCCGAGTCGTGGGTCAGTGCGACGACCCCGTCGACGTGCGGCCACGCGTCCATCACCGGCCCGCGGAACTGGTCCGCGATCATGCGGGCGGTGGACGCCGAGCAGTTGACCGACGTCACGATGCCGACGTAGCTGCGCGTGCCGACGCGGCCGTCGGCGCGCCGGAAGCCCTCGAAGGTACGGGTGCTCGTCGCCGGGGGGACGGTGACGCGAGCCGTGCCGAACTCGTACGCGTGCGCCACCGAGTCCATGCCGAGGTTGTGGGCGTGCACGTGGGCGCCCGCCGCGACGTCCGCGGTCGTGCGGCCGATGACCTGGCCGTACTTGTGCACCCGGGTGCCGGCGGGAAGGGGACGGACCGCGAGCTTGTGGCCCCGGGGGACGGCGCCCGCGGCCGTGACGACGGTGTCGCCGACCGCCACGGGGGTCCCCGCCGCGACGTCGGTGACCGCGACGGCCACGTCGTCGCCCGGCGCGAGCAGGAGGGCGGTGCGCGGCTGCGCGGACGTCGCGGCGCCGGAGCGCCCGGGAGTGGCGAGGGACACCGGGTTCCTTGCGGTCGGCGGACGGGAAAACGCTTACATCGTGCCACGGCGGGCCCGTGGCGTCGATGGTCGGGCGCGCGCGGGCCGGTGGCGCGGGGCTCGGGCGCGGGAGGCCGGCAGGCGGGTCCGCGGCGGACGGCACGCGAACCCGTCCGTGCGCGTCCCGTGGCGAGGTGCCGATCCGCAGGCACGGGTCCCGGTGCGGCACGAGTGACGTGGGTCCCGTGCGCGATCGTCGGGTTGGTTCCACGATGGGGGTGCTCAAGGCCGTCAGGCGGGCGATGACGGCCGCATCCCTGTCACCGACGGAGTTGACATGACGACCACGCAAGAGCCGCGCGTACCCGAGTACACGCCGGAGGAACAGGCAGAGATCCTGCGCGACGACGCCGGGGTACCCGTCGGTGTCGTCGAGAAGCCACGCTGGACACCCGCGAAGGTCGCGCTCTGGGTGGCCATCTCGCTGCTCGGGGCGTGCGGCTGGACGATGCTCGCCGTCGTGCGCGGCGAGGAGGTCAACACGATCTGGTTCGTCGTCACCGCGGTGTCGACGTACGCGATCGCGTACCGGTTCTACGCGCTGTACATCGAGCGGCGCATCATGCGGCCCGACGACCGGCGGGCGACCCCGGCCGAGCGCATCAACAACGGTCGGGACTTCGACCCGACCGACCGGCGGGTGCTCTACGGGCACCACTTCGCCGCCATCGCCGGTGCGGGGCCGCTGGTCGGACCCGTGCTCGCGGCGCAGATGGGCTACCTGCCCGGGACGCTGTGGATCATCCTCGGCGTCGTGGTCGCCGGCGCCGTCCAGGACATGCTGGTGCTCTTCTACTCGATGCGTCGGGGCGGTCGGTCGCTGGGTCAGATGGCGCGCGACGAGATCGGGCGCTTCGGCGGCACGGTCGCGATCGTCGTCGTGTTCGTCATGCTGATGATCGTCCTGGCCGTGCTCGCGCTCGTCTGCGTCAACGCCCTGGCCGAGTCCCCGTGGGGCGTCTTCTCGGTCGGGTGCACCATCCCGATCGCGCTGCTCATGGGCCTGTACCTGCGGTACCTGCGCCCCGGCCGCGTCACCGAGGTGTCGGTCATCGGGTTCGTCGCGCTGCTGGCGGCGATCGTCGGCGGGCGCTACGTCGCCGAGTCCTCGTGGGGCGACTTCTTCCACCTCACCCCGACGACGCTCGTCGTCTGCATGGTCGTCTACGGGTTCTTCGCCGCCGTGCTGCCCGTGTGGCTGCTGCTCACACCACGCGACTACCTGTCGACCTTCATGAAGGTCGGCACGATCCTGCTGCTCGCCGTCGGCATCGTCGTCGTGCGGCCGATCGCGCAGATGCCCGACGTCACCGAGTTCGCGTTCAACACCGACGGCCCGGTGTTCGCCGGTGCGCTGTTCCCGTTCCTGTTCATCACCATCGCCTGCGGCGCGCTGTCCGGCATGCACGCGATGGTGGCCTCCGGGACCACCCCCAAGATGGTCCAGAAGGAGTCGCAGGTCCGCATGATCGGGTACGGCGGCATGCTGATGGAGTCGTTCGTCGCCATCATGGCGCTGGCCGCCGCGGTGTCGCTCAACCAGGGCATCTACTTCTCGATGAACATGTCCCCGGCGTCGATCGAGAAGACGGCCGGCGCGGAGTACTCGGCCGACGCCACGCCCGAGGAGAACGCTGCCGCCGCCATCGCGAACCTCGGCGTCTCGGACCCGGCCGGCGACCAGCCGGTGGTCTCGTGGGAGTCCGTCGTCGACGGTGAGGAGGTCACGCTCACGGGCGCCGCCGCCCTCGAGCAGGTCGCCGAGGACGTCGGCGAACCGTCGATCGTGTCCCGCACGGGCGGCGCACCGACGCTCGCGGTGGGCATGGCGAACATCATGCACAACGTCGTGGGCGGCAAGGCGATGATGTCGTTCTGGTACCACTTCGCCATCATGTTCGAGGCGTTGTTCATCCTGTCCGCGGTGGACGCGGTGACCCGCGTGGCGCGCTTCCAGCTGGGGGACGCCATCGGCAACCTGGTGCCGAGGTTCCGGGACCCGGGCTGGCGTCTCGGGTCGTGGCTCACGACGGGCGTCGTCGTCGCCTCGTGGGGCTCGCTGCTGCTCATGGGCGTCACCGACCCCAACGGCGGCATCCGCACGCTGTTCCCGCTGTTCGGCATCGCCAACCAGCTCATCGCCGCGAGTGCGCTGACGATCGTCACGGTGATGGTCGTGAAGAAGGGCTACGTGAAGTGGGCCTGGATCCCGCTGGTGCCGCTGGCGTTCGACACCGCGACGACCTTCACGGCCTCGTACCAGAAGATCTTCTCCAGCGACCTGGCGGTCGGCTACTGGGCGCTGCACGACGCCACCAAGGACAGGATCGCGGCCGGCGGGCTCGAGGGTCAGGCGCTCGCGGACGCCGAGGCCACCGTGCGCAACACCGCCATCCAGGGCACGCTGTCGATCGTGTTCGTCGTCCTCGTCGGGCTGCTCATGGCGACCGCTGTCGTGGCGGTGGTCAAGGCGCTGAAGTCCGGCGCGGCGCACGGGGACGAGGTCGGCACGAGCGAGGACCCCGACGAGCCGTCCCACTTCTACGCACCGTCCGGGCTGCTGGTGCCGAGCCCGCTCGAGCGCAAGGTCGAGGCGGAGTACGCCGTGGTCGGCGATCCGACGCTGGTGACGGGAGGGTCGCACTGACATGAGGCGGGTGCTCCGTGCCGTGCGGTGGTACGTGCGGGAGCTGACGGGCGAGGCGGCGTACGACCGGTACGTCGCCGCGCACGCCGCCCACCACGGCGACCACCCGCCGCTCA
Organism: Cellulomonas sp. KH9; assembly: GCF_900114185.1. Lineage (GTDB taxonomy): Bacteria > Actinomycetota > Actinomycetes > Actinomycetales > Cellulomonadaceae > Cellulomonas. The sequence goes on from NZ_FOSE01000001.1 coordinate 1,348,147, forward strand.
CCCGCGCCCAGTGGTGGCGGGCACGCGACGACGCGCGCGAGCGCATGGCGCACGAGAGCTGCTGCTGAGGCGAGAGCCCGGACCCGGGGCACACGTGACGGGCACACGGGTCCGGGATCCGTCGCACGCCCGCCTGCCGCTACCTCGGGGACGCCGAGCACCGGCAGCACGACGAGCTCGGTCATGTCGCCGGGGCGGGGGAGCGGCGGCAGGGTTCGAGGGTTCGACGACCGACGTCAGGAGTGAACGGTGCCCGCACAGGGACGGGAGCTCGTGAGCGAGGAGGAGAGCGTCGCGAACGCCGTCGCTCTCGCCGCACTGGGCCCCCTGCGGGGAGTCCCGATCCGTGTCCTCACGTTCGATGGACCGTGGCGGCCGGCGTCCATCGGCGCGTCGTCTACGTCGCGTGCTGCCGATAGGCGGCACGGGATCGACGGCGACAGCCTCGTGGAGCAGACCCGGCGCGGCACGACGGCGATACCCATCTCGGACATCGGCGGGCTCGACCACGCGTGGTGCCGCGCGGCGCCGACCGCGGGGAGCTGCGGGACCGGCACTCCTCCGTCGTGGTGCGGATCAGGGTGGTGGAGGACTCTGCCGCCTCCGTGCGGAGCTGGGGAGAAGGCTGAGCGCGCTGCCCGCGCACCGATCCTTCGATCGTCGCGCCATGCGCGCGCTCTTCATGCGCTGAGGCGAGGGGATCACGTCTGCACGGACGGGCCTGTCGGCGACGTGCGCCGTCGCCGCGCGCGGGCGCTGCACTGACACTCGCCGCGTGTGGGCGCTGCACTGACTGCGGACGACCTCCGGCCGGGACACCACGCCGTCACACGGATGGAGCCGACATCGCCGTCGGTGCGGCCGCGCAGGCGGTGGACCTGTGGGCAGCCGGGCGACGCGTGCCCTGAGGCCCGTCGGGGCAGTCGCACCGCCGTGGTCCGCATCACCCGGCCGGGATTTGACCGTGCGCTCGGCGCCCGCGTAATGTTCTGCGAGCCCGCCCAGCAGGGAGGAACGGACACCGAGCAGTGCTTGGTGGTCGGTCCCCGCAGGAGCTGGGCATCTCCCGCAT
>NZ_FOSE01000006.1 GCF_900114185.1 Cellulomonas sp. KH9
CGTACCCGATCCTGCGACCCGGTCCGACACCCGCCTCCCGGCCCCGGAGGGCTGAGCGGCTGGATGACCGTACCCGATCCTGCGACCCGGTCCGATCGCCCCGCGAGGCCACGATCCAGCCGGCGCTCAGCGCCGGAGGAGGAGTTCGAGGGGGTGCCACCCGCGGGGACCGACCACCTGATCGAGCTCGGTGTCCGTTCCTCCCTGCCGGGCGGCCGGGGGAACATTACGCAGCACCCGACTGCCACGCAAGTCGCGGGAGCAGGTGTGACCGGGGCCACCGGCGAGCGCCCGGCGAGCCGTCCCCGGCACGCGGCAGCGCCGCCGGCCCGGGGGCCGGCGGCGCTGGGATCGCCGTGGTGGCACGGTGCCCGACCGCGCTCGGTACGCCGTTCGCTCGGTACGCCGTTCGCTCAGTACAGGGCCGATGCGAGGGCGCGGCGGGCCGCGACGACACGCGGGTCGTCCGTGCCCAGGACCTCGAAGAGATCGACCAGCCGCAGCCGGACCCGTTCCCGGTCGTCCCCGGCGGTGCGACGCACGAGCTCGACGAGGCGCGCGAACGCGTCCTCGACGGCACCGGCGAAGACGTCCAGGTCCGCGACCGCCAGCTGCGCGTCGACGTCGTCGGGCCGGGCGGCGGCCGCCTCGCGCACGGCGCGCACATCCGCTCCCGCGGTGCGCTCCATGAGCCCGACCTGCGCCAGGCCGGCACTCGCCATCGCGTCACGGGGGTTCTCCCGCAGCGCCTGCTCGTACGCCGCGCGTGCGGCGGGGAGGTCGTCCCGCTCGATCGCGTCGTACGCCGCCTGGTGCAGCGGCGGGAGGGCCGGCTCGGGCTCGGGCTCCGGGGCGGGCGCACCCGCCGCGACGCGACCGGTGATGCCGTTCGCCTCCGCCGCCGCGAGGAGCTGGTCGAGCACCGCGCGCACCTGCTCGCGGGGGTAGGCCCCCTGGAACAGCGGCACCGGCTGCCCGCCCAGCACCGCCACGACCGTCGGCACCGACTGCGCCTGGAAGGCCGCGGCCACCTGGGGGTTGGCCTCCGCGTCGATACGTGCCAGGAGCCAGCGCCCCGCATCCTCGTCGGCGAGGGCCGCGAGGTCCGCCGCGACCTGCTGGCTCACCTCGCTCCACGGCGCCCACAGCACCACGACCACCGGGTGCTGGGTCGAGGACTGGACGACGTCGGCGAACGTCTCCTGGTCGACGTCCCGGACGTACCCGCCGGCGGTCGGCAGACCGCCCGGGCTCCCGGGGGGCGGGGTGGCCGGACGGGCCAGGGTCGACAGGTCGACTGCTCCGCGCGCGTCGAGGCGGGGGCGGGGCTGCTGCGACGGCTGCGACATCACGAGCTCCTCGGTGTGGTCGTGCGTGCTCAGGTCGGTCAGGACGTCACCGCGGGTCGACCCCACGGGCGTGGGTGCGGTGCCGTCCGGGCATTGTCCATCGTCGCAGGCCCGGGGCGCAGCGGCGTCCGCACCCCGCGCGTCACTGGGCCGACGCCGCGGTGACCGACTGCTCCCCCGCCAGCACCTGGACCTGCGCGTCGCTGCCGGCCGGCGGCACGTACATGACGACCACACCCGTGAACGTGCGCGTCAGGCTCGACCCCGCCGTGGTCGCCCCGCCCGCGAGCGCGGAGTAGAACGGCTCCACCGTGATCGTGCCGCCGGGCGCCGCGAGGGTGACGGTCGACGTGGTGGCGATCTCGCTCACGACGATCGCCCCGCCGTCGACCGTGCCGACGGTGACCACCGGCTCGGCGGCCGGGGTGTACGTCTGGGTCAGCGTGGCAGCGTCGGCGAGCTGCGAGACGACCTGCGCCCGCTCGGCCTCGATCGCGGAGCGGAACGCGTCGGGCGCGAAGGCGCCGGCGTGCGGCGACGCGTCACCGTTGGCCAGGACGTCCGTGTACTGCGCGACCGCGTCGAGCGGGGTGAGCACCAGCCCGTCGGCGTCCGGTGCGAGCGTGGGGCTGCCCTCCTCGGGCGCCGCGGTCGCGGGCGTCTGGGCCGACGGCATGAGCTTGGCCCAGCCCCACAGCTTGTACTGCTCGCGGGGGGACGCCTGGCGCAGCACGAGGACGCGCGGCGCCTGCAGGTCGTCGGGCTGCTCGGTCACGACCAGCTGGGTACGGGGCCAGGTGTCCGTCTCCGACACGACGAGCGCCTGCTCGTCGAACGGCAGCGCCGTCGGCGGCTTCGTCCCGCCGTTGGCGGTGTTGCGCACGTACTCGGCGGTGCGGATGGCCAGGGCGGGACCCTCGAGGCGCGCTGCCAGACCCGCGGGGTCGTTGCCCGCGTCACCGGCCGCGACCACCTCGGACACGGCGCCGAGCACGTGCTGCGCCTGGGCGACCGACAGGGCCGGCGGCGCGACGGCGGGCACGGGGTCGGGCTGCGCCGTCGGCAGCGGTGTCCCGCAGCCGGTGAGCAGGAGCAGCGGGAGCGCCGCCGCCGCGACGAGCGCGCGCCGCGGACGGCGCGTGGGCCGGGCGGTGCCGACGACGCCCTGGGCGGGCTGCGGGGCGCGGGTGCGGTTCAGGGTCATCGTCCTTCCTCCGTGGTCGGGTCGTCGTCGGCCGGCAGGCCCCACGCGCGTCGCCAGGCGTCGGCGCGCGGGCCCGCAGCGGGTTCGGTCCCCGCCGCCCGGGGTCCGGTCGGGACCGGGGCGTCGCGGAGCCAGGCCGGACGCGGTGCGTCGGACGGTGCCGCGGCTGCGCCGCGTCCGGGGACGGGACCCGCGGCCGTGCCGGTGCCCGTCGCGGGGCGCGGCCCGTCGGGACCAGCGGCACGGGAGGCCGCGGGGCCCGCGGACGGACCGCGGCCCGGCCCGTCCGGACCGGAGGCCCAGCCGGGGCGCGTGGACGCCGGGCGGCGCCCGCCGGGGGCGTCGGGCGAGCCTGCTGCTCCGGGCGGGGGGATCTGCGGGCTCCCGGTCGGACGTCCCGGGGGCAGCTGCGGGCTCGCACCCGCACGCCCCGGCGGGAGCTGCGGGGTCCCGGTGGGGAGCCCCGGTGCGGACTGCGGCCCCGCGGTGCGCGGGCCCGGCGGCGGGAGCTGCGGGCTGCCGGCCGGGCGCGCCGCGCGCTCGCCGACGAGCCAGGCAGGGCGACCGTGCGGGTGCTCCGGCGCCGGGCCGGGCGTCGCGGCGGTCGGCGACGCCGCCGTCGGCGCGGCGACCGGGGTCGCGGTCGTCCGCGCGCCCGTGGCGGCCGGGATCCACCCGGTCGGCGCGTCGTCACCGGTCGGCCGCGGGCCACCGGTCGGTCGCGGGCCACCGGTCGGTCGAGCGTCGCCGGTGGGCCCACCGGCGTCAGGGCGCCCGCCGACGGGCACGGCCGGGCCGCGAGGCGTCCGCGGCTCCGCGGCGTCGGGAGCCCCGGGGGTACCCGAGGGGGTCCGCGCGTCGTCCGGCTGCCCGGCCGCGCGGCCCTCCCGGCTGCTCGCGCCCAGGGACGTGACGGCGCGCAGCGCACGCCGCGTCGCGGGAGCCATCGCGGCGAGCGCCCCCGCGGCCCGGGCGGGCTCGGCCGGCGCCGCCTGGTCAGTGCTCTCGGCGTCGGCGACACCGGGGGCGCCGTCGGAGGCGGACGGCTCACGAGGGGCACCGGCGGCGGCGGAAGCGGCGGGCGAGGACGGGGCGGGTGCCGTCGCGGCGTCGTCCCGTCCCGGCGACGCGTGCACGGGCTCGTCCGCGCCCGGGGCGCCCGACGCACGGGCCGCCCCCTGCGCCGCGAGCTCGCGGAGCTGCCGGCGGGTGAGCCCGGTGGGCGTCCCGTCGGGGCCGACCACGGGCATGGACCCGGTGAGCACGGGGGTCCAGTCCGCGTCGGCACCGCGCCGCGCACGACGCAGGTCACGGACGAGCAGGGCGGCGGCGGCCAGCACGAGCAGGCTTCCGACGACGACGCACGGCCACAGCCAGGGCGTCGTGACGACCTGGGGCCAGGCGAGCGACAGGGTCACGGGCGAACCGCCCGGGCCGGCGGCCAGCACGCTCCACCGGCCGGGCTGCGCGGTCCACGTGATCTCGGCGGAGCCGTCGCCCGTCGCCTCGACGACCCACAGGTCGGAGCCGGTCGGGTCGGGCACCGTCACGGCGGCCTCGCCCTCGGCGGGCGCCTCACCCTCCGCGGGCGCCTCACCCTCAGCGGGCGCCTCACCCTCGGCGGGGTCGGGGGTCGGTGCGGCCACGTCCTCCGCGGCGAGCTCGTGCCAGCCGGCGAGACCGGTGACGCGCTGGTGGACGTCGGCCCCGACCCAGCCCGCCACGTCGGTGTCCCGGCCCACGGCGAGCACGACGGGTCCGTCGGCCTCGGCCCGGACCGTCACCTCGTCGCCCGCCATCTCGAGCACGCCGGGGTCGGTCACCACCAGGGGTTCGTCAGCCCGCAGCTCGGCGACGAGCACGTCGTCAGCACGCCATACGGTCGCAGAGGCCACCCCGAGGGCGACGACCACGACACCCAGGAATCCCACCAGGGCGACGATCAGTCGCTTCAGCACGCACAGTCCTCTCCGGTCGCGAACGGCCCCAGGATAGGCAGACGGGTCACGACGGGCCGAACCCGGACGAGGGGTGACGGGCCGATCGTCACCCGACCTCCACCTCCCGATCACGTCGGGACGACAGCGCCGGACGTTACCGGACGAACCGGGACAGACGCGGCAGCGGGTGGGGGCGCAGGCCGCTCACCAGCACCGACGTCCGTACCGACGGGCGCCACCGGGCGCACGGTCCGTCCTGTTCAGGGACCGTGCGCCGCGTATCCTGGCCGCGGGGCACCGGCCCACCGAGGAGGACCTCGGCCACCGCCGCCCGCCGGGCCCCTCTCCCAGGAGGATCACCCGTGCCCGAAGCCCGGAACCCGTTTCCCGTCGTCAACTTCCGCGGCTACGACCGTGATGCTGTCGACGAGACCATCGGTGCGCTCGAGAAGGCCCTGGCCGACGCACGGTCGCAGGTCGAGGCGCTCGACGCCGAGAAGATGAAGGTCGCGGGCGAGCTCTCCGAGGCGCACCGGCAGCTGCGCGAGGCGGAGCGCCCGACGTACGCGGGGCTGGGCTCGCGCATCGAGCAGCTGCTGCGCTCGGCCGAGGAGCAGTCGTCGGACGTCATGACCCAGGCCAACGCCCAGGCCGCGGACTCCCTGGCGCGGGCCAAGCTGGCGGCGGGCCAGCTGCGTGCACGCGCGGAGAACGAGGTGGCCGAGCTCCTGGCCACCGCCCGGCGCGAGGCCGAGGAGGTCCGCACCACCGCGGCGGCGGAGGCGGAGAGCTCGGTGCTGGCGGCCCACCGCCGCGCCGAGGAGCTCGTCGGGTCGGCCGAGCGGGAGGCCGCGCGCATCCAGAGCGCGGTCGCGACCGAGGAGAGCGAGCGGCGCACGTCCCTCGAGCGCGAGCTCGGGACGCTGCGGGCCCGCGTCGAGCACGAGGCGACCCAGCTGCGCGTCGCCACCGAGCGCACCGCGACCGAGCTGCGGACACGCACCGAGGCGGAGACCACGGCCCTGCGCGAGGAGACCGAGCGGTACGCGCAGGACCTGCGCCAGAGCGCGGACCAGGAGACCACCGAGCTGCGTCAGCGCGCCGAGGCCGAGGTCGCGGCGCTGCGCAGCGACGCGGAGCGGTACGCCGCCCGCCTGCGCTCCGAGGTCAACGCGGAGGTCGCCGCGTGGCGCCAGGCCGCGGCGGAGGAGACCACGGCGCTGCGCGCCTCGGCGGCCGAGTACGCCGACGCGACGCGCGCTGCCGCGGAGCGCGACGCGGCCGCGTTGCAGCAGCGGGTCGCCACGGAGGTCGCCGCGCTGCGCACCGAGGCCGAGCAGTACGCGGCGTACGTCCGTGCGACCGCCGAGCGCGAGGCCGGCGAGCTGCGCGCCGCGACGCACGACGAGATCGCCCAGGTCCGGGCGGAGGCCGAGGACGCGGTCGCGACGCTGCGCACCGAGTCGGAGCAGTACGCGGCCGAGCTGCGGGCGTCCGCCGACCGCGAGACGGCCGAGCTGCGCGAGCGCACCGGCTACGAGGTCGCCCACCTGCGCGAGACGGCCCAGCGCGAGACCGACGAGCTGCGGTCCACGACCGAGAGGGAGACCTCCGAGGCCCGGGCCGCCGCGGACCGCGAGACCACGGAGCTGCGCGAGCGCACGCGCCTCGAGGTCGAGCGGCTGCAGAACGAGGCCCGCCGGGCGATCGGCGAGGCGGTGACCCAGGCCCGCACCCAGGCCGACGACCTGGTGCGCCGCGCCGAGCAGCAGCTCGCCGACGCCGAGCTCGCCATCGCGGCGCAGCACGAGGCGGCCGAGCGGCACGACGCCGAGCGCCACGAGGCCGCGCGGGCCGAGACCGAGCGGCTCGTCGCGGACGCCGAGGCGCACGCCTCCGAGGCGGAGGAGCGGGTGGCCAAGGCCCTCGCGCACGCCGAGAAGGTGCGGGTCGACGCCGAGCGGCAGGCCGCGGAGCTGCTCGCGAACGCGCGCCGCAACGCGGACCGCGTGGTCGCCGAGGCACGGGAGCACGCCGAGAAGCAGATCTCCGACGCGATGACCGAGGCGGAGCGCGAGCGGACCACGGCGACGCGCCAGGTCGAGGACCTGCACCGGCAGCGCGAGTCGATCACGTCCTACCTGGACGAGCTGCGGCACCTGCTCGGCACGAACCCCGACCGGGCCGCGCTGGAGAAGGCGGGCAGGATCGAGGAGAAGTTCGCGAAGGAGCAGTCGGGCGACGCCGCACCCGCGCAGCGCGCCGAGCGGCAGCCGGCCACGCCGGCCCGCCCCGCCGGGAAGGAGGCCGCCGGCGCCACCGACGACCGCTCCGGCGCGGCCGGGTCCACCGGCTCGGACGACGCCGCCGCCTCGCAGACCGGGCCGACCGGTGACGAGAGCGCTCGCCCGGCGCGTCCGGCCCGGCCCGCGCGCACGTCGAAGGCTCGCCCGGCACCGGTCTCGGCCGCCGTCCCCGTCGTGCCCTCCCCCGCCGTCGAGCAGCAGGGCGACACGGCTGCGGACGCCTCGTCCGACGGTCGCTGACCACCCGATGAGCACCCCGCAGCCCGCGCCGGACGGTCGCGCCGACCGTCCGGCGAGCGGCGCGCCCGGTGTCCCGCCGCACGCGCCCGCACCGTCGGAGCCGGGGACCCCGGACCGCGCCGCGCAGTGGCGCGAGCAGCGCCGCGAGGCCGCACGCGTGCACGCCGACGCGCTGGCCGCGCGGCAGCGGGCCGAGTCGACGCGGGCTCGGGCGATCATCGCGGACTTCCTCGCGGAGGCCCGTGCGCGCGGCGTGGCCCCCGGCCCGCTGCACGTGCGGTCGTACGACGGCCGGGCGCGCTACCGCACGCCGCTGCAGGGCTGGTACCTGCGCCGGGACGAGACGGTGGGCGTCGACACCGCCGGGGAGTTCTACGTGCTCACGGCCCCGCCCAGCCTCACGGCCCGCTTCCGTGGGGTGCAGCCGGTGCCGCAGGACCCGCCGCTCGTCATCGGTGCGGGCGGCAAGGACGGCGAGTCGATCGACCTGCCCGACGCCCTCGCACGGGTGCTGGCCGGCGAGGTCTGACGCCGGCCACGACGTCCTCCGGTCAGCCGGCGTCCACGCGGTTGGCGAGCTCGGACAGCGCCGTCGCCACGGCCGCCGGGTCCTCGACCGCCGACAGGTGACCGACCCGCGGCACGACGACCAGCAGCCCGTCCGCGGCCGTCGCCACCATGTGCTCGGCCGCGTCGGTGCCCGTCACGGAGTCCTCGTCACCCACGACGACGGTGACCGGCCCCGTGAAGAGCCGCAGCACCTCCGTCCGGTCCGGCCGCGCCGCCATGGCGCGCTGCGCCCAGGTGACACGCGCCGGGTCCTGCTCGCCGATCCACGCGGTGACGCGCTCGACGACCTCGGGGCGGGCGCTGCGGGTGGTCTCCCCCAGCAGCGTGCCCACCATGCCGCGGACGGGGTCGACCGAGCCGGCGGCCTCGACCTCCGCGGCGACGCCCTCGCGCTTCGCGGCGGCCTCGGGGGTGTCCGCGGTCGACTTGGTGTCGACCAGCGCGAGGGCGGCCACGAGCTCCGGGTGGCGCTCGAGGAGCGCGAGCGCCACGTAGCCACCCATCGAGAGCCCGGCGACCACCACCGGTCCGGTGCCCGCGTCGCGCACGACCTGCGCGACGTGGTCCGCCGCCGCCTCGAGCGCGGGCTCGGGCAGGTCGGAGCCGACGGCGACCGGCAGGTCGGGGGCGAGCACCGGGCGGGTCCGCGCGAGCGCGCCCGCGACGTCGTCCCACATGCGGTGGTCCAGCGGGAAGGCGTGCAGCAGGACGATCGGGCTCGCGGTCATGCGTCCTCCAGGAGGTGGGGCCGGGCAACCGCCGGTGCGGGCGCCCGCTGACGACACTATCGAGCGGGTGGGCGCCCCGCCCCGCGCGCGCGGGCGAGGCGTGCCGCCCGCTCCAGCAGCACCGCGACCCCGTCGTCCGCGTTGGACGGCAGCGTCGCGTGCGCCGCGGCGCGCACGGCGGGGTGGGCGTTCGCGACCGCGAAGGCGCGCCCGGCCCACCGCAGCATCGGCAGGTCGTTGGGGGCGTCGCCGACCGCCCACACCTGGGCGGGCGCGATCCCGCGGCGCGCGGACCAGTCGCCGAGCGTGGCGGCCTTCGTCACCCCGGGCGCCGCGATCTCGCCGAGCGCCCCGGCGGCGGAGGACGTGACGTGCGCGAGGTCGCCGACGACCCGCTGCGCGTCCGCCACGAAGGCGTCCGCGTCCGTCGGGCGTCCGGTCGCCCGCAGCAGCAGCTTGAGGGTCGTGGGCGGCAGGACGTCCTCGATGCGCTCGGCTCGCGGGCTGCCGGGCGGCAGGTCGTGCTCGGAGACGAAGCCGCGCTCGGAGGCGAAGCCGGCGGCGGACTCGACGGCGAGGTGCACGCGGTCCGCGCCCCACGCCGCGCGCAGCCGCGCGGCGACGGCAGCGACGCGCCGGGCGTCCATGCCGTGCTCCTCCAGCACGCGCAGCCCCGCGACGTCGACGACCGACGCGCCGTTGGCGCAGATCGCGACCCCGTGGCCGGCGACGTGGGCGGCGAGGTCCGTGAGCCAGCGGTGCGGCCGGGCGGTGACGAAGACGACGTCGAGGCCCGCGTCCTCCGCGTCCGCGAGCGCGGCCGCGGTGCGGTCCGAGACCGTCCCGTCGGGGCGCAGCAACGTGCCGTCCAGGTCGCTGGCGACCAGCCGGACGTCGTCGCCCGTGCCGGCGTCCTGCGCGGGTGCGGCGCTCACCGGCGGGTCGGTCCGCGTCGGGTGCGCGCCTGCCAGCACGCGGTGTGCCAGTGCCGACGCTCGTCGACGCCGTCCCCGCGCCAGGTGTCGGTGCGCCACGCCACGACGTGCGCGGTGCCGACCGCCACGGTCTGGTCGCAGCCGGGGCAGCGGTACTCGCGGTCCGAGCCCGCGACCCGCTGCACGACCCACTCGCCGTCGGGCCCGCTCTCGGCGCGGCGTCCGCCCGTCGCGCGGTCCAGGTCCAGGGGGACGTGACCGGTCCCGTAGGGGCGACGGGACGAGCGGCGGGAGCGGGGCACGGCACCATCCTCACCCGGACGCCGACCCGCTCGCGCCCACGGGACCCCGGGGACGCCGACGCCCCGCCGGCCGCGGTCGCGGTGGGCGGGGCGAGGGCGGTCCGGTGCGTCAGAGGGTCGCCGCGGACTCCGGCGTCGGGATGACACCCGTGCGGACGAGCTCGCGGTACCACCGCGCGGAGTCCTTGAGGGTCCGCACCTGCGTGTCGTAGTCGACGTGCACGACCCCGAAGCGGCGGTCGTACCCGTAGGCCCACTCGAAGTTGTCGAACAGCGACCACACGAAGTACCCGCGCACGTCGACACCCTTGTCCATGGCCTCGCCGACGGCGTCGAGGTGGTCGTGCAGGTACGCGACGCGCTCGGCGTCGTGCACCCGGCCGTCCGGCGTCACGGTGTCGTAGAACGCCGCACCGTTCTCGGTGATGGCCAGGGGCAGCCCGGGGTAGCGCTCGTGCAGCTCGAGCAGCAGGTCCACGAGGCCCTGGGGCTCGATGTTCCAGCCCATCGCGGTGTGCGGACCGGGCTGCGGGAGCCACTCGACCTGGTCCGCACCGACCCAGGGGCTGACGACGGACGACCGGTGGCCGTCGGGTCCGGGCGTGCCGTCGCCGACCGGCGGCGTGCCGTGCTGGACGCGACCGGTGGAGTAGTAGTTGACGCCCAGCAGGTCGATCGGGACGCGGATGAGGTCGAGGTCCCCGTCCTGCACGAACGACCAGTCGCTGATGGCGGCGGTGTCCGCGAACACGCGCTCGGGGTACGCGCCGTCCAGCAGCGGGCCGAGGAAGACCTCGTTGGCGATGGTGTCGATGCGGCGCTTGGCCTCGACGTCCGCGGGGTCGTGGGACGCGGCGCGCGTCACGTGCAGGTTGAGGGTGATCGACACGGGCGTCTGCGCACCGAGCTCCTCACGGATCGCGCGGGCTGCCAGGCCGTGCGCGAGGTTGAGGTGGTGGACCGCCGCGAGCGCCGCGGCCGGGTCGGTGACGCCGGGGGCGTGCACGCCGGAGCCGTAGCCGAGGAAGGACGAGCACCACGGCTCGTTGAGGGTGGTCCACAGGTGCACCCGGTCCCCCAGCGCGCGGGCGACGACGCGGGCGTACTCGGCGAACGCCTCCGCGGTCGCCCGGTTCGTCCAGCCGCCCTCGTCCTCGAGCGTCTGCGGCAGGTCCCAGTGGTACAGCGTGACGACCGGCTTGATGCCGTCGGCGAGCAGCCGGTCGACGAGGTCGGCGTAGAAGTCCAGGCCCGCCTGGTTGACCTCGCCCGTGCCGGTGGGCAGCACCCGCGACCACGCGATCGAGAACCGGTACGCCTGCAGACCGAGGTCCTTCATGATCGCGACGTCCTGCGGCACCCGGTGGTAGTGGTCGACGGCCACGTCACCCGTGTCCCCGTTGAGCACCTTGCCGGGGGTGTGGGAGAACGTGTCCCAGATGGACGGGGCGCGGCCGTCCTCGTGCACGGCTCCCTCGATCTGGTAGGACGCGGTGGCCGAGCCCCACAGGAAGTCTGCCGGGAAGGGGCGGCCGGACGGCCTCGTCGTGCTGGTCATGCTGGCCTCCGTGGGTGCACGTGGTCCGGCGGGACCGGAACGGTCGCCCGCCGCGGCCGTGCGGCATCGGTGCCCCACGGGTCGAATCGATACGATACACGGAGTGGGACCGCTCCCGCACCCCTGGGACGACTCAGCGCGGGGCGCTCACACCCGCACCTCGACCTCCGCCGTGCCCGCCGCGACGTCCACCCGCTCGCCACCCCACGGGTGCACGGCCCACGCCCCCGGGGCCCCCGCCGCGCGCACCCGGACCGTCGCCCCGGTGCGCCGCACCTCGAACGTCGCCTCGCCGTCACCGCTCGGCACGCGCAGCGTCGAGACGTGGCCGTCGGCCAGCCCGAACAGCCGCAGCGTGACGCCGTCGGCGTGGTCCCCGTCGGGGCGGTCGTCGCGCGCGCCGACGGGCAGCACCGCGCCCGGGCGCACGTACAGGGGGACCGAGTCGAACCCGTGCCGCTCGCGGACCCAGCGGGGCCCGGTGACCTGCTCACCCGTGAGCAGCGACGTCCACGTCCCCTCCGGCACGTACACGTCGACGTCCCCGTCCGCCGAGAACACGGGTGCCACCAGCAGCGACTCCCCCAGCATGTACTGGGTGTCGACCGTCGCGGCGCCGCGGTCGTGCGGGAACTCCAGGACCATCGGCCGCATGACGGGCAGCCCCTCCTCGTGCGCCACCCGGCCGGCCTGCGCCAGGTAGGGCATGAGCGACAGCTTCAGCCGCGTGAAGCGCCGCGTGACCTCGACCGCCTCCTCGTCGAACGCCCACGGCACCCGGTACGAGTCCGACCCGTGCAGCCGGCTGTGGGACGACAGCAGCCCGAACGGCAGCCACCGCTTGAACACCGCGGCGTCCGGCACACCCTCGAACCCACCGATGTCGTGGCTCCAGAACCCGAACCCCGACAGCGCCAGCGACAGCCCGCCCCGCAGCGACTCCGCCATCGACACGAAGGTCGACTCGCAGTCACCGCCCCAGTGCACCGGGTACTGCTGGCCGCCCGCCGTGGCCGAGCGCGCGAACAGCACCGCCTCGCCCGCGCCCCGCTCGGCCTCCAGGAGCTCGAAGACGCACCGGTTGTACAGGTGCGTGTAGTAGTTGTGCATCCGCTGCGGGTCCGACCCGTCGTGCCACACCACGTCGGTCGGGATCCGCTCGCCGAAGTCGGTCTTGAAGCAGTCGACGCCCTGGTCCAGCAGCGTGCGCAGCTTGCCCTGGTACCAGGCGACCGCGTCCGGGCTGGTGAAGTCCACCAGCGCCATCCCCGCCTGCCACAGGTTCCACTGCCACACGGAGCCGTCGGCGTTGCGCACCAGGTGACCGAGCTCCTTGCCCTCCGCGAACAGCGCCGAGCGCTGCGCGATGTACGGGTTGATCCAGACGCAGATGCGCAGGCCACGCTCCTTGAGCCGGCGCAGCATCCCCTCGGGGTCCGGGAACGTGCCCGGGTCCCACACGAAGTCGCTCCAGTGGAACTGCCGCATCCAGAAGCAGTCGAAGTGGAAGACGCTCAGCGGCAGGTCGCGCTCGGCCATGCCGTCGACGAAGTGGGTGACCGTCGCCTCGTCGTAGCTGGTGGTGAACGAGGTGGACAGCCACAGGCCGTAGGACCAGTCGGGCACCCGCGCCGGGCGGCCGGTGAGCGCCGTGTACCGGCGCAGCACGTCCTTGGGCGTCGGCCCGGCCACGACGTAGTAGGTCAGCGACTGCCCCTCCACCGAGAACTGTGCGCGCGAGACGACCTCCGTCCCGATCTCGAAGGACACCCGCTCCGGCTGGTCGACGAACACGCCGTACCCCGCGTCCGAGAGGTAGAACGGCACGTTCTTGTACGCCTGGTCGCTGGCCGTGCCGCCGTCGGCGTTCCAGATGTCCACCGTCTGGCCGTTCTTCACCAGCGCGCCGAACCGCTCGCCCAGGCCGTAGACGTGCTCCCCCACGCCCAGCGTCAGCTGCTCGCGGACGAAGTGCCGCCCCGCGGCGTCGGTCAGCACCCCGACGCTGCGGGCCACGGACGACGTGAGCACGCGCCCGTCCGCGACGAACTCGACGGACCAGTCCCCCTCGGTCGCCACCCGCGCCTCGAGCGGACCCGAGCGGAGCATCGCCACCGGGGCCCCGTTGAGCTGCGGCGTCGTGATCTTCACGTCGCCCACGCTGCGGTGCAGCTCGAACCGGGGACCGCGGTCCAGCCCACCCTGGAAGTGCTCGATGGTCACGCCCACGACACCGTCCATGGGCGAGTGCAGGGTCACGGTGACCAGCGGGCGGTTGAGCGTGTCCCCGCGCGTGACGATCGGCGCCGTCGAGGCGTACACGGTGAGCGTGTCCTCGCCGGCGACGACGTCGTCGACGTGACGGGGACGCAGCTCGGTGACCCCGGGCAGCAGCTGCCAGTAGCCGTCGGTGAACTTCATGGGGTCCTCTCGGTCAGGGCGAGGGCGCCGTGCGCCGCCAGCGGCACCCGGCCGGTGACGTCCGTGCCGGTCAGCAGGTCGTGCCAGGGTCCGGCCCCGGCGTCGGTGAGCTCGACGGCACGCGGCCGGTCGCTCGCGTTCAGGCAGAAGAGCACGTCGCCGCGGCGCACGACCTCGACCCCCGCGTCCGGCCGCACGCCGACGGGGCCCGCGACACCGGCCGCCGCCAGACAGGCACGGACCACCGCCCCCAGGGCGTCCGGCGCCAGCAGCGCGCCGACGTACCAGCCCTGCCCGCCCCCGTCGTGCCGGCGGCGCACGACCAGCGGGCAGCCGTCCAGGTCGCCGCCGTCGACCGTGGCGAGGGCCTCGCCGTCGTCGAGCCGCAGGTGCTCGGCCCAGTCGTGCACCACGACGTCGCCGAGCAGGTCGGACCGGACACGCACCCCGGGGTCGGGCAGCGGCACGTGCTCCTCCCCCGAGCCGCCGACCAGGTCCGCGAACGGCACGGGGAACCGGCCGGTGCGCACGTGCGCGTCGCGGTCCACGACGGCGGAGAACGGCCCGACCAGCAGCACGCCGCCGCGCTCGACCACGCGGCGCAGGCCCGGGACGTGGGCGTCGTCGACGAGGAACAGCTGCGGGGCCACCACCAGGTCGTACGCGTCGAGGTCCGCACCGGGCGGCACGACGTCCACCGCGACGCCGTCCTCCCACAGCGGCCGGTAGTAGGCCAGCAGCTGCGGCAGCACGCGCAGCCGCTGCGACGGGCCGCCCGGCTCCTCGGCCGCCCACCAGCTCGACCAGTCCACCACCAGCGCGACGCGTGCGGGCACCCGTGTGCCGACGACGCCGCGCAGCCGGCCCAGCTCGGCACCGTGCGCCACCACCGCACGGTGCCGGGCGGTGTCGGGGCCGGCGTGCGGGACGAGCGCCGAGTGGAAGCGCTCGGCGCCGACCACGGACGCCCGCCACTGGAAGAAGCACGAGCCGTCGGCCCCGCGTGCGATCGCCCGCAACGAGTCCAGGCGCAGCCGGGCGGTCGGCTTGGGCACGTTGTGGGGACGCCAGCTCACGGCACCGGCCGCCTGCTCCATGACCATCCACGGCGCGCCGCCGGCGAGGCCGCGCGCCAAGTCGTGCGTGAGCGCGACCCGCACCACGTCGTCCGGGTCGGCCGGGTCCCCGTAGACGTCGTCGGCGACGACGTCGAGGTGCGGGGCCCAGCGCCAGTAGTCGGTGGGGTGGTGGAAGCCCATGAGGTTGGTGGTGACCGGCACGCCCGGCGCGTGCTCCTGGACGACCTCGCGCTGCTCGAGGTAGAGCGCCAGGAGCTGGTCGGACGCGAACCGCCGGTGGTCGAGCACCTGGGTGGGGTTGACCAAATAGGGCGCGGTCCGCGGCGGGATCACCTCGGACCACTCGTCGTAGCGCTGGCTCCAGGACGTGGTGCCCCAGGCCCGGTTCAGCTCGTCGAGGCTGCCGTACCGCGCCCGCAGCCACGTGCGGAACCCCTGCGCGCAGTGCTCGCACCAGCACACCTGACCGAACTCGTTGCCGACGTGCCACAGGCGCACGCCCGGGTGACCGCCGAACCGCGCCGCGAGCGTCCGCACGACCGACAGGGACCGTTCGCGGTACTGCGGGGAGGAGGGGCAGAAGTGGTTGCGGGACCCGTGCGACAGGCGGACGCCGTCCCGCGTCACGGCCCGGGTGCCGGGCCAGAGCACCCCGAGCCACGGCGGGGGCGAGGCGGTCGGGGTCGCGAGGTCGACGAGCACGCCGTGGTCGGCGGCGAGGTCGACGACCTGCTCCAGCCAGCCGAGCTCGAAGCACCCGGGCCGGGGCTCGAGCGCGGCCCAGGCGAAGACGCCGACCGTGACGAGGTTGACGCCCGCCGCGCGCATGAGCGCGACGTCCTCGCGCCAGACGTCGGGCGACCACTGCTCGGGGTTCCAGTCCGCGCCGAGGAGCAGACCGACCTCGTCGGTGAGCCGTGCGAGCGGCCGGGTGGGGGCGGGCGCCGCGTGGGCGGTCGCGTGGGGGTTCGGACGGTCCGTCACGAGGTCCGCCTCCCGCCGCACCCTGGGGCGCCTTGGTCGTCGAAGCGCTTCACCAGCGTAGCGCGTCGATATCGTTCTACGTTCGCAGTGCCGCCCGCACGGCAAGCCGGACGTCCGACCAGGTGGACGGCGAAGCGCTTGCGCGCCGACCAGGCCCTCCCGTGCGGGTGAACCCGCGCCGCAGCACCCCTCGGGGCACCGCGACCGCGCGCTAGGGTGTGCCGGACCAGCGGGCGGGAGCGCGATCCGGCGAGCCCTCGGCACCTGACGGACGGAGCGACGTGGCGAGCACCATCGACGACGTGGCACGAGCGGCAGGGGTGTCGACCTCCACCGTCTCCTACGTGCTGTCGGGCAAGCGGCCGATCTCGGCGCCCACCCGCCAGCGCGTCGAACGGGCCATCCGCGACCTGGGGTACCGCCCGCACGCGGGCGCCCGCGCCCTGGCCTCCAGCCGCACCAACGTGCTCGCCCTCATGGCCCCGCTGCGCGTCGACGTCAACGTCTCGGTGATCATGCAGTTCGTCACCGGCGTCGTCACCGCCGCGCGCACCTACGACCACGACGTGCTGCTGCTGACCGCCGACGAGATCGCCGGCATGGAGCGCGTCGCGACCGGCTCGATGGTCGACGCCCTCGTGATGATGGACATCGAGGCCGACGACCCGCGCGTGCCCGTGCTGGCCCGCCTCAGCCAGCCCGCCGTGCTCATCGGGCTGCCGCGGGACCCCGAGGGGCTGTCGTGCGTGGACCTCGACTTCGACGCCGCGGGCCGGCTGGCCGTGCGCCACCTCACCCGGCTCGGCCACCGGCAGGTCGCCCTCGTCGGCTCCCCGCGCGCGGTGCTGGAGCGCCACACGTCGTACGCCGAGCGCATGATCCGCGGGTTCACGCAGGCGACCTCCGACGCCGGCATCGAGGGCATCGTCGAGCCGTGCGAGTCGTCGATGGTCGGCGCGGTCGACGCGATCGACCGCGTGCTCGCCCGGCAGCCGGACGTGACCGCGCTCGTCGTCCACAACGAGGTCGCGCTGCCGTGGGTGCTGGCGACCCTCCGCGAGCGCGGGCGACGCGTCCCGGACGACGTCTCGGTCCTGGCCGTCTGCCCGCCCGACGTGGCCGTCGGCCAGCCGCTGCCCCTGACGAGCATCGACATCCCCGCGCACACCATCGGGGCGGTGGCCGTGGAGATGGCGATGGCCCGTGTGGAGAAGTCCGCCCCGGCGGAGACGCGGCTGCTCACCCCGCAGCTGGTGGAGCGCGCCAGCACGGTGCCGCCCACCGCCTGACCGGCCGCCCTGCCCGCCCGCCGGCGTGCGTCGTGCGCCCGCCACCGGCGTCAGCCCTTGATGGCGCCGAAGATGACGCCCTTGGTGAAGTGCCGCTGCACGAACGGGTAGACCACGAGGATCGGCACGATCGCCAGCACCATGACCGCCATCTTGACCGGCAGGCCCGTCACGGCGCCCGTCGCGACGTCGACCTGGCCGACGCCCGACCCCGGCAGCGTCACGCCCTGCAGCACGTAGGAGCGCAGCACCAGCTGCAGCGGCCACTTGGCGTTGTCGTTGATGTAGAGGATCGCGTTGAAGAACGCGTTCCAGTACCCCACCCCGTAGAACAGGGCGACGACCGCGACCACGGCCCGCGACATCGGCAGCACGACGCCGCCCAGGATGCGCCAGTCCCCCGCGCCGTCGATCCGGGCGGCGTCGAGGATCGCCGGCTCCAGCCCCATGAAGAAGTTGCGCAGGATCAGCACGTTGAAGGCCGACACGGCGCCGGGCAGGATCAGCGCCCAGTACGAGTCGATCAGACCCAGGCTGCTGACCAGCAGGTACGTCGGGATCAGGCCCGCCCCGAAGAACATCGTCACCAGGAAGACGAACAGGATGGGGCGGTGCCACAGCGACGACGGGCGCGACAGCCCGTACGCAGCCAGCACCGACACCACCGTCGACAGGACCGTGCCGACGGCCGTGATGCCGACGCTCACCAGGACCGCCCGGGTGACGATGCCGCCGGACAGGATCTGCCGGTACGCGTTGAGGGTGAGCTCGCCGGGGACGAGCACGAGCCCGCCCACCCGGATCGTCTCGGCCTGCGTGGACAGGCTGGTGAGCACGACCGTCCACAGCGGGAGCACGACCGCCAGGACCACGCCCGTCAGGACGAGGGCCTTGACGAGCGCACCGGCCCGCGACGGCGGCTCCTCCCACGCGGGCCGGTGCCGCGAGCGCCGCGGGCGTGGGCGGCGCGGGACGCGCGACGCCCCCTCGGGGACCGCGTCCCGTGGGACGAGGAGCACGTCCGAGCCGATCTCCGGTGTCTGACCGCTGCCGATGCTCATGCCTTCTGGTACACCCCCGACTCACCGAACACGTGCGCGAGCTTGTTGGCGCCGAGCACCAGCGCCAGGCTGACGACGCCCTTGACGAGGCCTGCCGCGGCCGCGAAGCCCCAGTCCCCGTAGATGACGCCCTGGTAGTAGACGTACGTGTCGATCACCTCGGCGACGTCGGCGCCCACGGCGCCGCGCTGCAGGATGAGCTGCTCGAACCCGACGGTCAGGGCGTCGCCCAGCCGCAGGATCAGCAGCAGCACGATGACGGGGCGCAGCGCGGGCAGCGTGATGTGCCACATCCGCCGCCAGCGGTTGGCGCCGTCGACGGCCGCCGCCTCGTAGAGCTCGGGCGACACGGTGGACAGCGCGGCGAGGAAGATGATGATCCCCCAGCCGGCGTCCTTCCAGACCGACTGCATGGTGACCAGCACGAGGAACGTGTCGGGGTTCGTCATGAGGTCGAAGCCCGTGCCCAGCCCCGCGTCGCGCAGCGTCTGGTTGACCAGGCCCGCACCCCCGAAGATCTGCTGGAAGATCGTCACGACCAGCACCCACGAGAAGAAGTGGGGCAGGTACACGATCGACTGGATCGTCGTGCGGATGCGCGGTGTCACGACGCTGTGGAGCAGCAGCGCCAGCACGATCGGCACGGGGAAGAAGAAGACGAGCTGGAACGCCGTGATGACGAGCGTGTTCTGCACGGCGTCGAGGAACAGCGGGTTCGACAGCACGCGCTCGAAGTTCGCCCACCCGACGAACGGGCTGCGCAGGAACCCGGTGTACGGCGAGTAGGTCTGCCACGCGATGACGTTGCCGAGCATCGGCACGTAGGCGAACACGGCGAGCAGGACCACCGCCGGCAGCGTCATGACGAGCAGCGCGCCGTCCCGCCGCAGGCGTGTGCGCACCGACAGCCGTCGGACCGGGAGGGGCTCCGGCCGGGACCCCGCGGACGTGCCCGCGGGGTCCCGGACCGGGTCCGGCGCCGTGGCGGCCCTCCCTCCACCGCGACGCACGATCTGACCGATCCCCGTCACTGGGCGTCCAGGATCTCCTGGTAGAAGGCGCGCAGCTCCTCGCCTCCCGCGGACCGCCAGGTCTCGACCGCCGCATCGAGGTCGTCGAGCGACTTGCGGCCGCGCGAGATGTCCTTCTCGAGGTCGACGAACGGCTGACCGATCGACGCGAACTGCGCCGGCTCGACGATCTGCTGCGCGTAGAACAGCGGCTCCGTGATGAACTCGGCCGCCTTCTGCTGCCACGTCGAGGACGCCTCGACGTAGCCCGGGTACTGCACCCGGGTGTTCGCGATCGGGCCGTCGACGAGGAACATGTACGTCGGCTGCAGCTCGGTCGCCGCGAGCGCCGTGGGCACAGGTACCCCGCCCTCCCCCTTGGTGTAGTGCACGCCCTCGACACCGTTCTGCACCAGGTCGAACTCGGTGGTGCCGAAGGGCGCGGCCAGCACGTTCGCGAGCGCGAGCAGCTCACGGACCCGCTCCTCGTCGTCGCTGCGCTTGAGGAACGAGAAGATGTTGGCGGGGTTGCCCTTCCACAGGACGGGCGTGCCGCCGTCGACCTCGAACGGGTCGAGCGGTTGCTGCCAGTACCCGGGGTTGCTCGCCAGGTTGTCGCGCAGCGCCTCGTGCCACCCGCCGAGGCCGTCGCTCATGAGGAGCGACGCGCCCGACTGGAATCGGGTCTTGGCCTCCCCCTGCTGGTCGGCGACGGCGTCCGGGTGGACCGCGCCGGACGCGAACAGCTCGGCGTTCCACGCCAGGGCGGCGCGGTACTCCTCGGTCTCGACGCGGTGCACCAGGCGGTCCCCGTCGAGCCGCCACCTCGGCGGCACCGAGTGGATGATCGCCGAGGTGTTCCAGAGGTCCTCGGCCCCCCACCGGCCGCCGCCCGTCAGCTCGGAGGCCAGGTCGAGCAGGTCCTGGCCGTTGCGCACGTCGAGGGTGATCCCGAGCTCGTCGAGCACGTCGCTGCGGACGAAGGTCGCGTCGGTGATGGTCTCCCCGGGGAACGGCAGCCCGTAGAGCCGGCCGTCGAACACGCAGAACTTCCAGGCGTCCGTGGGGATGTTCGCGAGGTTCGGGTAGTCCTTGACGGCGTCCCCGCCCAGGTGCGCCGTGAGGTCCTGGAACAGGTTCGGGACGATCTCCGAGCCGAACCGCGGCGGGATGTTCCAGGTCGGCACGCACACCCAGTCGGGCACGTCCTTGGCCGACGCGAGCACGGTCGCGAGCTTGTCGCCGTAGGTGTTGCCGTCGGTGATCCGGAACTCGATGGTCGACCCGAGGATCCCGTTGACGGCCTCGTAGTACTGGTTGCCCCTGGTGGGCGGGATGGTGCCCCACAGCGGCGTCATCGCCGTGAAGGTGGCACCGCTGCCGGGGGCGTCGGGGACGGACCGGACCAGCTCGGCCGGCAGCGTCGCGTAGCCGGGTGTCGACCCGTTCACGCTGGGGAAGTCGGGTTCGACGTAGTCGATCGGCACGTACGTCGGCAGGACGTCGCCCGACGGGACGGCGCCCGGCGCGGCGGCCGGCGCGTCGCCCGTGCCGCAGCCCGTCAGCAGCGACGGGACGCCGACGACGGCCGCACCGGCGGCGACCATGCCGAGGAACGAGCGACGACGCACGGGCCGGTCGGCGAGGCTCCCGGCGGAGGTGGTGGTGTTCATCAGCGCCCTTCACTCCCTCGTGGATGTGGACGTGCTGCGGTCGACGGGGCAGGCACGCGGTGCTCCGGGTCGTCGATGACCCCGGCGGGCGCTGCGCAGTCGAAGCGGTTCGATTCAGTGCGTGCTCGGGAATCTAGGGGACGGCGCCGATTCAGGCAAGACCCCCACACCGGACACGGGGAACTTGTCACCGCCGGACGATTCAGCCACGATGGCTGGCCACGACGCACCGCCAGGTCGTCGAAACGGTTCGACCACCATGCGCGCACCAGCGACCCTCCCGCGCGCCGCACCCCTGCTACGCCCCCGACGACGAGGAGCGACGTGGCCGACGACGTCACCACCCCCGACCTGCTCGTCGCCGACGCCCCACCGCCGTGGCGCGACGCGACGCTCCCCGTGCGGCAGCGCGCCGAGGCGCTGCTCGCCGCCCTCACCCCCCAGGAGCGGCTCGCGCTGCTGCACCAGCACGCCCCGGCCGTCCCCCGGCTCGGCCTGGGCGCCTTCCGCACGGGGTCGGAGGCGCTGCACGGCGTGGCCTGGCTGGGCACCGCCACGGTCTTCCCGCAGCCCGTCGGGCTCGCCGCGTCGTGGGACACCGACCTCCTCGAGCGCGTCGGTGCGGTCGTCGGCACCGAGCTGCGGGCCAAGCACGCGGCCGACCCGACGGTCTCACTCAACGTGTGGGCCCCGGTCGTCAACCCGCTGCGCCACCCCGCGTGGGGCCGCACCGAGGAGGGGTTCTCCAGCGACCCCCACGTCACCGCCCTGCTGGGCACCGCCTACGCCCGCGGCCTGCGCGGCGACCACGCCGTGTACTGGCGCACCGTGCCGACCCTCAAGCACGTCCTGGGCTACGGCAACGAGACCGACCGCGCCGTGACCAGCAGCAACCTGCCCCCGCGCGTGCTGCGCGAGTACGAGCTGCCGGCGTTCCTCGGACCGCTGCGCGCCGGCGTCGTCGGCGCCCTCATGCCGTCCTACAACCTGGTGAACGGGCGCCCCGCCCACCTGTCCGGCGAGCTGCTCGACGAGCTGCGCTCGTGGGCGGACGAGTCCCTGCTGGTCGTCTCGGACGCCGCCGCGCCGGGCAACGTCGTGACGTTCCAGCGGTACCTCGACGACCACGTCACCTCCCACGCCGCGCTGCTGCGCGCGGGCGTCGACTCGTTCACCGACAACGACGCCGACGCCGGCCCGACCGTCGCCCGGCTCACCGCGGCGCTCGACCGCGGTCTCCTCGAGCAGGCCGACGTCGACCGCGCGGTGCTGCGCCACCTCGAGCTGCGCCTGCGCACCGGTGAGCTCGACCCCGACCTGGACCCCTGGCGGGTCGGCCCCGACGCGATCGACCTGCCCGCCCACCGCGCCCTGGCACGCCAGGCCGCCGCCCGGGGGGTCGTCGTGCTCGAGAACGACGGGGTGCTGCCCCTGGACCCCCAGGCGTCCGTCGCGGTGGTCGGGCCGCACGCCGCCCGGGTGCTGCACGACTGGTACTCCGGCACGCCGCCCTACCTGGTGGGCCTCGCCCCGGCGCTGGCGGCGCGCCTCGGTGCGCACGCCGTGCACGTCGCCGACGGCGCCGACCGCATCACGCTCACCGCGACCACCACCGGACGCGGGGTGCGCGCGCTGACGGACGGCACGCTGGTGGCCGACGCCGACGAGCCGGCCGCGCACGACCTCACCGACTGGGGTGACGGGCTGCTGACCCTGCGCGACGTCGACCGCGACCTGCTGTGGTCCGGGGCCCGCTGGGTCGTGCGCGCCGACGCGACGCGCGTAGGCGGCTGGGTCGCCCAGGAGTCCTTCCGCCGTGCGCGGCACGACGACGGGACGTGGTCGCTGCAGCACGCCGGGTCCGGCCGGTGGCTTCGGGTGCAGCACGACGAGGCCGGCACCCTCGTCGCCGACGCACCGGACGCCGCGCACGCCGAGCGCTTCCGCGTCGACGTGCTGCGCACCGGTGCCGCCGCGGTGGCCGACGCCGCAGCCGCCGCCGACGTCGTCCTCGTCACGGTCGGCAACGACCCCCACCTGCACGGACGCGAGACCGAGGACCGCCCGCACCTGGACCTGCCCGCACCGCAGGTCGCGCTGTGGCGGGCCGCGCGGGCCGCGGGTACGCGGGCCGTGCTGCTCGTCGTCTCGTCGTACCCGTACGTGCTCGGCCCGACCGGTGACGAGGCCGACGCCGTCGTCTGGTCGTGCCACGCCGGGCAGGAGCTCGGCAACGGCCTGGCGGACGTCCTGCTGGGCGAGGCGGAACCGACCGGGCGGCTCGCCCAGGAGTGGCCCGCGGACGCGTCGCAGGCGGGAGACCTGCTCGACCAGGACGTCATCGCGACGCACGCCACGCCCTGGTTCGCGCGCACCGCCCACCGGTACGGGCTGGGGCACGGACTGACGTACGGTGCCCCCACCTACGCCGACCTGCGGTGCACCCCGGGCCCGCTGCGCGACGGCGACGAGGTGGTCGCCCACGTCACCGTCACCAACCCCGGCGCCCGGCCGGCGCACGAGCTCGTGCAGCTGTACGTCGACGCGCCCGCGCACCGGCTGCCGTACCCGCACCGGGTGGTCGCCCACGCGCGGGTCGTCGTGCCGCCGGGCGGCACCACCGTCGCGACCCTGCGCGTGCCCGTCGCCGACCTCGCGGTGTGGGACGTCACCCGCGACCGGTGGGTCGTGGAGCCGGGTCGCTACGTCCTGACCGCCGCGCCGTCGAGCGCGCACGACGGGCGGCGCGCCGAGCTGTGGGTGGCGGGCGAGCCCGTGCCCCCGCGCGACCTGCGCACCCGGGCCGCGCGCGCGGTCGACGCGGACGCGCTGACGGGCGTCGACCCCGCGGACCTCGCACCGGCGACCGGCACGTGCGTGCAGGTCCGCCGGGGCCGCCCGTCCGGCAGCGTGCTGCTGCGGGGCTGCGACGTGGCCGGGGCGACCGCGGTCGAGCTGACCGTGGCGCGCACCCGCCCGGGCGCCGCGGCCGTCGAGCTGCTGGACGCGGCCGACGGGTCGCTCCAGGCGCGCGTCGACGTGCCCGCCGACGGCGGCCGGTACGACTGGTGCACGCTCACGGCACCCCTGGCCCCGGGGTCCTCCCTGACGAGTGCGGACGGGCCGCGCGACCTGCGGCTGCGGCTGCTCGGGTCCGCGCGTCTGGCCGACGTGCGACTGACCTGAGCAGCACCCCGGGCGGGCGTCCCACCCGGGCGGACGACCGTCGGGCGCGCGTCGGGCGCGCGTCGGGCGCGCGTCGGGCGAGCGTCGGGCGCGCGTCAGGCGAGCGTCAGGCGACCCAGGCTCCGCCGCGCGCGACGCGGAGCGGGCGCAGGTCGGGCGTCGTGACGACCAGGTCCGCGCGCCGCCCGGGCACGAGCGCACCGACGTCGTGCCGGCCGAGCACGTCGGCCGGCGTCGCGGACGCCGCCCGGACCGCGTCGACCAGCGGCACACCCGCCGCGACGGTCGCCCGCACGACGTCGAGCAGGTGCGCGACACCACCGGCGATGGCACCGGTGCGGACCTCGCCGTCGGCCGTGGGCTGCAGCACGCGTGCGACGCCGTCGGCGACCCGGACGGCGGCAGGACCCAGCCGGTAGTCGCCGTCGGGCATGCCGGCCGCGGCCATCGCGTCGGTCACGAGCACGGCGCCGTCCGGGCCGACGAGCTCCATGACCGCACGGACGGTCGCCGGTGCCAGGTGGGTTCCGTCGGCGACCAGCTCGACCACGAGCTCACCGCGCGCGGCGGCGGCCAGGCACGCGGCCACGGGCCCCGGGTCCCGGTGGTGCAGCGGGCGCATGCCGTTGAACAGGTGGGTCGCGGTCGGCCGCGGACCGCGGGCCCCCGGCGACGTGGCGAGCAGGTCGAACGCCCGCGCGGCCGCCGCCTCGACCTGCTCGGCCGTCCCGTCCGTGTGGCCCACCGAGGGCAGCGCACCGGCCGCGACGAGGGCGGCCAGCACGTCCTGCCCGCCGTCCGCGACACCGGGGACCTCGGGGGCCACCGTCATCGTCACCAGGTGGCCCCGGGCGGCCGCCGCGAGGTCGCGGACGAGCGCGGGGTCGCCCGGCAGCATGTCGGCAGGGCTCTGCGCACCGCAGCGGGCGGGCGCCAGGAACGGCCCCTCGAGGTGGATGCCCGCGACGACACCGTCGTCAGCGGCGTCGGCGAGCAGGGCCGTCCGCTCCAGCAGCACCGCGCGCGGGGCGGTGACGAGGGACGCGACCAGGGTCGTGGTGCCGTGCCGCAGGTGCTCGCCCGCTGCCCGCTGCACGTCCTGCGGCCCCCTGGCGTCGGGGAAGCCGGCACCACCACCGCCGTGGCAGTGCAGGTCGACCAGGCCCGGCAGCACCAGCGTTCCCGGCGCCGGGGCGTCCGGCCGCTGCCCCGCGGGCACCTGCGAGGCGGGCTCGACCCGGTCGACGCGGCCGTCCACCACCCGCACCACGGCGTCGCGCAGCACCGCGGTGGGCGTCACGACGTCTCCCCGCACGAGCAGCGGACCGGTGGGGTCGGGGGCGTGGCTCACCATGCGCCCATCATGGCGCGGTGCGGGACGCGTCAGCGCCGATCCCGCGGCGCGGCGGGTGCGTCGGTCCCGCGGCGCGCCCGCACGGCCCCCGCGGCCAGCCCGCCGACCAGCCCGGCGACGGCCGGCAGCCCGATGAGGTCCCACCCTGCCGAGCCCACCTGCCAGGGCCACGCCGACAGCAGCACCCCGGTCTGCACCACACCGACCAGCGCACCCCCGACCAGGCCCAGCCCCGCGTACACGCCCGGCCGCGGCCCGAACCGCCCCAGCACCGCGCGCGCCAGCACCACGAGCGGCACCGCGCAGAGCACGGCGGGCCCGGCGGCGTACAGCAGCCAGGTCGCCGAACCGGTCAGGGCCTCGACGCCGATGCCGTCGACCAGCACGAACCCCACGGCGCGCACGACCCAGGCCGTGACCACGGCGACGACCACGCCCACGACGGCCGGCGCCGTCCAGTGCCGGATCACGTCCGCGCCGCCGCGACGAGGCGCAGCACGTCCTGCGCCGCACCGGACACCACGGGCAGTCGCGCGAGCGAGACCAGGCGACCGACGACGGGCGCCGCCCCGTCGATGAGCGCGCGGGTGCGGCGGGAACCCTCCGAGTCGTCGTGCACCCAGAACACGGTGAGCCCCAGCTGCGCGAGCCACAGCAGCTCCGGCAGGTCGGCCCGCAGTGCCGCCGGCACACCGGACGACGCACCCTCGACGACCTCGCGGAACAGCGCCCGGCTGCGCTGGGCCGTCCGAGCGGAGGCCGGCGAGAACGGGCTCGCGGGCGACCCGGGGCGGATCGCGACCCCGATGGACTCGACGCCGAACTGCCGGTACGGCAGGAACGCGTCGATCCCCACGTGCCAGGTCGTCCGGAGCCGCGACGCGAGGTCACCACCGCCGGCGAGCAGCTCGCGCGCCCGCTCGTCCTGGGCGCGGACCACCTCGAGGTACAGCTCCTGCACCAGGTCCTCCTTGGACCCGAAGTGGTGGTAGGCGTTGCCCACGGCCACGCCCGCCTCCTGCGCGACCACGCGCATGGTCGTCGCGTCGTGCCCCCGCTCGCGGAAGAGGCGCAGGGCCGTCGACCGGATCAGCTCGCGGGTCTCGTCCGCGGTACGTCGCGGGCTCACGCCGCGACCGCCGCGGGAGCGCCCGGCGCGACGTGGCGGGCCCGTCCGGCACCGCGGCCGTTCGTCGAGCCGGTGGGTCCGCCTGACCGGGTCCTGTCCATGGGACAAGTGAACACGTTCACCTGAACCCGTTCAAGAATCAGAAGAGGCGAGCGTCCACGTCGTCGACGCCCCGCATGGCGTCGTAGTCGAGCACCAGGCACGCGATGCCGCGGTCGGTGGCGAGCACCCGCGCCTGCGGCTTGATCTCCTGCGCGGCGAACACGCCCCGCACGGGCGAGAGGCGCGGGTCACGGTTGAGCAGCTCCAGGTACCGCGTCAGCTGCTCGACACCGTCGATGTCGCCGCGCCGCTTGATCTCCACGGCCACGCTCCCGCCGTCCGGCGCCTTCGCCAGGATGTCGACCGGCCCGATCGCCGTCGGGTACTCACGCCGCACCAGCGTGTGCCCGGACCCGAGCAACGCGATCTGGGCGGCCAGCAGCTCCTGCAGGTGCGCCTCGACGCCGTCCTTGACGAGCCCGGGGTCGACCCCCAGCTCGTGCGCCGAGTCGTGGTGCACCTCGTACAGGTCGATCACGAGCCGGTCGTCGGTCTTGGCGTGCTGCACCGTCCACACCTGCGTGACGCCGGCGGCGCGCTGCTCGTCGTCCGGCTCCCCCACCGCGAGGGAGCACGGCGGGCTCATCCAGTTCAGCGGCTTGTACGAGCCGCCGTCGGAGTGCAGCAGCACCGACCCGTCGGCCTTGACCACGACGAGCCGGCGCGCCCGGGGCAGGTGCGCCGACAGCCGCCCCGTGTACCGCGCCGCGCACTCGGCGACCACCAGACGCATGGACGCTCCTTCATGGCTTCGGGGGGATCAGAACACCTTGCCGACCCGCGAGGGGGTGGCCTCCAGCCAGGACGTGAACCCGGCGTACGCGTCGGCCGACATCTGCAGCCGGACCTCCTGCAGCGCACCACCCGTGACCGGTGCGACCTGGCACCGGGCCACCACCGCCGGCGGCTTGCCCGGGACGGGCGGCAGCACCGTGCGCTCGAGCACGACGATGCTGCCGCGCGACCACGTCCGGGCGGGACGGGGCATGACGGACGCCCGCCGCCACCAGTAGAGGGTCACCGAGCCGTACTGCGCGACCCCACGGGCGGACGGGGTCCTGCCGTCGTGCGCCGCCTCGAGCAGGCGGCACGAGAACGACCCGACCCGACGCGACAGCGTCCGCGTGCGGGACAGCCACGCCACCCCGACGACGCCGGCGAGGAGCAGCAGCGCCGCCACGACCGTGATCCACGCCGCACCGCTCACGCCGTGACCTCCACGCCGACGTCCGCCGCGTCAGTGCCCGGTCGGGGCGGTGCCGCCCGACCCGGAGACCGCGTCGACCACCACCGTCACCTGGTCCGAGTCGACGGACAGGAAGCCCCCGTCGACGTGCCACGACAGCGGCGCGCCGCCGCCGGCGGGCACCACCCGGACCGCGCCGGGCCGCAGCACCGACAGGATCGGCGTGTGCCCGGCGAGGATGCCGATGTCACCGTCGGCCGCGGGGGCCGACACCAGACGTGCGGCGCCGGACCACACCTTGCCGTCCGCCGCCACGACGTCGACCTCGAGCTGAGCCACCGTGCTGCCTCCTGAGTCCTACGGTACGTCGTCTGTGCCCGCAGGCTCAGACGCCGTACTCCTTCTGGATGCGGGCCCAGTTGCGCTCGAGGTCCTCGAGGCCACCGATGTTGAAGAACGCCTGCTCCGCGATGTGGTCGAACTCGCCCTCGGCGATCTTCTTGAACGCCTCGACCGTCTCGGACACCGGCACCGTCGAGCCGACGACGCCCGTGAACTTCTCGGCCATGTACGTGTTCTGCGAGAGGAACTGCTGGATGCGACGCGCACGCGCGACGATCGTCTTGTCCTCCTCGCTGAGCTCGTCCACACCGAGGATCGCGATGATGTCCTGGAGCTCCTTGTTGCGCTGCAGGATCTGCTTCACCTGCGTCGCGACCTCGTAGTGCTCCTGGCCCACGTAGCGCGGGTCGAGGATGCGGCTGGTCGAGGCCAGCGGGTCGACGGCCGGGTACAGACCGCGCGAGGCGATCTCACGGCTGAGCTCCGTGGTCGCGTCGAGGTGCGCGAACGTCGTGGCCGGCGCCGGGTCGGTGTAGTCGTCGGCCGGCACGTAGATCGCCTGGAGCGACGTGATCGAGTGACCACGCGTCGAGGTGATGCGCTCCTGCAGCTGACCCATCTCGTCGGCGAGGTTGGGCTGGTAGCCCACCGCGGACGGCATGCGGCCGAGCAGCGTGGAGACCTCGGAGCCCGCCTGCGTGAAGCGGAAGATGTTGTCGATGAAGAGCAGCACGTCCTGCTTCTGCACGTCGCGGAAGTACTCCGCCATCGTCAGGGCGGACAGGGCGACGCGCAGACGCGTGCCCGGGGGCTCGTCCATCTGGCCGAAGACGAGGGCCGTCTTGTCGAAGACGCCCGCCTCCTCCATCTCGACGATGAGGTCGTTGCCCTCACGCGTGCGCTCACCGACACCGGCGAACACCGAGACACCGCCGTGGTCCTGCGCGACGCGCTGGATCATCTCCTGGATGAGGACCGTCTTGCCGACGCCCGCACCACCGAACAGGCCGATCTTGCCGCCCTGGACGTACGGCGTGAGCAGGTCGATGACCTTGATGCCGGTCTCGAACATCTGCGTCTTGGACTCGAGCTGGTCGAAGGCCGGGGGCTTGCGGTGGATCGGCCAGCGCTCGGTGATCTCGAGCGTCTCGCCCTCGGCGAGGTTGAGCACCTCACCCGTGACGTTGAAGACCTTGCCCTTGGTGACGTCACCGACGGGCACCGAGATCGGCAGACCCGTGTCGCGCACCTGCGCGCCGCGGACCAGGCCGTCGGTCGGCTTGAGCGCGATCGCGCGCACCAGCGAGTCGCCCAGGTGCTGCTCGACCTCGAGCGTCATGGTGAAGCCGCCGGAGGCCTCACCCTCGCCCTGCGCCGAGAGGTCGATGTCGACCTCGAGCGCGTTGTAGATCTCGGGGATCTGGTCCGGCGGGAACTCGATGTCCACGACGGGCCCGATGACCCGCGCGACCCGGCCGACGCCGGGCGTGCCGGCGTTCGCGGCCGTCGCGTCGACGGTGGTGGCGGTCATGTCTGCCTCGCTTCGCTCGTCCGGGCGGCTCGGGCGCCCGGCTGGGGTCGGTGTCGTGCTGTCGTTCGGGTCAGGAGGACGCGAGGGCGTCGGCTCCCGACACGATCTCGCTGATCTCCTGCGTGATCTCGCCCTGACGCGCCTGGTTGGCCAGTCGCGTGTAGGTGCGGATGAGGTCCTCGGCGTTCTCGGTCGCCGTGTGCATGGCCCGCTGGCGTGCCGCGAGCTCGGAGGCCGCCGCCTGCAGGAGGTTCGCGTAGATCCGCGTGCGGACGTACCGCGGCAGCAGCGCGTCCAGCACCTCCTCCGGGCTCGGCTCGAACTCGTAGAGCGGCAGGGCGTCGTGCTCGCCGGCGGGCTCCACGCCCTCGACGACCTCGAGCGGGAGCATCCGGATCACGCGCGGCCGCTGCGTCACCATGTTCACGAACTGCGTGAACACGACGTGCACCTCGCCCACGCCACCCTCGTCGGCCGGCGCACGGAACGCCGCGAGCAGCGCGTCCGCGATCTCGTCGGCCACCTCGGGGGTGGGCGCGTCCGAGGAGCCGGTCCAGCGGCCGGCGAGCTCACGCTGCCGGAAGGTGTAGTAGGCCACCGCACGCCGCCCGGAGACGAAGAGGGAGACCTCCTTGCCCGACTCCTCCAGCTGCTGCACGAGGCGCTCGGTCTCGCGGATGACGCTCGCCGAGTACGCGCCGGCCATGCCGCGGTCGGACGCGATGAGCAGCACCGCGACCCGCTTCGTGTCGTCCCGCTCCACGAGGAAGGGGTGCGACACGTCGGAGTGCGTGGCGACGGCCGACACGGCACGCGTGATCGCCCGCGAGTACGGCGTGGCCATGGTCACCCGGCCGCGCGCACGACCGATCCGCGAGGCCGCGATGAGCTCCTGCGCGCGGAACATCTTCTTCAGCGACTGGGTGCTCTTGATCCGCGCCTTGTAGACGCGCTGCTGACCGGCCACGCTCAGGCCCGCTTCTGGCGGACGATCTGCTCCTGCTCGACCTCGACGTCAGCGTCCTCCACGTCGCCGCCGACGAGCGGCGTGCCGTCGAACTTCAGGAAGCCCAGCCGGAACTCGTCGATCGCACCGGCCAGCGCCTGCTCCGTCGCGTCGTCGAGCTTGCCCGAGTCGGCGATGGTGGACAGGACGTCGGTGTTGCGACGCAGGTGGTCGAGCAGCTCGGTCTCGAACCGACGGACGTCCTCGATCGGGACGTCGTCGAGCTTGCCCTTGGTGCCGGCCCAGATCGACGCGACCTGGTCCTCGACCGGGTACGGCGAGTACTGGCCCTGCTTGAGCAGCTCCATGAGGCGCGCACCACGCGTCAGCTGGGCGCGCGACGCCGCGTCGAGGTCGGACGCGAACATCGCGAACGCCTCGAGCGAGCGGTACTGCGCCAGGTCGAGCTTCAGCGTGCCGGAGACCTGCTTCATCGCCTTGACCTGCGCGGCACCACCGACGCGGGACACCGAGATGCCGACGTCGACGGCGGGGCGCTGGTCGGCGTTGAAGAGGTCCGACTGCAGGAAGATCTGGCCGTCGGTGATGGAGATGACGTTGGTCGGGATGTACGCCGAGACGTCGTTCGCCTTGGTCTCGATGACCGGCAGACCCGTCATCGAGCCCGCGCCGAGCTCGTCCGACAGCTTCGCACAACGCTCGAGCAGGCGGGAGTGCAGGTAGAAGACGTCACCGGGGTACGCCTCGCGGCCCGGCGGGCGGCGCAGCAGCAGCGACACGGCGCGGTACGCCTCGGCCTGCTTCGACAGGTCGTCGAACACGATGAGGACGTGCTTGCCCTGGTACATCCAGTGCTGGCCGATGGCCGAGCCGGTGTACGGGGCGAGGTACTTGAAGCCCGCCGGGTCGGACGCGGGGGCGGCGACGATCGTCGTGTACTCGAGCGCACCGGCCTCCTCGAGCGCGCTGCGCACCGAGGCGATGGTCGAGCCCTTCTGGCCGATCGCGACGTAGATGCAGCGGACCTGCTTGCTCGGGTCGCCCGTCTCCCAGTTGGCCTTCTGGTTGATGATCGTGTCGATCGCGATGGCCGTCTTGCCGGTCTGGCGGTCGCCGATGATCAGCTGACGCTGCCCGCGCCCGATCGGGATCATCGAGTCGATCGCCTTGAGGCCGGTCTGCAGCGGCTCGTGCACCGACTTGCGCGCCATGACGCCGGGCGCCTGCAGCTCCAGGGCGCGGCGACCGTCGGTCGCGACCTCGCCCAGGCCGTCGATCGGCTGGCCGAGCGGGTCCACGACACGACCGAGGTACCCGTCGCCGACGGCGACCGAGAGCACCTCACCCGTGCGGCGGACCTCCTGGCCCTCCTCGATGCCGGTGAACTCGCCCAGGACGACGACGCCGATCTCGCGGACGTCGAGGTTGAGCGCCAGGCCGAGCGTGCCGTCCTCGAACTTCAGCAGCTCGTTGGCCATCGCGCCGGGCAGGCCCTCGACCTGCGCGATGCCGTCGCCGGCGAGCGCGACCCGGCCGACCTCCTCGGTCGCCGGTCCCTTCGGCTCGTAGGACTTCACGAAGCTGTCCAGCGCGGAGCGGATGTCCTCCGGCCGGATCGTCAGCTCAGCCATGGCGTTCTCCTCATCTGACGCACGCGCCTCGCGCGTGCGGTGTGTCGTGGGCCGGTGCTCCGGCGTGGGTCAGCCGGCCAGCTGCCGGCGGGCGTCGGCGAGTCGGGAGAGGACGGTCGAGTCGATGACGTCGGGACCGGCCTGCACGCGCAGTCCGCCCACGACGTGGGGGTCGACGACGACGTTCACCTGGACGGGCCGCCCGAGCGCGCGCCCCAGCAGGGCGGCGAGACGGTCCGTCTGCGTCGGGGTGAGCGGTGCGGCCGCCACGACCGTGGCCACCTCGCGGCTGCGCAGCTCCGCGATCAGGTCACCGACGTGGTTGAGCGTGGTGACGAACCGGCGTCCGCGCGGCGCGACCGCGGCGCGGCGCGCCACCGCACGGGTGGTCGCGGTGCCCTGGTCGCCGAGGATCCGGTCGACCAGCTCGCCGCGGGCCTGCGCGGGGTACGCGTCGTCGAGCAGGTAGCGACGCACCTCGCGCTGACCGGCCAGGGACCGGGTCAACCCGAACAGCTCGTCCTCCACCAGGCCCAGCGTGCCGTCCGCCTCCGCGGACGACAGCAGCGCCCGGAAGGCGATCCGCTCGGTCGCGCCCGCGAGGTCGGCGTCCGACGACCACCGGGACCGCACGAGCGCCTGGGCGATCTCGACGGTGCGGGGGTCCGCACCGTCGAGCACCCGCGCGACCAGCGCGCTCTTCGG
Organism: Cellulomonas sp. KH9; assembly: GCF_900114185.1. Lineage (GTDB taxonomy): Bacteria > Actinomycetota > Actinomycetes > Actinomycetales > Cellulomonadaceae > Cellulomonas. Next base: position 32,783 of record NZ_FOSE01000006.1, read on the forward strand.
GTCGCCCTCGACCGACGGGTCGGCGAGGGTGCGACGCAGCGAGCTCGACGAGTCGAGCGCGTCCACGAGGGCGAAGAGCTCCTCGCTGATCCTGCGTGCCTGACCGCCGGCGGCGCGGACGACCGGCGTGAACCGGTTCTCCACCGCCTCCAGCGAGGCCCGACTGGTCCCGCGCATCAGTTCCCCTTGCCTGCGCTCGTGGTGGCGCCCGCCTCGAGCTCGTCGAGGAACCGGTCGACGACGCGCGAGCGGCGCGCCTCGTCCTCGAGCGACTCGCCCACGATCTTGGACGCGAGCTGCGTGGCGAGCGTGCCGACGTCGGCGCGCAGCGACACCGCGGCCTGCTGGCGCTCGGCCTCGATCTGGCGCTGGGCGGTCTCGGCGATGCGAGCCGCCTCCTCCTGGGCGCGCACGCGCGACTCGGCGAGGATCTGCCCGGCCTCGGTGCGCGCGTCCTCGCGGATGCGTGCAGCCTCGGCACGAGCGTCGGCGAGCAGCTTCTGGTACTCCTCGAGCTGCGCTGCCGCCTCCGCCTGGGCCGACTCGGCCTTCGCGATCCCGCCCTCGATCTTCGCCGTGCGCTCGTCCAGCACCGCCTGGAACTTCGGCAGCACCAGCTTGTAGAACGCGACGCCGATGACCACCAGGACGAGCGTCGACCAGAACAGGTCGTAGCCGGCGGGGATGAGCAGCCGGATGCCCTCGACCTCTTCCCCCGCGGCCGTCACGACGCCCGCGGGGACCGCGGCGCCGCTCACGTGAAGAGGAACCCGGTGATGAGGCCGAGGAGGCCGAGGACCTCGACGAAGCCGATGCCGATGAACATGGTGGTGCGCAGCTGGCCGGCGACCTCGGGCTGGCGCGCGATGCCCTCGACGGTCTTGCCGATGAGGATGCCCAGACCGATGCCGGGGCCGAGCACCGCGAGGCCGTAGCCGACGGTCGCGATGTTCCCGGAGACGGCGTCAGCGGCGGCAAGGATCATGCTGGTGTCTGCCACGGTGGCTCGTTCCTTCCGTTGGGTCCCCGGCCGGTCGGCCGGGGGCTCGTATCACGTGCGGGACCACGCGCCCGCGGGGCGTGGTGTCAGTGCTCGTCCGAGATCGACAGGCTGATGTACACAGCCGCCAGGACGACGAAGATGTAGGCCTGCAGCGCCGAGACGAACACCTCGAACAGGGTGATGGCGAAACCACCGAGCAGGCTCGGGACGGCGAACAGGGTCATGCCCGACATGGAGCGGACGAAGTAGTCCGTGGCCGCGAAGCAGAGCACGAGCATGAGGTGGCCGGCGACCATGTTCGCCATGAGTCGGATGGCCAGCGTCACCGGTCGCAGGATGAAGACCGTGAGGAACTCCACCGGCGTCAGCAGGACGTAGAGGAACGGCGGGACACCCGGAGGGAACAGGCTGACCTTGAGGAAGCCGCCGAACCCGTGGGCCCGGATCCCCGCACCGAGGTACATGACGTACACCCACAGGGCGAGCATGATCGGCAGGCCGATCAGCGAGCTCCCGGCGATGTTCAGCCCGGGGATGATCCCCGTGATGTTGAACGCGAGGATCGCGAAGAACACCGTGGTCAGGAAGGCGACGTACTTGTGCGCCTTCTCCTTGCCGATGATGTCCTCGGCGACGTTGACGCGGACGAAGTCGAGCAGCAGCTCGATCACGTTCTGCCCGCGGCTCGGCACCAGCCGCGCCTTGCGGGCGGCGACGATCATGATCGTCAGCAGAACGACCACGGCCACGACCCGCACCAGCTGCATCCTGTTGAACTCGAAGATCGTGCCTTCGAACAGGATGGCCGGGGGGAAGAAGTCCGCGATCGAGGGCGTGTGGAAGACGTTCTCGTCCGCGGCGAGCGGCAGGATCGTCGCGATGCTGGACAGGGCGGTCTCCTGTGGTCGTGATGGCCGGTGCCGCCTCGTCGCGGGCACACCAGCAGCACCTGGCCGTCGTGGATGGTGGAAGCCTAACCCATGCATGACCTAGGTCCGGCCTGCAGGGACGCTCGATGTGGTGACGCAGGTCACCGTGCCGGGGCGTCGGGCTCCACGTAGGGAACACGGCCCGTCTGGACCGCCCGGAAGTCGAGCACGGCGGCCCCCACGACGCCCAGCGCCAGCACCGCGGCGAGCACACCGCGGGAGTAGAAGTCGTGGTCGCGCAGCAGCGCGAGGACGACCACCACGACGAGCACCTTGGCGAGCCAGGTGCCCATGACGACGGCCGCCATCGTGGCCGGCGGGGAGTGCAGCGTCCGCAGCATCGCGACGACCGTGGTCCCCGAGAACACCAGCGCGAGGCCGACGCCGATCAGCGCGCCCCACACGCCGGGCGTACCGGCCAGCAGCGCACCGGCACCCAGACCGACGACCGCGAGCCCGCCGAGCAGCAGGCCGGTGTCGCGCAGCGCACGGCGGAACACCGCCGCGGTCGGGTCCGACGGGGGTGTGGCGGAGTTGCTGGTCGTCATGGCTGGGCCTCCACGGGCTCCGGGGTGCGCCCGCGCAGCGGGCCGAGGGTCAGGGCCGTCGCCACCACCACGCCGACGCCGGTGGCGACGATCACGGTGGTGGTCGACAGGACGGCGAGGGCGGCGACGCCGAAGGCGAGCACGGCCGTCCAGATGTACATGATGAGCACCGCACGCCGGTGGCTGTGCCCCAGCGCCAGGAGCCGGTGGTGCAGGTGCAGGCGGTCGGGGTGGAACGGGCTCTTCCCCTTGAGGACGCGCCGCACGATCGCCAGTCCCATGTCGAGCAGCGGCAGCACCAGCACCGCGACGGGCAGCAGGATCGGCACGTAGGCCGGGAACTGCACGCGGTCGACCACCGCGGCGGGGTCGATCTGCCCCGTCACGACGATCGCGGCGGCGGCCATCACGAAGCCGAGCAGCATCGACCCCGAGTCGCCCATGAAGATGCGCGCCGGGTACAGGTTGTGAGGCAGGAAGCCGAGGCAGACGCCCACGAGGGCCGCGACCACCAGCGCCGCCAGGTTGGAGTAGTCGTCCCTGCTGGTGTCGACGGTCAGCAGGTACGCGTAGAGGAAGAAGGCCACGCCGCCGATCGCCAGCACACCCGCCGCGAGACCGTCCAGCCCGTCGACGAAGTTGACGGCGTTCATGGCGACGATCACGGAGACGACGGTGACGAAGAACGCCATGCGCGACGACCCGGTCAGCACCCCGCCGATCGGCAGCTGGTAGAGCAGGACGCCCTGCCAGGCGAGGAACCCGGCGGCCAGCACCTGGCCCATGAGCTTGGTCAGCCAGTCCAGGTCCCAGATGTCGTCGGCGACCCCCAGCGCGCACACCAGGGCCGCGCCGCCGACGACCCCGAAGATCGGCCGGGGGTTGGCGTACACCGGTTCGAGGAACGGCAGCCGGGATCCCATCAGCAGCGCCACCAGCAGCCCGGCGAACATCGCCATGCCCCCCAGCCGCGGGGTGGGGATCGCGTGCACGTCACGGTCGCGCACCGCCGTGATCGCACCCCACCGCAGCGCGCACCAGCGTGCGAGCGGCGTCGTGAGGTACGTGACCACGGCCGCGATGACCATGATGAGCAGGTAGACCCTCACGGTGCGGGGGCCTCCGGGGCGGCGGTGGGACCGTCCGTGCCGGTGGGACCGTCCGTGGCCGTGCCCGGGCGCTCGGGCGGCGGGGGTGCCATGACGGGGGCGACCGCGGCGAGCGTCGCGACGTCCAGCGCCCCGAGGCGCACGATGCGCAGCGCGTCACCGGTCGCGTCGACGATGGTGGACGCCACCCCGCCGGGGCTGGTGCCGCCGTCGAGGAACACGGGGACCTTGGCGCCCAGCTGGCGGTACGCCTCGGCCGCCGTGGTGGCGGCCGGGCGGCCGGTGAGGTTGGCGCTGGACACGGCCAGCGGTCCCGTGCGACGCAGCAGCGCGAGCGCGACCGGGTGGTCGGGCATCCGCAGCGCGACGGTGCCGTTGGTCTCCCCCAGGTCCCACGCCAGCGACGGCTGGGCGCGCAGGATCACGGTGAGGCCGCCGGGCCAGAACGCCTCGGCCAGCGCACGCACCCCGTCCGGCACGTCGGTGGCCAGGCCGTCGAGCGTCCGCACGTCGGGGATGAGGACCGGCGGGGGCATCTGGCGGCCGCGCCCCTTGGCGTCGAGCAGGGCCTGCACGGCGCGCGGCGCGAACGCGTCGGCGCCGATGCCGTAGACGGTGTCGGTGGGCAGGACGACCAGCTCACCGCGGCCGACGGCGTTGACCGCCTCGTCGATCGCGGGGCCCCAGGTCGCGGGGTCGGTCGCGTCCTTGATCCGGATGAGGCTCACGCGGGCGAGTCTCCCACGACCGCGGGCCCGACCCGCCGTGCCACGAGCGTGCGCGGGCGCCCGGTGAGGTCGGCCACGGTCCGTACGTCCTCGAAGACCCCGGTGGCCTGCGCGGCGGCGCGCGCGGCGGGACCCTGCACCTCGGCGTGCTCCATGACGAGCAGGCCCCCCGGCGCGAGCAGCCGGGCCGCGGCCGCGACGACCGCACGCGGCACGTCGAGGCCGTCGGACCCGCCGCCGTACAGGGCGAGGTCCGGGTCGTGGTCGCGCACCTCGGGGTCCAGCGGGACCGCGTCCGGCGGGATGTACGGCGGGTTCGACACCAGAACGTCCACGGCTCCGTCGTGCTCCGCCAGCAGCCCCGGGTCCCGCACGTCACCGGCCAGCACGCGCAGGTCGTCGGCGCCCGCGGCGCGGGCGTTGGCACCGGCGAGGGCGACCGCGTCGGCGGACAGGTCGACCGCGACCACGCGGGAAGCGGGGACCTCCGTCGCCACCGACACGGCGATCGCACCGGTCCCCGTGCACAGGTCCACGACGAGGGGCTGCCGGCCCTCGGCCGCCAGGGCCGCGGCCTCGTCGACGGCGAGCTGCGCGACCGTCTCGGTCTCGGGACGCGGCACGAAGACGCCGGGCGCGACCCGCAGCGTGACGTAGCGGAAGACCGTGCTGCCCACGATGTGCTGCAGCGGCTCGCGCCCGCGGCGGCGCTCGACCACGGCGGCGTAGTCGCGCGCGAACCCGGCCGGCAGCGGCGGGGGCAGCACCAGCTCGACGCGCGGCAGGCCGAGCACGTGGGCGGCCAGCGCCAGCGCGTCGTGCCGCGCGGACGGCACACCGGCCTCGGCGAGCACCGCCGTCGCGCCGTCGACGTACGCGCGCAGGCCGGGCGTCGCGTCGCGGGACGCGGCACCCTGCGGTGCTGCGTCGGCGCCCCGGGTCGCGCCCGTCACGCCGCTCCCCCGCCGGCCGCGGCCAGGCGGGCCGCCTCGTCGGCCTCGACCGCCGAGGCGATCACCGCACCCAGGTCACCGTCCAGCACCTGGTCGAGGTTGTACGACTTGTAGCCGGTGCGGTGGTCCGCGATCCGGTTCTCCGGGAAGTTGTAGGTCCGGATCCGCTCCGAGCGGTCCACGGTGCGCACCTGCGAGCGGCGCGCCTCGCTCGCCGCCGCGGCCGCCTCCTCCTGACGGGCCGCGAGCAGCCGGGCCCGCAGCACCCGCAGCGCCTGCTCACGGTTCTGCAGCTGCGACTTCTCGTTCTGCATCGACACGACGATGCCCGTGGGCAGGTGGGTGATCCGCACCGCGGAGTCCGTGGTGTTGACGGACTGCCCGCCCGGCCCGGACGACCGGTAGACGTCGATGCGCAGGTCGTTCGGGTCGATGTCGACGTCGCCCTCGTCGTCGGCCTCGGGGAAGACCATGACGCCCGCGGCCGACGTGTGGATGCGGCCCTGGGACTCCGTGACGGGCACCCGCTGCACGCGGTGCACCCCGCCCTCGTACTTCAGGTGCGCCCAGACGCCGTCCTCCGGCGGGCCGGCGGTGCGGGCCTTGACCGCGACCTGCGCGTCCTTCACGCCGCCCAGGTCCGAGGGCGTGGCGTCGAGGACCTGCACGCTCCAGCCCTGCCGCTCGGCGTACCGGGTGTACATCCGCAGCAGGTCACCGGCGAACAGGGCGGACTCCTCGCCGCCCTCCCCCGCCTTGATCTCGAGGATGACGTCACGGCCGTCGTCGGGGTCCCGCGGGACCAGGACGCGGTGGAGCCGCTCCGCAGCCTCGTCGGCCGCCGCCTGCAGGGCGGGCACCTCGGTGGCGAACGCCGGGTCCTCGGCGGCCAGCTCGCCGGCCGCCTGGGCGTCGTCGGCCGCGGCGCGCCACTGGCGGTAGGCCTGCACGACGCGCCCCAGCTCGGCGTACCGGCGTCCGAGCCGCCGGGCACGGGCGGCGTCGGCGTGCACGGCGGGGTCCGACAGGTCCCGCTCGATCTGGGCGTGCTCCGCGAGCATCGCCTCCACGGCGTCGAGCTGCTCCACGTGCTGCCTTCCCACTGCGACCGGCCCCCGGCGCGCGCACCGGACGGGCGCGCGCAAAGCGACAGCGCCGGTGCGCCGGCGGACACGACCATGGAGGGCCGTCGTCCGCCGGGTGCACCGGCGCTGCGGAGGAGCTAGTTGGCCGACTTCTTGCCGTAACGGGCCTCGAACCGGGCCACGCGGCCACCGGTGTCGAGGATCTTCTGCTTGCCCGTGTAGAACGGGTGGCAGGCGCTGCAGACGTCGGCGTGGATCTTGCCGCTCGTCACCGTCGAGCGCGTGACGAACGAGCTGCCGCAGGTGCACGTGACCTCGGTGACCACGTACTCCGGGTGGATGCCAGACTTCACGGGAGTTCTCCTTGGGGTTTGTCTCCGGGTCCGGACGCGCGTCCCGCGCCGGTGAACCGCAGACCGACGGACCATTGTGCCAGAACCGTGGGCGAGCGCGAAAACTTCCCGGACGCGGCACCCGGCAGCCGTCCGCGGTGCCGTCAGGAGGCCGCGCCGCGGGTGTTCCGCCCCTGGGCGGCGGCCTCCCGGTACCAGGTGACCAGCGCGTCCCCGGGACGGCCCGACCACCGCCGCAACGCCCCGACGCCCCGACGCCCCGACGCCCCGACGCCCCGACGCCCCGACGGGCAGCGTCCGGGGTCGCAGGTCGATCCAGCTGGCACGACGGGACGGGACGCGGACGGCTCCGCACCTCGGGGGTGCGGGGCCGTCCGGCGACGGTCGCCGGTCACACGACCGTGCGGCTGACGCCCTCCTCGAGGGTGGGGCCGTTGTGGCCCGGCGTCGTCTTCTGCACCTGCAGCAGGAACTCGACGTTCGACTTCGTCTCACGCAGCTTGCCGAGCAGCAGCTCGATCGCCTGCTGCTGGTCGAGCGCACCGAGCACGCGACGCAGCTTGTAGACGATCTTCAGCTCGTCGTTGCTCATGAGCACCTCCTCGCGGCGGGTGCCGGACGCGTTGACGTCCACCGCCGGGAAGATGCGCTTGTCCGCGAGCGAGCGCGACAGCCGCAGCTCCATGTTCCCGGTGCCCTTGAACTCCTCGAAGATGACCTCGTCCATCTTCGAGCCCGTCTCCACCAGCGCGGAGGCCAGGATGGTCAGGGAGCCACCGTTCTCGATGTTGCGTGCGGCACCGAAGAACCGCTTCGGCGGGTAGAGCGCCGAGGCGTCCACCCCACCGGACAGGATGCGACCCGACGCGGGCGCCGCGAGGTTGTACGCCCGCGACAGGCGGGTGAGCGAGTCGAGCAGCACGACGACGTCCTGACCCAGCTCGACGAGCCGCTTGGCCCGCTCGATGGCCAGCTCCGCGACGATCGTGTGGTCCGACGCGGGGCGGTCGAACGTCGAGGCGATGACCTCGCCCTTGACCGTCCGCTCCATGTCCGTGACCTCCTCGGGGCGCTCGTCGACGAGCACGACCATGAGGTGGACCTCGGGGTTGTTCGCGGAGATCGCGTTGGCGATCTGCTGCATGACGATCGTCTTGCCGGCCTTGGGCGGCGCGACGATGAGGCCGCGCTGGCCCTTGCCGATGGGCGCGACGATGTCGATGACGCGCGGCGTCAGGCGACCGGGCTCGGTCTCCAGACGCAGCCGCTCCTGCGGGTACAGCGGCGTCAGCTTGGTGAACTCGGGACGCTGGCGCGCCACCTCGGGGTCCATGCCGTTGACCGTGTCGAGCCGGACCAGCGCGTTGAACTTGTTGGGTCGGCCGCCCTGCGGCGCCTGCTCACCCTCACGCGGCTGCCGGACCGCGCCGGTGATCGCGTCGCCGCGGCGCAGGCCGTGCTTCTTGACCTGGTTGAGCGACACGTACACGTCGTTCGGCCCGGGCAGGTAGCCGGTCGTCCGCACGAAGGCGTAGGAGTCCAGCACGTCGAGGATGCCCGCGACGGGCACCAGGACGTCGTCCTCGGTGACCTCGATCTCGTCGAGGCCGCCCAGGTCGCCCTGGGTGCCGCGGCCCGTGCGACCGCGCTTGCGGTCACGGTCGCGATCACGGAACCGGTCGCGCGACCGGCGGCGCCGGCCGCCGCGCTCCTCGTCGTCCTGCCGGTCGTCGCCGCCCTGACGGTCGGCCTGCTGACGGTCGGCCTGCTGACGGTCGGCCTGCTGACGGTCGGCCTGCTGGCGGTCGGCCGAGGCGCGCTCCGCCTGCTGGCGGTCCCCCGCCGACCGGTCGTCCCGCTGCCGGTCGCCGCGCTGACGGTCCGCCGCACGGTCGTCCTGCCGCTCGTCCCGCACGCGGTCGTCGGGGCGACGCTCGGCGCGCTGCCGCTCGACCGGGGCGTCGTCCGCGGGCTCGACCGCGACGGGCGCACCCGCCCCGCGTCCGGCCCGGCGGGACCGGCGCTCGCCGGCGCCCTCCGCGCGCGACCCGCGCTCCTCGCGCTGCTCCGGCGGGGTCAGGCGCGCGTCGAGCGCGGCCTCCAGCCCGGCGAGCGCGTCCCGGCCCCCGGTGCGCTGCCGGGCACGTGCCGGCCGCTCCACGGGCGCCAGGTCGACGGCCGGCACGTCCACGGGCACGGACGGCTCCGCGCGCTGCGGCGCGGGCTCCGACGTCACGGGGGCCTCCTGCGCGACGGCCTGCGCCCGGCGCGTCGTCGCACGGGGCTCCGCGGCCTGCGGGCGCTCACCGGAGCGCGCGGCGGAGATCGCCTGCACCAGGTCGCCCTTGCGCATCTTGCTCGTGCCCTTCACGCCGAGCTGTGCTGCCAGGGCCTGGAGCTCCGGCAGGCGCATCGCGGAGATGCTGCCGGAACCCGAGCCGCCCGCGGTGGCCGCGGCGGCGTCGATGGTGTCTGTCACGAAGGATCCTTCCCCCTCGTCGGGGCCCACCCGGTCCGCCCGGGAGGAGGCCTGCGCCCGGTCGTGCAAGACCAGGCGGAGCGGTGCCACGCGCGCTGCGTACGACGACGTCTGCTCGCGCGGGCTGGATGTTCCCCTCGTCGTCGACTCGATGGACCGTCCGGCGGGGTTCCAGGAGGTGGACGGGGAGTCGAGGACCGTGGGCGGTCCACGCCGAGTCACCGACAGGATCCACAGGGGGCCGGAGGACGAGGTCCGGGGAACGGGAGAAAGCGTAGCACCGGGCACACCGCCCCCGGGCCGGGTCCGGCGGCGTTCACCCGCGCGCGTCCCCGCCGCCCCCGCCCTCAGTCCAGCAGCGTGACGACCGACGCACCCCGCGTGTCGACCGGCAGCGGCAGCACGCGCCACCCCGCCATGACGCCACCGAACGCGGCCGACACCGCAGCGTCGGCGTCGGTCGCGCCGTCCCCGACGCGCCGCGCGAGCGCCAGCACCGTCGGGCCGGCACCGGAGACGACAGCGGCGACGCCCTGCGCGCGCAGCGCGTCGACGAGCGCGAGGGACGCGGGCATCACCTGGCGCCGGTACTCCTGGTGCAGCCGGTCGCCCGTCGCCGGCAGCAGCAGGTCCGGCCGCTTGCCGAGCGCCTCGACCAGCAGCGCCGAGCGGCCGGCCTGCCAGGCGGCGTCCACGTGCGGCACCTGCGCCGGCAGCACCCCGCGCGCCGCACGGGTCGAGAGGTGCCCGGGCGGGACGATCGCCACGGGCGCGACGTCGGGGTGGACGGCCAGGCGCGCCGCGTGCACCCGCGGGACCGACGCGTCGTCGGCGTCGTCGGCCCACGCGACCGTGAGCCCACCCAGCAGCGCGGGCGCCGCGTTGTCGGGGTGCCCCTCGAGGCCCGTGGCCAGCGCGAGCGCCACGTCGTCGTCGAGCGCGTCCGGGTCGGCGACGAGCCCGCGGGCCGCCAGCACGCCGGCCACGACCGCCGCGGCCGACGAACCGAGCCCGCGGCCGTGCGGCACCCGGTTGTGGCACACCAGGTGCAGGCCGGTCTGCGGCGCGCCGACGTGGTCGAGCGCGGCCCGCAGCGCCCGGACCACCAGGTGCGTCTCGTCGTCCGGGACCGTCCCGGCACCCTCGCCCTCGACCTCGACGCGCACGCCCGGGGTACCGAGGGCGCGCACCTCGAGCTCGTCGTGCAGGCCCAGGGCGAGCCCGAGCGCGTCGAAGCCCGGACCGAGGTTGGCGGAGGTGGCGGGGACCCGGACCCGCACGTGCGCCGCGCGCAGCCGCACGACGCTCAGCCCAGACCGAGCGCGTCGGCGATGGACACGACGTCCGCCGACACGCGCACGGGCTGCACCTCGTCACCGTCCGCGGTGCGCAGCGCCCACTGCGGGTCCTTCAGACCGTGGCCGGTCACCGTGACGACCACGCGCGCACCGGCCGGGACCAGACCGCGCTCGGCGCGCGCGAGCAGCCCGGCGACGCCCGCGGCCGACGCGGGCTCGACGAACACCCCGACCTCGGCCGACAGCACGCGGTGCGCGGCGAGGATCTGCTCATCCGTGACGGACTCGATGACACCGCCCGACACGTCGCGTGCCTCCTCGGCCTGCTGCCACGACGCGGGGTTGCCGATGCGGATCGCGGTCGCGATCGTCTCGGGGGCGTCGACGGGGTGACCCAGCACGATCGGGGCGGCGCCCGCGGCCTGGAAGCCCCACATCGCCGGGGTGCGGCCGGCGACGGCCGGGAGGGCCGCGCCCGCGTCGAGGCCCGCGTACTCGCGGTAGCCCCGCCAGTACGCCGTGATGTTGCCGGCGTTGCCGACCGGCAGGCAGTGGATGTCGGGGGCGTCGCCCAGCGCGTCGACGATCTCGAACGCGGCGGTCTTCTGGCCCTCGATGCGGTCGGGGTTCACCGAGTTGACGAGCTCGACCGGGTACGCCTCGGCGAGCTTGCGGGCGGCGATCAGGCAGGCGTCGAAGTTGCCGTCGACCTGCAGCAGCCGGGCGCCGTGCGCGATCGCCTGGCTGAGCTTGCCCATCGCGATCTTGCCGTCCGGCACGAGGACGGCGCAGACCATGCCCGCACGGGTCGCGTACGCCGCGGCGGACGCCGAGGTGTTGCCCGTGGACGCGCACACCACCGCCTGCGCGCCCCGCGCGGCCGCGGCGGAGATCGCCGTGGTCATGCCCCGGTCCTTGAAGGAGCCGGTCGGGTTCATGCCCTCGACCTTGACGTGCACGTCGGCGCCCGTGAGCCGCGACAGCGCGGGTGCGGGCACGAGCGGCGTGCCGCCCTCCCCCAGCGTGACGATGCGCTGCTGGACGTGCTCGGGCAGGCGGTCGGCGTACTCGGCGATGACGCCGCGCCACTGGTGGGCCATGGGATGCGATTCCTCGGGTGGGTGGGGTGGGGTGTTCAGAGCACCGGCAGCACGGACACGACGGCGCGCACGACGTCCAGCGCGGCGACCGCGTCGACGGTCGAGCGCAGCGCACGCTCCGGTGCGGTGTGGGTCGTGATGACGAGCGTGGCCGCCGCGTCGCCGGCCGTGGCCTGCAGCGTCTGGCGCACCGACTCGATGGAGACGTCCTGCGCCGCGAGCTCGGCCGCGACCCGGGCGAGCACGCCCGGGCGGTCGTCGACCTCGAGGCGGACCTGGTACCGCGAGCGGGCCTCGCCGCCGTCGAGCACGGGCAGGTCCGCGTGCGAGGACTCGACGGGCCCCTTGCCGCCCAGCACGCGGTGCCGCGCCACGGAGACGAGGTCGCCGAGGACGGCCGAGGCCGTGGGCGCACCGCCCGCACCGCGGCCGTAGAACATGAGCTCGCCCGCGGCCTCGGCCTCCACGAAGACGGCGTTGAACGCCTGCCGGACCCCGGCGAGCGGGTGACCCTCGGGCACGAGCGTGGGACGCACGCGGACCAGCACCCCGTCGCGACCCTCCGCGGTGCGGGCGCGCTCGGCCACGGCCAGCAGCTTGAGGACGTGCCCCGTGCGCCCGGCCCAGGCGACGTCGTCGGCCGTGAGGGACGTGATGCCCGAGCGGTCGACGTCGTCCAGCGCGACCCGCGTGTGGAACGCGAGCGACGCCAGGATCGCGGCCTTGGCGGCGGCGTCGTAGCCCTCGACGTCGGCTGTCGGGTCGGCCTCCGCGTAGCCCAGGGCCTGCGCCTCGGCGACCGCCTCGTCCAGGCCCTGCCCGGTGGTGGTCATCGAGTCGAGCACGTAGTTGGTGGTGCCGTTGACGATGCCGAGGAGCCGCTGCACGGTGTCGCCCGCGAGCGACTCGCGCACCGGCCGGACGATCGGGATGGCACCGGCGACGGCGGCCTCGAAGTACAGGTCGACGCCCGCGGTGTCGGCGGCGTCGTACAGCGCGGGCCCCTCCTGCGCGAGCAGGGCCTTGTTGGCGGTGACCACCGACGCGCCGTGCTCGACGGCCCGCAGCACGAGGGTGCGCGCGGGCTCGATGCCGCCCATGAGCTCGACGACCACGTCGGCCTCGGCGACCAGGGACTCGGCGTCGGTCGTCAGCAGCGCCCGGTCGACGACGGCGTCGCGCTCGACGTCGAGCGAGCGGACCGCGACGCCGACCAGCTCCAGCCGGGCACCGACGCGGGCGGCGAGCTCGTCGGCCTCCGTCACCAGGCGGCGGACCACCTCCGTCCCGACGACGCCGCAGCCGAGGACGGCGACGCGCAGGGGCGGGTGGGTGCCGGGGGTGAGGGCCACGCAGGTGCCTTCCGAGCGGGGCGGCCGACGGCCGCCGGAGGTCGTGGGGGTCGTGCGTCCGACCGGCCTTTCGGGGCCGGTCGAGGCCCAGGATAGGGCGCACGCGACGGACGCCGTCCCGGAGGTCCGCGCTCCGGGCGTCGCGGACACGCCACGGACCTGGACGGCGATCTTGTTAGGTGAGGCTCACCTCGGCTACGGTGCGTCCTGACAGAGTGTCAGCAAGTCCGGGCACCACGCCGCGTACCAGGAGCCGATCCATGACCGCCACCACCCCCGAGGTCGTCGACACGCTGTCGGCCGCCCTGCGCGCCGGCACCCGGCAGGACCACGAGGACGCCGAGCGGTCCGCGTTCGTCGAGCACCTCATGGGCGGCACGCTCCCGCTGGCCGGGTACGTCGACCTCGCCGCCCAGCAGCACGCCGTGTACCGGGCGCTGGAGGCGGCCGGCGACCGGCTGGTCGCGGCCGGCACGCACGGGGACCTCGTCTTCCCCGAGCTGGTCCGCGTGCCCGCCATCGAGGCCGACCTCGCGCACCTGCTCGGCGACGGGTGGCGCGCCCAGGTGCGGGTGCTGCCCGCCACCGCCGACTACGTCGCGCGTCTCGAGGCCGTCGGCGACGACCTGCCCCGTTACGCCGCGCACGCGTACACGCGCTACCTCGGGGACCTGTCCGGCGGCCAGATCCTCAAGCGCATGATCGAGCGCCACCACGGCCTGAGCGGCGCGGGCGTGTCGTTCTACGACTTCCCCCAGATCCACAAGCTCAAGCCGTTCAAGGACGTGTACCGCGACCGGCTCGACGCCCTGCCCCTGACGCCCGCGCAGCGCGACGAGGTCGTCGAGGAGGCCCGCATCGCCTTCCGGCTCAACCGGGCGGTGTTCGCCGACCTCGCGGCCGTGCACCTCGGCTGAGCCCGGCGCCCCGCAGGGCCCCGGCGCGCTCGACGCGCCGGGGTCCTCGCGTCCGCGGGCGGACGACGGACGGGGGCGGCGCCGAGCGGCGCCACCCCCGTCAGTCGTCCTGACCTCAGGCGGTCGTCGTCCCCCGGCGCCGGCGCGCGACGCCGACCATGAGAGCCCCGAGCAGCACGAACGCGGCCGACGCACCGACGCCCGACAGCGCGTCGGCACCGGTCGTCGCGAGCCCCGTGCTCGCGTCGCACTCCACCTGCCCGCCGAGCGGCAGCGTGAACGACACCGGGTCGAGCGCCTCGCCGGCCGTGTAGAAGCCTGCGAAGCCCGCCGCACCGGCCGCCGTGAGCGTCGCCGGGACGCCGCTGTACGCCACCCGGCCGTCACCCACGGTCCGCTGCCCCGCGGACAGTGCGAGCGTCGCGAGGGTCACGCGCGACGTGCCGTCGCCGTTGGTGACCGTGGCGGTGAGCACGGCCGACGTGGCACTGGTGACCTGCACCCGCGGGTCGGCGATCGTCAGCGCCAGGGTGCCGCCGTGACCCGAGAACGCGACGCGTCCGGACCACGCGGCGGCGCCCGCCGGGGCGTCGGCGTTGAAGCGGCCGGTGCCGCCGGACCACGTCCACGGCCCGCTGCCCGACACGCCGGAGGGCGTGACGGTGCCGCGCGCCACCGGGCCGGCGACGTACGTGCGGAAGCTGTCCCGCACGCCCCACGTCAGGGTGGCCCCGCTGACCGAGCGCGCGACGCACCGGGGCTGCGCGGCCGTGACCGTGATCGACTGCCGCAGCGTCTGGTCCGCACCGACGAGCACGAGCGTGTGACGCCCGGCGGGGGTCGACGCGGGAACGGTGAACTGGACGGTCACGACGCCGGAGGCGTCGGCGGTCAGCCCGCGCGCGAGCACGACGGGGGTGGAGTGCAGCTCCAGCCGGATGCCCGTCTCGCCCGGGCGGAATCCGCCGGCGGTGAGGCTCAGCTCACCGCCCGCGGTGACGGTCCCGGACGTCAGCCCCTCGACGACCAGCGGCGCGGGCGCAGCCGGAGCCGGCGTGGGTGCCGGCGGCACAGCGGGCAGCTGCGGCAGGCCGTCGAACGACAGCGGCGTACTCGTGTCCAGCGACCGGTCGCTCGAGCCGTGCGCCGCCATCGTGACGACGTGGAACGGCGTGGTGGCGTGGTCGTACGTGACGCCGTCGCTGGCGTAGGCCGGGCGGACGCCGGTGAACCGGACCGCGAAGGTGCCGTCCGCGGCGAGCGGTGCCATGTCACCCACGGAGGTCGTCACGCGCGGGTTCACCCACGTCGCGGCCTGGAACGTCGAGGCGTCGAGGTACCACGCGTCGCCCAGCTTGGGGCCCACCGCGACGTACAGGCCGTTCGCCGCGACTCCCGCGCCGAACCCCGTGCCGCGCACCGTCAGGTCGAGCGAGCCGTCGGTCCGCAGGACGCGGTCGACCGTCACCGTCGGGCCCGCGGGCTGCTCCGGGGCGGGTGTCGGGGTGGGGGTGGGGGTGGGGGTGGGCTCGGGCGTCGGCGTGGGCTCCGGGGTGGGGGTGGGCTCGGGGGTGGGCTCGACGAACGTCAGCGGCGTGAACGTCTCGTACGCCGCCACCGCAGCACCCGAACCCGCGTACGTGTAGATCCCGTACCGCGCACCGGCCACCGGCGACTTCGCGTCCAGCTCCGCCTTGTCGACCTGCAGCGTCGCGGTGAACGACCCGTCCTCCCGCAGCTCGATCGCACCCGCGGCCGGACCACCGATCAGGGCCATCGAGTCCGCCGGGACCGCCCAGCTCGTCGCCGCGGCCTTCCGCGCGCCCGACGACGCACCCACCGACGGCTGCCACACCTCGGGGAACGCACCGAACACGACGTACGCACCGGCCGCACGACCCGCCAGCGGCGGACGCGCACCGGTCGCCAGCGACGGCAGGAAGCCCGTGCCCTCGACCGTCACCGTCGTCACGCCCTCGACCGGCAGCTCCGTCCGCGACACCTGCACCGCAGGGGCCGGTGCGGGGCTCGGCTCGGCCGACGCGGGCGCGGCGGCGGCGAGGCCTCCGGCGGCCAGGACGAGCGCGGTGAGCGCTCCGGTGGCCGCGCGCGCGGCGCGAACCGTCCTTCGTGGGTACATCGTGTTCCTCTCTCGGGGACGGACGTGCGAGCGGGTGCCGGCGGCGCGTGGCCCGGCCGGCGTCAGGGAGGTCGCGGGGGTCACGCGGCGGCGCCGCGACGTCGCGCACGCCACCACACGGCACCGGCGGCCGCGACCAGCACCGCACCCCCGGCGGCGAGCGCCGGCGGCAGGGTCGAGCCGTCGGCGTCGCCGTCCACCACCGCGGCAGCGACCGTCGGTTCGGCGGTCGGGCTCTCCGCGGGCTCGACCTGCTCGGTCGCGGACGGCTCCGCCGTCGGCGTCGCGGGCGCGTCGTCGGTCGCGAAGGTCACGGGGGTGAACGTCTCGTTGGTGGCGTTCTCGACGCCGTGGGCGCCGATCGTCAGGACGCCGCAGGTGACCTGCAGGCAGTCGATCTCGCTCGTGCCGCCCTCGGCGTCCGGCGCGGCGAACCGGGCACCCGGGACGGCGACGGTGGCGCTGAACGACCCGTCCTCGCCGAGGGTGCCGCCGTTCGCCTCGACCGCCGTCTGCGAGCCGGGGAACGCGACGAAGACCTGGTGACCCGCGTTGTCGCGCGCCGCCTCGTCCACGGCGTAGCGCAGGTCCGTGCCCGTCACACCGCCCTGGCTGGGCCGCCACGTGCCGCCCTCGGGGTCGTCGACCCACCCGAACAGCACGTACAGACCGCCGAAGCCGCCGGTGACGACCTGGAAGCCGGACCCGGTGACCTGCAGGGACGTGGGCTCGCCGGCAGGCAGGCCGTCGACGCGGTCGACGGTCACGGACGCCGTCGACGGCGCAGCCGCGGGCGCGGCCGACGCAGGACGTGGGTCATGGGGTCTCCTCGGTGAAGGCGGAGGGCGTGGCACCGCGGGGCGCGCGCACGGGGAGGACGACGATGTCGGCGGGCACGCCGGGCACGCCCGAAGGTCGGCGCCACACGTCGACAGGGTGCTGGTAGACGGCCGAGAGCAGGTCCGACGTCAGGACGTCCGCCGGTGCGCCGTCCGCCCGGACGCGCCCGTCGGCGAGCACGACGACGCGGTCGGCCCACGCCGCGGCGAGGGTGAGGTCGTGCAGCACGACGACGACGGCGGCACCCTCCTGCGCGGCGTGCCGCACGCGCGCGAGCAGCGCCTCCTGGTGGCGGACGTCCAGCGCGGCCGTGGGCTCGTCGAGCAGCAGCACGGGCGCCTGCTGGGCGAGGGTCCGGGCGAACGACGTGCGGGCCTTCTCGCCCCCGGACAGCGTGGGGAACGTGCGGGCCGCCAGGTGGACGACGTCCGCGTCCGCCATGGCCGCGGCGACCACGGCGTCGTCGCCGTCCTCCTGCGGCGTGCCGCGCCACGGGTGCCGACCCATGTGCACGACCTCCTCGACCCGGAACGGGAAGGACAGCCGCGTCTCCTGCAGCATGACCGCCCGCCGCCGGGCGAGCCGCCGCAGGTCCTGCGCCTGCAGCTCGACGCCGTCGAGCAGGACGCGCCCCGCGTCGGGACGCGGGTCGCCGCCGAGCACCGACAGGAGCGTCGACTTGCCGGCGCCGTTCGGCCCGACCAGCGCGACGACCTCACCGGCGGCGACCTCGAGGTCGACGCCGTCGAGCACCGTGTGGGCGCCGTACGCGACGCGGACGCCCTCGGCGCGCAGGACGCTCATGCCCACCCCCCGGCCGATCGGCGGGTCCGGCGGATCAGCCAGAAGAAGAACGGACCGCCCACGAGCGCCGTCAGCATCCCGATGGGCAGGTCGGCGTAGGGGACGGCGGTGCGCGCCACGAGGTCCGCGCCGACGAGCAGCACCGCTCCCCCGAGCGCCGAGGCCGGCACGAGCACGGCGTGCGACGGCCCCACCAGCATCCGGACGAGGTGCGGGACGACGAGCCCGACGAACCCGATGACGCCGCAGAACGCCACCGCGGCGGCCGTGAGGACGGCCACGACGACCACGGCACCGACGCGCAGCCGCTCGACGTCGACACCGAGGTGCCGCGCCGGGCGCTCGCCGAGCGCGAGCAGGTCGAGGCGGTGGCTCATGAGGACGGCGACGACGAGCCCGACGAGGACGAGAGGGGCAACGACGGCGACGTACACCCAGCGCGTGCCGTTGAGGCTCCCGAGCTGCCAGAAGACGATCTGCTCGCGCGCCTGCGTGTCACCCAGGAAGGTCAGGAACGCGACCGCGGCTCCGCCGACGGCGTTGACGGCGACCCCCGTGAGCACGAGCGTGACGACCTCGGTGCGGCCTCCGCCCCGCGCGGTCAGGTACACCAGCAGCGTGGCCGCCAGACCACCGACGAACGCGAGCAGCGCGATCGTCCACGGCCCGGCGAACGCCCACCCGGTGACGATGACGAGGCACGCACCGACGGCGGCACCGGAGGACACCCCGACGATACCGGGGTCGGCGAGCGGGTTGCCGAAGACGCCCTGCAGCACGGCACCGCCGGTGGCCAGCGCCGCGCCCACGAGCATCGCCATGACGACCCGGGGGAAGCGGATCGTCCACAGCGCCTGCTCGCCGTGCTCGTGCGCGGGCAGGGGCCCGACGTCCAGGCCCAGGCGGTGCAGCACCGAGCCGAGCACCTCGGCCGGCGGCACGCGCAGCTGGCCCGTCCCCGCGGCGACGACCGCGAGGACCACGAGCGCCACGGCCAGCCCGACGAACAGCGCGCTGCGGCGCCAGGCCGTGCCCCGCTGCGGCGCGGCGACGGCGCCGGCGGGCGCGCTCACGGCTGCCCCGGCGCGTACAGCGCGACCGCGAGGGCGTCGAGCACGTCGGCCGTGGTCGGACCGAAGCTGAGGACCTGCGAACCGTCCATGTCGACGATCCGCCGACGCTCACCCGCGGGCGTGCTGGCGATCGCGGGCAGGCGGTCGAGCAGGCCGTCGACGCCGCCGACGGAGGTCAGGCCGTCCGTCATCATGAGGATGACGTCGGGCGACGCCGCGACCAGGCCCTCGTCGTTGACGGGTCGCATGCCGCGCCAGCCGATCTCGTGCGCGACGTCGACGCCACCGAGCGCCTCGATGAGCGCACCGGAGCCCGACCCCTCGCCGAACATGTAGTAGATCCCCGCCTGACCGCGCACGTAGAGGAAGACGATGCGCAACCGGTCGGCCGGGTCCGCGGGCGCGACCTGCGCGACCTGCGCCACCTTGGCGTCGATCTCGGTCTGCGTGCGCTGCGCGAGCTGCTCGCCCGCGGCGCTGACGCCGAGGCCGGCGGCGACCTGCCGCACGAGGTCGGGCGCACCGTGCACGTCGCGGTGCGAGTCGACGACGACCACGGGGACCCCGGCCTCGCGCACCTGCAGCACGACGTCCCAGGGACCGAGCGTGGTGTCGGTGACGATCACGGTCGGCGCCAGGTCGAGGATCGCCTCGGCCGACAGGTCGTGGCCCCCCGCCGTGACGAGCGGGCGGTCGGCGATCTCCGCGAAGCCCGACGACAGGTCCCGGCCGACCACGCGGTCGCCGAGCCCCAGCTCGAAGACCGTGCGCGCGAGCGTGCCGTAGACGTCGAGCGCGAGGATGCGCGAGGCGTCGGTGACCGTGACGGCGGTGCCCTGCGCGTCCGTCACGGTGACGGGCAGCTGCGGCTCGGGGTCCTCGACGACGGGACGGACGGCGGCGTCCGCGACGACGGCGGTGGACGGGCCGGTGACCGCCCGCGGGTCGTCGACGGGGGTGACGTCGGCCAGCCGGCGTCCGCCGTCGGCCGCGGCGGCGACGGGGCCTGCGGTGCCGGCGCAGCCGGTGGTGAGGGTGACGACCAGCGCCGCCACCGTCGCGAGCAGGGTGGCACGCGCGCGCACGCCGTTCACCGCCTTCGTCCGGGGGACGCGGCACGTGAGCGCGCCGCCAGGTGAACCTAACTCAGGTAAGGCTCACCTACCAAGGATTCCGCGGCGTGGAGTAGGACACACGTCCTGCTGCCGTGCGCCCGTGACCTGCGGCGACGCCGCCCGCGGTGTGCACCGCACGCGCGGTGCACCGGCGGTCAGGACTCCGCGACGTCCAGGGCGAGCAGGTCAGCGACCGTCTCGCGACGCACGAGCACCCGCGACTCCCCCGCGGTCACCGCGACCACCGGCGGGCGGGTCAGCAGGTTGTAGTTCGACGCCATCGACCGCCCGTAGGCCCCCGTGGCGGCCACCGCCAGCAGGTCCCCCGCCCGGACGTCGCCCGGGAGCGTCACCTCGTGGACGACGATGTCGCCGCTCTCGCAGTGCTTGCCGACCACCCGCGCGAGCACCGGCTCGGCGTCCGAGACCCGGGAGACGACCTCCGCGTGGTACTGCGCGCCGTACAGCGCGGGGCGGATGTTGTCGCTCATGCCTCCGTCCACGGAGACGTACGTCCGCACGCGCCCGTCGTCGAGGCGCACGGGCTTGACGGTCCCGACCGTGTACAGCGTGAGGCCCGCCTGCCCGACGACCGCCCGGCCCGGCTCGATCGACAGCCGCGGCAGCGGGGTGCCCAGCTCACGCGCCGCGTCGGCGACCGCCTGCGCGACCTCCTTCGCGATGCGGTCGGGGTCGAGCGCGACGTCCCCGGGCAGGTAGGCGATGCCGTACCCGCCGCCGAGGTCCACCTCGTCGACGAGCACGCCCGTGCGCTCCGCGAGCTCCGCGCGCAGCGCGAGCACCCGCTGCGCGGCCACCGCGAAGCCCGACGCGTCGAGGATCTGCGACCCGATGTGGGAGTGGATGCCCAGCAGGTGCAGCTCGGGGTGGTCCAGGACGCGCAGCAGCGCGGCCAGGGCGGGGCTGTCGCCGCCGTCCGGTCCGGCCGCCAGCGACAGCCCGAACTTCTGGTCCTCGTGCGCCGTGGAGATGAACTCGTGCCCGCCGGCGTGCACGCCGGTCGTCACGCGCACCATCACCGGCGCCGGTGCACCGTCCGCGCCGCGGTGCGCGCGCACGAGGGCCGCGAGCCGGTCCACCTCGACCAGCGAGTCGACGATGATGCGCCCCACGCCCGCGTCGAGCGCGGCGTGCAGCTCGTCGTCGGACTTGTTGTTGCCGTGCAGGCCGATGTCCGCGCCCGGCACACCCGCGGCCAGCGCCACGGCGAGCTCGCCGCCGCTGGCGGTGTCGACGCGCAGGCCCTCCTCGTGCACCCAGCGCGCGACGGCGCGCGTCAGCAGCGCCTTGCCGGCGTAGTAGACGTCGACGCCCGTGCCGACCTCGGCGCACGCGGCCTCGAAGGCCGTGCGGTACGCCCGCGCGCGGGCCCGCAGGTCCGCCTCGTCGACGACGTACGCGGGAGTGCCGTACGTCGCAGCCAGGTCCCGCACGTCGACGCCGGCGACCCGCACGGCACCGTCGGCGCCGCGCACGACGCCGCAGGACCAGGGCGGGCCGAGCGGCCCGGCGGTCACATCCGCTCCGGCGCGCCCACCCCGAGCAGGCCGAGCGCGTTGGCCAGGACCTGCCGGGTCGCGTCGTTGAGCCACAGCCGCGTGCGGTGCGCGTCGGTGACCTCCTCGTCGCCCCACGGCACGACGCGGCGCTTCTGGTCGTACCACTTGTGGTACGCCCCGGCGACGTCCTCGGCGTACCGCGCGACGCGGTGCGGCTCGCGCAGGTCCGCGGCCTGGGCCACGACCCGCGGGAAGTCCGCCAGCAGACCCAGCAGCTTGGCCTCCGACTCGTGGTCGAGCAGCGAGCCGTCGAACCCGTCCTCGCGACGCACCCCCGCCTCGGCGGCGTTGCGGGCCACCGCGGCGGTGCGGGCGTGCGCGTACTGCACGTAGTAGACGGGGTTCTCGTTCGTGGCCTTGGCGAGCAGGTCGAGGTCGAGGTCGATCTGCTGGTCCGACGACGACCGCGACAGCGCGTAGCGCGCGGCGTCCACCCCGACGGCCTCGACGAGGTCGTCGATCGTGATGATCGTGCCCGCGCGCTTCGACATGCGCACCGGCTCCCCGTCCTTGACGAGGTTCACCAGCTGGCCGATGAGGATCTCGAGGTTGACGTGCGGGGTGTCCCCGAACGCCGCGCACACGGCCATCATGCGACCCACGTACCCGTGGTGGTCCGAGCCCAGCATGATGACGACACGGTCGAAGCCGCGCTCGCGCTTGTCGAGGTAGTACGCGATGTCCCCGGCGATGTATGCGGCCTCACCGTCGGACTTGATGACGACGCGGTCCTTGTCGTCCCCGAGGTCCGTGGTGCGCAGCCACAGCGCGCCGTCCTTCTCGAACATGTGCCCACCGGCCCGCAGGCGCTCCACCGCGCGGTCCACGGCGCCGGACTCGTGCAGCGAGTCCTCGTGGAAGTACACGTCGAAGTCGACGCCGAAGTCGTGCAGCGACTGCTTGATCTCGCCGAACATCAGCTCGACGCCGCGGGCACGGAACGCCTCGCGCGCGTCGTCGTCCGGCAGCGTGCGCGGGTCCGGTTCCCCGGCCGCGAGCGCGTCCGCGACGACCTGGTCCGCGATCTCGGTGATGTACTGCCCGCCGTAGCCGTCCTCCGGGGCCTCCTCGCCCCGGGCACGGGCGACGAGCGAGCGCGCGAACCGGTCGATCTGCGCGCCGTGGTCGTTGAAGTAGTACTCGCGCGTGACGTCGGCGCCCGACGCGGTCAGCACGCGGGCCAGCGCGTCCCCGACCGCCGCCCAGCGCACGCCGCCGATGTGCAGCGGACCCGTGGGGTTGGCCGAGACGAACTCCAGGTTGATCCGCAGGCCGGCGAAGGTGTCGTTGGTGCCGTAGCCGGCGCCCTGCTCGACGATCCCGCGCGCGAGCTCGCCCGCGGCAGCGGCGTCGAGCCGGATGTTGAGGAACCCGGGGCCGGCGATGTCCACCGCGGCGATGCCGGGCACGTCGGCGAGGCGCCGCGCGAGCTCCTCGGCGAACGCGCGGGGGTTGACGCCCGCCTTCTTCGCCAGCTGCAGCGCGACGTTCGTCGACCAGTCGCCGTGCTCGCGCTGGCGGGGTCGCTCGATGTGCACGCGAGCCGGGATCGCGGCCGGGTCGAGGGTGAACGTGCCGTCGTCGACGGCGTGCACGAGAGCGCCGCGCAGTGCGTCGGCGAGCTGGTCGGGAGTCACGGTTCCAGGGTAGGGGACGACGACCGGCGCACCGTGACCGTGCCCACCGCCGACGGCCACCCGCACGACACGGCGTGCCCCGCGCCGAGGGACTGGTCGTCCGGTCGTCGGACGTGTTGACTCGGGCGAGGGCGCCGGGGCCGCGAAGCCGGCGGCGCACGCCCCGCCGCCGACGACGAGGAGACCACCGCCCATGGCGCGACGCACCGGACTGATCGACACCGCCGTCGAGGCGTTGCGATCGCGCATCGGCTCGGGCGAGTGGGCCGTCGGGACCCGCATCCCGCCCGAACCGTCCCTCGTGGAGCTGCTGGGCGTGGGCCGCAACACCGTGCGCGAGGCGGTGCAGTCCCTCGTGCACGCCGGGCTGCTCGAGCGGCGCCAGGGCTCCGGCACGTACGTGCTGTCGTCCTCCGAGCTGGCCGTGACGATGGGCCGCCAGATCGCCGACGCCCGCCAGCGGGACGTCGTGTCCGTGCGGCGTGCCCTGGAGATGGAGGCCGCGCGCCTGGCCGCGCGCCGCCGCACCGCCGACGACGCCTCGGACCTGCTCGGCAAGCGGGACGCGCGGGCCGCGGCCTACGAGGGCGGGGACCTGGACGAGATGGTCGCCTCCGACCTCGCGCTGCACCGCGCGATCGTGCGGACGGCCGGCAACCCGGTGCTGCGCTCGCTGTACGACAACCTCATCGAGGCCATCGGCGACAACATCCGGTTCAACTTCGTCACCGACGTGCACGCGGCCGACGCACACGACTCCCTGATCGAGGCGATCGTGGCCGGGGACCCGGAGCGGGCGGCGGCCGAGACCAGCGGCTACCTGTCCGGCCTCCTCGAGGACGGCTGACCGGCCGCGGCACCGGGGCGCGCCGCGCGGGGGTTGCCGGGTCCGCGAGCGCGTGACCTCACGCCCCCGCGGGTGCTGGTAGTCTCGGGCATCGCCGCGCGCCCGTAGCTCAGCGGATAGAGCGTCTGCCTCCGGAGCAGAAGGTCGAAGGTTCGAATCCTTTCGGGCGCACCACACGAGAGCCCCACCGCCGTTCCCGGCCGTGGGGCTCTCGCGCGTCCGGGGCCGCCCACCGACCCGTGCGCCTGCGACCGGACGGGGGACGCGCCCGCACGACCGGGTGACCGCGCAGGCCGGGGCACGGGCGGGTGGCTACCGTCGGTGGCCGTGCTCCTCCACCAGCCCGTCCCCCGTACCCGCGTCCGCCTGGGCCGCCCGCTGGGGCGACGGCCCGGCTGGCGGGCCACCGCCCGCGGCTTCGTCTGCTACCGGGCGCGCGACGCCGCGACCGGGCGCTTCTCCACGTGGGAGGAGTGGCACCTGCGCGACGACGGCGGCGCCGACCACCGCCTGGCCTACACGTACGGCTCACGCACCAGGACGGTGACGCTCTCCTACCCCGTGGACCTGCCCGAGCGGCTGGACCCGGCCACGCTGCGCGCGGGCGAGGAGGTCCTCGTCACGCTGGACGGTCGACCCCGTCGTCTGCAGGTCGCCCGGGCGGACGTCGCCGAGGTCCTCCACGTCCTGGGATCGCCCCGCCACCCGCTCGCCGTGGGCGACCGGGTCGCGCACGCCGAGCTGCGGGCGCCGGACGTGGTGCTGACCGTGCAGGACGCGGGCGGCGGCGTGGTGGACGTCCACCGCGGGGCCGTGCTGGACCCCCACGCCCAGCGGCAGGTGCTCGGCCGGGACGTCCGGCCGCGGACGAACCGCTTCCTGGCCGCCGGTGCCGCGTTCGCGGGGTTCGTCCTGCTCTACAACGCCCTGCAGGCGTGCCTCCCGCAGGACGGCACGGGCGACGCGGCGGGGGCCGCGACCGCGGTGGTCGCGCCCCTCGGCGCGGCGCACGCCACCCCCTGACACCTGCCGACGTCCCGCACGTCCAGGGACCTACGGCCGCGGCGCCGAGGCACCGGACGCGAGGATCGTGGGGCCATGACAGCGATGGTGGTGTTCGAGTCCATGTTCGGCGGCACCCTGGCGATCGCGGAGGCGGTCGCTGCGGGCATCGCGTCGTGCGGCCTGGCGGTCGACGTGGTCGAGGTCGGCCGGGTCGTGGGCGACGGGGAGCGCGCACCGTGGCGCGCGACGGACGTGCTGCTGCTGGCCGTCGGAGGACCGACGCACCTGCGCGGCATGAGCACCAACGACTCCCGCACGCAGGCCCGCGCGCACGGTCGGACCGTCTCCGGCCTGACCGGGCTGGACCGCTGGCTCACCTCGGCGCCGGCCCTGGTGGCCGGCACCCCGGTGGCCGCGTTCGACACGTCCTGGGGCACTGCGGACAGCGGCTCGGCCGCGCACGCGATCGCCGAGCGGCTGCAGGCGCTGTCCGGGAGGCTCGTCGCCCCGCCGACGTCCTTCGAGGTCACCGGCACCACCACCGGGCCGACGGAGGCGGAGCTCGGACGCGCCTTCGGCTGGGGTGCGTCGCTGGTGTCCGCGCGGGCGTAGCGGGCGGCCTCGACGCGCGGTGCGCCGCCGACCCCCCTAGCGTCTGTGCCGCCGGACGTCGCCGGCCGCTACCTGGAGGACATCGATGGGTCTGTTCGGACGCCGCCCCCCGCCGCAGCAGGTCGAGGACGCGCCCGCGCGACCGGCCGCCCCCACCCGGACCGCGGGTGTCCTGTGGGCCGACGGCCTGGGGCGGGCGGGCACCCGCGCCGTGCAGGTCCTGGCCGTCCTGGCCGTGGTCGCGGTCGTGGTGTTCGCGCTGACCCGCCTCACGCTCGTCGTCATCCCCGTGCTCATCGCTCTCGTGCTCGCGTCCGCGATCTCGCCGGTGGTCGGCACCCTGCGCCGGCGCGGCGTGCCCTCGCTGCTCGCGACGTGGATCGCCCTGCTCGGCCTGGTGGCACTGCTCGGAGGGATCGTCTGGCTCGTCGTCCGGGCGGTCGTGAACCAGTGGGAGGACCTGCGCGACCAGGCGCTCGACGGGTTCGACGAGCTGCAGGCGTACGTGCAGAGCCTGCCGTTCGACATCACCGACGAGCAGATCGCCTCGGTGCGGGAGTCGGCCGTGGGCCTGCTGCAGTCCGACGCCGTCGGGTCGGGCGCGATCGCGGGGGTCTCGCAGACCGCCGACTTCGTCGCCGGGTTCTTCATCATGGTCGTGGTCCTGTTCTTCTTCCTCAAGGACGGGCCGAGGATCTGGGAGTTCCTGCTGCGCCCGTTCGAGGGCGAGCGGTACCGGCGCGGCCAGCGGGTCGGCGACGCGACCGTGCGCGCGCTCGGCGGGTACGTGCGGGGCACGGCGATCGTCGCCGCCGTCGACGCCGTCGGCATCGGCGTCGGGCTCGCGATCGTCGGCGTGCCCCTGGTGATCCCGCTGTCCGTCCTCGTGTTCCTGCTGGCGTTCATCCCGCTGGTCGGCGCCACCGTCGCCGGCATCCTTGCCGCGCTGGTCGCCCTCGTGGCCGCCGGGCCCGTCCAGGCGCTGGTCGTCGTCGTGATCGTGGTCGTCGTGAACCAGCTCGAGGGCGACTTCCTGCAGCCCGTCGTCATGGGCCGCTCGCTGTCGCTGCACCCGCTGGTGATCCTGTTCGCGCTGACCGCCGGCACGGTCCTGGCCGGCATCACCGGGGCCGTGCTGGCCGTGCCGATCGCCGCGTCCGTGTGGCGGTCGATCCAGGTGTGGGACGGCCCCGAGCTGCCGGCCCGCTTCGCACGCAGGAAGCGCCCGGAGGCCGTCTGACCCGTCCGGGCGGCGCGGCCGGTCGCCGCCCGGCGCTACCGTGCCCGGGTGACGCCCGACCCCCTCCCCCGCGCACCGTGGGCCGTCGCGATGCGCTGGTCCCGCCTGCTGTTCTGCCACTGGCCGGTGCCGGCGGCGTCGCTGCGGCCGCACGTCCCGCCGGCCCTCGACATCGACACCTTCGACGGGGACGCCTGGCTCGCGGTCGTCCCGTTCACCATGCCGGTGGTGCGGCCGCGGCTCGCACCGCCGCTCGGGTTCGGGCCAGGGGCGTTCCACGAGCTGAACGTGCGCACCTACGTGACGTACCGCGGCGAGCCCGGGGTGTGGTTCTTCAGCCTGGACGCCGCCAGCGCCACCGGCGTCGCCGTCGGGCGCGCCACGATGAGCCTGGCCTACCACCGCGCACGGATGCGGCTCGAGGAGTCGGCGGGGACCGTCCGCTACGCCAGCGACCGCACCGACCCGCGCGCGCCGGCGGCCGCGTTCCGCGCGGTCTACGCCCGCACCGGCCCGGCGCGCACGTCCGAGCCCGGCACGCTCGAGCACTTCCTCACCGAGCGGTACCGGATGTACACCAGCGACCTGGCGCCCCGCGCGCCGCGCCGACTGTGGGTCGGCGGCGTGGCGCACGCGCCGTGGCGGCTCTCACCCGCGGAGTGCGACATCACGACGAACACCATGACGCTGCCGCTGGGCGTCGACGTGGCGGGCCGGACCCCGCTGCTGCACGCCGCCGAGCCGCTCGACGTGCGCGGCACCCTGCGGCGGCGGCTCGCCTGACGCTCAGGCCGTCGGCCGCGCCTGCCACGTGCAGACGCAGGCCTCGTTCCCCTCGGGGTCGGCCAGCACCCAGAACGCCGGCGCGGCGGCGTCCGACACCAGCCGACCACCGGCGGCGACGGCCGCCGCGACCCGCTCCTCGGCCACGTCGTGCGGCACCGTCACGTCGACGTGGATGCGGTTGCGCTGGGGCCGCGGCGCGTCCATCTGCTGGAACCACACCGCCGGGCCCGTCCCGGCCGGGTCGGCGAGCGCGTCCGGGTCGCCCGGCACGTCGTCGTAGCCGAGCACGGCCTTCCAGAACGGCCGGACCGCGGGGATGTCGAGCGCGTCGACCGCGATCTCGAGCACCTCGCCGGCGGGCACCGCCGCCTCGAGGCCCAGCTCGTCGGCGATCGCGGTGACGGCGGCGGCGAGGTCGACGTCGCGCTGGGTGAGGCCGTGCACGTCGTGGCTGCTGGTGGTGACGGTGACCTGGCCGTACCGCAGCAGCACGTCCGGGTGGTGGTCGGCGGCGTCGGCGGCCCGCGCGACCCGGGCGACCAGCTCGGCACCCGTCGCCCAGTCGGGCGTGCGGAACGTCGCCCGCAGGGTCTCGAGCAGGACGCGCCAGTGCCGGGCGTCGACGGCGGCGGTGACGGTGGAGTGCGGCAGGACGTCGCTCATGGGCCCACCGTGCCACCGGGGTCCGACACCCGCGAGGCGACGCGTCCGGCGGCCCCGACGGGCGGTCGGGGCGGGACGGAGGTCCTCCCGGGGCGGCGCGAGGGAGGTACGGGAGCGGCGTGGATCACACCGCGGGGACTTTCATCCCACGTTTTCTCAGCCCCTGATCCCTAGCGTCAGAGCCAGCGACGGACCGCCTCCAGCGTCCGCCCCCCTCTCACTTCTACCCGGGGAGTCCAGGTGTCCGAGACCACCAAGAAGAGCACCCGCGCCAAGGCCGCGGCCGACGCGCCGGCCGAGGCGGCCTCGACCACCGCCCCCACCGCGCAGCCCGCCGGCACCGCCCTGGGCGTCGCCGAGGTCGACGAGGTCGCGCAGGCCGTCGACCGGCTCGTCGCCAACGCCACCAAGGCCCTGGCGGAGTTCTCGTCCATGACCCAGGAGGACGTGGACCGCTTCGTCAAGAAGGGTGCGGTCGCGGCGCTGGACCAGCACGGCAACCTCGCCAAGCTCGCCGTCGACGAGACCGGGCGCGGCGTCTTCGAGGACAAGGCCGTCAAGAACATCTTCGCGTGCGAGCACGTCACCAACTCGATGGCCAACCTCAAGACCGTCGGCGTCATCAACGTCGACGAGCTCAACGGCATCACCGAGATCGCCGAGCCCGTCGGCGTCATCGCGGGCATCACCCCGGTGACCAACCCGACGTCGACCGCGATCTTCAAGTCGCTCATCTCGCTGAAGACCCGCAACCCGATCATCTTCGCGTTCCACCCGAACGCGCAGCGCTCGTCGGTCGAGGCCGCGCGGATCGTCCGCGACGCCGCCGTCGCCGCCGGTGCCCCCGAGCACTGCATCCAGTGGGTCGAGACCCCGTCGCTCGCCGCGACCGGCGCGCTCATGAACCACCCGGGCGTCGCCACGATCCTCGCGACCGGTGGCAACGCGATGGTCAAGGCCGCGTACTCCTGCGGCAAGCCGGCCCTGGGCGTCGGCGCCGGCAACGTCCCGGCGTACGTCGAGAAGTCCGCGAAGCTCGCCCGGGCGATCAACGACATCGTCCTCAGCAAGGCCTTCGACAACGGCGTCATCTGCGCCTCGGAGCAGGCCGCGATCCTCGACGACGAGATCTACGACGCCGCGATGGCCGAGTTCGCCAAGCTGCACGCGTACCGGGCCACCCCGGCGGAGAAGGCGAAGCTCGAGCGCTTCATCTTCGGCGTCGAGGCCGGCGGCGAGAACTGCGGCGGCGCCAAGCTCAACCCCGCGGTCGTCGGCAAGTCGCCGGTGTGGATCGCCGAGCAGGCCGGGTTCACCGTGCCGGCCGACACGTCGATCATCCTCGCCGAGGTCACCGGCGTCGGCCCGCACGAGCCCCTGACCCGCGAGAAGCTCTGCCCCGTGCTGGCCGTGCTGCGCGCGACCACCACCGAGGAGGGCTTCGCGCTGGCCGAGCAGATGGTCGAGTTCGACGGCCTGGGCCACTCCGCCGCGATCCACACGCGCGACGACGCCCTGACGGTCGAGTTCGGCAAGCGCGTCAAGGCGATCCGCGTGATCTGCAACGCCCCGTCGTCGCTCGGCGGCATCGGCGACATCTACAACGCGTTCATCCCGTCGCTGACGCTGGGCTGCGGCTCCTACGGCCACAACTCGGTGTCGAACAACGTGTCGGCGGTGAACCTCATCAACGTCAAGCGCGTGGGCCGGAGGAACAACAACTTGCAGTGGTTCAAGGTCCCCGCCAAGACGTACTTCGAGCCGAACGCCATCCGCTACCTCGCGGACATGGCGGACGTCGAGCGCGTCACCATCGTCACCGACGCGACCATGACGACCCTCGGGTTCGTCGACAAGGTCCTCGACGTCCTGCGCCGCCGTGGCAACACCGTGGCCGTGCAGATCATCGACCAGGTCGAGCCGGAGCCGTCCGTCAAGACCGTCCAGGCGGGCGCCGCGCAGATGCGCCACTTCCGTCCCGACACGATCATCGCGCTCGGCGGTGGCTCGCCCATGGACGCCGCGAAGGTCATGTGGCTGCTGTACGAGCACCCGGAGATCGTCTTCTCCGACCTCAAGCAGAAGTTCTTCGACGTCCGCAAGCGCGCGTTCAAGTTCCCGGTCCTGGGCGACCTGGCCAAGCTCGTCTGCATCCCGACCACGTCGGGCACGGGCGCCGAGGTCACGCCGTTCGCGGTCATCTCCGACCCCGACGCGGGCAAGAAGTACCCGCTGGCGGACTACGCGCTGACCCCGACGGTCGCGATCATCGACCCGGTGCTCACCTCGAAGATGCCGCGCTCGCTGGCGGCGGACTCGGGCTTCGACGCCCTGACGCACGCCACCGAGGCGTTCGTGTCGGTCTACGCCAACGACTTCACCGACGGCATGGCGCTGCAGGCGATCCGCCTGATCTTCGACAACCTCGCGCAGTCGGTGAACGGTGACCCGACCGACCCGGCCACGCAGGACGCCCGCGAGAAGATGCACAACGCCGGGACCATCGCCGGCATGGCGTTCGGCAACGCGTTCCTCGGCATCGTGCACGCCATGGCGCACGTCATCGGCTCGACGTACCACCTGGTGCACGGCCGCACGAACGCCACGCTGCTGCCGCACGTGATCCGCTACAACGGGACCGTCCCGACCAAGCTCACGAGCTGGCCGAAGTACGAGTCCTACGTGGCTCCCGAGCGGTTCCAGCAGATCGCGCAGACGCTCGGCCTGCCGGCCTCCACGCCGGAGGAGGGCGTCGAGTCCTACGCGCTGGCCGTCGAGGCGCTGCGCGCCAAGGTCGGCATCCCCGCGTCGTTCCAGGCGCAGGGCGTGGACGAGCAGGAGTTCATCAGCCGCCTCGACGAGGTCTCCATGGGCGCCTACGAGGACCAGTGCGCTCCCGCCAACCCGCGCATGCCGATGATCGGCGACATGAAGGACATCATGACCGCGGCCTACTACGGAACGTCGCTGGAGGACGTCCGGGGCCGCCGCGAGCGGTCGGAGGCCTGACCGACTCCCCGACGGTCCAGCGCCCCACCCCACGGGGCGGCGCCCCCGTCACCGCTCCGACGCCCCCGCCGGCCCTGCCGGCGGGGGCGTCGTCGTCCCGGCCGGCGCTCCCGCCGCGCGGAGCGGACGATGTCGGGGCAAACTGGACGCCCGGTCGACTCGGCCGGTCCCCCGACGAAGGAGGCGTCCCTGTGGCTGCGCCCGCGACATCCGTCCGCCGTCCCCCGACCACCACCGCGGCACCCCGCCGCGCCCCGCGCCTGCTCACGGCTCTCGCCGCCACCGGTGCGCTGACGCTCGGGCTCGCCGCCTGCAGCGACGGCACCGTGCAGGGGGCGGCGGACGACGTCGCGAGCGCCGCCCAGGGCGCCGCGGACGAGATCACGGCGGCCGGGGACAAGCTCGAGGAGGTCCTGGCGACCGCCCGGACGCACGCCGACGAGGCACGGGCGAGCGTCGACGAGGCCCGCAGCTCGCTCAGCGGGCTCGACGAGGAGGCCCGCGGCAAGGCCGACCAGGCCGTCACCAACGCCCAGGGCGCGGTCGACGAGGCCCAGGCGGCGCTGGAGAAGGCGCAGGCCGAGGGCGCGCAGGCGTCCGCGCAGGCCATCGACGACGCCCGCGCCAAGGTGGACGCCGCACGCGCCGAGCTCGACGCGGCCGCCGCGGGCGCCGGGGACGAGGCCGGCGGTGCGCTGCAGACCCTCGGCGGCCACCTGGACGCCCTCGGGCAGGACCTGCGGTCCGCGACGCAGTGACCCGTGCGACGGCCCGGCACGACCGGGCCGTCGCCCCCTCTGTCGTCGGCGTCCCGCAGGTTGCCCCGGCGAGCGGGTGAAATCCACGACCCGCCCTCCGGGACGTCGTCCGCGGGCGCCCATCTGCCGATCGTGGAGGTATGGCCGTTCGCACGCACACCCGGGAGGTCCGCCGCCACCGTGCCGAGTGGTGGGTCGTGACCGCGTGGCTGTCGCTCGCGCTCCTCGTCGTCGTCGGCCTGCTCTCGGCCGCCGGCACGTTCTGAGCCGACCCAGCCGGTCCGGCCGCCCGAGCGGCCGGCCGTCAGCACGCCGTGCGCCTATGCTCGCGCCGTGACGACGCGGTGGCAGCAGGTGGCGGCGGCGACGGGCCTGCTGGACCCCGACGGGACCGCCCGGCCGACGGTCTTCGCGGAGATGTCCGCGCTCGCCGCCCGGACGGGCGCGCTCAACCTCGGCCAGGGCTTCCCCGACGTCGACGGCCCGCACGCGGTCGCGCGGCTGGCCGCCGACGCGATCCTCGACGGTGTCAACCAGTACCCGCCCGGCCCCGGCACCGCCGAGCTGCGTGCGGCCGTCGCCACGCACCAGCGCGTGCGCTACGGCCTGGAGGTCGATCCCGGGACGCAGGTGCTCGTCACGACCGGGGCGACGGAGGCGCTCGCCGCCGCGGTCCTGGCGCTGGCGTCCCCGGGTGACGAGGTGCTCACGCTCGAGCCGTACTACGACTCCTACGCCGCGGTGGTGGCCATGGCGGGCGCCACGCACACCACCGCACCCCTGCGCCCGACCGCCGACGGCTTCCGGCTGGACGTCGCCGCCCTGGAGCGCGCGGTCACACCGCGCACGCGGCTGCTGCTGCTCAACTCCCCCCACAACCCGACCGGTGCCGTGCTGCGCGCCGACGAGCTGGCGGCGGTGGCGCGCGTCGCCGTCGAGCACGACCTGCTCGTGGTGACCGACGAGGTCTACGAGCACCTGGTGTTCGGCGTCGCGCACGTGCCCGTGGCGACGCTGCCGGGCATGGCGGAGCGCACCCTGACGGTGTCGTCGAGCGGCAAGACGTTCTCGTTCACCGGGTGGAAGATCGGCTGGGTGACCGGGCCGGCCGCGCTCGTCGCGGCGGTGCGGACGGTCAAGCAGTTCCTCACCTACGTGTCGGGTGCACCCTTCCAGCCGGCGGTGGCGCACGCGCTGACGGACCCGGCGGCCCTCGCCTGGGTCGACGAGCTGGTGGTGTCGCTCGCGGAGCGGCGCGACCTGCTCAGCGACGGCCTGCGCGACGCGGGCTTCGACGTGGTCCGCCCCGACGGCACCTACTTCGTGCTGGCCGACGCCGCCGGGCTGGGCGCCACGGACGGTGCGGCGTTCTGCCGCGCGCTGCCGGGGCGCGCCGGGGTGGTCGCGGTGCCCGTCACCGCGTTCACGCGTGCCGGGTCACCGACGCACGCCGCGCTGCGGACCTGGGTCCGCTTCACGTTCGTCAAGCGCCGGGACGTCCTGGAGGACGCCGTCGCCCGGCTGTCCCGCGCGTTCGGCTGACGACCGGACCGGACCGGACCTGACCTGACCGGCCCGCCGGCCCGGCTCAGGCGAGCTGCTGCCAGGCACCGCCGCGGCGGAACGCCGGGGTGGCCAGCGCCAGCACCGCGAGCGCCACGGTGGCCGAGGCGAGCATGACCGCGGCCATCGCGACGGGTCCGCCCCCCAGCACGCCGGAGAGGTTGGCGACGACACCGCCCGTGCCCGCCTGCAGCGACCCGATGAAGGCGGCCGCGGTGCCGGCCATCGCGCCGTGCCGGCCCAGGGCGATCGCGGTGGCGTTGGGCGGCGCGAAGTTGACGAGCGCCAGCACCAGCCACAGCACGACCACGAGCGACCACAGCCCGCCGGCCCCGGTGAGCGTGACCGCGAGCAGCACCGCGGTGAGCAGCACGGTCAGCACGACCGCGACCCGCAGGATCCGGATGGGCGCCACGCGGCGCACCAGTGCCGCGTTGACCTGCGCCCCCAGCACCAGGCCGACGCCGTTGACCGCGAACAGCAGGGCGAACTGCTGCTCGGTGAGGCCGTAGCCGACGCGCAGCACGAACGGCGACGCGACGACGTAGGTCATGAGCACGGCCATCGTCAGGCCCGGCAGCACGGCCAGCGCGACGAAGTGCCGGTCCCGCAGCAGGTGCGCGTACCCGGACAGCGCGGCCCGCACGCCGCTGGGCCGGCGCCGCTCGACCGGCAGCGTCTCGGGCATGCGGCGCGCGACGACGAGCCACAGCCCCACGCCGAGCACGGCCAGCACGACGAACACGGCCCGCCAGCCCCACTGCCCGGCGATGACCCCGCCCAGGGACGGTGCGAACAACGGGGCGACACCGATCACCAGCATGAGCCGGGACATCAGGCGCGAGGCGTCCGACCCGACGAACCGGTCCCGGATGAGGGCCATGGCCACGACCGTCGCGGAGGCGTTGAAGAACCCCTGCAGGACGCGCAGCGCGATGAGCGGGACGATCGCGGGTGCGACCGCGCACAGCAGGGACACGACGACGTGCAGCGCGACGCCGACGAGCACGGGGGTGCGCCGCCCGAGGCGGTCGGACAGCGGGCCGATGACGAGCTGGCCCACCGCGCCGCCGATCAGCATGCCGGTCATGGTCAGCTGCGCGGCGGCGGCGGAGGTGCCCAGGTCGCGCGCCACGTCCGGCAGGGACGGCAGGTAGATGTCGGTGGAGACCGCGGGCAGCGCGCACATCGCGCCCAGGAGCAGCACGTGGCGGGCGTCGGGACGGTACCGGGGTGCGTCGTCCGTGGGCGTCGCACCGCCGCCGCCCGGGGCGACGGGGACGGCCGCGAGGTCGGCCGGTGCGGGGTTCGCCGGTGCGGGGCCGGCGGGTGCGGTGCGGTGATCTGGCTGGTGCATCGCCCTCCATCGTGGCACCGACGGCGACGGTTCACGAATCGATTCGACACGCGAACGCGCCCCACGCTGCGGGTGTCGGTGCCGGGTGGCACGCTGACCAGCATGTGCGGCAGGTACGCGTCCTTCCGGGAGGACCAGGCGATCGCCGACGAGTTCGCCGTGGCGACCGTCGCGGACGACGTGCGGCTGCTGCCGCCCTCGTGGAACGTCGCCCCGACGGACGGCGTCCGGATGGTCGTCGAGCGCGCCGACCGGGCGACGGGTGAGATCACCCGCCAGCTGCGGGTGGCCCGGTGGGGCCTGGTGCCGTCCTGGGCCAAGGACCCGTCCATCGGCAACCGCATGATCAACGCGCGCGTCGAGACCCTGCCGGACAAGCCCGCCTTCGCCAAGCCGTTCGCCGCCCGGCGCGCGCTGCTGCCGGCGGACGGCTACTACGAGTGGCAGGCCGGCCCGCAGCCGCCGGCCGGCGCGCCGCGTCGCCGTGCACCCAAGCAGCCGTTCTGGATCCACCCCGCCGACGGTGACGTCGCCGCGCTGGCCGGGCTGTACGAGTTCTGGCGGGACCCCGCCCGGGCGGACGACGACCCGGCGCGCTGGATCGTGTCCGTCACCGTGGTGACGCGCCCGGCCACGCCTGCCCTGGCCGCGATCCACGACCGGCAGCCGCTGATCCTGCCGCCCGACGCGTGGTCCGCCTGGCTCGACCCCGCGGTGGGCGCCGACGACGCTCGCGAGCTGCTGACCGTCGACCCGCCCCCGCTGCGGGCGACCCCCGTGTCCACCCGCGTCAACGCGGTGGCCAACGACGGTCCCGATCTCCTCACGCCCGCGGGGCCCGACCTCGGCTGAGCGCGTCGGTCAGCGCCGGGCGGACTCCAGCCGGTACGGCACGACCTCGCCCACCCCCGGCAGCTCCCGGGCGGGCTGCTCGGTGAGGCGGAAGCGCGGGTCGCCGCCCAGCACCTGCGCCGTGGCCGCGTCGACCAGCACCGAGCTGGGGTCCGCGACGTCCGTGAGGCGGGCCGCGAGGTTGACGCTCGGCCCGAAGACGTCACCGAACCGGGACAGCACCCTGCCCCAGACCAGTCCCACCCGCACGGGGGTGACCCCCCGCGCGCCCTCCGCCAGCCCGCCGGCGCCCTTCGCGGCCTCGACGTCCAGCGACGTCCCGAAGGCGTCGGCGAGGCCCAGGGCGACCGCAGCCCCCACCCCGGGGGTGTCGGCGATGAAGAGCACCGCGTCCCCGATCGTCTTGACGACCCGCCCACCGGCCCCGACGACCACGTCCCGCGCGGCGGTCTCGAAGCGCTGGACGAAGTGCGACAGGTCCGTGGAGCCCAGGCCGGCGGTGCGCCGGGTGAACGAGACCATGTCCGCGAACCCGACCGCGCGGGCGAGCGGCAGCAGGTTGCCGTCGGTCGCCACGTCCCGCAGGTGACCGAACTCGGCCGCGTAGCGGTCGGCCACGGCGGCGAGCTGGCGGCGGTAGGAGTGCAGCAGCTGCTGCTCGAGCAGCGGGGCGAGGTCCCGCAGCCGGTCGAGCACCAGCAGGCGGGCGGACGTGTCGTCCAGCCCGAAGCGCGTCTCCATGTCCTCGACCAGCGCCTCGACCTGCCACAGCGCCAGCCGGTCGGAGGTGTGCCCCAACGACCGGATCACGGTCACGACCGTGGAGGGCTCGAGCCCGTGCTCCTCGATCAGCGCCCGCGCGAGGGCCAGCGCCTGCGCGTCCCGCTCGGTGAACATGACCTCGTCGTCGCCGCTGCTCGGCAGCCCGAGGGTGCGCCAGAAGATCCGCACCACCTCGAGCTCGATGCCCGTGCGACGTGCCAGGTCGCGCGCGCTCAGCGTGCGCGGACCGCCCAGGAGCAGCTCGTCGAGGGCCTCGGTGGTCCCCGTCGGCGGGGCAGGACGCGGCTGCTCGTCGGGCGCACCGGCCCCGGGCCGCCCGCTGTCCCGCACACCTCCCGGCACGGGTCGTAGCCTAGTTCACGACCCTGTGTCCCCCATCACCCGCAGGTGCGCGACGTCCCCGGCGAGCACCCGCCGCCCGACGCCCTGCGCGTCGCGGACCAGCAGCGCGCCGTCGTCGTCCAGCCCGGTCGCGGTGCCCGTGAGCACGTCACCGCCGGGCAGCTCCACCCGCACGGGCCGTCCGACGGTGGAGCACACGGAGGCGACCTCGTCCACGAGGCCCGCGGCGACGGCGTCACCGTCGTGCTCGACCCAGCGGCGCGCGACCTGGTCCAGCGCGCCGACCAGCGCGACCAGCAGGCTCGCGCGGTCCGCCGACCGGGCCCCGGCCAGGGCGAGGGACGTCGCCCACGGCACGGGCAGCTCGTCGCGGGACTGGTCGACGTTGAGCCCGATCCCGACGGCGACGCCCTGCACCTGCGGCACCGCCTGCGCCAGCACGCCGGCGACCTTGCGGGCGGTGCCCCAGCCGTCGAGCGACTCGACGTCCTCACCGAGCTCGACCAGCACGTCGTTGGGCCACTTGAGGACCGCCCGCACACCGGCCGTCGCCCGCAGCGCGCGCACCGCACCCAGCCCGGCCAGCAGCGGCAGCCACCCGTACGTCGCGGGGCCCGAGCGCGGACGGGCGACGAACGTGCAGGTCAGCGCGGCCCTCGCGGGGGACGTCCAGGTGCGTCCCGCGCGGCCGTGGCCGGCGACCTGGTGCTCGGTGACCAGCAGGCTCGCGTGCGGCCAGGCGTCGGGGTCGTCGCGCAGGCCGGCCACGACGTCGTCGTTGGTGGACCCGGTCTCCGGCACCACGTCGAGGCGGGCCAGCGGTCCGGCGGGGGCGAGCAGCAGCTCACGCAGCGCGGCGACCTGCAGGGGCGGGCGGTCGGTCATCGCGCCATCATGTCCCAGCCCCCCGCACCCGCGCCCCACGAGCCGCGTGGCGGGGGGGGTGCGCGTGCCGGGCACGGGGTGGCGCGGGGCGCGGACGCGCGAGGCGGCGCGGCGCGTGGCACGGCGGCACGGCGGCACGGCGGCACGGAGGCGCGAGGCGCGTGCTGCGAGCACGGGGACGCACGGCGCGGACGCCCGGTTGTGGGGTCCCCACAGCGGTCCGCCACCAACACGGTCGGCGGGGTGCACGGTGCTGGTGGACGTCCACAACTAGCCTCGTCGGGTGACCCAGGACGACCCCACCGCGCGACCCGGCCCCACGGACCCCGCCCCGACGGGCCCCGCCGCACCGGCCCGCACCACCGCCGGCCTGCTCGACGACCTGCGCGCGCGCCGCGCGGCCGCCGTCGACGTCGCCGAGCAGAAGGCCGCGGCCAAGCAGCACGCCCGCGGTCGCAAGACCGCCCGCGAGCGCATCGAGGCGCTGCTGGACCCCGGCTCGTTCGTCGAGCTCGACGCGTTCGTCCGGCACCGCTCCACCAACTTCGGCCTGGCCGACCGCCGCGTGGCGGGCGACGGCGTCGTCGTCGGCCACGGCACGGTCGAGGGGCGGCCGGTCTGCGTGTACTCGCAGGACTTCACCGTCTTCGGGGGGTCGCTGGGCGAGGTGCACGGGCAGAAGATCACCAAGGTGATGGACCTCGCGCTGCGGACCGGGGTGCCGCTGGTGGGCATCAGCGACGGCGGCGGCGCCCGCATCCAGGAGGGCGTCGCGGGCCTGACCCAGTTCGCCGAGATCTTCCGTCGCAACGTCGCGGCCTCGGGCGTGATCCCGCAGATCAGCCTGATCCTCGGGCCGTCGGCGGGCGGGGCGGTGTACTCCCCCGCGCTGACCGACTTCATCGTCATGGCGGACGGCACCTCGAACATGTTCATCACCGGCCCGGACGTGATCCGCGCCGTCACGGGCGAGGACGTGGGCTTCGAGGAGCTGGGCGGCGCGACGACGCACTCGACCCGCTCCGGCGTCGCGCACTACATGGCCTCGGACGAGGACGACGCGATCGACTGGGTGCGCACCCTGCTGGCGTACCTGCCGACCAACAACCTGGCCGACCCGCCGGCCTACGCGCACGAGGCCGACCTGGAGCCGTCCGACGAGGACCTCGCGCTCGACACGCTGGTCCCGGACTCGGACAGCCAGCCGTACGACATGCACACGGTCATCGAGACGGTGCTCGACGACGACAGCTTCCTCGAGGTGCAGTCGCTGTACGCGCAGAACGTCGTGGTCGGGTTCGGCCACGTCGAGGGCCAGCCGGTGGGCGTCGTGGCGAACCAGCCGATGCACATGGCGGGCACGCTCGACATCAACGCGGCGGAGAAGGCCGCGCGCTTCGTGCGCACGTGCGACGCCTTCGGGGTCCCCGTGCTGACGTTCGTCGACGTCCCCGGGTTCCTGCCCGGTACCGACCAGGAGTGGAACGGCATCATCCGGCGCGGCGCGAAGCTGATCTTCGCGTACGCGGAGGCAACGGTCCCGCTGGTCACGGTCATCACGCGCAAGGCCTACGGCGGCGCGTACATCGTCATGGGCTCCAAGCAGCTGGGCGCGGACGTGAACCTCGCCTGGCCGACCGCGCAGATCGCCGTCATGGGCGCCGGCGGGGCGGTGAACATCCTGCAGCGCGGCGCGCTGCAGACCGTGGCGCAGGCCGGTGGCGACGTCGAGGCGGAGCGGCGCCGCCTGACCGCCGAGTACGAGGACGCGATCGTGAACCCGTGGGACGCGGCCGACCGCGGCTACGTGGACGACGTCATCGAGCCCTCGGCGACCCGCGCCCAGGTGGTGCGGTCCCTGCGGCTGCTGCGCACCAAGCGTGCGAGTCTGCCGCCCAAGAAGCACGGCAACATCCCGCTGTGAGGAGCCCGGCATGAGCGAGCACGAGCACGACCACCCCGACGAGCACGACCCGGCGTCGCACGGCCGCGAGCCGCTGGCGGGCGTGGACGCCCGCGACCTGCACGCCACGGTGGACGAGCTCGCCGAGGCGCTGCACGCGTACGTCGAGACGGCGGTGGGCGTGCGGGCCGAGTTCGGCGCGCGCGAGGCGGACGAGGACCCGCGGGTCCTGGCGCTCGAGGGCCGGGTGGGCACGCTCAACGCCCGCCTGTACGACCTGCTGCACGCGCGGCTCGGGCTGCACGCCGACCTGACCGGCATGACCTGGGACGACGCCGACGCCGACGCGGACGCCCCCGTCGCACCGGGTGACCACGACACGTTCCACCTGGGGTTCGTCGTCGAGCTGCCGTCGACCGTCAGCGACCTCACGCTCGACGCCGTCATCGACCTCGTCGACGACGGCGGTGCGCAGATCGCCCACACCCTGACGGAGCGGGGCTACGTCGTGGGCGAGTGGGGCGCGGGGCGTGGCACCCCCGTGCTGCTGGACGACGAGGACGACGACGAGGACGACCTGTGACCACCGGGCAGGAGCCCGCCACGGCGGTGCGGGTCGACCCGCACGTGCAGGTGGTGCGCGGGACGCCCGACGACGTGGAGCTCGCCGCGCTCGTGGCCGGCCTGGTCGCGGCGAGCGCGCACCACGCCGCACCCGCGTCGGACACCGACGGCGCCGCCCGGTCGGCCCGGGCGCGCTGGACCGCCCCCCGGCCGCGCGCCGGTGCGCTGCCCGGCCGCGGGCCCGACGCGTGGCGCTGGAGCCTGCACCCCTGACGTCGCGGCGGGCACCACCCCGCCCACCGACCCCCTGGGAGCGCGCGACGCCCCGCCGTAGGGTGGCCCGGGTGACGACACCAGCGCCCGCGTCCCGCCCCACCAGCCCCGTCGACGCCGTCGCCGACGCCTACGTGACGGCGCTCGCCCGGCTCGACCCGATCAGCGCCACGCAGCTGGGCGTCCTGGGGCACGACCGCGAGCTCACGGACTTCTCGCCGGAGGCGTCCGCGGAGCGCGCCGACCGCGCCCGCTCGACGCTGCTCGCCCTCGAGGGCCTGTCCCCCGCGGACGCCGTCGACGAGGTCACGGTGGCGGCCATGCACTGGTCGCTGCGCACCGGCATCGACCTGCAGGACGCCGGTGAGAACGACCGCATGCTCAACAACCTGGCCTCGCCGTCGCAGCAGGTGGCCGAGGTGTTCGACCTCATGCCCACCGACAGCGAGCAGGCGTGGGACGACGTCGCCGCGCGGCTCGCCCGGGTGCCCGCGTCGCTGGCCTCGTACGTGACGGCCCTGCGGGCCGCGGCCGCGCGGGGCGACGTCGCCGCCGTGCGCCAGGTGGAGGCCGTGATCGGGCAGGCCCGGGAGGCGGCGCACCCCGAGTCGTCTCCGTTCACGCGACTGGTCCGGGGTGCGGACGCCCGCCGCGTGCTGGGCGACGACCACCCGCTGCACGCCGACCTGGAGCGCGGGGCGGCCGCGGCCCGGGCCGCGTACGGCGACCTGGCGCAGGTGCTCGCGGACGAGCTGGCGCCCGTCGCCCCCGAGGCCGACGCCGTGGGCCGTGAGCGCTACGCGCTGTGGTCGCGCCACCACCTGGGCGCCGACGTGGACCTCGACGAGACGTACGCCTGGGGCCTGGAGGAGCTGGCCCGCGTGCAGGCCGAGCAGACCGAGGTCGCGGCGCAGGTCGCCGGCCCCGGTGCGACCGTCGAGCAGGCCGCGGCGCTGCTCGACGCGGACCCCGACCGTCAGCTCGCGAGCACCGACGCGCTGCGCGGCTGGATGCAGGCGACGTCCGACGCAGCGATCGAGGCGCTCGACGGCACGCACTTCGACATCCCTGCGCCGGTCCGCACGCTGGAGTGCCGTATCGCGCCGTCGAGCACGGGCGCGATCTACTACACGGGGCCCAGCGACGACTTCGCGCGCCCGGGTCGGATGTGGTGGTCGGTGCCGCCGGACGTCACGTCGTTCTCGACGTGGCGCGAGCGCACGACCGTCTACCACGAGGGCGTCCCCGGGCACCACCTGCAGATCGCGCAGGCCGTCTTCGAGCGCGCCACGCTCAACTCGTGGCGCCGGCTCGTCGCCTGGACGTCGGGCCACGGGGAGGGCTGGGCGCTGTACGCCGAGCGCCTCATGGCCGACCTCGGGTTCCTCGACGACCCGGGCGACCGGCTCGGCATGCTCGACGGCCAGCGGCTGCGCGCGGCGCGAGTCGTGTTCGACCTGGGGATGCACCTGGGCCTGCCGGCCCCGGCCGAGGTGGGGACGTGGACCCCGCAGTCCGGCTGGGAGTTCCTGCTCGCGAACGTGCAGATGCCGGAGTCGTTCGTGCGGTTCGAGTACACCCGCTACCTGGGCTGGCCGGGTCAGGCGCCGTCGTACAAGGTCGGGCAGCGGCTGTGGGAGCAGTACCGCGACGCGGCGCGTGCCGACGCCGCCGCGCGCGGCCGGGTGTTCGACCTGCGTGACTTCCACGCCCGCGCGCTCTCGCTCGGGTCGGTGCCGCTGGCGGTGCTGCCGACGGCGCTCACGTCCTGACGCGTGCCGGTGGGGGCGGGCGCACCCGCCCCCACCGCACCGCTCAGAGCAGCGTCCAGCCGTACTTGGCGAAGACGACGGCGACGAAGAGCACCAGCACGGCCACGGTGACGAACCAGTCGTTGCCGGACGCGACGAACCGCCGGCCCCACGGCCCGGCGCGGCCGGGCAGGTTCAGGTGGCCGTCGCGCACGTTGACGCGGGTGAGGCCCGCCCACACCAGGGTCGTGGTGGCGGTGATCAGCAGGCACCAGGGGCACAGGGCGCCGATGACGAAGAACGACTGCTGGAACAGCCACCAGGCGAACACCAGCCCGGCCGTGTAGACCGCCTGCGCGCTGAGCATGAACCACCGCGGGAAGACGACGCCGCCGATCATCGCCACCGCGACGGTGATGACGATCGCCTCGGCCGCGATGCCCAGGAACGCGTTGGGGAAGCCGAACAGCTCCGCCTGCCAGCTGGCCCCGACCTTGCCGCACGAGATGACCGAGTTGAGGTCGCAGCTCAGCGTCGCCGTCGTGCTGGTGGCCTTCGCCACCGCGATGGGGATCGCCTCGTACGACAGCACGAACGACGTGTAGAGGCCGATGAGACCCGAGACGAGCATCTCGATCGCCGTGCGTCGCCGCCACGCCGGGGGCGCGGGCTCGAGCAGGTCCGGGTCGTCGGGCAGGCCGAGCTCGTCGTCGAGCACGTCGTCGTGCTCCGGCTCGGCGACGTCACCGTCGCGCACGCCCCTGGTCGTGTCCATCACCGTGGCCTCCTCGCCCTGCATCCGGTGCGCCATTCTGCCCTGCACACCTGGGTGCCACGCAGGTCCCACGTCCCGCGCCCACGCGGGGCCGTGGGCGCGGGCGGCGCGGCCCGCGCGGGAGCGGGCCGTTAGGGTCGGGCCGTGACCCGCCTGCTGCTCGCCTCCGCCTCCCCCGCCCGCCGCGCGAG
This sequence comes from Cellulomonas sp. KH9, assembly GCF_900114185.1. GTDB lineage: Bacteria > Actinomycetota > Actinomycetes > Actinomycetales > Cellulomonadaceae > Cellulomonas. The sequence goes on from NZ_FOSE01000006.1 coordinate 75,985, forward strand.
CCTCACCGCTGCCGGCCTGGCCCCGCTGGTCGCCGTGTCCGGCGTGGACGAGGACGCGGTCCTCGCCGCGGCCCGCGAGCGCTTCGGCGACCTGGAGCCGGCGGACGCGGTGCTCGTGCTCGCGCAGGCCAAGGCGGAGGACGTGGCCCGGCGTCTCGACGAGCTCGACGTCGAGGGCTGGCAGGACGAGGACGTCGTCGTGCTGGGCTGCGACTCGATGCTCGAGCTCGACGGCGAGGTGCTCGGCAAGCCGGTCGACGCGCAGGACGCGGTGGCCCGCTGGCAGGCCATGCGCGGGCGCAGCGGCGTGCTGCACACGGGCCACTGGCTGGTCGACGAGCGCGACCCGGCCGACGGCGGCACGCGGGCGACGCTCGGCGCGACCGCCTCGACCGTCGTGCACTTCGCGGACCTCTCGGACGACGAGATCGCGGCGTACGTCGCGACGCGAGAGCCGCTGACCGTGGCCGGCGCCTTCACGATCGACGGTCTCGGCGGACCGTTCGTCGAGCGCATCGAGGGCGACCACCACACCGTCGTCGGCGTGAGCCTGCCCCTGCTGCGCCACCTGCTGGCGGACATCGACCTCACCGTCCCCGCGCTCTGGCAGCGCTGACCGCACCGCACGCGGGCGCGTCCCGCCCGCCGTCGGCGCGCGCGGTGGTGGGTTCCTACAAGGTGCCCGCGCAGGGCTTGGGGGTTGCCCCAGTCTTGCGACGCGGGCCCGCGACGCAGCCAGGACCTGCGACTCTGGCGCGCTACCGTGAGCCGTGCCCCTCATCACCAAGGTCCTCGTCGCGAACCGCGGGGAGATCGCCGTCCGCATCGCCCGTGCCTGCCGCGACGCCGGTGTCGCCTCCGTCGCGGTCTACTCGGACACCGACCGCGACGCGCTGCACGTGCACGTCGCGGACGAGGCGTACGCCCTCGACGGCGCCCGCGCGGCCGAGACGTACCTCGACATCCCCAAGCTGCTCGACGTCGCCCGGCGCTCCGGCGCCGACGCCGTCCACCCCGGCTACGGCTTCCTGTCGGAGAACGCGCAGTTCGCGCAGGCCGTGACCGACGCCGGCCTCGTGTGGGTCGGCCCGCCGCCCGCGGCGATCGAGGCGCTGGGCGACAAGGTCAGTGCCCGCCACATCGCCCAGCGCGCCGGCGCACCGCTCGTCGCGGGCACGCCGGAGCCGGTCCGCGACGTCGCGGAGATCCACGCGTTCGCGGCGGAGCACGGGCTGCCCGTGGCCATCAAGGCCGCGTTCGGCGGCGGCGGGCGCGGTCTGAAGGTCGCACGCGAGGCCGACGAGATCGACGAGATGTACGAGTCCGCGGTCCGGGAGGCCGTCGCGGCGTTCGGCCGCGGCGAGTGCTTCGTCGAGCGGTACCTGGACCGGCCGCGGCACGTCGAGACGCAGTGCCTCGCCGACGCGCACGGCACGGTCGTCGTCGTCTCGACGCGCGACTGCTCGCTGCAGCGCCGCCACCAGAAGCTGGTGGAGGAGGCGCCCGCACCGTTCCTCACCGACGCGCAGCAGCAGACGCTCGTGGCCGCGTCGCAGGCGATCCTGCGGGAGGCCGGGTACGTGGGCGCCGGCACCTGCGAGTTCCTCGTGGGCGCCGACGGCACGGTCTCGTTCCTCGAGGTGAACACCCGCCTGCAGGTCGAGCACCCCGTCACCGAGGAGATCAGCGGCATCGACCTGGTGCGTGAGCAGCTGCGCATCGCCGCCGGCGAGCCGCTCGGCTACACCGAGGTCGTCACCCGCGGGCACTCGCTGGAGTTCCGCATCAACGGCGAGGACCCGGCCGCCGGGTTCCTGCCGGCGCCCGGCCGCATCTCCCGCCTGCGCTTCCCCTCCGGCCCCGGTGTGCGCGTGGACTCCGGCGTCGTCGAGGGCGACACCGTGTCCGGCCTGTTCGACTCGATGATCGCCAAGCTCGTGGTCACGGGTGCGACGCGCCGCCAGGCGGTCGAGCGGGCGCGCCGCGCGCTCGCCGAGCTCGAGGTGGTCGGCATCCCGACCGTCGTGCCCTTCCACCGCGCTGTCCTGGAGTCCGAGGCGTTCGTCCCGGCGGACGACACCACGCCGTTCACCGTGCACACCCGCTGGATCGAGACGGAGTTCGCCCAGACCGTCGCCGGGCTGGGACGCCCCGCCCCGGCGCAGGAGGAGGCGCAGCTGCCCGACGGTGCGCTGGAGCGCGTGGTCGTCGAGGTGGGCGGCAAGCGGCTCGAGGTCGTGCTGCCGGCCGCCCTGGGGCTCGGACGCACCTCCGGGACCGGCCCGGGTCGCGGGGGCGCCGGTGCCCGCCCCGGCGCGGGTCCGCGGCGCACGTCGCGCCCGCGGGCCGGACGCAGCGGCGGCTCGAACGGCACGACGCTCGCCTCGCCCATGCAGGGCACGATCGTCAAGGTCGCGGTGGCGGAGGGCGCCCAGGTCGCGGAGGGTGACCTGGTGGTGGTCCTGGAGGCCATGAAGATGGAGCAGCCGCTGGTCGCGCACCGCGCCGGCACGGTGCGCTCGCTCACCGCCGGCGTCGGCTCCAGCGTGAGCGCCGGCAGCGCGATCTGCGAGATCGTCGGCTGACCGCGCCGCGCACGGGCCCGCACCCCCGTCGCCCCGGCGACGGGTGGGTGCAGTGCGCCTGCGGACGGCGGCACTGGGGCCTGCACGGGGCCGCCGGGCTGCTGCTGGTCCGGCGCGACGACACCGGGCGCGCCACCGACGTGGTGCTGCAGCACCGCGCGCCCTGGAGCGACCAGGGCGGCACCTGGGGCCTGCCGGGGGGCGCACGGGAGCCCGACGAGACCGCCGTGCAGACCGCGCTGCGCGAGGCGCAGGAGGAGGCGGGCGTGGACCCGGGTGCGGTGCGGGTGCGCGGCGAGCACGTGCTGCACCACCCGGACTGGAGCTACACGACCGTGCTGGGCGACGCGCGCGGCCCGGTCGAGCCCGCCGTGACCGACGCCGAGAGCATCACGGTCGCCTGGGTCCCGGTCGACGAGGTCGCCGACCGGGACCTGCTGCCGGCGTTCGCCGACGCCTGGCCGCTCCTGCGGGCCCGCCTCGACGGCTGACGGGCGACCGCGCCGGCGGCGCCGGCCGCGCCGTCAGTCGATCGCCCGCTGGTGGAGCATGCGCGCCACCTCACCGATCGTCCCGGACATCGACGGGTACACCGTGGAGGCCTCCGCCACCTGGTCGGCCGTGAGCCGGTGCGTCACCGCCAGGGTGAGCGGGAAGATCGACTCACTCGCCCGCGGGCCTACCACGACGGCACCGAGGATCGTGCCGGTGCCGGCGTGGGCGAAGATCTTCACGAACCCGTCGCGGACGCCCAGCATCTTGGCGCGGGGGTTGCGCGACAGCGGCAGCGTGCTGGTGCGGTAGTGCGTCCCCGTCTCGCGCAGCCGCGCCTCGGAGAGCCCCACCGTGGCGATCTCGGGCGCCGTGAAGATGTTGGCCGAGATGCCCCGCAGCGACAGCGGCCGGACCGCGTCGCCCAGCGCGTGCGACATCGCGATGCGCCCCTGCGTGGCCGCGACCGAGGCCAGCGGCAGCACGCCGGTGCAGTCGCCGGCGGCGTACACGCCGCGCACGTTGGTGCGCGAGACCTTGTCGACCTCGACGTGCCCGGACGGCGTGAGGCGCACACCGGCCTCCTCGAGCCCGAGCCCCCGCGTGGTGGGGACCGAGCCCACCGCGAGCAGCACGTGCGAGCCCTCGACGGTGCGGCCGTCCTCCAGGGTCACGACGACGCCGTCGGCGGTCCGGCGCGCGGCCGACGCGCGCGAGCGCGACATCACCGTCATGCCGCGCTGGGTGAAGATCCGCCCGATGAGCTCGGCGGCGTCGGCGTCCTCCCCCGGCAGCACCCGGTCGCGGCTCGACACCAGGACCACGTCCGCCCCGAGCGACGTGTACGCACCGGCGAACTCCGCGCCCGTCACGCCGGACCCGACGACGACGAGGCGCTCCGGCAGCTCGTCGAGGTCGTACATCTGCGTCCACGTGAGGATCCGCTCGCCGTCCGGGCGCGCGTCGGGCAGCACCCGCGGCGTGGCGCCGGTGGCCAGCAGCACCACGTCGGCCGCGAGCTCGTGCTCCCGGCCGTCCGCACCGGTCACGGCCACCCGAGCCGGGTCGAGCAGCCGACCCGTGCCGGTGACGACGTCGACGCCCTCGCGCGCCAGCCGCGCCCGGATGTCGTCGGACTGCGCGGTCGCCAGCTGCTTGACCCGCGCGTTGACCGCCTGCAGGTCGATGCTGTGGCGCAGCGCGGTCCCGGCCCCGGCACCGGACGCCCCCGCACCGACGGCCGCGAGCGCGTCCAGCCGGATCCCCAGCTCCGGTGCGCGGTCGGCGATGGTCATCCACTCGGCCGTCGCGATGAGCGTCTTGGACGGCACCACGTCGGTGAGGACCGCCGCACCACCGAGGCCGGCACGCTCGACGACGGTCACGCGGGCGCCCAGGCGGCGCGCGACGAGCGCGGCCTCGTAGCCGCCCGGGCCACCGCCCACGATCACGACGTGCCCGGCGGGCGGGTCGTCCGGTGCCTCGCGGACGGTCGACGCGGCGGTGAGGGCCGGCACCTGCGGCTGGTCGGGGGCTGCGGAGGTCTGCTCGCTGGTCACGGGCCCCATCCTGCCCGGCCGGCACGTGGTTAGCCTGTTCCCATGACCGACGTCTCCCCCGCCCGCGACCTGACCGGTGGCGCGCTGCCCAGCCTCGACGACCCGACGACCGACCCCTTCGACGTGGCACGCCTCGCGGCGGAGGTGATCGCGCAGCGCACCGGCGTCGCGCGGCACGACGTCGCGCTCGTGCTCGGCTCCGGCTGGGGAGGCGCGGCGGACCTGCTCGGTGAGACCGTCGCCGAGATCCCGAGCCACGAGGTCCCCGGGTTCACGCGCGCCGCGGTGGCGGGCCACGTCGGCACGCTGCGCTCGGTCCGGATCGCGGGCGACGGCACCCGGCCCGACCGGTACGCGCTGGTGCTGGGCTCGCGCACGCACCTGTACGAGGGGCGCGGCGTGCGCCGCGTCGTGCACGGCGTGCGGACCGCCGCGGCCACCGGCGCGTCGACGGTCGTCCTCACCAACGGCTGCGGCGGCCTGAACCTGGCGTGGGGGCCGGGCACGCCCGTGCTGATCCGCGACCACATCAACCTCACGGCGACGTCCCCGCTGGAGGGCGCGACCTTCGTGGACCTCACCGACCTGTACTCCCCGCGGCTGCGCGCCGTGGCGCGGGAGGTCGACGCGTCGCTCGACGAGGGCGTGTACGTCCAGTTCCCCGGCCCGCACTACGAGACGCCCGCGGAGGTCGCCATGGCCGGCCGCATCGGGGGCGACCTCGTCGGCATGTCGACCACCCTCGAGGCCATCGCCGCGCGGCACGCGGGCCTGGAGGTGCTCGGCATCTCGCTGGTCACCAACCTGGCCGCGGGCATCAGCCCCGAGCCGCTCGACCACGCCGAGGTCCTCGAGGCCGGACGCGCCGCCGGACCCCGGATCAGCGCCCTGCTCGCGGAGGTCGTGCGGCGGTTGTGAGGCGCACGCGGTGACGATGCCGGGCCGCGGCCCCGCCAGTAGGTTGGTGTCCGTGAGCGCCACGGACCACGACGACGTGCTGCGCGGGGACGCCCCGGCGCCCGCCGCGACCGACCAGAGCCCGACCGCCGACCCGGCGCAGGGCGACGCCTGGGACGACCTGGTGCGCCGGGTCGAGGCCTGGGTCGCCGACGACCCGGACCCGCGGACGGCCGACGAGCTGACGTCGCTGCTGCGGACCGCGCAGGACACGCCCGGTCCCGGGGCCGACGACCCGGTCGCCGACCTGGCACGTCAGGAGGCGCGGGCCGCCCGCGCCGACCTCGAGGACCGGTTCTCGGGGCTCCTGCAGTTCGGCACCGCGGGGCTGCGCGGGGAGCTGGGCGGCGGACCGCACCGCATGAACCGCGCCGTCGTCATCCGCGCGGCCGCCGGGCTGGCGGACTTCCTCACCGGTGAGCTCGAGGGCGCCACCCCACCGCCGCGTGTGGTCGTCGGCTACGACGCCCGCCACAACTCGCACACGTTCGCGCTCGACACCGCGGCGGTCATGACGGCGGTCGGGATCGACGTGCTGCTGCTGCCGCGGCCGCTGCCGACCCCGGTGCTCGCCTCGGCCGTCCGGCGGTCCGGGGCCGACGCCGGCGTCATGGTCACCGCGTCGCACAACCCGCCGCAGGACAACGGGTACAAGGTCTACCTCGGCGGACGCGTCGTCACCGGCGCCGGGCAGGGCGCGCAGATCGTGCCGCCCGCGGACACCGCCATCGCGGCCGCGATCGCCCGCGTGCCGTCCGTCGCGGCCGTGCCGCGGGCCGCGTCCGGCTGGACCGTCCTCGGCGAGGACGTGGTCGAGGCGTACGCCGCCGACGCAGCGGCCGTCGCCCCGGGCGGCGACCCCGAGCACCGTGCCCGCCTGAAGGTCGTCGTGACCCCGCTGCACGGGGTGGGTGGCGCCCTGACGCGCGACGTGCTGACCCGCGCGGGCTTCACGGACGTCACGCTGGTGCCCGAGCAGGCGGAGCCGGACCCGGACTTCCCCACGGTGGCCTTCCCCAACCCCGAGGAGCCGGGCGCGACCGACCTCGCGCTGGCACTCGCCGCGGCGATGCGGGCCGACCTCGTCGTGGCCGTCGACCCCGACGCCGACCGCTGCGCCGTCGCCCTCATCGACCCCCGCGCGCACATCCCGGCCCGCGGGCCGGAGACGCCGCAGGCCGACGGCTGGCGCATGCTCACGGGCGACGAGGTCGGTGCCCTGCTCGGCGCCGACGCAGCCGCCCGGGTGCGCCCGGACGAGCGCCCCGACGGTGCGGCACCGACGCTCGCGTGCTCGATCGTGTCGTCCCGGCTGCTGGCGGCGATCGCCGCCGACGCCGGTCTGCGGTTCGCCTCGACGCTCACCGGCTTCAAGTGGATCTCCCGCGTCGACGGCCTGGTCTTCGGGTACGAGGAGGCGCTGGGGTACTGCGTCGACCCCGCGCACGTGCGCGACAAGGACGGCATGTCGGCCGCCGTGCGGGTGTGCGACCTGGCCGCCCGCCTGGCGGCGGAGGGCCGCACCCTCGTCGACGCGCTGGACGACCTGGCCCGTGCCCACGGTCTGCACGCGACCGGCCAGGTCAGCGCGCGGTTCGCCGACATCGGCCGGATCGGCGCGACGATGTCCGCCCTGCGGGAGCAGCCGCCGGCGCAGCTGGCCGGCTCCCCCGTGGTCGAGCTCGTCGACCTGGCCGCAGGCACCGACGACGACCGCGGCGGGCTGCCCCCGACCGACGGGCTGCGCCTGCTCACGGCGGACGGCACCCGCGTGGTGGTGCGCCCCTCGGGCACCGAGCCCAAGGTGAAGGCGTACCTCGAGGTCGTCGTCCCCGTGGCGGCCGACGCGGACCGTGGCGTTCTCGACGCCGCGCACCGCACGGCACGCGAGCGCCTGGACCACCTGGCGGCCGACGTGCGGGCGGCGCTGGGCCTCAGCGGGGACTGACCGCGGGGCGGCGGCCCGCGGCCCGACCGCGCCGGGAGCGCCTCAGCCGGTGCGCGTGCAGCGCACCTGCGGCACGGACCGGGCGGTGTCGCTCTCGGCCGTGCCGTTGAACCCGAAGGTCACGCTCCCGCCGTTCTCGATGATGCCGTTCCACGGCATGTTCTCCGCGGTCACCGTGCTCCCGCTGCGGGTGATCTGCGCGGCCCACTGCTCGGTGATCTCCAGCCCGTCGGGCTGCGTCCAGGTGAGCAGCCAGCCGCGGACCCCGGAGGTCGTCGCGGTGACGGTGACCTGGGCCTGCATGCCGCCCGGCCAGGAGCCCACCACCTCGTAGGTGGCGGTGCAGGCGCCCGCGGGCACGGCAGCCGGTGGTGCCGCCACACCGGGCTGCGCGGCCGGGGTGGGATCCGCGGCGGCGGGCGGCGCTGCCGGTGTCGGGTGCGGCGGGGACGCGACGGGGGGCGACGTGTCCCCGTCGGGCGTCGGCCCGCTCGACGGGGAGACGGTGGGCAGGCCGTCGCTGAGGGCCGTCTCCCCCGGGGCGAACGGGGGCACGACGGGGTTCACGTCGGTGTCCACCGCGGACGGGTCGCAGACCGCGCCCGGACGGTAGGTGGTGTAGGCGCCGGCGTCGCACGTGAACCCCACGACGGCGTCACCCCCCAGCACGACCGCACCCGACAGCCGCGCCGAGCCCAGCACCCGGGCGACGTCGCGGACGACCACGTCGCCGGTGAGCTCGGCACCGGCCTCCACCCAGGCGCGCCCCTCGAGACGCACCCCCGGGCCGACGACGGCGTCACCCCGCACCACGGCACCGGTCGCGACGTACGCGGCCGGGTCGACGCGTGCGGTGTCGTCGACCCAGCCGCCCCCGTGCGGGTGCCGGTGGCCGCCCTCGGCGACGAGGTCCGCGGCCGGGTCGGACACCGTCGCGCCCGCGACCCGGAACTCGTAGGGGTAGCGGGCGGTCCGGGGGAACGTCTCCAGCCCCGAGGCGACGACCTCCGTCGGCGTGGCGGCGACCACCAGGTAGACCTCGTCCTCGCCGGGGCGCAGCGCGAGCCGCAGCTCACCGTCGGTGGCCTCGGTGACGGGGCTGTACCGCGGACCGCCCGGCCCGACCGCCACGAGCCCGAAGCTCCAGCCGCGGTGCTCACCGGCCCCGCTCTCGACGTGCCCGCGCACCCGGACCCGCACGTCCGTGCCGGACCCGTCGGGCACGAGCCGCACCACCGTGTAGCCGTACGCACCGGGCGCGAACGTGCCGGTCACCCGGTGGTGCCCGGGGTCGTCCGCCACGGCCTCCACGGGGGTGGTGCGGTGCGCGAGGAGGACGGGGTCGAGGTCCCCGTGCAGCCCGCCCGGCGTGAGGTCGTCGACGGCGACGCGCATGGCGTACTGCGTCACCCGCCGGTTGAGCGCCGCGGCGTTGGAGGACGTGAGCCGCGCGTACGCGCCGAGCACGTGCTCGGTGCCGGAGGAGCCGGTCCACAGGTCGCCCACGAGCCGCGGCGACGACCGGTCGGCGAGGTACTGCAGCAGCAGCCACCCCGCCGCCCCCTGCCGCGCGCTCCCCCAGGCGAGGTGCGGGGCGAGGAGGTGGTCCGAGACGTCGGCGTGCTCGCCGGGGACCGCGAGCGTCGCGAGGTACGCGGACGCCGCCGTGCGCAGGGTCGCGGCGGACTCGTCCGTGAGGCCGTGCCCGGGGTGCGCGGCCTCGGTGAGGTGCTGCAGGGCCTCCGCGACGCCACGGGCGAGCTCCCACGGCGTGCCGGCGGGCACCCCCGAGGACCGCGCCGCGCCGCCGGTCGGGGCGGGTCCCGCGCGGGTCGGCGTCGCCCCGGCGGAGGCCGACGCCGTCGGGGTCGCGACGGCCGCCGCGGCGACCCCGGGGTCGAGGGAGGACGCCAGCACGTCGGGCTGCACCCGCAGGAGCGCGACCCCGTCGACGACCGCCCCGCGGGTGGGCGGCACCGGGTCGCCGGGCGGCACGTCGGCGGTCGCGGGACGGTCCACGGCGGTGGCCGCACCCGGCCCCTGCGCCCACGTCCCGTCGACCACGACGAGGAGCTTGTGCTCCGCGAGCGGGCCCTCGTCCGCACCCAGCCCGGCGTCGTCGACGCCGAGCGCCTGCAGCGCGTCGAGCTGGGCGACGACGACGGCCGGGTCGAACCGCACGGCCCGGGGTGCTGCGGTCGGGTCGGCGCCGGCGCGCGCGCCCCACGCGAGCGCCACCCGGTCGCCCTCGAGCACGTGCGCCTCGGACCACGCGGCGCGCCAGGGCTCGGGGACGGCGAGCCGGAGCCGGTGCGCCCCGTTGTCCCCGAGGGCGGTCGCCAGGGCCGCGCCCAGCACGAAGGCCGCGACGAGCGCCACGACGACCGTGCCGCGCCTGATCGGGCCCATGCCGCGTGCGTCTCCTCCCGGCGGTGCGCGCCGTCGGGGTCCGGGTGGACCGGGCGGACCCGCTGCTGACCTGCTGGTCGGCCGTGAACGTGCCCATCCGGACGACCGTCCACCATGGTCCGCCCTCAGCCGACCAGTCAACGCCCGAAACGTCCGGATCGGCGCGGATTCACCCGCCTGGACGGTGGATTCTCACGCCTCTCTCATGACCCGGGACGCGAGCGTCAGTAGTCGCCGTCGGCGGTGAGGCCCGCCAGCACGGCTGCGGTGCCCGACAGCCCCAGGCGGGTGGCCCCCGCCTCGACCATGGCGAGCGCGTCCGCCGCCGTCCGGATGCCGCCCGACGCCTTGACACCCAGGCGCCCACCGACCGTCTGCGACATCAGCCGCACGGCGTGCACCGTGGCGCCGCCCGCCGGGTGGAAGCCCGTGGACGTCTTGACGAAGTCCGCGCCCGCCGCCTCGGCCGCCTGGCAGACGTGCACGATCTCGTCGTCCGTCAGCGCGGCGGACTCGATGATGACCTTGAGGACCGTCGGGGCCGGCACGGCGGCACGCACGGCGGCGATGTCGCGGGCGACGTCGGCGAAGCGGCGCTCCTTGGCGGCGCCCACGTCGATGACCATGTCGACCTCGGCGGCGCCGTCCGCGACCGCACGGGCCGCCTCGGCCGCCTTGACGTCGCTGTGGTGCTTGCCCGACGGGAACCCGCAGACCGTCGCGACCAGCAGGTCCGGCGCGCCGTCCAGCCCGACGGGGATCTCCAGCGGCAGGAACGAGGGCGAGACGCACACGGAGTACACCCCGAGCTCGACGCCCTCGGCCACCAGCGCCTCCACGTCGGCCCGCGTGGCCTCCGGCTTGAGCAGGGTGTGGTCGACGAAGCGGGCGAGGCCGACGGCGTCGAGCGGGACGTGCGTGGTCGGGGTGTCGTCGGTGGTCATGCGCGGTGCCTCCCGGGGCGTGCTGCGCCCGGCGGGACCGCCGGGCCGGTGATGCGGTCGACGAGCGCACGGCGCTCGTCCTGGTGCAGGAACGTGTGCCGGGCGGCGGTCACGGTCACGTCGACCACGTCGTCGAGCGTCCACCCCGCCTCCCGCACCAGCAGCCCCAGCTCGCGCGACAGCGACGTGCCGGACTGGAGGCGGTTGTCCGTGTTGACGGTGACCTCGAACCCCGCGCGCCGCAGCAGCGTCACGGGGTGGGCGGCCACCGAGGCGGCCGCACCCGTCTGCAGGTTGGACGACGGGCACACCTCGAGCGGGACCCGCCGGTCGCGCACCCAGTGCGCGAGCAGCCCCAGCCGCCAGGACCCGTCGGGCCCCTCGTGGACGTCGTCGGCCAGCCGGACGCCGTGCCCCAGCCGGACGGCACCGGCGACGTGCAGCGCCTGCGCCATGGAGTCGAGCCCGGCGTCCTCACCCGCGTGCACGGTGGCCGGGAAGCTCGCGTCCCGCACGACGCGGAACGCGGCGGCGTGCCGCGACGGCGGGAACCCGTCCTCCGGGCCGGCGATGTCGAAGCCGACGACGCCCGCGTCCCGGTTCGCCAGCGCGAGCGCGGCGATCTCGTCGGACCGGTCCGCCTGCCGCATCGCGGACAGGACCTGCACCACCCGGATCTCGTGCCCGGCGGACCGCGCCTCGGCCTCGCCCTGCGCGATGCCGTCGCGCACCGCGTCGACGACCTGCTGCAGCGTCAGGCCGCGCTCCTGGTGCTGCTCGGGCGCGTACCGCTCCTCGGCGTGCACGACGCCGTCCGCGGCGAGGTCCAGCACGGCCTCGCGTGCCACGCGGCGCAGCCCCTCGGCGGTCTGCATGACCGCCAGGGTGTGCGTGAACGTCTCGAGGTACCGAGGCAGCGAGCCCGAGCCCGCCGCCTCGACGAACCAGCGACCGAGGGCGTCCGGGTCCGTCGTCGGCAGCTCGTGGCCGATCCCCGCGGACAGCTCGACGATCGTCCGCGGACGCAGCCCCCCGTCAAGGTGGTCGTGCAGCAGGACCTTCGGCAGCGCGCGCAGCGTCGCGTCGAGGTCCTGCTCGTCAGGGATCGGTGTCACGCGTCGGCGCCCTCGTCGTCGTCCAGGTGGACCTCGGCGGACTGCTCGACCACGTCGGCCTCCTCGGCGTGGCCCTCACGGTCCGGCCGGGGGAAGCCGGGGACGTGGTCCTCCGGCTCCGTCCCGTCGTCGTCGGCGGTGTCGTCGACGTCCGCCAGCGTCAGCGGCTGCTCGGTGTCGACGGGCGCCAGGCCGGCGTCGCGCCAGGACTGTGCTCCGGGGACGGTGCTCATGGCTCCTCCGTGGTCGTGCGGCAGCAGGGGACGTTCCTCATCGTGACCCGGGCGCGCAGGTGCCGCGACCGGGCCGCACGGACGTCAGTCCGCCGCGACGCGGTCGAGCACGAGCGGGCGGGCGGCACCGGGCACGCCCTGCGGGTCGACGACGACGCCGCCCACCAGCGCCTCGTGCGCGCGGGCGAAGCGCCCGGGGGTGTCGGTGTGCAGGGTGAGCAGCGGCTGGCCGCGCCGGACGGTGTCCCCCGGGCGGGCGTGGATCTCGACGCCCGCGCCGGCCTGCACCGGGTCCTCCTTGCGGGCCCGGCCCGCGCCCAGGCGCCACGCGGCGACGCCCACGGCGTACGCGTCGAGCGTCGTCAGGACGCCGTCGCTCTCCGCGAGCACCTGCTCCTGCTCCCGCGCGACGGGCAGCTCGGCGTCCGGGTCGCCGCCCTGCGCGGCGATCATCCGGCGCCACACGTCCATCGCCCGGCCGTCGGCGAGCGCCGCCGCCGGGTCGGCGTCCGGCTGCCCCGCCGCGGCGAGCATCTCGCGCGCGAGCGCGACGGTCAGCTCGACGACGTCCGCCGGGCCACCGCCGGCCAGCACCTCGACCGACTCGCGCACCTCGAGCGCGTTGCCCGCGGTCAGGCCCAGGGGCGTCGACATGTCGGTGAGCAGCGCGACCGTGCGCACCCCGGCGTCGGTGCCCAGCGCGACCATCGTGCGGGCCAGCTCACCCGCGCGCTCCGCGTCCTTCATGAACGCGCCGGACCCGACCTTCACGTCGAGCACCAGCGAGCCGGTGCCCTCGGCGATCTTCTTGCTCATGATCGAGCTCGCGATGAGCGGGATCGCCTCGACGGTGCCGGTCACGTCGCGCAGCGCGTAGAGCTTGCGGTCGGCGGGTGCCAGCCCCGACCCGGCGGCGCAGATGACCGCGCCCACGTCCTCGAGCTGGCGCATCATGTCGTCGTTGCTCAGCGCGGCGCGCCAGCCCGGGATCGACTCGAGCTTGTCGAGGGTGCCCCCGGTGTGGCCGAGACCGCGGCCGGACAGCTGCGGCACGGCCACGCCGAACACGGCGACGAGCGGTGCCAGCGGCAGCGTGATCTTGTCACCCACGCCGCCGGTGGAGTGCTTGTCCGCCGTCGGCCGTGACAGGCCGGAGAAGTCCATGCGCTCGCCGCTGGCGATCATCGCCGCCGTCCACCGCGCGATCTCGGCGCGGTCCATGCCGTTGAGCAGGATCGCCATAGCGAGGGCCGACATCTGCTCGTCCGCGACGACCCCGCGCGTGTACGCGTCGACCACCCAGTCGATCTGGCCGTCGGTCAGCCGGCGCCCGTCCCGCTTGGCGACGATGACGTCGACGGCGTCGAACTGCTCGCTCATCCCTGCTCCTTGTCCTGACCCCCACCGCGCACGGTGAGGTCCGTCGGCCCGAAGGCGTCGGGCAGCACCTCGCTCATGGGTCGCACGCCGCTGACCGTCTCGAGCAGCAGGTCGGGCCCGCCGTGCTCGAACAGCAGCTGCCGGCACCGTCCGCACGGCATGAGCACGTCGCCGTGCCCGTCGACGCAGACGAACGCGACCAGCCGGCCGCCGCCGGTGACGTGCAGCATCGACACCAGGCTGCACTCGGCGCACAGGCCGACGCCGTACGACGCGTTCTCCACGTTGCAGCCGGCGACCACCCGCCCGTCGTCGACCAGCGCGGCGGCCCCCACCGGGAACTGCGAGTACGGCGCGTAGGCGCGGGTCATGACGTCGCGTGCGGCGGCCCGCAGGCCGTCCCAGTCGACGGTCCGCGTGCTGCTGGGCATGTCTCCCTCTCCGGTCATTCCTTGACGTAGGCCTCGCCGGACGCGGCCGGGCCGCGCGAGCGGCCGACCAGGCCCGCCACGGCGAGCAGCGTCACGACGTACGGCAGCATCAGCATGAACTGGCTCGGCACGGGGGCGCCGACGATGCTCAGGGCGCCCTCCAGGTTCGAGGCGAACCCGAACAGCAGGGCCGCCAGCGCGGCCCGCACCGGGTCCCACTTGCCGAAGATGACGGCGGCCAGCGCGATGAACCCGGCACCCGCGGTCATCTCCTTGCCGAAGGCCGATACCGACACGACCGTGTAGAACGCGCCGCCGACGCCGGCGATCGCGCCCGCCACCAGCAGCGCCCGGTACCGCGTGCGCTCGACCTTGATGCCGACGGTGTCGGCGGCCTTCGGGTGCTCCCCCACGGCGCGCAGCCGCAGGCCCCAGCGGGTGCGGTACAGCGCGAACCACACGCCGGGCACCACCAGGTACATGAGGTAGACGACGACCGTCTGGTTGAACAGCGACGGGCCGATCACCGGGATGTGCGAGAGACCGGGGATCGCGATGTTCGAGAAGCGCGTGGTGCTGTTGAGCTGCGCGTTCGGCACCAGCACCTGCGAGTACAGGAAGCTGGTCACGCCGATCACCAGCACGTTGAGCACGACACCGACGATGACCTGGTTCACGCGGTACGTGATCGTGAAGAGGCCGAGCACGGCGGCGACCAGCATGCCCGCGAGCACCGCGGCCACCAGGCCGACCCAGGGGCTGCCGGTGACCGAGGCGGCGACCGCGGCGCAGAACGCGCCGGCGAGCAGCTGGCCCTCGATCGCGATGTTGACGACGCCGGCGCGCTCGCCGATCACACCGCCCAGGGCGCCGAACACGATCGGCACCGCGAGCAGCACGGCCCCGCCGATGACGCGGACCGCGGGGATGTCGCTCGGGCTGCCGGCGGCCGCCCACGCGAGGAACCCGATGAGGAACACGGCCGCGAAGAGCGCCGAGACCCACACGGGGACCTTGTGCCGACGGACGACCCGCAGCAGGGCCAGGAGCGTCAGCAGCGCCATGACCGCGACGCAGACCCAGCCGGTCGCGGTGCCGGGCACGTGCACGCTCGGCAGGCTGATGAGGTCCCCGGAGCTGGCGAGGCGGAACGTCGCGTCGCCCTCGCGCGGACGCCCCAGCAGCAGCAGCGCGAACAGCACGGTGACCACGCCGAGCACCACGGGCCCCTTGCGGGACACCACGGTCACGTGGCGGTGCCCGACGGCACCGCCGGGCGCCTCGGTGGGCGCCACCGTCGTCGTGCTCATCGCTGCACCTCCTCACGGCGCGACGCGCCGGACGGGCGGGTCGCCGCGGGTGCCCGACGGCCCGGCTGCGGGAGCCGGAACACCGCCCGCACCAGCGGCGGCGCCGCGATGAACAGGACGATCAGGGACTGCACGACCAGGACGATCTCGATCGGGATCCCCTCGGACGCCTGCATGACGGACCCACCCGCCTTGAAGCCGCCGAAGAGCAGGCCGGCGAACAGCACCCCGACGGGGTGGGACGACCCGAGCAGCGCCACGGTGATCGCGTCGAACCCGATGCCCGCGTCGATGTCGTAGCTGAAGCCGGTGGTGATGAGTCCGAGCACCTGGGTGCTGCCCGCGAGGCCCACGAGCGCACCGCTGACGAGCATCGCCAGCACCGTCGCGCGCGGCACGTGGATGCCGGCGACGCGGGCGGCACGGGCGTTCTCCCCCACGGCCCGCAGCGAGAACCCGAGGCTCGAGCGCTCGAGCAGCCACCACGTCAGCACGACCGCACCGAGCGCGAGCAGGAAGCCGAGGTGCAGGCGGAACTCCGGGCCCAGCAGCCGCGGCAGCAGGGCCGTGTCCGCCATGGGCGGCGACTTGGGGTTGGCCGACCCGGGCGCCTGCAGCAGGCCCGGCGTGGCCAGCAGGTAGGACAGCAGGTAGAACGCGATGTAGTTGAGCATGATCGTGACGATCACCTCGTGCGCCCCCGTCGCGGCCTTGAGCAGGCCCGCGAGACCGCCCCACAGCGCACCGGCCGCGACACCGACGACGAGCGCCACGAGCAGGTGCAGCCCCGCCGGCAGGTCCCACGCGAACCCGACCCAGCCCGCGCCCGCCGCGGCCATGAGCATCTGCCCCTGGCCGCCGATGTTGAACAGGCCCGAGCGGAACGCCAGCGCCAGCCCGAGGCCGGCGGCGATGAGCGGGGTCGCGTAGGTCATCGACTGCGTGAGCGGCCGGATCCCCTGCGCGAACGTGTCCGCCGTGTAGTTGTAGACGGCGCCACGGAAGAGCGCCGCGTACGCACCACCGACGGCCTGGCCGACGGCGGCGAACGTGTCACCGGGGCGGGAGAAGAAGTACGAGGCCGCCGACTGCACGCCCTCGTCCGTGAAGGCGATCATCACCGACCCGGCCAGCACGGCGAGCACCACGGCGCCGAGCGAGACCGCCCAGCCGCCGGACGTCACGCGCAGCAGCGCGTCGTTCCACCGGGTGTCGCGGACCGGCGCCGGCCCGGCGTCGTCGCTCCCGACGTCGGTCACGACCGTGTCGGGCACGACCACGTCGGCGACTCCCTGGTCGCCGGGTTCCCTGGGCTCGCTCACGCGGCCTCTCCCTCGTTCGGCGCGATGCCGGCCATCATGAGGCCGAGGACGTCGCGCGGGGTGTCGGACGGGACGATGCCGACCACACGGCCGCGGTACATGACGAGGATCCGGTCGCCCAGGGCGACGGCCTCGTCCAGCTCGGTGGCGACGACGACCACCGGGACACCGGTGTCCCGCGTCTCGACGATGCGCTTGTGGATGAACTCGATGGAGCCGACGTCGACGCCGCGTGTGGGCTGGGCGGCCACGAGCAGGCGCAGGTCGCGCGACAGCTCCCGCGCGACGACGACCTTCTGCTGGTTGCCGCCCGACAGCCGGCCCACCGGGGAGTCGATCCCCTGGGTGCGGATGTCGTACTGCTCCACCATCTCGCGGGCGAACCGGTCGCGCGCTCGGAGCTGCAGCGCCCCGGCCCGCACGAACGGCGGCCCGTCGGTGCGGTCGAGGACGAGGTTCTCCGCGACGGTGAACTCGGCGACCAGCCCGTCCTGCGTGCGGTCCTCGGGCACGTAGCCCACACCGGCGTCCAGCACGCGGCGCACCGAGCGCCCGACGAGCTCGGTGTCCCCGAGGCGGATGCTGCCGGTGACGTACTCCTGCAGCCCGGCGAGCGCCTCCGCCAGCTCGGTCTGCCCGTTGCCCTGCACGCCCGCGACCACGAGGATCTCCCCGCCGGGCACCTCGAACGACACGTCGTCGACGAGGACGGTGCCCCGCGCGTCGGTGACCTGCAGGTGCTCGACCGTCAGCCCGCCCTCGACGGGGCGGGGCGGCTCGCGGTGCACGACCAGCTCGACCGGGCGGCCCACCATGAGGGAGGCGAGCTCGGCGTCCGTCGCGGTGGGCGACGCCTCGCCCACGACGGCACCGCGGCGCACGACCGTGATGCGGTCGGCGACGGCGCGGACCTCGCGGAGCTTGTGGGTGATGAAGACGATGGCGGTGCCGCCGGCCTTCAGCCGACGCATCATGTCCATGAGCTCGTCGGTCTCCTGCGGCGTCAGCACCGCGGTGGGCTCGTCGAACACCAGGACGCGCGCGTCGCGCGACAGGGCCTTGATGATCTCGACCCGCTGCTGCACGCCGACGGGCAGGTCCTCGACCACGGCGTCGGGGTCGACGTGGAACCCGAAGCGGTCGGCGATCTCGCGCACGCGGCTGCGCGCCGCGTCGAGGTCGAGCCGGCCGCCGGTCGTCGTCTGCTCGTGGCCGAGCATGACGTTCTCCGCGACGGTGAAGACGGGGACGAGCATGAAGTGCTGGTGCACCATGCCGATGCCGGCCGCCATGGCGTCGCCCGGACCGGCGAAGTGCTGGACCTCGTCGTCCAGGAGGATCTCGCCCTCGTCGGCCTGGTAGAGGCCGTACAGGACGTTCATCAGGGTGGACTTGCCCGCACCGTTCTCCCCGAGCAGGCAGTGGATCTCGCCCGGCTCGACCGTGAGGTCGATGTGGTCGTTGGCGACCAGGGCGCCGAAGCGCTTGGTGATGCCGCGCAGCTCGAGCTTCATGGAACTGTCCTCGGGACGGGTCGGGACGGTGCGGTGCTGGTGGTCCGGACGGGTGGCCGCCGGATCCTGCGATCGTCGCACGTGACCACCCGGACGGGCCGTCGCCGGCCCGTCCGGGTGGTGTCACGCGTGTGCCGCGGCGATCACTCGGAGAGGTACGAGGTGACCAGGATGTCGCCGTCGATGATCTGCTGCTTCAGGTCCTCGACCTCGGTCACCAGCTCCGGGGAGACCTTGGACTCGAAGTTGTGCAGGGGCGCGATGCCCACGCCGTCGTTCTCCAGCGTCCCGATGTACGCCTCGGGGTCGAACTCGCCCTCGCCCGCGGCCAGGACGGCCTCGTAGGTCGACAGCTTCATGTTCTTGAGGATCGACGTGAGGACCAGGTCCTGCGTCGACGGGTCCGTCTCGAAGACGTCGGCGTCGGCACCGATGAGCGCGACCTCACGGCCCGAGTCGGCGATGGCGTCCATCGCGGACTGGTAGATCGGGCCACCCACGGGCAGGATCACGTCGACGCCCTGGTCGATGATGCCGGCCGCGACCTGCTTGGCCGTGTCGTTGGCCTCGAAGCCGCCGGTGAACGAGCCCTGGTCGCCGCCCTGGTAGCCGACGAGCTGGACGCCCGCGCCCTTGACCTCGTTGTAGTACTCGACGCCCTGCTTGAAGCCGTCCATGAAGATCGTGACGGTCGGGTAGGGCTGGCCGCCGAACGTGCCGACCTTCGACACGCCGTTGTCGGCCGAGTAGCCGGCGGCGAGGTAGCCCGCGAGGAACGCGGCCTGCGCCGTGTCGTACAGCAGCGGCTTGATGTTGTCCGCGTCCTTGGTGCCGTCGAAGTCGTTGTCCGCGGCGTCGTCGACCAGGATGTAGTCGATGGCGGAGTTGGCCTCGGCCGACTCGACCGTGGCGGCCGACAGCGCGAAGCCGACGGAGACGATGGCGTTGCAGTTCTCGGCGACGAGGCTCTCGAGGTTCGTCGCGAAGTCCGCCTCGGAGTCCGACTGGACCTCGGCGAAGCCGGCGCCGAGCTCCTCGGTCGCCTCCTTCGTGCCCTCGTAGCTGAGCTGGTTGAAGCTCTTGTCGTCGAAGCCACCGGCGTCCGAGACGACGCAGGCCTTGAAGTCGGAGGCCTTGTCGCCGCCTGCGGACGGCTCCTCGGCGTCGGGTGCACTGCCACACGCCGCGAGCGTGAGGGCGAGCGCCCCACCGACTGCGGCCACTCGAACGATCTTCTTCACGACAGGTCTCCCACTTCTCGTCGTCCCGCCGCACAGGTGCCGGGCTGACGGACGGCGCACCGTTGCACCGCCGACGTGCCCGACCAGTCGGCTTGATCACTGTGGACCCTAGGCACCTGCAGGTCACCGAACTGTTACCGATGGGTATCCCTGCAGGTTCCGTGATGAATTCGCAACCTGTTCCCGCCCCTCGGTCGCGCTGTCCGCACGTCGATACGGACGGATCAGACGCGACCCCGCCGACCCGCCAACTGGGCGGCCCGCGCGAGGAGCAGCGCGCCGGCCTCCACGGCACGCTCGTCGACCCGCAGGTCGCCCTGGTGGATGTCGTACGTCCGACCCCCCGGGGTGCGGGTGCCGAGCCGTGCCATCGCGCCGGGCACCCTCGTGAGGTACCAGGCGAAGTCCTCGCCGCCGAGCGACTGCTCGGTCAGCCGCACGGCCTCCGGTCCCAGCATGTCGTGCGCGGCCGCCTCCAGCACGGCGGTGCTCTCCGCCCGGTTCTCCACGGGCGGCACCCCGCGCTGGTGCTTCACCTCGACCTCGACCCCCAGCGGGTGCACGACGTCGGCCACGGCCTGCTCGAACACCGCCGACGCCCGCTCCCACGCCCGCACGTCGAGGCACCGCAGCGTGCCCATGACGGTGCCCGTGGCCGGGATCGCGTTGTGGACGGTCCCCGCGCGCACGGCACCCCACGTGAGGTTCACACCGGACCGCGGGTCCAGCCGCCGGCCCAGCACGGCGGGCACCTGCGTGATGACCTGGCCCAGCGCGAACACGACGTCCCCCGTGAGGTGCGGGCGCGACGTGTGGCCGCCCTCGCCCGTCACCGTGACGGTGACCTCGTCGGACGCCGAGGTGATCGGGCCGATGCGCGTGCCGACCAGGCCGACGTCCAGCTTCGGGTCGCAGTGCACCGAGAAGATCTCACCGACGCCGTCGAGCCCGCCCTCGTTGATGACGTCGATGGCGCCGCCGGGCTGCACCTCCTCGGCGGGCTGGAAGATCAGCCGCACGCCGACGTCGAGCCCGCCGTCCGCCGCGAGCCGCGCCAGCGCGAGCCCCGCGCCGAGCACCGCGGTGGTGTGCACGTCGTGCCCGCAGGCGTGCGCGACGCCCCGGTGCTCCGCCGCCCACGGCAGGCCGCACGTGTCCGGCACGGGCAGCCCGTCGAGGTCCGCGCGCAGCGCGACCCGGCGCGCACCCGACCCGGCGACCGTGGGGCCGATGTCGCACCACAGGCCGGACCCGGGCAGCAGGTGCGGCGTCAGGCCCGCGGCCGACAGCCGCTCGGCGACGACCCGGGTGGTCCGCTCCTCGGTGCGCCCCAGCTCGGGGTGGGCGTGCAGGTCGCGCCGGATCCCGACGAGCTCGGCGCGCAGCTCGTCCAGGACGTCGGCCAGGTCACGCGCACCGGGGTCGGCCGGCTCCGGGCCGAGCGTGCGCAGCGCGGGCACGTCCTGGGCGCTGACGGGGACGAGCTGGTCGAGGGGCGTGGCGGGCATTGGACGAGGGTATCGCCGGAGCCCGCCTCCGCTCCTCGTCAGAGCAGGTCGTCGCGGCCCCGGGCACGCCACCCGTCGACGGCCGCCTTGACCTGCTGGGCGTGGGCGCGCGTGGTGACGAGCACGGCGTCGGGCGTGTCGACCACCACGGCGTCGGGCACGCCGACGACCGTGACCGTGCGCCCGGCGGTGGCGACCACGGCACCGTCCGCGTCGATGCGCAGCACGTCGTCCGGCGTGCCGAGCGTCGGGCCGCCGTCGCCGGTGCCGAGCAGCGCGCCCAGCGAGGCGTAGTCGCCGACGTCGTCCCAGCCGAAGGTGCCGGGCACCACCGCGACCCCGCCCGCGGCGGCCACCGGCTCCGCGATGGCGTGGTCGATCGCGATCCGCGTGAGTCCCGGCCACGTGTCGGCGAGCCGGGCGTCGCGGTCATCGGTGTCCCACGCGGCCGCGATGCGGCGCAGCCCGTCGTGCAGCGTGGGCAGCTGCTGCGCGAGGTGGTCCAGCAGGACGCCGGCGCGCACGACGAACATGCCCGCGTTCCAGCTGTACCCGCCCGCGGCCAGGTACGCGGCCGCGGTCTGCGCGTCGGGCTTCTCGGTGAAGCCGACCGCGCGCCGGGCGCTGGGCGCACCGGGCGCGCCGAGCGGCTCGCCCGCCTGCACGTACCCGAACGCCGTCGACGGCTCGGTGGCCGGGATGCCGATCGTGACGACGGCGCCGGTGCGCGCGGCCGCCACGGCCTCGCGGATCGTCGCCTCGAACCCGGGCAGACCGGTGATGACGTGGTCCGCCGCGAACGACCCGAGCACCACGTCCGGCCCGTGCCGTCGCGCCAGCACGGCGGCCGCCAGGCCGATCGCCGCCATGGAGTCCCGCGGGCTCGGCTCGGCCAGGACGTGCTCGGCACCCAGCTCCGGCAGCTGGTCGGCGACCGCGGCGGCGTGCCGCGCACCGGTCACCACGAGCACGTGGCCCGGGCCGGTGAGCGGGAGCAGGCGGTCCACCGTGCCCTGCAGCAGGGTCCGGCCCGTGCCCGTGAGGTCGAGCAGGAACTTGGGGTGGCCCGCACGCGACAGCGGCCACAGGCGGGTACCGGCGCCCCCGGCGGGGACGACGGCGTGGAAGTCGGCGATGGGTGCGTCCGGCATGCCGACACCGTAGCGGCCGGGCCGGGTGCCGCGAGCACCGCCGCGGACCGGCCCCGGCGGTGCGGTGCGCGCGACGGACGGAGGTCCCGGACGGGCCGGGTGTGCGTGTGGGCTTGGTCACAAACGGCCCGCCGCGCCGCGGCGGCACCCCTCGGGGCGCGGTCCGGACGTGGCGCAGGTCATTACAGTGAGGGGACTTCAGGACATCGACGTCCGCTCGCGAACTCGCCACAGGAGGCCCCCACCGTGTCCTCAGCGCCCACCGCGCCAGCGCGGCCGGCCGGAACGCTCTACCGCGGGCGCGAAGGCATGTGGTCCTGGGTCGCGCACCGCATCACCGGTTTCGCGATCTTCTTCTTCCTGCTCGTGCACGTGCTCGACACGGCGCTGGTCCGGGTCTCCCCCGAGGCGTACAACGACGTGATCGGCACGTACAAGAACCCGATCATGGGCATCGGCGAGGCCGGGCTCGTGCTCGCCATCGTGTTCCACGCCTTCAACGGCATCCGGCTGATCCTCGTGGACTTCTGGGCCAAGGGCCCGCGGTACCAGCGGGTCATGCTGTGGGTCGTCCTGGGCCTGGTCGTCGTGACGATGGCGGGCTTCCTGCCGCGTCACCTGATGAACGTCTTCGGGGGCCACTGATGAGCACCATCGCCGATCCCAAGGCCCCGCGCGCGTCGCGCCCGGGCCCGTCGCGCCGCACGACGCGCGGCAACTTCGAGCTGTACGGCTGGGTGTTCATGCGCGCGTCGGGCGTGCTGCTCGTCGTCCTGATCTTCGGCCACCTGTTCGTGAACCTGATCGCGGGCGAGGGCATCAGCGCCATCGACTTCGGCTTCGTCGCCGGCAAGTGGGCCTCGCCGTTCTGGCAGGTGTGGGACCTGCTCATGCTGTGGCTGGCCATGCTGCACGGCACCAACGGCGTGCGGACGATCATCAACGACTACGCGGAGAAGGACGGCACCCGCATGGTGCTGAAGCTCGCCCTGTACGCCGCGACCGTCGTCGTCATCGTCCTCGGCACGCTCGTGATCTTCACGTTCGACCCGTGCCCCCCGAACAGCCCGGCGGACCTGCTGCCCTCGTTCTGCACGGCCTGACCCCCGGACGTCCCAGCAAGGAAGGCCTCACAGCCGATGCAGACCCACCAGTACGACGTCGTCATCGTCGGCGCGGGCGGCGCCGGGATGCGCGCCGCGCTCGAGTCCTCGACGCGCGTGCGCACCGCCGTCATCTCCAAGCTCTACCCCACGCGCTCCCACACCGGCGCGGCACAGGGCGGCATGTGCGCCGCGCTGGCCAACGTCGAGGAGGACAACTGGGAGTGGCACACGTTCGACACCGTCAAGGGCGGTGACTACCTGGTCGACCAGGACGCCGCCGAGGTGATGGCCAAGGAGGCCATCGACGCGGTGCTCGACCTGGAGAAGATGGGCCTGCCGTTCAACCGCACGCCCGAGGGCCGCATCGACCAGCGCCGGTTCGGCGGGCACACCCGCAACCACGGCGAGGCCGCCGTGCGCCGCTCCTGCTACGCCGCGGACCGCACGGGTCACATGATCCTGCAGACGCTCTACCAGCAGTGCGTGAAGAACGACGTCGAGTTCTTCAACGAGTTCTACGTCCTCGACCTGCTGGTGGACCACGACCTCGCGACGGGCGACGTGCCCGACGGCGAGGAGGTCAACGCCACCGGCGTCGTGGCCTACGAGCTGGCCACGGGCGAGATCCACGTCTTCCAGGCCAAGGCCGTCGTGTTCGCCACGGGCGGCGCGGGCAAGATCTACAAGACGACGTCGAACGCGCACACCCTCACCGGTGACGGCATGGCGCTGGCGTACCGCCGCGGCATCCCGCTGGAGGACATGGAGTTCTTCCAGTTCCACCCGACCGGCCTGGCGGGCCTGGGCATCCTGCTCTCCGAGGCCGCCCGCGGCGAGGGCGGCATCCTGCGCAACGCCGACGGCGAGCGGTTCATGGAGCGCTACGCCCCCACCATCAAGGACCTCGCGCCGCGCGACATCGTCGCCCGGTCGATGGCCAACGAGGTGCGCGAGGGCCGCGGCGCCGGCCCGAACAAGGACTACGTCCTGCTCGACCTCACGCACCTGGAGCCGGCGCACATCGACGCCAAGCTCCCGGACATCACCGAGTTCGCGCGGACCTACCTCGGCATCGAGCCGTACACCGAGCCGGTGCCGGTCTACCCCACGGCGCACTACGCCATGGGCGGCATCCCCACGAACATCGAGGGCGAGGTGCTGCGCAACCCGACCGACGTCATCAAGGGCCTGTACGCCGCCGGTGAGGTCGCCTGCGTCTCGGTGCACGGCTCCAACCGGCTGGGCACCAACTCGCTGCTGGACATCAACGTCTTCGGCAAGCGCGCCGGCCGGTCGGCCGCCGCCTACGCCGCGACGGCGTCCTTCGTGGACCTGCCCCCGGCCGCCGCCGAGGGCGTCGAGGCCGACCTGGAGACCATCCGGACCCGGCCCGACGGCGAGCGCGTGGCGGACATCCGCCGCGACCTGCAGGAGACGATGGACGCGAACGCCCAGGTGTTCCGCACGTCCGAGTCCCTGACCCAGGCGCTGTCCGACATCAAGGCGCTGCGCAAGCGGTACGAGGCCGTGTCGGTGCAGGACAAGACGCGCACGTTCAACACGGACCTGCTCGAGGCCGTCGAGCTCGGCTTCCTGCTCGACATCGCCGAGACCGTCGTCGTCGGGGCGCTCAACCGGGAGGAGTCGCGCGGCGGCCACTTCCGGGAGGACTTCCCCGACCGCGACGACTCCCGGTTCATGCAGCACACGATGGCCTACCGGCGTCCGGTCGCGGCCGGCGCCGCGGACGCCACCGTCACCGGTTCCGACGCGTCGTTCCGCCGGGCCGAGACCTTCGACGGCTACCAGGTGGTCCTCGGGGCCAAGCCCGTCACCGTCACCCGCTACCAGCCGATGGAGCGCAAGTACTGATGACCGCCACCGTGGAAGCCCCCGCGCCCGAGGCCGGCGCCGTCCCGTCGTTCCAGGTCACGCTGCGGATCCGCCGGTTCCTGCCGACGGACGACGCCATCCCGGCGTTCGGCGAGCCGTTCGAGGCCGAGCCCCGCTGGGACGAGTTCACGGTCGACGTGCACGGCACCGACCGCGTCCTGGACGCGCTGCACAAGATCAAGTGGGAGCAGGACGGCTCGCTGACGTTCCGCCGGTCGTGCGCGCACGGCATCTGCGGCTCGGACGCGATGCGGATCAACGGCCGCAACCGCCTGGCGTGCAAGACGCTGCTCAAGGACCTGGACCCGGGCAAGCCGATCCTCGTCGAGCCCATCAAGGGCCTGCCGGTGATCAAGGACCTCGTGGTCGACATGGAGCCGTTCTTCGCGTCGTACCGCGAGATCATGCCGTTCCTCGTCACCACGGGCACCGAGCCCAGCAAGGAGCGCCTGCAGTCCCCCGAGCAGCGCGAGCGGTACGACGACACGACCAAGTGCATCCTGTGCGCCGCGTGCACGTCGTCCTGCCCCGTCTTCTGGACCGACGGGCAGTACTTCGGCCCCGCCGCGATCGTCAACGCGCACCGCTTCATCTTCGACAGCCGTGACGAGGGCGGGACCCAGCGCCTGGAGATCCTCAACGACAAGGAGGGCGTGTGGCGGTGCCGCACGACCTTCAACTGCACCGAGGCGTGCCCCCGCGGCATCGAGGTCACGAAGGCGATCCAGGAGGTCAAGCGCGCGATGATCACGCGCGCCTTCTGACGCACCGCACCACCGACGCACGCCCGACGGGCGTCCTCCGCCGCAGGCGGGGGGCGCCCGTCGTGGCATGCTGACGCGTGCCCGCCGACGAGCTGCCCCCCGTCCTGCCGGAGACCCCGCCCGCAGAGCGCACGGCGGACCCGCCGGACGCCCGGGACCGGCTGGACGCGCTGCCGCGCTACGTCGAGCCCGACCCCGGCGCCCCCGAGGTGCGGCTGCAGGGCGGCAACGTCGGCGGCGCCGTGCGCGTGGGCCGCACCGTGCGGCGCCCGGCCGGGCCGTGGACGCCCGCCGTGCACACGCTCCTCAGCCACGTGCGCTCCCGGGGCCTCGACGGCGTGCCCGCGCCGCTGGGGATCGACGAGCAGGGCCGCGAGGTGCTCGAGCACCTGCCCGGCGAGGTGGTCGACCTGGCCGAGGTGAGCGACGCCCGTCTCGCGTCCGGCGCGGCCTGGCTGGCACGGTTCCACGACGCCGTCGCGGACCTGCGGCCGGGTCCGGTCCGCTGGCGGCTCGACGACCGGGACCTCGCCCCGGGCGAGATCGTGTGCCACCACGACGCGACGATGTACAACATGCTCGTCGCCGGGCCCGGCGCGGACGACGTCGTGGGCGTCGTGGACTGGGACGTGGCGGGACCGGGCGTCCCGCTGGACGACCTGGCGATGCTCGCCTGGAGCGGCGTGCCCTTCTTCACGGACCCCGGCGCGCAGGAGGGCGCCCGCCGCCTGCGCCTGCTCACCCGGGCGTACGGGGAGCAGGCGGCCGCGCTGGGGCGACCGGCGCCTGCCGCGCAGGCCGTCGCGCGTCACGTGGTCGTGCGCATGACCGCGTCGGCCGACCGCATCGCCGCCGGTCAGGAAGCCGGCGACCCGGGGATGCTCAACCTGCTGCGCGTCGGTGAGCCTGCGCGCACCCGGGCCGGGGTGGCGGCCTACGCCGCGCGGCTGGCGGCGCTGCTGGCCGCGCTCGCGTCGTCGTCCACCTGATCGGCCGGTGACGGCGCCGGCGGGTTCGCGGTCCAGGCCGCCGCGAGCAGCACGATCCGGGCGATGAGGTTGATCCACAGCAGCAGCACCACGATCACCGCGAACGACGCGAGCACCGGGTTGCGCTGCACCGAGCCGGCCACGACCGAGGTGCCGAGGACCCGCACGACGCCGAGCCCGGCCGCGGCGATCGCGGCTCCCCCCAGCAGGTCGCGCCGCGCGGGCGCCTGACCGGCGAGCACCCGCACGATCATCACGAAGACCGCCGCGTCGACCACGAACGCGACGAGGACGCCCGCGGCCCGCACCACGAGCCCGGACGTGTCCGACCAGCCCAGCACGCCCAGCAGCCAGTCGGCCGCCGTCGTCACCGCGATACCGAGCACGGCCGAGAGCAGCACCGCCAGCGCGATCCCGAGGAACGCGCCCAGCTCCCGCAGCTTGCCCAGCACCGCGTTGTCGGCGGTGCGCGCGCCGAACATGGCGCGGACCGCGGTGCGCAGCGCCGCCGTCGCGGAGATGGCGGTGAAGAGCAGGACCACGAACGCGACGACGCCCGCGATGCCGAGCCCCGTGCTCAGCTCCAGCTCGTCCGGCTGCAGCAGGCCCGTGCCGTCGCCGGTGTCGATCAGCCCCGGGAGCGACTGCCCGATCGTCCGCAGGACCGTCGCGCGCAGCTCGGCGTTCCCACCGAGGACGGCCATGAACGCGGTGTAGCCGATCGTCAGCCCCGCGAACACCGAGAACAGCGTCGTGTACGCGATCCCGCCGGTGAGCAGCCCGCCGCCGACCGCGCCGAACCGGGCGTTGGCGCGGGCCACGCGCGTCCGCTGCCACCACGCGAGCAGGGCCTGCACGCGCTGCACGAGGCCCGGGAACCCCGACGCCCAGCGCGGTCCGGGCACCGGGTCCGGCGCCTCCTCGGTGGCGTGCCGGTGGGCCGCTCCGGCGCCCGCGGGCGGTGCTGCGACGGTCCGCTCGTGCCGGGTGGTGCGCCGATCCATGGCGACGAATCTAGGCGCGCGCCACCGCCGGGGCATCCGGGGCGTCGGGCGCGGCGCCCAGGGCGAACCGCCGGACCGGGCACCAACCGGTCCCGTCGTGCACGAACCGGTGGATCCCGGTCACGTCGAACGCGGCGTCGTAGTCGACCATCGAGGCCTGTGCCGCGTCGAGCGCCGCGTCGTCCAGGTCGTGCGCGACCGTGACGTGCGGGTGGTAGGGGAACTGCGTCGCGACCTGCAGGCTGCCGGTGCGCAGCGCCGACTCCAGCCCCGCGCACTGGGGGGCTCCCTCGACCAGCGCGACGAACACGACCGGGGACACCGGCCGGAACGTCTGCGTCCCGTGCAGCCGGATGCGGAACGGGTGGTGGCGGGCGGCCGTCGTCCCGAGGTGCTCGTCCAGCGCGGCCAGGCGGTCGTCCGGCACCGGGGTGGGTCCCACGAGCGTCACGTGGGGCACGATGTTGCGCGCCTCGGGGTCGCCGAACCGCACCCGGGCGTCGTGCAGCTGGGTGCGGAACGGCTCGGGCACCGCGATCGCGACTCCGACGACCGTCTCGCCCGCGGCGGCCCGGGGAAGCCTCACGCGCGCGTCCGACGCCGCGGCAGCAGACCCGAACGGTCGTACACCCGCTCGAGCGTCGGCGTGGCGAGCTCGCGGGCCCGCGCGGCACCGTCGGCCAGGACGTCGTCGAGCGCCGACGGGTCCGACATGTAGTGGCGCACCCGCTCCTGGAACGGGGTGAGGAAGTCGACCACGACCCCCGCGAGGTCCTTCTTCAGGTCCCCGTAGCCCTTGCCGACGTAGTCCGCCTCCAGCGACGGGATCGTGCGCCCGGACAGGGCCGAGAGGATGGTCAGGAGGTTGGACACCCCCGGCTTGGTCGCCGGGTCGTACCGGATCTCCCGCTCGGCGTCGGTCACGGCGGACCGGATGCGCTTGGCGACGACCTTCGGGTCGTCCAGCAGCTCGATGAGCCCGTTGGGGCTCTCGGCCGACTTGCTCATCTTGGCGGTCGGGTCCTGCAGGTCGTAGATCTTGGCGGTGGCCGAGACGATGTACGGCTCGGGGACGACGACCGTGCCCGCCCCGAACCGGGAGTTCAGCCGCTGCGCCAGGTCGCGTGTCAGCTCCAGGTGCTGGCGCTGGTCCTCGCCCACGGGCACGAGCGCCGTGTCGTACAGCAGGATGTCCGCCGCCATCAGCACCGGGTAGGTGAACAGCCCGACGGTGGTGCCGTCCGAGCCGTGCCGGGCCGACTTGTCCTTGAACTGCGTCATCCGCCCCGCCTCACCGAACCCCGTGTGGCACGAGAGGATCCAGGCGAGCTCGGCGTGCTCGGGCACGTGCGACTGCACGAACAGGATGGAGCGCTCCGGGTCCACCCCGGCCGCCAGGTACTGCGCGGCCGTCCGCCGGGTCCGCTCGCGCAGCACCTTCGGGTCCGGCCCCACCGTGAGCGCGTGCAGGTCGACGACGCAGTAGATGGCGTCGTGCGTCTCCTGCAGCGCGACCCACTGGGTCAGCGCCCCGAGGTAGTTGCCGAGCTGGAGGGAGTCCGACGTCGGCTGCATGCCCGAGAAGATCCGTCGGCCTGCGGCGGACGGCGTGGCCGGCTGCGACGAGGACAGCACCTGGGTCATGCGGGGGTCCTCCTGGGGGTCGTCGGCCGAGGCCGGTGTGGTGCGGGTGGAGCGGGCTGCGGTGCCGGACGCCGGGACGGTCAGGTCGCCTCGTCGTCGAACGGCGCGGGACCGCCCGGTGGCGCAGGCGCGCCGGCGAACGCGGCCGCCGGTGCGGCGCCGGCCGCCGCGGCGCGCGCGCGTCCGGGGCGCGGGACGGTGGGCCGGGACGGCTCGTGCGCGGGCGGGTCGTCGAGGAGCGCGTCCCGCACGATGCGGCGCGGGTCGTACCGCCGGGGGTCGAGCGCCGCCCAGTCCACGTCACCGTCACCGAGCTCCGCGTCGACGCGGTCCTTGGTGTCGCGGGCCACGTCCCGCAGCCGCCGCACCCACCCCGCCAGCTGCTCGGCGTAGGCCGGCAGCCGCTCGGGTCCGACCACCAGGGCGGCGACGAGCAGCAGGATGAGCAGCTCGCCGCCGTTGATCCCGAACACCTGCTCAGGTTACCGCGACGGGCGCGACGGCCGGGCTCTCAGCCCGACGGACCCTCGACCAGCCGCACCCGCACGTCACGCTCGTCGTCGCCGGTCCGGACGCGCAGCACGACCGTGTCGCCCGGTGTGCGCGCGCGGATGGAGACGATGAGCTCCTCCGACGCGGTCACCGGTCGGCCGTCGATCGCGAGGATCACGTCGCCGCGGCGGATCCCCGCGACGTCGGCCGGACCGTCCTTGGTGACCGCCGACGTGTCCGGCGGGTCCTGCTCGAAGACGCGCACGCCCTCGCCGGAGTACTCCGGGTCCAGCAGCACACCGATCACCGGGTACGTGGCACGGCCGGTCTCGATGAGCTGCTCGGCCGTGCGACGCGCCTGGTTGGACGGGATCGCGAAGCCCAGGCCGATGCTGCCGACACCGGTGAGCCGGCCGGGCAGCTGGGCGATCGCCGAGTTGATGCCGACGACCTCCCCCCGGGCGTTGACCAGCGGGCCGCCGGAGTTGCCGGGGTTGATGGCCGCGTCCGTCTGGATCGCGTTGATGAAGGCGGTGTCCCCCGCGTCACCGGCCACGACCGGGCGGTTGAGCGCGCTGACGATGCCCGTGGTCACCGTGCCCACCAGCCCGAGCGGCGCACCGATCGCGACGACCGGGTCACCCACCACCACCGCGTCCGAGTCGCCGAGCGCCAGCGGGGTCAGGCCCGTCGCGTCGACCTTGACCACCGCGAGGTCGTAGTCGCCGGTCGCACCGACGACCGTGCCCGCCAGCTCCGTGCCGTCGGAGAACTGGACCACGAGCCCACCGTCGGACGCACCGGCGACGACGTGGTTGTTGGTGAGGACGTACCCGTCCTGGCGCAGGACGAACCCGGAGCCGGAGCCGGAGCCGTCCGCGGTGGTCACCTCGATGGAGACGACGCTGGGCAGCACCCCGGCCGCGATGCCCGCGGTCGAGCCGGGCTCGCGGTCGACGGGGACGCCGGGCTCGAGGACGACCGGCAGGCCGGCGTCGACACGGCGGCCGTCGTCCGGCAGCGCGCGGGCGCCGAGCAGGCCACCGGCGAACCCGGCGGCGAGCGACAGCGCGACGAGCGGGGCCACCCAGGCCACCGAGAGCACCCGCCGCCGGCGACGACGCCGCGGGGCGTCGGGCAGCGGGGCGTCGGGCGGCGCGGCACCCGGCGGCGGACCGCCGTGGCCGGGGGCGCCGGGGAACCCGGGGACCAGCGGGACGGTGCCCGGCGCCGGGGCCGCACCGGGGTGGTCGCCGTGCGTGCGCGCCTGCCCCGTGCCCGGGACCGCACCGGTGACCGGGGCGCCCACGACGTCCGTCCGGCGGTACGACGACGGTGCGGCGAACAGCGGTGCGGGTGCGGCGGCCGGGGCCTCGGGGTGACGCGGGGACGCGGGCGCGACCGCCGGGGGCGCGGCGGGTGCCGCTTCCGCTGCGGCTGGCTGCGGGGCTCCGACGGGCTGCGGGGCCGCGACGGGCTGCGGGGCCGCGACGGCGACGGGCACGGCGGCGTCGCCGGGAGCCCCCGGGTCGGCGGCGGGCTCTGCGGCGCCGTACGGCGGCAGGCCGGCGGTCACGGGCGCTCCCACACGGCCGAGACGGTCTGCCAGCCGCGGCCGATCCGTCCGGTCACCGTGTCGTCGTAGCCGCCGGACGGGAACGCGGCGACCAGGGCGTCGATGTCGCCGTCGTCCTGCGCGGCCACCACCTGCACGACCGTGGCCTCGGACTGCCACGCGACGTGCCACGGCTCGACGGACAGCACGTGCACCTGCCGGCCGCCGACCTCGCGCACGGGTGCCCCGGCGAGCCCGTCCGTGTCGAGGCGGCCCTGCTGCTCGGTGACGAGGAACGTCCCACCGGGGCACTCCACCTCGACCGAGAGCACCTGCGGGCTGCCGGACGACCACGTGACGGCGCCGACGCTCCACCCCTCGGGGAGCGTCCCGGGGAAGGTCCACCCGTGCCCGCGCAACCAGGCGACGGTGTCGTCGTCGGCCGGGGACGTCCCGGCGGCGGGGCCGGCCGAGGAGTGCGCCAGCATGCCCAGCACCGCGGCGGGGTGCGACGTGGGCGTGACGACCGGCCGCTCCCCCAGCACGAACAACCCGGCGGCGACCGCACCCAGGCCCGCGACGGACCCGACCACGAGGCGCACCGGGGTGCGGCGGTTGACGACGTCGCCGCGCAGGGCGTGCGTCGCCGCGTGCGGCAGCGCCGCGCCACCCGCGACGGCGAACGGGTCGCGCGGCCCGGGCGCCGGCGGCACCGCCTGGGTCGACAGGGAGAGCAGACGGGCGGTGAGGTCCGCCGTCGGCACCACGGGGTCCTCGGCGGCCGCCGCGAGGGCGCGGCGTGCGTCCCGCGCCGCGGCGAGCTCCCGGGCGCACGCCGCACACGTCGCGACGTGCGCGAGCGCGCGCTCGGTCGCTGCCGCGTCGAGCTGCCCGTCGACCAGCGCGCTGATGCGCGACCCGAGGTGCATCACCGGACCACCTCCGCGGGGTCCGGCTGCGCGGCCGTGACGTCGGCGTGCCCGGCGACCTCGGCACGGCGGTGCTCCAGCGCCACGCGCAGGCGCGCCCGCGCGCGGTGGATCCGCGAGCGCACGGTGCCGAGCTTGATGCCGAGGGTCACCGCGATCTCCTCGTACGACAGGCCCTCGATGTCGCACAGCACCACCGCTGCGCGGTACTCGGGGGGCAGGTCGTCGAGCGCGCGCTGCACGTCGTGGTCGAGGTTGCCCGCCTCGAAGGCGCGCTCCGGCGTCGACAGCCGGTCCGGGGACGTCCAGCGCTCGGTGTCGTCGCCGATCGGCTCGATGCGCACGCGCTGCCGGCGCCGCGCCTGGTCGAGGAAGAGGTTGGTGGTGATGCGGTGCAGCCAGCCCTCGAACGTGCCGGGGCTGTACGTGTGCAGCGACCGGAACACGCGCACGAACGTCTCCTGCGTGAGGTCCTCGGCGTCGTGCCGGTTGCCCGTCAGCCGGTAGGCGAGCCGGTACACGCGGCCGGAGTGCTCGCGGACGATCTCCTCCCACGACGGGGCCTGCCACTCGGGGGGCTGGGCACTCATCTACGGGCACTCTCCTCGGTCCGGGTGCTGGGCCTCAGTCTCCCAGGTCGCGGCAGCGTCCTCGACCCCTGTTCGTCGTGGGCGGAACCGCTCGGTGACGAGGCTGCGCCACGCGCACCGCGTCCGGCCACCGCCGACGCCGCGGGACTACGCTGACCGGCAAGGACGAGCCCGCTCGGGGCCCGCGACGAGGAGGCCGTCATCTCCACCGACAAGGCGCAGAGCTGGGTGTACTGCGAGGAGTTCCTCGACGAGGACGACGTCCTGCTGCGGGCCCGCGAGCGTGCGTCCCACCTCGGGTGCACCCCCGTCCTGCCGGGTGCGGGCGCCGCGCTGCGCGTGCTCGCCGCGGCGGCGCAGGCACGGGCGGTCGTCGAGGTGGGCACGGGCGCCGGCGTCGGGTCGCTGTACCTGCTGCGGGGCATGCCGGCCGACGGCGTCCTGACGACGATCGACCTCGAGCTCGAGCACCAGCGCGCGGCGAAGGAGGCGTTCGCCGAGGAAGGCGTGCGCAGCACCCGCACGCGGGCCATCTCCGGTCGCGCGCTCGACGTGCTGCCGCGGCTCACGGACGGCGGCTACGACATGGTCGTGATCGACGCGGACGTCGAGAACTACCCCGGGTACGTCGAGCAGGCCGTCCGCCTCCTGCGTCCCGGCGGCGTCCTGGCCGTGGACGACGCGCTGTGGCACGACCGCGTCGCCGACCCCGCCCGGCGCGACGAGGCCACGACGACCGTGCGCGACGTCGGGCGCCACGTCCGCGCGGACGACCGGCTGCTGCCGGCGCTGCTGCCCACGGGCGAGGGCCTGCTGGTGGCCGTCCGCCGCTGAGGCGTCGAGCGTGCGCCGACGGCCCCTTCGTCAGCGCACGACCACCCGCAGCGCTGCCGAGCACCGGCGCATCACCTCGCCGGCGTCGGCCCCGGGGTCCGCGTGGACGAGCTCGCTCCAGCGGTCCCAGGACACCTTCCACATCGTGGCGGCCACCTCGGACAGCAGCCGCACGACCAGCGGGTCGGGCTGGTCGAGCACGGCGGTGAGACGCGCGCGCAGCCGCCCCGCGGGCCCGCCGCAGGCCGACGCGGGGGACGACGTCGAGCAGCTGGTCGGCGCGAGCGCCTGACCCCGGACACGACGGTGCCGCCGACCCTGGGGTCGGCGGCACCGTCGTGCTCACAGTCAGTCCAGCGCGGAGAGGTACTCCAGCAGCAGCCGGGCGCCGTAGCCGGTCGCACCCTCGGTGACCTCGTGCTTGTCGGAGGTCGAGCGCGCGGGACCGGCGATGTCGAGGTGCGCCCACCGGCGCTGCCCGACGAACCGGCGCAGGAACAACGCGGCGGTGATGGACCCGCCACCGATCCGGCGGTCCTCGGGGACGTGGCGCAGGTCCGCGACCGACGAGCGCACGGCCTCCTCGTACTCCGCGACCAGCGGCATGTGCCACACGAGCTCACCGGTGCGCTCCCCGGCGGCCGAGAGGCCCGCGACCAGCGCGTCGTCCGTGCCGTAGAGGGCCGCGTGCTGACGGCCCAGACCCAGCGTCGCCGCACCCGTGAGCGTCGCGACGTCGATGAGCACGTCCGGGTCGAGGGTCGCGTCGGCCCAGGCCAGGGCGTCGGCGAGGACGAGACGCCCCTCGGCGTCGGTGTTCGCGATCTCGACGGTCGTGCCGCCGTGGATCGTCACCACGTCACCCGGCCGGTACGACGCCGCGCCCACGTGGTTCTCCGCCAGCGGGAGCACGGCCGTGACCCGGTGCGGCACCTGCGCCTGCGCCGCGGCGAGCACCGTGGCGAGGGCGACGGCCGATCCCGCCATGTCGGTCTTCATGGGCACCATGGCCTCGCGGGGCTTGATCGACAGGCCCCCCGTGTCGTAGGTGATGCCCTTGCCGACCACGACGACGTGGCGGCCGTCGCCGCCGGCCGGCGTGTACGAGACGCGGACGAGCCGGGGCGAGGAGGCGGACCCGGCGCCGACGGCCAGGATCCCGCCGAACCCGCCGGCGGCGAGCTCGCGCGGCCCCAGGACCTCGACGTCCAGACCGGCCTTCGACGCGAGGTGCCGGGCGCGGTCGGCCATCCACGCGGGGTTCTTGACGTTCGACGGCGTGTTCGCCAGGTCCCGGACCAGCCACGTCGCGGCGGCGCCGGTCGCGGCGGTCGTGACCGCCTCCCGCACCGCGGGGCCGTCGCGGCCCAGCAGCACCAGGTCGGCGGGTGCCTGCGCGGGGGACGCAGGCTCCGCGGCGATGCGCGGCAGGGTGTAGGCCGCCAGCAGGTAGCCCTCGGCCACGGCGCGCGCGGCACGTGCGGCAGCGGCGTCGTCGTCATGGGTCTGCGCGCCGACGGTCGCGGCGACGCGCCGCAGGCCGCGGGTCGCCCGGGCCAGCGCGGCACCGGCACGGCGCAGCGCCGTGGGGCTCTCGTCCCCCACGCCGACGAGGACGATGCGCGGCGGCAGCCCCGCCCAGGGCAGCACCACGGAGGAGCCGACGGGCAGCGGCAGGTGGACGGTGAAGGCCTCACCGGCCGCACCGGTGAGGCCGGCGCGCTCGGCCAGCTCGGCCAGGTCGATGCCGTACCGGGCAGCGGCCTGGGGCGTGCCGGAGCGTGGCTGCAGGGCGTCGTCGCCCGGACGCCGCGGGGCCACCTGCACCGCGACCGCGTCGACCGACCCGTCCGCGAGGATCGGGGAGTCGACGACGGTCGCCGCGTGCAGGTCGACGGTCGGAGGCGTGCGCGGCGCGGTCCGCGGGGCCACGCCGGTGGTGCGGGCGCTCATCCGCAGGTCGTCAGCCGACGACGGAGGTGAGGGCCTCGCCCAGCTCGGCGGCCTCGGTCGCGTTCAGCTCGACCACCAGCCGTCCGCCGCCCTCGAGCGGGACGCGCATGACGATGCCGCGACCCTCCTTGGTCACCTCGAGCGGTCCGTCGCCGGTCCTCGGCTTCATCGCGGCCATCCGGGCCTCTCCTTCGCCTCGTACGTTGCCGGCCCGGCGCGCTGCCGGGTCGCCCCGACAACCGCCTGATCTGCCGGTTGTCCACCGGACATCCTAGTTCACCGCACGAGGACGCCGCCCGGGTGCGGGCGGCACGAACGGGTCACGGTGGCCAGTCGCCGGCCGGGTTGGACTCCCACATCTGCCGGATCCAGAGGGCCTGCAGCGCCAGCATGACGACGAGCACCGCCACGAACCAGGTGCGCCGCGCCCACGGCGGGCGCCGGACCGCCCCGGCGGTGACCGCTCCCAGCGGGAAGGCGAGCAGCAGGAAACGGGCCAGGCTCGACCCGGGCTCGATGACCGCGACGATGTAGAGCACGTACGCGGCCGACCACGCGTGGAGCTCGGGGCCCAGCCGCCACGCGGCCGGCACGAGCAGGACGGCCGCCATGAGGCCGAACCCGGCGACCATGGCCGGCACGGCCCACTCCCCGAGCCAGAACTGCGGGACGTACGTCCACCCGAGGAAGGGCGTGACCTCCCGCACGCCGCGCCAGGCCTCCTG
Organism: Cellulomonas sp. KH9; assembly: GCF_900114185.1. Taxonomy (GTDB): domain Bacteria; phylum Actinomycetota; class Actinomycetes; order Actinomycetales; family Cellulomonadaceae; genus Cellulomonas. Next base: position 112,562 of record NZ_FOSE01000006.1, read on the forward strand.
CGTCTGCAGGTACCCGTCCGGCACACCGGTCGCCCACCCGCAGATCGCGGGCCACGCGACGCCGGACACCCCCGCGGCCAGCGTCAGCCCGAGCAGACCCACGGCGTCGCGCGGGCCGAGGTCGTCCTCACCGCGCCGCGCGCGCCACCAGCGGGCCGCCGCGTGCACCACGACCACCGCGACCATGGGCAGGGCCACGGCGCGGGCGAAGCCGAGCGCCACGACGGCGACCGCCGCCCAGCCGTACCTGCGCCGCACGATCAGCAGCAGCGACGTCGCCACCAGCAGCAGCGCGGTGGACTCGGTGTACGCCACCTGCAGGACGGCCGCGGACGGGAACGCGCAGACCAGCGCGACCGTCGCCAGCGGCAGCCCGGGGCGGGCCGCGACCGCGCGCGGTGCGCCGACCCGGACGACCTCGTGCACGACGAGCATCGCCGCGGCCCCCAGCACGAGCGCCACCGTGGGGGCGACCGCCACCCACGAGCCGCCCGTCAGCGTCATGACGGTCCGCACGAGCATGGGGTACAGCGGGAAGAAGGCCCACGGGTTCTGCTGCACCAGGCCCTGGTCGTCGCGGGGCAGCTCGGCCGGGTAGCCGCTGTCGGCGATCTGCTGGTACCACCCGGCGTCGAAGGGCACCGCGACGAACAGCTGGTACGGCGGGTCGCCCGCGGTCCACGACGTGGGCTTCTGGACGGTGGCCGTCACGAGGAACGCGACCGCGGCGAGCAGGCGCGACGCACCCCAGACCAGCAGGACGTGCACCCACCAGGGCCACGCCCGCACCCGTCCGGCGAGGCGGTGGACCGGTCCCTCGGCACGCCGGGGCGCTGCGGCCGCGACACCCTCGGCGTTCTCGGCGTTCTCGGCGTCCGCGGCGTCGGGCGTGGCCACGGTGCCCGGCGTCCCGCCGGCCGGGGTCCGGGCCGCGGGCGTCCCGCCCGCGGGGGTCGCGGGGCTCACAGCAGCCCTCGCAGCGCCCGCAGCGGTGCGCGCTCGCCGCGGATCGCGGCGACCATGTCGAGCGCCCGCCGGGTCGCGGCGACGTCGTGCACCCGGAAGACCCGGGCACCGAGCCAGGCCGCCACCGCCGTCGCCGCCAACGTGCCCTCGAGCCTGTCCTCGGGCGGGAGGTCCAGGGTCTCGCCCACCACGTCCTTGCGTGAGATCGCCACGAGGACAGGGTGCCCGATCCGGACGAGTTTCGGGGTGTTTCTCAGCAGGTGCAACGAGTGCCAGGTCGTCTTGCCGAAGTCGAGCGTCGCGTCGAGGAGCACGGAGGCGGGGTCCACGCCCAGCGCCACGGCCCGGGCGGCCGCAGCCGTCACCGTCCGCTCGACGTCCGCGACGACGCCGTCGAGCGGGTCGGCGCCGTCCGGCGCGGGGTAGGTGACACGGAAGGGGTCGCTGCGGGGGGTCGCACCACCGGTGTGCGAGCACACGACTCCCAGCCCGCGCTCGGCGGCGACCTCGACCAGGGCCGGGTCGTGACCCGCCCAGGTGTCGTTGAGCAGGTCGGCGCCGGCGTCCGCCGCGGCCCGTGCGACGCCCGCACGCCAGGTGTCGACGCTCACGAGCAGGTCCGGGTGCCGGTCACGGACGCGCTCGACGACCGGCAGCACGCGGGCGATCTCCTCGGCCTCGTCGACGACGGGCCCGCGACCGGCACGCACACCGCCCACGTCCAGGACGTCGGCACCCTCGGCCACGGCGCGGTCGACGGCGGCGTCGACCGCATCCGCCCCGTGGCGCGCCGCGGCGTAGAAGGAGTCGGGGGTGCGGTTGACGACCGCCATGACCACGGGGTGGTCGACGCCGAACGTCCGACCCCGCAGCCGCAGCGGCGCTGCGCCGGCCGGGACGCCGGGCAGGGGCGGCTCGGTCACCACCCGCCGTCCGTGAGCGGGCCGTCCGCGCCCGCCGCGCCCGCGTCCCGTTCCCGCCGGCCGTCGCGCGCACGTGCCTCGCCGGCGGCGGCCGCCGCACGCTGGTCACGTGCGGCCGCGCGCACCGCCGCCTCCTCCTCGGCCCGCAGCTCCGCGCCCCGCCGCACGACGATCTCGACGGCCTCCTCCGCGTCGGCGGCGACCTGCAGCAGGTCGACGTCGACCTCGGCGATCATGCCCTGCGGGTGCACCGTGTCGCGCAGCCAGCTCAGCAGGCCCGCCCAGTAGTCGCCGCCGAGCAGGACGATCGGGAACCCGGTGACCTTGTGGGTCTGCACCAGCGTCAGCGCCTCGAACAGCTCGTCGAACGTCCCGAACCCGCCGGGCAGCACGACGAAGCCCTGCGAGTACTTGACGAACATCGTCTTGCGGGCGAAGAAGTAGCGGAAGTTGACGCCCAGGTCGACCCACTCGTTCATGCCCTGCTCGAACGGCAGCTCGATGCCGAGCCCGACCGAGAGCCCGGCCGCCTCGGTCGCCCCCCGGTTGGCCGCCTCCATGATTCCCGGCCCGCCGCCGGTGATGACGGCGTACCCGGCCTCGACCAGGCCGCGGGCGACGTCCTGCGCCATGGCGTAGTAGGGGTCACCCGGCTTCACCCGGGCGGAGCCGAACACGCTGACGGCGGGTCCGACGTCGGCCAGCGCACCGAAGCCCTCGACGAACTCGCTCTGGATCCGCATGACCCGCCAGGGGTCGGAGTGCAGCCACCCGGCACCCTCGGGTCCGGACAGCAGCCGCTGGTCGGACGTGGTGGCGGGGATCTGGTCGCGGCGCAGCAGGACGGGGCCGCGGCGGTACTCGGGGGCGGGTGCCCGCGTGTCGTCGGGGGTCATCCCCCGAGCCTAGGCGAGCCGGGTCGGGCGGTGCCCGACCCGGCGCGACGACGTCAGGCGGTGCCCAGCGGCAGGTCCTCGGGCTGCGCGCCGGTCAGCCACGCCCGCAGCGCGCGGTGGCACAGCTCGATCTGGGCGACCGGGACGCGCTCGTCGTCCTTGTGCGCCAGCAGCGGGTCCCCGGGCCCGAAGTTGACGGCGGGCACCCCCAGCGCGCTGAAGCGGGCGACGTCCGTCCACCCGTACTTGGGCGCCGGGCGGCCGCCCGTGACGGCCAGGACGGCCGCCGCGAACTCCTGCGCGGCCGGGGCGTCGAGTCCCGGCCGGGCACCCGCCGCCGCGTCCGTCACGACGACGTCGTACCCCGCGAACAGCTCGCGCACGTGCGCCACCGCCTCGTCGACGCTGCGCGACGGCGCGAACCGGTAGTTGACGGTGACCACGCAGGCGTCGGGGATCACGTTGGTGGCGACGCCGCCGGTGATGCGCACGGCGTTGAGGCTCTCGCGGTAGGCCAGCCCGTCGACCTCGACCGTCGCGGGCTCGTACGCCTCGAGCCGGCGCAGCACCTCGCCCGCGGCGTGCACGGCGTTGACCCCCACCCACGCGCGGGCCGAGTGGGCCGCGACGCCGGTCAGGCGCACCTCGACGCGCAGCGTCCCGTTGCACCCGCCCTCCAGGCCGCCGTCGCTCGGCTCGCCGAGGACCGCGAAGTCCGCCGCGAGCCAGTCCGGGTGGTGCGCCACGAGCCGCCCGAGCCCGTTGAGGTCGGCGTCGACCTCCTCGTGGTCGTAGAACACCCACGTCACGTCGTGCACCGGCTCCGGCAGCGCGGCGGCGAGCGACAGCGCCACCGCGACGCCCGCCTTCATGTCGACGGTGCCACGACCCCACAGCACGTCCCCGTCGAGCCGGGTGGGCAGGTTGTCCGCGACGGGCACGGTGTCCAGGTGCCCGGCGACGACCACGCGACGCTCCCGGCCCAGGGACGTGCGCGCCACGACGGCGTCGCCGTCGCGCAGCACCTCCAGGTGCGGGTACGCCCGCAGCGCGGCCTCCACGGCGTCGGCCAGGACGGTCTCCGCCCCGCTGACGGAGGGCACGTCGCACACCTGACGCGTCAGCGTCACGACGTCGGCGGACAGGTCCAGGAGGTCGTCGGCAGCCACGTCCCGACCCTACGCGCGCGGGGCCGGGAGCGGTGCGCGACGTAGGCTGCGGACCATGACCGACCGCACCGCCTGGGGCCTCGGCCTCGCCACCGTGACCGACACCGGCACCACGCTCGACGTCTGGTACCCCGCACCGGAGCTCGGCGGACCGCCCGCGGGCCTGGACGCCGGCGACGCGGCGTCCGTGCGTGAGCACGCGCCCGGCGAGCTCGCCGCGTGCGAGCGCGAGGACCCCGCCCGGGGCGTGCGGGCCGTGCTGGTCGCCACGGTCGTGGACCTGGACGCGGCCCCGGCCGGGACGGCGGACGCCTACCTGCGGCTGCACCTGCTGTCCCACCGCCTGGTGCGCCCCCACGGGGTCAACCTGGACGGCCTCTTCGGCGCCCTCCCCAACGTGGTGTGGACCGACCGCGGCCCGTGCGCGGTCGAGGACTTCGAGGCGACCCGGCTGCGGCTGCGCGCGGCCACCGGCACCCCGGTGACCGTGTACGGGGTCGACAAGTTCCCCCGGATGGTCGACTACGTGCTGCCGTCGGGCGTGCGCGTCGCCGACGCCGACCGGGTGCGGCTCGGCGCGCACCTCGCCCCGGGCACCACCGTCATGCACGAGGGGTTCGTCAACTTCAACGCCGGGACGCTCGGCACGTCCATGGTCGAGGGGCGGATCTCCGCCGGTGTCGTGGTCGGCGACGGCTCGGACGTGGGCGGCGGCGCCTCGATCATGGGCACGCTGTCCGGCGGCGGGCGCGAGGTCGTCTCGATCGGGCAGCGGTCGCTGCTCGGTGCGAACTCCGGGCTGGGCATCCCGCTGGGTGACGACTGCGTCGTCGAGGCCGGCCTGTACGTCACGGCCGGCACCAAGGTGCGGCTCGTCGGGTTCGACGTCGACGGGGCCGCCGACGAGAACGGCGCCCGGGTCGTCAAGGCGCGTGTGCTCGCGGGGGCGGACAACGTCCTGTTCCGCCGCAACTCGCGCACCGGCGAGGTCGAGGCGGTCGCCCGCTCGGGCGCCGGCGTCCACCTGAACTCCGCCCTGCACGCCAACTGACGACGTGACGAGACGTCGCCGCGGCGGGTGCGTCCCCGCCCTCGCCACCGCGGCGGTCGCCGTGGTCCTCGTGGCGCTCGGGGTGGCGGCGGTCGTCGCGCTGCTCGACCGCGCCCGGCCGCGCCCGCCCGCCGCCGAGCGCTGCGTGGCGCAGCTCGACGGCACGGACTGGAGCCTGACCCCCGACCAGGCGCAGCACGCGGCGCTGGCGTCGGCCGTCGCCACCCGGCGGGGCCTGCCCGCCCGTGCCGTCACCATCGGCATCGCCACGGCGCTGCAGGAGTCGCGCCTCGAGAACATCGACTACGGCGACCGCGACTCGGTCGGCCTCTACCAGCAGCGCCCGTCGCAGGGGTGGGGCACGGTCGAGCAGATCATGGACCCCGTCTACGCCACCACCAAGTTCTTCGAGGGGCTGGAGAAGGTCCCCGGCTACCAGGACATGGCGGTCACGGAGGCCGCCCAGGCGGTGCAGCGCAGCGGCTTCCCGGACGCGTACGCCCAGCACGAGGTCCGGGCCCGGGCGTGGGCGTCGGCCCTCACCGGCCACTCCCCCGCGGCGCTGCGGTGCACCCTGCACCCCGTCGAGGACCCCGGCGGTGTCGACCCCGTGCTCGCCCGCATCGCGCGCGACCTCGGCGACGCCCCGACCACCGTGACGCCCGCCGACGGCGAGCGGCCGGCGACCGTCGACCTCACGGCGGGCTCGCTCCCGCTCGACGAGCCCGGCCGGGCCGGGTGGTTCCTCGGGCAGTGGGCCGTGGCCGTCGCGTGGGCGGTCGACGTGGAGGCCGTGACCGTGGGCGACGTCGTGTGGACGCGCACCGTGCCGACCTGGGAGCCGACGGGTACGGACCCGCTGCCGCCCGGTCAGGTCCGCCTGACCGTCGCCGGCTGAGACGACGTCGACCCCCGGTCGCCCAGGGCGGCCGGGGGTCGACGGGCCGTGGGTCAGCGGCGGTCGGACGGCACGTAGTCGCGCTCGGTGGCGCCGGTGTAGACCTGGCGCGGTCGCCCGATCTTGGTCTGCGGGTCGTTCATCATCTCGCGCCACTGGGCGATCCAGCCGGGCATGCGGCCCAGCGCGAACAGCGGCGTGAACATCTGCTCCGAGAAGCCCATGGCCTTGTAGATCAGCCCGGTGTAGAAGTCGACGTTCGGGTACAGCTTGCGGGAGACGAAGTAGTCGTCGGACAGGGCGATCTCCTCGAGCCCCAGCGCGATGTCGAGCAGCTCGTCCTCGCCGCCGAGCGCCTGCAGCACCTCGTGCGCGCTCTGCTTGACGATGGCCGCACGCGGGTCGTAGTTCTTGTAGACCCGGTGGCCGAAGCCCATGAGGCGGACGCCGTCCTCCTTGTTCTTCACGCGTCGCATGAAGTCGGTGGCGTCGCCGCCGTTCTCCTTGATCTGGCCGAGCATCTTCAGCACGGCCTCGTTGGCGCCGCCGTGCAGCGGGCCCGACAGCGCGTTGATGCCGGCCGCGACCGAGGCGTAGATGTTCGCGTGGCTCGACCCGACGACGCGGACCGTGGAGGTCGAGCAGTTCTGCTCGTGGTCCGCGTGCAGGATGAGCAGCTTGTCCAGCGCGTTGACCACGGTCGGGTCCGGGTCCCACTGCTGGTACGGCACCGCGAACGTCATGCGCAGGAAGTCCTCGACGTACCCGCGCGAGTAGTCCGGGTACAGCAGCGGCTCGCCCTTGGAGGCACGGTGCACGTAGGACGTGATGGTCCGCGTCTTGGCGAGGATGAGGACCGTCGCCAGCTCGACCGTGTCCGGGTCGAACGGGTCGAGCGACTCGGGGTAGAACGTGGACAGCGCGTTGAGCGCCGACGCCATGACCGCCATGGGGTGCGCGTTGCGCGGGAACGTCCCCATGAAGGTGCGGAAGTCCTCGTGCACCAGCGTGTGCCGGTTGACCCGGTCCTCGAACGCCGTCAGCGCCTGCGGGGTCGGCAGCTCGCCGTGGATGAGCAGGTACGCGACCTCGAGGAACGAGGAGTGCTCGGCGAGCTGCTCGATCGGGTAGCCGCGGTACCGGAGGATCCCCGCGTCGCCGTCGATGTAGGTGATCTGCGACTCGCACGACGCGGTGTTCATGAACCCCGGGTCGACGGTCACCAGACCGGTGTCGCGCAGCAGGGAGGAGACGACGATGCCGTCGTTGCCCTCCGCGGCGGGCACCACGGGCAGGTCGCGTGCCTGCCCGTCGACCACGAGCTGGACAGGTGCCTGCACCGGTGCGGTGACGACGTCCGACATGGGTGTTCCTTCCTGCGCCGACGAGCGTTCCCGACCTGCCCCGGCGGATCGCCGCGCTGACCGGTGGGACGACCGACGCACGGTGGTGACCCCCGTCGGCCCGCAGCGACGGTACCTGCGAGAACGCCGTCTTGACCAACGTGCGGGCCGGGCTTGGGCCCTATGTGATGTTCCTCACAGCGGGTGCGCCCTAATCTAGCCGCGCAGCCTCCGCCGCGGCACCGGTGCGCGGCCCCGGGTCGCGTCAGGCCCCGGCGAGTCGTGCCGCGGCCTGCGCGATCCGCTCGTCCGGTGCGGTCAGCGCCACCCGCACGTGCCCCGCCGCGGCCGCCCCGTAGAACGCGCCGGGCGCCACCAGCAGGCCCAGCGACGCCAGGTCTGCGACCGTCGTCCAGGAGTCCTGCGGCGGACCGTCCGGGCGCACCCACAGGTACAGGCCGGCGTGCGAGCGGTCGACCACGTACCCGGCGGCCTCGAACCCACCCCGCAGGGCGACCCGGCGGCGACGGTAGCGCTCGCGCTGCTCCGCCACGTGGCCGTCGTCCCGCAGGGCCACCGTCATCGCGGCCTGCACCGGGCCCGGCACGATCATCCCGGCGTGCTTGCGCGTCTCCAGGAGCCCGGCGACCAGCGCCGGGTCCCCCGCCACGAACGCGGCCCGGTACCCGGCCAGGTTCGACTGCTTCGACAGCGAGTACACCGACAGCAGCCCGGTGAGGTCGCCGCCCGTCACGCGCGGGTCGAGCACGCTCGGCACGCCGCTGCCCGCCCACGGCTCGTCCCACGCCAGCTCGGCGTAGCACTCGTCCGAGGCCACGACGACCGGCCGACCGGTCCGAGCCGCGGCCGCACGGGCCGCGTCCACGACGGCGGCGAGGTCCTGGACGCCCAGCACCGAGCCGTCGGGGTTGCCCGGGGAGTTCAGCCAGACCAGGCGCACGTCGTCACGCGCCGCGAGCAGCCGCACCGGGTCGTCCGTGGGCACCGGCACCGCCCCCGCGAGGCGGGCGCCGACGTCGTACGTCGGGTACGCCGTCGCCGGGTGCAGCACGGCGTCACCGGCACCGAGGCCCAGCAGCGACGGCAGGAACGCCACCAGCTCCTTGGACCCGACGGTCGGCAGCACCGCGTCGGGATCCAGCCCGGGCACGCCGCGACGGCGGGCGAACCACTGCACCACGGCCTCGCGCAGCGCCGGCGTGCCGTGCGTGGTCGGGTAGCCGGGCGAGTCCGCCGCGGCGGCCAGCGCCTCGCGCAGGACCTCCGGGGTCGGGTCGACCGGTGTCCCCACGGACAGGTCCACCAGGCCGTCGGGGTGTGCGCGGGCGCGCTCGCGGACGGGGACGAGGGAGTCCCAGGGGAAGTCCGGCAGCGCGCCGGTCAGCAGGCCCACGGGTCCCCCGCCCGGGTGCGCGCGGGGGTCACTCGCCGTGCACGCGCAGCGGGACGGTGGCGATGATCGGGTGGTCGTGCTCGATCTGCCCCATCTTCGCGGCACCGCCCGGCGAGCCGATCTCGTCGAAGAAGTGCACGTTCGCCTCGTAGTACGACGACCACTGCTCCGGCACGTCGTCCTCGTAGTAGATCGCCTCGACGGGGCACACCGGCTCGCAGGCGCCACAGTCCACGCACTCGTCCGGGTGGATGTACAAGGAGCGCTTGCCCTCGTAGATGCAGTCCACCGGACACTCCTCGATGCACGCCTTGTCCTTGACGTCCACGCAGGGTTCGGCGATCACATACGTCACGGCGGGTCCTCCACGGGTGCAGCGGTCGACCTAGTATCCCCCACGTGCGACCTGCCACGACCCGACGTCCAACCTCCGACACGGGAGGACCGGCGTGAGCCCGGACGTCTGGCGCACCTGGACGCCCGGGACGCGTGTCGTCGTGCGCCGGCGGCGCGACGACCTGCCCCCCGGGACGGTCCCCGGGGCGCTGCGCGGCGGGGAGCCCCCGTTCACGGACGTGCTCGGCGAGGTCGTGGCCGTCGACGACGCCGGGGTCACCGTGCGCACGCGCCGGGGCGTCGTGCACGTGCCGGCGCAGGACGTCGTCCGGGCGAAGACGGTACCCCCGCCCCCGGCACCGCGGGCGCGACGGGGGGACGGGGGCACCGGCTGACGTCAGGGCGCCGGCGTCGCTGCGGGCGGCGACCCGCAGACCACCTTGTTCTGCGGCTTGTAGCGCCACGTCCTGGACTGCGTGTCCACGAGCTCCTCGCCGAGGTAGACGCGCCGCGTGTTGGTCACCGTGAACCCGGGGTTGCCGGCGCTCTGCGGCTCACACGTCGGGGACTGGGAGTACACCGTGGTCGGCGCCACCACGCCGGAGCGCCCGCTGGTGGACGTCTCGACGGTGAAGTGCTTGGTGCTCCAGATGCGCACGTGCGCCCGGCCGTCCGCCACGAAGCCCTGCACCAGGGCCCCGTACGGCGTGTTGTTCTTCCACTTCATGTCGATGGTGCCCGTGAAGATCGTGGCCTCCTGGCCCTCGGGGTACCGGGAGAACCACTCGCTGTGCGGCGTGTGCTCGACGTCCTCGTAGCCCGCGAGGAACGCGGCGTTGAACGTCGTCGTCGACACCTGGGACAGGCCGCCGCCCCACGCGTCCTTGTGCTCGCCGTTGACGATCGCCCCGGCCTGCACGAACCCGTGGGCACCGTCGACCGGCCCCAGCGCCTCGGTGAGGCTGAACGTCTCACCCGGGCGCACGAGCGTGCCCGTGATGTTCTTCAGGCCCTGGGCGATGTTGGCCGTGCGGCGCGGCTCGCTCGTCAGGGGGGTGGAGAACTGCGAGACGATCTCCTTGACACCGAGCGCCCCGAGGGCCTCCGTGGTCTGTGCCGGGTCGGACTGGACCAGCTCGACCGGCGCGACGCGGTCGGTGCCCGCGGTCGCCGCCTGGGCGACGGACGTCGCGAGGGCGGCCGGGTCGAGCGTCGTGCCGGGCGTGCCGGGCACGATGACCGGTCCGCCGTCCTGGAACTCGAACCGCGCGTCCGCCGCCGTGGTCAGCAGGTCGGGCAGCTGCGCCAGCACGGCCTCGCCGAGGGCGGGGCCGTCGAGCTGCAGCTGCAGCGTGCCGTCCACGGGCACGAGCGCCGCCCCGGCGGTGAGCGTCGGGACGTCGAGGGTGGCCTGCCGGTCGCCCACCTGCACGGTCACCGGCGCGGCCGTCAGGGGCTGCGCGATCTCACGCAGCGCGCGCTGCGTCTCCTCCTCCGACACGGCCGGCGCGAGCACCTCCGTCGGGAGCTCGAGCGGACGCGTCCCGGTCAGCCAGGAGTCCGCCAGCACCGCCGCGGCACCGGTCTCGTCGAGCTCCCACCCGTCGACCGCCTCGGTCGCGTGGGCGGCCCCGTCGGCGAACACGACCGTGCCGTCGACCGGGGCGAGGGTCAGCGACCCCGTGAGCTGCGTCAGGGCGGCGTCCATCGCGTCGTCGTCGACCTGCGTGACGGGCGGCTGCTCGCCGACGCCGACGAGGTGCCGCCACAGGCGCACGGGCTCGGCCAGGTCGACGCCCGTCAGCCGCGCGACCGTCGCGTCCACGTCGAGCCGCAGCCCCGCGGCCGCCGGGTCGATCTCGGACTGCACCTCCTGCGCGACCACGGGGACGGGCGCCGTCGTGCGCTCCGCGAGGCCGTCGGTCAGCGCCTGCTCCGCCTCGTCGGACGACATCGAGCCGATCTCGACGCCCGCGACGGTGGCGCCGCGCGGGACGCGGTCCGCGAGCGCGTACGACGACCCGACGTACAGGCCGCCGAGCAGGACGACCGCACCAGCGACGACGGCCAGCGTGCGCGGCCAGCGCCTGCGCCCGTCCTCGGCGTCGAACCCGTCGAGCGGCGAGGACGCACGGCCGTTCCCGGACGCGTCCGCAGGTCCGTCGCCGTCACCACCGTCACCGCTGCCGTCGCCCGCCGTCCGCGGCCACGACGCGGCGGGCGCCACCGGCACGGACCCGGGCGCCGCGGCGATCACCGTGGTCGCCTGCGGGTCCCCGCCCGGCCGGTCCGTCGGCCGGCGGTCGTCCACCGGCGGCAGCACCGCCGTGGCGTCGGTGGCGGCACCCGTGGCCGCGGCGGCCGCAGCCGTCGCAGCACCGGGGGTGCCGTCGGTCCGGTCGTCGCCGACCGGGCGCGGCTCCTCGTCGTCCGTGGTCGGAGCGGCCGCGACCGGGCCGTCCACCGCGGCGGCGGGCTCGTCGTCCGACGCCGGTCCGCCGGTCGTGCCGTGCGGCTGCCCACCGCCACGCGCTGCGTCGTCGGTCGGCTGGGCGTCGTCGGTCGGCTGGGCGTCGTCGGTCGGCTGGGCGTCGTCGGTCGGCTGGGCGTCGTCGGTCGGCTGGGCGTCGTCGGTCGCCGCGGCTGTCGTCCCGTCCGGGCGCGCGTCCCGCGAGGACTCACCGGGTGCCGCCAGCCGGTCGCCGGAGGTCGCGCCCTCGGCCGCGGAGCCGTCGTCCGCCGGGGGGCGGGTCGCACCGGCGTCGTCGGCACCGTCGACACGGCTCTGCGCGAGCGCGTGGGCCG
>NZ_FOSE01000002.1:0-1468 GCF_900114185.1 Cellulomonas sp. KH9
AGCTAGACCACTGGGTAGATAGGCCGGATGTGGAAGGCAGGACTAACGACTGCCGCAGCTGACCGGTACTAATAAGCCGACAACTTGACTAACTTCATTCATTGCTACGCGTCCACTGTGCGGTTCCCGAGAAACCAACGGTTCATTCCCGTTGACATCTCGACAGAGTTACGGCGGTCATAGCGAAGGGGAAACGCCCGGTCCCATTCCGAACCCGGAAGCTAAGCCCTTCAGCGCCGATGGTACTGCACCCGCCAGGGTGTGGGAGAGTAGGACGCCGCCGGACAATCATTCAACGAAAGGCCCACCCCTGACCGGGGTGGGCCTTTCGTCGTTCCCTCGCCACCACGCCGGAGCACAGGCCCGGGCGCGACGTGAGAAGACTCTCCGCGCACACGCGCGACCAGAGCGGTCCGTCGTGTGCCCGGAGGCCTCCCGTGGTGGGACGATGGGGCCAGACGATCGATCGAGGAGTACAGATGAACAGCGACGCCCCCACCGGCCCCGGTGGCCAGGACCGACCCCGCAGGAACGGACCGCAGCGCGGCGGCCGTGCCGCAGGCAATCCCGCCGGCCGCCCGGGAGGTGACCGCCCGCGGTCCGGGCAGGACCGGGACGCGCGTCCGTCCTCGGACGCCCGGCGCGGGCGCCCGTCCAGCGGGGGCCCGCGCACAGGCGCGCAGCGCGCCGGCGGGCAGGGCCAGGGCGGCTGGTCGGAGCGGCCGCGGACCGGTGGCCCGCGCCCGACCGCGGCCGGCGGGTCCGGCGTGCGCGGCCCCCGGCAGGGGCGTCCGGGCGGCTCCCGCCCCGGCGGCGACACCTGGGGCTCGCGTCCCGGAGGGGCCGAGCGGGACGCAGCCCGTCCGGCCTGGGGTGGAGCGGCCGACCGTGGCGACCGCCGAGACGGGGGCGCCGGCGCAGGGCGGCCGGCGCGGGGCGGTGCGCGTCCTTGGGAGAGCTCCGGCCGTGGCGAGTCCCGTCCGGCGCGCAACGGCGGTGCCTCGGGTGGCGCGCCGCGCGGTGGCCGTGACGAGGGCGGCTCGTTCCGTGGCGGCCCCCGGTCCGAGAGCGGCAGGCCCGGCGGTTCCCCCGCATCGGGTCGGCCGGCCGGTGGCCGCTCCTTCGGTGACCGTGACCGGTTCGCCGGTGGCGGGGACCGCTCGGGTCGTCCCGCGTTCGGCGACCGTGACCGTGACCGTCGTCCGTCGACCGGCGAGCGTCCGGGTCGTCCGGCGGCCGGCGAGTGGAGCGGTCGGCCGTCCTCCGGCGACCGTGACCGGCGTCCGTCCTCCGGTGGACGTGGGGAGCGTCCCGCGTTCGGTGACCGGGACCGTCGTGCGTCGAGCGACCGTCCGGCGTTCGGCGACCGTGGCCGTGGCCCGTCGGGTGGGCGGTCCGAGCGCCCGTCCTTCGGTGACCGCGCGGGTCGTCCCGCGTTCGGTGACCGTGACCGTCGTCCCTCCTCCGA
>NZ_FOSE01000002.1:1908-871964 GCF_900114185.1 Cellulomonas sp. KH9
TCCGAGCGCCCGTCCTTCGGTGACCGCGCGGGTCGTCCCGCAGGCGGCAGCCGTCCGTACGGGAGGGATGCGCGGCCCGCGACGGGCGGCGCCCCCCGCTTCGGCGACCGTGCCACCGCCCGCCCGACGCCCGACGAGCGCGAGGCCCGGGTCCCGGACCCCGTGATCCCGGAGGACGTGACGTTCTCGATGCTCGACCGCGACGCACGGGGGCCGCTGCGGACGCTGAGCAAGGAGAACGCGGAGCGCGTGGGCCGCCACCTGGTCATGGTCGGACGGCTCATCGACGAGGACCCCGAGGCCGCGTACGAGCACGCACAGGCCGCGGTGCGCCGCGCCGGGCGCGTGGACGTCGTGCGCGAGGCCGCCGGGCTCGCGGCGTACCGCACCGGTCGGTACGCCGAGGCGCTGCGAGAGCTGCGCACGGTGCGACGGCTCAACGGCTCGTCCGAGCACCTGGCCGTGATGGCGGACTGCGAGCGAGGCCTGGGTCGCCCCGAGCGGGCGATCACCCTCTCGCAGGAGCCTGAGGCGCAGACGCTCCCGGCGGACACGCAGATCGAGATGGCGATGGTCGTCAGCGGTGCGCGTCTCGACCTCGGCCAGGCCGAGGCCGCCGTCGCGGCGCTCTCCGCACCCCTGGTCCGCGCGGCGCGCGGGCTCCTTGCCGCCCGCGTCGCGCAGGCTCGCGCAGCGGCCCTCGAGGCCGCCGGCCGTCCGGACGACGCCGCTGCCGAGCTCGCCGCGTACCCGCAGGAGATCCTCGACGAGGCCGCGGGCAACGTCACGCAGGACGAGGACGTCGTGGTCTACGACCTGGCGGACGAGCCCGCCGAGGATCACGAGCCGGCCGCGGGGTCATCGACGCAGGACGAGACCGAGGAGGACGTCCCTGACGAGGACGTGTCCGAGGACGTGCTCGACGAGGACGTGTCCGAGGACGTCGCCGACGAGGACGGCCGGGCCGGCGAGGTCGAGCCCGAGCCGCAGCCTGCGCCCATGCCCGCGACCGACGTCGCCACCGACGTCGCGGACGGGGAGGGCGACGGACCCGCGGAGGGGGCGCGGTGAGCGCGCGCGGCCTGATCGGCTGCGACGTGCCGCTCGCCGAGCGGTACGACCTGGCGCTCGTGGACCTGGACGGCGTCGCGTACCGGGGGCACCACCCTATCGACGGCGCCGCCGAGGGGTTGGCGGGTGCACGTGCCGCGGGCATGCGGCTCGTCTTCGTGACGAACAACGCGTCACGCGAGCCGGAGGCGGTCGCCGAGCAGCTGACGGGGCTCGACATCCCGACGCGGCCCGACGAGGTGATGACGGCGGCGCAGGCGGCCGCCGAGCTCCTCGCGACGCGGGTGCCGGCTGGTGAGCCGGTGCTCGTCGTCGGCGGGGCAGGGCTGCACACGGCGGTGGCGGCGAAGGGCTACCGCATCGTCGGGTCCGCGGACGACGAGCCCGTGGCCGTGGTGCAGGGCTATGCCGCGGACGTGGGCTGGACCCAGCTCGCCGAGGCCGCGTACGCCGTCCAGCGCGGTGCCTGGCACGTGGCGTCGAACCTCGACCTGAGCCTGCCGACGGCACGCGGGTTCGCGCCCGGCAACGGTGCGCTGGTCGGTGCCGTGCGGGCCGCGACCGGTGTGGAGCCGTCGAGCGCCGGCAAGCCGTCGCCGACCATGTACCGCCTGGCCGTCGACCGTGCCGGGGCGAGCAGGCCGCTGGTCGTGGGGGACCGGCTCGACACCGACCTGGCCGGCGCGCGGGCGGGGGACATGCCGGGGCTGCACGTGCTCACGGGCGTGAGCACCGCGCGCGACGCCGTGCTCGCGGTGCTGGGCGAGCGACCGCACTACCTGGCCGCGGACCTGCGGGCGCTGCTCACGCCGCACCCCGAGCCCGCGGTCGACGCCGGGTGGTGGGTGTGCCGGGGGGCCGCCGCCCGCGTCGTGGACGCCGTCCTCGAGGTCGACGGGCTGCCCGACGACCCGGTGGACCTGGTGCGTGCCGCGTGCGCGGCCGCCTGGGACGCCGCGGACCGTGGTGCCGGCCCGGACCCGGCGTCGGTGCCCGAGCTGCTGCGCTGACCGCGCCGCCGCGCCGACCTGTGGGCGACCGCCCCGCGGCGGCGAGCGCCGGGTACCGTGGGCGAGCGCGCGCCCGGCCGGTGCCGGCGGCACCCCCGGGTGCCGCGGCCCGGCCGCGGACGGGCGTCCGTGGTGGTCGTGAGGAGGACGTGACGTGAGCGAGCCCGTGCAGGAGCCGACGGTGCCGGGGGCGGTGCCGACCTCCGGCGACCCCGCCGTCGACGAGGCCCTGACCCGGCTCGCCGGCGTCGAGAAGCAGGACCTGCGCGTCCAGCTCACCACCTTCGAGGACGTGCACACGGCGCTCCAGGACCGGTTGGCGGACGCCGAGGGATGACGGCGACCATGACCAGGGCACGGCTCGACAGCGAGCTCGTCCGCCGAGGGCTCGCGCGCTCGCGCGGTCACGCGGCCCAGCTGCTCGCGTCCGGCCGCGTGCGGGTGGACGGTGCTGCCGTCCGCCGTGGCGCGACGACCGTCGACGACCGCCAGGACGTCCACGTCGAGACCGACCCCTCCGATCCCGGGTACGCCTCGCGGGCGGCGCACAAGCTCGCGGACGCCCTCGACGGGTACGGCACCGCGGGCCCGGTCGTGGCCGGCAGGCACTGCCTCGACGCCGGCGCCAGCACCGGCGGCTTCACGGACGTGCTGCTGCGTCGCGGCGCGGCTCACGTCGTCGCGGTCGACGTCGGGCACGGGCAGCTGGTGCCGCGGCTGCGCGACGACCCGCGGGTCGAGGTCCGGGAGCACGTCAACGTCCGGGACCTGCGGTCCGGTGACGTCGTCCCGGCGCCGGGCCTCGTGGTCGCCGACCTCTCCTTCATCTCGTTGACGCTCGTGATCGACCCGCTGCTGGCGGTGGCCGAGGACGCGGCCGACCTGGTGCTGCTCGTCAAGCCCCAGTTCGAGGTGGGCCGGGAGCGGCTCGGCTCCGACGGCGTGGTGCGCGACCCCCGGCTGTGGGCGGAAGCCGTGAAGACCGTGTGCGAGCGGGCCGTCGCGTCGGGTGCGGTGGTGCGCGACGTGCGCCCGAGCACGCTGCCCGGCACCCACGGGAACGTCGAGTTCGTGCTCTGGGCGCAGGGCCCGGGTGCGGCCGCCGCCGGTGCGTCCTCGTCGGACGTGGCAGCGGCCGTCGCCGCGGCCGTGGCGACCGCACTGGACCCCGACACGGTCCGTCACGGCGCTGGGCAGCGGGCATCGGGCGCCGGAGGTGCCCGGTGACGCGGCGTGCGCTCGTCGTCCGGCACAGCGGTCGGCCCGAGGCGCTGGACGCCACCGAGGCCGTGCTGCGCGCCCTGCGCGACGCGGACGTCGAACCGGTCACCGCGTCCCAGCACACGACCGCCGACGAGCTGCCGCCGTTCGAGCTGGCCGTCGTGCTCGGGGGGGACGGCACCATCCTGCGGGCCGCCGAGCTCACCCGGGGCACGGACGTGCCGCTGCTCGGTGTCAACCTCGGGCACGTGGGCTTCCTGGCCGAGATCGAGCCGGCGGACGTCGCGACCGCCGTGCAGCGCCTGGCGGACGGCGACTACGCGGTCGAGGAGCGCGTCACCCTGGACGTGCGGCTGGTCGACGCCGACGGCACGGTGCGGACCGCCTGGGCCCTCAACGAGGCGGCGCTGGAGAAGACGGACCCCGCGCGGATGATCGAGGTGGTCGTCGAGGTCGACGGCCGTCCGCTGTCGTCGTTCGGCTGCGACGGTCTCATCGCCGCGTCCGCGACCGGCTCCACCGCGCACGCGTTCTCGGCCGGGGGGCCGGTCGTCTGGCCGGACGTGCGCGGGACCGTCATGGTGCCCCTGGCGGCGCACACGCTCTTCGCCCGGCCGCTGGTCATGGGTCCGAGCAGCGTGCTGGCGGTGGAGGTCATCGAGCGGTCCCCGTCCACCGCGGTGGTCACCTGCGACGGGCGCCGGCAGCTACCCGTCGCGCGGGGGACCCGCATGGAGGTCAGCGTCAGCGACGTGCCCGTGCGGTTCGCACGGCTCTACCCCGCGCCGTTCACGACGCGGCTCGTCCAGAAGTTCGACCTGCCGGTCGTGGGCTGGCGCGGTGCCCGCAGCGGTGACGAGGACGGTACGTCGTGATCGACGAGATCCGGATCGAGGACCTGGGCGTCATCGGGCGTGCGCACGTGCGGCTCGGCCCCGGCCTGACGGTGCTCACCGGTGAGACCGGTGCCGGCAAGACGATGGTGCTCACCGCGCTCGGGCTCCTCCTGGGCGGGCGCGCCGACCCGGCGACCGTGCGGACCGGCGCCGCGGGCGCCGCCGTGGAGGGGCGCGTCCTGCTGCCCGCGGGGTCGCCCGCGCTCGAGCGCGCCCGCGAGGCCGGTGCCGACGTGGACGACGACGGGTCGCTGGTCGTGCTGCGCACCGTCAGCGCCGGGACGCCCGACTCGCCGGGACGCTCCCGGGCCCACCTCGGCGGGCGGTCCGTGCCGCAGGGCGTCCTCGCGGAGATCGCCGAGGAGCTCGTGACGGTCCACGGCCAGGCCGACCAGATGCGGCTGCGCTCCGCCGCCCGGCAGCGCGCCGCCCTCGACGCGTTCGCGGGGCCCGCGCACGCCGAGGTGCTCGCGCGGCACGCCGCGACGTGGGCGCAGCGGGTGCGCGTGCAGGCGGAGCTCGACGACCGGGTCGCGCACGCCCAGGAGCGTGCCCGGGAGGCCGAGCTGCTGCGCCTGGGCCTGGCCGAGGTCGAGCGCGTCGCGCCGCAGCCCGGGGAGGACCTCGAGCTGGCCGCCGAGGCCGAGCGGCTCGGCAACGCCGAGGACCTGCGTGCCGCGGCCGCCGGGGCGCACGCCGCGCTCGTGGGGGACGAGGACGCGGCGGACGTGGGCGCCGCGGCCGTCGTGCTGGTCGAGGAGGCGCGGCGCTCCCTGGAGCACGCCGGGCACCACGACCGGGCGCTCGCCGACCTGGCGACCCGCGCCGCCGAGGCGGGGTACCTGCTGGCCGACCTCGCGGCCGAGCTCTCGGCGTACGCGCAGGACCTGCAGGCCGACCCGGCACGGCTCGACGCCGTGCAGCGCCGGCGTGCCGAGCTGACCGGCCTGACCCGCAGCTACGGCGAGGACGTCGCGGCCGTGCTCGCGTGGGCGCAGGACGCCTCGCAGCGGCTGCTGGACCTCGACGGCGGGCAGGAGCGCGTCGCCGAGCTCACGGAGCAGCGCGACGCGCTCGACGAGCGGCTGCGTGAGCTGGCCGCGACGATCACGGCCACCCGCACCGAGGCCGCCGTGCGGCTCGCGCAGGCGGTCACCGAGGAGCTGGCGAGCCTGGCCATGGGCGGGGCGCACCTCGAGGTCGTCGTGCGCCCGGCCGACGAGCCCGGCCCGCACGGTGCCGACCACGTCGAGATGCTGCTCGTCCCGCACGCGGGCGCCCCGGCGCGGGCGCTCGGCAAGGGGGCGTCGGGCGGTGAGCTCTCCCGCGTCATGCTCGCCCTCGAGGTCGCGCTCGCGACCGCGGACGGCTCCGGGGCGGCGACGCCCGGGACGTTCGTGTTCGACGAGGTCGACGCCGGCGTCGGCGGCCGCGCCGCGACGCAGGTCGGGGAGCGGCTCGCGCGGCTCGCGCAGGGCACGCAGGTGCTCGTCGTCACCCACCTGGCGCAGGTCGCCGCCTTCGCCGACCGTCACCTGGTGGTCTCCAAGTCCGTGGCCGACGGCGTCGACGTGGTGACGGAGTCCGACGTGCGCGAGGTGGACGGCGAGGAGCGGGTGCGCGAGCTGGCCCGGATGCTCTCCGGGCAGGACGACTCGGCCACGGCACGCGCGCACGCGGCGGAGCTGTTGGCCCAGTCCGTGGGACGATGATCCGCGATGAGAGTCTCCCTTCGCCGCCGCACGCCCGCGACCGATGATGCCGAGGTCGTCGGCCCTGCCCGTGTCGACCCCCGCACCAAGGCGCTGACCAAGCGGCTCAAGCCCGGCGACATCGCCGTGATCGACCACCTCGACCTGGACCGCGTGTCCGCCGAGGCGCTCGTCGCGTGCCAGCCCGCCGCCGTCCTCAACGCCGCCAAGTCGACGTCCGGCCGCTACCCCAACCTCGGGCCCGAGATCCTCGTCGAGGCGGGCATCCCGCTGATCGACGACCTCGGTCCCGACGTCATGGCGATCACCGAGGGTCGTGTGCTGCGGGTCGTCGACAACGCCGTCCACGACGGTGACACGCTCGTCGCCGAGGGCGTCGCCCAGACCGCGCAGAGCGTGGCGGCGACGATGGCCGAGGCGCGCGAGGGGCTGTCGGTGCAGCTGGAGTCCTTCGCGGCCAACACGATGGACTACCTGCGCCGGGAGCGTGAGCTCCTGCTCGACGGCGTCGGGGTGCCGGACATCGACACGCGCATCGAGGGTCGTCAGGTCCTCATCGTCGTGCGGGGCTACCACTACAAGGAGGACCTCGTCACGCTGCGTCCGTACATCCGCGAGTACCGGCCGGTGCTCATCGGGGTGGACGGCGGCGCCGACGCGATCCTCGACGCCGGCTGGCGACCCGACATGGTCGTCGGCGACATGGACTCGGTGTCCGACCGGGCGCTGCGGTGCGGCGCCGAGATCGTGGTGCACGCCTACCGTGACGGCCGCGCGCCGGGCATCGCCCGCGTCGAGGAGCTCGGCGTGCCGTACGTGGTGTTCCCCGCCACGGGCACCAGCGAGGACGTGGCGATGCTGCTGGCCGACGACAAGGGCGCCGAGCTCATCGTCGCGGTCGGCACGCACGCCACCCTCGTGGAGTTCCTCGACAAGGGCCGCTCCGGCATGGCCAGCACGTTCCTCACCCGGCTGCGCGTCGGCGGCAAGCTCGTCGACGCCAAGGGTGTGTCCCAGCTCTACCAGCACCGCATCTCCAACGTGCAGCTGACGCTGCTCGTCATGGCAGGGCTGCTGGCACTCGGCGTGGCGCTGGCCTCCACGGCCGCCGGGCAGACCCTGATCGGCCTCGTCGGTGCGCGCGTCGACGACCTGCTGTCGTGGGTCGGCTCGCTGCTCGGCGGATCGCCGTGACCGCCCCCGCCCGCCGCGCCCCCGACCCCGGCCTGCGCGGCGCCCCGTTCGCACGTCCCGCCGCGATCCGTCGCGCACCCGACCGAGAGCACACCCCGTGATCGACTTCCGGTACCACATCGTCTCCCTCATCTCCGTGTTCCTCGCGCTCGCCGTCGGCATCGCCCTCGGCGCCGGCCCGCTGAAGGAGACCATCGGCGACACCCTGACCGGCCAGGTCGAGGCGCTGCGCGCCGAGAAGGAGGGCCTGCGATCCGAGCTGGACCGCACCGGCGGCGACCTGGCCGCCGCGAACGCGTTCGCCTCCGCCTCCGGGGAGCGCCTGCTCGCGGGCGCCCTGACCGACCGTCGCGTCGCGCTGGTGCTCGTCGACGACGTCCCCGAGGACGACGTCGCGGCGCTCGTCGAGCGGTTCACCCAGGCCGGTGCCGAGATCTCGGCGACGGTGACGGTGGACGAGGCGTGGACCGACCCCGCGATGGCGACGTACCGCCGGACCCTGGCGGGCACGGTCATGTCCTACCTCGACCAGCCGCCGGCAGCCGACGCCGGTGCGGACGCCGAGCTCGCCGAGGCGCTCGTCTCCGGGCTCGTCGGCGCCGACTCCGCGGCGCCCGACACGCTGTCGGAGAACGCATCGTCCCTGCTCGACGTGCTCGCGGCGGGTGACCGGCCGCTGGTGTCGTACGCCCAGGACGTGACCCGCCCGGCGGACGCCGTGGTGGTCGTCGCCGGTACGCCGGCCGAGCCGGCGGACAGCGACGCGACGGCCGCGCCGACGCCCGTGACCTTCGACGCCCAGCTCGCGCTGGCGGCCGCGGCCCAGCGGCTCTCCGAAGGGGCCGTCGTCGCCGGGACCGGGACGGACGGCGACGACCTGGTCGCCGCCGTGCGCGGTGACGACGCGCTCGCCGACACCGTGACCACCGTCGCCGACGTCGCGATCGTCAGCGGGCAGGTGGTGGTGCCGCTCGCGCTCGCCGCCGCGATCGCCGACCAGCCCGGGCACTACGGCTACGGGGACGGGCTGGAGACGCTGCCGCCGGCGGTCCAGCTCCCGCCCGTGGACCGCACGCCCGTCGTGCCCGAGACCGACGACGCCGGCGCGCAGGGCGAGGTGCCCGACCCGGCCGGCGGTGAGGGATGAGCCGCGCAGGCCGGCCCGCGGCCGCGCTCGTCGCCGCCGCGGTCACGGCCGCGGCGCGCGGTGGGCTGGACTGGCAGCCGCCGGGCGGCGCCGCGACGTGGACGCGTACCAACCACCGCGGTGAGCCCGTCAGCCTGCTGGAGGGTCCGGCGGTCGCCGTCGGCGTCCTCGCCGGTGCGCTCGCCGGCGCGGGCGGTCTGCGCGCGACAGCCGCGACCGCGACGGCCGTCCTGGGCGCCGGTGCCTTCGGCCTGGTCGACGACCTGCGCGAGGACCCCGGGACGCGTGCCAAGGGCCTGCGCGGGCACCTCGGCGCCCTCGCGCGCGGGCACCTGACCACCGGCGGGCTGAAGGTGCTCGGCATCGGGGCGAGCGCCCTCGCGGCGGCCGCGCTGGCCCCGCCCGGCGGCGGTGCCGCCACCCGTCCTGCCGCCCGTGCGGTGGACACCCTGGCGTCAGCGGCACTGGTGGCCGGCACCGCCAACCTCGTCAACCTGCTCGACCTGCGCCCGGGACGTGCCCTGAAGGCCGTCTCCCTGGCGGCGGCGCCGCTCGTGGGCACCGGCGGTGGCGTGGCGGCGTGCGCGGTGCTCGGCGCGGCCTCGACCGCCGTCGAGGCCGACCTCGCCGAGACGGACATGCTCGGCGACTCCGGGGCGAACGCCCTGGGCGCGGCGCTGGGCGCGGCGCTGGTGCTCGGTGCGCCGCGCCCCGTGCGGCTCGCGGCGCTCGCCGGCGTCGTCGGCCTGACCCTCGTCAGCGAGCGGGTCAGCTTCACCCGCGTCATCGAGCGCACGCCGGTGCTGCGCGAGATCGACGCGTGGGGGCGGCGCCCCGCTGCGCCCCGGGCGGGCGTGGGCGCGACGCCATGACCCGTGCGGGTCTGCGCAGCGCCGTCCAGGGGCTGCTCGGCGCGGCGGCGATGATCGCGGTCGTCACCGTCCTCAGCCGGGTGCTCGGGCTCGTGCGCACCCTCGTCCTCAACGGGACCGTCGGGCACGAGGCGATCGCCGACGCGTACAACGCGGCCAACCTCCTGCCCAACGTGCTCTTCGAGGTCGCGGCCGGTGGGGCCCTCGCCGGCGCCGTCGTGCCGCTGCTGGCCGCGCCCGTGGCACGCGCCGACCGCGCGCAGATCGACCGCCTCGTGTCGGCGGCGCTCGGGTGGGTCCTGCTCGTCCTGGTCCCGCTCGGCGTCCTCCTCGCGGCGCTGAGCGGCGTCGTGGCGGCGGTCGCGAGCAGGGACGACCCCGTGCTGGCGGCGACCGTGCGGTACTTCGTGCTGGTCTTCTCCGTGCAGGTCCCCGTGTACGGGCTCACCGTGCTGCTGTACGGCGTGCTGCAGGCGCACCGCCGGTTCTTCTGGCCGGCGTTCGCCCCGGTGCTGAACTCCCTCGTCCTGATCGCGACCTTCGTGGTGTACGGCGCGCTCGCGGACGGCGAGACGTCCGACCCGACGGCGCTGGTGCCGGGCGCGATCGACCTGCTCGCGTGGGGCACGACGGCGGGCGTTCTCGCGATGCTGCTGCCGGTGCTGCTGCCCGTGCGTCGGCTCGGCGTGCGGATGCGTCCCACGCTGCGGTTCCCGGACGACGCGGGCCCCCGGTTCCGGGCGCTCGCGCTCGCCGGTGTCGGGTCGGTCGCCGCCCAGCAGCTCTCGGTCCTCGTCATCTGGTACGTCGCCAACGAGCTGCTGCCCCACGACGGGCGCGGCTTCTCCGCGGTCGTCTACGCCCAGCAGGTGTACCTGCTGCCGTACGCGGTCCTGGTCGTCCCCCTGGCGACGTCGACGTTCCCGCGCGTGGCGGCGCACGCCGCGACGGGGGACCGCGCGCGGTTCGCCGCGACGTCGGCCGTCACGACGCGCGCGGTGCTGACCGTGGGCGCGCTGGGCGCGGCGGCGGTGGTCGCGGGCGGCAGCGGCGTGGCCCGGGTCTTCGCGGACCTCGCGACGGGCGAGGGTGACGGGCTCGCCGAGGCCATGAGCATCCTGCTCACGTGGATGCCCGCGGGGGTCGTCGGGCTCGCGGTGATGTTCCACGTGTCCCGCACGCTCTACGCCGTGGAGCGGCCGCGCGCGGCGATCCTCACGAACGTCGTCGGGTGGGGTGCCGTCGCGCTCGCCGTCCCGCTGCTCGTCGTGCTGGGGGACCCGGAGGACCCGACGGCCGTGCTCCGGTCCATCGGGCTCGCGACGTCGCTCGGCATGGCGCTCGGCGGTGTCGTGGCGGTCCTCGCGCTCCGGCACGCCGCGGGCGGTGCCGCGCTCGCCGGTCTGGGGCGCACGGCTGTCGTCGCGGTGGGCGGCGGGGTGCTCGGGGCGGTCGCCGGCCGCGGCGTCGCGACCACGGTGATGAACGTGGTGGGTGACGGCGCGCTCAGTGCGACGGCGGCCGCCGGAGGGGGCGCGGTCGTCGCCGTCACGGCGGTGGCCGCCGCGGTCGCACTGCTCGACCGCGGCACGCTGACCGGTGTGGTGCGCGTCGAGCGCGCACCGGTGCCGGGGGCGACGTCCGACGACCCCGCGCCGTCCGGACGGACCGGTCCGACCCCGACGTGACGCACGGCGCGCCACGTTCGGGTGCTCCCACGTCCCGGTCGGGCGTCGGGTCCGGTAGGGTGGAAGCCCGTGATGGAACGCGCGCATCGACTCTCCGGGCGGTCGGACTCCCTGACCCGGCACATCTTCGTCACGGGGGGCGTGGCCTCCTCTCTGGGCAAGGGCCTGACGGCCAGCAGCCTCGGTCGACTTCTCCGTTCGCGCGGTCTGCGCGTCACGATGCAGAAGCTCGACCCGTACATCAACGTGGACCCCGGGACGATGAACCCGTTCCAGCACGGTGAGGTCTTCGTCACCGAGGACGGTGCCGAGACCGACCTGGACGTGGGCCACTACGAGCGGTTCCTCGACGTCGACCTGGTCGGCTCGGCGAACGTCACCACCGGGCAGGTGTACTCGGACGTCATCGCCAAGGAGCGCCGCGGCGAGTACCTCGGCGACACCGTGCAGGTGATCCCGCACATCACGGACGAGATCAAGGGCCGGATGCGCTCGCAGGCGTCCGAGGACGTCGACGTGATCATCACCGAGATCGGCGGCACCGTCGGCGACATCGAGTCGCAGCCGTTCCTCGAGGCGGCACGCCAGGTGCGCCACGACCTCGGCCGCGACAACGTGTTCTTCCTGCACGTGTCCCTGCTGCCGTACATCGGCCCGTCGGGTGAGCTGAAGACCAAGCCCACGCAGCACTCCGTCGCGGCGCTGCGCAGCATCGGCATCCAGCCGGACGCGATCGTGCTGCGCGCGGACCGCGAGGTGCCGGAGTCGATCAAGCGCAAGATCGCGCTGTTCTGCGACGTCGACGTCGACAGCGTCGCGATCGCCAAGGACGCGCCGAGCATCTACGACATCCCGCGCGTGCTGCACGCCGAGGGTCTCGACGCGTACGTGGTCCAGCGGCTCGGCCTGCCGTTCCGTGACGTGGAGTGGAGCGGCTGGGACGCGCTGCTCACCCGGGTGCACGCCCCCGCGCACCAGCTCGAGATCGCGCTCGTCGGCAAGTACATCGACCTGCCCGACGCGTACCTCTCGGTGACCGAGGCGCTGCGCGCCGGCGGGTTCCACCACGACGCACGCGTGACGATCCGGTGGGTGCCGTCCGACGACTGCCGCACCCCGGAGGGTGCCCAGGAGGCGCTCGGCGGCGTGGATGCCGTGCTCGTGCCCGGCGGGTTCGGCGTGCGCGGCATCGAGGGCAAGCTCGGCGCGCTGCGCTGGGCGCGGGAGCGCAAGGTCCCCACGCTCGGCCTGTGCCTGGGTCTGCAGTGCATGGTCATCGAGTACGCGCGCAACGTCGCCGGGCTCGAGGGGGCGTCGTCCTCCGAGTTCGACCCGGGCTCACCGCACCCCGTCATCGCCACGATGGAGGAGCAGCTGGCGATCGTCGGCGGCGAGGGCGACCTCGGCGGCACGATGCGCCTGGGCGCGTACGACGCCGCGCTGCTGCCCGGCTCCGTCGTCGCCGAGGTGTACGGCACCGAGCGTGTCTCGGAGCGGCACCGGCACCGGTACGAGGTGAACAACGCGTACCGCGACAAGCTCGAGGCCGCCGGTCTCGTGATCTCCGGCGTCTCGCCCGACCGCTCGCTCGTGGAGTTCGTCGAGCTGCCGCGCGAGGAGCACCCGTACTACGTCGCGACGCAGGCGCACCCGGAGTTCAAGTCGCGTCCTACGCGTGCGCACCCGCTGTTCGCTGGCCTGGTCGGCGCGGCGCTCGCGGCGCGGACCGGCGCGTGAGCGGCGAGGCGCTCGTCGACCTCCCGCGCGAGCGGGAGGTCGTCGAGCACCGCCTGCTGCACGACGGGCGCGTGTGGGACCTGGTGTCCGACACGGTGCGCCTGGACGACGGCGACGTCGTGCGCGAGTACGTCGACCACCCCGGCGCCGTCGCGGTGATCGCGCTCGACGACGAGGACCGCGTGCTGCTGCTCTCCCAGTACCGGCACCCGGTGCGTCACGTGCTGTGGGAGCCGCCCGCGGGTCTGCTGGACGTCGAGAACGAGGACCTCGTCACGGCGGCCGCGCGTGAGCTCGCCGAGGAGGCGGACCTCGTGGCCGGCCGGTGGTGGCGGCTCGCGGAGTACTTCACGTCGCCCGGTGGGTCCGACGAGCGCATCACGATCTTCCTCGCGCGGGACCTGTCGCCCGTGCCGGAGGCGGAGCGCTACGTGCGCGGCGAGGAGGAGGCCGACATCGTGCCCGTCTGGGTGCCGCTGGACGACGTCGTCGCGGGGGTGATGGCCGGTCGGCTGCACTGCCCGACCACGGTCGTCGGCGTCCTCGCGGCCGTGGCCGCGCGCGGTGCCGGCTGGTCGGGTCTCACCGAGGTGACGCCCGTCTGACCCGACCGCGCCCCGTGTGGACGAACGACCGCCGAGGGGCGGGGCCCGGACGGGCCCCGCCCCTCGTCACGTCGGCGCTCGTGCCGTCCTGGCCGTGCTCTCGTCAGGCCGCGCGGCGGCGCAGCGTCCCGAGGAAGGACGCGATCGCGGCGATCAGGACGCCGGCGCCGAGCATGTGCAGGTTCACCAGGGCGATCGGCAGCCCGGTGAACAGCTGCACGTACCCGACGAGCCCCTGCGCGAGCGTGACGACCATCAGGACCAGTCCCGAGCGCAGGGCGCGGGCCGGGCCGCCCGACCCGGCACCCGCGACGCGGCGGGCGCGGGCGAGCAGCACCAGGATCACGGCGAGGGTCGCGACGAACGCCCACACGGACAGCGCGTGGACCCGCGCCACCGCGTACGGGTCCACGGCGAAGCGGTACCCGACCTCCTCGTCCCCGGAGTGGGGTCCGGCCCCCGTCACGACGACGCCCAGCGCCACCACGACGGCGCCCAGGACCGCCAGGCCACGGGCAAGCGTGCGGACGCGCTCGTCGACGACCGGCACGACCGGGCCGTCGCCCTCGCGCCGCCGGACCAGCAGCCACGCGGAGACGGCGATGAGCCCGGCGGAGATGAGGAAGTGCGAGCCCACGATCGCCGGGTGCAGGTCGATGAGCACGGTGATCCCGCCGACGACCGCCTGCACGAGCACGCCGACGAGCGGCGCCCAGGCCAGCCTGCGGTAGGACAGCGACCGCGTGCGGTCGAGCCCCGCCAGCAGCGCGACGGCGAGCGCCACGACGAGGAGCACCCCCGTGAGCGTGCGGTTCCCGAACTCGATGATCGGGTGGATCGTCATCTCGCCGTGGAACTCGGGCGTGAACCGGCCGGGCTCGCAGTACGGCCACGTCGAGCACCCGAGCCCGGAGCCCGTGAGTCGCACGGCGCCGCCCGTCACGACGATGCCGATCTGCGCCACGAGGTTCGCGACGACCGCGCGCTGCGTCCAGCCCGGGCGCAGGCGGTCGAGGAGGGCGACGACCCGCCGGGGTGACCCGGGCGGGCGCCCGTCCTCGCGCTGGGACGTCGAGTCGGGGGAGGGCATCGTGCCGGTCACGGGGTCCAGGGTAGGCGGCGGTCGTGGCCCCGCGGTGCGCCCGGCGCGACCGGGCCGTGCGGTGTACGT
The DNA here is from genome assembly GCF_900114185.1 of Cellulomonas sp. KH9. Lineage (GTDB taxonomy): Bacteria > Actinomycetota > Actinomycetes > Actinomycetales > Cellulomonadaceae > Cellulomonas. The sequence goes on from NZ_FOSE01000002.1 coordinate 16,233, forward strand.
CTCATCGTGCCGGGCGGCACCGCCGGTCGCCTCAGTGCCAGCGGAAGAGCCGCGCCGCCAGGGTGCCGAGCACGGCGGTCCACCCGGCCAGCACGAGCACCGGGACCAGCGGCAGCGCACCGTCGACCAGCGCACCGCGCAGCACGTCGCCCAGGGCGCCGGACGGCAGCCACGCGGCGAGCGTCGCCAGCGGCCCGGGCAGGCGGTCCGCCGGCACGATGACGCCGCCGCCCAGCGCGAGCACGAGCAGCAGCAGGTTGGCCAGCGCGAGCACCGCCTCGGCCCGCAGGGTCCCCGCGACCAGCAGCGCCAGCGCGGTGAAGGCCGCGGTCCCCAGGACGACGCCGACGAGCGCGAGCAGGACCCCCGCGGGGTCCGGCCGCCACCCGAGCACCAGGGCGGCGGCTCCGATGAGCACGACCTGGACGGCCTCGACCGCGAGCACGCCGAGCACCTTGCCCGCGAGCAGCCCGCCGCGCCCCAGCGGCGTCGTCGCCATGAGGCGCAGGACGCCGTTGCGGCGGTCGAACGCCGTGGCGATCGCCTGCGAGGTGAAGGACGCCGTCATGACGGCCAGCGCGAGGACGCCGGGCGTGAGGAAGTCGACCCGGCTCATGCCGTCGGTGTCCAGCGCGACGAACGAGGTCTGGACGAGGCCGACCAGGGCGAGCACGGGGATGACCACCGCGACCAGCACCTGCTCGCCGTTGCGCAGGATCATGCGCGCCTCGAACGCCGCCTGCGCGAGCACCCGCCGGGCGGGCGGTGCCGCGGCCGGCCCGTCGGCGAGCGGTGTCGCGGGGGCGTCGGGCACGCTCATCGCAGGCTCCGTCCGGTCAGGTCGAGGAAGACGTCCTCGAGGGTGCGGCGGCCCAGGTCCAGGCGCGTGACCAGCACGTCCTGCTCGGCGAGCCACCCGGTGGTGGCGGCCACCGTGCCGGGCGCGACCGGGCCGCTCACGGCCAGCGACGTCCCGGAGCGGCGCTCCACGGTGAAGCGGCCACCGAGCCGCGCCGCGAGCCCGGTCGGGTCGACGTCGCTCGCGGTGTCCACGACGAGCGTCGCGGTCCCGTCGCGGTCGACGCCGGCGGCGAGCAGCTGCGGCACGGTGCCGCGGGCGATCACCGTCCCGTGGTCGACGACGGCGACCTGGTCGGCCACGTCCTCGGCCTCCTCCATGAGGTGCGTCGTGAGGATGACCGCCGCACCGCCGTCGCGCAGCTCGCGCACGAGCTCCCACACGGCCAGCCGGGACTGCGGGTCCATGCCCGCGCTCGGCTCGTCGAGGAACACCGCACGGGGTCGCCCGACGACCGCGACGGCCAGCGCGAGCCGCTGGCGCTGCCCCCCGGACAGGCGGCGCACGGTGGTGCGCGCGAACGCGCCGAGGCCGAGACGCTCCGCGAGCTCACCCGTGTCGAGCGGCCGGGCGTACATGCGCGCGACGTGCTCGAGCATCTCCTGCGCCCGCACGCCCGTCGGCAGGCCGCCGTCCTGCAGCATCACGCCGACGGCGGGCCGCAGCGCCGCGGCGTCCGCGACGGGGTCGAGGCCGAGGACGCGCACGGTCCCGGCGTCGGGGGACCGCAGGCCCTCGCAGCACTCGACCGTCGTGGTCTTCCCCGCGCCGTTGGGCCCCAGCACCGCGGTGACGCGGCCGGCGTCGGCCGTCAGGTCGAGGCCGTCGACGACGGTACGTCCGTCGTACCTCTTGACGAGGCCGTGGACCTCGACGGCAGGGGAGCGGGGCACGGAGCGCGAGTCTAGGCGCTCGCAGGCCTCGCACCGGTGCCGGCGGCGGGTGCCCCTGGCGGCGCTGTCCTGGTGGTGGACGGGCCGTGCGGACGTCGTCCGCCGCCCCCTACGGTGTGCGCACGGGGCGATCTGCCCGGATCGTCCCGCGCGTCCCCGTGCCCCGTGACTGTCGAAGGAGCTGCCCGTGGTCACGTACCGCATCGACACGGCGACCCTGTGGGAGGTCCCGCAGGACGTCGCGGCGACGTGGGAGCACGTGGAGCGGCTCGAGAGGCAGGGGCCGCCGGGCGACGCCGAGCGGGTCGTCTGGCTGCGCATCCTCGGGGCGCTGGCCGCCGCGGAGCGGCTCGCGTGGGCGGACGTGGCGCGCCACGGGGGACCGGCGGCGCTCGCCGACCTGCCCGCGGCCGAACCCGTCCCGGCCGCCGCGTGGCGACCCCTGCTGCGGCTCGCCCAGGTGCTGCACCGGCGGGGCCTGCTCGACGCGGCCGACGCCGTGGTCGACGCGGTGCGCCGTGCCGCGCAGGCGGCGGCCGTGGTCCCCGGCGTCGACGAGGTCGCGCGCCGGGACTGCTCGGCGGTGCTGGCGTTCGCCGACCAGGGGCAGGGGCGCGTGCGCTACGGCACCGGCCGGTACGCGGAAGCCGTGCACCTGTTCTCCTCCGCGCTCGAGCGCCGCACGCGGGACGGCGCTCCCGGCGACCAGGTGGGGGCGAGCCGGATCGCGCTCGCGGCGGCGTCCGCGCGTGCGGCCGGTGACCCCGGCCCCGCGACGGGCGGCACGGGTCCGGCGGCTCGGGCGCGCGCCACCGTGTAGCCCTCCCGCGCTGCGACGCCCGCTCCGCGCCACGTGCGAGGTGCACGTCACCAAGGCTCGCCTTGCTTGCGTGGATGGATTTCGGCAACAAGGATGTTGCCGATATCGGGTGCAGTCGTGCCCACACCGACGGCTCTGGCGGGTCGAGGGTGCCGACGTCGCGGGGAGGTGCTGCATGGCCGGGTCCACACCCGTCGCCGACCGTGGCGCCGACGCCGACCGCAGCCCCGACGCGGCGAGCGAGCACGACGCCTCCACCCGCCGCCGGATCCTGCAGCTCGTCGCCTCCGACGGCCCGGTCAGCGCCGCGGACCTCGCGTCCGCGCTCGACCTCGCCGCCGCGGGCGTGCGCCGGCACCTCCAGGCCCTCGAGCTGGCGGACCAGGTGGCCGTGCACGTCGGCCCCGCGGGCACGCGCGGCCGCGGCCGGCCCGCGCGACGCTACGTCGTGACCGGACAGGGCCAGGCCGCCCTCACCCAGCGGTACGCGGAGATCGCGACCGACGCCCTGCACTTCCTCGCCGACGCAGCCGGCCCGCGCGCCGTCCAGCAGTTCGCCGAGCACCGCGTGGCCGAGCTGGAGGCGCGGCACGCGGGCGTCGTCGACGCCGCCGGCGAGGACGTCACGGCCCGCGCCCGGGCCCTCGCACGAGCCCTGGCCGACGACGGCTACGCCGCGTCGGCGCGCCCCGTGCCCGGGACCGCCGTCGTGCAGCTGTGCCAGGGGCACTGCCCCGTCCAGGACGTGGCCGCGCAGTTCCCCGAGCTGTGCGAGGCCGAGACGCGCGCCTTCAGCCGGATGCTGGGCGTGCACGTGCAGCGGTTGTCCACGCTCGGCTCGGGTGGCCACGTGTGCACCACGAGCATCCCCGCCGGTGGCGGCAGGTCATCGCCCCCGGACGCCGACGAGGCGCCCGACCACCCCGCGCGGCCGCCGGACCGTCGGCACGCCCGACCACCGACCCCCCAGCCCTCCCCAGCCCCCGTGCACTCGACGGAAGGACCGACACCATGAGCGCACCCACGGACGACACGGCCACCCGGCCGGCGACCGGTGAGCCGATGAGCCAGGACGAGGCCATCGCCTCGATCGGCAACTACACCTACGGGTGGCACGACCCGGACGTCGCCGGCGCCGTCGCGCGGCGCGGCCTGTCCGAGGACGTCGTGCGCGACATCTCGCGGCTCAAGAACGAGCCCGAGTGGATGCTCAAGACGCGTCTGAAGTCGCTGCGGCTGTTCGAGAAGAAGCCCATGCCCTGGTGGGGCGCGGACCTGTCGGGCATCGACTTCGACAACATCAAGTACTTCGTGCGGTCCACCGAGAAGCAGGCCACCAGCTGGGAGGACCTGCCCGAGGACATCCGGAACACGTACGACCGGCTCGGCATCCCGGAGGCGGAGAAGCAGCGTCTCGTCGCGGGCGTCGCCGCGCAGTACGAGTCCGAGGTCGTCTACCACCAGATCCAGGAGTCGCTCGAGGAGCAGGGCGTCATCTTCCTCGACACCGACACGGGTCTGCGCGAGCACCCGGAGATCTTCGAGCAGTACTTCGGCTCCGTGATCCCCCCGGGCGACAACAAGTTCGCCGCGCTCAACAGCGCCGTGTGGTCCGGCGGGTCGTTCGTCTACGTGCCGCCGGGCGTCCACGTCGAGATCCCGCTGCAGGCCTACTTCCGCATCAACACGGAGAACATGGGCCAGTTCGAGCGGACGCTGATCATCGCCGACGAGGGCTCCTACGTGCACTACGTCGAGGGCTGCACCGCGCCGATCTACCAGTCGGACTCGCTGCACTCCGCGGTCGTCGAGATCATCGTGAAGAAGAACGCCCGCGTGCGGTACACGACCATCCAGAACTGGTCGAACAACGTGTACAACCTGGTGACCAAGCGGGCGACCGCGGCCGAGGGCGCCACCATGGAGTGGGTCGACGGCAACATCGGCTCCAAGGTCACCATGAAGTACCCGGCGATCTACCTCATGGGTGAGCACGCCCGCGGCGAGACGCTGTCGATCGCGTTCGCCGGCGAGGGCCAGCACCAGGACGCGGGCTCCAAGATGGTGCACGCGGCGCCGCACACGTCCTCGTCCATCGTGTCGAAGTCGGTGGCGCGCGGGGGCGGTCGCACGTCGTACCGCGGGCTCGTGCAGATCCTCGAGGGGGCCGAGCACTCGGCGTCCAACGTGCTGTGCGACGCCCTGCTCGTCGACCAGATCTCGCGCTCCGACACGTACCCGTACGTCGACGTCCGCGAGGACGACGTGTCGATGGGCCACGAGGCCACGGTCTCCCGCGTCAGCGAGGACCAGCTGTTCTACCTGATGTCCCGAGGCATGACCGAGACCGAGGCCATGGCCATGATCGTGCGGGGGTTCGTCGAGCCCATCGCCCGTGAGCTGCCCATGGAGTACGCGCTCGAGCTCAACCGCCTCATCGAGCTGCAGATGGAAGGGGCCGTCGGCTGATGTCGACCACCACGAACGAGCAGGTCCCCACCGAGGGCCTCTCGACGGACCACTCCCGTGCGACCGCCGACGGCGCGCACACGCACGGCGGGATCGTCCCGGAGGCGTCGCGCGCGTCGCGTCCGACGAGCTTCGACGTCGCGGACTTCCCCGTGCCCACGGGGCGCGAGGAGGAGTGGCGCTTCGCGCCCGTCGACCGGTTCGCCGGCCTGTTCGCCGCGGCGACCGACGGCGTCCTCAGCGGCCGCGGCGTCCTGACGACCGTCGTCGAGGCGCCCGAGGTCCGCGTCGAGATCGTCGACCGCGACGACGTGCGCCTCGGCACCGCCGGCAAGCCCGGCGACCGTGCCGCGGCGACCGCGTGGGCGTCGTTCGACCGTGCCACGGTCGTGACGCTGCCCCGCGAGTCGGTGTCCTCCAAGGTCACGTCGGTGGTCGTCGAGGGCATCGAGGGCGCCGGTCTGGCGGAGGCCCCCCTCGAGCCGACCGCCGCGCACCTGCTGGTGCACGCCGAGCCGATGTCCCAGGGCGTGGTCGTGCTCGACCACGTCGGGCACGCCAACCTCACCGAGACGGTCGAGATCGTCGCGGAGGACGGTGCCCACCTGACGGTCGTGTCGGTGCAGGACTGGGCGGCCGGCTCGGTCCACGCCGCCAGCCACCGGGTGCGGATCGGGCGCGACGCGACCGTGAAGCACATCGTCGTCACGCTCGGCGGCGACGTCGTCCGCATCACGCCCGACACCGAGTTCGTCGGCGAGGGCGCGTCCGTCACGGCGCTCGGCCTGTACTTCGCGGACGCGGACCAGCACCAGGAGCACCGCCTGTTCGTGGACCACGCGGTCCCGAACTGCGTGTCCCGGGTCACCTACAAGGGCGCCCTGCAGGGCGTCGGCGCCCACACCGTCTGGGTCGGCGACGTGCTGATCCGCGCGGCCGCCGAGGGGACCGACACGTACGAGCTGAACCGCAACCTCGTCCTGACGGACGGCGCGCGCGCGGACTCGGTCCCGAACCTCGAGATCGAGACCGGTCTCATCGAGGGTGCCGGCCACGCCAGCGCCACCGGCCGGTTCGACGACGAGCAGCTCTTCTACCTGCGCGCCCGCGGGATCCCCGAGACGGACGCGCGCCGCCTCGTCGTGCGCGGCTTCTTCGCCGAGCTCATCCACGAGATCGGCGTGCCCGAGGTCGAGGAGCGGCTCGTCGCCGCGATCGACGCCGAGCTCGAGAAGTCGATGAGCGAGATCCTCGGTGTGCCCCAGGTCGAGGGATCCGAGGCCGCGGCCGCCCCGGAGCGTGCATGAGCGCCCAGCTGGCCTGCTACACCGCGGACGTCCCGGTCGCCGGTGCGCTCCGCGTCGAGCTCGAGGGCGAGGCGGGACCCGTCGAGGTCGCCGTCGTCCGCGACGAGTCCGGTGACTGGCACGCGATCAGCGACGTCTGCTCGCACGGTGCCGTCTCCCTGTCCGACGGCGAGGTCGAGGACTGCACGGTGGAGTGCTGGCTGCACGGGTCGAGGTTCGACCTGCGCTCCGGCAAGCCGCTGTCGCCGCCCGCGATCCGCCCCGTCCCCGTCTACCCCGTGACCGTCGACGGCGAGCGTGTGCTCGTCGACGTCGACGCGCCGCTCTGAAACTGCGAGGAGTACCCCCAGATGTCCACCCTGGAGATCCGCGACCTGCACGTCAGCGTCGAGACGAAGGAGGGCGCCAAGCCCATCCTCCGCGGCGTCGACCTCACCGTGAACAGCGGTGAGACCCACGCGATCATGGGCCCGAACGGGTCCGGCAAGTCCACGCTGGCGTACTCGCTGGCCGGGCACCCGAAGTACCAGATCACGTCGGGCACGGTGCTGCTCGACGGCGAGGACGTCCTCGCGATGAGCGTCGACGAGCGTGCCCGCGCGGGCATGTTCCTCGCGATGCAGTACCCCGTCGAGGTCCCGGGCGTCTCGGTGTCGAACTTCCTGCGCACCGCCAAGACGGCCATCGCCGGCGAGGCGCCCCCGCTGCGCACGTGGGTCAAGGACGTGCGCGCCGCGATGGACGACCTGCGCATGGACGCGTCCTTCGCCGAGCGCTCCGTCAACGAGGGCTTCTCCGGCGGTGAGAAGAAGCGCCACGAGATCCTCCAGATGGAGCTGCTCAAGCCGCGCTTCGCGATCCTCGACGAGACCGACTCCGGCCTGGACGTCGACGCGCTGCGCGTCGTGTCCGAGGGGGTCAACCGGGTCAAGGCCGGTGGCGACGTGGGCGTCCTGCTCATCACGCACTACACGCGCATCCTGCGGTACATCACGCCGGACTTCGTGCACGTCTTCGTCGACGGCCGGATCGCCGAGCAGGGCGGCCCGGAGCTGGCCGAGCGCCTCGAGAACGAGGGTTACGACCGCTTCCTCACGGCCGGCACCTCGGCCTGAGCCCGTCGCGGCGGCCGCCGGGTCCCACCCGGCGGCCGCCGCACCGGCCGCCCCCCCCGGGGCGACCATCTCGTCGCACGCACCCGCGGGCGCCCGCCGCCCGTCCGGAGGACACATGACCAGCACGCTCGAGCCGCTCGTCCCGGCCGGCCACCTCGGTGGCCCGACGCTGTCCGCCGCCGAGCTCACCGCCGTGCGGGCCGACTTCCCGCTGCTGGAGCGGACGCTGCGCGACGGCCGCCGCCTGGTGTACCTCGACAGCGGGGCGACGTCGCAGAAGCCCGAGGTCGTCCTCGACGCCGAGCAGGACTTCTACGTCCGGCGCAACGCCGCCGTGCACCGCGGCGCGCACCAGCTGGCCGAGGAGGCGACCGAGGCCTTCGAGGACGCCCGGGCGCGCGTGGCCGGGTTCGTCGGCGCGTCGCCCGGTGAGCTCGTGTGGACGTCGAACGCGACTGCCGCGATCAACCTCGTGGCGTACGCGATGTCCAACGCGTCCCTGGGGCGCGGGGGAGAGGCCGCCCGGCGGTTCGCACTGGGCGCCGGTGACGAGATCGTCGTCACCGAGGCCGAGCACCACGCGAACCTCGTGCCGTGGCAGGAGCTCGCGGCCCGCACCGGGGCGACCCTGCGCTGGTTGGGGGTCGACGACGACGGACGGATCCGCACCGAGGACCTCGCGACGGTGGTCACGGACCGCACGCGGGTGCTGGCCTTCACGCACGCGTCGAACGTCACGGGTGCGGTCACGCCGGTCGAGGCGTTCGTCGCCCGGGCCCGCGAGGTCGGGGCACTGACCGTGCTGGACGCGTGCCAGTCCGTGCCGCACCTGCCGGTGGACCTGCACGCCCTCGGTGTGGACTTCGCCGCGTTCTCCGGCCACAAGATGTACGGCCCCACCGGCGTGGGTGCGTTGTACGGCCGGCGCGAGCTGCTCGAGGCCATGCCGCCGGTCACCACCGGCGGCTCGATGGTCGAGGTCGTCACGATGGAGGCCACGACCTACGCCCCGCCGCCGCAGCGGTTCGAGGCGGGCACGCAGATGGTCTCGCAGGCCGTGGCGCTGGGCGCCGCGGCGCAGTACCTCGCCGAGCTCGGGATGCCGGCCGTGGCCGCGCACGAGCACCACGTCGCGGGGCTGCTGCTCGACGCCGTGGCGTCCGTGCCCGGCGTCCGCGTGATCGGCCCCACCGAGAACGTCGACCGGCTCGCGGCCGTGTCGTTCGTCGTCGACGGCGTGCACGCGCACGACGTCGGCCAGGTGCTCGACGACGCGGGGGTCGCGGTGCGCGTCGGACACCACTGCGCGCAGCCGCTGCACCGCCGGTTCGGCGTGGCTGCGACGGCCCGCGCGAGCGCCGGGGTCTACACGACCGACGACGACGTCGCCGCGTTCCGGGAAGCCCTGGCGGGGGTCCGGACGTTCTTCGGTCTGCAGGACACGACGACGGACGGGAGGCCCGCGTGAGCTCGGCCATGGAGCAGCTGTACCAGCAGGTCATCCTCGACCACGCCAAGCACCCGCACGGCAGGGGCCTGCCGGCCGGCGCGACGGCCGTCGGGGTGGCCGTGGCCGACCACGGCACGTGCGCGGCGACCTCGCACCAGGTGAACCCGACCTGCGGCGACGAGATCACGATGCACGTCGACGTCGACACCAGCGGTGACGTCCCCGTGCTGCGTGACGTGGCCTGGGAGGGCCAGGGGTGCTCGATCTCGCAGGCGTCGGCGTCCGTCCTGCACGACCTGGTCGTGGGGCAGGACCTGCCGACCGTCGACCGGCTCGCCGCCACGTTCCGCGACCTGATGCAGTCCCAGGGCGCGGGCATCGGTGACGACGCCGAGGAGATCCTCGGGGACGCCGCGGCGTTCACCGGCGTCTCGCGCTACGCCGCGCGCGTCAAGTGCGCCCAGCTCGGCTGGGTCGCGCTGGCCGACGCCCTCATCCTGTCCGGAGCCCGTACGACGGAGGACGCATGACCACCGAAGAGACCACGCCCGTGCCCGCGACCGGCGCGCCCACGACCGGTGCCGCCACGGCGGCGGACGTCGAGGAGGCGATGCGCGACGTCATCGACCCCGAGCTCGGCATCAACGTCGTCGACCTCGGCCTCGTCTACGGCGTCGTCATCGACCAGACGAACACCGCCGTCATCGACATGACGTTGACGTCGGCGGCGTGCCCGCTGACCGACGTCATCGAGGACCAGTCGGCCCAGGCGCTCGAGGGCGTCGTCGACGGCTTCCGCATCAACTGGGTGTGGATGCCGCCGTGGGGCCCGGAGAAGATCACGCCCGACGGCCGCGAGCAGATGCGGGCCCTGGGCTTCAACATCTGACCCACCGCGTCACGGCCGCTCCCTCACCACCAGGTGAGGGGGCGGCCGTGCGTCGTCGGACGGGTCCCGGTCAGAGGCTGTCGGTCGCGAACGTGTCGCACGCCTCGAGCGAGCCCTGCTCGTAGCCGGTGGTGAACCACGTCTGCCGCTGCTCGCTGGAGCCGTGGGTCCACGTGTCGGGGTTCACGCCGCCCGACTGCTGCTGGATGTGGTCGTCGCCGACGGCGGCCGCCGCGTCGAGCGCCTGCGCGAGCTCCTCGCGCGTCGGCGGCTGCAGGTACGTGACGCCGGTCTCGGGGTCCTCCCGCGTGGCGGCGTCGCCGACCCACATCCCCGCGTAGCAGTCGGCCTGGAGCTCGACCCGCACCGAGTCGGACTCGGCGCCGCCGCCGCTGCGGTCGGCGGAGTCGAACACGCCCGTGAGGTGCTGGACGTGGTGGCCGTACTCGTGGGCGTAGATGTACATCTCCGCCAGCGGCCCGCCCTGCGCGCCGAGCTGCTGCTGCAGCAGGTCGAAGAAGGCGACGTCCAGGTAGATGCCCTGGTCGGCCGGGCAGTAGAACGGGCCGGTCGACGCGGAGGCCTGGCCGCAGCCGGTCGCGACGCCGTCCGTGAACTCGTTGCCCGACGGAGGTGCGAAGGCGGTCCCCGCGGGGACCGTGGCCGCCCAGTACACGTCCAGCGACTCCAGGGTGGCGGAGTACCGGCACAGGGGATCGGCGTTCGCCTGCTCGGCGGTGCACTCGCCGACCTCCTCGACGGGCTGGCTCGCGCCGCCTCCCTGCCCGGAGCCGAGGATCCCGGACACGTCCTGGCCGGTGAACAGGAAGATCGCCAGGGCGATGATCCCGACGAGGCCGCCACCGGCCACCGCGGTGCCGCCGCGCCCGTGGCGCTTGACCCGGCCGCCCTCGAACCTGCCACCCTCGCTGAACGTCACGCGCACACGCTAGCCCCGAGGTCACGCACGCGCGCGGCGGCGCTGGACGGTGGTCCGGGAGCCCGTGCGCGGCAGCGTGTCAGGGGCGGCGCGTCGTCGCCCGCACGACCGCCGCGAGCGCCGTCCCCACGTGCCGCGACGGACCGCGCCGCGGCAGGGCGGCAAGTCGAGGGGCAAGGTCCGGCAACCGGTGCGCCGCGCCGGCCGCCACCGCGCGGGCGGCGAGCAGGGCGGCGGCCCGGTGGGTGTCCAGCGCGCTGTGGCCCGTGCCGGCGAGCGGGACGAGGACGGAGTCCGGGGCGAGCCCGACGACCCGCTCGGCGACGGGCCGGGGCGTGCGCAGGTCGCGGTCGCCGGAGAGGACCGCGACGGGCCACGTGAACGTCGGCAGCGCCGCCGGCAGGTCGACCGGGGCGGCCGGGGAGCCGCCACCGCCGCCCTCGTGCCGCGCGGCCGCGTCGGCGAACGCGAGCTGCGGGTCGAGGGGACCACCGTCCGGCGGCAGCGCGTACCCGAGCTCGTCGTCCATGATCCCCGCGACGAGGTCCGGCTCCATGACGAACGGCTGTCCGGCGCCCGCCACCTCGCCGCTGCCGAGCGTCGCCACCCGGTCCCACACCGCCCGCAGCCGTCCGGCACGCCGGGCGAGCAGGAGGCGGTGCAGCACCTGCGGGCCGGCGAACTCGTGCACGACCTGCACGACGTGGGCGAGGTCGGCCGCCGGTACCTCGTCCGCGAGGGAGCGGACCGCCTCGGCCACGCCGACGAGGGCCGGGTCGTCATCGGCGCGCAGGTCGCCGTCCCACAGGAGGCGGCGCCGGTGCGCGCGGCACGCGGCGAGGTCGTCCGCGGGGGCCAGGACGGGGGAGTCGAGGACCATCCCGGCGACGCGGTCGGGGTGGCGCGTGCCGAAGGCCTGGACGACGTACGACCCGTAGGACGCCCCGAGCAGGACAGCACGCTCCACGCCTGCCGCGTCCAGCACCGCCGCGAGGTCGTCCACGACCGCGGCGACCGTGACGGCCTCGCCCGGCACGTCGTCGCCCCCGCGCAGGCGGCGTGACAGACCGATCCCGCGGTGCTCGACCATGAGGACGTCGAGCCCGCGGCGGGTGGCCTCGGCGCGCAACGCCACGTAGGGCAGCACGGACGCGAGCCCCGGGCCGCCCGGCACGACGACGAGCGGAGGGGCGTCACCGCGCGGAGCGGTACGGACGTAGGCCAGCGGGAGGGTGTCGCCGTGGACCGGCCGGTCCACCGTCCCCCCGCCGTGCGCGAGGACCCCGCGCGCGGCGCGCTCGACCGCCGCGCGGCGAGCGGCGTCCCGTCCGCCCGAGCCCTGCCCCGTCATGCCGTCCGCGCGACCGTCCCGTGTCGTCATGACCCCGTAACGGGCCGCACCGTGGGCCGGTTCCCGCCCGCACCCGCACGTGGGGCAGCATGGGCGCGGCCACCCCCGACCCCAGGAGCGACCGCATGCCCGCGTCCACCCCCGCGCCGTCCGTCCCGGCCGCGTCCCCGTCCGTGCCTGCCGACACCGCTCCCGTGCGTCCCGTCGGGCGCCTGTTCGCCGTCGTCGCGCTCGTGGAGGCGTTCACGTGGGCGGGCCTGCTCGTCGGCATGGTCCTCAAGCACGTCACGCAGACCACCGAGCTCGGCGTGGCGGTCTTCGGGCGCCTGCACGGCGGGGCGTTCCTGCTCTACACGGTCGTCGCCCTGGTCGCCGCCGTGCGGCTGCGCTGGCCGTGGTGGGTCGCGGGGATCGCGCTGGCCGCCGCGGTGCCGCCCCTGGTCACGCTGCCGCTCGAGCGGTGGCTGCGACGCACCGGCCGGCTCGCCCGCCCACTGCCGACCGACGGCGACCCGGCGGCGGTACCCGGCACCTGACACGCGCCGCGCCGCCCCGCGCGCACCTGCCGGTACGGGCTCAGTCCCCGAGCCCGCGCGCCGCCAGCGCGTCGCCCGTCGTCCGCGCGTGCCCCACCATCCGCACCGCCGCCGGCACGACGACCGCCCGGGGGTCCCGCTCCAGCCCGCGTGCCCGGGCGGCGTCCCGCGCCTCGCCCGTGACCCGCACGAGCACCGGGACGGTGCGCAGGAACAGCCCGACGGTGAGCGCCACCGTCTCCGGCGGCAGCCCGACGTGCCGCAGCGGGCGCGCGGCCCGCGCGACCACGGTCAGCAGGTCGTCGGCGCGGGTCGTCGTCGTCACCAGGGTGCCCGCCAGCACCAGGGTCAGCAGGTCCAGTGCCACCTCCGCGCCGTACGCCGCACCGCGCGCCCACGTCTGGTACCCGCCGAGGGCGGCGGCCGTGAGCAGCACGGGCACCAGCCCGCGTGTCGACGTCCGCCACGGCGTGCGGGCCACGACCCCGAGCGCGATCACGACGAGCAGCCCGACGGCCGCCACGACCGGTCCGGTGCGGACGACGAGGACCGCGCCGACCGCCGCGAGCAGGACCAGCTTGAGCCCTGCGGGCGCGCGGTGGACCGGGCTCGTCCCGGGACGGTGCAGGCCCAGCGGGCCGGCCCAGGGCACGCGCTGCGGCCGTCCCGCGCTCACCGGGGACCCCCCGGGCCGCGCCGGGTCCGGGATCGTGGCGGCCCGCTCACGGCACGGCCTCGGCGGCGCGTGCGCCCATGAGCTCCCGGTAGCGGGCGAGGGCGGGCCCCGGCGCGTCGTCGGCGACGACCTGGCCGTCGTCCACCACGAGCACGCGCTCGGCACGCGCGGCCGCCTCCAGGTCGTGCGTCACCACGACGACCTGCTGCGCCAGGGACGCGAGCAGCGCGTCCACGTGGGTGCGCCACCGCAGGTCGAGCAGCGTGGTCGGCTCGTCGCAGACCAGCACGGCCGGCTCGGTCGCCAGCACCGCGGCCAGGGCGAGGAGCTGGCGCTGCCCGCCGGACAGGGCGTGCACCGACACGTGCGCCCGCTGCGCGAGGCCGAACCGGGTCAGCACGTCGAGGGCACGTGACGCGCGCTCGCGGGCGTCCGGCACCGTGCGACGCAACGACAGCGCCACGTCCTCCAGCGGCGTCGGCATGACGATCTGCGCGTCGGGGTCGGTGAACACGAAGCCGACCCGCTGCCGCACGGCGCGGCCGTCGGCGGCCGTGTCGAGCCCGTCGACGCGCACCGCACCGGCCGAGGGCAGCACCAGCCCGTTGAGCAGGCGGGCGAGCGTCGACTTGCCGGAGCCGTTGGCCCCGACCACGGCCACGCGCCGCTCGGTGAGCCGCAGCGTGACGGGCCCGAGCAGCCGCACGACGCGGTCCGGGCCACCGGCCGGGTCGGGGGACCAGGCGGTGACCTCGGCCGCGTCGAGCTCGATCACGCCGTGCGCCGGCCGCGGCGCAGGTCGGGGAACGCGCGCAGCACGGCCAGCGTCACACCCGCGGCGAGCAGGTTCTTCACCACGTCACCGGGCCAGTAGACGACGTCGATGGCCAGAGCCTCGGCGGGGCCGACCGCGAGCCGCGTCATCAGCCCGACGATCCCGGCGGGGTGCGTGACCAGGAACGACGAGCCGAGGCCTGCGGCGACGAGCAGCGGGTAGCGCCACGCCGGGCGCGCGCGCAGCGCGAGCCAGCCGAGCCACCCGGCGACCGCCGCGGTGACGGGGAACGCCAGCAGGTAGCCGACCGACGGCTTGCCCAGCACACCGAGGCCGCCGGTCATCTCGGCGAAGACGGGTACCCCGGCCAGGCCCACGACCAGGTACAGCAGGACGGCGAGGAACCCGCGCCGGGCGCCGAGCACGAGGCCCGCGACGACGACGCCGAACGTCTGCAGGGTGACGGGCACGCCCGCCCCCGTCGGGATCGCCGGCACCAGGGCGCACGCGGCGACGAACGCCGCGAACGTGGCCACGAGGGCGACGTCCGTGCTGGTCCGGCGCACGGAGCGCGGTGCAGGAGGGTCGCCGAGCACCTCGGCGACGACCGGGCCGGGCACGGGCGTCACGGTGCGCGCGCCGTCGTCGTGCGGGAAAGGGCTGGACATGGGCGTCTCCCGCCGGTGAGGTGGACGGTCGTCGGGCCGTCCGCCCGGAGGCGGGCGTGCGACGACGCCGGTGCGGTCGGGAGCCCGACCCCCGGCCACGCTAGCGCTGGGTACGATGGACGGCGTTTGTGCCGGGGGCCAGAACCCGCCCGGTCTTCTCGTAGGAAACCGAGGAACCACCCCGTGATCACCGCTTCGGGCGTCGAGCTGCGCGTCGGCGCCCGCGTCCTGCTGGAACCGACGACCTTCCGGATCGCCTCCGGCGACCGCATCGGGCTCGTCGGCCGCAACGGCGCGGGCAAGACCACGCTGACCAAGACGCTCGCGGGGGAGACCCAGCCGACGGGCGGGACGATCTCGCGCGGCGGTGAGGTCGGCTACCTGCCGCAGGACCCGGCGTCCGGCGACCTGACCCAGCTCGCCATGAACCGTGTGTTGTCCGCCCGCGGTCTGGACGCGGTCCTCGCGTCGATGCGCGACACCGAGGGTGCGATGGCCTCGGCCGACGACGCGACGCGCGACAAGGCCATGGACCGGTACACGCGGCTCGAGGCGCGATTCACCGCGGCCGGTGGCTACGCGGCCGAGAGCGAGGCCCACCGCATCACGGCGGCCCTCGGCCTCGACGACCGTGTCCTGGGGCAGGAGCTCGGCACGCTGTCCGGCGGTCAGCGCCGCCGCGTCGAGCTCGCGCGCATCCTCTTCTCGGGTGCGGACACGCTGCTGCTCGACGAGCCCACCAACCACCTCGACGCCGACTCGATCGTGTGGCTGCGGGACTACCTCAAGTCGTACCCGGGCGGCTTCGTCGTCATCAGCCACGACGTCGAGCTGCTGCGCGCCACCGTCAACAAGGTGTTCCACCTCGACGCCAACCGCTCGCAGCTCGACCAGTACAACCTGGGCTGGGACGCGTACCTGCTGCAGCGCGAGACCGACGAGAAGCGTCGGCGCCGCGAGCGGGCGAACGCCGAGAAGAAGGCCGCGACGCTGCTGGCCCAGGCCGACAAGATGCGCGCGAAGGCCACCAAGGCGGTCGCGGCGCAGAACATGGCGCGCCGGGCGGAGCGCATGCTGTCGGGACTCGACGCGGTGCGCGTCAACGACAAGGTCGCCAAGCTGCGGTTCCCCGACCCGGCGCCCTGCGGCCGCACGCCGCTGACGGCCGAGGGGCTGTCGAAGTCGTACGGATCGCAGGAGGTCTTCACGGACGTCTCGCTGGCCATCGACCGGGGCAGCAAGGTCGTCGTGCTCGGCCTCAACGGTGCCGGCAAGACGACGCTGCTGCGCATGCTCGGCGGCCTGCAGGAGCCCGACACCGGCGAGGTGAAGGCCGGCCACGGCCTGAAGCTCGGGTACTACGCGCAGGAGCACGAGACGCTCGACCTGTCGCGGACGGTCGTGGAGAACCTGCGCACCGCGGCCCCGGACCTCACCGACACGCAGGTGCGCTCGGTGCTCGGGTCGTTCCTGTTCTCGGGCGACGACGCCGACAAGCCCGCCCGCGTGCTGTCCGGCGGGGAGAAGACGCGGCTCGCGCTGGCGACCCTCGTGGTGTCGAGCGCCAACGTGCTGCTGCTCGACGAGCCGACGAACAACCTGGACCCCGCGTCCCGCGAGGAGATCCTCGCGGCGCTGCGCGGCTACCAGGGGGCCGTGGTCCTCGTCAGCCACGACGAGGGCGCCGTCGCGGCCCTCGAGCCCGAGCGGGTCCTGCTGCTGCCCGACGGCGACGAGGACCTGTGGAGCCAGGACTACCTGGACCTCATCGCGCTGGCCTGAGCCTGCAGGTCGCGCCGCTGCTGCGCCTCGATCTCGGCGTCCTCGTCGATCTCGTCCCGGCCGCGCGCGCGGCGGGGTCGGGGCGGGCGCGGGCCTGCTGCCGCCTCCCCGAGCGCACCGGCCCCGAGCGCACCGGCCGCCGCCCACTCGCGGCGTGCCGCGACGCTGAACGCGACGAGGCCCCCCAGGGCGAACACCCACCACTGGAACGCGTACGACAGGTGCGAGCCGGGGTCCGTGCTCGGTGCGGCGAGCGCACCGAGCGGCTCGTCGGCGCCCGGGACCTCGCGCACCAGCCCGCCGTACGCGGCGTACGGCTCACCGTCCACGCCGGCGGCCGCCAGCACCTGGGCCGGTGAGATGGCCTGCACCTGGCCGTCCGGGGCGCTGCGGGCGCTCGCCGGCTCACCCGGCCGCAGCCGGACGGTCACCGTGACGTCGCCGGCCGGCGGTGCGGGCACGTCGACGTCGACCGAGCCGTCCGCACCCGTCGGCACCCAGCCCCGGTCGACCACCAGCACGCGCCCGGCGTCCACCGGGGCACCGAAGGCGCCCGGTGCCGCGTCCTGCACGACCAGGGGGACCAGCACGTGGTACCCGGGCGTGCCGGGCACCACGGGGCGGTTGCGCAGCAGCACCGCCGCGTCCGCCACGTACCGGCCGCGGACCTCGACCGAGCGCCACGCGTCGGCCTCCGGGAGCCGGGCGTCGGGGTCCGCGACGACGTCGGCGAGGTCGACGGGCGAGGCCGCGTAGTTCGCCTCGACGACCGCGATCGCGGCGTCGCGCGCGACGTGCCGGTGCCACTGCCAACGGCCCAGGAACGTGCAGGTGAGCGCGACGGCGACCGCGAGCA
Organism: Cellulomonas sp. KH9; assembly: GCF_900114185.1. Classification (GTDB taxonomy): domain Bacteria; phylum Actinomycetota; class Actinomycetes; order Actinomycetales; family Cellulomonadaceae; genus Cellulomonas. Next base: position 33,619 of record NZ_FOSE01000002.1, read on the forward strand.
CCACCAGCCCGACGGCCCGGCGTCGCGCGGCCGCGCGCAGGTCGCCGGCCGTCAGGGGCACGGCCGGCGCGGCGCCCGCCCCGGCGTCGTCCGTCGCCCCCCGGTCGCCGGCCGCGGTCCCGTCCTCGTGCAGCAGGCTCACGGGTCCGACCGCTCCAGCTCGTCGACGGGGACGACGTCCCGCAGGAAGTCCCGCACCCGCAGGTACTCGGTCAGGTGCTCGCGGTGCGCCTCGCACGCCAGCCACACCTTGCGCCGCTCGGGCGTGTGCAGCCGTGGGTTGTTCCACAGCACGCCCCAGGCGGGCTCGGCGCGGCAGCCGCGTGCGCTGCACACGAGCTCCCCGACCACGTCGGGCACGGCACCCTGCGGGGGCGTCGCCATCGTCACCGTCCATCTCCCAGCTCGTCGTGCGGCGGCGCGCCGCCGATCTCCCGCGCCTCGTAGTAGACGCCGGGCTCGTCGCGTCGTTCCCGTCCCGCGTTGGCCAGCAGCACGGCCACGTACGGCAGCACCGCGGCGGCGGCGATCAGCGCGATCGACACCGCGGTGGGCACGTGCGACCACAGCAGGCCCGCGGCCACGAAGCACAGCACGCGCACGCCCATCTGCCACAGGTACCGCCGCTGGCGACGGGCGAGGTCGTCGGCCAGCGCCTCGGGTGCCGAGGTGATGCGGTGCACCTCCGGCCCCGGGTGCGCGGCGCGACGACGAGTCCTCACCGTCCGATGGTAGGCGTGCCCGGGACGCCCGGCGGGGCGACGTGGTGGGGCGCACAGTTTGTGGGTCTCCCACAACGCCGGGGCCGCAACTCGTGGCCGCGCGCACCCCCGTGCCCACCGTCGCCGTCGGCTAGCGTCGTGACCCGTGCCAGCCACGACGCCCGAGACGACCCCTGCCCCCGACGCCGCCGCCCGCGCCCCGCGCAGCGTGCTGGTGACCGGCGCCAACCGTGGCATCGGCCGCGCCATCGCCGAGCGGTTCGTCGCGGCGGGCGACCGGGTCGCCACGATCGTCCGGTCGGGCGGCGCCCCCGACGGGGTGCTCGAGGTGATCGGCGACGTCCGCGACACCGCCTCGGTCGACGCCGCGTTCACGCAGGTCGAGGCCGCGCACGGACCCGTGGAGGTGCTCGTCGCCAACGCCGGTGTCACGCGCGACCAGCTCCTGATGCGCATGACCGACGAGGACTTCGCCGACGTCGTCGACGTCAACCTCACCGGCGCGTTCCGCGTGGTGCGCCGGGCGAGCAAGGGCATGATCCGGCTGCGCCGCGGGCGCATCGTCCTCATCTCGTCCGTGGTCGGCATGTACGGGTCGCCCGGTCAGGTCAACTACGCCTCCTCCAAGGCGGCGCTCGTCGGCATGGCACGTTCCATCACCCGCGAGCTGGGCGGGCGCGGCATCACCGCGAACGTCGTCGCCCCCGGGTTCATCGACACCGACATGACGCGGGCGCTGCCCGACGACCGGCAGCAGGCGTACCTCGGGACGATCCCCGCCGGGCGCTTCGGGCAGGCCGACGAGGTCGCCGCCGCCGTGCAGTTCCTCGCGTCCGACGACGCCGCGTACGTCTCCGGTGCGGTCCTGCCGGTCGACGGCGGCCTGGGCATGGGGCACTGAGCCTCCCTCCGACCTCACCGCGCGGGCGCACGACGCCCGCGCACCTCCGAACGAAAGGCACGTGGACCATGGCACTGCTCGAGGGCAAGACCCTGCTCGTCACCGGCGTCCTCACCGACAGCTCCATCGCGTTCCACGTCGCACGCCTGGCCCAGGAGCAGGGGGCGCAGGTCGTGCTCACCTCGTTCGGGCGCCAGATGCGACTCACCCAGGTGATCGCGCGCCGGCTGCCCCAGGCTGCCCCCGTGGTGGAGCTCGACGTCACGTCGCAGGACGACCTGGACGCGCTCGCGGACCGCGTGCGGGAGCACACGGACCACCTGGACGGTGCGGTCCACTCCATCGGCTTCGCACCCCAGTCGGTCATGGGCGGCAACTTCCTGGCCGGCGAGTGGGCCGACGTCGCGACCGCGCTGCAGGTCAGCGCGTACTCGCTGAAGTCGCTCGCGGTGGCCTCGCAGCCGCTGCTGACGCGCGGCTCGGCCCTGGTCGGCCTGACGTTCGACGCGCGCTACGCGTGGCCCGTCTACGACTGGATGGGTGTCGCGAAGGCCGCCTTCGAGTCGACGGCCCGCTACCTGGCGCGCGACCTGGGTCCCGCGGGCATCCGCGTGAACCTGGTGTCGGCCGGCCCGATCCGGACGACCGCCGCCAAGTCGATCCCGGGCTTCGAGTCGATGGAGGGCGGCTGGCCGGAGCGGGCACCGCTCGGCTGGGACGTCACCGACCCCGAGCCCACCGCTCGTGCGGTCGCCGCGCTCCTGTCGGACTGGTTCCCCGCGACGACCGGGGAGATCGTGCACGTCGACGGCGGTGTGCACGCCATGGGGCTGTGAGCGCCGCAGGGCGGGTCGCGACGGCGACCGGCGGCGGCGCGTCGGCGGGAGGTGCGGTGCCGGGCGTCACGCACGTCACGTCCGTCCCGCCGCCGGCGTGGGCTCGTCGCACCGCGGGCGATGGCACCCTGGTGCGGTGACCCCGCACCGTCTCGTCCTCCTGCGGCACGCCAAGGCCGAACCGGCCGGTGGCGTCCCCGACCACGGGCGTCCCCTCGCCCTGGTCGGTCGGCGTCAGGCCACGGCCGTGGGCGCCGCCCTCGCCGCCGCGGGTCTCGCGCCCACGCACGTGCTCTGCTCGTCCGCGCTGCGCACGCGTCAGACGTGGGACATCGCCCGGGCCGCGCTGACCGCCGCGGGCGCGGCGCCGGCGGCGGTCACCGTGAGCGACGAGCTCTACGACGCGTCCACGGGCGACCTGGTGACGGTGGTCCAGGGCGTGCCGGACGACGCCGCCACCGTCCTGGTCGTCGGCCACGAGCCGACGGTGTCCCACGCCGCGGCCACGCTGGCCGGACCCGGCTCCGACGAGCAGGTGCTGGCCCGCGTCCGCGTGGGCGTGCCGACGGCGGCCTGGTCGGTCCTCGAGCTCGACGGTCCCTGGACGGGCACGGCACCGGGCGCCCTGCGGCTGGTCCACCTGGACCACCCGGCCTGACCGGCGCGCGCACCAGGTGCCGCCCGCCCTGCTCAGGCGGCGAACGGCTCCAGCGCCAGCACCGCGTCCAGCCGCCCGGCGACCGCGACGTCGGCGGCACCGGCCACGACGGGCTTGGCGTTGAACGCGATCCCGGTGGCCGCCGCGGCGAGCATGTCCAGGTCGTTGGCGCCGTCCCCGATGGCGACGGTCCGCGTCATCGGCAGCCCCAGCTCGGTGGCCCACGCGGTCAGCGTCGCGGCCTTCGCCGCCCGGTCGACGACGGGTCCGGCGACCCGCCCGGTGAGGACGCCGTCGCGGGCCTCGAGCCGGTTGGCGTGGACCCGCGTGATCCCGAGCCGCGCCGCCAGGGGGCGTGCCACCTCCAGGAACCCGCCCGACACCAGCCCGACCGGCCAGCCGCGGGCCTGCAGCTCGGCGACCAGCTCCGCCGCCCCGGGGGTCAGCTCGACCTCCGCCAGCACGTCGTCGAAGACCGTGACGGGAAGACCCTCCAGGGTGGCGACACGCTCGCGCAGGGACTGGGCGAAGTCGATCTCGCCGCGCATGGCGCGCTCCGTGATCGCCGCCACCAGCGGCAGCGACCCGGCCCGGGCCGCGAGCATCTCGACGACCTCACCGGTGATGAGCGTCGAGTCGATGTCCATGACGACGAGGCGGGCAGCGGCCGTGCGGGTCTCCACGCCCGCAGGCTAGCGGGCGTGGCCGGGCACGGGCGCCGCCGTCCGCCTGACGTGCGCCGCCGGTCCGGCCCGCACCGGCGGCGCGTCGTCAGTCGGTGATGACCGTGCCCTTCGGGACCACCGTGATCCCGCTCTCGGTGACCGTGAACCCGCGCGCCCGGTCGTGCTCGTGGTCCAGCCCGACGCGCGCCCGCTCGGGGACGATGACGTTCTTGTCGAGGATCGCGCGGTGGATCTGCGCGTACCGCGCGACCTGGACGCCGTCCATCAGCACCGAGTCGGTGACCTGCGCCCACGAGTGCAGCCGGATGCCGGGGGACAGGACCGACCCCGACACGGTCGCGCCCGACACGACGACGCCGGGGGAGACGATCGAGTCCGCCGCGTGCCCCAGGCGCCCCGCGCCGGCGTGCACGAACTTGGCCGGCGGCAGGCCGGTGTACCCCGTGAACAGCGGCCACGCGTCGTTGTAGAGGTTGAAGACCGGCTCGACGGAGATCAGGTCGTGGTTGGCGTCGTAGTACGAGTCGATCGTCCCCACGTCGCGCCAGTAGTCGCGGTCGCGGTCGGTCGACCCGGGCACGTCGTTGCGGATGAAGTCGTACACGCCCGCCGTGCCACGCTCGACGAACCACGGGACGATGTCGCCGCCCATGTCGTGCCGCGAGTTCACGTCCTCGGCGTCCACGGTGACGGCCTGCACCAGGGCGTCGGCGTTCGCCACGTAGTTGCCCATGGACGCCAGGATCTCCAGGGGCGACCCGGGCACCGGTGTGGGGTCCGACGGCTTCTCGCGGAACGCCGCGATGCGCGCCGGGTCGCCGGGCACCGTCTCGATGACACCGAACTGGTCGGCCATGTCGATGGGCTGGCGGATGCCCGCCACGGTGAGCTCTGCGCCCGACTCGATGTGCGCGTCGACCATCTGCGAGAAGTCCATGCGGTACACGTGGTCGGCGCCCACCACGACGACGATGTCGGGGCGCTCGTCGTCGATGATGTTCAGGCACTGGTAGATCGCGTCCGCGCTGCCCAGGTACCAGTGCTTGCCGACGCGCTGCTGCGCGGGGACCGCCGCCACGTAGTTGCCCAGCAGCGCCGACATGCGCCAGGTCTTGGAGACGTGACGGTCCAGCGAGTGGGACTTGTACTGCGTGAGGACGATCACGTGCAGGTAGTGCGAGTTGATGACGTTCGACAGGGCGAAGTCGACGAGACGGTAGATGCCGCCGAAGGGGACCGCGGGCTTCGCGCGGTGCGTCGTGAGCGGCATGAGGCGCTTGCCCTCCCCCCCGGCGAGGACGATGGCGAGGACACGCGGCGCTGGCATGGACCCAACCTAGGGCCGCGCGGTGCTCGCAGCGAGGTGCGCGGCGTCATGAGCGCTAGCGTGTCGCCCGGACGACCGGCGGCGGGCCGGTCACGACTGGAGGCACCGGTGCGCGTCGACCTGCTGACCCGCGAGTACCCACCGCACGTGTACGGGGGCGCGGGCGTCCACGTCGCCGGCCTGACGGCCGTGCTCCGCGAGCTCGTCGACGTGCGGGTGCACGCCTTCGACCAGCCCGTCGCGGAGCCCGGCACGCACGGGTACACGGTGCCCGGCTCGCTGGCCGGGGCGAACGCCGCGCTGGCCACCATGGGCGTCGACCTGGCGATCGTCGACGGCATCGGCCGGGACGCCGCCGACGGCGGCACCGACCTGGTGCACTCGCACACCTGGTACGCGAACCTCGCGGGGCACCTGGCGGCGCTGCTCTACGACGTCCCGCACGTGCTCACCGCGCACAGCCTGGAGCCCCTGCGCCCGTGGAAGGCCGAGCAGCTCGGCGGCGGCTACGCGCTGTCCTCCTGGGTGGAGCGGACCGCGTACGAGGCGGCGGACGCGGTCATCGCCGTCAGCGGTGGCATGCGGGAGGACATCCTGCGCTCGTACCCGGCGGTCGACCCCGGCCGGGTGCACGTCGTGCACAACGGCATCGACCTCGACGGGTGGCAGCGTCCCACGTCGCCGGAGGTCGTCGCCCGCGCCCGCGAGGTGGTGCAGGGCCTGGGCATCGACCCCGACCGCCCGGCGGTGGTGTTCGTCGGCCGCATCACGCGGCAGAAGGGCCTGCCGTACCTGCTGCGCGCGGTCGAGACGCTGCCGACGGACGTGCAGGTCGTGCTGTGCGCCGGTGCGCCCGACACGCCCGAGATCCTCGCCGAGGTCACGGGGTTGGTCGAGGACCTGCGCACGCGACGCTCGGGCATCGTGTGGATCGACCGGATGCTGCCGCGCGACGAGCTCGTGGCCGTCCTCGCGCACGGCACCGTGTTCGCGTGCCCGTCGGTGTACGAGCCGCTCGGCATCGTCAACCTCGAGGCCATGGCCGTGGGCCTGCCCGTGGTCGGCACCGCCACGGGCGGCATCCCCGAGGTGGTCGTCGACGGCGTCACCGGTCTGCTGGTGCCGATCGACCAGGTGCAGGACGGCACCGGGACACCGGTCGACCCGGACGCGTTCGTGGCCGACCTGGGCGCCGCGCTCGCGGACGCCGTGTCCGACGTCGGCCGGGCCGCGCAGTGGGGTGCCGCCGCGCGCCGGCGGGTCGAGGACCACTTCTCGTGGCACGCGATCGGCGAGCGGACGCTCGAGGTCTACCGCGCGGTGCTGCGGGGCTGACCCGGGCGCGGCGACGTCAGTCGCGCGTCAGCGCGGTGGCGGCGGCCGCCATCGCGCGGCGCGCGACGCGGTCGACCTCCCGCAGCGCGGTGGCCCGTTGGTCGGCCTGCCAGGTGTTCACCGCGCCCCCGTCGTCCTGCGCGGCGAGCGCCACGATGCCGCGCAGCCGTGCCGCGCTCGACAGCACCCGCAGGCGCTGCGCGTCGACCCGGCGCGGCAGCCGTCGCTCGGGCAGCGCGCCGTCGCGCACCTGGGCGATGGCGTCGGCGGCGTCGGGGCGCCACCGCTCGACCCCGAGCTGCACCAGCGCCTCCGTGGCGGTCAGCAGCCCGCGGCGCAGGTCGCGCTCGGCGTCCTCGAGCGTGCCCACCTGCGCCCACACGGCCGTCCGCCAGTCCGGCACGGCGGTGACGCGCCAGGTCACGAGGTGACCCGGTTCGAGGTCCGAGCCGAACCGCCGGACGTCCGGGACCGCGGCGAGCAGCCGGGTGCCGGCACGCAGCAGCACGCACTCGCCGGCGTCGACGGCCGGCCCCGACACCGCCGGCGGCGCGGCGACCGGCTCACCCGGGACGGGCAGCAGCGCGGCCGCCTCGTCCACGGGACGTCCGAGCCAGCGCACCCAGTCGGCCAGGGTCAGCGGCTCGCCGTCCACGTCGACCGTGTGCGGCTCGTCGTCGTGCTGGACGGCGGGCACGGCCGCGTCGGTCTCACCGCCGGACGTCAGCCACAGCGCGAGGAGGACGGACCGGGGCAGGTCGAGCGTGGCAGCCACGGCACCACGGTAGGCGCTGCGGTGCGGCCGACGTCAGCCCACGGCGTGCAGGGGTGCCGCGAGCGCGACGCCCGACCCGTCGCGGCGCTCGTCGACCGGCGGGAGGTCCACCGGCTGGCCGCCGGAGCCGGTCGCCCGCGCGGGCGCCGGTCCCACGTGGGCGAGCAGGAGGGTGTCCTCGCCCTTGAGGAACCGGTGCGAGCGCACGCCGCCCGTGGCCCGGCCCTTGCCCGGGTAGGCGGCGAACGGGGTCACCTTGGCCGAGCCGGTCTGCGTGCCGGGCAGCGCCGCGGACGACCCGGACACCGTCACGACGACCGCGTCGTCCCCGGGGCGCACGACACCGAACGCCACGACCCGCGCGCCGGCGGCGAGCTTGATGCCGGCCATCCCGCCGGCCGCGCGGCCCTGCGGGCGCACCTGGGCGCCGGGGAAGTGCAGCAGCGAGGAGTCGGACGAGACCAGCACGAGCTCGTCGTCGTCCCCCGCGAGGGCGGCACCGACGACCGCGTCGCCGTCCTTGAGGGAGATGGCCTCCCACTCGTCGCCCTTGGTCGGCACGTCGCCGGGCGTCACGCGCTTGACGACGCCCTGGACGGTCGCCAGCGCCAGCGGGGGAGCGTCGGCGCCCAGCGGGACGAGCGCGACGACGCGCTCGCCCTTGTCGAGCGTGACCGCCTCGCCCACCGGCAGCCCGCCGGACAGCGACGGCGGGCCGTCGGTCGGCGGCAGCGTGGGCAGCTCGAGGACCGACAGGCGCACCACCCGCCCCGCCGACGTCAACGCACCGACCTCGGCGCGGGCGCTGGTCGCGACGGCCGAGGCGATGACGTCGTGGCGGCTGCGGACCGAGCCGTCACCGCGTGCGGGCTCGACGTCCTCGGACGTGCGCGCCAGCAGGCCCGTGGCCGACAGCAGGGCCCAGCAGGGCGTGTCGGGGATCTCCAGCGACGCGGGTGCGCCCTTGGCCGAGGTCGGTGCGCCCGCCGCGCCGGCGAGGCTCGTCCCGCCGGCGCTCTCCAGCAGGACGGTCCGGCGCGGGGTGCCGTACGTCGCGGCGACGTCGGCCATCTCGTCCGAGGTGACGGTGCGCAGCAGGGCGTCGTCGCCGAGGATCGCCTGCAGCCGCGCGATCTCGTCGATCAGCTCGTCGCGCTCCTTCTCCAGCTCGATGCGCGAGAACTTCGTCAGCCGCCGCAGCCGCAGCTCGAGGATGTACTCCGCCTGCGGCTCCGACAGGTCGAAGACCGACCGCAGCCGACCCCGCGCGGTGTCCGCGTCGTCCGACGTGCGGATGACCTGGATGACCTCGTCGATGTCGAGGATCGCGACCAGCAGGCCCTCGACGAGGTGCAGGCGCTCCTGCCGCTTGGTCAGGCGGTACGACGTGCGGCGGCGGACGACCTCGAGGCGGTGCTCGACCCACACCCGCAGCAGGTCGACCAGCCCGAGCGTGCGCGGCTGCCCGTCCACCAGGGCGACGTTGTTGACCGAGAACGAGTCCTCCAGCGGCGTGTGCCGGTAGAGCTGCCCCAGCACCGCCTCGGGGTCGAACCCGGTCTTGACCTCGATGACCAGCCGCAGCCCGTGCGCGCGGTCCGTGAGGTCGACGACGTCGGAGATCCCGGAGAGCTTCTTGGACTGCACGCCCTCCTTGATCTTCTCGATGACCTTCTCCGGGCCCACCGTGTACGGCAGCTCGGTGACGACGATGCCCTTGCGGCGTGGCGTGACGTTCTCGATCCGCGCGGTGGCCCGCGTCCGGAACGCGCCGCGGCCGGTGCGGTACGCGTCGCGCACACCGTCGAGGCCGACGATCTTGCCGCCCGTCGGCAGGTCCGGGCCCGGGACGAACCGCATGAGGTCCTCGAGCGTGGCGTCGGGGTGGGTGACCAGGTGACGTGCCGCGGCGACGACCTCGACGAGGTTGTGCGGCGCCATGTTCGTCGCCATGCCCACCGCGATGCCGGTCGCGCCGTTGACCAGCAGGTTCGGGATGGCGGCGGGCAGCACGCCCGGCTGCTTGAGCTTGTTGTCGTAGTTGGGGACGAAGTCGACGACGTCCTCGTCGAGGCCCTGGGTCATCGCCACCGCGGCCGGCGCCATCCGGGCCTCGGTGTACCGCGAGGCCGCGGGGCCGTCGTCGAGCGACCCGAAGTTGCCGTGCCCGTCCACCAGTGGCAGGCGCAGGGAGAACGGCTGCGCCAGACGCACCATCGCGTCGTAGATCGCCGTGTCGCCGTGCGGGTGCAGCTTGCCCATGACCTCGCCGACCACGCGCGCCGACTTCACGTACGGCCGCTCGGGGCGCAGCCCCATGTCCGCCATCTGGTAGATGATCCGCCGCTGCACGGGCTTCAGGCCGTCGCGCGCGTCGGGCAGGGCACGCGAGTAGATCACCGAGTACGCGTACTCGAGGAACGACCCCTCCATCTCCGTCGTGACGTCGACGTCGACGATCCGCTCGACGAGGTCCTCGGGCGGCAGGTCGGGGGTCGCGGGGCGACGCGCCATGGGCTGGTGTGCTCCTCGGGTGCTGCGGTGCGGGTGGGGCGTGCGGGTGCCGGCGGTTCGCGCGCCACGACCATTGTCGCCGCGCCGGGTCCGTCCTCGGTGCAGCCGCGCCGCTAGCCTGGCGGCATGGCCGACGTCGTCCCCCCTGACGGGCACCCGGACCCGGCCGGTGCGCCGGGGTCCGCCGCCGCACCCTACCCGGCAGGCTGGGAGGCGGACGTCGTCCTCACGGACGGCACCACCACGCGGTTGCGCCCGATCCGCCCGGACGACGCCGACGCGCTGCAGTCGTTCCACGTCGCGCAGTCCGAGCGCTCGACGTACCTGCGGTTCTTCGCGTCGCTCGACCGGCTGCCGGAGCGCGACCTCGAGCGGCTCGTGACGGTGGACCACGTCGACCGGGTGGCCCTCGTGGCCGTGACGGGGTCGCCCGAGGCGGGCACGCCCGAGCGCATCATCGGCGTGGCGCGGTACGACGTGGTCGAGCCCGAGACCGCCGAGGTGGCCTTCAACATCGCCGACGCCCACCAGGGCAAGGGCCTGGCCTCCGTGCTGCTCGAGCACCTGGCCGCGGCGGCGCGCGAACGAGGCGTCCGGCACTTCCTCGCCGAGGTGCTGCCGCAGAACGGCCGCATGCTGGCCGTCTTCAAGGAGGCCGGGTACGAGGTGCGCCAGCGCACCGAGGACGGCGTCGTGCAGGTGACGTTCGACATCGACCCCACCGAGCGGTCGCTGGCCGTCGCCGCGGACCGGGAGCACCGGGCCGAGGCGCGCTCGATGCGCGCGCTGCTCACGGCGCGGTCGGTTGTCGTGGTGGGACCCGGACCGGAGGCGGCCGGGTCGCTGGCCGCCCGCCAGGCCGAGCGCGTCCTCGACGGGCTCGCGGACCAGGCGCGTGCCGGACGGCTGACGGTGCACGCGGTCGCCGTGGGCGCACCCGAGGGCCGGGACGGGGCGGCGGAGGTCGACGCGGACGGGGTGCACCACCACACGCGGATCGACGACGTGCCGGGGCCCGTCGAGCTCGCCGTCGTGGCGCTGCCCCCCGAGCGCGTCCTCGACGCGGCCCGCCGGCTGGGCGCGCTGGGCGTGCGCGGGCTCGTGCTGCTGTCCAGCGGGTTCGCCGAGTCGGGCCCGGAGGGGCTCGCGCGGCAGCGCCTGCTGCTGGGCGTGGCCCACGGCGCCGGCATGCGCGTGGTCGGCCCGGCCTCGTTCGGGCTGATCGCGACGCAGGACGGCACCCTGCTGGACGTGTCGCTGGCCACGCGCCCGCCGCGACCGGGGCGCGTCGGGCTGTTCTGCCAGTCGGCGCCGCTGGCCGTCACGCTGCTGGGCGCGGTCGAGCGCCGGGGCCTGGGGCTCGCCCAGCTCGTCTCGGCGGGGCACCGCGCCGACGTGTCCGGCAACGACCTCATGCAGTTCTGGGGCGAGGACGACGGCACCGACGTCGTGGCCCTGTACCTGGAGTCGATCGGCAACCCCCGCAAGTTCTCGCGCATCGCCCGCCGGCTCGCGGCGCACAAGCCGGTGGTCGTCCTCACGGCGGGCCGGTCGGGCCACGTCGCGCCCCCGGGCCACGCCGTGCGGCCGACCCGTGCGCCCCGCCGCACCCTGGAGGAGGTGCTGCGCCAGTCCGGCGTGATCCGGGTCGACAACGTCCACCAGATGCTGGACGTCGTCCAGCTGCTGGCGCACCAGCCCCTGCCGCGCGGACGACGCACCGCGGTGCTCGCGACCTCCACGGGCGTGGCCGCCCTGGTCGCGGAGGCCGCCGCCGCCGCCGGCCTGGTCGTGACCGACCGCGTCGAGCTGCTCGCCGAGGACGCGTCGCCGCACGAGGTGCACGACGCCGTGGAGCGGGTCTACGGGGACCCCGACGTGGACGTCGTGATCGTCCTGCGCATCCCGACCCTCGGGGTGCCGGACGCGGTCCTGCCCGGGGAGGTCGCCCGTGCCGCGGCCCGCACCGGCAAGTCGACGGTCGCGTGCATCCACGACCTGCACGGTGTGACGCCCGACCTGGCGGCCGCCGCCCCGGACGGTCGGGTGTGGACCGTGCCCGCGTACGCGGCACCGGAGGACGCCGCGCTCGCCCTGGGCCGGGCCGCGCGCTACGCCGCGTGGCACGCCGCCGACCGGGGACGCCCGGTGCAGCCCGCGGGCGTCGACACCCGCGCCGCGGCCCGCCTGGTGGCGCGCCTGCTGGCCGCGTCGGGCGCCACCGACGGCTCCCCGCTGCCGCTCGACCCGGCCCAGACCGCCGAGCTGCTGGCCGCCGCGGGGGTCCACGTGTGGCCCTCGGTGCGCGTGCGCGACGCGGACGAGGCGGTCGCAGCCGCCGACGCGCTGGGGTGGCCCGTCGCGGTCAAGACCACCGTGCCGGCGCTGCGGCACAGGGCCGACCTCGGCGGTGTGCGGCTCGACGTCGCCGACGCGACCGAGCTGCGCGCGGACGTCGCCGGCATCCTGGCGCTCGCGGGCGAGCACGACCCCGGACCCGGCGTGCCGCCCCTGGAGGTGCAGGCGATGGCCCCGCACGGCGTCGCGTGCGTCGTGCGGTCCACCGAGGATCCGCTGTTCGGGCCCGTCATCAGCCTGGGCGTGGCCGGGGACGCGGCCGACCTCCTCGGTGACGTGGCGTACCGGGTGCCGCCGCTGACGGACGTCGACGTCGCCGAGCTCGTGCGCACGCCGCGGGCGGCACCCCGGCTCTTCGGGTACCGGGGGCTGCCGGCCCTCGACGTGGCGGCGCTGGAGGACCTGGTCGCCCGGGTGTCCGTGCTCGCCGACGCCCTGCCCGACGTGCGGTCCCTCGAGCTCAACCCGGTGGTCGTCTCACCGCACGGTCTCGCCGTGCTCGGCGCGTACGTCACGGTGGCACCGGCCGACCGCGCCGACGCCACCCGCCGGCTGGCGCGGCCGTGAGCCCGTCCGGGGGACGTCCCTGGCGCGCCCGTCACCGCCGGACCGGCCCGCCCGCGCGGGGATGGGAGGATGGTGGCGTGCCTGCACTCTCCACCGCGCTGCGTGACGACCTGCACCGTGCCGGGTACTACCCGGAGCTCGTCGGCGAGGTCCTCGAGCTCGCCCTGGCCGGCGAGGACACCGTCGCCCACCTGGTCCACCCCGAGACGACGTTCGACGGTGCGGAGGTGCGACGGCACGTCACGGTGCTCGTGCTGACCGCGACCCGGTTCGTCGTCACCCACGTCGACGACCACCCCGCGGACTCCGAGCACCCGTCGGCCAGCGCCCAGGCGACGACCGAGGCGGTGCCGCTGCGCGAGCTGCGCTCGGTGGCCTTCACGCACGTCATGAACGACCCGCAGGAGCACCGCGCCGGCGACGGCGCCTCGGAGCTGACGCTGGCGATCGGCTGGGGTGCCGTGTCCCGCGTCGACCTGGAGCCCGCGTCGTGCGGCGACCCCCAGTGCGACGCCGACCACGGCATGAGCGGCTCGATCACCCCCGACGACGTGGTGGTGCGGGTGAGCGCCGCGGCGGAGGGACGCGAGGCGGTGCTCGCCGCGATGCGGTTCGGGCGCACGCTCTCGGCGGCGACGACCCAGCGGTGAGCGTGTCCGCGCGGGCCGGGGCCCTGCCGCACCCCGACGAGCTGGTGACCCCGGGCGACGGGCCGTCGCTGCGGCACGTGCTGCCCGCGGTGGCGGCCTCGCTGGGGGTCGACGTCGCCGACGGCGCACCCGCCCAGGCGCTGCTGGGGCTGCCGGCCGCGACCCGCGCCTGCGTGGTGCTGGTCGACGGGCTCGGCCACCTCAACCTCGCCGAGCGCGGTGGGCACGCACCGTTCCTCCGCTCGCTGCTGGCGTCCTCGCAGCCGCTGCTCAGCACGTTCCCCTCGACCACGGCGACGGCGGTCGCCGCGTTCGGCACCGGGTGCGGTCCGGGCCGCACCGCGATGCTCGGCTACACCGTGCGGGTGCCCGAGACCGGCCGCCTGGGCAACCTCGTCTCCTGGACGGACATGCCGCCCGCGGACCGCTGGCAGCCGCACCCCACCGTGTTCGAGCAGCTGGGTGCCGCCGGCGTGCGGGTCACCAGCGTCGGACCGGCCCGGTTCCAGGGCTCGGGGCTCACCGGTGCCGCCCTGCGCGGCGCGCGCTACGCGGCCGCGGAGTCGCTGGACGACCGCGTCGACGCGGTGGTGCGGGCGCTGCGCGAGCCCGGGGTGGCCTACCTGTACTGGCACGACGTCGACAAGACCGGGCACCACCACGGCTGGGGCTCCTGGCAGTGGGGCGAGGCGCTCGCGGAGCTCGACGCCGCGCTGGGGCGGCTGGCACGCTCGCTGCCCCGCGACACGCTCCTGGTCGTCACCGCCGACCACGGGATGGTCGACGTCGACCCGGCTCGTCGGCGCGACGTGGGCACGGACCCGGTGCTGGGCGACGGCGTCGCGACCGCCGGGGGAGAGCCCCGCGCGCTGCACCTGCACGTCGCCGACGGCGTCGACCCCGGTGCCGTCGCCGCCCGCTGGCGCGACGAGCTGGGCGACGACGCGGTCGTGCGCACGCGCGACGAGGCGGTCGGGGCCGGGTGGTTCGGGCCGGTGGAGCCGCGCGTGCTCCCGGTGGTCGGTGACGTGGTCGTCGCGATGACCGGGGCCGCGACGGTGGTCGACTCCCGCACGCAGACGCCGGCGTCCGTCGCCCTCGTGGGCGTGCACGGGTCGCTGACGGCCCGCGAGATGCTCGTGCCGCTGCTGGTGCACCGGTGAGCGGGCGAGCCGTGCGACGGAGAGGCTGAGCGTGGCCGAGCTGGTGTTCTTCTCGGGGACGATGGACTGCGGCAAGTCGACGCTGGCGCTGCAGATGCACCACAACCACGCCGCACGCGGCCGCGACGGGGTGCTGTTCACCCGGCAGGACCGCGCGGGCAACGCCACGATCTCCTCGCGGCTGGGTCTGCAGCGCCGGGCGGACGAGGTGGACGACACCACCGACTTCTGGGCCGAGGTCGTGACCCGGCGCACGCGCGGCCGGCCGGTCGACTACCTCATCGCCGACGAGGCGCAGTTCTACACCGCCGTCCAGGTCGAGCAGCTGGCCCGCGTCGTCGACGAGCTGTCCGTCGACGTCTACGCCTTCGGCATCACGACGGACTTCCGTGCCCGGCTGTTCCCCGGGTCGGCGCGCCTCGTCGAGCTGGCCGACCGGGTGGAGGTGCTCCAGGTCCGGGCCCTGTGCTGGTGCGGGGCGCGGGCCACCCACAACGCGCGCACCCTGGACGGCGTCATGGTCGTCGAGGGCGACCAGGTCGTCGTCGGCGACGTCGCGGGTGGGGCCGGCGAGGTGGCCTACGAGGTCCTGTGCCGCCGTCACCACGTGCGGCGCATGACCGCGCGCGTGGCCCGCGCCACCGGCCCGTCGGCGCAGACCCTGCTGTTCGACGACGAGGCGGGCGACCGCCGCGGCGGCACCGCTCCCTGAGCGGGGCAGGGCTGCGTGCGGGGCCCTGGCCGAGCGGCGGGCCTCGTCCGTGCGACGGTGCCGTCGCACGGACCTCACTCCGGCTTGGCGCCGAAGACGATCTCGTCCCAGCTGGGCACCTTGGCGCGCGTGCGCCGGGAGCGTCGCTCACCGGACCCCGGTCGGGGCTCCGCGGCGTCGTCCGGGGTGGGCGTCTCCGGGGCGGGAGCCGCCGCGGGGGTCGCCGGCACCGCACCGGTCGGCGGGGAGGTCCGCTCGCCGCGGGGTGGCGTCAGCACGACCGCCTCGCGCGCGGGGTCGGCGTCCCGGGGGTGCGCGCCCGGCGCACTCGCCTCGTCGATCGTGCCGGTCACGGCCCCGTCGTCGACCGGGCCCGCCGTGAAGTCGAACGCGTGCTGCGGGCCGAAGCCCTCGAACTCCTCGTCGTCACCGTCGAGCTCCAGGGGCTGGCGCACGCCACGGCGCGTGCGCAGCTCGTCGAGCAGCACGTGCGTGGGCTCGGGCTCCTCGGGGGTCACCTCGCCCATCGCCTCGAGGTCGAACACCACGTCCCGCACGGCCGCCAGGTGCCGCCGCGCCGCGGGCTCGTCGATCTCGGTCTCGGAGAGCCAGCGCGCCTCGTCGTCGTCGGCGACGACGGCGCGTCGCACGGGGTCGTACGTCCAGCGGGCGGTGCGCGGACCGTCGTCGACGACGAACCGCGCCACGACGGTCCAGGGGCCCGTGCCCTCGCGCGCGGCGTCCCACGCCAGCGACCCGACGTCCACGCCGCGGGCCGCGAGGCGGTCCGTGACCAGGTCGCCGAGCAGGGGGGCACCCGAGTCGCGCCCGACGCGCGTGCCGCGCGCCTGCTCCGCGACGTACTCACGCTCGGCCAGGACGGGGCCCTCGTAGCGGCGCACGGACTCGACGGGCACGCCCGCGGCGTCGGCGACCTCCTGCGCGGTGGCGCCGGCCCGGATCCGCGACTGGATCTCGCGAGGGCTCAGCGACCCGGCCTGCTCGGCGCGCAGCTGCTCCAGCTGCGGCCGGTCACGGCGCACCGCCGCCCGCAGCGGGTCGTCGATGCGCAGGCGGAAGCGCTGCCCGTCGGGCGCGACGACGACGAGGTGCTCGCCGTCCTCGTGCAGACCGACCAGCTCCAGCTCACCCATACGACCTCCCCGGGCTCCAGGAGGGAGCCTGCCATCTCCGGGCCGCGAACGCGCGCACCTGCTCCGGTGCGCCGCGGCATCCGCGACGTGACGTGCGTCCCGCCGGCCGCCCGGGCCTGCGCGAGGATGGGGGTGTGACGCCCGAGCTGCTGGCCCAACCGCTGCTGGAGGTCGCCGGCGTGTTCGTCGGGGCCATGTCCGGCGCTCTGGCGGCGGTGCGCAAGCAGTTCGACATCTTCGGCATCCTCGTGCTCGCCTGGGCGGCCGGTCTCGGCGGCGGGGTGCTGCGCGACGTGCTGATCGGTGCGGTGCCGCCCGTCGGCATCAGCGACCTGCGCCTCATGGCGGCCGCGCTCGCCGGCGGGCTCGTCATGTACTTCGGCCACCCGCGGCTCGAGCGTGCCCGCCGCGTCATCAACGTCCTCGACGCCGGCGCCCTGGCGCTCTTCACGGTGGTCGGGACCATGAAGGGCCTGGAGTACGGGACCACCGCGGTGGCCGCCGTCGTGGTGGGCGTGCTCACCGGGGTCGGGGGCGGCATGCTGCGGGACCTCCTCACGGGCGAGGTGCCGGTCGTGCTGCACCACCGGCAGCTCTACGCCGTCCCCGCCCTGCTGGGGTCCGCCGCGGTGGTCGCGCTGTGGCACCTGGGATGGGCCGGCGGGGTCGGCCTCGGCGCCGTCGCCGCGGGTGTCTTCGTGCTGCGCGTCGCCGCGCTGCGGTTCCGCCTCAACGCCCCGGGACCGTGGCGGGGGAGCGGGTCCGGCGGGGCCCGCTGACGCCGTCGGCGCGGGGTGCGCGGCCGCCTGCGGCAGGATGGCGGGGTGAGCACGCCTCCCGCCGGCCCGTCCGCCACCCCGTCCACGGAACCGTCCGCGGAACCGTCCGCCCAGCTCGTCGCCGACCTCGTGGCCGTCGCCCGGCAGGTCGCCGTGGCCGCCGGCCGGCTGGTGCACGACGGCCGTCCCGAGACCGTCGGGGTGGCCGCGACCAAGTCGAGCGCCGTCGACGTCGTCACCGCCATGGACCTGGCCAGCGAGGAGCTGGTGCGTGCCGAGCTCGCCCGGCTGCGACCCGACGACGGCATCCTCGGGGAGGAGGGCGGACACGTGGCCGGCACGTCGGGTGTCACGTGGGTGGTCGACCCCATCGACGGCACCGTGAACTACCTCTACGGGCTGCCCGCGTACGCCGTGAGCGTCGCCGCGGTCCTCGGCGAGCCCGCCCCGGGCGCGTGGACCGTCCTCGCCGGCTGCGTGCACGCACCGGCGACGGGGGAGATGTGGGCCGCGGGACGCGGGCAGGGTGCCCACCTCGACGGGCGTCCGCTCGTCGTGGCTCCGGCACCGCCGCTCGACCGGTGCCTGCTCGGCACCGGGTTCGGGTACGTCGCCGAGCGGCGCCGCGCCCAGGCCCGTGTGCTGGCGGAGCTGCTGCCCCGGGTGCGTGACGTGCGCCGGGCGGGAGCCGCCGCCATCGACCTGTGCCAGGTCGCCACGGGCAGGCTCGACCTGTACTACGAGCGCGGGCTGCAGCCCTGGGACCTCGCGGCCGCCGGTCTGGTGGTGGCGGAGGCCGGTGGTGTCGTGACGGGGCTGCGCGGCCGCCCGGCCGGGCCCGACATGGTGGTCGCGGGCTCGTCGGAGCGGGTCGCCGAGCTGGTCGCACTGCTCGCGGGGCTGGACGCGGACGCCCCCGACTAGCCGTCCGGCGACGCGGTGTGCGACCGTGGTCACGGTGGTCCGCGATAGCGGTCTGACCTGCGGCGACGGTGCCCGGCGAGTGGTGCGCGTCATGTCCGCGGACATGGGCACGTGTCCTTGTTCGCATCCAGGCCGGAAGTAATGCAGAATCCGACCCGCGCCGGGAACAAAACGCTGACGTGGCGCCTTGATCCCGCGTACCACGATCACTGCTGCAGAAGACGGAGTGTGACGCTCACACATGGCAACCGACTACGACGCCCCGCGCAAGACCGAGGAGGACCTGAGCGAGGACTCGCTCCAGGAGCTCCAGGCCCGGCGCTCCGACAAGAACTCGGGCGTGGTGGACGAGGACGAGACGGAGGCTGCCGAGGGCTTCGAGCTGCCCGGCGCCGACCTGTCCGGCGAGGAGCTCTCCGTCCGCGTCCTTCCCCGCCAGGCCGACGAGTTCACGTGCTCGAAGTGCTTCCTGGTGCACCACCGCAGTCAGCTCGCCTACGAGCGCGACGGCATGCCCGTCTGCTCGGAGTGCGCTGCCTGACGACGCGCCTCGTCGACCACCGACCGGCCGGTCACCCCTCGGGGTGGCCGGCCGGCGTCGTGCCGGGGGCGGGTCGGGTGCCCGGCTGCGCGCCGGACGCCAGCAGCGTGGCGACGAGCCGGTCGGGGCGCCGCGTCGAGACGATCCAGTACGGGGTCGGGTCCTGCGGGTCCACGACCTCGACACGCACCGCGGTGCCGATCCACGACCGGAGGCAGGCGTACGCGCGGGCGTCCAGAGCCGGCCCGAGCTCGGTGCGCAGCGCGGTGCGGTCGAGGACCCGGGGTGCGGCCAGCACGTCGACCGGGATCCGCGCGGGGCCTGCCTGCAGTGTGCCCTGCGCGACCCGGACCAGGGGAGTGGTGAGCACCGCACCGGCCAGCCCGGCGCCCAGCGCGAGCACCCCCGCCGCGAGGGCCAGCCGCGTGTCGACGGGCACGAAGGCGATCCCGAGAACGACGGCGAAGGCGACGACCGCGACCCAGCCCAGGGGGCCGGGCCACAGCTGCTCGCGGAAGCGGCGGGCGTGGTCGTCCGTGCCGGACGGCTCGGGAGGTGTGCCGGGGTCGGGTGTGGCGGTCATGCGCCCAGGATCTCATCGCGTGCGGCCCCCGCGCGGTGCGGGACGGCCGCGTCGCGGGCCGCGGGGCGCTGCCCGGCGGGGCCGGCGGACGGCTGTGCCGCGGTGTGGCGCAGGGTGGCGCGGGTCGCGCGCGCCCACGGTAGGGTCGGCCCCCGTGACAGCGACCAGCCATCCCGCCCCGCACGAGCCCGGCACGGACGTCCCGGTGCTGCTGCGGCGGCTCGACCCGGACCTGCCCGCCCCGGCGTACGCGCACCCCGGTGACGCGGGCGCCGACCTGGTGGCACGCGAGGACGTCACCCTCGCGCCCGGGCAGCGGGCGACGGTCCCCACGGGCGTCTCCATCGCGCTGCCCGTGGGCTACGCGGCGTTCGTGCACCCCCGCTCGGGGCTCGCGGCACGCCACGGCCTCACGGTCGTCAACGCGCCCGGCACGGTCGACGCGGGCTACCGGGGCGAGATCGCGGTGACGCTGCTCAACACCGACCGGGACCACCCGGTGGAGCTGCACCGCGGTGACCGCATCGCCCAGCTGGTGGTGCAGCGCGTCGAGCGTGCGGCGTTCGTCGAGGTCGACGCGCTGCCGGACTCGGTGCGGGGCGCCGGGGGCTTCGGGTCCAGCGGGGGCTGGGCGGCGGCCGCGGGCGGGGCGTCCACGGCGTGATCGCGACCCGGCCGCCGGCCGGGAGCGGAACTACTGTCGTCATGATCGTCGTTGAGGATCATGAGGACGTCGATGCAGGGCGAGGGCGCGCGAGCGCCGGTCGGAGGAAGCGAAGTGGGTCTGTTCCGTCGTGGCCCGAAGGAGGGCGGCGCGGCCGACGCACCGGCCGACGCCCCGCAGGACGAGACGCAGGACGTCGAGGCCGCGGAGCTGCCGGCACCCGACGCGCGCGGTCCCTGGGACGTCGACGCACCCCACCCCGACGTGCCGCGGGTGGACCTCGGTGCCATCCAGCTGCCGTCGGTCGAGGGCATGGAGGTGCGCCTCGAGGTCGACAAGGCGTCGAACGTCGTCTCGGCCGTGGCCGTGCTGCTCGAGGGGTCGTCGCTGCAGCTCCAGGCGTTCGCCGCGCCGCGCAGCGAGGGCATCTGGGACGAGATCCGCGGTGAGATCGCCGCGTCCATCACGCAGCAGGGCGGGACCGTGGACGACCTGCCCGGCCCGTTCGGTCGGGAGCTGCTCGCCCGGCTGCCGGTGCGCACCCCCGAGGGCCGTACGGGTCACCGGCCCGCGCGCTTCATCGGCAGCGACGGTCCGCGGTGGTTCGTGCGCGGCGTGCTCACGGGTCGCGCCGCCGTCGAGCCCGACGCCGCGGGGCGGCTCGAGGAGCTCTTCGGCCAGGTCGTCGTCGTGCGCGGCACGGACGCGCGGCCGCCGCGCGACCTGCTCCCGCTGCAGCTGCCGGGCGGCGCGACGCCGCCGCCCCCGCCGCCGGCGAACCCGCGGCTGGCGCCCCCCGAGCGTGGCCCGGAGATCACGGAGATCGGATGACCCTCACCGACAGGTTCCGCAAGGTCGTGGCCTCCCGGGCGGAGATCGAGGCCGACGAGGAGCGGGCCGACGCGTTGCGCGTGCCCGGGTGCTGCCCGGTCGCCGCGCTGCCGCACCGCCAGCGGGCACGGGTCAGCGGCGTCCTGCGCTCGGTGACGCTGCGACCGCGCGAGGGTGTCCCCGCCATCGAGGCCGAGCTCTACGACGGCTCGGGCGCGCTCGACCTCGTGTGGCTGGGGCGTCGCCGCATCGCGGGCATCGAGCCGGGACGACGGCTGAAGGTGGACGGCATGGTGTGCCTCGTCGACGGCCGCCGCACGGTGTTCAACCCGCGCTACGAGCTGCGCGCGCGACCGGGGGAGTGAGCCGATGAGCGAGCCGAGGGACCGACGGCCCGGACCGCACGACGACGAGCCGGTGGTGCTCGACGCGATCGACGACGCCGTGCCGCCCGAGGAGGGTGGCGCCCGTGGGCTGCGTGCCATCACGGCCGACGAGTTCTCGGCCGCCGACGCCGTCGGCGGTGTCCGCGGCATGGTCGAGGCCGTGGCGCCGGGGCTGCTCTTCGTGGTGGTCTACATCGCAGCAGGTCAGCAGCTGCGCCCCGCGCTGATCGCGGCCTCGGTGGCCGCGGTGCTGGCCGTGGTGGCACGCCTGGTGCAGCGCACGCCGGTCACGCAGGCGTTCTCGGGCGTGCTGGGCGTGGGCATCGGCGTGGTGTGGGCGTGGCGGACCGGTGACGCGAGCGACTACTTCGCGTACGGGCTGCTCGTCAATGCCGCGTACCTGGTGGGGACCCTCGTCTCGGTCGTCGCCGGCTGGCCCCTCGTGGGCCTCGTCGTCGGTCTGTTCAGCGCCCGTGGCCCACTGGGCGGCGGGCCGTGGTCCGCGGCCGTCGAGTGGCGCCACGACCCGGCGCTGCGCCGTCGCTACGCGTTGGCCACGTGGCCGTGGGTCGGCATGTTCGGGCTGCGGCTGCTGGTGCAGCTGCCGCTCTTCCTGGCCGACGAGGTCGTGTGGCTCGGCACCGCGAAGCTCGCGATGGGGCTGCCGCTGACGGCCGTGGCCCTGTGGCTCAGCTGGATGCTGGTCCGTGGGTCAGCAGGTGCTCCAGCGCCTTCTCGTCCACCTCGCGGCCCGTGACGAACAGCAGCTCGTCGCGCCCCTCCAGGGTGTCGTCCGGGCTCGGCGCGATGGGTCGCGTGTCACGCACGATGCAGGCGAGCACCGTGTCGGTGGGCCACGCGATCTGACCCACCCGCAGCCCCGCCAACGGGGACCCCTCCGGCAGCGTGAGCTCGAGGATGTCCGCCTTGGACTGGTGGAATGTGAAGATCCGCACGAGGTCCCCGACCGCGACGGCCTCCTCGACCATCGCGGTCATGATGCGGGGGGTCGACACGGCGACGTCGACGCCCCAGCCCGCGTCGAACATCCACTCGTTCTTCGGGTTGTTCACGCGTGCCACGGTCCGCGGCACGCCGAACTCCGTCTTGGCGAGCAGCGAGATGACGAGGTTCGCCTTGTCGTCGCCCGTCGCGGCGACCATCACGTCGCACTCGTCGGCGCGCACGTCGCGCAGCGTGGGCAGCTCGCACGCGTCGGCGAGCAGCCAGTCGGCGTCGGCCACCTGGGCGACGCGCATGGCCGACGGCTGGCGGTCCACGAGGGTGACCTCGTGGTCGTGGGCGAGCAGCTCCCGCGCGATGGACCGGCCGACCGAGCCCGCGCCGGCGATGACGACCCTCACGCGCCGACCGCCGGCGGTGCGGTGAGGACCCGCTCGACGGCGGGGGCCTGCGCGACCTCGAGGAGCATGTGCACGATGTCGTTCTCCTGGAGGACGGAGCCGGCGGCGGGCAGCAGCCCGTCGCCGTAGCGGGTGACGTAGGCGACGCGCGCGCCGCTGGCGCTCTCGAGGGCGCGCAGCGGGCGTCCGACCCAGCCCGGGTGGACGTCGACCTGCGTGAGCTGGATGCGCCCGGAGGCGTCGCGGTACTCGTCGGTGGTCCCCATCGGCAGCATCCGCCGCAGGACCTGGTCGGCGGTCCACCGCACGGTGGCCACGGTCGGGATGCCGAGGCGCTGGTAGATCTCGGCGCGGTGCGGGTCGTAGATGCGGGCGACGACGTTCTCGACGCCGAAGGTCTCGCGCACCACGCGGGCGGCGAGGATGTTGGAGTTGTCCCCGTCGGACACGGCGGCGAACGCGTAGGTGTCGTCGATGCCGGCGGTGCGCAGGGTGTCGCGGTCGAACCCGAGGCCGGTCACCTTGTTGCCGGAGAAGCCGGCGTCGAGTCGGCGGAACGCGTCGGGGTTCTGGTCGATGACGGCCACGGAGTGACCGCGGGACTCCAGGGACTGCGCGAGCGTCGCACCCACGCGCCCGCATCCCATGATGACGAAGTGCACAGCCGGTCACGCTATACCCGGCGGTGCCGGGGGCGCAGCGTGTCAGCCGGCGTGACCCGTGGGCCCACCCGCGTGTGCGCGGTGCCGGACGGGCATACGATCGCTCATCGTGTCGGACCTCGCAGATGCCGCCAAGCGGCTCGTGCTCGGCCGTCCGGTCCGCAGCGACCGGCTGGGCCACACGCTGCTCCCCAAGCGCATCGCCCTGCCCGTCTTCGCGTCCGACGCGCTCTCCTCCGTCGCGTACGCCCCCGACGAGATCCTCCTCACGCTGTCCCTGGCGGGGCTCACCGCGCTGACCGTCTCGCCGTGGGTCGGGCTGGGCGTCGCGGTCGTGCTGCTGACGGTGGTGGCGTCCTACCGCCAGAACGTGCACGCGTACCCCTCGGGCGGCGGCGACTACGAGGTCGCGTCGGTCAACCTCGGCCCGAAGGCGGGCGTCACGGTCGCGAGCGCCCTGCTCGTGGACTACGTGCTGACCGTGGCGGTGTCGATCTCGTCCGGGGCGCAGTACGCCGCCACCGCCCTCCCGGCGCTGCGCGGGCACGAGACGTCGTTCGCGATCGCGCTGGTCGTGGTGCTCACGCTGCTCAACCTGCGGGGCGTCAAGGAGTCGGGCACCCTCTTCGCCGTCCCCGTGTACCTCTTCATGGGCGCGATGGGCTCGCTCGCGGTGGTCGGCGCCGTGCGCTACTTCTCGGGGACCCTGCCGCCGGCCGAGAGCGCCGGCCTGGGCGTCGCAGCCGAGCAGGGGTTCGACCAGGGGCTCATGGGCCTGGCGGGCGGTTTCCTCGTGCTGCGCGCGTTCGCGTCGGGCTGCGCCGCCCTGACCGGTGTCGAGGCGATCAGCAACGGTGTGCCCGCCTTCCGGAAGCCGAAGTCGCGCAACGCCGCCACGACGCTGGCGCTGCTCGGGTCCATCTCGATCGCGATGATCCTGTCGATCCTGCTGCTCGCGCAGGCCACGGGCGTGAGGTTCGTCGACGACCCCGCCACGCAGCTGCTCCGGGACGGCGTGCCGGTCGGCGAGGGGTACGAGCAGCACCCCGTCATCAGCCAGCTCGCGGGTGCCGTGTTCTCCGGGCAGCACCTGCTGTTCGTGCTCGTGTCGGTCGTCACGGGCCTGATCCTGGTGCTGGCCGCCAACACCGCCTTCAACGGCTTCCCCGTCCTGGGCTCGATCCTGGCCCGCGACGGCTACCTGCCGCGCCAGCTGCACACCCGCGGCGACCGGCTGGCGTTCTCCAACGGCATCGTCACGCTCGCCCTGGGCGCGATCGCGCTCATCTGGGCGTTCGACGCGCAGGTCACGCGGCTCATCCAGCTGTACATCGTCGGGGTGTTCGTCTCGTTCACGCTGTCACAGCTGGGCATGGTGCGGCACTGGACGCGCGGGCTGCGCACCGAGCCCGACCCGCAGGCCCGCGCACGGATGCGACGGTCCCGCGTGGTCAACGCGATCGGCCTGGGCATGACGGCCACCGTCCTGGTGATCGTGCTGGCCACCAAGTTCCTGCTCGGTGCGTGGATCGCGATCCTGGCGATGGCGGGCGTCTACGGCGTGATGCAGGCCGTGCACCGCCACTACTCGCGCGTGCGTGCCGAGCTGGCGCTCGGCGCCGACGAGCAGTCGGCCCGTGCGCTGCCCAGCCGCGTCCACGCCGTCGTGCTGGTGTCGCACCTGCACCGTCCCACGATGCGTGCGCTCGCGTACGCCCGCGCGTCGCGGCCCAACGTCGTGGAGGCCGTGACGGTCGGTGTCGACGCCGACGAGGTCGCGGCGCTGCGCGCGCAGTGGGAGGCGGCCGACGTCCCCGTCCCGCTGAAGGTCCTGGACTCGCCGTTCCGCGAGATCACGCGCCCGGTCCTCACGTACGTGCGCTCGATCCGCCGTGAGAGCCCGCGCGACCTCGTGGTGGTCTACATCCCCGAGTACGTCGTGGGCCACTGGTGGGAGCACCTGCTGCACAACCAGAGCGCGCTGCGCCTCAAGAGCCGGCTGCTGTTCACACCCGGCGTGGTCGTCGCCTCCGTGCCCTGGCAGCTCGCGTCGTCGGCCGGGCAGACGGGGCTCGAGGACTCGGTCCGAGGTACCGTACCGGGTGCCTTCTGAGACCCTGCGCAACGGAACGATCGTCGACCTGGAGATCGGCCCGGTGGCCCACGGAGGCCACTGCGTCGCCCGTCACGAGGGCCGGGTCGTGTTCGTCCGGCACACCCTGCCCGGGGAGCGGGTGCGTGCGCGGCTGACCGACGCGTCCCCGGACGCGTCGTTCTGGCGCGCGGACGCCGTCGAGGTCCTCGAGGCGTCCCCGGACCGTGTGCCGTCCGCCTGGCCCGCCGCGGGTCCCGGCGGTGTCGGCGGGGGTGAGCTCGCCCACGTCGCGCTGCCGGCCCAGCGGGCGTGGAAGCGCGCGGTGCTGGCCGAGCAGCTGCGACGCCTCGCGAAGCTCGACCTGGAGCCCGAGGTCGTGGCGGCGCCCGGCGACGACGCGCGCGGCGGCCTGGCCTGGCGCACGCGCATCGACCTGCACGTCGACGCCGAGGGGCGCGCCGGGATGCGCGCGTACCGGTCGCACGACGTCCTGCCGCTGACGGACATGCCGTTGGCCACCGAGCACGTCGCGGCGCTCGGGCTGTTCGACCGGCGCTGGCCGGCCGGCTCGCGGATCGAGGCCGTCGCCCCGGCGGACGGCTCCTCGGCGCTGGTGCTGCTCGACGGCGCGCCGTTCGACCTGCACAGCAACCGTCGTGACCTGCGCCCCAACGCGCGCGCCGCGGTGCGTGAGCACGTGGACGTCGCCGGCACGGCGTACGACTACCGCGTGGCCGCCGCCGGGTTCTGGCAGGTGCACCGCGAGGCCCCCGCGCTGCTCGCCTCCCGCGTGCTGGAGGCCGTCGGGGACGTCGCGGGTGCGACGGTGCTCGACCTGTACTCCGGCGCCGGGCTGTTCTCCGCGCCGCTCGCCGACGCGATCGGCCCCGACGGGCGCCTGGTGGCCGTCGAGGGCGACGAGCGTGCCGTGCGCGACGCGCGCCGCAACGCGCACGACCGCCCCCAGGTCGAGCTGCACGCCGGGGACGTGCTCGACGTGCTGCGCGGGCGGCGCGGCGCAGCACCCGCCGTGGCGGCGGCGGACGTCGTGGTGCTGGACCCGCCGCGCACGGGCGCCGGTCGCAAGGTCGTCGACGCGATCGCCGCGCTGCGTCCGCGCCGTGTCGTGTACGTCGCGTGCGACCCCGCGGCGCTCGCGCGCGACGTGGCCCTGCTGGGTGAGCGGGGCTGGTCGGACGTGACGATCACGGGGCACGACCTCTTCCCGATGACGCACCACCTGGAGGCCGTCGCCGTCCTCGACCGCTGAGCGCGCGCCGCCGCGCGGAGCGCACCGGGCGGGCCTAGCGTGGTGGCGGGCCCGCGGGCCGGGCCCCGACGGGACCCCGTCGCGGACGGACGATGAGGAGCGGACGATGACCGAGTCGCAGGACGCCGCCAGCCGGCTCGCGGAGGCGAGCCGCATCGCGACCCAGGAGCTGCACAAGCAGGGCACCCCGGACTACGACCCGCGGGCCCACGAGCGTGCCGTGGAGGCCGAGCGCAAGGCGGCCGAGGCGCTGCGGGCGAGCCGTGAGGGCGACGCGGGCTGACAGCACACGGCACCGACGAGGGGTGGTCCGGTCGCGGGCCGCCCCTCGCGGCGTGTCGAGCCGGCGTGTCGGCGGGCGTGCGGGTCAGCGTGTCGGCCCGTGCGCGGGACCGCACCGAGGCGGTACGATCTATCTCGACATCAAGATACTTGCACGGGCACCCGTCCGACCGCGTCCTAGGCTGGGCCGCGGGCAGGGCCCGACCGCCGGGACGTGAGCGCCCGGACACACGTCAGCGAAGGAGCGCCAGTGAGCAGCGTCGACAGCTTCGGATCGAAGGGAACTCTCGAGGTCGGTGACGCCTCGTACGAGATCTACCGGCTCGGGGCCGTCCCCGGCGTGGAGCGGCTGCCGTACAGCCTGAAGATCCTCGCGGAGAACCTGCTGCGCACCGAGGACGGTGCCAACATCACCGCGGACCACGTGCGCGCGATTGCCGGCTGGGACCCGCAGGCGGTGCCCGACACCGAGATCCAGTTCACGCCGGCGCGCGTCATCATGCAGGACTTCACGGGTGTGCCCTGCGTGGTCGACCTCGCGACGATGCGGGAGGCCGTGGCGGACCTCGGTGGCGACCCGGAGCGGATCAACCCGCTCGCACCCGCCGAGCTCGTCATCGACCACTCGGTGCAGATCGACGTCGCCGGGCGCCGCGACGCGTTCGCGCGCAACGTCGAGCTCGAGTACGAGCGCAACTTCGAGCGCTACCAGTTCCTGCGGTGGGGCCAGACGGCCTTCGACGACTTCAAGGTCGTCCCCCCGGGCACCGGCATCGTGCACCAGGTCAACATCGAGTACCTGGCGCGCGTCGTCATGGTGCGCGACGGCAAGGCGTACCCCGACACGTGCGTCGGCACCGACTCGCACACCACGATGGTCAACGGCCTGGGCGTGCTCGGCTGGGGCGTCGGCGGCATCGAGGCCGAGGCGGCCATGCTCGGCCAGCCGGTGTCGATGCTCATCCCGCGCGTCGTCGGCTTCAAGCTCACCGGGACCATCCCGCCCGGCGTGACCGCCACCGACGTCGTCCTGACGATCACGCAGCAGCTGCGCCAGCACGGCGTCGTCGGCAAGTTCGTCGAGTTCTACGGCGACGGCGTCGCCTCGGTGCCGCTGGCCAACCGCGCGACCATCGGCAACATGAGCCCCGAGTTCGGCTCCACCGCCGCGATCTTCCCGATCGACGGCGTGACCATGGACTACCTGCGCCTGACGGGGCGCTCCGAGGAGCAGCTCGCGCTCGTCGAGGCGTACGCCAAGGAGCAGGGCCTGTGGCACGACCCGGCTGCGCCCGGGTACGTCGAGCCCGTGTTCTCCGAGTACCTCGAGCTGGACCTGTCGAGCGTGGTCCCGTCGATCGCCGGGCCGAAGCGCCCGCAGGACCGCATCGAGCTCTCGGCGGCCAAGGAGTCGTTCGCGACGACGATCGTCGACTACGTCTCCGACGTCGAGGCCGCGCCGTTCACGGGGCTCGACGAGTCCGTCGACGAGACCTTCCCGGCCTCCGACCCGATCGCGGCCGGCGAGCACGCGGACGACTCCGACAAGCCGGCCGACGTGCCGAACGGCGACGCCGCGCGCCGCCCGCACAAGCGCGTGCCGGTCACGCTCGCGGACGGTACGGCGACCGAGCTCGACCACGGGCACGTCGTCATCGCCTCCATCACGAGCTGCACCAACACGTCGAACCCGTCGGTCATGCTCGCCGCGGCGCTGCTCGCGCGGAACGCGGTCGAGAAGGGCCTGTCGGCCAAGCCGTGGGTCAAGACGTCGATGGCGCCCGGCTCGCAGGTCGTCACCAACTACTACGAGAAGGCCGGTCTGTGGCCGGCGCTCGAGAAGCTGGGCTTCCACCTGGTCGGCTACGGCTGCGCGACCTGCATCGGCAACTCGGGCCCGCTCGCCGACGAGATCTCGGCCGCCGTCAACGAGCACGACCTGTCGGTCGTCTCGGTCCTCTCGGGCAACCGCAACTTCGAGGGGCGGATCAACCCCGACGTGAAGATGAACTACCTGGCGTCCCCGCCGCTGGTCATCGCGTACGCGCTGGCCGGGACGATGGACTTCGACTTCGAGAACGAGCCCCTGGGCACCACCGAGGCGGGCGAGCAGGTGTTCCTGCGGGACATCTGGCCGTCGCCGGAGGACGTGCAGGCGACCATCGACGCGTCGATCGACCGCCAGATGTTCGAGTCCGACTACGCCGACGTCTTCGCGGGCGACGACCGGTGGCGTGCGCTGCCGACGCCCGAGGGCAACGTCTTCGACTGGGACGCCGACTCCACGTACGTCCGCAAGCCCCCGTACTTCGAGGGCATGGGCGCGACGCCGGAGCCCGTCACGGACATCTCGGGTGCCCGCGTGCTCGCCAAGCTGGGCGACTCGGTCACGACCGACCACATCAGCCCCGCCGGCTCCATCAAGGCGGACAGCCCGGCGGGTCGGTACCTCGCGGAGCACGGCGTGGAGCGTCGTGACTTCAACTCCTACGGCTCGCGCCGTGGCAACCACGAGGTCATGATCCGTGGGACGTTCGCCAACATCCGGCTGCGCAACCAGCTGGTGCCCGGCGTCGAGGGCGGCTTCACGGTCAACTGGCTCGAGGGCGGCACCGAGCAGACGACGATCTACGACGCGGCGCAGGCCTACCAGGCCGCGGGCGTGCCGCTCGTGATCCTCGGCGGCAAGGAGTACGGGTCCGGCTCGTCGCGTGACTGGGCGGCCAAGGGCACCAGCCTGCTGGGCGTGCGTGCGGTCATCACCGAGAGCTTCGAGCGGATCCACCGCTCCAACCTCATCGGGATGGGCGTGCTGCCGCTGCAGTTCCCCGAGGGCGAGTCCGCGGACTCCCTGGGCCTGGACGGCTCGGAGACGTTCGACATCGCCGGCGTCACCGCGCTCAACGAGGGCACGACGCCGCGCACGGTGAAGGTCACGGCCACGAAGGCCGACGGCACGGCCGTCGAGTTCGACGCGGTCGTGCGCATCGACACCCCCGGCGAGGCGGACTACTACCGCAACGGCGGGATCCTGCAGTACGTGCTGCGCCAGGTGGCCGGGGTCGCCTGACCCCGCGGTCGTCGCAGCTCCCCGAGGGGGCGTCCCGCACGACGGGGCGCCCCCTCGGGCGTGTCGGGGACCCTGCTCGACGGTACGGCGCCCGCTAGGGTGCACGCCCCGCGCCGACGACCGTCGGCGACACCCGTGAAGGGGCAGGCATGAACGCAGGAGCGGGGGAGGCGGATCGTCTCGCGCTCGTCGGGTGGCTGCTGGTCGTGTGGGGCGTGCTGCTGGTGGGAGCCGTCTTCCTGCAGCCGTGGGCGTCGTGCGAGGAGGAGGACTCGTCCGCGGGCTGCCCGGTGCCGCCGCAGGCCGTGCCGTCCATGACCACCGTGCTCGTGGCCGCGCTGGTCGCGGTGCTGGCGGGTGTCGTCGTCCTGCGGACGTCCGACCGCGTCGGGCGTCTGTGACCGAGCGGGCCGGTGGGAGCCGGCCCGGGCGGCTCAGGCCGCCGCGACCTGCGCGGCCGTGTGACGGCCGATCTCGGCCATCAGCGGGTACTCCTCGGGGTGCGCGAGCAGCACCGGCACGTACGACGCCGCCCAGGCCCGTGCCCGGACCCACGTCGCGGTATCCCAGTGGTGCGTCTCCTGCGTCCGGGCCACGAAGGCCGCCCGCCCGGCCGGGTCGAACGTCATCCACGCGGTGGCGAGGTCGCTCGCGGGGTCGCCGGAGCACAGGTCGCCGAAGTCGATCAGCCCCGTGAGGTGGCCGCCCGCGGCCACGAGGTTGCCCGGGTGCGGGTCGCCGTGGACCCACACGGGGGCCCGGTCCCACCCGGGCGCTGCCAGGCCCGCGTCGAGCGCGTCGCGCAGGGCGTCGGCGTGCGGGACGTCGGCGGTCAGGCGGGACGTCGTGACCTCGTGCCGCTGCGCCAGGGGCACGCCGCGGTACGGGTTGACGGGGGCGTCGGGCGGCGCGGGCCGGTGCAGCGCGACCAGCGCGTCGGCGAGCTCGGTCGCCCAGCCGGTGCGGTCGGCGACGGGCGTCGCGGCCACCGGTGTGCCGGGCAGCCACGGCACGACGCTCCACGCCCACGGGTAGCCGTGCCCCGGGCGGCCGTCGCGGACCGGGCGGGGGACGGGGACCGGCAGGCGGTCGGCGAGGACCGGCAGCCACCGCTGCTCGCGCTCGATCAGCGTCGACGACATCTCCCGCACAGGGAACCGCAGCGCGAGGTCCTCGCCCAGGCGCCACGTGAGGTTGTCCCAGCCGAACGTGCGCCCGTGCAGCGGAAGGTGCGCGAGGTCGGGGTGCTGCTCGGCGAGCAGCGCGTGGGCGAGGTCCGCGTCGACGTCGACCTCGATCTTGGGGTGGCGGGGCACCGGGGGCGTCGTCACCGGGCGACGGTACGTCAGGGACGAGCGTCCCGGTGCGCGGGTGGGGCGGTCGACTCGCGCCAGACGACGGTGGTGAGCGGGGGCAGCCCGGCGGGCGCCGGCTCGGCGTGCAGGGCGGCGACGAGCTGCCGCATCGCGCGCCGTCCGGCCTCGGTGCGGTCGGTGTCGACGGTGGTGAGGGACGGCGTCAGGTACGGCCCGACGGCGGCGTTGTCCCACCCGGTGACGCTGACGTCCCCGGGCACGGACCACCCGCGCTCCGCGGCACCCCGCATCACGCCGACGGCGACGAGGTCGTTGCTCGCGATGACGGCGAGGGGCGGTGCGTGCTCGGGCAGCGACCTGATCGCGTGCAGACCCGCCCGCCCGGACCAGTCGCCCTCGACCACGCCGAGCGACGTCAGGCCGAGGCGCTCGACGGTCGCGAGGTACGCGTCGCGCCGGGCCACGGCGGAGGCGTACTCGGGCGGGCCCGCGACGTGGAGGAAGCGCGTGTGGCCGAGGGCGGCCAGGTGCTCGACGAACGTCACGACCGGTGAGGAGTCGACGAGCTCGCCGGCGGCGTGCATGTCGTCGTCGAACGTGTCGGACACCGCGACGGGGACCCCGTCCGGCGCGTGATCCTGGACCGCGGGCAGGAGCGGGGTGAACGACAGGACCCCCTCGAACTGGCCGGACCGCGCGAGCTCGAGGACGCGCTCGCTGCGGGTCTCGACGCTGCCGTCGACGTGCAGGACGTCCATGGCGTACCCCGCGGCCTGCGCCGCTGCCGAGGCGCCCGCGAGCATGGCGGCGGGGTCGTAGGCCGGCAGGCCCATCACGGCCGCCACGCGCCCCGTCCGGCGGGTGCGCATCGCGCGGGCGGCGAGGTTCGGCCGGTAGTGCAGCTCCTCGGCGGCCCGCAGGACGCGCTCGCGCGTCGCGGGGGAGATCGACCCCTTGCCGGCGAGCACGTAGGAGACGGTCGACTGCGCCACGCCCGCCAGGCGTGCGACGTCGCGGCTGGTGGCGCGCGGTGCGTCCATGTCGGTCCTCCGCCGGGGGTGGACTCCTGCCGACCGGGACGGCCCCGGCGCGGTGCGACGTCGTCACGGCTTGACGGGTGCACCCGTGACCCGCATCCTACCGTGATACGTATCACCACTGATACGTATCACGTGCCCGACGACCTCCTCGGCCGCCGTGTCACGCGACCTCGTGTGCGTCGACAGCACGCACACCGGCACCAAGGAGTCCGGACCATGCTCAACGTCGGCGTCGTCGGGACCGGGAGCATCGCGGCGGCGCACGTCGCGGGGTACGCGGCGTTCCCCGAGGAGTGCCGTGTCGTCGCCCTGCACGACGTCGCGGCGTCCCGGGCGCACGACACGAAGGCCGCCTTCGGGCTCGTCGACGCCGACGTCGTCACCTACGAGGAGCTCCTGGCACGGGACGACGTCGACCTGGTGAGCGTCTGCACGCCGCCGTCGTCGCACCGGTCCCTCACGGTGGACCTGCTGCGCTCGGGCAAGCACGTCCTCGTCGAGAAGCCGATGGCACCCTCGGTCGCCGCCTGCGACGAGATGCTGGCGGCCGCGCGCCAGGCCGGGAGGACGCTCGGCGTGGTCGCGCAGAACCGGTTCCGCGACGACCTGGCCGCGGTGAAGGAGACGGTCGACTCGGGGCTGCTCGGGCCGGTGTCGCACGTCCGTGTCGACTCCGCGTGGTGGCGGGGCACGCCGTACTACGACCTGGACTGGCGGGGCACCTGGCAGTCCGAGGGTGGCGGTCCCACGCTGAACCACGCGATCCACCACATCGACCTCCTGCTGTGGATGCTCGGCCGTCCCGAGCGCGTCACGGCGGTCATGACGAACGCCTGGCACGACAACTCCGAGGTCGAGGACCTCTCCGTCGCGCTGCTCGAGTGGGAGCGGACGATCGCGACGCTGACGGCGTCCGTCGTGCACCACGGCGAGGAGCAGGCCTTCGCGGTCCAGGGCCGCGACGCCGCCGTCGCCCAGCCGTGGTCGGTGCGGGCGGAGTCCGCCCAGCCCAACGGGTTCCCGGCACGCGGCGGCAACGCCGAGCTCGTCGCCCGCATCGAGCGGCTCGCCGCGGACCGTCGACCGCTCGCCCACGAGGGCCACGCGGGCCAGATCGGTGACGTGGTCGCCGCGCTCGTCGCCGGCCGTCCGCCCGCGATCACGGGGGAGGACGGACGCCGCACGGTCGAGGTGGTCACCGCCGTCTACCAGGCCGCGATCGAGCGTCGGCCCGTCGACCTGCCGCTCGACCCCGCGTCCCCGTGGTACACCGGCGAGGCCCTGCTGGCACGGGCGCCGCGCTACCACGAGAAGACCGGCGCGGTGGCGTCGCAGGAGGGTGTGATCTCCCTCGGCGGCTCGCCCGGTCCGCACGCCTGAACCGCCATCGCCCGGGCGGTGCCGCCGGCGCCGCGCCGACCTCAGCCCCGGCCTGCGCCCCGCGGGCCCCGACGTCCGAGGAGCACGCCCGATGAGCAGGACCGACGGCTCGACCTACGCCCCCGACCCCGTCCCCGCACCCGTCGTGGGACCGGGGGAGTTCACCATCGCCGCGATCGGCCTGGACCACGGGCACATCTACGGCCAGGTCGACGGCCTGATCGGTGCGGGCGCCGGGCTGGCCTGGGTCTACGACCCGGACCCGCGCAAGGTCGCCGCCTTCGCCGCCCGCCACCCCGGCGTCCGGATCGCGCGCAGCGAGGCCGAGGTACTCGACGACCCCGCCGTGCACCTCGTCGCCGGCGCCGCCGTCACCTCCGAGCGCTGCGCCCTGGGCATCCGCGTCATGGAGGCGGGCAAGGACTACTTCACCGACAAGGCGCCGCTGACCACGCTCGAGCAGCTCGCCGCCGCGAAGGACGCCGTCGCCCGGACGGGGCGCACGTACGCCGTGTACTACTCGGAGCGGCTGCACGTGGAGACGGCCGTGTTCGCGTCGCAGCTGATCGCCCAGGGCGCGATCGGGCGCGTCCTGCAGGTCATCGGCACGGGCCCGCACCGGCTCGGCACGGGACGCCCGGACTGGTTCTTCGACAAGGAGCGGTACGGCGGCATCCTGTGCGACATCGGCTCCCACCAGATCGAGCAGATCCTGCACTACACGGGTGCGTCGGACGGCGAGGTCGTCCGGTCGCAGATCGCGAACCACCACCACCCCGAGCACCCGGGTCTGGACGACTTCGGCGACGCGATGCTCGTCATGGACAACGGCGCCACCGGCTACTTCCGGTGCGACTGGTTCACCCCCGACGGGCTGCAGACCTGGGGTGACGGGCGCACGATCATCCTGGGCACCGAGGGGTTCATCGAGCAGCGCAAGTACCTGCAGCTCGGCGACCCGCAGTCCACCGGCGGCCACCTGTACCTCGCGAACGGCCAGGAGGAGACGGCGTTCCACCTCGCGGGGGAGGTCGGCTACCCGTACTTCGGTGAGCTGGTCCTCGACTGCCTGAACCGCACCGAGAACGCCATGACGCAGGAGCACACGTTCAAGGCCGCCGAGCTGTCGGTCAGGGCACAGCTCCAGGCCGTCGAGCTCACCGGCCGCGGCTGAGGGTCGCGTCGGCGCCGTGCCGTGACCTGCGCGGCGCTGACGGCCCGTGCCGTCAGGGGACGACGGACCGCGAGCGGTCCCACGGGACCGACCAGCCCGCGGCGTCGAGCACGCCCGCCAGCACGAGCGCCGTGAAGCCCCACACGACGACACCCCCGTCGAGCTCGAAGGCGGGTGTGCGCACCCGTCCGCGACCCGCGGGGTGCACCACGACGCCCCGGCGCGCGGGGTCCACGAGGTCGGCCACCGGCGCCCGGAAGACGTCCACGGCCTCGCGGTGGTCCACCGCCACGACCGGCGAGGGGCGGGCCCACCACGCCAGCACGGGGGTCACGAGGTTGTCGCTGACGGGCAGCGGGAGGTCGGCGAGGGTGCCGAGCACCTCGACGCCCGACGGGTCCAGGCCGGTCTCCTCGACCGCCTCGCGCAGCGCGGCGCCCACCGGGCCGTCGTCCTCGGGGTCGATGCCGCCGCCGGGGAACGCGACCTGTCCGGGGTGGTGCGCCAGGGTCGCCGCCCGGCGGTGCAGCAGCACGTCGAGGTCGGCCGGCACGTGCTGCGACCCGACCCGGGCCGGTGCGTCGTCCAGCACGCCGAACAGGACGAGGACCGCGGAGCGGCGCGCGCCGCTGCTGCGGGCGAGCAGGCCGGGGTCACCCGGCCAGTCGACCCCGTCGTGCGCCACGCGCAGCAGGTCGGCGCGTGCGCCCGCCGCGTCGGTGGGGCTCACCCGCGGGCCCGGACCTGGTCGGCGAAGGCCGTGAACACCCGCAGCGCGGCGGGCGCCAGCGCCGGCAGGTGGTGCGCACCGTCGGCACGGAGCGCGTCGATCTCGTCGTCGTCCATGCCGTCGACCATGTCGGGCGTGGCCAGCCAGAGGTCGAGCATCGCCACGTCGAGCTCGGGGTGGAACTGCACGCCCAGCGCGCTGCCGGCGCGGAACGCCTGCACCCGCGTGGCGTCCGTGGACGCCAGGAGCGTCGCCCCGTCGGGCAGGTCCACCTCGTCGCTGTGCCAGTGCAGCACCGTCGGGACCGCCCCGGCGGGCCCCAGCCCGCCCAGGACCGGGTCGTCCGCCACGACCCGCACGGGCGCGAACCCCACCTCGTGCGACGTCCGGCGGTGCAGCCGTGCCCCCAGCGCGAGCGCCAGCAGCTGGTGCCCCAGGCAGACGGCCAGCACGGGCACGTCGGCGTCCACCGCGGCGGCGAGCAGCCCGCGCTCGGCGGCCAGGCCCGGGTGGCCCGCGACGTCGTCGGCGTCCATCGCCCCGCCCATGACGACCACGCCGGAGACGTCCGCCAGGGCCGGCAGCCTCGGCTCGGCGACGTCGAGCACCGTGCGCACCGTGTACGGCACGTCCAGCGCGCGGGTGATCGCCCCCGGCCCCTCGTGCGGCGCGTGCGTGAGCACCAGCACCGGGCGCACGGCGCTCACCAGCCGTCGGGCAGGGGGCGGCCCTCGTCGTACCCCGCAGCGGACTGGATGCCGACGACGGCCCGCTCGTGCAGCTCCTCGAGGTTGGTCGCGCCGACGTACGTCGCCGCGGAGCGCACCCCGGCCGTGATCTGGTCGAGCAGGTCCTCCACACCGGGGCGACGCGGGTCGAGGTACATCCGCGAGTGCGAGATGCCCTCCTCGTACAGGCCCTTGCGCGCGCGCTCGAACGCGGACCCGCCCTGCGTGCGCGCGGCCACGGCGCGCGCCGACGCCATCCCGAAGCTCTCCTTGTACAGCCGTCCCTGGCTGTCGGTCCGCATGTCGCCCGGCGACTCGTGCGTCCCGGCGAACCACGAGCCGACCATGACCTGCGAGGCGCCCGCGGCGAGGGCGAGGGCGACGTCGCGCGGGTGCCGGACGCCGCCGTCGGCCCACACGTGCCGCCCCAGCCGCCGCGCCTCGGCCGCGCACTCGAGCACGGCGGAGAACTGCGGGCGGCCCACGGCGGTCATCATGCGGGTCGTGCACATGGCACCCGGGCCGACGCCCACCTTCACGATGTCGGCGCCCGCCTCCACGAGGTCCCGCACGCCCTGCGCGGTGACCACGTTGCCCGCGACGACCGGCACCCGGGGGTCGAGCGCCCGCACCGCGGCCAGCGCGTCGAGCATCTTGCGCTGGTGGCCGTGCGCCGTGTCGACCACGAGCACGTCGACGCCCGCGTCCAGCAGGTCGGCCGCCTTGGCCTTCACGTCGCCGTTGATCCCGACGGCGGCGGCGATCCGCAGCCGGCCCTGCGCGTCGAGCGCGGGCGTGTAGATCGACGACCGCAGCGCACCGACACGCGTCAGCACACCCACCAGGCGTCCGTCGGACACGACGGGGGAGAAGCGGCGCCGCGAGCGGTGCAGCTGCTCGTACGCGTCCTCCAGCCCGTGCGCGCCGCCCTGCTCGATGACGGCGAGGTCCACGGTCGTGGGGTCCGGCGTCATCACCTGGTCGACCTGCGTGAACATGTCGACGTCCCGGCAGTCCGCCTCGGTGACGACCCCGACCGGCCGGCCGTCGTCGACGACCACGGCGGCACCGTGCGAGCGCTTGGCGATGAGCGTGAGCGCGGTGTGGACGGTGTCGTCGCGGGCGACCACGGTCGCCGTCTCCACGACGGGGTGCCGCTCCTTGACCGACGAGACGACCTTGCGGACCACGTCCGTGGGCGTGTCCTGCGGGAGCACGGCGATCCCGCCGCGCCGGGCGACGGTCTCGGCCATGCGGCGGCCGGCGACGGCGGTCATGTTCGCGACGACCACGGGGATGGTCGTCCCCGTGCCGTCGCTCGAGGCCAGGTCGACGTCGAAGCGGGAGGTGACCTCCGAGCGGGACGGGACGAGGAAGACGTCGCCGTACGTGAGGTCGGACGCGGCCGTGTGGCCGTCGAGGAAGCGCATGAGGGGACCCCTTTCCCAGGAATCCTAACGATCCGGCCGCGGGCGCGGCACCGGCCCCGGCGGACGGGACCCCGCCGGTAGTCTCCCGCACATGCTGGTCGCGCTCACGGGGATCGGTCTGTCGGCCGCGGCGGGCCTCAACGCGTACATCCCGTTCCTGCTCGTGGCGCTCCTCGCGCGGTTCACGGACCTCGTGGTGCTGCCCGCCGGCCTGGAGTGGGTGCAGAGCGGCTGGGCGATCGGTGTCGGGGCGGTGCTGCTGCTCACCGACGTCGTGCTGGACAAGGTCCCCGCGGTGGACACCCTGAACGACGCGGTGCAGACGTTCATCCGCCCGGCCACCGGGGGCATCGTCTTCGCCGCCACGTCCGCGGCGGAGGAGCTCGAGGCGTCGTCGTGGGTGCGGGAGAACCCCTGGGTGCCGGTCCTCGCGGGGATCGTCGTCGCGGGCCTCGTGCACGCCGGCAAGGCGGCTGCCCGCCCCGTCGTCAACGCCGGCACCGGAGGCCTGGGTGCACCCGTCGTCTCGACGATCGAGGACGGCGCGGCGATCGGCCTGAGTCTGCTCGCGGTGTTCCTCCCGGTGTTCGTCCTGGTGGTCCTCGCCCTCGGCGTCTGGGCGCTCGTCGTGCTGCGGCGCCGGTGGCGTGCACGGCGGGGCGGGCGGGTGGCGCAGGACGGACCGCTGCGCGGCACCTAGAGTGGGACGTCCGGCAACCGTCGGCACACCGCCGGAGGACCGGCACGAAGGAGGCCCAGGTGGGGCTGCTCGAACGCATCTCGTCGCCGCAGGACGTGCGTCGGCTCACGACGCAGGAGGTCGACGCGCTCGCTGAGGAGATCCGCGAGTTCCTCGTCGACCAGGTCTCGCGCACCGGCGGCCACCTCGGCCCGAACCTCGGGGTCGTCGAGCTGTCCATCGCGCTGCACCGCGTCTTCGACTCCCCGCGCGACACGATCGTGTTCGACACCGGGCACCAGGCCTACGTGCACAAGCTGCTGACCGGCCGCCAGGACTTCACGTCGCTGCGCCGCCGGGGCGGCATGTCCGGGTACCCCAGCCGCACCGAGTCCGAGCACGACGTCGTGGAGAACTCGCACGCGTCCACCGCGCTGTCCTGGGCGGACGGCATCGCCAAGGCGCGGCAGCTGCGCGGCGAGGCCGACCGGCACACCGTGGCCGTCATCGGCGACGGCGCCCTCACCGGCGGCATGGCCTGGGAGGCGCTCAACAACATCGCCGCGGGCGTCGACCGGCGCCTCGTCATCGTCGTCAACGACAACGGGCGGTCCTACGCGCCGACCATCGGCGGGCTCGCCCAGCACCTCGACTCGCTGCGCACCACGCAGGGCTACGAGTCGGTGCTGACGTGGGGCAAGACGACCCTGCGCCGCTCCGGGCCGCCCGGGCGCCTGGCCTACGAGGCGCTGCACGGGCTGAAGAAGGGCATCAAGGACGTCGTCGCGCCCCAGGGCATGTTCGAGGACCTGGGCCTGAAGTACATCGGTCCGGTCGACGGGCACGACGAGCAGGCCGTCGAGCGTGCGCTGCGCCGGGCACGGGCGTTCGGCGGGCCGGTGATCGTCCACGTCATCACCGAGAAGGGCCGCGGGTACACGCCCGCGGAGCAGGACGTCGCCGACCGCTTCCACGCGGTGGGCCGGATCCACCCCGAGACGGGGCTGCCGCTGGCGCCGTCGCGGTTCGGGTGGACCAGCGTGTTCGCCGACGAGATCGTGCGCATCGGCCGGCGCCGGCCCGACGTGGTCGCGATCACGGCCGCCATGCTGCAGCCCGTGGGCCTCGCCCCGTTCGCCACGGAGTTCCCGGAGCGCGTCTTCGACGTGGGCATCGCCGAGCAGCACGCCGCGACGTCGGCCGCCGGCATGGCCTTCGCGGGCCTGCACCCGGTCGTCGCCGTCTACGCGACGTTCCTCAACCGCGCCTTCGACCAGGTCCTCATGGACGTCGCCCTGCACCGCGCGGGCGTCACGTTCGTGCTCGACCGCGCCGGCATCACCGGTGACGACGGGGCGAGCCACAACGGCATGTGGGACCTGGCCATGCTGTCGATCGTGCCCGGGCTGCGGCTCGCGGCGCCCCGCGACGAGCCCACGCTGCGCGCCGCGCTGCGCCAGGCGGTCGACATCGACGACGCACCGAGCGTCGTGCGGTACCCGAAGGGGTCGATGGGTGACCCCGTGCCCGCGATCGAGGACGCCGACGGGGTCGACGTGCTGGCGCGGCACGAGGGCGCGGGCACGCGGGTGCTCGTCGTCGGGATCGGGGCCATGGTCGGCACCGCGCTCGCGGTCGCCGACCTGCTCGCGGCCGACGGCACCGCGGTCACCGTGGTCGACCCGCGCTGGGTGCTGCCCGTGCCGGCCGCCCTGGTGAAGCTGGCGGGGGAGCACGACCACGTCGTCACCCTCGAGGACGGGCTGGTCGACGGTGGCATCGGGGCGTTGCTGGGGCAGCGTGCGCGGGAGGCGAACGTGCCGACGCCCGTGCAGTCGTTCGGGGTGCCGGGCGTCTTCCTGGAGCACGCGTCCCGCGACGAGGTGATCGACGAGCTGCGGCTCACGCCGCACGACGTCGCGGGGGACGTCCTCGCGGCGCTGCGCGCACGCGGCTGACCAGGCGTTGTGGTGGGCGTCACCGGGGCGTCCGGGGCGCGGGGACCGAGGTCCCAAGACATCCCATCATTTGCTCCGTAGCGTCGTCCTCATCGACCCCGACCCAGGGAGAGCCTGATGACCATCACCGCCGCCGCCAGCGACCGCAGCGACACCGTCGTACCTGCGGCGTGGGAGGGCTTCGTCGCCGGACCGTGGACCGACCACGTCGACGTCCGCGACTTCATCCAGCGCAACTACACGCCCTACGAGGGTGACGCCGACTTCCTCGCCGGCCCGACAGCCCGCACCACCGGCATCTGGGGCAAGCTCTCGGAGATGTTCCCGGCGGAGCGCGAGAAGGGCGTCTACGACGTCGACCCCGCCACCCCGTCCACGATCACGTCGCACGCCCCGGGCTACATCGACGAGGCGAACGAGCTGATCGTCGGCCTGCAGACCGACGCGCCGCTGAAGCGCGCGATCATCCCCAACGGCGGCTGGCGCATGGTCCAGACGTCCCTCGAGACCTACGGGTACGAGGCGCCGCAGGAGATCATCGACATCTTCACGAAGTACCGCAAGACCCACAACGACGGGGTCTTCGACGTGTACCCGCCGAACGTCCGCGCCGCCCGGTCCTCGCACATCATCACCGGCCTGCCCGACGCGTACGGCCGCGGCCGCATCATCGGCGACTACCGCCGCGTCGCGCTCTACGGCGTCGACCAGCTCATCGCCGCGAAGAAGCTCGAGAAGGCCTCCCTCGACATGGAGCGCTCGGTCGAGGACGTCATCCGCGACCGCGAGGAGCTGTCCGAGCAGATCCGCGCGCTCGGCGAGCTCAAGCAGATGGCCGCCTCCTACGGCTACGACATCTCGCAGCCCGCGACCAGCGCCCGCGAGGCCGTGCAGTGGCTGTACTTCGGCTACCTCGCCGCGGTGAAGGAGCAGAACGGCGCCGCGATGTCGCTGGGCCGCACCTCCACCTTCCTCGACGTCTACCTGCAGCGTGACCTCGAGGCCGGCATCCTCACCGAGGACCAGGCGCAGGAGATCATCGACGACTTCGTCATCAAGCTGCGCATCGTCCGGTTCCTGCGCACCCCGGAGTACGACACGCTCTTCTCCGGCGACCCGACGTGGGTGACCGAGTCGATCGGCGGCATCGGCGAGGACGGGCGCCCGCTCGTCACCAAGACGTCGTTCCGCTTCCTGCAGACGCTCTACAACCTCGGTCCGGCCCCCGAGCCCAACATGACGGTGTTCTGGAGCGAGCGGCTGCCCGAGGGCTTCAAGAAGTTCTGCGCGCAGGTCTCGATCGACACCTCGGCCGTGCAGTACGAGTCGGACGAGCTCATCCGCGCCTCGTGGGGCGACGACGCGGCCATCGCGTGCTGCGTGTCCCCGATGCGTGTCGGCAAGCAGATGCAGTTCTTCGGCGCTCGCGTCAACACCGCCAAGGCACTGCTGTACGCCATCAACGGTGGGCGTGACGAGATCACGGGCAAGCAGGTCGCCCCCGTCTCGGCGCCCGTCGAGGGCGACGTGCTCGACTACGACGACGTGCTCGCCAAGTTCGACAAGACGCTGGACTGGCTGGCCGAGACGTACGTCGACGCGCTGAACTGCGTGCACTACATGCACGACAAGTACGCGTACGAGCGCATCGAGATGGCGCTGCACGACCGCACCGTCCTGCGCACGCTCGCCTGCGGGATCGCCGGCCTGTCGGTCGTCACGGACTCGCTGTCGGCCATCAAGTACG
The DNA here is from genome assembly GCF_900114185.1 of Cellulomonas sp. KH9. Taxonomy (GTDB): domain Bacteria; phylum Actinomycetota; class Actinomycetes; order Actinomycetales; family Cellulomonadaceae; genus Cellulomonas. The sequence continues at coordinate 75,610 of NZ_FOSE01000002.1, forward strand.
CCAAGGTCACGCCCCTGCGGTCGGCCGACGGCCTCATCACCGACTACGTGGTCGAGGGCGACTACCCGACCTACGGCAACGACGACGACCGTGCGGACGACATCGCGGTGTGGCTCGTGCGGACCTTCATGGAGAAGATCCGCGCGCTGCCCACGTACCGCAACTCGCTGCACACCCAGTCGGTGCTGACCATCACGTCGAACGTGGTCTACGGCAAGAACACCGGGTCGACCCCCGACGGGCGCAAGCTCGGCGAGCCGTTCGCCCCGGGCGCCAACCCGATGAACGGCCGTGACACGCACGGCATGCTGGCCTCCGCGCTGTCGGTCGCCAAGCTGCCGTACTCCGAGGCGCAGGACGGCATCTCGCTCACCTCGTCGATCGTGCCCGCCGGGCTCGGCCGGACGAAGGACGAGCAGGTGACCAACCTCGTCGGTCTGCTGGACGCCTACGTGCTGTCCTCCGGCTACCACATGAACGTCAACGTGCTGAACCGCGAGACGCTCGTGGACGCCATGGAGCACCCGGAGAACTACCCGCAGCTGACGATCCGTGTCTCGGGCTACGCCGTGAACTTCGTGCGGCTCACGCGCGAGCAGCAGCTCGACGTGCTGTCCCGCACCTTCCACGGCGCGGTCTGACCCTCGTGACCCCGGCCCGGCGTCCTGACCGCCGGGCCGGGGCCACCCCCGGCACCACCGACCCTGCGAGGCCACGATGAGCACCACCACCGAGCAGACCGGTGCGCCGGTCGTGCCGCTCGGCATGCCGCTGGTCGGCGGGTCGCACACCCGCACGCAGGGGCACGGCACCGCCGGCCTCGAGGCCACCGAGACGGAGCGCAGCGAGCGGCTCGCGGCGGTCCGCGAGGGCCGGCTCGGCTCGGTGCACTCCTGGGAGCTCGTCACGGCCGTCGACGGCCCCGGCACGCGGCTGACGATCTTCCTGTCCGGGTGCCCGCTGCGGTGCCTGTACTGCCACAACCCCGACACCATGGAGATGCGGCGGGGCACCGACGTCACCGCCGACGAGCTCCTCACCCGCATCGCCCGCTACCGCGGCGTGTTCAAGGCCACCGGCGGGGGCGTCACCATCTCCGGTGGCGAGCCCCTCATGCAGCCGGCGTTCGTGCGGCGCCTGATCCGTGGCGCGGCGGCCATGGACGTGCCCGTCGCGATCGACACGTCGGGCTTCCTCGGCGCCCAGGCCACGGACGAGATGCTGGACGACGTCTCGCTCGTCCTCCTGGACGTGAAGTCGGGGCTGCCCGAGACGTACAAGCGGGCCACGGGCCGCGAGCTGCAGCCCACCCTCGACTTCGGTCGGCGCCTGGCCGCGCGCGGCAACCGCATGTGGATCCGGTTCGTGCTCGTGCCCGGCCTGACGGACGCCCCCGAGAACGTCGAGGCCGTCGCCGACTACGTCGCGTCGCTGGGCGAGGCGGTGGAGCGCGTCGAGGTCCTGCCGTTCCACCAGATGGGCCGCGACAAGTGGGCCGACCTCGGCCTGGCGTACGAGCTCGAGGACACCGAGCCGCCCACGCGCGAGGCCACCGAGGCCGTCCGCGACGTCTTCCGCGCCCGCGGGCTGACCACGTTCTGACGACCTTCCGCCGCTCGCCCGATCGCCCCCGGTCAGGCGTGAGAGGTCGATCCGGCGCGACAGTGATCGAGCCGTGCTACCACTCCTGCCGTGCCAGCAGCGGACCGGTGAACTCGATCATGTCCGCGGTCACGCGTTCGAGGTCGTTGCGTCGTCCGAGGACGTCCCCCCGGTGCGGACCGAGCACCTCCCACCCGAACCGGTCCCGGAGGTCCTGGCGTCGTCGCAGGTCAGCGCAGTGCTGTGCGCTCGTGGCGGCGTGGTACTCCTCACCGTCGTACTCGATCCCGACCCGCTGGTCGGGGTACCCCAGGTCGAGGCGGTAGACCGCACGTCCGGACGCGTCACGGATGCGGATCTGCGGTACGGGTCGCGGCAGCCCTGCCTGGAAGAGGCGCAGTCGCAACCAGGACTCGCCGGCGGACTCGGCGGCCGGGCCCGTGGTCGGGTCGTGGGCCGGGCTTCGGGGTCCGACGGCGCGGCGGACCGGAGCGGGGACGTACCGCTGGATCGGTCGCCCGCGCCGCGCCGCGCCGCGGGACGGGTCCTGCCCCGGGGACCGGGCACCCGCGTGGGCGTGCAGGCGGATCGACCTCTCACCGAGGGCTGGATCGACCTCTCGCGGGGAGAGGTCGATCCAGCCCGTGGTCGTCAGGTGGTGGGGACGTTCGCCACGCCGTCGGGAAGCAGCCGTCGGCCCAGGACCCTCTCGCTGTAGCCGGTGCGGTCCAGGTACGGCGTGATGCCGCCCAGGTGGAAGCCCCACCCGGCGCCCAGGATCATGCACAGGTCGATCTGCTGCGGGGTGGTCACGACGCCCTCGTCGAGCATGTGACCGATCTCGACCGTCAGGGCCGTGAGGACGGCGTCGAGCACCCCGGCCTCGTCGAGCGGCTCGTCGGCCGGCGGGGTCTCCCGGGCGGCGTCGAACACGGCCTGCACGGCCGGGTCGACGCGCTTCGGCAGCCCCTTGGCGGGTGCCGGCGTGACGACGGTCGTGCCGTCCGCGACCAGCTTCTCGAGCCCGGGGGAGCGCGGGAAGCGGTCGCCCAGGTCCTCGCGCAGCGACGTCAGGACGTGCAGCCCGACGGCGGGCCCGACGAGGTCGAACAGCTCGAACGGCGGCATCGGCAGGCCCAGCGGGTCGAGGGCGCGGTCGGCGACCTCGACGGGTGTGCCGTGCTCGACGGCGTCCACGATGATGCCGAGCAGCAGCACGAGCAGGCGGTTGACGACGAACCCGGGACGGTCCTTGACCAGGACAGGGGTCTTGCGCAGCTTCGCGGCGACCGCGAACCCGGTGGCCAGGGCCTCGTCGGACGTGGCCTGCGCCTGCACGACCTCGACCAGCGGCATGGCCGCCACGGGGTTGAAGAAGTGCAGGCCGACGACCCGCTCGGGGTGCCGCAGGTCCGCCGCCATGCGGGTCACGGACAGCGCCGACGTGTTCGTCGCGAGGATCGTGTCCGGGGCGACGACGTCCTCGAGCTCGGCGAACACCCGCTTCTTGAGCTCCAGCACCTCGGTGACCGCCTCGATCACCAGGTCGCACCCCGCGAACACCGCGAGGTCCGTGGACCCCGTGATCTGGGTGGTGATGCGCGCGCCCGCGTCCGACGTCATGCGGCCCGAGGACACGAGCCGCTCGACGGTCGAGCGCACCGCGGCCAGGCCGTGGTCGACGCGCTCCTGGTCGAGGTCCCGCATGACGACGGGCACCCCGAGCCGCTGGGCGAACAGCAGCGCGATCTGCCCGGCCATGAGCCCGGCGCCGACGACGCCGACCCGCGTGACGGGGCGGGCGAGCGAGGGGTCGGGCGCACCCGTGGGCTTCTTGCCGCCCTGGACGAGCCCGAAGGCGTAGACGCTGGCGCGCATCTCGTCGCTGAGGATGAGGTCGGCCAGCGCCTCGTCCTCCGCGGCGAACGCGGCGTCCCTGTCGGCGTCCCGCGCGGCGGCCATGAGGTCGAGCGCGCGACCGGGCGCCGGGCGCGAGCCGTGGACGACGGCGTCGAGCCGGGTGCGGGCCGCCTCGACGACGGCCTCCCAGGTCGCGGCGTCGTCGAGCGGGCGACGCTCGACGACGACGTCGCCGCGCAGCACGCCCGCGGCCCAGCGCACCGACTCCTCGAGGAAGTCCGCGGGGTCGAGCACGACGTCGACGAGCCCGATCTGCGCCGCCTGCGCCGCGGTGTACGGCGTGTTGGCGGCCGGGCGGGTGAGGACCACCTCGACGGCCTTCTCGATGCCGACGAGCCGGGGCACGAGGTACGCGCCGCCCCACCCCGGGACGAGCCCGAGGCCGGTCTCCGGCAGGGCGAGGGCGCGGACGTCGGCGGCGGCGGTGCGGTAGTCGCAGTTGAGGGCGACCTCGAACCCGCCGCCCAGCGCGGCGCCGTTGACGAAGGCGAACGTCGGCACACCCATCTCGCCGAGCATCCGGTACGCCTCGTGCCCACCGCGGCCGAGCGCGAGCGCGGCCTCACGGGTGCGCACGCCGGCGACCTGCAGCAGGTCGGCGCCCGCCGCGAGGTAGTACGGCTTGCCCGTGACGGCGACGGCGGCGATCTCGCCGGCCGCGGCGCGCTCCTGCAGGCTGCGCAGCGTGGCCGTGAGCTCGGCGATGCCCTGCGGTCCGAGAGTCGTGGGCTTGGTGTGGTCCAGCCCGTTGTCGAGGGTGACGAGTGCCAGCGTGCCCAGGCCCCCCGGCAGCCGGACGTCACGGACCAGGGCGTGGGTGACGCGCTCGGGTCGCGGCTCGGACGTGCTCATCGGGCGGCCTCCTCGGCGGTGAAGTGCGGGTTCTCCCAGATGACGGTGCCGCCCTGCCCGAGGCCGACGCACATCGCGGTGAGGCCGTACCGGACCTCGGGGTGCTCCGCGAACTGCCGTGCGAGCTGCGTCATGAGGCGGACGCCGGACGACGCGAGCGGGTGGCCGACGGCGATCGCGCCGCCGTAGGGGTTGACACGCGGGTCGTCGTCGGCGATGCCGAACGCGTCGAGGAAGGACAGGACCTGGACGGCGAACGCCTCGTTGAGCTCGAACAGGCCGATGTCGTCGATCGTGAGGCCGGCGCGCGCGAGCGCCTTCTGCGTCGAGGGCACCGGGCCCAGGCCCATGACCTCGGGCTCCACCCCGGCGTACGCGAAGGAGACCAGCCGCATGCGCACCGGCAGGCCGAGCTCCTCGGCGACGTCCTCCGCGGCGAGCAGGCAGGCGGCGGCACCGTCGGTGAGCGGGGCGGACGTGCCGGCGGTGACACGGCCGCCGGCGCGGAACGGGGTCGCCAGGCCGGCCAGGCCCTCGAGCGTGGTGCCCGGGCGGGGCGGCTCGTCGGCCGTCGCCAGGCCCCAGCCGTTCGCGGGGTCGCGCAGCGCGACGGGCACGAGGTCCGGGTCGATCTTGCCGGCGGCCAGCGCGGCGGCGTACTTGGCCTGGCTCGCGGCGCCGTACGCGTCCGCGCGCTCCTTGGTGAGCGCCGGGAACCGGTCGTGGAGGTTCTCGGCCGTCACGCCCATGTTGAGGGCGTCGGCGGCGACGATGCGCTCGGCGAGGAAGCGGGGGTTGGGGTCGGCGTCGAAGCCCATCGGGTGGCGGCCCATGTGCTCCACACCACCGGCGATGGTCACGTCCTGGGCGCCGAAGCCGATGGCGGCGGCGGTGGTCGTCACGGCGGTCATCGCGCCGGCGCACATGCGGTCGATCGCGAAGCCGGGGACGGTCGTCGGCAGCCCGGAGAGCATCGCGACGGTGCGCCCGAGCGTCAGGCCCTGGTCGCCCTGCTGGGTGGTCGCGGCGAGCGCGACGTCGTCGACGCGCTCGGGCGGCAGCCGGGGGTGGCGTCGCAGCAGCTCACGGACCGTCCGCACGGCGAGGTCGTCGGCGCGGGTGTGGGCGTAGAGCCCGTCCTTGCGGGCGCGGCCGAACGGGGTGCGCACCCCGTCGACGAAGACGACGCGCCGGGCGGCGGGCACCCGGGCGTCGGGACGGGACGTGCTCGGCATCAGTCCTCCAGGGGGACGGCGGTGTCCGGGGGAGCGCGCACGCGCAGTCGCGCACGGGCAGGACCATCGTCCCTGGACACGCGAGGTTACTCAAGAGTAACGACGCCGGTGATGCAGATCACAGTCCCGCGAGCGGGGACCTCAGGCAGCAGCGAGAGCCGCGGCGAGCGGGCCGGCGAGCAGCTCGACCTGCCAGGCCCGCGCACCGCCGGCCTGGAGCGCGGCCGCCACGGAGGACTCGTCCAGCGGCTGCGGCGGGGACCAGCAGAGCCGCCGCAGCAGGTCCGGCTGCAGCAGGTTCTCGACGGGCACGGTGTGCTCCTGGGACGCCGCGGCGACCACGGCTCGCGCGGCGGTCAGCCGGCGGGCGGCGGCCGGGTCCCGGTCGCCCCACACCCGGGCCGGGGGCGGTCCGTCGCTCGCGGGGCCGCGGGTCGCGGGCAGGTCCGCCTCGGGCAGGGCCACGGCCCGGTCGATCGCCGACTGCCACAGCGCCGCGCGGCGTCGCGTCCCCTTGCCGGCGAACGCCGGCAGCGTCACCAGCTGGCCGACCGTGCGCGGCAGCGCCTGCGCCGCCGCCACGATGGCCGCGTCGGGCAGCACCCGCCCCGGCGAGATGTCGCGCTCGCGGGCGTTGCGGTCACGGGTCGCGTACAGCTCGCGCACCACCGCGAGGCGTCGCGCGTCGCGGACGTTGTGCAGCCCCGACACCCGCCGCCACGGCTCGACCCGCGGCGCCGGTGGCGGTGCCAGCCGCACCGCCTCGAACTCCTGGCGGGCCCACTCGGCCTTGCCGGCGACGGCCAGGCGCTCGGCGAGCACCTGACGGACCTCGACCAGCACCTCGACGTCGAGCGCGGCGTACCGCAGCCACTCCGCCGGCAGCGGACGGGTGGACCAGTCGACGGCCGAGTGCTCCTTGGCCAGCCCGAGCCCCAGCGTGTCGGCCACGACGGCCGCGAGGCCGACGCGCTCCATCCCGAGCAGCCGCGCGGCCAGCTCGGTGTCGAAGAGGCGGGACGGGCGCAGGTGCTGCTCGGCCAGGCCGGGCAGGTCCTGCGAGGCGGCGTGCAGCACCCACTCGACACCGACGAGGGCGTCGGACAGTGCCGACAGGTCGGGCAGCGCGATCGGGTCGATGAGTGCCGTGCCGGCGTCCTCGCGGCGCAGCTGCACCAGGTAGGTGCGCTGCCCGTACCGGTAGCCCGAGGCGCGCTCGGCGTCCACGGCGACGGGTCCGGTGCCCGCCGCGAAGGCCGCGACGGTGGCAGCGAGGGCCTCCGGGGTCGCGACGACCTCGGGGACGCCGTCGGCCGGCTCCAGCAGGGGGACGACGACCGGCGTGGTCACGTCCGGGTGGTCGTCCGCACCCGGCGCGCCCTGCGGCGCCTCGGCATTCATGACGTCCACCGTAGGCGACCGCGGGGGTGCGTCCGTGCAGCAGGCGCGCGCGTCGCGCACGGCGCTCCGGGTGAGGTCCCTGCGGCCGGCCCCGGCGGGTGGTGGGTCAGTCGATGAACCGGTTGCGGATCGCGATCGCCACCAGCTCGGCACGGTCACCGGTGCCGAGCTTGCGCGAGATCCGGGCCAGGTGGCTCTTGACCGTGAGGGCGGACAGGCCGAGCTCCTCGCCGATGAGGCGGTTGGTGCGGCCCTCGGCCACGCGGGACAGGACGCTCAGCTCCCGGGCGCTGAGCTCGGCGGTCGGGACGGGCGGCGCCGGTGCCGGGCGGGCGGGCGTGCCGGCGGCGTCGGTGGTGCTGGCCACCCCGCCGCGGAGGCCACCGGCCAGCAGCGTGCGCAGCTCCACACGACCCGCGCGCCGCGCGAGGACGACGACGCGGTGCGCCCCCCGCCGGCGCAGGGCGCGGACCAGCGTCTCGCCCTCACCCTCGGCGATCTGGGTGACCACCACGCACATCGGATGACGTGCGGGGGTCGCGGACGGCACGCGCCGCGACGTGGGCACGGTCGAGACGCCCGGGCGGCGGGCCGAGATGTCGCGGACGTCGCGTCGCAGAGGCTCGATGGTCACGCCCCGTGCATCGGCAGGCCCCGCCGACGACTTGAGCCGGTGCGCGGGTGGCCCGTCAGCGGCGCGGCAGCGGGACGACGCCCTCCGGGAGCGGGGGCAGGCCGGCCGCCGTGCACAGCAGGGTGGCCCAGGCCGCCAGGTGAGGGGCCAGGTTCTCGTCCCAGGCGGTCCACGAGGCGCGGATCTCGAGCTCGGTCTGCTCCTCGCGCCGGTCCAGCGCACCGAAGCTCTGGGACAGCACCCGCGTCACCGTGCCGCCGGCGGCGTGCGGGGTGACACCGGTGGACTCCAGGGCGTCGTGGAACCACGACCACGCGACCTCGGCGAGCATCGGGTCCGCGCCCACCTCGGCCTCGAGGCTCGCCCGCACCAGCGTGACGAGTCGGAACGAGCCCTCCCACGCCTCCTGGCCCTCGGGGTCGTAGAGCACGACGAACCGCCCGGACGCGAGGTCCTCCGCGGCGACCGACCGTCGCGCCGTGCGGACCTCCGCGGTCAGTGCGGCCGTGTACGGCGCGATGCGGGCAGGTCCGGGAACCTCGTCCAGCACCACCTCGGGGCGCACGGGCACCCCGCGCAACGAGCGCAGGGCGCGGACGAACTCGGCGGGGACGTCCTCGGGTCCGGCAGGGGTCACGCGGCGAGAGTACGGGCGGACCGCTCGTCTCGGTCCCCGGCACGCCGAGGGCGCCGGGCCTCGCGCGCACTAGGCTCGACGACGCATCCGCACGCGCCGCGCGCGCCGGTGCCGGTCGCCGCACAGGCCCGGCACCTCCCGGCGGCCCGTGCTCATCCGGCATAAGGAGCGCTAGTGATGTCTGTCCCGTCGTCGGTCGTCGGCACCGCGCAGATCGGCGTGACCGGGTTGGCCGTCATGGGCCGCAACCTGGCGCGGAACTTCGCGCGTCACGGGTACACGGTCGCCGTCCACAACCGCACGTACGCGCGCACGCAGTCGCTCGTGACCGAGCACGGGGACGAGGGCACGTTCGTGCCGTCGGAGTCGATGGCGGACTTCGTCGCCTCGCTCGCCCGGCCCCGCAAGGTCGTCGTCATGGTGCAGGCGGGTCCCGCGACCGACGCGGTGATCGACGAGCTCGTCCCGCTGCTGGAGGCCGGTGACATCGTCGTCGACGCCGGCAACGCGCACTTCCCCGACACGGTCCGCCGCGAGCAGGCCCTGCGCGCGCACGGCCTGCACTTCGTCGGGACGGGCGTGTCCGGCGGCGAGGAGGGCGCGCTCAACGGCCCGTCGATCATGCCGGGCGGCACCGTCGAGTCGTACGCGTCGCTGGGCCCGATCCTCGAGGCCATCTCGGCCAAGGTCGACGGCGTGCCCTGCTGCACGCACGTCGGGCCGGACGGTGCCGGGCACTTCGTCAAGATGGTGCACAACGGCATCGAGTACGCGGACATGCAGCTCATCGCCGAGGCGTACGACCTGCTGCGCCAGGGGCTGGGTGCCTCGGCACCCGAGATCGGCGAGGTCTTCGCCGCGTGGAACACCGGCGACCTCGAGTCGTACCTCATCGAGGTGACCGCCGAGGTCCTCGCGCACACCGACGCGGCCACCGGTCGCCCGTTCGTCGACGTGGTCGCCGACGCCGCCGAGCAGAAGGGCACGGGTCGCTGGACCGTGCAGAACGCGCTCGACCTCGGCGTGCCGATCACGGGCATCGCGGAGGCGACGTTCGCGCGCGCCCTGTCCGGGTCCGCCCCGCAGCGCGCGGCCGCGCGCGGCGTGCTGCCGGCCGACACGCTCGCCTGGAACGTCCCCGAGCCCGGTGCGTTCATCGAGGACGTGCGCCTGGCCCTGTACGCCTCGAAGCTGGTGGCGTACTCGCAGGGCTTCGACCAGATCGCGGCCGCGTCCGCCCAGTACGGGTGGGACATCGACCGGGCCGCGATGGCGCGCATCTGGCGGGGCGGCTGCATCATCCGGGCCAAGTTCCTCGACCGCATCACGCAGGCGTACGAGCGCAACCCGGAGCTGCCGCTGCTCATCGCCGACCCGTACTTCACCGCGGCCGTCTCCAACGGTGTCGCGGCGTGGCGGCGGGTCGTGTCGGCGGCCGCGGCCCACGGCGTCCCGACGCCCGCGTTCTCGTCCTCCCTCGCGTACTACGACGGCGTGCGGGCCGAGCGGCTGCCGGCCAACCTCATCCAGGCCCAGCGCGACTTCTTCGGTGCCCACACCTACCGGCGCACGGACCGCGACGGCGTGTTCCACACCGACTGGTCCGGCGACCGCACCGAGCAGACCTGGTGAGCCGGCGCACGGGCGCCCAGGTGCCGGCGCCGCGGCTGCAGCCCGTCGTCCTCGGCGGCGACGTCGGGGCGTACTCGCTCGCCCGCACGTTCCACGAGGCGTACGGCGTGCGCTCGGTCGTGGTGTCGTCCGTCTCGACGGGCCTGGTGCGCCACTCGCGCATCCTCGAGAACGTCGTCGAGCCGGGCATCGACGACGGCCCGACCGTCGTGCGCCGGCTGCGCGCGATCGCCGAGCAGCACCCGGGGACCGACCGGGTGCTGCTGGGCAGTGCGGACTGGCTGGTGCGCACGATCGTGGAGAACCGGGCGCAGCTCGAGGACCTGTACACGATCCCGTACGTGGACGTCGCGACGCTCGACCGCGTGACGGACAAGGTGCTGTTCGGTGAGCTGTGTGCCGAGCTCGGGATCGACCACCCCGCCACGGTCGTGCACGACGTGCAGGCCGGGGGGACGCCGGACACCTCCGGGCTGCGGTTCCCCGTCATCGCGAAGGCGGCCGACACCGCGGCCTACCACCTGGTGGAGTTCCCCGGGAAGAAGAAGGTCTTCACGGTCGACACGCCCGCCGAGCTCGCCGACCTGCTGGCCCGGGTGCAGGCCTCCGGGTACCAGGGCCGGTTCGTCGTGCAGGACCTCATCCCCGGGGACGACTCGGGCATGCGCATCCTCACGTGCTACAGCGACGCGTCCGGCAGGGTCCGGTTCTCGGCGTTCGGGCACGTGCTGCTCGAGGAGCACACGCCCGGTGCGCTGGGCAACCCCGCGGGGATCATCACGGGCCACGACGCGCAGATCGTCGCGCAGGCGGTCCGGCTGCTCGAGCACCTGGGGTGGACGGGGTACGCCAACTTCGACCTCAAGTACGACCCGCGGGACGGTCGCACCGTCTTCTTCGAGCTCAACCCGCGGCTGGGGCGGTCGAACTTCTACATCACGGCCGGTGGTCGCAACACGGCCGAGCTCTACGTGCGGGAGCACGTGCAGGGGCTCGACCCGCTGCCCGACGGGGCCGCGGACCACCTCACGGAGCCGCACCTGTACACGGTGCTGCCGCGCTGGCTGCTGCGCCGCTACGTCGCCGACCCCGCGCTGCGGGCCCGCACCCGGGCGCTCGGTCGCGCCGGGCGCGTGACCAACCCGCTGTGGTACCGCGCGGAGACCGACCCGCGGCGGCTGGCCTACCTGGCGGTCGCGCAGGCCAACCAGGTGCGCAAGTACCGCCGCCACTACCCGAAGGGTGACGCGTGAGCGACGCCGGAACGGTGACCCCACGCGGTGACGGCACGACGCCGCACCGCGTGGAGGTCGGCGTCATCGGCGGGGTGGGACCCGCCGCGACGGTCTGCTTCCTGGACCTCGTGGTGCGCCGCACGGCCGCCGAGCGCGACCAGGACCACGTCGACCTGGTGGTCCTGCAGCACGCCGGCATCCCCGACCGCACCGCGTACATCCTGGGGCGCTCGACCGAGGACCCCGGGCCGGTCATGGCCGCCGACGCCCGCCGCCTGGAGCGGCTGGGCGTCGGCTTCGTCGTGGTGCCGTGCAACACCGCGCACCACTTCACGGACGAGGTCGCCGCCGCGGTCGGGGTGCCCGTGCTGAGCATCGTCGACGAGACGGCCGACGAGGTGGCCGCGCGCCCGGGTGTCACGCGCGTCGGCGTGCTGGCCACCAGCGGGACGCTCGCGGCGCAGGTGTACCAGCGGGCGTTCGAGGACCGCGGGCTGCCCGTGGTGGTCCCGGACGACGCCGACCAGGACGCCGTCATGCGGATCATCTACGACCAGGTGAAGGCCGGCCGCCCGGCCGACGTCGGTGCCCTGCACGCGGTCGCGGACCGGCTGCGCCGGCGCGGGGCCGACGTCGTGGTGCTCGGCTGCACCGAGCTCTCCGTCGTGGCGGCCGAGCACGACCTGCTCGCCGACGGCGGGTTCGTCGACTCGCTGGACGTCCTCGCACGGCGGACCGTCGAGCGCGCCGGGTACCCGCTGCGCTGACGGCCGCCGCCCGGGGACGGCGCGACGACGCGGGCCGGCGCGCCGGTCGGCTCAGCCCAGCTCGCTGGTCCCCGAGTACAGGTGCAGGACCGGCACGTGCAGCTCCTCGCGCGCCCGCGAGGCCCAGTCGGTGTGGAACGTGTCCTCCACCATGTGCGGGTAGGTCACCACGACGACCTCGCGGACGCCGCCGCCGGCGACCGCGCTGCGCAGGGCAGGCAGGGGGTCGTCGCCGGTGATCTCGCCCGTCGCCTCGCGACCGGCGGCGGCGAACGCCGCGACGCTGCCCGCGACCTGCTCGGCGGCGGTCTGACGGGCACGCGTGCGGTTCGGCTCGTGGCCCGTCGCCCGGTCCCACGCCTCGCGCAGCTCGCCGAGGCTCAGCGCGTCGATGATCCAGGGGATCAGGGGGCGGTCGGTGTCGGCGGGCACGAGCACGCGGTAGGCGGGCGATTCGTCGGGGTGCAGGCCCACGATGTGTCGGACGTCGGACTCGGCCAGGGTGTCCTCGGTGAGGACGAGGATGGTGTCGGTCACGACCCCGAGCCTACGGGTGCACGCAGGTCCCAGCAGGTCAGGACCGTGCCGTCGGTCGCGTGCAGGAGGTGGCGCACGCGGGCTGCGCGCGGCGGGTCGAGCGGCCGGGTGCCCGTCGCGGCCCGGGGTGCGTCGCCCGCCACGAGCAGCGGGCTCGTCGTCAGGCACAGCTCGTCGACCAGGTCCGCGGCCAGCAGGTCCGCGAGCAGGCGTGGGCCGCCCTCCGCCAGGACGTGGCGCAGCCCACGGGCCGCCAGGGCGTCGACCGCCGCGCGCAGGTCGGGGGAGCCGGGGTCGTGGGGGGCGGGGACGACGACCGTCCGGTCCGCACCCACCGCGGCCCGTGCCCGGTCGGCGCCCTGCGCCCCGGTGACCACCAGGGCACCGTCCGCCACGTCCGCGGGGACGTCGCCGCGACGCGTCACCACGGCGGGCACGATGCCCGGCGCGAGGCCCAGCGACGCACGGACCGCACGCAGCCCGGCGGCCACGGGGAGCTCGCGGTACCCCTCGGCCCGCACGGTCCCGGCACCCACGAGCACGACGTCCGCCAGGGCACGCAGCACCGCGAACACGCGACGGTCGGCCGGGGTGCCGAGCGACCCGGACCGGCCCTCGGCGCCCACGGCGGCACCGTCCACGCTCGTGACCATCGTGGCCCGCACGTGCGGACGGGTGCGGTCGCGCCGCAGCAGCGCGACGAGGTCCGCCTCGTCGGCGGGGGACGCGAGCCGACGGGCCGCGTCCCGGGGCAGGAGCAGGTCGAGGTCGACGGTGGGCGTCACGTCCCCAGGCTAGGGCGCGCCCGGACCGGGTGCGCCGGCGGGTCCGGCGTGGCACCGTCGAGGACGGAGCACGTGCCGCCCGACCGGCGCCGACGGGGGAGCAGCGATGCCAGGAGACGGCGCGACGGCACGGCGGGAGGCGGTCAGCGCCGCCCTGCTCCTGCTCACCGCCGCGAGCGGCGCGCTCGACGCGGTCACCTACCTCGCCCTCGACCACGCGTTCGCCGCGAACATGACCGGCAACGTGCTCTTCCTCGGGTTCGCGCTCGCGGGCACCGGCGACGTGCCGCTGGCCGGCACGGTGGTCGCGCTCGGCGCGTTCCTCGTCGGCGCGGTGGTGGGGGGACGCGCGGTGCCCCACACGTCGTCCTCGGTCGTGCCCCGGGCGACCGTCGTCACGATCGCGGCACTGACGGCCGCCACGGTCCTCGTGGGCGGGGCCTGGCTCGCGGTGCCCCGCCTCGGGGAGACGACGGTGCTGGTCACGACCGGGCTGCTGGCCGGTCTGTCGGGGGTGCAGGCGGCCGCCGTGAAGCCGTTGGGCAACGCCGAGATCACGACGGTCGTGGTGACCGGCACCCTGGTGAACCTGGGCCGGGACAGTCGCGTCGCGGGTGCGCCGCGCGGCCCGCGGCACGTCCAGCGGGACCGTGCGCTGGCGGTGGTGGCGCTGGTGGCGGGTGCGGCGCTCGGTGCGGTGCTGGTCCGCGAGCTGACGGCGCCGGTCGCGCTCGCCGGCTCCGTGCTCCTGCGGGTCGCCGCGGTCGTCGTGCTGGCCCGCGCGGCGCGCGTCGAGCGGGACGACGCACCGGCGCCTCACCCCTGAGCGGCCACGCCCCCCAGCGTGGTGGCGAGCTCGGCGACGGCCCCCACCACCACGACGGCCGGGTTGCGCACACCCACCGCCTGCGCGCGCCCGGCGATGTCCCCGACCGTGCCGAGCGTCGTGCGCTGGCTCGGCAGCGTGCCGTCCTCGACCACGGCGACGGGTGTGCCCGCGTCCAGCCCGTGCGACGCCAGCCGGGCCATGTGCTCGCCCAGGCGCCCGACCCCCATGAGCAGCACCAGGGTGCCCCGCAGGCGGGCGAGCGTCTCCCAGTCCGTCTCCGCGTCGTGCGCCGAGACGATCGTCACCTGACGTGCCACGTCCCGGTGCGTCACCGGGACGCCGGCAGCCCCGGGCACCGCGATCGCGCTGGTGACCCCGGGCACGACCGTCACGTCGACACCGGCCGCCCGGCACGCGGCCAGCTCCTCGCCGCCGCGGCCGAGCACGAACGGGTCCCCGCCCTTGAGGCGCACCACGTGCTGCCCGGCGCGGGCCCGGTCCACCAGCAGCCGGTTGATCTCGGTCTGCGTCAGCGTGTGCGCGTGCGGTGCCTTGCCGGCCTCGACCACCTCGACGTCCGGCTCGAGCTCGTCGAGCAGCGCGCGCGGCGCCAGCCGGTCGACGACGACGACGTCGGCCTCGGCCAGCGCACGCCGGCCGCGCGTGGTGATCAGACCGGGGTCACCCGGCCCGCCGCCGACCAGCGTGACGTGCCCGCGGCCCGCGCGGCGCCGGCGCAGCGGCAGGCCGCCCGTGTCGAGCTGCACCTGCACGGCCGCGCGCAGGGCCACGGCCCGTCGGGGGTCGCCGCCCGCGCTCACCGCGACGGTCACGTCGCCCGCGCGGGCGACCGCCGGTGTCCACGCGGACGACGCCGCGGCGTCGTCCGCCCGGACGCACCAGGTCCGGGACAGCTCGGCGTCCGCGGCCACGGCGTCGTCCGTCCGACGCTCCCCGGTCGCCGTGTGCACGAGCCAGGCGCCGTCGAGGTCCCCGGGCGCGTACTCGCGCGCCGACCAGGTGAGGGCACCGGCGGCGGCGAGGTCGGCGAGGTCCTCGCACAGCGCGGGCGCGACGACGTGCACGTCGGCCCCGTCCGCCAGGAGCCCCCGGGTGCGGCGCGCCGCGACGGGGCCGCCGCCCACCACGACGACCCGCCGACCGGCGAGGTCGAGCAGCAGCGGGTGCCGCGGGCTCATATCCCGGCCCCGGCGAGCCAGTCGTCGTCGCGCTCGCCGGTGCGCACCGGCACGAGCCGGTCGAGCAGCGTCGGCCCGATCATGCCCGCCGCCAGCGTCGAGCCGTCCGTCGGGTCGACCACGAGGAAGCCGCCCGTGCGGCGGTGGGTCGCGTAGTCGTCGAGCACGACCGGCTCGGCCAGCCGCAGGCGCGCCCGCCCGATCGCGTTGAGGCCGAGCGCCGGGGGCGCCGCCTGCGTCGACGTGTCGGTCGCGTCGATGGTGTGCCGGGTGTCCACGGGGTCCCACCGCTCCACCGTGAGCGTGTCGACGTCGAGCCGGGCGTCGACCTCGCGCAGCAGCGCCCGGACCGTGCGGGTGCCGACGCGGACCAGCACCCGGGAGCCGGGCACGGAGCGGCGCTCGGTGAGCCAGCACACGGTCCCGACCAGGTCCTGGCCGACCGTGACGTGCTCGGCGGCGGGGACCAGCACGTCGCCACGCGCCACGTCCAGGTCGTCGGCGAGCCGCACGGTCACCGACCGCGGGGCGTCGGCGGCCTGCAGGGGGCCGTCGAACGTGTCGATGGCCACCACGCGGCTGGTACGCCCCGACGGCAGCACGCGCACCTCGTCACCGACGTGCACCACCCCGGAGGCGACCCGGCCGGCGTACCCGCGGTAGTCGGGGTGCTCGGCCGTCCGTGGACGGATGACGTACTGGACGGGCAGGCGCAGCGGCTCACCCGTCGCGTCCCGTGCCACGGGCACCTGCTCCAGCAGCTCGAGGAGCGTGGGGCCGTCGTACCAGTCGGTGCGCGCGGACCGGCTGACGACGTTGTCGCCCTCGAGGGCCGACAGCGGCACCGCGTGCACCGTGGGCAGGCCCAGGACGCGCGCGTGCTCGGTGAACTGCGCGGCGATGGTGCGGAACGTCGCCTCGTCGAACCCGACGAGGTCCATCTTGTTGACCGCCAGGACCACGTGCGGCACGCCGAGCAGCGCCGTGAGGGCCGCGTGCCGCCGCGTCTGCTCGAGCACGCCCTTGCGGGCGTCGACGAGCACGATCGCGAGCTCCGCGGTCGACGCGCCCGTCACCATGTTGCGGGTGTACTGGACGTGGCCGGGCGTGTCGGCCAGCACGAAGGCCCGGCGCGCGGTCGAGAAGTACCGGTAGGCCACGTCGATCGTGATGCCCTGCTCCCGCTCGGCCCGCAGGCCGTCGGTGAGTAGCGCGAGGTCCACGGCCGCGCCCTCGCCGCCCCGGGCCGCCGTCGCCCGCTCGACGGCGGACAGCTGGTCGGCCAGGACGGACTTGGTGTCGTACAGCAGGCGGCCGATGAGGGTGCTCTTGCCGTCGTCGACGGAACCCGCCGTGGCCAGGCGCAGCAGGTCGCGCCGCGCGTGGACGTCGGCGGCGGGGGTCGGTCGGGTCCCGGTGAGGCCCGGTGCGTGCGTGCCCATCAGAAGTACCCCTCGCGCTTGCGGTCCTCCATGGCGGCCTCGGAGGCCCGGTCGTCCGCGCGCGTGGCACCGCGCTCGGTCAGGCGGCTGGCGGCGACCTCCGCGATGACGTCGGCGACGTCGGCGGCCACGGAGTCGACGGCCCCCGTGCAGCTCATGTCGCCCACCGTGCGGTACCGCACCCGGCGCCGCTCGACGGTCTCGTCGGGTCGCGGGCCGCCCCAGGTGCCCGCCGTCAACCACATGCCGTCGCGGGCGAACACGTCGCGCTCGTGGCTGAAGTAGATGCTCGGCAGCTCGATGCCCTCGCGCTCCACGTACCGCCACACGTCGAGCTCGGTCCAGTTCGACAGCGGGAACACGCGCACGTGCTCACCGGGCCGGTGCCGACCGTTGTACAGGTCCCACAGCTCGGGGCGCTGGCGGCGGGGGTCCCACTGCCCGAACTCGTCCCGCAGGGAGAACATGCGCTCCTTGGCGCGGGCCTTCTCCTCGTCGCGCCTCCCGCCGCCGAAGACCGCGTCGAACCGGTGCGCCGCGATCGCGTCGAGCAGCGGCACGGTCTGCAGCGGGTTGCGCGACGCGCCCGGGCGCTCGGTCACGCGACCGTCGTCGATGGCCTGCTGCACGCTCGCCACGACGAGCCGGAGCCCCAGCGCGGCCACGACCCGGTCGCGGTAGGCGATGACCTCGGGGAAGTTGTGGCCCGTGTCGACGTGCATGACCGGGAACGGCACCGGCGCGGGCCAGAACGCCTTGCGCGCCAGGTGCAGCATGACGATCGAGTCCTTGCCGCCGGAGAACAGCAGCACGGGCCGCTCGAACTCGCCGGCGACCTCGCGCATCACGTGGACGCCCTCGGACTCCAGGGCGTCGAGCTGCGTCGGCGTGGTCGGGCCGGCCGCCGTGGCGGCCGGGGTGTCGGTGGGGAACGTCGTCGTCATGTGTGCAGCCCGCATTCCGTCTTGTTCGTGCCTGCCCAGCGGCCTGCGCGGGGGTCCTCGCCCGGGGCGACCGCCCGCGTGCAGGGCGCGCAGCCGATCGAGGTGTACCCGAGCTCGCGCAGCGGGTTGAGCACCACGTGGTGCTCGGCGACGTACGCCGCCACGTCGTCCTGCGACCAGGCCGCCAGGGGGTTGAGCTTCACCTTGCCGCGGCGGGCGTCCCAGCCGACGACCGTGATGTCCGTGCGGGTCGGGGCGTCCTCGCGACGCATGCCGGTGACCCACGCCGTGTACGGCGCGAGCGCCCGCTCGAGGGGCTCGACCTTGCGCAGGGCGCAGCACAGGTTCGGGTCGCGGTCGTGCAGCCGGGGGCCGTGCTCGGCGTCCTGCTCCGCGACCGTGCGCAGCGGCAGGACGGTGCGCAGGCTCACGTCGGTGAAGTCCGCGTAGTAGTCGCGCGTGCCGATGGTCTCCGCGAAGTGGTACCCGGTGTCGAGGAAGACGACGTCGATGCCGGGCGCCGCGGCGGCGGCGAGGTGGACGAGCACCTCGTCGCCCATCGACGAGGCGACCACCAGGTCGTCGCCGAACACGCCGCGCGCCCAGCGCAGCACGTCGGCGGGGTGCGACCCCTCGAGGTCCCGGCCCGCCTGCTCGGCCAGGGCACGCAGCGCGTCGGGCGACAGGTCGGGCGCCCGGTGCGTCGCGGTGCTCACGAGACGCCCACGAGGCCGACGAACCGCAGCGCGAACGCCCGGGCGCACGTGCGGCACTCCCACTGCCCGTGCGTCTGCCCGGCCGGCCACAGGTCCTCGCTCGCGCAGAACGGGCAGTAGTACGGCACCGCCCGCTGCCCGCCGGTCTGCTCGCTCATCGCAGGTCCTCCTCGGCGGCACGGTGCACCCACTGCGCGAACAGCTCACCGGGTGCGCGCTGCTCGTCGAACCGCCGGGTGACCCGCTCGACGTAGTCGGGCAGCTCGGAGGCCGGGACCCGCAGCCCGCGCAGCGTGGTCCCGAGCCCGCTGGTCAGGCCGAGGCCGCCGCCGAGGTGCACCTGGTAGCCCTCCTCGCCGCCGGCCAGCGCGCCCTTGAGGCCGATGTCCGCGGTCTGGATGCGCGCGCAGGAGTTGGGGCAGCCGTTGACGTTGATGGTGAGGGGCTGGTCGAACGTCGGCAGGCGCTCCTCGAGCTCGCCGACCAGGGCCGCGGCGCGCGCCTTGGTCTCGACGATCGCCAGCTTGCAGAACTCGATGCCGGTGCAGGCGATCGTGCCCCGCCGGAACGTCGAGGCGCCGCGGACCCGCAGGCCCAGCGACTCCAGACCGTCCACCAGGGTGTCGACGCGCTGCGGCTCGACGTCGAGCACGACGAGCTTCTGCTCGGTGGTCAGCTGCACCCGCTCGGACCCGGCCTCCTCGACCAGGTCGGCGAGCGCCGTCAGCACCGGCCCGGAGACGCGTCCGACGGTGGGGGCGGCCCCCACGTAGAACCGGCCGTCCTTCTGCGGGTGCACGCCGACGTGGTCGCGGTTGCCGGTGGGCGGCGGCGGGGGAGGCGGGCCGTCGGGCAGCGCGTACCCCAGGTACTCGGTCTCCAGGACCTGGCGGAACAGCTCCGGTCCCCAGTCGGCGAGCAGGAACTTCAGGCGTGCGCGGGTCCGCAGGCGGCGGTAGCCGTAGTCGCGGAAGATGCCGACGACGCCGCTCCACACCTCGGGCACGCGCTCGAGCGTGACGAACGCGCCCAGCCGCTTGCCCAGCATGGGGTTGGTCGACAGGGCGCCGCCGACCCACAGGTCGAAGCCGGGGCCCAGCTCGGGGTGCACGACGCCCACGAAGGCGACGTCGTTGATCTCGTGCGCGACGTCCTGGTGGGGGGAGCCGCTGATCGCGGTCTTGAACTTGCGCGGCAGGTTCGAGTACGCCGGGTCCCCGATGTACCGCTCGCGGATCGCCCGGACGGCGGGGGTGCCGTCGATGATCTCGTCGGCCGCGACGCCGGCGACCGGCGAGCCCAGGATGACGCGCGGCACGTCGCCGCACGCCTCCTGCGTCGTCAGGCCGACGGCCTCGAGACGGCGCCAGATCTCCGGGACGTCCTCGATGCGGATCCAGTGCAGCTGCACGTTCTGGCGGTCGGTGATGTCGGCCGTCCCGCGGCCGAACTCCTGGGAGATGCCGGCGACGGTGCGCAGCTGGCGCAGGTCGAGGGAGCCGCCGTCGCACCGCACGCGGAGCATGAAGTACTCGTCCTCGAGCTCGTGCGGCTCGAGCGTGGCGGTGCGCCCGCCGTCGATGCCGGGCCGGCGCTGCGTGTACAGCCCCCACCAGCGCATGCGGCCGCGCAGGTCGTCGCCCGGGATGGACGCGAAGCCCTCGCGGGCGTACACGGTCTCGATCCGGTGCCGGACGTTGAGGCCGTCGTCCTGCTGCTTGAGGGCCTCGTTGGCGTTGAGCGGGTCGCGCTGGTCGAAGGCCCACTGGCCCTCGGGGCGCTTGGCGGGCGGGGCGAGCGGGGGACGTGACGTGGTCTGCGCCATCGGGGCGCCACCTCCGGGGTGCTGGGGGGCGTGCTCACGCGTCCGCGCACGACGAAGGTCGTGGACGACGGGCGCGGACCACGCGCCCGTCGAGGGGAACGGGGCTGGTCAGCGGGTCCGCGGACAGCAGGCGCACGGGACCGCGGCGGCGCGACAGCACCGACACAGACGGCAGGTCCCGGGGAGGTTCACGTGACGAGCGTGACACGCGTCCGGGTGAATCGGCAGGGTGTGTCCGGATCCCGAGATGCGTGATCGACATGCGGACAGACGTCCAGGACGTCGCGCCCGCGCCTCGTGCGGACCTGCCGGGCCGGGCCGTGTCGTGGGACGTATCGTCGTCCCCCGTGACCACCCCCGACCCCGTCGCGCCGAGCGCACGCCCGGACTCCCTGACGGCCCGTCACCCCCGGGTGCCCGCGGCGCGGCTGCTCGCCGAGCTCGTGCCGCCGCGGCACTTCGCGCGCGAGTCGTTCGACACGTACGAGCCGGACGCGGCGCACCCGTCGCAGCGGGAGGCCCTCGACCGGCTGCGCGAGGTCGCGGCCGCGCTCAGCGGCCCCACGCGCAGCGGCGGGGCGTGGTGGCGGCGACGCGCCGCCGCGCAGGCGCCGGCGGTGTACCTGGACGGCGGGTTCGGCGTCGGCAAGACCCACCTGCTCGCCTCGCTCGCGCACGCCGTCGGTACGGAGCGCACCGCGTACGGCACGTTCGTCGAGCTCACCCACCTCGTGGGGGCGCTGGGCTTCGCCGCGACCGTCGACGCCCTGGCTGCCAAGCGCCTGGTCTGCATCGACGAGTTCGAGCTCGACGACCCGGGCGACACCGTGATGATGTCCCGCCTGCTGCGGGAGCTCGCGGACCGTGGCGTGGCGATCGCCGCCACCTCCAACACGCTGCCCGAGTCGCTGGGCGAGGGGCGGTTCGCCGCCGAGGACTTCCTGCGCGAGATCCAGGCGCTGGCCGCCCGCTTCGAGGTGCTGCGCATCGACGGCGAGGACCACCGGCACCGGGCGGTCACGACGCACGCCGTCACCCTGTCCGCCCAGGACGTGCGTGCCGTGGTCACCGCCCACCCGGGGGCCACGCTGGACGACCTGGACACGCTGCTCGAGCACCTCGCGACCGTCCACCCCAGCCGCTACGGCGCGCTGCTGGACGGCATCGACCTCGTCGGGCTCACCGGTGTGCACCAGGTGACGGCGCAGGACGTCGCCCTGCGCCTCGTCGTGCTCGTGGACCGGCTGTACGACCGCGACGTGCCGGTCGTGCTGGCGGGCGGGTCCGGGTCCGACGCCACGGACGGCACCGACCTGTTCACGCCCGACATGCTCGCCGGGGGCTACCGCAAGAAGTACTACCGGGCGCTGTCCCGCCTCGGCGCGCTCGCGGGTGAGGGCGCGGCCCTGGTCGTGCGGGACTGACCGGCCGCGACGCCCGCCGCGACGGTCAGACCAGCACGACGACCGAGCGTGCGGGTACGTCCACCACCAGCGGCTCGCCGGGGGAGTGGGGGGCGTGCACCGCCCCGCCGTCCCACGCGGCGACGACGCGCAGCGGGTGCGACGCCGCGACCGGCACCGCCACGGGCTGGTGGGCGAGGTTCACGACGACGCGTGCGTCACCCCGGTGCAGCACCAGGGCCCCCTGCCACCCGGGGGCGTCGGTGGGCGACGGCGGGTCGAGCACGTCGAGCGAGGTGTGGTGGCGGTCGCCCGACGCCAGGTCCGGGACCGACCGGCGCAGCGCGACGAGCACGCGGTACCACTCGAGCAGCCGCGCGTGGTCGGGCTGCTCCGGCTCGGACCAGTCCAGCACGCTCGCGGTGAACGTCGCGGGGTCCTGCGGGTCGGGGACGTCGACGGGGCCGCCGTACAGGTCGACCCAGCCGTGCCCGCCGAACTCGCGGGTGCGGCCCTCACGGACGGCCTCGGCCAGCGCGGGCTCGGGGTGGTCGGTGAAGAACAGCCACGGCGTGCGGGCCCCCCACTCCTCGCCCATGAACAGCATGGGCGTGAACGGCGAGAGCAGGACCAGCGCGGCCTGGGCGGCCAGCCCGCCGGGGTCGAGCCGCGCCGACGGGCGGTCCCCGAGCGCACGGTTGCCCACCTGGTCGTGGTCCGACGCGAAGACGACGAAGCGGTGCCCGTCGACGTCGTCGGGGACCGGGGAACCCCACGGCTCGCCGCGGAACGTCGACATGCCCCCGTCGTGCACGAACACCCGGGTCAGGGCCGTGCGCAGCGTCTCGGGGGAGCCGAAGTCCACGTAGTAGCCGTGCCGCTCACCCGTGACCAGCGCGTGCACGGCGTGGTGCACGTCGTCGGCCCACTGGGCCGTCATGCCCCAGCCGCCGTCCTGGGTCGTGTCCAGCGTCACGACGTCGTTGAGGTCGGACTCGGCGACCAGCCCGATCGGCCGCCCGAGCTCCTCGGCCAGCTCCGCGACCTCGTCGGAGAGCTGCGCGAGCAGGTGCCGGGGGGAGTCGTCGCGCAGCGCGTGGACCGCGTCCAGGCGGAACGCGTCGACGTGGAAGTCACGCGCCCAGCGCAGCACCGAGTCGCAGATCCACCGGCGGACGTGCACCGCGCCGGGGCCGTCGAGGTTGACGGCCTGGCCCCAGGGCGTGTGGTGCGCGTCGGTGAAGTACGGGCCCAGCTCGTGCAGGTAGTTGCCCGAGGGGCCGAGGTGGTTGTGCACGACGTCGAGGCAGACCGCCAGCCCGTGCGCGTGGGCGGCGTCGACGAACTCCTGCAGCGCCCGCGGGCCGCCGTACGGCTCGTGCACCGCGTACAGCGCGACGCCGTCGTACCCCCAGCCGTGCCGGCCGTTGAACGCCGCCACGGGCATGAGCTCGACGACGTCGACGCCCAGCTCGACGAGGTGCTCGAGGCGCTCGGCCGCCGCGGCGAGCGTGCCCTGCGGCGTGAACGTGCCCACGTGCAGCTCGTACGTCACCGCCCCGCGCACGTCGACCCCGCTCCACCCGGCGTCGGTCCAGGTGAACCGGTCGGCGTCGAAGACGCGCGCGGCGCCGTGCACCCCGTGGGGCAGCCGGGGCGCCCGCGGGTCGGGGCGCGGGTCGCCGCCGTCGAGCGAGAACGCGTAGTCGGTGCCGTGGGGCAGCTCGACGTCGGCGGTCCACCAGCCGTCGTCCTCGGCGCGCAGCGGCAGGCGGCCGTCGTCGGCCGGGAGCACCAGCTCGACGCGGTCGGGGAACGGCGCCCACAGGCGCGGTGTCAGGGTCACCTCACACCCCCTCCCGCACGAGCAGCGCCACCGGGAGCCGCTCGAGCACCTCGCCCACGCGCTGCACACCACCGCCGACAGCGCGGTCGCTCAGCACGTCGTGCCACGTCCCGTCGGGGAGGGCCACCGTGTGGTCGGCCCAGCCGCCGAGGCGCTCGACCGCGGCTGCCAGCCGGGTCGCGACGACGACGACGCGCGGGTCGCCACCCGCGGTGCGCGCGTACGTCATGGTGTGGCCCGACGAGTGCGGCAGCGGCACGAACCCGGCCTGCGGCCCGACGAACGCGTCGGCCACGTCCCGCCGCACGCGCAGCGCCCGGGACGTGACCAGCAGCTTCTCGTCCGCCAGGCCGCGCGGCCCGGCGCCCTCGTCCAGCCGGGCGAGGCGTGCGGCCAGCGCGGCCGCGTCGACCGGGCGCCGGTTGTCCGGGTCCACGAGGGTGGGCGTCGGCACCTCGGTGCCCTGGTAGACGTCGGCGACGCCCGGCAGGGTGAGCTGCACGAGCTTGGTGCCGAGCGTGGCCGCACGCACCGCCTCGCGGGTGCGCAGGTCCCAGTCGCCGAGCAGCCCCAGCACGACCGGGTCGGTGCGGGCCTGCCGGGCGGCCGACAGGACGGTCTGCTCGTACGCCTCGTCGGGCGCCGTCCACGTGGTGTGCGACTTGGCCTCGCGGACGGCCTTGGTGAGGTACGCCAGCAGGCGGTCCTCCTCGATGGGCCCGTCGTCGGTCCACGTGCCGGCCAGCGTCTGCCAGAGCAGGTACTCGGTGCGGCCGTCGAGCAGCGTCCCGCGGTAGGGCGCGGACGCCCGCCGCAGCTCCTCGACGAGCGTCGACCACTCGCGCGGCAGCTCGGAGATCACGCCGAGGCGCGCCCGGGTGTCCTCGCCGCGCTTCGTGTCGTGCGTGGAGAGCGTCGTCATGCCGAACGGCGCGCCCGCCTGCGTCCGCGCGGCCCACGCGGCCAGGTCGGTGGGGGTGGTGGCGAACCGGACCGGCTCGCCGCCGACCTCGCACAGCGCGACCAGGTGCGTCCACCGGTAGAAGGCCGTGTCCTCCACGCCCTTGGCCATGACGGCCCCGCACGTCTGCTGGAACCGCACGACGAGCTCGTCACGGCGGGGGTCGCGCGTGCGGCCCGCGGAGCCCGCCTCGCGGCCGAGCAGCAGGTCGACGAGGACGGCCATGGTCGCCTCGCGGTCGACGCCGAGGCGACGGCGGGCCCGCTCGGCGGCCGCGGTCAGCACCGACGCCGACACGGGCGGCGCCGGCTCGCCCGGCACGACGTACGCGCGGTACCGGTCGAACGCGACGAGCAGCTCGACCAGGCACTCCTCCAGCGCGCGCCACGTGTGGTCGCGCAGCCGCAGGTCCTCGTGGCAGATCTCGGCCGCGAGGTTGGTGAGACGGTGGACCTCCGCGTACAGGGGCCCGTCGACGACCTCGCGCTTGGCCGTCTCCTCGACCTCGTCGAACGCGTCCGACACGTCGCCCGTCAGGCGGTGCATGACCGAGCCCAGCACCGCCGCACCGCCGGGGTCGACGAAGGTCTGCTGCACGCGCCACAGGGCCTCGTAGCCCGTGGTGCCGGCCGTGGCCCAGTCGTCGGGCAGCTCCTCCTCGCCGGCGAGGATCTTCTCGACGACCACCCAGGCGCCGTCGGTCGCCTCGCGCAGCCGCGCGAGGTACCCGGCCGGGTCGGCGAGCCCGTCGGGGTGGTCGATGCGCAGGCCGTCCACGACGCCCTCGCGGAGCAGGCGCAGGACCAGCGCGTGCGTCGCGTCGAAGACCTCGGGGTCCTCGACGCGGACCGCCACCAGGGTGCCGACGTCGAAGAAGCGCCGGTAGTTCAGCTCCTCGTCCGCGACCTTCCAGTACGCCAGGCGGTAGTGCTGCCGCTCCACGAGCTCGGCCAGCGGCAGCTGCTCGGTGCCGGCGCGCACGGGGAAGACATGGTCGTGGTACCGCAGCACGGTGGTCGTCCCGACCCCGGGGACGTCCTCCTCGACGAGCTGCAGCTCGTCGCGTGCGAGCACGGCCCCGATCCGGTCGCCCAGGACCGGCATCAGCACGGCACCGTCCCCGGCGGACCAGTCGACGTCGAACCACGCGGCGTACGGCGACGCGGGGCCGTCGGTCAGCACGGACCACAGCGCCCGGTTGTGCCACGCGGGGGTCGGCACGGCCATGTGGTTGGGCACGATGTCCAGCACGAGCCCGAGCCCGGCCGCGTGCGCCGCGTCCGCCAGCCGGCGCAGCCCCCGCTCGCCGCCCAGCACCGGTGACACGGTGTCGTGGTCGACCACGTCGTAGCCGTGCGTCGACCCGGGGGCCGCAGCCAGCACGGGGGACAGGTAGACGTGCGTGACGCCCAGGCCCGCGTAGTACGGCACGCGGGCCGCCACGTTGTCGAACGTCAGGTCCTCCCCGAGCTGCACGCGGTAGGTGGAGACGGGGACACGGTGCCCGGGACGGACCGAGCGCCGCTCCGGCAGGGCACGCTCGACGGGCTGGTCGCTCATACGTGCTCCCTCCCGAGCCTGCTCGCCTCGCGTGCGGCGGTCGCGGCGGACCCGCTGCCGGACGCCGACGGCGTCTCCTGCTCCGGGGGTCGCGTGAACAGCACCATCGAGCGCGGCGCGAGCGTGACCCGGCCCCGCGCCCTGACCTCGCGGCCCGGGCGCACCTGGGTGTCGGTGTCCAGCACCGCCGTCCACACCGCGCCGTACTCCGTGCCCGGCAGCTGGAACTGCCGCTTCTCCCAGTGCCCGTTGAACAGCAGCAGGAACGAGTCGTCGATCACCTGCTGGCCGCGCAGGTCCGGCTCGTCGATGGCGTCGCCGTTGAGGAACACCATGACCGCGAACGCGTGCTCCGCGCTCCACGTGTCGTCGGACATGGGTCCACCTGTCGGGGTCATCCACGCGATGTCGCGCAGGTCCGACTGCCCGCCGTGGTCCGCCGCGCCGGCGAAGAAACGCCGCCGTCGGAACACGGGGTGGTCGCGGCGCAGGTGGACGAGCCGACGCGTGAACTCCAGCAGCGACTGCCGTTCGTCGTCGAGGTGCCAGTCGACCCACGTGATCTCGTCGTCCTGGCAGTACCCGTTGTTGTTGCCGCCCTGCGTGCGCCCCAGCTCGTCGCCGTGCGCGATCATCGGCACGCCCTGCGACAGGAGCAGGGTCGCGAGGAAGTTGCGCTGCTGGCGGGCCCGCAGCGCCAGGATCGCCGGGTCGTCCGTCGGCCCCTCGACGCCGCAGTTCCACGAGCGGTTGTGGCTCTCGCCGTCCCGGTTGTCCTCGCCGTTCGCCTCGTTGTGCTTCTCGTTGTAGGACACGAGGTCGCGCAGCGTGAACCCGTCGTGCGCGGTGACGAAGTTGACGCTGGCGATCGGGCGGCGTCCGGTGTGCTCGTAGAGGTCGGAGGATCCCGTCAGCCGGCTCGCGAACTCCCCCAGCGTGGAGGGCTCCCCGCGCCAGAAGTCGCGCACCGTGTCGCGGTACTTGCCGTTCCACTCCGTCCACAGCGGCGGGAACCCGCCGACCTGGTAGCCGCCCTCGCCGAGGTCCCAGGGCTCGGCGATGAGCTTGACCTGGGAGATGACCGGGTCCTGGTGCACGAGGTCGAAGAACGCCGAGAGCCGGTCCACCTCGTGGAACTGCCGGGCGAGGGTCGCGGCCAGGTCGAACCGGAACCCGTCGACGTGCATCTCGGTCACCCAGTACCGCAGCGAGTCCATGATGAGCTGCAGGACCGCGGGGGAGCGCATGAGCAGCGAGTTGCCCGTGCCCGTCGTGTCGAAGTAGTGGGACTGGTCGTCGTCGACGAGCCGGTAGTAGCTCGCGTTGTCGATGCCGCGGAAGCTCAGCGTGGGACCGAGGTGGTTGCCCTCCGCGGTGTGGTTGTAGACGACGTCCAGGATCACCTCGATGTTCGCGGCGTGCAGCGCCTTGACCATCTGCTTGAACTCCTGGACCTGCTGCCCGCTGCCGGCCATCGACGCGTACCCGTTGTGCGGCGCGAAGAACCCGATCGTGTTGTAGCCCCAGTAGTTCGACAGCCCGCGCTCCTGCAGCGACGGGTCGTTGACGAACTGGTGCACCGGCATGAGCTCGACCGCGGTGACGCCCAGCCCCGACAGGTGCTCGATGACGGCCGGGTGCCCGAGCGCCGCGTAGGTGCCGCGCAGCTCCTCGGGGACCGCCGGGTGCAGGCGGGTCAGGCCCTTGACGTGCGCCTCGTACAGCACCGACTCGTGGTACTGGTGCTCCGGCGGACGGTCGTGGCCCCAGTCGAAGAACGGGTTCACCACGACCGAGGTCATCGTGTGGCCCGCCGAGTCGGTCTCGTTGCGGGTGCCGGGCTCCCCGAACGCGTACGAGTACAGCGACGGGTCGCCGTCGACCTGCCCGTCGATGGCCTTGGCGTACGGGTCGAGCAGCAGCTTCGAGGGGTCGCAGCGGTGCCCGGCCGCCGGGTCGTACGGGCCGTGCACGCGGTACCCGTAGCGCTGCCCGGGGGCGATCGAGGGGAGGTAGCCGTGCCACACGAACGCGTCGACCTCGGGCAGGTCGACCCGCGTCTCGGTACCGTCGTCGTCGATGAGGCACAGCTCGACGCGCTCCGCGACACCCGAGAAGATGGCGAAGTTGGTGCCGGTGCCGTCGTAGGTCGCGCCGAGCGGGTAGGGGCGTCCGGGCCAGGTCTGCATGGCGAAAGCGTGCCAGGGAGGTATCGGATCGGCTCGCTGAGCCGCTGTGCCGCAGATCACGTCCGGACGCCGGTGGCCTCCCCGTTCACCCGATCGACACGAGCTCCCGGACGTCGTCGTCCGGCAGCGTGTCGGCCACGGCCGACACCTGCAGCTCACGCAGCGTCGCGGTGCCGCGGTGCACCGACAGGAACGCCGTGTCGGACGCGTCGCGGCCGGTGGCGATGCGCACGAGGCTCGACCGCGGGGCGAGCGTGGTCGCGTCGAGCACGCGCCACTGACCCTCCACGTAGGCCTCCGCGACGGCGTGGAAGTCCATGGGGTCCAGGCCCGGGGCGTAGACCGCGGCCAGCCGGGCGGGGACGTCGAGCGCGCGCAGCAGGGCGACGACGAGGTGCGCGAAGTCGCGGCAGACGCCCCGCCGGGCGAGGAGCGTGCGCACGGCGCCGTCCGTCGGCAGGCTGGAGCCCGGGGCGTACGCGAGCCGCGTGCCGACCCACGAGCTGACGGCCCCCAGCAGCTCGACGCCGGCCAGCCCGACGAACTCCGCCCGCGCGGTCGGGGCGAGGGTGTCGGACTCGCAGTAGCGGGACGGCCGCAGGTAGAGCAGCTCGTCCGAGGGGTCGCCGGGCTCCGGCTCGGCCCGTCCGGTGACGCTCGCGCGGTAGTCCACGGTGAGCTGTCCGGGCTGGACGTCGAGGACGTGGAGCCGGGACCCGTGCGGGTCCACGACCTCGCGCGGCACCACGGCGCGACCGCCGGACAGGATGCTCAGCTCCTCGACCGGGTCGTGCCGGTGGGAGACGGCGATCTCGAGGACGAGGCGCGCGGGGGAGGTGACGTCGAGGACCAGGCGAGCGGTCATGTCGCGATGCACGTGCGTCATCGTGGCAGCCGGGTGCACGCTTGTCTCGTCAGGGTTCGTGGGAGTTTGTGCCGACCGTGCGGCGGCGCGCTGCTGAAGCGTTTAGCCCGGGTGAGTGGCTCGGCGCGGCAGATCGTGTCGGTTACCGTGGCAGGACGTTCTGCGACGCGACGGGGCGTCGTCGGAAGACCGGAGGCAGGTGCACATGGACGGAGCGCCGGATCGCGCGGGAGCGGTGCTGACCGTGATCGTGCCGACGTTCAACGAGGCCCCGAACGTGCCCGAGCTGGTGCGTCGCGTCGGGGAGGCGACCCGGGGGCTGGGCGTCGACCTGCTCTTCGTGGACGACTCCACGGACGACACGGCGGACGTGGTCCGCACGGCCGCCACCACCGCCGAGCTGCCCGTGCGGGTGATCCACCGCGAGACGCCCGAGGGCGGCCTGGGCGGTGCGGTCCTCGCGGGGGTGCGGGCCACCACGACCCCCTACGTGCTCGTCATGGACGGCGACCTGCAGCACCCGCCCGAGCTCATCCCCACGCTGCTGGCGCGGGTGCAGGAGCCGGACGTGGACGTCGCCGTCGCCTCGCGGTACATCGGGGACGGCTCCAGCGCCGGGCTCTCGGGCGTGGTCCGCCAGGCCGTGTCGTCGACCTCGACGGCGGTCACGCGCGCCATGTTCCCCGTGCGGCTGCGCGACTGCTCGGACCCCATGACGGGGTTCTTCGCCGTGCGCCGCGCCGCGGTCGACCTCGACACGCTGCGCCCGCGCGGCTTCAAGATCCTGCTCGAGATCCTCGCGCGGCACCCCATGCGGGTGGTCGAGGTGCCGTTCGTGTTCGGCGAGCGCTACGCCGGCGCGTCCAAGGCGAACCTGGCCCAGGGCGTCCACTTCATGTGGCAGCTCGCCGGCCTGCGGTTCGGGCGCATGTCGCGGTTCGCGATCATCGGCGGCCTGGGGGCGCTGGCCAACATCGGGATCGTCGCGGCCATGACGAGCCTGGGGGCGCACTGGCTGCTGGCCGCGATCGTCGCAGCCGAGGTGACGATCGCCGGGAACTTCCTGCTGCAGGAGCGCTTCGTGTTCCGCGACCTGCGGCACGAGGGCAAGGGCGTGGGGGCGCGGTTCGCGCAGTCGTTCGTGTTCAACAACGTCGAGACGATGGTCCGGCTGCCGCTGGTCGGCCTGCTGGTGAACACGATGCACGTGGCCGCGGTGCTCGCGACGGCGATCACCATCGCGGTCGCCTTCGTCGTCCGCTTCACGTTCCACTCCCGCGTCGTGTACCGGCCGCGCGCGTCGAGCCGGCGTGAGCAGCTGGTCGAGCGGGAGGCGCAGCAGGCGGTCGCCCCGCCCGCACCGTCGAGCGAGTCCGTCTGACGCCCTCCCCGCGTGCGCCCGGCCCCCGCGGGCCGCAGGATCGGTGCACGCCGATCCGGGAGGACGCCATGACGCAGCCCGACGCCGGGCGCATCGACCTGGCGCTGGTCCGCACCTACCTCAACGACCACATCACGGGCGCCAGCGCCGTCGCCGCGCGGGTCCTGCGGATGAGTCGCAACCCCGACGCGGGGCAGGACGCCGCCGACCTCGAGCGGCTGGCGGCCGAGCTGCGCGAGGAGCGTCGCGTGCACGAGGCCACGGCGCGTGACCTCGGGTTCCGGCTCTCCCGCTGGAAGCACCTCGGGGCCGCGCTGGCCGAGCGCGTGGCGCGGCTGAAGCCCAACGGCCGCGCGGCGGGCCGGTCCCCGATGACGCTCGTCCTGGAGCTGGAGGTGCTGCGCTCGGGCCTCGAGGGCAAGCGCCTGGGCTGGACGACGCTGCGGGAGCACGCCGCCGCGCTCGACCTCGACGCGGAACGGCTCGACGCGCTCGTGGCGCGCTCGCGGGAGCAGGCCGAGCTGGTCGAGACCCTGCACGCCCGGCACCGGGCGCAGGCCTTCGACGCACCCGCCGCGCACGAGGGGTGTGCGGCCGTGGACCGTGGCTAGGCTGCGACGACGGAGGTGGCGATGGACGCGCTGCAGGACTGGACCGACCGGGCGGCCCCCGCGCTCGGCGTCGACCCGGCGCTCGTCGCGGCGACGCAGGACGACGTCCTCGACATGGTGCGCGACGTGGCCCACGGCGTCCTGCGTCCCGCCGCACCGCTGACCGCGTACCTGGTGGGTCTGGCGGCCGGCCGGGCCGCCGCCGCGGGCGACGACCCGGAGGCGGCGGTGCGTGACGCGCTGGCCCGGGTGGCGGTGCTGCTCAGCGAGGAGCCCGCGGCCGCGGGCTGAGGGAGGCGGCCACGCGGCGGGCGGCTGCCAGGTCGTCGGCGTCGTCGACGTCGAGCACCGTCGCGGCGGACACCGCGACACCGACCGTGCGCAGGCCCGCGACCAGGTCCCGCGCCGGTCGCCCGTGCAGGTCCTGGGCCAGCCGCTCGCGCACGGCCGCGAGGCGGTAGGCCGCCAGCAGCGGCTGGGGGCGTCCGTCCGGGCCGACGGCGAGGGCGGCGTCCACCGCGGCGTCCGCGTCCAGCGCCGCGAGCAGCGCCCCGACGGCCGGTCCGGCGAACGGCTGGTCCCCGGCGAGCACGACGACCACCGCCGGCCCCGGGTGTGCCGCGCGGACCGCCGCCACACCCGCGCCGACCCCGGCGAGCGGACCACCGCCGACGGGCTGCTCGCGGGCCCACAGCACCTCGTGCCCCACGTCCTGCGGCTCACCGACGACGACCGTCGGCAGCGGTGCGACGTCGTCCAGCAGGCGTCGCAACGGGGAGCGGCCGCCCACGTCGAGCGCCGTCTTGGGCGCGCCGCCCAGACGGCGTGCGGTGCCGCCGGTCAGGACGACCACGACGGCGGGTGCACCGGTCACGTGCGTCACGCTACGGCCTGCCGGTGCACTCGGCCTGCCGGTGCGCTCAGCCTGCCGCGGCGACCCGCCGGACGTACGCGGTCGCGGGAGCCGCGGCGACCTCGGCCGGGGTGCCCTGCTGGACGGCGCGCCCCGCCTCGAGCACCAGCAGCGCGTCGGCGAGCTCGAGCGCGTCCCGCAGGTCGTGCGTCACCAGCAGCGCGGGCACACCGGCGGCGACGGCCCGGCGGACGACCCCGTGGACCCCGTGCCGCGTCCCGGCGTCCAGCGCGGCGAACGGCTCGTCGAGCAGCAGGGCGCGCGGGCGTGCGGCGACGGCCCGGGCGACCGCGACGCGTCGGGCCTGCCCGCCGGACAGGCGGTCGGCGCGGGTCCGGGCGTGCTCGGCCAGGCCGACGTCCGCCAGCAGCGCGTCGGCCGCCGCGCGCGCCGCGGCCGCGCGCACCCCCTGCGCGCGCGGGCCGAACGCGACGTTCTCGCGCGCGGACAGGTGCCCGAACAGTGCGCCGTCCTGCAGCGCGACGCCCAGGCCGCGCCGGGCCGGCGGCCGGTGGTGCCCGGCCGCGGCGTCGGCGAGCACCTCGTCGCCCAGGCGCACGTGCCCCGCCGTCAGCGGGACCAGGCCGGCGACGGCCTCGAGCAGGGTGGACTTGCCGCTGCCGTTGGGTCCCATCACCGCGAGCACCGCACCGGGCGGGACGCGCAGCGCGACGTCGAGGGTCAGGGCCCCGCGCTCCACCCGGGCGTGGACGTCGAGCATCACCGTGCCCTCCCGGCCGGGCGGCCACCCGTCCCGGGCAGGCCGCCGAGCCACCGTCCGCGCAGCGCGACCAGCACGGTCACCGAGAGCGCGAGCAGCAGCACCGACATCGCCACCGCCTGCTCGGGCGCGGTGTCCATCGCCTGGTAGACCGCCAGCGGCATCGTCCGGGTGGTCCCGGGGAAGCTGCCGGCGAAAGTCACGGTGGCACCGAACTCGCCGAGCGCCCGTGTGAAGCAGAGCGCGGCACCCGCCGCGACGCCCGGGGCGACGGCGGGCAGGGTGACCCGGCGCAGCACGTACCCGGGCGACGCACCCAGGGTCTGGGCGGCGAGCGCGCGGCGGCGGTCCGCGCCGCGCAGGGCACCCTCGACGGCCAGCACGAGGAACGGCAGGGAGACGAACACCTGGGCCAGGACCACGGCGACGGACGTGAACGGCACGCTCAGGCCGGTCCACGCGTGCAGCGTGCCGCCGAGCAGCCCCCGCCGCCCCAGCAGCAGCAGCAGGGCGACGCCACCGACCACGGGCGGCAGCACCAGCGGCACGGTCACCAGCGCGCGCAGCAGCCGGACGCCGCGCAGGTCGTCGTGCGCGAGCACCCACGCCAGGGGCACGCCCACCAGCAGGGACACCGTCGTCGCCACCGTGGCGGTGCCGAGCGACAGGCGCAGCGCCTGCAGCACGGCGGGGTCGCCGACGAGCGCGGGCAGGTCGCCCCAGGGCGTCGCCAGCAGCAGCGCGACGATCGGGAGCACGAGCACCGCGACGCCCGCGCCCGCCGCCAGGACCAGTGCCCACGACGAGAGCCGGCCGGCGGTCCGCCCGCTCACGGCGGGCCGAACCCGGCCGCGGCGAACGCCCGGCGTCCATCGGGTCCCGTCAGCAGCGTCACGAAGGCGGCGGCCGCGGCGGGGTGCGGGGCACCGGGGACGACGAGCGCGGGGTGCTCGGTGGCGACGTCCGCGGCCTGCGGCACCTCGATGCCCTCGACGGCGCCGTCGGCCGCCCGCACGTCCGTGCGGTAGACCAGGCCGGCGTCCGCCTCGTCGAGGGTCAGCCGGGTCAGGACGGCACGCACGTCGCGCTCGAGGGTGTCAGGTGCGGCGACGACGCCCGCCCGCGCCAGGACGTCCGCCGCGACCGCGCCGCACGGGACCTGCGGGGCGCACAGCGCGACCGTCAGGTCCGGGTCGGCGAGGTCCGCGAGCGAGGTGACCCCGCCCGGGTTGCCGGCGGGCACGGCGAGCTGGAGGTGGTTGGTCGCCACGACGACGGGCTCGCCGCCGAGCGCGTCGGTGACGGTGAGCATCGTGTCGTCGCTCGCGGTGAGCAGGACGTCCGCCGGCGCCCCGGCCAGGACCTGCGCGGCGAGCGTCGCGCTGGACCCGAAGGTCGTCTCGACGCGCAGCCCGGGGTGGTCCGCCGTCGCGCGCTCGGCGAGGTCGGCCACGACGTCCGTCAGCGACGCGGCCGCCAGGACCACGAGCCTGTCCTCGACCCGCTCGGGGTCGTCGCCCGCACGGGCGGTCCCGGTGGGCGCGCAGCCTCCGAGCGCCACGGTCACGCCCAGCAGCGTCATGGTGAGGGCGGCCGTGAGGGCCGGCGCGCGGCCCGTCACCCGCGCTCGACGTGCTCGACGGCGACGTTCGTCGCCTTCACGGAGGCGACCGCCACGACCCCGGGCTCGAGCCCCAGCTCGTCGGCGGCCTCGCGGCTGATGAGCGACACCACGCGGTACGGTCCGGCCTGGATCTCGACCTGGGCCATCACGGTGTCCCGCACGACCCGGGTGACGATCCCGCGCAGCCGGTTGCGGGTGGAGCGGTGCTCACCGCCGGGCTCGGGCCGCGCGCCCAGCTCCTGCGCGAGGCCGGCCAGGGCGAGGCCGTCGACCTCCCGGTGGCCGGACGACCCCGGGGCGGCGGTGAGCCGGCCGGAGTCGATCCAGCGGCGCACGGTGTCGTCACTGACGCCCAGCAGCGTCGCGGCCTCGGCCACGCGGTAGGTCGGCACCGACCGATCGTAGTGTCGACGCCGCACCTGCGGCGACTACGGCACTGGCGCACCGCATCTGCGGCCGGCGTGGCACGACCCTAGGCTGGCGCGGTGACCGGACCCGAGGACCGCCCGTACGAGCCCGCGCGCCGCGTGCTCACCGCGCGCGTGACCCCCGACCCCGTCGACGTCGACGAGCTGGCCCGCGCGGTGGCGGACGCCGCGGCCGGTGCGGTCGTGACGTTCGCCGGCGTCGTCCGCGACCACGACCAGGGACGGGGCGTGACCCGGCTGGAGTACGTCGCCCACCCCGACGCGCAGGACGTGGTCGAGCGCGTGGTGGCCGACGTCGTCGCCCGCAGCCGCGTCGACGCGGTCGCCTGCGTC
Source organism: Cellulomonas sp. KH9 (assembly GCF_900114185.1). Classification (GTDB taxonomy): domain Bacteria; phylum Actinomycetota; class Actinomycetes; order Actinomycetales; family Cellulomonadaceae; genus Cellulomonas. Next base: position 110,637 of record NZ_FOSE01000002.1, read on the forward strand.
CACCGGGTCGGCACCCTGGCCGTGGGGGAGTGCGCCCTGGGCGTGGCGGTGTCCGCCGCCCACCGGCAGGACGCGTTCGCGGCCGCCGCGCTGCTGGTCGACGAGGTCAAGGCCCACCTGCCGGTGTGGAAGCGCCAGGACCTCACGGCGGGCGGTCACGAGTGGGTCGGCAGCGCCTGACGGCTCAGCCGCCCGCGAACGGCGGCAGCACGTCGACGCGGGAGGGTGTGCCCAGCGGCTCGTCACGGTTTCGGTGCAGCACCCCGTCCACGAGGAGCGCGCACCGCGCCGCCACGTCCTGCAGGGCGGTGCCGTGGCGGGCGGCGAGCGCGTCGAGCAGGGTGCCCACCGTCGCGCCGACGGGCACCGGCACCTGCTCGGTGTCGACCCCCGCCGCCTCGGCGGCTGCCGCGAAGTAGCGCACCGTGGTCACGGGCACGTCGGCTGCGGTGACCGGCGGGGTCCCGGTGGTGTGCGACGGGGTGGTCGTCATGCCGTCATCCTCCGATCGCGCTCATGGTCCGGGCGGGCTGCAGGAAGGTCGGGTCGTCGATGCCGTGGCCTGCCGCCTTGCCGCGCATCGCGGCCCGCCAGGCGTCCGCGATCGTGTCGTCGTCCGCCCCACCGCGCAGCAGCCCGCGCAGGTCGTCCTCGTCGCGCGCGAACAGGCAGCTGCGGACCTGGCCGTCCGCCGTCAGGCGCGTGCGGTCGCACGCCCCGCAGAACGGCCGCGTCACCGAGCCGATCACCCCGACCGTCGCCCCCGGGTGCCCGGCGACGTGCCACGTCTCGGCCGGGGCGCCGCCGCGGGCACCGTCCGGCTCCGCGACGAGCCCGAACGCCGCCGACAGCGCGTCGAGGATCTCGCGGGCGGTGACCATGTCCTCGCGCACCCACGACCCGTGGGGCCCCAGCGGCATCTGCTCGATGAACCGCAGGTGGTAGCCGTGCTCCAGGGCCCACGTCAGCAGCGGGACGGCCTCGTCGTCGTTCACGCCGCGCACCAGCACGGCGTTGACCTTCACCGGCGCGAGGCCCGCGGCGGCCGCGGCCGCCAGGCCCGCGAGCACGTCGGCGTGCCGGTCCCGGCGCGCGATCGCCGCGAAGCGCTGCGGGTCCAGGGAGTCCAGCGAGACGTTGACCCGGCCGAGGCCCGCGTCCGCGAGCGCACGGGCCCGCTTGTCGAGGCCCAGCCCGTTCGTGGTCAACGCCGTGCGGACGGGGGCGCCGTCGGCGGTCCGCAGGGCGGCCGTCGCGCCGACGATGCCCTCCAGGCCGCGGCGCAGCAGCGGCTCACCGCCCGTGAACCGGACCTCGCGGACGCCCAGCCGCTCGACGCCGACCCGCACCAGGCGCACGACCTCGGCGTCGGTGAGGACGGTGTCGTCCGGTGCCCACGGCAGCCCCTCGGCGGGCATGCAGTACGTGCAGCGCAGGTTGCAGCGGTCGGTCAGCGACACGCGCAGGTCGGTGGCCACCCGGCCGTACCGGTCCACCAGGCCCCCCGTCGGCCGCGAGGTGGCACCGCCCCCGCTCACGGCTCCCATACGGCGATGATACGGACGCCCGTGGCGCCCGCCGTGCGCGTCCGCTGCCCGGACGGTGCGCCGCGCCGGGCGGGCGTGGGCGGCTGCCAACCCGGCAGTAGGTTGGGCGCATGGCCGACGTCCTGCCCGCCGGGCCCGCACTGCCCGCCCGCGTCGTGCGCAGCCTCGACGAGCACGCGGCCGCGGTGCTGGCGCTCGGACGGCCGCTGCCCGCCGTCACCGTGCCCCTGGCGCACGCGCGCGGGCGTGCGCTCGCCACCGACGTGCGCAGCGCGGTCGACCTGCCCCCCTGGGACAGCTCGGCGATGGACGGCTACGCCGTGCGCAGCGCGGAGCTGCGCGTCGACGGGGTGCTCGAGGTCGCCGACGACGTCGCGGCGGGGGACACCCGCGACGTCCGCCTGCCCGCCGGGGCGGTGGCGCGGGTCATGACCGGTGCGCCGGTGCCGGACGGCGCCGACGCGGTCCTGCCCGTCGAGGCGACCGACGGCGGCACGCGACGCGTCCACGTCCACGGCGTCGTCGCGCCCGGGGCCCACGTGCGGCGGCGCGGCGAGGACGTGCGCGCGGGTGACGTCGTGCTGCGCGCCGGGGACGTGCTCGGCGCCGGCGCGGTGGGCCTGCTCGCCGCGACGGGCCACGCGCACGTCGCCGTCCACGCCCGCCCGCGCGTCGCGGTGCTGTCGACCGGGTCCGAGCTGGTGGCGCCGGGACAGCCGCTCGCGCACGGGCAGATCCACGAGTCGAACGGGCCGCAGCTCGCCGCCGCGGCCGCCGCCGCCGGTGCGGACGTCGTCGCCGTGCGAGTGGTGCGTGACGACGTCCCCGCGGTGCGCGCCGCGCTGGCGGCGCTCGTCGGCGAGGTCGACGTCGTCGTCACCACCGGAGGGGTCTCGGTGGGCGCGTACGACGTGGTCCGCGACGCCCTGCTGGCCGACGGCTCCGGTGAGCTCGTGCACGTCCGCATGCAGCCCGGCAAGCCGCAGGCGGTGGGTGCGCTCGCGGACGGCACCCCGGTGCTCGCGCTGCCGGGCAACCCGGTCAGCTCGTTCGTGTCGTTCGAGGTGTTCGTCCGCCCCCTGCTGCGGCGCCTGCTCGGCGCGCGCCACGTGCACCGGCGCACGCTCACCGCCGTCCTCGCCGCGGACCTGGCGTCCACGGCCGGCCGTCGGCGGTTGCTGCGCGCGCGCCTCGACTGGGGCTCGGGACGACCCGTCGCCACCCTGGTCGGCGGTCCCGGGTCGCACCTGCTCGGTGCCCTGGCCGGTGCCGACGCGCTCGTCGACGTCCCCGAGGACGTCGCCCACCTGGCCGCGGGGGACCCCGTGACCGTCATCGACCTGAGGGAGCACGACGCGTGACCCAGTCCGACCGCCTCACCCACGTCGACGCGCACGGCGCCGCGCACATGGTCGACGTCGCCGACAAGGAGGTCAGCGTGCGCAGCGCGCGGGCCACCGGGCGTCTGGTCACCACCCCGCACGTGGTCGCGCTGCTCCGGGGTGAGGGCGTCCCCAAGGGCGACGCGCTCGCGGTGGCCCGCATCGCCGGCATCCAGGCCGCCAAGCGCACCCCGGACCTCGTGCCGTTGTGCCACCCGATCGCGATCCACGGGGTGAGCGTCGACCTCGAGGTCGTCGACGACGGCGTCATCATCGACGCTCGCGTGCGCACGGCCGACCGGACGGGGGTCGAGATGGAGGCGCTGACGTGCGTCGCCGCGGCCGGTCTGACGCTCGTCGACATGGTCAAGGCCGTCGACCGGGGCGCCCACCTCACCGACCTGCGCGTCGAGGAGAAGTCGGGCGGGCGCAGCGGGACCTGGACCCGTGCCTGAGCCCGTGGACGCCGGCTCACCGTCCGCCGTGGTCGTCACGGTGTCCGACCGTGCGGCCGCCGGCACGTACGACGACGTCTCGGGGCCCGTGCTCGTCGACGGGCTGCGGGCGCTGGGGCTGGTGGTCACGGACCGGGTGGTCGTCCCCGACGGCATGCCCGTGGAGCGCGCGCTGCGTCAGGCGGTGGCGTCCGGCGCTGACCTGGTGCTGACCACGGGCGGCACGGGCCTGGGACCGCGCGACCTGACGCCCGAGGCGACCCTGGCAGTGGTGGACCGCACCGTGCCCGGGATCGCGGAGGCGCTGCGCGCGGACGGCGCGCGCCGGGGCGTGCCCGGTGCGCTGCTGTCGCGCGGCGTGGCCGGGGTCGCCGGGCGCACCCTGGTGGTCAACGTCGCGGGGTCACCCGGCGCCGCGCGCGACGCGCTCGAGGTGCTCGCCGGCGTGCTGCCGCACGCCCTGTCCCAGCTGGCCGGGGGCGACCACCCCGGCTGAGCCGGCGGTGTCCCGCGGTGTCAGGCCCCCGCGGGCGTCCGCGCCCACGCGGCCACCCCGCCGGGCAGGTGCCGAGCGTCCCGGACACCCGCCGCACGGGCCAGCGCGGCCGCGTGCGCGGACCTGCTCCCCACGCGGCAGACGAGCACGAGGGGCCGGTCGGGGTCGAGCGCCGCGAGCGCCGTCTCGGACACGAACTGCGCGAACGGCACGTGGCGAGCCCCGGGGAACGGGAGCGCCGCGACCTCGACCGCGTCGCGCAGGTCGACGACGTCGGCGTCGCCGGCCGCCAGGACGTCGCCGGTGCGCACGTCCCGCGGCGCCGGTGACGGGACGTCCGCCGCGCGTCCTGCCACGCCAGCGCCGGGACGCCGGGCGTCACCCGCGCGGCGGCGCACCGGCACGTCCTGCCACGTGCCCGCGAACGCGTCGTGCACCACGACCCGGCCCAGCAGCGTCCGGCCGGCGCCGCACACCAGGCGGACGACCTCGAGCGCCATCGCCGCGCCGGCGGCCGCGCACACCGCACCCAGCACGCCGTCGACGGCGCACGCCGGGACGGTGCCGTCCGGCGGCGGGCCGCCGAACACGTCGCGCAGCGTGACGCCCTCACCGACCGGGGGTGTCGACCAGAAGGTGCTCACCTGCGCGTGCCCGCGCTGCAGCGATCCCCACACCCACGGCAGCCCGAGCCCGGCGCACACGTCGTCGAGCAGGTAGCGGGTCGCGAAGTTGTCGCTGCCGTCCACGACGAGGTCGTACCCGCCCAGCAGGGTGCGGGCGTTGTCGGCGCCCAGCCGCACCGGGTGCGTGCGCACGACGAGCGCCGGGTCCAGGGCGCGGACCGCGTCGGCCGCCGAGTCGACCTTGCGCCGCCCCACGTCGCCCACGCCGTGCACCACCTGGCGCTGCAGGTTGGAGACCTCGACCACGTCGTCGTCGACGACCCCCAGCGTGCCCACGCCCGCGGCTGCGAGGTACAGGAGCACGGGCGACCCCAGCCCACCGGCGCCGACGACCAGCACGCGCGCCGCCAGCAGCCGGCGCTGGCCGGTCTCGCCGACCTCGGCGAGCGCCAGGTGCCGCGCGTAGCGGGCGACCTGGGCCGGCGTCAGCGGGGGGCCGGGCTCGACGAGCGGCGGCAACGGGCCGCCCGTGCGGCTCACCCGTGCGACCCCGTCGTGACCCCCGTCACCGTGGTCAGCAGCACGACGCTGTCCTCGAGCGCCCGTACGGAGTGCCGCTCGTGGGTCAGCTCCCAGAGCCCACCGGCGCCGACCTCCTGCTGCACGTCGTCACCGACCTCGACGCGGACCCGCCCGACCAGCGTCTGCAGGCTGGCGGCGGGCGGCGAGGCGTGCTCGCCCAGACGGGAGCCGGCGACGAGCGCGATGACGGTCTGGCGCAGCTCACCGTCGTGCACGACGAGGCGGGCGCTGCGGCCGTGGGGGTCGGTGCGGGCGGCGTCGAGGAGCTCGGTGGTCAGGGCATGGAGGTCCGGCATGGGTCGATCCTCGCAGGCCGGTGCGCGGCCCGCGTGGCGGCACGCGCCCCCGCCCGCGCCGACGGGACCCCACGGCACCGCGACTCGCGTCGAGCACCGCACCCCGTACCTCACACCCCGTGCCGGGCTCGTGTGCGCGGAACGTTCGCGGCGGGTTACCGGGGGGCCACCGCGGGGGAAACACGGCGTTCCTAGCCTCGAGCACGACGCCGGCACCACGCGGCGCCCCGCCGGCCCGGCCGGCACCGACGCCCGACCTCGCGTGCCCGGCACGCGGCCCGACGCCCGGAGGCTCCCCGTGACCCAGACCCCGACGACGCCGCCCGCGGCGGGGCCGTCCGCCCCACCCGTCGCCCCGCCCGTCCCACCGGGCGCCGCCACGGGCCACGGCTCCGGCGCGGTCGTCCTCACCCCGCCCGGCACGACGCCCGAGCTGGTGCGCCACCGGGGGCGGTGGCTGCACGGCTGGAACCCCGAGGCGACCGACCAGTGGCAGACGGTCGGGCGGGCCGTCGCCCGACGCAACCTGGTCCTGTCGGTCTTCGCGGAGTTCCTCGGGTTCGCCGTGTGGGCGCTGTGGAGCATCGTCGTGCCGCAGCTGCCCGCGGCCGGGTTCGCGCTGACGGCCGACCAGATGTTCTGGCTGATCGCCGTGCCGTCGCTGGTGGGCGCGACCCTGCGCATCCCGTACACGTTCGCGGTACCCGTCTTCGGCGGCCGCAACTGGACGGTGGTGTCGGCGCTGCTGCTCCTGGTCCCGACCCTCGCTCTCGTGTGGGCGGTGCAGCGGCCCGACCTGTCGTTCGGCGTCCTGCTGGGCGTCGCGGCGCTCGCGGGAGTCGGCGGCGGCAACTTCGCCTCCTCGATGGCGAACATCTCCTTCTTCTACCCGGAGCGGGAGAAGGGCCGTGCGCTCGGGCTCAACGCGGCGGGCGGCAACATCGGCACGGCGGCCGTGCAGCTCGCGGTCCCGCTCGTGATCGTCTCCGCCGCGGGCGTGCAGCTCGAGCGCGCCGGGCTGATGTTCATCCCGCTCGCCATCCTGGCCGCCGTGCTCGCGTGGCGGCTCATGGACAACGTCAAGGACGCCGCGACCGACCCGCGCACCTACGGCTCCGCGGCGCGGCAGCGGCACACCTGGATCATCTCGTTCATCTACATCGGCACGTTCGGCTCGTTCATCGGGTTCTCGGGAGCGTTCCCGACGCTGCTGCGCAACGAGTTCCCGACCATGACGCTGTCGATCGCCTTCCTCGGCGCCCTCGTCGGCTCGGTCGCCCGTCCGCTGGGCGGGATCCTGGCGGACCGGCTGGGCGGTGCGCGGGTCACGATCGTCGCCTTCGCCGTGATGGCCGCGGGCACCGTGTCCGCGATCCTCGCGCTGCGCGCCGGGTCGTTCCCGCTGTTCTTCGGGTCGTTCCTCGTGCTCTTCCTGGCCACCGGCGCCGGCAACGGGTCCGTCTACCGCATGATCCCCGCCGTGTTCCGCCACGGTGCCGGGGACGCCGCCGACCGCGCCCGCCGCGCCAAGGTGGCGGCCGGGTGCATCGGGATCGCCGGTGCCGTCGGCGCGATCGGCGGCTTCCTCATCCCGCGCGGCTTCGCCGTCTCCACCGGCGCGACGGGCGGCATCGAGGCGGCGCTGTGGGTGGTCGTCGCGCTGTACGGGGTCATGGCGGCGACCACGTGGGCCGTGTACGTGCGCCGCGGTGCGGCGTTCGGCGACGCCGTCATCTGATGACCGCCACCACGACCACGCGGGACGTGCGCACGGGGGCGACCCAGGTCGCCACCGTGTGCACGTACTGCGGTGTGGGCTGCGGCATCGTGCTCGACGTCGACGAGCACGGCGCCGTGCGCCGGGCGAGCGGTGACCGCTCGCACCCCTCGAACGCGGGGCGCCTGTGCACCAAGGGCTCGACCAGCGCGACGGTGCTGACGGCCGGTGGCCGGCTGACGAGCGCGCTGGTCCGGACCGAGCGCGGGGCGGCACCGGTGCCCGCCGACGTCGACGTCGCGATCGACGAGGTCGCGCGCCGGCTGCGGGAGATCCTCGAGCGCGACGGGCCGGACGCGATCGCCCTGTACGTCTCCGGGCAGATGAGCATCGAGGCGCAGTACCTGGCCAACAAGCTGGCCAAGGGCTACCTGCGCACGAGCCGCATCGAGTCGAACTCACGACTGTGCATGGCGAGCGCCGGCACGGGCTACAAGCTCTCGCTGGGCGCGGACGGCCCGCCCGGGTCGTACGACGACCTCGACCACGCCGACGTCCTCCTGCTCGTGGGCGCCAACATGGCGGACTGCCACCCGGTGCTGTTCCTGCGGGTGCTGGACCGTGTGAAGGCGGGCGCCCGGCTGATCGTCGTCGACCCGCGCCGCACCGCGACCGCGGACCGGGCCGACCTGTTCCTGCAGGTGCGCCCCGGCACCGACATCGCGCTGCTCAACGGGCTGCTGCACCTGCTCCTCGAGGCGGGCGCGGTCGACGAGGGGTTCGTCGCCGAGCACACCGAGGGCTGGGAGGCGATGCCGCAGCTGCTCGCCGACTACCCGCCGGACGTCGTCGAGGGACTCACCGGCGTCCCGGCGGCGGACCTGCGGGCCGCGGCGGCGCTCATCGCGGGCGCCGCGAGCTGGGTGTCGTGCTGGACGATGGGCCTCAACCAGTCCACGCACGGCACCTGGAACACGAACGCCCTGGTCAACCTGCACCTGGCCACCGGGGCGATCGGCCGCCGGGGCAGCGGGCCGTTCTCGCTGACCGGCCAGCCCAACGCCATGGGCGGGCGCGAGATGGGCTACATGGGTCCGGGGCTGCCCGGCCAGCGCAGCGTGCTCGACCCCGACGACCGGGCGTTCTGCGAGGACCTGTGGGACCTGCCGGCGGGCACGATCCGCGCCGACGGCGCGGGCACGGGCACGATCGACATGTTCCGCCGCATGGCCGACGGCGAGATCCGCGCGTGCTGGGTCATCTGCACCAACCCGGTGGCGTCGGTGGGCAACCGGCGCACGGTCATCGAGGGCCTCGAGCGTGCCGAGCTGGTGGTCACGCAGGACGTGTTCGCCGAGACCGAGACCAACGCGTACGCCGACGTCGTGCTGCCCGCCGCCATGTGGTCCGAGGCGGACGGGGTGATGGTCAACAGCGAGCGGACCATGACGCTCGCGCGCCGCGCCCTGTCCGCACCGGGCGGCGCGCTGCCCGACTGGCAGCTGATCGCCCGCGTGGCCACCGCCATGGGGTTCGACGGGTTCGCCCACACGTCGGCCGAGGAGGTGTTCGCGGAGCTGCGCCGCAGCAGCAACCCGCGCACGGGCTACGACCTGCGCGGCGTCACGTACGAGCGGCTGCGCACCGGCCCGGTGCAGTGGCCGGCCGCCCCCGACGGTCCGGCGCGCAACCCGATGCGCTACCTCAACGACGGCGTGCACCAGCCGCGGCACGTCCGCGACGACGGCACCGCGCCCCGCCTCGTGTTCCCCACCCCGAGCGGGCGGGCCGTCTTCCACGCCCGACCGCACGTGGACCCGGCCGAGCTGCCGGACGACGACCACCCGTTCCTGCTCACCACCGGGCGGGTCGCGCACCAGTGGCACACCCTGACCAAGACGGGCCGGGTCCCGGCGCTCAACCGGTTGAACCCCGGCCCGTTCGTGGAGGTCCACCCCGACGACGCGGCCCGGCTGGCGCTGGCGGACGGCGCCGCGGTGGAGGTCGCGTCCCGCCGGGGCCGTGCCGTGCTGCCCGTGGTCGTCACCGACCGCGTCCTGCCCGGCACGGTGTTCGCGCCGTTCCACTGGAACGACCTGTTCGGCGAGTACCTCAGCGTGAACGCGGTGACCAACGACGCGGTGGACCCGCTGTCCTTCCAGCCCGAGCTCAAGGCCTGCGCGGTCACGCTGACGCCGGTCGCGACACCGGCCCCTGTCCCGGACGCCGGCACGGGCGCCGCCGGTGCGGGCGCGGCCGGGGCGGGCGCGGCCGGGGCGGGCGCGGACGGGGACGACCGGCCCGCCGGTGCCCCGCCGGCGCTGCCCGTGCTGCCGGTGACAGGCGACGGTGCGTCCGCCGCGGCCGCCCGCGCGTTCGCGGTGGCGCTCGGCCTGCCGGAGGTCGCGGCGCCCGTGCTCGACGCGGGCGAGCAGCGGTACCTCGCGGGCTTCCTGGCGGGCCTGGGGCACGGCGCCCCCGGGGTGCCGGTGCTGCCACCCGGCGCACCCGTGGCCGGGGAGCACGCGCTGTGGGTCGACGGCGTGCTCGCCGGCCTGTTCTCCCGCAGCGGGGGCGCCGACCCCGGCGCCGACGCTCCGCGGACGCGCGAGCTGGTGGTGCTGTGGGCCTCGCAGACCGGCACGGCCGAGGAGCTGGCCGGTGAGGTCGCCGCCCGGCTCACGGCCGCCACCGGCCGCAGGCCTCGTGTGCTCGCGATGGACGACGCGCTCGCCGCGCTGCCGCGGCGGGCGGACCTGGTGCTCGTGACCAGCACGACGGGCGACGGGGACGCCCCGGACAACGGTGCCGCGCTCTGGGAGGTGCTCGCCGACCCCGGTGCGCCGTCCTTCGCGGCGGCGAGGTTCGCGGTGCTCGCGCTCGGTGACCCGTCGTACGACCGCTTCTGCGGGCACGGGCGGCGCCTCGACGGTCGGCTGGCGGAGCTCGGCGCGCAGCGGCTCGTCCCGCACCTGGAGCGTGAGCCGGGCGACGACGCGTGCGTCGACCCGTGGGTCGACGCGCTCGCCGCGGCGCTGCGGGGCGACGACGGCGTGCCCGCTGCGCCCCCGGAGGTGACGACGGGCGCCACCGGGCCTGGGACGGGGTCGCTGCACGCCGCCGGGCAGGGCGCGGCGCGTCCCGGTGCCCGGACGGCCCGGGTCGTGGAGCCGGACGCGACGGGCGCACGCGGGACCGGCGAGCGCGCGACCCGGGCGCGGCCCGGGCGCGGCCGGTTGGCGGTCAACCGGCGGCTCGGGGCGGCCGGCTCCGGCAAGGAGGTCCGCCAGGTCGTGCTCGACGTGGGCGACAGCCCGGTGTCCCTGCCCTACCGGGCCGGGGACGCGCTGGCCGTGCACCCCGTCAACGCGGCGCCGCTCGTCGCGCAGTGGCTGGCCGCCACCGGCCTGGACGGTGCCACGGAGGTCATCGTGGACGGCCGGGCGCGGGTCCTGGCCGACGCCCTGCGCACGGACCTGGAGCTGACCCGGCCCGCCGCCGGGCTGCTGCGCTTCGTCGCCGACCGGTCCGCCGGCGACGACCTCGGTGCGCTCCTGCGGCCCGGCCGCGGCGACGCCCTGCGGCAGTGGCTGTGGGGTCGGCAGGTCGTCGACGTCGTCGCGGCGGCGCGGGTGCACGCGGCGGCGCAGGACTGGGCCGACGCGCTGCCCCGGCTGCAGCCCCGGCAGTACTCGATCTCCTCCAGCCCGCTGGTGGACCCGGACCGCATCGCCCTGACCGTCGGCGTCGTGCGGTACACGGCTCCCGGCGGTGCGGCACGCGCCGGCGCCTGCTCGGGGTACCTCGCGGACGCGCCCGCCGGCGCGGACGTCACGGTGCACGTGCAGCCCTCACCGCACTTCCACCTGCCCGAGGACGGGTCGGTGCCGGTCGTCATGGTCGGGCCGGGCACGGGCGTCGCGCCGTTCCTCGGGTTCCTGGCGGAGCGGCGCGCGCGCCGCGACACCGGCGAGAGCTGGCTCTTCTTCGGGGAACGGCACGAGGCCACCGACTTCTGGTACCGCGAGGAGCTCGACGGGCTGCGGTCCGAGGGCGTCCTGACGCGTCTGGACACGGCGTTCTCCCGGGACCAGCGCACGACGGTGTACGTCCAGGACCGGATGCACGAGCAGGGCGCCCGGCTGTGGTCCTGGCTCGTGCGGGGCGCGCACGTCTACGTGTGCGGGGACGCCTCGCGCATGGCGGCGGACGTCGACCGGACCCTGCGCGAGGTGGTGGCGGCGCACGGCGGGATGTCGCCGGACGCGGCGGCGGCGTACGTCAAGGCGATGACGCGTGCCCGTCGGTACGTCCGTGACGTGTACTAGGCGTGCGGGAAGATCCTGCAGAAGGTGCGCCGGGCGGCCCCGGCAATAATGGACGCGCGTGCAGGTCGGGCGTCCAGAGAAATGCCCGGCGCGAGAAATCGATCGGCTGCCGGGTGCGCGTCCTGCTGCGGGCGTCGACGATCCCTCACAGCGAGTCGCCCCAGCGGTACCCGAGAAGGGCGAGCACCACGGCCACCACCAGCACGCCGACGCCATAGGCGAGCGCGACGCCGTACTTCTTCTGCCGCACGAGCTGGACGAGCTCGTAGCTCGCCGTGCTGAACGTGGTGTAGCCGCCCAGGAATCCGGTGCCGACCGCGGCGCTCACGTCCGCCGAGGCGAGATCGCCGGCGACCAGCCCGGTGAGGAACCCGAGCACGAACGAGCCGGTCAGGTTGATCACGGTGGTCGGCCACGGGAAGGCGGACGTGGTGCGCGAGCGCACGAGCGCGTCGACGACGTACCGCGTGCAGGCGCCGAGGCCGCCGGCGACGACCACGAGCAGGAACAGGCCCGGCGTCATGACGTCCTCCCGGCGGCGGGGCTCGTGTCGGCGTGCCCCTCGATGCGGCGCAGCTCGTGCGCGTCGGGCCGGTGCGGGTGCAGCCGGGACCCGAGTGCGATCCCGGCCAGCGTCGCGATGGCGCCCACCACGACCGTGCCCAGCGCGTACAGCACCGCGACGCCCCCGCGCTCGTGGTCGAGCAGGACGGCTGTGTCCGTGGCCAGCGAGCTGTAGGTGCTCAGGCCGCCGCAGAACCCGGTGCCGACGAGCAGCTTGAGCCGACCCGCCAGCGGCGTGCCCGGCAGGGCCCGGGCGACGCCCTCGTACAGGTAGCCGAGCACGAAGGCCGCGAGGAGGTTGACCAGCGGGATGACCACCGGGACCTCGTCGACGTCCGGCACGGCGAGCGAGAGTCCTTCGCGAGCGGCGACGCCGGCTCCTCCGCCGAGCAGCACGAGCCCGACGGCGGACCACCGCAGCGGGACGTGGTGGTGCGCCGCGTGCGACGTGCCGCCGGCTGGAGGGCGGGCGTTCCCCGGTGCCTGGGCCATGGTTGCGAGATTAGGCCCAGAGAATGCCCGGCGCGCGTGTTGACGGAAGGCGCGTCAGCGAATCGATTCATCTGGCCAAGCGTCCAGGGGTGGGATCGTGTGGGCAAATCGATTCACTGGACCACGTGTCCAGAGAATGTCACGGATGTTGTTCGGCCGCCCGTCACGGCGAATCTACGAGACGTTCGCCCCGATCAGGTCCGAGCGCTCGCGCAGAAGTTGTCAATAATGAGCGTCGGTGTATGGTCGGCAATGGCGCAGGTGGGCTGCGCAGTTACCTTCCGAAAGGTCGCCGCACCATGGATCTGACACCTCGTGAAAGGGAGAAGCTCTACGTGTACCAGGTGGCCCAGCTGGCCCGGCAACGCCGCGAGCGAGGCACCAAGCTGAACGTCAGCGAGGTCCAGGCGCTGGTCTCGGAGGCGATCCTCGAGGGTGCGCGCGACGGCAAGTCCGTGGCGCAGTGCATGGAGCTCGGCAAGCACGTCGTCGCCGAGTCCGACTGCATGCCCGGCGTCCGGGAGCGGGTGTCGCTGCTGCAGGTCGAGGCGACGTTCCCCGACGGCAGCAAGCTGGTCTCCTGCCACGACCCCGTGTCGGCCTGAGCATGGCCGGCTCCCACGTCCGGTCGGTGCTGGTCGGCGGGCACGAGAGCGCGCGGGGGGCGGACCTCGAGCGGCTCCGCGGTGCCCTGCCGGGCGCTGTCGTGTGCGCGCCGGGCCGGTCGCTGCAGGACGCGGTGCGCGCCGGCCTCGCGGTCGGCCCGGAGCCCGTCATCGTCCTGCCGATGACGTGGGGGCGCGACCCGGTGATGGTCGCCGACACGGCGCGCACGCTGCGCTGGCTCGCCGCGGGGTCCGGCAGGGGGCGGATCGCGTTGGCGGACCAGTTCGGGACGATCGACCACCTGGTGGCGCTGCTCCGCGCTGCTGCGACGCGGACCGCCGCACGGCAGCCGGGGGCCGGTCTGGTGCTCGCCGCGCCCGGCGCCGACCCGTTCGACGACGCGGAGCTCCACCGGGTGGCGCACCTCGTCCGGACGTTCGGGACGGGGCTGGAGATCGGTGTCGCGTGCGTCGGCACCGACGCCGACCTCGCCCGGGCGGTGCAGCGCGTGCGCCTGCTCGGCGCGCAGGACGTCGTGGTCGTGCCGGCCGGCTTCGCCGCGACGGCGCCCTGCGCGGACGCGCTCGACGGCGCCGCCTTCTTCGGCCCGCTGCTGTCGGACACCGCGCTCCTGCGGATCGTCCGGGAGCGCCTCGCGGCGGCGGAGCACGACCTGCAGCACGGCCACGACGGCATCGAGGAGGGGCTCGAGGCCGACCACGGACACGGCTACGCGCACTCGCACGCCGGGCTGGCGGGGACCGGCCACCCGCACACCCACCCGCACCCGCACCGCGCCGCCCGCCTCGCGCCGGCCGTGCCGGCACCGGGTGCGGCTGCACCCGCCCGCGGCTGACGCGGGCACCCTCGAACCGACCACGGACGTGGAGGAACCACGATGCTCGGCAGCCCGCAGTACCACCACAACGACCAGGACATCGAGATCAACGCGGGGCGCGAGAAGGTCACCCTGCTCGTCGCCAACACCGGCGACCGCGCGGTGCAGATCGGGTCCCACTTCCACTTCTTCGAGGTGAACCGCGCCCTGAAGTTCGACCGCGAGAAGGCGTACGGCATGCACCTGGACATCCCGGCCGGCAACGGCGTCCGGATCGAGCCGGGCGACACCCGCGAGGTGACGCTCGTCGCGTACGGCGGCGGCCGCCGGGTGGTCGGGTTCAACAACCTCGTCGACGGGGGTCTCGACTCCCGCCAGACGCGTCTCGACGCGCTGCGTCGGCTCGCCGAGCGCGAGTTCGCCGACGGCGAGCCGGCGAAGCCGGCCGCCGGCACGAAGAAGAAGAAGTAGGGGGGGAGCACTGATGGCGATCATCTCGCGCAAGCAGTACACGGACCTGTACGGCCCCACGGTCGGGGACAAGGTCCGTCTGGCCGACTCGAACCTCGTGATCGAGATCGAGCACGACTTCAGCGAGGGGCACTACGGCGACGAGGTGGTCTACGGCGGTGGGAAGACCGCACGTGACGGCATGGCCGCCGACCCGCGCACCACCTCGTCGCAGGGCGTGCTGGACCTGGTCATCACCAACGCGATCATCCTCGACCCCGTGCTCGGCGTCCTCAAGGGGGACATCGGCGTCAAGGACGGCAAGATCGCCGGCATCGGCAAGGCCGGCAACCCCAACCTCCAGAACGGGGTCGACCCGCGCCTGGTGGTCGGCCCGGGGACCGAGCTCCTCGCCGGTGAGCACCTGATCGCGACCGCGGGCGGCATCGACGCGCACGTGCACTACATCTCGCCCCAGCAGGGTGACACGGCGATCTGCGGCGGCATCACCACGCTGTTCGGCGGAGGCACCGGCCCCACCGACGGCACGAACGGTGTGACCACCACACCCGGCGTCTGGAACCTGCACCGCATGCTCGAGGCGGCGGAGGACATGCCCGTCAGCATGGGCATCTACGGCAAGGGCAACGGCTCGCTGCGCCCGGCGCTGGAGGAGCAGATCGAGGCCGGGGCGGCCGCGCTGAAGGTCCACGAGGACTACGGGACGACCCCGGCGGCCCTCAGCAACGCCCTGTCCGTGGCGGACGACTACGACGTCCAGATCACCGTGCACACGGACAGCCTCAACGAGGCGGGCTACGTCGAGGACACGATCTCCGCGATCGACGGCCGCACCATCCACACGTTCCACACCGAGGGCGCCGGCGGCGGCCACGCGCCGGACATCATGAAGCTCGCCGGGCACCCGAACGTGCTGCCGTCGTCGACGAACCCGACCCTGCCCTACACGGTCAACTCGGTCGACGAGCTCCTCGACATGGTGATGGTCTGCCACCACCTGTCGCACGACGTCCCCGAGGACGTCGCGTTCGCGGACTCCCGCGTGCGCGCCGAGACGATCTCGGCCGAGACGGTCCTGCACGACGAGGGCGTCATCTCGATGTTCTCGTCGGACTCCCAGGCGATGGGCCGGATCGGCGAGTCCTTCACGCGGGCGTTCCAGACCGCCCACCACAACAAGGACAAGCGCGGCAAGCTGCCGCAGGACGCCGAGGGCAACGACAACTTCCGCGTGCTGCGGTACCTCGCCAAGGTCACGATCAACCCGGCGATCACGTGCGGCATCTCCGACTACGTCGGCTCCCTCGAGGTCGGCAAGATCGCCGACATCGTGCTGTGGCCGGTCGGGTCGTTCGCGGCCAAGCCGAAGATGGTGCTCCAGGGCGGCCTGGTGAAGTGGGCGCTCATGGGCGAGCCGAACGCCTCGCTGCCGACGCCGCAGCCGGTCTTCTACCGGCCGATGTTCGGGTCGTTCGGCAGGGCGCAGCAGAGCACCCGGGTGACGTACATGTCGCAGGCGGCGGTCGAGGCCGGTGTCCCGGACAAGCTGGGGCTGGAGAGCACGGTGCTGCCGGTGCGTCGCACCCGC
The DNA here is from genome assembly GCF_900114185.1 of Cellulomonas sp. KH9. Taxonomy (GTDB): domain Bacteria; phylum Actinomycetota; class Actinomycetes; order Actinomycetales; family Cellulomonadaceae; genus Cellulomonas. The sequence continues at coordinate 126,625 of NZ_FOSE01000002.1, forward strand.
CAGCTCGGCAAGCAGCACATGGTGCGCAACGGCTCCCTGCCCGTCGTCGACGTCGACCCCGAGACCTACAAGGTGACGCTCGACGGGGAGCCGGCCCACATCGAGCCGGCGCAGTCGCTGCCCATGACCCAGCTCTTCTTCCTGGCCTGAGGAGCACGGTGGCGACCGACATCCGGGCGCTGCTCATGAGCCTGCAGCTGTCCGACTCCGCGTTCCCGAGCGGCTTCTACACGATGTCGCACGGGCTCGAGGGGTTCAGCCAGGCGCGGCTGGTCGACCACGGGGGGGTGGTCGGCCTGCTGCGCGGGCTGCTGCTGCACGGGGTGGGCCCGGGCGACGCGACAGCGCTCGCCCGGGCCCACGAGGCCACCACGGCGGGCGACCGGGAGCAGGTGCACCGGGTCGACCGGCTGCTGTTCGCGTCCAAGCTCAACGCCGAGATGCGGCGGGCGTCCGTGCGCAGCGGGCACCAGCTGACCGACGTGGCGGGGGTGGCGGTCGGTGGACCGGTGATCGGGACGTGGGCGCAGGCGATCGCGGCGAAGGAGTCGCCGGGGTGCCAGCCGGTCGCCACCGCCGTGGTCTACGCGGCGACGGGGGTCGAGACGACCGCGGCGGTCGCGTCCGACCTCGCGGCGTTCGCGATGAGCGTGCTGGGGGCCGCGCTGCGCCTGCGCCTCGCGGACCACCGCGAGGTCCAGGTGGCGCTGCACGCGCTCGCCCCGGTGATCGAGCAGGCGGCCGACGAGGCCGTCGCGCGCGACCTGGACGACATGGGTGGCTGCGTCCCCCTGGCGGACGTGATGTCCGCGCAGCACGAGCGTGCCGAGGCGCGCCTGTTCGCGAGCTGACGACGTGCCGGCGGATGCCGGCAGGACGGAGACGAGGATGAACGAGAACGTGCTGCGGGTCGGCATCGGTGGCCCGGTGGGCTCCGGCAAGACCGCACTGACCGAGGCGCTGGTGCCCCGGCTGATCGCCGTGGGCCGGCGCCCGGCCGTGATCACCAACGACATCTACACGCAGGAGGACGCGCACCACGTGCGGCGCGAGCTGGCGGGCGTGCTCGACCCCGAGCGCGTGGTCGGCGTCGAGACCGGTGCGTGCCCGCACACCGCGGTGCGCGACGACCCGACGATGAACCTGGCGGCGGGTGCCGAGATGCTCGAGCGGTTCCCGGACGTGGACACGCTGCTGTACGAGTCGGGCGGTGACAACCTCACGCTCACGTTCTCCCCGGCGCTCGTCGACGTCTTCGTCTTCGTGCTCGACACCTCGGAGGGCGAGAAGATGCCGCGCAAGCGGGGCCCGGGCATCACGGACTCCGACATCCTCGTCATCAACAAGATCGATATCGCGCAGTACGTCCGCACCGACCTGGGGGTCATGGAGTCCGACGCCTACCGGGTCCGCGACGGCAAGCCGGTCGTGCTGACCAACTCGCTCACCGGTGAGGGCGTCGACGTGCTGCAGGACCAGATCCTGGCCATGTGGGACGAGCGCAGCCGCGCCCTGGTGCCGTGAGCGCAGACCTCGCCGCCCAGCCGGCCACGCCCGCCGTCCCGACGCCCCCGCGGGCGCGTCGGGACGAGGGCGCGCCCGCCGGCGGGCCCGCGCCGGCGTACGGCGGGCACCACCTGCAGCCGGCGTACTACGAGCCGCGTCGCCTGCCCCGGGAGATCGCCCGCTTCGCCGGCGTGCCGACGATGCTGCCCACGGGCAGCCCCGGCAAGGTCGGCATCCTCGACCTGGAGTTCGCGCTCACCGGCCACGGCACCGAGCTGGTGGAGCACTACCAGAAGTCGCCGCTGCAGATCATGCGCCCGCTCTACTACGACCCGCAGCGCCCCGACATGCCGTACGTCTACCTCATGTCCACCGGCGCGGGCGTGCTGCAGGGGGACCGGCTGCGGACCGACCTGCGGTTCGGGCCCGGGACCAGCGCCTACGTCACGACCACGGCGTACACGCGGGTGCTGCGCATGGAGGTCGACTACGCCGTGGCGCTCACGACCGTCGAGGTCGGCGAGGACGCCTACGTCGAGTACCTGCCGGAGCCCGTCGTGATGTTCGTCGACGCACGCCTCTACCAGAGCACCCGGCTGGTCGTCGCGGAGTCGGGGACGCTCATCGCCGGCGAGACCCTGCTGGCCGGGCGGCTCGCCCGCGGCGAGCGGCACCGGTACGCGGCGCTGGCGTCCGACGTGGAGATCCGCCGCCCGGACGGGACCGTGCTGGCGCTCGACCGGGTGCGCCTGACGCCGCAGGACGGCGGGACCGGTGGCCTGGCGGTGCTCGCCGACCACGACGTGCTGGGCATGCTCTACGTGGTGACGCCGCTGGCCACGGCCCGTGAGCTGGCCGACCTCCTGCACGCGGAGCTCGCCGACGCACCGGACGTCCTGCTGGGCGTCAGTGCCCTGCCCGGTGACGTCGGCGCCTGGGTCCGGATCGTCGGCAACGCGACCGCAGCCGTCACGCACGCGACGACGCGCGCCTGGCGGGCGCTGCGGCAGCACCTGACCGGTGCGCCCGCGCCGCTGGTGCGCAAGACCTGAGCCGGACGGGTCCCCGACCCGTCCCCGTCCCACCCGACCGCACGTCAGGAGAGCGTCATGGCAGCCACGACGTCACCGAACATGTCCGCGCGGGCCGGGGCCGCGCTGGACCCCCGTGCGCTCGCGGACGGGCTGTCGCAGATCTTCTTCCAGCGCAACGTGTGGACGGGCCTGCTCATCCTCGCCGCGTTCGTCGTCGCGGACTGGCGCATGGCGGTGCTCGTCGTCATCGGCACGATCGCCGGCACGCTGACCGGGGCGCTCATCGGGGCGGACGACGTGCCGCTGGGCATGCAGGGCTTCTGCGGGGCGCTCTTGGGCGCCGCCGTCTACACGGCGCTGGGTGGCCAGGGCTGGGCATACCCGATCGCGTTCGTCGGGGGTATCGCGTGCGCGTTCGGCACGTGGTTCTTCGTGCACCTGTTCGCCAGCCGGCCCCTGCAGCGCTTCGCGCTGCCGGCGACGACGGCACCGTTCTGCGTCGTCGCCGGGATCATGCACGCCACCACCGCGAGCCTGCAGGAGCGCTCGCCGGCGATCCACGTCACCGACGGGGCGGTGGCGACGTACCTGCGCTCGCTGCTGACGAACGTCTCCGAGGTCGTCCTGGTCAGCAGCGTGTGGGCCGGCGCGCTCATCCTGCTGGGCCTGTTCATCGCCTCGTGGAAGGTGGGGCTCGCCGCCGCGATGGGCAGCGCCGTGGGCAGCCTGTGCGCGTTCGCGCTGGGGTGGTCCGGGACGGACATCGGCGAGGGCCTGGCCGGCTACTCCGGCGTCCTGACCGCGATCGCGCTCTCGGTCGTGTTCCTGCGCAGCAGCGTCGCCTCCTGGATCTACGCCGTCGTCGGCACGGTGGTGACCGCCGTGGTCACCCTCGGCCTCAACGACGCGTTCGACGCCCCGCACTACACCTGGCCGTACATCCTCACGACGTGGGTGTTCCTCATCATCGCGGTGGCCGTCCCCGCCCTCCGGCGACCATGACGGTCGAGGCGTCGCGGCCCACCGGCGGGCGGGTCTCCCGACGCTCCCGTCGGGACACCGCGCGGCACCCGTCGCCGGACGTCGCCGGCCCGGTGCGGCTGACGGTGGACGACGTGCACGTGACCGGCCGGCACGGCCCCATGCTCGACCTGCCCGGCCTGACGTTCGGGTCGGGGGAGTGCGTGCTGATCGCGGGCGACCCGGGGGAGGGCCACACGGCGCTCGCGCTGGTCGCCACCGGCCGGCTGACCCCGCACACCGGCACGGTCACCCTGACGACGGCCGACGGCCGCAGCACCACGACCCCCGCGGAGCTGCGCGCCGTGACCGCCGTGGTGGACCTGCCCGAGGTCTCCGAGCCGGACGACGTGCTGACCGTGGGGACCGTCGTGGCCGAGGAGCTCGCGCTCGGGCACCGGCCGAGCGGAGCCCGTGCGACGCGCGACTGGCTCGCGGACCACGACATGGGGGACCGGCTCGGGACGCGCGTCGGCGAGCTGGACGGGCCGCGGCGCACCGCGCTGCTGACGTCGCTGGCCGCGGGGCGACCGGGCGTGCGGCTGCTGGTGCTGACGCTGCCCGACCGTCACGGCGGCGACCCGTCGGGCTGGTGGGCGATCGCGCAGGCGTTCGCCGCGCGCGGGTTCGGTGTGCTGGTGCAGTGCACCCGGGCGTCGGCCAGCCACCTCGGCGTGCCGGTGGCCGGCACGCGCGGGGACGCGGCCGGACGTGCGGCCCACGTCGAGGTGACGCGCACCGCGCCCGGCGTGGCACCGCCGGCGGACGACGTGACGACACGCGAGCTGCCGGCCGTGGGCGCCCCACCCGAAGGCCCACCCGACGCCCCCGCCGACGCCCCGCCCGGAGCGACCGACGCCCCGCCCGGCTCGACGCCCGGCTCCGCGACCGACGACCCGCTGCCGGGAGAGGAGCAGCCGTCGTGATCATCGCGCGCCTCACCGCCACCGAGCTGCGGCGCCTCGCGGCGGGGACCCTGCCCAAGCTGGCGATCCTGGCGCTCGTCGTCATCCCGTCCCTGTACTCGGGGTTGTACCTGTTCGCGAACGAGGACCCGTACGGCCGGCTCGACCAGGTCCCGGCCGCGCTGGTCGTGCGCGACCGCGGGGCGACGACCACGGACCCGGACACCGGCACCACCCAGCAGGTGGACTACGGCCGGCAGGTCGCCGACCGCCTGGCCGGCGGCCGGGGCGGCTTCCGCTGGGTCCGGACGACCCAGGCCGAGGCCGAGGCCGGGGTCCGCGACGACCGGTACGACGCGGCTCTCATCATCGGCCCCTCGTTCTCGCAGGACCTGGTCTCGTCCGCCCAGTACCGGCCGAAGCAGGCCAGCCTGACGCTGGTCACCAACGACGCCAACAACTACCTCTCCACGACCATCGCGAACACCATCGCCGACGACGTGCGCGACGCCATCGCCGCCGAGGTGGGGACCGACGCCGCAGGGCTGTTCCTGCAGGGCTTCGGCTCCATCCACACCAACCTCGCCCAGGGCGTCCAGGGTGCGGACAGGCTCGTCGCGGGTGCGGGTGAGCTCGCGACGGGGACCCAGGAGCTGGTGGGCGGCACGGGACGCCTGGCGGCGGGGGCGGCGGAGACGTCCCGCGGCGCGGCCGAGCTGGCGGACGGTCTGGACACGCTGCGGGCCGACACCCGCACGCTGCCCGATGCGACGCGCCGGCTGGCCGCGGGCGCGGCCAAGGTGGCAGCGGGCGACGACGAGATCGAGAGGGTCGCGACGGAGGTCGAGGCGGCCGCGGCGAGGGCGGCGACGGAGGCGCAGGCCGCGGCGAGAGCGGCGCAGGAAGGTGCGCAGCGGGTGGAGGAGCGTCGCGGCACGGATCAGGGGCAGGATCTCGACGCCGCGTACGACGCACTCGAGAGCGCGCGCGCGGCGGTCCAGCACGAGCTGAGCGTCCTGCAGGACGAGGGGTACCTCACCCCCGAGCAGGTCCAGGCCCTCACCGATCCCGTCCCCCGGCTGCAGGGCGAGCTCGCGGCGGCCGAGGCGGCCCTGCACACGGCGACCACCGACCTGAGGGCGCTGGACATCGGCGCCCGGGAGGTCGCGCAGGGCGACGCGGCGCTCGCGGACGCCACGCCGAGGCTCGCGCAGGGTATCGCCTCCGCGGCCGCAGGCGCCGGTCAGCTGTCGTCGGGCACCGCCCAGGTGGCCCAGGGCGCCGACGAGCTCGCCGACAGCAGCTTCACGTTGTACGACGGGACGAAGGAGCTGGCGTCCGGGGTCACCGAGCTGCGCGACGGCCTGCAGTCCGGGCTGGCGCGGATCCCCGACCTCGACCAGCAGACCGAGCGCGACACGGCACGCACCATCGGCGACCCCGTGCGGGTGGCGGACGACCAGCTCGCCCGCGCCGGCAGCTACGGGGCGGGCCTGGCCCCGTTCTTCATGTCGCTGGCCACCTGGATCGGCGGGTACGTGCTCTTCCTGCTGGTGCGGCCGCTGTCCCAGCGTGCGCTCGCCGCCGGTGCTCCGGCGTGGCGCACGGCCCTCGGTGGGTGGCTGCCGGCGGTGGTCCTCGGGGCGGCGCAGGTGGTGCTCATGACCGCCCTGGTCGCGTTCGCGCTGGACATCCGGCCCGTCTACGGCGCCTACACGGTGCTGCTGCTCCTGCTCGCGTCGGCGGCGTTCATCGCGATCCTGCAGGCGCTGAACGTCTGGTTCGGCGCCGTCGGGGAGTTCCTGGGCCTCGTGCTGATGCTCGTGCAGCTCGTCACCGCCGGCGGGACCTTCCCGTGGCAGACGATCCCCGAGCCGCTGCTGTCGGTGCACCGCCTGCTGCCCATGTCGTACACCGTCGACGGGCTGCGCCAGACGCTCTACGGCGGCGACCTGGCGAGCGCCGCCGGTGACGCCGCCGTCCTGGCCGGCGTCCTCGTCCTGGGCCTGGTCGCCACGACCTGGGCGGCGTACCGGCGCCGCACGTGGACGCCGAACCGCCTGCAGCCGGAGCTGGTGCTCTGACCCCGACCGACCGAGGAGACGCCTGTGGACGTGGTGTGGTTGCTGCTGGGCGTGGTGGTGCTGGTCGGCACGCTGCTCGACGTCTTCCTCACGGCACTCAACTACGACGAGTCGGGGTTCCTCGCCGCACCGGTGACGCGGCTGCAGTGGCGCAGCCTGCGGGCGGTCACCCGGCGGCTGCCGCGACGGTGGCGCCCGACGGCGTTGCGGCAGGTCACCGGCCTGCAGGTGGTCCTCACGATCGTGCTGTGGGTCGTCGGCACGGTCGTCGGCTACGGACTCGTCTACGACGGCCTGATGACGCCGACGTCGTTCTCCGTCTCGGGGACGGGAGCGTCGCTGGACCTGTTCAGCGCGCTGTACTTCAGCGCCGCCCAGCTGTCGACGGTCGGCGGGTCGTCGCTGACCGCCGAGACCGACCTGCTGCGCTTCCTCAGCATCACCGAGACGTTGACGGGCGTGCTCCTGCTGTCCCTGATCCTCACGTACCTGCTCGGCGTGTACTCGGTGATCGGCGACCTCAACAGCCTGTGCACCCGCTTCGTCACCGCCGAGCGCGGGGCGGGGTCCGCCGTCGCGAGCATCGCCCCGTACGTCCGCGACGGGCAGCCCAACGGGCTCGACGGCCACCTGGACGACATCGGCGACGCCTTCGGGTCGTACACCGACGGGCTGCGGCTGCACTTCGCTGCCTACTACTTCCAGAGCGGGCGGGACCAGTTCGCGCTGCCCTACGCACTGCGCATGACGTCGGGGACGGTCGCCGCGCTGCGCTGGGGGCTGCCCACCGGGCACCCCGGCGCCACCCTGCCCCGGCTCGAGCCGCTGACCTTCGAGGTCCTCGAGTTCGGGAACTACCTGCAGCGTCGCCTGCGCTGGACGAGCACGGACGTGCCCGAGGTCGTCGACGCCGACCGCTTCGCGCGCCTCGCGGACGGCGAGGTGCCGGACGACGCCAGCGGGGTGTGGGCGGCCCGGTTCCTCCAGCTCGACCAGGACATGGCAGCGCTCGCGGGCGTGCGGCCCGGCGCCGACCCGGACGACACGTACCGGCGGTACACCGGCTGGCTGCCGTTCGCGTACCGGTCGCAGCAGGTCAGCGTCGCCGTCGCACGGGACCTGGACTACCAGCCGGTGATCGTCACCGACCGGCCGGTCTCGATCCTGCACCCGCAGGGCGCGCTGTCGCTGCGCGGGGTCGAGGAGTACCTGTCCGGCCCGCCCGAGCCGACGCGGCCGGACGCGGCCGGGCGGCGTGCCCTGTCCCGGTGGCACACCTTCCTGCGGGAGCACGTCACGCAGGTGGACCCGGGGTACGCGCGGCTGCGCGCGGCCACCCGTGCGCTGCTCGCGGCCGTGGGTGCCGGTCTGACGGGCCTCCTCCTGCTGCGTGCCCTCGGCGAGGACGTCCTGACGCCGGCGCTCTTCGGTGGCTTCGTCGGCATGCTGAGCGCAGGAATCGCGGTGGACCGCACGGTGCGGGCACGTCGCGCCACGAGCGTCCTGCTCCTCGTGCCGGTCACCGTCGTCGTCGTGCTCGGCGCCCTGGTGTCCGGCTCTCCGGTGTGGACCGCCGTGCTCGTCGTGGCCGTGGCCGTCGCCGGCACCTGGATGGCCCGCTACGGGCTCCGGTGGGCGGCCCTGGGCCGCACGACCTTCATGGTCTACTACTTCGCCCTCGTCCTGCGCCTGGAGCTGTCCGACGTCGGGTCCTACCTCGCGACGGCGGCGCTCGGCGTGGCCTGGGGGTTCCTGCTCACCGACGTCCTCCTGCCCGAGCGTCCCGTCCGGGTCCTGCGCGCGGGCATCAGCGGGTACCAGCGGGAGCTCGTCGCGCTGATCGACACGCTCGTCGACGCCGTCTCCTGGGCGCGCTGGGACCCCGACGTCAGCAAGCGCGTCGCGGTGGACCAGCGCCGGCTCACGCGCGGGGCGGCGTTCATGACGGGCCAGCTCACAGGTCCGCCGGAGGTGACGGGGCTCGACCCGCGGCAGGCCGTGCGGCTGCGCCTGCGGCTCCTGGACACGACCCTGTCCGCGTCGCACCTCGTGGGCACGGCCCGGGACGTGACGGGCACGGCGGTGTCGCTGGAGCTGCGCGGGCGGCTGGCAGGACGCCTCGAGCTGCTGCGGGCGCACCTGCAGCAGCTCGCCGCGAGTCACGACGCCGCACGTGCGGGCGACGCCCTCACGCCCCGCGTGGACCCCTGGGACGTGCCGCCGCCGCCGGCGCAGTGGCCCGCACCGGCGCGGGCGCTGTGGCGCTCGATGAACGAGCTCTATGACGTGGCGACGGGGCTGAGCACCACGCTCCACGCGGTCGCGGGTCCCGCGGCGGGTACCGGCCGGGCCGCGGCCACCACCCCGGGCGTCCCGGTCCCGGCCGGGAGCGGCGCCCCGGACCGGCGGTCGGCCGACGCCGACGCGGACGCCGACGCGGACGCGCTGGAGGAGCTCGACTGGGACGGTGCGGACCCGCAGGCGACCGGCCTGCACCTGTCGTCCGTGACCCGACGCTCGGCCCAGGCCGGCATCGCGGTGGGCGCCGCTCTCCTCATCGCCGAGCTCGTGTCCTCCTCCCACCAGTACTGGGCGACCCTCGCGGCCTACCAGGTGCTCGGGGGCACCGACGGGGAGACGCGCCTCAAGGGGCTGCAGCGCGTCGGTGGCACCGTCGTGGGTGCGGTGATCGGGTTCGGCGTGGCCATCTGGTCGGGTCACGAGCCGTGGGTGCTGGTCCCGCTGCTGGCCGTCGCCGTCTTCGCCGCGACCTACTACACCCAGGTCTCCCCGGCGGCGGCGACCCTGTGGCGCACGATGCTGTTCGCGGTCATCTACGAGTTCCTCGGCCGGCTGACGCCCGTCGCGCTGGAGCTGCGCGTGCTCGAGACGCTGCTGGGTGCGGCCGCCGCCGTGGTGGTCGCCTGGCTCGTCCTGCCGACCAGGACCGCAGCCGTCCTCGACAAGGACACGACCCAGCTCGTGCGGGACCTCGCGGCGCTCGTCACGACGGCCGTCGGGCACCTGGCGTCCGGCAGGTCGGTGTCGACCAGGGCGATGCGCGAGCGGGTGCTGGTCGTGGAGCGTGAGGCGCGGGGCGTCTCCGCCACGGCCGCCCCGCTGCGCCGTGCGGCGGGTGCGTCCGCCGCGGCGGGCGTCGAGGCCCGGCTGACCGCGCTGTGGGCGCTCACGTACGACACCCGCTACCTGGTGCGGAACGTCGAGGCGGCGATCCACGGCGGCTCCGCGCGCGAGGCGCAGGACTGGGCGGCGGTGCGCGCCACGCTGCAGGTCAACTTCACGGCGCTGCTCGACGTCCTCGCCGGACGCCTGCCGACCGAGGTGCGTCCCGACCTGCCGGACACCGGACGTGCGGACCTGCCGGCGGGCAGCCCGCTCGGGAGCGTCGCGCGCCGTCTCGAGCGCATCAACGACACGCTCGTCCTGCTGGTGCAGAGCGCGTCGCCCGGGGTGCCCGACCGGCAGGAGGACGGCGGGCTCGTGGACGCCTGAACGACCGTCGCGTCCCGGCTCGGCCCGGCCAGCCCGAGCGGGCCGCTCCCGCCCGACCACGTCCCGTGGCGTCCGCGCCGGCCCCGACGCACCGCCGGCCGCCCCCGCGCGGGCGGGGACGGCCGGGTGGTCACCGTCCGAGGTTCAGCCGTCAGACGTTCTCCTGGAACGCCTCGCGCAGCTTGGCCTCCTCCTCGGACGACAGGTTCGTCGCGAGCAGCTCCGGGTGGATGCCCTGCTCCCGCAGCGACGCGATGACCCGGTCGGGGACCTCGCCGGACGTGAGCAGGAACAGCGCGGACGTACCCGGCGTCACCTTCTCGCGCACCTGCTTGATGAAGTTGTCGTCGATCCCCACGTCCGTCAGGGCGCCACCGAGGGCACCCGCGGCCGCGCCGACGATCACGCCGACCAGCGGGATGAAGAAGAGCAGGCCGAACAGCAGGCCCCAGAACGTGCCGCCCAGCGCGCCGACGGCGGCGAGGTTGTGCGACTGGCGCGTCTTCGGCTTCTTCTTGTCGGGCTGCCACGACACCGTGGCGGCGTCCTGCACGTCGATGAGGTGCTGCGTCTGCAGGGCGAGGACCGCGTCCTCCGCCTGCGACGCCCCCTCGGGGGTCTGGAACTTCCACACGCTCAGAGTGGCCACCGTCGTCTCCTCGTCCGGGCCGGTCCGTCGCCCCGCCCGGCGTCACGCCGGGCAGGCCGGGGCCCGACCCCAGGCTCGCCGTCGGGCCGGCGCCGCGCCTCATCCGGCACGGATGATCGTCCGGCTGCGCCGGCACCGTCGTCCGCGCGCACCTCACACGGCGGCCGGCGCCGGTGTGCGCGGACGGTTCCGGCGGGGTAACGCCCAGGCGTGCCCGGTGGAAACACGCCGCCCCTAGCGTCGTCGGCAGCGGCGGTCGCCCGGCCCGCCCGCGACGACCGCCCCGGTCCGAGCTCCTGGAGGGTCCCCATGGACGCACAGCGTCACCTCGTGGTCGTCGGCGGAGGCATGGTCGCCCAGCGCCTCGTCGAGGCCCTGCGGGACCGTGACGGCGACGGCGTCTGGCGGGTCACGGTCCTCGCGGAGGAGCCGCGGCGGCCGTACGACCGCGTCGCCCTCACGAGCTACTTCTCGGGGCGGACCCCCGAGGACCTGGCGCTGGGTGACGCCGCGCTGTGGGACGACCCGCTCGTCACGCTCGTGCGGGGGGACGCGGTGACCGCGGTCGACCGCGCCACGCGGACCGTCACGGCCGCGTCGGGGCGCACGCACCGCTACGACCACCTCGTCCTGGCCACCGGCTCGTCCGCGTGGGTCCCGCCCATGGAGGGCGCCGACCTCGACGGCGTCTTCGTGTACCGGACGCTCGACGACGTCGCGGCCCTGCGCGGCCACGTCACCGCGCTCGCCGGGGAGCGCACCGTGCGCGGGGTCGTGCTGGGCGGTGGGCTGCTCGGCCTGGAGGCCGCCGGTGCGCTCGACGCGCTGGGGGCGCGCCCCACGGTCCTGCAGGTCGACACGCACCTGATGTCCGCCCAGGTCGACCTCGGCGGCGGCGAGGCGCTGCGTCGCCTGGTCAACCGGTTGGGCATCGGGGTCCGCACCCAGTCCCGGACGACCCGGCTGCTGCCGCACCGCACCGGCGGTGTGGGGCGGGTGGAGCTCGCCGACGGCACACGGCTGGACGCCGACGTGGTCGTCGTCGCCGCCGGTGTGCGTCCCCGCGACGAGCTCGCGCGCGCCGCGGGCCTGCCGATCGGCCCGCGCGGCGGCGTGGTCGTCGACGACACGTGCCTGACGGACGACCCGGACGTGTCCGCGGTCGGCGAGGTCGCGTGCATCCGGGGGGCCTGCATCGGTCTGGTCGCGCCCGGTTACACGATGGCCGAGGTGACGGTGGACCGGTTGCTCGGCGGCGGTGCCGTGTACCCCGGGGCCGACACGGCGACCAGGCTCAAGCTCGCGGGCGTCGACGTCGCCAGCTTCGGCGACGCGTTCGCGCGCACCCCCGGCGCGCTCGAGGTCGTCTGGGCCGATCCCGTGGGCGGCGTGTACAAGAAGCTCGTCCTGTCCGACGACGCCCGCACCCTGCTCGGCGGCGTGCTGGTCGGCGACGCCACCGCGTACGCGAGCCTGCGTCCCATGGTGGGACGCGAGCTGCCCGGCGACCCCGCCGCGTTCCTGCTGCCCGAGGGGGGCACCGGCGCCCCGGAGCTCGAGCTGCCCGACGACGCCGGCGTCTGCTCGTGCAACAACGTGCCCGCCGGTGCGGTCCGGCACGCCGTGGCCGAGCAGGGCTGCCACGACCTCGGCGCCGTGAAGGCCTGCACGCGCGCCGGGACGAGCTGCGGGTCCTGCCTGCCGCTGGTCAAGAAGCTCATGGCCACCGAGCTCGGCAAGCTCGGCGTGACGGTCAGCAGCGCGCTGTGCGAGCACTTCGCCCTGTCGCGCGCCCAGCTGTACGACGCCGTCCGCGTCGCCGGGCTGCGCACGTTCACCGAGGTGCTCGAGCGGTTCGGCTCGCACGGGCGCGGGTGCGACATCTGCCGCCCCGTCGTCGCCTCGATCCTCGCGACCACGGCGCCCGCGCACGTGCTGGACGGCGAGCGCGCCGCCCTGCAGGACACCAACGACCACGTCATGGCGAACCTGCAGAAGGACGGCTCGTACTCGGTGGTGCCCCGCATGGCCGGCGGCGAGGTCACCCCCGAGGGGCTCATCGCGGTGGGCGAGGTCGCCCGCGACTTCGGTCTGTACACCAAGATCACCGGCGGGCAGCGCATCGACATGTTCGGCGCCCGCATCGACCAGCTCCCGCTCATCTGGCGCCGCCTGGTCGACGCCGGCTTCGAGTCCGGCCACGCGTACGGCAAGTCGCTGCGCACCGTGAAGTCGTGCGTCGGGTCGACGTGGTGCCGCTTCGGGGTGCAGGACTCCGTCGCGCTCGCGGTCATGCTCGAGCTGCGGTACCGCGGGCTGCGCTCGCCGCACAAGATCAAGCTCGGCGTCTCGGGCTGCGCGCGCGAGTGCGCCGAGGCCCGCGGCAAGGACGTCGGCGTCATCGCGACCGACAAGGGCTGGAACGTCTACGTCGGCGGCAACGGCGGCTTCACGCCGCGCCACGCCCGCCTGCTGGCCGAGGACCTCGACACCCAGACCCTCGTGCGCACCATCGACCGCTTCCTCCTCTACTACGTGCGCACCGCCGACCGGCTGCAGCGCACGGCCCCGTGGATCGAGGAGGTCGAGGGCGGGCTCGACGGCGTGCGCGCCGTCGTCCTCGAGGACTCGCTCGGCATCTGCGCCGACCTCGACGAGCAGATGGCCCGGCACGTCGCCGACTACGAGGACGAGTGGCGCGCCACGCTGGACGACCCCGACAAGCTCGCGCGGTTCGCGTCGTTCGTCAACGCACCCGACGTGCCCGACCCGTCGCTCGCCTACGTCCCCACCCGGGGCCAGGTGCGCCCCGCGACCCCCGACGAGCGCGCCGTGCTCGTCGCCGGCACCACCCTGGAGGTCCGCTCGTGACCACCCTCGACCACCCGGCCACCACCTGGCTGACCGTGTGCCGCCTGCACGACCTGGCGTACGAGCGGGGCGCCGCGGCCCTCGTGCCCGACGAGGCAGGCGGCCTGCCCGTGCTCACCCAGGTCGCCCTCTTCCGGCTGCTCGACGAGCGGGTGCTCGCGGTGCAGCAGCACGACCCGTTCAGCGACGCCCACGTGATGGCGCGTGGCATCGTCGGGACCCGGCGGGTGGCCGACCTGGACGTGCCGACGGTCGCCTCACCGATGCACAAGCAGGTCTTCGACCTCGGGACCGGCCGGTGCCTCGACCCGGCCGGTAAGGAGCCGGCCGCCGGTCGCTCCCCGGACCTGCGCACCTGGCAGGTGCGGGTCGTGGACGGCGACGTGCAGGTCGCCGTGGGCGGGGGCCCGTCGTGACCGCGCTGCTCGGGGTCGAGCTGGCCGGGCGACCCGTGCTCGTGGCGGGCGGGGGACCGGTCGCGGCACGGCGGGCGGAGTCGCTCGCGGACGCCGGTGCGCTCGTGCACGTGGTCGCGCCACAGGTCTGCGAGCCGCTCGCGGACCTGGTCGTCGCGGGACGTGCCCGGTGGTCCGACCGCGAGGTCGTCGAGTCCGACCTGGACGACGTGTGGCTCGCGCACACGGCGACGGGGGAGCGGGCCACCGACGCTGCGGTGGTCGCGTGGGCCACGGCACGTCGCGTGTTCTGCGTCGACGCGGGCGGCGCACGCCGCCCCGCCGCCGGGACGGCGCGCACCCCGGCCACGACGCGGGCCGGTGACGTCCTCGTCGGGGTCGTCTCGACCGCCGGCGCCGACCCGCGCCGCAGCGTGCAGGTGCGCGACCGGCTCGCCGCCCACCTGCGCACCGGCCGGGTCGACCTGCGCCGACGCCGGGCGAGCCCGGGCCGGGGGAGCGTCGTGCTCGTCGGCGGCGGCCCCGGTGACGTGGGGCTGCTGACCGTCGCGGGCCGGCGTGCGCTCGCCGAGGCGGACGTCGTCGTCACGGACCGGCTCGGGCCGACCGACGTGCTCGCGGAGCTGCCGGGCGACGTCGAGGTGGTCGACGTCGGCAAGTCGCCCGGGCACCACCCGGTCCCGCAGGACGAGATCAACCGCATCCTCGTCGAGCAGGCGCAGCGCGGCCGGCTCGTCGTGCGCCTCAAGGGCGGGGACCCCTTCGTGTACGGGCGGGGCGGCGAGGAGGTGCTGGCGTGCCGTGCGGCAGGGGTCCCGGTCACCGTCGTCCCCGGCGTGAGCAGCGCGTTCGCCGCGGCCGCGGCGGCGGGCATCCCACTGACGCACCGCGGGGTCGTGGGCGCCGTGCACGTGATGAACGGCACCGACGGCTGGTCGGCCGCGGCGCTGACCGGGCTGCGGGACCGGTCGTGCACCGTCGTCGTCCTCATGGGGGTCGCGGCGCTGCCGGGGCTGGTGCGTGACGCGCTGGCCGCCGGGGTCGACCCGGACCTGCCGGTCGCCGTGGTGGAGCGGGCGACGCAGGACGACCAGCGGGTGACCCGAGCACCCCTGCACGCCGTCGCCGCGGAGGCCGGGGCCCGGGGCGTGGCCGCCCCGGCCGTGGTCCTGCTGGGCGACGTCGCGGCGCCCGGGCTGCTCGACGTCCCGACCGGTGGCACGCCCGAGACGTCCGGCTCCGGTGCGACGACAATGGGCGCGTGACGGCCGAGATGATCGACCAGACGCTGGCGGGGTGCGTCGTGCTCGTCACGGCGGACCGCCGCGCCGCGGAGCTGAGCGCCGCCCTGGAACGTCGCGGCGCCACGATCCGGCACGCCCCGGCCCTGGGCATGGTGCCCCACACGGACGACGCCCTGCTGCTCGCCCGCACGCGTGACCTGCTGGTCGACCCACCGGACACCCTCGTCGTCACCACGGGGATCGGCTTCCGCGGCTGGGTGGAGGCCGCGGACGCCGCCGGTGTGGCGGACCGGCTCGTGGAGGTGCTGCGCCGGACCCGGATCGTCGCGCGCGGCCCCAAGGCGCGCGGCGCCATCCAGGCGGCGGGGCTCAGCGCGGACTGGGTCGCGGAGTCCGAGACCAGTGCCGAGATCGCCGAGACGCTGCTCGACGAGGGCGTGGCGGGTCGCGACATCGTCGTCCAGCACCACGGCGCCGGCGCCGACGGCCTGGACGAGGCGTTCGCCCTGGCCGGCGCGCGCGTGCGCAGCCTCGTGGTCTACCGGTGGGGTCCGCCACCGGACCCGGCACTGGTGCGGGACTCGGCCCGGGCCGTCGCGGACGGTGGGATCGACGCCGTGGTCTTCACGTCGGCACCCGGCGCGGCGGCGTGGCTGGCCGCTGCGACCGAGGCGGACGCCCTCGACGGCGTCCTGCGGCGCCACCGCTCCGGCGCCGTGGTGTTCGCCGCCGTCGGCCCGGTGACCGCCAAGCCGCTGCTCGACGTGGGGATCGACCCGCTCGTGCCCGACCGGGGCCGGCTCGGCTCGCTCGTGCGCGCGGTCGTGACGCACTACGGCGGCGTCGACGCGCTCGACACGGTCGCCGGCCCGCTGCGCGTGCGGCGGGCGGCGGCGGTGCTGGACGGCCGCGTGCTGCCGCTGTCGCGTACCGGCCTGGAGGTGCTGCGGCTGCTCGCGCACGCGCGCGGTTCCGTCGTGCCCCGTGAGCACGTCCTGGCCGCGTTGCCCGGCGTGTCGTCCGACCCGCACGCCGCCGAGGTCGCGATCGCGCGGCTGCGTGACGCGGCCGGGAGCCGTGCCCTCATCCGTACGGTGGTCAAGCGCGGCTACCGGCTCGAGCTCCAGGAGCAGGTGTGACCTCCACCGCGACCGTCCCCGTCCTCGTCGGCTGCTCGCACGGCACCGACAGTGCCGCGGGCCGCGCGGCGATCGCCTCGATCCTCGTCGACGTCGTCGCGGCCCGGCCCGGCCTCGACGTGCGCGAGGCGTTCGTGGACGTGCAGCAGCCCGAGGTCGACGACGTCGTCACGGGTGCGCTCCGTGAGGCACCGGCGGTCGTGGTGCCGCTGCTGCTGTCCGTGGGGTTCCACGTGAAGGTCGACGTGGCGCGCGCGGTGGACCGGCCCGGTGCGGCCGCGGCCCGGCCGATGGGCCCGGACCCGCGCCTGGTCGAGATCCTCGCCGAACGGCTCGCGGCCGCGGGTCTCGCGGACGGGGACGCGGTCGTGCTCGCGGCCGCCGGGTCCAGCGACCCCGCCGCCGCCGCCGCGGTGCGGGACGTCGTGGACGCGCTCGCGCAGCACCTGGGCCGGCCCGTGACGGTCGGGTACGGGTCGGGCGCCCACCCGCGCGTGCCGGTCGCCGTGGCGGCGGCGCGCGCCGGGCTCGCGCCGGGCGGGCGCGTCGTGGTCGCCTCCTACCTGCTCGCCCCGGGCTACTTCCTCGACCGCGTGCACGAGGCGGGCGCGGACGTCGTGACGGCCCCCCTGGCGCCGGACCCGCGGCTGGCCGCGATCGCGCTCGACCGGTACGACGAGGTCAGCGGGCACGCGACGTCGTCGTGGCCCACGCCGCAGCGGGCGGCCGGCGCGCGTCACTGAGCCCGCCGTCCGCCCGCGGCGGGTGCGGACGGCCGGTTCGTGGGATCGTCGTCGGCACCACCACCCCGAGAGCAGGTCGAGTGACAGCCATGAGCGAGCCGGTCCGTCCGGAGCCCGTCCCCGCACCGCCGGGGCGGCCGCGCCTCGTCTCCGTCGTCGTCCCGGTGCGTGACGACGCCGCGCACCTCGACGCCTGCCTCACCCTGCTGGCCCGCCAGACCCGGCTGCCCGACGAGGTCGTCGTCGTCGACAACGCGTCCACCGACGCCACCGTCGAGGTCGCGCTGCGGCACGGTGCGCGCGTGGTGCACGAGCCGCGGGTCGGCATCCCCGCCGCGGTCGCCACCGGGTACGACGCGGCCCGCGGTGACGTGCTGCTGCGTCTCGACGCCGACTCCCGCCCCGGGCCCGGGTGGGTCGAGCACGCGGTGCGGGTGCTCGACGACCCCGACGTCGAGGCGGTCAGCGGGTGGGGCCGGTTCGACGTGCCCCGCCCCTGGGGGGTGCTCCTCGCGACGGTGTACCTCGGGTCGTACTACCTGCTCGGTGCGCTCGCCGCGGGCCACGGCGTGATCTGGGGGTCCTCCGCCGCGCTGCGCGCCGAGTCGTGGCGCCGTGCCCGCCCGCACGTGACGCGCACCGAGGACGTGCACGACGACCTGGACCTGGCGATGGCGCTCGGCCCCGGTGCGCGGGTCGTCGTCGACCGGTCGTGGCGGGTGGGGGTGTCGGCGCGGTCCGTGCGCCCGGGACGCCAGTGGGTGCCGCGGTTCGGGCGGGCCTTCCGGACGCTCGGTCGCCAGTGGCGTGTGCTGCCGCCGTGGCGGCGGTGGGAGGTGCGTCTGCGCGGCTCCGAGGGCGGCGCCCCCGGCCGGGCGGAGGCCTGACGCACACGGACCGTCAGTGGTTCGTCAACGGGGCGCGGGGTCCAGGGCGTCCGGACGGCCGGCCGTCCACTGCACCATGAGCAGCGTCGCGTCGTCCTGCAGCGTGCCGGTGTGGTGGTCCAGGATCGCCGCCACCACCCGCCGCGTCACCTCGGGCAGCGGCATGCCCTCCGCGGCGGTGCGCTGCAGCACGTCGACGAGCCCGCCGACCCCGAACGTGCGTCCCGCTCCGTCCTGCTCCTCGGTGATCCCGTCGGAGTGGACGACGACGGTGTCGCCCGGCTGCAGGTGCTCCTCGCCGACCGTGGTGCTGCGCACCTCGATCCCCAGCAGGGGCCGGCGCCCGTCGTCGAGGTGCTTGACCACCTTGCCGGCCCGCAGCAGCAGGGGCGGCGGGTGCCCGGCCGCGAGGTAGCGCAGCCGGCCGGTCAGCAGGTCGAGCTCGGCGGCGACCCCGGTGGCGAAGACGTGCCCCGCGAAGTGCTCCGCGATCGCGTCGTGCGCGGCCTCCACCTGCTCGAACAGACCCGCCCCGCTGCACCGCGCCGCGCGGTAGGCCGACATCGCCGCCGCCACCGCCAGGCCCGCCCGCAGGTCGTGGCCCGTCGCGTCGAGCACCGCGAACTGCGCGCGGGTCGCGCTCAGCGCGTAGTCGAAGAGGTCGCCGCCCAGGTCGTGCGCCGGCTCGATGCGCCCCGCGACCAGCACCCGGTCGGTGCCGGCGGTCGACGGCGGCAGCAGGCGGCGGACCAGCTCGGCCCGTGCGCTGCGGGGACGCACCGAGACGACCTGCTCCAGCGTGTCGCCGTACGCGTCGAGCGCCGTCACCAGGTGGCCGAGGTAGTGGGCGAGCCACCAGCAGTGGCGGTGCAGGTTGGGGTCGTCGAGGTCCGCGGGGTCGGCCAGCATGAGGTCGAGCACGCCGACGCGCTCGGCACCGTCGACGACCGGGACCCACAGGCGCGCCTGCCCGTCCTCCCCGACGGCGGGCTGCGTCTGCAGCAACCGGTACGCCCGCCCGGGCAGGGTGCCGTCCACCGACAACGGCGCGCGCCCGTGGCCGGGGCCGTCCGGCAGCGGGACCAGGGTGCGGGCCGCCTCGTCCGCGAGGTACAGCACGGGCACGACCCCGAGGTGGTGCGCGGCGGTGACGACGGCCTCGGGCAGCGCGTCCGGGGGCGCCAGGTGCGTGCCGCGCAGCAGCGTGACCAGCGCGGCGAGCGGGCCGCCCTCGGGCTCGGCGGACCGCAGGGGGCGCGAGTAGGGCGCGCGGTCGCTGCCCGTGATCCGGTCGAGCTCCTCGTTGACCGCCAGGGCGACCCGGTCCCGCTCACGGACCGGCAGGTCCGACGTCCCGT
The DNA here is from genome assembly GCF_900114185.1 of Cellulomonas sp. KH9. Taxonomy (GTDB): domain Bacteria; phylum Actinomycetota; class Actinomycetes; order Actinomycetales; family Cellulomonadaceae; genus Cellulomonas. The sequence continues at coordinate 145,994 of NZ_FOSE01000002.1, forward strand.
CGAGGAACTCGGCGAGGTCGGCCGGCCCCGCCTGGCCGCCGAGCGCGAAGTACCGCACCCACAGGTCCTCCGGCCGCAGGCGGGTGCGCCCGAACGCGGCGCGGATCCGCCCGCGCTGGCGGTCGCCCGCGCTGGTCAACGCCCGGCCACCCGGTGCGTGTGGTCCGTGAGCAGACGGGTCGCGATCTGGTGGACGCCCGTGCGCTCCTGCTCGGCCCGCGCCGCCAGGTGGGCGAGGGCCGCCTGGTCGGTCAGGCCGTCACGCCCCATGAGCAGCCCGGCCGCGCGCTGCAGGGCGTCGCGCCGTGCCAGCACGGTCCGCACGTCCTGCGACAGCCGCCCCGCGTCCCGGAACGTCCGGGCGCTGGCCAGCAGGAGGGCGCCCTGCGCGGCGAACAGGTTGAGCGTGGTCTCGTCCCGGGGCCCGAACGCGTGCGGCTCGTGCGCGTAGAGCTTGAGCGATCCGACTGCGAGGTCGCCGGCCACCATCGGCGCGCTGAGCACCGACGCCACGTCGAGGGCGGCCACCTCCTGCGCCCAGCGCGGCCAGCGCGGGTCCGTCGCGACCACGTCGACCCGCACCGCCCGGCGGGTCAGCCACGCGGCGAGGCAGGGGCCCTCCGCCAGGCGGTACTGCACCGCGTCGGCGGCCTCGACCAGCGTGCCCGTGGCCGCGGTCGTGGTGCCGCCGTGGCCCTCGTCGCGGTCACGGTCGACCACCGTGACGCCCGCACCGCACGCCGCGGGCACGGCCTGCAGGAGGGTCGCCGTGAGCAGGTCGAGGACCTGGCCCACCGCGCGGTCCGTGAGCATCAGGCCGGACGCGCGGGCCACGACATGCTCCAACGGTGCACCGGCCATGATCGCGCCCCCTCGTGCGGCCACGTCGTCGTGCTGCCTCACTCCTCGACCATAGGACCGGCCACCGGATGGCGCCGCTCGTCATGGCCGGCGAGGGAGGTGCGCCTGGTGAACCCGTTCGACACGGTGGACGGCGTCGACCTCTCCGCCGGCACGGCCCTCGACAGCGAGGACGTGGCCGCCACCCACCGCAGCAGCCGCGTGCGCGCCTGGGCCCGCCCCGACCACGCGCTCTCAGGGGTGCGCGGCGGGTCGGTGCGGGGGCGCCGCGTCACGGGGCAGCAGCACCTGCGCGCCGTGCACCCGCACGAGCGTGCCGTGCCGGTGCAGCTGCTGCACGGTCGTGTCGTCGAAGCCGTTGCCCGTCGTGCGGACGAGGACGGCGGCCGTCCCGGACGTCAGGTAGGCCACCGCGTCCTCCTGCCAGCGGGTGTTGCGGGACCGGGGGACGGGGTCCCCCCGGTCGTCGCGGTCGCCGACCACGTACGTCTGCCCGGAGACGTCGACGCGGGTCCGGCAGCCGCGCTCCTCGTCGCGCGACAGCACGTCGAGGACGGCCAGCACGCCGGGGGAGTCCGCGCGCACGCAGCCCTGCTCCGGGAGCAGCCCGCGGACCTGGGCGACGGCGAGCGTCTCCGGCGGCGGCGGGCGCAGCGCCGCCGTCGGCAGCCCCAGCGCCCCGACGGTCAGGGCCGCGGCCCACACCCGGTACCCCGCCGGCGCCGGCCCCCCGGCGGGGACCAGCGACACGGCCGCGGCCACCACCAGCACCACCGCCGCGGCACTGAACGCGGCGTAGCCGACGTAGAACGACGGCGCGGCCAGGAGCACGGCGACCTGCGTCCCGAGGAGCGCCACCCACAGCCGTCCCCGGCGCCCGCGCCACGCGGCCACCGCGGCGACCACCACCGCCACGCACACCACGGCCGTCAGAGCGGTGCGTGTCGCGGCGGGCTGCGGTGCGAGTGCGGTGCCTACGCCGCTGATCCCCGCCAGCCGCTCACCGGTCGTGGTGGTCGACCGGGGACGGCCCAGCTGGGCGAGCAGCACGAGCCGCACCAGCGCGCCGGGCGCGGCCACGGCGAACGGCAGCAGGACGAGCAGCGACGCGCCGGCCGCCGCACCCACGACGCGCACCGCCGAGCGCGTCCCCTGCGTCCACGCCTGCCAGGCGACGACCACGAGGACGGGGGCGACGTTCCAGATCTTGACGACGGGGCCCAGGCCGAGCACGGCGCCGCCGGCGTACAGCCACCACCGGGACGCGTGGGGTGCGCGGGCCCGCAGCAGGAGGCAGACGGCGCCCAGCAGCGTCAGCGTGCCGAGCGGCTCGAGCAGCGTGAGGCGCTCGGCGCGAGCGGCGGCGGAGGAGACGGCGTACAGCGTGCCCGCCACGACGGCGGCGGCCGTCCCCCAGCGCAGGGCCAGCCGTGTGACGAGGACGGTGCTGACCGCGCCGACGGCCATGAACGCGACGCGCGCGGCGGCGAGCGCCGTCGGGTCGCCCGTCCACCGCGTCAGCGCGGCGAACGGCGCCAGCGCGAGCACCACACCCGGCGGGTGCAGGAGCAGGAAGTCGCGGTACGGCACCCGGCCGTGCACGAGGGCGACGGCCGAGGAGAAGTACACGCCGTCGTCGTACCCGTGGTAACCGCGCACGCCCGCCGCGCCCCCGACGAGGTGCCACCGCACCACGAGCGCGAGGACGCCCGCGGCGCAGGCGACCACCCACCCCGTGCGGCCACCGCCGCGGGTGCCCGCCGGGAACGAGACCCCCGCCCGTGCCATCCAGCCAGCGTCGCAGCGGGTCCCCGAGGTCGCCACAGGGCGCCGGACGGCCCCGGCGGCACCCGGCGCCCCGGCCCGCGACGCCGACCGGCGCGGCACGGCGGGGAGCCCGGCAGCCCGCACCGCCGTGACGTGCAGGGCCGCGCCGTGGACGGGGTCGGGCGCGGTGCCGCGCGCCTATGATGGCGCGGTGGCACCGACCGCGCGTGACGTCGCCGCTCTGGCGGGTGTCTCCGTGAAGACGGTGTCCCGCGTCGTCAACGGCGCCCCCCACACGCGGCCCGAGGTCGTGCAACGGGTCAGGGCGGCCATGACCGAGCTCGACTGGACCCCGAGCGCGACGGCGCGCAACCTGCGCACCCGGCGCACCGGGCTCATCGGCATCGGCGTGGACGAGCTGCGGCGGCCGTACCTGGCGACGCTCGTCGAGGCGCTCGTGGTGGAGGCCGACCGGCGCGGCATCCCCGTCGCGGTGGAACCCACGCGCGGCGACGACGAGCGCACGCGGGCGCTCTTCGCCGGCAGGGGCACCCGCTTCGACGGGCTCGTCCACATCGGCGCGCCGCCGCCGCGCGTCGGCACCGACGGTGCGCTCACCCACCGCCCGGTCGTCGTCGTGCAGGGCGGGCGCGAGGCGGGGTCCGTGGACCACGTGCGGGAGGACGTGGACGAGGCGATGGCCCTCGTCGTGCGGCACCTGGCGGTCATGGGTCGGCTCCGTCCGGCCCTGCTCGGGGGCGACCGTGCGGCCCGCCCGGACGAGGACCCGGCGCGCCCCTCCGCGAGCCTGCGGGCGGCGCTCGCGGAGACCGGGTTCGACCCCGACGCCGTGCCGGTGGTGCCGGTCGAGGGCGTCGCGGACCGACGCGCCGGGGCACGGGCGGCGGCGCGGGCGCTCGACGCCCACCCCGCGCTCGACGTCCTGGTGTGCGTCAGCGACGAGGTGGCGCTCGGTGCGCTCGCGGCGCTGCGGGGCCGCGGCGTCGACGTCCCCGGCCAGGTGGCGGTCGTCGGCTACGACGACCTCGACGACGGCCGCTTCTCGACGCCCTCGCTGACGACCGTCGACCCGGGACCGGCCCGCCTGGCACGCATGGCGCTGGAGCTGCTCGACGACCGGCTCGCGGGGCGCGCGCCGCAGGGCCCGCGCGCCGTCACCCTGCCCGTGGAGCTGGTGCGTCGGGAGTCCACCCTCGGCGAGGCGCTGCCGTGAGGCGCCCGACCCTGGCGGACGTCGCCGCGGTGGCCGGGGTCTCGGCCAAGACCGTCTCCAACGTGATGCTCGGCCGCAACGGGGTCTCCGAGGCCACGCGCCGGGCGGTGCTCGCCGCCGTCGAGCAGTGCGGCTACGAGGTGAACCTGGCGGGCCGCGGGCTGGCGTCCGGCCGCACGGGGCGCGTCGCGGTCGTGGTGCCCAACATCTACCAGCCGTACTTCGCGGAGGTCGCCGAGCGGTTGATCCTCGCGCTGGACGCGCGTGGTCTGACCGCCATGCTGCAGATCGCGCACGACGGTGCCGCCGAGCGCGAGGCGGTGCTGGGCGGCCGGGTGCGGGACGTCGACGGCGTCATCGTGTGTCCCCACGTGGCCTTCCCGCCCGACGACACGGCGCCCGCGCGGCCCGTGGTGCAGCTCGGCGGCGTCCCGACGGGTCGCTGGGACTGCGTCGTGATGGGGGAGCGGGAGGGTGCCGACGCCGTGACGCGTCACCTGCTCGACACCGGGCGTCGCCGCATCGCCCTGGTGTGGAACGGCGCGCCCGGCGTCCGTCCCTCCGACGACCGCTTCGCCGGCCATCTGGCCGCGCTGGCGGCGTACGGCGTGCCGCACGACCCGGCGCTGGTCGCGGTGGGGTCCGACTGGGACCGGCGTGCCTCGGGGTACGAGGCGATGGTGGGGCTCCTGCGGTCCGGGGCCTCCTTCGACGCGGCGCTGTGCATCAACGACGCCGTGGCGGCCGGCGCGCTGCGCGCCCTGCACCGTCACGGCGTGCGCGTCCCCGAGGACGTCGCGGTCACCGGGTTCGACGACACCGACGAGAGCGGTTTCACCGTCCCGTCCCTGACGTCGGTGAGCCCGCGCCAGGGGGAGATGGTCGAGCACGCGGTGGCCATGCTGCTCGAGCGCATCGCGGGCCACGCGGGTCCCGCGCGCGCGGTGCGCACCGGGGCGGACCTCGTCCCGCGCGCGTCGTCCGCCGCGGTCTGAGCCGCGGGCGCGGCCATCGGGCGGCGCTCCGACCTGCAGGGACGCCATCGCTCCACCTCACCGGTGCGCGCTGCACCCGCCGACGGCCATGTTCTTGGCTACTTTCTTGACAACGCTGAAGTCGGTCCATGAGGATCGGTCCCGGCACCCCACGGGGCGCCTGCACCGCTGACCTGCGACGCGCACGCGGACCGGGGTCGTGCGCGTGCCGTCCCGGCGACGACGCCGTCGACGGTGCGCCCGCCCGGCGTGCGCCGGCAGGTCGGCCCGCCCGTCTCAAGGAGGAGACCCATGGCTCGCAGCACCCGTCCACGCCCCACGGCACCGGGCCGCGCGCCCGCCCGCCGTGCGCTCACGTCCGCCGCGGCGCTGCTCACCGCGTCCAGCCTGGTGCTGGCGGGGTGCACCGGCGGTGACGACGACGAGGCGGCGGCCTCGGGCAGCGACGACCTGACGATCCTGGTCGTCAAGCACGCGCTCACCCGGGCCATGAGCGAGATGGCCTGGGTCGACGAGCTGGAGGAGACCGCGGGCGTCACGATCACCTGGGAGGAGGTCAGCGCCGACTGGGACCAGAAGAAGTCGACCATGCTGGCCGCCGGTGACACGCCCGACCTCATCATCGGCGGCAACGTGATCACCGACTCGGACCTCGCGACGTTCCGGACCCTGTTCGAGGACCTGAGCGACGACATGGACGCGATGCCGAACGTCAAGGCCATGTTCGAGCAGGTCGACGGCGCGAAGGCGATGTCGACGCAGGCCGACGGCGCGATCTACGCGCTGCCCAGCTGGAAGGAGTTCTGGCCGCAGGCCATCACCCGCCAGTACATCAACCAGCAGTGGCTCGACAACCTCGGCCTGGAGATGCCGACGACGTGGGACGAGCTCTACGACGTCCTGCTCGCGTTCAAGCAGCAGGACGCGAACGGCAACGGCGACCCCTCCGACGAGATCCCCATGGACTGGTCGCCCGTCAGCACCACGGGCTACGGCTACTTCCAGCCCACCGCGCTGCTCGGCAGCACCGGGCTGCCGATCACCGGCGGCGGTGGCACGGGGTACTTCGTCGAGGACGGGAAGGTGGGCAGCTTCCTGGCCGACGAGCGCTGGAAGGCGGTGCTCGAGTTCCTCCACCGCGCGTACTCCGCCGGCCTGGTCAACCAGAACGTCATCACGCAGGACTACTCGGCGTACCAGTCGATCGGCCGCGGCTCGGGCGACACCGCCGCCGTGGGCTTCAGCTGGGGCTGGACCGCCTCGGACCGGTTCGGTGCGCAGCTCGCGCCGCAGTACGCCTCGATGGCGCCGCTGCTCGCGGAGGCCGGTCAGAGCGAGGACGTGACCTGGAGCTACGACTTCGAGAACCTCACGCCCAACCACGTCGTCGTCTCGGCGCGGACCAAGGCCAAGGACGCGGCGCTGCGCGTGGTCGACGCGCTCTACTCCCAGGACCTCTCGCTCCAGGTGCTCTTCGGTGACTTCGGGACCAACATCGCCCCGGGCGACGACGGCTCGTACGAGGTGCTGCCGCCCGCCGACGGCGAGAGCGACCCGTCGACCTGGAAGTGGACGTCGACGCTGGCCGACCTCGGACCGCTGTGGATCCGCGAGGGCCTGGACGTGACCCTGCCGACCGACCTCGCCGAGGCCGTCGAGCAGAGCGTCCCGCTGGAGGAGGCGGTCGCGAACGTCGACGTCGACGAGGACGTCCTGCCGCCCTACCTGAAGATGTCGACCGAGGACCTGAGCACGCTCGCGCTCAACAACTCCGCGATCCTCAACCTCAGCCAGACGAAGTTCGCCGAGTTCGTCACCTCCGGCGGGATCGACGCCGGTTGGGACGCGTACGTGGACCAGCTCGAGGCGGCGGGTCTGACGCAGAACGTCGAGCTGTACCAGAAGTACTACGACGAGGCCGCCAAGGGCTGACGCCACCGGGGCGTGGTGGCGGGCGTCCGCCCGCCACCACGCCGCACCGGACGATCCACGACCCGCGACGGCGCGGGTCGTGACAGGAGGGAGTGGTGTCGTGGCGGTGACCCTCGACGAGACCGCGGCGAACGTGCCGGGGTCGACGCCGGTCCGCGCGATGGTGCGCGGCCGACGGCGCAGGACGCTCAGCGGGCACCTGCGCACCCGGTGGCAGCTGTGGCTCATGCTGGCGCCGGCCGTCGTCGTGACGGCGGTGTTCTCGTACGTCCCGATGTACGGGATCCAGCTCGCGTTCCGGGAGTTCGACTTCGCCGCCGGGCTCACCGGCGGCAAGTGGGTGGGGTTCAAGTACTTCCAGCAGTTCTTCGACAGCCCGTTGTTCTGGGACCTGATCCGCAACACCGTGGCGATCAGCCTGACGACCCTGATGGTCGGGTTCATCGCACCGGTGCTGCTGGCGCTGACGGTCAACCAGATCGTCGGACCGCGGCGCAAGCGGTTCACCCAGACCGCGACGTACCTGCCGCACTTCATCTCGATCGTCGTCGTCGTCGGCATGCTGCAGGTGTTCCTGTCGCCGACGTCGGGCGTGATCCCCCACTTCCTCGGCCTGTTCGGCGTGGAGGGGACCAACTACCTGGGCGACCCGGGCTCGTTCGTCTCCGTCTACGTGATCTCCGAGGTCTGGCAGCACTGCGGGTGGAACAGCATCATCTACCTCGCCGCGCTGTCGAGCATCGACACCCAGCTCTACGAGGCGGCACGCGTCGACGGTGCCAGCCGACCGCAGATCATCCGGCACGTCGACCTGCCCGCTCTGGTGCCGACGATGGTGGTGCTGTTCATCCTCAACATGGGCGGTGTGCTCAACGCGGGATTCGAGAAGATCTTCCTCATGCAGAACCCGATGAACCTGCCGGCGTCGGAGGTCATCTCCACGTACGTCTACAAGATCGGCATCCTGCAGAGCCAGTTCAGCTACTCCACCGCCATCGGCCTGTTCAACACCGTCATCAACTTCGCCTTCCTGGTGCTGACCAACCAGCTCGCCAAGAAGTTCGCGAACACGAGCCTGTGGTAACCGGGAGGACGACCATGCTCACGACGTCCCTGCGTCGGCGGACACCCGGCGACCTGCTGTTCTCGATCGCCGTCGGCACCGTCGTGGCGCTCGTGCTCTTCGCGACCATCTACCCGATCTGGTTCGTCTCGATCGCGTCGGTCAGCGACCCCGCGATGGTGGCGACCGGCAGGGTCTGGCTGATCCCGCAGGGGTTCAGCACCTTCGGGTACGAGCAGATCCTCGCCGACGACCGCATCTGGACCGGCTACCGCAACACGCTGCTGTACACGGTGGTCGGCACCGCGCTCAACCTCGTGGTGACCCTGCCGGCGGCCTACGCGCTGTCGCGCCGGGAGTTCGCCCCGCGCCGCGCGCTGATGTTCTTCTTCGCGTTCACGATGTTCTTCAGCGGCGGCCTCATCCCGACGTACCTGCTCTACCGCGACCTCAACCTGCTCGACAACTGGTTGGTCTTCGTCCTGCCGTCGGCGCTGAACGTGTACAACCTCATCATCGCCCGTGCGTTCTTCGAGAACTCGTTGCCCGAGGAGCTCTTCGAGGCCGCGATGCTCGACGGGGTGGGGTACCTGAAGTTCTTCGTCTCCATGGCGCTGCCGTTGTCGAAGGCGATCATCGCGGTGATCGGGCTGTACTACCTGGTGCAGCACTGGAACGACTTCTTCACGGGTCTCATCTTCGTGCGGGACTACGACAAGCAGCCGCTGCAGATCGTGCTGCGCGACATCCTGCTGTCCAACCAGGCGTTCGCCGGTGGTGCGGGCGGTGCGGGGGGATCCGGCGGCGGCGCGTACGCCCAGCAGTTCGCCGACCAGATCAAGTACGGCGTCATCATCGTCTCCACCCTGCCCGTCCTGCTGGTCTACCCCTTCATCCAGAAGTACTTCGAGAAGGGCGTCATGGTCGGGTCGGTGAAGGGCTGATGGGCCGGCTCGTCGGCTGGCACACCAGGGTCGGTGACCTGGGGCTGCGGCTGCTGGTGCTGCACCTGCTGTGGATCGCCTGGACGGTCCGCGGGGGCGTCGTGCTGGGGGTCTTCCCGGCCTCGGCGGCCGTGCACGCGGTCGTGCGACGTGACGCGATGCACGGCGTCGACGGCCGCGGTGTGCGTGCCGTGCGCGCGGAGTTCCGGGCGGCGTGGCGTGTCGAGCTCGTGCCGGCCAACGTGGTCGGGTACGCGGTCCTCGGGCTGTGGGGGGTGCTCCTGCTGGACCGCCGGGTCCTCGCCACCACGGACCTCGGTGCGGCCGGGCCGGTGCTCGCGGGCCTCCTGACGGTGCTCACCGTCGCCTTCTTCGTGGTCAGCGCCGTGCTGCCGGTCCTGGCCTCCCACTACGCCGAGGGTCCGGTACGCCTGCTGCGCCGGGCCGTGCTGCTCGTCGCCGCCCGCCCCGTCCTCGCGCTGGGCAACGCGGTCGTGGTCGGTACCGTGCTGTGCGCGTACTACCTCGTCCCGGGGCTGGCGCCGGTGTTCGGCGTCGCGCTGCCCGCCTGGCTGTCGTTCTCGACGCTCTGGGGCAGCGGTGTGCTCCCGGGGGCGGTGCGTGCTCCGTCGGTCGAGGCGGCCGCGGTCGCCTGACCACCGGCACGGTCCCGCCCACGCCGAGGCTCCGTCCCGGCCCGCACCGCACCGCCCACCCGGCCCACCACCCGCCCCGCCCCGCCCCGTCCCACCCCGATCCCTCTCCACCGCTGCACGGGCCACGCCCCGGCGGGAAGGACGCAGACCTGTGACGCACGTGTTCGACACCGAAGCCGGCACCCTCGTCTGGCGCGGCGACGGCGAGACCCTCGTGGTCGAGCCGTGGGGCCGCGACAGCGTCCGCGTGCGGGCGGCCCTGGGCGACGTCGTCGACGCCGACTGGGCGCTGCTGCCGCCGGACCCCGCGGCGCACGCCGACGCGCACGTCGTGGTGGACGGGTCGACGGCGACGCTGACCAACGGCCGCATCCGGGTCGTCGCGACGGCCACCAGCGGCAAGGACTGGCAGACCGGCGCCCTCGCGCACGACTGCCGGCTCGCGTTCGAGGACGTCGACGGCCGGCCCCTGTTCTCCGAGGTGCCGTCGGGCGGCGCCCTGAAGGTGCGGGCCCGCACGTACCGGCCGCTGCCGGGCGGCGGCGTGCAGGCCGGGCTCGCGCTGCGGACCCCGGCCGGCGAGCACCTGGCGGGCATGGGGCAGTACCAGCAGGACCTCGTCGACCTCAAGGGCAGCACGCTCGAGCTCGCGCAGCGCAACTCGCAGGCGAGCGTGCCGTTCGTGCGGTCCAGCGCCGGCTACGGGTTCCTGTGGCACAACCCGGCGATCGGCCGCGCGACGTTCGCGGCCAACCGCACCGAGTGGACGGCGGAGGCCTGCCGCCAGATCGACTACTGGGTGACCGCGGGCGCGACGCCGGCGGACGTCAGCCGGCGCTACGCCGAGGCGACGGGCCACGCGCCGATGATGCCCGAGCACGGTCTGGGGTTCTGGCAGTGCAAGCTGCGCTACGCGAGCCAGGCCGAGCTGCTGGCGGTCGCGCGCGAGCACGTGCGCCGCGGCCTGCCGCTCGACGTGATCGTCGCGGACTTCTTCCACTGGCCGCACCTGGGCGACTACCGGTTCGAGGACGAGTTCTGGCCGGACCCGGCGGCGATGGTGGCCGAGCTGCGCGAGCTGGGCGTCGAGCTCATGGTGTCCGTCTGGCCGCAGGTGTCGCCGGAGTCCGAGAACTTCCCCGAGATGTCGCGGCGCAACCTGCTCGTGCGCACGAACCGCGGTATCGACGTGCAGATGTGGTTCGGCGGACCGAGCCGGTTCGTCGACGCGACGAACCCCGAGGCGCGGCGGTTCCTGTGGGACCGGTGCCGCGAGGGGTACGCGCGCCACGGCGTCCGCCTGTTCTGGCTGGACGAGGCGGAGCCCGAGTTCGGGGTCTACGACCACGACGCCTACCGGTTCCACGCCGGCCAGGGGACCGAGGTGGCCAACTGGTACCCGCAGGCCTTCTCGCGCGCGTTCTTCGACGGGCAGACGGCCGACGGGGAGCGGGAGGTCGTCAACCTCGTGCGCTGCGCGTGGGCGGGGTCGCAGCGCTACGGGGCGCTGGTGTGGTCGGGCGACATCCACTCCGACTTCCCGACGCTGCGCCGCCAGATCGTCGCCGGCGTCCACATGGGTGCCGCCGGCATCCCGTGGTTCACCACCGACATCGGCGGTTTCGGTGGCGGCCGCACGGACGACCCCGCCTTCCACGAGCTGCTGGTGCGCTGGTTCCAGGTGGGCACCTTCCTGCCGGTGATGCGGCTGCACGGTGACCGCGTCCCGGCGAGCCCGGTGCGGGCCGCGGACGGTTCGGAGCGCAACCCCACGGGGGCGGGCAACGAGCTGTGGTCCTTCGGCGACGCCGTCTACGGCGTGCTGGAGCGTTACGTGCACCTGCGGGAGGAGCTGCGCGGGTACACGCGCGAGCTGATGGCCGCCGCGCACACCGACGGTCAGCCGGTCATGCGGGGTCTCGCCCACGAGTTCCCGGACGACCCGTGGGCGTGGCGGGTGGCGGACCAGTACCTGTACGGGCCGTCGTTGCTCGTCGCCCCCGTGCTGGAGGCGGGTGCGACGTCCCGTCGGGTCTGGCTGCCGGAGGGGGCGACGTGGACGTCGCTCGTGACGGGGCAGGTGTACGACGGCGGGCAGTGGCTCGACGTGGACGCCCCGCTCGCGACCCTGCCGGTCTTCGCACGCGACGGGGCGCTCGCGCACCTCGTCGGCCGTATCCCGCGGGCCTGAGGTCGCCGGGCACCACCCGCGCACCCCGTCGCGCGCGCCGCCACGCCCGCCACCCGCTCCACCGTGAGGAACCGTCATGCCGCTGACCGTCGCCCCGTCGGGCGCACCCCGCACCCCCCGTCCCGTCGGGACGTTCCCGCTGTCGCAGGTCCGTCTGCTCGACGGGCCGTTCCGCGTCGCCCAGGACGCGTCGGTGCGCTACGTGCTCGCGCTCGACCCGGACCGGCTCTGCGCGCCCTACCTGCGCGAGGCGGGCCTGCCGAGCGGCCCCGGCTACGGCAACTGGGAGGGCGACGGCATGGGTGGTCACATGGGCGGGCACCACCTGTCGGCGTGCGCGAAGCTGTGGGCGGCGACCGGTGACGCCCGCCTGCGGGACCGGCTCGAGCGCGTGCTCGACGTCCTGGAGCGCTGCCAGGAGGCGGTCGGCACGGGGTACCTCGGGGGCGTGCCCGGAGGCGCGCGGCTCGGCGAGGAGCTCGCGGCGGGCGTCGTCGACGCCGACACGTTCAGCCTCAACGGGCGCTGGGTGCCCCTGTACAACCTGCACAAGACGTTCGCCGGGCTGCTCGACGCGGCCACCTTCGCGGGGTCGGCCCGCGCCATGCGGCTCGCCGTCGCCTGGGCCGGGTGGTGGCTGTCGGTCAGCCGCGCGGTGCCGGACGACGTCTTCGAGGACGTGCTGACCACCGAGTTCGGCGGGATGGCCGACGCGTTCGCGACGCTCGCGCAGCTCACCGGCGACCCCGCGCACCTGGCGGAGGCGCGCCGCTTCGAGCACCGCCGGCTGCTGGACCCGCTCGCCGCCGGGCGCGACGAGCTCGGCGGGCTGCACGCGAACACGCAGATCGCCAAGGTCGTCGGGTACGCCCGGCTGGCCGACCTGACGGGGGAGGAGCGCTACGCCGCGGCCGCGGACACGTTCTGGCGCACCGTGACCGGGCACCGCACGCTGGCGATCGGGGGCAACTCGGTGCGCGAGCACTTCCACGACGACCCCGTCGCCGCGGTCACCGACCGCCAGGGGCCCGAGACGTGCAACACCGCCAACATGCTCGAGCTGACGGCGCTGCGCTTCGCGGCGACGGGGGACCTGGACCTCCTCGAGCACTACGAGCGCGCGACGTACAACCACGTCCTGTCCTCGCAGCACCCGCAGCACGGCGGTCTCGTGTACTTCACACCGCTGCGGCCGGCGCACTACCGGGTGTACTCCCAGCCGGAGACGTCCATGTGGTGCTGCGTGGGCACGGGCACGGAGAACCACGCGGGCTACGGCGCGCTGGTCTTCTCGCGGTACGACGACGACCTCGCGGTCAACCTGTACCTGGGCGCCGAGCTCGACTGGGCCGAGCGCGGCGCCACCGTGCGCGTCGAGGCCGACCTGCACCGGTCCGACGTGGCCGTCGTCCGTGTCGCCGTCCGCGAGCCCGTCGCGTTCGCCCTGCGCCTGCGCCGGCCCGGGTGGGCGTCCGAGGTGGTCGTCGAGGAGGACGGTGCGCCTGTGGCCACCGTGCTCGACGACGGTCACCTGGTGGTGCGCCGCACCTGGTCGGGGGAGCGGACGCTGACCGTCCGGTTCACCACGGGTCTGGTGGCCGAGCCCCTGCCCGGCGACGCGTCCTGGGTCGCGTACCGCTGGGGGCCCGTCGTGCTCGCCGCGCGTGACGGCGAGGACGACCTCGACGGCCTGCTCGCCGGCCCCGAGCGCATGGGGCACGTCGCGGCCGGTCCCGTCCGGCCGCTGGCGGCGACGCCGGTGGTCGTCGGCGACCCCGCGCGGGCCGTGACCCTGGCGGCGCGCGACCCGCTCACCGTGGACCTCACCGTCCGGTGCGCCGGTGCGGACGTCCCCACGCGCGTACGGCTCGAGCCGTTCACGCGCCTGCACGACGTGCGCTACACGGTGTACTGGCCGGTGGGCGAGGACGCGGACGTGCGACGCGCGCGGCTCACGGCGCTCGACGCGTCCGACGCGCCGCGGGTGACGGTGCTCGACGAGGTCGCCGCCGGTGAGCAGCAGCCCGAGTCGGACCACGGCTTCGCCGGTGAGGGCACCCGGGCCCGCAGCGACGGCGGGACGCGCACGCGCAGCGCGAGGGGGTGGTTCTCCTACGCGCTGCGCGACCCGGAGGGCCGGGGGCGCGTGGTGCGGGTGACGTACCGGGCGGCCGGCGCGGACGACCCGCGCGCGCACGAGGTGCGCCTCGGCCCCGCGGTGGTGCAGCCGGCCGCGACCGCGGAGCGGGACGGCGTCGTGCACGAGGACCTCCCGGTGGACGGCGCGGCCCGGACCGACGGACTCGTCGTCGTGACCGTGCTGGCGCGCGACGGCCTGCCGACGCCGGACGTGACGGCGGTGCAGCTCCTGGCGGGCTGAGGCCCGCGCCGTCCCGTCAGCTGCGCACCCCCAGCACCGCGGCCACGGCGGGCGGCAGGGCACCGGCCGGCGAGGACGCGCCACCCGGCGCGCCGCCACCCAGCGCCCCGCCGGCCATCGCGCCGTCGCGCAGCAGCACGATCCTGTCGGCGGTCCCCTCGGGGTCGTGCGCGCCGGTCTCGGCGACGAGCCCCACGAGGCGTGTCCGGTACCAGGCCCGGTGCGCGGCGACGAGGCGCCGCACCGGGTGCTCGGGGTCGCGGTACTCGGCCGCGGCGTTGAGGAACGGGCACCCGCGGAACCCGGGCGCGGCGACGTCGTCGCGCAGGCGGGCCGCGAGCAGCAGCAGCGGGTTGCGCCGCTCGCGCGCCGCGACGTCGACGACACCCGCCACGACCGCGCGTTCGTGCTCGGCGCGCCGGCGCAGGTGCGCGAGCACGAGCTCGTCCTTGGACGGGAAGTGCCGGTACAGCGTCATGCGCGTGGTCCCGGCGAGGACGACGACGTCCTCGATGCTGACGTCCCGGATGCCCCTGTCATAGAAGAGCACGTCTGCCGCATCGAGGATCCGCCCCTTGGGGGCGGGTCCGCGGGAGGTCACGACGGTGGTCAAGTCGCTGCTCCTGACGCCCTGCGCGTGGTCGGCAGGTGGTCGGCACGTGGTCGATCCGCACTGTACGTCGCGTATCGCCCCGTGCGAAGGGCGTGGACGGGGGCGGTCGTCCTGGCACCAGGCGCGGTTGTCGCCCGTGCGGGTGAACCGTGATGGACGCCAACAAGAATGGTCAGTATCGCGATTCCCGGGCATTGGTGTCAGGCGTGTAAACACGCGGATGCAGTTGAGTAACAGCGGGTCTTGCAGGCGGCGGACGGGTGTGCCGACGGGAGCGCTTCGCCTACTGTCCGGCGCGTCCGCACCACGGACGCGCCACCCGTCACGGAGGGCGCCACCGACGGCGGCACACCCGACGCCGCCTCGTACCGGAGGAACACATGAGAACCAGGCGCCTCACCGTCCTCACCGCGCTCGGCCTGTCCGGCGCTCTGGCCCTGACGGCCTGCGCGTCCGGCGGCGACGACGGGGGCTCGGACACGGCCACGGCGGACGCAGGCGGGGGTGTCGTCACCGTCCACAACGGCGAGCCGCAGAACCCGCTGATCCCCACCATGACCAACGAGGTCTACGGCGGCATGGTGGTGCAGAACCTGTTCGCCGGGCTCGTGTACTACGACGCCGAGGGGGCCGTCCACAACGAGGTCGCCGAGTCGATCGAGTCCGACGACAACCTCACGTGGACGATCACGATCGCCGACGGGTGGACGTTCAGCGACGGGACCGACGTCACCGCGGAGAGCTTCGCCAAGGCGTGGGACTACGGCGCCGCGCTCGACAACAAGCAGAGCCTGTCGTACTTCTTCGAGCCCATCGCGGGGTTCTCCTACGACGAGGACGTGTCCCTCATCGAGGCCGGCGGCCTGGTCGTGGAGGACGACAGCACGCTCGTCGTCACGCTCAGCCAGCCCGAGTCCGACTTCCCGATCCGCCTCGGCTACGCCGCGTTCTTCCCGCTGCCGGAGGCGTTCTTCGAGGACCCCGAGGCCTTCGGCGAGGCGCCGGTCGGCAACGGCCCCTACATGCTGGACTCCTGGGAGCACGACTCGAGCATCACGCTGCTGCCCAACCCCGAGTACACCGGGGAGCGCACGCCGCAGAACGCAGGCCTCGAGCTCATCGCGTACACCGACGAGGACTCGGCGTACAACGACCTGCTCGGCGGTCAGCTCGACATCATCAAGAACGTTCCGTCGTCGGCGTTCGCGACGTTCGAGGACGAGCTCGAGGGTCGGTCGGCCAACCAGCCGGCGGCCGTCATCCAGGTGCTGACCGTGCCGCAGTGGCTGCCGGAGTTCCAGGGTGAGGCGGGCCAGCTGCGCCGCCAGGCGGTGTCCCACGCGATCAACCGCGCCGAGGTGACCGAGACGATCTTCTCCGGGTCGCGCACGCCGGCCACGGACTTCACGTCACCGGTCATCGACGGCTGGACCGAGGACATCCCCGGCAACGACGTCCTGGACTACGACGCGGAGCTGGCGGTCGACCTGTGGGCGCAGGCCGAGGCGCTCGCGCCGGTCGGCGACTACACCCTGCAGATCGCGTCGAACGCCGACTCGGACCACCAGACGTGGGTCGACGCGGTGTGCAACAACATCCGCACGGTGCTCGAGATCGGCTGCGAGTTCTACCCGTACCCGACGTTCGACGAGTACCTCGACGCCCGCGACGCGGGCGCCGTGCCGGGGCTCTTCCGCGGCGGGTGGCAGGCCGACTACCCGGCCATGAGCAACTTCCTCGGCCCCTTGTACGGCACGGGCGCGGGGTCGAACGACGGGCAGTGGTCCAACGCGGCCTTCGACGCCAAGCTCGCCGAGGCCAACGGTGCGGACAGCCCGGAGGACGCCGTGGCCCTGTACCTGGAGGCCGAGGCGATCCTGTTCGAGGAGCTGCCGGGCATCCCGCTCTGGTACAACAACGCGACCGGCGGCTGGGCCGACACCGTCGAGGACGTCGAGTTCGGCTGGGACTCCGACCCGATCCTCTACCAGGTCACCACGAGCGAGTGAGACCCGGTCCCGGCGCCGCCCACCGGCGGCGCCGGGACCCGTCCACCCGCTCGTGACGTGACCACCGGAAGAGACGTCGGCATGCGCTGGTACATCGGCCGCAGGGTCCTGCAGGTCATCCCCGTGTTCCTCGGAGCCACGCTCCTGCTGTACGCCCTGGTGTTCCTGCGCCCGGGCGACCCCGTCCTCGCGCTCGGCGGTGAGCGCGGTCTGCCCGAGGCGGTGCAGGAGCAGATCCGCGCCGAGTTCCACCTCGACGAGCCGTTCCTCGTGCAGTACCTGCTGTACCTCAAGGGGATCGTGACGCTCGACCTGGGGGTCACGTTCACGGGGCGCGAGGTCACCGAGGTCATCGCCCAGGCGCTGCCGGTGACGTTCCAGCTCGCCCTCATGGCGCTGCTCATCGAGGCCGTCCTCGGGGTCGGCTTCGGGCTGCTCGCCGGGATGCGCAAGGGCGGGCTGTTCGACTCCTCCGTCCTGGTGCTCAGCCTGCTGGTCATCGCGGTCCCGACGTTCGTCGTCGGCTTCGTGCTGCAGATCGTCGTCGGTGTCCAGCTCGGCTGGCTGCCGATCACCGCCGGACGCGACCCCGACGTGGTCAGCCTGCTGATGCCGGCGACCGTCCTCGCGGCGACGTCCTTCGCCTACGTGCTGCGGCTGACGCGGACCTCCGTGCAGGAGAGCCTGTCGGCCGACTTCGTGCGCACCGCGCGCGCCAAGGGGCTGTCCCGCGCGCAGGTCACCGGACGGCACGTGCTGCGCAACTCGCTCATCCCCGTCGTGACGTTCCTCGGTGCCGACCTGGGCGCGCTCATGGGCGGCGCGATCGTCACCGAGGGGATCTTCAACATCCACGGTGTCGGGGGCACGCTCTTCGACGCCATCACACGCGGCGAGAACGTGACCGTGGTCTCGCTGACCACCGTGCTCGTGCTCGTCTACATCGTCGCCAACCTCGCGGTCGACCTGCTGTACGCCGCGCTGGACCCGAGGATCCGCTATGCCTGACGCACTTCCCACGACCGGCGCCACGCGCGCCCTGCGCACCGCACCGCGCCCCGGGCAGGAGCACGTCGCGCAGCCCCTCACCGAGGACCTCGGCGCCGTCGACGCCGTCCGGACGCAGGACGCACCCGCCGGCTTCTGGCGCGAGGCGTGGCGCGGGATGCGTCGCCGACCCCTGTTCTGGGTGTCCGGGGCGCTGATCGTCCTGGTCCTGCTGGTGGCGGCGTTCCCCGGGCTGTTCACCTCGATCGACCCGCGCACCTGCGCGCTGTCCGACGCGCTCGACCCCGCGCGGGCCGGCCACGTCTTCGGCTTCGACCGCCAGGGCTGCGACATCTTCTCGCGCACGATGCACGGCGCGCGGGCGTCGCTGACGGTGGGGGTGCTGACCACGCTGCTGGTGACCGTCGTCGGGACCGTGGCCGGTGCGCTCGCCGGCTACCTCGGGGGGTGGGCGGACACGCTGCTGGCACGCGTGACGGACATCTTCTTCGCCATCCCGCTGGTGCTGGCCGCGATCGTCATCATGAGCCTGGCGAGCACCCGCACGGCCCTGACGGTGGCCCTCGTGCTCGCGTCCTTCGGGTGGCCGCCCATCGCACGCATCGCACGCGGCACGGTGATGTCCGTCAAGAACGACGAGTTCGTCACCGCGGCACGGTCGCTCGGCATGGGGCGCGCGGGGATCCTCGTGCGCCACGTGCTGCCGAACTCGGCCGCGCCGATCATCGTCTACGCGACCGTCGCCCTGGGCACGTTCATCGTCGCCGAGGCCACGCTGAGCTTCCTCGGCATCGGGCTGCCCCCGTCGGTCGTGTCCTGGGGCGGGGACATCTCCCAGGCGCAGGGCGCCATCCGCACCGACCCGGAGATCCTGCTGTACCCGGCCGGGGCCCTGGCCCTGACCGTCCTCGGCTTCATCATGATGGGCGACGTCGTGCGCGACGCCCTCGACCCGAAGGCACGCACCCGATGAGCGCCCCCACGCCCCGTACCCCGCCCGACCCGGACGTCCCGCTGCTCGAGGTCCGGGGCCTGGAGGTGACGTTCTCGACCGGTGGCGGGCCGGTGCAGGCCGTCCGCGGCGCCGACCTCACCGTCTACCCGGGGCAGTCCGTCGCCATCGTGGGGGAGTCCGGGTCGGGCAAGTCGACGACCGCGCACGCCGTCGTCGACCTGCTGCCGGGCACCGGCAAGGTCACCGGCGGCAGCATCCGGTTCGCGGGTCGTGAGGTGGTCGGGCTCGGGCGCCGCGAGGTCGAGGCGCTGCGGGGGGACCAGATCGGTCTGGTCCCGCAGGACCCGATGTCGAACCTCAACCCCGTGTGGCGGATCGGCTCCCAGGTCGAGGAGGCGCTGCGGGCCAACGGCTTCCGCGGGTCGCGGGCGCAGCGGCGCGCGCGGGTCGCCGAGCTGCTGGCGGAGGCCGGCCTTCCCGAGGCCGCGCAGCGGGCGACGATGTACCCCCACGAGTTCTCCGGCGGGATGCGCCAGCGCGCGCTCATCGCGATCGCGCTCGCGGCGCGGCCCCGGCTGCTCATCGCCGACGAGCCGACGTCGGCGCTCGACGTGACCGTGCAGCGGCAGATCCTCGACCACCTGGACGTGCTCACGGACGAGCTCGGCACGGCCGTGCTGTTCATCACGCACGACCTCGGCCTGGCCGCCGAGCGCGCCGAGCACCTCGTCGTCATGTACCGCGGGCAGGTCGTGGAGTCCGGCCCGGCGCGCGCGATCCTCGCGGACCCCCAGCACCCGTATACGCGGCGCCTCGTGACCTCGGCGCCCTCGCTGTCGTCCCGGCGCATCCAGGTCGCGCACGCGCGGGGCGAGGAGCCCGTCGACGACCTCCTCGCGCGGCACGCCGACGAGCCCGCGGCGCCACGCGACGAGGTCGTCGTGGCCTCGCACCTGACCAAGGTGTTCCGCACCCGTGGCCGTGGTGCGCGCGCGACCGGCTTCACGGCCGTGGACGACGTGAGCTTCACGCTCACCCGTGGCCGCACGCTGGCACTGGTGGGGGAGTCCGGCTCGGGCAAGTCGACCGCGGCGAACATGGTGCTCGGCCTGCTGGAGCCGACGGCCGGCACGGTGCTGTTCGACGGGCAGGACGTCGGCGGGCTGAGCCGCCGGGAGCAGCTCGCGTTCCGCCGCCGCATCCAGCCGGTCTTCCAGAACCCGTACGGGTCGCTGGACCCGCAGTACTCGGTGTACCGGTCCCTCGAGGAGCCGCTGCGGCTGCACCGGGTCGGCGACCGTGCCGCCCGCGAGGCCCGGGTGCGCGACCTGCTCGATATGGTGGCCCTGCCGCAGGACGTCATGCGCCGCTTCCCCGCCGAGCTGTCCGGGGGGCAGCGGCAGCGCGTCGCCGTCGCGCGCGCCCTGGCGCTCGAGCCCGAGGTCGTCGTGCTCGACGAGGCCGTCTCGGCGCTCGACGTCCTCGTGCAGGCGCAGGTCCTCGACCTGCTCGCCGGGCTGCAGCGCGAGCTGGGACTGGCCTACCTGTTCATCACGCACGACCTCGCCGTGGTCCGGCAGATCGCGGACTCGGTCGTCGTCATGCGCGAGGGCAAGGTCGTCGAGCACGCCCCGACGGACGACGTGTTCGACGCCCCCCGGGAGCGGTACACGCGAGACCTGCTCGCCGCGATCCCCGGTGCGGGGCTGGTGCTGCCCGCGGGGAGCTGACGGGGTGACGTCGGCCGCCGACGTCACCGGACAGCAGAAGAGCCGTCCCGGACATCCGGGACGGCTCTCGCTGAGTGGTGCTGGTGGGCGATACTGGGATCGAACCAGTGACCTCTTCCGTGTCAGGGAAGCGCGCTACCGCTGCGCCAATCGCCCATGGGGGAGTACATGCGAGGTGGAGACGGGATTCGAACCCGTGTATACGGCTTTGCAGGCCGCTGCCTCGCCTCTCGGCCACTCCACCGCTGAGACCGCAGTCCACAACGGTTGGGTACCGATGGGGATAGCCTCCGAGCGGACGACGGGATTCGAACCCGCGACCCTCACCTTGGCAAGGTGATGCTCTACCACTGAGCCACGTCCGCGCGTCAGTTCCGCCGTTTCACCGGCGTTCCTGGTGCGTCGAAGACTCTAGACGACAAACTCGGTGAGAGTCCAACCGGCCCCTCACCAGCGTGTCCGCGGGTGGGTTCCGCGGGCCCCGTGACCGGCCCGGACGCCCGTCGGTGCTCGGTAGGTTGGCCCCGTGCCCAGCCCGTCCGCATCGCCCGTCGTCGCCCCCGGTGAGGCCTGGTTCGGGGGTCGTCACGCCCGAGGGGTCCTCGAGCACGCCGATCTGCGGGCCCGGCCGGGTGCGACGGCGGCGCCGGGCTGGTGGGCGGTCGTGGGGGAGTTCGAGGGCCGCGTCGACGCGTGGCGCTTCGCCGACGTGCGCCCGGCGGCCGTTGCGCAGGGTGCGTCGGGGGGCTGGCAGGGGCCGCCGCGCGCGGCCTGGACGTCGTCGCTGGACCGCGCCGGCTACGTGGCCGCGGTCGAGCGGGTCCGCGCGCACGTGCGCGACGGGCTGGTGTACCAGGCGAACGTCTGCCGCGTGCTCTCCGCGCCGCTGCACGCGGGCGACGGCCGTGAGCCCGCTGCCCGCGCCCTGGGTGCCCGCCTCGCGGCCGGGAACCCGGCGCCGTACTCCGGGGGCGTCCACGTGCCCTCCGGCGGGCCTGTGGCCCCCGGGTGGGTCGTCACGGCCTCGCCCGAGCTCTTCCTGCGGGTGCGGGACGGCGTCGTCACGTCGGCCCCCATCAAGGGCACGGCCGCCACGCCCGCCGGTCTGAGCGCCAAGGACCGCGCCGAGAACGTGATGATCACCGACCTCGTGCGCAACGACCTGCAGCGCGTGTGCCGGCCCGGGACCGTGCGGGTGACCGACCTCCTGGCCACCGAGCAGCACCCCGGCCTGGTGCACCTCGTCACGACCGTCGCCGGCGACCTGCTCCCCGAGGTCCGGGACGCGCCGGACGGGTTCACCCGGCTGCTCGCCGCCACGTACCCGCCGGGTTCGGTGTCCGGGGCGCCCAAGAGCTCGGCGCTCGACGTGATCACGGAGCTCGAGCCCGTCCCGCGCGGCCCGTACTGCGGGCTGGTCGGATGGGTGCACGTGGCCCGTGACGGCACCTGGTCCGCCGAGCTCGCCGTCGGCATCCGCACCTTCTGGTGGCGCGACGACGTCCTGCGCTTCGGCACCGGGGCCGGCATCACGTGGGCGAGCGACGCCGTTGCGGAGTGGGACGAGACCGAGCTCAAGGCCGCCCGGCTGGTCGGCCTCGCGTCGCGCTGACGCCCGGCGGCGAACGCCTCGCCGGTGGCAGGATGGCGGCGTGGACGTGACCATCTGGGCCGACGGCCGGCTGCGCACCCCGGACGAGCCGCTGCTCACGGCCGTCGACCACGGCGTGACCGTCGGCGACGGCGTCTTCGAGACCTGCTCCGTGCACCACGGCGTCGCGTTCGCCCTGACCCGGCACCTGGCCCGCCTGGAGGCGTCCGCGCGGGGGTTGGGGCTGCCGCCGCCGCCGCTCGACGAGGTGCGTACCGGCGTGCGCGCGGTGCTCGCCACGGCAGGGGAGCGGGCGGGCCGCCTGCGGATCACCGTGACCGGCGGTCCAGGACCGTTGGGCACGCAGCGCGACGCGCCGGACGAGCAGCGCCCCGTGGTCGTCGTGGTCGCCGGGCCGGCGGCGGCCGCCGAGGTCGCCCGCGCGGTGCGGGTGCCGTGGGTCCGCAACGAGCGCTCGCCGCTGGCCGGCCTGAAGACCACGTCGTACGGCGAGAACGTCGTGGCGCTCGCCCGCGCGCGCGAGCACGGCGCCGACGAGGCCCTGCTGGCGGACACCCGGGGACGCCTGGCGGAGGGCACGGGGTCCAACGTGTTCGTCGAGACCGCCGGGGAGCTGCTGACGCCCTCGTTGGAGACCGGTGCGCTGGCGGGCATCACGCGCGAGCTCGTGCTGCTGTGGGGGCGCGAGGCCGGGCTCCCGGTGCGCGAGGCGCGTCCCGACGAGCTGCCGTGGGAGGTGCTGGACGACGTGGCCGCCGGGCGCGCCCACCTGGCCCTGACGGGGTCCGTACGTCACGTGACCCCGGTCGTGCGCCTCGACGACGTGGACGTGACACCCGGACCGCTCTCGCAGGAGGCCCGACGCGTGTTCCTCGAGCGGCTGCCCCAGGACCTCGACCCGTAGCCCGCGGTGCCGGACGGCGGCGGGCCCCGGACCGCCGCACGGGCGGACGGCGGCACGGCTGGACGGTGGTGCGCCCCGGACGACGACAGCCGGCCCCGCGCGTGCGGGACCGGCTGTGGTCGTCTGGGTGGTGCCGCGGGTCAGGCGGTGAGCAGGGCGGCGATCAGCGCCGTGATCTCGCCCTCCATCTTGTCCGACTCCGCGCCCACGGGGACGAGGGACTCGGTCGCGGCGAGGAACCGCAGCAGCGGCTCCGTCGGCGCCGCCAGCAGCGCGCTTCCCTCGACGCCCGAGAGCGACACGAGGGTGTAGTCGGGGTCGTCGTCGCGCCACACCTGCACGTCACCGGTGCCGGCCGGGGCGTCGGCGACCGCGTGCACGCCCTGGGCGAGCAGCTCGCGGCCGAGCAGCCACGTCGACATCGTGTGGGCGCCGGTGAAGACGGCGCGCACGGTGTAGGGGTCGGTGGTGCGGAAGCAGAGCTCCGCGGACACCGGGATGACGGTCGCATCGGACCCGATGAGCTGCATGGCGACGACCTCGATGACGTCGTACGACGATCCCGTCATCGGGTCCTCCTGTCGCGTGGTGTTGCCCGCACGGGCCGTGGACTCACATCATGGCAGGACCGATGTCCCATTGGACCGTTGCTTGCCCACAGTTCACCCGCCCGGACCCTTTCACCGTGATGGAAAACGTTGCACATCGCCCGGGCGGGTGCAGATCCCGGCAAGTCGCCCCGCGTGGCGGCGGTCCGGGGCGCCGTCGTGAGCGCCCCGCGGCCCTCGTGCGCGGTGCTCCGACGGCAGGTGCGGCACGCCGACGACGACGTCGGTTCGGCGTTCGGGCCGACGTCCGCTAACATCGTCTCCCGTGCCGCCCACGGGTGGTTCGCCGGTGGTCTGCCCTCAGAGGGTCGGCCCTGGACGGGCCCGGACGGTGCACGCAGCGGGCGATTGGCTCAGTGGTAGAGCGCCTCGTTCACACCGAGGAGGTCACTGGTTCGAACCCAGTATCGCCCACCCGTTCGACGACGCCCCCGGCCTGACGGCCGGGGGCGTCGTCGTGTCCGGACCCGGTGCGCGGCTGCTGCCACCCCAGGGCGACCCCGCCCGTCGCGCCGGGAGCCGGCGCCGCTGCTCGGGGACCGCGCCGGCCGGGGCCTGCGCTGACGTCGGCACCCGCGCTCCGTGCCAGACTCGCGAGGTGGACTTCCTCTCCGCCTACGCCCACGGCTTCGCCCGGGTCGCCGCGTGCACGGTGCCGGTCACCGTCGCCGACCCGGCCCGCAACGCGACCGCCGTCATCGCGGCCGCGCGTGCCTGCCACGACGACGGCGTCGCCGTGGCCGTGCTGCCCGAGCTGTGCCTGTCCGGCTACGCGATCGACGACCTGTTCCTGCAGGACGCCCTGCTCGACGCCGTGCGCACCGCGCTCGACGAGGTCGTCGCCGCCTCGCGCGACCTGCGGCCGGTCCTGGTCGTGGGCGCGCCGCTCGCGCACGGCGGGCGGCTCCTCAACACCGCCGTGGTCGTGCACCGCGGCCGGGTCCTCGGCGTGGCGCCGAAGTCGTACCTGCCCACGTACCGGGAGTTCTACGAGCGACGCTGGTTCGCCCCCGGGGACGACGTCCGCGGCACCACCACGATCGCCGGGCAGGACGTGCCGATCGGCCCCGACCTGCTGTTCGCCGCGACCGACGTGCCCGGGCTCGTGCTGCACGTCGAGGTGTGCGAGGACCTGTGGGTGCCCGTCCCGCCCAGCGCCACGGCCGCGCTCGCGGGCGCCACGGTGCTCGTCAACCTCTCGTCCAGCCCGATCACCGTGGGGCGCGCGGAAGACCGTCGGCTGCTGGTGCGGTCGGCGTCGGCGCGCTGCGCGGCGGCGTACGTCTACGCCGCCGCCGGGTACGGCGAGTCGACCACCGACCTCTCGTGGGACGGCCAGACGATGGTCTACGAGCTCGGCGAGCTGCTGGCCGAGGGGGAGCGGTTCGTCGACGATCCGGTGCACACGGTGGCCGACGTCGACCTCGACCGGCTGCGTCAGCACCGCCAGCGCACGGGGACCTTCGACGACAACCGCCGCGGGCTGGGCATGGCGCCCGCCGGTGCCTCGCACCGGACCGTCGCCTTCACGCTCGACCCGCCGACGGGCGACGTCGGGCTGCGGCGCCGCGTCGACCGCTTCCCGTTCGTCCCGGACGACCCGCAGCGACTCGCCCTCGACTGCTACGAGGCCTACAACATCCAGGTCAGCGGCCTGGAGCAGCGGCTGCGCGCGGTCGGTGGCGCCAAGGTCGTCATCGGGGTGTCCGGCGGGCTGGACTCGACGCACGCGCTGATCGTCGCCGCGCGGGCCATGGACCGGCTCGGCCGTCCCCGCAGCGACATCCTCGCGTTCACGATGCCCGGGTTCGCCACCAGCGAGGGCACCAGGGCCAGCGCGCTGGCGCTCATGGAGTCGCTCGGCACGACGTTCGAGACGATCGACATCCGCCCTGCCGCCCGGCAGATGCTCGCGGACCTCGGCCACCCCGCCGGTGCCGGCGAGGAGGTCTACGACGTCACGTTCGAGAACGTGCAGGCGGGCCTGCGCACCGACTACCTGTTCCGGGCCGCCAACCAGCGCGGCGGCATCGTGCTGGGGACCGGGGACCTCTCCGAGCTGGCGCTCGGCTGGTGCACGTACGGCGTGGGGGACCAGATGTCCCACTACGCCGTCAACGCCGGCGTGCCCAAGACACTCATCCAGCACCTCATCCGCTGGGTGGTGGGCGAGGGGCACTTCGACGACGCCACGAACGCCGTGCTGCTGCGCGTCCTGGACCAGGAGATCTCCCCGGAGCTGGTGCCGGCGCGCGAGGGCGAGCGGATCCAGTCCACGGAGGACACGATCGGCCCGTACGCGCTGCACGACTTCGCGCTGTACCAGCTGCTGCGCCACGGCATGCGTCCCAGCCGGGTCGCCTTCCTCGCGTGGCACGCGTGGCACGACGCGTCGGCGGGGGAGTGGCCCCCGGGCTGGCCGCAGGACCGGCGGCCCGCGTACGACCTGCCGACGGTGCGGCGGTGGCTCGAGGTGTTCCTGCGGCGGTTCTTCGCCAGCCAGTTCAAGCGCTCCGCGCTGCCGAACGGGCCGAAGGTGAGCGAGGGCGGCACCATGTCGCCGCGCGGCGACTGGCGGATGCCGTCCGACGCGTCCGTGGCCGCGTGGCTCGCGGAGCTCGACGCGCACGTCCCGCACGACCTGTCGGCCGCACCGCCGCCCGCCTGAGCCGCCCCCGCAGCCGCCCCGCAGCCGTCCGCCGGCCGTCCGGCACGACCGCGGTGCGGTCCGTGCCGACCGCGGTCGGTAGCATCGACCTGGCCCGTGTCGACGACCGCCGACCCGCGCCGCCGACCCGCCGCGACCCGCGGAGCGGGCAGACCCGAGGAGCCCACGAACGTGCCCGAGCAGATGACCCTGACCGTCGACGGCGTCGAGACCCCGGTCGCGCAGGGCACGACGGGCGCCGACCTGTTCGCCGACCGCCGCGACGTCGTCGTCGTGCGCGTCGACGGTGAGCTGAAGGACCTCGCCGCGCCGCTGGCGCCCGGTGCCGTGGTGGAGCCGGTGACCATCGACTCCCCGGACGGTCTCGCGGTGCTGCGGCACTCGGCCGCCCACGTGCTCGCCCAGGCGGTGCAGGAGGTCAACCCGAAGGCCCGCCTGGGCATCGGCCCGCCGATCACGGACGGCTTCTACTACGACTTCGACGTCGAGACCCCGTTCACCCCGGAGGACCTCAAGGCGATCGAGAAGGTCATGGGGCGCATCGTCAAGGAGGGCCAGACCTTCCGGCGGTGGGACGTCACCGAGGCGCAGGCGCGCGAGGAGCTCGCGGCCGAGCCGTACAAGCTCGAGCTCATCGGGCTCAAGGGCGAGGCCGGGGACACCGACGGCGCCTCCGTCGAGGTGGGGCTCGGTGGACTGTCGATCTACCAGAACGTGCGTGGCGCGGGGCGCGAGTCCGAGACCGTCGTGTGGCAGGACCTGTGCCGCGGCCCGCACCTGCCCAGCACGCGCCTGATCGGCAACGGCTTCCAGCTCACCCGGTCCGCGGCCGCCTACTGGCGCGGCTCGGAGAAGAACCCGCAGCTGCAGCGCGTCTACGGCACCGCGTGGCCGACCAAGGACGAGCTCAAGGCGTACCTCGAGCGCATCGCCGAGGCCGAGCGCCGCGACCACCGCAAGCTCGGCAACGAGCTCGACCTGTTCTCGTTCCCCGAGGAGATCGGGTCCGGACTGGCGGTGTTCCACCCCAAGGGCGGCATCATCCGCATGGAGATGGAGGAGTACTCGCGCCGCCGGCACGTGCAGGCCGGCTACTCCTTCGTGAACTCGCCGCACATCACCAAGGAGCAGCTCTTCCAGATCTCCGGGCACCTGGACTGGTACGCCGACGGCATGTACCCGCCCATGCAGCTCGACGCCGAGTACCACGAGGACGGCACGATCCGGCGCGAGGGGCAGAACTACTACCTCAAGCCGATGAACTGCCCCATGCACAACCTGATCTTCTCCTCGCGCGGGCGGTCGTACCGCGAGCTGCCGCTGCGGCTGTTCGAGTTCGGCACCGTCTACCGGTACGAGAAGTCGGGCGTCGTGCACGGCATGACCCGCGCGCGCGGCTTCACCCAGGACGACGCGCACATCTACTGCACCCGCGAGCAGATGAAGGACGAGCTCACCAGCCTGCTCACCTTCGTCCTCGACCTGCTCAAGGACTACGGGCTCGACGACTTCTACCTCGAGCTGTCGACCCGGAACCCGGAGAAGTCCGTGGGCTCCGAGGAGGTCTGGGAGGAGGCGACCGAGACGCTGCGCCAGGTCGCCGAGGCGTCGGGGCTCGACCTCGTGCCCGACCCGGGTGGCGCCGCCTTCTACGGTCCGAAGATCTCGGTCCAGGCGAAGGACGCCATCGGCCGCACCTGGCAGATGTCGACCATCCAGCTCGACTTCAACCTGCCCGAGCGGTTCGAGCTCGAGTACACCGCGCCCGACGGCAGCCGCCAGCGCCCGGTGATGATCCACCGCGCGCTGTTCGGGTCGATCGAGCGGTTCTTCGCGGTGCTGACCGAGCACTACGCCGGGGCGTTCCCCGCGTGGCTCGCGCCCGTGCAGGTGCTCGCCGTCCCGGTGGCCGAGCCGTTCGAGCCGTACCTCGACGAGGTGGTCTCCCGTCTGCGCGCCCAGGGCATCCGTGCCGAGGTCGACCGGTCCGACGACCGCTTCGGCAAGAAGATCCGCAACGCCTCGACGCAGAAGATCCCCTTCGTGCTCATCGCCGGCGGGGAGGACGCCGAGGCCGGCGCCGTGTCCTTCCGCTACCGCGACGGCCGCCAGGACAACGGCGTGCCCGTCGACGAGGCGGTCGAGCGGATCGTCGCGGCCGTCCGCGACCGCGTGCAGGTCTGAGCCGTGCCGCCCTCCGACGACGTGGAGGTCGAGCCCGCCGACGCCTTCGCCGGCGTCCCGGACGGGCTCGACCGGCTGTGGACACCGCACCGCATGGCGTACATCGGCGGGCAGGACAAGCCTGCCGACGACGCACCGGGGGACGGCTGCCCGTTCTGTCGCATCCCCGGCCTGCCGGACGAGCAAGGGCTGGTCGTGCACCGCGGTGAGGTCGCGTACGTGGTGATGAACCTCTACCCGTACAACTCGGGGCACCTGCTGGTGTGCCCCTACCGGCACGTGGCGGACTACACCGAGCTCACGCCGCCCGAGGTCGCGGAGGTCGCCGACCTCACGCGCACCGCGATGCGGGTGGTCCGCGAGGTGCTCGCGCCCGACGGCTTCAACCTCGGCATGAACCAGGGCCAGGTGGCGGGCGCCGGCATCCAGGCGCACCTGCACCAGCACGTCGTTCCCCGCTGGGGCGGCGACGCGAACTTCCTGCCGATCGTCGCGCGCACCCGCGCGCTGCCGGCGCTGCTCGGCGACACGCGCGCGGCGCTGGCCGCCGCGTGGCCCGCCACCACGAAGGGATGACGGACGCGTGCTGAGCCGACTGCGCGGCGCCATGACGCGGCTGTGGACGCCGCTGGCCGACGCGCTCCTGCGCCGGGGGGTGTCCCCGGACGCCGTGACGATCACCGGGACGCTCGTCGTCGTCGTCACGGCGCTGTGGGCGTTCCCCACGGGCCACCTGCTGCTGGGCGGCCTGCTCATCGCCGTCTTCACGCTCACCGACTCGATCGACGGGGTCATGGCGCGCCGGTCCGGGCGCAGCGGCCCCTGGGGTGCGTTCCTGGACTCGACCCTCGACCGCTTCGGCGACGGCGCGATCTTCGCGGGCCTCGTGCTCTGGTACACCGGCGGTGGCGACTCGCGCCTCACCGCGGTGCTCGCGCTGGCGTGCCTCGTCCTGGGCTCGATCGTGCCCTACGCCCGGGCTCGCGCGGAGGGCCTGGGCATGACGGCGGCCGTCGGCATCGCCGAGCGCGCCGACCGGCTGTTCGCCGTGCTCCTCGCGACGGTCCTGGTGGGTGCCGGCCTGCCTGACGTCGTCATGACCGTCGTCCTCGGCCTGCTCACGGTGGCGTCCGCGATCACGGTCGTGCAGCGCATGGCCACGGTCCGTCGCCAGGTGCGCGAGGCGACCCCGTGATCGACGTCGCCCGCGCCTACCACCTCGCGTGGCGCGTGGGCCACCGGGTCCCCGGCGCCGTCGTGCGGGGGCTGAGCACGCTCGGGGCGGACGTCGCGTGGGCGCGCCGCGGGTCCGGCGTGCGGCGCCTCGAGGCGAACCTCGCCCGGGTCCGCCCCGAGCTGGACGCGCGCGCCCTGCGCCGCCTCTCGCGCGCGGGCATGCGGTCGTACATGCGCTACTTCGGCGAGGCGTTCACCCTGCGCGCGCTGAGCACGGACCAGCTCGCCGCGCGCGTCCGGGTCGAGGGCCTCGAGCACCTCCGGCCGCACCTCGACGAGGGGCGGCAGGTGGTCGTCGCCCTCGGGCACACGGGCAACTGGGACCTCGCCGGCGCCTGGGCCACCGCCCACGTCGCGCCGGTCACGACCGTGGCGGAGCGACTGAAGCCCGAGGAGCTCTTCCAGGAGTTCCTGGCCTTCCGCGAGAGCATCGGCCTGCGGATCATCCCGCTGACCGGTGGTGGCGACGTGTTCCGGCAGCTCGTGCGTGTCGCGCGCACCGGCCCCGGGCTCCTGCCGCTGCTCGCGGACCGCGACCTGACGGCCAGGGGCCTCGAGGTCGACCTGTTCGGGGAGCGTGCGCGGGTGGCGGCCGGTCCGGCCGCGCTGGCGGTCACCACCGGCGCCCCGCTGGTCGCCGCGTCCATCTCCTACGAGCGGCTGCGACGCGCACGTCGGCGCGCCGCGGGCGGGCCGTGGGGGATCGTGGTCCGGTTCAGCCCGCTCGTCGAGGTGCCGGCCGACCTCCCTCGCACCGACCGGGTCCAGGCCCTCACGCAGGCCTGGGTGGACGTGCTGGCCGAGCAGATCCACGCCCACCCCCAGGACTGGCACATGCTGCAGCGCGTGTTCGTCGCGGACCTCGACCCGGCCCGCGACGCGGCCCGCCGTGCCGCGGAGGAGCCGGCCGCGGGCGACGACGCACTCGGGCCGGAGGTCGCCACGTGACCGGCACCCGCCCCCTGCGCGTGGGGATCGTCTGCCCCTACTCCTTCGACGTGCCCGGGGGCGTGCAGTTCCACGTCCGGGACCTGGCCGAGTCGCTCATCGGGCGCGGCCACGAGGTGTCGGTGCTGGCACCCGCGGCCGACGACACCCCGGTGCCGCCGTACCTGGTCGCGGCCGGTCGCGCGGTCCCGGTGCACTACAACGGCTCCGTCGCGCGGCTGACGTTCGGCCCCGTGACGGCCGGCCGCGTGCGGCGCTGGCTGGCCGCCGGTGAGTTCGACGTGCTCCACCTGCACGAGCCCGTCACGCCGAGTCTCGGCATGCTCGCCCTGTGGATCGCGGACGGCCCGGTGGTCGCGACGTTCCACACGTCCATCGTGCGGTCCCGCTCCCTGCAGATGGCGTACCCGCTCGTCCGTCAGTCGCTGGAGAAGATCTCCCTGCGGATCGCCGTCTCGGAGGACGCGCGCCGCACCCTCGTCGAGCACCTCGGCGGCGACGCGGTGGTGATCCCCAACGGGGTGTGGGTCGACACCTTCGCGAACGCCGGCACGGACCCGCGGTGGACCGGGACGCCGCAGGCGCCGACCGTGGCGTTCCTCGGGCGCCTCGACGAGCCGCGCAAGGGCCTCGCCGTGCTGCTGCGCGCCGTCGGGACCGTGCTCGACACCTACCCCGGTGCGCGGTTCCTCGTCGCCGGGAGCGGTGACACGGGTCAGGAGCAGGCGCGCGAGCTGCTGGGGGACCGGGCCGGCGCGGTCGAGTTCCTCGGTGGCGTCAGCGAGGAGGACAAGGCGCGGCTGCTGTCGTCGGTCGACGTCTACTGCGCGCCGCAGACCGGTGGCGAGAGCTTCGGCATCGTCCTGGTCGAGGCGATGGCGGCCGGGACGACGGTCGTCGCCAGCGACCTGGGGGCGTTCGCGCGCGTGCTCGACGACGGGGAGGCCGGCGTGCTGTTCCGTACCGGCGACCCGGCGGACCTCGGTGCCACGCTCGTGCGGGTGCTCGGCGACGCAGCCCTGCGCGAGCGGATCAGCGCGCACGCGTCGCGGGTGGTGGGCCGCTACGACTGGTCGGCGGTGACCGACCAGGTGCTCGCCGTCTACGAGATGGCGGTCGCCGGCCGCGACGCGCCCGTGGGTGAGGACCCGTCGTCGCTGCGCGGCGCCCGCCTGCTCGAGATGCGGCGGAACCGCACGTGACGGGCCGGCTGGACGGCACGGTCGTCCTCGTGGTCGTCGGCGTCGTCCTGCTGGTGCTGTGGCTGGTGTGGGTGCGCGCCAGCCGGCTGGACCGCCTGCACCGCAAGGTGGCGGCGTCGCGCGCGGTGGTCGACGCGCAGCTCGTCCGGCGTGCGACGGTGGCGGCGGAGCTGGCCACCAGCGGCCTGCTGGACCCCGCGAGCTCGCTCGTGCTGGGCGAGTCCGTGTGGGAGTCGCTGACCGCCGCCGGGGCGGGCGACGTGCCGGCGGGGCTGCTGCCGCCCGACGTGCACGAGGTGCTCGGTGCCCCGGGTGCGCCGGACGAGCCGGTGGACCGCTCCCGGGCGGAGAGCGAGCTGACGGCGGCGCTGCGCGAGATCCTCGACGACGCCGACGAGGTGGCCGCGCTGGCCACCGACCCGCTCGGCGCCCGGCTGCTGGGCGACCTGGCTGCCGCCTGGTACCGCGTGCAGCTGGCCCGTCGGTTCCACAACGAGGCCGTCGCCCAGACGCAGCGCGTGCGGCGCAGCGCCTCGGTGAGGCTGCTGCGGCTGGCCGGGCACGCGCCCGAGCCGCGCACCCTGGAGCTCGACGACGCGTGGCCCCTGGGTCTGGCGCGCCCCGGCGAGAACGCGCGGGCGGCACCTCCGGAGGCCGGCGCGGCCGACGCCTGACGCACGCTGTCCGCGTGGCGGGCGTCCGACCACCGTCGGGGTCGTCCTGCCTAGGATGGATGTGTCCCCGACCACGGCGGCCGGCGTCCGGCGTCGCGCCGTGCCGCCGGGGCACCGCGGCAGGCGGCCTCCCGCCACCACCGATCGAAGAGGTCTGACGTGACCGAGAACTCCCAGCCCGCCGCCGGCGAGGTCGGCACCGCGCGCGTGAAGCGCGGCATGGCCGAGATGCTCAAGGGCGGCGTCATCATGGACGTCGTCACCCCGGAGCAGGCCAAGATCGCCGAGGACGCGGGCGCCGTCGCCGTCATGGCGCTCGAGCGGGTCCCCGCCGACATCCGCGCCCAGGGCGGCGTCGCACGCATGAGCGACCCCGACCTCATCGACGGCATCATCTCCACGGTCTCCATCCCGGTGATGGCCAAGGCCCGCATCGGGCACTTCGTCGAGGCGCAGGTGCTGCAGTCGCTCGGTGTCGACTACGTCGACGAGTCGGAGGTGCTGACGCCCGCCGACTACGCGCACCACATCGACAAGTGGGCGTTCACCGTCCCGTTCGTCTGCGGCGCGACGAACCTGGGCGAGGCGCTGCGGCGCATCACCGAGGGCGCGGCGATGATCCGCTCCAAGGGCGAGGCCGGGACCGGCGACGTGTCCAACGCGACGACGCACATGCGTACGTTGCGCGACGAGATCCGCCGGCTGGCGTCCCTGCCCGAGGACGAGCTCTACCTCGCGGCCAAGGAGCTGCAGGCGCCGTACGACCTGGTCAAGGAGGTGGCGACGGCCGGCAAGCTGCCCGTCGTGCTGTTCACCGCCGGCGGCATCGCCACGCCGGCGGACGCGGCCATGATGATGCAGCTCGGAGCCGAGGGCGTGTTCGTCGGCTCGGGCATCTTCAAGTCCGGCAACCCCGCCGAGCGGGCCGCGGCCATCGTCAAGGCCACCACGTTCCACGACGACCCCGACGTGATCGCCAAGGTGTCCCGCGGCCTGGGTGACGCCATGGTCGGCATCAACGTGGACGACGTGCCGGTGCCGCACCGGCTGGCCGAGCGGGGTTGGTGAGCACGGCCGACCCGCACGGCGCTGCGGCGGGCGGCGCGTCGGCCGCCGTCTTCGGGAGCGACTGGGTGCCCGGCCCGGACGGCCTGCTGCACCGGCGCGCCGCCCGCGTCATCCTGCTCGACGAGCGTGATCGCGTGCTGCTCGTCCGCGGCCACGACGTCGACCTGCCGGAGCGGTCGTGGTGGTTCACGGTGGGCGGCGGCATCGACGCCGGGGAGACGTCCCGGCAGGCCGCGGTGCGGGAGGTACGCGAGGAGACGGGCATCGTGCTGGCGACGGACGAGCTGGTGGGCCCGGTCTACACGCGCTCCGCGCTGTTCGACTTCGCCGCCCGCACGTGCCGGCAGGACGAGGACCTGTACCTCGCGCGCGTGCGGGCGGCCGACCTCGCCCTGACGCGCGAGGGCTGGACGGCGGTCGAGCTGGACGTCATCGACGAGCTGCGGTGGTGGGACCTCGACGAGCTGGAGCGCGTCACCATCGAGGTGTTCCCGGCCGGGCTGGCCGACCTCGTGCGGGCGGTCCTCGTCTGGGACGGCACCACGCGCCACCTCGGGCTCGTCGAGGAGTGACGTGGCACGGGTGGACCTCCGCGCCATGCGTACCGGTCGGTAACTTGCCGGTCACGTCACCGGGCTAGCGTCCGGCGCATGCCTCGTGCCGCCGCCTCCTCGTCCGTCGCCCGGATCCCGCGGTCGGGCATCCGCACCCTCATGGACCTCGCGCTGGGCGACCCGCGCGCCGTCCACCTCGAGATCGGCGAGCCCGACGCGCCCCCCGGGGAGCACGTCGTGGCGGCGGTCGCCGCGGCCGCGCGGGCCGGGCGCACCGGCTACACCTCGAGCACGGGTCTCGGCGTGCTGCGCGCCGCCGCGGCCGAGCGCGTGTCGCGCACGCTCGGGCGTCCCACGTCGCCCGACGAGGTCGTGGTGACCCACGGTGCGATGCACGGGCTGGCGATGGCCATGGCCACGCTGCTCGGCCCGGGGGACGAGGTGCTGCTGCCCGACCCCACCTTCCCGAACTGGGAGATGGCGGCCGTCGCGGCCGGCGCCGCCGTCCGGACCTACCCGGCGCACGCGGCCGCCGGCTTCGTGCCGGACCCCGCCGAGGTGGCGTCGCGGGTGACACCGCGCACCCGCGCGCTCGTCGTGTGCTCGCCCAACAACCCCACGGGCGCGGTGTACCCGCCGGACGTCGTCGCGGGGCTGGTCGAGGTCGCGCGGCGCCACGACCTGTGGCTGCTGTCGGACGAGTGCTACGAGGCCATCACCTTCGACCGCCCGCACGTCAGCCCGCTCGCGTACGACACGGACGGACGGGTCCTCGGGTTCTTCAGCGTCTCCAAGACCTACGCGCTGACGGGCTGGCGCACGGGCTGGGTGGTCGTCCCCGCACCCGACGTCGTCGAGGCGCTCGGGCACCTGGCGGAGGCCACCGTCGCGTGCCCGTCGACGCCGGGGCAGGTGGCGGCGCTGGCGGCGCTCACCGGGCCGCAGGACGGCGTCGTCGCCGCCGTGGCGTCCTACCGGCAGCGGCGGGACGCCGCGTGCGCGCTCCTGGCGCGCCGCGGGGTGCGGCACGTCGTGCCCGACGGCGCGTTCTACCTCATGGTCGACGTCGGCACCGCCGACACCGACGGCTTCGCCCGGCGCCTGCTGGCGCGCCGGCACGTCGCGGTGGCGCCCGGGTCGACCTTCGGGACCGCGGCCGCGGGGATGGTGCGGGTCTCGCTCGCGGCACCGCGCGACCAGCTGCTGCTCGGGCTGGAGCGGCTGGCCGACGAGGTCGCGGCCTGCGCGGGCCCGGCCGGCCGGTCGCTCGCCCCGGTCGGGCCGGTCGCGGTCGAGGACGCCTAGGATCGGCGACCGTGACCCCCACCATCGGCGTGCTCGCCCTGCAGGGCGACGTCCGCGAGCACCTGGCGGTGCTCGGCTCCCTCGGCGTCGGGGCGGTCGCGGTCCGCCGCCGCAGCGAGCTCGACGCCGTGGACGCGCTCGTGCTGCCCGGGGGCGAGTCGACCACGATCGACAAGCTGCTGCGGGCGTTCGAGCTCGACGGCCCCGTGCGCGATCGGCTGGCGGGCGGCATGCCCGCCTACGGGTCGTGCGCCGGCATGATCCTGCTCGCCGACCGGATCATCGGGGGCATCGCTGGCCAGCGGACGCTCGGCGGCGTCGACATCACGGTGCGTCGCAACGCGTTCGGCAGGCAGGTCGACTCCTTCGAGACGGACCTCGTCCTCGACGGCGTGGCGGGCAGCGAGCACGACCCGGTGCACGCCGTGTTCATCCGGGCGCCCTGGGTCGAGGAGGTGGGACCCGCCGCGACCGTCGTGGGACGCGTCGCGGAGGGGCCCGCCGCCGGTAGGATCGTCGCGGTGCGCCAGGGCCCGCTGCTCGTGACCTCGTTCCACCCCGAGGTGACCGGGGACCCGCGGGTGCACCGACTGTTCGTGCAGATCGTCCGCGACAGCCTGTGACGTCGCGGATCCCCGGTCCGTCCGCACGTGGGCGCTGCGCCGGGAGCGACGCGGGCGGACCAGCGCAGACGAAGGGGTAACGAGCCATGTCGGGTCACTCCAAGTGGGCCACCACCAAGCACAAGAAGGCCGTCATCGACGCGAAGCGGGGCAAGCTCTTCGCCAAGCTCGTGAAGAACGTGGAGGTGGCCGCCCGCACGGGCGGTGGTGACCCCGCCGGCAACCCGACGCTGTTCGACGCCATCCAGAAGGCGAAGAAGTCGTCCGTCCCGAACGACAACATCGACCGGGCGGTCAAGCGCGGCTCCGGCCAGGAGGCCGGCGGCGCCGACTACCAGTCGATCACGTACGAGGGCTACGGCCCCGGCGGCGTCGCGGTGCTGGTCGAGTGCCTCACCGACAACCGCAACCGCGCCGCGTCGGACGTCCGGGTCGCGTTCACGCGCAACGGCGGGCAGATGGCCGATCCCGGCTCCGTCGCCTACATCTTCAGCCGCAAGGGCGTCGTCATCGTGCCCAAGGAGGGCACCGACGAGGACGCCGTCATGGAGGCCGTGCTCGAGGCCGGCGGCGAGGAGGTCACCGACCTCGGCGAGTCGTTCGAGGTGCTCAGCGAGGCGACCGACCTGGTGCCGGTCCGCACGGCGCTGCAGGAGGCCGGCATCGACTACGACTCCGCCGACGTCGTCTGGTGGCCCGCCACGCAGATCGAGGTCGACGCCGACGGCGCGCGCAAGATCATGCGCCTGATCGACGCGCTCGAGGACTCCGACGACGTGCAGAACGTCTACGCCAACTTCGACGCGTCCGACGAGGTCATGGCCGAGCTCGACGCCGAGTGACGCACCGCACGCGCCGTCGCGCGTGCACGGGCCCCGCCACCGGTGTGGCGGGGCCCGTCCTGCGTCCGGCGGCTGCGACGATGGGCGGGTGCGCGTGCTCGGAGTGGACCCCGGCCTGACCCGCTGCGGCCTGGGCGTGGTCGACGGGCTGGCGGGCCGGCGCGCCCGCCTCGTGCACGTGTCGGTGGCGCGTTCCGACCCGGCGCTCGACGTCGACCAGCGGCTGCTGCTCATCGAGCGCGCCCTCGAGGAGTGCATCGAGGAGCACGCGCCGGACACCGTCGCGGTGGAGCGCGTGTTCGCGCAGCACAACGTGAGCACCGTGATGGGGACCGCGCAGGTCGCCGGCCTGGCCATGGTCGCGGCCGCCCGGCGCCGCATCCCCGTCGCCCTGCACACGCCCAGCGAGGTCAAGGCCGCGGTGACCGGGTCGGGCCGTGCCGAGAAGGCCCAGGTCCAGACGATGGTCGCCCGGCTGCTCGGCCTGGCCGACCTGCCGCGGCCCGCGGACGCCGCGGACGCCCTCGCGCTGGCGATCTGCCACCTCTGGCGCCCGGCCGGGGCACTGGGGGCCCCGCAGCGCGAGCCCGGGGCGCTCACGCCCGCGCAGCGCCGGTGGGCGGAGGCGGAGCAGGCGGCGCGCCGCCGCGGGTGACGGCGGGTGACGCGGGGATGACGGCGCGCGTGTCGTTCGTACAGGTGTTCGCCCGGGTGTGGCACAGTGTCCCGGTCGACGACGGGAGGAGCGCGCGGTGATCGCGTCGGTGCACGGGACCGTGCTGGCGGTACGGCTGGACTCGGCCGTCCTCGAGGTGGGCGGTGTGGGCCTGCTGGTCCAGGCGACCCCGGCGACCCTCGCGGGCCTGCGGGTCGGGCAGCCGGCGCGGCTGTTCACGTCCCTGGTGGTGCGCGAGGACTCCCTGACCCTGTTCGGCTTCGCCGACGACGACGAGCGCGACGTGTTCGAGACCGTGCAGACCGTCTCGGGCGTCGGGCCGCGCCTCGCGCTGGCGATGCTGGCCGTGCACACCCCGGACGGGCTGCGCCGTGCGGTCGCGGACGAGGACCTGGCCGCGCTCGTGCGGGTGCCGGGCATCGGGCGCAAGGGTGCCCAGCGCATCGTCCTGGAGCTGGGGGAGCGGCTGGGGGCACCCGCGCCCGCCGCCGGTGCCGCGGCGGCCCCGGTGTCGGCCGACCACCGCGAGCAGGTCGTCGAGGCCCTCGTCGGCCTCGGCTGGCCGCTGCGGGCCGCGCAGGACGCGGTCGCGGCCGTGCTCGACGGGACCGCCGGCCCCGTCGGTGCCGACGAGGTGCCCGGCGTGCTGCGCGCCGCCCTGCGCTCGCTGGGCAGCGCCCGTGCCTGAGGACGCCCCGGACGACCTCCTCGGCGGGCGCATCGAGGTGGGGGAGCCCGACGCGTTCGACGCCGGCTCGGTGGTGCGTCCCGCCGCGGACGAGCCCGAGCGTGCCGCCGAGGCGGCGCTGCGGCCGCGTCGCCTGGAGGAGTTCGTCGGTCAGCGCGTCGTGCGCGACCAGCTGTCGCTGGTGCTGGAGGCCGCGATGGCGCGCGGGCGGGCGCCGGACCACGTGCTGCTGTCGGGCCCTCCGGGACTGGGCAAGACGACGCTGGCGATGATCATCGCCGCCGAGCTCGGCGCCTCGTTGCGGGTCACGAGCGGGCCGGCCATCCAGCACGCGGGCGACCTGGCCGCGGTGCTGTCCTCCCTCGACGAGGGGGAGGTGCTGTTCATCGACGAGATCCACCGCCTGGCCCGCCCGGCGGAGGAGCTGCTGTACGTGGCCATGGAGGACTTCCGGGTCGACGTGGTCGTCGGCAAGGGGGCCGGCGCCAGCGCGATCCCGCTGTCGCTGCCGCCGTTCACCGTCGTCGGTGCCACGACCCGCGCGGGACTGCTGCCGGCCCCGCTGCGCGACCGGTTCGGGTTCACCGGTCACCTCGACTTCTACGCCGACGACGAGCTCGAGCGCGTGCTCGTCCGGTCCGCCGGGCTGCTGGGCGTGCCGCTCGACGCCGCGGCGGCGTCCGAGATCGCGTCGCGCTCGCGCGGCACGCCGCGCATCGCGAACCGGCTGCTGCGCCGGGTGCGGGACTGGGCGCAGGTGCGCGGGGACGGGCGCCTGTCGCTGGACGCCGCCCGGTCGGCGCTGGCGGTCTACGAGGTCGACGAGCGCGGCCTGGACCGGCTGGACCGTGCGGTGCTCGACGCGCTGTGCCGTCGGTTCGGCGGCGGCCCCGTCGGCCTGACCACCCTCGCGGTGGCCGTCGGCGAGGAGCCCGAGACCGTCGAGACGGTGGCCGAGCCCTTCCTCGTGCGCGAGGGCCTGGTGGGACGCACGCCGCGGGGCCGCGTGGCGCTGCCACCGGCCTGGGAGCACCTGGGTCTCGCGGTCCCCGCGGCCTCCGACACGCTCTTCGGCTGAGGACGCGGCGCCCCCTCGGGCGGCGGGTGGGAACGTCGGGGGACCCTGGGACGTTGGAGCGACGGGCCGCGGCGCCTAGACTGCGGCGGACGTCTGACACGAATGCGGAGAACCACCACCCCATGGACTACTCGTTCCTCATCATCATGCTGCTCGCGTTCGCCGCGCTGTGGTTCATGTCGAGCCGCTCGCGCAAGCAGCAGCGCGAGGCCGCCGAGCTGCGGAACAACCTGGAGGTGGGGGACGAGGTCATGACCGCGTCCGGGCTCTTCGGGACCGTCACCGCCATCGACGGTGACGTCGTCACGCTCGAGTCCACGCCCGGCACGCAGACCCGCTGGCTGCGCGCCGCGATCGGTCGCCGCACCGAGGCCGTCGTGGGCGAGGAGCCGTCGGAGGCCGACGCCCCGGCCGTCCAGGACGAGCCCGTGGTCGACGTCCCCGACGACCTGTCCTCGCTGCCGCCGGAGCCCCCGACGACGCCGGACGACCGCCGCGACGACAAGTGACCCACCGGCCCGGGCGACGACGCCCGGGCCCCGACCCCACCGGCCGGTCCTCCCGGGCGGTGCGCGCACGAGAGAAGAACTCCGTTGGCCCCTCCTCCCCGCCGCCGTGAACGGCCGGTCCGTACGCTCGTCATGCTCGGGCTGCTGGTCGTCGCGCTGTTCGCGTCGATCCTCGCCGGCACCCGCTGGAGCGACGCGTCCCTGACGCCGAACCTCGCGCTCGACCTCGAGGGCGGGACGCAGGTCATCCTCGAGCCCGTGCCCGAGGCGCAGGGCGACGTCACGTCCGAGACGATCAACCAGGCGATCGCGGTCATCCGCCAGCGCGTCGACGCCTCCGGCGTCGCCGAGGCGGAGATCACCAGCCAGGGTGGCGACAAGATCGTCGTCGCGCTGCCCGGCCGCCCCGACGAGGAGACCCTCGACCTGGTCCGCACCTCCGCGCAGATGGAGTTCCGTCCGGTCCTCGTCATGGGGGCCCCGGCGGCGACGCCCCAGGACCCCGCGGCGCCCCCGGCGGCGGACCAGCCGACCAAGGCGTCGCCCGACGGTCCGAGCGACATCGCGTACTACGTGACGCCCGAGGTGCAGCAGGAGTTCGACGCCCTCGACTGCACGCTGCCCGAGAACCGGACCGGTGGCGCCCCCGGCGACCCCGACACCGCGTTCGTCGCGTGCGACCAGGAGGGTCTGGCCAAGTACATCCTCGGCCCGGTCGAGATCCCCGGTGAGGACATCAAGAGCGCGACGTCCGGCATGGGGGCGACCTCCACGGGTGCCTCCACCGGCCAGTGGGTCGTCAACCTGGAGTTCACCGGCGCCGGCACCCCGAAGTTCACCGAGGTCACGACGCGCCTGGCGAGCCAGACCCCGCCGCTCAACCAGTTCGCTGTCGTGCTCGACGCGCTGGTGATCTCCGCCCCGTCGGTCAACGAGGTCATCCCCAACGGCCAGGCGCAGATCTCCGGGTCCTTCACGCGCGAGACCGCCGCGACCCTGGCGAACCAGCTCAACTTCGGTTCGCTGCCGATCAGCTTCACGGTCCAGAGCGAGCAGCAGATCTCCGCGACGCTCGGCTCCGAGCAGCTCCAGAAGGGTCTGCTCGCGGGCGTCTTCGGGCTGCTGCTGGTCGTCGTGTACTCGCTCTTCCAGTACCGCGCGCTGGGCCTGGTGACGGTCGCCTCGCTGCTCGTGGCGGCGCTCGTGACCTACGGCGTCATCACGCTGCTCTCGTGGCTGCAGGGGTACCGACTCTCGCTGCCCGGTGTCGCCGGCCTCATCGTGGCGATCGGCATCACCGCCGACTCGTTCATCGTGTACTTCGAGCGCATCCGCGACGAGCTGCGGGACGGCCGCGCCCTGGGTGCCGCCATCGAGAAGGGCTGGGAGCGCGCGCGTCGCACGATCCTGGCGTCCGACGCGGTGAACTTCACCGCCGCGATCGTGCTGTACCTGCTCGCGGTCGGCGGGGTGCGCGGGTTCGCGTTCACCCTGGGTCTGACGACGCTGGTCGACCTGCTCGTGGTCTTCCTGTTCACGCACCCGCTGATGATCCTGCTGGGCCGCACGCGGTTCTTCGCCGAGGGGCACCCCGCCTCCGGCCTCGACCCGCGCCGGCTCGGTGTCGACACGCTGCGGTACGGCGGGCGGGGTCGCGTGGTCACGCCGGGTCGGCGCGCCTCGGGTGCGCCCGCCCCGGAGTCCGCACGCGAGCCGGTCGCCGTCGGCAGCGGCGGCGGCATGACGATCGCCGAGCGCCGCGCCGCGGCCCGCGCCGCCCAGGCGGCCGCGGCACCACCGCCGGACGCACCGCCCGCGTCCGGGACCGACGAGCCCGCCGCCGAGCGCGCCGAGGGGAGCGACCGCTGATGGCCACGGGATTCGCCCAGTGGGGCAACGACCTCTACACGGGCCGCCGCTCGTACGACATCGTCGGCAAGCGGCGCAGGTGGTACGCCATCTCGCTCGTGCTCGTCCTCGTCTCCGCGGTGCTGCTCGTCAAGCCGGGGCTCAACCCCGGCATCGAGTTCCGCGGCGGCTCGGAGTTCATGGTCTCCGGTGTGCCCACCGACGACCAGCAGCTCGCGGTCGACACGGTGCAGGCCGTCTCGCCCGAGGAGGCCCCGCGCGTCACGACCGTCGGCGGCAGCTCGCTGCGTATCCAGACGGCCGAGCTCACCAACGAGCAGGTCGAGGAGGTCAAGAACGGTCTCGCCGAGGCCTTCGACGTCGGCCAGGACCAGATCACCAGCGCCTACATCGGCCCCTCGTGGGGGCAGGACGTCTCGCAGAAGGCCGTGACCGGTCTGCTCGTCTTCCTGCTGTTCGTGTCGCTGGTCATGACGGTGTACTTCCGCAACTGGCGGATGGCGGCGGCGGCGATCATCGCCCTGTTCCACGACCTCATCATTACCGTCGGGATCTACGCGGCCATCGGCTGGGAGGTCACCCCGGCCACTGTCATCGGGTTCCTCACGATCCTCGGGTACTCGATCTACGACACGGTCGTCGTGTTCGACAAGGTCCGGGAGAACACCGCGGACACGTTGGAGCAGACGCGCTTCACGTACGCCGAGCGGGCCAACCTGGCCGTCAACCAGACCCTCGTCCGGTCGATCAACACCTCGGTCGTCGCGCTCCTGCCGGTCGCGTCGATCCTCGTGATCGGTGCGTTCGTCCTGGGGGCCGGGACGCTGCGGGACATCGCCCTGGCGCTGTTCGTCGGCATGTTCGTCGGGACGTTCTCGTCGATCTTCATCGCCACGCCGCTCGAGGTCACCCTGCGGGAGCGCGAGCCGCGGATCCGTGAGCACACCGCCAAGGTGCTGGCGGCGCGCGCGGGTGGCGACGGCACCCAGGGCGAGGGCGTCACCGCCGGTGCGGTGCACGCGGCCGCGGCGCTGCGGCCGGGCGGCCACCTGGGCCAGGGCGCGCAGCCCCGGCGCAAGGGCCGATGAGCGCGCAGCACGACGGGCCGGGCACGGTGCCCGGTCCGTCGGACGACCGGGCCGCGCTGGCGCGCAGGATCGAGGCGCTCATGCGCACGGTCCCGGACTACCCGGAGCCCGGGGTCCTGTTCCGGGACATCATGCCGCTGCTCGCGGACGCCGCCGCGTTCGCGGAGGTCGTCGGGGCGCTGGCCGGCGACGCGCCGGGCCCGGTCGACCTCGTGGCGGGGATGGAGGCACGCGGGTTCCTGCTGGCCGCGCCGGTGGCGGTCGCCCTGGGTGCCGGTGTCGTCCCCGTCCGCAAGGTCGGCAAGCTGCCCGGACCCGTCGCGTCCCAGTCGTACGCGCTCGAGTACGGGACGGCCGCGGTCGAGGTGCAGCCGTTCACCATTCCCGACGGTGCGCGTGTGCTCGTCGTCGACGACGTCCTGGCGACCGGCGGCACGGCGGCAGCCACCGTCGAGCTGCTGGAGTCCTGTGGCGCCACCGTCGTGGGCCTGAGCTTCCTCGTGGAGCTCGAGGCGCTGGGCGGGCGGGCGCAGCTGCCCGGGCGGTTCGTCGACGCGTTGCTGACCGTCGACTGACGGCCCGCGACG
Organism: Cellulomonas sp. KH9; assembly: GCF_900114185.1. Taxonomy (GTDB): domain Bacteria; phylum Actinomycetota; class Actinomycetes; order Actinomycetales; family Cellulomonadaceae; genus Cellulomonas. The sequence continues at coordinate 189,255 of NZ_FOSE01000002.1, forward strand.
CCGACGGGGCGCACACCCCGGGGGCGACGCAGCGCACGGTGCCGGGCCGGACGTGTCGCGGCCGTAGAATCGAGCGACCACGGAAGGGGGTGCGGGCGGATGTCGGAGAAGGTCGGAGCAGGGGCCGAGCCGGTCAGCTCGCCCGTCCCCGCCGTGCCCGGACCGGCCTCGGGCCCCGGGCCCGCGGTCACGACGCCCGGTAGCGGCACGCCCGAGGTGGACGCCGCGCAGGGGTCCACCGGCCGGGTCCGTGCCCGCCTGGCGCGGCTGTCGGGGCGGTCGGCCTCGGCGCACCCGGCGCTCGAGCCGGTGCTGCACGCGCTGCGCACGAACCACCCCAAGGCCGACCTGTCGGTGATCGAGCAGGCCTACGTGGTGGCCGAGCATGCCCACCGCGGCCAGCTGCGCAAGAGCGGCGACCCGTACATCACCCACCCCGTCGCCGTCGCGACGATCCTCGCCGACCTCGGCATGACCCCGTCGACCATCGTGGCGGCGCTGCTGCACGACACCGTCGAGGACACCGACTACTCCCTGGACCAGCTGCGGCACGACTTCGGGCCCGAGGTCGCGATGCTGGTCGACGGCGTGACCAAGCTGGACAAGGTCGCGTACGGGGACGCCGCGCAGGCGGAGACGGTCCGCAAGATGGTCGTCGCGATGTCGCGCGACATCCGGGTGCTCGTCATCAAGCTGGCGGACCGGCTGCACAACGCCCGCACGTGGAAGTTCGTCTCCGCGGCGTCGGCCGAGAAGAAGGCTCGCGAGACCCTCGAGATCTACGCGCCGCTCGCGCACCGGCTCGGCATGAACACCATCAAGTGGGAGCTCGAGGACCTGTCCTTCGCGACGCTCTACCCCAAGGTGTACGACGAGATCGTGCACCTCGTCGCCGAGCGCGCCCCGGCCCGCGAGGAGTACCTGGCCACGGTCCGTGAGCAGGTCGGCGCCGACCTGCGCACCGCCCGCATCAAGGCGACGGTGACGGGCAGGCCCAAGCACTACTACTCGATCTACCAGAAGATGATCGTGCGCGGCCGTGAGTTCGCGGACATCTACGACCTGGTGGGCGTGCGCGTCCTCGTCGACACGGTCCGCGACTGCTACGCGGCGCTCGGTGCGCTGCACGCGCGGTGGAACCCGGTGCCCGGCCGGTTCAAGGACTACATCGCGATGCCCAAGTTCAACCTGTACCAGTCGCTGCACACCACGGTGATCGGTCCCGGGGGCAAGCCGGTCGAGATCCAGATCCGCACGCACGACATGCACCGGCGCGCGGAGTACGGCGTGGCGGCCCACTGGAAGTACAAGGAGACCGCCAAGAGCGGCGGGCCGCAGGACGCCGCCGGCAACGACATGACGTGGCTGCGTCAGCTCGTCGACTGGCAGCGCGAGACGGCCGACCCCACGGAGTTCCTCGACCTGCTGCGCGACGAGATCGCCGGGGCCGAGGTGTACGTCTTCACGCCCAAGGGCGACGTCCAGGCGCTGCCCGCGGGTTCCACGCCCGTCGACTTCGCCTACGCGGTGCACACCGAGGTCGGCCACCGCACCATGGGCGCGCGGGTCAACGGACGCCTCGTGCCGCTCGACTCCACGCTGGAGAACGGGGACGTCGTCGAGGTCTTCACGTCGAAGTCCGAGACGGCCGGGCCCAGCCGCGACTGGCTCGCGTTCGTCAAGAGCCCCCGCGCGCGCAACAAGATCCGCCAGTGGTTCACCAAGGAGCGCCGCGAGGAGGCGATCGAGCAGGGCAAGGACGCCATCGCCAAGGCGATGCGCAAGCAGAACCTGCCGATCCAGCGGCTCATGTCGCACGAGGCGCTCGTCGCGCTGGCGCACGAGATGCGCTACGCGGACGTCTCGGCGCTCTACGCGGCGGTCGGTGAGGGACAGGCGTCGGCCACGTCGGTGGTGCAGCGCCTCGTGCACTCGCTCGGGGGTGAACCGGCACAGGAGGAGGACCTCGCCGAGGCGGCGCGACCCGGGTCGACCGCGCGGCGCGTGCGTACGGGCGACCCCGGTGTGGTCGTCAAGGGCGTCGAGGACGTGTGGGTCAAGCTCGCCAAGTGCTGCACGCCCGTGCCCGGTGACGAGATCATCGGGTTCGTCACGCGGGGCGCCGGCGTCTCCGTGCACCGCACGGACTGCCTGAACGTCGAGGGCCTGCGACGCCAGCCGGAGCGCATCGTCGAGGTGGAGTGGACGCACACCAGCTCCCAGCTCTTCCTCGTGCAGATCCAGGTCGAGGCGCTCGACCGCAGCCGGCTGCTGTCGGACGTCACGCGCGTGCTGTCCGACCACCACGTGAACATCCTGTCGGCCTCCGTGTCGACGTCCCGCGACCGGGTCGCGTTGTCACGGTTCGTGTTCGAGATGGCCGAGCCGTCGCACCTCGCGTCGGTGCTGGCCGCGGTGCGCAAGGTCGAGGGCGTCTTCGACGTGTACCGGGTGACCGGGTCCCGCGGGGCCGAGGAGCCGGCCATCCGCGCCTGACGCGTCACGTCGGTCGTCCGCGCCGGACGCGTCCGTCGGTCGGCCGCGTCTTCCGACGGCGTGGCGGCGTCAGACGAGCCGCAGGGTGCGGCGTGCGCGCCGCACCCCGCGCCCGCCGGCGTGCGCCTCGAGGCGGTGCAGCGCGGCGGCCGGGTCCAGGCCCACCGGCCGCAGCCGGCGCAGCACTCGCAGCGCGTCCTCGGTCGGGAGCCACCGAGCGACGTCCACGGCGGTGCGCAGCACGGTGGTGACGCGCACCCCACCGACGTCCACGACGTCGGTGTCCGTCAGGTCGGCCTCGGCCGTCGTGCGACCCGGATGGGGATCCGGTCGCCGCGCCCCGGACCGCACCAGCACCGTGACACGGCCGGGCGGTGGGCCGCCCGCGTGCACCCACGCGGCCGCCTCACGGCCGACGGCTCCGCGCGCCGGCACGAGCGCGGCGAACGCCGCCGCGCGCACGGCGGGGTGCACGGGGACGTCGGGCGCTGCGTCGGCGGCTGCTGCGTCGCCGAGCGATGGACCGTCGAGCGCCGCGTCGTCGTGCGCTATGACGTCGAGAGCAGGGACGTCGAGAGCAGGGACGTCGAGAGCTGTGGTGTCGCGTGCGGTGCGGTCGACGACGCGGGCGGTGTCCCGCCACAGCGGGGCGAGCACACCGTCGAGGTGCAGCCCTGTCCACGCCGAGGCCGGCACGTCGTCACGGCGCACGACCAGCGGTGCCGGCGGGGGAGTGCCGGGCCGCAGCCGGCGCAGGGCCCCGGGGCCCGGGACGTCGAGCGGAGAGGTCACGAACGCCAGGATGCCCGCCCTCACCCCCTGTCGGGATGGGGACGGGCATCCTGTGGACGGACGGGTCGTGCGTCAGCCGCGGGCGTCCTGCGCGGCGCGCTGGACCTGCTCCAGCCACGCGCGTCGGGCGTCGAGCGCGGCCTGGGCCTCGCTCACGCGGCGCTTGTCGCCCGCGGCGCGCGCGGCCTCGAGGTCCGCCTCGAGCCCGGCGATCGCCTGCTCCAGCTGGGCTGCGGCGCCCTCGGCCCGCGCGCGGGTCTCGGGGTTGCCACGACGCCACTGCGCGGAGTCCGCGTCACGGACCGCGCTCTCGACGGCGCGCAGCCGGCCCTCGACCCGCTGCAGGTCGGCGCGCGGCACCTTGCCGGCGGCGTCCCAGCGGTCCTGGATGGACCGCAGCGCCGCCTTCGTGGCGCCCAGGTCACGGATGGGCAGGAGCGCCTCCGCCTCGACGAGCAGGGCCTCCTTCACCTCGAGGTTCGCCCGGAACTCGGCGTCGACGGCCTCGTTGGCGGCGTCCCGCGCGGCGAAGAACGCGTCCTGTGCGGTCCGGAACCGGGCCCACAGCGCGTCGTCGACCTGGCGGTTGGCGCGCCCGGCGGCCTTCCAGCGGGTCATGAGGTCACGGAACGCGGCGGACGTGGCGCCCCAGTCGGTGCTGGACGCCAGGCGCTCCGCCTCGGCGACCAGCTGCTCCTTGACGCCCTTCGCCTCGGCGTTGCGCGCCTCGAGCTCGGCGAAGAAGTGCCGCCGCTCCCGGTCGAACGTGGTCCGCGCGTGGCTGAACCGCTTCCAGAGTGACTCCTCCGTGGGCCGGTCGATGCGCGGTCCGGAGCGCTGGGCGTCCTTCCACTGGTCCAGCAGGGAGCGCAGCTGCTCACCGGCGGGACGCCACTGGATGCGCGCAGGGTCGGTCGCCGCGATCTTCTCGGCCTGCTCGACGATCTGCGTGCGGGCCGCCACCGCGGCCTCGCGCGCGGCGGCGCGCTCCGCGTCCGCCTGGGCACGACGCTCGGCGGCGCGTGCGCGCAGCCCTTCCAGGCGTGCCCGCAGGCCGTCGAGGTCGCCGACGGCGGCAGGCTCGGCGAGCTCCTCGGTGAGGCGCGCGAGCGTCTGGTCGATCTCCTTGACGGACAGGTCCGTCGCGGACAGCCGGGCGTCGAACAGCGCGACCTTGGCCTGCAGGTCCAGGAACCGGCGTACGTACAGCGCGAGGGCCTCCGGCGCGCTCGCGCCGGGGAACTGCCCGACGACGCGCTCGCCCGCGGCCTCGACCACGTGCACCGTGCCGTCCTCGTCCACCCGGCCGAAGGTCGCGGCCCGCGCGGCCTCGGCCTCCTCGTCCGGCGTGGGAACGGGGACCGCAGGCGCGGTCGGGGTGGCGGGGCCGCCGGGACGCGGCGGCCGCGGGCCGGGACGCATCGCCGCGGGAGTCGGTCGCGGGCGACCCGGGCGGTCGCCGGGGGCCGGCGCGGGCGTGGCGGGCTGCTCGGACGCGGCGTCCACCGCGGCGACCTCGGCCGGTGCGGTCTCCGCAGCCGGCGTCGTCTCCTCGGCGGGCACGGCCTCCTCGGCGGGCACGGCCTCGTCGGCGGGCGCGGCCTCGACCGGTGCGGTCTCCTCGACCGGTGCGGTCTCCTCGACCGGTGCGGTGTCCTCGACCGGTGCGGTGTCCTCGACCGGTGCGGTGTCCTCGACCGGTGCCGACCCTGCCGGAGCCTCGTCCGCGGCGGCGCCGACCTCGGCGTCCGTCACGGCGCTCCCGGTGGCGTCGCTCGCCGGGACCTCGACCTCGGCCGGCGGCTCGGAGGTGACGTCCTGCGCGGCGTCCTCGGCCGGTGTCTCCGGCGCAGCGGTGGTGTCCTCGGTGGCAGGCTCGCCCGCCGGCGCGTCGGGAGTCGCCCCGACGGTCGTCGGGTCGCCCGCGAGGGGGGGAGCCTGCTCGGCGTCGTCCGCGGACGGCGTCGTGGGGTGCTCGGTCACTGGATCTCCACTCCCTCGATGGTGACGTCGGAGACCGGACGTTCGGTGCCGTCCTGGGTCCCCGCGTCAGCGATGGCCTGCACCACGTCCAGACCGGACGTGATGTGGCCGAACACGGTGTAGCCACCCGCCGCGTCGGACGGGATCTGCGAGTCCTCGTAGACGAGGAAGAACTGGGAGCCCATCGACTCGGCGTCGCCGCCGACGCGGGCCATCGCGATGGTGCCGGCGGGGTACACGTCGTCGGCGGGCGCGTTCTCCACCGGCCCCCACGAGTATCCCGGGCCGCCCATGCCGGTGGCCGTCGGGTCGCCGCACTGCAGCACGTGGATGCCCTGCGTCACGAGCCGGTGGCACAGCGTGCCGTCGAAGTACCCCTCGTCGGCGAGCGTCACGAAGTTCGCGACGGCCTGCGGCGCGGCCGCGCCGTCGAGCTCGACGCCGATCTCACCGGCGGAGGTGCTCAGCGTCCCGGACCAGGTGCGCGCCTCGGCCAGCGCCGCGTCGGGCGCGACGCCGCCGTTGCCCGTCCGGGCGGGGAAGGTCGCGGGGGCGGAGGGTGCGTCCTGCGGTGCGGCCGACGTCGGCGCGTCGTCGCGCGTCAGACCGACGACGGCCACCGTCCCCAGGCCGAGCGCCAGCGCGCCGGCCACGCCGCCGGCGACGACGCGGGCGCGCCTCTGGCGCGCGCGCTGCGCCTCGAGCATGCGCGCGTGCTGCTTCTCCTGCCGACGGCGCTCCTGCTCGCGCTCGCGCTTCGAAGACACCGTTCTCCCTCAGTCTCGTCGTGCCGCCGGCACGTGCGCGTCGCCGCTGCACCGCTGCCGTCCCACGTGCCACCGCCGCAGACGCGCCGGACCCCGGGACAGTCTAGGCAAGCCCGGGCCCTCGTCGCGCACGCTGACCACGGCGTGTGGTCCGGTCCTGTGCGCGTCGACGTCAGCCGCGGGTGCCCGTGCAGCGCACGCCGGGGGCCTCGTCTAGCGTGCGGGGCATGCAGATCCTCACGGTGGTCGCGACCGTCTTCGCCGCGCGGTGCTCCGTCCTCGTCGCCCCGGACGGTGACTGCGCGGTCGTCGACCCGGGCGCCGGCACGGCGGAGCCGGTCCGCGAGCTCGTCGCACGCCACGGGCTGCGGCCCCGCGGCGTGCTCCTCACGCACGGGCACGCGGACCACACGTGGGACGCGGCCGGGCTGTCCCACGCCTTCGACGTGCCCGTGCTGCTGCACGCCGGGGACGAGTACCGGCTGGCGGACCCGTTCGGCACGCTCGGGGTCCTCGACCCGCGCCACGACCCGCGCGGACCGCTCGCCCAGGCCCTGCGAGCCGTCGGTGTCGAGCCCGCCACGTGGCAGCAGCCGCAGCAGGTCCAGCCGTTCGGTCGCGCGGGGGTGGGCCGGACGGGTGACCTCGACCTCGACCTCGGCGGGGTCCGGGTCGTCGCACGGCACGCCCCCGGCCACACCGAGGGCTCCACGCTCTACCTCGTCGACGCCGGCGAGGCCGACCCCGTCGTGCTGTCCGGCGACGTGCTGTTCGCCGGCGGCATCGGCCGCACCGACCTGCCGGGCGGCGACGACGACGCCATGCTCGCGACCTTGCGCGACGTCGTGGCGGCCCTGCCGCGCGGGTCCCGCGTGCTGCCGGGTCACGGCCCCGCCACCGACGTGGCGACCGAGCTGGCGACCAACCCGTACCTGCCGCGGCAGCGCTGACCCTTCCGGGACGCCATCGCCCACGTCCCGGAAGGGGTGCGGGACCGGGCGCCGCGTTCTGGGATCATCGTGCCCATGGCGCGACCCACACCCCTGTCCGGATTCCCCGAGTGGCTGCCCGACGGGCGCATCGTCGAGCAGCACGTCCTCGACGTGCTGCGCCGCACGTTCGAGCTGCACGGCTTCGCCGGGATCGAGACACGGGCCGTCGAGCCGCTGGACCAGCTGCTGCGCAAGGGGGAGACCTCCAAGGAGGTCTACGTGCTGCGGCGCCTGCAGGAGGACCCGGACGCGGCACCGGACCGCGCGGGCCAGCTGGGCCTGCACTTCGACCTCACCGTGCCGTTCGCGCGGTACGTGCTGGAGAACGCCGGGCACCTGGCCTTCCCGTTCCGCCGCTACCAGATCCAGAAGGTGTGGCGTGGCGAGCGGCCCCAGGACGGACGGTTCCGCGAGTTCGTGCAGGCCGACATCGACGTCGTCGGCGCCGGCGCGCTGCCCTACCACTACGAGGTCGAGCTCCCGCTGGTCATGGCCGACGCGCTCGGTGCGCTGCGCGACCTGGGCGTGCCGCCGGTGCGGATCCTCGTCAACAACCGCAAGGTCGCCGAAGGCTTCTACCGCGGCCTGGGCCTGGATGACGTCGAGGCCGTGCTGCGCGGCATCGACAAGCTCGACAAGGTCGGCCCGGAGGCGGTCGCGGCGCTGCTCGTCGAGGAGGCCGGCGCCGCGCCCGAGCAGGCCGGCGCCTGCCTGGAGCTCGCCGCGATCAGCGGCGACGACGCCGCCGTCGTCGACCGTGTGCGCGCGCTCGCGGCACGCCACGGGGCGTCGAACGACCTGCTGGAGGAGGGGCTCGGCGAGCTCGGTGCGCTCGTCGCCGCCGCGGCCGAGCGCGCCCCCGGGGTGGTCGTGGCCGACCTGAGGATCGCCCGCGGCCTGGACTACTACACCGGCTCGGTCTACGAGACCGTGCTGGTCGGGCACGAGGACCTGGGCTCCATCTGCTCCGGCGGCCGGTACGACACGCTCGCGTCGGACGGCAACCAGACCTACCCGGGCGTCGGCCTGTCGATCGGCGTGTCCCGGCTGGTGTCCCGGCTGCTGTCCGCCGGCCTCGTGCGCGCGACGCGCTCGGTGCCGACCGCGGTGCTCGTCGCGGTCACGTCGGAGGAGAGGCGCTCGCGGTCCGACGCCGTCGCCGCCGCGCTGCGGGCGCGGGGGATCCCCGTCGAGGTGGCGCCCAGCGCCGCCAAGTTCGGCAAGCAGATCAAGCACGCCGACCGCCGCGGCATCCCCTTCGTGTGGTTCGTCGGCGACACGACCGACGACGGCGCACCGGCGCACGACGAGGTGAAGGACATCCGCTCGGGCGAGCAGGTCCCCGCCGACGCCGCGACGTGGGCCCCGCCGGCGGACGACCTGCGCCCGCGCGTCGTCGCGGCCGGCTGACGGCCACCACCGACCGCACCGCCGGGCCGCCCGCACCGCCGGGCCGGCCGCGCGGGCCCGGACCTCTCGACACCCGGTCGAACATGTGTTCGAATGGCCGGGTGCGATGGGACGGGCAGAAGGTCGGTGCGGGGGACGGCGACGCGCTGCCCGGGCTCGACCTGCGGACGATGCCCGGGCTCGTGCGCAGCGTGCGCACGCCGGACTTCGCCGGCGTCACCTTCCACGAGGTGCTGTGCCGCACGGCCCTCAACCGGGTGCCGGACGCGTCGGCTGTGCCGTTCCGGTGGACCGTGAACCCGATGCGCGGCTGCCTGCACGCGTGCGCCTACTGCTTCGCCCGGGGCACCCACCGCTACCTCGACCTCGACGCGGGCAAGGACTTCGACACCCAGATCGTCGTCAAGACCAACGTCGCCGAGGTGCTGCGCGCCGAGGTCGGGCGACCGTCGTGGCGGCGCGAGCACGTCGCCCTCGGCACCAACACCGACCCGTACCAGCGGGCCGAGGGTCGGTACGCCCTGATGCCGGGGATCATCGACGCGCTCGCGGGCTCGGGCACACCGCTGTCCGTCCTCACCAAGGGCACCCTGCTGCGCCGGGACCTGCCGCTGCTCACCGCGGCCGCCCGCGACGTGCCGGTCTCGCTGGCCGTCTCCCTCGCCGTCCTCGACGACGACCTGCAGCAGAGCCTGGAGCCCGGCACGCCGACGGCCCGGGCGCGTCTGGCGCTGGTCGGCGCGGTGCGGGACGCCGGGCTGCCGGTGCACGTCATGGTCGCGCCGGTGCTGCCGTGGCTGACGGACTCCACGGACCACCTGGACCGGTTGCTCGCCGCCGTCGCCGAGGCCGGGGCGCAGCGGGCCACCGTGCTGCCGCTGCACCTGCGGCCGGGCGCCCGGGAGTGGTTCCTCGCATGGTTGCGGCGGGAGCGGCCCGACCTGGTGGCCGGCTACGACCGGGTGTACCGGGGCGGGTCGTACGCCCACGCCGAGTACGGCGCCTGGCTGGCCGCGCGGGTGCGACCGCTGCTAGCACGGCACGGGCTGGACCGCGCACCCCAGGACGTCGGGGGCGGCGTGCGCCGGGGGAGGGACCGGGACACGGCGCCGCCGGCGGCGACTGAGCTGCAGCCCAGCCTCTTCTGAGGGCCGTGGCCGCCCGGGGCGGGTGCGTGCGGGGTGGTCGCGAGGTGGTCGTCCGCGTGGGCCGGGCACCGTCGGCGCACCTATGATCGGGGGTGCGTCCGTCCGGGCGCGGATCCCCGACCTGAAGGACCTTCCGTGCTGCGCACCCACACCGCCGGCTCGCTGCGTGCCGAGCACATCGGCACCACCGTCACCCTCACGGGCTGGGTGGACCGTCGGCGCGATCACGGCGGGGTCGCGTTCGTCGACCTGCGCGACGCCTCGGGCATCGCCCAGGTCGTCATCCGCGACGAGGCCGTCGCGCACGGGCTGCGTGCGGAGTACGTGCTGCAGGTCACCGGTGAGGTCGGGCGCCGCCCGCAGGGCAACGAGAACCCGAACCTCGCCACCGGCGAGATCGAGGTCGTCGCGCACGAGGTCGTCGTCCTCAACGAGTCCGCGCCGCTGCCGTTCCAGGTCTCGGCGTCCGTCGACGAGCCCGTCGGGGAGGAGGCGCGCCTGCGCCACCGCTACCTCGACCTGCGGCGTCCCGCCCCGGCCCACGCCATCCGGCTGCGCGCCCAGGTCAACCGTGCCGCGCGCGCCGTGCTTGACGAGCGCGGGTTCGTCGAGGTCGAGACCCCCACGCTGACGCGGTCCACGCCCGAGGGCGCGCGCGACTTCGTCGTCCCGGCGCGTCTGGCCCCGGGCAGCTGGTACGCGCTGCCGCAGTCCCCGCAGCTGTTCAAGCAGCTGCTGATGGTCGGCGGCCTCGAGCGGTACTACCAGATCGCCCGCTGCTACCGCGACGAGGACTTCCGCGCGGACCGCCAGCCGGAGTTCACGCAGCTCGACGTCGAGGCCAGCTTCGTCGACCAGGACGACGTCATCGAGCTCGCCGAGGCCGTGCTGACGTCGCTGTGGGAGCTGATCGGGTACACCATCCCGACGCCGATCCCGCGCATGACCTACGCGGACGCGATGCGCCGCTTCGGCACGGACAAGCCCGACCTGCGCTTCGGCCTCGAGCTGACCGACCTCACCGCGTACTTCGCCGACACCCCGTTCCGGGTCTTCCAGGCGCCGTACGTCGGGGCCGTCGTGCAGCCGGGCGGTGCGAGCACCCCCCGCCGCGGGTTCGACGCCTGGCAGGAGTGGGCCAAGCAGCGCGGGGCCAAGGGCCTGGCGTACGTCACGGTCGGCGAGGACGGCGAGCTCGGCGGCCCGGTCGCCAAGAACATCACCGAGCAGGAGCGCGCCGGGCTGGCGGCCGCGGTCGGCGCCAACCCGGGTGACGCGGTCTTCTTCGCCGCCGGCAAGCAGAGCGAGGCGCGTGCGCTGCTGGGCGCCGCCCGCCTGGAGATCGGCCGCCGCGGCGGTCTGATCGACGAGGACGCCTGGTCGTTCGTGTGGGTCGTCGACGCGCCGCTGTTCAAGCCCACGGGCGAGGACGACGACGTCGCCGTCGGCAAGGGCGCGTGGACGGCTGTGCACCACGCGTTCACGTCGCCCACCCCCGAGTGGATCGACCGCTTCGAGGAGGACCCGGGCGCGGCGCTCGCGTACGCCTACGACATCGTGTGCAACGGCAACGAGATCGGCGGCGGCTCGATCCGTATCCACCGGCGCGACGTGCAGCAGCGCGTCTTCGAGGTCATGGGCATCGGGCAGGAGGAGGCCCAGGAGAAGTTCGGCTTCCTGCTCGACGCGTTCGCGTTCGGTGCACCGCCGCACGGCGGCATCGCGTTCGGCTGGGACCGGATCGTCGCCCTGCTCACGCGCTCCGAGTCGATCCGTGAGGTCATCGCCTTCCCCAAGTCCGGTGGCGGGTACGACCCGCTCACCGGGGCACCGGCCCCCATCTCGCCCGAGCAGCGCCGCGAGACCGGGGTCGACACGCGTCCCAAGGCCGCCCAGCCGGCCGCCGGCCAGGCACCGACCGCCGAGGGGTGAGCCACCGGCTCCTGGACCGGCTGCCCGCCGTGCTGCGGAGCCGGCGGGACGTGCTGGACCAACGGCACGACTGGGCCGACGCCGCGGTGCTCGCGCAGGGCGCCGCGGCGGCGGTCCTGGTGCGCGAGCTCGCGCACGGTCCCTTCCTGTGGGCCGTCGGGGCGCACGACGAGCTCCGAGGGCTCGTCCCCGACGCGCTGCGGCGCCAGGGCCCGGGGCTGCGCTGGGCCACCGTGCCACGCGCCGTGCCCGTCGCGCCGGCGGACCTCGCGGCCGCCGGCGTCGTGCCCAGCACGCTGTGGGACCGGCTCTCGTGCGACGTGCCGCCCGGGGTGCAGCCCGGTGAGGACGGCGTCGTCCTGCTCGACGTCCACCGCGACGCCGCCGCGATCGCGGCCTGCCTCGACGTGGCGAACCCGACCACCCACGCGCGGCCCGGGGCCCCCGACGACGCGGCGTGGTGGGGTGTCCGCGACCCGGCCGGCGGACGCCTGCTGGGCGTGATCGGTGTGGCGGTGCGCGGCGGCACCGACGTCCCCTCGATGCACCTGCACGGACTGGGCGTCGTCCCCGATGCGCGCGGCCGCCGGCTGGGCACCGCGCTGGCGGCGGTGGCGACGCGCCGGGCGCTCGAGGGCGGCGCGCCCTGGGTGTCGCTGGGCATGTACGCCGACAACGCACCCGCACGCCGCGTCTACGGGGCACTCGGATTCCGGGTCGACGTCGAGAACGCGGGCTACGGGCCGCCGGGTGCCGCACGCCCCTGACGTGCCCCTGGCTCCGCCACGGCGCTCACCGGGCGGTCCGCGCCGGGCGTGGTTACCGTCGACCGTGACGTCGAGGGAGGGAGCACGATGACGCTGGACGGCAAGGTCGCGCTGGTCACGGGCGCGGGATCGGGCATCGGACGGGCGACGGCGGTGCGCCTGGCGCAGGACGGTGCGACCGTCGTCGCGGTCGGGCACCGCCAGGAGAGCGCCGACGACGTCGCCGCGGAGGTCCGCGCGGCCGGCGGGCGCGTGCTGCCCGTCGCCGCCGACGTCGGGGACGCCGCGGCGGTGCGCGAGGTCTACGCACGCGTCGAGCGCGAGCTGGGCCGCCTCGACGTGGTCGTGGCCAACGCGGGCGTCAACGGCGTGTGGGCGCCGCTGGAGGAGATCGAGCCGGAGGAGTGGCAGGCCACCCTCGGCACCAACCTCACCGGGACGTTCCTCACCCTGCGCTACGCGCTGCCGCTGCTGCTGCGTCAGGGCGGGGCCGTCGTCGTGGTGTCGTCCATCAACGGGACCCGGACCTTCACGACGCCCGGGGCGTCCGCGTACGCCACGAGTAAGGCGGGTCAGGTCGCGTTCGCCCGCATGGCGGCGGTCGAGCTCGGCCCGCGCGGGGTGCGCGTCAACGCGGTGTGCCCCGGCGCCATCGAGACGAACATCGACGACAACACCGAGCAGCGGGGCACGGACGACCTCGGGCTGCCGGCGCAGTACCCGCAGGGGCAGATCCCGCTCACGGGGGAGGAGCCCGGCTCGCCGCAGGAGGTGGCCGACGTCATCGCGTTCCTGGTGTCCGACGCGGCGCGACACGTGACGGGGACCGAGGTCTTCGTCGACGGTGGGCAGGGCCTGGTCGCCTGACGGCCCGTCGGCCCCCTGCCCGCGCCGCTCGACGGCTCAGTGCAGGATCGCGAACCGGTCGTACAGCCGGCGCAGGGGGCGCGGGGCCCACCAGTTGGCGCGGTCCAGGACCGTCATCGTCGCCGGCACCAGGAACAGGCGGACGACCGTCGCGTCGATCAGCACCGCGAACGCCAGCGCGAACCCGACCTGCTTGATCACCACCAGGTCACCGGCCACGAACCCGGTGAACACCACGATGATGATGGCGGCGGCCGACGTGATGATCCGCCCGGAGCGCTGCAGCCCCAGCCGCACCGCGGCGTCGGTCGGCAGCCCCTCGTCGTGCAGCTCCTTGACGCGCGAGAGCAGGAAGACCTCGTAGTCCATCGCCAGGCCGAACGCGAAGGCGACGACGAGCGCCAGCACGTACGTCTCGATGCCTGCCGTCGACGTGAAGCCCAGCAGACCCTCGAGGTGCCCGTCCTGGAAGCCCCAGACCAGCACGCCCAGCGAGGCGAGGATCGACAGCACGTTGGTCAGCAGTGCCTTGACCGGGATCACCACCGACCCCGTCATGAGGAACAGCAGCAGCAGCGTCGCCACGCCGACCACGGCCAGCGCGACCGGTGCGCGCTCCACGAGTGCCGCCGTGAAGTCGATCTGCGACGCGGCCTGCCCGACCACCCACCGCTCGAACGGCGCCGGGACGTCGCGGACCTCCCGCACGACGTCCGCCGCGACCGACCCGCCGGGGTCGGTGGTGTCCGCCCGGACGCCGATGACGACGTACGAGCCCAGCTCGGCCGGCGGGTCGACGGACGCCACGTCCGGCAGGTCCGCGAGCTCCTCGGCCCACGCGGTGGCCTCGGCCAGCGACGTCGCGGCGACCACGGTCACGGCGGGTGCCGCCGCCGCCGGGTAGTTCTCCTCCAGGTCACCCACGTACTCGCGCTGCGTGGTGCCCGCGGGCAGCAGCTCCAGCCCGCTGATCCGCAGCTCCATGCGCAGCGCCGGGGAGGCCAGCAGCACCAGGAGCGCGACGGACCCCACCATGACCCACCAGGGGTGGCGCTGGACCCGGGCGGCCAGGGTCGAGAACGCGCCCTCCTCGCGCTGCACGTCCGACGCGCGGCGCAGCAGGGGGATCCGCGCCAGCAGTCCCGGGCGCGACAGGCGGCGGCCCGTCAGCGTCAGCAGGGCCGGGACGAGGGTGATCGCCGTGGCGACCGCCACGAGCACGACCGCCACGCCGCCGGCACCGACGGCCCGCAGGATGTCCGGGCGGAACACCAGCAGCCCCGCGATCGACACGGCGACGGTCACGGCCGAGAACACGACGGTCCGCCCGGCGGTCGCCATCGTCCGCTCCACGGCCGCGACCACCGGTCCGTCCCCGCGGCGGCGCCGAGCCCCCGCACCGTCGTCCGTCCCGACCGCGCGCTGCAGCTCCTCGCGGAAACGCGACACGATCAGCAGGCCGTAGTCGATGGACAGGCCCAGGCCGAGCACGGTGACGACGTTGACGACCGACGCGTCCACGTCCATCACGTACGTGAGCGCCAGCAGCGCGCCCAGACCGCCGGCGATGGAGGCGAGCGCCCCGGCCATCGGCATCGCGGCGGCGAGGAACCCGCCGAAGACGACGACCATGATGAGCAGCGCGATCGGCAGCGCGACGACCTCACCGGTGCGCAGGTCGTCCTCGACCTGCTGCGTGATCTCGTCGACGACGAGGTGCTCGGCACCCACGACGCCGCGCACGTCCGGTGCGACCTCCCGCAGGTCCTGGGGGACCTCGCGCAGCCGCTGCTCGACGTCCTCGAGCGCGGCGGTCTGCTGGTCCGCCGGCAGGTCAGGCTCCAGCTCGACGACCACGAGGAACCCGTCGCCGTCCTGCGCCAGCAGCGGCGCAGCCGCCGGGCTCTGCACACCGCCGGGGAGCACCAGGGGGTCGATCACGGACGCCACCCCGGGCACCGCCGCGACCTGCGCCCGCGCCTCCTCGAGGGCGGGGCCGACCGCGGGGTCCGCCGGGTCGATGCCCGTCAGCACGAGGTTCACCGCGGGTCCGGTGGTCCGCTCGTCCGCGAGGATCTGCTGGCCGCGGGTCGACTCGGCGCCCGGGACCCCGGGCCCTCCGGCAGCGACGCGGTCGAACAGGCTCTCGCCGTGCAGACCTTGGACGGCGAGGCCGTAGCCCACGACCGTGAGCACCAGCCAGACGACGACGGTCAGGCGCGGGTGGTGGGCGACCGTGCGACCCAGGCGTGCGAACACGCCCGCCATGCTCGCAGGTCGGTGGCCACCGGCGCATGTCACGGGCCGCGGACGCCGCGTCGTGCGCCGCCGTGACCGTGCGCGGTGCTGTCGCCGGCGGTGCGTAGGCTCGCAGGCATGGACCTGTTCGACGCGGTCGTCTCGACCGCGCAGGGGCTGCCCGCGCCCGGCGCCGGGGCCCCCCTCGCGGTGCGCATGCGACCCCGCACCCTCGCCGAGGTCGCCGGCCAGGGGCACCTCCTCGTGGCGGGCTCGCCGCTGCGCCGCCTGGTCGAGCCCGCCGACGAGGCGTCGCGCCGCGCGGCACCGTCGTCGGTGATCCTGTGGGGGCCGCCCGGGACCGGCAAGACGACCCTGGCCTACCTCGTCGCCAGCACCTCGGGGCGGCGCTTCGTCGAGCTGTCCGCCGTCACCGCGGGCGTCAAGGACGTGCGGGCCGTGGTCGAGGACGCCCGGCGCCGGCTCGCGTCCGACGGGTCGGAGACCGTGCTGTTCATCGACGAGGTCCACCGCTTCACCAAGGCCCAGCAGGACGCGCTGCTGCCCAGCGTCGAGAACAGGTGGGTCACGCTCGTGGCCGCCACCACGGAGAACCCGTCGTTCTCGGTCAACTCCCCGCTGCTGTCACGCTCCCTGCTGCTCACGCTGCAGCCCCTGACCACGGACGACGTGCGCGCCCTCGTCGAGCGTGCCGTCCGCGACGAGCGGGGCCTGGCGGGTTCCGTCGCGCTGGACGACGACGCGCTCGACCACCTGCTGCGCCTCGCGGGTGGCGACGCCCGCAAGGCGCTGACGATCCTCGAGGCGGCCGCCGGGGCGGCGCTCGCGGACCGTGGCCCTGCGGCCGACGACGCGACGCCCGCCACGGTCGACCTCGCCACCATGGAGCGCGCGATCGACGTCGCGGCCGTGCGGTACGACCGCGACGGCGACCAGCACTACGACGTCATCAGCGCGTTCATCAAGTCGGTCCGCGGCTCCGACGTCGACGCGTCGCTGCACTACCTGGCGCGGATGATCGCGGCGGGGGAGGACCCCCGGTTCATCGCGCGCCGCATCGTCATCTCGGCGGCGGAGGACGTCGGCATGGCCGACCCCAGCGCGCTGCAGACCGCGGTCGCGGCCGCGCAGGCCGTCGCGCTGATCGGGATGCCGGAGGCGCGGATCATCCTGGCCGAGGCGGTCGTGCACCTGGCGACGGCCCCGAAGTCCAACGCCGCGTACCTCGGCATCGACCGGGCGCTCGCCGACGTGCGGGCGGGCCGGATCGGCAGCGTCCCGCCCCACCTGCGCGACGCCCACTACGCGGGTGCGCAGGGGCTGGGCCACGGCAAGGGCTACCGCTACGCGCACGACGAGCCGCACGCGGTCGCCCCGCAGCAGTACCTGCCGGACGAGCTGGCCGGCACGCGCTACTACGAGCCGTCGGACCGCGGGTTCGAGCGGTCGGTGGGGGAGCGGCTGACGCGGATCCGCTCGATCCTCGACCCCGGGACGCGGTCGGGCTCGGGCACGTCCGGCGGGTGACGGTCGGTGTGCGCACGCCGCGGTCGGTCGGACGGTGGTCGTCGGGTAGCATGGACCGGTCGTCCGCCGCGTGCGGGCGATCGTGCGGTCCGCCGCACGAGCACCACCAGCAAGCAGCACCTGGGGCCCTAGCCCGTGGCGCCGACCGTCCTGCGACGGTCTGGGCGCCGCACCAGTGGTCGGCCCCACGCCCGCCGGAACCCTTTCCGTCCGGACCTCGTCCGGTGCGCGGGTGTGCTCGTCCATCGACACGACAGGAAGTACCTCTGTGAGCAACGTGACCCGCTCGCGTCGCCAGGTCCGCCTGAGCCGCGCGCTCGGCCTGGCCCTGACGCCCAAGGCCGTCAAGCACTTCGAGAAGCGCCCCTACCCCCCGGGTGAGCACGGCCGCGCCCGTCGCCGCACCGAGTCGGACTACGCGGTGCGGCTGCGCGAGAAGCAGCGTCTGCGCGCGCAGTACGCGCTGCGCGAGAAGCAGCTCGCCAAGGCGTACGAGAACGCCCGC
This sequence comes from Cellulomonas sp. KH9, assembly GCF_900114185.1. GTDB lineage: Bacteria > Actinomycetota > Actinomycetes > Actinomycetales > Cellulomonadaceae > Cellulomonas. Next base: position 206,700 of record NZ_FOSE01000002.1, read on the forward strand.
AAGGCCCCGGGCCTGACCGGTGAGGCCCTCGTCGAGGACCTCGAGACGCGTCTGGACGCCCTGGTGCTGCGCGCCGGGTTCGCCCGCACGATCCTGCAGGCGCGCCAGACGGTCACGCACCGTCACGTGCTCGTCGACGGCAAGATCGTGGACCGCCCGTCGTTCCGCGTGAAGGAGGGCCAGACCCTCCAGATCAAGCCGAAGTCGCAGGCCACGGTGCCGTTCCAGGTCGCCGCCGCCGGTGCCCACCGCGACGTGCTGCCGGCCGTGCCGGGCTACCTCGAGGTCCAGCTCGAGAAGCTCAGCGCCACGCTGGTGCGTCGCCCCAAGCGCGCCGAGGTCCCCGTGACGTGCGAGGTCCAGCTGGTCGTCGAGTACTACGCCCGCTGACCCGTTCCTCCCGACGGACGCCCCGCCGCGCACCTGTGCCGGCGGGGCGTTCGCGCGTCCGGACGACGCACGCCCGCGCCGCGCGTGGTGCGGCACCGGCGCGCGGGTAGGGTGACGTGGTCCGGAACCGGACGAGGACCCAGGCGTGAGGAGTGTCGGACATGGTGTCGATCGGTGACGTCGCGGGGCTCATCGCCGCGATCGCGTTCGTGGCTCTCGTCGGGTTCGTCGCGCGCCCGCTGCTGCGGCTCGCCGACGTGCTGGACGAGACCCGCACCTCCGTCAAGGAGATCACCGACCACGCGCTGCCGGTGCTGGACGAGACGGCCCGCGTCGTCGCGTCCTCCGCGACGCAGATCGACAAGGTCGACACCGTCACGACCGCCGCGGCCCAGGTCGGGGAGAACGTCTCCGCCCTGACGTCGCTGGTCACGGCGACCGTCGGCGCCCCGCTGCTCAAGGTCGCCGCCTTCTCGTACGGCGTGCGCCGGGCCCTGGCCGGGCTGCGCGCCGGCGGTGGCGTGCGATGAGGCGCCTGTTCTGGGTCGGCGTGGGCGCGGCCCTCACGGTCGTGGTCGTGCGGCAGGGCCGTCGGCTGGTGGCGCACTACGCGCCGCCGGGATCGACGGACGCCGTCGCGGGGGCCGTGCGCGTGGGCCAGGCGCTGCGCGCCGCCCGCGAGGACTTCCGCAGCGGGGTCGCCGAGCGTGAGGCGGAGCTCCTGGAGGCGCTCGTCGGCGACGTCGACGTCGACACCGTGCGGGCCAACGCCCCGCGGCACCGCGCCGAGCTGCGCGAGGCGTTCGGCCGCCCGGCCGCCGGGACCCTGGCCGGCGACCTGAGCGCCCGGGGCTGGGCCGACGAACCCACCACGGACCCCGACGACGACGAGCAGGCCCCGTTCTTCTGAGCGTGAGCCCGCACCACCCGGGCCGTACCCGGCCCACCCGAACCGTCCGCCGCCCTCCGGCGGCGGACCGCACCTGACGAGGACGACATGCGCACCGCCGAGATCCGCCAGCGCTGGCTCGACTACTTCGCGAGCAAGGACCACGCCATCGCGCCGTCCGTGCCGCTCATCTCCCCGGATCCGTCGATCCTCTTCACGATCGCCGGCATGGTGCCGTTCATCCCGTACATCCTCGGCACGCAGGACGCGCCCTGGCCCCGGGTCGCGAGCGTGCAGAAGTGCATCCGCACGAACGACATCGAGAACGTCGGCCGCACCACGCGGCACGGCACGTTCTTCCAGATGATGGGGAACTTCTCGTTCGGCGACTACTTCAAGACCGGTGCCATCGAGCTGGCCTGGGAGTTCCTCACGGCCCCCCAGGAGTCCGGGGGTCTCGGGCTCGACGGCGACCGGCTGTGGGTGACGATCTGGAACGAGGACGCCGAGTCCGCGGACGCGCTGGTGCGCGTCGGCGTCGACCAGCGTCACATCGTGCGGCTCCCGCGCGAGGAGATCTTCTGGGACACCGGCCAGCCCGGCCCCGCCGGTCCCTGCGCGGAGTGGCACTACGACCGCGGCCCGGAGTTCGGTCCCGAGGCGGAGGGCGGCACGGTCGACCCCGGCGGCGACCGGTACCTCGAGATCTGGAACCTGGTCTTCGACCAGTTCGTGCGCGGCGAGGGGCGGGGCAAGGACTACCCGCTGCTGGGCGAGCTCGAGCGCAAGGCGATCGACACCGGCGCGGGCCTCGAGCGCATCGCGTACCTGCTGCAGGGCAAGAACAACCTGTACGAGACCGACGAGGTCTTCCCGGTCATCCAGCGCGCGGCCGAGCTGACGGGCCGGCGCTACGGCGCGGGCGGCGAGGACGACGTGCGGCTGCGCGTGATCGGCGACCACGTGCGCTCGTCGCTCATGCTCATCGGCGACGGCGTCTCGCCGTCCAACGAGGGACGTGGCTACGTGCTGCGCCGGCTCGTGCGCCGCACGGTGCGCTCCATGCGTCTGCTCGGCGTCGAGGAGGCCGCGCTGCCCGAGCTGCTGCCGATCAGCCGCGACCTGATGAGCGCGTCGTACCCGGAGGTCGCGCGGGACTTCGACCGCATCGCGCAGATCGCGTACGGCGAGGAGGACGCGTTCCTCCGCACGCTGACGGCCGGCACGACGATCTTCGAGGGCGCCGTCACCAAGGCGAAGGCGTCCGGCGGCCAGGGCGGCGTCGTGCTGACCGGTGAGCAGGCGTTCGCGCTGCACGACACCTACGGCTTCCCGATCGACCTGACGCTGGAGATGGCGGCCGAGCACGGCGTCAGCGTCGACGAGCAGGCGTTCCGCACCCTGATGCAGGCGCAGCGCGAGCGTGCCCGCGCGGACGCGCTGGCCAAGAAGACCGGCCACGCCGACACCAGCGCGTACCAGCAGCTGCACCAGGCGCTGAGCAGCGAGAACGGCGGCCCGGTCACGTTCGTCGGGTACACCGACACCACGGCCCAGGCCAGGGTCGTCGGTCTGCTCGTCGACGGGGTGCCCGCGCCGGCGGCCACCGCGCCCGCGCACGTCCAGGTCGTGCTCGACGTCACGCCGTTCTACGCCGAAGCGGGCGGTCAGCTCGCCGACACCGGCACGATCAGCCTCGAGGGCGGCGGCATCGTCGAGGTCGACGACGTGCAGGCGCCGATCAAGGGCCTGTCGGTGCACCACGGGCGGCTCGTCGACGGCACGCTCACGCTCGGCGACGCCGGCACCGCCACGATCGACACCGCGCGTCGGCGTGCGATCGCGCGCGCCCACACCGCGACGCACATGGTCCACAAGGCGCTGCGCGAGGAGCTGGGCGACACCGCGACGCAGGCCGGGTCCGAGAACGCGCCGAGCCGGCTGCGGTTCGACTTCCGCTCCGGCTCCGGTGTGCCCGGCTCGTCGCTGTCCCAGATCGAGGGGCGCGTCAACGAGCGGCTGCAGGACGACCTCGAGGTGACCGACCGCGTCATGGCGATCGACGAGGCGCGCGCCCTGGGTGCGATGGCGCTGTTCGGCGAGAAGTACGGCAACGAGGTCCGGGTCGTGTCGATCGGCGGGGACTGGTCGCGCGAGCTGTGCGCCGGCACCCACGTGCGCCGGTCCGGCGAGCTCGGCCTGGTGACGCTCCTGGGGGAGTCGTCCATCGGGTCCGGCGTGCGGCGCGTCGACGCCCTCGTCGGCGACTCCGCCTACGGGTACCAGGCCAAGGAGCGCGCCCTGGTCAGCCAGCTCTCCGGGCTGCTCGGGGCGCGCCCCGACGAGCTCGGGGACCGCGTGTCGTCCCTGCTGACGCGGGTGCGCGAGTCCGAGAAGCAGCTGGCCGCGTTGCGCCAGGCACAGCTCCTCGCGGCCGCCGGAACGCTCGCGGCGGGTGCGACGCAGGTCGGCACCGCGCTCGTCGTCGCCCACGACGCGGGCGAGGTCGCCGCACCCGACGACCTGCGCACGCTGGCGCTCGACGTGCGGGGCCGCCTCGGTGAGGCGTCGCCCGCGGTCGTGGCCGTCGGCGGCGTCGCGAAGGGCCGTCCCGTGGTCGTCGTCGCGACGAACGCCGCGGCGCGCGAGGCGGGCCACCGTGCCGGTGTGCTGGTGCGGACCGCATCCGGCGTGCTCGGTGGCGGGGGCGGCGGCAAGGACGACGTGGCGCAGGGCGGCGGCACCGACGCCGGCCGGCTGACCGAGGCGCTCGAGGGCGTCGTCGCGGCGGTCCGGGGCTGACGTCGTGCCGAGCGACCGGGGTGACCTCGATGCCGTGACGCGTGCCGTGCGGCTCGCGGTGGACGTCGGGTCCGTGCGCGTCGGGGTCGCGACGAGCGACCCCGACGGCACGCTCGCGACCCCGGTCGCGACGCTCGCGCGTGCCGCCGGCAAGCCCGCCTCGACGGCCGCGGACGTCGCCGCGATCGCGCAGGAGGCGCGCGAACGGGGTGCCGATGTCGTGTACGTCGGGCTCCCGCGGCACCTCTCCGGCGCCGAGGGGTCGTCGGCGGGCCTCGCGCGCGCGTACGCTGTCGCACTGGCGCACGCGGTCGGCCCTGTCCAGGTCCGGCTCGTGGATGAGCGGATGAGCACGGTGACCGCACATCACGCGCTTCAGGCGGCCGGCCGATCCGGACGCCGCCACCGGCAGGTCGTCGACCAGGCGGCCGCGGTGGTGATCCTGCAGCACGCGCTGGACACGGAGAGATCCACGGGCCGTCGGCCCGGGGAACGGGTCGAGGTGGACCCCGGCCGATCCGCAACGGCGCGCCGGGGGGTTGTGGGCGACGGCACGACGACTGTGGAGTGACGCGCAGGTGAGCAACCAGACGGAGTGGTGGGCCCCGGTGAAGTCGGACGAGAGCGTGACGCAGCTGTTCGGCGGTGAGCGGTCGGCCGGTGCGCCCGGTGCGCCCGAGCCGCGTCGACGCTCGCGCGCGTCCGGCCGCAAGCGCGAGGAGCGCCTGCGCAAGCAGCGGCGCCGCCGCACGATCTCCGTGCTGGTGGTCGCGCTGATCCTCGTCGCCGGCGCCGGCTACGTCGTCTACTCGCTCATGGGCGGGTCGCTGTTCGGCGGCTCCGCGCAGTCCAAGGAGGTCACGGACTACCCGGGGCCCGGCCGGCCGGGTGCGCCGACGGTCGTCATCAACGCCGGCGACTCCGGTGCAGCCATCGCCACGACGCTGTACTCCGCCGGCATCGTGGCGTCCGAGGGGGCGTTCCGCGAGGCGTTCGACAACAACCCGGACGCCGCAGGGATCCAGCCCGGGTCGTACCAGCTGCTGCTGGAGATGAAGGCCGAGGACGCGGTACGCGCCCTGCTCGACCCGAAGAGCCGGGTCTCGATGAAGGTGACGATCCCCGAGGGGTTCTCCGCCGAGGACATCTACACCCGCATCAACAAGGTCACGCTCATCCCGGTCGAGGAGCTGCGCGCCGCGGCCGAGGGCGACCCCGCCGCGATCGGCCTGCCGGCCGAGGCCGGTGGCAAGATCGAGGGCTGGTTGTTCCCGTCGACGTACCAGGTCGAGCCGAACACGTCCGCCGCGGCCGTGCTCGCGCCGATGGTCGCCAAGACTGTCGAGACGCTCACCGCCAAGGGTGTCCCGCAGGACCAGTGGCAGGCCGTCCTGACGAAGGCGTCGCTCGTGGAGCGCGAGGCCAAGATGCACGAGGACCGGCCGATCATGGCCCGCGCCATCGAGAACCGTCTGGACCGCGGCATGACGCTCGACATCGACGCGTCCGTCGCCTACGGGCTGGGCATCTCCGGCACGCAGCTCACGCGGGAGAACACCCAGGACCCGTCCAACCCGTACAACACCTACAAGCACCTGGGTCTGCCGCCGACGCCGATCGCCTCCCCGGGGGCCGTGTCGATCGACGCCGTGCTGAGCCCCGCGCCCGGCAACTGGGTGTTCTGGGTCGCGATCGACCTCGAGACCGGTGAGACCCGGTTCGCCGAGACGTACGACGAGCACCAGGAGAACGTCGCGCTGCTGCGCCAGTGGCAGGCGGAGCACTCCGGGTGACGACCGCCGCACGTCGCGCCGCGGTGCTGGGGCACCCCGTGGCGCACTCGCTGTCGCCCGTGCTGCACCGCGCCGCGTACACCGCGCTGGGGCTCGACGGCTGGCGCTACGACGCCGTCGACGTGACGCAGGACGCGCTGCCCGCGCTGCTCGCGGACCTCGACGACACGTGGGCGGGGCTCAGCCTCACCATGCCGCTGAAGCAGACCGTGATCCCGCTGCTCGACCACGTCGAGCCGCTCGCGGAGGTCGTGGGCGCCGTCAACACGGTGCTGCCGCAGGGCTCCGGTGCCGGGTGCATGCTCACGGGGGCCAACACCGACGTGCACGGGATCGTCGCGGCGCTGGGGGAGGCCGGGGTCACCGGGGGAGTGTCCTCGGCGGCCGTCGTCGGGGCGGGCGCCACCGCGTCCTCCACCCTGGCCGCGTTGGCCCAGCTCGGCTGCCCCACGCCGCGCGTGTACGTCCGGTCCCAGGCCCGCGCCGGGGCCCTGTTGCGTGCTGCGCACCGCATGGGCGTCGAGCCCCGGCTGTGCCGGTTGGACGACGCGGCGGGGGAGGTCGGGCGCCGCGACGTGGTCGTGAGCACGCTGCCCGCGCACGCGGCCGACCCGCTCGCGGCGGCGTTGCCCGGGTCCGTCCGCGGTGCGCTGCTCGACGTCTGCTACGACCCGCGCCCCACGGCGCTGTCCGCGGCGTGGGCCGCGCGCGGCGGGCGCGTGGTGGGCGGGGAGCGGATGCTGCTGCACCAGGCGGCGGAGCAGGTGCGGCTCATGACCGGGCGCACGGCGCCGCTGGCGGCGATGGACGCCGCGCTGACGGGCGCGCTCGCACCCGTCGGCTGACGTCACCCGCACGCGCGACCCACGGGCGTGCTCCGCGGCACGGGTGGCCCGTGGGGCTTCAGACGTGCCGACGCGCTGCCGATGCCGTCCGAGGGGTCCACCGGGGCCCCCGGACGAGGAGGCGTGCGCGTGAAGCAGCTCGGGGAGATCCTGCTGACCCAGGGCCTGGTGACGGAGGCGCAGCTGCTGGCCGCGCTGGACGAGCAGACCGCGATGGGCACGTCCCTGGGACGCACGCTCGTCGAGCTGGGCATCCTCACCGAGGCCCAGCTGGTCCAGGCGCTGGCCGCGCAGGTCGGGATGGAGTTCGTCGACCTGGACGAGTACCCGGTGGACCGCAACGCGGTCGCGCTGGTGTCCGAGAGCGTCTGCCGGCGTCACGCCGTGCTGCCCGTCGCCCTGCGTGGTGGCGCCCTGGTGCTCGCGACCGCCGACCCCGGCAACGTCGTCGCGGTCGACGACGTGCGGACACTGTCCGGCCTGCACGTGGTTCCCGTCGTTGCGACCTACGACAATGTCCTGCGCGCGATCGACCGGTTCTGCCGTGCCGACGGCGAGATGGAGCACCTCTCGTCGGCGTTCGTCGAGGAGGCAGCCGAGCCGGAGACCGACGTCAGCCGCATCGGCGACGTGGTCGACGACGACGCGCCGATCGTCCGCTACGTCAACCTCCTGGTGACGCAGGCCATCACCGACCGCGCGTCCGACATCCACATCGAGCCCAGCGAGCACGACCTGCGGGTGCGGTACCGGATCGACGGTGTCCTGCACGAGACGCAGCGCTCGCCCAAGAACATCACCGGCGGCGTCGTCAGCCGCGTGAAGATCATGAGCGACATCGACATCGCGGAGAAGCGCAAGCCGCAGGACGGGCGCATGTCCGTCACCCACAACGGGCGCAAGATCGACCTGCGCGTGGCGACACTGCCGACGGTGTGGGGCGAGAAGATCGTCATGCGCATCCTCGACAACTCCACCGCGAGCCTCGACCTGCGCGACCTGTCGTTCCTCGAGCACAACTACGAGACGTACCGCGAGTCGTACACGAAGCCCTACGGGATGATCCTCGTGACCGGACCCACGGGGTCGGGCAAGTCCACGACGCTCTACGCGACGCTGAACGCGGTGTCGAAGCCCGAGATCAACGTCATCACGGTCGAGGACCCGGTCGAGTACCGGCTCCCGGGCATCAACCAGGTGCAGGTCAATCCCAAGGCCGGTCTGACGTTCGCCGCCGCCCTGCGCTCGATCCTCCGGTCCGACCCCGACGTGGTGCTGCTCGGTGAGATCCGCGACCACGAGACCGCGCAGATCGCCATCGAGGCGTCGTTGACGGGCCACCTCGTGCTCTCGACGTTGCACACGAACGACGCCCCGTCGGCCGTGACACGCCTGACGGAGATGGGCATCGAGCCGTTCCTGGTCGGATCGGCCCTCGACTGCGTGGTCGCGCAGCGGCTCGCGCGCCGGCTGTGCACGAAGTGCAAGGAACCGTACGAACCGACGCCCGTCGAGCTCGAGGCCGCGCAGTTCCCGTGGGTGCCGGGGGAGCCGTTGCCCCAGCTGTACCGGCCGACCGGGTGCTCAGCGTGCTCGCGCACCGGGTACAAGGGGCGGCTGGCGCTGCACGAGGTGATGCGGGTCACCGAGGACATCGAGCGCCACGCCGTCGCCCACTCGTCATCGGCCGACATCGGCGCTACGGCCGTCAAGCAGGGGATGCGCCGGCTGCGCGAGGACGGGTGGTACAAGGTCGCCGACGGCCTGACGTCGATCGAGGAGATCCTGCGCGTCGTCGCGTGACGTGCGTCTGCGACGCACGAGAACTCAAGTCACGCGGTGCCCGGGCCGATGGTGTTGGCGGGCCCGCATGGCGTGCGGGCGCCGGTGCGTGAACCCCCTGGGAGGCAGACGACGTGAGTGAGAACTACAGGGTGCCGTCCTGGGAGCCGACGCGGCCGTTGCCTCCGTACCGACCGGCGGGGCCGCAGCCCGACGCGCCCGCGGCCCTACCCGGCGCGACGTACCAGCCGGTGCCGTCGCAGAGTCAGACGTATCAGCCGGTGCCGTCGCAGAGCCACGTGGTACCCGCCGCGCCCGCGGTTCAGGGGTATCCCGGCGTGCCGGCCGGGAGCGTCCCGCCCCCGGACCACCAGCACCCACCGGCCTCCGGCATGCGTCTGCCGACACCGGTGGGTGTACCGGGTGCGGGCGGTCCGCCGGCAGGGGCCGGTCCGGCGCGCGCGGCCGCGACCACGGGACCAAGCCGGACGGGCGCCTCCCCGGGGCGGGAGGACGGTGACGTCCACATCGACGAGGTGCTGCGCGAGATGCACCGTCTGGGTGCGTCCGACGTGCACTTCACGACCGGTGCGCCTCCCATGGTCCGGATCTCCGGCGCGCTGCGACCCCTCGACCAGTTCGGCACCCTGACGCCTGAGCCCCTTCGTCGCAGCCTGTACTCGTTCCTCACGCAGAAGCAGCGGGAGAAGTACGAGGCGAACCTCGAGCTCGACATCTCCTACGCGGTGCGGGGACTGGCACGGTTCCGCGTCAACCTGTACCAGCAGCGGGAGTCGATCGGTGCTGCCTTCCGCGTGATCCCCTACGAGATCAAGCCGCTGGAGGAATTGGGCGTGCCGACCTCGGTTGGGTCGTTCGCCGGGCTGCCCCGTGGTCTGGTCCTGGTCACCGGCCCGACCGGATCCGGAAAGTCGACGACTCTCGCGTCGATCATCGACCTCGCCAACCGGACACGTGAAGACCACATCATGACGGTTGAGGACCCCATCGAGTTCCTGCACCGGCACAAGAAGTGCATCGTCAACCAGCGCGAGGTCGGCGCCGACACGCACTCCTTCGCGAACGCGCTCAAGCACGTGCTGCGCCAGGACCCCGACATCATCCTGGTCGGCGAGATGCGCGACCTCGAGACCATCTCGGTCGCGCTCACCGCCGCTGAGACCGGCCACCTCGTGTTCGCCACGCTGCACACCCAGGACGCCGCGCAGACGATCGACCGCATCATCGACGTCTTCCCCTCGGGTCAGCAGGCGCAGATCCGGACACAGCTGGCCTCGGCGATCCAGGGTGTTGTGTGCCAGACGCTCGCCAAGAAGGCGAACGGTACCGGCCGTGTCGTGGCCACTGAGGTGATGCTCGCGACACCGGCCATCCGCAACCTCGTCCGCGAGGGCAAGACGCACCAGATCTACTCCGCGATGCAGGCCGGCGCCGACAGCGGGATGCACACGATGGACCAGAACCTGGCGGAGCTGGTCAAGCGCGGCAAGATCACCTACGAGGTCGGCCTGGACAAGGCCCATCACATCGAGGACTTCAACAAGCTCGTCGGACGCACGTCGCGTGTGCGTCAGGGTGCCGCGACCACGCAGGGGGGTGCCTTCGGTGGCGTCCAGGGTTCGGGCCCCGCCACGATCGCATCCCTCGGGGGGTACTGATGGCCGTCATGCGCACGTACGAGTACGAGCTCTCGGACCGTACGGGGAAAGTCGTCAAGGGGCGGATCGACGCGCAGAACGAGGAGGCGGTCGCCAACCGGCTCCGTTCCATGGGAATGGCTCCCATTGCGATCACGGAGATCTCGAACAGCGGTCTGCAGGCCGAGATCAAGCTTCCCGGGTTCGGCGACTCCGTGAAGCTCAAGGACCTGGCGATCATGGCGCGGCAGCTCGCCACGATGATCAGCGCAGGACTCTCCTTGCTACGGGCCCTAACGATCCTCTCCGAACAGACGGACAGCAAGCCGCTCGCGAAGGCGCTCACGACCGTGCGCAGCGACGTCGAGACCGGAGGATCGCTGTCAGATTCGCTCACCAAGCACCGCGAGATCTTCCCCCCGCTGATGATCAACATGATCCGGGCCGGCGAGATCGGCGGGTTCCTCGAGGACGCGCTCACGTCCGTGGCGGAGAACTACGAGTCTGAGGTAAAGCTCCGGGCACAGATCAAGTCCGCCATGACGTATCCCGTGATGGTGCTGATCATGGCGTTGCTCGCCGTCGTCGGGATGCTGTTGTTCATCGTGCCGATCTTTGAGCAGATGTTCACCGACCTGGGCGGAGCCCTGCCAGCGCCCACGCAGTTCCTCGTGTTTCTCTCGGGCGTCATGAAGTGGCTCGCGCCGGTCCTGGTCGTGGTCGGCGTGGCATTCGGCGTCTGGTGGCGGAAGCACAAGAACGACGACGCCATCCGGTCGAAGGTGCAGCCGCTGACCCTGCGCGTCCCGGTGTTCGGCGACCTGTTCAAGAAGATCGCGATCGCTCGCTTCACGCGGAACTTCGGCACCATGCTGGGCGCTGGCGTCCCGATCCTCCAAGCACTCGACATCGTCGGGCAGACCAGCGGTAACTACGTCATCGAGTTGGCGGTCAAAGACATCCAGCAGAGCGTGCGCCAGGGACAGTCACTGTCGGTTCCCTTGGCGCAGCACGCCGTGTTCCCACCGATGGTCGTGCAGATGATCGCCACCGGTGAGGACTCGGGTTCGCTCGAGCACATGCTCAAGAAGGTCGCGGTCTTCTACGACGAGGAGGTGACGGCAACCACCGAGCAGCTCACCTCACTCATCGAGCCGCTGATGATCGCCTTCCTGGGCGTCATCGTGGGATCCATGATCGTCGCGCTGTACATGCCCATCTTCTCCATCTTCGAGCTTGTGGAGTGAGGCGTACGCCACATGGACGCGGCCGTCCGGGTGAAACCTGCGGCTCCGCTCAAGCGGTCCCTCCGTCCGCCCGATGACCGGGATGCAGCACTACCGAACCGCCGGCCACCGGCCGGCGACTGAATCCCGACATCGAAAGCAGGGCAGCAGCATGATGGCTCGTGTCCGCAAGGCCATGAACGAGCGTGAGGCCGACAAGGGCTTCACCCTGATCGAGCTCCTCGTCGTGATCATCATCATCGGCATTCTCGCCGCGATCGCGATCCCGGCGTTCCTCAACCAGCGCACCCGGGGCTGGGAGGCGCAGGTGGAGTCCGACCTGAAGAACGCGGCGCTCGCCGCCGAGACGTACGCCGTCAGCAACAACGGTTCGTACGCGGGCCTGACCAACGCCGCCAAGAGCGCCGCCGGAACGTCGATCTACGACAACGGCTACAACAAGACCGACCGCGTCACGGTGTCCGTGGTCAGCCCGACGGCGACGTCGTTCACGCTCACGGCGACGCACACCGACCTCGGTACGGACAAGGTCTGGACGTACAGCAGCGACTCGGGCGTCATCACTGGTCCCGACGCCGACGCGGGTGGCGCGGACGACTGACGCTCTACGCCGCGTCCCAGGGGTGCAGAGCATCACCACGGTGATGCTCTGCACCCTTGCGTCACACCCGCCCCGGCCGGCAGCCGGGACCGTAGGCCCGCGAGCACCCGGAGGAATGCCGTGCACACCTGGTGGCACCGCCTGCGGCGCGTCCGCGCCGGTGATGACGGCATCAGCCTGGCCGAGGTACTCGTTGCCATGTTCTTGTTCGCTCTGGTGAGCACGGGCCTCGCCTACTCGCTCATCAGCGTCCTGCACGTGTCCCGCGATGCGCGTGTGCGCGCCATCGCAGCGAATCTTGCAGCCGAGGAGATCGACCTCGCTCGTGATACGCCTGACATCTTCGCGCTGCTCGACGACGACCGTGATGTCGAGGTCGGCACCGACACGTTTCATGTCGAGCGTCGAACCCAGTGGGTCAGCGACCCGGACGATGACTTCTCCTGCGGGTCCACGGGCAGCGCTGGCGCGCTGCGGTACAAGCGCATCAACGTGTCGGTCACCTGGCAGGGCATGCGGGCGGGCGCCCGCCCGGTGCGCAGCGACACGGTCTTGAACCCCGACGAGCACATCAACGATCCGGACAAGGGCACCATCCTCGTGTCCGTCATCCGTGCCGACGGCCAGGGCAACGAGGGTGTGACCGTCGAGGCGAGCCCCAGCGCTGGAAGCGTGGTCAACCCCACCGACGCCCAGGGCTGCACCTACGTGCTGCGGGTGCCACCGAAGACCTACACCGTGTCGGTGTCGCGCAGCGGACACGTGAGCGACGGGCAGCTGGCGGAGCCGAGCCAGTCCGTTGTCGTGAAGAAGGGCGAGACGGCGTCGATCGGTTTCCAGCTCGACGAGGGCGCCACCTACGTCACGCACTTGGCACCGCATGCGGCTGGACCGGTGGCCATGCCAACGTCAGGCTCGCTCAAGATCACCTTCCTGAGCACCTACGGGCGGGTCGCCCCGACCGCGACGTCCACCGCGGACCCTCGCCGTCCCTCGTTCCGCCTGCACCCCTTCACATCCGGCTACCACGCGCTCGCCGGCCAGTGCGACGCGGCGGACCCCACGTTGTGGGCGCCGGCGACAGTCGGCGGGGTCGAACATCGGGGATTCCTCGGCGACGCCGTCGCGGCATTACCCGGCGCGACCGCGACCTTCCCGCTCCCCATGGGCGTCGTCGAGGTGACCAGTGTCGGCAACACCAACCGATACGTGCGCGCGGTGGCGGTCCCGTCACCCGGCAGCGGATCCCCGGGCTGCGCGAGCGGTGAGACGCTCACCTACGGCTCGGTGATCCCTGCGACCAACGGGCAGAAGGTCGCGATCGCGCTGCCGTACGGCACCTGGCGGCTCTACTTCGGCTCCTCTGTGAACGCCGTGACGGACCTCCCGGAGGGCCGTGTCACCATCCCCTCGCCCAATGTCGCGGGCACCGTCACAAAGGCCGCGACGGGTGGCGGTGTGACCGTGACCGTCGACCCCCGGCAGCCGGAGGTGACGCCGTGAGGCGCCCCCACCTCGACGACCGCGGGGTGACCCTGCCCGAGCTCCTGGTCACGATGCTGCTGATGTCGATCGTGTCGCTCCTCATCGTCGGCATGGTCTCGGGCTTCAGCTCGACCTTCTCGCGGGAGAGGGCGGCCACGGACTCGACGACGGTGGCCTCGACCGGGATGAAGGAGCTCACGCGCGTTGTCCGCGCTACCACGGAGCTGAGGCCAACGGGGGCGTCGACCAACGTGCCAGCGTTCGTCGACGCCCGTGCCAACTCGATCAAGGTGTACGCCTATATCGACACGGACGCCGCCCAGCCGCGCCCGGTGCTGGTGCAGTTCTCCATCGATGCGCAGCGCCGGCTGATCGAGACTCGCTGGCAGACCTCGTCGACCGCGAGCCCGTGGGCCTTCCCTCCCGCGTCTGCCCCGACGTCTGTGCGCCCGATCGCCCGGGCGGTCCCGGTCGGAGCGCCCCCGCTCTTCCAGTACCTGGACAAAGAGAACAAGCCCATGGCGGTGCCCGCCGGCGGGTTCACCGACGACCAGAAGCGCCTCATCGCAGCGGTCCGTATCACGCTGACGGTGCAGGCCGACAGCACAGGTCGCGCCGCGGAGGTCACCATGCAGAACGCCGTGGGGATCCCGAACCGCGACCTCGACCGAGTGAGGCTCCCGTGAACTTGTCGCACCTGCTCCGCACCCCCGTCGAGGAGCGCGAACGGGGCGCCGCGCTCGTCCTCGTCCTGGGTGTCACGGTGCTGCTGTCCGGACTCGTGGTCGCGGCGATCGCCTACGCGACGGGCGCAGCGCGGCAGTCGCAGCGCGACCAGGGCTGGAGCGCCGCCCTCGCCGCCGCGTACGCGGGCGTCGAGGAGTACGAGAGCAGGCTCGCGGCGGATCTCACGTACTACTCGTACGGCAACCCCGCGGCACCGTTCAGCGCGGGCAGCCCCGTCCAGATGCCGCCGGTAGGCGCGGACAACCCTGCCTTCGCGCTGGGTGCGGGCGGACCGTGGGCAACAGTCGCCGGCAGCGACGGCACGGCGCAGTTCCGCTACGAGGTTGACAGCTCGAAGTTCCTCTCCGACGGCATCCTGCGGGTGCGTTCGACCGGACGCTCAGGTGGCCAGACCCGCTCGATCGTCGCCGACCTCAGGCAGCGCGGGTTCATCGACTTCCTCTACTTCACCGACTTCGAGGTCTCGGACCCGCAGGCGAAGAGCCCGACCAGCACCCTGAACTGCGCCTTCTACTACTACGAGGGCACGCGGCCCAGCTCGTGCGGCGAGATCTTCTTCGGTGGTCAGGACAAGATCTACGGTCCGGTCCACTCCAACGACGCCATCCACACGAACGGGAAGGCGGAGTTCCACGGGAAGGTCACGACCGCGTACGACGCCCCCGGCAGCGACAGGAACTACGTGCGCCAGAGCTCGACGACTGCGCCATGGTTCGAGAACGGCACGACCGACCCGCAGAACGTCTCGAAGATCGGTATGCCGGCGACGAACGCGGAGCTGCGGAAAGAGACCCTGCCCGACATCCCGACCAAGGTCCCCAATCCCGGTTGCCTCTACACCGGTCCGACGAAGATCACTCTCCACGCCAACGGCAAGATGACGGTCGTCTCGCCATGGACGAAGCACACGAACCCGAACGAGGCGGGCGCGGCGGGGACAGCGAACCCTGAGTGCGGGACGCCGGGGTCCGGCGGGCTGGCCAAGCGCGACGGATCTGGGGTGTACGTGGGTCAGACGCTTGACGTCCCGCAGAACCACATCGTGTATGTGCAGAATGTGCCGAACGTTGCCGGGAACGTCAACACCCACACCGGTAGTCGCCCGCCGCACCCCTCCAGCGGCGCAGCCAATTGCGCCAGCGAAAGCAACTCGATAGGGTTCCCGCGGAAGACCGGGAGTACCTCGACCACAGAGAAGCCGCCGTTCTCGGCCGCCTACGGCTGTCGTGCGGGGGATCTGTTCGTCGAGGGAACGTTGAAGGGGCGTGCGACCTTCGCGGCGGAGAACTACGTCTACGTCACGGGAGACGTGGAGTACACCGACTCGAGCCCGGACGGGGACATGCTCGGGCTCGTCGGCAACAATGCCGTCTGGGTGTGGAACCCCGTCAACTCTTCGGGGACCGCCCTGCTCGGGAAGGACCGCCAGATCGACGCGGCGATCTTGTCCGTCGCCCACACTTTCATGGTGCAGAACTATGACGAGGGCGGGAAGCGCGGCACCCTGACGGTGAACGGTGCGATCGCCCAACGCTTCCGGGGACCGGTTGGTACCAGCAGCGGAGGATCCCTCAACAACGGCTACGCCAAGAACTACCGGTACGACACACGCTTCCGGCAGACGGCCCCACCGAAGTTCCTCTCGCCCGTGACCACGACCTATGGTGTCAACGTGTGGGTCGAGGTGGAGCCGGCGTTCGCAGCCGACGGCACCTCGTTGGATGACGCGTGACCGCGCTCCTCGGCCTCGCGGGCCTGGTAGGCCTCGCGGTCGGGTCCTTCCTCAACGTCGTCATCTGGCGTGTTCCCCGTGGTGAGTCCGTCGTCCGACCTCCGAGCTCCTGTCCGCGCTGTGGGCACCGGATCCGGCCGCGGGACAACGTCCCAGTCGTCGGCTGGCTGGTGCTGCGTGGCCGGTGCCGTGACTGCGGTGAGTCGATCTCACAACGCTATCCGCTTGTCGAGCTGGCGACCGCGCTGCTGTTCGTCGGCGCGACGGCGTGGGCCCTGCGGCGCGACGACGCACCCTGGTTCGTCCCCGCAGTCCTGTACCTGGTCGCGATCGCAGTCGCGCTGACGCTCATCGACCTCGACGTCCACCGGCTTCCGAATGCCATCGTGCTGCCCTCCTATCTCGTCGTGTCGGGGCTCCTGTTGGTGGCGGCGGCTGGGACGAGCGACTGGCCCGCCCTTGGGCGGGCAGCTGTCGGCGGCGGGGCGCTATGGGCCTTCTACCTCCTCTTAGCGCTCGTGAACCCGCGGGGCATGGGCTTCGGGGACGTGAAGCTTGCAGGTGTCCTCGGGCTGTGCCTGGGCTGGGTCGGCTGGGGAGCGCTCGTCGTCGGCGCCTTCGCCGCGTTCCTGTGCGGCGGGCTGTACGCGCTGGTGCTCCTCGCGCTGGGTCGCGCCGGCCGCGGCTCCGGGATCCCGTTCGGCCCCTGGATGTTCGTCGGGTGCGCGATCGGGCTCGTGACGGGCGAGACCCTCTGGGCCGCGTACCTGGACGCCACGCTGCTCGCCTAGCGACCCGGGCGGCGTCTCCGGTTGCATCCGGTCGCGTGCACGCTCGCCAGACGACTCAAGGCCGGCCGCTCTAGACCCGATAGAGCAGTGGTCGTCGCGCCGCACGAAGGGATGTCACGTGACCAAGACACGTGTGATCGGTCTGGACATCGGGACCACGCATGTCCGCGCTGCCGAGCTGGAGTTCGGGAACGGAGGACCGTCGCTGACCGCGCGGCCCCGCCTGGTTCGGCTCGGCGTCGCGCAGCTTCCCCCGGGGGCGGTCCGGGAGGGCGAGGTGGTCGAACGCCAGACGGTGGGCAGCGCGATCAAGCGACTCTGGACCGAGCAGAAGTTCAGCCACAAGAACGTCGTGCTGGGAATCGGTAACCAGCGCGTCGTCGTGCGTGACCTCGACCTTCCGGCCATGCCGATCGCACAGGTGCGATCGTCGCTGCCGTTCCAGGTGGCGGATCTGATCCCGGTGGCGGTCGACGATGCCATCCTCGACTACCTGCCCACCGGCGTCCGGCAGTCCGAGGGTGGTGACGTCATGCAGGGTCTGCTGGTCGCGGCGACCAAGGACACGGTGACCGCGAACACGGCGGCCGTCGAGGTCGCCGGGCTCCGGCCGGTCATTGTCGACCTCAGCGCCTTTGCGCTCTCGCGTGCCATGGCACGGGGCGAGGCACTGGAGCACACGGTGGCGGTCGTCGACGTCGGTGCGCGGGTCACGACGGTGGCGGTCGTGGCGCGCGGTGTGCCGAGGATGATCCGCATGCTGCCGTCGGGAGGCCAGGACGTCACGGAGGCAGTAGCCGCGGCCCTGCAGATCCCGCTCGACCAGGCGGAGATCGCGAAGCGCGGAATCGGCGTGGGATTTGCGACCGCACCGGAGCACGAGCGGGCGGCCGAACAGATCACGACCGTCGTGTCGGCGCTCATCGAGGCGATCCGCAACACCATGGTGTACTACGCGAGCAGCCATCCGGGCGCCGGCGTAGAGCACGTCATGCTGACGGGCGGTGGTTCACAGCTGCCCGGTCTGGGCCAGTACCTCTCGACCGCGACGCGGCTGCCGGTGAGCGCCGGACAGCCCTTGGACAACCTCGACGTCGAACGCCACGCCGCCTCGCCTCGGCTCGTCGAGGAGCAGTACACGCTCGCGATCGCGCTCGGTCTCGCGATGGGAGCGGCCGCATGAGCACGATCCTGACTCGGCAGCGCTCGCCCAAGCGGGTGCCCGCGACGGGGGTCCCGGCGCTGCCGCAGGTTAACCTCCTGCCCCCGGAAATCGTCGGCAAGCACCGGTTGCGTAGGCTCAAGCGCCGTCTGGTGTTCGTGGTTGCGGCCGTGGTCGCCTTCGCCGCCGTTGGTTACGGTACGTCGATCGTGTCCCTGACCGAAGCCCGAGCGGAGCAGAGCCGCGCTGAGGCGGAGACGACGCGTCTGCTTCAGCAGCAGGCCAAGTACTCGGAGGTCCCGCAGGTGCTCGGCGCGCTCGAGCGTGCGACGAGTGCGCGCCTCCTGGGCATGTCCACCGAGGCGCTGTGGGCACCGTACCTGCGTGCGATCGGCGCGGTGATGCCCGAGGGCGTGGGTCTCACGGGCTTTGCGATGGACGGTGCGACGCCCATGCTGGCGCCGGCACCGCCGGTCAGCCCGCTCGACGAGCCAGCCGTTGCCACGATCACGTTCGAGGCGAAGGCGCCAACGCTCGTCGACACCGCTGCGTGGATCGACGCCCTCAACGCCATCCCCGGTTTCCACGGCGCGTGGGTGAGCAGTGCGTCGCTCGAGGAGTTCGACGGCCAGCCGGTGTACGGATACACGAGCCGCGTTCTGGTCTCGGACCAGGCGTACGCCAACCGCTTCGCCCCGGAGGGCTGAGATGAATGCGAAGTCGACACAGTGGGTCGGGGGCACGGTGGTGCTTTCGGTCCTGATCGCTGCCCTGGCGTGGTTCCTGGCCATCTCACCGACGCTGACGGCTGCGGCCGCCGCGCGGACCGAGGCCGGTGCGGCAGAGGATCGCAACGTTCAGCTCCAGGCCCAGCTCGACCGGCTCGTCGAGCAGGCAGCGGGGCTCGATGCGACGAAGGCGGAGCTCGCGGGCATCGGGCGTCAGATCCCGAGTGAGGCTCAGCTTGCTGAATACGTGCGCGCCCTCCAGTCGACCGCCGAGGAGACCGGTGTCACCGTGGTGACGCTCGACGCTGCGCTCCCGGAGACCATCGCGCCCGCGGCGTTGCCGGAGCAGGTCGCCCCGTCCGAGGGCGAGGCCGGGGAGGCCACCGAGCCGCCGGCTGCGGAAGGGACAGAGGGAACCACCGGGGCATCGGTGGCGGTAGGACCCGTGGAGGGTTTCGCGGGCGTCTCCTTGACCATCACGGCTGTCGGCCCGGTGTCGAACGTGTTTGCCTTCATCGAGCGTGTGCAGACTGGGAACGAGCGACTCTTCCTCGTCACCAAGTACACCGCCAAGGGACTGCAGGCGGCGGAGGCCGCAAATGGTCGACCCGCTGTTGGCCAAGGCGACGTCGAGCTGGTGCTCACGGGCTTCGTCTACGTGCTGAGCGCCACCGCTGGCGCGTCCTCGGGCGCCGAGCCGACCGAGTCGCCTGAGCTCGCGCCGCTGCCCGCCGGCAAGGAGCCCCGCATCGCGGTCGAGTCGTCGGAGGGTGTCGTCAGCTGACGCCCCTGCGGCCGTTCGTGGCCCGCGCGACACGCGTCGCGCGGGCCACCGTCGCGTCCGAGCGTCCGAGCGTCCGAGAGTTCGGCATGCCGGACACCGCGACGTGGCTGGCGGACCACGTGAAAGGATCCCCTCATGCTCCGATGGTTGACGTCCGGTGAGTCGCACGGTCCCGCGCTCGTCGGCATCCTCGACGGTCTGCCTGCCGGCGTGCAGGTGCAGACCTCCGACGTCCAGGCCGCGCTCGCGCGGCGTCGTCTCGGGTACGGGCGCGGTGCGCGCATGAAGTTCGAGCAGGACGCGGTGCGTCTGCTGGGCGGCGTGCGGCACGGCCTGACGCAGGGCGGTCCGGTCGCGATCGAGGTCGCCAACTCCGAGTGGCCCAAGTGGGCCGACGTGATGTCGGCCGACCCGGTGCCGCCGGAGGCGCTGACGGTCGACGCCGGGACCGGTGACGCGCGGGAGATCGCCCGGAACCGCCCGCTGACGCGTCCTCGCCCGGGTCACGCCGACCTGGTCGGCATGCGGAAGTACGGCTTCGACGACGCGCGCCCGGTCCTGGAGCGCGCGTCGGCCCGCGAGACGGCCACGCGCGTCGCGCTGGGCACGGTCGCCGCGGCGTTCCTCGAGCAGGTCGCCGGGGTGCGGCTGGTGTCGCACGTCGTGGCGATCGGCCCGGTCGCGGTCCCCGAGGACGCACCGGCCCCGACGCCGGACGACGTCGCGACGCTCGACGCCGACCCGGTGCGGTGCTTCGACCCGGCCACCAGCGCGGCGATGGTGGCCGAGATCGACCAGTGCCACAAGGACGGCGACACGCTCGGTGGCGTCGTCGAGGTGCTGGTCCACGGGCTGCCGTCGGGCATCGGCACGTACGTGCAGGCCGACGGCCGCCTCGACGCGCGGCTCGCGGCCGCGCTCATGGGGATCCAGGCGATCAAGGGCGTCGAGGTCGGCGACGGGTTCCGCACGGCCACCCGCCGCGGCTCGCAGGCGCACGACGAGATCGAGCGCGACGCCTCGGGTCGGATCGTGCGACGCACCAACCGCGCCGGTGGCATCGAGGGCGGCATGTCGAACGGCGAGGTCGTGCGCGTGCGCGCGGCGATGAAGCCGATCTCGACGGTGCCGCGCGCCCTGGCGACGGTCGACACCGCGACGGGGGAGCCGGTCACGGCGCACCACCAGCGGTCCGACGTGTGCGCGGTCCCGCCGGCGGCCGTCGTGGCCGAGGCGATGGTCGCGCTCGTCGTGGCGCAGACGCTGCTGGAGAAGACCGGTGGCGACAGCGTCGCCGAGGTCCGCCGCAACCTCGAGGCCTACCTCGACGCGGTCCCTGAGCTGCTGAGCTGACCGGGGGAGCGAGCCGCGCGGTCCCGCACCGCGCGGCTCCCTGCCCGTCCGCTGGACGGCGCGGGGCGCCGCCACCCGCGCGACTAGGCTGCCGCCCGTGCCCTCTGCAACCCCCACCCCCGGTCCCCGCCTCGTGCTGGTCGGCCCCCCGGGCGCCGGCAAGTCGACCGTCGCTGCCGCGCTGGCCCGGCGCTGGCAGCTGGCGGTCCGCGACACCGACACGGACGTCGAGACGCTCGCGGGCAAGTCCGTCGCCGACGTGTTCGTCGAGGACGGTGAGCCGCACTTCCGCGAGCTGGAGCGCGCCGCGGTGGCGACGGCCCTGGCGGAGCACGACGGCGTCCTGGCGCTCGGCGGCGGGGCGGTGCTGCACGACGGCACCCGCGCGGCGCTGCGGGACTACCGCGACGCCGGCGGTGTGGTCGTCTTCCTCGACGTGAGCCTGGCGCACGCCGCGCCGCGCGTCGGGCTCAACCAGTCGCGCCCGCTGCTCGTCGGCAGCCCGCGCGCGCAGTGGCAGGCGCTCATGGACGCCCGGCGTCCGGTCTACGAGGAGGTCGCGACGGTGCGGGTGTCGACGGACGGGCGCACGCCCGCCGAGGTGGCGGTGGCGGTCGAGGACGCGCTGGGCGCACCGTCGGCCACGGGGTCCGACGCGTGAGCGGCGGCGAGGCCGTCGTCACGGTCGCGGGGGAACAGCCCTACGACGTCGTCATCGGCCGGCACCTGCTGGGCCACCTGCCGGCGATGCTCGGCGAGGGTGTGCGCCGCGTGCTCGTCGTGCACCCGGCCGCGCTGGCGACGTCCGCGGAGACGGTGCGCGAGGACCTGGTCGCCGCGGGGTACGAGGTGTACCTGGCGCAGGTGCCGGACGCCGAGGAGCAGAAGACCGCGCAGGTCGCGGCGTTCTGCTGGGGCGTGCTGGGGCAGGCGGACTTCACCCGCACCGACGCCGTCGTGGGCCTGGGCGGGGGAGCGACGACCGACCTCGCCGGGTTCGTCGCGGCCACCTGGCTGCGCGGCGTGCGCGTCGTGCAGGTGCCCACCACGGTGCTGGGCATGGTCGACGCCGCCGTGGGCGGTAAGACCGGCATCAACACCGCCGAGGGCAAGAACCTCGTCGGCGCGTTCCACCCGCCGGCCGGTGTGCTGTGCGACCTGGCCGCCGTGGAGTCGATGTCCCCGTACGACTTCGTCGCCGGGCTCGCGGAGATCGTCAAGTGCGGGTTCATCGACGACCCGCGGATCCTCGAGCTCGTCGAGGAGAACACCGCGCTGCTGCGCGACCCGGTCGCGGCCGCGTCGTCGCCGGTGCTGGCCGAGCTGGTCGAGCGCGCCGTGCGCACCAAGGCCCGCGTCGTGGGGCAGGACCTGCGCGAGGCCGGGCTGCGCGAGATCCTCAACTACGGGCACACGTTCGGGCACGCCGTCGAGCACGTCGAGCGGTACCGCTGGCGGCACGGGGCCGCGGTGTCCGTGGGCATGGTGTTCGTCGCGGAGCTCGCGCGTCTGGCCGGCCGCCTCGACGACGACGTCGTCGCACGGCACCGCAGCGTCCTGACGGCGCTCGGTCTGCCGACCGGGTACCGGGGCGACCGGTGGGACCAGCTGCTCGCCGCGATGCGGCGGGACAAGAAGACGCGCGGGGACCTGCTGCGGTTCGTCGTGCTGGACGGCCTGGCCCGGCCCGCACGCCTGGAGGGCCCGGACCCGACGCTGCTGGCCGCCGCGTACGCGGAGATCGCGACCGAGCCGGAGCGGGGCACCGGCATCCTGCTCTGACCCTTGTGACGGCTCCTACAACATCCAGACCTTGTGGTGTGCCGAACAAGGTGGCAGTCTTGTGCCATGTTCGTCCTCACCATCGACCAGCGGGGCAGTCGCACCGGCACCGACCGCGTCCCGGAGCTGCTGGCCGACCTCGCCGACGTCCCCGTGGTCCGCGGGTTCGAGCGCACGGTCGGTGACGAGGTCCAGGGCGTGCTCGACGACCCGGACGTCGTCGTCGACACCGCGCTGCGCGTGCTCCGGGACGGTGGGTGGAGCGTGGGCATCGGTGCCGGCGCCGTCGACGAGCCGCTGCCGGCCTCACCACGTGAGGGCGCCGGTCCCGCGTTCGTGCTGGCGCGCGAGGCGGTCGAGGCGGCCAAGAGCCGGCAGCGGCCCGTCCCGCTGGCGGTGCGCGGTGCGGACCCGCAGGCCGCCGCCGACGCCGACGGCGTCCTCGTGCTCCTCGGCGCCGTGACCGTCCGACGCACCCCGGCCGGCTGGGCGGCGGTCGACGCACTGCGCGCCCGTGGCGCCACCGCTCGCGACGACGCCCCCGCGCAGGACGTCGTCGCGACGGCGCTCGGGGTCACCCAGCAGGCCGTGAGCCAACGCCTGCGGACCGCGCTGTGGGCCGAGGAGGTCGCCGTGCGCCCGGCTGCGGCGCGCCTGTTGACGCGCGCGGCCGGGTGACGTCAGGGTCGGTCCCGTGCACCCCGCCCTCGTGGCCGGCATCTGGGCCGGCGCCCTGCTCGTGTCCGCCCTCGGCGGCTGGCTCGTCACCCGCGTGGTGCTGCGCCTCGCGTCGCGCTCCCGGGACGCCGGCCGGCGCCGCGGCTCCCACGGCCCGGTGCTGCTCGAGCCCCTGCGGGTCAGCGACGGCCCGAACGGGGAGGGCGCGCAGATCGTCCTGCGCGGCGGGACGTGGATCGGCGTCCTGGAGCGGCTCGCCGTGACCGGCAGCCTGCTGGCGGGGGTCCCCGAGGGGGTCGCGGTCGTGGTCGCCGTCAAGGGCCTGGGCCGTTACCCCGAGCTGCGGGAGAACCCCGGCGCCTCGGAGCGCTTCGTCATCGGCACCCTCGCCTCGCTGCTGTGGTCGGCGGTCTGCGGGCTGGCGGCCGTGCGCCTGCTGCTCACCTGACGCCCCGCCGGATCGGGGCCCCCGTGGGTGCACCCCCGGCGCGGGCGCTAGGATGGTCGACGGCCTGCGGCCGGTCCGTGCACCTGGTGCACCGGTCCGGCCGGGCGAAGCGAGCCGGACACGGTGGGGTGACCCGCCCGTCGGCTCCGTGGCCGGCAGCCGTCCCGCGGGGCGCTGTGCTCCGGACGCGCCGCACGGCGCGCACCACCACCGACCGGGAGAACGACGCTCGTGGCGACCACCAACGACCTGAAGAACGGCATCGTGCTGCGGATCGACGGCCAGCTGTGGACCGTCGTGGAGTTCCAGCACGTCAAGCCCGGCAAGGGTGGCGCGTTCGTGCGCACCAAGCTGAAGAACGTGCTGTCGGGCAAGGTCGTCGACAAGACCTTCAACGCCGGCATCAAGGTCGAGACGGCGAACGTCGACAAGCGCGACATGCAGTACCTGTACAAGGACGGCGACGACTTCGTGTTCATGGACACGGACACGTACGACCAGCTCCACGTGCCGGCCGCCACCGTCGGCGACGCCGCGAACTTCATGCTCGAGTCGCAGACCGCGCTGGTCGCGACCAACGAGGGTGTCCCGCTGTACGTCGAGCTGCCGCCGTCCGTGGTGCTCGAGGTCACGTACACCGAGCCCGGCCTGCAGGGCGACCGCTCGTCGGCCGGCACCAAGCCCGCCACGCTCGAGACCGGCTACGAGATCCAGGTGCCGCTGTTCCTCGAGGCCAACACCAAGGTCAAGGTCGACACCCGCGACGGGTCGTACCTCGGCCGCGTGAACGACTGACGTGGGCGCCCGGACCAAGGCGCGCAAGCGCGCGCTGGACGTGCTGTTCGAGGCGGAGCAGCGGGACCTGCCCGTCGCGGAGCTCCTGTCGCGCCGCGTCGTGGAGCCGGGTGCCGAGACGTCGCTGCCGCAGTACTCCGTCGACATCGTCGAGGGCGTCCTGGCGCACGCCGAGCGCATCGACGAGCTGCTGGCGACGCACGCGCACGGCTGGACGGTGGCCCGCATGCCGGCGGTCGACCGCGCGCTGCTGCGCATCGGCACCTGGGAGGTCCTCTGGAACGACGACGTCCCGGACGCCGTCGCGGTCGACGAGGCCGTCTCCCTGGCGCGCGAGCTGTCGACCGACGACTCGCCGGCCTTCGTCAACGGCCTGCTCGGCCGCATCGTGGCGCTGAAGCCCACGCTGCTGGCCTGACCCGCCGGCGGCCCGCAGCGCCGCACGCTTCACCCGACGCCCGGGCACCTCACAGGTGCTCGGGCGTCGCGTCGTCCAGGGCGCCCTGCACCACGCGCAGCGGACGCGGCACGGCGCGCACCCGCCGCCCGGGCAGGTGCGGCTCCACCCGTCGCACCTGCTCCTCGGCCGCCGGGCGGGGCAGCGGCCGCGCCCCGCGCACGGGCAGCCCCGGCGCCGGCCGTCCGACGAAGTTGCCCTGCGCCTGCGGCACCCCCAGCTCGACCAGCGCCTGCAGGTCGCCCGCGGACTCCACGCCCTCGGCCACCACGTCCAGGCCGTGGTGCTCGGCCAGCGCGACGATCGCCCGCACGGGACCCGCCCCGCGGGGTGTGCGGACCTCCCGCACGAACGACCGGTCGATCTTCAGCACGTCGACCGGGAGCCGCGCCAGCCGGGCCAGCGAGCTGAACCCCGTGCCGAAGTCGTCGAGGGCGATGCGCGCCCCGCGGGCCCGCAGCTCGGACAGCACGGGTACCGCGGACGACGTGCGCAGCATCGTGCTCTCGGTGATCTCGATCGTCAGGTGCTCCCACGGCCCGCCGGACCACGCCGCGTCGATGCGCTCGAGGACGTCCTGCTCGTGCAGCTCACGCGCAGACAGGTTCACGGCCACCGGCATGTGGTGGCGGTCCAGGGCGCGCCGTGCCTGGCGGATCATCGAGCGCCCGATCGGCACGATCAGCCCCGTCTGCTCCGCGAGGGACAGCCAGTGCTCGGGCAGCACCAGGTGGCCGTCCTCCTGCCACCGGGCCAGGGCCTCCAGGCCCACGACCTCGAGCGTCCGCGTGTCGACGATCGGCTGGAAGTACGCGGTGATGCGGTCCTCCTCGACCGCCCGCTCCAGGGCCGAGCGCAGCCGGCGGGCGTCCTCGGCGCGCGCCCGCAGGGCCGGGTCGAACACGCGGTGCCCCGACGCGGTCCGCTTGGCCTCGAGCATCGCGGCGTCCGCGTGCCGCAGCAGCGTGTCGGCGTCGACCACGTCGCTGGGGTTCCAGGTCGCGACGCCGCACGTCAGGCGCGGGCCCACCACGGTGCCCACCCGCGCACCGAACCCGCTGCGCACGCGTCGTGCCAGGTCGGCCAGCTCCTCGTCCCCGGGGGCGCGTGCCACGATCACCGCGAACTCGTCACCGGCGAGCCGTGCCACGTACGTGTCGTCGTCGACCCACGTGCGCAGGTAGTCGGCAGTGCGGCGCAGCAGCTCGTCGCCCGCGGCGTGCCCCTCGCGGTCGTTGACGTCCTTGAACCCGTCGATGTCGCAGTACACGACCGACACCCGGGTCCGTTCGACGGCGGCCCGCTCCAGCACCTCGAGCAGGTGGGTGTCGACGGCCCGCCGGTTGGGCAGCCCGGTCAGGGTGTCCGTCACGGCCGCGCGCGAGAGCCGCTCGGTGAGGGCGTACCGCTCGGCGGCCGACGACACCACCAGACCGAGGTCGATGAGGAACGTGCGCTCGTGCGGCGCCAGCCGGTCCGGGGTGTCGGGGAACAGGTCGACGACGTACCGGTCGCGCTGCAGCGGGCGCAGCGACCCCTCGATGGTCGGGTCCTGCAGCACGTCCCGTGCCGCGTCGCGCGCCTGCAGCAGCAGCGCGTCGGGGTCGCGGTGGAACCACGCGGTGTTGGTGACCTGGGCCAGCGCGTCGCGCATCAGCTCGCGCCGGCGCGCCGTCAGCTGCGAGCGGCGCAGCCGCAGCGACGCCAGGGACTCCAGGCCGACGGCCAGCGGCAGCGGCCACAGTCCCGCCAGGAGCGCACCGACGGGCTGCCCGGTGAGCAGGATGCCCGCGGTGAGCATCGTCAGCGACCCGGCCGCGGCCACCACCAGCAGCACGCCCAGCCCGTTCAGCCGCACGGCACCCAGTGCCGTCACCGCGTACCCCACGGTGATCGCGAGCACGAGGAACAGCAGGGCGACGGCGACCGGACGTCCGGTGGGCAGGCCGGGCGCGTCGACCGGTCCGAACGTCAGGAACCACAGCAGCGTGCGGACCGCCAGCAGCACCGCGGCGGTGACGACCCAGGGCCGCAGCCGCGGGCCCGTCCCGCCGAACGCGCGCGTCGCGGGCAGGCACAGCAGCGCGACGACCCCGACGAGCTGCCCGTGCAGGAACGACAGCGCCTCGCGCAGCTCGACCCCCTCGGCGACGCCGTGCAGACCCGCCACCAGGACCATCATCGCCATCGCCACGGACAGCGCCAGCGCCCACGCCGACCCGTCCGAGCGCAGCGCACCACGCCACCAGACCCACTGCAGCACGCAGAAGCCGCCGATCAGGCCGGCCGCCAGGAACTGCAGGACGGTGGTCCACAGGGGGACGTCGCCGAGCATGTGGGCTACATCGGCGGGCCTGGGACCGGACATGAACGGCATCCGGGTGACGGCACGCGCCGACGTCGGCGTGCTGCGCGTCACGCGGGACCGAGGTCCCGGGCGCCGAGGGCGACGGTAGGGTGGTACGTCGAGCAACCTCCCTTTAAGCCCGTCCCGTGAGGCGGGGAAGGAGTCGCACGCATGAGCACGTCCACACCCACGTCCGGACCCGGACGCCCCGCCCCCGACGCGGAGCCCACGGCCACCGGCACCACGGTCCTCGGCCCCGACGACGTCGGACGGGCGCTGACCCGCATCGCCCACGAGATCGTGGAGCGCAACAAGGGCGTCGACGACGTCGTCCTGCTGGGCATCCCGACCCGCGGCCTGCCCCTCGCCCGCCGGCTCGCGCAGCGGCTCGCGCAGGTGGAGCACGCCGACGCCGCCGACCTCGTCGGCAGCCTCGACGTGACGATGCACCGGGACGACCTGGCCCACCAGCCGACCCGCACCATCGGGGAGACGTTCGTCCCCGGTGACGGGATCGACGGCAAGGTCGTCGTCCTCGTCGACGACGTCCTGTACTCGGGCCGGACCATCCGCGCCGCCCTCGACGCGATCAGCGACCTCGGCCGGCCCCGCGCCGTCCAGCTCGCCGTCCTCGTCGACCGCGGCCACCGCGAGCTGCCGATCCGCGCCGACTACGTCGGCAAGAACCTGCCCACGGCCACCGCCGAGCGCGTCCGCGTGCTCCTCGCCGAGACCGACGGCGACGACCGCGTCGTCATCGAGGGGGGTACCCGATGAGGCACCTGCTCTCCGCCGCCGACCTGGGGCTCGACGAGGCGGTCCTCGTCCTGGACACCGCCGCGCAGATGGCGGCCACGCAGGCCCGCGAGATCAAGAAGCTGCCGACGCTGCGCGGCCGCACCGTGGTCAACCTCTTCTTCGAGGACTCCACACGCACGCGCATCTCGTTCGAGACCGCCGCCAAGCGCCTCTCGGCCGACGTCATCAACTTCTCCGCCAAGGGCTCGAGCGTCTCCAAGGGCGAGTCGCTCAAGGACACCGCGCTGACCCTGCAGGCCATGGGCGCGGACGCCGTGGTCATCCGCCACCAGGCGTCCGGCGCGCCCCACACCCTCGCGCACGCGGGCTGGACCCACGGCGCGGTCGTCAACGCCGGCGACGGGATGCACCAGCACCCCACGCAGGCCCTGCTCGACGCGTACACGCTGCGCCGGCACCTCGTCGGCGACGGCGGCCGCGCCGACGTCACCGGTCGCGACCTGTCCGGCGCGCACGTCGCGGTCGTCGGGGACGTCCTGCACTCCCGGGTCGCCCGCTCCAACGTGCAGCTGCTGCGCACCCTCGGGGCCCGCGTCACGCTGGTCGCACCGCCCACGCTCGTGCCCGTCGGCGTGCACGCCTGGCCCGCCGAGGTGTCCTACGACCTGGACGACGTCCTGGCCACCGGCCCCGACGCCGTCATGATGCTGCGCGTCCAGCGCGAGCGGATGTCGAGCGCGGGCGGTGGGTTCTTCCCCAGCCCGCTGGAGTACACCCGCAACTACGGGCTGGACGCACGCCGCCTGGCGATGCTGCCCGACCACGCCGTCGTCCTGCACCCCGGACCCATGAACCGGGGCCTGGAGATCTCGGCCGACGCGGCCGACTCGCCGCGCGCCGTGATCGTCGAGCAGGTCGCCAACGGCGTCGCGGTGCGCATGGCCGTGCTCTACCTGCTGCTGGCGGGCGGCGACACCGCCCGCGGCGACGCACCGGCCGGGCGCACGGCGGACCACCAGGAGCGCACCGACGTGCGCACGGACGAGACGAGGACGCACGCGTGACCACCCACCTGCTGACCGGCGCCCGCCCCCTGGGCGGCGAGCCCACCGACGTCCTGCTGGCCGACGGCGTGGTCGCCGCGATCGGTGCCGACGCCCGCCGTGCCGGCGCCCACGTCGTCGACGCCGACGGCCTGGTCCTGCTGCCCGGGCTCGTCGACCTGCACACCCACCTGCGCGAGCCCGGCCGGGAGGACGCCGAGACCGTCGAGTCCGGCACCCGCGCCGCCGCGCTCGGCGGGTTCACCGCCGTGCACGCCATGGCGAACACCACCCCCACGCAGGACACCGCGGGCGTCGTCGAGCAGGTCTGGCGCCTCGGCCGCGACGCCGGCTGGTGCGACGTCCACCCCGTGGGCGCCGTCACCGTCGGGCTCGCCGGAGACCGGCTGGCCGAGCTGTCCGCCATGGCCCGGTCCGCCGCCGCGGTGCGCGTCTTCTCCGACGACGGCAAGTGCGTCCACGACCCGGTCGTCATGCGCCGCGCCCTGGAGTACGTCAAGGCGTTCGACGGCGTCGTCGCCCAGCACGCGCAGGAGCCGCGGCTCACCGAGGGCGCCCAGATGCACGAGGGCGTGGTGTCCGCCGAGCTCGGGCTCACCGGCTGGCCCGCCGTCGCCGAGGAGGCCGTCATCGCCCGCGACGTGCTCCTCGCCGAGCACGTCGGCTCCCGGCTGCACGTCCTGCACCTGTCGACCGCCGGCTCCGTCGAGATCGTGCGCTGGGCGAAGGCCCGCGGCATCGACGTCACCGCCGAGGTCACCCCCCACCACCTCATGCTCACCGACGAGCTCGTCCGCGGCTACGACCCCCGCTTCAAGGTGAACCCGCCGCTGCGCACCGCCGAGGACGTCGAGGCCGTCCGCCAGGGCCTCGCCGACGGCACCATCGACACCGTCGGCACCGACCACGCCCCGCACCCCCGCGAGGACAAGGACTGCGAGTGGGCCGCCGCGGCGTTCGGCATGACCGGGCTGGAGACCGCCCTGTCCGTCGTGCAGGCCGCCATGGTCGACACGGGCCGCATGACCTGGGCCGACGTCGCCCGCGTCATGTCCACCGCACCCGCCCGCATCGGGCGGCTCACCGGCCAGGGACGGCCCATCGCGGTGGGGGAGCCCGCCAACCTCACCCTCGTGGACCCCGCCGCCCGCCGGGTCGTCGTCCCCGAGCAGCAGGCGACCCTCAGCGTCAACTCGCCCTTCGCCGGGCAGGAGCTGCCCGGCAAGGTCGTCGCGACCTTCCTGCGCGGCCGCGCCACCGTCCTCGACGGCGCCCTGGTCCCGGCAGGGGGGCACGCCTGATGCCCCTCTGGGCCTCCGTCGCGATCCTCGCCGCGCTCGCGGTGCTCGGCCTGTGGGGCATGTGGCACGGCTGGCAGGCACGCGGCCGACGGACCGCGGCCCTCGTGCCGTCGCTCCCGGCCGTCCCGGCCGCCCCCGGCGCCCCGCTCGGCGAGCCCGTCGAGGCGGTGTACGTCTCCTCGACACGCGCCGGCGACTGGCTCGACCGCGTCGTCGCCCACGACCTGGGCGTGCGGAGCCCCGCGCGGGTCCAGGTCCACGCCGACGGCGTGCTGCTCACGCGCACCGGCGCCGCCGACGTGTGGGTGCCCGCGGGCGCGCTGCGCGCCGTCGGGACCAGCAGCGGGCAGGCCGGCAAGTTCGTCGGCCGCGACGAGCTGGTCGTCCTCACCTGGGTCCCGGACACGACGACCGGCACCCCCATCGACACCGCGCTGCAGGTGCGCCACGACGACGCGCGTCCCGCGCTGCTCGCCGCGGCCCGCACCCTGGCAGCGCCCACCGACACCGACACGGCGCCGCCCCCGGCGCGGGAGGAGCAGGCATGAGCGACGCGATCCTCGTCCTCGAGGACGGCCGCACGTTCACCGGGCGGGCCTACGGCGCGACCGGGCGGACGCTCGGCGAGATCGTCTTCAACACCGGCATGACGGGCTACCAGGAGACCCTGACCGACCCGTCGTACCACCGGCAGATCGTCGTGATGACGGCGCCGCACATCGGCAACACGGGCGTCAACGACGAGGACACGGAGTCGCGGCGCATCTGGGTCGCCGGGTTCGTCGTGCGGGACCCCGCGCGTCGCTCGTCGAGCTGGCGGGCGCGCCGCACGCTCGACGACGAGCTCGTCGCGCACGGCGTGGTCGGCATCAGCGACGTGGACACCCGCGCCCTGACCCGTCACCTGCGCGAGCGCGGCGTCATGCGCGCCGGCATCTTCTCGGGCGACGCGCTGGTGCGGCCCGAGGGGGAGCGCCGGCCCGTCGACGAGCTCGTCGACGAGGTGCTGGCCGCCCCCGTGATGGCCGGTGCGGACCTGGCGGGGGAGGTCAGCGTCGACGAGGCGTACGTCGTGCCGGCGCTCGGTGCCGACGGGCAGCCGCTGGCCGAGCCGCGGGCGCGCGTCGCCGCGGTCGACCTGGGCATCAAGTCGATGACCCCGCAGCGGCTCGCCGAGCGCGGCGTCGAGGTGCACGTGCTGCCCGCGACGTCGGCGATCGACGACGTGCTCGCGGTCGCGCCCGACGGCGTGTTCTTCTCCAACGGTCCCGGCGACCCGTCGGCCGCACGGCACGAGATCGACGTGCTCCGCGGCGTGCTCGACCGCCGCATCCCGTTCTTCGGGATCTGCTACGGCAACCAGCTGTTCGGCCGCGCCCTCGGGTTCGGCACCTACAAGCTGCGCTACGGCCACCGCGGGGTGAACCAGCCGGTCCTGGACCGCACGACGGGCAAGGTGGAGATCACCGCGCACAACCACGGCTTCGCCGTCGACGCGCCGCTCGACGCGGAGACCGTCGCGCCCTTCGACGGCGGCCGCTACGGCCGTGTCCGGGTGTCGCACGTCGACCTCAACGACGACGTCGTCGAGGGCCTCGAGGCGCTCGACCTGCCGGCGTTCTCGGTCCAGTACCACCCGGAGGCCGCGGCCGGTCCGCACGACGCCGCGTACCTGTTCGACCGCTTCCTCGACCTCATGACCACGCACCGCGACGGCGCCGGCTCGACGCCGGACGCCGCCACCACCGAGAAGGGCGCCGCCTGATGCCCCGTCGCGACGACCTGAAGTCCGTCCTCGTCATCGGGTCCGGCCCGATCGTCATCGGCCAGGCCTGCGAGTTCGACTACTCCGGGACGCAGGCGTGCCGCGTCCTGAAGGAGGAGGGCCTGCGGGTCGTCCTCGTCAACTCCAACCCGGCCACGATCATGACGGACCCCGAGTTCGCCGACGCCACCTACGTCGAGCCGATCACCACCGAGGTCCTCACGTCCATCATCGCCAAGGAGCGCCCCGACGCGATCCTGCCGACGCTGGGCGGCCAGACCGCGCTCAACGCGGCGATCGCGCTCGACGAGGCCGGTGTGCTCGCGCAGTACGACGTCGAGCTCATCGGCGCCAACATCCCCGCGATCCAGAAGGGCGAGGACCGCGAGCAGTTCAAGCAGGTCGTCGAGGTCTGCGGCGGTGAGTCGGCGCGCTCGGCCATCATCCACACGATCGACGAGGCGCTGGTCGCGGCCGAGGACCTCGGCTACCCGATGGTCGTGCGTCCGTCGTTCACCATGGGTGGGCTCGGCTCGGGCATCGCGTACGACGAGGCGGACCTGCGCCGGATCGTCGGCCAGGGCCTGCACTACTCGCCGACCACCGAGGTGCTCCTCGAGGAGTCGATCCTCGGCTGGAAGGAGTACGAGCTCGAGCTGATGCGCGACAAGCACGACAACGTCGTGGTCGTCTGCTCGATCGAGAACGTCGACCCGGTCGGCGTGCACACCGGCGACTCGATCACGGTGGCGCCGGCGCTCACGCTGACGGACCGCGAGTACCAGCGGCTGCGCGACATCGGCATCGCGGTGATCCGCGAGGTCGGCGTCGACACCGGTGGCTGCAACATCCAGTTCGCGGTGCACCCGGACACGGGCCGCGTCATCGTCATCGAGATGAACCCGCGCGTGTCGCGGTCCTCGGCGCTGGCGTCGAAGGCGACGGGCTTCCCGATCGCCAAGATCGCCGCCAAGCTCGCGGTGGGCTACACGCTCGACGAGATCCCCAACGACATCACGGGCTCCACCCCGGCGTCGTTCGAGCCGACCCTCGACTACGTCGTGGTCAAGGTCCCGCGGTTCGCGTTCGAGAAGTTCCCCGCGGCCGACGACACGCTCACCACCACGATGAAGTCCGTCGGCGAGGCCATGGCGATGGGTCGCAACTTCGCCGAGGCGCTCGGCAAGGCGATGCGGTCCATCGACAAGGGCGGGTCCACGTTCCACTGGGACGGGGAGCCGGCGACGGGGGAGCACCTCGACACGCTGCTCTCGACGATCTCGCGGCCCACGGAGGGTCGCCTGGTCGACGTGCAGCAGGTGCTGCGCGCCGGTGTGAGCGTCGACGAGGTCTACGCGCGCACGGGAATCGACCCGTGGTTCCTCGACCAGGTGCAGCTCGTCAACGAGGTCGCGCAGGCCACGGCCGACGCGCCGGCGCTCACCGCCGACGTGCTCGCGCACGCCAAGCGCCACGGCCTGTCCGACGTGCAGGTCGCGTCGCTGCGGCGGACCAGCGAGGACGCCGTGCGGCGCACGCGCTGGGCGCTGGGCGTGCGGCCGGTCTACAAGACCGTCGACACGTGCGCGGCCGAGTTCGAGGCCCGCACGCCGTACCACTACTCGTCGTACGACGAGGAGACCGAGGTCGCCCCGCGCGAGCGTCCCGCGATCCTCATCCTGGGCTCGGGGCCCAACCGCATCGGCCAGGGCATCGAGTTCGACTACTCGTGCGTGCACGCCGCGCTCGCCCTCAAGGGCGAGTACGAGACCGTCATGGTCAACTGCAACCCCGAGACCGTCTCGACGGACTACGACACCGCCGACCGCCTGTACTTCGAGCCGCTGACCTTCGAGGACGTCCTCGAGGTGTACGAGGCCGAGCTGGCCGCCGGGCCGGTGGCCGGCCTCATCGTGACCCTGGGCGGCCAGACGCCGCTGTCGCTCGCGCAGCGTCTGTCCGACGCGGGCCTGCCCATCCTGGGCACGTCGCCCGAGGCGATCGACGCCGCCGAGGACCGTGCGGAGTTCGGTGAGGTCCTCGCCGCGGCGGGTCTGCCCGCCCCGGCGTTCGGCACCGCCACGCACCTCGAGGCGGCGCGGGAGACGGCCCGGCGCATCGGGTTCCCCGTGCTCGTGCGGCCCTCGTACGTGCTGGGCGGGCGCGGCATGGAGATCGTGTACGACGAGGCGCAGCTCACCGAGTACGTCGAGCGGGCGATCACGGAGCAGCTCGGCGGCGACCGCGGCGGCAGCCTGCCGCCGCTGCTGATCGACCGGTTCCTCGACGACGCCATCGAGATCGACGTCGACGCGCTGTACGACGGCACCGAGCTGTACCTCGGTGGCGTCATGGAGCACATCGAGGAGGCCGGTGTGCACTCCGGCGACTCGGCGTGCGTCCTGCCGCCCGTGACGCTGTCGGTCTCGGAGCTGGAGCGGATCCGCACCTCCACCGAGGCGATCGCGCGGGGTGTGGGGGTCCGTGGGCTGCTCAACATCCAGTTCGCGCTCGTGTCCGACGTGCTCTACGTGCTCGAGGCGAACCCGCGCGCGTCGCGCACCGCGCCGTTCGTGTCGAAGGCGACGGGCGTCTCGCTGGCCAAGGCCGCGGCGCTGGTCATGACGGGGCGGTCGATCGCCCAGCTGCGGGCGGAGGGGGTGCTGCCCCCGACCGACGCGAGCGTCGTCGACCTCGACGCGCCGATCGCCGTCAAGGAGGCCGTGCTGCCGTTCAAGCGGTTCCGGACCGCCGCCGGCACGGTCGTCGACACGGTCCTCGGACCCGAGATGCGCTCGACCGGCGAGGTCATGGGCTTCGACGTGGACTTCCCCACGGCGTTCGCCAAGTCGCAGGCCGCCGCCTTCGGCGGGCTGCCCACGGGTGGTCGGGTGTTCATCTCGGTGGCGGACCGGGACAAGCGCTCGATCGTGTTCCCCGTCAAGCGCCTGGTGGAGCTCGGGTTCGAGATCCTGGCGACGGAGGGGACGTCCGCGGTGCTGCGCCGCAGCGGGATCCGCGCGAGCGTCGTGCGCAAGCACTCCGCGGGCCGCGGCCCGGGCGGCGAGCCCACGATCGTCGACCTCATCACCGCCGGTGAGATCGACATGGTCGTCAACACGCCGTCCGGGCAGGGCGCGCGGGCCGACGGCTACGAGATCCGTGCCGCCACGACGGCCGCCGACAAGGCCATCGTGACGACCGTGCAGCAGCTCGGTGCCGCGGTGCAGGCCATCGAGGCGCTGCAGGCCGGGCCGTTCACGGTGACGAGCCTGCAGGAGCACGACGCGGCTGCGGCAGCACGGCGGGCGGTCCTGGCCGCGGCGACGTCGGCGGCGGACGTCGGGGTCGACGCGTGAGCGGCGGTCCCGTCCCGTTCGGCGCCCGCCTCGCGGCGGCGATGGACGAGCACGGACCGCTCTGCGTCGGCATCGACCCGCACAGCACGCTCCTGGCGGACTGGGGTCTGCCGGACGACGCCACCGGGCTGCGGGAGTTCGCGCTGCGCGTGATGGACGCCGTCGCGGGACGGGTCGCGGCGGTCAAGCCGCAGGCCGCGTTCTTCGAGCGGCACGGCTCGGCCGGGCTGGCCGTCCTCGAGGAGGTGGTCGCGGCGGGACGCGCCACCGGGACGCTCGTGGTCGTCGACGCCAAGCGGGGGGACATCGGGTCGACGATGGGCGCGTACGCCGACGCGTACCTGGGTGACGGCTCGCCGCTGGCGGGGGACGCCCTGACGGTGTCCCCGTACCTCGGCTTCGGGTCGCTGGGTCCCGCCGTCGAGCTGGCCCTGGCGACGGGACGCGGGCTGTTCGCCCTGTGCCTCACCTCGAACCCGGAGGGTGCGCAGGTGCAGCACGCCCGCACCGCCGACGGTGTGACGGTGGCGGCGGCCGTCGCCGCGCGCGCCGCCGCGCTGAACGCGGGCGCGTCGCCGCTGGGCTCCGTCGGGCTGGTCGTGGGCGCCACGGTGGGGGACGCGGCCCGCGCGACGGGCGTCGACCTGGCCGCCGTCAACGGGCCGCTGCTGGCGCCCGGTGTCGGGGCGCAGGGGGCGGGGGCGCGCGAGCTGACCGCCGTCTTCGGTGCCGCCCGCCGCCAGGTCCTCGCGTCGTCGAGCAGGGGAGTGCTGCGCGCCGGCCCCGAGGTCGGCGCCCTGCGGGACGCGGCCGGCCGGGCTGCCGCGGAGGCGTCCGCCGCGCTGCGCTGAGGGACCGCACGAGGGGTGGCCGCACGATGGTGCGGCCACCCCTCGGCATGTCGTCGGACGGACGCGTGGATGCCTGTCGCACCCGGCGAGGGACGGGCCCCGCTCCTCGGTGCGGCCGTCGAGGCGGACCGATAACGGAACCTGGCGCCGTCGAGCGCCACCGGTGGTCGCCACGGAGGGCCGCCTCACGGCGGCCCGCCCGGACGGCACGACAGGCCGACGACCCCGGTCACCACCGCCCGCACACCGCCCGGGTCGGCAGGCGCCGGCGTGTCCGCGGCAGCCGGTACCGTCCGTCCCGTGGCGGGGGAGACGACGGTGGGACGGACGGTGACCCGGTACGTCGCCGCCCTCGGGGACCTGCACCCGAGCACGGCGCGGGCGTACCGGTGGGCGCTGGGCGACCTCGCCGCGGCGTGCGGGGACGACCGGCTCGTCGAGGTGCTGGGCGGGCCGGCACTCGGCCTGTGGCTCGCGTCGCCGACGGCCGCCGGGAAGCAGCCGGCGCCGGCGTCGGTGCGGCAGCGGGCGACCGCGGCGCGCGGGCTCGTGCGGTTCGCGCTGGACCACCGCCTGCTCGACGACGCGACCGCGCAGACCGCCCTGCACACCCTGCGCCGGCCCGCGACCCCCGCGGTGACGCGCGACACGGCCGTCGCCCGCCTCCTGCTGGCCAGGGCCACCGGCGGGCGCCCGTACGGCGTGTCGCACGACGTGTGGGTCCGCTTCCGGGCGCACGTGCTCGTCCTGTCCGACACGGGCGCGCCGGAGCGCGACCTCGGCCGCGCGCTCCTCGACGAGGTGGCCGCCGACCGCACCGCGCTCACGCTGGCCGGTACCCGCTACGCGGTGGGGGAGTCGACCCGGCACGCCCTGGAGACCTGGCTCGTGACCCGCGAGGAGCTCGTCGGCACGCTGCAGGGCAGTCCGCCGCCGCAGCTCTGGGTGCGGGCGCACCCGTCGACCCATCCCCGCACCGGCGTCGTCGCCCCGGTGGGCATGCCCATCACCGCGCGCGGGCTGCGCAAGGCGTTCCAGGAGGTCGTCGAGGTGCTGAGCGGCGCCGACCCGCGCCTCGCCCCCTGCACGGTCGCGCACGTCCGCGCGCTCGCCCGCCCCGCGACGACGTGACGACCGGCGGTCCGGCGACGGTTCCGGCGGCCCCCGGCGACGGGCCGATGACCTGCGGCGGAGCCCCGCGGACGGGCGTCGGCGCAGGTCGTGGGGCGACACACCACGCCCCCGCGTTGCCGAGCGGCAGCAGCGTCGCTAGTTTCGTCTCAGATCCCGCGCAACGGCGACCAGGATCTCCGGCCCAGTGACGAGAAGGTGAAGCGCGTGGCTCTTCCTCCGCTGACTCCCGAACAACGAGCCGCCGCGCTCGAGAAGGCTGCCGCGGCGCGGCAGGCCCGTGCCGAGGTGAAGAACCGCCTCAAGTACTCGCAGGGCTCCCTGTCCGAGGTGATCGAGCAGGGGCAGCAGGACGAGACGATCGGCAAGCTCAAGGTCGCCGCGCTCCTCGAGTCCCTGCCCGGTGTGGGCAAGGTCAAGGCCCGTGCGATCATGTCCGAGATCGGCATCTCGGAGACGCGCCGGGTGCGTGGCCTCGGCCCGCACCAGGTCAAGGCGCTCGTCGACCGGTTCGGCTGAGCGTCCTGCGACGGCGCCCCGCCCGACACCGGGTGGGGCGCCGTCGCATGTCCGGGACGACCCGGACGCCATCCCCGGAACCTGGAGCGGTGCACCACCCATGACGAAGCAGCCGGCACGGCTCACCGTGCTCGCCGGACCGACAGCCGTGGGCAAGGGGACGGTCTCGGCCGACATCCGTGCCCGCTACCCGCAGGTGTGGCTCTCGGTGTCGATGACCACCCGTGACCCGCGCCCCGGCGAGGTCGACGGCCTGCACTACCACTTCGTCTCGCCCGAGCGGTTCGAGGAGATGGTCGAGCACGGCGACCTGCTCGAGTGGGCGGTCGTGCACGGCCGCAACCGGTACGGCACCCCCCGCGGGCCCGTCCTCGAGCGGCTCGCGGCCGGTGAGCCGGCGCTGCTGGAGATCGACCTGCAGGGCGCGCGGCAGGTCCGCCGGACCATGCCGGACGCGCGGTTCGTCTTCCTCGCGCCGCCGTCCTGGGACGAGCTGGTCCGCCGGCTGGTCGGGCGCGGGACGGAGAGCCCCGAGGAGCGCGAGCGGCGGCTGGAGACGGCCCGTGTCGAGCTCGCGGCGGAGTCCGAGTTCGACCACGTCATCGTGAACGACGACGTGCACCGCGCCACGGACGAGCTCGTGCGGCTGATGGGCGTCGACGCCTGAGGGTTCCCGGCCGACCCGCGGGACCAGGTACGATGGGACCGACTGCGCCGCTCGACGCCCACCTCCCACGCGGGGCTCGTGCCGGCGGCGCCTCAGACCCGCTCAGCCATCCGACAGGACTGGAGTCCTCCGTGTCCGGAACCGTTGCCGCCCCCACGGGCATCACCGACCCGCCGATCGACCGCCTCCTCGAGCGCGCCGACTCCAAGTACGCGCTCGTGCTGTTCTCGGCCAAGCGCGCGCGGCAGATCAACGCGTACTACGCCCAGCTCAACGAGGGCCTGCTCGAGTACGTCGGCCCGCTCGTCGAGACCCGCCCGCAGGAGAAGCCGCTGTCGATCGCGATGCGCGAGATCGACGCCGGGCTGCTCACGTCCGAGCCCGTCGCGGAGGCCTGAGCCTCCCCGTCATGCGCATCGTCCTCGGGGTCGCGGGCGGGATCGCCGCGTACAAGGCGGTCCTGCTCCTGCGGATCCTGCGCGAGCAGGGCCACGCCGTCCGCGTCGTGCCCACCCGCGCCTCGCTGGAGTTCGTCGGTCGTGCGACCTGGGAGGCCCTGTCGGGCGAGCCGGTCACGACCGACGTCTTCGAGGACGTCGACCAGGTGGCGCACGTCGCCGTCGGCAAGACGGCCGACCTCGTCGTGGTGGCCCCGGCGACCGCCGACCTGCTGGCCCGTGCCGCAGCCGGCCGGGCCGACGACCTGCTGACGGCCTCCCTGCTGGTGGCGCGCTGCCCGGTGCTGCTGGCGCCGGCCATGCACACCGAGATGTGGGAGCACCCGGCCACCGCCGCCAACGTGGCGACGCTGCGGTCCCGTGGTGTCCACGTGCTGGAGCCCGCCGTCGGCCGCCTCACCGGCACCGACACCGGGGCAGGGCGCCTGCCCGAGCCCGAGGTCATCGCGGCCGCGGCGCTGCGGCTGGTCGAGCCGCCCGTCGAGCAGGACCTGACCGGACGGCGCGTCGTGGTGTCCGGGGGCGGGACGCGCGAGCCCCTCGACCCGGTCCGGTTCCTCGGCAACCGGTCGTCCGGACGCCAGGGCGCGGCGCTGGCCCGCGCGGCCGCGCAGCGCGGCGCCGACGTCACGTTCGTCGCCGCCAACGTCGCCGGTGACGTCCTGACGCAGGCCGGTGCCGGCGTGCACGTCGTCCCCGTGGAGACGGGGGAGGAGCTGCGGAGCGCCGTCCGGGAGGCCGCGCGCGACGCCGACGTCGTCGTCATGGCGGCTGCCGTCGCGGACTACCGCCCGGCGAGCGTCGCCGACGCCAAGCTCAAGAAGTCCGGCGACGCCCCGGTGCTGCAGCTGGTGGAGACCACCGACATCCTGCGGGAGCTCGTCACGGACCCGCCGCGCACCGACCAGGTCGTCGTCGGCTTCGCGGCCGAGACCGGTGACGCCACCGGCACCGTGCTCGACCACGCCCGGGCCAAGGCGCGCCGCAAGGGCGCCGACCTGCTCGTCGTCAACCCGGTCGGCGGCGGGCGCGGCTTCGGCACCACGACCAACGAGATCACCGTGCTGGACCGGACGGGTGACGTCGTCACACAGGCGGCGGGCACCAAGGGCGAGGTCGCCCACGCCGTGTGGGACGCCGTGGTCCCGGTCGTGGACATCCGCTCACCGCGCCCCGGCGGCGCGGCTACGCTTCCTGCATGACCTCCACGCCTCTCCGCCTGTTCACCTCGGAGTCCGTGACGGAGGGCCACCCCGACAAGATCTGCGACCAGATCTCCGACGCGATCCTCGACGCGATCCTCGAGCAGGACGCCACGGCGCGCGTCGCGGTCGAGACGATGGTGACCACCGGCCTGGTGCACGTCGCCGGTGAGGTCACGACCAGTGCGTACGTCGAGATCCCGCAGATCGTCCGCGAGGTGGTCCGCGGCATCGGGTACACCTCCTCGCTCATCGGCTTCGACGGCGACTCCTGCGGCGTGTCCGTCTCCATCGGCCAGCAGTCGCCCGACATCGCCGCGGGTGTGGACAAGGCCATCGAGGTCCGCCAGGACGCCGCGGACCTCGACCCGCTGGACCTGCAGGGCGCCGGCGACCAGGGACTGATGTTCGGGTACGCGAGCGACGAGACGCCGTCCCTGCTGCCGCTGCCGATCTGGTTGGCGCACCGGCTGGCCGAGCGCCTCGCCCAGGTGCGCAAGGAGGGCACGCTGCCCGGCCTGCGGCCCGACGGCAAGACGCAGGTCACCGTCGGCTACGACGGCGACCGGCCGGTGTCCCTCGACACCGTCGTGCTGTCCACGCAGCACGAGCCCGACCTGTACGAGTCCGCCCTCGCCGCGCAGGTCGCCGAGCTCGTCGTGGCACCCGTGCTCGCCGACGCGGGCATCGACACCTCCGGCCACCGCCTGCTGGTCAACCCCACCGGCCAGTTCGTGATCGGCGGCCCGCAGGGCGACGCCGGGCTGACGGGACGCAAGATCATCGTCGACACCTACGGCGGCATGGCGCGCCACGGCGGCGGCGCGTTCTCGGGCAAGGACCCGTCCAAGGTCGACCGCTCGGCGGCGTACGCCCTGCGGTGGGTCGCCAAGAACGTCGTCGCGGCAGGCCTCGCACGCCGCTGCGAGGTGCAGGTCGCGTACGCGATCGGCAAGGCGCACCCCGTGGGCCTGTACGTCGAGACGTTCGGCACCGGCACGGTCCCCGAGGACCGTCTCACCGCGGCGATCCGTGAGGTCTTCGACCTGCGCCCCGCCGCGATCATCCGCGACCTCGACCTGCTGCGGCCCGTCTACCGGCGCACCGCGGCGTACGGCCACTTCGGCCGCGAGCTGCCCGAGTTCACCTGGGAGCGCACCGATCGCACGGCCGACCTGCTGTCGGCCGTCGGCTGACCGCGCCCGCCGCCCGCCCGACGGCGGTGGCTCGCACGCGCCCGGGCGCCGCACGGACGCCCGGCCCCGTGGTGGGATGGACCGTGTGACCAGCGCGAGCACCCCCGAGCAGCCGGCGCTGGCCGGGCTCGAGGTACCGGCCGCACCGCGTCGGCGTCGCGTCGCCGCCCCGCCCGGGCCGGCCGCCCGGCTGCCCGTGGCCCGGGTCTGCGTCGACCTCGCGCCGCCGCACCTCGACCGTCCGTTCGAGTACCTGGTGCCCGAGACGCTCGACGACGCGGCGCGCCCCGGTGTCCGGGTCAAGGTGCGGTTCGCCGGGCAGGACGTCGACGGGTGGCTCCTCGAGCGTGTCGAGGAGGCGGAGCACGAGGGACGGCTGCTGCCCCTGCGGCGCGTCGTGTCCTCCGAGCCCGTCGTCGCACCCGCGGTCGCGCGGCTGGCGCGCGCCGTCGCCGACCGGTGGGCGGGGAGC
Organism: Cellulomonas sp. KH9; assembly: GCF_900114185.1. GTDB lineage: Bacteria > Actinomycetota > Actinomycetes > Actinomycetales > Cellulomonadaceae > Cellulomonas. The sequence goes on from NZ_FOSE01000002.1 coordinate 248,740, forward strand.
CTCGCCGACGTCCTGCGGCTGGCGGTCCCGCCGCGGCACGCGCGCGTGGAGGGTGAGGACGAGACGGCCGGGTCCGCCGGGCCGGGGGACGTCGCGGGCGCAGCCGCGCACGTGGCTCCGGGGGCGCCCGCCTGGGAGGCCTACCGGGGCGGTCCGGCGTTCCTGCGCCACGTGCTCTCCGGTGGTGCGCCGCGGGCCGTGTGGACCGCGCTGCCCGGCACCGGCGAGCACCGCTGGGCCGCCGCCGTGGCACAGGCGGTGACGACGACCCTGCTGGGGGGCCGCGGCGCTCTCGTCGTGGTGCCCGACGCGCGCGACGTCGAGCGGGTGTGCACCGCGCTGCACGAGACGGGGCTCACGGACGTGTCGGACGGCGGGCCCGTGGCGCGGCTGGTCGCCGAGGACGGGCCCGCCGCGCGGTACCGGGCGTTCCTCGCCACCCTGCGGGGCAGCGCCCGGGTGGTCGTCGGGACGCGGGCGTCGGCGTTCGCCCCCGTGGCGGACCTCGGCCTGGCCGTGTGCTGGGACGACGGCGACCTGCAGCACGCCGAGCCGCGCGCGCCGTACCCGCACGTGCGCGAGGTGCTGGCGCTGCGGTCCGAGCTCGAGGGCGCCGCGCTTCTGGTCGGCGGCCACGCCCGGACCGTCGAGGCGCAGCACCTGGTCGCGTCCGGCTGGGCGCACGAGGTGTCCGCCGACCGTGCGGGCGTGCGTGCCCGCACGGCGCGTGTGCGCGCGCTGACCAGCGTGGAGCTGGCGCGCGAGGGCCCCGCCGCGGCCGCCCGGCTGCCCGCGCCGGCGTGGCGCGTCCTGCGCGACGCCCTCGCGCTCGGTCCGGTCCTCGTCCAGGTGCCGCGGGCGGGGTACGTCCCCGTGGTGGCCTGCGGACGGTGCCGCACACCCGCGCGCTGCGCCACGTGCCACGGGCCGCTGGGCCTGACGTCCGGCGACGGTCCGCCGTCCTGCGGCTGGTGCGGTCGGCTGGCCACCGGCTGGCGGTGCGACGAGTGCGGTGCGGCGGCCCTGCGGTCCGTCCGCGTGGGCTCCGAGCGCACCGCCGAGGAGCTCGGGCGCGCCTTCCCCGGCACCACGGTGCGCGTGTCCGGTGCCCGTGCGGCAGGTGGCGTCCTGTCCGAGGTGCCCGACCGGCCGGCGCTCGTGGTGGCGACGCCCGGTGCGGAGCCGCACGCCCCCACCGGCTACGCGGCCGCCGTGCTGCTCGATGCCGCCGTCGCCAGCGCAGGGGAGCGGCTGGGGGCGGAGGTCGACGCGCTGCGCCGCTGGCTGGGCGCGGCCGCGCTCGTGCGCCCTGCGGGCCAGGTGCTCCTCGTCGGGGACGGTGCGGCGCGCCCCACGCAGGCCCTCGTCCGCTGGGACCCCGCCGGCCTCGCCGAGCGCGAGCTCGACGAGCGCGCCGAGCTCCGGCTGCCGCCGGCGGTCCGGGTCGCCGCCCTGACCGGCACGCGGGACGCGGTCGCGGCGGTCGTCGCGCGCGTCGACGTCCCCGTGCTGGAGGTGCTCGGACCCGTGCCGGTGCCCCCGGACGACCGGGGCGCGGCGCTGGAGCCCGAGGTGCGCACGCTCCTGCGTGTGCCCCCGGCCGACGGGGCGGCGCTGGCGGCGGCCGTCGCCGCGTCCGTCGCGATCCGCAGCGCCCGCCGGGAGGGCGGCACCGTCCGCGTCCAGATGGACCCCGCCGACGTGCTGTGACGCACGGCGGGTGCGGTGAGCCGACCTAGGATCGAACCCATGCGTCTGCTCTTCGCGGGGAGTCCCGCGGCCGCCGTTCCCTCCCTCGAGGCCCTCCTGGCCTCCCGGCACGAGGTGGCCGCGGTGCTCACCCGGCCCGATGCGCGCGTGGGGCGGGGGCGGACGGTGCAGCCGTCGCCCGTCGGTGCCCTGGCCCGCGAGCGCGGTCTGCCGGTGCTGACCCCGCGGACGCTGCGCGACCCCGAGGTGGTCGCCGAGATCACCGCCCTGGGCGTGGACGCGGCACCGGTGGTCGCCTACGGGGTGCTCGTGCCGCCGGCGCTGCTCGACGTCCCGCGGCACGGCTGGGTCAACCTGCACTTCTCGGTGCTGCCCGCCTGGCGCGGGGCCGCGCCGGTGCAGCACGCGGTCATGGCGGGCGACGAGGTCACGGGCGCCTCGACGTTCCGGCTGGAGGAGGGGCTGGACACGGGGCCGGTGTACGGCACCCTCACCGAGACGATCCGCCCCACCGACACGTCGGGCGACCTGCTGGGTCGGCTGGCCGTGGCGGGGGCCGAGCTGCTGGTGCGGACGCTGGACGCGCTCGAGGACGGCGTGCTGGAGCCGGTGCCGCAGCCGGCGGACGGGGTGAGCCTGGCGCCCAAGCTGACGGTGCAGGACGCGCTGGTGCGCTGGCAGCACCCGTCGACCGCCGTCGACCGGCGGATCCGGGGCTGCACGCCTGCCCCCGGTGCGTGGACCACCCTGCCGGACGGGCAGCGGCTGGGCGTGGGGCCGGTGCGTCCCGTCCCGGAGGTGACGGACCTGCGCCCGGGCGAGGTGCGTGCGGACAAGCGGGAGGTGCTGGTCGGGACGGGGGCCGGCGCCGTGCGCCTGGGGGAGGTGACGGCACCGGGCAAGCGCCCGATGCCCGCGGCCGACTGGGCGCGGGGTGCGCGCCTCGACGCGGGGACCGTGCTGGGCCGGGTGCCGGAGGGTGCCGCAGCGTCCGAGGGGGGTGCCCGATGAGCCGGGAGGACGGCCCGCGCCGTGACGACCGTGCCGGGCGCGACGAGCGTCCGCGCCGCGACGGCGGCGGTCAGGACGCCCGGCGTGACGCGCGGGGCCGGCAGCGTGGTGAGGCGCGGGTGCAGGGTCGCGCGGCACGCACGACGGCGGCGCCGTCGCAACGTGCTCGGCAGGGCGACGCCGCCCGCGGTGCGGCGTACGACACCCTGCGGGCGGTGGCGGACTCGGACGCGTACGCCAACCTGGTGCTGCCGCCGCTGCTGCGCGAGCGCCGGGTCGCCGGGCGTGACGCGGCGTTCGCCACCGAGCTGGCGTACGGCACCCTGCGGCTGCAGGGCCGGTACGACGCCGTGCTGGAGCAGGCGTCGTCGCGTCCGCTCGCGCAGGTGGACCCGCCGGTGCTCGACGTGCTGCGGATGGGTGCGCACCAGCTGCTGGGCATGCGGGTGCCGCCGCACGCGGCGGTCTCCGAGACGGTGGGCCTGGCCCGCGAGCGCGTCGGGGCGGGGGCGGCGCAGTTCGTCAACGCGGTGCTGCGCCGGGTGGCCGAGCAGCCCCTGGACGTGTGGTTGACGCGGGTCGGGGACGCGGCCGACCCCACGGGCGAGGACGTGGTCGCGCGGCTGGCCGCTGTGGAGAGCCACCCCGCGTGGGTGGTCCGGGCGCTGCGCGAGTCGTTGGTGGGGTCGGGGCGCTCGGCGGACGAGCTGGCGGCGCTCCTGGAGGCGGACAACGCGCCGCCCCGGGTGACGCTGGTGGCGCGTCCCGGGCTCGTGACGCCGGCGGGGCTCGCGGAGCAGGTGGACGCGGTGCCGGCCGGTCTGGCGCCGACGGCGCTGGTGCTGACCGGGGGAGACCCGGGTGCGGTGCCGGCGGTCCGCGACGGCCTGGCGGGTGTGCAGGACGAGGGGTCGCAGCTCGTGACGCTCGCGTTCGCCGCGGCTCCCGTCGACGGGCGCGACGAGCGCTGGCTGGACCTGTGCGCGGGACCCGGCGGCAAGGCGGCGCTGCTCGGTGCCCTCGCAGCCGGTCGGGGGGCGCGGCTGGTGGCCAACGAGGTGCAGCCGCACCGCGCCCGGCTGGTCGAGCAGGCGCTGCGAGCGGTGCCCCGTGACGCCGTGGAGGAGGTGCGCACCGCGGACGGGCGCACCGTGGGGGAGCTGGAGCCCGGCGCCTACGACCGGGTGCTGCTCGACGCCCCGTGCACGGGTCTGGGCGCGTTGCGGCGGCGTCCGGAGTCCCGCTGGCGGCGCACGCCGGCGGACCTGGCGACGCTCGGCGCCCTGCAGCGCGCGCTGCTGGCGTCGGCGCTGGCGGCCGTGCGTCCCGGGGGTGTGGTCGGGTACGTGACGTGCTCGCCGCACCTGGCCGAGACGCAACTGGTGGTGCTCGACGGGCTGCGGGCGGCCACGCGGGCCGGCACGCCCGCGGAGGTCGTCGACGCCGCGCCGGTCCTCGCCGGTGTCGCGCCGGCGTGGGAGCCGGTGACGGGGCGCACCGACGTGCAGCTGTGGCCGCACGTGCACGGCACCGACGCGATGCACCTGACGCTGCTGCGGCGGCTCTGAGCGCGGCGCCCGGCGGGGTCGGTAGCGTGGTGCTCGTGCCACCCGTGCTGATCAACCCGAGCATCCTGTCCGCCGACTTCGCCAACCTCGAGCGGGACCTGCAGGCGATCGCGTCGGCGGACCACGCGCACGTCGACGTGATGGACCAGCACTTCGTGCCCAACCTCACGATCGGCCTGCCGGTGGTGCGGCGGCTGGCGGAGGTCAGCCCCGTGCCGCTGGACGTGCACCTCATGGTGGAGGACGCCGACCGTTGGGCACCGCAGTACGCGGAGGCCGGCGCCGCGTCGGTGACGTTCCACGCCGAGGCGACGCAGGCGCCGGTGCGCCTGGCGCGCGAGCTGCGCGCCGGCGGGGTGCGTGCCGCGGTGGCGCTGCGCCCCGCGACCCCGGTCGAGCCGTTCCTCGACCTCCTGGCGGAGGTCGACATGATCCTCGTGATGACGGTCGAGCCGGGCTTCGGTGGGCAGGCGTTCATCGAGGGCACGCTGGCGAAGGTGCGCCGGGCGCGCGCCGCGGTGGACGCGGCCGGTGCGGCGACGTGGATCCAGGTCGACGGCGGCGTCTCGCGCGACACCATCGGGCGGATCGCCCGCGCCGGGGCGAACGTGTTCGTCGCGGGCTCGGCCGTCTACGGCGCGGCGGACCCCGCCCAGGAGATCGCGGCGCTGCGGGCGCTGGCCGAGCGCCCGACGACGCAGGCCTGAGGCCGCCGGCACCGGACCCTGCGCGTCCGGCCCGCGCCACCGGACACCACAGGTCGGGGTGCGGACGGGCGGCCGGGCGGGAATGCCCCGTGTGGCATCATCGTTGTCGAACACACACGTGCTCCGGGGTCGGTGAAAGTCCGAGCCGGCGGTGACAGTCCGCGACCCGTGATCCCCGCGAGGGGTGAGCGGTTGACCTGGTGGAACTCCAGGACCGACGGTGAAAGTCCGGATGGGAGGAGACGCGTGCGCGGTGCGCCTGCGGCGTGCCGTGACGGTGCGGTCCTCCGCCCGTGCTGCCCCGGAGCCCTGACGGCGACGGAGGTGGACGGTGACGCGGACGACGACCGACGACGCCGCACGCGACGTGCCCGTGCCGGGCCCGCAGGGCGTGCTCCCGCACGAGGTCGACGCGATGCGTCGTGCCCTGGGGCTGGCGCACCGCGGGCCGACGGGCCCCAACCCCCGCGTCGGGTGCGTCCTGCTCGGCCGCGACGGCGAGGTCCTCGGGGAGGGCTGGCACCGCGGTGCGGGCACCCCGCACGCCGAGGTCGCCGCGCTGGCCGACGCCCGCGAGCGCGGTGCGGCCGTGCACGGCGCCACGGCGGTCGTGACCCTCGAGCCGTGCGACCACACCGGGCGCACCGGCCCGTGCTCGACGGCGCTGCTCGCGGCCGGGATCGCGCGGGTGGTGGTGTCCGTGGAGGACCCCAACCCCGTTGCCGCCGGCGGCACGCGCCGCCTGCGGGAGGCGGGTGTCGACGTCCTGACGGGCGTCCTGGCCGACGAGGGTCTGGCCGCGCTGGGCGCCTGGCTGCCCGCGGTGCGCCACGGTCGCCCGTTCGTCACCCTGAAGACGGCCACCACGCTCGACGGGCGCATCGCCGCCGTCGACGGCACGAGCCGCTGGATCACGTCGGACGTGGCACGCCGGCACGCGCACGCGCTGCGCGCGGACGTGGGGGCGATCGTCGTGGGCACGGGCACCGCGCTGACCGACGACCCGTCGCTGACGGCGCGCACCGAGGACGGCTCGCTCGTCGAGCACCAGCCGCTGCGGGTCGTCGTGGGCCGTCGCGACGTGCCCGCCGGCAGCCGGCTGCGGGGCCCCGGCGGGGAGCTGGTGACCGTGCGCACGCACGACCCCGCGCAGGTGCTGGCCGTGCTGCACGAGCGCGAGGTGCGCCACGTGCTGGTCGAGGGCGGCCCGACGCTCGCCGCCGCGTTCCTCGCGGCCGGCCTGGTGGACGAGGTCCACGCGTACATCGCCCCGGTGCTGCTGGGCGCCGGCCCGGCCGCGGTCGGCGACCTCGGCATCACCACCATCACGCAGGCGCTGCGCCTGGTGCCGAGCACGGTGGTCCCGTTGGGGCCCGACGTGCTCGTCGTCGCCACGCTCCGGCCCGCACCGGCCGGCGAGGCACCAGCCCCGGCCGCACGTCCGTCCACCGAGGAGGAGCACTGATGTTCACCGGGATCGTCGAGGAGCTGGGCACGGTCGTCGCGCTGGAGCGCGGGGCCGGGGACGAGGCGGACGCGCGGCTGCGCGTGCGTGGGCCGCTGGTCACGTCCGACGCGCGACCGGGCGACTCGATCGCGGTCAGCGGCGTGTGCCTGACCGTCGCGGACCTGCCGGGCGACGGCACGTTCGTCGCCGACGTCATGCCCGAGACGCTGCGGCGCTCCGCGCTGGGCGACCTCGCACCGGGCGACGCGGTCAACCTGGAGCGGGCGCTGGCGGTCGGCGGCCGGTACGGCGGGCACGTCGTGCAGGGGCACGTCGACGGTGTGGGCGTCGTGCGGTCGCGCAGGCCCGGCCCTCGCTGGGACGACGTGGAGATCGGGCTCGAGCCGGCGCTGGCTCGGTACGTGGCCGAGAAGGGCTCCATCACGGTGCAGGGCGTGTCGCTGACGGTGACGCACGTGGGCGACGACACGTTCGGCGTCTCGCTGATCCCCACGACCCTGCAGGTCACGACGCTGGGGACGCTCGCGCCCGGGGCACGGGTCAACCTGGAGGTCGACGTGCTCGCGAAGTACACCGAGCGGCTGCTGGCCACGGCGGGGGTGGCCCGATGAGCGGCGACATCCGTCTGGGCACGGTCGAGGAGGCGCTCGACGCGCTGCGCGCCGGCCGCCCGGTGCTCGTCTCGGACTCCCAGGACCGGGAGAACGAGGCCGACGTGGTCCTCGCGGCGCAGTCCGCGACGCCGGAGTGGGTCGCCTGGACGATCCGGCACTCCTCGGGCTACCTCTGCGCGCCGATGACCGGCGAGCGCGCGGACGCGCTGGACCTGCCGCTGATGGTCCCGCACAGCCAGGACCCCCGCCGCACCGCGTACACGGTCACCGTCGACGCCGCGACGGGCGTCACCACGGGGATCTCCGCGGCCGACCGCGCCCGCACGCTGCGGGTGCTGGCCGACCCCGCGTCGGGCCGCACCGACCTCATCCGCCCCGGGCACGTGCTGCCGCTGCGCGCCGTGCCCGGCGGGGTGCTGCACCGCGCGGGGCACACCGAGGCCGCGGTGGACCTGTGCCGGCTGGCCGGCCTGGAGCCGGTCGCCGCGATCGCCGAGCTGGTGCACGACGACGGCACGATGATGCGGCTGCCGGACGCGGCCGCGGTCGCCGCCGAGGAGGGCCTGGTGCTCCTGACGATCGCCGACCTGCGGGCCTGGCGCCTCGCCCACGGCGACACCGAGCCGGAGCCCGTCGAGCCGGCCGCCCTGGCGCCGCGCGTGCACGCCACCCACACCGCGTACCTGCCGACGCGCCACGGCGACTTCCGCATCCACGGGTTCCGTGACCTGCGCACCGGCGACGAGCACGTCGCGCTCGTCTCGACGTCGGGCCTGGCCGCCGAGCCGACGGTGCGGGTGCACTCCGAGTGCCTCACCGGCGACGCGTTCGGGTCCGCGCGCTGCGACTGCGGTCCGCAGCTGGACGCGGCGCTGCAGATCGCCGCCGCCGAGGGCGGCGCGGTCGTCTACCTCCGCGGGCACGAGGGCCGGGGGATCGGGCTGCTCGCCAAGGTCGCCGCGTACGCCCTGCAGGACGAGGGCCGCGACACCATCGAGGCCAACGTCGACCTGGGGTGGCCCGCCGACCGGCGCGAGTACGGCGCCGCGGCGGCGATCCTGGCCGATCTCGGCGTGCGGCGCGTCCGCCTGCTGACCAACAACCCGGCCAAGGTCGCCGGGCTGCGCGCCCACGGCATCGAGGTCACCCAGGTGCGCGGCCTGGAGGTGGGTCGCACCCCGCACAACGAGGCGTACCTGCGCACCAAGGCCGTCAGCATGGGCCACGCGCTGCACCTCGACGACCCCGCGACCGTGGGCGCACCGGACGTGGCACCCGCCGTGCACGTCGCCCCCGTCCTCGCCGGCCCCGCACCGGCGGGCGCCGACACGACCGACCACACGTTCGCACCCCTGGAGGAGCTGGCATGAGCGGTGCAGGCGCACCCACCTTGGACCTGGACGGCAGCGGCCTGAAGGTCGTCGTCGTCGCCGCGAGCTGGCACACCACCGTCATGGACGGTCTGGTCGCCGGCGCCGAGCGCGCGCTGGCCGAGGCCGGTGTGCGCGACGTCACCACCGTGCGCGTCCCCGGCTCGTTCGAGCTGCCCGTGGCCGCGCAGCGCGCCGCCGGCACGGCCGACGCGGTCGTCGCCCTCGGTGTCGTCATCCGCGGCGGCACCCCGCACTTCGACTACGTGTGCCAGGCCGCGACCTGGGGCCTGACGCAGGTCGGCCTGAACACCGGGGTCCCCGTCGGGTTCGGGCTGCTGACGTGCGACGACGAGCAGCAGGCCCTCGACCGTGCCGGGCTGCCCGGCTCGCGGGAGGACAAGGGCGCCGAAGCCGCGCAGGCGGCGGTCGCCACCGCGCTGACCCTGCGTGCGCTGGGCGACGCATGACGGACCCGTGTGCGGCTGCGGTCGGACGGACGTCTAGGCTCGGCTCGTGAAGTCGTTCGAGGAGCTGTACGCCGAGCTGTCCCAGAAGGCCGTCACCCGCCCCGAGGGGTCGGGCACGGTCGCCGAGCTGGACGCCGGCGTGCATGCGATCGGCAAGAAGATCGTCGAGGAGGCGGCCGAGGTCTGGATGGCGGCCGAGCACGAGTCCGACGTGCGCGCCGCCGAGGAGATCTCCCAGCTGCTGTACCACCTGCAGGTGCTCATGCTCGCCAAGGGGCTGACGCTGCAGGACGTGTACACGCACCTGTGAGGGATCCCGGCCCCGCCGGACGCACCGCCCACCGACACCCACCGAACCACCCGAGGATACCGTGCTGAGGATCGCCGTCCCCAACAAGGGCTCCCTGTCGGAGCCCGCCGTCGACATGCTCCGGGAGGCCGGGTACCGGCAGCGCCGCGACTCGCGCGAGCTGGTCCTGCCGGACCCGGACAACGACGTGGAGTTCTTCTTCCTGCGCCCGCGCGACGTCGCCGTGTACGTCGGCGCCGGGACCGTCGACGTCGGCATCACCGGGCGTGACCTGCTCATCGACTCCGCCTCGTCGGCCGTCGAGCACCTGCCCCTCGGGTTCGCCCGCTCCACGTTCCGGTTCGCCGGCACAGCCGGTCGGCTGACCGACGCCCGGCAGATCGCCGGGCTGCGGGTCGCCACCTCCTACGCCGAGCTCGTGGCCGCCTACCTGCGCGAGCGCGACATCGAGCCGGCCGCGGTCGTGCGCCTCGACGGTGCCGTCGAGTCCGCCATCCGCCTGGGTGTCGCCGACGTGATCGCCGACGTCGTGGAGACCGGCTCCACCCTGCGTGCCGCCGGGCTCGAGGTCTTCGGGGAGCCGATCCTGCGCTCCGAGGCCGTCCTGGTCCGGCGTGCCGACGTGGACCAGCCCGCGGGCCTGGACATCCTCACCCGCCGGCTGCAGGGGGTGCTCACCGCCCGCGAGTACGTCCTCATGGACTACGACGTGCCGCTCGAGCTGGTGGACCAGGCCGTCGCCATCACCCCCGGCCTGGAGTCGCCCACGGTGTCACCGCTGCACAACGGCCAGTGGGCCGCCGTGCGTGCGATGGTGCCGCGCAACCAGACCAACCGCGTCATGGACGCCCTGTACGACGTGGGCGCCCGCGCGATCCTCGTGACGTCGATCCTCGCCTGCCGGATCTGACGTGACGCCCGACGACGACCGGCTCGACGCACCGTTCCGGCCGCGGCTCGCACGCGCCGTCACGCTGGGCGTCGCGGTCGCCGTGCTCGCCCTGACGGTCCTGCTCGTCGCCGTCATGCCCGGGCTCTCGCCGCTCGACCAGGTCGCGTTCGTGCTGTTCGCCCTCGCGATCGCGTGGTTCTGCTGGCGGCAGGCCTCCGTCAGCGCGGTCCCGGACGCGACCGGCCTGCGCGTGCGCAACCTCCTGGTCACCACGCACGTGACCTGGGCGCAGATCGTCTCGGTGCGGTTCGGGCAGGGACGGGCCTGGGTGCAGCTCGACCTGGCGGACGGGGACACCCTCGCCGTCATGGGGGTGCAGCGCGCCGACGGTGAGCGCGCCGAGCGCGAGGCGCGCCGCCTGGCCACGCTCGTCGCACGGCGCAGCGCCACGGCCGCCGACGACTGACCCGGGGCCGGCCGCCGGTCCCGGCGTCGCCGCGTCAGCCCGCCGTCACGGCGTGCACGCCCGCCACGGCCGCCGCGAGGAACGCGGCCGGGTCGGCGTCCAGGCCCCGACCCATGGTCGACAGCCGCACGGGGCAGGTGCGCAGCGCGTCCAGCAGCGCCGTCCCCGCACCGACCCGCACCGACGCGTGACGTCCGGCCGGTGACGTGATCCCCTCGGCCTGCGCCGTGACGCGCGCCCCGAACGCGGCCCACGCCGCGGGGTCGGGGTCCGCGGTGAGGTCCTGCGGGGTGCCGGGCAGGTCGGGGTCGAACTCCGGGACGACGACGTCGGCCGGGACCAGCGCCACGCGGCCGTAGGCCGTCAGCGAGTGGTGGGACACGCCCAGGTGGCGGTCACGGGCGTCGGCACCCGACACGCGCAGCGACGCGACGGGCCGGCCCCCCAGGACGCCGGCCGCGTTCAGCGCCTCACCGGCGGCGACCCCCGAGAACCCCCAGCGCGTGCCCGTCCCGAGGTTGCCGGGCCCCTGTGCCACGACCACGAGGTCCGCGCCGACCACGTGCCGCGCGGCCAGCAGCCCCGTGTGGACGGTCACCGCCTCCAGGTCACCGCCGAACGCCTGCCCCACGGTCACGCACGCCTGCAGCCACCCCGCCGACCGCAGGCCGTCGACCGCGCGGGAGAACCAGGCCGGCAGCGCCCCGCCGTCCGTCATCACGTACGCCACCCGCGGCGCCGGACGCCCGAGGCCGGCAGCCGCGGCGCGGGCACCGGCGACCACCGCCGGCAGCGCCGAGTGCAGGTCGGCCACGACCACCGGCAGCCCGGCGAGGTCGTCGGCGTCCCGCAGCACCTCGTGGTGCGGGGACTCCTGGTCGTCGACGCCCAGGACCATCGCCTGCAGGGGCGTGTACCGCGCCTTGACCAGGTGCCCGGGACCGGGCAGCGGGTCCGGCACCAGGGAGTCGGTGCGCGCGACCACCAGGGCGTACCCCCCGGTACCGAGCCCGCGCAGCAGCGCGGTGGCGTTGAGCAGCACCCGCGCGCCCGGCACGACCTCGCCGACGAGGTGGGGGTAGGACAGCGCCCGCACGGTGCGGTCCTCGCCTTCGAGCGCCACCGTCGACTCGCACGCACCGTCCCACCGGGCCCGGCACTCCCTCACCACTCCCGCACGCCACGCGATCACGCGCCCACGCTACCGGCGCGGCGCGGGCGTCCCGTGCCCCCCGTGCACGTCCGGACGACTACCGTGGTGCCCGATGCCCCCCGCGATCCCACCCGCCGAGCGCCTGCTCAACCTCGTCATCGCCCTGGTGAACACCACCGGCCGCATGACCAAGGAGCAGGTGCGCGCCTCCGTGGCCGGGTACGGCGACGCCCGCTCCGACGACGCCTTCGAGCGGATGTTCGAGCGGGACAAGGACACGCTGCGCGAGCTCGGCGTCCCGGTGCTCACGGTGACGCACGCCGGGCACGGCGACGACATCGGGTACCGCATCGACACGGCGCACTGGTCGCTGCCGCCGATCGAGCTGACGGCCGCCGAGCTGGGGGTCCTGGCCCTGGCCGCCCAGGTGTGGCAGGACCAGTCGCTGCGCGCCGACTCGACGCGCGCGCTGACCAAGCTGCGCGCCGTGGGCACTGCACCCGAGGCGCACGACCTCGTCGCAGGTCTCGCCCCGCGGGTGCGCGCCGGCGGTGAGGCCTTCGCACCGCTCGTCGACGCCGTGCAGAACCGCCAGGCCGTGCGCTTCACGTACCACGCCGCGACCACCGGGGAGGTGCGTGAGCGGCGCGTCGAGCCGTGGCGGCTGCTGGCGCGACGCGGCGGCTGGGTGCTGCTCGCCCGTGACCTCGACCGCGACGCCAGCCGCTCGTTCCGCCTGTCGCGCATCCGCGGGCCCGTGCGGCCGGTGGGGGAGCCCGGCGGCTTCGCACCGCCCACCGCCGAGGAGCTCGCCGAGGCGGCCCGCACGTGGGGTGCCGCGGGACCGGAGCAGACGGCCCTGCTCGCCGTCACGCCCGGGCGGGCCGGCGCGCTGCGGGCACGGGCCACGCAGGCCCCGTCCGACGTCGCGCTGCCCACCGGCGCCGCGGACGTCCTCGCCGGGCGCGACCTGCTGGCCGTGCCGTTCCGGGTCGACTGGGAGCTCGCCGAGGAGGTCGTCGGGTACGGCGACGCCGTGGTCGTGCTGGACCCGCCGCAGGTGCGCGACGCCGTGGTCGGCATGCTGCGCGTCGCCGCGACCCTCGACGCCCGCCCGGCGCACCACGAGGCGCCGCACCGCACCGACGTCGAGGAGGCCCGCGGTGCCTGAGCGCGCGAGCGACCGCCTGGTGCGGATGCTGGGCATGATCGCCTACCTCGAGCGGCACGAGGACGTCCCGGTCGAGCAGGTCGCCGCCCAGTTCGGCGTCACCCCCGAGCAGGTCATGGCCGACGTCGACACCCTGTGGGTGACCGGGACACCGGGGTACCTCCCGGACGACCTCATCGACTTCGACGCGTCCTCCTACGAGCAGGGCGTCGTGCGGCTCACCGAGGGGCGCGGCGTGACGCGCCCCCTGCGCCTCGGCCCGCGCGAGGGCGTCGCGCTGCTGGCGGCACTGCGCTCCCTCGCCGCCCTGCGACCCGCGATGGACGCCGAGCGCGCGGCCGTGCTCGACTCCGTGCTCGCCAAGGTGCAGGCGGCCACGGGCGACGCGGCGGCGGGGGTGCCCGTCGACGTCGAGCTGCAGGTCGGCGCCGTCCCGGCGGTCGCCGCCGCGGTCGGCGCCGCCCTGTCCGGACGTCGGCGCCTGCGGCTGCGGTACGTGGACGCCTCCGACGTCGTCACCGAGCGGGACGTCGACCCCGTGCGCCTGGTGACGCAGGACGAGCACTCCTACCTGCTGGCGTGGTCGCTCGCGGCCGACGCCGAGCGGATGTTCCGCGTCGACCGCATCGTCGACGCCGCCGTGCTCGACGAGCCCGCCGACGAGCACCCCGTCGCCGCCGACGCCGACGTGTTCCAGCCCGACCCGTCCGGTGAGCTCGTGACCGTCCGCCTGGCCGGCCGCGCACGCTGGGTCGCCGAGACCGTCCCCGTGGAGCGCACGCGCGAGCTGGCCGACGGGGCGTTCGAGGTCGAGCTGCGCGTGGTGCAGCCGGCCTGGGTGCGGCACCTGCTGCTGCAGGTGGCGGACGACGTCCTGGACGTGCGGCCGCCGCACGTCGCGCACGACGTGGCCGCGACCGCCCGCGGCGCCCTGGCGGCCTACGCGCCGCTGCTCGAGACGACCGCGGGGGAGTGCTGACGTGCTGTGGTTCACGGTGTGGACGGTCCTGGTCCTGGCGACCCTGGCCGGCGCCTTCCTGATCGGCCGGCGGCTGTGGCACGCCGTCGTCGCCCTGGGGCACGAGCTCGCGCGGGCGGGGGAGGTCGCCGACCGGCTGACCGCCCGCACGGCAGAGCTCGAGGAGCAGGCACGCGCGGCCGGCGCGGAGATCCGACCCGCGCTGGGACGCGAGCCGCAGGAGCTGCGCGACCGCGTCGAGCTGCTGCGGGCCGTCCGCCGGGAGCACCGGGCCCTGCGCCGGGAGCGGCACCGCGCCACGGTCGCCGACGCGTCGACCCGCTGGTTCGGGTGAGCGCACCACTCCCGGAACCGCCTGCCGAAGCGCTTCGACTCCCGAGGTCCACCCCGTAGACTCGCCCGGAGGACAACGGACCACAGAGGGGTCGTCATGCTCAGGAACGTCAGCGCCGTGCACGTGATCATGGTCCTGGTGGTGGTCCTGCTGCTCTTCGGGGCGAACCGGCTGCCGGGACTGGCCAAGAGCATCGGGCAGTCCATGAAGATCTTCAAGAACGAGGTCAAGGACCTCGCGGACGACGGACGCCGCACCCCCGGCGCCCCGACGCCCGACCCCGTGGTCGACGCCGACCCGGTGACCGGCACCACCGCCGGCACGGGCACGGCCGCCGGTACCGCCCCGGCCGCCGGTGACGTGCCGCCACCGCCGCCCGCGGCGCCCGCCGCACCGCCGCGCGCCTGAGCGGCCGGTGAGCCGCAAGCCCCGACGCGCGGCGGACCCGGGGGCCCGCATGCCGCTGCGCGAGCACCTGCGCGAGCTGCGTCGCAGGATCGTGCTCATCGCGCTCGGTCTGGTCGTCGGCGCGGTCGGCGGCTGGTTCCTCTACGAGCCGGTCTTCCACCTGCTCCAGCAGCCGATCCTCGACGTCGCCGACGCCCGCGGCGACCGGGTGTCGCTGAACTTCCAGGGTGTGGCGACGGCGTTCGACGTCCAGGTGAAGGTCTCCCTGTTCCTCGGCGTGCTGTTCACCGCGCCCTGGTGGATGTACCAGCTGTGGGCCTTCATCACGCCCGGGCTGACGTCCAAGGAGCGCCGCTACGCCGTGGGGTTCATCGCCGTCGGCGTGCCGCTCTTCTTCGCCGGCGCCGGGCTCGCCTGGTGGGCGCTGCCCAACGCCGTGCGCCTGCTCACCGCCTTCGCCCCCGCGGAGACGACCAACTGGGTCGACGCCCAGCTCTACCTGTCGTTCGTCATGCGGATCGTCCTGGCCTTCGGCCTGGGGTTCCTGCTCCCGGTCGTCATGGTCGCCCTGACCTTCGCCGGGCTCGTCCGCGCACGCACGTGGGCGGCCGGGTGGCGGTGGGCGATCGTCCTCGCGTTCGTCTTCGCGGCGATCGCGACCCCCACGCCCGACGCCGTGTCGATGCTCGTCGTCGCCGTGCCGATCTGCCTGCTCTTCCTCGGGGCGCTCGGGGTGTGCCTGCTGCACGACCGCCGGCTGGACCGCGCGCTCGTCGCGCAGGGGATGCCGCGCCTGGACGGCACCATGCCCGACGACGACGAGGCGCCCGGTGGCGGCACCCCCCGGGACGGCGCCGGGCCCGCCGGCACGCGCACCGACGCCGCGCCCGGCACGGCATGAGCACCGTCGGGCTCGTCGTCAACCCCGTCGCCGGCACCGGGCAGGGCACCCGCGTCGGACGGCGCGCCCACCGGCTGCTGGAGCGTGCCGGGCACGTGGTCCACGACCTGTCCGCGCCGACGCTCGCCCAGGCCACGTCCCGGGCACGGCAGGCGGCCACGGCCGGGCTCGACGCGCTCGTCGTCGTCGGCGGGGACGGGATGGTGCACCTCGGCGTCGACGTCGTCGCCGGCACCGACGTGCCCCTCGGCGTCGTCGCGGTCGGGACCGGCAACGACGTGGCACGCGCCCTCGGGCTGCCGCGCGCCGACGTCGACAAGGCGGTCGCCGTCATCGACCGGGCGCTGCGCGCCGCACCGCAGCGGGTCGACGCGCTGCGCGCTGGACCGCCCGACGGGTCCGCGAGCACGTGGTGCGCCGGCGTCCTGTCCTGCGGGCTGGACGCAGCCGTCAACGCGCGCGCCAACGCCCTGAACTGGCCCCGGGGCCACGCACGCTACCTGCGAGCGCTGCCCCCGGAGCTGGCTGCCTTCCGGCCGTACGGGTACCGCGTGCAGGTCGACGACACCGTCTGGGAGTCGGCCGGCACGCTCGTGGCCGTGGCCAACACGCCCTGGTTCGGCGGCGGCCTGCCCATCGCGCCCGATGCCGTCCCGGACGACGGCCTGCTCGACGTCGTGCTCGCCGGCCCGCTGACCCGCACGCAGGCGCTCGGGGTGTTCCCGCGGATCTACCGCGGCAGGCACGTCGACGACCCGCGGGTGCAGGTGCTGCGTGGGCGGCGCGTGCTGGTCGAGGCGGCACCCGCACTGGGCCCGCCGCCGCCGGTCGCGTTCGCGGACGGGGAGCGTGTGGGCGCCCTGCCGCTGGTCGTCGAGGTGGTCCCCGGCGCGCTCGGCGTGCTCCGGTAGCGCACCGCCGCGGCGTGCCTAGGGTGGGCCCGTGCCCCCACGTCGTCGACCGTCCCGTGCCGCGTCCGCCGAGCCCCGCCGGGCCGGTGGCTCGAACGCCGCGCCGCCCTCGCGACAGGCGGACCAGGAGCCGTCGCCCGCGGAGCGGTACGCGGCCGCACGCCGCCGGGCCGCGGCGGAGCGTGGTGAGCTCGGGACGTTCCGGGAGCGCCTGGACTTCCCGCTGGACGACTTCCAGGTCGAGGCGTGCGCTGCGCTGGAACGCGGCAGCGGTGTGCTCGTCGCAGCACCGACCGGGGCGGGCAAGACGGTGGTCGGGGAGTTCGCCGTGCACCTGGCGCTCGCCTCGGGGCGCAAGGCGTTCTACACCACGCCCATCAAGGCGCTGTCGAACCAGAAGTACGCCGACCTCGCCCGGGTCCACGGCGCGGACCGTGTCGGCCTGCTCACGGGTGACACGACGGTGAACGGTGACGCCGACGTCGTGGTGATGACGACCGAGGTGCTGCGCAACATGCTGTACGCGGGGTCGCCGGCGCTGGCGGGGCTCGGCTACGTCGTCATGGACGAGGTGCACTACCTGGCGGACCGGTTCCGCGGTCCGGTGTGGGAGGAGGTGATCATCCACCTGCCCGACGACGTGCAGCTCGTGTCCCTGTCGGCGACCGTGTCCAACGCGGAGGAGTTCGGCGACTGGCTCGCCACGGTGCGCGGTGACACCACCGTGGTGGTCAGCGAGCACCGCCCCGTGCCGCTGGGGCAGCACGTGCTGGTGGGTGACCGGCTGCTCGACCTGTACGCCGGGCACGTCGACCCGACGGCCCCCGGCGTCGACCCGCCCATCAACCCGGACCTGACGCACCTGCTGCGGCGCCAGCCGCCCGGTGCGCGTGACCAGCGCGGCCCGCGTGACCGCGGGCACCGGGGACGCGGCGGCCACCGGCCCGGACCGGGGCTGCGCCCGCCGCCACGGTTCGTGGTCGTCGACGAGCTGGCCGAGGCGGGGCTCCTGCCCGCGATCGTCTTCATCTTCTCCCGGGTCGGCTGCGAGGCGGCCGTGCAGCAGTGCCTGTCCGCGGGGGTGCGCCTGACCGACCCGCGGGAGGAGGCCGGGATCCGCCGCGTCGTGGAGGAGCGGTGCGCCGCGATCCCGCCCGAGGACCTGGGGGTGCTCGGGTACGACGCGTTCGTCGAGGCGCTCGCGCGCGGGGTCGCCGCGCACCACGCCGGCATGCTCCCGCTGTTCAAGGAGACCGTGGAGGACCTGTTCTCGCGCGGGTGGGTCAAGGTCGTGTTCGCCACCGAGACCCTCGCCCTGGGCATCAACATGCCGGCACGTTCCGTCGTGCTCGAGAAGCTGGTGAAGTGGGACGGCAGCGCGCACGTCGACGTGACGCCGGGGGAGTACACCCAGCTGACGGGTCGCGCCGGGCGCCGGGGCATCGACACCGAGGGGCACGCGGTCGTCGTCGCGCACCCCGGGCTGGACCCCGTCCAGCTCGCCGGGCTGGCGTCGCGCCGGCTCTACCCGCTGCGCTCGTCGTTCCGCCCGACGTACAACATGGCCGTGAACCTCGTGGCGCAGGTCGGCCGGGAGCGGGCCCGCGACGTGCTGGAGACGTCGTTCGCCCAGTTCCAGGCGGACCGTGGCGTCGTGGGCCTGGCCCGTCAGGCCCAGACGCACGCCGAGGCCCTCGAGGGGTACGCCGAGGCCATGCAGTGCCACCTCGGGGACTTCGCGGAGTACATGGGCCTGCGCCGGGCCCTCACCGACCGCGAGCGCGGCATGGCCAAGGCGGCGGCCGCCGCCCGGCGGGCGGACGTCACGCGCACGCTCGAGGGGCTGCACGTGGGCGACGTGGTCGAGATCCCCGTCGGTCGGCGCGCGGAGCACGCGGTCGTCGTGGACCCCGGGGGTGGCGGCGGGTTCGACGGCCCGCGCCCGACCGTGCTGACCACGGACCGCCGCGTGCGCCGGCTCACGGTGGCCGACGTCGGGACGGGTCTGCGGACGGTGGGACGCCTGCGGGTGCCGGGACGGTTCGAGGTGCGGGTGCCGGCTGCGCGGCGTGACCTGGCGGCGCGCCTGCGTGCCCGCCTGGACGAGCTCGACGTGGTGCCCTCGCCCGCCCGCTCCGGGGGGCGACGTGCGGAGCTCCGGTCGGCGGCCACGGAGGACGCCGAGCTGGAGTCGCTGCGGCGCCGGATGCGAGCGCACCCCTGCCACCGGTGCCCCGACCGCGAGGACCACGCGCGCTGGGCGGAGCGGTGGGAGCGGCTGCGTGACGAGCACGCCGCCCTGGTGCGCCGCATCTCGGGACGAACGGGCTCGATCGCGGCCGTGTTCGACCGCATCTGCGACGTGCTGGGCACCATGGGGTACCTCGCCACGGACGACACCGGGGCGTTGCGGGTGACCGACGACGGCCGCTGGCTGCGCCGCCTGTACGCGGAGAACGACCTCGTGCTCGCGGAGTGCCTGCGTCGTGGCGTGTGGGACGAGCTGGACCCTCCCGGCCTGGCGGCGGCGGTCTCGACGATCGTCTACCGGTCGCGCCGTGAGGAGGACACGGAGCCCCGCGTGCCGGGCGGGACGGACAGCCGGCTGGGCCGTGCGCTCGACGCCGCCGTGCGGGCGTGGTCGGAGCTGGAGGACCTGGAGCACGGGGCGCGCCTCGACACGATCCAGCCGCTGGACCTGGGGCTCGTCGAGCCGATCCACCGGTGGGCGGCCGGGCGCAGCCTGGACACCGTGCTGCGGGGGTCCGACCTGGCGGCCGGGGACTTCGTGCGCTGGTGCAAGCAGGTCGTCGACGTGCTCGACCAGGTCGCCGGCGCCGCGCCGACGGAGCGGTTGCGCACGACGGCCGGGCGGGCGGTCTCCGCGGTGCGGCGCGGCGTGGTCGCGTACTCGGCGGTCTGAGGCCCTGACCCGGCGATCTACCGCCGGTGTGCGGACCGCAACGGGCGCGGCGGGGCCCTATCGTGTGCTGATGTGAGCTCGACCCTGTACCGGCACGGCGTCGTGCACTCCCCGGCCGACCCCTTCGCCGAAGCGCTCCTCGTCGAGAACGGGGTCGTCGCCTGGCTCGGCTCCGACGACACGGCCGACGGCCTGGTCGCCGGCGTCGACGAGGTGGTCGAGCTGGGCGGTGCGCTGGTCGCGCCCGCGTTCGTGGACGCGCACGTGCACCTGCTCGAGACCGCCCTCGCGGCGGCCGGCCTGGACCTGACCGGCGCCGACCTGCCCGGCGTCCTGGACGCCGTCGCGGCCGTCGCCGCGCAGCGCGGGGCGGGCGACCGCCGCGTCGTGCACGGCACCGGCTGGGACGAGGGTGCGTGGCCCGAGGGCCGGCCGCCGACCCGCGCCGAGCTCGATGCCGCGGGGCAGGGTCTGCCCGTGTACCTCGCGCGGGTGGACGTGCACTCGGCGGTGGTGTCGAGCGCGCTGGCCGACCTGGCCGGCCTGCGGGACCTTCCCGGGTGGTCGCAGGACGGCCTGGTGGTCGGCGCCGCGCACCACGCAGCCCGCGACGTCGCGCTCGCGGTCGACGCGCGCGAGCGCACCGCGCTGTACCGGGACGCGCTGCGGCGTGCCGCGGCCGCCGGGATCGTCGCGGTGCACGAGCAGTCGGCGCCCCACGTCGACACCCGTGACGGGCTGCGCGAGCTGCTGACCACGACCGCGGACGCGGCGTCCGCCCTGCCGCTGGTCGTGGGCTACCGCGCCGAGGCGTGCGTCACGGTCGACGACGCGCGGGCGCTGCTGGCCGACCTGCCCGGGCTGACGGGCATCGGCGGCGACCTCAACGTCGACGGCTCCCTGGGCTCGCGCACGGCCGCCCTGCGCCACCCGTACGCCGACGCGCCGGGGACGTCCGGGACCCTGCACCTGACGGCCGAGCAGATCGCGAACCACGTCACGGCCGTGACGCGCGCCGGGTCGCAGGCAGGTTTCCACGTCATCGGGGACCGCGCCCTGGACGAGCTGCTGCTGGGGCTGCGGGCCGCGGCGGACGTGGAGGGCTCGGCGGCGATCGCCGCCGCCGGCCACCGCATCGAGCACGCCGAGATGGTCGACGCCCACTCGCTCGCGCAGATCCTGCTGCTGGGCCTGCGCCTGTCGGTGCAGCCGGCGTTCGACGCGACGTGGGGTGGCCCCGACGGCATGTACGCCGCTCGGTTGGGCCGGGGCAGGGCGGCGGCGCTGAACCCGTTCGCGGACCTCGCGGCCGCCGGTGTGCCGCTCGCCCTGGGGTCGGACACACCCGTCACCCCGTTCGACCCCTGGGGCGGTGTGCGGGCCGCGTCGGCGCACCGCCAGGCCGACCAGCGCATCAGCGTGCGGGCTGCGTTCCGGGCCGCGACCCGCGGCGGCTGGCGGTTGGCCGGGCTGGACCACAGCGGTGCCGGCGAGCTGCGGGTCGGTGCGCCCGCGCACCTGGCGGTGTGGCAGGCGGAGCACCTCGTGGTCCAGGCGTCGCGCACGTCGACGTGGAGCGCGGACGCGCGCGCCGGGAGCCCGCTGCTGCCGGACCTCGGCCCCGACGAGCCCGCACCGCAGTGCCTGCGCACGGTGCGCGCGGGTGTCGTCCTGCACGACACCCTGGGCTGACTGTGAGGGTTGTGCCCGCGGCCCGGCGCGGCGGCAGCGGGCTGCGGACGTCACGCCGGGGGACGCCCCGGGTGAAGAACGGCGCCGGTCGCGCAGCCGGTGAACCGTCCAGATCACGGCCGTGGCCGACACGCGGGCGACACGCCGCACGGGGGCAGCGTGCGGGCAGCGGCACACCCGTGCTGGCCTGCGCCGATCTCCCTGACCTGGCCGTTCGTCCCCTTGACAGGGTCGGTCAGACGGGTAGTTTCGCAGTGGCCCGTCGTTGCGGGCACCGGAGGGGGACCCACGAGCCACTGACCGGTGCCGCACGGTCCGAGCTCCGACCGGGTCCGCGCGCTCAACAGAAAACGGCAGGACTCGTCCTCGCCGGTACGAAGGGCGCGCGGGCCGGTCGGTCGGGCCGGCCGTGCGGTCCCCGGTCCCATCCGGGGCGCGGACGAGGCACCTGCGCAGGCTGACGTACCCTGCTGCGGTGCCCGTCCCACCGTCCGCCCGCTGGCTGACGCTCGTCCTGGCCGCCGCGGGCGGCCTGATCACGCGCCTCGCCTTCCCGGACCCCGGCCTGTCCCTGCTGGCACCCGTGGGCATGGCCCTGCTGTACCTGGCGCTGCGCCGCGACTCCGCGGCCTGGAACGCCCTGGTCGGCCTCGTGTGGGGCCTGACGTGCTTCGGCCCCATGATCACGTGGGCGAACGACGCCGTCGGGCCCGTCCCGTGGCTGGCGCTGACGGTGTTCGAGGCGGGCTACGTGGCACTGTTCGGCGCCGCGTGGGCGTGGGCCCGGCGCGGTCACGCCGTGTGGCGCAGCGGCGCGTGGCAGCTCGCGGCGTTCGTCGTGCTGTGGGTCGGCGTCGAGGAGCTGCGCTCCGCCTGGCCGTTCGGGGGCTTCCCGTGGGGTCGGCTGGCCTTCTCGCAGGCCGACTCCTCGCTGTCCGCGTACATGTGGCTCGGCGGCACCCCGCTGCTCAGCGGCGTCGTCGCGGCACTCGGCGTGCTGCTGGGCCGGGCCGTGCTCGCGGCGGGCCAGGTCGCCCTGGGCCGGACCGTCGGTGCCCTGGCGGCCGGTGGGGCCCTCGTCGTCGGGTCCCTGCTCATCCCGCTCGACACGGTCGCGCAGCAGGGGACGCTGCGGGTCGGCGCCGTGCAGGGTAACGTGCCCGAACCCGGCAAGCTCGACGCGTTCGGTGAGCGCCGCCAGGTCCTCGACAACCACGTCGCCGGCACCCGGGCGCTGCTCGAGGACGTGCAGCCGGGCGACCTGGACCTCGTGCTCTGGCCCGAGAACGGCACCGACATCGACCCGCAGGTCGACGCCGAGGCCGCAGGACTCATCGACGGCGTCGCGCAGGAGGTGGGTGCACCGCTGCTCGTCGGGACCGTGGAGTACCCCGACTCCGGTGGCCGGTACAACACGGCGCTGCTGTGGCAGCCGGGGGAGGGGCCCGTGGCCCGGTACTCCAAGCAGCGGCCCGCGCCGTTCGCCGAGTACATCCCCCTGCGCTCGTTCGTGCGGCACTTCTCGGACGCCGTCGACCTGGTGTCGCGCGACATGCTGCCCGGCACCGAGCCCGGCGTCATCCCGCTCGAGTCGCCCCGCCTGGGCCGCACGGTCGTCGTGGGGGACGTGATCTGCTTCGAGGTGGCGTACGACGCCATCGTCCGCGAGGCGGTCACCGAGGGTGGCGAGCTGCTCGTCGTGCAGACCAACAACGCGTCGTTCGGGTGGTCCGACGAGTCCACGCAGCAGCTGGCGATGTCCCGGCTGCGCGCGATCGAGCACGGGCGGGCGACGGTCCAGATCTCGACCGTCGGCGTGAGCGCGGTCATCGAGCCCAACGGTGTCGTCACGCAGCGCACGGAGCTGTTCACGGACGCCCAGATGATCGCGAACCTGCCGCTGCGCGACTCCCTGACGCCCGCGACGCGGGCGGGTGACCGGCCCGCCCTGGTCGCCGACGTGCTCGCCGTGTGGGTGGTCCTGGCGGGCATGGTGGGCGCAGCCCGGCTGCCGCGGGCCGAACGGCCCGACGGCCCCGCCTGACGCCCGCCACCCAGGCTCCCCAGGCCGGCCCCGCCGTCGGGAGCGGCTGCCGCGCCGGGGCGTCCGTCTCCCCCGGGGGCTCACCGCCGGGGCCGGACAGCACGACGCCCCGGTGTCTCCACCGGGGCGTCGTCGGGTTGTGCGGTGCGCGCCGTCAGGCGCTGCGGCGCAGCTTGCCCGCGCGCAGCAGGCCCAGGCGCTCGTCGAGCAGCTCCTGCAGCTCGTTCACCGTGCGCCGCTCCAGGAGCATGTCCCAGTGCGTGCGCGGGGGCTTGCCGGTCTTCGCCTCGGGCTGTGCCGCGTCGCGCAGCAGAGCCTCGGCGCCGCAGCGGCACTCCCAGACCACCGGCACGTCCGCCTCGACGGAGAACGGCAGGATGATGGTGTGGCCGTTGGGGCAGTCGTAGTGCGCCTGGAGCCGAGGGGCGAAGTCGACGCCCTCCTCGGTCTCCATGCTGTGGGACCCGATGCGCATGCCGCGCAGGGACCTGTTGGCCATGTGGACCTCCGTGCCGTGTCGTCCCGGCGGACCCGCTCGTGGTGGGCCCCGCCAGATCGTGTGTCGAATCGTTCTGCTACCTGACTGTCAACGTGGCCGGGGACCCCGGTGTTCCGGCCGACCGTGAAGGTCTGGTGAACACCCCTCGGTGCGGTGCCCGCACGTCGTGGTGGAGACCCACCCTGTCAGGTCCCGGCGCGCGTCGCGCGTCGGGGGAGGGCCGGACGGGGGACGGCCGCAGCCCGGTCGGCGACGTGACCCGCGACCCGCAGCAGGGAGCTGCGTTGCGACCTGCGGTGCGCTCCTGGCCGGCCGGGCCCGTCCCGCGGCGCGCGGATCGACCGGTCCCTAGGGTGGGGCGCATGACGATGACGTACCGCCGGCTGGGCGACAGCGGACTGACGGTCTCCACGGCCGGCCTCGGGTGCAACACGTTCGGTGCGACGCTGGATCCCGCGGGCGTCGGGGCGGTGGTCACGGCCGCGCTCGATGCGGGCGTCACCCTGTTCGACACCGCCGACGTGTACGGGGGAGTACCGGGGCAGAGCGAGGAGCTGCTGGGCGCCGCGCTGCGGGGCCGGCGCGACGACGTCGTCGTGGCCACGAAGTTCGGGATGGACGTGCGCGGGCTGCACGGCGCCGACTGGGGCGCGCGCGGGTCCCGGCGGTACGTCCGCCGGGCGATCGAGGGCTCGCTGCGCCGGCTGGGGACGGATCACGTCGACCTGTACCAGCTGCACGCACCCGACCCCGGCACCCCGGTCGAGGAGACGCTGGCCGCGCTGCACGAGCTCGTCGTCGAGGGCAAGGTCCGGTACCTGGGGTCCTCCAACCTCGCGGCCTGGCAGGTGGTCGACGCCGACTGGGTGGCCCGGTCCGCCGGCACGACCCCGTTCGTCTCCGCCCAGAACCGGTACAACCTGCTGGACCGCGAGGCCGAGGCCGAGCTCGTGCCGGCGGCGGAGCACGTGGGCGTCGGCCTCCTGCCGTACGTCCCGCTCGCGTCCGGCCTGCTGACGGGCAAGTACCGCCGCGGCGAGGCAGCGCCCGTGGGCAGCCGGCTGGCGCGCATGCCGCATCGGCTGGCCGCGGCCGACTTCGACCGCATCGAGGCGCTCGCCGCGCTCGCCGCCGACTGGGGGGTCGACCTGCCCACCGTCGCGCTCGGTGGCCTGGCCGCCCAGCCGGCCGTGGCATCGATCATCTCCGGTGCCCGCACGCCCGAGCAGGTGCGTGCCAACGTGGCCGCGGCCCTGTGGGAGCCGACGCTCGAGCAGCTCGCCGCCATCGACGAGGCCGCGCCCGGTCCCGTCTGACGAGCGGCAGCGCGCAGGCGTCACGGGTCGACCTCACGGGCCGAGCACGCGTGCGCGGTGCTCGCCGATCGCGACCACGGCGCTGAGCCGCACACCGTGGTCCGCGGTGGTCGTACGCAGGGCGTGCTCCCACGCACGCTCCAGGGACCCGCGGTCGCCGCCGGCGGCCCGCACGACGGCCACCGCCACCGACCCGCCGGGCGCGTCGTGCCTGAGGATGTCCGCCATCGCGACCACCACCTGCCGGACCTGCGCCGGGTCGGGGTGCAGGGGGATGCCGACGAGCGGCAGCACGACCGGCAGCATCCTGCCGTCCGCGTCGAGCAGCACGAGCCACAGCGCCGGCGGACCGGCCCGCTCGGGCCCGACGAGCGACAGCATCACCGCGAGGATGTCGTCGACGTCGCGCAACGGGTGCGCGGGCAGCACGGGCAGGTCGTCGTCGGGGCCGGGGGCGGCCCAGCCGGCCGTGTCGGGCGTGTCCATGCCTCGACCCTGGGGGCGCGGCGCGGGGTGCGGGCGCGCCGCACGACCGGTCGTGGACACGGCACGGTGGCACCGGGTCTGTGGTCGGTTCGGGGCGCACCCGTGCGGCGGGCCGCGGTGGGCGTGCACGGGACTCGTCACGGGGGGACGATCGGCACGTCGGCCGTCGGGCTTGACGTCCACGGCTCCCGCACCCGCCGGCGGCGGGGGATCAGACCCCGCCCAGCGGCCGCACGCGGATCCCGAACTCGCGGCGCAGCGCCCGCCGCGCCGCGAACCACCCGCCCAGCCCGTGCACCCCGGGCCCCGGCGGTGTGGCGGCCGAGCACAGGTAGACACCGTCGGCACCGGTCGCGTACGGGTCCGCCGCCGCCGTGGGGCGCGCCAGGACCTGCCGCAGGCTCACGGCACCGGCGGCGATGTCCCCGCCGACGTAGTTGGCGTTGTGGTCCGCCATGCGCGCCGCCGGGACGCACCGGGACGTGACGACGACGTCCCGGAACCCCGGTGCGTACCGCTCGATGTGGCGGGTGACCGCTTCCGTCACGTCCACGTCGGAGCCCGCGGGGACGTGCGCGTACGTCCACAGCGGCCGCAACCCGCCCCGCACCCGCCCGGGATCGACCGTGGCCGGGTCGCTGACCAGGCACATCGGTAGCTCGGCGTGGCGTCCGGCATGCACCTCGGCCTCGGCGCGCACCATCTGCGCGCGCGTACCGCCCACGTGGACCGTGCCGGCCCGGGCCACGTCGGGATGCGCCCAGGGCACCGGCCCGGACAGGACGAAGTCGACCTTGGCGGCACCGTCGCCGTACCGGTACCGCTCCAGCGCCGCGCGCCGCCCCGGGGCCAGCTCGTCACCGAGGACCTCGACGAGGGTGCGCGGCGTGGTGTCGAACAGGACGCACCGGGCGTCCGGCAGGTCACGGCGACTGCGCACCGGGTGGTCGGTCACGACCGTGCCGCCGTGGGCGATCAGGTCCTCGACCAGGGCGGCGACGATCGCGCCGGACCCACCGCGGGGGATCGGCCAGCCCTGCCCGGCATGCGCGAGGGACGCCAGCAGCAGCGCGGTCCCGGCGGCGGCCGGGCTGGGCAGGGGAGTGATGGCGTGCGCGGCGACGCCCGTCAGCAGCGCGGGCGCGACCTCGTCGCGGAACCGCAGGCCCCACGCGGCCGAGCCCTGCTCGAGCACCCCGAGCCCGAACCGCGCGGCCGTGCCGACGCCACCCGGGAGCAACCCGGTCGGGACGCTGCGCTTGTCACCCAGCGCCACACGCACGACGTCGGACGCGTGACCGGCCAACCCACCGACGAGCGCGCGCCACGCGGGCCCGTCCGCGCCCAGGTCCGCCACCGTGCGCTCCAGGTCGTGCCACGCCACGCCGGCCCGGCCACCGGGCAGCGGCTGGGCGTACGACGCCTCCGGGACGAGCAGCTCGACACGGCGCTCCAGGCCGAACGCCCGGAAGAACGGTGACGCCCAGGCCATCGGGTGCACGGCGGAGCACACGTCGTGCACGAGGCCGTCGGCCAGCCCCAGGTCGAGCGTGCGCGCGCCGCCACCCGCGGTCGGCTGGGCCTCGAGGACCGTGACGCCCAGCCCGGCACGCGCCATCGTCACGGCCGCGGCCAGTCCGTTCGGTCCCGAGCCGACGACGACGACGTCCACGGTGAGCCCCTTCGGGTCGACGTTTGACCCCGCGATTCAACCATCCCGGGCAGCCGGGGCCACCGGTGGTCGTGCGACGACGCCCGGCGCACGTGCACGGAGCGGCGCACCCGGCGGTGGCGGCCCCTTCCGAGGACGTGCGATCAAACGCCGATAATGTGCATTATGTCAGAACGTCGGAACCAAAAGCCCCCAGCGTCACCATGACGCCGCGCACCACGTCCCCTGCCGTCGGCCCGCTCCGGTCGCCCGGGTCGCCGCTGACGTGTCGCTCAGCGGCCGGCGAGCCCGAGGACGTCCGTGCGCCGGACGTACCGTTCCTCGGTGCGCTGCGGGTCGCGCGGCAGCACCTGGCGCTCACCCGTGCGCTCGAAGCCGGCGCGCACGTACAGGTCGACGGCCGACGCGTTGTCGTCCACGACCCACAGCGAGACGGTCCGGGCCGCGTCGGCGGCACCGGCGCGCACCACGGCGTCCAGCAGCGACCAGCCGATCCCGCGCCGACGCACCTCGGGTGCGACCCACAGCGACACGACGTGCCGGTCGTCGTCCGGCGAGCCCGGCTCCTGCACCAGCGACACCAGGCCGCGCGGCGTGCCCTGCTCGTCCAGGGCGACCCACGTCGGGCTCGTGCGCAGCCGCATGCGCCAGTGCGACTCGGCGAACAGCCCTTCGCGGGCCAGCGACGACCCGAACGCGTCGGGTGACTCCCGCAGGGCCCGCAGCCGGATGTCGCGCACGGTCTGCCAGTCGTCCTCGTCGACGCGTCGGATCAGCACGCGTGCCAGCATGCCCCATCCGCCGGGCACCGGTGTCGAGGCGCGCTCAACCGACCTCGCGGGCCGTCGGCTCGTCCGTGCGCGCGGTCCCCGCCTGCGGTGCGCCGTCTCCCCCGTGACCCGCCGCGTCGGGGACGGCGCGGGCGGCGTCGGCGACCTCCTCCTCGGGGCGCGGCGGGATCGTCTCGTCGTACTCGAGCTCGGGCACCTGCGTGTCGTCGAACGACTCGGTCATGTCGCCTCCTTCCGGCGGCGCCCACGCTAACCGGACGGGCCCGACCCGGCGAGGCGAGAGGCCCCCTCCCCCGCCCGCGCCCGGCGCGGTGAGGCGACCCTGCCGGGGCCGGACACCGGGGAACCGCCCACCGGAGGTCAGACCACCGCACAACCACCTCCCGGGTGCCGAGGGCACCCGTCTGCGCGTCGGCGTGTCGGCCAGGGGTTTCGTGACGGGCGACCGGTCCCACTACGGTGGGCGCCGTGCTCGTCCTCGGTGTGTGCAGCCTCAAGGGTGGAGTGGGCAAGACCTCCGTGACGCTGGGGCTCGCCTCGGCGGCCCTCGAACGGGGTCTGCGCACCCTGGTCGTCGACCTCGACCCGCAGGGCGACTCCACGATGGCGCTGGGCGCGGCGGGCGCGCAGGGCGACGTCGCGTCGGTGCTCGACGCACCGTCCGCGCAGACCGTGGCGGCGGCGACGGCCCCGTCCTCGTGGGCCGACCACGGGCTCGACGTCCTGGTCGGCTCGGAGCGGTCCGTCATGCACGACCGCGTCGACGACGCCGACGCCGACCGGTTGCGCTACGCGCTGTCCTGGGTCGCGGGGTACGACCTCGTCCTCATCGACTGCCCCCCGTCGCTCGGCGGGCTCACGCGCACGGGACTGACGGCGTGCGACCGCGCCGTGGTGGTCACCGAGCCCGGCCTGTTCGCCGTCATGGCGGTCGGCCGGGCGATGCGCACCATCGACGAGCTGCGCCGCGGGCCGGCGCCGTCGCTGCAGCCGCTCGGGATCGCGGTCAACCGCGTACGGGCGCGCTCGGTCGAGCAGGCGTACCGCCTGCAGGAGCTGCAGACCCTGTACGGCCCGCTGGTGCTGACGCCGAACATCCCCGAGCGCGCCGCGCTGCAGCAGGCCCAGGGCGCCGCGCAGCCCGTGCACGTGTGGCCGGGCGCCGCGGCCGCCGAGCTGGCCGACGTGTTCGACCAGCTGCTCGACCGGGCCCTGCGCGCACCACGCCGCTGACGGGCCGCCGCCCCGCTGACGGGCACCGCGCCCTCACCTGCTGCGCAGAGGCTCGGGCCACGCCCGCTCCCCCGTCGGTGCGGCCGACGGCGCGCCGAGCAGGCGGCCGTGTGCCGCGCACCGCGGGGACGGTGCGGCGCGCCGCACCGTCCCCGCGAGCGAGCGGTCGGACCGCGGGCGGTCCGACCGGCGCGTGGCGCCCCAGGGTCGTGTCAGCCGGCGGTGCGGGCGCGGCGGCGCTGGGCGAGCTCGTCGTGACCGGTCGCGGCGGGGGCGTCGTCGTCCGCACGCTCGCGCGGCAGCTCGGCCAGGGTGCCCTCGACCTCACGCCAGACGCGACCCACGGCGATGCCGAACACGCCCTGACCGCCCTGGACCAGGTCGATGACCTCGTCGGCCGACGTGCACTCGTACACGCTCGCGCCGTCGGACATCAGCGTGATCTGCGCCAGGTCCTCGACCCCGCGCTCGCGCAGGTGACCCACCGCTGCGCGGATCTGCTGCAGGGACACGCCCGTGTCGAGCAGCCGCTTGACGACCTTCAGCACGAGGATGTCGCGGAACGAGTAGAGGCGCTGCGTGCCGGACCCCGTCGCGGGGCGGACCGACGGCTCCACGAGCCCGGTGCGGGCCCAGTAGTCGAGCTGGCGGTACGTGATGCCGGCGGCACGGCAGGCCGTGGGCCCGCGGTACCCGGTCGTCACGTCGAGGTCGGGCAGGTCGTCGTCGAACAGCAGGCCCTGCGCATGCTGAGGGACAGCGCCGGTGTCGTCGGCACTCTCGTTGCGGATCACGGGGCCCTCCCTCGGCGGCACCCGAGGGCGTCCGCGCTGTGCTGGTACGTCGGCAACGCTAGGCCCGGCATGACGGGGGCGCAACGAACGACGCCCGGCGTGTCGGTGTCGATCGCCTCACCTTCAGGTCGACGTCGAAGGTCGCCACCCGAACGGCTCAACCCTCACGCGCCCCACCCTCCGGCCCGGGATCGGGCCCGGACTCGAAGTCCTCGGCCGAGACGTGGTCCAGGAACTCCCGGAACTGCGCCATGTCCTCCTCGCTGGCCGCGGGCCGGATCTCCACACCGGCCAGGGCGACCACCTCCGCCGAGCACAGCACGTCGCACCCGAAGCGCAGCGCCACCGCGATCGCGTCGGACGCGCGCGCGTCCACGTGCCGACCCGTCGACAGCACGAGCGCCGCGTGGAAGACACCGTCCTCGAGCCGGTTGATCTCCACGTGGTCGACCGGTGCGCCCGCTGCCACCAGCGCGTCGCGCAGCAGGTCGTGCGTCATCGGTCGCAGCGGCACGATCCCGGCCTGGGCCGACGCGATCGCCGACGCCTCCGCCGGCCCGATGAGGATCGGCACGAGCAGCGCGGCGTCGGGGTCCAGGAGCAGCACGACGATCTCGTCGTCGGCCAGGTGCGTCCGCACACCGACGACCTCGACCGGCACCATCTCGGGTTCCACGCCCACGCACCCACGCTACGTCGCGCAGCGCGCGACGTCTGCCCGGGAGCGGAACAGCGGCGAGAGCCCTCAGGTCACACGAGCGCGGGGCCGCTCAGGGCGCCATGTCGTGGACCGAGGAGCGCACCAGCGCGGTGTGCATGCGCGCGCACAGCTCCCCCACCTCGGCGGCGAGGGTGCCGGCCCGTGCTCGTGCCGACACGCTGCGCTGACCGCGCCACGGGGCGACGACCTGGTCCACCAGGTCGGCCTGACGGTCCGCTGCCGCACGGAACGTGCGCAGGTGGCGGGGGTCGATGCCGTGGTCCGCCAGCGCAGCGGCCACCGCGACGACCTCGCGCGCCCACGGGTCGAAGACCCCCCGCGGTCCCGGACGCAGGACACCCTGGGTCACCAGCTCCGCGACGAGCTCGACGTCGGCACCGGCCTCCTGGGCCAGCCGCTCCGCGGTGAGCCGGGTGGTGTCCGGCACGACCCCGTCGCGCGTCGCGAGCCGTGCCCGCACGGGCGGCTCGGCGTCCTCGCCCGCGTCGAGGGCCGCCAGCCGCTCCCCGATGACCTTCAGCGGCATGTACCGGTCACGCTGCTGACGCAGCACGAAGCGCAGCCGCTCGACGTCCGCCGGGGAGTACTGCCGGTACCCCGCAGGTGTCCGCACCGGCGCGACCAGCCCCTGCTCCTCGAGGAACCGGAGCTTGGACGTGGTGACCGCGGGGAACTCGATGCGCAGCGCGGCCAGGACGTCGGAGATCCGCATCGAGGCACGGCGAGAGATCCCGCGTGGCCACGGCTCGACGGCCCTGTCGCCGCCCTCGGCCGCGTCGCCCTCCTGCTCGAGGGCGCCGCTCACAGCGCGGTCAGGACGCGTCACGGTGGGGGCTGGGGTGGAACGTCATCCGGTACTTGCCGATCTGCACCTCGTCCCCGGGGCGCAGCACGGCCGCGTCGATCCGCTCGCGGTTGACGTACGTGCCGTTCAGCGAGCCGATGTCCCGCACGAGGAACTGGTTCCCGTCGCGCACGAACTCCGCGTGCTTGCGCGAGACCGTCACGTCGTCGAGGAAGATGTCGGCGCTGGTGCTGCGGCCCGCGGTGGTGCGCTCGGCGTCGAGCAGGAACCGCGCCCCGGCGCTCGGGCCGCGCTGCATCAGCAGCAGGGCCGACGTGGGGGGCAGCGCCTGGACTGCCGCGGCCTCGTCGGACGTCAGGCCGACCGGAGGCGCCTCGGTGTCGGACGGGTCCAGCGAGCCGAAGCTGACCGTCGTGTCGGGGCCGTCGCCCCGGTAGGCGGGGAGCCCGCCGTCCGGCGCCCGTCGATCGTCGCTCATGCGCACCTCCCGTGTCGGTCGCGGGCACCCGTGCGAGCGCGCTCGCCGTCGACCCAGCCTTGCGGACTCACCCTATGCGGTCTCGGCGCGAGTGCGCAGCACACCGGCACGGCCGGTCGGGTGACGGCCGCCCTCCGGGGGCGCGCGGTGGGGCGGCCGACGCACCGCCACGGGGCGGCGCCGAGCGTCATCCCTCGTCGGTGTCCGGCGTCGCGTAGACCGGGTCGGGCAGCTCGCGGACGGCCTCGACGTCCACGCGGTCGGCCTTCTCGACCGTGCCGCGCCCGCCGTCGCTGCGCACCCGTGCCAGCGCGCCGCCGGGGATCTCGAGCGCCGGCGCGATCGTGTCCGGGTCGCCGATGACCGTCCAGCGGAACGGCGAGGTGATGACGGTGCCGTCGACCTCGATCGCGCCACGGACACCGGTGATGGCGGTGCTCGCCGTGATCCGCTGCCCGTTGAGCTCCATCGCCTCCGCACCCGCGTTGCGCAGCTCCTCGAGCACGTGCAGCAGCGTGGTGGGACGGATCCCCCCGTCCGGCTCCGTCAGGGTGACCCGCACCCCCGGGCCGGTGGCGGGCAGCCGGCCCGTGAGGATCCCTTGCATCGCGGCCGTGCGCCGCGCGGCGTCCAGCGCCGCCTGCTGCCGGTCCGAGCCGGACAGCAGCTCGTCCCGCTCGCGCTGCAGGTCACGGGACTCCTGCTCGAGCTCGTCGGTGCGGGTGGTCGTCTCGTCGAGCAGCCGCACCAGGTCGTTCTGCCGCAGCGCGCCCAGCTGGGTGTCCGTGGTCTGGCGCACCTGCACCACCAGTGCGAAGCCCAGCAGGGCGCACAGGCCGGCCGTGATGAGCTGGCCCTGCGTGGTGCGCGGGCGCATGGCGTGGCCGAGGCGCGCCCAGCCGGACCGCGGGGGTCGGGCGCCCGCTGCTCCCCCGGGCGTGTCGTCGACGGCCGCGCCCGCGGGCACGGGGGTCGGTGTGCCCGCGGCAGCCGGGGTCTCCGCCGCCGGCGCACCAGCCCCCGTCGCCGGGGTGTGCGGGTCCGTGGCGGGCGGCAGGGTCGCGGTCGCGGGGCCGGCAGGTGCCGGCGGCGCGACCGGCGCCGGCTCGGCAGGATGCGGGACGTCGGGGTCGGGGGCGTCGGGACCAGGGCCGTCGCCTCCCGCGGACTCCTCGTCGGCGGACTCCTCGTCGGCGGAGTCCTGATCCGAGGCGTCGTGTCCCGCCCCGACGGGCGGCGCCGGCGGCGGGCCGGTGGCGCCCGTCGGATCGAGGTCGCCCAGCCCGAGCGGGTCCCGCGGGTCGATGACGGGACCGTCGTCACGTACGTCGTCGTCGTCGCGTGCCGGGCCGTGGCCGACGGCGTCCTCCACGGGCACGTCGTCCTGCGGCCGGTCGGGCTCGGTGCCGGTCATGCCTTGAACAGGTGCCGGCGGATCGACGCGGCGTTGGAGAAGATGCGGATGCCGAGCACCACGATGACGGCCGTGGTCATCTGGGAGCCCACGCCGAGCTGGTCACCGAGGAAGACGATGAGGGCGGCCACCACCACGTTCGACAGGAACGAGGTGAGGAAGACGCGCTCGTCGAAGATCCCGTCGAGGTAGGCGCGCAGACCGCCGAACAGCGCGTCCAGCGCGGCGACGACCGCGATCGGCAGGTACGGCTGGAGGTTCGCCGGCACGGTCGGCTCGATGAGGAGCCCCGCGACGACGCCGAGCACCAGCCCGATCACCGCGATCACGGCGCCTCCTCTCCGTCGGGACTCCCCGACCCTGCCACATCGGACGGCGTCGGCCCAGGGTCGGACGTCGCGCCGGCCGTGCCGGTGCCGGCGTCCGCGTCGTCGCCGCCCAGCACGCGCGCGGAGCGCAGCGTGAGCTGACCGCGTCCGGGGAGCTCGAGCATCCGCTGCGCGGACACCTGGACGTCGATGCCGTAGCCGGCCAGGGACGCCAGGTGCTGCCCCGCGTACTGCCGCGCCATGCGCGTCTGCATCGTGGCGGCGTCACCGATCGCCTCGACGGTGTACGGGCTGCTCAGGGGCGTACTGTCGATGAGCACGGCGTCCCCGGCGCTGCGGATCGCGGTCGTGGAGATCACGCGCTCGCCGTTGAGCGCGACGGCCTCCGCCCCCGCCGCCCACAGCCCGTTGACGAGGATCTGCAGGTCGACGTCGAGCACGAGGGCGCCGATGTCGTCCGCCACGGCCTCCTCGTCCCCGTCCGTGACGACGATGCGCAGACCCGGCCCGGACACCGGCACGACACCGGCCGGGACCGCGTCGTGCTGCAGCTGCGCGAACAGCTCGGGGTCGTCGGTGGCCGCCGCCCGGCCCTGCAGCTGGGCGATCTGCGCCGACAGGTCGGCGTTCAGCACCCGCAGCTCGTCCGCCTGCGCGGTGCGCTCGCGGATCTCCGCCTCCAGCAGCGCGCGCGCCTGGATCGCCGCCGGCGCGGGCCGCCGCAGCGCCGTCGCCGACGTCGTGGCGAACATGCCGAGCGCCACGGCGAGGACCAGCAGCCCGATCGCGGACACGACCGTGCGGCGCGGCGCCGTGCCGGCCGCCCGGCGGTCCGCCGCCTCCTGGTACCCCGGGTCGAGCGGTCGCCGGTCGACCTCCTTGAGCAGCGTCATCGACGCGTCGGCCTCACGCACGGGCAGCGCCTCGGCGTGCCGGCGGCTCACGTGGTCCTCGCGGCACGCCCGTCACGCGCGTCACGGTGCAGGACGGTGGCCGCCTGCGTGAGGTAGAGCGCCCCGGCGAACCAGTACAGGGCGACCCCCCACAGCGCGCACGCCCATCCCAGCACGCCCGCGACGTCACCGACCGGGGGCGGCCACTCGGAGAGCAGCAGCAGCGGGAACGCGTACATGATGGCGAAGGTGCCGGCCTTGCCGGCCAGGTGGACACGCAGCGGCGGGTAGCCCGCCCGGGCGAGCACGACGAGCATGACGCCCAGCACCACGTCACGTGCCACGAGGACCACGACGAGCCACACCGGGATCACGTCGCGCCACGCGAGACCGAGCAGCGTCACGAGGATGAACAGGCGGTCCGCCGCCGGGTCCAGCATCTGACCGAGCCGCGTGACCTGGTTCATGCGGCGCGCCAGCACGCCGTCGAGCCAGTCGCTGGCGCCGGACACCAGGAGGACGGCCAGCGCCCAGGCGTCGTGCCCCTCGACGACCATCCACGCGAAGACGGGCACGAGCAGCAGCCGCACGAGACTGATCATGTTCGGCACCGTGAGCACACGCGTGCTGACCGGTGGGTCCTGGGTCACCCTCTCCCCCGTCGTCGTCCTGGCGCGATCCTATGTCCCGGGCCGCGGGGCGCGGCACGGGGCCGTCGGTGCGCACACCCGACGAGCGTGCGTGCGGGTCCCGGGGCACGCCCGCCGACGGGGTGGCACGCTCGGGGGATGGACGACGCCCGCACGATCGACGACCTGCTGCGCACCCCCGGCACGTGGGCCGTCGTGGGCCTGTCGACCAACCGGGACCGTGCCGCGTACGGCGTGTCCGCGTACCTGCAGCGCCTCGGCCACACGATCGTGCCCGTGCACCCGAGCGCCCCCACCGTCCACGGTGCGACGGGCGTCGAACGGCTCACCGACCTGCCGGAGCCGCCCGACGTCGTCGACGTCTTCGTCAACAGCTCCCGCGCGGGAGCCGTGGTCGACGAGGCGGTCGCCGTCGGTGCGCGCGCGGTGTGGCTGCAGCTCGGCGTCCACGCCGACGACGCCGTGGCACGCGCCCGTGCCGCGGGCCTGGTCGTCGTCGAGGACGCGTGCCCGGCGATCGAGGGCAGGGCGCGCGGGCTCGGCTGACCAGGGTCGTCACCACGACGGATCACCGGGGCGTGTGCGACGTCACCCCGCCGCACCTGCCGCCGCGACCACCGGGCAGGTAGAGTGTCCGGGACATCTGGAGTCGTGTCGCATCCCCTCTCGTAGGGCGGTCCGCCGGTCAGCCGGCAGCCACCTCCCGTCTCGTGCACATTGCGTGCGCCGCCCCTGGCGGCGCGTGGTCTGGTTCGGGGTGAGCGACGTCCGGGTCGTCTGACGACGCCCCGGCTCTCCCCCACTGCCACCGAACGGTGATCCATGAGCACCCCCATGCCCTCTGCCATGCCCACGACCTCCGAGGCCGACACGAGCACGTTCGCCGAGCTCGGACTCGCCCCCCAGATCCTCAGCGCCGTGACCCGCCTGGGCTTCACCGCGCCCACGCCGGTGCAGGCACGCACCATCCCCGCCCTGCTGTCCGGTCGCGACGTCGTCGGCGTGGCCCAGACCGGCACCGGCAAGACCGCCGCGTTCGGCCTGCCGCTCCTGCAGGCCGTCGACCCCGAGCTCGCCGCGGTGCAGGTGGTCGTGCTGACCCCCACCCGCGAGCTCGCCATGCAGGTCGCCGACGCGCTGACCTCGTTCGCCGCCGACATGCCGGGCCTGCAGGTCGTGCCCGTGTACGGCGGTGCGCCCTTCGTCCCGCAGCAGCGGGCGCTGGCCCGTGGTGCCCAGGTCGTCGTCGGGACGCCCGGGCGCGTCATCGACCACATCGAGCGTCGGACCCTGCGCCTCGAGGACGTGCGCTTCCTCGTGCTCGACGAGGCCGACGAGATGCTCCGCATGGGCTTCGCGGAGGACGTCGACAAGGTCCTGTCCGGCACGCCGGCCGGACGGCAGGTCGCCCTGTTCTCGGCGACGATGCCGACGCCGATCCGCCGGGTCGCGGACAAGCACCTCAAGGACCCCGTCTCGGTGTCCGTGACGCGGCAGTCGTCCACGGTCGACGCGGTGAAGCAGTCCTTCGCGGTCGTGCCCTACCGTCACAAGGCCGGTGCGCTGGCCCGCGTGCTCGCGGTCAGCGACGCCGACGCCGCCATCGTCTTCGTCCGCACCCGCGAGGCCGCCGAGGAGATGGGCAACGCGCTCGTGCAGCGCGGCATCGCCGCCGCACACATCTCCGGGGACGTCGCCCAGTCGGACCGTGAGCGGATCGTCGAGCGTCTGCGCTCCGGCGCGCTCGACGTCCTCGTGGCCACCGACGTCGCCGCCCGCGGGCTCGACGTGGAGCGCATCGGTCTCGTCGTGAACCTCGACCTGCCCCGCGAGGCGGAGTCCTACGTGCACCGCATCGGCCGCACCGGTCGCGCCGGCCGCACCGGTGAGGCGCTGACGTTCGTCACCCCTGCCGAGCGGTCCCGCCTGCGGCAGATCGAGCGGACCATCCGCACCACCCTCACCGAGATCGCCATCCCGACGCCGGCGGAGGTCAGCGCGCACCGTGCGACCGCGATGCTGGCGCGCACCGCCGAGCGCCTCGCCGCCGGCCGCCTGGAGGTCGTGCGCCAGGCCGTCGTCGAGCACCTCGCCGCGAACCCCGACCTCGACCCGGTCGACGTGCTGACGGCGGTCACCGCGCTGGCCGTCGGCGACACCGGGCCCGGTGCGGCGTCCGAGGTCGAGGACCTCGA
Source organism: Cellulomonas sp. KH9 (assembly GCF_900114185.1). Lineage (GTDB taxonomy): Bacteria > Actinomycetota > Actinomycetes > Actinomycetales > Cellulomonadaceae > Cellulomonas. Next base: position 286,118 of record NZ_FOSE01000002.1, read on the forward strand.
CGACGCGGTGCGCCGCGCCCGCGAGGCCCGCACCGACGAGGTCCGCGGCAGCACCGGCGGCGCCCGTCGCCGCGCCGGTACCACCGGCCCCAGCGGGCGGCCGCGCTACCGCGTCGCCATCGGCGAGCGGGACGGCCTGCAGCCGGGCGCCCTGGTGGGCGCGCTCACCGGTGAGGGCGGCCTGACCGGCAAGGACGTCGGCAAGATCGACATCTACGGCAGCTTCGCGCTCGTCGACATCCCGGACGGGCTGAGCGCCGACGTCGTCGACCGGCTCGGCCGCACGCGGGTCGCCGGACGCCCCCTGCGGATCCGCCTCGACACCGGTCCGCAGGCGTCGCGCGGCCCGTCGCGCGGCGAGCGGACGCACCGCGCGCACGCCTGACCCGGCCGCCGGCACACGTCGGCACCCGGTCGCCCGGACGGGGCGTCACCTCACGGTGACGCCCCGTCCGTCGTCCGTCCGGCCGTCCGTGGTGCGCCGGTGGTGCGCCGGCGTCAGCGCACGGCGGTGTTGCGCGGGTCGCTGCGTGCCTGTCCGCGCAGCAGCACGATGTCGGCCTCGCGCAGCACCTCGCTCACGTCCCGCATGCCGCGCACCGACCCGATGACCCCGATGGCGATCCGCGGGCCGATCTCCCGCCGCAGCCGCTCCAGCAGCTCGGTCAGCCGGTCCGGCATCCCGCCGGCGCCGACGTCGTCGACGAGGATCGCGAAGTCGTCCTCCCCCGTGCGGGCGGTCGTGTCGCCCTCCCGCAGGGGACGGCGCAGCTGCCGCACCACCTCGCGGTGGACGTCCGGCGCGTGGTCCTCGTCGCGCTGGACCGCCCCGCCGTCCACCACCCGGACGAACGCCACGGCGCAGTCGTACGCCGCCGACCGCCGGCACCGCAGCAGCGCGGCCCCCAGCCGGTCGAGGAACAGCAGCCGGTTCACCAGGCCCGTCTCCGGGTCGTGCAGCGCGTCGCGCTGCAGGGCGATCTCGGCCTCCTTGCGCTCGGTCACGTCGACCAGCGTCCCGACCAGCCGCGAGGGGCACCCCGCGTCGTCGAGCACGGTCACCGCGCGGCACATCATCCAGCGGTAGTCCCCCGACTGCGTGCGCACCCGGTGCTCGAGCTCCAGCGGCGTCCCGCACCCGGCGAGCTGCGCGGCGATCGCGGCGGACAGCTCGTCCCGGTCCGCGGGGTGCACGCGCTCGAGCCACTCCGACGGCTGGTCCCCGATGACGTCCTCGGCGTACCCGAGCGTCTGCTTCCACCGCGGCGAGTAGTACACCGCCCCGGCCGAGACGTCCCAGTCCCAGGTCCCGTCGTGCGCGGCCATCGACGCGAGCGCGTACCGCTCCTCGCTCTCCCGGACCGTGTCGGCCAGCGCGCGCTCGCGGGCCGCCGCCTGCTCCAGCGCCTTGCGCTGCTCACGCAGCGAGCCCAGCAACCGCTCCTGGTCGAGCGCCACGGCGAGCAGCGCGGCCCAGTGGTTGAAGCGGTCCCGCGGCTGCGTGGCGCGCGTCTCGACGGTCCCGTCGATCGCGAGCAGGCCCCAGTCGCTGCCGCCGAAGGTGACCGGCACGACGAACGTCAGCTCGTTGGACCCCACGGTCCCCGCGCGCGTCAGCGCGGGGGGCGGGAACTGGCTCGCCGTGGTCCGCACCCCGACGAGCCGCGAGAGCGTCCCGCTGGTGTCGTGCACGCCGACGATCTCCATCTCCCGGTCCCCGGGGCCGCGGTCCGTGCCGACCCACAGGCCCAGGCACGCGTGCCCGCGGACGCCGCGCGGCAGCCACCCCAGCGCGCGCGGGCTGGCGCCGTCGCCCCGCAGCAGGTCCATGTCGACCTCGTACTGGTCGACGATCGTGCGCTCCAGCTGGCCGCTGCGGGCCAGCATCGCGCGGGTGCACCCCTTGGTCACCGCGAGCAGGACGTCGGTGACCGCACGGCGCACCGCGGGCTCGTGCCCGGCGCGGGCCTCGTCGAGGGACGCGACGCGACGGCGCTCGACCGCGCGCAGCACCGCGACCATCTGCTCGAGCGCCTCGGGGTGCGGCTGCAGCGCCGCGGTGAGGTCCGACAGGCGTCCCAGGGCGGCCGGCGCCGGTGAGACGCCCCGCTCCGCGGCGACCTCGACGGGCTCCTCCACGGCACGCCACCACGTCTCGCGGGCGTCGGGACCGGTGCGCCGCGAGACGGCCGACCCGGCAGGGCCCGCGAAGGCGGAGTCCGCCAACCGGCGCAGCAGCTCGGAGCCCGTGACGTCCCCGCCCTCCTGGCCCGGCGAGGTGACCTCGGTGCACCCGCAGGACTCGCGCACCACCAGGGACGACGGCACACGGTGCTCCCCCGGCATCACGTCGTCACCCCGCATGCGCGCCAGCAGCAGCCCGACGGCGTGCTCGCCGACACGTCCGAAGTGCGCGTCCACGGTCGACAGCCGAGGGCTGACCCGGGCGCCCGAGTCCGCGTGGTCGAACGCCACGACCGCCTGGTCGCGCGGCAGCACGAGCCCGTGCGAGCGCAGCGCGCGCTGGAACCCGACGGCGTTGCGGTCGGTCGCCGCGATGACCGCGGTGGTGGGCGTCCCGGCCTGCAGCATGCGGGCAGCCGCGTCGACGCCGCCCTGCTCCTGGTTGTCCGACGCCTCGTACCACCAGGAGTCGTCGGAGTCGATGCCGTGCTCGGCGAGCGTCGTCCGGTAGGCCGCGAAGCGCTCGCGCATGTCACGCTGCCCCAGGTTCCCCAGGAACCCGATGGCCGTGTGCCCGTGCCAGATCAGGTGCTCGACGGCCGCACGGACGCCGCCGACGTTGTCGGGCACGACCACCGGGTCGTCCGGGTGCGCGGGGTCCTCGCTGATGAGGACCACCGGGACGCCCCACTCGCGCACCGCGGCGAGCCGCTCCGGGCTCAGCGCCTTGCCGATGACGACGAGCCCGTCGACGGCGCCCAGCGCCACCGGGGTGTCGAGCACCGACTCCTCGGGGTAGCGCTCGCGGTCGAGCCCTGCGGGATAGGTCTGGACGGCCACCACGCGGTGGCCCACGCCCCGTGCGGCCCGCGCCACGCCGGCGATCAGTGCGCCGAAGTAGAACCCTCCGACGACCGGCGACAGGACTCCGATCGTCCGACGCACCGTGGCGGGAACCCCGCGTCGGACCGTCACCATCTGCCACACCTCGCCCACACCGTCGGAGTCGAGCTGATGCTTTTGACCCACATCGGGCGCAACACTAGGTGATCGTGGTCACTCCTGCACATGACACTGGCAAAGATGCTGTCTCTCCGGCGACCGGGGCACAGCCCGTCCTCGGCGGCCCTGGCGCCCGCCGACCGACGATCACCGACGTCGCCAAGGCCGCGGGGGTGTCCATCGCCGTCGTGTCGTACGCGCTGAACGGACGCCCCGGCGTCTCGGCCGCCACACGAGAACGGGTGCTGCGCGTCGCCGACGAGTTCGGCTGGCGCCCGAGCGCGGCAGCGCGGTCCATGCGCAGCGGGCCCCGGGCGGTCGGGCTCGTGGTCGACCGGGGCCTCACCGGCGCGGTGGGCTACGGCGCCCACGTCCTGGAGTTCGTCGTCGCGCTGCAGGACGTCCTCGCCACGCGTGGGCTGGCCCTGGTCCTCCAGGTGGTCGACGACCTGCCGGCGGCGGTGGCGCTGTACGGCGAGTGGTGGGCCGAGCGCCGGTTCGACGTCATGGTCGTGACGGACGTGCGGACCGAGGACCCCCGGCTGGACGCGCTGCGTCGGCTGCGGATCCCCGCCGTGGTGGTCGGCGCGGGCGACGTCCCGGGCGAGGTGGCGAACGTCCGCGTCGAGGAGGAGCAGGCGGCCGAGCGGGTGGGCCGCTACCTCATCGAGCTCGGCCACCGTCACGTCGGCGCCGTGACCGGCCCGGCGTCGCTGCACCGCACGCGCTCGCGGGTCGCAGGCCTCGAGCGTGCGCTGGACGCCGGCGGCGGCGTGCTCACGCACGAGCCGACGGGCGGCTCCCCCGAGGAGGCGGCGGCCTCCTGCCGGCGCCTGCTGACCGGGGACCGTCCGCCGTCCGCGGTGGTGTTCGACACCGACCACATGGCGGTGGCGGCGCTCGACGTGGCGCGGCGCACGGGGCTGGCGGTGCCGTGGGACGTCTCGATCGTCGCACTGTCGGACTCCGCGCTGTGCCGGCTGGCGACGCCGTCCATCACGTCGTTGCCGTCGGTCCAGGCGGAGCTCGGCACGGCGGTCGGCGAGGCCGTGCTCACGGTCCTCGACGCCCAGGGGGCGCCGGTGCGTCTGATCGAGGTCGGCGGTCTCGCCGTGCGGGGCAGCACCGGGCCGCGGTCCCGCTGACCGCGCGCGGCACAGCCGAACGGCGCCGTGCACCCGATGTGTGCGTTCACCTGCCTCCTGACCTGCTGCTTCGCCCTGCCGGGGCCGATCGGGGCCAGATCACGATCTGGTAACGGCGGCTTGCCTAAACGATTTGCCCCCGTTCGACCCCGCCGTCCGCGTGATGGATTCCCCACAGTCGTCGTGGACTGCGTCCGCGGCGGCACGCACCCGTCGCCGCCGAGGGCCGGGTGCGACCGACCACCCCCCGGAGGACCCGCGTGTCCACACACGGCAATCGAACGGAGCGAGGGCGCTGGCGCGCCGTCGCGACCGTCGCGACGGCAACGGCGCTCGTCGCGGTGCCCCTGACGCTCAGCAGCACGATGGCGACCGCTGCCGAGGCGCACGTCGACAACCCCTACGCCGGCGCCAAGCAGTACGTGAACCCCACGTGGGCAGCGACGGTTGAGAGCGCTGCCACACGTGCCGGCGACCCGACGCTCGCAGCCCAGATGCGCACCGTCGCCCAGCAGCCCACCGCCGTCTGGATGGACCGCATCAGCGCCATCAACGGCAACGCCGACGGCAACGGCCTGAAGTTCCACCTCGACGAGGCCCTCAAGCAGAAGACCGGCAGCACTCCCCTGGTCTTCAACCTCGTCATCTACAACCTGCCCGGCCGCGACTGCTTCGCGCTGGCGTCCAACGGCGAGCTGCCGGCCAGCGACGCGGGGCTCGCGCGCTACAAGACCGAGTACATCGACCCCATCGTCGACCTGCTCTCGGACTCCAAGTACGCGGACATCCGCATCGCCGCGACGATCGAGCCCGACTCCCTGCCGAACCTCGTCACGAACATGTCCGAGGCCACCTGCCAGGCGTCGGCGCCGTACTACCGCGAGGGCGTGAAGTACGCGCTGGACGAGCTGAAGACGCTCGACAACGTCTACACGTACATCGACGCCGCCCACTCGGGCTGGCTCGGCTGGGACTCGAACTCGGGCCCGACCGCCAAGCTCTTCGCCGAGGTCGCCAAGTCCACCAAGAAGGGCTTCGCGTCGATCGACGGCTTCGTGACCAACACGGCCAACAGCACGCCGCTGGCCGAGCCGTTCCTGCCGGACCCGACGCTGAACGTCGGCGGCAACCCGGTCCGCTCGTCGAAGTTCTACGAGTGGAACTCCGACTTCGGTGAGCACGCGTGGACGGCGCAGCTGCACCGCCTGCTCGTGGCCGAGGGCTTCCCGGCCTCGACCGGCATGCTCATCGACACGTCCCGCAACGGCTGGGGCGGCCCGGACCGTCCCACGAGGGTCTCGACGAGCACGAACCTCGACACGTACGTGAACGAGTCGCGCATCGACCGCCGCACCCACCGCGGCGCCTGGTGCAACCCGCTGGGTGCCGGCATCGGGGAGCTGCCCGTGGCCACGCCGTCCAGCGCACCGGCCGCCGCCCACCTCGACGCGTACGTCTGGATCAAGCCCCCGGGCGAGTCCGACGGTGCGTCGAAGGAGATCCCGAACGACCAGGGCAAGAGCTTCGACCGCATGTGCGACCCGACCTACGTCGCCTCCAAGCTGGCGAACAACCTGACCGGCGCCACGCCGGACGCCCCGCTCGCCGGCCAGTGGTTCGAGGCCCAGTTCAAGACGCTCGTCAAGAACGCCTACCCGGTCATCCCGACGAGCGGTGCCACCCCCGGCCCCACCCCGTCGGTCACGCCGAGCCCGACGGTCACCACGCCGCCGCCGGTCACGCCCAGCCCGACGGTCACCACGCCGCCGCCGGTCACGCCGAGCCCGACGGTCACCACGCCGCCGCCGGTCACGCCGTCGCCGACCGCGAACCCGGCCGGCGCCTGCGCCGTGACGTACACGGCCAACAGCTGGAACAACGGCTTCACGGCGTCGGTCAAGGTCACCAACCGCTCCTCGTCCGCGCTGAGCAGCTGGAACCTGAAGTTCACCTTCGCCAACGGCCAGCAGGTCCAGCAGGGCTGGAGCGCGACCTGGTCGCAGTCCGGCACGACCGTGACGGCCACCAACGCGGCCTGGAACGGCACGCTGGCCGCCGGTGGCTCGGTGGACATCGGCTTCAACGGCTCGCACTCCGGCACGAACAACGCGCCGACCGCGTTCACGCTGAACGGCGCCACCTGCTCGATCGGCTGACAGACCGGCTGACGAGCCGAGCGCGCACGCGCCCGACGTGACGAAGGGGCCCTCCCGGACCAGTCCGGGAGGGCCCCTTCGGCGGCGGGGGCCGACACGCCCCCGCACTCCTGCCCCGCTCCCCTCCCGCCGTGCACTCCCCAGGAGAACCGTGTCCACCTCACGCGTGCGCCGCCTGCGCACCGCGCTCGGCAGCCTCGTCGCCGCCGGCGCCCTCACCCTCCCGCTCGCCCTGTCCGCGGCACCGGCGCAGGCCGCGCCCACCGACGACTGGCTGCACGTGCAGGGCAGCACGATCGTCGACGCCTCCGGCAAGGAGGTGTGGCTCACCGGCGTCAACTGGTTCGGGTTCAACGCCACCGAACGCGTCTTCCACGGGCTGTGGTCGGCGAACATGCGGACCCTGACGCGCGACATCGCCGCCCGTGGCCTCAACGTCGTGCGCGTGCCCATCTCCACCCAGCTGCTGCTGGAGTGGAAGGCCGGCACGTTCACCAAGCCGAACGTCAACGAGTTCGCCAACCCGGAGCTGGCGGGCCTCAACAGCCTGCAGGTCTTCGAGACGTGGCTCGACATGTGCGAGGAGTACGGCATCAAGGTCTTCCTCGACGTGCACAGCGCCGAGGCCGACAACTCCGGACACGTCTACCCCACGTGGTGGAAGGGCGACATCACCACCGAGAAGGTCTACGAGGGCTGGGAGTGGGCCGCGACCCGCTGGAAGAACGACGACACGATCATCGGTGCCGACATCAAGAACGAGCCGCACGGCACCCAGGGCGACACCGAGCGCGCCAAGTGGGACGGCTCGACCGACAAGGACAACTTCAAGCACTTCGCCGAGACGGCGTCACGCAAGGTCCTCGCGATCAACCCGAACTGGCTCGTCTTCATCGAGGGCATCGAGATCTACCCCAAGCCCGGGGTGTCGTGGTCGTCGAAGGGTCTGACGGACTACTACGGCACGTGGTGGGGCGGCAACCTGCGCGGCGTGCGCGACTTCCCCATCGACCTGGGCGCGAACCAGGACCAGCTCGTGTACTCCCCGCACGACTACGGCCCGCTGGTGTACGAGCAGCCGTGGTTCACGGGCGACTTCGACCGCGCCAGCCTCGAGCGCGACGTGTGGGACCCGAACTGGCTGTACCTGCACAAGGAGGGCATCGCGCCGCTGCTCATCGGTGAGTGGGGCGGGTTCATGGACGGCGGCAAGAACGAGAAGTGGATGCTCGCGCTGCGGGACCTCATCGTGGACCGCCGCCTGAGCCACACCTTCTGGGTGCTGAACCCGAACTCGGGGGACACCGGCGGCCTGCTCGGGTACGACTGGGCGACCTGGGACGAGGAGAAGTACGCGCTGCTGGAGCCGGCGCTGTGGCAGCAGGGCGGCAAGTTCGTCGGGCTCGACCACGACGTCCCGCTCGGCGGCGCCGGCAGCACGACCGGCATCTCCCTCTCGCAGGCGACCGGGACCGGGGCCACACCGACCCCGTCGGTCACCCCCACGGTGCGTCCGACGCTCACCCCGACCCCGACCCCGACGCCGTCCGCGTCGGTCTCCCCCGGCCCGACCGCCACCCCCACCGCCCCGCCGACCGCGGGGCCCACCCCGACGACCCCGCCGACCGGGGCCTGCACCGTGACGTACAGCGCGAGCTCGTGGAGCACGGGCCTGTCCGGCGCCGTGCGGCTGACCAACACCGGCAGCACCCTGTCGGGGTGGACGCTGACCTTCACCGCCCCGGCGGGCGTGACCGTCACGCAGGGCTGGGGCGGCACCTGGTCGCAGTCCGGGACTGCGGTCACGGTGACCAACGCCACCTGGAACGGCGCCCTCGCAGCCGGCGGCACGGCGGAGATCGGCTTCAACGCGTCGCACGGCGGCACCGCCGGCACACCCACGGGCTTCGCGCTCAACGGTGCCCGGTGCGTCGTCGGCTGAGGCTGCCCGGCCCGTCCGGACGGACCGAGCGCCCGTGACCCGGTCGGCTGCCGCACCCCGAGGTGCGGCAGCCGACCGCAGGTCAGGGCGCGGCGGTGCCGTGCAGGGCCTCGCCCAGCGCGGCGAGGAGGTCGTCGACGTCCTGCTCCGTGGTGTCGAACGCGCACATGAGCCGCACCGTGCCGTCGGCGACGTCCCAGTCGTAGAACCGCCACGTGCGCCGCAGTGCGGCGGCGACCGGCCGCGGCAGCCGCACGAACACCCCGTTGGCCTCGGTCGGCAGGGCGATCTCCAGCCCGAGCGCGTCCAGCCCGGCGCGCAGGCGTGCCGCCATCGTGTTGGCACGCTGCGCGGACCGCAGCCACAGGTCGCCCTCGTACAGCGCGACCAGCTGCGCCGAGACGAACCGCATCTTCGAGGCCAGCTGCATCCCGGCCTTGCGCAGGTACTCCACCCCGTCGACGGCGCCGGGGTCGAGGACCACGACCGCCTCGCCGAGCAGCAGCCCGTTCTTCGTGCCCCCGAGGGACAGCACGTCGACCCCGCAGTCGGTGGTCAGCGCACGCAGCGGCAGGCCCAGGTGCGCGGCCGCGTTGGCGATCCGGGACCCGTCCACGTGCACCCGCATGCCCAGCGCGTGCGCCTGGTCGCACAGCTCGCGGACCGCGTCCGGGGTGTACACCGTGCCCAGCTCGGTGGCCTGCGTGAGGGAGACGACCCCGGGCTGCGCGCGGTGCACGTCACCGAACCCCCAGGCCTGGCGCGCGACCAGGTCGGGTGTGAGGCGACCGTCCGGCGTGGGCACGGTCAGCAGCTTCAGTCCGCCGACACGCTCCGGTGCGCCGTTCTCGTCGGTGTTGACGTGCGCGGTCTCGGCGCACACCACGGCACCCCAGCGCGGCAGCATCGCCTGCAGGGCCACCACGTTGGCGCCGGTGCCGTTGAGCACCGGGTAGGCGGCGGCCGCATCGCCGAGGTGCGTGCGCACCACCTCCTGCAGCCGCTCGGTCCACGGGTCGTCCCCGTAGGCGGGCTCGTGCCCGACGTTGGCGGCCGCGACGGCGGCCAGCACCTCGGGGTGCACACCGGCGTAGTTGTCGGAGGCGAAGTGACGGGTACCGGGCGCGTGCGGATCGTTCACGCCCCCAGTGTCCCCGACGCGTCGGACGGGTCGGCACCCGGGCGTGCGCGACCTCCCTCGGACCGGCATGATCCGTGCAGCCCACCCACCAGAGGAGCCCGCATGGCACGCACCGGCGGCGACGCCCGACCCGCCGACACCGGGAGCACGGACGTCCCCACCCCGGAGGGCCGCGGCACCGACCCGGACGGCCGCGACGAGACGTACATCGAGCGGATGGACCGCAACTGGGACGAGCTGCTGCAGGAGCTGCGCGTCACGCAGACCGGCACGCAGATCCTCACGGGCTTCCTGCTGACGCTGCCCTTCCAGTCCCGGTTCGCGGACCTCGACGACTACCAGCGCGACGTCTACCTGGTGCTCGTCGTGCTCGCCGCGCTGGCCACCGTGCTGATCGTCGCGCCGGTCAGCCTGCACCGGCTGCTCTTCCGCCGCCGCCTCAAGCCGCAGCTGGTGGACGCCGCGCACTGGTTCGCCCGCGCCGGGCTGGCAGCGCTCGCACTGGTGCTGTCGGGCGCGACCATGCTGCTGTTCGACGTCGTGCTCTCGCGGACGGCGGGGCGCCTCGTCAGCGGCGCGCTGCTGCTCGTGATCGTGCTCGCGTGGCTGGTGCTGCCCCGGCTGATCGCGCGTCGTGCGGAGCGCAGCACTCCCTGACCACGGGACGGCGACGGCCCCGGACCGCACCGATCGGTGAGGTCCGGGGCCGTCGGGTCCGGACCGCACCGATCGGTGAGGTCCGGGGCCGTCGGGTCACTCAGTCCTGGACGGCGCGCTTCAGGGCGCTGCCGGCCGTGATCTTCACACGGTGGCCCGCCGGGATCTCCAGCTTCTCGCCGGTCTGCGGGTTGACGCCCGTGCGCGCGGCACGGTCGGCGCGCGCGACCGCGAGGAAGCCGGGGATCGACACGCCGCCGCCGGCGGCGAGCTGCTCGACGACGACCTCCTGCAGGGCCTTGAGCGCCTTGTCGGTGTCGGCGTTGGTGAGCCCGGCCTTCGCGGCGACGGCCTGGACGAGCTCGGTGCGGTTGACGCTCACGGAGTCTGCTCCTCGGTACTCGGTTCACTCCCCCGGCCGGGTACGGGCCGGGGCGGTGCGGCACGTCGGGCGTGCGCACGGCCACCGACCCTAGCCTCGCCACCCCTGTACAGCCCGCCGACGCGGCCGGTTTCGGCGCTCAGCGTCGTGCACGCTGCCGCACCTCGTGCGCCGGACGGGTCGTCACGACACGTTCGGGGCCGATCCCGTGGGCCACCGCACGCTCGCACCCCACCCGCAACCAGTCGAGCTGGCCGGGTGCGTGCGCGTCGGAGTCGATCGTGACGTCGCACCCGGCGTCGACCGCGACCTGCAGCAGCTCGTGCGGCGGGTCCAGCCGGTCCGGGCGGCAGTTGATCTCGACCGCGACGCCGTGCTCGGCGCACGCGTCGAAGACCGCGCGGGCGTCGAACTCGCTCGGCGGCCGGTGCTTGTCGCCCACCTGCCGACCGGTGCAGTGCCCCAGCACGTCGGTACGCGGGTCGCGCACCGCGGTGAGCATGCGGCGTGTCATCGCCGTGCGGTCCATGCGCAGCTTCGAGTGGACCGACGCCACGACGACGTCCAGCTCGTCGAGCAGCTCGGGGTCCTGGTCGAGCGTGCCGTCCTCGAGGACGTCCACCTCGATGCCGCTGAGCACCTCGAACGGGGCGACCACCGGGCGCAGCGCGGCGAGCTGGTCCAGCTGGGCGCGCAGCCGCGCGGCCGACAGGCCGTGCGCGACCGTGAGCCGGGGCGAGTGGTCCGTGACGGCCAGGTACTCGCGTCCGAGCCCGACGGCGGCCAGGACCATCTCCTGCACGGGGGCCGACCCGTCGCTGGCGTCCGTGTGGGTGTGCAGGTCACCACGCAGCGCGGCGTGCAGGGCAGCCCCCTGCGGGGTGAGGCCCGCGTCCTGCTCGGCCGCACGGGCCTCCAGCTCGTCGAGCGTCGGCACGGCACGTCCTGCCATCGCGCGTGACACCACCCCCGCGGTGCTGCTGCCGACCGCGGGCAGGTCCGTCAGGGACCCGGCCGCGGCGAGGGCCGCCAGGCGCGCCGGGTCCTGCCGCTCGACCGTGCGGGCGGCCGCCCGGTACGCCTCCGAGCGGTACCGGCCCGCCTGCTCGCGCTCGAGCAGGAACGCGATGCGACGCAGCGTCGCGACGGCCCGCTCCTGGTCGTCCTGCGCGCTCACGACGCCTTGCTGCGCGCCCGCCGCCGCGGCGTGGCCTGCTCGTCGGCCCCCTCCTTCGCCGCCGCGGACCGACGCCTCGTGCCCGTGCCGCTCGTCGCGTCGTCACCCGTGCCGCTCGTCGCCGCACCCGCCTTGCGGCCACGACCCTTCGCGCCCTTGTCGGTGGACGCCTCACCGGCGGCGTCCTTCGTCGCGCGCGTGCGTGTGCCGGAGGTCGTGCGCGTGCGTGCCGCCGGCTTCTCCTTCTCGGTCGGGGCGTCGTCGGCGTCCTCGCCCCGGGCCGCACGCGCCTTCTCGACGGAGCGCTGCAGGGCCGCGAGCAGGTCGACGACCTCGCCGCCGCCCTCGCCGGCCTCCTCCTCGGGCGGTGCGGGACGGGCCTGCGTGTCCCCCGACGACACCTTGGTCTCGATCAGCTGCTCGAGCGCCGCCACGTACGCGTCCTCGTACTGCGAGGGGTCGAAGTCCCCCGCCAGGGACTCCACCAGCGACGACGCCATCGTCAGCTCCTGCGGGCGCACCGTCACGTCGTCGTCCAGCACCGGGAAGTCGGCCTCCCGCACCTCGTCGGGCCACAGCAGCGTCTGCAGCACGATGACCTTGTCCCGCACCCGCAGCACCGCCATGGACTCCCGCTGCCGGATCGCGACCTTCACCACCGCGACCCGGTCCGTCTCCTCCAGCGCACCGCGCAGCAGCGCGTACGGCTTGGCGGCCGTGCGGTCCGGCTCCAGGTAGTACGTCTTCTGCAGCATGATCGGGTCGACCTGGTCGGCCGGCACGAACTCGAGCACCTCGATCTCGCGCTCGGTGGCCAGGGGCAGCTGCTCGAAGTCCTCGTCCGTGAGGACGACCAGCTCACCGTCCTCCGTCTCGTAGCCCTTCGCGATGTCCGACCACTCCACGGCCTCACCGTCGATGCTGCACACCTTGCGGTACCGGATGCGGCCACCGTCCTCGCGGTGCACCTGGTGCAGCCGGACCTCGTGCTCCCCCGTCGCGGCGTAGAGCCGCACGGGCACGTTCACCAGGCCGAAGGCCACGGCGCCCTTCCAGATCGCCCGCACGGCACGTCCTCCCTCGTCGTGACGACAGCACCGCTCCCCCACGGGCCGCCCCACGCGACCGCTGCGCCGTCCACGGGCAGGATGGACCCGTGGAGCCCATGCTCGCCACCCCTGCGCCCGCACCGGCCGCCCTGCCGCACGGGCGGGACTGGGTCTACGAGGTGAAGTGGGACGGCGTCCGCGTCCTCGCCGACGTGCGCGACGGCACCGTGCGGCTGGGCAGCCGCAACGAGCGCGACGTCACCCCGGCGTACCCCGAGCTGCGCGGCCTGGCCGACCTCGGGGACGTGCTCCTCGACGGGGAGGTCGTGCTCATGGAGCGGGGCCGGCCGTCCTTCCCGGCCCTCGCCGAGCGCATGCACGTGCGCGACGCCCGGCGCGCCGAGGCCCTGGCCGCGGCGCGACCCGTCACGTACCTCGTGTTCGACGTCCTGCGCCGCAGCGGCCAGGACCTCGCGCCGCTGCCGCTGCGCGCACGGCGCGCCGTCCTCGAGGACCTGCCCCTGCCCGAGCACGTCCAGGTCTCCCCCTGGTACGACGACGGCGACGACCTCTGGCAGGTCACCGCCGCCCACGGGCTCGAGGGCGTCGTCGCCAAGCGCACCGACTCCACCTACCGACCCGGTCGGCGGTCGCCCGACTGGGTGAAGTCCGCGCACCGGCGCACCCGCACGGCACTCGTCGGCGGCTGGCGCCCGGAGTCCACCGGGACAGGGCGCCTCGGCGCCGTGCTGCTGGGTGCCCCGGACGCCGACGGCGCCCTGCGCTACCTGTGCCGCGCCGGCTCCGGGCTCGCCGGCCCCGCGGCCCGCGCCATGCGCGAGCGCCTCGCCCCCCTCGAGCGCGCCACCAGCCCGTTCGCCGACGACGTGCCCGCCGTCGACGCCCGCGGCACCATCTGGTGCGACCCGGTGGTCGTGACCGACATCCTCTACCTGGGTCGCACACCGACCGGGCGCCTGCGCCAGCCGGTCGTGCGCGGTGTGCGGACCGACACCACGGCCGACCCGTGGGACCAGCCCTGACACCCCGCGCGGACCTGACACCCGACCCGCCCCGCGAACCCGAGGAGACGCCGACCGCATGACCGCCGAGCGCCGCACCGTGGACGTCGGCGGCCGTCCCGTCCGGCTGACCCACCTCGACCGGGTCCTGTACCCCGCGACGGGCACCACCAAGGCCGAGGTCATGGACTACCTCGTGCGCGTCGAGCCGGCGATCCTGCGCCAGCTGCGGGACCGACCCGTCACACGCATCCGCTGGCCCGGAGGCGTCGACGGCGAGAAGTTCTTCGAGAAGAACGTCCCCCGCGGCGCCCCGTCCTGGCTGCGGCACCAGCGCCTGCCCGCGTCCCCCGGCACGGACGACGAGGGCACGACCCTCGACCTGCCGTTCATCGACGACCTGGCAGGGCTGATGTGGGCGGCCAACTCCGGCGCCCTCGAGCTGCACACCCCGCAGTGGACCGTCGGACCGCGCGGAGGCCTGCGGGGCGCCGACCGCCTCGTCGTGGACCTCGACCCCGGACCCGGCGCCGGGCTCGACGAGTGCGCCCGCGTCGCGCACCTCGTCGCCGAGAGGCTCGCCACCGAAGGGCTCGGACGCACGGTGCCCGTCACCTCCGGCTCCAAGGGCCTGCAGCTCTACGCGCCGCTGCCCCGGCCCCGCCCCGCGACCGAGGTGCGGCAGCTCGCGCACGACCTGGCCCATGCGCTCGCGGGCGAGCACCCGGACCTGGTGGTCGCGGTGCAGCGCAAGGACCTGCGCGGCGGGAAGGTGCTCCTGGACTGGTCGCAGAACCACCCGGCGAAGACCACGATCACGCCGTGGTCGCTGCGCGGTCGGGACCGACCCACGGTCGCGGCACCACGGGACTGGGACGAGATCGGTCCCGGGCTGCGGCAGCTGACGGCCGACGAGGCGGCGGACCGCCTCGCACGCGACGGCGACCCGTTCGACCTCTGAGCAGCTCGCACGACCCCCGACCAGGTCGCGCACCCGGCCACCGGCTCCGATGGCGGGGCGTCGCGGCTCCTGGCAGCGTGGACGTCACCCCGGGCCGGACGAGCCCGGCGCGTCTGCGAAGGAGTGGTCATGGCCCGCGATCTCCCGAAGTACACCGTCCCGTCGCTGACGCCGGAGGACGGCGCGCGGGTGGCCGCGATCCTGCAGGGTCGGCTCGACGCGCTGAACGACCTGGCGCTGACCCTCAAGCACATCCACTGGAACGTCGTCGGCCCGCACTTCATCGCCGTGCACGAGATGCTCGACCCCCAGGTCGACGCCGTCCGCCTCATGGTCGACGCGACGGCCGAGCGCATCGCGACGCTGGGTGCCGCGCCGGTGGGCACGCCCGGCGCCCTGGTCGCCGCGCGCACGTGGGACGACTACGCGATCGGTCGTGCGAGCACCACCGAGCACCTCGGCGCCCTGGACGAGGTCTACGTCGGCGTCATCACGGACCACCGCCGGGCGGCGGCCGACACCGAGGAGCTCGACACCGTCACCAACGACCTGCTGGTCGGGCACCTGCGCGAGCTCGAGCTGTTCCACTGGTTCGTCCGCGCCCACCTGGAGTCGTCCGGTGGTGCCCTGTCGACGGCCGGCGCCTCCACCGAGAAGGGTGCCGCCGAGGCCGCGAGGTCCGCCGTGACCTCGGACACCGCTCCGTGACGCCCCGGCACGCCGAGGCTCCTGCCTCGACCGGGTCCGCCGCCGGCGGCGGGTCGGACGACGACGGGCTGCGCGCAGGACGCGTCACGCCCCGGCTCGAGAACCCCGACGGCAGCCCGGTCCAGCGGCTGCACGTGGCGGCACGCCTGGAGGACCGGTTCGACGCCGTCCTCGCCCGCGTGCTGCGCCGGCGCGGCTGGACGGTGCGCGTGGTCGGGTACGCCGGGTACGGCTCCGGGGGCAAGGTGCGGGTGCTCGCGCGCACCCTGCTGGCCTCGCCCACCGTGCGGCAGCGGGACCTGCCCGACGCCGGCGGCGGCGCGCAGACCGGGGAGCGGCCCGCGCCGACCGTCCGGGGCTGGCGGTCGTTCTTCACCGCGCCCGTGGCCGGTGCCCCGGTCGAGGTCGAGGTAGGTGGCCGCACGCACCGGCTGACCACGGACCGCGGTGGCTACGTCGACGCGATGGTCGACGCCGACCTCGCGCCCGGCTGGCACGACATCACGCTCACGTCGGTGGACGACGCCCGGACCACCGCGCGCGTCGTGGTGGTGGGCCCCGAGCCGACGGTGGGCATCGTCAGCGACATCGACGACACCGTGATGGTCACGCGCCTGCCACGTCCCCTCGTCGCCGCGTGGAACGTCTTCGTGCGGCACGAGAACGCGCGCGAGGCAGTGCCCGGCATGTCTCGCCTCTACCGCGCCCTGCGGGCGGACCACCCCGGGGCCCCCGTCGTGTACCTGTCCACCGGGGCGTGGAACGCGGCACCGGCGATCGGCCGGTTCCTGCGGCGTCACGACTACCCCGCCGGGCCGCTGCTGCTCACGGACTGGGGACCGACCAACACCGGGCTGTTCCGCAGCGGCCCGCGGCACAAGGTGTCCGAGCTGCGCCGTCTGTTCGTCGACCTGCCGCAGGTGCGGTGGGTGCTCGTCGGCGACGACGGCCAGCACGACCCGCAGATCTACGCCGGGGCCGTGGAGCACCACCCGGACCGCGTCGAGGCCGTCCTCATCCGCCGGCTGACGGCCGGTGAGCACGTGCTCGCCCACGGCACGCCCCTCGCGACGCCCGAGCAGGAGGAGTCCGAGGAGCGGGCGGACGACCAACCCGGTCTCGACGTCCTCACGGGCGACGACGGGGAGCAGCTGCTGCAGCGTGCGCGGGAGGCCGGGCTCGCGCGCTGACGTCCGTCCGGGGTCGCCCGGGCCATCGAGGCCCGGGCGGCGCGGCGTCTCGGCGCGGGTGCCGCGGTCAGAGCCGCTCGGGGTCGTCCCAGTCGTCGCTCGAGGCGATCGCCTCGTCGTCGGGCTCGAGCTCGGCGGCGCGCAGCGACCGCGGTGCCCGTGCGGCGTCGCCTCCGGTGCGGGCGTCGGCGGCGTCCAGGTCCGCCTGGCTGAGGGGCTGGTCGGCCAGGCCGTGGGCGGCGGGGTCGGACGTCAGGTCGCGCGCGCGGTGGGGGCTCATGCACCGGTTCTACCCCGCGCCGGGCGGGTCGCGCACCCGCTCGGCGCCCGGCCCGGGCGTGTCGGGCGCCGGCGGCGGCGTGTCGTCGCGCCGGGTACGGCCCGGGCGCCGCGACGGGTGCACGGCGCGGTGTCGGTCGGCGACGACTGCGCCGCAGGTCAGCGCACCGCATGTGACGAAAGTCCCACGAGACAAACATCACATGACTTGTGGTGGGAGGTCTCTCGACGTCGACCTAGCATCGCGGACGTGGCACCTGGAGAGCACGAGACCGCGGCCGACGTCGACGTCCTGCTGGTGGGCGGCGGCATCATGAGCGCGACGCTGGCGTCGCTGCTGAGCACGCTCGAGCCCGGGTGGCGCATCGAGGTGCACGAGCGGCTGGACGCCCCCGCGCTCGAGAGCTCGAACGCGTGGAACAACGCGGGCACCGGCCACGCCGCGCTGTGCGAGCTGAACTACACGCCGCAGCGCGCCGACGGCACGGTCGACGTGACCAAGGCCGTCACGATCAACGAGCAGTACGAGCTGTCGCGCGAGCTGTGGCACCACCTGGCCGCGGCGGGCCGGCTGCCCGGCGGTGAGGACGCCGTCACCACGACCCCGCACCTGACGTTCGTCCGCGGGGCGCAGGACGTCGAGTTCCTGCGCCGGCGCTGGGAGGCGCTGCGCGCGCACCGCCTGTTCGCCGACCTGGAGTTCACGACCGACCCAGCCGTCATCGCCCGCTGGGCGCCGCTGCTCATGGCCGACCGGGCCGACGACGAGCCCGTCGCCGCCACGCGCGCGGCCTGGGGCACGGACGTCGACTTCGGGTCGCTGACGCGCGCCATGCTCGCCGACGCGGTCGAGCGCGGTGCGACCCTGCACACGAGCAGCGAGGTGACGCGGCTCAAGCGCCTGCGCGACGGGCGGTGGCGGGTCACCGTCGCGGACCGCCGCTGGAACGGCCGCCCGCCGCGGACGACCACCGCCCGGTTCGTGTTCGTCGGCGCCGGCGGCGGTGCCCTGCACCTGCTGCAGCGCAGCCGCATCAAGGAGATCCGCGGGTACGCCGGCTTCCCGATCAGCGGGCAGTTCCTGCGCACCACCGCACCGCACGTGGTGGACCAGCACCGCGCCAAGGTCTACGGCAAGGCCGCCATCGGTGCCCCGCCCATGTCGGTCCCGCACCTGGACGCACGCGTCGTCGACGGGCGCCGCGCGCTGATGTTCGGCCCCTACGCCGGCTGGAGCATGAAGTTCCTCAAGCGCGGCTCCTGGACGGACCTGCTGCGCTCGGTGCGACCCGCGAACCTCGTGCCGATGCTCGCCGTCGGCATGCGCAACCTCGACCTGCTGACGTACCTGATCCGCGAGGTCACCGCCGGGGACACGGCGCGGCTGCGCACGCTGCGCGCGTACATGCCGACCGCCGACCCGCGGGACTGGGAGCTCGTGACCGCGGGCCAGCGCGTCCAGGTCATCAAGCGCGGCAAGGGCGGTGGCGTCCTGGAGTTCGGGACCGAGCTCGTGGCGTCGGCCGACGGCTCGATCGCCGGTCTGCTGGGCGCGTCCCCGGGTGCGTCGACCGCGGTGGCGACCATGCTGGACCTGCTCGACCGGTGCTTCCCCGAGCGGGCCGACACGTGGCGCCCGCGGCTGCAGCAGCTGATGCCCAGCCTGGGCGGCGGCGAGTGGGACGCGGCGCTGGAGCGCCAGCTCGTGGACGACGGGACGCTCACGGGCGGACACTGAGCCCGTGCCCGACCACGACCTCCCCGACGACCACCTGACCGACGGCGAGCCGACGACCGACCTGCAGGAGACGCTGCCGGAGCCCGTCAGCGCTCCGATGCGCCACGCCAAGGTGCGGGCCTTCACCGACCACACGACGGTCGGGCAGGTCGTCGTGGACGACGACGGCGCGGTGACGATCGGGTGCGCGTGCGGCATGACGCTGACGAACGGGCCCGGGTGGTCGCTCGACGAGCACATCCGCCTGCACCGCGCCGAGGCGCGGTTCCTCGCGCTGTCGGCCGTCGCCCCGGCGGGCATCCCCCGCCTCGTGAGGGCACCGGGCCGCGCGGACGACTGACGGGCCCGCCCGCACGTGCGGACGTCGTGGCGGTCTCAGCCGGTCCGGCGGGCGGCGATGCGCGCCTGCACCTCGGGGCGGCGCAGCGGCGGCACCGTCGCCGGCGGGCGACGACGCTCCGGCAGCTCGTCGAGCAGGTGCGCGGTGATGTGCGCGATCTGTGCCACCGCCGCCTCGACCGGCCCACGGGTGGCGTCGGAGAGCTGCTGCACCCCGGTCACCTTGCGCACGTACTGCAGCGCGGCCGCCTCGATCTCCGCGTCGGTGGCGTGCGGCTCCAGGCCGCGCAACGTCGTGATGTTCCGGCACATGCCTGCCGAACCTACGCCTCGGCGGGTGCCGTGGCGAGAGGGCCGCCACCCGCCCGTTCCAGGCCGATCAGCGCACGCTTGGCCGCCTCGCCCCCGGCGTAGCGACCGGGCGACCCGTCGGACCGCACCACCCGGTGGCACGGCAGCAGCAGCGGCACGGGGTTGAGGGCGCACGCGGTGCCGACGGCGCGCACCGCGGCGGGGCGGCCCGCGGCCGCCGCGACCTGCCGGTAGGACGCGGTCGCGCCGTACGGCACGGCGGTCAGCGACGCCACGACGTCACGCCGGAACCCCCGCGTGAGCCGCAGGTCCACCGGCACGTCGAACGTGCGGCGTCGACCGGCGAAGTACTCGTCGAGCTCGCGCAGCACGGGGTCCAGGCGGGCGCCGCCCTCCAGCACCCGCGGGCCGACCCGTGCGGCCAGGTCGTCGAGCGCCGCCGTGTGGCCCTGGACCTCGAACGCGACCCGCAGCACCCCGGACTCCCCCGCGGCGACCAGCAGCCGACCCACCGGGGAGTCGACCACCCGGTAGGTGACGTCGAGCAGCCCGTCGGCCTGCGCCTCGGCGACGAGGCGGGCGTGCAGGCGGCGCAGCGTGGCCCGCTCGTCACCGGTGCGCGTGGTCGGGTCGATGGTCATGGCAGGCCCCCGTCGTCGATGGTCGCGCCGTACGTGCGGCGCAGGGCGGCCACCCCGTCGGCACCGGCGCGCCGTGCCGCGGCGTCGCTGCCGCCCACGAGCGCCGCGACGTCGGCGTACGGCAGGCCGCCCAGGTGGTGCAGGACCACCACACGCCGCTGCTTGGCGGGCAGCGCGCCGACCGCCCGCCACAGGTCGAGGTCGCGGTCCCCGGGCAGTGGCGCCGGTGCGACCAGCGGGTCACCCCGCAGGGCGCCCGGTTCGGCGGCGGGTGTCGCGTGCCGGGCGCGGCGGCGCAGCTCGTCGATCGCCTTGCGCCGCGCCACCGTCACGAGCCACGCCTCGACGTTCGCGTCGGGCGGCAGGTCGGGCCAGGCGCGCAGCGCGGCCAGGAACGTCTCGGACCACGCGTCGTCGGCGTCACGGCGCCCGAGCACGGCGCGGCACACGCGCAGCACGGTGCCCCCGTGCGCGCGCACCACGTCCTCGAACGGTCCGGTCATCCCCACAGTGTGCAGACGCCGCGCCCCGCCGTGACGTGAGGTCCGCCGGGGCGCGGGTCCGGGGCGCGCCGAGGTCGGCGCGTGCGGGTCAGCGCATCTGGGTGAACGCGGCGGTGGCCGGGTCGGCGCCGATGCGCTCCGCGCTGTCCAGCGCGTCGACGGCCGCGACGTCCTCGTCGGTCAGGTCGAAGGAGAACAGGTCGAGGTTGGAGCGGATCCGCTCGGGCGTGACCGACTTGGGGATGACGATGCGTCCCGCCTGCACGTGCCAGCGCAGGACCACCTGGCCCGTCGTGACACCGAGCCGCTCCGCCACCGACGTCACGGCGTCGGCCTGCAGGTCCTTGCCCTGCCCCAGCGGCGAGTACGCCTCGACCGCGATCCCGTGCTGGGTGGAGGCGTCCTGCGTCGCCCGCTGCTGGAACGTCGGGTGCACCTCGACCTGGTTGGCCGCGGGCACGACGTCGGTCTCGCGCAGCAGCCGCTCGAGGTGCTCGGGCAGGAAGTTCGAGACGCCGATCGCCCGGACGGCACCGTCCGCGAGCAGCTTCTCGAAGGCGCGCCACGTCTCGACGTACAGGTCCTTGCTGGGCACCGGCCAGTGGATCAGGTACAGGTCCACGACGTCCAGGCCGAGCGCCCGGCGGCTGTCCTCGAACGCGCGCAGCGCCTGCTCGTAGCCCTGGTCACCGTTGCGGAGCTTGGTCGTGACGAACACCTCGTCACGCGGCAGGCCGCACGCCCGCACCGCGGCGCCGACGCCCGCCTCGTTGTAGTAGCCGGCGGCGGTGTCGATGTGGCGGTACCCGACCTCGAGCGCGTCCTCGACGGTGCGCTGCGTCTCCTCGGCCTTGACCTGGAAGGTGCCGAAGCCGACCTGCGGGATCACGATGCCGTTGTTCAGGGTGAGGGTGGGAGAGGTCATGGGGTCACCCTCGCACCGGTGCCCGCGTCCGCGCGCGGGGACCGCCCGCCACGGTGCGCGGCGAGCACCACCAGCACGCCGAGGGTCGCCACGACCCCCGACACCGCGCTCAGCCCGCCGTACCCCACCAGGCCCAGCCACACGCCGGCCAGGGCGCCGCCGACGGCGCCGGCGAGCGACATGGCCGCGTCGGACAGCCCCTGGACGGCGACGCGCTCGACGCCCGTCACGTCCGCGGCGACCGACGCCGAGCCCGCGACCGTCGCCGCGGACCACCCCAGGCCGAGCAGCACGAGCCCGACCGTCACGCCCACGGCGTCCCCGCCGGCCAGGCCGCAGACCGCCGTGGCCGCCGCGAGGACCACCAGGCCGGCGAGGAGCACGGGCCGCGCCCCGACCCGGTCGACCAGCGCGCCCATGACCGGCGCGAGGGCGAACATCGCAGCCAGGTGCAGGCTCACCGTCAGACCGACGAGCTCGACCGACCCACCGTGCTCCGCCAGGTGGACGGGCGTCATCGACATCACCGCGACCATCACGGCATGGGCGACGACCACGCCCAGGACGCCCGCGAGGGCCCGGGGGTGGCGGCGCAGCGTGGCAGCGGCGACCCGCACGGGCACGTGCCGGCGCGCGGTCCCCGCGGCCCGCCCCGCCACGTCCAGCGGGTCGGGCCGCATGCCGACCTGCACGACGAGCAGCGCGACGAGCATGCCGAGACCGGCCAGCACGAAGACACCGGTCAGCGGCGGCAGCCCGGTGAGGCGACCGACGGCACCGTCGAGGTGCACGAGGTTGGGGCCCACGACCGCGCCGACCGTGCTGGTCCACACGACCAGCGACAGGTCGCGGCCGCGCGTCGCGGGCGTCGAGAGGTCCGTCGCCGCGAAGCGCGACTGCAGGTTCACGGCCGCCCCGACGCCCAGCAGCACGCTTCCCACCAGCAGCAGCGCGAACGCGGACAGGACGACGGACACGACGACGACCGTCGCGCCGAGCGCCGCCAGCGCCAGGCCCGTGGACAGCGCGGCACGCCTGCCCCGGGCCGTCGCCAGGCGTGCGAGGCCCAGCGACGCGAGCGCCGCGCCGAGCGTCGTCGCGGTCGTCACCCCGCCCGCCCACGTCGGCGACCCCGACAGCGCGACCGCGAGCAGCGAGCCGACCGACACCGCGGACCCGGCGGCCAGACCGCCGCAGACCTGCGCGGCCACCAGGACGGTGAGCGTGCGCCGCCGCAGCCGCGGCACGTCGACGAGGTCGCCGCCGCCCAGGCCGGGCCGCGCGGTGCCGGGCGCCGGCGGGCCGTCGGACGAGGTCACGGCACGACGTTAGCGGCGCCGTGCCGTCGCGCCGAGCGCACCCCCCGGCGTCAGGTCGCGCGGCCCCGCAGGAACGCCCGCATCCGCTCCTTGCCGACCGCCGCGATCGCGCTCAGCGGGATCCCCGCCGGGCACACCAGCGCACACTCCCCGTACGTCGAGCACGGCCCGAAGTCGTGCTCCATCTGGTCGACCATCGCCACGGCCCGGCGCCCCCGCTCGGCACGGGTCTGCGGCAGGGTCGCCAGGTGGGTGAGCTTGGCTCCGGTGAACAGGGACGCCGAGCCGTTCGGGCAGGCCGCGACGCAGGCGCCGCACCCGATGCACGCAGCGAAGTCCAGCGCCATCTCCGCGGTCCGGTGGTCGATGGTGGTCACGTCCGCGTCCGGGGCGGTGCCCGCGTCGACCGCGACGTGCCCGCCCGCCTGGATCACCCGGTCCAGCGCCGACCGGTCGACCACGAGGTCCTTGACGACCGGGAACGCGGCCGAGCGCAGCGGCTCGATCACGACACGGTCGCCGTCCGCGAAGGACCGCACGTGCTGCTCGCAGGACGGCGTGCCGCGTTCCGGGCCGTGCGGCCGGCCGTCGACGTTCACCCCGCAGCACCCGCAGATGCCCTCGCGGCAGTCGGACTCGAACGCGACCGGCTCGCGGCCCTCGGCCACGAGCTGGTCGTTGAGCCGGTCCAGCAGCTCGAGCAGGGTCATCTCGGGGGTCGCGTCGGTGACCACGTAGGTCTCGAACGCGCCGGGCGATGCGGCGTCGGGCTGGCGCCAGACGTCCAGGGTGAGCTTCACGCGTAGTTCCTCGTCTGCAGCGGCACGGCCTGGAACGTCAGCGGTTCGTCGTGCCGCACGAACCGCTGGT
The DNA here is from genome assembly GCF_900114185.1 of Cellulomonas sp. KH9. Classification (GTDB taxonomy): domain Bacteria; phylum Actinomycetota; class Actinomycetes; order Actinomycetales; family Cellulomonadaceae; genus Cellulomonas. Next base: position 309,760 of record NZ_FOSE01000002.1, read on the forward strand.
CGGGGGCGTCGGGGGCCGGGGACTCCCACGCGGAGACGCGGCACCACGTGGTGTCGTCGCGCAGCGCCTCGCCGTCGGGCGTCTGGTGGTCGGCGCGGAAGTGGGCGCCGCAGCTCTCGTCACGGTCCAGCCCGTCGACGCAGAGCAGCTCGGCCATCTCCAGGTAGTCCGCGACGCGCCCCGCGCGCTCGAGCTCCTGGTTGAGGGCCGACCCCTCGCCGAGCACGCGGACGTCGCGCCAGAACTCCTCGCGCAGCGCCCGGATCTCGGCGATGCCCTGCGCCAGGCCCTCGGGTGTGCGGGTGACGCCGGCGCAGCGGTAGAGGATCTCCCCCAGCCGGCGGTGGAACCGGTCGGGACCCTGCGTGCCGTCGTTCCTCAGCAGCCGCTGCGTCCGGGCGCGCACCGCCTCGAGCGCGTCGAGCACGGCCTCGTGGTCCGGCGGCAGCACGTGCGACCCCAGCAGGGGCGCCAGGTAGCCCGGCACGGCGTACGGCAGCGTGAACCAGCCGTCGACGCACGCCGAGAGCAGCGAGTTGGCACCCAGCCGGTTGGCGCCGTGGTAGCCCCAGCCGACCTCACCCCCGACGAACAGACCGGGGACCGACGTCATCAGGTCGTAGTCCGACCACAGCCCACCCATCGCGAAGTGCGCACCCGGCGCGATCCGCATCGGCGTGCGCAGCGGGTCGTCACCGGTCGCCTGCTCGTACATGTGGAAGAGGTTCGAGTACCGCGACACCACCGTCTCGCGGCCGAGCCGCGCCACGGCGTCCGCGAAGTCGAGGTACACGGCGTTGCGCAGCGGGCCCACGCCGTGGCCGGCGTCGATGCGCTCGCGGGCCGCACGGGACGCGACGTCCCGGGGCGTGAGGTTCCCGTACGTCGGGTAGCGCCGCTCGAGGTAGTAGTCGCGCTCGTCCTCGGGGATGTCCGCCGGGGCGCGGTCGTCGCCGGCGCGTGCCGGCACCCAGATCCGCCCGTCGTTGCGCAGCGACTCCGACATGAGGATCGTCTTGGACTGCCACTCGCTCATCAGCGGCAGCGCCGTGGGGTGGAACTGGATGAAGGCGGGGTTCGCGAAGTGGGCGCCGCGCCGGTGGGCGCGCCACGCGGCCGTCGCGTTCGAGTTCTTCGCCAGCGTGGACTTGCAGTAGATGTTCCCGTAGCCGCCCGTGGCCAGGACGACGGCGTGCGCGGTGACGGCCCGCACCTCCCCCGTGACGAGGTCGCGCACCACGATCCCCTGGGCGCGTCCGTCCGCGACGATCAGGTCGAGCATCTCCTGGCGCGTGTGGAGGGTGACGGTCCCCCGTGCCACCTGACGCAGGAGCGCGTTGGCGCCGGCGACCTGCAGCTGCTGGCCGGTCTGGCCGCGGGTGTAGTACGTGCGGGACACCTGCACCCCGCCGAACGACCGTGTCGCCAGGCGGCCGCCGTACTCGCGGGCGAACGGCGCGCCGATCGCGTTCATGTGGTCGATGACGCGCACCGACTCCTGCGCGAGCCGGTAGGCGTCGGCCTCGCGGCCGCGGAAGTCGCCGCCCTTGACGGTGTCCTTGACGAACCGGTGCACCGAGTCGTTGTCGACCTTGCGCGCGCGGGCGGCGTTGATGCCACCCTGCGCTGCCACGGAGTGCGCGCGGCGTGGTGCGTCGTGGATCGTGAAGCACTCCACCTGGTACCCGAGCTCGCCCAGCGCGGCCGCCGCGCCCGAGCCGGCAAGGCCGGTGCCGACGACGATCACGGTGAACTTGCGGCGGTTGGCGGGCGCGACGAGGTCGTAGTGCAGGCGGCGGTCGTCCCACGCCTGCTCGGCCGGCACCTCGGGCACGCGGCCGTCGAGCGGCTCACCGACCCGGCGCACGTCCTCGGGGGTGAGCGTCGGTGCCCCGGCGTCGGTGGTCGTGCCGGGAGCGGTCGTGCCGGTCATGTCGCTGCCCATCGCGTCGGTGCCGTCGGTGCCGGGTGCGTCCGTGCGGCTCATGCCACGAGCCCCGTCAGGACCGCGACCGGGATGAGCAGGTTGCCCACGAGGACCAGCAGGCCCACGCCACCGGCGAGTGCCGCGCCCGTGGCGCGCAGCCGACGTCCGGTGGCCCCGAGGTCGTTGACCACGCTCCACAGCCCGTGCGCCAGGTGCAGCGTGAGCGTCCCGATCGCCAGGACGTAGAACGCGGCGACCGCCGGCCGCTGGAAGGACGCGACGATGTTGGCGTACGCCTGCCCGGCGACGAACTCGTCGGTCGCGGCGGGCTGCGTGCCCGTCGTGATGTCGAGGACGTGGAACACGACGAAGAAGAGGAGGACCGCGCCCGTGACGAGCATGCTGCGCGCCTGGAACCCGCGCAGTCCCCGCAGTCCCTGACGGCGGTACGGCCCGCGGGCGGCGCGCGCGCGGCGCCGCAGCACCACGCCGGCCGCGACGTGGGCGACGAGGCTCGTCACCATGACGGCGCGGAAGATCCAGATGAACCAGCCGTGCGGCACGAGCGGGGCCAGCAGGTCCTCGTGCAGCCAGTGGGCGTAGCCGTCGAGCTGCTCGGGGCCGAGGAAGATCTTGAGGTTCCCCACGAGGTGCACGACCGCGAACACCACGAGGACGAGTCCGGTGACGGCCATCACCGCCTTGAGTGCCCAGGTCGCCGGGCGGGGCGGCGGGGTCGGGGCGGGACGGGCGACGGCGGGGACCCGGCCGGGCTCGGGACGCGTGCTGGTCGGGACTGCCACCGCTGACCTCCGTGTCACGGACGCCACGGGGTGCGGGCGTCCAGCGCCTCGAGGCTCCCACCCGGCGCGGTGGCCGAGGTGGGACTGGAGTCCCCCGCGTCGTCGCTCCCCTCCGGGCTTCCCTGCTGGTTTGTCGTCTTCCTTCGCGCTGGGTGCACGCCAGGTTCCGTTATCTTCCCTGCAGGACGCCGCCCACCGGCGCGGCCTGCACGTCCCTGCCTCCCCCGCCGGGACGGCGACGTTGCCCGGGCGGGCGTCGACCTGCCGTGCGATGCTCGACGACCACCGGAGCAGACCGTCACCCCAGGGAGGTCCCCCGATGAGCGACACCGACGACCGGACGTCCCCCGCGCTGCGCGCCGCCCGCTCCCTCGAGCGCTCGGACGCGTTCGACGCCGTCATCGAGCGCTGGCAGCCCCGCCTCGCGGCCGCGCTGGAGCGCCGACCCGAGCTCGCCGCGCGGCTGCACGGGCGCGACCTCGGCCACGCGCTCCACCCGCTGATGACCGACCTGCCGCTGGGTCTGTGGATGTCCGCCACCACGCTGGACCTCGTGGGCGGCACCTCCGCACGACCCCATGCCGAGCGGCTGCTCGGGCTCGGCATCCTGGCCGCGCTGCCGACCTCCCTCACCGGGCTGGCCGACTGGGCCGTGTCCGGCCGCCGGACGCAGCGCGTCGGGGTCGCGCACGCCGCCCTCAACTCCGTGGCGCTGGGCCTCTACGCGGGGTCCTGGGTGCTGCGGCGCCGCGGGGCGCACCCGGCCGGTGTGGTGGCGTCGCTGCTCGCGACAGGTGCGGTCTCGGCCAGCGGGTACCTGGGCGGTCACATGTCGTTCCGCCTCGGCTCCCCGCCGCGCCGGCACAGCGGGCCGCCGACCACCCGCACGGAGCCCGACGCGGACGAGGTCGACCTGGTCCCCGGGGGCGGCTCGCCCTCCGCGGCCCCCGACGCGTAGGACCGCCGGTCCACCCGGCCGACCCGGTCGGCCGTCAGTGGTGCCCGCGGCGCCCCAGCGTCTGCTCGGCGGTCACCCCGGGCCGCGTCCACTGCGGCACGGGCCGGGTCGTGGGCCCCCACCCCGCCCGGCCCTCGGCGTCGGACCTCCAGTACCAGCACGGGTCGTTGCCCTGCGGCCAGCCGTCGGGGTCGTCCTGCCACGCCTCACCGCGGCCGTAGGGCGTGAGGTCGAGCAGCCCGAACGACGAGTCGGCGACCTCCGTGCCGCGGCCCGTGGTGTCGTACGTCAGGAAGACCTGGTCCTCGTCGCGCAGGAAGCACGTGAGGTGGCCCATCTCGCCGCCGACGGGCTCGTCCAGGCCGCGCACGGAGTACCAGGGCTGGGTGTAGCCCATGAAGTCGACGTACGGGGCGACCTCGTCCCACGGGCCGGTGGTCAGGATCGCGAACGACACCCCGCGGGCGTTGAGGTAGACGGCGTCCTTCTGGTGCCACGCGGTGAGCGTGCAGCCCTCGCACTGCCCCTGGTGCGGTGCGCCGTCGTGCCACATGTGCTTGTAGACCACGAGCTCGTCGCGCCCCTGGAAGAGATCCCGGAACGGGACCGGTCCCGCGGGTCCGACGACCTGGACGTCGGGGGCGAGCGCGACCATCGGCAGCCGTCGACGGTCCGCCGCGAGCGCGTCGCCCGCGCGGGTGTGAGCCTTCTCGCGGACGAGGAGCTCGTCACGCGCGGCCTGCCACGTGGCCCGGTCGACCACGGGCGGCCGGCCCGGGCGTGAGGTGGCGGGTGCATCGTCCAGGGTCGTCATGATGTCTCCACGGGTCTGTCGGTGCCGGGCGGGGTGCCCGGCATCCGTCGACGGTCACCAGGTCTGACCGGTGCCGTGTGGTGAACTCATCGCCCGGTCGGGTCACTCGCGCCTACCGGGAGCCGGCGCCCTCGCCGGCCGCCGCACCCGACGCCCAGGTACCCGGGGGGGGTGGCCCGGGAGCGCCAGGTCGGCTGCGAGACGACCTGGTCCACCTGCTCGACGTCACGCAGCGGCCAGCGCGACACCAGGGCCGCACCGACTCCCCGGTCGTCCGGCGCGTCGTGCACCGCCACGTGCACGTCGTGGCCGACCAGCTCCCGCAGGAACGCTCCCCCGTCGCCGACCGGCACCTCCTGGAACGCCGCGACGTCGACACGCAGGGCGGGCACGGTCCGCCGCAGGAGCTCGGCGCGGACCTCCCACCCGGGGTTCGCGGGCGCCAGGACGTTGAGGGTCAGCACGCGCAGCGTGGCACGGGCGTCGGTGTCCACGCCTCCGAGGGTGAGCGACCGCGACGTGTCCCGCAACCGGTTTGTGGTGATGGGCCCAAGGTCACGACCGCCCCTCCCGCCCCGGGAGGAACCTGGAGAGGAACAGGATCTCGGCCACTCGAGCAGGAGGCGGTCATGGTGGCGGACGGACCGGTGGTCATCGCTCTCGACGGTGGGGCGCACAGCGCGCACACGCTGCGGTGGGGACTGGAGGAGGCCGAGCGGCGCGGCGCGGACGTGCTGCTCGTCCACGCGTGGCAGGAGCCCTACGAGATCTCGCCCCTGGGGTGGTACGCGCCCTTCATCCCCCTGGGGCTGGACCGCGACGCGCAGGCCTACCTCGACGCGCAGCGGGACCATGCGGCCGCTGCGCACCCCGGGCTGCGGGTCGAGACCCGTGCCGTCCAGGGGGCGGCCGTGCCGGCGATCCTCGCCGCCGCCGCGGAGGCCCAGCTGCTCGTGATCGGCGCGAGCGGCCGGGCCGACGGGTCCCGGCTGAGCAGCGTGGCGGGCCACGTGGCCGCGCACGCCCCCGTGCCGGTCGCGGTGGTCCGCCGCGCCGCCGGTGACGGACCTGCCGGCCCGGTGGTCGTGGGCGTCGACGGCTCCGGGACGTCGCTCGCCGCGGCGCGGACCGCCGCCCGTGCCGCGCTGTCCCGCGACGTGCCGCTCGTCCTGGTGCACGCACGCCCGACCGTGGACGACCCGTACGGCACCCACGGCGCACCGGCTCCGCTGCCCCCGGACGAGGCGGGCACGGCGCACCACGCGGCGGCCGGGCTGGCGGACGAGCTCCGGGCGGAGCACCCCGGCCTGCAGGTCGAGGTGGAGGTGGTCGAGGACAGCCCGGCGCACGCCCTCGCCGCCCTGTCGGTCGGCAGCGACCTGGTGGTGGTCGGGTGCCGAGGGCTGGGCGCGTTCCGCGGCATGCTCCTGGGCTCCGTGAGCCACGACGTGCTCCGCACCGCCGCGTCGAGCGTGCTGGTCGGGCGAGCGGCGGACTGACGTCGTCGGCACACGTCAGCCTGTCGGTCGCCCCTGGATGGCGTACCGCTGCAGGAACAGCGCCTCCGCCGTCGCGAGGTGCTGGATCTCGCGGGGGTCGACGCTCTCGTTGGGCGCGTGGATCAGCGCGAGCGGCTCCTCCACCCCGAGCATGAGGATCTCCGCGTCGGGGTACGTGGCGCCGAAGACGGTGCACAGCGGGATCGAGCCGCCCTGCCCGAGCAGCACCATGTCCCGCCCGAAGGCGTCCTGCATCGCCCCCCGCACGGCCTCGTACGCGGGCCCGTCGGTGCGGGCGAGGAACGGCGTGCCCACCGCCTCCGTCTCCACCGCGACGGCGACGCCCCACGGCGCGGCCTCCACCAGGTGCCGCGTCAGCGCGTCGCGCGCCTGCTCGGGCGCCGTCCCGGGCGGGATGCGCAGGTTGAGCCGGGCGCTGGCCCGCGGCACGATCGCGGCCGTCGAGCCGACCACGGGCGGGCAGTCGATCCCGAGCACCGTGAGCGCGGGCCGGGCCCAGAGCATGTCCGAGACCGTGCCCGACCCGAGGAGCGACTCGCCCTCCGCGAGCCGTGCGTCGGCGCGGAACGCCTCCGGGTCGTACGGCGCCCCGCTCCACGTCTGCGTGGTGTCGACGCCGCGCACGGTCGTGTCGCCCCGCTCGTCGCGCAGGGACGCGAGCATCAGCACGAGGGCGGCCAGCGCGTCGGGAGCGGGACCGCCGAACATGCCCGAGTGCAGCTCGGTCGGCAGTGCGTCGACGTGCACCACGACGTTCACCATGCCGCGCAGGCTCACCGTGACGGCGGGCACCCCGACCGCCGCGTTGCCGGTGTCGCACACGAGGACCGCGTCGGCGCGCAGCAGGTCGGCGTGCCGCGGGACGAAGTCCTCGAGCCCACCGGTCCCCTGCTCCTCGGAGCCCTCGACCACGAGCCGCAGGTTCACCGGGACGTCGTCGCCGAGCGCACGCAGCGCGGCGAGGTGCATCACGATGTTGCCCTTGCAGTCGGCCGCGCCGCGCCCGTACCAGCGGCCGTCGACCTCGGTGAGCGCGAAGGGCGGGGTGCGCCACGCGTCGTCGTCGAGCGGCGGCTGCACGTCGTAGTGGGCGTAGAGCAGGACGGTGGGCGCGGCGGGGTCGGGCCCCGGGCGCGACCCCACCACGGCGTCGCTGCCGTCGGCCGTGCGGTGCAGCGCGACGTCGGTGAAGCCGACCTCGCGGAACGCGTCGGCGACCCATCGCGCGGCCCGCGCGCACTCCTCGGCGGGGAACTGCCGCACGTCGGCCACGGACGGGATCGCGACGAGCTCCGCGAGCTCCGTGCGGACCCGTGGCATCTGCTCGGCCACGCGCTGTGCCACGTCCACGGGTCAGTCCCCCGCCACGTCGGCGGTCCGGAGCTCGTCGATCTGCGCCTGGACCTCCTCGAGGTACTCGGGGCAGTACACGCTCACGATCGCGACCTGACCCTGCAGGAGCCTGCTGTCGGTGATCACGGGGCGCATGCCCGGCCCCGCCGCCCCGTTGGTGAGCATGAGGTGCAGCGTCGACCGCCGCAGGCCGCCGGCGGGGTCGTCGCAGACGGCCCCGCCGTCGACGCCGAGCACGTCGGCCACGCGCTGAGTGGACGGCAGGCGCTCGACGCCCGCCTCCTGGAGCACCAGGACGAGCTCCTCGGCCTTGTCCGCGGCGGCCGCCTCCCCCCGGGCACCCCGGAAGGAGACGAGGGCGATCACGACCAGCACCGCCAGCAGGCCGATCGCGACCCAGTAGACGACCCTGTTCTGCCGCGCGGTGCGCACGCTGTGGCTGCTCATGACGCCGGCACCTCCTCCGCGGCGTCCGGCTGCTTCCACGACGGCTTGCGCAGCCGGTAGAAGAGGAACGGCACGAGGAGACCGAGGCCGAGGGCCCCGCCGCCGACGATGAGGAAGTAGGTCGCCGGGTTGCCCCCGCCGAACTGGGAGGGCGGGACGAAGCCGACCAGCAGCGCGGCGAGCGAGGCCGCGAACCCGACGCCGCACAGTCCGACGAGCATCGGCGCCCGGTACCCGCGCGGGTGGTCCGGTTCGGCGCGTCGCAGCCGGACCGCGGCGACGAACATCAGCAGGTACATGATGAGGTACACCTGCGTCGTGATCACCGAGAAGATCCAGTAGGCGCTGGAGACGTTGGGGATCAGCGCGTACCCCAGCGCGATCACCGTGGTGACGATGCCCTGGACCACGAGGATGTTCTGCTGCACGCCGTGCTTGTTCAGCTTCTGCAGGTACGGCGGGAGGTAGCCCTCCTGCCGCGAGATCATCAGCAGGCCCTTCGACGGGCCCGCGAGCCACGTGAGCATGCCGCCGAGCGAGGCGGCCACGAGCATCACCCCGAAGACAGGCGTCAGACCCTGCACCCCGAACTGCGCGAACACGGCGTCGAAGGCCTGCATCACCCCGGCCGTGAGCGACAGCTCCTCGGCGGGCACGATCCAGCTGATGACCAGCGCCGGGACGATGAAGATCAGCAGCACCATGGCCATCGCCAGGAACATTGCCCGCGGGAACTCCTTGGCCGGGTTCTTCAGCGAGCCGACGTGCACGGCGTTCATCTCCATGCCGGAGTACGACAGGAAGTTGTTGACGATCAGCACGAGGCTGGCCAGGCCGGCCCACGCGGGCAGGAGGTGGTTCGCGTCCATGGGGGCCGCCGGCGCGTTGCCCTGACCGAGGAACACCACCCCGAGGGTCACCAGCACGACGCCGGGGATGAGGGTGCCGATGATCAGGCCCCCGCTCGCCAGACCGGCGACCCCGGACGTCCCGCGGGACGACACCCAGACCCCCGACCAGTAGACGACCACGATCACGCAGGCCGTCCACACCCCGCTCGACGCGAGCGCCGGGTTGATGACGTAGGCGAGCGTGCTGGCCACGAACCCGAGCAGGCTCGGGTAGTAGAAGATCGTCATCGCGAACTGGCACCACACGGCGAGGAAGCCCATCGGCTTCGAGATGCCCCGCGAGACCCAGTTGTAGATGCCTCCCTTGTAGCCGGACGCGAGCTCCGCGGAGACCAGCGACGTCGGCAGGAGGAAGACGACGGCCGGTACCAGGTAGAGGAAGACGCAGGCCAGGCCGTAGACCGCCATCGTCGGCGCCGCGCGCAGACTCGCGACGGAGCTGGTGGTCATCATGGCCAGGGCGATCCAGGAGATCCACTGCGTGGCCGGTGCGGCCGTCCGTGCCGGCGCGGCGGGCGTGGCCGGCACGGCCGGGACCGGTCGGTCGACCGGGAAGTCCATGGCACTCATCGACGCCTCCTCGGGCCGGGGCTGATGACGACCACCGTGGTCAGCGCGACCCGCGCGCACCTCACCCCGGACGGGTGAGTCAGCCGACGACGCGGAGCGCGCGGGACGTGGCGTTGAGCCGTCGGCCGCCGTCCGCGGTGACGGTCACGATGTCCTCGATGCGCACGCCGAAGCGCCCCGCGAGGTACACCCCGGGCTCGACCGAGAAGCACATGCCCGGCACGAGCGGCAGCTCCTCGCCCTCGACGACGTAGGGCGGCTCGTGGGTCGTGACGCCGATGCCGTGCCCCGTGCGGTGCAGGAACCGCTCGCCGTACCCCGCCTCGACGACGACGCGGCGGGCCGCGCGGTCGACCTCCTGGCACGCGACGCCCGGCCGGACCGCCTCGACGCCGGCCTGCTGCGCCAGGCGCACCACCTCGTGGACCTCCCGGACCTCGGCACCGGGCTCGCCGACGCTGACGGTGCGGCTGGTGTCGGAGCCGTAGCCCGCGAGCAGCCCGCCGAAGTCGAGCACCACGCAGTCCCCGTCCCGGATCGTGCGGTCACCGGCCTCGTGGTGGGGGTTCGCCCCGTTCGGACCGGACCCGACCACGGTGAAGTCGACCTGCTCGTGCCCGAACCCGCGCAGCAGGTCGGCGAGGTCACCCGCCACGTCCGTCTCCCGACGGCCGGCGAACCGCACCCCGACGATCTCCTCGTAGGTGGCGTCGGCCGCGGCCCCCGCGGCCGCCAGCCGGGCGAGCTCGTTCTCGTCCTTGACCGCGCGCAGCATCGGCAGCAGCCGGGTCAGGGCGTCGTACGACGAGTCCGGGAGCGCCTGCTGGAGAGCCAGCACGTGCAGGGCCCACGCGTTGTCGGACACCCCGTACCGGCCGTCCGGACGCAGCAGCGCACTCGCGGCGGCGTACGGGTCCGCGCCGTCCGGCCAGTCGACCAGCACGGTGGCGGCCGCACCCACGGCTGCCTCGGCGTCGGGCCGCTCCAGCGTCGGGACGAGCAGGGTCGGCTCGCGGTCGGCGGCGAGCACCAGGAGCGTCAGGCGCTCGGTCATCGCGGTGGGCCGGTAGCCGGTCAGCCACACCAGGTCGGGGCCCGGGGTGACGAGCACCCCGGCGAGACCTGCCGCCTGCGCGTCGGCCACCGCGCGTGCCATCCGCGCCGCGTGGTCGGCGCGGGTGAAGGGCACCAGGGACGGGACGGTCATGACGTCTCCCCCGTCGCCGTCGTCGCCACGGGCGGGAGCGGCAGCGTGATGACGCCGGCAGCGGCGGCCGCCGCGGTGGCGTCGCGCAGACTGCCGCGCGTGACGCCGCGGTGGTGGCGGATCGCCACGGCGGCGAGCACGATGCCCAGGCTGCTCAGCACGGCCATCACCCAGGACGCCGCGGCGAGCCCACCGGCGAGGGCGTCCGCCGCGGACGCACCCGCCGCCTGACGCGTGGCGTCGACCGAGGAGTACACCGTCGCGGCCAGGGCGGTCGCGACGGCCGCGCCGACGTACCTGGCCATGTTGGAGATGCCGGACGCCTCACCGACCTGCTCCTCGGGGACCGCCGCGGTCGCCGCCGACGACGCGGGTCCGTTGGACAGGCCCATCCCGACCGCGATCGCGACGAGCGGCAGCAGGAACGCCGTGTAGTGCCACGACGGCTGCGTCAGACCGACCACGACGAACCCGGCAGTCGTGATGACGAAGCCCGCGCCGATGACCGGCCGGCCGCCGAACCGTGTGGCGAGCCGTGGCACGAGCGGGGCGACGACGACCAGGCCGACCGTGGCGGGCAGAGTGGCCAGCCCCGCCTCGAGCGGGCTGAAGCCCAGCGCCACGGGGTCCTGGAAGTACAGACTGAGCAGGTACATCAGCCCGTTGATCGTGCCGGCGCCGATGAGGATCGCGAGCGTCGAGCCGACCAGGACGCGGTTGCGCAGCACCGCGAGGTGCACCAGCGGGACGGCGACCCGCTGCTCGACGACCACGAAGAGGTAGCCCGCGACGACGGAGACCGCGAGGCAGCCGATCGTGGGCGCCGACAGCCAGCCCCAGTCGCCGCTCTTGGTGACGCCCAGGATCAGCGGCGCCAGCGTGAGCGCGACCAGGACGGTGCCCAGGTAGTCGATGGAGCGGGGGCGGGCCGGGTCCCTCGACTCGGCGACGGTGGCGCGCGTGATCCCCATGCACACCAGGCCCACGACCGCGTCGATCCAGAACAGGCCCTGCCACCCGGCGACGTCGACCAGCAGGCCCCCGACCAGCGGGCCCGCGGCCGCACCGACCGCCGCGGCGGCGCCCCACAGCGACACCCAGCGCAGCTGCGTCTCGCCGTCGGCGGCCACGGAGAGCAGGCTCAGCCCGCACGCGAGGATCGTCGCACCCGCGGCACCCTGGACCAGGCGCCCGGCGATCACGCCCGCGCCCTGGTCGGACAGGGCGATCAGCACGCACGACACGACGAACAGCGCGAGGCCGAGCTGGAAGATGCGACGCCGCCCGAACACGTCCCCCAGGGAGCCCGACGTGATGATGACGGCGGCCCCCACGAGCGAGTAGCCGGTCACCGCCCACTGCAGGGTCTCGACCGGTGTGCCGGTGTCCGTGCTGATGGCCGGGAGCAGGATGCTCACGGCCGAGGTGTTGGCGTTCACCACGAGCGTGGACAGGCACGTGGCGACCAGGACGCCCGTCGCCCGGGTCGTGCGCGGTGCGTCCGTCATGCGCGGCCTCCCCGTGCGGTCGTCGACGACGCCGGGGGCGCCGCGTGCGCGGACCCCGACCGGGGTCCGGGTGAGCGTGGTCGTGCGGGTCTCGCGCCCCCGGTGCCGGCGCGGGCGCCCCGCTGCCGCGACCGCCGGGTGGTCGGCGGTCGCGGCGACGTGGTCACGACGGATCGGTCACGACAGGTCCGTCACGACAGGGCGGCGGTCGTGGTCCCGGACAGCGCAGCCGTCTTCATCGACTGGAACTCGTCCGCGGAGATCGCCCCCGAGTCGAGGAGCGCCTTGGCCTGGGCGACCTGCTCCACCGGGGTCGCGGCCCGGGCGGCGGGTGCGGTCGTGGCGACCTCCCGGATGTAGGTCTCCTGGCTCTCCCGCGTGGTCCGCGCGCGCTCGGCGGTGCGTTCGGCCATGGAGGAGCCGTTCGCGATCAGGTAGATCAGCAGCGTCAGGACGGGCAGGAAGATCAGCAGGATCGTCCACAGCGCCTTCACGAACCCGCCGGTGCTCCGGTCGCGGTACACGTCGGAGATGACCCAGAACAGCGCCATGAGGTAGGCGACGAACAGGTAGGTGACGGCGATGAACCACAGAAAGTCCCAGAAGGACGACATGGCGCTTCCTTCCTCCGGTGTGCGGTGCAGCGGGGCGGGTGGCAACGGTGCCGGGCGGTTCACTGGTCGAGGATGCGGCTCTTCTCGGTCGCGAACTCCGCCTCGCTGAGGACGCCCTGGTCCCGGAGCGCGGCGAGCTGCTGGAGCTGCTCGATCTTCGTGGTCATGCCCACCGGCTCCGGCGCTGCGGGCGGTGGCGGGGCGTCGACGGGCTGCGGGTAGGCCTGCGGAGGCGGTGCCTCCTGCGCGGCCCACCGCCCGGCCTGCCGCCGGGACACGCGGTTCGACACCGCCGTGGCGGTCCCGGCGATGACCGCCGTCCGGGCGACTCCTCGGATCAGTCCTGGCATCGGGGACACCTCTCCTCTGTCTCGTGGTCGTGACGGCACGCCTGGTGCGGGGCTCTGGTCACCCGGCCGCCGCCTCCTCGGCGGCGAGCAGCGCCTGGACGGGGATCCGCCCGTTCGCGACGAGCTGGGCCCCTCCCCGGCGCAGGGCCGCGGCGAAGGGTGCCGCCCACCTGTTCTCGTAGACGAGGACGCCGCCCGCGCTGCCCGGCTCCAGGACGGCGCCGGCCTCCTCGATGTCGTCCTGGCCCAGGAGCCCGGAGCTCGCCCCCTCGAAGACCGACAGGTCGAGCTCGCCGTCGGCGTCCAGGTCGGCGATGAGGGCGCCGTTCACGGAGCCGTCGAGCTCCTTCTTGACGAAGAGCAGGTCGAGGACGCGGATGATCCCGCGGTCCACGAGGTCGACCAGCATCGGCAGACCCTCCCCGGTCATCCGGCTGCCGGGGAACTCGACCACCATGTAGTCGATCGGCCCCACGTCGTCCAGGTCCTCGATCGTCACAGCGCTCACCTCGTCGCACTCGTCCGGTAGTGGCGGGACCACGTTCGGCGAGCGCGTGCTCCGCGGGATCGTCCGATACGGGTGAGACCTCCGCGTCGCGCGCTGCGACGCCGGCCGCCGGCCCACGCGGTGACGTGGCGGGGTGCCGCGGCGGGCCGCCCGTCCCGCGGCAGGGCCCCCGGTCTGGTCCGGGCTGCGCGAGGACACCGCGAGGTCGGTGCGCGCACGATCCAGGTGACCCCGCACCCGGGCAGCGACCGAGAGGAACCGGCCATGAGCGAGCAGACCAGATCACGCGAGGCAGCGCCCGCGACACCGAACGCCTTCGCGAGGGGCACCACGGTGCTCGCCGCGGTGCTCATGATCGTGGTGGGGAGCTTCAACGTCATCCAGGGCCTCGTCGCGGTCTTCCAGGACGACTTCTACGTCGCGACGCCGAACTACCTCCTGCAGCTGGACGTCGGCACGTGGGGGTGGGTCCATCTGCTGGTGGGCCTGCTGGTCGTGCTCGCGGGGTTCGCGGTGCTCTCCGGACGGGTCTGGGCGAGGGCCGTCGGCGTCGCGCTGGCGGTCGTCAGCGCGGTGGCCAACTTCGCCTTCATCCCGTACTACCCGTTCTGGAGCCTGACGATCATCGCCGTGGACATCGTCGTGATCTGGGCCCTGACGGCGCACGGCCGTGACATCACCATGCCCTGACACCACCTGGCCCTTGGCCCCACCGTGCGCTCACCACGGCACGCGACCACCACGACCGGTCACCGGGCTCCCGGTGACCGGTCCGCGTGCGGGTGGGCGGGTCCGCGGACACCCTCGGGCTCAGGCGACGGCCGACCGCGCCCGGGCGCGCTCGACGAGCCGGCCCTGGGCGCCCAGGAGCGAGCCGATGGCGATGACGACCAACCCGGAGACCACGGCCGTCGCCACCTGGGCGGCCACCGGCGCGTCGAACGCGAACGGCACCGCGACGAGGACGACACCGACGAGCGCGACGATCCACCGGAAGTACGCGACGGGCCGCGGCACGGCCGCCAGGAGCAGGTGCAGCACGGCGGTGAGCAGGACCGCCAGGCCCGCCGCGGCCACGACGTAGGTCGTGGTGGCGGACCAGCCGGTGCCGGCGACTTCCACCGACAGGACCTGCACGTCCAGGAGCGCCGCGGCGAGCGACGCGCCCGCGAGCGCGACGAGCCCTGCGACGACGGCCGTCGCGAGGCCGGCGGCCCAGAGGCGGGCGGCGTAGCCGGGAGCGGCCGCGTCGGCGTGGTCCGGGGTGCTCGGGACGGCCATGGTTCCTCCACGGGGTGGGTCGGGGGTCGGGGCGGGTGGCGGGGTGCTACGGCCGGGGGTCGAACCAGGTCGAGCCCTCGGGCAGCAGCCGGTCGGCCTGCGCGGGGCCCCAGGACCCCGGCGGGTAGGGGTGCACCGGCAGGCCCGCGGAGGTCACCGGGTCGACGACGCGCCACGCGGCCTCGACGGCGTCCTGACGTGCGAAGAGCCGGCGCCGGCCCTCGAGCGCGGCGCCGATGAGACGGTCGTAGGGGCGCACCACGGGGCCGGAGGTGTCCACGGTCGAGAGCGTCTGCGTCGTGGGCTGCCAGCCGGTGCCGGGTTGCTTGCCCACCAGGCTCAGAGTGACCCCGGTCCCGGGCCAGATCCGGAACGCCCACCGGTTGACGAGGTCGGCGGGCAGGCCGCCGACGACGTCGGCCGGCGGGCGCCGGAAGCGGAACGTGACCTCCGTGGCGGTCACGGGCAGGCACTTGCCGACGCGGATGAGGACGGGCACGCCGGCCCACCGCCACGAGTCGACCGCGAGCCGGACCGCGGCGTACGTCTCCGTCGTCGACCCGGTGGCGACGCCCTCGACGTCGCGGTACCCCGCGTACTGCCCGAGCACCGCGTCGTCGGGCCCGACGGGACGCACCGCCTCGAGGAGGGTCGACCGCGCCGCGAGCCACGAGCGGGCGGGGTCGACGCCCGAGGGCGGGTCCGCGAGCACCGTGGCGAGCACCTCGAGCATGTGGTTCTGCAGCACGTCACGCACGGCGCCGGTGCGCTCGTAGAAGGCGGCGCGGCCGGTGACGCCGAACGTCTCGGCCATGGTGATCTGGACACTGTGGACGTGCTCGCGGTGCAGCAGGGGCTCGAGGACCGCGTTCGCGAACCGCGCGAACAGCACGTTCTCGAGCGGTTCCAGGCCGAGCCAGTGGTCGACGCGGTAGACGTCGGTCTCGGGGAACACCGTGTGGATCGTCTCGTCGAGCACCCGGGCGCTGCGCAGGTCGGTGCCGAACGGCTTCTCGACCATGACGCGCGACCCGGTGGCCCGGCCGACGGCGGCGATGCCCTGGACGATGCGCCCGAACAGCGCCGGCGGCACCTCCAGGTAGTACAGGAAGCGGCGTCCTGCTCCCAGCACCTGCGAGACCGCCGCGTACGTCCGCGGGTCGTCCAGGTCGCCGTCGACGTACCGCAGGAGGCCGAGCATCGTGCGGGCGGCGGAACCCCCGGGGTCGATCCCGGCAGCCTGCAGAGACGCGACGGCGTAGGCCCGGAACTCCTCGGTCCCCCACCCGCTGCGGGCCACCCCGACGACCGGGACCGTCAGGAGCCCGCGGTCGACCAGGGCGACCAGGGCGGGGAAGGTCTCGAGACGGGCGAGGTCCCCGGTGGCCCCGAAGACGACGAGCGCGTCGACCGGACCGGCCACGCTGCTCGGGTCGCCCGGTCGGTCGCCCGGTCGGTCGCCCGGTCGGTCCGGCGGCATCAGAAGCTCTCCCAGGCGCGCCGGGGTGCCCTGCCGTCGAGGGTCGCGTCCAGGGTGATCGCCGCGTCGATGAGCGCGAGGTGGGTGAACGCCTGCGGGAAGTTGCCCAGCTGCTCGCCGGTGAGGCCGATCTCCTCGGAGTACAGGCCGACGTGGTTGGCGTACGTGAGCATCTTCTCGAAGACCATCCGCGCCTCGTCGGCCCGCCCGGCGCGCGCCAGCGCGTCGACGTAGTTGAACGTGCACAGCGAGAACGTGCCCTCGTCACCGGCGAGCCCGTCGGGCGACGCCGCGGGGTCGTAGCGGTAGACCAGGCTGTCGGTCACGAGCTCACCGTCCATCGCCGCGAGGGTCGAGGCCCACGCCGGGTCCCGCGGGTCGATGAACCCGACCGTCGCCATGCGCAGCAGCGAGGAGTCCAGGACCTCCGTGCGGTAGTGCTGCACGAAGGCGCCGCGCCGCGGGCTCCACCCGCGCTCCCAGACCTGGTCGTAGATCGCGTCCCGCCCCGCGGCCCACCGTCCGACGTCGGCGGGTCGGCCGTGGTCCGTCGCGAGGCGGATGCCGCGGTCCAGGGCGGCCCAGCTCATGACCCGTCCGTACGTGAAGTCCTGGCGCCCGCCGCGGGTCTCCCAGATCCCCTCGTCGGGCTGGTCCCAGTGGTCGCACAGCCAGTCGAGGATGCTGCGCAGCGCGATCCACCCGCGGTGCCCGATGGGCAGCCCGTGCCGGTCGGCGAAGTAGACGCTGCACAGCGCCTCCCCGTAGATGTCCATCTGCAGCTGGTCCATCGCCGCGTTGCCGATCCGGACGGGGCTCGACCCGCGGTAGCCCTCCCAGTGGGTGAGGGACTCCTCGGTGAGGTCGGACGACCCGTCGACGCGGTACATGATGTTGAGCGGCCCGCCCGGGCCACCGGTCGTCTCCTCGATGCGGTCGCGCAGCCACGCACCGAAGTCGGCGGCCTCGTCCACGAACCCCATGCCGAGCAGCGAGTAGATCGAGAACGAGGCGTCGCGGACCCAGGTGTAGCGGTAGTCCCAGTTCCGCTCGCCGCCGACCTGCTCCGGCAGTCCCGCGGTCGGTGCGGCGACGAGTGCGCCCGACGGTGCGTATGTCATGAGCTTGAGCGCGATCGCGGAGCGCTGGAGCGCCTCGCGCCAGCGGCCGGTGTACGTCGACCGCGCGAGCCACTGCCGCCAGAAGCCGGCGGTCCCGTCGACCAGCTCACGCAGCTCCTGGGCGCGCATCGCGCGCGGGGGGCCGTCGCCCGAGGACTCCAGCACGAGGCCGGCACGCTCCCCCGCCGCGAGCTCGTACACCGCGCGGACGTCACCGTCCTCGTCGAGCTGGAGCCGCTCGCGCGTGCGGTCGTCGTCCGTCCAGGCCGTGTGCAGCGTGAGAGTCAGGTCCGCGCTCTCGAAGACCGCACCGTGCTCCGTCACGTGGGTGGTGTGGGGCTGCCGCCCGTAGTCGAACCGCGGTGCGACGTGCGCCTCGAAGCGCACGCGCCCGCGCACGCAGCGCATGACGCGGACGAGCCGGTGCCGGTCGGTGGCGGTGCGGCCCGTGGGCGGCATGAAGTCGACGACCTCGCCGACGCCGGCCTGGGTGAGGAAGCGGGTGATGAGGACGGCGGTGTCCGGCAGGTAGAGCTGGGTGACGACGTGGTCGTCGCCCGGGGGTCGGACGCGGAAGTGGCCGCCGCGCTCGGCGTCGAGGAGGGCGCCGAAGATGCTGGGCGAGTCGAAACGGGGGCAGCAGTACCAGTCGACCGAGCCGTCGGTGGAGACCAGCGCGGCCGTCTGCAGGTCCCCGATCAGCCCGTGGTCCGCGATCTGCGGGTACGTCGCCATGGTGCGCCTCCTCGCCTGCCGGCGCGGTCCCGCACCGTAGGTGGTCCACCCTCCTGGTGGCCTCGGGCGCCCGCGTCCTCCACCGTGGGTGAGGTGGTCCGGTCGCCACCGGGAGCACAGTCGTGCGTCGGGCAGGTGCCGACCGGACGCGGGGAGCGACGATGCACTGGACGCGGCCATGACGCCGCACGCGGCGACCCCGGAGCCCCACGGTCGGCCGCGCGAGGCCCTGCAGTTCGTGTGGCGCACGAGCCTGACGGTGGTGCTCCTGACCGTCTGCTACTACGTGCTCCCGCCCGCGGGGCCGTTCCACGACCCCCTCACGGGCGCCCGCTGGCTCGGTTCGGTCGTCGCGCTGTGCGGGTTCGTCCTGCTCGTGCGCCGCAGCGTGCGCACGGCGCGCAGGGACCCGTCGTTCGTCGCACGGGGCGAGGCGGTCCTGACCGTGCTGTACGTCCTGGTCCTGTTCTTCGCCGTCACCTACAGCACCATGGCGACGCACGTGCCCGGGCAGTTCGACGGCATCGAGGACTCCACGGACGCGCTCTACTTCACCGTGACGGTCGTGTCGACGGTCGGCTTCGGGGACATCACGCCCGTGGGCACGGCCGCGCGCCTCGTGGTCACGACCCACATGCTGGTCAACCTCATCTACGTCGGCACCGCGCTGCGGGTGCTCACCGCGCGCGGCACGGGCCGCGGGCCGGAGGACGTGACCGCACCGGCGCGTCCGGCGCCGTGAGGCGGGACGGCCCGCGTCCCGCCGCCTCGCCCGCATCGGGTGAGCCCGACCCCGTCAGGGCCTTCGACAGGTCGCCGCGCGGTGCCGGCGCCGCCTGCGGACGGGTCAGGGTGGCGTCGCGACCCACGGTGCCGTCGCGACACCGTCGTCGCCGTCGTCCGTACCGTCCGGGACGGCCGGCGCAGGTGGTCGCGCGACGAGCTCGACGATCGTGACGAGCCCGGCTGCGACGAGCGCGACCCCCACGACCAGGCCCGGGGTCGGGGTCCGCGCGAGCAGGACGACGAGCGCGGCCGCGGAGACGACCACGGTGCGCACGGCGCCCTTGTGCAGCCCGAGCCAGGTGCCGACGGGTCCCGAGGTCACGCCCCGGGCGGCCGCGCGGGCGCGGACCGTGGCGAACGCCCGGGAGGCGCCCGCACGCGCGCTCCGGGCGGAGGTGCTCCTCCCGGCGACGTACGCGGCGGTGGCGACGACCAGTCCCGCCACCGCGACGGTCCGCAGCGCGGCGCGGATGTCCAGCACGAGCTGGTCGAACACCACCTCCGCCGCGTCCAGGCGCGCGACCTCGCCCGCGAGCGCGGCGAGGTAGAACGTGCGTCCGACGGACAGGCCGAGGGCGAGGACCACCATGGCGACGAGCAGACCCAGCCCGACGACGACGAGCGTGCGGGCTCGCTCCCGCGACGCCACGACGCCGGCGGCGAGCAGCCCCAGGCTCAGCCACGGCAGCCAGGTGCCGAGCAGCCGCACCGACTCGTAGGCGTTCTGCACCTTCACGAGCTGTGTCGTCTGCACCACGGTGAACGAGGCGTCGACCTCGGGGATGCCGGCCGCGACGTCGAACCCGGATGCGACGAGCTGGTCCTTGAGCGCCTCGATGACGCCGGCGAGCTGGATCGTCAGCTGTCCCTGCTCGCCGAGCTGCAGCGCGTTGCCCTCCCGGCCCTCCATGACGGCCACCAGCTGCTCGTGCGCCAGCCGGTTCGCCTCGACCCACGCGGTCTCGAACGCCTCGCTCTCGACGACGCGCACGGCGACGCGCCGGACGAACGACTCGATGCCGCTGGTCAACGGCTCCTCCATCGCGCCGAGCGCGAGGGACGCGCGGGGGGGCACGCCCGGCTGGCTGCCGATCGCGGTGACCGCCTCGTGCACGAGGTCCTCGACCTGGGCGCGTTCCATCACGATCGCGGTGACCCGGTCCTCCACGGCCGACCGGACGACCGGGTCGGCGGCGAGCGGCCCGACCGTCGCGACGTACCGGTCCGTGTCGGTGAGGACACGCTCGGCCCACGCCGCGACGACGGCCAGCGGCGCGGTCAGCAGCCCGAGCGTCACGAGCACCACGACGGCGGCGGTGCGCGCACGACCGCGCCCCGCGGCGCGGCGTACCGGCGGCGACCCGTCGAGGCGGTCGCGCAGCAGCGCGTTCTCGTGCTCCAGCGCCGCCAGGCGTGCCGCGAGGTCGTCCGCGGCCGACGTCCCCTGGTCCGCCATCCGAGCCTCCCGCCGTCGTGGGCGCGCGCCGCCGGTCCGGGGTGCGCGCCGCTCATCCTTCGTCGCCGGGTGGGCCGGTGCCTCATCCGTGCCGGGCGAGGTCGGCCAGCGGCACGCCCACGTCGCTGCCGCCCTCGAACGTCAGGCGCGACCCGACGCGCAGCAGCGTGGGCGCCGGGACGAACGCCCCGGCCAGCAGCATCTCCCCGAGGGTGAAGTGCGGGGACTGGCGCAGCATGGCCCGTGGGACGAACCCGAAGACCGTCGCGAGCTCCTCGAGGTCGGCGCGCGAGTTCATGCGCATCAGCGCGAGGTTGTCGCACTGCGAGAGGACCTGCGGGTGGATCTTCGAGGGCCGTTGGGTCGACAGCAGCAGCCACAGACCGAACTTGCGGCCCTCCGCGGCGATCTGCACGATCCGTTCGGTCACCCGCTCCTGGACGGCGCCGGAGGGCTGGGCGGCGCACAGGGTGTGCGCCTCGTCGACGACGATCAGCGTCGGGACGCGCTCGGCGCGGTGCGCCCACAGGTCCTCGAGGACGTCGAGGCTCACCGCGAGCGGCTCGAGCGGGTCGCTGAAGCCGCCGAGGTCCAGCACCGTGACCCGCTGCCCGGACCGGATCAGCTCGGCCGCCGAGGGCAGGTCACGGGCCCACACCTGCCACTCGTGCATGCCGAGGTTCTCGATGCGCTGGCCGAGTGCGCGCTCCTCGGCGTCACCGTCGCCCAGGACGGCAGCCAGGTGGGCCACGGTGCCGGCGGGCAGGCTCGCGATGACCTGCAGGAAGCGGTGGTACTCGGCACGGTCCGCGACGGGGTCGAGCTGCAGCACCGCCGCCTGGGCACGCGGCGGCATCGTCGCGAAGCGCATGCGCAGCGGATCTCTCCCGGCCCCCTGCGAGCGCAGCACCCGCACGGCGCCACCGCCCAGCCGCCCGGCCGCCCCGGCCGAGGCGCCGGGGCGTAGCTCGCCGAGGCGCACGAAGTCGGCGTTGGGGTCCAGGACGACCACGCGCAGGTCCGTGGCCAGCACCAGCTGCTCGAGCAGCACCCCCAGCGCGTAGGTCTTGCCCGATCCGCTCTGCCCGCACAGGAACGTGTGCCGGTTGAAGCCCGCGGCGCGCAGGCGGGCGACCGTCTCCGCGTCGCCGCCGTGCCACAGGCCCACGGGCAACGACGCACCGACGGACCGCTGCAGCCCCTCGAGCAGCGCGGCCGGCGCACCCTCGACGGTCGCGTCGAGGAAGGGCGGCACCGGCTGCCGCACGGGCTCGCCGTCCTGCCCGACGGCGGCGAGCACCACCCCCTCCCCCTGCGAGGTCCCCCCACGTCCGGGTGGCGCCCCGGTCGCGGTCACCTGCCCGACGGCCGTGACGTCGGCGCCCCGCAGCAGCACCACGTCGCCCACGCGGTACGGGATCGCGCGGGCCGTCCCGTAGGTGAAGGTCCGACCGTCCAACGACGTCGCCTCCGACGCGCGTGCTCGCACCTCTGCGCTCATCGCCGGCCCTCCCTGCCTGTCGACGCGGCTCGGCCGCGGGGTACGTTGCCTGGGTGACTCCGGTCGAGACGCCGCTCGAGCACCGCGCCCACCACCTGGCCGGGGCGATCTACGGGACGATCCTGGCGACCACCGTGGTGGCCGCGGCCAGCACGCACCCGGAGGCACTGGGTCGCACGACGGTGCTGGTGCTCGGCACGTCGGTCGTCTTCTGGATCGCGCACGTCTACGCGGTCGAGGTGGCCGCGCGGCTGATCGCCGGGCGGCCCCTGCACCGCTCCGAGCTCGTGGCCGTCGCGCGTGCGGAGTGGCCGATGCTGCAGTCGTCCTGGCCGATCCTGGCGGTCCTGCTGCTCGGGCTGGTGGGCGTGCTGGACCCCGTGCGGGCGGTCGACGTCGCGATGGCCGTGGGGGTCGGCGCCCTGTTCACGTACGGGATCATGATCGGACGGCAGGAGAGCGCGCGGTGGCCGCGGATCCTGCTGAACGGCATCGCGGTCAGCGGGCTGGGGCTCGCCGTCCTCGCGCTCAAGGTCTTCGTGCACTGAGACGTCGTCGTGCACCGGCCGGTGCTCCGTCGGTCGCGTCATGCCGGCCCCCTCGCCGCCTCGGGGCGCGACGCACCGCGCCCCCCGCCGTGAGCGTGCCGCGCCGCGCGGCCCGCCGCCTCACCCGGGTGGGATGACGTCGGCGGCAGACCGGACCGCCCCGGGTCACCCGGTCCGCGTGAGGCGGTCCCGGGCCGGCGGGGTGACGGTGGGGGTTCGTCCACCGCACCGGAGGATCGCCATGGCAGCGCCGTACCGGCGAGGACCCCTGGCCCGGCGGCACGAGCAGGGACGCGCCGCGCGACAGCCGCCCGCGGCCGGGTCAGCGGCGGCCGGGTCAGCCGCTGCCGGCACGGACGGCTGGACCGAGGGCCGGCTGGTCGTCGACGGGCGGGACGTGTTCTACCGGCGCGGCCCCACGTGTGAGGGCGTGCCGCTCGTGCACGTGCACGGCTTCGCGATCTCCGGGTCGTACCTGATGCCGACGGCGCGGCGGCTCGCCGACCACGGGACGGCGGTCGTTCCCGACCTGCCGGGGTACGGCCGCAGCGAGCGCTCGCCCCGCCCGTTGGGGATCGTCGGCCTCGCGCGCAGCCTCGAGGGCATCCTCGACGGGCTGGGCCTGGACCAGGTCGTGCTGGTCGGCAACTCGATGGGCTGCGCGGTCTCCCTGGAGGTCGCGCACGCCAGCCCCGAGCGGGTGCACCGCCTGGTGCTCGTCTCGCCCGCCGGCGGGCTGCAGAACCAGCCCTTCCGCCGTGCCCTGCGTCAGCTCGCCCGGGACGTGGTGCGCGAGGACCCGCGGATGGCGGGCGTCGCCGTGCCCGACTACGTCGGCTTCGGCGCGGTGAACGCGTTCCGGGCGTTCCACGAGCTGACGCTGTTCCCGGCGCTCGAGCGGCTCGTCAGCGTGCCGGTCCCGACGCTGGCGGTCCTCGGCGACCGCGACCCGCTGGTTCCCGGTCCGCGACGCGTGCGGGAGGTCCAGGCGCTGTCGCACGACCACATCGCGGTCGTCCTCATCCAGGGCGCGGCGCACGCCATCAACTTCAGCCACCCGGGTCAGCTCGCGAACGTCATCGGTGCGTGGCTGGACGACCGCGACGTCGTGGACGACCCCACGGAGCCGGGCACGGCCCGCACCCTGACGCCACGGCGCCCCGGCGGCGGCCCGGACGGCCCGGACGGCCCCGACGGGCACCCCCGCCGCGCCGCGTGACCTCGTCCGTCCCGGGGGAGGCCCCACGCGCGGTCCTCGGTCACCCTGGCCGTGTCCCACCGGCACCGACAGCCCCGGAGCAACCATGGCCGCCCTGAGCGTGTGCAGGTCGGGCACCCCGGGGACGCTCGCGTGCCCCGAGGGGGCCTGAGCGGTGCGGTCCGCCCGTCCCGCGGTCGCGGCCCTGGTGTGCGCGGTGGCCCTCGGGCTCGCCGCCTGCGGCGGGACGGACCATGCCGAGGACGTCGACGAGGCGTGCGCCGCGAGCGGTGAGCTCGACGAGGCGCTGGACGACCTGCGAGCGACGCTGACGCCGGACGCCACGGTCGACGAGCTGCGGGACGCGCGGACGCGGGTCGGTGACGCCCTCGACGCGCTCCGCGACCAGGCCGACGACGTCGCCGAGGGGCGCGCCGACGACGTGCAGGCCGCGTGGCGGGACCTCACCGCGGCGGTGGACGACGTCGACGGTGACGCCGGCCCCGGGGCGGCTCTCGAGCCGCTGCGCGCGAGCGCCGCCGACGTCCGGCAGAGCCTGGAGGCGCTGGACGACGACCTCGGGTGCGCCACGACGCCGAGCCCCTAGCCGCCCCTGCCGTCGGACCGGTGACCGGACGCGGGACGGACGGTGTCGTCGAGCATCGCCGACTCGATGAGGTCGTGCCGGCGTCCGTAGGTCGTCACGACCGCCTGGATGGTGGCGGCGGCGGGCAGGGCGAGGAACGCCCCGAGCGGGCCGAGGACCGCACCGAACGCGAGCACCGACAGGAACGACACCGCGGGGTCGAGCTCCATCGTGGACGCGGCGATGCGCGGGGACAGGACGAGGTTCTCCACCTGCTGGTAGCAGACGACGAACGCGAGCACCGCGAGGGCCGTGCCCACGCTCTCGACGAGGGCGACCGCGATGGGGACGGCACCGCCGATGTACGTGCCGATCGTCGGGACGAACTGCGAGACCACGCCGGTGAAGAGCGCCAGGGGCAGCGCGTACGGCACCCCGACCACGCTGAGGAACACGCCCGTGGCGACCGTGCACAGCGCGGCCAGGACGATCCGGGAGTTGATGAAGTCCGAGACCTTCGCCTGGGCGGTACCCCACAGGTGCAGGACCTGCGCCTGGCGCCGCGGCGTCAGCGTGCGGCAGATCGCCACGCGCAGCCGGGGTCCGGCCGCCGTCGTGTAGTACGTCACGAGCAGCACCGAGCTGGCCGTGACCAGTGCCCCCACGACCGAGCCGCCCAGGCTCACCACCGCGGTCGCGACGTCGTCCCCCCAGCGCTGCAGCGCACCGCTCACCGCGTCGTCCGACGCGGGCAGGACGACGCCGAGCACGTCGTGCGCCGCCGTCCGGACCGCGGCGTAGACCGCCGGGATGCTCGCCACCAGCGCGCTGAGCTGTTCGACGAACAGGTCGCCGAAGACCCAGGCGACCGCGACGACGCCGATGAGGGACAGCAGCCCGACCACGCCGGTGGCCACGCGGCGACCCACCCCACGGCGCTCCAGGCCCGCGACGAGCGGGTCGAGCACGAGGGACAGGAACCACGAGATCGCGACGATCGCGAACACGGTGCCCATCGAGGCGGCGGCCCGCCACAGGAGGATGCCCACCCAGGTGGCGACGACCGCGCCGGCGAGCAGCGGGACCAGCCAGCGCGGCACGCGCGGGCCGGCACCAGGCTCCGGGTCCGCGCGCGGCGGCACGTCCGGGATCGGCGTCGGGGCCGCGTGGGGGCGACGCCCACGGCGGAAGAACATGCGGCCACCCCGTCCACTGGTCGGGGCCCGAGCGTCGCGTGCCGCGCGCGCCGCCCAGATCCGCCGTTCCGGGTGAGCCGGCGGCAGGCCGTCAGAGCAGGAACAGGCTGCGTGCGGCAGCGAGCGCCTCGCTGCGGGTGCGCGCCCCGAGCTTCTTGTAGACGTTCGTGACGTGGGTCTTCACCGTGTTGGTGGTCACGTACAGGCTCCGGCCGATGTCCTCGTAGGTCGCACCGCGCGCGAGCAGGAGCAGCACGTCACGCTCACGGGCCGTGAGCACGGGCGCCGCGGCCAGCGCCGCGGCCGACCGCGTCTCCTGGACGGTCGGCGAGAGGAACGACACCCGGCTGCTCAGCGGGCCCACCGCCGCGAGCCCCTCGGCGAGCCGCCGTCCCCACGCCGAGACGCCGTCACCGCCCGCGCGGGCCAGCAGGAGGTGCACGGGGGTGGCGTGCCCGAGCCAGCCCACGAACGGCAGGGCGTTGGAGCGGGCCTCGGCACGCCGCAGCGCCACGCCCAGCAGGGCCGCGGCGTCCGCCGGCGCACCGAGTGCGTCCACCAGCTGCGCCTGCGCGGCGAGCGCCAGCGTCGCGGTGTCCGGCTGCGAGCGCTCGGCGCGCGTCGCCGCCTCGAGGTGCCGTGCGGCGGCGGCGAGCTCGCCCCGGCACGCCGCGAGGAACCCGCGGGCGAGTGCCTCGTCGGCGGGCGCGTCCAACCGGTGCAGTGCGTCCGCGCACTCCCGCAGCACGTCGGTGTCGCCGTTCACCACGGCGAGCAGCGACCGCTCGACCTCCAGCACGGTGTCGAGGTGCCGCGGCCGCGCGGGGCCCGCCGGGGTGTCGAGCACGATCTGTGCCTCGACCGCCCGTCCCCGCAGCGCGAGCGCACGCGCCCGGGCCACCCAGGCCCAGAACGCACCGACCAACCCCAGCGAGAGGGGCGCGACCACGTCGGCGGGTGGCGCGTCGACGAAGGTCCACGGTTCGGCGTGCATGCGCAGGAGCACCGCCGGCACACCGTCGGCACCCGTCGCCGGCGTGGCGGGTCCCGCCGCGGCGACCCGGCGCAGGAGCTCGGCGGCGCCCGGCTCGCGGCCCCGCAGGTACTCCGTCAGCGCGAGGTCCTCGGCGGCCACGTCCTCCAACGCGCCGGCGCCCTCACTGCGGGCTGCGAGGATCGCGCTGCTGAGGTTGCTCTCGGCACCGCGCAGGTCACCGAGCCAGGTCTGGGCGCTGCCCGTCAGCGTGAGCAGCAGGGCACGGTGCCCGGCCCGCAGGGAACCGGCCGACGTCTGGACCAGGTCGAGGGCCGTCCGCGTCGCGGGCACCAGCGGCTCGAGCCCGAGCTGGGCCCCGAGCAGGCCGGCGACGGCGGCGTCGACGGCGGTGAGACGGCCGGCGTGCGCCGGCTCGCGCACCGCCTCGAGCCACCGCGCCACGCCCACGGCGTCGTCGGCGAACCAGCACTCCACCGCGAGCGCGAGGCTGGCGGGCGGGTTCTGCCGCAGCGGTCCGGCGGCCTGGTCGACCACCACCCTGAGGCGTGCGTGCTCCCCCCGCAGGACCATGATCAGGCCGTGCGCGCCGACGAACTCGCTCGCGGCCGCCGGGCCGCCGATGGCGGCGAGCTCGAGCGCCCGTCCGAGGTGGCCCCGCGCGAGCTCGATGTCGCTGGAGCGCGCGATCGTCGCCCGCGCGCGCTGGATGTCGACACCGCCCGTCACGAAGCGCCGGCGCACGACGTCGAGGAGCACCGGGTGCACGCGGAAGCGGGCGCCCCCGTCGGCGGCCACCTGGTCGCGCTGCACGAGCAGACCCGTCTGCTCCATCGCCTCGAGCACCTCGAGCGCCCGCGGGTCGTTCGACGCGAGGCACGCGTCCTCCGCCGTGACGCTGGGCTCGTGGCACACGCTCAGGACCACGTGCCGCTCACGCGGTGTGAGGGCCGCGAACACCTCCCGCGCCATGAGGTCGCTCACGAGCGGACCCTGGGTGGAGGGCCGGATCGACGGCGTCGCGCGCGAACCCGCCGCCCTGGCCGCGCGCGCCGCACGCGCGGCCAGGACCACGATGGCGCACCATCCCTGGGCCTGGTCGACGATGGCGGAGACCACGTGGTCGGGTGCGTCCGGGACGTGCAGCCGCACGAGGGCGGCCGACTCCGCGGCGTCGAGCCGCACGACGTCGCCCCGCAGGTCCGTGAGCGTGCCCAGCATCGTCGGGACGAGCCTGCGCAGGGGGACGTCCCACCGGGACAGCAGCACGAGGTGCAGGAGGTGCGGTGCGCGGTCCAGCGCGTCGTCGACCACGGCCACGCACGACGGGTCGAGCCGCTCCGCGTTGTCGACGACCACGACACCGACCTCGTCGGCCTCGTCGAGCCGGTCGCCCTGCGGTGGCCACGGCGCGTCCGCTCCCGCGGCGGGCCCGCCCGCGGCGGCCGCGCCCAGCGTCGCCGCGAGCCGGTCGCCGGTCAGGCCCTCCGCGTCGATCCACGCCGGCGGTGTCCGGGTGCCGTCACGGGGGGTGCGGTCCCGCGCCCAGCCCGCGACGCCCATGGTCTTGCCCGAGCCGGCCGGTGCGGTCACGGTCGTGACCGCACCGCGCGTCGCGTCGTCGAGGCACTGCCACAGGCGGGTGCGGGCGAGGTACGTGCGCGGAAGAGCCGGGAGCGCGTCGATCGCGTGGCCCGTGCCGGTGCCCGCGCTCATCGTCGTCGGCCCGGGGGCGGCCCGGACCGCACCGAGGGCGGCGCCGTGCGCGCGGCGCGGGTGCGCGTCGACCCGGGCCTCGACCCCCAGGGACGCGCGGCGCTACTCTGCTGGAAGCCGGGCATCGCACGGTCCTTCACGTCGACGTGTGCAGCTCGGGCGCATACGGATCGCTGCTGTCCTCTTCACGCTAGGAGCGCCGTCCGGCAGTCGCCTCACCCGAAAGGGTGAGGCGCCGGGCAGGGCGGTCGGGTCGGGAGCAGCGATCTCCGGGGGCGGGGGCCGACGGCGATGAGCGGGAGCTCGAGGAGCGGACACGCACGCAGCGCAGCCACCGGTGCGCCACCACCCGGGGTCGCGACGGCGCTGCGGCCCCGTCCGCGCCTCGAGCGGCTGCTCGACGCGTGGCTCCGGGTGCCGGTGGTCGTGGTCGAGGGTCCCCCGGGATCCGGCAAGTCGTTGCTGGTCGCCGGGTGGGCGGGCCGGGCGCTGGCACAGGGCAGGATCCGCGGCGTGCGCACGCTGGGGTCCACGTCGGGTCAGGACGCGCCCCGGACGCGCGGCCGGTCGCCGGACGGCCCCCTGCTCCACGTGGTCGACCACCGTGCCCTCACGTCGACGGACACCGTCGACGACCTCGTGGAGCAGGCCTGCCGGGCGCCCGACGACGTGCACGTCGTCCTCATGTCCCGCGACACGTCCGCCGACCCGCGTGCCGGTCGGCTCCGACCCGTCGTCGACGGTGACCGGGTCCGGGTGCTGCCGGCGCCGGCCCTGGCCCTCACGGTCGCCGAGGCAGCGCTCATCGTCCGCGAGCGCCGGCCCCGGGCACGCGACCGCGACGTCCGGGCGCTGCTCGACGCGACGCACGGCTGGCTGGGCCTGTTCGAGGCCGCCGTCCGTGAGCTGCCCTCGCCCGGCGGGACGCCGCGCGACCTGGCCCGCGCACTGGCCGTCTCCCCCACCGGTGCGCAGCTCATGGCCGAGTCCGTGGGGTCGCTCGACCACCAGGACGTGGACGACCTGCTCGCGCTCACGGTGGTGCACTCCTTCGAGGCGCCGGAGGCTGCCGCGCTGGCCGGTCACGCCGACGTGCGCCTCGAGGCCCTCACGGCCGCCGGTCTGGTCGTCCCGCTCGACCGCGCGGGTCGCGCACCGCTCTGGGGCGTCCACCCGGTGCTGCGGGAGCACCTCGTCGGCCTGGCCGGGTCGGGGTCGTCCGCCCGGCGGGTCGTGACGGCGGCCCGCACGCGCGCCTCCGACCACGTCGCGCGGCTCGGCCGGCCGGTCGCCGCGCTCGAGCAGGCGCTCGCGAGCCAGGACGTCGACGCGATCACCGACGTGGTGGTGGATCTCGGCCCCGCACTCGTCGCGCTCGGCCGTGCGGACCTGCTGGCTCCCGCGCGGCTGGCGCTCCCCGAGGCCGCGCGCGCCCGCAACCCGTCGCTGCTGGCGGTGGAGGCGCTCCGCCTGCGCACCGCCGGCGACGTCGCGGGCGCCCTGGACGTCGCGCGCGTAGCCGTCGACGTCGCGGCCCGCGGCCCCGCGGACGACGTGCCCAGGGCCTCCCTGCGGACGGACCTGGCACTGCTGCACCTGTGGACGGCACGGCACGGCTGGGTCGACGCGTCGTCCGCGCTGGCCTCGACCGGGCGGCTGCTCGACGACGCGTCGTCCGGGTCGAACGCCGGGCTGTCCGTCGCGCGCGGGGCCGCTCTCGCGGTCGAGCTCGGTGCCGT
The DNA here is from genome assembly GCF_900114185.1 of Cellulomonas sp. KH9. Classification (GTDB taxonomy): domain Bacteria; phylum Actinomycetota; class Actinomycetes; order Actinomycetales; family Cellulomonadaceae; genus Cellulomonas. The sequence goes on from NZ_FOSE01000002.1 coordinate 339,587, forward strand.
GCACCTCTGGGCGGGCGACGTCGACGCGGCCGCGCTGCACCTCGAGCGCGCCGCGTCCCTCGTCGCGGGGACGGAGTACGTCCACCTCAGGGCGTCGGCGCTGGCCTCACGGGCGTTGACCGAGCTCGTCGACGGTGCGCTGCAGGCGGCAGCCGCCACGACGCAGGAGTGCCTGGCCCTCACCGCGCCGGGGTCGTCCCGCCCGCTGGACGTCGCCCGCGCGGACGTGACCGCCGCGTGGCTGGCGTACTACCACCTCGAGCACGATGCGGTCCGCCGCCACCTCGACGCCGCCGAGGGCAGCAGCGCGGACGACCTCGACCCCGTCGTGCGGGTCCTGTCCCGCCTGCTGCGGGCCCGGACGTCGGCCCACGAGGGGTCGTTCGACACGGCGTGGCGCCTGCTGTCGAGCCGCTCGGTGGTCCGCCTGGACCTGCCGCCGTTCCTGGCGCGGCTCGTGCACGTGGCCCGCGCCGACGTGTACGCGACCCAGCGGGACCTGGCGGGGCTGGCCGGCGAGGCGCAGACGCTCCGCACGCTGGGCGAGACGGACGACGCCCGCCTGTTCGACGGGATCGCCGCGATGCTCCGCGACGACGTCGACGGGGCGGAGCGCGCCTTCGGTGCGCTCGTGGCACGACCGACGCGGCACACCACGACGGGGACCGCCGCGGCGGCGTGCCGTGTGCTGCTCCTCCTGCGAGCGGACCCGGAGGCGGTCGTGCGGCCGCTGCAGGACCTGCTCAGCCGGACGTGGTCCAGCGGCGCGATCGTGTTCCTCACCGTCGGGCTGGCGGCGGACGCGGCCTACCTCGGGGCGCTGCGGCGCGAGGCACAGGACCCCCGGGGGCACCCGTGGGCGGCCACGGCGCTCGGCATCGTGCAACGCGCCGCGCCCGACCACGACGGTGCGCCGCCCGTCCCCACGGTGCCGGTCGGCGCACCGTTGACCGTGCGCGAGCGGGCGGTCCTGCGGGGGCTCGCCGACGGCCTGTCCTACGCCGACCTCGCGCAGTCGCTGTTCATCACGCCCAACACCGTGAAGACGCACGTCGGCTCGCTCTACCGCAAGCTGGGCGTCGAGACCGGGCTGCAGGCGGTCCGCACCGCTCGTCGGCACGGGATGCTCCCCTGAGCGGGCCCGAGTCGCTCACTCCGGGAAGACCGTCCACAGCGCCGCCTGCTGCGCGTCGTCGAGCTCGGCGACCAGCGGGAGGCGGGCTCCGCGACCGCCTTCCGACGTCAGCAGCGCCGCGGGCTCCGGTCGCACCAGCAGCACGACGAGCTCGGACGTCCCCGGCACCAGCTGGTCGCGCATGCTGTTGACGAACCGGTCGCCGATACCGAGGTCCGCCAGCAGCCCCGGATCGGTGCCCGTGGTGCGTCCCAGGGCGGCGCCGACGAGCGGGAGGTAGAAGACGGTCCCGAAGAACAGGCCCCAGAAGCCCGGCCCCACCCGTGTGCTCGCCCGCACGACCACGGGCCGGAACCGCGGGCCGGGGGCCTGGGGCGGCCACCACGCGGCCGCGAGGCCGCCCGTCTCGAGGACCGGCGCGTCGGAGGCGGTCCGACCCGAGCGGGCGACGCGCTCGGCGGCGCGTGCGGCGCCCGCGACGTCCCCGTACTGGAGTGCCACGAGGCTGACCACGGCCCCCCCTCCCCGGCGGCGGGCCGACTCCGGTGGGCCCTGACGCGAGCGTGCCAGCACGACGCCGTCCTCCGATCGCCCGTAGCGGGTGACGTCGTCGCCGCCCGGGCGTTCACCCGGCACGGGTGACACGGACCGGGACCGTCGGACCTACGGTCGGCCGCGAGGCCGTGGCTGACACGTCGGCGCCGCTCATCGGCGCGACGGGCGCGAGGGCCGGACACGGGCGAGGGGACTGCGATGCCACGCATGCTGATCCGGGTGAGCGCCGAGGTGTCGGACGAGATGCTGGCACCGTTCCCCCACCTGACGCCGACCGTCCAGGTGCGCCAGACGATGCTCACGGGCGCCGTCCGCGACCAGGGCGAGCTCCAGGGCATCCTCAACTACCTGGCGGGCCTCGGTGTGGGCATCGTCGAGGTCGTGACCTTCCCCGACGACGTCTGACCGTCGCCGCCGGTCCGCCGGCCGGGGCCCGCCACGCCCGGGTCGACCCGGGCCGGGCGCCAGGATCACGACTTCCCGGTGAACCGCGGAGGGCACGGCTGGGTGACGCTCGGGGGCACAGGGCGCCGCCAGGTGCCCGTCCGACGTGGGAAGGGGGCGAGCCGTGGACTTCTGGGAGTTCTTCTGGCTGGTCGTGTGGAGCTTCTTCTTCATCGCCTACTTGATGGTGATCTTCCAGATCTTCGCCGATCTGGTCCGCGACAAGGACCTCGCCGGCGGGTGGAAGGCGGTGTGGGTGGTCTTCCTCCTCGTCGCACCGTTCCTGGGCGGGCTCGTCTACCTGATCGCCCGCGGTCGCGGCATGAGCGAGCGCGCGACGGCCGCCGCCATCGGCGCCCGGCGCGAGGCCGACGCGTACATCCGCGCGGTGGCGTCGAGCCCGGCACCCGCCGCGGGGATGGCCCCGGCGGAACAGATCGCCGAGGGCAAGAAGCTCCTCGACTCCGGGGCGATCACGCCGACGGAGTTCGACGCGCTCAAGGCTGCGGCACTGGCCTGAACCCGCCGGTCCGCGCCGGACGGTGGGCCCCACCCGGACACCGCCCGGCGCGGCCCACGGACGACCCCGCTCCCGCTGGTGCGAGCACGTCTCCTCGCACCTGCCCCGAGCCGCGCCCTCCCCCGTCGCCGGAGGGCTCCGGGGCGACGCCGCTGCGAGCAGGGGACCGCGCCTCCCGCAGACCGGAAAGGGGCCGCTCCGATCTCTCGGAAACGGCCCCTCGTCCAGCTCTTCGTCTGTCGGGCTGACAGGATTTGAACCTGCGACCCCTTGACCCCCAGTCAAGTGCGCTACCAAGCTGCGCCACAGCCCGATGGCTCCCGCAGAAGCCTCGAAGAGCCTACCGCACGTGACGACCCTGTCCCGACCACCCGTCGCGCCCTCGCGCGCAGCCGTGCGGGCTCAGGCGGTGGGTTCGCGCTCCTCGCCCCGCCGCCGCAGGACCTCGAGCTCGGCGGCGACGACGCCCAGCACCAGCAGGTCGACGAGCAGCCCCCAGGACGCGTCCCACTGCGACAGCCGGAACAGGAAGAACTGCGTGACGAGCAGGCTGACGAGCACGGCTCGTCGGAACCACTGGTACCCGTCGACGGCGTCCCGTCCGACGCGGGCCAGGCCCACCAGGCACAGCGCGACGCTCACGGCGCCGGCGACCAGCGCGCCGGCCACCACCCAGCCCGGGGAGTCGTCGCCGCCCCACCAGCGGGCCACGGCACCGGCCACGGTGACGCCGGAGGTCCCCACCAGCGCGAGCACGGCCAGCCACGGCACGAACCGGGCCCGCACCAGGGTGTGCAGCACGCGCACGACACCCGACGCGACCGCGTCTACCGGGTCGGGCAGCTCGGCGTGGTCCTCGTCGATGCTGCGCAGCAGCGCGCGGGTCTCCCGCGCACCGGCCACGTCACCCGCGTCGGCCAGACGCGCCTCGGCCCGGTGCCGCGCCGCAGGCGTGAACCCGCCGACCACACCCGCGACCGCCTCGTCGACGGCCCCCGCCAGCGCCTCCCGCGGGTCGGGCGGTCGTCGGCCGTGCAGTGCCTCGGCCGCGATCCCCAGGCCCACGACCGTGGCGTAGATGATCGCCGCGGTCGGCTCGTAGAAGTAGTCGTTGTCCGACGTCACGAACTTGCCGACCTCGTCGACGAACAGCCCGAACCCGATCCCCCCGACGAGCGCGCCGAGCGGGCGCAGCACCGGCCCCGCGAACGACAGCAGCAGGAGGAAGGCGACGGCCATCAGCAACCCGCCCCAGAGGACGTGGGCGATGTGCAGGCCGTCGCCGCCGAGCTGCGGGTACCCGGTGGCGGCCAGGAACGCGCGTGTCAGCAGCACGGTCGCGCCCGTGGCCACGAGGAACGTCCCCAGGTGCCGGGTGGCGCGGGGGTCGCGCGGCAGGCCGAGCCGCAGCAGCACGTGCGTCGCCGTGCCGGGGCGGCCGGCGGCCTGCCGGGTGCTCACCGCAGCGTCACCGCCTGCGCTTCTCGCGCACGCGCACCGAGATCGAGATGGGCGTGCCCTCGAACCCGAAGGTCTCGCGCAGGCGGCGCTCGATGAACCGGCGGTACGTCGGCTCGAGGAACCCGCTGGCGAAGATGACGAACCGCGGCGGACGCGTCGAGGCCTGCGTGGCGAACAGGATGCGCGGCTGCTTGCCGCCGCGCAGCGGGTGCGGGTGCGCCGAGACGAGCTCGCCGAGGAACGCGTTGAGGCGTCCGGTGGAGATGCGCGTGTCCCACGACTCCAGCGACCGCTCCAGGGCGGGCACCAGGCGGTCGGTGTGCCAGCCGGTCTTCGCGGACACGTTGACCCGCGGCGCCCACTGCACCTGCACCAGCTGCTGCTCGATCTCACGCTCGAGGTACGGGCGGCGGTCCTCGTCCATGAGGTCCCACTTGTTGTACGCGATGACCAGCGCGCGGCCCGCGTCGATGACCTGCTGGATGATGCGGATGTCCTGCTCCGTCATCGCCTCCGAGGCGTCGACCAGCACGACCGCGACCTCGGCCTTCTCGATCGCGGCCTGCGTGCGCAGGGACGCGTAGAAGTCGGCCCCGGAGGTCTGGTGGACGCGGCGGCGGATGCCGGCGGTGTCGACGAACACCCACGGCTTGCCGCCCAGCGCCACGAGCTCGTCGACGGGGTCGCGGGTGGTCCCGGCGGTCGGGTCGACCACGACGCGCTCGGACCCCACGACCTTGTTGAGCAGCGAGGACTTGCCGACGTTCGGCCGTCCGACCAGCGCGACCCGGCGCGGGCCGTCCGGCAGCGGCACGGCGTGCGCGGAGACCGTGGGCAGGGCCGTCATGGCCGCGTCCAGGAGGTCACCGGTGCCGCGCCCGTGCAACGCGGAGATCGGGTGCGGCTGCCCGAGGCCCAGCGACCACAGGGCGGCCGCGTCCGCCTCGACCGCCGGGCCGTCGACCTTGTTGGCGACCAGCACCACGGGCTTGCCGGAGCGCCGCAGCAGGCGCACGACCTGCTCGTCGGTGTCCGTGGACCCGACGGTCGCGTCGACGACGAAGAGCACGGCGTCGGCCAGGTCCACGGCGACCTCGGCCTGCTGCGCCACCCGCTTGTCGATGCCCGCGACGTCGACCTCCCAGCCGCCGGTGTCCACGAGCGTGAACCGGCGCCCGGACCACTCCGCCGGGTAGCTCACGCGGTCGCGCGTCACACCGGGGTTGTCCTCCACGACGGCCTCACGGCGCCCGAGGATGCGGTTGACGAGGGTCGACTTGCCGACGTTCGGGCGTCCGACGACGGCCAGCACGGGCAGCGTCGTCTCGATCTCGAGGGCGTCGCCCTCGATCCCGTCGCCCTCGAGGAGCGCCAGGTCCTCGTCACCGAGCTCGTACTCCGCGAGACCGGCCCGCAGGGCACGTTCGCGGGCCACCTCGTCGTCGCCGTCGGCCGCGGCGTCGGCGGTCGGCGGCACGGTGGGCTCGAGGAGGTCGCCGCGGTCGTCGTCCGGGGTGCGCGTCGTCGTGGGGTCGGGCTGATCCATGCGTCCATTGTCCCCTGCCGCGGCACCCGGTCGGGCCACCACGGCACGACGGCCCGCCGCGTGCGGCGACGGACCGCGCGCGTCAGGCCGACGAGCGCGGGTCGTCGGCGGGCAGCTCGACCCCCGTGCGCGCCTGCGCGGCGGCCAGCAGCGCGCTCATCGCGTCACGGACCGACGTCGCCGCGTGGTCGATCGCCGCCCGGCGTGACAGCCCGGCCGCCGTCACGTCGATCGGGTCACCGAACTCGACGACCAGGTCGCGACGCGGCCCGGGCAGGCCGTGGGTCGACTCCCCCGTGCGCCGGGTCCCCAGGATCGCCACCGGCACCACCGGTGCACCGCCCTGGACGGCGAGCCACGCCGCCCCCGCGCGCACCTGCTCGACCGTGCCGCGTCCGCGTGTCCCCTCGGGGAAGATCCCGACGGCCCCACCGCGGCGCAGCACGCCGAGCGCCGACTGCAGCGCGGGACGCCCCGCGTGCCGGTCCACGGGGATCTGACCGGCCGCCCGCAGCACACCCCCCACGGGCCCACGGAACAGCTCGGTCTTCACGAGGATGTGCAGCGGCCGGGGCGACACACCGATGAGCAGCGGCCCGTCCAGCAGGGTGATGTGGTTCGCGGCCAGCACCACCGGACCGGTCCGCGGCACCCGCTCGGCCCCCGTCACGTGCGTGTCCCACACCACGCGCGCCAGGAACCGCCCCACCCACCGCGCCCACGCCGGACCGGCCGGGGACGGCACGTGGGGTCCGCCCGTGGCGGGGTCCGCGCCGCTCATGCCTGCGGGGTGCGCGCCCGCCGCACGACGTCGAGCACGGCGGCGACCGTCTGCTCGAGGTCCAGCTGCGAGGAGTCGACGGTCACCACGCCGTCCGCCGCGACCTGGAACTCCACGACGGTCGAGTCGTCGGCGTCGCGGCGCACCACCTGGTCGCGCGTGGCCGCGAGCGCGGCGGCGTCGTCGGTGCCGTGCACCTCCCGCGCCCGGCGGGCGAGGCGGGCCGCCTCGTCGGCGGTGAGCAGCACCCGCACGTCGGCGTCGGGGGCGACGACGGTCGTGATGTCGCGGCCCTCCGCGACGACACCGCGGCCGCCCGACCACCCCCCGGTGCGCTCCGCCTCGATGAGCGCGCGCTGCCGGCGACCCAGCTCGGCGCGGGCGTCCAGGTTGGTGGCCACCGCACTGACCCGCGAGGAGATCTCGGTGGTGCGGATCGCCGCGCCGACGTCACGGCCCGCCACGGTCACGGTCGGACCGGCCGGGTCCACACCCATGGCGAGCGGCAGCTCGCGCACGGCGGCGGCGACCGCCGGACCGTCCGTGAGCGGCACCTCCTGCTCCAGGCACCACCAGGTCGCCGCCCGGTACATCGCCCCGGTGTCCAGGTACGCCAGCCCCAGGCGACGCGCGACCTCGCGCGACACGCTCGACTTGCCCGACCCGGACGGTCCGTCCACCGCCACGACGGTGCTCAACTCACCAGCCTCCAACCCCGAGCGGTCAGCTCGGTCTCCAGGTGCTCGCCGCGCGTGGGCAGGACGGAGATCGACGCCATGCCGACCGGTCGTCCCGCCGCGTGCTCGAGCTGCAGGTCCTCCAGGTTCACGCCGGCGTCGCCGACGTCGCCGAGCAGCCGCGCGAGCTCGCCCGGCTGGTCCGGCACCAGCACCGTCACCACGGCGTAGCGCCGGTGGGCGCCGCCGTGCTTGCCGGGGATGCGCGCGACCCCCGTGCCGCCGTCGGCGATGGTGCGCGCGATGGTGGCCAGGGCACCGAGCTCGACGTCCTCCGGTCCGCTGGCGGCGGCGGCCAGCTCCAGGGCGCCGAGGACCGTGTCGAGGTCGTCGCGCACGGCGACGAGCACGTCGCGCACGGCCGCGGCGTTGGCCGCGAGGATCGACGTCCACAGCGCCGGGTCCGACGCCGCGAGGCGGGTCACGTCGCGCAGCCCCTGGCCCGCGAGCGCCAGCGCGGCCTCGTCGGCGCCCCGCAGCCGGGCCGCGACCAGCGAGGACGCGAGCTGCGGCACGTGCGACACGACCGCGACGGCGGCGTCGTGCTCGTCGGCGTCCATGGTCACCGGCACCGCGCCGAGGTCGACGGCGAGGTGCCGGACCGCCAGCAGGGCGTCGTCGCGGGACGCGCCCGAGTCGGTGATCACCCACGGCCGGCCCAGGAACAGGCCGGGCACCGCGGCCGACGGCCCGGAGCGCTCGCGGCCCGCCATGGGGTGCGAGCCGACGTAGCGGGTGAGGTCGGCGCCCGCGGCGCGCAGCTCGGCGAGCACGTACCCCTTGACGCTCGCGACGTCGGTCACGACGGCGGCCGGGTGCGCGGCGAGGGCAGCGGCGACCACGTCCGCGGTCACGTCGGGCGGTGCCGCGACGACCACGAGGGCCGGGTCCGGGGAGGACGCGTCGGCGGGCGTGCCCGCACCGACGTCCCGGGCCAGGGCGAGCGCCGTGCGCGAGGGGTCCTCCAGCTGGACGTCCACGCCGTGCTGCGTCAGGGCCAGCCCCACGGACGCGCCGAGCAGCCCGGTGCCGACGACGCGCACCGGGCCGACGGTCGCGACGCTCACATGCCCACCGCCGTCATGAGCGAGCCGACCTCCGTCTTCGAGAGCACGCGGGTGCGACCGGGGCGCAGGTCACCGAGCCGGATGGGGCCGATGCGGGTGCGCACGAGGCGGTCGACCGGGTGGCCGACCTCCTCGAACAGGCGGCGCACGACACGGTTGCGGCCCTCGTGCAGCACGATCTCGACGAGGCTGGCGTGGCTGGCGACCTGCACGATCTTGAACTCGTCGACCGTGACGGGGCCGTCCTCCAGCTCGACACCGGCCTTCAGCTGCTTGCCCAGCGCCTCGCGGACACGCCCCTGCACCTCGACGAGGTACGTCTTGGGCACGCCGTGCGACGGGTGGGCCAGCCGGTTGGCCAGCTCGCCGTCGTTCGTCAGCAGCAGCAGGCCCTCGGAGTCCGCGTCGAGGCGCCCGACGTGGAACAGGCGCTCCTCGCGGTTGGCGACGTACTGCGTCAGCGACGGCCGCCCCTCGGGGTCGTGCATGGTCGAGACCACGCCAGCCGGCTTGTTCAGCGCGATCGTGACCACCGACGAGTCCAGCTGCACCCGCATGCCGTCCACGTGCAGCACGGCGGTCAGCGGGTCCACCCGCACACCGAGCTCCGTGACGACCTGCCCGTCGACGGTCACCCGCCCCGCGGCGATCAGTTCCTCGCACGCGCGGCGCGAGCCGAGGCCGGCCGAGGCCAGCACCTTCTGCAGCCGCACACCGTCGGGGTCGTGCACGTCGATCGGCTCCGCGGCCTGGGCCGGCCGCCGCGCCGGCCGACCCGTGCGACGCGGTCCGCGACCCGGCGTCCCGCCGCCCGTGCGACCCGCACCTCCTGCGCGCCCGCCACCCCGGTGGCCACGCGCTCCCGTGCCGCTCATCGTCCGTCCTCTCGTCCGTCGGTCGTGTCCACGCCGTCCAGGGACTCGATGTCCGGCAGGTACGGCGCCAGCGGGGGCAGCTCGTCGAGGCTCGACAGGCCCATCCGCTCCAAGAAGTATCCCGTGGTCCCGTAGAGCACCGCACCGGTGGCCGCGTCCTGCCCGACCTCGGCCACCAGACCGCGCGTCGTCAGGGTCCGCATCACGCCGTCCACGTTGACGCCGCGCACGGCGGAGACCTGCCCGCGGCTGACGGGCTGGCGGTAGGCCACGACGGCGAGGGTCTCGAGGGCCGCCTGGGTGAGGCGCTGGGTCTGCCCGTCGACCACGAAGCGCCCCACCACGTCCGCGTACGGCCCGGCGGAGTAGATCCGCCAGCCGTCGCCGGCACGCCGCAGCTCGAACCCGCGCGGCCGGCCGCCGCCCTCGCCGCGGTACTCCGCGGCGAGCTCGGCCAGGAGGTCCTCGACGTGCGCGGTCGGCAGCGCCAACGCGGTGGCCAGACGCACCGCCGGGACCGGCTCGTCGGCGACCATGAGGACGGCCTCGAGCGCCGCGAGCGCGCCGCCGGGCAGCGACCCGACGTCGAACGCCGGCTCGTCGGGTGCGGCGTCCGCCGTGTCCGGGGCGGCGCCCGGTGCGTCCTGCGCGCTCATGCGCCGGCCTCCTCGTGCTGCGGGACGTCCGTGGCCGGGGCCACCGCGTCGTCGTGGTCGAAGTCGTCGGACACGGTGACGTCGCCGTCCTCGCTGCCGGTCCACCGGACGGTGAGCTCGCCGAGCGGCACCACCTGGTCGAACGCGACGGCTCCCTCGCGGAACAGCTCCAGCAGCGCCAGGAACCGCACGACGACCACCACGGGCTCACCGGCGTCCGCCGTCAGCGAGCGGAAGCTCGTCGCGCCGTCGCGCCGCAGCCGGTCGACCAGCAGGGCGGCCTGCTCGCGCACGCTGACGAGCGGCGCGTGCAGGTGGCTGACGTCCACACCGGGCGGCGGGGGCTTGGGGGCCATCGCGCGCGCGGCGAGCTCGGCGAGCCGGTCGGGCCCCAGCTGCCAGACGAGCTCGGGCAGCAGCGCGGCCAGGTGCGGCTCGAGCTGGACGTCGCGCGGGAACCGGCGGGCACCCTCCTCGAGCCGCGCGCCGAGGTCGCCGGCGACCACCTTGTACGCGCGGTACTGCAGGAGCCGGGCGAACAGCAGGTCGCGCGCCTCCAGCAGCTCCAGGTCCTCGGCGTCCTCGACCTGCGCGGAGGGCAGCAGACGCGCCGCCTTCAGGTCGAGCAGCGTGGCGGCCACGAGCAGGAACTCGCTGGCCTGGGACAGGTCCCAGTCCTTGCCGCCCGCGGCCGCGGAGCGCTCGGCGGCGCGGATGTACGCGATGAACTCGTCGGTGACCTGCGCGAGCGCGATCTCGGTGATGTCGAGGCGGTGCTTGGCGATCAGGCCGAGGAGCAGGTCGAACGGGCCGCTGAAGACGTCGAGGTGCACCTCGAACCCGGACGACCCCGACGGCGCCCCCTCCCCCGGCGCGCCGTAGGACGGGCGCGGGGTGTCCAGCGTGCCGGGCGCGCCGTCAGGCGGCGTCGCCACGCGCCACGAGCTCGCGCGCGAGCCGGCGGTAGGCCTCGGCACCCGGGTGCGTCGGGGCGTACTGCGTGATCGGCTCGGCGGCCACGGTCGCGTCGGGGAACTTCACCGTCCGGCCGATGACCGTGTGCAGCAGCGTGTCCCCGAACGCCTCGTTGACGCGCGCGACGACCTCCCGGGCGTGCAGCGTGCGCGAGTCGTACATGGTCGCCAGGATGCCGTCGACCTCGAGGCGCGGGTTGAGCCGGTCGCGCACCTTCTCGATCGTCTCGATGAGCAGCGCGACGCCGCGCAGCGCGAAGAACTCGCACTCCAGCGGGATGAGCACGCCGTGCGCCGCCGTCAGCGCGTTCACAGTGAGCAGGCCCAGGGACGGCTGGCAGTCGATGAACACGACGTCGTAGTCGTCGAGGACCGGGCGCAGCACCCGCGACAGGACGGACTCGCGCGCCACCTCCCCGACGAGCTGCACCTCGGCGGCCGACAGGTCGATGTTGGCCGGCAGCAGGTCCAGACCCGGCACCGCCGTGTGGCGCAGCACGTCCTGGAGGTCGGCGTCGCGCTCCATGAGCAGGTTGTAGACCGTGCGGTCGAGCTCGTGCGGGCTGATGCCCAGACCGACCGAGGCGGCACCCTGCGGGTCGAAGTCGACGATGAGGACCCGGCGGCCGTACTCGGCGAGCGCCGCGGCCAGGTTGATGGTGGTCGTCGTCTTGCCGACGCCACCCTTCTGGTTGCACATCGCGATGACGCGCGCCGGACCGTGCGACGCCAGCGGCGCGGGCACGGGGAACTCCGGTAGCGGCCGTCCCACCGCGTCGAGCTGCTGCTCGGTCGTCTCCTGGCTCATGCTCACCATCTGCTCCCCGTCGCCCGTGCGGGCCCACCTCGCGCACAACCTACCCGAGCCCGGCGCCCGCACCCGGTGCGACAGACCGGGCGCCGCACGATCCGCATCACCGGGCCCGCGGGTGGCTCGCCGCGTACACCTCGCGCATGGTGTCCGGCGTCACCATCGTGTAGATCTGCGTGGTCGTCACCGAGGCGTGGCCCAGCAGCTCCTGGACCACGCGCACGTCCGCGCCACCGGCCAGCAGGTGCGTCGCGAACGAGTGCCGCAGCGTGTGCGGCGACAGGTGCTGGGCGTCCAGGCCGGCCCGCTCGGCCGCCGTGCGCAGCACGGCCCAGGCGGACTGCCGGCTGAGGCGCGCACCGCGGGTGTTGAGGAAGATCGCCGGGGTGCCGCGTCCCGCCTGCGCGAGCGCCGGCCGCCCGCGCACCAGGTAGGCGTCGACGGCCCGCGCCGCGTACGAGCCCACGGGGACCACGCGCTCCTTGCCCCCCTTGCCGAGCAGCCGCACCGCCGCCCGGTCCGGCGTGAGGTCCAGGTCGTCGACGTCGAGCCCGACCGCCTCGGAGATCCGGGCGCCCGTGGAGTACACCAGCTCGAGCAGCGCGCGGTCGCGCAGCGGGACGGGTCCGTCGCCGACGCCGGCGGCGTCCAGGAGCCGGCCCACGTCCTGGACCGAGATGGCCTTGGGCAGCCGCCGGGGCTGCTGCGGCGGGCGCACGTCGGCCGCCGCGTCGGTGGGGGCCAGGCCGTCGAGCGCGAGGAACCTGTGCCAGCCGCGCATGGCCACGACGCTGCGCGCCGCCGACGCCGGCGACAGGACCGCGCGCCCGTCGGATCCCGTGCGCAGCACCAGGACGTAGTCCTCGGCGTCGCGCTCCGTGACCTGCGCGGGGTCGGTGCGTCCGCACGCCCGCAGGTGCTCGACGTAGCGCGTCAGGTCGCGGCGGTACGCGGCGAGGGTGTGGGGGGCCAGGCCGCGCTCGACCGCGAGGTGGGCGAGGTACCCCTCGAGCGCGGCGGTCAGGCGGTCGGCCACGTCCGCGGCGTCACAGCGGCAGGAAGACGTCCACCGCGACGGCGACGGACAGCAGGGTCAGGTACGTGATGGACCCGTGGAACACCGTCATGGCGCGCAGGGGCGGGTGCTGCGGGTCGCGCGCACGGCGCAGCAGACCGATGCACAGCCACAGGAACCACGCGCCGAGAGCGGCCGCGACGACGCCGTACACCCAGGTCATGCCGCCCACGGGCACCAGCAGCAGCGAGCACGCGATCATCGCCAGCGTGTACGCGATCATCTCCCGCGCGACCTTCGTGTCGGCGGCGACGACCGGCAGCATCGGGACGCCCGCGGCGGCGTAGTCCCGCCGGAACTTCATCGACAGCGGCCAGTAGTGCGGCGGCGTCCAGAAGAACACGACACCGAACAGCAGAGCCGCCTCCCACGACACCCCGCCGGTCACGGCGGACCAGCCGATGACGACCGGCATGCAGCCCGCCGCACCGCCCCACACGATGTTCTGCGGGGTGCGCCGCTTGAGGATCATCGTGTAGCCGACGACGTAGATGAGGATCGCGGACGCGGTCCACAGCGCCGACGGCGGGTTCACCACGAACCACAGCCACGCGAGCGACACCGCACCCAGCACCAGACCGAACACCAGGGCCGCGCGCGGCGTGATCCGCCCCGTGACGATCGGCCGGCGCCGCGTGCGGTTCATGACCTCGTCGATGTCCCGGTCGAGGTACTGGTTCAGCGTGTTGGCCGCGCCCGCGGCGCCCGCTCCCCCGACCAGCGTGGCGACGACCAGACCCAGCGGCGGCATGCCGCGCGCGGCGAGGAACATCGTGGGGATGGTCGTGATGAGCAGCAGCTCGATGACGCGGGGCTTGGTCAGCGCGACGTACGCGGCGACCGTGCCCAGGGCCGTGGACCACCGGCCCGCCGGGGCCTGCGCGACGGCCGGGGCGCCGTCCGCGCCCTGCGACCCGCCCTCCACCGTGCCGTCCGTGCCGACCGTGGCACCGGGGCTGCTCGCGTCGAGGGACGCGGGGGTGGACAGGCGCACGCGCTTCGGTTTCCGTTCGGGAGTCGGATCGGGGCTGCCGACACCCGTCGGGGCGTGGGCGGACGGGACCGAGGTCCCGCCCGCCATGGTACGCACCCCACCCCGCCGACGGGACGTTCGACCCGGTCGCGGCGCCGTCGGAGGACGTGAGATCGGTCGCACGAGACCCGCGGCGGGCCGGCGCGGCGCGCCTGTGGGCGGCGGCAATCGTTTGCCGCGTTCCTGGACCCAGTGCGCGGCAGGACGCGCGTCCGCTATAGGCTCCCGGTCAGCAGACCTCCCCGCCCGACGACGCGGCGGGGCCCCAGCCGGACGCACCGCACCCCTGCGGCAGACGTCCGGAGACGCTCGGAACGACGCCCCGCGCGTGCGGGACGGGAATGAGGTGCGGTGAACGCGAAGGCTCCCCTGGCCACCACGGTCGGCTGGTCCGAACTCGACGTGCGGGCGGTCGACACCGTCCGCGTGCTCGCGGCGGACGCGGTCGAGAAGGTCGGCAACGGGCACCCCGGCACGGCGATCAGCCTCGCGCCGGCCGCCTACCTGCTCTACCAGAACGTCATGCGGCACGACCCGACGGACCCGCACTGGCTGGGCCGCGACCGGTTCGTCCTGTCCGCCGGGCACTCCAGCCTGACGCAGTACATCCAGCTCTACCTGGGCGGGTTCGGGCTGGAGCTCGAGGACCTCCAGGCGCTGCGCACGTGGGGCTCCAAGACCCCCGGCCACCCCGAGTACCGCCACACGGCGGGCGTCGAGATCACGACCGGCCCGCTCGGCCAGGGCCTCGCCTCGGCCGTCGGGTTCGCGATGGCGGCCCGCCGTGAGCGCGGCCTGCTGGACCCCGAGGCCGCGCCCGGCACCAGCCCGTTCGACCACCACGTGTACGTGATCGCCTCCGACGGAGACCTGCAGGAGGGCGTCACCAGCGAGGCCTCCTCGCTGGCCGGCACGCAGGAGCTCGGCAACCTCGTCGTGCTGTGGGACGACAACCACATCTCGATCGAGGGCGACACGCAGATCGCGTTCACCGAGGACGTGCTCAAGCGGTACGAGTCCTACGGCTGGCACGTGCAGTACGTCGACTGGACCGTCGGCGGCGAGTACCGCGAGGACGTGGACGCGCTCAACGCGGCGATCGAGGCCGCCAAGGCCGTCACGGACAAGCCGTCGTTCATCGGCCTGCGCACCCTCATCGCGTGGCCGACGCCCGGCAAGACGGACGACCACTCGTCGCACGGCTCCAAGCTGGGTGCCGAGGCGATCCGCGGGCTGAAGGAGGTGCTCGGCTTCGACGCCGAGAAGTCCTTCGACGTCGCCCCCGAGGTCATCGCGCACACGCGCAGCCTGGCCGACCGTGCCGCGAAGGCGCGCGCCGCGTGGCAGGAGTCGTTCGACGCCTGGGCCACGGCCAACCCCGAGCGCAAGGCGCTCCTCGACCGCCTGCGCGCGGACGCGCTGCCCGAGGGCTGGACCGACGCGCTGCCGACGTTCCCCGCCGGCAAGGCCGTCGCCACCCGTGCGGCGTCCGGTGAGGTGCTGTCCGCCCTCGCCCCCGTGCTGCCCGAGCTGTGGGGCGGCTCGGCCGACCTCGCCGGGTCGAACAACACGACGATGAAGGGTGAGCCGTCCTTCCTGCCGGCGCACCGCTCGTCGCACGAGTTCGCCGGTGACGAGTACGGTCGCACGCTGCACTTCGGCATCCGCGAGCACGCCATGGGCTCGATCCTGTCCGGGATCCGCCTGCACGGCCTCACGCGGCCCTACGGCGGCACCTTCTTCACGTTCTCCGACTACATGCGAGGCGCCGTCCGTCTGGCGGCGCTCATGGGCGTGAACGTCACGTACGTCTGGACCCACGACTCCATCGGCCTCGGCGAGGACGGCCCGACGCACCAGCCGGTCGAGCACCTCGCCGCGGTCCGTGCGATCCCCGGCCTGGCGGTCGTGCGCCCGGCCGACGCCAACGAGACGGCGGCCGCCTGGCGGGCGTCGCTCGAGCGCACCGACGGCCCCGTCGCGCTCGTCCTGACCCGCCAGAACGTGCCCACGTTCCCGCGCGGCGAGGACGGCTTCGCGACGACCGACGGCGTCGCCAAGGGCGCGTACGTCCTGCTCGAGGCGTCGACCGGCACGCCCGACGTGGTGCTGCTCGCCACCGGCTCCGAGGTCCAGCTCGCCGTCGAGGCGCGCGAGACCCTCGAGGCCGCCGGTGTGGCCACCCGCGTGGTGTCGGCACCGTGCCTCGAGTGGTTCGCCGAGCAGGACGAGGAGTACCGCGAGTCGGTGCTGCCGTCCTCGGTGCGCGCGCGGGTGTCGGTCGAGGCCGGCATCTCGCTGTCGTGGCACAAGATCCTCGGCGACGCGGGTCGCGCGGTCTCCCTCGAGCACTACGGGGCGTCCGCGGAGTACCAGACGCTGTACCGGGAGTTCGGGATCACCGCCGAGGCCGTCGTGGCCGCGGCGCACGAGTCGATCGCGGCAGCGCGTGGGGCGCACGCCCCGTCCGACCGGCCGGACGCGTCCGCGCAGTCCGGCACCGGCGACCTGCCGGCCTGACGGTCGACAGCGGCGGGGCCGGCTCCAGCCCGGCCCCGCCGCCCGCAGGACGCAGACGCACCTCGTGGGACGAAGGGGAACGACCATGACCAGCACCACCCCCCTGCAGGCACTGCGTCAGGCGGGCGTCGCCGTCTGGCTCGACGACCTGTCGCGTCAACGGATCGAGTCCGGAGGGCTCGCCGACCTCGTCGCCCGCGGCGTCGTGGGCGTGACGACGAACCCGTCGATCTTCGCCGCCGCGCTCGCGCACGGTGACGCGTACGACGCCCAGCTGCGCGCCCTCGCCGTCGACGGTGCGGCCGTCGAGGAGGCGGTCCTGCGCGTCACGACGGACGACGTGCGCGACGCGTGCGACGTCCTGCGCCCGGTGTACGACGCCACGGACGGCGTCGACGGCCGGGTCTCCATCGAGGTCGACCCGCGCCTGGCGCGCGACACGGCCGCGACCACCGCCTCGGCCGAGACCCTCTGGTCGGAGATCGAGCGGCCGAACCTCTTCATCAAGATCCCGGCCACGGTCGAGGGTCTGCCGGCCATCACGGCCGCGCTCGCCCAGGGCATCAGCGTCAACGTCACGCTCATCTTCTCCCTGCAGCGCTACCGCGCGGTGCTCGACGCGTTCGTCGACGGCCTGGAGCAGGCGCACGCGGCGGGCATCGACCTCGCGCCCATCGCGTCCGTCGCGTCGTTCTTCGTCTCGCGGGTGGACGCCGCGATCGACCCGCGGCTGGACGAGATCGGCACCGCGGAGGCCGCGGCCCTGCGCGGCAAGGCCGCCGTCGCCAACGCGCGTCTCGCGTGGGGCGTCTACCAGGACGTCGTCGGCAGCGAGCGCTGGCAGGCGCTGGCCGCGGCCGGCGCGAAGCCGCAGCGGCCGCTCTGGGCGTCCACGGGCGTGAAGGACCCCGCCTACCCCGACACCAAGTACGTCGACGAGCTCGTCGTGGCCGGGTCGGTCAACACGATGCCGGAGAAGACGCTCGAGGCCGTCGCCGAGCACGGGCAGGTCCACGGCGACACGGTCAGCGGCACGCAGGACGAGTCCGCCGCGCTCCTCGACCGGATCGAGGCGCTGGGCATCTCGGTCGACGACGTCACCGACCAGCTCGAGGCCGAGGGGCTGCAGAAGTTCGAGGCCTCGTGGGCCGAGCTGCTCACCACCGTCGAGGCCGGCCTCCAGGGCGCCGCCGACGACGCCGGTGCGGACCTGTGAGCCCCGCGAAGGTCGGACCCGACCAGAACCCGCTGCGCGACGCGCGGGACCGACGGCTGCCGCGCATCGCCGGGCCCAGCGGCCTGGTGATCTTCGGCGTCACCGGTGACCTCGCCCGCAAGAAGCTCATGCCCGCGGTGTACGACCTGACCAACCGCGGGCTGCTGCCGCCCGGGTTCGCCCTGACGGGCTTCGCCCGCCGGGACTGGGAGACGCAGGACTTCGAGCAGGTCGTGCGCGACTCCGTCAAGGAGTACGCGCGCACCCCGTTCCGTGAGGCCACGTGGCGCCAGCTGTCCGAGGGCATCCGGTTCGTCCAGGGCACGTTCGACGACGACGACGCCTTCGACCGGCTGAGCAAGACGGTCGAGGAGCTCGACGTGACGCGCGGCACCGGCGGCAACCACGCGTTCTACCTCTCGGTGCCGCCGAGCTCGTTCCCCGTCGTGTGCCAGCAGCTCGCCCGCTCGGGGCTCTCGCAGCCGAAGGAGGGGACCTGGCGGCGCGTCGTCATCGAGAAGCCGTTCGGTCACGACCTCGAGTCGGCCCGGGAGCTCAACGACATCGTGTCCCAGGTGTTCCACCCGGACGACATCTTCCGGATCGACCACTACCTGGGCAAGGAGACGGTCCAGAACCTGCTGGCGCTGCGGTTCGCCAACCAGCTGTTCGAGCCGATCTGGAACGGCAACTACGTCGACCACGTGCAGATCACGATGGCCGAGGACATCGGCATCGGCGGCCGTGCCGGGTACTACGACGGCATCGGCGCCGCCCGCGACGTCATCCAGAACCACCTGCTGCAGCTGCTCGCGCTGACCGCGATGGAGGAGCCGGTCTCCTTCGACGCCGCCGCGCTGCGGGCCGAGAAGACCAAGGTGCTCTCGGCGCTGCGACTGCCGCGCGACCTGGGCAAGCACACGGCGCGCGGTCAGTACACCGCCGGCTGGCAGGGCGGCGAGAAGGTCGTGGGCTACGCGCAGGAGGAGGGCTTCAACCCCGACTCCACGACCGAGACGTACGCGGCGATCCGCGTCGACATCGACACGCGCCGCTGGGCCGGGGTGCCGTTCTACCTGCGGACGGGCAAGCGGCTCGGACGACGCGTCACCGAGATCGCCGTCGTGTTCAAGCGTGCCCCGCACCTGCCGTTCGAGGCGACCGCCGCCTCCGAGCTCGGCAAGAACGCGCTGGTCATCCGCGTGCAGCCCGACGAGGGCGTCACGCTGCGGTTCGGCGCCAAGGTGCCGGGCACCGCGATGGAGGTCCGCGACGTCACCATGGACTTCGGCTACGGCCACGCCTTCACCGAGTCCTCCCCCGAGGCCTACGAGCGCCTCATCCTCGACGTGCTGCTCGGCGACCCGCCGCTCTTCCCGCAGCACGAGGAGGTCGAGCTGTCCTGGAAGATCCTCGACCCGGTGACCGAGTACTGGGCGTCCCACGGCAAGCCCGACGAGTACCGGGCGGGCACATGGGGTCCCGCCTCGGCCGACGAGATGATGGCCCGCGACGGGCGTGCCTGGAGGCTCCCGTGATCATCGACATGCCGGACACGAGCACCCGCGACATCAACCGGCGGCTGCTCAAGGAGCGCGAGGAGGGCGGCGCCGTCGCGCTGGGTCGCGTCCTGACCCTCATCATCGACGCCGACGCCCACGACCCCGAGGACGCCATCGAGGCCGCCAACGCGGCCAGCCGCGAGCACCCCTGCCGCATCATCGTGATCACCGAGCGCACGGGCGACCGGGAGTCGAACCTCGACGCCCAGATCCGCCTCGGTGGCGACGCCGGTGCCAGCGAGGTCATCGTCCTGCGGGTCTCCGGCGGCGTCGTCCGGCACATCGACACGCTGGTCATGCCGCTCCTCCTGCCCGACGCACCGATCGTCGTGTGGTGGCCCTACGACGTCCCCGCCAACCCCGCCGAGCACCCCCTGGGGCGGATGGCGCAGCGCCGCATCACCGACACCACGACGTGCCGCCGTCCCAGCCGGGCGCTGCGCGACCTGGCGCAGGTCTACACAGATGGCGACACGGACCTCGCGTGGACGCGTGCCACGCTGTGGCGCGGGCTCATCGCGGCGACGCTCGACCAGCCGCCCTACGAGCCGGTGCACCGCGCCGTCGTCACCGGCGAGAGCACGCACCCCTCGGTCGACCTCATCGCGGCGTGGCTCGCGCACGCGCTGCGCTGCCCCGTGGAGATCGAGCGCGTCCCGGGGGCCCCCGCGATCACGCAGGTCCGCCTCGAGCGGGCGTCCGGCGACATCGTGCTCGACCGGCCCGACGGCAAGACCGCCTCGCTGCGCCAGCCGGACCAGCCCGAGCACCGCATCGCCCTGCCGATCCGGCAGCTGCGTGAGTGCCTGGTCGAGGAGCTGCGCCGCCTCGACGCCGACGAGGTGTACGGCGAGGTGCTGCAGAAGGGCCTCGCCCGCATCGACGGCTGACCCGGCGCGGTGCACCCGCGCCCCGACCCGCCCGGCGTCCGGGCACGGAGGACACCACCCATGAGCCCCGCCCCGCCCGAGGTCCTCGTCCACCCGGACGGCGACGTGCTCGCCGCAGCGACCGCCGTCCGTCTGCTGACCAGGCTCGTCGACCTGCAGTCCCACCGCTCACCGCTGCACGTCGTCCTGACCGGGGGGACCGTCGGGATCGCCGCCCTGCGCGCCGTCGCGGCCTCCCCGGTGCGGGACGCGGTCGACTGGTCGGGCGTGCACCTGTGGTGGGGCGACGAGCGCTTCCTGCCCGCCGGCGACCCGGACCGCAACGAGACCCAGGCACGCGAGGCGCTGCTCGACGCGCTGGGCGACGCCCTGCCGGCGGGCAACGTGCACCCCGTGCCGGCGCTCTCGGACGACGTGCCGGACGGCGGGACGGCGGCGCGTCGCTACGCGGCCGAGCTGCGGGCGCACGCCGTCGGCGACGGGCTCGCGCCCCGCTTCGACGTGCTGCTGCTCGGCATGGGACCCGACGGGCACGTCGCCTCCCTGTTCCCGGGTCGGTCCGCGCTGTACGAGGCGAACCTCCTGGTCGTCGCCGAGCACGACTCCCCCAAGCCGCCGCCCGAGCGCGTCTCGCTGACGTTCCCCCTGCTGCAGTCGGCCCGTGAGGTGTGGGTCGTGGCCGCGGGCGCGGAGAAGGCGCCCGCCGTGGCCCGCGCGCTGGCCGGTGACGACGTCCGCACGACCCCCGCCGCGGCGGCCCACGGCACCGAGCGCACGCTGTGGCTCGTCGACGTCGCGGCAGCGAGCACGCTGCCGGGGGACGCCCCCGACACCTCCGACGCGGGCACCGGCCCCGCCGAGGGGCTGCGCCCCCGCACCGCGTCCGGGGCCGACCGCGCATGGGCAGCCGTCGACGCCTACGTCGCCCCCCTCGTCGCCGAGCCGGCGGACGCGGCAGCGGTGCGCACCGCTGCGGCCGACGCCGGCCTGCCGGACATCGCCGTCAGCGCCGCCCAGGGCCGTCTGCTCGAGCTGCTCGCGCGGGCCACCGGCGCCACCCGGGTGCTGGAGATCGGCACGCTCGGGGGCTACAGCACCTGGTGGCTCGCGCAGGCGGTGGGCGCCACGGGCACGGTGCTCAGCCTCGAGCTGAGCGACGCGCACGCCACCGTGGCCCGCGCGTCGCTCGCCGCCGCAGGGCTGGCGGACCGCGTGGAGGTCCGCGTGGGACCCGCGACGGACACCCTGGACCGTCTCGTCGCGGACGGCACCGAGCCCTTCGACCTCGTCTTCGTCGACGCGGACAAGCAGCAGCTGGCGGCCTACCTCGACCGCGCCGTCGCGCTCGCCCGGCCGGGAACCGTGGTCGTCGTGGACAACGTCGTGCGCGGCGGCGCCGTGGTCGACGCCCACCACCCGGACGACCGCGTGCAGGGCGTCCGGGCCTTCGTCGAGCGCGCGACCGCGGACGGCAGGCTCCTGGGCACCGTGGTCCAGACCGTGGGCGAGAAGGGGTACGACGGCTTCGCGCTGCTCCTGGTGTGCTGACCGGCCGGTGTGCTGACCGGCCGGCGCGCGGGCGCACGGCGACGGCGCCGCACCCGGAGCAGGTGCGGCGCCGTGTGCCGGGTGGTGTCAGCGTCCGCGGCGTGCGCGCAGCGCGGCCAGCGCCTCGTCGAGGATGGCGGCGCCGTCCTCCTCGGAGCGCCGCTCCTTCACGTAGGCCAGGTGCGTCTTGTACGGCTCGTTCTTGCTCGGTGCCGGCGGCGCGTCGGGGTCCTGCCCCGCGGGGAACCCGCAGCGCGGGCAGTCCCACGTGGCGGGCGCCTCCTCGGCGGCCTCCTCCGCGAAGCTCGGCCGGGTCTCGTGACCGTTGGAGCACCAGTACGAGATCCACACGCGCGGTGCGGCGTCCCCGCGTTCGGCCTCGCCCATCGGGCCGGCCCCCACGCGCGACCCCCTGATCGCACTCCCGCTCGCCATGGTCAGGTCTCCCTACTCCGAGAACTTCTCGATCAGGCCGAGCAGGACGATCATGACCGTCCACAGCAGGGCGACGGTCACCGTGATCCGGTTGAGGTTGCGCTCCGCCACGCCGGACGAGCCGGCACCGGCGGTGATGCCGCCGCCGAACATGTCCGACAGGCCGCCGCCCTTGCCCTTGTGCAGCAGCACCAGCGGGACGAGCAGCAGGCTGGTGAGAACCAGCAGCACCTGGAGGGTGATACGAAGACCAGTCACGTCGGTGGGGTTCCTCACTCGGGCGGTTCGGTGCAGCAGTGCGCCGTTGCCGATCGGCGGCGGAGCAGGTGGTGCGGTGGAGCAGGTCGTGCGGTGGAGCAGGTGGTGCCGTGGAGCGACGCTCCGGTGCGCACCGTGGTCGTCGGGATGCGCCGACACGGTGACCGCGGTACAGGGTAGGCGACGCAGGGCGGTGTGATCCACCACCACCCCGTCCCTGGACGTGCGGGACCGGGGCGCGCCGCGGCGCGCCCCGGTCCCGACGAGGTCAGGCGACCGTGTGCGCCTGGTACCGCGCGATCTTCGCGAACTCCTCCGGGTCGAGGCTCGCACCGCCGACGAGCGCGCCGTCGACGTCGGGCTTCGCCATGATCTCGGCGACGTTCGACGACTTCACGGAGCCGCCGTACAGCACGCGGACCGCGTCGGCCGTGGCCTGGTCGTACAGCTCGGCGACCTTGACCCGGATCGCCGCGCACAGCTCCTGGGCGTCGTCCGGCGTGGCCGTCTTGCCGGTGCCGATGGCCCACACCGGCTCGTACGCGATGACGAGGCCCGCGACCTGCTCGGCCGACAGGCCGGCGAGGGCGCCCTCGAGCTGCGCGAGGGTGTGCGGCACGTGCTCGCCGGCCTCGCGGACCTCGAGCGGCTCGCCGACGCACAGGATCGGGACGAGCCCGGCTCCGAGCGCCGACTTGACCTTGGCGTTGACGAGCGCGTCGTCCTCGTGGTGGTACTCCCGGCGCTCCGAGTGCCCGACCGCGACGTACGTGACGCCGAGCTTGGCCAGGAACAGCGGCGAGATCTCACCGGTGTAGGCACCGGACTCGTGCGCCGAGACGTCCTGCGCGCCGTAGCGGATGTCGAGCTTGTCCGCGTCGACGAGCGTCTGCACGCTGCGCAGGTCGGTGAACGGCGGGAGCACCGCGACCTCGACGGCCGCGAAGTCGTGCTTCGCGTCCTTGAGGGTCCACGCGAGCTTCTGCAGCGTGTGGGTCGCCTGGTGGTGGTCCAGGTTCATCTTCCAGTTGCCCGCCATGAGGGGGGTACGGGTCGCCATGGTCGTCAGTCCTCCAGGACAGCGATGCCGGGGAGGGTCTTGCCCTCGAGGAACTCCAGCGACGCGCCGCCGCCGGTGGAGATGTGGCCGAAGTCGGCCTCGTCGAAGCCGAGCGTGCGCACGGCCGCGGCCGAGTCGCCGCCGCCGACGATGGTGAAGCCACCGGCCTTGCCCGCGTCCACGAGCGCCTGCGCGACCGCACGGGTGCCCGCGGCGAACGCCTCGAACTCGAACACGCCGGCCGGGCCGTTCCAGACCACGGTCTTGGCGTCGACGATCTTCGACGCGAACAGCTCGGCCGTCCTCGGGCCGATGTCCAGGCCCATCTGGTCGGCCGGGATGGCGTCCACGTCGACGACCGTCGCCGGGGCGTCGGCCTTGAACTCCGGCGCGACGACGACGTCGACGGGAAGGACGATCTCGACGCCCTTCTCCTTCGCCGTGGCGAGGTAGCCCTTGACGCGGTCGATCTGGTCCTCCTCGAGCAGGCTCTTGCCCACCGAGTGGCCCTGCGCCGCGAGGAACGTGAACAGCATGCCGCCGCCGATGAGCAGGCGGTCCGCCTTGCTCAGCAGGTTCTCGATGACGCCGAGCTTGTCGGAGACCTTCGAGCCGCCGAGGACGACGACGTAGGGGCGCGACGGGTCGTCGGTGGCCTTGCGCAGCGACTCGACCTCCTTGAGGACGAGCTGGCCCACGGCGTGCGGCAGCCGCTGCGCGACGTCGTACACCGACGCCTGCTTGCGGTGCACCACACCGAAGCCGTCCGACACGAAGGCGTCGACCATCGAGGCGAGCTCGTCGGCCAGGGCGCCGCGCTCGGCGTCGTCCTTCGAGGTCTCGCGGGCGTCGAAGCGGACGTTCTCGAGGAGGGCGATCTGGCCGTCCTCGAGCGCCGCGACGGTGGCCTTCGCCGAGTCGCCGACGAGGTCCTGCGCGAGCGCGACCGGCTGGCCGAGCAGCTCGCCGAGACGTGCCGCGACGGGAGCGAGCGAGTACTTGGCGTCCGGGGTGCCCTTCGGGCGGCCGAGGTGCGCCACGACCACGACGCGTGCGCCCTTGGCGAGCAGCGCCTGCAGCGTCGGCAGCGCGGCGCGGATGCGGCCGTCGTCGGTGATGGTCGTGCCGTCGAGCGGCACGTTGAAGTCGGAGCGGACGAGCACGCGCTTGCCGCGCAGGTCGCCGAGGTCGTCGATGGTCTTCATGGTCTCCTACCTACCTGCCGCCGGCGTCGCCGGCGGCCTGGGTCTCCCCCGCCGGGCGGGGGCACGGTGTGGGGCGCTACGGCCCCGGACACAGCAGCGTCCGCGTGCGCCGGGCCGGTGGCCTGGGCGCACGCGGACGCATGGACTGCCTCGGAGCGTGGGACGTCAGAGACGCGCGCCCACGTACTCCGTGAGCTTCACGAGGCTGCTGGAGTAGCCCCACTCGTTGTCGTACCAGGCGACGATCTTGACCTGGTCGCCGATCACCTTGGTGAGCTTCGCGTCGAAGATGCTCTGGTGCGGGTCGGTGACGATGTCCGAGGAGACGATCTCGTCCTCGGTGTACTTCAGCGTGCCCTTCATCTCGCCCTCGGCGGCAGCCTTGACCGCGGCGTTGACCTCGTCGACCGTGACCTCGCGCGAGGCGGTGAAGGTCAGGTCCGTGGCCGAGCCGGTGATCGTCGGCACGCGCAGCGCGAAGCCGTCGAGCTTGCCCTTGAGCTCCGGCAGGACGAGGGCGACGGCCTTGGCCGCACCGGTCGTCGTCGGGACGATGTTCTGCGCGGCGGCGCGCGCACGACGCAGGTCGCGGTGCGGGCCGTCCTGCAGGTTCTGGTCGCCCGTGTACGCGTGGATCGTGGTCATGAGACCGCGCTCGATGCCGATCGCGTCGTTGAGCGCCTTCGCCACGGGGGCCAGGCAGTTCGTGGTGCACGAGGCGTTCGAGATGATGTGGTGCGCCGCGGCGTCGTAGTCGGTGTGGTTCACACCGACGACGAACGTGGCGTCCTCGTTCTTGGCCGGGGCCGAGATGATGACCTTCTTGGCGCCGGCGTCGATGTGCGCCTTCGCCTTGGTGGCGTCCGTGAAGAAGCCGGTCGACTCGATGACGATGTCCGCGCCCAGCTCGCCCCAGGGCAGGTCGGCCGGGTTGCGCTCGGCCAGCGCACGGATCTTCTTGCCGTCGACGATGATGTTCTCGTCGTCGTAGTCCACGCTCAGCGGGAAGCGGCCCAGGACCGTGTCGTACTTGAGCAGGTGCGCCAGGGTGTGGTTGTCGGTGAGGTCGTTGACCCCGACGATCTCGATGTCCGCCCCCGAGGCGACGATGGCGCGGTAGAAGTTGCGCCCGATGCGGCCGAAGCCGTTGATGCCGACCTTGATGGTCACTTGCCCTCCTCGGCACGCGCCGATCCATGCCGGCGCACACAGTTGGTGTTCGGGTCACGCACGCCGCTGTGCGTCCCGACCGCCACTGACCACCACCTGCCGGGCCGTGCCCAGCGCGTTGCGTCCTCGTTGCGATCGGATGACTCGAGCCTATACCCCGAGGCGCGGGGCTCGCCCGAGACGAAGGTCCACCCTCCCGCGCCGTTCGCATGCTGGACGATCCGGAGACCGCGTCGCAGCAGTCCGGGTGGCGTGCAGGGCGCGACGGCAGGGCCGCGGGGGCACGGACCGGACGCGGGTCAGAGGTCGAGCAGGTCCGGGCTGAGCCCGGCCTCGGTGTCGGGGATCCCCAGCTCGGCGGCGCGCCGGTCCGCCGTGGCGAGCAGGCGCCGGATCCGGCCCGCGACCGCGTCCTTCGTCAGCGGCGGGTCGGCGAGCTTGCCGAGCTCCTCGAGCGAGGCCTCCTTGTGGGCGAGCCGGAGCTCGCCGGCCTGGCGCAGGTGCTCGGGCAGGTCGTCACCGAGGATCTCGAACGCCCGGTCGACGCGGGCCCCGGCCGCCACGGCGGCCCGCGCGGAGCGCCGCAGGTTCGCGTCGTCGAAGTTGGCGAGCCGGTTGGCGGTCCCCCGCACCTCACGGCGGACGCGGCGCTCCTCCCACACGAGCATCGTGTCGTGGGCGCCGAGCCGGGTGAGCATGGCGCCGATGGCGTCGCCGTCGCGGATGACGACCCGGTCCACGCCCCGCACGTCGCGGGCCTTGGCCGCCACGCCGAGGCGTCGCGCGGCGCCCACGAGCGCCAGTGCGGCCTCCGGCCCCGGGCACGTCACCTCGAGCGACGACGAGCGTCCCGGCTCGGTGAGCGAGCCGTGCGCGAGGAACGCGCCGCGCCACGCGGCCTCGGCCTCGCCGACCCCGGCCGACACGACCTGCGGCGGCAGCCCGCGGACGGGACGCCCCCGGTTGTCCAGCAGACCGGTCTGACGGGCCAGGGACTCGCCGTCCTTGACGACGCGCACGACGTACCGGCTGCCGCGGCGCAGGCCGCCGCCGGACACCACGATGATGTCGCTCTCGTGGCCGTAGACCTCGGCGATGGCCTGGCGCAGCCGGCGGGCGGCGATCCCGGTGTCCAGCTCCGCCTCGATGACGATGCGCCCGGAGATGATGTGCAGGCCACCGGCGAACCGCAGGGTGGCCGAGATCTCCGCCTTCCGGCACGAGGTCTTGTCGACCTTCAGCCGGGCGAGCTCGTCCTTCACCTGTGCCGTCAGCGCCATGGCGTCATCCTGCCACTGACACCCGGGTGGTCGTGACCGTCCCGTGACCCGGGTTCGGGGGCTCGGCGGCGGTCCGCGCGGCGTGCCGAGGTCGACCGACCAGCGCCCTGTCAGTGCCCGACCGGGGTCCCGACGTCGCCCAGGTAGCCCTCCACGACGTCGCGCAGCGCCGCAGCGAGCCGCAACGGGTCGTGCACCGCGCTCTGGTCCCCCCGCCGGACCTGTCGGACGAGCAGCCGGGTGCCCGTCGACGCGCAGAGGTCCGCGAGCTCACCGACGTCGTCGACGGACGCCGGGTCCACGATCACGGCGTGCACGGGCAGCTCGGGGGCGTGCGCGCGCAGCACCGCGAGGTGGTCGACGGCGCGCATGCCCTGCGTCTCGTCGTCCGGCGTGAGGTTGAGCGTGACGACGATGCGCGCCCGGGTCCCGAGCAGCGCGGCGCGCAGCTCGGGGACCAGCAGGTGCGGGAGCACCGACGAGTACCAGGAGCCCGGGCCCAGCACGACCCAGTCGGCGTCGCGCACCGCCTGCACCGCCTCCGGGCAGGCCGGGGGGTCCGCCGGGTGCAGCCGCAGCTGCTCGATGCGGTACGGCGTCACGGCGACCTGGGTCTGCCCGCGCACGACCTCGAGCGTGCCGTCGTCGCGCCGCACGTCCGCCTCGATCTCCAGCGGCACGGCCGCCATGGGCAGCACGCGTCCTCGCGCACCGAGCAGCCGCCCCACGAGGTCGAGCCCGCCCACCGTGTCCCCCAGCAGCTGCCACAGGGCGACGATCAGCAGGTTCCCCACCGAGTGGTGGTCCAGCGGCCCGTCGGTGGCGAAGCGGTGCTGCAGCAGGTCCCGCCAGGTGCGACCCCACTCGGAGTCGTCGCACAGCGCGGCCAGCGCCATCCGCAGGTCCCCCGGGGGCAGCACGCCGAGCTCCTCGCGCAGCCGGCCGGACGACCCGCCGTCGTCCGCGACGGTGACGACAGCCGTGATCCGGTCCGTCATGAGCCGCAGGGCCGACAGGGAGGCCGCCAGGCCGTGCCCGCCGCCGAAGGCGACGAAGGCGGGGTTCGCGGGCTCACGGAGCCCGCTCGGCGGAGTGCTCACTCCTTGCCCAGGTCCCTCGCCGTCACCTGGACGCGGTGCCCGCGCTCGCGCAGCCGCGCACCGATCGCCTCGCTGATGGCGACGGAGCGGTGCTTGCCGCCCGTGCAGCCCACCGCGATGGTCGCGTAGCGCTTCTCCTCGTGCACGTAGCCCGCGAGCACCGGCTCGAGCGCGTCGACGTAGCGCTCGACGAACGTCGTGGCGCCCGGCAGTCCGAGCACGTAGTCGCGTACCGGGGCGTCCCGCCCCGACAGGTGCCGCAGCTCGGTGATCCAGTAGGGGTTGGACAGGAACCGCACGTCGACGACGTGGTCCGCGTCCAGCGGGATGCCGTACTTGAACCCGAACGACACCACGGACAGGTGCAGCACCTCGTCCGCCGGGCTCGCGACCCCGGCGCGCACGACACGTGCGAGGTCGTGCACGTTGAGGTCCGAGGTGTCGATGACGGTGTCGGCCCGTTCGCGCAGCTCGGCGAGCAGGGCCCGCTCGCGGGCGATGCCGTCGAGGATCCGGCCGTCCGCCTGCAGCGGGTGCGGCCGGCGCACCTGCTCGAACCGGCGGACCAGCACCTCGTCGGACGCGTCGAGGAACAGCACCCGCAGCTCGACCCCCGTGCCCTGCAGGTGGTCGATCACCCCGGTCAGCGCCGCGAAGTACTCCCGGCCGCGGACGTCGATCACCGCAGCCAGCCGCCGGGCCCCCGTGCCCACCGGCCCGCTCGTGAGCATGCCGACCAGGTGCGTGAGCATCTGCGCGGGCAGGTTGTCGACGACGTACCAGCCGAGGTCCTCGAGGACCGCGGCCGCGCGGGTCCGGCCGGCACCGGACATGCCGGTGATGACCAGGACCTCGGGCTGCTCGAGGACCGGTGCCTCGGCGGCCGCCTCGAGGGCGGGGATGCCCGCCGGCACGGTGATCGGCGAGGGCTCGCTCATGCGTCAAGGATGCCAGGCTCGTCGGCGGGCACCGCGCCGGACCCGCCGGGCGGCGTGCCGGTGGCTGCGTCCACCGGCGGTCCCGCGAGCGCTGCGACCACCGCCTGGGCCGTGCGGGCACCCATGCCGGGGACCGTCGCGATCTCCTCGGCGGACGCCGCGCGCAGCCGCTTCACCGAGCCGAAGTGCCGCAGCAGCGCGGCCTTGCGCGCGGGTCCCAGGCCCGGCACGTCGTCCAGCACGGACACGGTCATGCCCTTGCTGCGCCGCTTGCGGTGGGCGGTGATCGCGAACCGGTGCGCCTCGTCGCGGACGCGCTGCAGCAGGTACAGCCCCTCCGACGCGCGCCGGAGGATGACCGGGTACTCCTCCCCCGGCAGCCACACCTCCTCGAGCCGCTTGGCCAGCCCGCACAGCGCGACGTCGTCGATGCCCAGCTCGGCCAGCGCCGCGGCAGCCGCCGCGACCTGCGGCGGGCCCCCGTCGACGACGACGAGGTTGGGCGGGTACGCGAACCGCACGGGCCGTCCCGTGCGCTCGTCGACGGGTCCGCTGCGCGGCGCGTCGTCCTCCTCCCCGTCCCCCAGCTCGGGGTCGTGCGCGTCTGCTCGCTCCGCCAGGTAGCGGCGGAACCGCCGGGTGATGACCTCGTGCATGGCGGCGGTGTCGTCGCGCGCACCCTGGCCCTCCGGGCCGCGCACCGAGAACAGTCGGTACTCGCTCTTGCGGGCGAGCCCGTCCTCGAACACCACCATCGACGCGGACTGGTACGTGCCCTGGTTGTGGGACACGTCGTAGCACTCGATCCGCAGCGGGGCCGTCGGCAGGTCGAGCGCCTCCTGGATCTCGCGCAGCGCCATGCTGCGGCTCGTGAGGTCGCCGGCGCGGCGCGTCCGGTGCAGCGCGAGGGCGTGCTCGGCGTTGCGCAGCACGGTGGCCGCGAGCTCCCGCTTGTCGCCGCGCTGCGGCACGCGCACCTGCACGCGGCTGCCCCGCAGGCCGGACAGCCAGGCCTGCACCTGCTCGACGTCGGTGGGCAGCACGGGCACGAGCACCTCGCGCGGCACCGACGCCGAGGCGGCCTCCGGGTCCTCGCCGCCGTACACCTGCTGCAGCAGGTGCTCGACCAGCGCCGCGTCGTCGATGTCCTCGACCTTCTCGACCACCCAGCCGCGCTGCCCGCGGATGCGGCCGTCCCGCACGTGGAAGACCTGGACGGCGGCCTCGAGCTCGTCACCGGCCAGGGCGAAGACGTCGGCGTCGGTGCCGTCGGACAGGACGACCGCGTTGCGCTCGGTGGCCTTCTCGAGGGTCGCGATGTCGTCGCGCAGCCGCGCGGCACGCTCGTAGTCGAGCTCGGCCGCGGCCTCCTTCATCGCGCGCGTCAGCCGCCGGGTGAACCGGACCGTGTCGCCCGCCATGAAGTCGCAGAAGTCCTGGGCGAGCTGGTGGTGCTCGTCGACGCCGATGCGTCCGACGCACGGGGCCGAGCACTTGTCGATGTAGCCGAGCAGGCACGGCCGCCCCTGCTGACGCGCGCGCTTGAAGACACCGGCGGAGCACGTGCGCACGGGGAAGACCCGCAGCAGCAGGTCCACGGTCTCGCGGATCGCCCACGCGTGCGCGTACGGCCCGAAGTAGCGGGTGCCCTTGCGCTTGGCCCCGCGCATGACCTGCACCCTGGGCACCTCGTCGGCCATGGTGACGGCGAGGTAGGGGTAGGACTTGTCGTCGCGGTACTTGACGTTGAACCGCGGGTCGAACTCCTTGATCCAGGAGTACTCGAGGGCGAGCGCCTCGACCTCGGTGCCCACGACCGTCCACTGCACCGACGCCGCCGTGGTCACCATCTGCTGCGTGCGCGGGTGCAGCCCGGCGATGTCCTGGAAGTAGCTGTTGAGCCGGTTGCGCAGGCTCTTGGCCTTGCCGACGTACACCACGCGCCCGTGCTCGTCCCGGAAGCGGTACACGCCCGGGGCGTCGGGGATCTCCCCCGGCGCGGGGCGGTAGGTCGCGGGGTCGGCCATGTCCCGAGCCTAAGTCCGACGACCGACAGGCCCGCGCCCCGGGTGCCCGTGCCGGGCACCGGGTGCGCCGCAGCAGGATGCGGGTGTGACGTGCACCACTAGGGTCGGGGCATGGCTCAGCTCCTGCACCAGTACTCCGTCGACCTCGTGTGGACCGGTGCGCGCGACACCGGGACGGCGACGTACACGTCCTACGGCCGCGACCACACCCTGACGTCGGGCGGCAAGATGCCGCTGCCGGGCACCTCGGACCCCGGGTTCCGGGGCGACCCGGACCGTTGGTCGCCCGAGGACCTGCTGGTCGGGGCGCTGTCCCAGTGCCACATGCTGTGGTTCCTGCACCTCGCCGCCGCCGCGGGCGTCGTCGTCGTCGGCTACACCGACTCCGCGTCCGGCACGATGCGCATCGAGGCGGCGGGCCAGGGGCAGTTCACCGAGGTGGTGCTCCGGCCGCGGGTGACGGTGCGCGGCACCGCCCTGGCCGACGGCACCGCCATCGACGGCGCCCTGCTCACCGGCCTGCACCACCGCGCGCAGGAGCACTGCTTCATCGCGCGCTCGGTGAACTTCCCCGTGCGGCACGAGCCGGCCCCGCCGGCCCACGAGCCGGCCTGACGCCGGGGCCCGCCCCGGTCAGGCGGGCACCCGCTCCCGCTCGGGCTCGAGGACCTCGGCGAGGAAGCGCCCCGTGTGGCTGCCCGGCACGCCCGCGACGTGCTCGGGCGTCCCCTCGGCGACGACCGTGCCGCCTCCGGACCCGCCCTCGGGGCCCATGTCGATGACCCAGTCGGCGTTCTTGATCACGTCGAGGTTGTGCTCGATGACGAGCACGGTGTTGCCCTTGTCGACCAGGGACTGCAGCACGCCGAGGAGCTTGCGGATGTCCTCGAAGTGCAGCCCGGTGGTCGGCTCGTCGAGCACGTAGATGGTGCGGCCGGTCGAGCGGCGCTGCAGCTCGGCGGCGAGCTTGACCCGCTGCGCCTCGCCGCCGGACAGCGTGGGGGCGGGCTGCCCGAGCCGGACGTAGCCCAGCCCCACGTCGACGAGCGTGCGCAGGTGGCGGGCGATCGCCGGCACCGCGGCGAAGAACTCCGCGGCCTCCTCGATCGGCATCGCCAGGACGTCCGCGACGGTCTTGCCCTTGAAGTGCACCTCGAGCGTCTCGCGGTTGTACCGGGCGCCGTGGCAGACCTCGCACGGCACGTACACGTCCGGCAGGAAGTTCATCTCGATCTTCAGCGTGCCGTCACCCGAGCACGCCTCGCACCGGCCGCCCTTGACGTTGAACGAGAACCGGCCGGGGGTGTACCCCCGGACCTTGGCCTCCTGGGTCTCCGCGAACAGCTTGCGGACGTGGTCCCACACCCCCGTGTACGTCGCGGGGTTGGACCGCGGCGTGCGCCCGATGGGGCCCTGGTCCACGTGCACGACCTTGTCGAGCTGGTCGAGCCCCGTGACGCGCTTGTGGCGTCCGGCGACCTGCCGCGCACCGTTGAGCTCGTTGGCCATCACCGTGTAGAGGATCGAGTTCACGAGCGTCGACTTGCCGGAGCCGGACACCCCGGTGACCGCCGTGAGCACCCCGAGCGGGAAGGACACGTCGATGCCCCGCAGGTTGTTCTCGCGCGCCCCCACGACCGTCACCTGCCGCGTGCGGTCCACGGGCCGGCGCTCGGCCGGCATCGGGATGGACCGGCGGCCCGACAGGTACGCGCCGGTGACGGACTCCGCGGACGCGAGCAGACCGTCGAGGTCCCCCGAGTGCACCACGCGCCCCCCGTGCTCGCCCGCGCCCGGACCGATGTCGACGATCCAGTCCGCCGCCCGGATGGTGTCCTCGTCGTGCTCGACGACGATGAGGGTGTTGCCGAGGTCCCGCAGCCGGGTGAGCGTGTCGATCAGCCGCCGGTTGTCACGCTGGTGCAGGCCGATGGACGGCTCGTCGAGCACGTACAGCACCCCGACGAGGCCCGACCCGATCTGCGTCGCGAGCCGGATGCGCTGCGCCTCGCCGCCCGAGAGCGTCGCGGCCGGCCGCATGAGCGACAGGTAGTCGAGGCCGACGTCGAGCAGGAACCCCAGGCGGGCCTGGATCTCCTTGATCACCTGCGCGGCGATCGCCCGCTCGCGCTCACCGAGCTCGAGGCCGTCGATGAACGCGCGCGCCTCGTCGATCGGCAGCTCGCACACCTCGGCGATCGACCGGCCGCCGACCTTGACGGCGAGCACCTCGGGCTTCAGCCGTGCGCCCTGGCACGTGGGGCACGGGACCTCCCGCATGAAGGCCTCGTACTTCTCCTTGCTCCACTCCGAGTCGGTCTCGGCGTGCCGGCGCTGCAGGAAGGTGATGACGCCCTCGAACCCCGTGGAGTACTGCCGCTCACGCCCCCACCGGTTGCGGTAGCGGACGTGCACCTCGTGGTTCTGCCCGTGCAGCACCGCGTCCCGTGCGCGCTTCGGCAGCGCCCGCCAGGGCGTGTCCATCGAGAACCCGAGGTCGGCCGCGAGCGCGCTGAGCACGCGCTGGAAGTACTCGGACGACGTCTGGGCCCACGGCGCGACCGCCCCCTGCGCGAGCGACAGGTCGTCGTCGGGGATCACGAGCTCGGGGTCCACCTCGAGCCGCGACCCGATGCCCGTGCACTCCGGGCAGGCGCCGTAGGGCGCGTTGAACGAGAACGTGCGCGGCTCGATCTCCTCGAGCGTCAGGACGTGGTCGTTCGGGCACGCGCGGTGCTCGGAGAACCGGCGCTCGCGCTGCGGGTCGTCCGCGTCGGCGTCGACGAGCTCGACCACGAGCAGGCCGCCGGCGAGCCCCAGCGCCGTCTCGACCGAGTCGGTGAGGCGGCGCTGCACGCCCTCGCGGGACACCAGGCGGTCCACGACCACCTCGATGTCGTGCTTGAGCTTCTTCTCGAGCGTCGGCGGTGAGGCCAGCTGCACGACCTCGCCGTCGACGCGGGCGCGGGAGAACCCCTTGCCCTGCAGCTCGCGGAAGAGCTCCGCGTACTCCCCCTTGCGCCCGCGCACGACCGGCGCGAGCACCTGGTACCGCGTCCCCTCCGGCAGCTCCAGCAGCCGGTCCACGATCTGCTGCGGCGTCTGGGCCGTGACCCGCTCCCCGCACACCGGGCAGTACTGCGTGCCGGCGCGGGCGAACAGCAGGCGCAGGTAGTCGTAGACCTCGGTGATGGTGCCGACGGTGGAGCGCGGGTTGCGGTTGGTCGACTTCTGGTCGATGGACACCGCCGGGGACAGCCCCTCGATGAAGTCCACGTCGGGCTTGTCCATCTGCCCGAGGAACTGCCGCGCGTACGCGGACAGCGACTCGACGTAGCGTCGCTGCCCCTCGGCGAAGATCGTGTCGAAGGCGAGGGACGACTTGCCGGAGCCGGACAGGCCGGTGAAGGCGATGAGGGCGTCACGGGGCAGGTCGACGTCGACGTTGCGGAGGTTGTGCTCCCGGGCGCCGCGGACCAGCAGACGGTCGGACAGAGGATCGGTCACAGCCGACGAGTCTACGTCGGGCCACCGACAGTCGCACACGTGTTCGAGGTGCGCGATCGACGCCGGTGCGGTACCGCATCCGCACGCCCGACCCCGCGAGCGCCGTCGGGCCGAGCGGGCCATGCTGAGGGCGATGGTCGCGCCGAGCACACCGACGGGCGAGGACGGCCCGCCGGACGACCCCCCGGCGGGCGACCTCCTGCTGGACGGCCAGGTCCCCGTCGAGGAGTACGCCGTGCTGGGCGACGGCCACTCCGCCGCCCTGGTGTCGCGGCACGGGTCGGTCGACTGGCTGTGCCTGCCGCGGTTCGACTCGGACGCCTGCTTCGCCGCGCTCCTGGGCACGCCCGAGCACGGCCGATGGCTCCTGACGGTCCGGGACGCCGCCGCCGTGACCCGGCGGTACCGGGGCGACTCGTTCGTCCTCGAGACGACCTACCGCACCGCGGGGGGCACGGCCGTCGCCACCGACGCCATGCCGTCGGGCGACGGACGCGCGGACCTGGTGCGCCGGCTGACCTGCACGGCCGGGGAGGTCGAGGTCGAGCACGAGTGGGTGGTGCGCTTCGGGTACGGCGCCGTGCAGCCGTGGGTGCGCCACGAGGACGACGCCGACGGCTGCGACACGATCCGCGCGGTGGCGGGCCCCGACTCGCTGGTGCTGCGCGGCGACCGCCTCCCCCGCGCCGACGGACGCCGCCACCGCGACCGGTTCACGCTGCACGCGGGGCAGAGCGTCGAGCTGTCGCTCACGTGGGTCCACTCGTGGCAGCCGGTGCCGCCGCGCCTGCCGGTGAGCGGCCGGGTCGACACGACGGCGGTCCGCTGGGGCCTGTGGGCGCGCGACTGCGGGTACGACGGCCCGTACCGGGAGGCGGTCGTCCGCTCGCTGCTCGTGCTGCGCCTGCTGACCGACGCCACCACCGGGGGCATCGTCGCGGCGCCGACGACGTCGCTGCCCGAGACCCCGGGCGGCGAGCGCAACTGGGACTACCGGTACTGCTGGCTGCGGGACGCCGCGTTCACGCTCGAGGCGCTCCTGGAGCAGGGGTTCCGCGACGAGGCGACCCAGTGGCGGGACTGGCTGGCCCGGGCCGTGGCGGGCGACCCGCGGGACCTGCAGATCATGTACCGGCTGGACGGCGGGCGCCGCCTGCCGGAGACGCACCTCGGCCACCTGCCGGGGTACGCGGGCTCGCGCCCGGTGCGCCGGGGCAACGGCGCGGTGCGGCAGGTGCAGCACGACGTGCTCGGCGTGGTCATGTCGGCGCTGGCGATGGCCCGGGACGCGGGTCTCGCCGAGACGTCCGACACGTGGTCGCTGCAGCGTCGGCTCGTCGACGACCTGGCGCGCCACTGGCGGGAGCCGGACCGCGGCATCTGGGAGGTGCGCGGCGAGCCCCGGCACTTCACGCACTCGAAGGTGATGACGTGGGTCGCGCTCGACCGCGCGGTGCAGGCCGTCGAGCAGCACGGCCTGCCCGGCCCCGTCGAGCGCTGGCGCCGCACCCGCGACGAGGTCCGCACCGACGTCCTCGCCCACGGGTGGTCCGACGCGCGCGGCAGCTTCGTGCAGCACTACGGGGCGGAGCACGCCGACGCCTCGCTGCTGCAGCTGGTCCTGGTGGGGTTCGTGCCCGCGGACGGACCGCACGCGCGCGGGACGGTCGCCGCGGTCCGCGAGGAGCTGGAGGTCGGGCCGGGGCTGCTGCGCCGGTACCGCACGGAGCGCACGGACGACGGGCTGCACGGCGACGAGGCCGCGTTCCTCGCGTGCTCCTTCTGGCTCGCCGACGCCCTGGCCCGGGGGAACGACGTCGACGGCGCCCGCCGGGTGCTCGACGCGGTGGTGCCGCTGGCCAACGACGTGGGCCTGCTCGCCGAGCAGTACGACCCCGTCGGCCGGCACATGCGGGGCAACGTGCCGCAGGCGCTCTCGCACCTGGCGCTCGTCCGCGCGGCGCACAGCCACGCGGCGGCGGCCCGGCGCGCGGCCGCGGGGGCGGCGGCGGTGACCCCGTGATCGCGCGGCCCGCCGGTCCGTGCACGGACCACGTCGACCCCGGGGGCCCCAGCGCGGTGCGGGTGCTGGACGACGCGGAGCTCCGCACCGCGTCCGTCGGGCCGATGGACAACGACGCCTACCTGCTCACGTGCCGCGCCACGGGCGCCCAGCTGCTCGTCGACGCCCCCGCGGACCCCGACCGGCTGCTGGCCCTCGTCCGGGAGGGCTCGCCGTCGGCACGGCTCGACACCGTGGTGGTCACCCACCGGCACGGCGACCACCTGGGTGCGCTGGCCTCCGTCGTGGCCGTGACGGGGGCCCGGGTCGCCGCGGGCGTCGCCGACGCGGACGCGATCGAGGACGCGACCGGCTGCAAGGTCGCGGTGCGCCTGCGCCACGGCGACCACGTCCGGGTCGGCGCGCTGGTCCTCGACGTCGTGGCGCTGCGCGGCCACACCCCGGGGTCGGTGGCCCTGGCGCTGACCGAGGGCCCGCAGGCGCGGACGCCCGGGGCCGTGGCCGGGCGCACGCACCTGTTCACGGGGGACTCGCTGTTCCCCGGCGGCGTGGGCAGCACGCAGGGCGACCCCGCGCGGTTCGCGCGGCTGCTCGCTGACGTCACCTCGCGCGTCGTCGACCGGTACGGGGACGGCACCTGCGTCCACCCGGGCCACGGCGAGGCGACGACCCTGGGCGAACAGCGCCCCCACCTCCCCGCGTGGGCCTCCCGCGGCTGGTGACCCTCAGTCCTCCGGCGGGCCCAGCACCGAGGTCGCGACGGTCGCGTGCGCCGACTCGTCGTCCGACGGGTGGTAGATCCCCGCCAGCACGTCGCGGTACAGCCGGGCGAGCTCGCTGCCCGTGAAGTACGCCCCGCCGCCGGACACGCGCAGCGCGAGGTCCACGACGACGCGTGCCGTCTCGGTGGCCCGCACCTTGAGCCCCACGAGCTGCGCGAACCACCGCGCGCCGTGGTCCGCCTGCTCGTCGACGTCGCGCGCCAGGGCGAACACCTGCAGCTCGGCCCCGTCCTGGGCGAGCGCCGCGTCCGCGATGCGCCAGCGGATGTCGGGGTCCTGCGCGTACGACCGGCCGCCGTGCTTGAGCGACGTGCGCCGCCGGGCGTGCCCGACGCCGAGCTCGAGCGCCCGGCGCCCGATGCCCGTGTACACGGCCGCCAGCAACGTCTCGAAGACGGCGAACAGCGCGAACACGAACGGGTCCGCCGACGGTCCCGGCGGCAGCCTCCGGTAGACGCGGTCCGCCGGCGCGTACGCGCCGTCCAGCACGGTGGTGGCCGACTGGGTCGCGCGCATGCCGAGCGTGTCCCAGTCGTCGCGCGCCTGGACGCCACCGTCCTGCCGGGCGACGACGCCGTGCACGAGGCGCGGGTCGGCCGGGTCGGAGTCGTCCAGGCCGAACGTCGCGAGCCGCGTCCAGACCGGCGACAGCGACGTGAAGATCTTCGTGCCGTGGTACCGGTAGCCGCCGTCGGGCTGCGGCACGGCCCGGGTGCGGGACCCGAACATCACCAGGTCGTTGCCCGCCTCGGAGTTGCCGAACGCGTACACCTCCCCCGCGGCCGCGTCCTGCAGCACGAACTCCACGGAGTCGTCGCCGCGGGCCACCAGGAGCGCGGCCAGGCCGGTGACGACGAGGTGCATGTTGACGGCCAGTGCCGTGGCCGGCGCGGCTGCCGCGAGCCGGACCTGCTCGCGCGCCACCTCCTCGAGGGTGAGCCCGGCACCGCCGAGACGCTCGGGCACGAACGCCCGCAGGTACCCGGCCGCCACGAGGTCGGCGAGGTCGTCGTGGGGGAAGGTGTTGTCGCGGTCGTGCGCGTCCGCGCGCGCGTGGACCCGGGCGAGCAGGTCGTCGGAGAGCAGGGTGCGCAGCCGCCGCGTCATCGGCCGTCCCGGACCGGGCGAAGGGTCGTGGTCGTGGTCATACGCCCACTGTGCCACCGCGACCGGAGCCGGCCCGTGGCGGGCGTGCTTTCCGCTGCGGCAGGATGCGGTCATGAGCATCTTCGCGGTCCGCTACACCTACGACGAGCGGACCGCGGTCCGCGACGCCGTCCGCCCCGAGCACCGGGCGTGGCTGGCGCAGCAGGCCGAGGACGGCGTGCTGCTCGGGTCGGGCCCGTTCACCGACGGCGACCCCGGTGCGCTCCTGGTGCTCCGCGCGGACGACGAGGCGGCCGTGCGCGGCGTGCTCGCGCGGGACCCGTTCGCACGCGAGGGGCTCGTCGCGGCGACCGACGTGCGCGGGTGGGACCTGGTCCTGGGCCCCTGGTCCGCGACGTCCTGAGCCGGACCCCCTGAGCCGGGACCGTCGGCGCCCGCGGCCTGCACGTCCGCGGGCCCGGTGCGTCAGGAGGCGCCCGGCCCGTCCGGACGCTGCTCGGGCGCGGGGGGCGGGAGGCGGCGCGCCGCCGCCAGGTCGTGCCGGGCGCGCACGAGGCTGGCCACCGTGGCGACCGCCAGTGCGCCCGCGATGACCGTGAGCGAGACCCACGTGGGCACCTCGGGCGCCCACGGGACCGGCTCGCCGCCGTTGACGAACCCCAGCGAGTTCGTGGCGAGCGCCTCGAGCACCAGCTTGACGCCGATGAACGCGAGGATCGCCGCGAGCCCGTACGGCAGGTACACCAGCCGGTCGAGCAGCCCGCCGAGCAGGAAGTACAGCTGGCGCAGCCCCATGAGCGCGAACACGTTGGTCGTGAAGACGATGAACGGGTCGTGCGTCAGCCCGAAGATCGCGGGGATCGAGTCGAACGCGAACAGCACGTCCGTGGTCCCGATCGCCACGAACACGACGACGAGCGGCGTGAACACGCGGCGGCCCTCGTGGACGGTGCGCACGCGCCCGCCGTCGTACGTCGGCGACATCGGCAGCACGCGTCGCAGGCCGCGCACCAGCCGGTTCTCCTCGTACGGCTCGTCGCCGGAGCCCGCGCCCTCCCGCAGCAGCCGCACGGCCGTCCACACCAGGAACGCCCCGAAGAGGTAGAAGACCCAGGTGTAGCGCTCGATGAGCGCGGCGCCCGCCAGGATGAAGGCGCCGCGCAGGACGAGCGCCACGATGATCCCCACCATGAGCACGCGCTGCTGCTGCTCGCGGGGCACCGCGAAGCTGGACATGATCAGCAGGAAGACGAACAGGTTGTCGACCGACAGGCTGTACTCGGTCAACCAGCCCGCGACGAACTCCCCCGCCGGGGCGGGCCCGCCCACCAGGGCCACCAGCCCGGCGAACACGAGCGCCAGGCCGACGTAGACCAGCACCCACACGACGCTCTCGCGCACCGACGGCACGTGCGGCCGCCGGCGCACGAGCGCGAGGTCGAGCAGCAGGATCGCCACGAGGGCGACGAGCGACGCCGCCTGGAAGGCGGCGGGCAGCTCGTGCGTCACGGCCGGCCCTCGGACCCGCTCTCGTCGTGCGCCGGGTCGGCCGCCAGACCGTGCGTCGCGCCGCGCGCCTCCTCGAGTGCACGTGCCGCCTCGTCCTTGCGGGTTCGCCGCAGCGACAGGACGGTCGTCACCAGGAGCGTGCCGACGATCACCCCGAGGGAGACCCAGGTGTTGATCTCGGGCACGACGGTGATGTGCTCACCCCCGTTGATGAACGGCACCTCGTTGGTGTGCATCGCGTGGATGAGGAGCTTGATGCCGATGAAGCCCAGGATCACGCCGAGGCCGTAGGACAGGTAGACGAGCTTGTCGAGCAGTCCGTCGATGAGGAAGAACAGCTGGCGCAGGCCCAGCAGGGAGAACGCGTTCGCCGCGAAGACCAGGAACGTCTCCTGCGTGAGCCCGAAGATCGCCGGGATCGAGTCGACCGCGAAGATGATGTCGGCGGTACCGATCGCGACCATGACGATGAGCATCGGCGTCATGTACCGCTTGCCGTCGCGCCGCACCACCATCTTGTCGCCGACGTAGTCGTCGGTCGTGGGGAACGCGCGCCGCGTCCAGCGCAGCACCGCGTTCTCGTGGTACTCCTCCTCGTCCGCGCTCCCCGCGCGGATCTGCGTCCACGCGGTGTAGAGCAGGAAGGCCCCGAACAGGTAGAAGATCGCGCTGAAGCGCTCGATGAAGGCGGCGCCGACGAAGATGAACACCGTCCGCAGGACCAGCGCGATGGTGATGCCGATGAGCAGCACCTTCTGCTGGTAGAGCCGCGGCACCCGGAAGCTCGCCATGATGAGGACGAAGACGAACAGGTTGTCGACCGACAGGCTCTTCTCCGTCACGTACCCGGCGAAGTACTCCGCGCCGTAGGTCGTGCCCCACACGACCCAGACCACCACGCCGAAGACGAGCGCGACCGCGACGTACCCGGCCGACCACCAGGCCGACTCGCGCAGGGTCGGCTCGTGCGGCGAACGCACGTGGCCGATGTAGTCGACCGCGAGCATGACGACGATGAGACCGACGGTGACGGCCCACACCCAGGGCTGAACATCCACGAGACAGACCTCCGGAGAGTACGACTGATGACCGGAGGTCTCTTCCGCCAGCGCTGACTCCACCCGGTGCGGGTCGTGCGCGCGGCCGACGCACCGGGCCGGCAACGCTGGCGACCGTGATGACGATGACGTCGTGGGGAGTACTCCCCTCCGCCGAGAACTATAGGTGACGCCCACGCCTCGCGCCGCGCGGCGCCCGCGCCGTGGACGGCACCGCCGGCGCGCGACCAGAACGCTCAGACCAGGCAGAACTCGTTGCCCTCGGGGTCCCGCATGACGATCCAGAACCCCTGGAGCTCGTCGTCGTGCTCGCGGACCCGCGAGGCCCCGAGCGCCTCCAGCTCCCCCGCCCGCGCACGGATCTCGTCGGCCCGACGCTCACCGGGACGGGCGGGCGCGCCGGGCAGCCCGACGTCGAGGTGCACCCGGTTCTTCGCCGTCTTCCCCTCCGGCACCTTCTGCAGGAAGATCCGCGGTCCGGAGCCCTCGGGGTCGACGATCGCGTTCGCGTCGTTCCAGCGCTCCTCCGGCAGCCCCCACGCGCGCAACGTCTCCTCCCAGGAGGCGAAGCCCTCCGGCGGCGCCTCGCGGACGTACCCCAGTGCCTCCTGCCAGAAGACCCCGAGCGCGAAGGGGTCGTGGGCGTCGAACACGATCTGCAGCCTGCGGTCCATCGGTGCTCCTCCTCGGGACGTGCCCGGCCGGTCCACCGCGGTCGCGGTGCGCTCAGGCCGTGGCGGCCTGCATCTGGCGCAGCTCCTTCTTGAGCCCGGAGATCTCGTCGCGCAGCCGGGCGGCGAGCTCGAACTGCAGCTCGCCGGCCGCGGCGTGCATCTGCTCGGTGAGCTGCTGGATGAGGTCGGCCAGGTCGTGGGCGGCCGCGCCGGTCAGCCGCGTGCGGTCGTCCGCCGCGGGCCGCGAGCCCAGCCCGGGCACCGGTGCCT
This sequence comes from Cellulomonas sp. KH9, assembly GCF_900114185.1. Taxonomy (GTDB): domain Bacteria; phylum Actinomycetota; class Actinomycetes; order Actinomycetales; family Cellulomonadaceae; genus Cellulomonas. Next base: position 381,396 of record NZ_FOSE01000002.1, read on the forward strand.
TGCCGCGGCTCGCCTGACGTGCGGCGCCGCCGAGCAGCTCGGCCGTGTCGGCGTCCTCGCGCGCCAGCATGTCCGTGATGTCGCCGATCCGCTTGCGCAGCGGCTGCGGGTCGATCCCGTGCTCGAGGTTGTACGCGATCTGCCGCTCGCGGCGGCGCTCGGTCTCGTCCAGCGCCTGGCGCATGGCCGGCGTGACGGTGTCGGCGTACATGTGCACCTCACCGGAGACGTTGCGCGCCGCACGCCCGATGGTCTGGATGAGCGACTTGCCGGAGCGCAGGAACCCCTGCTTGTCGGCGTCGAGGATCGCCACGAGCGACACCTCCGGCAGGTCGAGCCCCTCGCGCAGCAGGTTGATGCCGACGAGCACGTCGTACTCCCCCAGCCGCAACTCGCGCAGCAGCTCCACGCGCCGCAGCGTGTCGACCTCCGAGTGCAGGTAGCGCACCCGGACGCCCTTCTCCAGCAGGTAGTCGGTGAGGTCCTCGGACATCTTCTTGGTCAGCGTCGTGACCAGCACGCGCTCGTCGCGCTCCACCCGGTCGTTGATCTCGCCCAGGAGGTCGTCGATCTGCCCCTTGGTCGGCTTGACCAGCACCTGCGGGTCCACCAGCCCCGTGGGCCGGATGATCTGCTCGACCACGCCGTCGGCCATCGACAGCTCGTAGTCCCCGGGCGTGGCCGACAGGTAGACCGTCTGCCCGATGCGCTCCACGAACTCCTCCCAGCGCAGCGGCCGGTTGTCGACCGCGCTCGGCAGGCGGAACCCGTGGTCCACGAGGGCGCGCTTGCGCGACATGTCGCCCTCGAACATCGCGCCGATCTGCGGCACGGTGACGTGCGACTCGTCGATGACGAGCAGGAAGTCCTCGGGGAAGTAGTCGATCAGGGTGTTCGGTGCGGAGCCGGCGGGCCGTCCGTCGATGTGGCGGGAGTAGTTCTCGATGCCCGAGCACGAGCCGATCTGCCGCATCATCTCGATGTCGTAGGTGGTGCGCATCTGCAGGCGCTGCGCCTCGAGCAGCTTGTTCTGCCGCTCGAGCTCGGCCAGCCGTTCCTCGAGCTCGGCCTCGATGCCGGCGATGGCGCGCTCCATGCGCTCGGGCCCCGCCACGTAGTGCGTCGCGGGGAACACGTGCATCTGCTGCTCCGCGCGCACCACGTCGCCCGTCAGGGGGTGCAGCGTCGCGATGGCCTCGATCTCGTCGCCGAAGAACTCGATCCGGATCGCGAGCTCCTCGTACACCGGGATGATCTCGACGGTGTCCCCGCGCACCCGGAAGGTGCCGCGGGTGAACGCCATGTCGTTGCGCGTGTACTGCATCGTCACGAAGCGGCGCAGCAGCTGGTCGCGGTCGATCCGGTCCCCCACCGCGAGGGTGACCATGCGGTCGACGTACTCCTGCGGCGTGCCCAGGCCGTAGATGCACGACACCGTCGACACGACGACCACGTCGCGCCGCGTCAGCAGCGAGCTGGTCGCCGAGTGTCGCAGCCGCTCGACCTCCTCGTTGATCGAGGAGTCCTTCTCGATGTAGGTGTCCGTCTGCGCGATGTACGCCTCGGGCTGGTAGTAGTCGTAGTACGACACGAAGTACTCGACCGCGTTGTTCGGCATCAGCTCGCGGAACTCGGTCGCCAGCTGGGCCGCGAGGGTCTTGTTCGGGGCCATGACGAGCGTCGGACGCTGCAGCTGCTCGATGAGCCACGCCGTCGTCGCCGACTTGCCGGTACCGGTGGCGCCGAGCAGCACCACGTCCTTCTCGCCGGCCCGCACGCGGGCGGCGAGCTCGGCGATGGCGGTCGGCTGGTCACCGCTCGGGGTGTACTCGGACACCACCTCGAACGGCGCGACGGTCCGCTGCAGGTCGGTCACGGGACGCATGAGGACACCGTACGTCGCACCACCGACAACGACCCGACGACCCCGTGGGGGCGGCCGGCGGCGGGTCAGTCCCCGCTGAACGACACGTACGCCGCGGGGTCCGCCGTCGACAGCATCGACGCGTAGCGGTCCATGAACGCCCGGTAGGCGCTGAAGCCGACCACCCGGCGCTTGGCCATGGGCACCAGCGCGCTCATGCCGGACGACTTCACGACGTAGCTGGTGATGAGCGTGCGCACGGTCACCCGACCGACGGCACGGTCCACCTCGACGTCGAAGAACAGCACCGGCTCGCTGGTCTCCCGGGTCATGTCCCGGATCGACACCGACACCTTGTTCGCGCTGCGCTCACCCACCCGCAGCCAGCCGCTCTCGTCCTCGACCGCGGCGACCGCCTGGGCCACCATGTCCAGCACCTGCGTCGCCGACAGCGCACCGGTGGCCACCGACATCGAGGCCTTGGACTGCAGCGGGCGCGCCTCCCACCCGCTACCGACCGACTGCTGGGCCATCGTTCCTCCGGCTACGTTGCCCGGGTCCGCCCGACGCGGCCCCCGGGACACGCTCGTCGCGCGTCCGTCCGAGTGATCGGCGTCCGAACCGTACTGCTCGCGTGGACGGCCGTTCAATTCACCCGAAGGAATGACGGGTACTGCGCGGGACGGGGGACCTTCGTCCTGCAGCGCACGTCAGGGGGCGTCGGCCGCCCGCTCGTCGGCACGCTCCACGGCCAGCCGCTCCCACAGCGCGTCCACCTGCCGCTCGAGGTCCGCGTCGCTGCCGGCGCCGTCGAGCACGACGTCCGCCACGGCCAGCCGGGCCTCGTCGCGGGCCTGCGCCGCCACGCGCGCCAGCGCGTCCGCCCGGTCCATCCCGCGCAGCCGCACGAGCCGCTCGACGCGCAGCCCCGCCGGGGCGTGCACGACCACGACCACGTGGAAGTCCTCGGCCTGCCCCGTCTCGACCAGCAGCGGGATGTCGTGCACCACGACGGCCCCGGGGTCCAGCGCCGCGGCGGCCGCCTCCTGCTCGGCCGCGAGCCGGCGGACGACGGGGTGCACGATCGCGTCCAGCCGGGCACGGGCCCCGGCGTCGGCGAACACGATCCGTCCCAGCGCCGCGCGGTCCAGGTCCCCCGCGGCGTCGAGGACCCCCGGGCCGAACTCCGCGACCACCTCGTCGAGGCCGGCGCTGCCCGGCGCCACGGCCTGCCGCGCCAGGACGTCCGCGTCGACCACGACCGCGCCGCGCTCGGCGAACCTGCGCGCAGCGACGGACTTGCCCGCCGCGATCCCTCCGGTCAGCCCGATCCTCTGCATCGCCCCATCCTCCCGGCCCGGCGCGTGCCGCGCGACCTCCCCACGCGGGCGACGGTCCCCCGGGTACGCCGACGGCCGGCCACCCCGAGGGGTGACCGGCCGTCCGCCGTGCAGACCGTCGCGGGCGGACCCGCGCGGACTCAGTTGCCGGTGAGCTTCTCGCGCAGCGCGGCGAGCGCCTCGTCCGACGCGAGGGTGCCCGCGACCTCCTCCGCCGGGGCGGACGAGTAGGTCGACGGCGCCGGGCCGCTGCCCGTGGACTCGGACGTCGAGGCCTCGGCGTCCGCCTGGGCCGCCGCGGCGACCTGCTTGCGGTGCGCCTCCCAGCGCTCGTGGGCGGCCGCGTACTGGGCCTCCCACGCCTCGCGCTGGGTCTCGAAGCCCTCGAGCCACTCGTTCGTCGTCGGGTCGAAGCCCTCGGGGTACTTGTAGTTGCCCTGCTCGTCGTACTCCGCCGCCATGCCGTACAGCGCGGGGTCGAAGTCGTCCGACTCGGGGTCGAAGCCCTCGTTCGCCTGCTTGAGCGACAGCGAGATGCGGCGACGCTCGAGGTCGATGTCGATGACCTTGACGAAGACGTCGTCGCCGACCTGCACGACCTGCTCCGGGATCTCGACGTGGCGCACGGCCAGCTCCGAGATGTGCACGAGGCCCTCGATGCCGTCCTCGACGCGCACGAACGCACCGAACGGGACGAGCTTGGTGACCTTGCCGGGCACGACCTGGCCGATGGCGTGCGTCCGGGCGAACGCCTGCCACGGGTCCTCCTGCGTCGCCTTCAGCGACAGGGAGACCCGCTCGCGGTCGAAGTCGACCTCGAGCACCTCGACCGTGACCTCCTGGCCGACCTCGACGACCTCGGACGGGTGGTCGATGTGCTTCCAGGACAGCTCGGAGACGTGCACGAGCCCGTCCACGCCGCCCAGGTCCACGAAGGCACCGAAGTTGACGATCGACGAGACGACACCGGGGCGCACCTGGCCCTTCTGCAGGGTCTGCAGGAAGGTGGAGCGGACCTCGGACTGCGTCTGCTCGAGCCACGCACGCCGCGACAGCACGACGTTGTTGCGGTTCTTGTCGAGCTCGATGATCTTGGCCTCGATCTCCTTGCCGACGTACGGCTGGAGGTCGCGCACGCGACGCATCTCGACGAGGGAGGCCGGCAGGAAGCCGCGCAGGCCGATGTCGAGGATGAGGCCACCCTTGACGACCTCGATGACGGTGCCGGTGACGACGCCGTCCTCCTCCTTGATCTTCTCGATCGTGCCCCACGCCCGCTCGTACTGCGCGCGCTTCTTGGACAGGATCAGACGACCCTCCTTGTCCTCCTTCTGGAGGACCAGGGCCTCGACCTCGTCGCCGACCTTGACGACCTCGCCGGGGTCCACGTCGTGCTTGATGGACAGCTCACGGGAGGGGATGACGCCCTCGGTCTTGTAACCGATGTCGAGCAGGACCTCGTCGCGGTCGACCTTGACGATGGTGCCCTCGACGATGTCGCCATCGTTGAAGTACTTGATGGTGGCGTCGATCGCAGCGAGGAAGTCCTCGGCCGTACCGATGTCGTTCACCGCGACCTGCGGGCTGGCCGGCTTCGCGGGGGTGGAGATGCTCATGTAGTGGTGGGCTCCGATGCGGACAGGAAGTAGTGCGGACAGGAAGGGTGACGCGGTCCTCGCGCCGGTCGCCCGCCGCGCCGACCCGCCGCACCCGCGTGCGGAGTGGAACCGGGCGGGGTGACGAGTCGGTACGCACGGGGATCGATCAACACGCGCGGCACCGCCGTCCACCCTATCGGGTGCATGACCGTGCAGGCAAAGGGTGGGGCTCAGGCGAGCGCCCGGGCCACCGTCAGCAGGCCCTGCGGGACGAACTTCACCTTGCCGGCGACGTCCTCGAGCGGGACCAGCACGACCTCCTCGCCCCGGACGGCGGTCATGACGTTGGTCGTGCCGGCCGTCACCGCGTCGATCGCCGCGACGCCGAACCGCGACGCCAGGATCCGGTCCGCCGCCGTGGGGATGCCGCCCCGCTGCGTGTGACCGAGCACCGTGACGCGCGTGTCGAAGCCGGTGCGCTGCTCGATCTCGGTCTTCAGCCGCTCCCCGATCGCGCCCGCGACGATCTCGCCGTACTTGCCCATCTGGGTCTCGTAGTGCATGGGCGTGTTCTCGGCCGGTACGGCACCCTCGGCCACGACGACGATCGAGAAGCTCGCGTGCGCACGGTGGCGGTGCTTGAGGAAGCGCTCGATCCGGCCGATGTCGAAGGGCTCCTCCGGTGCGAGCACGAGCTCGGCACCACCGGCGATGCCCGACGTCACGGCGATCCAGCCGGCGTGCCGCCCCATGACCTCGACGATCATCACGCGGTTGTGGGACTCGGCGGTCGTGTGGATCCGGTCGATCGCCTCGGTGGCGATGCTCACCGCGGTGTCGAAGCCGATCGACGCGTCGGTGCCCCACACGTCGTTGTCGATCGTCTTGGGGATGCCGACGACCTTCACGCCCGCCTCGGCGACCTTGCTCGCCGCGTTCAGCGTCCCGTCGCCACCGATGCAGATGAGCGCCTCGATGCGCTCCGCCTCGAGCGTCGCCAGTGCGGCGTCGAGCCCGCCGTCGGAGGCGTGCGGGTGGTAGCGCGCCGTGCCGAGCAGCGTGCCGCCCGTCGGCAGCACGTTGCGGATGTGCTGGCGCGTCAGCGGCATGACGTCGCCGTCGACGACGCCCTTCCACCCGTTGCGGAACCCGATGATGGAGTGGCCGTGCTCGCCCTCCCCCCGCTTGACGACCGCACGGATCGCGGCATTCAGGCCGGGGACGTCGCCGCCACCCGTGAGCAGACCGACTCGCACGCTGGAGCTCCTCGTTCGCAGGGGTCCGCCCCGCCGGGACGGCAAGGGGGGCCGGGCGCGCTCCGACGCGGCGCCGCACGTCCCACACTAGCGAGGCCCGCGCGGGACGCCGTGCGGCTTCGGTCCCGGGGGGACCTCGCGGCCGGGGAGTAGGGCGTCAGACGCTGCGGCGCAGGTCGAGGTCCCGCCCCGGGATCGCGTCGAGCAGCGTGCGGGTGTACTGCGTGCGCGGCGCGTCGAACACCTGGTCCACCGTGCCGCTCTCCACCACCCGCCCCTCCTGCATCACGCACACCTCGTCCGCGATCTGGCGCACCACGGCGAGGTCGTGGCTGATGAACAGGTACGACAGGCCGAGCCGCTCCTGCAGGTCCGCCAGCAGGTGCAGGATCTGCGACTGGACGATGACGTCGAGCGCCGAGACGGCCTCGTCGCACACCACGAGCTCGGGCTCGAGCGCCAGGGCGCGGGCGATCGCGACCCGCTGGCGCTGGCCGCCGGACAGCTCCGCGGGGTACCGCGACAGCAGGCCCGCGGGCAGCGCCACCTGGTCCATGAGCTCGCGGACGCGCGCGTGCCGCTGCGCGCGGTCGCCGGTGCCGTGCGCCCGCAGGGGCTCCTCGACCGTCCGGAACACCGTGTAGAGCGGGTCGAGCGACGCGTACGGGTCCTGGAAGATCGGCTGCACCCGTCGGCGGAACGCGACCTCGGCGCCCCGGTCGCGGTGCGCCACGTCGACGCCGTCGAACCGGATCGCTCCGGACGTCGGGGCCAGCAGCCCCAGCATCATCCGCGCGACGGTCGACTTGCCGGACCCGGACTCCCCCACCACGGCCACCGTGCGACCCCGGGGGACGACCAGGCTCACGTCGTCGACCGCCGTGAAGTCCGCGCCCCGCCCCAGCAGCCCGCGGCCGCGGATGCGGAACACCTTGCTGACGTGGTCCACCTCGACGAGCGGCGGCGCGACCACCACGTCGTGCGGGGCCGACGCGCCGGACCCCGCGGTGGGGCCGGACGCGACGGGCCGGGCGACGCCCCTCTCGGAGGCCCCCGCGGTGACGGGCTCCGCACCGACGGGCACGGCCACGTCGGCACCGTGCCGGGCGAGCTCGATGCGCCGCGACGCCAGGGAGGGCGCCGCGGCGAGCAGCCGCCGGGTGTACTCGTGCTGCGGCGACGTGAGGATCGCGTGCGCGTCGCCCTCCTCGACCACCTCGCCGCGGTACATCACGACCACCCGGTCCGCGCGCTCGGCCGCCAGCCCCAGGTCGTGCGTGATGAGCAGCACCGCGACGCCCAGCCGGTCGGTGAGCTCCGTCAGCCCGTCGAGGATCGTGCGCTGCACCGTCACGTCGAGCGCCGACGTGGGCTCGTCGGCGATGAGCAGGCGCGGGCGCGCCGCCAGACCCATCGCGATCAGCGCCCGCTGCCGCATGCCCCCCGAGAACTCGTGCGGGTACTGCTGCGCACGCCGCTCCGCGTCCGGCAGGCCCGCCTCGGCCAGCAGCTCGACCGTGCGCGCCCGCACGCCGCGGCCGCGCAGCACGCCGTTGTCCTCGAGCGTCTCGTCGACCTGCTCCCCCACCCGGCGGACCGGGTTGAGGTTCGACATCGGGTCCTGCGGCACCATGCCGATCCGCGACCCGCGTACGCGGTGCATCGCGTCCGGCCCGAGGGCCACGAGGTCCTCGCCCTCGAAGAGGATCGAGCCGCCCGTGACCGCGCCGTTGCCGGCCAGCAGCCCGATCACGGCCGCCGCGGTCGTGGACTTGCCCGAGCCGGACTCCCCCACCACGGCCACGGTCTGGCCGGCGTGCACGTCGAACGACACGCCGCGCACCGCGGTGGCGGAGCCGGACTCGGTGCGGAACGTGACCTCGAGGTCCCGGATGCGCAGCAGCGGCTCGGCCTGGTCGGTCTCCTGCTCCGGTGCGTCGGTCACGCTCATCGCCTCCTCGATCGCGGGTCGAGGGCCTCCCGCAGCGCCTCGCCGAACAACGTGAAGCCCAGGGCCGTCACCGAGATGCAGAGGCCGGGCCACAGCGCGAGCCGGGGCGCCACCTCGAGCTCGTTCTGGGCGGCGACGAGCATGCGGCCCCACTCGGCGGTGGTCGGCGATCCGCCTCCCAGGCCGAGGAAGGAGAGCGCCGCCGCCTCGATGACCGCCGTCGCGAGCAGGAGCGTGGCCTGCACGATCACCGGGGACACGCTGTTGGGCAGGACGTGGCTCATCGTGACCGTGCGCCGCGACAGACCCAGCGACCGGGCCGCCAGCACGTAGTCCTGGTTCTTCTGGGCCAGCATCGACCCGCGCAGCAGCCGGGCGAACACCGGCACCTGCACGACGCCGATCGCGATGACGACCGACGAGGGCGTCTGCCCGGCCACCGCGGCGATCGACACCGCGAGCAGCAGGCTGGGGACGGCCAGCATGAGGTCGACCAGCCGCATGACCGCCGAGTCGGCCCACCCGCCGAAGGCGCCCGCGAGCGTACCGAGCACCATGCCGCCCGCGAGCCCGAGCAGCGTCGACAGGACACCGATGAGCAGCGAGGCGCGCGCACCCCAGATCAGCTGGGACAGCACGTCGGCGCCGTACCGGTCCAGGCCGAGCGGGTGCTCGGCCGACGGTCCGGGGATGAACGTCGGGCGCACGTCGGCGCGGCCGGGCAGCGCACCGGGCGCGTACGGCGCCAGGACCGGGGCGAGGAGCGCCACCAGCAGGAACGCCACGACGATGACCACACCGAGGACCGCCGCGGGGTTGCGCAGCAGACGCCGCGCGGCGACACGCCACAGCGCCTCCCCCGCGCGGCGGTCCTCCGCGAGCTCGCCGGCGTCGACCGGCGCCTGCGGGACCTCGTAGACCTCGGGTGCGCTCATCGGGTCCTCATCCTCGGGTCGATCAGGCCGTACGACACGTCGACCGCCAGGTTCACCAGGGCGTAGACCACGGCGATCAGCAGGATGAAGCCCTGCAGCACCGCGTAGTCGAGGTTGAACACGGCGTCGGCGAGGAACTTGCCGACGCCGGGGAACGCGAACACCGTCTCGGTCAGCACCGCACCGGACAGCAGCAGGCCGATCTGCAGACCGATGGTCGTCGAGACGGGCAGCATCGCGTTGTGCAGGATCACCCGGCCGCGCACGTGCGTGGGCGAGAGCCCCTTGGCGCGGGCCGTGCGGACGTAGTCGGCGTGCTGCACGTCGATCACCGACGCGCGGGTGATCCGGGCGATGATCGCCAGCGGGATCGTCCCCAGCGCGAGCGCCGGCAGCACGAGGTGCACCAGGGCGTCCCAGCTCGCGTCCCACTCGCGGGTCGCCAACCCGTCGAGCACGTAGAACCCGGTCGGGTGGGTCGCCACCATGGCCGGGTCCTGCCGCCCGGCGGACGGGAACCACCCGAGCTGCACGGCGAACAGCCACTTCAGCAGGAACGCGAGGAAGAAGACGGGGATCGTCACACCGAGCAGCGAGGTGACGACCGCGGCGTGGTCGACGAGCCGGCCCTGGCGCCGGGCTGCCACGTACCCCAGCGGGATGCCCACGCCGACGGCGACGAGCAGCGCGACGAGCGACAGCTCGATCGTCGCGGGGAACCGGGACATGAACTCGTCGAGGACGGGTCGGCCCGTGCGGGTCGACACGCCGAAGTTGCCCTGGAGGAGCTGCCCCAGCCAGGTCACGTACTGCTGGGGCAGCGGTCGGTCGAATCCGTAGAGCTCGTTGATGCGTGCCACGGCGTCGGGGGTCGCACGCTCCCCCAGGAGGGCCGTCGCCGGCCCTCCCGGGAGAGCACGCACCCACAGGAACAGCAGCACCGACAACCCGAGCAGGGTCGGGACGAGCAGCGCGAGGCGCCGCAGGATCAGTCGGGTCATCGGGTCGAGCAGCTCCTCAGTCGCCCAGGGTGATCACGTTGTAGACCTCGTCCTGGACCGGCGAGGCCGGGTAGCCCCGGACGTCGGCCTTGAACGCGAGCGACGGCACCGGGTGCGCCAGCGGGACGCCCGGCAGGAAGTCGAGGATGGCCGCGTTGGCCGCCTCGTACGCCTCGGTCTGGGCGTCGAGGTCCGCGACGTACCGCGCGTCGTTGATCGCCGCGAACAGCTCCGGGTTGTCGAAGCCCCACTCGTTCGACGTACCGCCGAAGAAGACGCCGATGAAGTTGTAGGTGTCGTTGTAGTCGCCGGTCCACCCGAGCAGGTGCAGCCCGTGGTCGGCGCCGCCCTGGATCCGGTCGAGGTACTCCGGGTTCCACGGGTCCGGCACGGCGTTGACCGTGATGCCGACCGCCTCGAGGTCCGCCTCGATGGCCGTGAACACCTGCTCCGGCGTCGGCATGTAGGGCCGCGAGACGTTGGTCGGGTAGTTGAAGTCGATCGTGAGCGCCGACCTCCCGGCCTCGGCGAGCAGCGCGCGCGCCTTGTCCGGGTCGTAGTCGTAGGTCGCGACGTCGGCGTTCCAGCCGGCGACCGACGGCGGGACGAAGTTCGTCGCGACCTCGGTGCCCTCGGGCAGCGTCTGCGCGACCAGCGCCTCCTTGTTGATCGCGTGCGCGATCGCCTGCCGGACCCGCAGGTCGGCGAGGTCCGGGTTCCCCTGGTTCATGCCGAGGTACAGCACGTTGAAGGGCTCACGGTTGACGATCTGGAAGCCCGCCTCCTCGAGCGCCACCACGTCGGCGGGGCCGACGAGGTCGTACCCGTCGATGTCACCGGCCTGGAGCGCCTGCCGGCGCGCCGTCGCGTCGGAGATGATCGGGAAGACGATCCGACGGACCTGGCCCTGCTCGCCCCAGTAGTCCTCGTAGGCGCTGAGCACGACCTCCTCGCCCGGGCTCCAGGACTCGAACACGAACGGTCCGGTGCCGGTGGGGTGTCCGGTGGCGTACTCGGGCAGCACCGGCGCCTCGCCGTCGCCGGTCACGCCGTCCGCGTCGTACTTCTCGAGCGCGGTGGGCGACTGCATGGCGAACGCGGGCAGGGACAGGGCCGAGACCAGCTCCGGCAGGGGGCTGCGCAGGTGGACCACGGCGGTGCCCGCGTCGGGCGCCTCGCACGACTCGTACTTGCCGGTGCCGTTCAGGCTCTCGACGTCGCTGCTCGCGAACCCGCCGTTGACCTTCTGCCAGTAGTAGGAGAGCGACTCCGACTGCAGGACGCCCGTGAAGTTGTTCCAGCGCTCGAAGTTGGCGCACACCGCGTCGCCGTCGAAGGCGGTGCCGTCGTGGAAGGTCACGCCCTCCTTGAGGGTGAACGTGTACTCCAGGCCGTCGTCGCTGACGTCCCACGACTCCGCGAGCAGGGGCGCGGGGTCCGCGGTGCCGGGCTCGACCCCCACCAGGCCCTCGAAGATCTGCCGCGCCACCCGGAAGGTCTCGCCGTCGCTGGCGAACGCCGGGTCGAGCGAGGACGGGTCGCCGGACGCCGCGAAGATGAAGGTGTCACGACCTCCGTCCGTCGCGCCGTCGTCGTCGCCGCCGGTGTCGCGGTCGCTGGCGGCGCACGCGGTCAGGGCGAGCCCCACCACCAGCCCTCCGGCCACCATCTGCCATCTGGTCCTCACTGCAGCCACCTCTCGTCAGGGCCTGGTTGTGCACCACGCCGCCCGGGACCCGGCAGACGCTAGGTGCGCCGTGTCACGCGCGTGTTACGCACCGGTACGGATTCGGCATCGGACAGACTGGCAGGATGTCGGAGGAATCGCCGGACGACGCGCTGGCCGCTGCCGGATACCTGGACGTCCCGGACGAACAGGGTGGTCGTGCCGCCCGCGGGTGGTGGGACGCCAACGCGGACGAGTACCTCGACGAGCACGGCGCGTTCCTCGGCCCCGCCGACCTGCTGTGGTGCCCCGAGGGGCTGCGGGAGTCGGAGGCCCACCTGCTCGGCGACGTCCGCGGCGCCCGCGTCCTGGAGCTCGGCGCGGGCGCGGCGCAGGGGACGCGCTGGCTGCGCACCCAGGGGGGCGCCGACGGGGTCGCGACCGACGTGTCCGCCGGCATGCTCGCCGCGGCACGGCGCCTCGACGCCCGGACGGGCACCCGGACACCGCTCGTGCAGGCCGACGCCCGGGCCCTGCCGTTCGCGTCCGCGTCGTTCGACGTGGCGTTCACCGCGTTCGGTGCCCTGCCGTTCGTGCCCGACACCGCGCGGGTGCACGCCGAGGTCGCCCGGGTCCTGCGCCCGGGCGGGCGCTGGGTCTTCTCCGTCACCCACCCGGTGCGCTGGGCGTTCCCCGACGACCCCGGTGAGGGTGGACTCACGGCCACACGCTCCTACTTCGACCGGCGGCCCTACGTGGAGCAGGCCGCCGACGGGCGCGTGCTGTACGCGGAGTACCACCGGACCCTGGCCGACCACGTGGGTGACGTCGTCGGCGCCGGGCTGGTGGTCGACGGGCTCCTGGAACCGGAGTGGCCCGCGGGCCACGACCGCGTGTGGGGAGGCTGGGGGCCGGTGCGCGGCGCCCGGTTGCCCGGGACGCTCATCGTGCGGGCGCACCGGCCCCTCGCCTGACCCGTCAGTGGCTGGTCGCCTTCTCGGCGCCGGCCCCGGTGAGCGAGCGCACCTCCATCTCGGCGAACTTCTCGGGGTGCGGCTGCTCCTTCGACAGCAGCGTCCCCACGATCCCCAGCAGGAACGCGAGCGGGATCGACACGATCCCCGGGTTCTCCAGCGGGAAGATCGCGAAGTCCACCGACGTGTCGCGGATCATCGACAGGCTGTCCCCGGTGACCGGGTCGACCTTGCCCGACACGACGGGCGAGAACGCGATGAGCACGATGCACGACACGAGCCCGCCGTACATGCTCCACAGCGCACCGGACGTGTTGAACCGCTTCCAGAACAGCGAGTACAGGATCGTCGGCAGGTTCGCCGACGCCGCGACCGCGAACGCCAGCGCGACGAGGAACGCCACGTTCTGACCGTTCGCGAAGATCCCGCCCACGATCGCCAGCGCCCCGATCACCACGACGGTGATGCGCGCGACGCGCACCTCGCCGTCCGGCGCCACCTGGCCCTGCTTGATCACCGACGCGTAGATGTCGTGGGCGAACGAGGCGGCAGCCGTGATCGTCAGACCGGCCACGACGGCGAGGATGGTGGCGAACGCCACCGCGGAGATGATGCCGAGCAGGAACACCCCGCCCAGCTCGTAGGCGAGCAGCGGGGCCGCGGAGTTCGCCTTGCCCGGCGAGGACATGATCGTCTCCGGCCCGACGAGCGCGCCGGCGCCGTAGCCGAGCACGAGCGTGAACAGGTAGAAGATCCCGATCAGCCAGATCGCCCACACCACCGAGCGCCGCGCCTCCTTGGCGGACGGCACGGTGTAGAAGCGCATGAGGACGTGCGGCAGGCCGGCGGTCCCGAGCACGAGCGCCAGCGCGAGGGACAGGAAGTTCAGCTGCGTGAGCGCCGTCGCCCCGTACTGCCGACCGGGCTCCACGAGCGTCTCGCCGCCCTCGCCCGCGGCGTCGATCGCGCCCTGCAGCACCGCCGACAGGTCGAAGCCGAACCGCGCGAGGACCCAGATCGTCATGAGCCCTGCGCCGGCGATCAGCAGGATCGCCTTGATGATCTGCACCCACGTGGTGCCCTTCATGCCCCCGACGAGCACGTAGAGGATCATCAGCGCGCCGACGACGGCGATCACGAGCGCCTGCCCGGCCACCCCGTCGATGCCCAGCAGCAGGGCCACCAGGCCACCCGCCCCCGCCATCTGCGCCAGCAGGTAGAAGAACACGACGGCGAGCGTCGACAGCGCCGCGGCGAGGCGCACCGGGCGCTGCTTCAGCCGGAACGACAGCACGTCGGCCATCGTGAAGCGCCCCGTGTTGCGCAGCAGCTCGGCCACCAGCAGGAGCGCGACGAGCCACGCGACGAGGAAGCCGATCGAGTACAGGAAGCCGTCGTACCCGTAGATGGCGATGGCACCGCAGATCCCCAGGAACGAGGCCGCCGACAGGTAGTCGCCGGCGATCGCCGTCCCGTTCTGCGGACCCGTGAAGGACCGCCCGGCCGCGTAGTAGTCCGCGGCGCTCTTGTTGTTGCGGGAAGCCCGGAACACGATCACCAGGGTCACCAGCACGAACGCCCCGAAGATCGCGATGTTGACGACGGGGTCGCCGACCTGGCCGCCGGCGGCGGCAGCGGCGACCACGGGTGCGCCGACGGCGATCATGCGCGGCTCCCGTCGGACGGGCGGGCCGGGGCAGAGCCCTCGATGAGGGCCCCGGACTCGATGTGCTCACGGAGGTTCTCCGCGACCGCGTCCTGCTTCTGGTTGGCCCAGCGCGCGTAGGCCATGGTGATGGCGAACGTCGAGACGAACTGCCCGAGCCCGAAGAGCAGCCCCACCGTGATCGTGCCGACGACCCGCTGGCTCATGAACCCGTGCGCGTAGTTGGCGAGCAGGACGTACAGGAAGTACCACGCCAGGAACAGCGCGGTCATCGGGAACACGAAGTTGCGGAACCTGCGTCGCAGGTCCTGGAACTCCGGGGATCGTTGAACGCGCTGGTAGTCGGTCTCCGTCTGACTCTGCGACACGTGCACCTCCGCTGGCCCGGGCGGCCCCGTCGCCGCCAGGTGGACCACTGTGGCGTACATCACCCCACGGAATCCAGACATCGCGGCACGAAACTTCGCCCGCGTGTCGCGGACCGCGACGCGTGTCACACGGAACGGTGACCGGACGGGCTCCTGGGGCGGGCCGGCCCGTCAGTGCCCGGCGGCGTGCCAGCTGGCCCCGACGCCGACCGAGACGTCCAGCGGGACGTCCAGCGGACCGTCGGGCAGGCCGTCCCCGGCCCGGCCCATCTGGTCGCGCACGAGCTCCTCCACCTCGCCCCGCTCCCCCGCCGCGACCTCCAGCACGAGCTCGTCGTGCACCTGCAGGAGCAGCCGTGAGCGGAGCCCGCGTCGCCCGAGCTCGCCGTCGACCCCGAGCATCGCGACCTTGATGAGGTCGGCCGCGCTGCCCTGGATCGGCGCGTTGAGCGCCATCCGCTCCGCGGTCTCGCGGCGCTGCCGGTTGTCGCTCGTGAGGTCCGGCAGGTAGCGGCGGCGCCCCAGGACGGTCGCCGTGTAGCCCGTCGCCCGGGCCCGGTCCACGACGCTGGTCAGGTAGTCGCGCACCCCGCCGAACCGCTCGAAGTAGTCGGCCATCAGCGCGGACGCCTCGGACACCTCGACGGACAGCTGCTGGGACAGGCCGTACGCGGACAGCCCGTACGCCAGGCCGTAGCTCATCGCCTTGATCTTCGAGCGCATCGCGGGCGTGACCTCGTCCGTCGGCACGCCGAAGACGCGGGAACCGACGTAGCTGTGCAGGTCCTCCCCGGAGCGGAAGGCCTCGATCAGCCCCTCGTCACCGGACAGGTGCGCCATGATGCGCATCTCGATCTGCGAGTAGTCGGCCGTCAGCAGGGTGTCGTACCCCGGTCCGACGACGAACGTGCGCCGGATCTGGCGTCCGGCATCGGTCCGGATCGGGATGTTCTGGAGGTTGGGGTCCGCCGACGAGAGCCGGCCGGTCGCCGCGATGGTCTGCTGGAACGTCGTGTGGATGCGGCCGTCGTCGCCGACGGAGCGCAGCAGCCCCTCGACCGTCTGCCGCAGCCGGATGGCGTCGCGGTGCGCCAGGAGGTGCTCGAGGAACGGGTGCCCGGTGCGGGCGAACAGGTCGGTGAGGGACGCGGCGTCCGTCGTCCAGCCGGTCTTGATGCGCTTCGTCTTCGGCATCCCCAGCTGGTCGAACAGCACCTCCTGGAGCTGCTTGGGCGACCCGAGGTTCACCTCGCGCCCGATGACGGCGTAGGCCTCCGCCGCCGCGTCCTGCACCTGCGCGTCGAACTCCCGCTCCAGCGAGGCGAGGTCCTCGCGGTCCACCGCGATCCCGGTGCGCTCCATGCGGGCCAGCACGTCCTGCAGGGGCAGCTCGATGTCCGACAGGAGCATCCCCGCGCCCCGGTCGGCGACCTCGCCCCCGAGGACGTCGACGAGGTCCCGCACCGCGGCGGCGCGCACGGCTGCCCGACGCCCCTCGTCCGCACCGTCCACCTCCAGGTCGAGCGCCCCCTGGCCGGCCGAGGAGTCGTCCGCCGCGACGAGCTCGCGGTGCAGGTAGCCGATCGCGAGGTCGGACAGGTCGTACGCACGGCGGTCGGGCTGGCACAGGTACGCCGCGAGCTCGGTGTCGAAGGTGACACCGCGCAGCGGCAGGCCACGACCCTCCAGCGCGTGCCACGCCTCCTTCGCGGCGTGCAGCGCCTTGTGACGCGCCGGGTCCGCCAGCCAGGCCGCGAGCGCGGCGTCGTCCACCGGGTCGATGGCCGTGAGGTCGTAGGCGACGGCCTGCCCGTCGCCGTCGGCGATCGCCACGCCCCAGGCGTCGCCCCGCGCCGGGGCACCGGTCCCCCGGACGTCGAGCCCCAGGACGTCGTCGGCGCGCGCGGCGAGCCAGGCACCCAGGCCGCCGACGCCGGTCTCGACCAGGTCGAGCGCCGCGGCGGTGGCGACGCGCTCGTCACGGGTCTCGTCGGGCAGCATCGCGAACAGGCGGTCGCGCAGCGTCCGGAACTCCAGGCCGTCGAGGATCTCGTGCAGCGCGGCCCGGTCCCAGGGGCGGACGGCGAGGTCCTCGGGGCCGACGGGCAGCTCGAGGTCGTCGAGCAGGTGGTTGAGCTCACGGTTGAGGGCGACCTGCTCGAGGTTCGCACGCAGCGACTCCCCCGCCTTGCCGGTGATCCGCTCCGCGTGGGCGAGCACGCCGGCCAGCCCGTCGTACTGGCCGATCCACTTGGCGGCGGTCTTGGGTCCGACGCCCGGGACGCCCGGGAGGTTGTCGCTCGTCTCGCCCACGAGCGCCGCCAGGTCCGGGTAGCGGGCGGGCGGCACGCCGTACTTCGCCTCGACCGCCTCCGGCGTCATGCGCGCCATCTCGGACACCCCGCGCACCGGGTAGAGCACGGTGACGGTCGGGCCGACGAGCTGGAACGAGTCCCGGTCGCCCGAGCAGATCGCCACGTGCATGCCCTGGTCGCGCGCCTGCGCGGTCAGGGTGGCGAGGATGTCGTCCGCCTCGAACCCGGGCTTCTCCAGCACCTGCACGTGCATCGTCGCGAGCAGGTCCTTGATGATGTCGACCTGACCGCGGAACGGCTCGGGCGTGGCGGCGCGGTTGCCCTTGTACGACTCCAGCCGCTCCGTGCGGAACGTCGTCCGGCCGGCGTCGAACGCGACCGCGACGTGCGTCGGCTCCTCGTCCCGCAGCAGGTTGGCGAGCATCGAGGTGAACCCGAACACGGCGTTGGTCGGCTGGCCCGTCGAGGTGGCGAAGTTCTCCACCGGCAGCGCGTAGAACGCGCGGTACGCCATCGAGTGACCGTCGATGAGGAGCAGTCGCGGGGTCGTCGAACCGGTGGTCGTTGGCTGGTCGGCACTCACGGGTGCCAACCTATCTGCCATGTCCGACAACCCCTTCGTCCTCCCGCCGACCGTCGACACCCTCCTGCACCGCATGGGCATCGAGATCACGCACGTCGACGCGGACGGCGCGACCGGCACCATGCCGGTCGCCGGCAACACCCAGCCCTACGGCCTGCTGCACGGGGGCGCGTCGGCGGTGCTGGCCGAGACGCTGGGTTCGCTGGCCGCGACGGCCCACGCCGGCGTCGGCCGGGCGGCGGTCGGCATCGAGCTCAACGCCACGCACCACCGGTCCGCGCGTGCCGGCACCGTCACCGGCACGGCACGCGCCCTGCACCGCGGTCGGTCGCTGGCGACCTACGAGGTCGTCGTGGAGGACGACGAGGGTCGCCGGCTCTGCACCGCGCGCCTGACCTGCATGCTCATCGACGCCCCGGCCTGACGGGCTCGCTCGTCGTCCCCGGCGGCCCGGGCACGGGCCCGGCGCCGCCGCTCGATGAGGTCCTCGAGGCCCCGGGGTGCCGGGCGACGCGCCGTCACCGGCACGTCCTGCGCCAGCCGTCGCTGCAGGGCGGGGGTGCTGACGACGCGGTGCGCGGCCACGGGGGCGAACCCGAGCCGGGCCAGGAAGCGCTGCATGCCGCGCGACCCCGGCAGGGGCGCCGCGTACACGTCGGTCGCGCCCGCGGCCTCGGCGACCTCCGCAGCCGCCTGGAGCATCGCGTGGCCCAGGCCACGACGGCGGGACTGCGGCCGGACGTACACGGCGTCCAGGCTGAGGACCGTCGCGTCGGACAGCAGACCGGGCCCGAGCAGCCGGCACAGGGTCAGCCCCGCGGTCTCGCCGTCGCACGTCGCGACCAGCACGAGCCCGTCCTGCACCGAACCGAGCACGGAGAGGTGCGCGCGCAGGCGCTCACGGTCGTCGGAGCAGAGCTGGCGACCCAGGCCGGACTCGTTCCGCGCCTGGAGGCAGAGATCGACGAGATCCTCGATGTCCGTGGACGAGGCGGGTCGGACGTGCACACCTGGCCGCACTGCGGGCCTCCCGGGACGAGGTCGTGACTCCCGGCGCACCGTCCCCCGGCCCGTGCGCCCTGCACCGATCATGGCCCACCGGACGACGTCTGCCTAGGGGGAGCATCCACCCCGACCCGGTGAAACCGGACGAACCCACCGGGGTCGAGGGGCGGCGCCCCACCCTCCGGCCTACCGATCGGTCGCGATTGCCTACCGATCGGTAGGCAACCCTCGCGCATACGTAATGAACAGGACACAATCCCTCCCTATCGTCTGCTGACCGTGGGCGAGGGCCCATCCCACCGTGCGGCGCCCCGGCGTCAGCGCCCGACCCACCAGGACGGAGGTCAGACGTGCGAGCAGTCGCATGCCGGGACCGATCCGTCGCCCTGCGTCGAGGAGCCGGCGGCCTGCTGCTGACCCTCCTCACCGCCCTGTCGACGCTCGGCGTCGTCGGGCCGGCGCACGCGGCGACCGCCCCCTGCAGCCCCGACGACGCCACGGCGTGCCTCAACGTGACGGTGACGGTGCCCGGCACCGGACCCGCGGCGGGTGTCGGCCTGACCGTGGCGGGCCAGGGGGCCGCGCCGGTGCAGGTGACCACGGACGACGCCGGCAAGGCGTCGGTCGCGCTCACGGCCGCGGGCGACTACACGGTCACCGTGGACGAGGCGACCCTGCCGGCCGGCACGACGCTGAAGGACCCGGCGGCCAACCCGGCGACCGTCACGGTGGCGCTCGGACGTGCCGCCGGACGGATCGTGCAGGTGCTGCCGCCCGGGGCCGACGGCGCCGTCGAGGCGTCGCCCACGGACGACACGGGCGCGACGGCGACGCCGGACGACGCCGACGCCGCGGGCGGCGAGGCCGAGGCGGGAGCCGAGGCGGAGTCGAGCGCGGAGGCGTCCGCCGCGCCCGGCACGAACCGCTACGCCCAGCTCCTGCTGGCCGGGACCGTGTTCGGTCTGCTGCTGGCGCTCGCGTCGCTCGGTGCCAACCTCATCTACGGCACCACCGGGCTGTCGAACTTCGCGCACGGCGAGCTGGTGACCCTCGGCGGGATGGTCGCGTTCCTCGCGGTGCAGCGCGCGCACCTGCCGCTGTGGCTGGCCATCATCCTGGCCACCGCCGCCGGGGCGCTCCTCGGGTGGTTCCTCAACCGGTTCCTGTTCCGCCCGCTGCGTCGGCGCGGCGTCGGGATCACGCAGCAGATGATCGTCACGATCGGCCTGTCGCTCGCCCTGGTGTCCGCCTACCTCTTCTTCTTCAGCGCGCAGCCCAGACCCGTGGTGTCGGGCATCTCCCAGCGCATGCAGCTCGGTCCGGTGCAGATCTCCGCGCAGTCGCTGGTGTCGGTCAGCATCGCCGTCGCGGTCCTCGCCCTGGTCGCCTTCGTCCTGGCACGCACGCGGACAGGACGCGCGACGCGGGCGGTGTCGGACAACCCCGCGCTCGCCGCGGCGACGGGCATCAAGGTCGAGTCCGTCATCAGCCAGGTGTGGGTGGTCTCGGCGGCGCTGGCCTCGCTGGGCGGGGTGCTGCTGTCGCTCTACCTCAACACGACCCGGTTCAACTTCGGCTCCACCCTCCTGCTCCTGATGTTCGCGGCCATCACCCTCGGTGGCCTGGGCTCACCGCTCGGCGCCGTCATCGGGGCGCTGGTCATCGGACTAGTGGTCGAGCTGTCGACGCTCGTCCTGCCCAACGACATGCGCTACGCGAGCGCGCTCGTCATCCTCATCCTCGTCCTGCTGGTGCGACCGCAGGGCATCCTCGGGCGCGCCGAGCGCATCGGCTAGCGGGAGATCGCCATGGACTTCGGACAACTGGCCACCAACGTCCTGACCGAGATGCTCGGACCGACGGCGATCGCGTACGCGCTCGCGGCGATCGGGCTCAACATCCACTTCGGGCTCACCGGGCTCATCAACATGGGCCAGGCCGGCTTCATGCTGCTGGGCGCGTACGGGTTCGCCATCTCCACCATCCAGGGCGCGCCGGTGTGGCTGGCGTTCCTCGTCGCGGTCGCGGCGGCGGTCGTGTTCGCGCTGCTCCTGGGGCTGCCCACCCTCAAGCTGCGGGGCGACTACCTGGCCATCGTCACCATCGCCGCGGCCGAGATCGTCCGCATGATCGGGCGGTCCACCGCGCTCACCGAGGTGACGGGAGGCGCCGAGGGGCTGACCGGCAACTCCTTCAAGGCCACGTTCCAGGACGCGTCACCGTTCCCGGACGACCGCTGGACGCTCGGCCCGATCACGCTGGCCACCAACGCGTCGAACTCGTGGTGGCTGCGCATCGTCGGGTGGGGCCTCGTCCTGCTGGCGTGCCTGTTCGTGTGGCGCCTCGTCCGCAGCCCCTGGGGGCGTGTGCTCAAGGGCATCCGCGAGGACGAGGACGCCGTGCGCGCGCTGGGCAAGAACGTCTACGGCTACAAGCTGCAGGCGCTGGTGCTCGGGGGGATCTTCGGTGCGCTGGGCGGTGTGGTGTTCGTGCTCGCCAGCTCGGTGCAGGCCGACTCCCTGGGACGCCCGGTGACCTTCAACACCTGGACCATCCTGCTGCTGGGAGGCGCCGCCACGGTCCTGGGCCCCGTGCTGGGCTCGTTGCTGTTCTGGGCGGCGCTCGTCTTCGTGCGGGGGTTCCTGCGCGGCGTCATCCCCCCCGACACGCTCTCGGTGCAGCAGATCGAGCAGATCGGCTGGGTCCTCGTCGGCCTGACGCTGATGGCGCTCATCGTCTTCCGACCCCAGGGCATCCTGGGCGACAAGAAGGAGCTGGCGATCAATGCCCGTTGACGAGGTCGTCCAGCAGGCGAGGCGTGACCTCGCACCCGTCCCCCGCGTCCCCGGGGCCCCGAAGGCGGACGCGCTGCTCGTCGCCGACGGCGTGCGACGCAGCTTCGGCGGTGTGAACGCCGTCGACGTCGAGCACCTCGAGGTCCAGCGGCACGTCATCACGGCCCTCATCGGACCGAACGGCGCCGGCAAGACCACCTTCTTCAACCTCATGACCGGTTTCGACAAGCCCGACGCCGGCCGCTGGGACTTCGACGGCACCTCCCTGGCCGGGGTCACCGCGTCCCGGGTCGCGAAGACCGGCATGGTGCGTACGTTCCAGCTGACCAAGGCTCTCGCGCGCATGACGGTGCTGGACAACATGCGCCTCGGTGCACGGTCGCAGCCCGGCGAGGGTCTGTTCACGGCTCTCGTCAAGCCGCTGTGGGCGCCCCGCGAGCGGGAGATCACCGACAAGGCGATGAGCCTGCTGGAGCGCTTCAAGCTCGACACCAAGAAGGACGACTTCGCCGGGGAGCTGTCCGGCGGGCAGCGCAAGCTCCTCGAAATGGCCAGGGCACTCATGTCCGATCCGACGCTCGTCATGCTCGACGAGCCGATGGCGGGGGTGAACCCGGCGCTGACCCAGTCCCTGCTGGGGCACATCACCGACCTGCGCGACACGGGGACGACCGTGCTGTTCGTCGAGCACGACATGCACATGGTGCGCCACATCTCCGACTGGGTCGTGGTCATGGCCCAGGGACGGGTCGTGGCGGAGGGACCGCCCTCGGAGGTCATGGCCGACCAGGCCGTCATCGACGCGTACCTCGGCGCCCACCACGACATGGACCTCGGGGACGACGCGCTGCTCGACGAGGGTGGCGTGATCGACGCCGAGGCCGACGCCGAGGCGGCCGCCGAGGTCCCCACGCCCACCGAGGAGAAGGCACCGTGACCGAGACCGCCGCACCGGCGCTGCACCGCGGCGCCCCCGAGGGTGAGCCGCTCCTGCACGCGGACCGGCTCGTCGCCGGCTACCTGCCCGGTGTCAACATCCTCCAGGAGTGCTCGCTCGTGCTCCACCCCGGCGAGCTCGTCGGCATCATCGGCCCGAACGGGGCCGGCAAGTCGACGCTGCTGAAAGCGCTGTTCGGTCTGGTGAGCATCCGCGAGGGCGCCCTGACCCTGAAGGGCGAGGACATCACCAACCTGCGCGCCGACGCGCTCGTGGGGCGCGGCGTCGGCTTCGTCCCGCAGACCAACAACGTGTTCCCGAGCCTGACGATCGAGGAGAACCTGCAGATGGGCGTCTACCAGGCGCCCCAGAAGTTCTCCGAGCGGCTCGAGGTCGTGCTCGACCTGTTCCCGGAGCTGACGCACCGGCGCAAGCAGCGGGCGGGCGCACTGTCGGGGGGTGAGCGGCAGATGGTCGCCATGGCGCGCGCGCTCATGCCCGAGCCGTCGGTGCTGCTCCTGGACGAGCCCTCCGCGGGCCTGTCCCCCGTGCGCCAGGACGAGGCGTTCCTGCGGACCCGGCGGATCAACAAGGCCGGGGTGTCGGTCGTGATCGTCGAGCAGAACGCGCGCCGCGCGCTGCAGATCTGCGACCGGGCGTACGTGCTCGACCAGGGGCGCAACGCGTACTCGGGCCCCGGACGCGAGCTCATGCACGACCCGAAGGTCATCGAGCTGTACCTCGGGACCCTCGCGACCGACGTGGACGCCGCGCGCGCCGTCGACCGGGAGACGGGCGAGCCCGGCGTCTGACCGCCGCGCCTGCTCGCGGGTGGCTCCCGGTGGGCCGGCGACGGGCCGGGCCGCCGGGACGACGTCGTCGCGCCCGCACGGCGCGGAGGCCGCGAGGGTGCCCGCTCGACCCGCACGACACGGCCCGCTCGACCCGGGCGGGGCGCACGACGGCCCCCGGAGCCGCAGCTCCGGGGGCCGTCGTCACGTGGTGCCCGTGTCAGTCCTCGGGGACCTCGCCCTGCTCCGACCGCGTGAACGTGTACGTGTTGTCGGCACCGAAGCGGTAGATGCCGATGTACGCGGACGACGGGTCGTTCGCCTCGTTGAACGGACCGACGCCGGCCACCGCCTGGTAGGCGATCTCCTCACCGTCCTCGATGAGCTGGGAGCACTCCTCCCAGCCGGTGCACTCCGTGCCGCCGTCGGCGCCGGAGACCGCCACCATGTTGGCCTGGATGGTCTCCCCGTCCGACGCCCCGCCCTTGAGCGCGGCGAGCGCCACCAGCATCGTCGCGTCGTAGGACTCGGGCCCGTAGGAGAACCCGGTCAGCTCCGGGTCGATCTCGAGCATCCGTGCCTGGAACTCCTCCGACGGGTAGGCCCCGGGGAGCGTGCCCTGCGCGTTCTCCAGCGTGCCCGCCGGGAAGCCCTTCTCCCCGTCGACGCCGAACTGGTCGAGGTTGCCGTCCACGAAGTAGGTCTTGCTCATGTCCCAGCCCTGCGCGGCGAGCTCGCGCACCAGCGGGGGCGTCTGGTCGGTGAACGACAGGATGGCGATCGCGTCGGGCGCGGCGGCGATGGCGTCCGAGACGATGGTGGCGAAGTTCGTCTCGTCGGGGTCGAACTCCTCCCCCTCCGTGCCGTAGACGACGGTCCCGCCGGCGTCCGAGACGACACCCTCGACGACGTCGCGCAGCGACGTGCCGTACGAGTCGTTGAAGACGAGGATGCCGACGTTGCTGGCACCGTCGCTGACGATCAGGTTGCCGAGGACGTCACCCTGGACGGTGTCCGGCGGGGCGGTGCGGAAGTAGAAGTCGTCGTAGCCGGACAGGTCCGTCGCGGTGTTGGCCGGCGACACCTGGACGATGCCGGCACCCGTGATGTCGTCGACGATGTTGAGGGTCACGGACGACGACGCGGCGCCGATGATCGCCGAGACGCCCCCGGAGATGAGCTCCTGGGCGGAGGCCGTCGCCACGGACGCGTTCTTCGCGTCCGACGAGTCGGTGTGCTTCACCTCGACGTCCGCGCCGAAGAGGCCACCCGCGTCGTTGATCTCCTTGACCGCGAGGTCCACGCCGGCGATCTCGGGGGGGCCGAGCTGGGCGAGCGACCCGGTGACCGGGAGGATCGTGCCGATGACCAGCGGCTCACCGCTCCCGCCGCCTGCGTCGCCGTCCGTCGGCTCGTCGGCGGAGTCGGACCCTCCGGAGCAGGCGGTCAGCGCGAGCGCGAGCACGCCCGCGACCGCCAGCGTGCGTCCTGCACGTGTCGAACGAATCATGCGTGTGGTACCCCTCTGTGAGCACTGCTTCCTGCCTGGATCCGTACGGACCCGGCGAATGTGGCGAGAACGTACTCATCGTTTGTGTCCGACATGTGAATGGCAATGTCTCACCACGATGTCGTTGTGCACTTGTGACCAAGAACGCCGTGAGCCCGGCCGACGCCGAGGGCGTCGACCGGGCTCACGGACCGGCACGGAGGGGTCAGTGCACGGTCAGGACGAGGCGCCGCCGACCTGCTCGATGACCGCGTCGGCGACCTCACGCATCGTGAGGCGGCGGTCCATCGACGTCTTCTGGATCCACCGGAACGACTCGGGCTCGGTCAGACCCATCTTCGTCATGAGCAGGCCCTTGGCCCGGTCGACGCGCTTGCGCGTCTCGAAGCGCTCGGCGAGGTCGGCGACCTCGGACTCGAGCGCCGTGATCTGGGCGTAGCGGGAGATCGCGATCTCGACCGCGGGCAGCAGGTCGGCCGGGCTGAACGGCTTGACGACGTAGGCCATCGCTCCGGCGTCACGCGCCCGCTCGACGAGCTCGGTCTGCGAGAACGCCGTGAGCAGCACGACGGGTGCGAGGTGCGCCTTGCCGATGCGCTCGGCCGCGGAGATGCCGTCGAGCACGGGCATCTTGACGTCCATGACCACGACGTCGGGCTTGAGCTCGGTGGCGAGCTCGACCGCGCGCTCACCGTCGCCGGCCTCCCCGACGACGTCGAACCCCGCCTCGGTGAGCGTCTCGACGACGTCCATCCGGATGAGCGCCTCGTCCTCGGCGACCACGGCACGGCGTGCGGGGCGCGCGGGGGACGTCGCCGCGCGCGGTGCGGCCTCGACGGCGGACAGGTCCGCGGCCTGGGGCGCGTCCTGCGTGGGCTCGGTGCTGTCGTCCTTGGTCACGAGCACAGCGTAGTGCGCCGACCGCCGGTGATGGCGCGAAGCGCCCGTGGCCGCCGTCACGTGGTGTCGCGCACCCGCGGCCGGCCGATGACCGGACCGACGGCGGCGCCCGGGTCGACCCGTCGCCCGCCGCACCGCGCCGGTCGGCGGTGCACGGCCCGGCGCGCTCCGCCGACGCCTGTCGCCCGGCGCCCGCCCCGGAGCCCCCCGGGGCGGTGGCGCACCCGCCGAGGACCCGTCCCGACCTGCACCGACATCCGCACGACCGGCGTGTGCGCCCGGGGCCACGTGCGGGCGCGTGCGGACGACACCGCGGGGAGGCCCGCCCGGCCGGTACATTGGGCGCCGCTGGCCCCTGTGGCGGAATGGCAGACGCGCTCGGCTCAAACCCGAGTGCCGCAAGGCGTGAGGGTTCGAGTCCCTCCGGGGGCACCTGTCACGAACCGTGGTGCGGCGTGCCGCGTCCGGCGCCGCCCCGGCTCGAGCAGGACGTCGTGCCCGAGGGCGCGGTCCGGCCACGGGTGGCCGCGTCCGGTGGGGCGGTGCGGCGCCGCCGCCGTCGGCGGTGCGGGCCGGTAGCCCGACCGCCGTCAGACCGGCCCGGTCCCGCTCAGCGGGACCTCGGACGCCGTCGCGGTACCGGCGGTCCGGCCGGGGGCGTCCTGGAAGCCCCAGTACAGGTTGGTGTGAGCGATCACCTGGGAGGGCGGGGGCGCGCCCCACGGCGTGAGGTCCTCGGTCGTGTGCGCATCGGACACGAGCGTGACGTCGTACCCCCGCGTGAAGGCGCCGTGGGCCGTCGACCGGATGCAGGCGTCGGTCTGCGCACCGGCGACGACGATCCGCCCCACCCCGCGGGCGGCGAGCAGGTCCTCCAGGTCCGTGGCCTCGAACGCGTCGCCGTACAGCTTGCGCACCACGGGCTCGCCGTCGCCGACCGTGAGCTCGGGGACGATCCGCCACACGTCGGAGCCGAGGGGCAGCTCGTCGCTGCTGTGCTGGACCCAGAGCACGTCGGTGCCCTCGGCGCGCGACCGCTCGACGAGGCCGGCGATCCTGGCCAGGACGCCGTCACGGTCGTGGGCGCCCGCGAGCACGCCGTTCTGCGCGTCGATGACGAGCAGCGCGGACTGCGGGCGGTTCTGCAGCGTGGTCATGGCGTCCCCCTGCCTCCGTGCCGGGCGCCGTGCCCGACCTCGGCGACACTACGCCCGCCCACCGACAGCGCCCGCCCACCGACAGCGCCGTCCCGGCACGGGCCCTGGGGCGGACGTCGACGGCGGGTGGCAGGGTGTGGGCCGGGAGGTGCGGCGTGCAGCCAGGGCCGATGTCGGACAGGGAGCGCCGCGCCGTGCGCTCGACGTACCGGAGCCTGCGCCTCGCCGTCGTGGTGCTGCCGGTGCTGCTCGTCACGGCGATCGTGAGCGAGGCCGTGCGCGCCGGGTGCTGGCTCGACTCGCTGAGCGCCTACTACTGGACCGGGGCGCACGACGCCTTCGTCGGCGCGCTGTGCGCGATCGGCGCGGTGCTCGTCGTGTACACCGGCGCCGACGACGTGGAGGACGCGCTGCTGGACGTCGCGGGCATCCTCGCGCTCGTCGTCGCGCTGACGCCGACCGAGCCCGGTCCGGGCTGCGGCGGCACCGGTGCACCCGAGGTCCCCGTCGTGCTCGCCGACCCGCGCTCCGGCCTGACGGCGCTGGTCGTGGCGGGTGCGCTCGCCTGGACGGTGCGGGCCGTCGTCGCCGTGCGCGGCATCCCGGCGCGGCGGCCGCGGGTGACGGACGTGGCAGGAGGGGTGCTCCTCCTGGTGCTGGCGGTGGCCCTGCTGGCCGCGCCGGGGACGGTGGTGGCCCGCGCCCACGGCCCGGCCGCGGTCCTGCTGCTCGTCGCCGTCGTCGGCGTCATGCTCCGGCACGCCGCCGTCGCACGTGCCGCGTCCGCGCGGTGGGCGGCCGCCTACGCGGCGCTCGGGGCGACGACCCTGGTGACGCTGGCCGTCGTGGTCGCGCTGCACGTGACCGTCCCGTCGTGGACGGCGTCGGTGCTGGTGCTCGAGACGGCCCTCGTGGCGCTGTTCGCCGGGTTCTGGGTGCTGCAGACCGTCGAGATGTGGGGCGTCGACGTGGTCCGACCGCGCCCGGACGTGCCCCGGGGGCGCGCCGGCGCGCACGGCGTGCGTGCGCCCTAGGACGTGCGGACGGCCAGGTCCCGCTCGTCGACCCGTACGTCGGCGCTGCACGTGCCGACGGTGGTCCCGTCGACCACCAGCGCGCTGGCGACGCGGAACTCCCCCGTCCGCGGCGCACCGGACACCGTCGTCTCCCCCAGGACGACGTCGTCGTCCCCGAAGGTGTTCGGCGTGCGGCTGCGCCAGGTCGTCCCCGCCCGGTCCCCGCCGGCCGCCGTCACGGTCGTGTCCACCCGCACGTCCGACGCCTGCGGCACGTCCGGCAACGTCCACGCGACGGTCCACGGGCCGTCCTGCACGGGCAGCTCGCGCCGCACACCGAGCCGGGTCTCCCAGGCACGGTGGACGGACCACCGCACGTGGGCCGTGGTGCCGGTCGGCGCCGAGACCACCGCGCACGGCTGGTCGACGGCGTCCGTCGCGGCACCGCCCGACACGGGCAGCACCCCGGCGACCCCGACCGCGCACACCAGCCACACCACGGGTCGGGCCCACCGGTCGACACCCGGTGGGACGGCGTGCCACGCGGGCGGCCAGGGCGACGCCACGACCACCGTCCCGGCGAGGGAGTCGGCGAACGTACGACCCTCCGCGTGCCACAGCGGCCGCAGGTAGCCCAGCAGGAGGATGGCGTCGAGGACGTGCAGGAGCTGACGGACGAGCGTGCGGACGAGACCGGCAGGACGCCCGTCGGCGGCACGGACCACCACGATCCCCACGGCCCGCTTGCCGAGGGAGGCGCCCGTCCAGCCCTGCAGGACCAGCACGACGAGGACGAGCAGCGCGACGGGCCACGACCCCGGCGGCGACGCCTCGATCGCCGCACCCGTCGAAGGATCAAGGGAGGGCCGGGGCGCCGACGGGGGCGAGGCGAGCCCGGGCCACAGACCCGGTGGGCTCGCACCCGGCGCCACCCACCACACGCACGTCGCGATCACCGCCGAGTCGAGCAGGAAGGCGACCACGCGCGACGACCAGGACGCGCGCCCCACGGATCCCGCGGCCGGCACGGCGACGCCCGGGACGACAGCACCTGCGGTCATGCCGTGAAGCCTGGCAGACCGGTCGCGGTCGCGTGGGCGGTTCGGCTCCCCCGGGACCGCACGGACGCCGACGGCCGCCGACCCGGGGAACGGGACGGCGGCCGTCGGGACGTGACAGGTCAGGCGATGCGGGTACGCACCGTCTCCTCGTCGCCGATCTTGTGCACCACGACCGTGTTGGTCGAGCCGACGACACCCACGGGCGTCCCGGCCACGACGACGACGTAGTCGCCGACCTCGGCCAGGCCGTTGGCGCGCAGGGTGTGGTCCACCTGGCTCACCATCGAGTCGGTGCTCTCGACGGAGGGCACCTGGTACGTCTGGACGCCCCACGACAGCGAGAGCCGGTTGCGCACGTCCTCGACCGGCGTGAACGCCAGCAGCGGGATGGGCGAGCGCAGACGCGACATCCGCCGCGCCGAGTCGCCGGACTGCGTGAACGTCACGAGGTACTTCACGCCGATGCGCTCACCGATCTCGGCGGCGGCGCGCGTGATCGCGCCACCGCGCGTCGAGGGCACCGAGCCGAGCGGCGCGATGCGCTCGCGGCCGAGCTCCTCGGTGCTCTCGATGATCCGCGCCATGGTGCGCACGGCCTCGATCGGGAAGTCACCGACGGACGTCTCGCCCGAGAGCATGACCGCGTCGGCACCGTCGAGCACCGCGTTGGCGCAGTCGGACGCCTCGGCGCGCGTCGGGCGCGGGCTCGTGATCATCGACTCGAGCACCTGGGTGGCGACGATGACCGGCTTGGCGTTGCGTCGCGCCAGCTCCACCGCACGCTTCTGCACCAGCGGGACCTGCTCGAGGGGCAGCTCGACGCCCAGGTCGCCGCGGGCGACCATGATGCCGTCGAACGCCTGGACGATCTCCGAGAGGTTCTCGACCGCCTGCGGCTTCTCGATCTTGGCGACGACCGGGACGACGCGGCCCTCCTCCTCCATGATCCGGCGCACGTCGTCGTAGTCGGCGGCGGTGCGCACGAACGACAGCGCGATGAGGTCGGCGCCGACGTTGAGGGCCCAGCGCAGGTCCTCCTCGTCCTTGTCGCTCATGGCCGGCACGGAGACCGCGACACCCGGGAGGTTCAGGCCCTTGTTGTTCGACACGGGGCCGGGGACCTCGACGCGCGTGACGACGTCGTTGCCCTCGACGGCCGTGACGCGCACGAGCACCTTGCCGTCGTCGATGAGGATCGGGTCACCGGGCTTCACGTCGCCGGGCAGACCCTTGAACGTCGTCGAGACACGCTCCTTGGTGCCCTCCACGTCGTCCGTGGTGATGGTGAAGACGTCGCCGACCGCGAGGTCGTGCTTGCCCTCGACGAACCGCCCGAGGCGGATCTTCGGGCCCTGGAGGTCGACGAGGACGGCCACCGAGCGACCCGAGGCCTTCGCCGCGGCGCGCACGTTGTCGTACACGCGCTTGTGCACCTCGGTGTCACCGTGGCTGCGGTTCAGGCGCGCGACGTCCATGCCGGCGTCGACGAGGGCCTGGACCTGCTCGGGCGACTCCGTCGCAGGACCGATGGTGCAGACGATCTTGGCTCTACGCATGACTCGAGACTATGCCTTCCTGGTTTCCGGCTGCAGGCCGGACGTCCCGGTGGTCGTGCCCGGCCTGCGGGTACGGACCTCCGGGAGCGGGTGGGTGGATCGGGGGGAACGGTTTCAGGGGCGCAGCGCGACGGTGCTCGCCGACACGGGTGCGGGCAGCTCGGTCGTGCCGGACAGGTACGCGTCGACCGCGGCCGCGGCGGCCCGGCCCTCGGCGATCGCCCAGACCACGAGCGACTGGCCGCGGCCGGCGTCGCCGGCGACGAACACGCCCGGGACGTTGGTCGCGAAGCCCTCGTCGCGCGCCAGCGCGCCGCGGCGGGTGACGTCGACGCCGATCTGCTGGGTCACCTGCTCGGTCTCCGGGCCGGTGAAGCCCATCGCGACGAGCACGAGGTCCGCCGGGATGTCGCGCTCCGTGCCCGGGGTCGGCACGCGCCGGCCGTCGGGCAGGTACTCGGTGGTCGCCAGACGCAGGGCACGGACGTGACCGGTGTCGTCGCCGAGGAACGCGACGGTCGACGCCAGGTACGCGCGCTCGCCGCCCTCCTCGTGCGAGGACGAGACCTCGTACAGCACGGGGTCGGTGGGCCACGGCTGGCTCTCGGGGCGCTCGCCGGGCGGTCGCTTGCCGATGGCGAGCGTCGTGACGGAGGCCGCGCCCTGCCGCAGCGCCGTGCCGAGGCAGTCCGAACCGGTGTCGCCGCCTCCGATGATGACCACGTGCTTGCCCTCGGCGCTGATCGGGTCGGCGACGTCCTTGCCGGCGACGAGCGCGTTGGCCTGGTGCAGGTAGTCCATGGCGACGTGCACGCCCTCGAGCTCGAGCCCCGGCACGTCGAGCCGCCGCGGGACCGTCGCCCCGGTCGCCAGCACGATCGCGTCGTACCGCGCCTGGAGCTGCACCCAGGTGACGTCCTTGCCGACCTCGACACCGGGGCGGAAGCGCGTGCCCTCGGCACGCATCTGCTCCAGCCGGCGCTCGATGTGGATCTTCTCGAGCTTGAAGTCCGGCACGCCGTACCGCAGCAGGCCGCCGATCTCGTCGTCGCGCTCGTAGACCGCGACCGTGTGGCCCGCACGGGTCAGCTGCTGCGCCGCGGCCAGGCCGGCCGGACCGGAGCCCACCACGGCCACGGTGTGCCCCGTGAGGCGCTGCGGCACCTGCGGCGTGACGAGCCCGCGGGCGAACGCCTCGTCGATGATCGAGACCTCGACGTTCTTGATCGTGACCGGGGGCTGGTTGATGCCCAGCACGCAGCTCGACTCGCACGGCGCCGGGCAGATCCGCCCCGTGAACTCGGGGAAGTTGTTGGTGGCGTGCAGCCGGTCGATGGCGTCGGACCACTGCCCGCGCCACACCAGGTCGTTCCACTCCGGGATGAGGTTGCCCAGCGGGCAGCCGTTGTGGCAGAACGGGATGCCGCAGTCCATGCAGCGGCCAGCCTGCTCCTTGAGGAACGGCTGCCCCTCCTCCAGGTGCGCGTGCACGTCCTTCCAGTCGCGCAGACGCACCTCGACGGGGCGGTTCGGCGGGAGCTCGCGCTCCCGGACCTTCAGAAAGCCGCGGGGGTCAGCCACGGGCCACCTCCAGGATCTTGTCCCACACGCCGGGCGCGCTCGGGTCGAGGCCGTCGGCCTCGGCCCGGGCCAGCGCGCTGCGGACGCGGGCGTACTCGGTGGGCAGCAGCCGGGTGAAGCGGGCGCGCGTGGCGTCCGGCTCCTCGAGCAGCTGGGCGGCGACCAGCGAACCGGTCTCCTCGGCGTAGGTGCGCAGCAGGTCCATGACCAGCGCGACGTCCTCGTCGTCGAGCGGGTCGAGCGCGAGCTCACCGCTGCGGACCGCCTCGACGTTGACGAGCTCCGGGTTCAGATCGAGGACGTAGGCGGTGCCCCCGGACATCCCGGCACCGAGGTTGCGTCCCGTCGGGCCGAGCACGAGCACGGTGCCACCGGTCATGTACTCGCAGGCGTGGTCACCCACGCCCTCGACGACGAGCGTCGCACCCGAGTTGCGCACGCCGAACCGCTCGCCGACCAGCCCGCGCAGCAGGATCTGCCCGCTGGTGGCGCCGTAGCCGATGACGTTGCCCGCGATGACGTTGTGCTGGCTCGACAGCGACGAGCTGCGGTCCGGGCGCACGACGACCCGTCCGCCGGACAGCCCCTTGCCGACGTAGTCGTTGGCGTCACCGAACAGCCGCAGCGTGATGCCGCGGGGCAGGAAGGCGCCGAACGACTGGCCGGCCGAGCCGGTCAGGGTGACGTCGATCGTGTCGTCGGGCAGCCCCGCGCCGCCGTACCGCTTGGTGACCTCGTGCCCGAGCATGGTCCCGACGGTGCGGTTGACGTTGCGCACCGGCAGGTCGATGCGGACGGGCTCGGCGCGCTCCAGCGCGTCCTGCGCCAGCGCGATGAGCTGGTTGTCCAGGGCGCGCTCCAGGCCGTGGTCCTGGTCCTTGGTGTGGGACAGCGCCGAGCCCGGCTTGGGCTGCGGCACGGCCAGCACCGGCCCCAGGTCGAGGCCCTCCGCCTTCCAGTGGTCGATCGCGTCGCGGACGTCGAGCATCTCGACGCGACCGACCGCCTCCTCGAGGGAACGGAACCCGAGGGCCGCGAGGAGCTCGCGCACCTCCTGCGCGATGAACTCGAAGAACGTGACGACGAACTCGGGCTTACCCGTGAAGCGCGCCCGCAGCTCGGGGTTCTGCGTCGCGACGCCCACCGGACAGGTGTCGAGGTGGCACACGCGCATCATGACGCAGCCGGAGACGACCAGCGGCGCGGTGGCGAACCCGAACTCCTCGGCCCCGAGCAGCGCGCCGACGACGACGTCGCGGCCCGTCTTGAGCTGCCCGTCGACCTGCACGACCACGCGGTCGCGCAGGTCGTTGAGGACG
Organism: Cellulomonas sp. KH9; assembly: GCF_900114185.1. Taxonomy (GTDB): domain Bacteria; phylum Actinomycetota; class Actinomycetes; order Actinomycetales; family Cellulomonadaceae; genus Cellulomonas. The sequence continues at coordinate 414,541 of NZ_FOSE01000002.1, forward strand.
AGGGTCTGCTGCGTCTCCGCGAGCCCGATCTCCCAGGGCGTCCCGGCGTGCTTCAGCGACGTCAGCGGGCTCGCGCCCGTGCCGCCGTCGTGCCCCGAGATCAGGACGACGTCGGAGTGCGCCTTGGCCACGCCGGCCGCCACGGTGCCGACGCCGAACTCGCTGACGAGCTTGGTGTGGATCCGCGCCGACGGGTTGGCGTTCTTGGCGTCGTGGATGAGCTGCGCCAGGTCCTCGATCGAGTAGATGTCGTGGTGCGGCGGCGGCGAGATGAGGCCCACGCCGGGCGTGGAGTGCCGGGTCCTCGCGACCCACGGGTACACCTTGTGCCCGGGCAGCTGACCGCCCTCGCCGGGCTTGGCACCCTGCGCGAGCTTGATCTGGATGTCGTCGGCGTTGGTCAGGTACTCGCTCGTCACGCCGAACCGGCCCGACGCGATCTGCTTGATGGCCGAGCGGCGCCGCGGGTCGTGCAGCCGGTCGGGGTCCTCGCCGCCCTCCCCCGTGTTCGACTTGCCGCCCAGCTGGTTCATCGCGATCGCGAGCGTCTCGTGCGCCTCGGCGGAGATCGAGCCGTAGGACATCGCGCCGGTGTTGAACCGCTTGACGATCTCGCTGACCGGCTCGACCTCGTCGATCGGGACCGGGGGCCGTGCGCCCTCCTTGAACCGCAGCAGGCCACGCAGCGTCATGAGCCGCTCGGACTGCGCGTCGACCCGCGCGGTGTACTCGCGGAAGACGTCCATCTGGCGGGTGCGCGTGGAGTGCTGGAGCCGGAACACCGTCTCCGGGTCGAAGAGGTGCTCCTCACCGCCGCGCCGCCACTGGTACTCGCCACCGACCGCGAGCCGCTGGTGCGCCTGCCGGTTGCCGCTGGCCGGGTACGCGTCGGCGTGCCGGGCCGCGACCTCGGCCGCGATGACGTCCAGGCCGATGCCGCCGAGCCGGCTCGTCGTGCCGGTGAAGTACCGGTCGACGAGCGCGTGGGACAGGCCGATGGCCTCGAAGACCTGCGCGCCGCGGTACGACGCGATGGTCGAGATGCCCATCTTCGACATGACCTTCAGGACGCCCTTGCCGAGCGCCTTGATGAGGTTGGCCACGGCCTTCTCCGGGCTCACGCCCGGCAGGTAGCCGCTGCGCGCCAGGTCCTCGACGGTCTCCATGGCCAGGTACGGGTTGACCGCGGCCGCGCCGTAGCCGACCAGGAGCGCCACGTGGTGCACCTCGCGGACGTCACCGGCCTCGACCACCAGCGAGATCTGCGTGCGGGTGTGCCGGCGCAGCGTGTGGTGGTGCACCGCGGACAGCAGCAGGAGCGACGGGATCGGCGCCAGGTCGGCGTCGGAGTTGCGGTCCGACAGCACGAGGAAGCTGACCCCGTCGGCGACCGCCCGGTCCACCTCGGCGAAGATCTCCTCGAGCCGCTGCTCGAGCGCGGCGCCGCCACCGTCGACGCGGTACAGCCCGCGGATCGTCGTGGCGCGGAAGCCCAGCGACGGCTCCTTGGCCACGTGCACGATCTTGGCGAGCTGGTCGTTGTCGATGACCGGGAACGGCAGCATGATCTTGCGCGCGTGCTCCGGCCCGTCCGCCAGCAGGTTGGGCTCCGGCCCGATCGCGCCGCCGATGGACGTCACCAGCTCCTCGCGGATCGCGTCGAGCGGCGGGTTCGTCACCTGGGCGAACATCTGCGTGAAGTAGTCGAACAGCAGACGCGGGCGCTTGGAGAGCACGGCGACCGGCGTGTCCGAGCCCATCGCGCCGAGCGGCTCGGCACCGGCGGCCGCCATCGGCGACAGGAGGATCTTCAGCTCCTCCTCGGTGTACCCGAACGCCCGCTGGCGGCGCCGGACCGACGCCGCCGAGTGCGCGACGTGCTCGCGGTCGGGCAGCTGCGAGAGGTGGACCGCGTTCTCCTCGACCCACTGGGCGTAGGGACGCTGCGCCGCGAGCTGGGCCATGACCTCGACGTCGGCGACGATGCGGCCCTGGCCGGTGTCGACGAGGAAGAACAGGCCCGGCTCGAGCCGCCCCTTGGCGACGATCGACGCGGGGTCGATGTCCAGCACGCCGGCCTCGGAGGCGCAGACCACGAGGCCGTCCTCGGTCACCCAGTACCGCCCGGGACGCAGCCCGTTGCGGTCCTGCACGGCGCCGATCAGCGTGCCGTCGGTGAAGGTCATCGCCGCCGGGCCGTCCCACGGCTCCATCAGCGTCGAGTGGTACTCGAAGAACGCGCGGGTGGACGGGTCCATCTGCGCGTGGTTCTCCCACGGCTCCGGGATCATCATCATCACCGCGTGCGGCAGCGAGCGCCCGGACAGGTGCAGGAGCTCGAGGACCTCGTCGAAGCTGCCCGAGTCCGACCCGCCCGGCGTGCAGACCGGCAGCAGCGGGCCCAGGTCGCCCAGCAGGTCCGACGACAGCATGCCCTCGCGCGCGGCCATCCAGTTGCGGTTGCCGCGCACGGTGTTGATCTCACCGTTGTGCGCGACCATCCGGAACGGCTGCGCGAGCGGCCACGACGGGAACGTGTTGGTGGAGAACCGCGAGTGGACCAGCGCGATCTCCGAGGCGTAGCGCGGGTCGGACAGGTCGGCGAAGAACGGCTCGAGCTGCCCCGTGGTGAGCATGCCCTTGTACGTGATGGTCCGGGCCGACAGCGACGCGAAGTACACGCCGTGCTCGCGCTCGGCGCGCTTGCGCAGCCGGTAGGCGCGGCGGTCCAGGGCGATCCCGGACAGCTCGCGCGACGGGTCCGCCACGACCAGCTGGCGGAACACGGGCATCGAGGCGCGGGCGGTCGGACCGACGAGGTCCGCGGTGACCACGACCTCGCGCCACGCCAGGACCTCGAGCTTCTCCTCGGCGGCCACGGCCTCGACCGCCGCCACCGCGCGCGCCCGCTCCGCCTCGTCGACCGGCAGGAAGGCCATGCCGATGGCGTAGTAGCCCGCTGCGGGCAGCTCGGCGTCGACCACGTCCCGCAGGAACGCGTCCGGGATCTGGGTGAGGATGCCGGCACCGTCGCCGCTGTCCTCCTCGGCCCCGACCGCACCGCGGTGGTCGAGGTTGAGCAGCGCCGTCAGGCCGGCGTCGACGATGTCACGGCCGGGCGTGCCGCGCAGCGTCGCGACGAAGGCGAAGCCGCACGCGTCGTGCTCGGCGGCGGGGTCGTAGAGCGCGTGCCGGGTCGGCGCCTGGGCGGCGCCGGGGCTCTCGGGCGACGTCGACATCAGCACCGTCCTCACAGTCCCCGGAGGACCGGGGTGTCGCACGAACATGGGGGTACCGGGACGCCGTCGGCCCGTGCAGTGAGGCGACGATACCGCCCGGGCGACGGTCCCGATGACCACGCCGCACGACATCAGGTCCGACGTCCCCGGTGTCACCGGGTGCCGTGGGAGGTGTCCGCCTCGTCGTCCTGCCGCAGGGGGGGTGTGAGCAGGAGGGTCGTGTCGCGTCCTGGATGCCGACGCCCGACCACGACGAACGCTACCAGCGCCACCAGGCCGAGCAGGATCGACGTCCAGACGTTGAGCCGCAGCCCGAGCACCGTCTCGGCCGGGTCGATGCGCAGCAGCTCGATCCACAGGCGCCCCACCGTGTAGAGCAGCACGTAGAGCCAGAAGACCCGCCCGTGGCCGAGCCGCAACCGGCGGTCGAGGTAGACCAGCAGCGCCGCGGCGCCGAGGTTCCACAGCACCTCGTACAGGAACGTCGGGTGGAACAGCGTGCCGGGGTCGTACCCGGCCGGCAGGTGCGCGTCGTCGATGCGCAACCCCCACGGCAGCGTCGTCGGACCGCCGAACAGCTCCTGGTTGAACCAGTTGCCCAGCCGACCGATCGCCTGGGCGACCAGGAGACCCGGCGCGAGCGCGTCGGCGAAGGGTGCGAGGCGCACGCCGTGCCGTCGGCACCCGATCCACGCACCGACCGCACCGAGGGCCACGGCCCCCCAGATGCCCAGCCCGCCCTGCCAGATGGCGAACGCCCGCCACGGGTCGCCGCCGGGCCCGAAGTAGGCGTCCGGCGAGCTGATGACGTGGTAGAGACGACCGCCCACGATCCCGAAGGGCACCGCCCAGTACACGATGTCGAGGACCGTCTCGGGGTCGCCGCCGCGGGCCTTCCAACGGCGCTGCGTCATGAGCGTGGCCACGACGATGCCCAGCAGGATGGCGACCGCGTACGCACGCAGCGGGAAGGGGCCCAGGTGCCACACGCTCTGCCCCGGGCTCGGGATCGCGAGCGGCAGCACCGTCATCGCGGGATCCGCTGCGCCGAGCGCACACCTTCCGCGAGCCCGTGCACGACACCCGCGAGGGCGTCCAGCCCGGCGGCCTCGTCCGGTGCGTCGAGCAGCGAACGGACGAGCGCCGACCCCACGATGACGCCGTCCGCGTAGCCGGCGACCTGCGCCGCCTGCTCCGGGCGGGACACCCCGAGCCCCACGCACACACGTGCGGCACCCGCGGCGCGGGTGTCGGCGACGAGCTGCTCCGCGCGCTCCCCCACGGTCGCGCGCTCCCCCGTCACGCCCATGGTCGACGCCGCGTACACGAACCCGCGGCTCGCGGCGACGGTCGAGGCCAGTCGCTCCGGCGTGGAGCTCGGGGCGACCAGGAACACCCGGTCCAGGGCGTGCTCGTCGGCCGCGGCGATCCAGTCGGCCGCCTCGTCCGGGATGAGGTCCGGCGTGATGAGCCCGGCGCCCCCGGCCGCGGCCAGGTCGCGGGCGTACGCGTCGACGCCGTACCGCAGGACGAGGTTCCAGTAGGTCATGACGAGGACGGGCGCCCCGGCCGACGCGACCTCCTCGACGACGCGCAGCGTGTCGCGCACCCGCGTGCCGTTGGCCAGCGCCCGGTTCGCGGCGGCCTGGATGACCGGGCCGTCCATGACCGGGTCGGTGTACGGCATCCCGAGCTCGACGACGTCCACACCGGCGTCGACCATGGTGCGGACCGCGCGCGCGGACCCGGGCACCGACGGGAAGCCGACCGGCAGGTAGCCGATCAGTGCCGCGCGCGGCGCCGGGCCGGAGGCGAGCTCGTCGATCCGCTCCGCGGTGGCCGACCGCACGTCCGTCACGCTCACAGCTGCTCCCCCTCGTCCGCCTTGACGACGGGCTCCGGCTCGAGGATGCCGAACCAGGCGGCGGCCGTCGCCACGTCCTTGTCCCCCCGTCCGGACAGGTTGACGAGCACGACCGGCGGCCGGTCACCGCCCGCCCACCCCGCGGCCTCGCGGCCGAGCTGGATGGCCCCGGCCAGCGCGTGCGCCGACTCGATCGCGGGGATGATGCCCTCCGTGCGGCACAGGAGCCGGAACGCCTCCATGGCCTCGTCGTCCGTGACGGGACGGTACTGCGCCCGCCCGGTGTCGTGGAGCCACGCGTGCTCGGGGCCGACGCTCGGGTAGTCCAGCCCGGCGGAGACCGAGTGGCTCGGCAGCGTCTGCCCGTCCTCGTCCTGCAGGAGGTAGCTGCGCGCACCGTGCAGCACACCCGGGGCGCCGCCCGAGAACCGCGCCGAGTGCCGGCCGGAGGAGATGCCGGCGCCCCCGGCCTCGAAGCCGAACAGCCGCACCTGCGGGTCGTCGAGGAACGCGTTGAAGATGCCCATCGCGTTGGACCCGCCGCCCACGCACGCCACGACGGCGTCGGGCAGCGCACCCGTCTCCTCGAGGATCTGGGCGCGCGCCTCCTCACCGATGATCTTGTGGAAGTCGCGCACCATCTCCGGGAACGGGTGCGGACCCGTGACGGTGCCGAGCAGGTAGTGGGTCGAGTCGACGTTCGCGACCCAGTCGCGCAGGGCCTCGTTGATGGCGTCCTTGAGGGTGCGCGCGCCGATGGTCACCGGCACGACGGTCGCCCCGAGCAGCTCCATCCGGGCGACGTTCAGCGCCTGGCGCTGGGTGTCCTCCTCGCCCATGTAGACGGTGCACTCCAGGTCCAGCAGCGCGGCTGCCGTCGCCGTGGCCACCCCGTGCTGCCCGGCGCCGGTCTCGGCGATGACGCGCCGCTTGCCCATGCGCTTGACGAGCAGCGCCTGGCCCAGCACGTTGTTGATCTTGTGGGAGCCCGTGTGGTTGAGGTCCTCCCGCTTGAGGAAGACGCGCACCCCGTCGCCCACGTGACGGGCGAACCGCGGCACCTCGGTCAGCGGGCTGGGCCGCCCCGTGTAGGTGCGGTGCAGCCGCTCCAGCTCGTCGGAGAACGCCGGGTCCGCGAGGGCCTTGTGGTACTCCGTCTCGAGCTCGTCGAGGGCGGCGATGAGCGCCTCGGGGACGAACCGGCCACCGAAGTCACCGAAGTACGGCCCCTCGTGGGTGGCGAGCGGCCCGCCGCCGAGCAGGACGTCACGCATGCGGCGGCGGGCGCCGTCGCGGCCCGCGGTGCCGCTCACTGCCGCACCGCGCGCAGCGAGGGGTGCGCGCCGGCGGCGACGAGGTCCGCGACGGACTGCCGCGGTGCGTCGTCCGTCACCAGCGCCTCGCCGACGAGCACCGCGTCCGCGCCGGCACGGGCGTAGTCCATGACGTCGTGCGGTCCGCGCACGCCCGACTCGGCGATCCGGACGATGTCGGACGGGATCGCGGGGGCGACCCGGGAGAACGTCGTGCGGTCCACCTCGAGCGACCGCAGGTCGCGCGCGTTCACACCGATGACGCGGGCCCCGGCGTCCAGCGCCCGGGCGACCTCCTCGGTGTCGTGCACCTCGACCAGCGCGGTCATGCCGAGCGAGTGCACCCGCTCGACCAGCGACTCGAGCACCGTCTGCTCGAGCGCGGCGACGATGAGCAGCACGAGGTCCGCGCCGTGGGCGCGCGCCTCCCACACCTGGTAGGGCGACACCACGAAGTCCTTGCGCAGGACCGGGACGTCCACCCGGCTGCGCACGGCGTCGAGGTCGTCGAGCGAGCCGTTGAACCGGCGCTGCTCCGTGAGCACGGAGATCGCGACGGCGCCACCCTTCTCGTACTCCGCCGCCAGCGCGGCCGGGTCGGAGATCGCCGCGAGCGCACCCTTGCTCGGGCTCGAGCGCTTGACCTCGGCGATCACGGTGACCGCGTCGGGCACCTTCAGCCGCGCCACGCACTGCAGCGCGGACTCGCGCCGGGCGGCGCGCTCCTTGAGCTCGGCCAGGGGCGTCGCTGCCTGGCGCGCTGCGAGGTCGACCCTGACCCCCGCGACGATGTCGTCCAGCACGGTCATCGACCGATCATCCCCTCTGGCCGGTTGGTGCGGCAGGCACCACGGGCTTTCCCCGGGAGGCCGCCGCCGACGAGCCATGGTAGACGGGCCGCGGACCGCCTCGGCCCACCCGCCCGAGGTGTGGGACCGGGGAGGACGCCCCGCCGCCGTCCGGACCGTGGTCCGAGGCGTGGTCCGGGGCATGGTCCGAAGCGTGGTCCGGCGCGTGGTCCAGCTCCTGGTCCACTCCCGGCGACGGCTCGGACTACGGCAACGCGCCCATGAACGGGATGGCGAGCCCGAGGAAGAGGAGAGGCAGCAGCAGCAGGACCCCGAAGGTCACGAGCAGGACGGCACCCAGCGCGGTCGCGACCCAGCCGAGCACGATCCCGGCCGTCGCCAGGGACTCGTTGTCGGCCTGGCCCGCGGCGACGGCCCGACGCGCACGCCCGCCGACGACCACGGCGGGGATGCCGGTGAAGAACACGCACCCGAGCACGCCCAGCAGCCCGAGCACGAGCGACCACACCGCGAGGTCGTTGCGGGGCGGCGACGGCGGGCGCGGCGGGCCCTCGGCGTACCCGTAGGCCGGCGCGGGAGGACCGGCAGGGCCGGGCGGGTACGTCGCGGGCGGCGGCAGCGCCCCGGGCGGGGACGCGCCGACCGGCGGCTGGTCCGACCCGGTCGTGCGCGGGGTGGCCGCGGGCGGCACCGCGTGCGCGGCGTACGCGCCCTCCTGCCCGTACGGCGGGCCCAGGGGTTCGCTGGGACTGCTCATGGACGGCCTCCGGTCGGTCGAGAGGTGGTGCGACCGCCCCCTAGGGCAGCGGTGCGGGGCCCAGGTAGGGCACGAGCGCGGGCACGTTGCGCAGGACAGCGAAGCCCACGACGACGACGAGGACCAGCCAGGCCGGCCACGTCGGCGCCGACACGGGCGGGCGGCCGCGCAGGCGCCGCACCGTCCACACCCCCCACGCGACGACGAGCAGCGGTGCCGCGACGGTCCACAGCGGGTTGGCCTGCCAGGCGGCGGCCAGGTCCCCGGTGAGCAGCGAGTGCGTCGCGCGCAGCCCGCCGCACCCGGGGCAGGACACACCGAGGAACAGGACCGACGGGCAGAACCCGTAGCTCAGCGGGGTGTACGGCGAGCGCACCACGAGCAGGGTCGCGGCCCCGGCGGCAGCGGCGGCGAGCGCGAGGGGCAGCGCACCCCGTCGCACCCGCGACGCGGTGGCGTGCCCGGCGCCCGCCGCCGGCTGCCGCACGTCGGTCACGGCGCCTGCAGCTGCTGGCGCTCCACCTCGTCCTCGACGTACTGCAGGAAGCCGTCCAGGCCGCCGTACTCGGCCAGCCCGATGGAGAGGCTGATGATCATGTAGAGGCTGGCGAGGATGCCGACGATGCCGAGGATGATGCCGGCCAGGGCCATGCCCCCGTTGCTGGCCTCACCGCGCGCGGCGGCCGACCGTCCCTTGAAGCCCAGCCACACGCCGATGGCGCCCGGCACGATGCCGACCACCAGGCAGCACAGCACGATCGACAGGATGCCGAGCACCAGCGACCAGACACCGAGCGAGTTGCGTGCGGTGGACTGCGGCGCCCCGTAGCCCGGTGCCTGCCCGTACGCGGGCTGGCCGTAGGTCGGCTGCTCACCGTAGGTCGGGGGCTGACCCTGCCCGTAGGCGGGCGGCTGGCCCTGCCCGTAGGCGGGCGGCTGGCCCTGCCCGTAGGCGGGCGGCTGGCCCTGCCCGTAGGCGGGCGGCTGACCGTACCCGGGCGCGGCCGGGGTGTCCGGACCCGTACCCGCCGGGTACGGGGGGACGTCGGGGCCGGACGGCTGCGACGGCGAGTCGGGTGACCCCGGCCCGGTGCCCGGCTGCTCGTCGGGTGCGCCCGGGTCGCGGGGCTCGTTGGGGCTCGACATGCGGCTCTCCCTGCGTCGGTGGTGGCCGGCGGAACCAGCCGGGTGGGGACCGGAGGAAACCCTCCGGTGGGGTCAGTGACCGCCGCGCCGCTGGGCGCGGGCGCGGGTCGCCGCGCCGCCCTGACCGTGGCCCAGCAGCTGCAGGACCTTGCCCAGGACGAGCCCGCCCGCGATCACGCCCATGCCGACCCAGAACAGCCACATCATCGTGAACGCGACGCCCAGGCCGGCGACGACGCCGCCCGCCACGACGGTCCACGTGGTCGTCCACGCGGCGAGGGTGCGCCCGTGGTTCGTCGGCGGCGTCGCCGGCGGCAGGTGGACCGTCTCGGTCCGGGTGGCGTTCTGGGAACGGTGGGCCAGCGTGTGATCGGCCATCAGCGGTACGTCCTTCGTGCTCGGTTTCGCTCACCCTATCCGAGAGCCCGGCGACCCACGCGCTGGTCAGGACGGGTCGTCGCCCCGGCTGAGCGCGTCCCAGTCGGATCGTTCGTCGGCCGCGCCGCTCGCGTTGCGGCCGGCACGACCCGGTGCGGGCCGCTCGTGGCGCTGGGAGCGCTGGTCCCACCCGCCGGGTGCGCGCGCGAGCACCACCGCGAGCACCGGCACCGCGGCGCCGACCACCAGCGCCACCACCGGCCACGCGGTCGCGGACGCCACCGGGTCGGCCGCCGCGACGCCGGTCGCGTCGGCGACGGCCGCGGCGACGGCGCCTGCCGGGTCCCGCAGGACGCCCACGGCACCGGCCACGACCAGCACCCCGGCCGCGGCGCTCACCCCCGCGACGACCCACCGGCCCACCCGCCCGACGAGCGCGAGGGCACCGGCCGCGGCCAGCAGCACCAGCGCGGCCGCCGGCGCCTGCGGTGCCGCCTGCGACCCCGGGACGGCGACCGCCACCGTGCCCTCGAGCACGCTGCGACCTTCACCGTGCACCCAGGTGGGCACCGACACCAGGCCCACGAGACCCGCGGCGCCCAGCAGCAGCACGACCCAGCGGCCGCGGCGCGCCCGCGCGCCGGGTCCCGGCGCGGGCGCCGCCGTCACGGCGTGGCGCGGCGCAGCCGCGCCGCGAGCTGGACGGCCCGGACGGCCGCCGCCGCCTTGTTCCGCGACTCCTCGTACTCGAGCGCCGGCACGGAGTCGGCCACGATGCCGCCACCCGCCTGGACGCTGGCGCGCCCGTCGCGGAGCAGGGCGGTGCGGATCGCGATCGCCATGTCCATGTCCCCGGCGAAGTCGAAGTAGCCGACGGTGCCGCCGTACACACCGCGCCGGGCGGGCTCGAGCTCGTCGATCAGCTCGATCGCCCGCGGCTTCGGCGCCCCGGACAGCGTCCCCGCGGGGAACGTCGCCACGAACGTCTGCAGCGCCGTCGCACCGGTGCGCAGCCGGCCGACCACCGTGGAGCAGATGTGCATGATGTGCGAGAACCGGCGCACGGCCATGAACTCGACGACCTCGACGCTCGTGGGCTCGCAGACCTTGACCATGTCGTTGCGGGACAGGTCGACGAGCATGATGTGCTCCGCACGCTCCTTCGGGTCCGCCAGCACCTCGTCGGCGAGGGCACGGTCCTCTTCCGGCGTCGCGCCACGCGGCCGCGACCCGGCGATCGGGAACGTCGTGACGTGACCGTCGCTGACCTTCACCAGCGTCTCGGGGCTGGAGCCGACGACCGCGAAGTCGCGCCCGTCCGCGTCCTGCAGCGCGAGCAGGTACATGTACGGGCTGGGGTTGACGGTGCGCAGCACGCGGTACACGTCCACGGGCTCGGCCGGGCAGTCCAGGTCGAGGCGCTGCGAGAGGACGACCTGGAAGACGTCGCCGTCACGGATGGCCTCCTGCCCGCGCCGGACCTGCTCCTCGAACTCCTCGCGCGTGCTGCGGAACTCCAGCGCGGGGACCGGGGCCTCGGGGTCGAGCACGGCGGGCGCCGGCGGTGCGGGACGCGACAGCGCCGCCTGCATCGCGTCCAGCCGGGCGACCGCGTCGGCGTAGGCCTCGTCCACGCGCTCGTCGGTGGCGTCGAAGTTGATGGCGTTCGCCACGAGCCACACCGACCCGTCGACGTGGTCCACGGCGGCGACGTCCGACGCCAGCAGGAGCGTCACCTCCGGGACGTCCAGCTCCTCCGGTGCCCGGCGCGGCAGCGTCGGCTCCCAGTGGTGCACGACGTCCCACCCGAGCACGCCGACCAGCCCGCCCGTGAGGGGCGGCAGCCCGGCCACCCGCGGCGTGTGCAGCACGTCCAGCGTCCGGCCCAGCACGTCGAGCACGTCGCCCTCGGTCGGCACGCCCACCGGGACGTCACCGGACCAGCAGGCCCGCCCGTCACGGACGGACAGGGTCGCGCGCGACGACACCCCGACGAACGACCAGCGGCCCCAGGTGCCGTCGGACTCGGCCGACTCCAGCACGAACGTGCCGGGCCGCCCGGCCGCCAGGGTGCGGTAGAGCCCGACCGGCGTGACGTCGTCGGCGAGCAGCCGGCGGACCACGGGCACGACCCGGCGGTCCGCCGCGAGCTCGCGGAAGTGCTCCGGCGTCGGCCACGTCGCGCCCCAGGGCAGGTCCGTGGCGGTCGCGCGCGGCGCGGCGGAGACGGACGGCTGGGTCACGGCTGGGCTCCTCGGGGGGTCGCGGCGTCGTCACCGACGGCCGGCTGGGCGGGCTCCGTGGCATCGGGGGTCGTCGTGGTGACGGGCAGCGGACCGCCCGCCTCGAAGCAGGTGCGCGTCCCGGTGTGGCACGCGGCACCCACCTGGTCGACGGTGACGAGCAGCGCGTCGCCGTCGCAGTCCAGGGCCACGCCGCGCACGTGCTGCACGTGCCCGGACGTGTCGCCCTTGCGCCAGTACTCCTGGCGCGACCGGCTCCAGAACGTCACCCGGCCCGTCGTGAGCGTGCGGTGCAGCGCCTCGTCGTCCATCCAGCCGAGCATGAGCACCTCGCGGGTGTCGTGCTGCTGGACGATCGCGGCGACGAGCCCGGCGTCGTCCCGGCGCAGCCGCGTGGCGACGGCTGGGTCGAGGTCGCTGCGCGTGATGCGGCCGTCGGACGTGGTGGTCGGGGGGTTCTGCGGCACGTGCCGATCCTGCCACGCGCCGCGGGACCGTCGGCGACCTGTCCGTGGCCCGCCGCGGCACGGTGCCGGGGTCAGCGGGTCTGGGACACCCAGGCGGCGTGCATCGCCGCGTAGTGACCGCCCCGGGCGACCAGCTCGGGGTGCGTCCCGACCTCGACCACGCGGCCCGCGTGCACGACGACCACGAGGTCGGCCGCCTCGGCGGTGGACAGCCGGTGCGCGATGGTCAGCGTCGTGCGCCCGCGCGAGAGCTCGCGCAGCGCCCGGGCGATACGCACCTCGGCCACGGGGTCGACCGCGGACGTCGCCTCGTCGAGCAGGAGCAGGTCACCGTCCGCGAGGCGGGCGCGGGCGAGGGCGACCAGCTGACGCTCGCCCGCCGAGAACAGCTCGCCCCGCTGCCCCACCGGCGTGTCGAGCCCGGCGGGCAGCTCGTCGACCCACGCGTCCAGGCCCAGCTCGTCGACCACCTGCCGCACGCGCGCGAGCGTGCCCGCGTCGAGCTCCGCCGTGCCGTCCGCGCCGCGCGGGACGTCCCGCAGCCCGTACGCCACGTTCTGCGCCAGGGTCGCGTCGAACAGGAACCCCTCCTGCGGGACGAGCACCACCCGGCGGCGCAGGTCCGCCGAGGCGACACGGCGCAGGTCGACGCCGTCGAGCAGCACGGCGCCCGTGCTCGGGTCCATGAACCGCGCGACGAGCTTGGCGAGCGTCGTCTTGCCCGAGCCCGTCGCGCCGACCACGGCCACCGACGTGCCGGCCGCGACCTGCAGGTCCACGTCCTGCAGCACGGGCGGACCCCCGGGGTAGGCGTACCCGACGTGGTCGAACGTCACGGCCGCGGGGCCGCGCGGGCTGGGCACGGCGTCCGCGCCCGGCTCGGGGACGTCGACGGGCGTCTCGAGGACACCCAGCACGCGGCGCCACCCGGCGACGGCGTTCTGCAGCTCGTTGAGGATCTCGGTGGCCATCTGCACGGGCCCTGTGAACAGCTGCACCAGGAACAGGAACGCCAGCACGCGCCCCACGCTGAGCTCACCGGCCACCCCGAGCCACGTGCCGGCGACCACGACCACCGCGAGCACGAGGTTGGCGACCAGCACCCCGGAGGAGAACACGACCGCCACGAGGTTCTGCGCGCGCACCATCGCCCGACGGGTCCCGGCCACCGCGGCGTCGATGCGGCGCTGCGTGCGGGCGGCGACGCCGTAGGCCCGGATGGTCTCGGCGCCGACGACGGCCTCGGACACCGCACCGAGCATGGCGCCGTACTCCTGGCGGACCGCTGCGTAGCGGGCGTTCACCCCGCGCTGCAGGCGCGGCAGCACCACGAGCAGCGGGACGAAGCACGCCCACACCAGGAGCGTCAGCTGCCACGAGTAGAGGGCCATGAGCGTCGTCGCCACGAGGATCTGCAGCACCGAGACGAGCAGCATGATGCCGCCCCACTGCACGAACATCGAGACGGTGTCGACGTCGGACGTCACGCGGGACACCAGGGAGCCGCGGCGCTCGGTGCTCTGCGTGAGCACGGACAGGTCGTGCACGTGCCGGAAGGCGCGGGTCCGCAGCGTGAGCAGCCCGGACTCGCTGGACCGGAAGAGCCGCACGTTGACCAGCGCGGAGCACGCCGCGCCCACCGCCAGCCCGACCGCGGCCAGGCCGACCAGCACGGCTGCGCGCTGCACGTCCACACCGCCCGGCGCGAGGATCGCCGTGTCGACGGTCTGCTGGACGGCGATGGGGACGAGCACGCGCGCGGTGGCCGCCAGCACGGCCAGGCCGAGCGTGACGGTCAGGCCGTCGAGCAGCTCGGGCGACACCTGCGCCGCGCGGCGCAGCGTCGCCCACACCCCGAGCGTGCTCGCGGGCGCCATCCGTGCGTCCGTGCGCTGGGGCTCCGTGGTCGCGTTCACCTGCGTCCTCCCTCGGCCGGCACGTCGTCCGACCACGACACCGCGGCGTCCTCGTCCGCCCGCTCCTGGGCACGGCGCTGCGACTCCCGCTCGTAGGCGGTGGCCAGCTCGCGGTACCCGGGGTCGCGCACCAGCAGCTCGTCGTGCGGTCCGCGGTCCACGACCCGTCCCGCCTCGATGTGCACCACCTCGTCCGCCAGCAGCACCGAGGCCATCCGGTACGCCACGAGCAGCACGGTCGGACCCGCGGCGCCCTCGGCGGACCGCAGGCCCAGGAGGATGTCCCGCTCCACGCGCGGGTCGACGGCGGACGTCGCGTCGTCCAGCACCAGCACGCGCGGCCGGCGCACGAGGGCGCGCGCCAGGGCCAGTCGCTGCCGCTGACCGCCCGACAGGTTGGCCCCCCGCTCGCCGAGCGGCGCGTCGAGCCCGCCGGGCAGCGCCCGGACCACGTCGTCGACGTGCGCGGCGGCGAGGGCCGCCCAGACCTGCGCGTCGTCGGGCGCGTCGGGGTCACCGGCGTCGGCGAGCGTCACGTTGCTGCGCACGGTGTCCTCGAACACGAAGGTCGACTGCCCCACGTAGCCCACCTGGGCGGCGAGGTCCGCCGGGCGCAGGTCGCGCACGTCCGTGCCGTCGATCTCGACGACGCCCGCCGACGGGTCCGCGAGGCGCGGCACCAGGCCGACCAGCGTGGACTTGCCCGCCCCGGTGGGGCCGACGACGGCGAGCGTCCGGCCGGGTGCGACGTGCAGGTCGACGTCGCGCAGCAGCGTCACCTCCCCGCCCTCGCCGGGCACCCGCAGGTGCACGCCGCGCAGCCGGACGTCGGCGCCCGGACCGGACGCGACCAGCGCCGTCCGCCCCGGCACGGGCACACCCGGCGCGTCGAGGACGCGCGCGATGCGGTCGTGCCCGACGAGGCCCCGGGGCAGCTCGCCGAGCACCCACCCGAACGCCCGCACCGGCACGGCGAGCATCGTCAGCAGGTACGCCGCCGCCACGACGTCACCCGTGCCGATCGCCCCGGCCGCGACCCGCTGGGCGCCGACGAGCAGCACGAGCAGGGTCCCGAGGTTCGGCAGCAGGTCGATGACCGGGTCGAACACGGCCCGGACGACCCCGACGCGCACGTTCGCGTCCCGCAGGGCGCGCGCCCGGTCGGTGAAGCGCTCGTCCTCCCGGTCCTCGGTGCCCAGCGACTTCACGAGCGCGGCGGCCTCGAAGCTCTCGTGCGCCACGTCCGCGACCTCCGCGCGCAGCTGCTGCGCACGCGTGATGGCCGGCGTCATGCGGCGCTGGAAGACCAGGTTGGCGATCACGGCGAGCGGCAGCACGACCAGCGCGGCGACGGCCAGCCACACGTCGGTGCGCAGCAGGGCCACCGTCGCGGTCACGATCATCACGACGACGCCGAGCGCGAACGGCAGCGGGTTGAACACGCCGGTGGCCGCCTCGACGTCGGAGCCGGCGTTCGACAGCAGCTGGCCCGTCGGGTGCTGCCGGTGCCACGTCATCGGCAGCCGCAGGTACTGACGGGTCACCGCCCGGCGGTGGTCCGCCTGGATGTCCGCGACACCCATCCCGGCGAAGATGCGCCGCCCGGCGACCGTGACGGCCAGCGCCAGCGCCACCAGCGCGATGGTCAGTCCCGCGAGCCAGATCCGGTCCCGCGCCTCGGCCGAGCCCTCGAGCGCGGGCACCACGACCTGGTCCGTCACGGCGCCCAGCACGCGGCTGACCGCGACGACCAGGCCGCCGAACAGCGCCGACGTCCCGACGGCTGCCAGGTACGTCCGCGGGTGCGAGCGCATGCCCCGCCAGACCAGCGCGGCGGAGCGGCGCGCGGCGGAGCCCTGGAGCATGGCACCGCGAACGGGCGGCTCGTCCGGCTGCCGGGGACGTGCGGGCACGGCGTTCACACTCCTGACGGGAGAGGGGATCCCGGGATCCTCTCACGCACCTCCGACACGCACGCCTGCGACACGACCCGCCCCGCGGACGTGCGCGCACACCACCCGCACGTGGCACGATCCGGTGGCATGACGTGGCACGAGACCGAACGCGACTGGCTGGCCGACGCGCTGCGCGCCGCGGACCCGCACGACCCCACGCTGTGCGACGGCTGGCAGGCCCGGCACCTGGCGGCCCACCTGGTGATCCGGGAGAGCCCGGCCACGGCCGCGGGTGCCCTGCGCGGTGGCGTCGCCGCGGCGACCGAGCGCCTGGCGGACACCGCGGCGGACCGGGCGGGCTACACCGCGCTCGTCGACCGGTTCGCCGCACTCCCGCCGCGCTGGAGCCCCCTGGCGTGGGCCGGTGACACCGTGAACACCACGGAGTACTTCGTGCACACCGAGGACGTGCGCCGCGGGTCCGGGACCCGGGAGCCGCGCGAGCTTCCCCCGGAGCTGGCCGAGGTGCTGTGGTCCCAGCTCGTCCGGATGGCACCGTTGCGGCTGCGCGGCCTGGGTCCCGGCGTCGTGCTCGTGCGCACCGACGACGTCCGCTCGGCCGTCCACCGGCCCCGCGCCGGCCACGGGACGGTCGTCCTGCGCGGCGACGTGGGCGAGCTCGTGCTCGCCGTCTCCGGCCGGCTGCAGGCCGCGGACGTGACCGTCGACGGCGCACCGGAGGACGTGCAGGCGGTCCGGGACCTGCTCACCGGGCCCTGACCGCGGCGCAGGCCACCGTGGGGCGGGCCGGCGCGGGCCGGGTCACCGTGGGCGGCTCACCGCGGCCCTGCACGGGCGGGAGCGCCTCCCGGGTGCCCTCGGGCCCTCCGGGCGCGTCCGCCGTCAGCGCACGACGACGTCGGCCGCGCGCAGGGCGTCCTTGACCTGCCCCACCGTCAGCGTGCCGAAGTGGAAGACGCTCGCCGCCAGCACCGCGTCGGCGCCCGCCCGAGCCGCCTCCACGAAGTGGTCGACGGTGCCCGCCCCGCCCGAGGCGATCAGGGGCACGCTCACCCGCGCACGGACGTCCCGGATCATCGCCAGGTCGAACCCCGCGGTGGTGCCGTCCGCGTCCATCGAGTTGAGCAGGACCTCACCGACGCCGAGCTCGACGGCGCGGTGCGCCCACTCCACCGCGTCGATGCCCGTGCCACGGCGCCCACCGTGCGTCGTCACCTCGTAGCCCGACGGCGTGCGCACGTCGCCCGTCGCCCGTCGCGCGTCCACGGACAGCACGAGGACCTGGGAGCCGAACCGGTCGGCGATCTCCGTGATGAGCTCGGGCCGCGCGATCGCGGCGGTGTTGACGCCGACCTTGTCGGCACCGGCACGCAGCAAGCGGTCCACGTCGTGCGGCGAGCGGACCCCCCCACCGACGGTCAGGGGGACGAAGACCTCGCCGGCGGTCCGGCGCACGACGTCGTAGGTGGTCTCACGGTCCGACGACGACGCGGACACGTCGAGGAAGGTCAGCTCGTCGGCGCCCTCCGCGTCGTACCGCCGCGCCAGCTCGACCGGGTCACCCGCGTCCCGCAGGTTCTCGAAGTTCACGCCCTTGACGACGCGGCCCGCGTCGACGTCGAGGCACGGGATGACCCGCAGCGCGAGGCTCACGAGGCACCCTGCGCAGGGTTGCCCGTGGCCAGGATGTCGATCACGAACACCACCGTCTTCCCGGAGAGCTCCTCGCTGTCGGTGACACCGAGGGAGTACGAGGGGGGCACGACGAGCATGACGCGGCTGCCTGCAGGCTGGTCGACCAGCCCCTCGGCCCACGGCGGCACGTCGGAGAGCAGGAACGAGACGGGCAGCCCGTGCTGCCACGTGGAGTCGAACAGCGCGCCGTCGTCCCACGCGAACCCGCTGTACTGCACCGTGATGACGTCGCCGGCGGCGACCTGCGGGCCCGTCCCGCGCACGAGCGGCTGGATCACGAGCGAGTCCGGGGGTTCCGTACCGGTGGGCGCCAGCGAGAACCCGCCGTCACCGCCCTCGGTCACGACCGGCAGCGACGCGTCCGGGGGGACGGGCTCGCCCACGGCGCGCGACGGCAGCACGTCGAGGACCGTCACCGTCGGGTAGTCCACGCCGGCGCCGCCGGGCACCACCTGCAGGAGCCGGGCACCCACCTGCTGGCCCTTGAGGGTCTCGTACAGGTCGGTGCCGAGGTCCTCGGCCGTCAGGAGGCGGGGGGTCGGGCTGGTCGAGTAGCTCTCCTTGACCAGGCTCGCGTCCGTCGCGTTCTCCAGCCAGAAGTCGATGAGGACGGGGGCGCCCTCGACGAGCTCGGCACCCGTGCCGGGCCAGACCGTCTCCCGGTGCGTCCCGTCGACCGTGAGCGGCGTCAGGTACGTGACCGTCGGCGCCTCCCCCGGGCCCCCGGTGACCGTCACCTCCGGCTCGACCGGGGCGACCGCGCTGCACGCCGTCAGCAGGCCCACGACGGCCAGCACCGTCAGGCGTCGGGCAGCCACCCACCGCACGTCCGTGCCTCCTCCAGGTCGTCCCACCGGTCACGCCGGAGCGGACCGCGCACACCGGTCCGCCCTCGACGGGGACTCACTGTACGACCCCGGCGCGGGCCGACGCCGCGACGTCCGGGCCGCAGGCCGTCGGACCCGCGCCGGCCGCGTCACATCGACTCGATGAGCCGCTCCACCCTGTCGTCGACGCTGCGGAACGGGTCCTTGCACAGCACCGTGCGCTGCGCCTGGTCGTTGAGCTTGAGGTGCACCCAGTCGACCGTGTAGTCCCGGCGCGCGTCCTGCGCGGCGCGCACGAAGTCGCCGCGCAGCTTGGCACGGGTCGTCTGCGGCGGCACCGCGGTCGCCTCGAAGACGTCGAGGTCGGTCGTCACGCGCTCGACGAGCCCACGCGCCGCCAGCAGGTTGTACAGCCCCTCGGTGCGCGAGATGTCGTGGTAGGCCAGGTCGAGCCGCTGCACGCGCACGTCCGACAGCTCCAGGCCGTGCTTGGCGCGGTAGCGCTCGATCATCCGGTACTTGATGACCCAGTCCAGCTCGCGCTCGACGAGCGTCAGGTCACCCGTGCGCAGCGCCCGCAGCCCTCGCTCCCACAGGTCGAGCACCTGCTTGGTCTCCGGCGACGGGCCCATCTCGGCCGTCACGAACTCCGTGACCCGCGCGAGGTACTCCTCCTGCAGGTCGATCGCCGTGACCGTGCGCCCGGACGCCATCGTCACGGGCTGCCGTCCGGTCATGTCGTGACTGATCTCCCGGATCGCGCGGATCGGGTTCTCGAGCGTCATGTCGCGCATCGTCACCCCCGCCTCGACGAGCCGCAGCAGCAGGTCCGTCGACGCGACCTTGAGCATCGTCGTGGTCTCGGACATCGAGGAGTCGCCCACGATCACGTGCAGCCGCCGGTACTGCTCGGCGTCGGCGTGCGGCTCGTCGCGCGTGTTGATGATGGGCCGCGAGCGCGTCGTCGCGCTCGAGACGGCCTCCCAGATGTGGTCGGCGCGCTGGGAGAGGCAGTAGACCGCACCGCGCGGGGTCGCGAGCACCTTGCCGGCACCGGTGAGGATCTGGCGGGTGATGAGGAACGGGACGAGCACGTCCGACAGCCGCGCGAAGTCTCCCTGCCGGCGCACGAGGTAGTTCTCGTGGCACCCGTAGGAGTTGCCCGCCGAGTCGGTGTTGTTCTTGAACAGGTGGATCCGCCCCGGCAGGCCCTCGTGCTCGAGCCGCTGCTGCGCGTCGCCGACCAGGCCCTCGAGGATCCGCTCGCCCGCGCGGTCGTGCGTGACCAGCTGGCGCCAGTCGTCGCACTCCGCGGTCGCGTACTCCGGGTGCGAGCCGACGTCGAGGTACAGCCGCGAGCCGTTGCGCAGGAAGACGTTCGACGACCTCCCCCACGCGACGACCTTGCGGAACAGGTACCGCGCGACCTCGTCCGCGGACAGGCCACGGCCGTCCTGCGCCGCGCACGTGACCCCGTACTCGGTCTCCAGGCCGAAGATGCGTCTGTCCATGCGTCACTCCCCGTCGCTCGTCGGTCCGGCGCCGCCGGGACACACCCTCAGGGTGCGACCGGCTCGTCCCCGCCGCCCGTCGGCGCACCGGCACCGCCCAGGACGTCCTCCAGGAGCGCACCGGTCAGCCGCCGGAACGCCCGCCGCGGCCGTGTGCGGTCCAGCACCGCGACCTCGAGCTGCGCCGCGCCCAGCGCCCGGGGCGCACCGTCCTCGCCCGTGCCGCCCAGCACCCGCACCGCGAGCCCCAGCACCTGCGCGAGGGTCATGCCGGGTCGCCACCCGCCGCCCAGCACGGTGGCCAGCCGCTCGGCCTGCCCGCCCATGACGACCCACCCGTGCTCGTCGGTGACGGAGCCGTCGTAGGACAGACGGTAGATCTGGTCCCCCGCCGGCTCGCGCCCCACCTCGACGACGACCAGCTCCACCTCGAGCGGCTTCGACTCGGTGGTGAACACGGTGCCCAGGGTCTGGGCGTACGCGTTCGCCAGCCCGCGGGCCGTCACGTCGACGCGGTCGTAGGAGTAGCCGCGCAGGTCGGCGTACCGGACCCCGGCCACGCGCAGGTTCTCGAACTCGTTGTACTTGCCCACCGCGGCGAACGCGATCCGGTCGTAGATCTCCGAGATCTTGTGCAGGGCGCGCGACGGGTTCTCCGTGGCGAAGGCGATCCCGTCGTCGTACTGCAGGACGACGACCGACCGGCCGCGCGCGATGCCCTTGCGCGCGTAGTCGGCCCGGTCCTTCATCAGCTGCTCGGGCGAGACGTAGAACGGCATGCTCATGCGGCACCTCCGTCGCGCCGGGCGCTGCGCCGGCCGTTCTCCACGACGTCGACCGCCGCGGCGAGCTCGTCGTCCGACACCCGCAGGTAGCCGGCCTGCGTCACGGTGGCGACCACGGGCCAGATCCGCCGCGCACGGTCGGGGCCGCCCGTGGCGGAGTCGTCGTCCGCGGCGTCGACGAGCGCCTCGACGGCGACCCGCACCGCCCCGGCCGCGTCGAGGTCGGGACGCCAGCGCTTCTTGAGCGAGCCGCGCGCGAACACCGAGCCGGAGCCCACCGCGTGGTGCCCGTGCTCCTCGTAGCGCCCGCCCGTCACGTCGTACGAGAAGATCCGGCCCGCACCGAGGTCCAGGTCGTAGCCGCCGAACAGCGGGACGACCGCCAGCCCCTGCATGGCGAGCCCCAGGTTGCCGCGGATCATGGTGGCCAGCCGGTTGGCCTTGCCGTCGAGCGACAGCAGGCTGCCCTCGATCTTCTCGTAGTGCTCCAGCTCGAGCTGGAACAGCCGCACCAGCTCGATGGCCAGACCGGCGGTGCCGGCGATGCCCACGGCGGAGAACTCGTCGGCCGGGAAGACCTTCTCGATGTGCCGGCTCGCGATCATCGAGCCCATCGTGGCGCGCCGGTCCCCCGCCATGACGACGCCGCCGTCGAACGTCAGCGCGACGATCGTCGTGGCGTGCGGCGCCTGCAGGTCGCCCACCGGGACGGGTCGGCGTCCCGGGAGCAGGTCAGGGGCGTACCCCGACAGGAAGTCGACGAACGAGGGTGTGCCGGGGGTCGTGAAGGCGTGCGGGAGCCGCCCGGACGAGTCGCTCGGTGTCATCGGCGCTCACTGCCCGCCCTTCTGGACGAACCCGCGCACGAACTGCTCGGCGTTCTGCTCCAGGACGTCGTCGATCTCCTCGAGCAGCGCGTCGACCTCGGCGTCCCGGGCCTGCGCGCCCGCCGCCGACGGGGCGGGCGGGGCCGGCTCGTCGACCGGCTCGTCCTCGTGACCGTGCCTGACCTGATCCTGCCCAGCCATGGTGATCTCCGTCCTGCGACCACGTGCCGCGTGCTCGCTCGACCACCCTAGGCCCAACACCCCGTCGCCGTACCCGTGACCACGCCACGGACGGCGCGCCGCCGCGGGCGCTGCTCTGGGCCACCCGGGTGGTCCGGCACGCGCACGGGCTGTGGACGAGGGGTCCGCAGGGGCGGTGGCCTGGCACGATGCGCGCATGCCCGAGACTCTCTACGGCCGCGTGCTGCGTGCGCTGCAGGACCCGACGCTGTGCCCCGCGTGCGCCGCCCCGCTGAGCGCCGGCCGCTGCGGCGGGTGCGCGCTCGACGTCTCCGGACCGGACGGTGCGCTGGTCTGGCGGGACAGCCAGGCCGTGGTCCACGCGCTGCGGGCGCGTCAGGACCGGGTCGAGGCGCTGCGGGCGGCACAGCTGCGGGCGGCCACGCGCCGCGGGGCGCCCACGCCGGCGCCCCCGGGCGTCCCGCCGACCCGGCACCCGGCACCGGCGGCGCCCGCCCCGGCGGTCCGGCGACCTGCCGTCCCGGCCGCGACCGCCGCGACGGCGACGCACGCCGTGCCGCGGGCCGCCCGGCCGGCCGTGGCACCCGTGCCCCCCGTTCCCCCCGCCGCGCCGCGGCGGCCGTGGCGGGTGCAGACCGTCCTGCAGGTCGTCGGCGCGGCGCTGCTGGTCGCGGCGAGCATCGCGTTCCTCGTCCTCGCCTGGGACGTGATGGGGCTCGGCGGCCGGGCGCTCGTCGTCGCCGTCGGCACCGTCGTGGTCTTCGGCCTCGCGTCGTGGCTGCGCGCGCGCAGCCTCCCGCAGGGCTCCGAGGCGGTGGGCGCGGTGGCGGTCGTCCTGCTCCTGCTGGACGCCTGGGCGGTCCGCGCGACCGGGGCGCTCGTCGTCGGGGACGGCCCGACGCAGGCCGGTCTGTCCGCCCTCGTCTGCGCGGGGCTGCTCACGGCCTGGGGCGTCCGGTCGCGGTTGCGCGTGGGCGCGGTCGCCGGTGCCGCGCTGGTCCCGCTGACGCCGCTCGCCTGGCTGGTCACCGCACCGGACGCCGCCACGGCCGCCGCGCTGCTGCTGCTCGCCGGGGCTCTCACGGCCGTGCGCGCGGTGGCGCCCTGGGTGCACTCCCGCGCGGAGCGGACGGTGCTGCACGCCGCGGCCGCCGGTCTGCTGCCGGCGGCCGCGGTCACGGCGCTGGTCGGCACGGTCACCGGCCCCGGCGGCACGGCGTGGCCGGCCGTGGCGGCCCTCACGGGCGTCGCCGCCGTGGCGGCCCTCCAGGTGGTGGTGGAGGCGCGCGGTGCGGTCGCACCGCCCTCGGGCGCGCGCAGCGGCACCGGCCCGCGCACGGCCTGGGCGTGGACGGCGGGCGTGACCGCGGCACTGGCGCCGGCCGCCGCGTGCGCCACGGCCGTGGTCGGCGTCACGGGGGCGGCCCGCGCGACGGACGCGGTCCTGGCGTCCCTCGCGGGCGTGGTCGGCACGTGCCTCGCCGCGGGCGGCCTGCTGCGCGTGGCCGCGGTGGTCCCCGCGGCCTGGCGCGTCGACGTACGGACCGGCGCCCGCGCCGCGCTCGCGACGACCGTGCCCGCCGCCTCGTGGGCCGGCCTCGTCCTCGTGACGGTGGCCACGACGCACCTCCTGCAGGACCCCGCCCCCGGGAGCGCCCCGCGGGTCGGTGCCGCCGCCGTCGGCGCGCTCGCCGCCGCCGGCGCGCTCGCGGCGCTCGTCGCCCGGGGCGAGCAGGGCACCGTCGCGCGGGCCGGCGCGCTCGCGTGGCGCGGGGTGGTCGTGGGTCTCGCGGTCGTCGCGCCCGTCCTGACGGCCGTCGGCCCCGCGGCACCGGTCGTGGCCGTGGGCGCGCAGGGCGCCGTCGCCGCCGTGCTGCTCACCCCCGGGACCGCCCGGCGGCTCGGCCGGGCGGCCGTCCGCACCGGGGCGGTCGCGGCCGGTGTCCTCGCGGTCCTCGGCGCGCTGCCGCACCCCGGGTGGACGGCCGCCGCGCTGCTCGTCCCCGCGGCGATCGCCGGCCACGCGCGGACCTGGTCGGCCGCTGCACGGTCGGGGGCCGCCTCGACCGCCACGGCCGCCCTCCTCCTGGTGGCGGCCGGCACGACCGCGGGAGCGGCCGCCGACCTACCGGTCGCCACCGCGCTCGCCCTGGCGGTCGCGCCGGTGACCGGCGCGCTGCTGGTCCGGGCGCACCGCCTGGGCACCGCCGACGCCGCCGAGCGCGACACCGCCCTCGGGCTGGCCGCCGTCGCGGTCGCGGTCTCCTGGGCGTCGGCGACCGCGCACGCGCACGAGGCCGCCACGCACGGCACCCGGCTCGCCACCCTGACGTCGCTCGTCACCGTGGCGCCCCTCGCCGTCGCCGCGGCGGCCGTGGCGCTCGTCGCGGTGCTGCTGCGGGACGGGCGACGCTGGGGCGCCGACCACGTGACCGCGGGAGCCGGCGCCGCGGCACCCGTCGCGGCCCTGGTCGTCACCACGGCCCACCTCGCGCTGGGGCGTCCCGGCGCGACGGGCACGGCCCTGCTCGTCACGCTCGTGGGCGCCGTGGCCTGGGCCGTGGCCGCACCCGCGGCCCCGCGCGCCGCCCCCGCGGGACGGGTCACGGTCGAGGTGGCCGGCACGGCCGTCGTCGCGGGTGGCCTGGCCGCGGCGACCGCCCAGGGCCAGGCGCCCCTCGCGGTGGCGCTGGTGCTCGCCGCCGTCGGAGCAGCCGCGTGGGCGCTGGGCCCGGGGCGCTCGCGGGTGTGGTGGCTGGCGCTGGCCCTGGCGACGTGCGCGTGGTGGTCGGTCCTGGGCGTGCGCGACGCCAGCGCCGTCGAGGTCTGGACGCTGCCGCCGGCCCTCGTGGTCGCCGGGGTCGGCGCCTGGCGCGTGACCCGGGACCGAGCCGGCGCTGCCGGTCTGATGGTCGCCGGTCTGGCGTCGGCCACCCTGCCGACGGCCGTGCTGCCCGCCGTGCTCGAGGTGGGCACCCGGTGGGTGGACCGCGGGCTGCTCACCGCAGGCGTCACCGTCGCCCTGACCGCGGCCGCGGTGCTCGTCGCGCCGCGTCGACCGGCGGCCGGTGAGCTGCTGTGCGGGCTGGCCGCGCTGCTGGTGCTCCTCGGTCCGATCGCCCGTGCGGTCGTCGCAGCGGTGACCCCCGGCGCGGTGGTCAGCGGCCCGTGGCTACCCGACGGCACGGTTGCCGTGGAGGCCTGGTCCTGGCCGGCGGCGGCCGCGCTGCTGCTGTGTGCGGGGACCGCCCGCGGGCCCCGGGTGCGTGCGGTCGTCGACACGGCCGCACCCTGGGCGGTCGTCGTCGCGGCGACCGTCCCCACGGTGATCGCCGCGCTCGCCGCGCCCGCGGGCCCGGCCGCGACGGTCCGCGGCCTCGTGCTCGCTGGTGCGGCCGTCGTCCTCGCGCTCGGCGGCGGGGCGAGCGGGCGACGCCTGCGCGCGCCGCTGCCGCGGCCCCGCGCGGCGGGCCCGGCCGGTGACGCGCCGGCGGCCGGCGCCGGCGCCGGACTGGCGGGCCTGGGACTGCTGCTGCTCGCGGGGGCCGCCGCCACGGGCACGGCGGTCATCGTCGCGCGGGCCCCCGGCGGCGGCGTGCCGCCGCTCGCGGACCTGCCGCTCGCGGCCGCCGGGGTGGTGACGCTGGCCACCGTGGCGCTCGCCGCACGCCGCGGTGACGTCCCCCGCGCCTGGACGGTGGCGGGACTGCTCGCACTCGTCCCGTCCGTGCTCCTGCGGACGCCCGACGCACGCCCGGTCGTGTGGTGGGTCACGGCGGCGGCGCTGCTCGGCCTGGCCCTGGTGGCCCGCGCCGGGCACGGGAACCGCCCGGACGGCGCCGACCCGCGGCCCGCCCCCGCCGGCCCGCGGCGCCCGGTGCCGACCGCCGGCGTACTGCTCGCGGCGCGGTACGTGGCCCCGGTGCTCACAGGCGCCGCACTCATCGTGGCCGCCGTCGGGCCGTGGGCGGAGTCGCTCGTGCACCGGCCGGGTCAGGTGGTCCCGTCGGTGCTCGCGGTGGAGGGCGTCGCCGTCCTCACGTGGGGGGTCGGGCTCGCGCACCGCCGCACGTGGCCGGGTCGCCACGCGGGCACCGTGCTGCGGTGCCTGCTGGTCGGTCTGCTCGTCCTGCCCACCCTCGCGGCGGTGGACGCGACGGCGCTCGGCACCGCACGCGGGGTCGTCGTGCTGGGCGCGGGGGCCGCTGTGGCGTGGTGGGCCCGCGACCGCGTGGGCACCGCGTCGGGGTTGACGATCGCGGCGTTCGCCACCACCCTGCTGGCCCTGCGCGGCGGACCCGAGCCGGCCGACGTCCCCTGGACGGTGCTCGGCCTGCTGACGCTCGCCCTGGGGGTCCAGCGCCTGCGGCGGGACCCGGCACGGGGCTCGTGGACCCACCTCGGCGGCCCGCTGGTGCTCACGCTCGGGGCGCCGCTCGCCCTCCTCGTGGCCGAGCCCGCGGGGTGGCGGGCGACCCTGCTCCTCGCGCTCGGCGTGGCCTCGGTCGTCACCGGTGCGGCACGCCGCCGGCAGGCCCCGTTCCTGCTGGGGGCCGGGGCCGTGCTCGTGACGCTGGTCGTGGTGCTCAGCCCGATCGCGGCGGGCGCCCTGGCCGCGATCGACGGATGGGTCCTGCTCGCGGTGGGCGGCACGCTCGTGCTCGGGCTCGGGGTGACGTACGAGAAGCGCGTGCAGGAGGCCCGCGAGGCGGTGCGGTTCGTCGGCGAGATGCGCTGAGGGCGGGGTCAGCCGCCCAGCGCCGCCAGCAGCGAACGGGCGTCCGGGCTCCGGTCCAGGAGCTCACCCACGTGCGCCCTGGTGCCACGCAACGGGTCCCGCATGGGCACCCGCTGCAACGTCTGGGTGCCGGGCACGTCGAACACCACCGAGTCCCAACTGGCCGCCGAGATCTCCGAGCCGTAGCGCGCGACCGCCTCCCCGCGGAAGTACGCGCGGGTGTCCTGCGGCGGGTGCTGCACGGCGTCGGCCACGTCCTGCGGCGTCACCAGCAGCTCGACCGCCCCGGCGGCCGCGAGCCGGTGGTACAGCCCTCGCTCGGGCCGCACGTCCGACCACTGCAGGTCCACCGCGGCCAGGCGCGGGTGGTCCCAGGCCAGGCCGTCCCGCCGGCGCATGCCGTCGAGCAGGCGCAGCTTCGCGAGCCACTCGACCTCCCGAGCGCAGGACGCGGGCTCGGTCCCCAGGCGCTCCAGCAACGACCCCCAGCGCGCCACCACGTCCCGCGTCGCGTCGTCGGGCTCGGCGCCCTGCGCATCGAGCGCCTCACGGACCGCGTCCAGGTACTCCGCCTGGAGCTCGAGGGCCGTGAGCCGGCGCCCGTCGACCAGCTCCAGCCGCTCGCCGAGGCCGAGGTCGTGGCTGACCCGGTGCACGGCCTGCACCGGATCGCGCAGCGCCAGCCGTTCGACGCGCTGCGCCGCCCGTCGCGCGGCACCGCCCGCCGTGGCCTGCTCCAGCAGCCAGAGCACGAGCGAGGTCGTCCCGAGCCGCAGGTACGTCGCCGGCTCCAGCATCGTGGCGTCGCCGATGATGACGTGCAGGCGCCGCCAGCGCGCGGGATCGGCGTGCGGCTCGTCGCGGGTGTTGACGATCGGACGACGCAACGTCGTCTCCAGGCCGACCTCGGCCTCGATGTAGTCCGCACGCTGCGACAGCTGGAACCCCGGGTGCTCACCGCGCTGCCCCAGCCCGACCCGCCCCGCCCCGGTGAACACCTGGCGCGTCACCAGGAACGTCGTCAGACCGGCGACCAGGTCCGCGAACGGGACCGACCGCTCGACGAGGTAGTTCTCGTGGGTGCCGTACGTGGCCCCCTTGCCGTCGACGTTGTTCTTGTACAGCGTGACGTCCGGCAGCGCGGGGCTCGCCGCGAGCCGGCGCACCGACTCGAGCATGACGAGCTCGCCGGCCCGGTCCCACCGCACCGCGTCGAGGGGGGTCGTCACCTCCGGCGAGGAGTACTCCGGGTGCGCGTGGTCGACGTACAGCCGCGCCCCGTTGGTGAGGATCACGTTCGCGGCGCCGGGGTCCTCGTACTCCTCGCCCTCGGAGCGCGGCATGGCCTGCGGGCCGTCGCCGGACGGCGCCGGGACCGTCGGCGAGTCCGTCAGCATCGACGGGTGCGCGGCGGCGCGCTGCAGGTGGAACCCCCGCGCGTCGTGCAGCGGGTCCTCGTCGTCGTAGTCCCAGCGCGCCCGCGAGCGGCCCGCCTCGCGCGCGGCCGCGTGCACGGCCACCACGTGGCTCGACAGCAGCATGGGGTTCGCCAGCGGCCGGCCCGGCTGCAGGACGCCGTACTCGGTCTCGATGCCCATCACGCGGCGCACGGTCACGCCGTCCACCCTAGGCGCCGCCGGGAGGACCGGCCGCGGGTGCCCGCGAGGCGGTCACCGCCGCGCGGGCACCCCGCCGGACCGCTCACGCGGGGGACGTCACAGGTACTGGCCGGTGCTCGTGACGTTCTCGATGGTCCGCGACGCCTCGATGCCCTTCTTGTCCTGGACGATCGTGCGGATGAACACGATCCGCTCGCCCTTCTTGCCGGAGATCCGGGCCCAGTCGTCGGGGTTGGTCGTGTTGGGCAGGTCCTCGTTCTCCTTGAACTCGTCCACGCACGCCGCGAGCAGGTGGTCCACGCGGATGCCGCGCTGCCCGGTGGACAGCAGGTCCTTGATCGCGGACTTCTTGGCGCGGTCGACGACGTTCTGGATCATGGCGCCGGAGTTGAAGTCCTTGAAGAACAGCACCTCCTTGTCGCCGCTGGCGTACGTGACCTCGAGGAACCGGTTCTCGTCCGCCTCGGAGTACATGCGCTCGACGACGCGCGAGATCATGGCCTCGACCGCCGCGGACGCCGACCCGCTGTGCTCGGCGATGTCGTCGTCGTGGATCGGCAGGTCCGCGGTGAGGTACTTCGCGAAGATCTCGCGCGCACCCTCCGCGTCGGGGCGCTCGATCTTGATCTTCACGTCGAGCCGGCCGGGCCGCAGGATCGCGGGGTCGATCATGTCCTCGCGGTTGGACGCCCCGATGACGATGACGTTGTCCAGCCGCTCGACACCGTCGATCTCGGCCAGCAGCTGCGGCACGATCGTCGTCTCCACGTCACTGGACACACCCGTGCCACGGGTGCGGAACAGCGACTCCATCTCGTCGAAGAACACGACGACCGGGTGACCCTGCGACGCCTTCTCGCGGGCACGCGCGAAGATCAGGCGGATGTGCCGCTCCGTCTCACCCACGTACTTGTTGAGCAGCTCGGGGCCCTTGACGTTGAGGAAGTACGACCGCGCCTCTGCGACGTCCGCACCGCGCGCGGCGGCCGCCGTCGCGGCCAGCGAGTGCGCGACCGCCTTGGCGATGAGGGTCTTCCCGCAGCCGGGCGGGCCGTACAGCAGCACGCCCTTCGGCGGCTTGAGGCCGTGCTCCCGGAAGAGCTCGGGGTGCAGGAACGGCAGCTCGACCGCGTCCCGGATCGCCTCGATCTGCGGGCCCAGACCGCCGATGTCGGTGTAGTCGATGTCCGGGACCTCCTCGAGGACGAGCTCCTCGACCTCGGCCCGCGGGATGACCTCGAACACGAACCCGCTGCGCGGATCGATCGTCAGTGCGTCGCCGACGCGCACGCCTGCGTCGGCCACCTGGCCGGCGAAGCGCACGACACGCTCCTCGTCGCCGCGCCCGACGACGAGCGCGCGCCCCTCGCCGAGCATCTCCTTGACGGTGACGATCTCGCCGACCTGCTCGTAGCCGCCGGCCTCGACGACCGTGAGCGCCTCGTTCAACATGACCTCCTGGCCGGGGCGCAGGCGGTGCACGTCGAGGGTCGGGCTCGCGCCCACGTGCATCTTGCGGCCGGCGGACACGATGTCCACCGTCCCGTCGTCACGCGCACCGAGGAAGGTGGCGTAGGTGCCGGGCGGCTTGGCGAGGTCGTCCACCTGCCGCTTGAGCTCGAGGATCTGCTCGCGTGCCGCGACGAGCGCCTCGCTCAGCCGCTCGTTCTTCGCTGCCAGCACCGCGAGCTCGCGGTGCAGGTCACGTCCGGGGACAGCCGGTTCGGTCATGGTGCTCGGCCTCCGTTCCGCGCGATGCGCCCTTCCTCCGGTCCACCGTGCACGCCGCTGTGCCTGCTGGTCAGACGACACTAACCGCAGGTGTCAACACCTGGCGCGTGTCGCGGCCCGCGGGTCGAGGGCGTCCCGCAGGGTGGACGGCGCGCCCCGGACACGCGCCACCCACCGGCCGGACGCACACCGGAGGTCAGTCGCCCGTGGCAGGACCCTGCGGCCCGAGGTCCTCGGGGGCGACGTGCAGCTCGCGCCGCACGCGACGGATCTTCTTCGCGGACGTCTCGCGCTCCCCCATCGCCTCGGGCGACCACAGCTCGGGGTCGGTCACGGGCGCACCGTCGTCGGCCACGGGGTACGACCCCTTGGCGGGGCGCCGCTTGCGGTGCGGCGGCTCGACGCCGTCGGCGAGCCGGCGGGTCGTGAGCAGGAAGCCGGTGTGGCCGACCATGCGGTGCTGCGGACGCACCGCCAGACCCTCGAGGTGCCACCCGCGCACCATCGACTCCCACGCCTCGGGCTCGGTGAACCGGCCGTCCGACCGCGCGTCCTCGGCCAGGCGGGACAGCTGGGTCGTCGTCGCCACGTAGCAGACCAGGACGCCGCCGGGCGCGAGCGCGGTCGCGACCGCGTCGAGGTTCTCCCAGGGCGCCAGCATGTCGAGCACCACCCGGTCCACCGTGCCCGGCTCCGCGGCCGTGGGCAGCACGTCGGACAGGTCGCCGAGCCGCAGGTCCCACGCGGGGTGCGGACCGCCGAAGAACGTCTCGACGTTGCCGCGCGCGATCGCGGCGAAGTCCTCCCGGCGCTCGATGGACACCAGGCGCCCACCGTCACCCACGGCGCGCAGCAGGGACAGCGTCAGCCCGCCGGAGCCCACGCCCGCCTCGACGACGGTGGCGCCGGGGAACACGTCACCCATCGTGACGATCTGGCCGGCGTCCTTCGGGTAGACGACCGCGGCACCGCGCGGCATCGACAGCACGTGGTCGGCCAGCAGCGGGCGCAGCGCGAGGTAGGCGATGCCCGACGTGTTCTGCACGACGACGCCCTCGCTCGCGCCGATCAGGTCCGTGTGCCGCAGGTAGCCGCGGTGCGTGTGGAAGGCGCCGTCGGGGTGCAGCGTGATGGTGTGCAGGCGACCGCGCGGGTCGGTCAGCTGGACGCGCTCGCCGACGCGGAAGGGACCGCGCCGCTGGGCGGCCCCGGTCGGTGCGGGCACGGCGGCGTCGTCGGAGGTCACGGGCGACGAGTCTAGGCGCCCCGCGGCGCCCACCGTCTCAGCAGCCCAGCTCGGCCACCAGGTCGACCCGTGCCTCCTCGACCACGGCGACGTCCTCCTGCAGACGGTCGGCCCCGGCGGTGACGGCCGCGTCGTCCGCCAGCGCGTCGATCCCGTCGTCGACCCGCTCCCAGGCGGCGTCGACGGCGTCGACGCGATCGCGCGCGAGGTCGCCGGCCGCGTCGTCGAGGGCGTCCTGCGCGTCCCCGGCGCGCTGGGCCGCGTCCTGGACGTCGGCGAGCGGGGCTCCCTCGCCGATCGTCTCGTCCAGCGAGGCGAGCGCGGTCGCGAGGTCCTGGGCCCGTTCGCACGCGCGGGTCGTGGCTGCCTCGGGCGTCCCGGTCGAGCACTGGGCCAGCAGCAGCGCCACGGGGCTCAGCAGGACGACGACGACGAGACGGGGACGACGCATGGCGCTCTCCTCGGGTCCGCCCGCACGGGGCACCGGCTGCCACTGTCACCCGGGGCGCGCCGCCGTGCCTCACCCGGCGCGGATGAGCGCGCGCCGCGGCCGACGCGCTCCGACGGCGCCCGGGGCCGCTCGCACCGGGTGCGGGGGGCGGTCCGGTGGGGGTCACCCGGCGGCCGCGGGCGCTGCGGCCGCCACGGCGTCATCCGGTGGGCATGACGCCGCCACGCCACGCCCCTGCCAGGCTCGTCCGCGGGAGCGAGGAGGCCTGATGCTCTACCACATCCGCGTCGTGTCGGCCGCGCACGACCTCGCGTCGCTCGCGGACTTCGCCGACGTCGTGGCGGCGCCCACACCGGACGGTGCCGCGCTGTCCTGCCGGCTGCCCGACGCCGCCGCGCTGACCGGCCTCGTGGCCCTGCTCACGGACCTGGGCATGACCATCGCGGAGATCTACCGCGTCCCCGACGACGTCCCCCCGCCGCGCCCGCCGGCATGATCACCGACGGGACTGCGGCGGCGCGCCGAGCCGCGCACGCCCGTGTCAGACGCACACGCCCGTGTCAGACCAGCCCGCGCTCCAGGGCCGTGCGGACGGCGGCCCGTCGACCGGCCACGCCGAGCTTGCGGTAGATCGCGCGCTGGTGCGTCTTGACGGTGTTGACGGACACGAAGAGCCCCGCGGCGATCTCCTCGGCGGTCGCGGTGGTGCGCAGCCGGACCAGGACGTCGCGCTCGCGCGGCGTCAGGTCCCACGACGAGCGCGTCATCACCGGCGCGTCGGCGAGTCGCGCGAGGACCTGCGTCACGAGGGCCTCGTGGCGCCCCGCCCGCTCGAGGTGCTCCGACAGCAGCGCGCGCCAGCCGGGGTCGTCGGCCAGGAACGGCGTGACCAGCCCGAGCGGTGCGGCCAGGTCGAGCGCCGTCTCCAGCGCCGCGTGCGCGGTGCGCCGGTCCGGGGCGAGCCGCGCGCGCACCAGCGCGGCGAGCACCCGCACCGGCCGGTGCCCCCGGCCGGACGCGGCACCGCCGGGCACGTCGCCGCCGGGTACGTCGTCGCCGGGCGCATCGCTGACAGGCACGTCGTCCTCGTGGGCGTCGTCCCGCGGCGCGTCCTGCCCGGGTGGACGCCCGAGCGCCCGCCACGCCCCCGCGGTGTCCCCGGCCCGGTGCCGCAGCTCGGCCTCCCAGCACCGGCTCAGCGGCCCGTACGCGACGCTGCCCGCGGCGTCCGCGAGCAGGGCCAGCGCCTCGGTCGGCCGCTCGTGCGCCGCACGGTCCCGCACCCGAACGGCGAGCAGGAGGTCCTGGACCTCGGGCGGGAGCACCGCGCGGTCGTCGACGGCTGCCAGCGCGTGGCGGGCCCGCGCGAGGACGGCCGGGTCGTGCGCGTCGATGCCGACGAGGGCCAGGTGCGCACCCGCGGCGGCGGTCGGCTCCGGGCGCGCCGCGCCGGTCGCGCCCAGCACCTGCTCGAGGTGCTCGGCCGCCGCGGCGAAGTCCCCGCGCCAGTAGGCGAGCACGCCGAGGACGTGGGAGGCGCCCGCGGTGACGCCGCTGCCCGCCCAGCCGTGGACCGCCGCCTCGGCCAGGACGTCCGCCGCGAGCCGCTCCGCCTCGCCCGGGTCGTCGCCGTGCAGCAGCGCGACGCACGTCTCCGCGCGGCACGCGACGGCGACGGCGGTCCAGCCGCGGGCCGTGGCCAGGTCCCGCGCCTCCGCGAGGTGCTGCACGGCGGGCGCCGCGTCGGCGGCCCGCTGCGCCTCCGCCCGGCCCAGCAGGTACAGGCCGAGGGCGCGGTCGGACGGGCGCAGCGGCTCGGCCGCGAGCAGCGCGCGGGCGGCAGCGGTCATCTCCTGCGGTGCGCCCGCGTCGCCGGCGAGGAGCTCGACGCACCGCACGACCGCCGCCGGCGCGCCGTCCGGCCCCCCGGTGGAGGCCGCGTGACGGAAGGTGCGGGCCGCGGCGAGCGCCACCTGCAGGTCGGGCGTCGCGGACACCGCGACGGGGATCGCGTCGACGAGCCGCTCGACGACGAGGGCGTCGCCCCGCACGAGCATCTCGGGCCACTGGTCGGCCAGGACCTCGACCGCGAGCGGCACGTCACCGGCGGTGAGTGCGTGGCGCACCGCGGCAGCGGGGTCGGTGCGGCGCCGGTGCTCGGCGACCACGCGGTGCGCACGTGCCGCACCGGCGGGGTCGTTCCGCTCGAAGGCCATGCGGGTGTGCGTGGCGACGAGGTCGTGCCACCGGTACTGCACGGGTCGGCCGCTCCGGGCCACGGGGGTGACGAAGAGCTCCCGCGCGACGCACTCGGCGAGCGCGGCGGCCCCGCCGGGCACCAGACGCTCCGCCAGGGCGGGGTCGAGCGTCTCGCAGACGCTGCCGGTGAGCAGCAGCGTGCGCAGCCGGTCCGGCAGCGAGCCGAGGACCTCCTCGACCAGGTACCCGGTCAGCGGCACCTGGGACGCCTCCATGCCGTCCAGACGCGCGTCGACGCCGTCCTCGTCGCCCGTGACGAGGGCCAGGCGAACGGCCACGGGCCAGCCGCGGGTGACGGTGTGCAGCCGGGCGACCCGCTGCGCGTCGGGCCGGTGGCCGTCGGCCCGGACCAGTGCGGCCACCTCCTCGGGCGTGAACGCGAGCCGGTCGGTGCGCAGCTCGCCCAGGGCGCCCTGCACCCGCAGCCGGTGCAGGGGCAGCGCGGCGTCGTACCTGCTGGTCAGGACCAGGCGCAGGAGGTCGGGACGGTAGCGGACGAGGGGCTCGAGGACGGTCCGGACGCTCTCCAGCGGCAGCTCGTGCACGTCGTCGGCGACCAGCACGACGGACTGCTCCAGCCGCTCGAGCGCCGCGAGCAGCGCCCCGGTCAGGGTGGTGACGCTCCCGGAGCGCGTGGCTGCGACGACCCGGTGCAACGCGTCCGCGGCGGATGAGCCCGGGACGGCGAGCGCGACGGACGTGGCCAGCAGCCGGACGAGCTGCGGCACGTCGTCGAAGGCGTCGAGGTTCGCCCACGCCACGGGCCCGGGGTGGCCCGCGCCCCACTGCCCGACGAGCGTGGACTTGCCGTAGCCGGCGGGTGCCGTCACCGCGGTCACGCCGTGCGACGCGAGCGCCTCGGCGAGCGCCGCGGTGCACCGCGGTCTGTCCACCTGCAGCGTCGGGGGGTGCGGCGCCGTCGTCTTGCCGACGGGCGGCCGCCCTGCGTCGCGCGTCGACGTCGACGTGCGCACGGTCGTCGTCATGCCGTCCCCCCGGGGCTGGACGCGATCCTGGGCCGAATCTAGCCCGCGGCCCCGGCGGTGTCCCCCGGGAGCGCCGCCGCACCCCGGCGGTGCGTCAGTGCCGCAGTGCGGCGACGACGTCCGCCGTCCGCACCAGCGCGACCACCCGGCCGTCGACGACGGCCGCCATCACGGGACCGTTCGCGGACGCGCGGGACAGCGCCTCCAGCAGCGCGTCCCCGGTCAGGGTGCCGTCCACCACGGTGCCCGCGGGCAGCGGGGTGGCGACCGCGAGGACGTCCGTGCTGCCGGCCAGCTCGGCGGGGACGCGCGCGGCCGCGTCGGCGTCCACGTACGCGGCGGGCCTGCCGTCGGGGGCGATGACGACCACCTCCGCGGCGTGCGCCGCGGCGGCGGTGGTCCGCGCCTGCGCCAGCGACGACCGGACCCCGACCACGACGGCCGGCCGGCCGACGGTGCCGATCGTCATCGCGTCGACGACGCGCCCCGTGCGGCCCGCACGCACCGCGCCGGACGCACCGGACCACAGGAACGCACCGATCAGCGCGGCCCAGGCGACGGTGCCGAGGTCGGGCGTGCCGCCCGTGACGTACGGCCGGACGAGGACCAGCAGCACGACGCCCACCGCGACGACTCGGCCCGTCCAGCCGGCGACGACGCTGCCGCGGTGCCGGTCGCCGGTGGCCGCCCACACGGCGGCCTCGAGGATGCGCCCGCCGTCCAGCGGCAGGCCGGGCACCAGGTTGAACAGGCCGACGAACCCGTTGGCGACCGCGCCGGCCCAGGTCATCGCCTGCAGCACGCTGCCGTCGGGCGCGACGTGGTCGGCCAGCAGCAGGAACCCGCCCGCGAGCAAGAGGTTCGCGACCGGCCCCACGACCGCGACGAGCGCGCTGGTACCGGGTGAGGGTGCCGCGCCGCCGAACGTGGTGTGCCCGCCCCACAGCGTCAGGACGAACTCGCGCGGCTGCTGCCCCCGCGCCTTGGCGACGAGGCCGTGCGCGAGCTCGTGCACCAGGACCGAGGCGAACAGCAGCACCACGAAGACGAGGGCCACGACGTACGGCAGCACCCCGCCACCCGCGCCGGTCCACGTGCGCACGCTGGGCGTGAACACGAGCGTCAGGACCACGGCGGCCAGCAGCCAGCTCGGGGCCAGGACGACGGGTGCCCCGGCCACGTGGCCGAGCACCCAGCCGGTCCGACGGTCGGGTCGCGGTGCGCTCACGCACCCAGCCTACGGTCGCGGCCGTGGCGTCCCCGCTCGTGGCCGGGCAGGCACGTCCCCGCGGCCGGCGGCGCGCCGGGCGGCGCGTCCGAGGGAGGCGCGTGCAGCGCCGTGCGGGCGGTCGTGTGGGCGGTCGCGCCTACCCTCGTGCCGTGAGCGTGGACACCGAGCAGGCCGAGAGCACCGACCGACCGCAGGCGACCGACGGTGCGCCCGGGACGGACCGGCCGGCCGGTGCGGCGCCCGGGGACGCGGTCCCCGACGTCGTCGTCGCGGACCCGCCCGCCGAGCGGCGCACCCCCGGCCTGTCCCCCTCGCGCGCCAACGACTTCCTGCAGTGCCCGCTGCTGTTCCGGTTCCGCGTGGTGGACCGGCTCCCCGAGCCGGCGTCGCCGGCGGCGGCGCGGGGCACGCTCGTGCACGCGGCGCTGGAGACGCTGTTCGACCTGCCGGCACCCGAGCGCACGCTCGCCGCGGCGTGTGCGTCCCTGCCCGCGCGCTGGGCCGAGCTGCTCGAGCAGGACCCGCGGTACGGCGCGCTGCACACCACCGACGCCGAGCGCGCGGAGTTCCTCGCCGAGGCCGAGCGCCTGCTCGCGACGTGGTTCACGCTCGAGGACCCCACACGCCTGGAGCCGCGGGCGCGCGAGCTGCAGGTGCGGCACGACCTGCCCGACGGACCCCAGCTGCGCGGCGTGGTCGACCGGGTGGACGTCGCCCCCAACGGGTGGGTGCGGGTCGTCGACTACAAGACGGGCCGCTCCCCACGGGCGGGCTACGAGGGCTCGGCGCTGTTCCAGATGCGGTTCTACGCGTACGTCGTGTGGCGCACGCGGGGGGTGCTGCCCAAGCGGCTGCAGCTGGCGTACCTGGGCGACGGCGTGGTGGTCACCCATGAGCCGACCGAGCCGGAGATGCACACCCTCGAGGCGCGGGTCCGGTCCATCTGGGCCGGCATCGAGGACACGGCCCGCGCCGGCGACTGGCGGCCGCGACCGTCGCGGCTGTGCGACTGGTGCGCGTTCCGCGACCGGTGCCCCGCGTTCGGCGGCACTCCCCCCGAGGTCCCCGTCGGTGCGGTGGAGCGGGCGATCGGCGTCACCCCGGTGCCGCCCACCGCCTGAGGGGTCAGGCCGCGTCGCGCAGGTGCAGCGTCTCGCCCGCCGCGACGCGGGCGATCACGTCGAGGTCGACGTGCAGCAGCGACGACGCGCGGGAGACGCCGGCGGGCGGGTCGAGCACGACGTGGGAGTCCACGGCCACGACCCGTGCACCGCTGGCGACCGCCGAGGCGAGCCCCGACCGCGAGTCCTCGAAGGCGACGCACGCCGCGACGTCGACCCCGAGGGCACGTGCCGCCGCGAGGTAGGGCTCCGGGTGCGGCTTGGGCCGCGCCACGGTGTCGCCCGACACGACGACGTCGAACAGGCCCACCGCGTCCGCGAAGGGCGCGGCCAGGACGTCGAAGGACGACGTGACGAGCGCCTGCGGGACGCCGGCGGCGTGCAGCGCACGCAGGACCTCGTGCGCGCCGGGCTGCCAGGGGATCCCCGCGGCGACGGCCGCGCGCACCGCCGTGTTGAGGGCGTCCGCGATCTCCGCGACCTCGAGCTCCACCCCGGCGGCCTGCAGGAGCCCGGCGGACACGTCCATCGAGCTGCCGATCATCGCGACGGCGTCCTCACGCGTCCAGACCCCGCCGTGGGCCTCCACCAGCTCGATCTCGGCGGCCATCCAGTACGGCTCGGTGTCGATGAGCGTCCCGTCCATGTCCCAGAGGACCGCGGCGGGCAGCGCCGGGCGGGGCACGGGCCGCGCGGCGGCAGGTCCGGTGGGGTTCGTGACGGTGCTCAGGGGTGGCTCCGGGGGGTGCGGGGGCGGGCGTGGACGGTCGCACGAGCGTACCGGCGGGGTCCGACGCCCCGCTGTCGTCCGGCCCGTGCGCCGCTCGCACCCTAGGCTGGGACGGTGAGCGAGCACGCAGCCCCCGACCTGCCCGCACGTGAGACCGTCCTGCTCGCGGCCTTCGAGGGCTGGAACGACGCGGGAGGCGCGGCCACGGCGGCCCTGGAGCACCTGCACGACGTGTGGGGTGCCGAGCAGGTCGACGAGCTCGACCCGGAGGAGTACCACGACTTCCAGGTGAACCGGCCCGTCGTCGGCATGGGACCTGACGGCACGCGCGAGATCACGTGGCCCACGACGGCCGTGGCGGTCGCCACGACGCCGCGCTCCGGCCGCCAGGTCGTGCTCGTGCACGGGATCGAGCCGTCCATGCGCTGGCGCCGCTACTGCGGCGAGCTCCTGGACATCGCGGCCGGGCTGGGGGCCCGGACCATCGTCACGGTCGGCGCGCTGCTGGCCGACGTGCCCCACACACGACCCATCCCCGTGAACGCCACCAGCGAGGACGGGGACGTGCGTGAGCTGATGGGCCTGGAGCCCAACACCTACGAGGGCCCCACGGGCATCGTCGGGGTGCTGCAGCACGAGGCGGCTGCCCGCGGCATGCAGGCGCTGTCGCTGTGGGCGGCCGTCCCGCACTACGTGGCGGCTCCCCCGTCACCGAAGGCGACCCTGGCGATCCTGCACCGCATCGAGGGCCTGCTCGGTGAGCCGGTCCCCCTGGCGGACCTGCCGGAGGACGCCACGGCGTGGCAGCACGGCGTGGACGAGCTGGCGGGCGAGGACTCGGAGATCGCCGAGTACGTGCGCCAGCTCGAGGAGGCCAAGGACACCGCGGAGCTGCCGGAGGCCAGCGGCGAGGCCATCGCGCAGGAGTTCGAGCGCTACCTGCGGCGGCGGGACAAGGGCACCGGAGGCTGAGCCCCCGACGCGGTCACGAGCCCGCGCTCACGAACCTGCCGTCACGACGTCCGCGGTCACGACGTCCACGGTCACATCCGCACACCGAGCAGAGCGTCCACCGTACGGCCCACGACGCCCGGCGCCCCCTCGTGCACGGGGACCTCGCCGGCCAGCGCCGTCGCGGCCCAGGCGTCCACGACGGCCAGGGCGCGCGGCGTGTCGAGGTCGTCGGCGACCGCGGCCCGCACCTCCGCGAGGACCGGCGCCGCGTCGGGTCCGCCGTTGCCGGACAGCGCGCGACGCCACGTGGCGAGGCGCTGCTGCGCGGCCACCAGGCCCGCGTCGGTCCACTCCCAGTCGTCGCGGTAGCGGTGCGCCAGGACGGCCAGCCGCACGGCCATGGGCTCGACGCCCTGCGCCAGCAGCGTCGAGACGAGCACGAGGTTGCCGCGCGACTTGCTCATCTTGTGGCCCTGGTAGCCGACCATGCCGGTGTGCAGGTGGACGCGCGCGGACTGCCCCTCGTCGAGCAGCCGCAGGTGCGAGGAGCTGCACTCGTGGTGCGGGAACACCAGGTCGGAGCCGCCGCCCTGCACGTCGAACGGCACACCGAGGGCGTCGCGGGCGATGACCGCGCACTCGATGTGCCACCCCGGCCGGCCGCGGCCGAGGCCCGGTGCCTCCCAGGCGGGCTCACCGGGACGCTCGGCCCGCCACAGCAGCGGGTCCAGCGGCGACCGCTTGCCCGGCCGGTCCGGGTCGCCGCCGCGCTCGGCGCTGAGCGCGCGCATCGTGGTGGGGTCGAGCCGTGCCACCGTCCCGAACGCGGGGTCCACGGCCAGGTCGGCGTAGACGTCCTCGCCGCCGTCGGGCGCGGGCAGCCGGTAGGCGGCACCACGGGCCAGCAGGTGGTTCACGCCGTCGACGACCTGCGGCACGGACTCCACGACGCCGCGGAACACGTCGGGCGGGACCACGCCCAGCGCCGCCATGTCCGACGCGTACAGCGCGGTCTGGTCGGCGGCCAGCGCACGCCAGTCGACCCCGGTGGCCGTCGCCCGCTCGAGCAGCGGGTCGTCCACGTCGGTGACGTTCGACGCGTAGGTCACCCGCTGCCCGGCGTCGCGCCACGCGCGCCCGAGCACGTCGAACGCGACGTACGTCGCGGCATGGCCCATGTGGGTCGCGTCGTACGGCGTGATCCCGCACACGTACAGCCGCGCGTCGGCACCGGGTGCCGCCACGACGACCTGCCCGGAGGAGGTGTCGAGCACGCGGACCGGCTCACCGGTCCCGGGCAGCCGAGGGATCTGGGGGGCGGGCCAGGTGAGCACGGCGGAAGCCTAACCGCCGCCGGCGGGGGTCCCCGCGCACGCCGGTCCGGCTGGCTGTGACGCCTAGGCGTTGGCGGGCGCGGTGACCGGCTCGAGGACGCCCGTGAGCAGCAGGACCACGACGAGCGCGGCCAGGCCGAGGCGGTAGTACACGAACGGCGTGTAGCTGAAGGTCGACACGATCTTGAGGAACGCGATGATGACGACGTACCCGACGACGAACGCCACGAGGGTGGCCACCACCGTCGCCCCGAACCCCGGGGTCCCGGACTCCCCGAACGACCCGACGCTCTTGGCCAGCTGGTAGAGCCCGGAGCCGAACACCGCGGGGATCGCGAGCAGGAACGAGTACCGGGCGGCCGCCTCCCGGGTGTAGCCCATGAGGAGCCCGCCGGTGATGGTGCCGCCCGAGCGGGACACGCCCGGCACGAGCGCCAGCGCCTGCCAGAACCCGAAGGCCAGCGCGTGGCGCGGCGTCAGCTCCTGCAGCGTGCGGGTCTTGGCGCCCCGGCGGTCGGCCCAGCCGAGC
Organism: Cellulomonas sp. KH9; assembly: GCF_900114185.1. Taxonomy (GTDB): domain Bacteria; phylum Actinomycetota; class Actinomycetes; order Actinomycetales; family Cellulomonadaceae; genus Cellulomonas. The sequence goes on from NZ_FOSE01000002.1 coordinate 455,364, forward strand.
ACGAGGGCGAAGACCGCCAGCGTCAGCGCCACCAGCCACAGGTTGCGGAACGGGCGCTCGATCGCGTCCTGGAACGCCAGGCCCAGCACCACGATCGGCACCGTGCCGAGGGCGATGAACCAGGCCATGAGCGCGTCGTGGTCCGAGGGACGCCCCGCCGGCATGCCGGCGCGCGACCGCCAGTCCGTGCCGTACGCGCCGCGCAGCGCGGCCCACCAGGCCAGCACGATGCGCTTGATGTCGCGGCGGAAGTAGAGCAGGACCGCGGTCTCGGTGCCGAGCTGCGTGATCGCGGTGAACGCCGCACCCGGGTCGCCCGACCCGACCAGCTCACCCACGATGCGCAGGTGCGCGCTGGAGGAGACCGGGAGGAACTCCGTCAGCCCCTGGACCAGCCCCAGGAGGATCGCCTCGCCTGTCCCGATACCCGTCGCCACGAGGCGCAACGATAGCGGTGCCCGCGCCGGTGCCGCGCGGCCCGGCGTACCGGCCCGACCCGCGGACGCGGCTAGGGTGGCGCCCCATGGAGCACCGCCGTCTGGGCCGCACGGGTCTGCGCGTCTCGTCCCTGGGCCTCGGCACCATGACGTGGAGCCGGGACACCGACGACCACGAGGCGGCCGACCAGCTGCGCGACTTCGTCGAGGCCGGCGGCACGCTCGTCGACACCTCCGCCGCGTACGCCGACGGCGGCGCCGAGGAGCTGCTGGGCACCCTGCTGGGCGACGTCGCGGGGCGCGAGGACGTCGTCATCTGCACCAAGGCGGGCGTCCGGCGCACCGCCGACGGAGGCGTCGTCGACGCGTCGCGCGGGGCGCTGCTGGACAGCCTGGACGGTTCCCTGCGCCGGCTGCGCACGGACCACGTGGACCTATGGCTCGCGACCCCCGACGTCCGCACCCCGCTGGAGGAGACCGTCTCGGCGCTGCGCCACGCGGTCACGGCCGGCAAGGCGCGCTACGTGGGTCTCTCCAACCACCCCGGCTGGCAGGTGGCGCGGGCGGCGACGCTGCTCGAGCACGACCCCGGGCTCGCGGCCGTCGAGGCGGAGTACTCGTTGCTGCAGCGTGGTGTGGAGCGTGAGGTGCTGCCCGCCTGCACGGCGCTCGGCGCGGGCCTGCTGGCCTGGTCGCCGCTGGGGCGCGGTGTCCTGACGGGCAAGTACCGGCGCACGATCCCGGCGGACTCCCGGGCGGCCTCCGCGCACCTCGCGGGGTTCGTGCAGCCCTACCTCACGGCCGACGCCGCCGGGGTGGTCGACGCCGTCGTCACCGCGGCCGCGGGCCTGGACCGGACCCCGCTGGAGGTCGCCCTCGCGTGGGTGACGTCACGGCCGGGTGTGGCCAGCGCGATCGTCGGGGCGCGCACGGCCACGCAGCTGCGGGGCGCGCTGGCGGTCGACGACCTGCGGCTGCCGCCGGAGATCGTCGTCGCGCTCGACGAGATCACGGCCCCGCCCGCCGGCTACCCGGAACGCTGAGACACCGCCGGCGTCGGGCGCCGGCGCCCGGGCCGGCCTGCAGGTCAGGCGCCCGCGTGCGGGTACGCGAGGTCGTCGTCGAGATCCTCGTGCTCGTCCAGGTCGTCCTCGTCGTCGAGGTCGTCGTCGTCGAGGTCGTCGTCGTCCTCGTCGTCCTCCTCGGCGAGGTAGAACGGGGTGGCCTCCCCGTGAACCGTGCCGAGCGCGTCGTCGTAGACCTCGAACGCGTCCGCGAGGACGTCGTATGCATCGTCCACCGCAGGGTCGTCGTCGCCCTGCTTGGCGAGGACGGCGGCATAGTGCGCCTCGAGGGCGGCCACCAGACGGTCGAGGGCGGCGCGCGGGTCCACGGTCATGCGACGACGGTAGCGCCGCGCGGGGCACAATGGCAGCGCATCGGCGCCCACGGGCGCTCCTGGCACGACGTCGGGCCCGGACGGGCGGGACGGGGTGAGGCGATGGCGAACGGCACCGTGCGCGACCGGCGCAGCGAGTGGGACACGCAGGGCGGGCAGTGGGAGTACCGGGTCCTGCGGATCCCCCCGACGACGTCGGGTGGCGACGCGCGCCGCCTGCTGACGGACGAGGCCGAGTACGGGCGGTGGGAGCTGGCCCGGCTGCGGCTGTACGCGGGCGGCGAGCGACGCGTGTGGCTGCGCCGCAAGATCATCCGGGTGCGCTCGACGTTGGCCGAGACCCTCGGCTGACGGCACGGCGCCGGACGTGGACCGACGCGCGCCCGGGCCACCGACGGGCGGCCCGGGCGCGTCGTCAGCAGGTCGAGAGCAGCCGGTCCAGCACGCGCGTGCCGAACTGCAGGGCGTCCACCGGCACCCGCTCGTCGACGCCGTGGAACATGCCGGCGAAGTCGAGGTCGGCGGGCAGGCGCAGCGGCGCGAAGCCGTACCCCGTGATGCCGAGGCGCGACAGCGACTTGTTGTCGGTGCCGCCGGACAGCATGTAGGGCAGGACGTGGGCGCCCGGGTCCTCCGCGAGGACCGCCGCGGCCATCGCGTCGACCAGCGCACCCTCGAACGGCACCTCCAGGCCGGTGTCGCGCACGAGGTCGTCCACGCGCACGTGCGGTCCCGCCAGGCGGGCGACGGTCTCGTCGAACTCCGCCGAGCGACCGGGCAGGAACCGGCCGTCGACGACCGCCGTCGCCTCCCCGGGGATGACGTTCTCCTTGTAGCCGGCCGCCAGGCGGGTGGGGTTGGTCGAGTGGCGCAGGGTCGCCCCCACGAACCGCGACACCGGCCCCAGTGCCTCGACCAGCGCCTCCACGCCCGTGGGGTCGTCCGGGTCGAACGGCAGCCCCGTGAGGTCCGCGACGCCCTCGAGCAGCGCACGCACGGTGGGCGTGAGCTGCAGCGGCCAGGGGTGCGCGCCGATGCGGGCCACGGCCGACGCCAGGTGCGTCACCGCGTTGTCGGTGCTCACCTGGCTGCCGTGCCCCGCGCGGCCGCGCGCCACGAGCCGCAACCACGCCAGGCCCTTCTCCGCCGTCTGCAGCAGGTACACCCGTTGCCCGGCGACGTCGACGGAGAAGCCCCCGACCTCGCTGATCGCCTCGGTCGCCCCGGCGAACAGCTCGGGCCGGTGCTCGACCGCCCAGTGCGCGCCGAGCCGGCCCCCCGCCTCCTCGTCGGCGAACATGGCGACGACGACGTCACGGGCCGGCCGCCGGCCCTCGCGGACCATCTGCCGCACGACGGCGAGCACCATCGCGTCCATGTCCTTCATGTCGACCGCGCCGCGGCCCCACACCAGGCCGTCGCGCAGCTCGGCGGCGAACGGGTCCACGGACCAGTCGGGCGCGTGGGCGGGCACCACGTCGAGGTGCCCGTGCACGACCAGGGCCGGCCGCGACGGGTCGGCGCCCTCCAGCCGGACGACGACGTTGGCCCGCCCCGGCTCGCTCTCGAACAGCTCCGGCTCCAGGCCCACGTCCTGCAGCAGGCCCACGACGTACTCCGCCGCCGCCCGCTCCCCCGGCCCGGTGCCGTCGCCCGGGTTGGTGGTGTCGAACCGGATGAGCTCACGGCACAGGTCGACGACCTCGTCAGCGGCGGTCCCCGCGGCGCTCACCGCGCGACCGCCCCGAGCAGCCCGCGCCGCGCGAGCAGCGGCTCCATGTGCGGTCCCCGGCCGCGCAGGTCGGCGAACGACTGCAGCGGGTCCACGGACCCTCCGCGGGCCAGCAGCCGGTGGCGGAACGTGTCACCGTTGGCGCGGTCCAGCCCGCCGTTCTCGGTGAACCACTCCACGGTGTCCGCGTCGAGCACCTCGGACCAGATGTACGCGTAGTAGCCGGCCGAGTAGCCGCTGCAGAAGATGTGGTTGAAGTACGTGGTGCGGTACCGCGGCGGGACGGTGCGCAGGTCGACGCCGGCGGCGCGCAGCGCGCGGGCCTCGAGCTCCACGACGTCGGCCGGGTCCGTCGGCACCTCCTCAGGCTTCAGGCGGTGCCAGGCCTGGTCCAGCAGCGCCGCGGCGAGGTACTCCGTGGTGGCGAACCCCTCGCCGTCCTGACGCGCCGCGAGCAGCGTCCGCACCCACTCGTCGGGCATGGGCTCACCGGTCTCGTGGTGCACGGCGAACGACCGCAGCACCGTCGGGTCCCACGCCCACATCTCGTTCACCTGCGAGGGGTACTCCACGAAGTCCCGCGGCACGTTCGTGCCCGACTGCGACGGGTACCGCACGTCGGACAGCAGCCCGTGCAGCGCGTGCCCGAACTCGTGGAAGAGCGTGATGACCTCGTCCCACGTCAGCAGCGTCGGCTCGCCCGGCGGCGGCTTGGGCACGTTGAGGTTGTTGACGACGACCGGGGCGTCGCCCAGCAGCGTCGACTGCTCGACCAGGGAGTTCATCCACGCCCCGCCCCGCTTGGCCGGGCGGGTCCACCAGTCGCCGAGGAACAGGCCCAGGCCGGTGCCGTCGGCGTCGAACACCTCGAAGACGCGGACGTCCGGGTGGTAGCCGACCAGGTCGTGCCGCTCCGCGAAGGTCAGGCCGTAGAGCTTGTTCGCCGCCAGGAAGACGCCGTCGGCGAGGACGCGCTCGAGCTCCAGGTAGGGCCGCAGCTCCGCCTCGTCGAGCGCCCGGCGCTCCTGGCGCACGCGCCCGGCGTAGTACGCCCAGTCCCACGGCTCCAGCGAGGACCCCGGGTGGTCGGCCTGCAGCGCGTGCTCGAGGTCCGCGGCCTCCGCACGCGCGTTGGCGACGGCGGCGGGCGCCAGCCGCGACAGCATGTCCTCGACCGCCTGCGCCGACCCGGCCGTGGCGTCCGCGGCCACGTAGGCGGCGTGGTGCTCGAAGCCCAGCAGGCGGGCCCGCTCGGCACGCAGCCGCACCATGCCGAGCAGGGTGCTGCGGGTGTCGTTCTCGTCGCCGGCGGCACCGCGCCCGAGCGACGCGGTCATGATCCGCTCCCGCAGCCCGCGGTCGCGCAGGAGCGACAGCACGGACTGCTGGGTGGGCAGCTGCAGCTCGATGAGCCACGCGCCCTCGTGCCCGCGGGCGGTCGCCGCCTGGGCCGCTGCGGCCCGCGCGTCCTCGGGCAGACCGTCGAGCTCCGCCTCGTCGGTCACGAGGACGGCCGCCGCGTTGGTCGCGGCCAGCAGCCGCCGGCCGAACGTCGCGTCGAGGGTGGTCAGCTCCGCGTTGATCGCGCGCAGGCGCTCCTGCTCCTGCGCGCCGAGACCGACGCCCGCGCGGGCGAACCGGGTCCGCGTGCGGTGCAGCAGCCACGCCGTGTCGGGGGCGACCTCCGTGCCGTCGGCCTCGAGCGCCGCGGCGAGCGCCTCCACGCGCGCGTGCAGCCGGGCGTCCAGCCAGATCGCGTCGGAGTGCTCGGCGAGCAGCGGCGCGACCTCCTCCTCGATCGCCTGCAGACCCGGCGTGGAGTCCGCGCCGGCCTGGACGTAGAACGCCGACGCGGCCCGCGACAGCAGCCGCCCGGTGCGCTCCAGCGCCTCGAGCGTGTTCTCGACGGTGGGGTCGGCGGGGTCGGTGGCGACGGCCTCGACCTCGGCGCGCTGCTCGGCCATGCCCGCACGGATCGCGGGCAGGAAGTGCTCCTCGCGCAGCTCCCGGAAGTCCGGGAGGCCGTAGGGCAGGTCGGACGCCCGGGCGAACGGGTTGGCGGGGTCGAGCGGGAGCGCGTCGGAGGTCATGGGGCCATCGTCACAGACGCGGGCGCCGCGGGGCACGCACCCTCGCCCCGGGGCGTCGCGTCGCGCACGTCACGTCGGTGCCACCGCGCGGCGCGCGCGGCACCGCGGCTCAGCCCCGGGTGTCGGCGTCGGTCGGCAGCCACGCGTCGGGTGACGTCCAGGGGTAGCCGTGCGCCTGCGCGACGGCCTCGTTGAGCAGCCGCCCACCGTGCGTCGTCAGGCCGCCCGCGAGCGCGGGGTCCGCCGCCGCGGCACCCCGCCACCCCAGGTCGGCCAACGCGGCGAGGTACGGCAGCGTCGCGTTGGTCAGGGCACGTGTCGACGTCACGGGCACCGCCCCGGGCATGTTGGCGACGCAGTACAGCACGGAGCCGTGCACGCGGAACGTCGGCTCGTCGTGGGTCGTGGCCCGGGTGTCCTCGAAGCAGCCGCCCTGGTCGACCGCGACGTCGACCAGCACCGACCCCTGCCGCATGCGGGACACCAGCTCGTTGCTCACCAGGCGCGGTGCGCGCGCCCCCGGCAGCAGGACGGCGCCGACCACGAGGTCGGCGTCGAGCAGCTCGTGCTCGATCGCCCAGGTCGACGACGCGATCGTGCGCACGCGCCCGCCGAAGAGGTCGTCGAGCTCGCGCAGCCGCGGCACCGACAGGTCGAGCACGGTCACGTCGGCGCGCATGCCGGCGGCGATCTGGGCGGCGTGCGTCCCGACGACGCCGCCCCCGAGGACCACGACCTTCGCGCCGTCGACTCCCGGCACCCCGCCGAGGAGCAGGCCGCGGCCCCCCTCGTTGCGCATGAGGTGGTAGGCGCCCACCTGCGTGGCGAGCCGCCCGGCGACCTCGCTCATGGGTGCCAGCAGCGGCAGCGAGCCGTCGGCCAGCTGCACGGTCTCGTACGCGATCGAGGTGGTGCCGGCGGACAGCAGCGCGTCGGTGGTGGGCCGGTCGGCGGCCAGGTGCAGGTAGGTGAACAGCGTGAGGTCCGGACGCAGGTACGCGTACTCCTGGGCGATCGGCTCCTTGACCTTGCACACGAGCTCGGCCGCCCACGCGTCGGCAGCCGTGGGGACGATGCGGGCGCCGACGGCGGCGTAGTCCTCGTCGGGCACGGCGGAGCCGTCCCCGGCGCCGGCCTCGACCAGGACCTCGTGGCCCCGCGCGACGAGGTGCTGCACCCCGGCCGGGGTCAGGGCGACCCGGTACTCGCGGTTCTTGGTCTCGCGCGGGACGCCGACCTGCATGACGGTTCTCCTGGTGGCCGAGGGCGGTGCTCCTGTCGGTCCAGTCTGCTGCGGGGCTGTTGCGCCCGCATGACGACCTGATGGCGGTCGGTAGCGTGGCGGTGTGTCGACCGTGCACCGCAAGTCCCGCCAGGACGCCCCCGCCGGGTTCTTCGCGTGCGAGGCCGCGGGGCTGCGCTGGCTGGCTGCCGCCGGCGGCGTCCCGGTGGTGGAGGTGCTCGACGTCGCGGACGACCACCTCGACCTGGTGCGGCTGCACCCCGTCCCCCCGGACGCCGCCGCCGCCCGGGCGTTCGGGCGAGGGCTGGCCCGCACGCACGACGCCGGGGCGTCGGCGTTCGGCGCGCCGCCCGACGGGTGGTCCGGGGACGGGTGGTTCGGCCCGCTGGACGCGCCGTTGCCGATGCGGGCCGGCCGGTACGACTCGTGGGGCGCGTTCCTCGCGGCCTGCCGCGTCGAGCCGGTCGCGCGGGACCTGCGCCGCGCGGGCCTGACGACCCCGCAGGACGACGAGGCCTTCGGCAGGCTCGCGGACCTGCTGCGGGCGGGCCGGTGGGACGACGGCGAGCCGCCGGCGCGGCTGCACGGCGACCTGTGGCAGGGCAACGTGGTGTGGACGGACGGGGGTGCGACGCTCGTCGACCCGGCGGCGCACGGTGGGCACCGCGAGACGGACCTGGCCATGCTCGCGCTCTTCGGCCTGCCGCACCTCGACGAGGTGCTCCGGGCGTACGAGGAGGTCCACCCGCTGCCGGGCCGGCGCCACCGGGTGGGTCTGCACCAGCTGTACCCGGTCGCCGTGCACGCGCTGCTGTTCGGCGGCGGGTACGTCGCGCAGACCCGGGCGCTGCTGCACGGCGCGCTCGTGTGAGAACTTGGTGAGGGACCCGGGCACGCCCGGCGGGCACCCAGGTTCCGGGGTTAGCGTCACAGCGTCCCGGGAGGACGGCACCGGCGCCGTGCGGCCCGGGACGACCGATCGACCCACGCCCAGGAGGCCCCTCATCACCCGCCCCATCGTCCTCGTCCACGGCACCCGCACGTCCTCGGAGATCTGGTCGCCCCAGGTCCGGGCGCTGCAGCGCCGCGGGCACCCGACCGTGGCGATCGACCTGCCGGGGCACGGCTCACGCTCCGACGAGCGGTTCACCCTGGACGGCGCGCTGGCGGCCATCGACGACGCGGTCCGGTCCTGCGCGCAGCAGCCGCTGCTCGTCGGGCTCTCGCTGGGCGGCTACACGGCGCTGGCGTACGCGGGCCGGCACGAGGACCGCATCGCGGGGGTCGTGCTCGCGGGCTGCTCGACGGAGATCAAGGGCAAGCCGCTGTCGCTGTACCGGCGGGCGGCGCACCACGTGACGCGGTGGTTCGGCCTGGGCAAGGGCTCGTGGCACGTCGTGACCGACATGCTGACCGCGATGGCCGGGTACTCCCCGCTGAACGACCTGCGCCGTCTGCTGCTGCCCGTGTGGCTCGTCAACGGTGCGCGGGACCCGCTGCGCCTCGACGAGCGCCGCTACCTGCGTGCGGTGCCCCGCGCCCGGCTGACCGTCGTGCCCGGGGCGGGGCACGACGTCAACTCCCACGCCCCTGCCGCCTTCAACCGGGTGCTGCTGGACGCGTTGCACGAGCTCGCGGCCCGCACGCCCGCGCCTGCACTGGCCGCGGCCGTCTGACGTCCCGCTACCCTCTGCGGACGACCACGGAGGGAGCCGGCATGGAGCGCATCGCCGTGCTGTCGGACGTGCACGGCAACATGACGGCGTTCGACGCGGTGCTGCGGGACGTCGACGCCCGCGGCGTCACGACGGTGCTGAACCTCGGGGACGTCGTCGGCAAGGGCCCGCGCGGCTCGGCCGCCGTCGCCCGCAGCCGCGAGCGCTGCGCCGTGACCGTCCGCGGCAACTGGGACGACTTCCTCCCCCACCCGGACACGGTCCGTGACGAGGCGCTGACCTGGTGGTACGAGGAGCTCACGCCGGACGACCGCGCGTGGCTGCGCAGCCTGCCCCTGGTGCACCACCTGGAGCTGAGCGGGCGGCGGATCCGGCTGCTGCACGCATCGGCGCGCAGCGTGCACGTGCGCGTGCACTTCCACCACACCGCCGAGGAGTTCGCCGGCATGTTCGCCACCACCGAGCTCACGGGTGACGGCCCGGTGCCGACGATGGTCGGGTACGGCGACGTCCACGACACGTACGTCGAGACGCAGGACGGTCGCACGCTGTTCAACGTCGGCAGCGTGGGCAACCCGCTCGACGAGCCGACCGCCTCGTACGTCGTGCTGGAGGGCGAGCCGGGCGCCGACGCGTCGGCGCCGTTCTCGTTGCAGGTGGTGCGGGTGCCCTACGACGTCGAGGCCGAGATCGCCGTGGCCCGTGAGGCGCGGATGCCGCAGCGCGAGGCGTACGCGATCGAGCTGCGCACGGCCGTGTACCGCGGTCTGCACGCGGAGCGCGGGCTGCGCGCCGACGACGTCTGACCCGGTGCCGGCCTGGCGGGACGGTCGACCAGGCCGTCAGCGGCCGGCGGCACCCAGGAACGTGCGCAGCGCCGAGACGAAGGCCTCGGGCTGCTCGGAGTGCACCCAGTGCCCCGCCCCCTTGAGCGTCACCAGCGTCGTGCGCGGGAACAGGCGCCGCATCTGCGGCCCGTGCTCGGGGCGCACGTAGTCCGAGCGGTCCCCGGCGACCCACAGCACCGGGTGGTCGAACGTGGCGTCCCCCACGTCGGGGAACCCGCCGATCGTGGGCAGGTCGCGGCGCAGCAGGTCGAGGTTGGCCTGCCACCGGAACGTGTCGCCGTCGGCGCGCAGGTTCTGCAGCAGGAAGCCGCGGACCCGGGCGTCGTGGACGCGCTCCGCGAGGCGCTCGTCCGCCTCGCCGCGGCGGGTCAGGGTGCTCAGGTCGATCGCCGCGAGGCTGTCGAGCAGGTGCGCGAACTCCCCCAGGGACCCGCCGGACGCCGGCGCGATGTCCGCGACGACGAGCCGGTCCACGAGGTCGGGGTGCCGCAGGGCCAGCAGCATGGCGACCTTGCCACCCATCGAGTGCCCGACGACGTGCACGGGCCCGTCCGCCGCGAACCCGCCCCGCAGGTGCTCGGCCACCAGGTCGGCGGTCGCCGCGTAGTCGAAGTCCTCGGTCCAGGCCGAGCGGCCGTGGTTGGGCAGGTCGAGCAGCAGGGACCGGAACTCGGGCGTCAGCGCCTTGGCGACCTGCGTGAAGTTGCGGCCCTGCCCGAACAGTCCGTGCAGGAAGACGACCGGCTGCCCGGACTCCCCCACGGTGGTGCCGACGAGGGGCTGCGCGCTGGTGCTCACGGCCACCGAGCCTAGGGCGTGGGCCGCGCCGCGACCCGGTGGCGGCCGACGACGGTGTGCGCTGCCCGTGGCGGATCCGCCGTCGGCAGCACGGCGCCCCGGTCGCGCTCGACCCGGCGCAGGGTGGGGCCATGACCACACCGACCCCCACCCGCCCCTACGACGACGAGCTGCTCGCCCGGCTCGCGGACGAGCGCGTCGTCGCGCTCAGCACGGCGCTCGACGAGCAGACCGGGCACCGGCTGGCGGCGCAGCTGCTGCTGCTGTCCGCGGACGACCCGCGGACCGACATCACGCTGTGGATCAGCTCGCCCGGCGGGTCCGTCCCCGCGATGCTCGCGGTCCACGACGTGATGCGGCTGATCCCCAACGACGTGCGGACCGTGGCGGCCGGCATGGCCGCGAGCGCCGGGCAGTTCCTGCTCTCGGCCGGCACGCCGGGCAAGCGGTACGCCCTGCCGCACGCGCGGGTGCTGCTGCACCAGGGGTCGGCGGGGATCGGCGGCACCGCCGTGGACGTGGAGCTGCAGGCGGACGACCTGCGGCACACCCGTGACACGGTGCTGGGGCTGATCGCGCAGCACACGGGGCAGCCGGTCGAGCGCGTGCGGGAGGACTCGCTGCGCGACCGCTGGTTCACGGCGCAGGAGGCGCTGGCGTACGGGTTCGTCGACGCGGTCGCGACGAACCCGGCGGACGTACGCCCCCGGGTCGCGGGACGCGGTGCCGCCGTGGGGATCGCGGGGTTCGGCGCGTGAGCGGGTACCTGGTGCCGAACGTCGTCGAGCGGCGCGGCACGGTCGAGCGGTCGGTGGACGTGTTCAGCCGGCTGCTGTCCGAGCGGATCGTCTACCTGGGCACGCCGCTGGACGACGGGGTGGCGAACGTGCTGGTGGCGCAGCTGCTGCACCTCGAGTCGGAGAACCCCGACCTGCCGATCCAGCTGTACGTGAACTCTCCCGGCGGTGACACGTCGGCGATGCTCGCGGTCTACGACGCGATGCAGTACGTGCGGCCCGACGTGGAGACCACGTGCGTGGGGCAGGCCGCGGCGGACGCGGCCGTGCTGCTGGCGGGGGGCGCCGCCGGGCGGCGCGCGATCCTCGCGCACGGGCGGGTGGTGCTGCACCAGCCGTCGACCCGCGGGCAGGGGACGGTGCCGGACCTGATCCTGGCCGCGGACGAGGTGGTGCGGGTGCGGGCGCAGCTCGAGGAGGTGCTGTCCCGGCACACGGGCAAGGACACGGCGACCCTGCGCCGCGACACCGACCGCGACCTGGTGCTGACGGCCGAGCAGGCGGTGGCGTACGGAATCGCGGACCACGTGGTGCGGTCGCGGGGACGCTGACCGGGCGACGGGGCGACGGGGCGCGCCGGGAGGGCAGGGCGGGACGAGGGTCAGGCGGCCAGCAGCACGCCGGGACGCAGCGGGCCCGCGGGGCCGTCCGCCCGCCTCGGCAGCTCGGCCGCCCCCGACAGCGTCCGGACAGTCCCGCCCGCGTGCCCGCGCCCGTCCGCGCGGCCCAGGACGGCGGCGATGCCCTCCGCGAGGTCGACGAGCGTCAGCCCGAGGGCGTCCGTCAGCGCCGCCAGCACCTCGGACGACGGCTCCTTCAGGCCGCGCTCGACCTCCGAGAGGTACTGCGGCGACAGGCGCGCCCGGGCGGCCACGTCGACCAGGCGCAGGCCTCGGTCCTCCCGCGCGGCGCGCAGCAGCGCACCGATGGTCCGCCGCCACGCGGACGGGCGGCGCGTCACGAGCGGGACGACGTCGTGGTCCATGGACCGAACCTAGGTCCGCCGGGGGCGGTGCGGAGCACGATCTGCTGAGGGCAGAACGGCGGGGCCGGCGGTCACAGGTCGTGCTCGGCGAGCTCACGGAACTCGTCGGGCACCGTGCGCACGCGCGGCATCGCGGCGGGCAGGTACCCCACGGCGCGGGTGCCGAACCGGGCGCGCACCGCGTCGACGGAGCGGTCGACGGCCCAGCGTGCCGCGCCCGGCGCCGACCCCGGGCGCCGCGGGTCGTCGGCCTCCAGCGGCAGCTCCAGCTGCAGCGCGGACTGCGGGACGAGCCCGGACACCGAGACCGCGAGGAGCGTCACCTCGGGCTCCGGCTGCGGCTGGTCACGGATCGCCTGCCAGACGAGCTGCTCGGCGACCTCGGTGAGGGTCAGGGTGGTGGCCACCGGCCCGGGCAGCGTGGACGACCGCGTGACCGACCGCATGCCGGGGAACCGCACGCGCACGGTGACGGTGCGCCCGGCGCGGTCCTTGGCCCGCAGGCGTCCGGCGACGCGGTCGGCGAGCTGGGTGAGCACCTCGCGCACCAGCTCGCGCGTCACGGGCTGCCGACCGAGCGCGGACTGCGCCCCGACGGACCGCGCCCGGCCGGCACCGGCGACCCGGCGCGGGTCCTCGTTGTGCGCGAGCGCCGACATCCGCGCGCCGACCGCGTGCCCCAGCACCTGCTCGACAGCGCCCGAGGGCGTCCGGGCCAGCTCCCCGATCGTCGTGATGCCGCGCTCGGCCAGCCGGGCACGGGCCACCGGCCCGATGCCCCACATGAGCCCGACCGGCAGCGGGTCGAGGAACTCCTGCTCCCGCTCGGGGTCGACGACGACCAGGCCGTCCGGCTTGGCCACCTGGGAGGCGATCTTGGCCAGGTGCTTGGTGCGCGCCGCGCCCACCGAGATCGGCAGACCGACCTCCTCGCGGACCCGCCGCCGCAGGAGCTCCGCGATCTGCGCGGGCGGGCCGAACAGGTGCGTCGACCCCGAGACGTCGAGGAAGGCCTCGTCGATCGAGATCCGCTCCACGGCCGGCGTGACGTCGCCCAGGATGTCCATGACGCGGTCCGCGAGCGGCTGGTACTCCCGGAACCGACCGGGGACGAACCGCAGCGCGGGACACAGCCGCGCGGCGCGCCAGCCCGGCATGCCCCCGGCCACGCCGAACGCCTTCGCCTCGTACGACGCCGCCAGCACCACGCCCCCGCGTGCGCTGCCCCCCACCGCGATCGGGCGCCCGCGCAGGCGGGGGTCCAGCAGCTGCTCGACCGACGCGTAGAACGCGTCGAGGTCGGCGTGCAGGATCGTCGGGCCCGCCATGGGGCGAGCATAACTCGAACACCTGTTCGACCCGGCGTCTCGGCGTGGACCGCCCGGCGCGCTGCGGCCTCACCCGCGCCGGGCGGGCGCCGAGGACCGGACGCACCGTGCGGCGGGCCGGATCACCGGCCCGCCGCACGGGGGGTGCGTGAGCGCGTGGTCAGGCGGCCTCGCACGTGACGGTGGCGCCCGCGCCGCTGCCGGTGCCCTGGAACCCGAACGTGGTGCTCTGACCCGCGGCGACCGCACCGTTCCACGGCGCGTTGGTGACCGTCACCGCACCGCCCGAGCCGCTCGCCACACCGTTCCAGCTGGTCGACACGCCGCCACCGGGCAGCGTGACGCGCACCCGCCACCCGGTCAGCGAGGACCGTGCCGTGACCGTGACGTCGGCGACGAAGCCCTCGCCCCACTGGTTCACGACCCGGTACGCGGCGGTGCAGGCGGACGTGCCGCCGCCGTCCGTCGGGGGCGGCGTCGGCGTGAGGGACGGCGTCGCGGTGGGGGTCGGCGTCGGGGTGGGGGTCGGTGTCACGGTCGGCGTGGGTGTCACGGTGGGCGTGGGCGTCGGCTCGGCCCCCAGCGTCAGGTTCTTCTGCTGGACCGCCCAGCCGGACGTGCACAGACCGCAGTTCTGGCCCACGAAGGCCTGCCCGGCCTGCCGGTCGCCCTGGAGCTGCCACCGGAACCACAGCTGGGCCGCGCGGCCGAACTGGCCGCCGTTGGTCTCGTGGTACGTACCGCCGTGCCCCACGTCGAGGTTGCCCATGAACGCCGGCAGCCCGGCGGGCAGCTTGCCCCAGTCGTCCATCGCGTTGGGGTACGCGATGTCGCTCCGCCCGCCGATGATGTACGCGATCGGGTGGTCGAGGCGTCGCAGCTGGTAGTCGTCGGCGTCGTTGAGCAGGCCGCTGCTGAAGATGCCGGTGGTGCGCACGCGGGGGTCGTCCGACACGGCGTAGGCCTCGATGCCCCCGCACGAGAACCCGGCGGCGCCGACGTTGTCCGGGTCGATCCGACCGTAGAGCGGGCTGCCCTGCCGGGAGTTCTCGGCGGTCGCCCAGTCCATCGCCTGCGTCAGCCAGCTCGCGTTCGAGCTCCCGCCTCCCCCGGGGCGTCCGTTGGAGATCACGAGGAACCCGTACGACGCGATCTCCCGCAGGAAGTTCTGGGCGGAGGTCCCGTCGGCCGAGCACGCCCCGTTGGCCCAGACCACGACGGGCATCCGCTCCGCCGGGAGGTTCACCGGGCGGTACACCGTGTGGTTGGGCAGGGCGCTGGTCGTCGAGTAGTCGGCCGGGTGGGGGCCCGACCCTCCGGGCGCGGCCACGGCGGGCGTCAGCACGGCCGCGCCGACGAGCGCACCGGCGGCCAGCGCTGCGGCCAGGACGGGGCGGGTGAACGTTCGTCGTCTCATGGGGACCTCCGAGTGTGGGCGACGACGCCACGGACCCCGGGTGCCTCGGCGGGCGGGGCACGCGACCGGGCGGCGTCGCCGGCGAGCCGGTCGAGCAGGTGCACACTCACCGTCGCTGCAGTCACGACAAATGTCCAGGAACTGCCCGGACCGCTTCGGCTCCGAAACGTTTCCGCCACCCGACCGCGCGACCCCCGCCGAGCTCGACGTCCTCGCGGTGTCAGCCCGACGCACGGCGCGGCGGGTCCCGCGGGTCGTCCGCCGCGACGTAGTGCGTGACCCACCGGGCGGCGTCGGGCCAGGTGGGCGACATCACGGCCACGAGCCGCTCGTGCGCGAGAGGCCCCAGCGCGGTGTGCGCCTCGAGGAACGTGGCGCGCGCCTGCTCCCGCGGCCAGTCGGGAGGCAGGAGGTGCGGGGGCAGGTCGGGGTCGACCGCGGCGAAGCGACGCCACCCGTCCATCAGGGTCGCCCGCGCCACCAGCGCGGCCGCCGGACGGACGCGCCGCTCCCGGACGTCCACCAGCACCGGCTCGTGCCGCGCGACGAAGTCCCGGTAGGCACGCGCCAGCGCCTCCAGGTCGTACGCCGCGCCCGGCCCGCCCGGGCCCGCCTCGTCCTCGAAGCGGGTGCGCATGACCGACCAGCGCGCGCCGGGCACCCCGCCCAGCAGCTGCGCCAGCCCGTCGCGGACCGGCGCCGGGTCGTCGTCCGGGCTGATCCACACGCTGTCGTACAGCCGCACGAAGCCGAGGGCGCCGAGGGCCTTGCGCAGCGCGTGCCGCTGCGCCTGCAACGACTCCGGCAACGAGAAGGAGACGGTGAGCCACTGCCCGTCCCACACCCGCGGCACCCCGCCGAAGGCGAGGAACCGGTGCATCGTCGCACGGTGCCGCGCGACCGCCTGCGGCGCCACGTGGTACAGCGGCGTCCGACCGTTCGCCCGCACGCCGATCAGGCCGCGCCGGACCAGCCGCGACAGCGCCGCCCGGGCGCTCGCCGGGCTGATCCCGAACTCCCCGAGCACCGCGACGACCGTGGCCGACGGCAGCGCCGCGTCGGCGGAGTCGAGGTACTCCCCCAGGACGGTGGTCAGCAGGTGCTGCGGGCTGGGGCCACGCTGCTGCCGGGGCGCTGCGACGTCGACCCCGTGCGGTTCCACGGCGTCACGGTAGCCCGCTCAGCGCAGGGCGTCCGGCTCCGCGCCCGGCGCCCGCAGAGCAGCACCCGCCCGCCCCCCGGGTCCGACGGGCCGGTCACCACCACCGTCGTCCGCGTCGTCGTCCGCGTCGTCGTCCGCGTCGTCGTCCGTGACGTCCGCGCCCATGGGCGGGTCGAGCGTGCGCAGCCGGGAGAAGACGGCCCACGCCACCGCGACCAGCGGGACGGCGATCACCGCGCCGAGGATGCCGGCGGTCAGCGTCCCCGCGGTGACGGAGAGCGCCACCACGACCGGGTGCAACGACACCTGCCTGCCCATGATGAGCGGCTGCAGGATGTGCCCCTCGAGCTGCCCGATGAGGGCGATCCCCACACCCACGCCGACCGCCGACCACAACCCGTTGGCCGCGAGCGCCACGATCATCGCGACGACCATCGCCGCCGGTGCGCCGATGAGCGGGATGAACGCACCGATGAGCACCAGCACGGCGAGCGGCGCGGCGAGCGGCACCCGCAGGGCCGTGAGCAGGGCGAACGCGAGGAGACCGTCCGTGATCGCGATGATGACGGTGCCCCGCGTGTAGCCGGAGAACGTGTACCAGCCGGCGTCACCGGCGGTCTGCCAGGTCGGGCGGTTGCGGGCCGGGAGCTGGTTGAGGAACCACGTCCACATCTGGGCACCGCGGGCGAGGAAGAAGACGGTGCAGAAGACCGCGAGCGCGAGCGCGGTGAACCCCTCCACGACCGACCCGGCGCTGGCGGCGACCTCCCCGGCCAGGTCACCCGCGTGGTCCTGGATCCACTTCACGCCGTTCTCGATCCACGTGGCGATCTGCTCGCTGGTGATCGTGAACGGCAGCGTCCCGCTCTCGAGGAAGTCGGTGATCTGCTTGATGCCCGACTCGAACTGCTTGCTCAGGTCGTTCCACTGCGTCGCGATGGAGTAGCCGACGTACGTGAGCATGCCGACGAAGAACCCGATGCCGGCGAGCAGGGACAGGGCCGTCGCCAGGCCGCGGGGCATCACCCGCGACATGAGCTCGACCAGGGGACGCAGCACCGCGGTGAAGACCATCGCCAGGAAGACGGCGACGAACAGCAGCGTCACGCGGGACGTCGCGAAGAAGACGACGACGACGGCGGCCAGGACCACGAGCAGGCGCCACGAGACACCTGCCGAGCGTCGCAGCCAGCGGGGCGCCGTCTCGTCGCGACCCACGACCGCGGGGTTGCGACGACCGCCTGCGACCTTGCGCGCGGCTCCCGCCGCACCCGCGGACGCCCGCACGTCCGACCCGTCGACCATGCCGGACCTCCGCTTCGTCGTGGCGCTGACACGAGCAGTCTGCCCCCCGCGCACGCTGCCTGCGCGGTGGCCGACCGGCGAGCCCCCCGAACCCGCGGATGCGGGAACCACGACGGCACCGTGGTATGTTTTCTGCCGCGCCGAGGGGCCGGAAACGGCTCCTCGATGTCCACTCGTCCGGGTGGCGGAATGGCAGACGCGCTAGCTTGAGGTGCTAGTGCCCGAAAGGGCGTGGGGGTTCAAGTCCCCCTCCGGACACTCGTTGAGACAGCGACGAAGAACCCCTGACCTGCGGAGACGCGAGTCGGGGGTTTTTTCGTCCCCGCGGTGGAACCACGCCGTTCCCGACGTCACCGGACGTCGGAAGGCGACGAGGCCGTCGCGACCGGACGGCGCGGGCCGCGACCGCGCGGCGCCGTGCGCACCCCGGGGCCGCGCGGGGCGGAGGACCCCACCGGACCACCTACGCTGTCCCGCGATGATCACTCGTGCCGAAGGGGCGTACCTGGGAGCGGTCCGGGCGTTCCAGAACCCCATGCTCGACCTGCTGCACAAGCGGCACGCTCCCCTGGTCGTCTCGCTGCTGTCGCTCGTGTTCACGGCCGAGCGACCCGCCGTGCCCGTCGCGGACGCCCACACCGAGGTCGCCGACGCGCTGGACCAGCTGCGTGCCGCCGGCCACGGCGACGCCCTGCCGGTCGGCTCGGCCCGTGACCTGTGCCGGCAGTGGGCGGACGCGGGCTGGCTCGTGCGCCAGGTGCTGGACGACGACGTCGAGGTGTACCGGCTCTCGGCGCACGCGGTCGGGGCCCTCGAGGTCGCGGGCCGTGCCGGCGGTGCGCGGGCCCGGGTGTCGCAGTCGCGCGTGCGCACGCTGCTGGAGGCCGTCGAGCGGCTCGCGCTCGACGCCGACCCCGACGTCATGATGCGCATCGCCCGCCTCGACACCGAGGTGAAGCGGCTGCAGGCCGAGATCGCGCGCCTCGAGCGCACCGGCGAGGTCGACGAGGTCGACGACGAGGAGCTGCTCGAGGAGGCCGAGAACGTCGTGCACCTGGTGCGCGAGCTCCCCGCCGACTTCGCACGCGTCGCCGAGTCGATCAAGGCGATGCAGCGCGACGTCGTCACCGCCCTGCGCCAGGACCAGCGCCCGACCGGTGACGTGCTGCGCGAGTACCTGCAGCGCGGCGAGCAGGTCATGGACGCGACCCCGGAGGGGCGGGCGTTCGCCGGTGCGCTGCGGCTGCTGGGCGACCCGCAGCGGCTCGACGAGCTGTCCACGCAGCTCGACACGGTGCTGCGGCACCGGTTCGCCGCCCGGCTCCCCTCGGCCCAGCGCGCCGAGCTGCGCGAGATCGTCCGGCGCATCGAGCAGGGCCTCGACCAGGTGTTCACGGCGCAGCGCGAGGCGTCGTACGTGATCACGGCGCAGGTGCGCAACCACGACCCGCTGCGCGACCGGCAGGTCGACGACCTGCTGCGCGACGTCATGACGGGCATGCAGGCCTGGCTGCCGGACTCCCGCCGCGGGCAGGCCGTCACACCGCTGCGCCGGCTGCCCGTCGCGGACGTCGAGCACCTGCGCCAGACGCCCGGCGACCTGCGACCCGCCCAGGCGCCCGACGCGCTGCCGGACCGGGACGACGACGCGGACGTGTCGGACACCGACGCCCGCGCGTGGGGCGGGCCGCACTACGCCGACCTCGACGCGCACCTGCGCACGTTCGGCGAGGACGCACCCGAGGTCGACCTGGCCGCGGCGTTCCGCGCCGCGCCGGCGGAGCTGCGCCGGCCGGTCGACCTGCTGGGCCTGCTGGAGCTCGCGCACCAGCGCGGCATGACGGAGAGCGACGAGGTCGCGTTCGTCGACGCGGTCCGACCCGACGGCACGCGCCGCCGGTTCGCGTTCGGCGCGACGACGACGAGGACGAGGGACGAGGACCGATGACGGACACCGTCGTGCACGACGACCTGGAGGCCGGCGGGTTCATCGCGCCCGTCGCGATGGAGGACGACCCGGCCGAGCTGTTCGCCGGGGACACCGGCACGCTCGACGCCGAGGTGCGCCGGGTCCTCGTGCGGCTGCTGCAGCGCCGGTTCCTGCTGGCCGAGCGCAACCCGGCGCAGTGGCGCACCCTGCTGGAGAACCAGCAGGTCGTCGAGTCGCGCCTGCACGACCTGTTCGTCCACCTCGTCGTCGACCACGAGCGGGGCATCGCGTACAAGCGCCAGGTGCGCTCGGCCGAGCTCGACGTGCCCGTGCTGCTGCGCGACGAGCCGTACACGCGTGCCGAGACCCTCGTGCTCGTGCACCTGCGCACCGTCTTCCAGCGGGAGCGCGGCGCGGGCGAGACGTCGGCGCGCGTCGACGTCGAGGAGCTCGAGGCCACCGCGCTGACGTACTTCGACCCCGACGACACCAACGTCGCCGCGCACCAGCGTGAGATCCGCACGGCGGTCGCGCGGCTGGCCAAGGACGGCGTGATCGACGAGGAGTCCGAGGGGCGCTACCGCGTGACGCCGCTGGTGGAGGTCGTGCTCAGCAACGAGCGGCTCGCCGAGCTGCGCGAGTGGCTGCGGACGCGCGACGCAGCCATGCAGGATGACGACCCGCACGCCACGTCCGCGACGGACGACGAGACCCCTGCCCCGCGGTCCGACGTCACCGAGGACGCCGGCAGCGACGTCGACGACGCCGAGACGGGCAACGACGAGACGGACGACGCCGGGCCCGACGACGACGAGGCGGACGACGAGGAGGCGGACGCCTCGCAGACTGCCGCCGCGGAGGTGGCGGAGCGGGACGCGCTCGCCTCCCGGCCCACCACCGACGAGTCGCACGAGCGGACGGGTGACGCACCCCCGGGCGGCCCGGTCGACGAGATCCCCGGCCAGGGGACGATCGACGAGGCACTGGCGGACCAGGCGTCCGGCGAGGACGACGACGAGGAGACGGCACCGTGACGATGGTCGACTCGCTGTTCGGGCTGATCCCCGCGGCGTCGACGGGCCAGCAGTGGGTCGCGCTCGACCTGCAGCTGGTGAACTGGGGCGGCTACGACGGGCACCACCGGGTGCGCCTCGCGTCGACCGCGACGCTGCTGTCCGGCGGGTCCGGCTCGGGCAAGTCCACGCTGATGGACGCGTACATCGCGCTGCTGATGCCGCACACGACGCCGTTCAACGGGGCGTCGAACGGCGGGGTGGTGGGCCGTCCGCGCGGCAAGGACCAGCGCAACATCCTGTCGTACGCGCGCGGCAAGCTCGACGAGTCGCGCACCGAGGAGGGCACCCGGCAGCGGGTGCTGCGCGGCGACGGCAAGGACACGTGGTCGGCGATCGCGATGACGTGGGCCGACCAGTCGGGCACCCGCTTCACGGCGGTGCGCGGCTGGTACGTGCCGTCGTCGGCGCGCACGCTCGAGGACGTCACCGCCGTGCGGGCGACGTGCGAGACCGCGTTCGACCTGCGGGACCTGGAGCCGGCCGCGGCGCAGCGCCTGGCGCGCTCGGCGGTGGCGGCCGCGGGGCTCACGTGCTTCGACACCGACCGCGAGTTCACCGCGCGGCTGCACTCGACCCTGGGGATCGGTGCCGCGGGTGACGGCGGCAAGGCCGTCGCCCTGCTGGGGCGCATCCAGGCGGGCCAGCAGATCACCACGGTCGACGCGCTGTACAAGGCGATGGTGCTCGAGGAGCCCGACACGTTCGCCACGGCCGACGCCGTGGTCGAGCAGTTCGACAAGCTCACGGGCACGCGCGAGCAGATGATCACCGCACGCCAGCAGGTCAAGGCCCTCGAGCCGATCCGGGAGCACCGCGCCGCGATCGAGGAGGCCGCGGCCCGGCTGCGCGTCGTCGACGCGGTCGGCGGGTTCGACGACGGCACGTCGCCGGCAGCGCTGTGGCGCCACGAGCGGCGCCTGGGGCTGCTCCGGGACGTCGAGACGGACCTGCAGGGCCGGCACCGGGAGGCGCAGCGGCTGGCGGCGGAGACCTCGGCGCGCATCGCCGCCGCCCGCACGGAGCTCGACGGGGTCAAGCAGACCCTGTGGGCGTCGGGCGGCGACCGGCTCGCCACCGCGCAGCGCGAGCTGCGGGGCGTCGGGACGCGGCTGGACGAGGTGACCCGGGCGCGGGCCCGGCTCGAGGAGGTCCTCACCTCGACGCTCGGGACGTCGGTCACGACGCTCGAGGAGTTCACCGACCTCGTCGCCCGCGCCCGGCACGCGCTCGCCGACTCCGACGCCAAGGCCGGCGCCCGGCAGGCGCTGTTCGACGCGATGTCCGAGCGCAAGGAGGCCTCGGCCGACCTGGCCGTCCTGCGCCGCGACCACGACGACGCGCGGCACCGCCACGACAACATCCCCGGAGACCTGCACGCGACGCGCGCGGCACTGGCCCAGGCGGCCGGTCTGGCGCCCGAGGACCTGCCGTTCGTCGCCGAGCTGGTCGAGGTCCGCACCGAGCACGAGCCGTGGCGCGACGCGTTCAACCTGGCGCTGGGCGGGTTCGCGACGCTCCTGCTGATCGACATCGCCCACCTGCAGGCGTTCCGGCGCGCCATCGACACGGTCCGCACGGGTCGGCGCATCCGCTTCGAGGGCGTCCCCACGGACCTGCGCGACGACGTCGGCATGGACGGCCGCACGCTGCCCGGCCGGCTGGACTACCGGCAGAGCCCGTTCACGGGCTGGCTGAAGGGTGAGCTCGCGTCCCGGTTCGCGTACGTCTGCGTGGACACCCCCGGGGAGCTCGCGCAGCACGAGAAGGCGCTGACGCGCGGCGGCCAGGTCTCCGAGGGGCGTCGCGGCGCGCACGGCGGGCAGGGGGCCCGCAACGTGCTGGGCTTCACGAACACGCGCCGCCTGAGCGACCTGGAGCGGCAGGTCGAGGTCGCGGAGGCGCGGCTCGCGTCCGCGGAGGCCCGCGTCGAGGAGGCGGAGGCCGCCTGGGACCGGCACGACGCGACGCTGCGCGCGTACACCGCCGTGGTCGAGCTCACGTGGGACCAGGTCGACGTCGCCGGCGTGGAGGCCGAGCGGGACCGCTGGCAGTTCGTCGTCGACGAGGTCACGTCCGGCAACCCCGACGTGGTGCGCCTGCAGCAGCGGGCCGTCGAGCTCGAGGTGCTCATCCAGGACCTCACCGAGCAGCTGGGGCGCACCAAGGGTGCCGCCGGCGACCTCGGGGAGCGCTGGTCGGCGACGACCGACGCGGTGGACGTCGCCCAGGGCGCGCTGGACGCCGCGCACGACGCGGGGACGCAGCTCGACCCGGAGCAGCGGGCGTACCTCGAGCACGTGCTGGGCGGCGGCGCCGCGGACCAGCCGAGTGGCGGCGCCGCGGACCAGCCGGGCGCGGACGCGCGCACCGACCCGTCCGCCGCGCTCGACGCCTTCGACGCCGTCGTGTCACGAGCGGCGGACCTGCTGCGCGCGGACCGTCAGGCCGCCCAGCAGACGGTCGCGACGGCGCGCGAGGCCCTGCGCCGCACGTTCGAGACGTTCGTCGAGCGCTGGCCCGACCCGAACCTCGGCACCGACCCGGACGCGTCGTACGCGGACTACGACCGCATCCTCACCGAGCTGCAGGCCCAGGGTCTGCACGAGCTCGAGGCGGAGTGGCGCAAGAGCCTGCTGCGGCTGTCCGGCAACGACCTGGCGGACCTGCACAGCGCGCTGTCCCGCTCGGTGCGCGAGATCAAGGAACGCATCCGGCCGGTCAACGACATCCTCGCTGACCTGCCGTTCGCGGACGACGACCACCGCCTGCGCATCGACGCGCGCGACACGCAGTCGACCGTCGTCGCCCGGTTCCGCAAGGAGCTGCGTGAGCTGCGCGAGGTGCTCTCGACCGAGGCGACGGACGCCGAGCGCGAGCGCCGGTACCACCGGATGGCCAAGGTCATCGACCGCATCCGCCGCACGTCCCCGGACTTCGCGGACCTCGTCGACGTGCGCCGGCACGTGCGGCTGTCCGCGGAGAAGGTCGACCTCGACGGGAACCACGTCGCGCTGTACGACCACATCGGCGAGAAGTCCGGCGGGGAGTCGCAGGAGCTCGTCGCGTTCATCGTCGGCGCGGCGCTGCGCTACCAGCTCGGCGACGCGGGCGCCGAGCGTCCCCGGTACGCCCCGGTGTTCCTCGACGAGGCCCTCATCAAGGCCGACGCCCGGTTCACCGGCCGCGCGATCGGCGCGTGGCGCGGGCTCGGGTTCCAGCTGATCATCGGGGCGCCGAACGACAAGTTCAGCGCGCTGGAGCCGCACGTGGACCTGAAGTACGTGGTGCTGAAGGACGCCACGGGCCGGTCGCGGACCAAGCCGGTGGCCGGGGTGGCGCAGGACGCCGGGACGACTCGCGACGGGCGGGGCGGAACCGGACGATCCGGCGTCTAGCGTGCGCCGCGGCGCTCACCGCAGCGTCGTGAGGCCACCACCCTGGTCCACGACCCACCACGCGCCGTCGTGCACCTCCAGGCCCGTCGCCGGCGCACCGGCACGCGCCGCCTCCACGGGGCGTGGCTCGCGCAGGTCGACGGACCAGACGCGACGGGAGTCGTCCACCGCGAGCACGTGGCCGCCGGCGTCGGCGCGCACGATCATCGGG
The DNA here is from genome assembly GCF_900114185.1 of Cellulomonas sp. KH9. Classification (GTDB taxonomy): domain Bacteria; phylum Actinomycetota; class Actinomycetes; order Actinomycetales; family Cellulomonadaceae; genus Cellulomonas. Next base: position 479,193 of record NZ_FOSE01000002.1, read on the forward strand.
TCGCCGAGGCCCGGCGTCAGGACGTGGTGGTCGACGGACGCGGTCCACAGGTCGACGACCGTCAGCTCGGACGGGCGCAGCAGGACGAGCAGCCCGTCCGCGGTCACCGGCCCGGGCCGCCAGCCGTCGACGCCCGGGTGCTGCACCGCCGCGCGGACCTCGCCCGTGGCGACGTCGAGCGCCAGCAGCCGGTCGTCGTCCAGCCCGACCCACAGGCGGTCGCCGACGCACGCCACGACCTGGCGCACCGCCGCACGCGCGGTGTACCGCCACGCCGACGCGCCGTCGACCAGCGACCACGCGCACACCGTCGCCGTGTCGTCGGGGGCCAGGCCGAGCAGCAGCCCGGCGGCGGGGAGCGTCGCGTGCAGCAGGCCGGCCGCCCTCCACACGTCGTCGCCGTCGCGCGTCACCAGGCGCGTGGTGCCGGCCGCGTGGTCCGTGAGCATCAGGTGCTCCCCCAGGCCGACGACCGACACGTCGTGCAGCAGGTCGCCCGTGGGCCAGGTGAACGGTGCGCGGTCCCACGCGGCGAGCCGGCCCTCCGGTGTCACGACCAGGGGGCCGTCCGCCGTCGCCGGGAGCACGTAGCGGGCCGCGACCGCGGGCGCGCCCGGGGCGTCGACGTCGTGGACGGCGTCGTCGGCGTGCAGCAGCAGGCGGTCGCGCCAGGGCAGCAACCACCGGCGCCGCGCGCGCGGGTCGACCGTCCGGACGCCGACGACCCGCGGAGCCCCGGACGTGACGCCCTGCGCGGGTGCCAGGTCGAGGCGGGTGGTCGACGGCAGCACCGGCACGCCGTGTGGCGTGGTCGACGGGTGGGTCACGGCACCTCCGGGTCGGGGGCCAGCCGGCGTACCGACCAGCTCGCCGGGTCGAGCTCGACGATCTCGACGATCCTGCTGTACGCGTCGAACTCTCGCAGCCACATCTCGCGCGTGGCGAGCGGGACCGCCTGGTCGGCCAGCAGGGCGTCGAGCGCACCCCGCATGACCGAGCGGATGCGTGCCTGGACCTGCGCGGGGTCCGTCAGCCCGTCGACCGCCGGCCCCGGGCCGCGGAACACCCAGGACAGGCGCCGCAGCCCGGTCGGGTCCGTGAGTCCCGCGGTGCGCAGCAGCACGTCCCGCTCGAACTGGCTGCGCCCGTCCGCGCCGTGGCTGCGGATCGACTCCTCGAACCACCGTGACCAGTCCTTGAGCTCGATCGTCTGCAGCTCGGCCGGCCGGCCCGCGGCCGCGCGCCGCACCATGTCGTAGACGCGCACCACGTCCCGGGGCCGCGACGGGTCGGGCACCGACTCGCGCACCTCGACCGCCAGGACGTTCTCCGGGCCGCCGCGCACCACCATCTCCAGTGCGAACATGCCCCCGCGCCACGACGTCCGGCTGCCGACCATGGCCCGCAGCACGTCGTGCACGCCGGGCACCTGCGCCTCCGCGAGGCGACCGAACAGCTGCATCGCCCGGCCGCGCGCCGCGGCCGTGGGCGCGGCGTCGAGGATGCGCTCGACCGCCACGGACCGCACCCCCGGCGGCGGGTTCAGGGCGTGCAGGTACCCGCGCAGGGTGTCGACCACGACGTCCGGCGAGGCCCCGGGCGGGACGAGCTGACGCGACCGCAGGGACTCCATCACCTCACCCAGCTGCACGTCCGTGAGCGCGCCGAGGCGACCACCGCGGATCGCGGCCACCACGTCGACCCCGAGCCGCCCGACCACCCGGTCGTACGCCGCGAGCGACAACCGGTCGAGTGCCTGCTCCGCCGCGAGCGCCTGCCGCTCGATCGCCGCGAGCGTGTCCGGCGCGCTCGCGCCGCGGGGGTTGCGGGGCCGCAGGGCCTCCACCGCGAGCACGGCGACCCGTGCCGCGGCGGACGGCGCCTGGCCCGCGTCGCGCGGCAGGTTCATGCGGGCCGCTCGCGCCATGACGCCCGCGCGCCGCCGACCGAGGCTCTCGGCGAACGTCGCGGGCTCCAGCACCGGGCCCGGCAGCACGGGCTGCGGTACGAACCGGTCGGGCTGGGCCCGCTCGAGCAGGTTGCGTGCGTCGGCGAGATCGGGTGCCCTGGTCGTGCGCAGGACGTCGAGCTGCTCGACGAGCGCCCGGACCCCCGCGAGCCGCTCGGTGGCGCGCACCCGGTCGACCTGCGCCAGGGTCTCGGCGTCCTCGACCGCCCGTCGGACCTCGGCGAGCCGGGTCTCCAGCGGCAGGTCCGCGACGACCAGGCGCGGCCCGTCGGAGAACCGCCAGGCGCGCACCGGGACGCCCGCGACCACGTCGACGACCCACGTCTCGGACAGCCCCCGGATCTCCACCATCGCGTGGCCCTCGAACCCCGCGGCCGCGAGGTGGTCGTTGATGCGCGCCCGCTGCCCGGTGGACGTGACCGTCGCGGACCCGGCGGTGAGCGGTGCCGACGTCGACGGTGCGGCGCTCGGCCCGGGGGCGACGGCCGGCGCGTGGACGACGAGCGGACGGTCCGCGACCGACCTGCCGAACCGCGCGGTCTCGGTCACCGCCTGGCCGGGTGCGGACAGCTCGAGCGTGCCCCGGAACGAGCGCAGGGCCTGCAGGTGCTGCGCGAACTGCACGGCCGACATGTCGGGGGTGGGGCGAGCGGCCCACCAGGCGGCGACGTCGGCGGGCCGCATCCCCCGGATCAGCTCGGCGGCGGGTGCGTCGGCCAGCATCTCCCGCAGGCGCGGTCCCGTGCCGAACGGGTCGGTGCCGCGCAGCAGCGGCAGGACGTCCGGCCGGGCGAGCCACGCCACCAGGTCGCTCGACCCGGGCGGGCCGAGCGCCCCCGCGACGCGGGCGCCCTCCCCCGGCGGCAGCAGGCGCAGCGCGAGCACCGCGTCGGCCTGGACCGCGGCGGGCAGCGCGGGCGCGGACGTGCGCACCGCGGCGCCCGTCGTGTCGGGCCGCGCCTCGACGACCGGCGACGGCGCACCGCGCGGGGCGAAGAACGCGATCCGCCCGTCGGCGAACCTCACCTCGACGACGCCGCCGCGCCCACGGACGAAGGAGTCCACGGTGCCCGCACGCTGCAGCCGACCGAGGTACGTCTCGAGCGCGTCCATCGGCCCGCGGTAGCGCCACACGACGTCACCGGTCTGCTCGACGCCCAGGTCCACGCCCTGGCGCAGCGTCTCGATCATCCGCAGCTGGTCGCCCAGCATCGTGTCGAGCCCGGCACGCTGGCTCGGGGTCAGCTCGAACATCCGGCCCATGACCTCGCGCATGCGCAGCAGCACGCTCTCGCCCTCGGCGGTGAGCCGCCGGAACTCGGCGGGGTCACGACCGGGGCGGCGCAGCCACTCCTGCAGTCGTCCCCCCACGTCGCGGGACTGCGCCCGCAGCGCCTCCCACTGACGCCCGACCGTGGCGTCCAGGCCGGTGGTGGGAGCGGCGGGCGGCTCGACGAGCCGCGTCGCGTAGTGCAGCACCACGAGGTCCAGCGCCGTGCGCGCCCCGGTGCGCGCGATCGTCGACGCGATCGCGCTCGCGTCCATCGGACCGTCGGCCGTGACGATCGCGAGCGTGCTGCCCCAGGCCCACATCGCGACGAACGTCGCGGCGTGCACGGCCACGGGCGGCGCCGCGCGCATCCCGGCGACGATGCCCGCGGCCGTCAGCCGGCTGCCGGACGCCGCGTACGCGAATCCCACGAGCGCGTGCGCGCCGCGTGCGATGCCGAAGGTCGCCATGTCGAGGGCGGTCTGGGTGCCGAGCTGGCGCAGGGTCGGCCACTGACCGGTGAGGGCACCGCGGCCCACGGTCGAGCCGGCCGTGAACAGCAACGACCCCACGACGAACCGCGTGACGGTCGGGGCCAGGGCCCGCCCGGCGGTCCACGCGACGCCGGCCCGCAGCGCCATGAGGCCGAGCCGCATGACGCCGACGCCGATGACGATCGACGCGATGGTCGCGATCCACTCGATCGCGGTGTCCATGTCCCGCAGGTGCTCGAACCGTGCCTCGGCCTCGGCGATGCGGACGGTGAGCGCGTCCTGCAGGCTGACCAGCGCGCGCTCGTCCGGCTCCCCGGCCGCGTCCAGCAGGTCCAGCGCCCGGGACGCCGCGCCCGCGAGCCCTCCGTCGAGCTCGGCGTCGTCCCAGTTCATCTGGTAGCGGCGGTGCGTCTCGTAACGGACGAGCGACGAGTACGCCAGGGCGGCGTACGCGATCTGCAGGGGTCGGGCGTGGTGCAGCGCCGCCAGCGCGGCGTCGCCGTGCTCGACGAGGTAGGCGGCGCGTTCCGCCACGGGCCGGGCCCACAGCCCCGTGAACGTCCCGAGCGCGTCGAGCTCCTGCGCCACCGTGGTGCACGCGGTGTCGAACCGGCGCTTCTCGGTCGCGTGCCCGTACCAGCGGTTGGGCCACACGTCGATGTCGCCCAGGTAGCGCGGCTGCGGGATCGACGACCCGGTGGGCAGGCCCTTGCGGGCCTTCTCCACCGAGTACGTGAAGCTGCGGCTGAACGCGTCGAAGTACGCCTCCTGCGCGGTGCGTGCCGCGCGGTGCGTCGAGTCCTGCGTGCCCGACGCCACGGCACGCACGGCCCCGTCGAGCGTCGCGATCAGCGTCGTCGTGGCGGTGCGCACGGTCGACACCAGGCCCGTCGCGAGCGGGTCGCTCGTGTCGGCCGGCTCGGGCGGGGCGCTGTCGGGCGTGACCGACCGCAGCGCCACGAGCTCGTCGACGACGACCACCGTCCGGCCCACGCGGTGCTGCATCGGTCCCAGCACCCCCGCGGGCAGCAGCGGCAGGGAGCGGCGCCACCGGTCGAGACGGACGACCGCCTCCGCGGTGAGGTCCGTGCCGAACGCCTGCGTCAGGATCGTCGTCGCGACGTCGACCTGCGCCTCGAGGTCCGCGACCGCCGACGCGGGCGCGAGGTCCCCGCCGACACGCTCACGCAGCGTCTGCCACGCCCGCGGGGCGCAGTCCAGGCCGCGGTCGTCGGACTCCATGGCGACGGTGAAGAGGTTCTCGACCGCGGCGACCCGCAGCACGTCGTCGACCGCCAGGTCGGTGAGCTGACGGGCCAGCAGGTCCACGGCGGTCGACAGGTCCGCGTCGGACCACGAGGACACCCGGTCCGGGAGGACGGTCGAGACCAGCACCTCGTCGGGCGAGCACTGCACGCGCACCGCACCCGCGGACGTCTGGTCGGCGACGTGCCGCAGCTCGTGCGCGATCAGCGCCTGACCCGCGGTGGTGAGGGTGTCGAAGCGGCCGGGCGCGAACAGCACGTCCGCGCCGACGGTGACGGCCCGTGCCCCGAGCAGCCGGGTCATCCGACCGGCGGACGCACCCGTGTGGACGCGGACGGCGGGCATCGGCGCTCCCGGCGGGGCGAGCGCGGCCAGGACGTGCGGCGCGAGCGGGGCCCCGGGCCCGAGTGCCGCCGTCGGGCCGGGCGCCGGGGCGGCGAGCGTGCGCCCGGCGACCGGCGCCGTCCCGCGGTCCGCCGCGGTGAGGAGACCCGGCGGCGCGGCGAGCACGGCGCGCGCGGCTGCCCGTGCCGCCGACTCGGCCACCGCGCCACCCGTGCCGTCGACGCGTGGTGCGCGGGCCCGCGGATCGGGTGCCCGGGCCGTCGCGCGGCCCTGCTGCCGCCCGGCACGCCGTGCCGCCCGCAGCGTCTCCCGGTTCGGGGCGGGGCTCACGGCACCGGGCACCGAGGGCGCCGGGGCGTGGTCCGCGACCCGTGACGGGCGCGGTACCGGGTCGGCCAGGACGGGGCCGTGCGCCGTGCGGGCGCTCACTCGATCTCCACGTCGAGCACCACGCTGGCCTGCACGGGCCGCTCGTGGCTGGACCAGAACTTGTGCAGCAGGTCGAAGTCGGAGCTCTCGTGCAGCCGCACGCGCGTGGGACGTCCCGCGACCTCGGTGAGGTCGAGCGCGCTCAGGGCCTCGTGGACGACGCCGATCAGCTCGTACTCCTCCTCGGGGAACGCGGACCACACCGAGACGACGAACCCCGCGCGCATGCCCCGGGTGCCACGGGGCGCCGCGAGCCGCAGCAGCGTCAGCGAGACGGCCGGCCGACGCCCCGCGAGCCGGTCCTGCGACGGCGAGCCGTGCACGACGTGGACCTCCTTGAGGAACGTCGCCCGCAGCACCGTGCGCAGCTGCGCCTGCAGGGTCTCGACGAACGCCCGGAGCAGGAGGCCGCGGTCGGGGGGCGCGGCGGCGCCGTCGGGCAGGACCGGTCGGTCGGGGCGCGAGAGCCGGCCCTGCTCCATCAGCTCGAGCGCGACCGCCTGCTCGAGGACCTCCTGCGTGAGCGGCGCACCGGCGCGGTCGGCGAGGAAGATCGCCCGCAGCGCGGCGTTCGCGACGTCCCCGCCCGACAGGTCGTCGCGCCGGGCGACCCCCGCGAGCGCGAGCCCCGGCGCGCGCGGCACCCCGGGCGGGAGCATGACGTCCCAGATCCGCTCGCGCTCGTCCGGGGTGGGCAGCGGGAACTCGATGCGGAACCGGAAACGGCGCACGAAGGCGTCGTCCAGGGCGTGACGCAGGTTGGTCGCGAGCACGACGACGCCCTCGTGCGCCTCGATGCGCTGCAGCAGGTAGCCCACCAGCACGTTGCTGAAGTGCTCCCCCGCGGTGCTCGCCCCCTCGGTGCGGTGCGAGAACAGCGCGTCGGCCTCGTCGCAGAACAGCACGCCGGACGCCTGCTCGGCGGCCCGCAGCACCTCGTCGACGTTCTTCTCGGTGTCGCCGATGTACTTGCTCATGAGCTGGGAGAGGTCGAGCGTGAACAGCGGACGTCCCAGCGCGGCGGCGACCCCCTCGGCGGCGGCCGTCTTGCCCGTGCCGGAGCGCCCGGCGAAGAGCACGAGCGGGCCGTGCTCGACGCGGTGCCGGGCGGCCAGCCCCTGGGCACGCGCGAGCTCGTCGCGCCGCGCGACGTAGTGCACGAGGCGGTCGAGGGCGTCGCGCGTGCCCGGTGCGAGCACGAGGTCGTCGAGCCGGCGGCGCACGACGGGGCGCCGCGCGGCCGTCGGCAGCGCGCCCACGTACGCGGCGGCCCGCGCGCTCAGGGTCGCGAGGTCGGGGACGGGTGCGTCGGCGAGGACGTCGTGCACCGCTGCCGCGTCGATGCGGTGCCGCGAGGCCAGCACGTCGGCCGTCGCGTCGTCCAGGGCGACACCGAGCGCGGCGGCCGTGCTCGTCCACGTGCGGCGCCGCTGCGACCAGTCGGGCGGGCGTGCCTCGAGGTGCGGGGCCGCCACCGCGACCGGCTGGCGCGACGCGACCCACAGGCGCCCGCCCACGTCGTCGACGAGACCGACGAGCGCCGCCACCACGGGCGTCGTCTCGTGCTCGGTCCAGCCCCGCAGGTCCACCAGCGGTGCCAGACCCGCGAGGACGCCGGCGCGCCACGCCGCGCGGCACACGTCGGCCGCGTCGGGGGCGGGTGCCACCTCGACGACCAGCAGCGCCGCGCCCGGCGGGGTCACGGACCGCGCGGCCGCGACGGCGTCACCCGTCCCGTGCACGACGAGCAGGGGCGCCGCCGTGAGGGAACCGCGACCGGGGCCGGCCGTGCCGGCCGTGCCCGTCACGGCAGCGACGCGCGCAGCGCCGGCCACGTGCGAGGACCTCGGTGCGTCGACGCCCGGCGCCGCGTCGCCCAGGACCGCGTCGACGACGTCGGGCGCGAGCTCGAGCGGTGACCCGAGCGGTGCGAAGGCGCCGGGCGCGCGGCGCACCAGACCACCGCGGGCGAGCGCCGAGCCGGCCGCGAGCGCGCGCCGGACGGCGCCGCGCCGGCGCGGCGAGGTGCCCAGGCCCAGCAGCACGACGCGCTCGGTGACCCGCCGCTCGTCGAGGTCGTCGTGCAGCACGGCGTACACCGACTGGTACCGCGGGTCGACGTGCGGGGCGAGCAGCAGCAGCAGCACGTCGAGCGAGGCGACGTCCAGGACGGTGCGCAGGCGGTCGAGCACGGGGTGCCCGGCGGGCACGAGCGGCTCGTCGGACGGTGCGGGTGCGGACGCCGGTCCGGGCTGTGCGAGCTCGGCGACCGTCGGGCGCAGCAGGTTGCGCACGCCGTCCCAGCCGGTGCGCCCGTCCCCGGCCAGCAGCGTCACGCGGTGCTGCTCGACGTCGCACGCGTGCAGCAGCTGCGCGTCGAGCCGCGAGAGCGCACGCGTGAGCACCTCGTCGCGGGTCACCGGGGCACGTCCCTGCGGTCCCGGTCACGGTCCCTCGGCCGCTGGTCGGGCACGGCCGGGGTCGTGAGGTCGACACGGTTGGAGCGGGGCACGTTGACGCCGGTCTGGTGCACCGAGGGCGGCACCGCCTGCGAGTTCGCCGGGACCTCGGGGCCCACCGCCTGCTCCCTCACGAGCCGGACGAACTGGGCACGCTCCCCCGGGACGACGAGCTCCTCGATGCCGCCGGTCGTCATGGCGGCACCCACGAGCCGCACCGCGCCCGGTGGGTCCACGCTGGTCAGCGCGACGAGGCGTCCGCCGTCCAGCTGCATGCGGAACCGGGTGCCGGCCAGCATCGGGGCCTGCCCGCCCGGCCCGCCCGGGGCCTGCCCGCGTGCGACGACGACGCGGTCGACGACGCGTCGCGCCGTGGTGCCGTCCGCGGCGCGCAGCTCGACGACGACGCGACCCGCCTCGGTGGGCACGCTCGGGTCGCCCGCACGCACCGAGCCCACCTCGGCGAGCACGCGCCGGACCGGTCCGCCGCGGAACGCCGCCTCGTTGCCCGGCACGATCGCGGGCGAGAAGGACGCGACGTCCTCGGCGGTGAGGACGATGCCCTGGGCCCGGTAGGCCTGCACGTTCCGCGCGACGGTCTCGGACAGCGGTGCGGGCGCGCGCGGGTTCGCCACCCAGTCGACGCGGACCGCTCCGAGCCGGCCGACCGCGTCGGTCGCGACCCACGCCGCCGTGGCACCGCTGCCCACGACGAGGACCTCCTCGCGTGGCATCGGCACGGTGAGGGCCTCCTCCCCGTAGAGCACGCGGCCCGACTGCTCGAGCGGGGCCCTGCTCGCGGCGTCGAGCACCCCGGGCGGCAGCGGCCTGGCGGGGCCGGGACCGATCCCGACGTCCACCGAGTCGGCGTACACGTGGTGCGTCGTGCCGTTCGCGGTGCGCACCGTGACCCGCAGGCGTGCGGGCACGCCGACGTCGGGGTTCACCTCGACCCGCACGACCCGGGCGCGGTACGTCGCCATCCCCGACTCGTACGCGGTCGCGAGGCTCGCGGCCGCCAACGCCTCGACGCTCGCCAGACCACGCCCTGCCGGCGCGAACTCCTGGGGCTGGCGCGCGAACCCGCGGCTGAACCACTCGGAGGCGCCCTGCCCGGCGGGCCGGAGCCCCGCGATGCGCCACATGTCGGGTCCGTCGGCGATCCCCATGACCTCCGGGATCGCGGTGACGTCGGCACCGGGCACGGCGCCGCGGCCCGTGCCCGGCGGCCGGGTCGCGTACGCCATCACGCCGGCCTGGCCGCTGCCGAGCACGAGGTGGCGGACCCGGATGATCTCGTGCGCGGCCCGGCGGGCCTCGACCAGCGCCGTCAGCTGCCGGTTGCGCAGGTCGACGACGAGCCCGCCGCGCAGGGCGTCCAGACGCGCCGCCCCGGCCTCCGCCGCGTCCGGTGCACGGACCGACGCGCTCTCGCCCGCCCGCAGCGGTCCCGGCATCTGCGTGATCCGCTGGGTCGTGCCGTCCCTCGTCACCTCGAAGGTCATGACGCCCGACGTCGGGTCTCGCCGCACCTCCCTGACGGTCGCGCCCGCCTGCTGGTGCAGCCGCAGCAGGTCCGGCACGCGTGCGCTCGGCACGAGGACGTGGTCGGGCCCGACCGGGCGCATGGCCGCGGCGACCGCGAACGCCTGCTGCTCGGGCAGCGCGGCGATCGCGGCGTCACGCAGCGCGAGCAGGTCGGCCTCGGACCAGCCGAGGCGGCGCGCGGCCGCGGGGTCGGCGAGGTACTCCTCGGCCAGCACGCGGCTGGTCTCCCAGTACCGCCGCAGCTGCTCGGCGACCACGGGCAGCTCCGAGACCGCCGGCGGCCGCGTGCCGTAGCCCGCGGCCTCGTACCGCAGCCGCGCCCACTCGCGCACGAGCGACCCGTGCCGGCTGCCCGCCCCCTGGGCGACCTGCAGGTGCGTGCGGGCGGCCGCACCCGCGGCGGCCATGAGCAGGTACATCAGGACGCCCTGCGCCAGCCGGTCCTGCATCTCCTGGGACGTCGGCCCGTGCCCGTTCGCGTCGGTCTCGAAGGACGCGCGGACGAGGTCGGCCGCACCGAGCACCACGACGTTGGCCGAGTGCTCGATCCCCAGGGCGACGAACCTCCCCGTGCGGTCGAGCGCGAGCGAGCGCATGAAGCCGGCCGCTCGCAGCTGCGTCGACACGACACGCAGGACCCCGAACGTCACGGCGTTCCACCCGGCCTGTGTCGCCCAGTCGCCCGCGGTCCGCTGGTCGGCGGGCGCGAGCAGCAGCATGTGCAGGGCCGTCGCGGTCAACGTCTCCGCGGCGACGGTCGACACGGTCACGGCGACGGTCGCCAGCCGCGAGCCCGCCATGGCACCGGCGACCGCACCGCCGACGTACGCGCCGACCCCCATCGTCACCAGCGTGATCGCGACGGCGAGCACGATCTCGGCGATCAGCGCCTTGCCCCGCGCGTCCGTGATCTCGGCCTGGGCGCGGGTCAGGAACGTGCCGAACGCCTCGTCCTGGGCGATCCGTGCGGCCGCCGTGCGCGCAGCGTCCTTCTCGCCCTGCCGCCAGTGCGCGTGCACCTGCGCCCACTGCGCGCGCCACCGCGTCGCCTCCTCCTGCAGGGCCTCCAGGTCCCCGCTCTGGCCCGCGAACCAGGCGCTGACGCCGTCCGCCGCCTCGAGCGCGGACCACGCCTGCTCGAGCTGGGTGACCACGGCGACGACCTGGACCTCGTCGGCCAGGTCGTGCGCGTCCCGCATCACCGTCGCCGCGAGCGCGCCCGCGTCGGCCGGGTTCTCCACCAGCAGGGCCCGCACGGTGGACAGGCGGCGCTGCAGGTCGTCGAGGCGCACCCGCAGCTCGGGCAGGCCGAGGGCCGTCTCGGCGTCGAACCCGCGCGCCGACGTCACCCCCGTCGCGGTGTGCAGCGACTCCGTGACGACGCGCAGCATGCCGGCCACCAGGGTCGCGGGCAGCGTCCGCAGGCTCAGGTCGGCCGCCGCGAGCAGGTCGGTCGCGAGCGCGGGCACGTCGCTGCGGTCGGCGGCGAGCACGTAGCGCTCCGCCGTCTCGTACAGCGCGTACCGCACGTAGGACGGGAGCCGGTGCCCGCCGAGGTCCACCTGCGCGTCGACCATGGCGTCGAGCTGGGCGACGGTCGCCGCGAGACCTGTCGCGACGCCGGTCAGCACCCGCTGCTGGTCCCGCACGTGCCCGTCCCACGCGACGGCCTCGGCCTCGGTCCCGGCGGCGAGCACAGCGGTCCGCGCGTCGAGACGCTCCGCGGCGCCTCCCAGGCGCCGCCCGAGGCCGAACCGCCCGGCGAGCCGCACGACGTCCGCGAGCATCGCGCCCGCCACGCCCGCCTCGACGAGGACGGCGGCACCGGTCGCGCCCGCGCGGGGCGGCGTGGCCGTGGCCAGGCGCGCCTCGGCGGCGTACGGGCTCGCGAGCAGCTCGTCGAGCGCGGTCCCGGCCGGGGCCACCACCGGCGTGACGCCCACGAGCAGCTGCGCGTCGGGCAGCATGCCCTCGGCGGACGCGAAGCCGAAGAGCATGCCCACGTGCGTGAGCCGGGACGCGTTGGCGGGGTGCCCGTACAGCGCGAGGGACACCTCCTCGGGCGTCGCGTCCGGTGGGTCCGTGACGCGCACCCAGCGGTCCAGCCCCGCGGCACCCATGCTGACCCAGGTCACCGTGCGCAGGTCCTCGACCACCGCAGGACGCTCGTCGAGGGGCGCGGAGACCAGCGCGGCGACGTCGACGGACAGCCCGTCGTGGGCGCGCAGCACCGGCTCCAGCAGCACGTCGACGGGCCGTGAGGTCAGCAGCGTCGGCACGGTCGGCAGGTCGTCCGCCGGGTCGCAGCGCTGCTGCGCGTCCAGCTCGCGGCGGAGCGCCGTGAGGTAGCGCGGCACCATGCGCGCGAGCCCACGCACCGCCTCGGCCCGGACGGCGTCCGCGAGGGCGTAGGCGACGGCCGGCACGTAGACGTCCGGGCCACGGCCCGACTCGAACATCTGCACGTCGCCCGGTGCCGACTCGTGGGCGACCGGCACGAGCGGCATGACCCGGGCACGGTCGACGACGGACCAGGGCGAGACGGGGTCGAGCACCCACACGAGCCACGCGCCGAGGTCACCGGTCGTGCACATCTGCTCGACGACGTGCCGCAGGAGGTCCGCCGCGCCGCCGGGCGCCCACGCCGCGGGCCCCGGGGGCAGCACGGGGTCCGGCCCCTCGCCGACGTGGCGGGCCATGCCGGCGCCGATCTCGACCTGCAGCCGGTCGACGTACTCGACGGCGTCGACCTCCTCCCAGCGGCGGACCACACCGCCCACCCCTGCGGCTGCACGCGGCGCGGCCGTGGGGGTGGCACCCGGCGCGGCCTGCCGCTCCTGCGCGGTGCCGCGGGCACCCAGCGCGAACGGCAGGGTCGGGTCGGGCTCCGCGGAGTCCTGCGCGACGTGCACGAGCTCGTGCTCGAGGACCCGCGGGGTGGCCGCGGACGACAGCACGACGTGCGGGCCGACGCTCGCGGCGGGCGTGCCGAGCAGGGCCGTGACGCGGTCGGCCTCCGGGCCCCGGTGCACGCGCCCCCCGGTGGGCAGCCGGTCGGCCGCACCGGTGCGGTGCGCCGGCTCTCCCGGCGCACGTGCGACCAGGTCCCGGATCGCGGTCAGCCCCGCGCGCTGGTCACCCACCGGCGGCGCCACCGGGGGGTGCGAGGCCGGGTCGGTGCGTGCCCGGCAGGCGAGGGGTCGCGGCTCCACGTCAGGGCTCCCACCGTGCGACGAGCACCTGTCGCCCGGACGCACCGCGCCCCGTGACGCGCACCGTGACGCCCGGGTCGCGACGCGCCGGGTCGAGCACCCAGTCGGCGACGGTCGTGCGTGCGGCGTCGGGCTCCTGCCCTGCGGCGCCCCGGTCGGCACCGGCGTCGTCCGCGGCACCCACGTCGTCCGCGACGGCGTCGCCCGCGGCACCCTCGCCCGGCCCGGGGGTGCCGGCGTCGTCGTGGACCGGCGTGGCGCCACCCCAGGCGGCTGTCCAGCCGGGCTCGAGCCCCTCGACGCGCACGACGAGCCGACGCACCCCGGCCGGCGCGTGGGCACCGTCGCTCGGCACCTCCTCGATCCGTGCCGTCGCCGCACGCGCGGCGACGCCCAGCAGGGCCCACCGCCGCTCGACCTCGTCGGCGAGCCAGACGGCCTCGCGCGGGTCGACCACGTCGAGCCCGTCCGCCCCGTCGAGCCCGTCGGCCCCGTCGGCCCCGCCGGACCCGGGAGCTCCCACCCTGCCGTGGGGCGGCACCGTGCCCGGCGCGACGAGGCGGTCGAGCGCGGCCCGCGCGTCGGCGAGCTCGGGAGCACGGCTGAGCCCGTCGGTGTCGTCGTCGAGGCGGTGCGCGAGCGCGGCGAGCAGCCGTCGCAGCCTGTCGACCTCGGGGGCGCTCACGACAACCTGCGCAGCACGCGGTCGAGGTACCCGGTGGTCACGGCCCGGCGGGCACGCGCGGCCTCACGGGCGGTCAGCGCGAGGCCCGCGCGCCCGGCCTGCAGGCGCACCACCGGCAGTCGGCGACGCCGCGGCGGCGGGGGTGACGCCGGCAGCGGCGGCGGGGCCGGCAGCGGCGGCGGGGCAGCGCCCGCGACCACCGGCGGACGCGGTGCCGGGACCCGCAGGTCGAGCGGCGGCAGGGAGGGCGGCACGGGTGCCCGGGTCACCGGGGCGCGACGAGGTGGCCGCGGGGCCCGTGCCGGCGCGACCCGGCGTGCGGGCGGCCCCGGGACGGGCGGTCGGGTGCGGACCGGGGCGCCGGGCGGCCGCGGGCGTCGCGCCTCCGGTCCCGGGGCCGCCCCGGGTGCCGGGGGCGGACGCCACCGCTCCGACGGCACCGGGCCGGCCGGACCGGGGTGCGGTGGCCGGACGGCCGCAGTGGCGGGGGTCGCCGCCGGGTCGCCGGGCGGGGGCACGTCGGGGGCCCTGCCCGGATCCGCCCGACCCGCGGGCGCGACCGGACGGGACGGGACCGCCCCGGGGGCGTCGGGCGCGGGGACACCGAGCACGGGCGTGAGCCCCCGCGGTGCGAGCGGTGCACGCGGCGGTGTCGCCGCGACGGGCGGCCGCGCGCGAGGCGGCACCGCGACCGGCGGCGGCGTGCGGACCCCCGTGACGGCGGCGGGGTGCGGGTGCGGCACGGCGCCGGCCCCGAGGACGGGCGCCACCGCCGCGGGCACCGGCCCCGGCCGCGCGACCGACCGGGCGACCCCCACCGCCCCGGTGACGGCGCGCTCCACCGGTGCGGAGTCACCGGTGGCCCGCGGCGCGGAGCCCCCGCCGCCGTCCCGCACCCCCCGACCCGGGCCCGCCGACCCCTGCCGTGCCGTCCACTCGTCGTAGGTGGCCGCGACCGGCCGGCCGGGCACCTGGCCGGGGGCGGGCCCGGTGGGCGGCAGCGGCGGCGGCACCCCGGGGTCGACCGTGTACCCGCCCGGGTCGGTGCGTGGCCCGGCCGGGTGCAGCACCCGCTCGAGCTGCGAGAGCAGCACCAGCACGGCGAAGACGTCGTCGCGGGCGGTCATCGTGCGTACCTCGTCCAGTCGTCGAGCAGCCCGGACGCGGCCGCCAGCTCGGTGGACCGGTCGACGCCCGCGGGACCCGGGGGCGGCGCACCGGTCGCCGCGGTCACGAGCGTGTCGCCCAGCGGCACGCCGACGGCCAGGCTCGGCAGGTCGAGGCCGGCGAAGTCCCGGCGGAAGGTCACGGGGCCCACCAGCGCCGCCGTCTGCCACGTGCGGCGCAGCGTCAGCAGCACCAGGTCCTCCTGCGGCCCGCACACCAGGGTCGGGCCCGGTCCGGTGCCGAGGACCGCGGGGTCACGCGCCAGGACCGCCGCACGCGACAGGTCGGTCCGCCCGAGCATCGCCGCCGGCAGCCGCACGGCACGGTCGACCTCGACCGCGCTCTGCCACGGCCCGCCGGACGCACCCGCCGGGTCGGGCGGCACGTCGCCGCGCAGCAGCAGCAGCTCACCGGCGCGCACGAGCGTGGGCCGACGCTCCTCGACGACGCTCTCCCACCACACGTCGGGGACGCCGTGCAGCACGAACGCCGACGTCGAGGCGGGCACCGCACCGTGCCAGGCGACCGTGTGCAGCGGCGGACCGTCGGGGTCGGGCACCCGCACGGCCCCCAGGCGCGCCTCGACGCGCCCCCGTCCCAGCAGCAGCGCGAGCTGGCCGTGCAGCGCGACCGCCTGCTCGAGCACACCGTCGCGCGCCGGGTCGTCCGCCGTGCCGCGGCGCAGCTCGGCGGCCGTCAGGCCCGTCGACACCACGCCGAGCACGGCGCCGGCAGGTACCAGCCCGGGTGCGCCGCCGGACGGCCCGGTGGGCGTCCGCGACACCCGCAGCGCCGAGGTGCGGACCGTCAGCCGGTCCCCGTCGCGGTCGAGGCCGAGCACCACGGCCGCACCGGGACGCACCCCCGACGTGAGCACGACCTGCCCCACCTCGACGACGCGCTCGGTGACCGGCAGCAGCGACGCGGGGGCGTCGCACGTGAGCTGGGTCGCTCCCAGCGCGGCCGGGCCCGCGAGCGCCAGGCCCTCGATGCCGAACCCGGTGCCGCCACCGGCGACCAGGGCACGCAACGACACCACGAACGGCTCGGTGGCGCGGTCCAGCGCGCGGTGCAGCCACCCGCCGGCGCGCGTCCGGGCGGCCATCCACCGCACGACCGTGGGCCACCACCGCGCGAACGCGACCTCGAGCGCGCGCAGCAGCCGCAGCGTGCCGTCGGGGTAGGCGATGCGGCCACCGACGGCGACGTCGAGCTCGCGACCCAGCGCACCGAGCTCGGGCGGCACGGCCAGCAGCCCACCGCCGCCCGTCGGCAGTGCGTCGAGCGTCACGTCCAGGGTGCGCGCCGCACCGTCGCGCCGGGCCACCTGCACCGCAGGGGCAGGGCTGCCGAGCGCTGCCCCCGCGAGCGTGCCGGCGAGTGCGTCGGCCGCCGCCGCGAGCGCCGCGAGCGCGTCGGGTGAGCCGCCTGCGGCGTCGGCCGCTGCCGCGAGCGCGGCCGGCAGCTCCTCGCTGCCGGGCCCGGTGGCGTCGACCCCCTCGTCCTCCAGCAGGGTCGCGGCGTCGCGCAGGTCCTGGGCGTCGGGCGACGGTGCCGACGCGGCGTGCGCGGCGGCGGCGACCTGGGCCGCCACGCGCGCGTGCGACCCGGCGGGCAGCCGCACGGGCGCGCCGCCCAGCACGTCGGCGACCAGCGAGCGCGCGAGCGTGCGCGTCACGGCGGTCAGCACGGGCGTCGGCGCCCCCGCGCGCGAGGACGTGCGCGGCGCGGGCGGCGCCGGCGGCTGCGCCCGGCGCGCGACCGTCAGTGCCGACCACGCCGCGACGAACGCGGGCGGGTCACCCGCGCCGTCGTCGACGTGCGTCGCCGCGGCGAACCGCGCGTCGGGCGGGAACAGGCTGGTGGCGGCGACGTCGGCCTCGCCGGGCACAGCGAACGGTGCGACGCCCCCGGGGTACGACGGCACGTACAGCGGCTGCACCGTGCCGTCGAGCTCGACGTCGAGCGTCGCGCGCGCGGCCAGCAGCCGCACGCTCTCCTTCACCAGCGGCCCCGATGCCGTGAACGGGGCGGGCAGGGTCACGGTCGCGAGGTCCGCGACCGCGAGCTCGAGCTCGTCCGTGCCGGGCAGGCGACCCCTGCGGGCGTCCGGTGCCCACGCGTCGACGGGTACCGGCGCGCCCGTCGTCGCGTCCCAGCCGCTCGTGGGCACCACCGTCACCACGGGGTCGCTCAGCGTGACGGCCCCGGTGCCGGCCAGCGCGCGCCGGCGCTCCAGCGCACCGGCCGCGAGCAGCAGCGCCTCGGTGCGGCGCCGCGGCGCGTCGTCCTCGTCGCGCGCCGACTCCAGGCGGTCGACCATCGCCTCGACCTGCCGCCACACCTGCTGCCACTCGTCGAGCTGGTGGCGCAGCCGGCGCGCGAGCCTCATGCGTCGGCCTGCCCGTCCGCGAGCGCGCGTCGTCCGCGGCTGCGTGCGACGCGCGTGGCCTCGAGCTCGGCCAGGACGAACGGGTCGAGCACCGCGCCCGCGGCCGCGAGCTGCTCGACCTGGCCCATGACGTCGCCGCGTGCGGTGCGCACGGCCTCCGCGACCTCCGCCGGGGTGCGGCCCAGCGCCGGTCCGACCGTCGTCACGGCGCCCACCAGCCGGTCGAGCGCGTCCCGCTCCTCCGCGACGAACGCCGCGCCGTGCTCGGCCACCCCGTCGCGCATGCGCTGCCACGCCTGCTCGACCGGCGCACCCGCGGCCAGCAGCCGGTCCCGGTGCGCGACGACGTCCTTCTCGAGCGCGGCGCGGGCGTCGTCGAGCGGGCCGTCGACGCCCAGCAGCTTCCAGATCAGCGCCGGTCCGGCCAGGTACGTCGCGGTGGACGTGCCCGACAGCAGGCACGCGCCACCGATCACGAGCCCGCGCACCGGCTTGCCCTGCGCGTCGCGGCCGGGCCGGTCCTGCGCGTCGAGGAACGCCTGCACGAGCCCGTCGACGCCGTCGTGGGTGACCACCGCGAGCACGTGCAGCCCCGACGCGGTCAGCGAGCGGATCATGTCGACGATCCGCTGGATGGTCTCGGCGATCTGCAGCAGCACGTCGATCTTGGAGCGCACCGCCTCGATGAGCTTCTTCAGCAGCCCGACGACCGAGTCGATGTTCTCCAGGATCGCCTTGAGCAGCTCCGGGACGCGCTCGAGCTCGCGCAGCGGGTAGGACGGCGGCGCGATGTCGCGCAGCTTCCACGACCGCCAGCCGGGACCCGTCTGCTCGCCGCGCACGCGCCAGTCGTCGGGGTCGGGGTGCAGCCAGTCCTCGAAGCCCGGCAGGTCGGCGTCCCGGAACGCCGTGAGCGCGTCGGTCAGCGCCCTGTCGTCGACCAGCGCGCCGAGCCCGTTGAGCAGCGGCACGAGGTTCGCCATGCCGGGGGCGGTCGCCATGACGAACACCGCCTCGACCGTGGCGCCGTCGGAGAAGATCGGCCGGTCGCCGTCGCCGGGGTCGTCGAACGACCGACGGAACGTGGCCGACCAGCCCTCGAACGCGCCGACCACGGGTGCGGGCGCCCGGTGGTCACCCGCCTTCCACGTGCGCGGCCGGGACGCGGTCTCCCCCAGCGCGTCCACGCGCTGCTGCCAGGACGTCACCCCGGGCACGTCGGTGTACAGGTAGCAGCCGGAGGACAGGATGTCGTCGACGACCTGCTTGAGGATCTCGTACGCCGCCTGGATCATCGCCCGCACCGGGTCGGGCAGCTCCAGCAGGAACGCCGTGAGGACGTCGAGCAGCCCGGCCACGACCTTGAGGGCCGCCGCCACGGCCTCGAGCGGTGCCGCCGCGATCTCGGCGACCTGCTGCACGCCGGGGACCTGCCCGAGCGTCAGGTGCGACCAGCGCGGCCCGGTGCCGTCGTCGCCCGGCGGCGTCGCCGCGGCGGACGCGACGCCGTACGCCGCCATGACCTCGTCCGCGAGGTCCGGGCAGTGCGTGAGCAGGAGCGCCCGCAGGTCAGCGGTAACGTCGCCGCCGTAGGCCGGCATCGCGCACCTCCTGCCCGCGGCGTCGCTGCTGCTCGGTCATCGCCGCGAGCGTCGCGGCCTCCTGCGCCGCGACCAGCGCCGCCGCCTCGCGCAGCATGTCCCGCGCGGACTCGAGGCGGGACAGCAGCTCGACAGGCTCGGCGGGGCGCCACCCGGACGTCGCGTACCGGGCGGGCTCGGGGGCGGGGTGCGTGCTCATCCGACCGGGAACCGCTTGACGAAGCCGAAGTACGACAGGTCCATCACGGGCGTCAGCGCTGCCCACACGTCCAGGGCCGGCCCGTAGGCCGCGACCGTCATCGGGTTGATGGCCTTGGCGATCGTGCTGAGCATCAGCAGGTGCTGCGCCAGGCCGTCGCCCAGCACCATCGGCGACACGGCCGACAACCCGCCCAGCTGCAGGACGCCCAGCCGTGTGTTGAGCGACACGTTGCCCACGCCCGCGTCGACGTCGACCGCCGTGATGCCGAGCCCCGGGCTCGCGGCCGCGATCGTCGTGGCACCACCCGACACGACGTTCACGCCGCCGCCCGTGGTGATCCCCACGCCCGAGCCGGCCGTCAGCCCGTACGCGCCGTCGACCTGCTCGGTCACCGAGCCGTGCACCGTGCGCCGCACGGGTCCGGTCACCTCGACGGTCTCCCCCGTCGCGTCCACCGTGCGGGACAGCACCCGGCCCACCGTCTCGGTCAGCGTGGCCCCGAACTCGCGCGCGACGTCACCCGCGACCTTCTCGGTGGCTCCCCCGCCGACGGTCCGTGTCACGTCGCGCGCGACGGTCTCGCGCAGGGCCCCGTCGACCGTCACCCCCCGCGACCCGTGGTTGACGGTCCGCTCGTTGCTGGCGACCACGTCGACGCCCTCGGGGCCGAAGGTCATGCGGTTGCCCTGCGCGTCGTGGATCTCGAGCACGTTGGCGTCGTCGTCGAGGACGATGCGGTGCCCCGACGCGGACTTCAGGATCCGCACCCGCGGGCCGGCGACCGTCGACGGGCGACCGTGCCGGGGCACCTCGGGGACACGGTCGGGCACGCCGCCGTCGGGCAGCGGCGGCTGGTGCGCCGAGCGGGCCACGCCGTCGGCGACCGAGTCGGGCGTGCCCACGTCCTCGGCCTGCGGCGAGCCCCACCACATGCCGCTCCAGATGGGACGGGACAGGTCGCCCTCCTCGAACTCCACCCACACGCCCGCGCCGACCTCGGGCACCACGTACAGCCCCTGGTCGGGCCCCGCGTACGGGGAGGACGGCAGCGCCCACCCGGTGGGCTCGTCGGGGCCCAGCAGGCGTGGCACCACCGCCTGCAGCCGGCCGCGGTTCTCGGGGTCGTCCACCCGGTGCACGTACCCGCGGAACTTGCCGTACAGGCGCTGGTCGAGCCGTTCCAGCAGGTCGGCCAGCAGCTCGTCGACGCTCATCGCTCCGCCTCCTCCTCGTGCAGGCGCACCCCGGACACGTCCTCGAGGCTGAGCACCGTGCGGCTGCCGCGGTCGGGCCGTTCGACGACGATCGCGTCGTTCTCGATGTCCGTCAGCCGGCCGACGTGCACCTGGCCGAGCGTGGTGAGCACCAGCACCACGGCGTCGGTGCCGATCTCCTCGAGCTGGTCCCGCAGGCTCATCGCAACGCCTCCAGGGCCGTGGTGAGCACGTACCGGCGGTTGTCGACCTCGGTGCGCTCGGCCGCGGCGCGGTCCGCGCGCAGCCGCACGCGCGCCGCCTGGACCGCCTGCTGCAGGGACGTGGTGCGCGTCGGCAGCGGCAGCAGCGGTGCGCGCTCGCGCCACCCGTCCAGCAGGTCGGCGCGCAGGTCGAGCCGCGCCCGGGTGGTCTCCAGGACGGCACGGACGGCGGCCCGGTGCTCGGCCGGGTCGGTCGGCACCAGGTCGGGGACGACCGCGACGCGCAGGTGCGCGGTGGTCAGGTGCTCCGGCAGCGGCATCGCGGGCTCCTCGGGTCGGTGGGGGCGGGTCGTGGGACGGGTCGTGGGGCAGGCCCGGGGGCAGGGCCCATGGGGTCGTGCGTCATGGCGCGGGCTCGGCCGGGCGCACGTCGGCGCCCGCGGTGGTGGCGTTGCCGCTGAGGGCCACCTGCGCACCGCCGATGACGACGAGCGTGTGCGCCGCCGGCGGTGGGACGGGCCGGACCGGGTCGAGCAGGCCCGGCGGGACGCGGACCGGCCACCCGACGGTGCCCGCCGGACCGATCGGGACGAACGGGCCCGGCGCGACGGCGCCGCCCAGGTCGAGACCGGGTCGGACGGTCGCCGCGGGGCGCACATCGAGCGCGGAGTCCGCGAGCACCGACCCCAGCAGCTGCTCGAGCAGCGGCAGCTGCGAGCGCACCGGTGCCGGGGCCGTCGCGGGCGGCGCGACGCCCGTCAGCGTGCCGAGCCCGGCCCGCAGTGCGGCGTCACCGTCGCCGCCCGACCGCACGAGCTGCTCGGCGACCATCGCGCGCGCCGCCGTGTCCGGCAGGCCGCCGGAGCGCGCGACACCGAACAGCTTGGCGGCCGGGCTCAGCGCGGCGTCGGAGAGGATGCGACCGAAGTCGTCCGTGAGCCGGCTCAGGGTGACCGCGAGGTCGTCCCCGCCCTGCTCTGCGTCCTGTCCGCCACCCTGGCCCGCTGCTGCGGCTGCGGCTGCGCGCGGGGTCGCGGCGCGGCCGGCGCGGCGCCCCGGGCCGTCGCCCTGCCCGTCCGACGGGGCGTCGTCAGGGCCGTCGGCCTGCCCGTCCGCGCGGCCGAGCGTCCCGGCGGCGCCGCGCACCAGCGGCCGTCGGCCCGTTCCCCCGGCCAGGCCGCCCAGGGGCGGCAGCGTCACGCGCGTGCCCGTGAGCCGCTCGAGGTCCGCACGCACGATCACCGTGCTGAGGTCGACGTCGAGCAGGTTGCTCCGCGACGCGGTCTCCAGCACGAGCGCGGCGCGCGGGTCCGTGACGATCGCGTTGGTCCGGGCGAACACGTCGAAGTCGGCCTGGGCTCCGGCGGCCGCCTGCGTGGCGGCGCGGTCCTGCTGCGAGCGCAGCGCCGCGAGGACGCGCGCCGGGTCGAGCACGACCGACACGCTGCCGCCGAGGTCGTCGGACAGGTCCAGGTCGAGCCGGACCGGTGGGCGCCTGGTGACGGGCGGCAGCAGCACGGGCGGCGTGGGCAGCACGGTCGTGCTCGCGGGCGGCTCACGCCCGGCCAGCACGTTGCCGGACACCGCCACGAGCGAGTGCAGCGCACGCACCACGAGCACCGTCACGACGGCGGCGCCCTCCAGGCGGTTGGTCCCCACGACGCACGAGTCGACGTCGCGCAGGTACGCCGCACCGGACACGCCGGTGGACAGCAGCGTGTTGCCCGTGACCGTCGCACCGAGCAGCACCTGCGCCGAGCCGAGCACCAGCAGCGCGGGCCCGGCCGTGAGCACGTCGTTGTCGCAGACCCGCACGGTGAGCCGCACGGGACGCGGCGGACGCGGCACCAGCACGCGCGGCGGTCGGCGCAGGAAGTCGAGCAGCGGGCGCAGGCCCGGTGCGGCGCGCAGCGACCCCGCGGCGGGTGCGACGGGGGCGAGCCAGCGCGCCGCGAGCTGCTCGGCGGCGACGGGCGCGACCGGCGCCGCCGCGGCCACGGTGAGCACCGACAGGGCCGGCGGGCGGACCGCGGCGAACGTCGCGGCGCCCACCGAGGGCGGCACCGAGCCCCCGGCGACGCCCGCGAGCGAGACCGCACCCGGGACGAGGGCGACGGGTCGCACGTGGCCCACGACGTCGAGCAGCCCCGGGTCGAGGGGCCGCACCGTCCGCGGCGGGCGGACCCGCGGCGGGCGAGGCGGGGCGTCCACGTCGAGGAACGGGCGGGTGGTCAACGCGGTCAGGTCCCACGAGCGGCCGTCGACAGGGCCGGCGGGCACGGGCACCGGCACGACGACCAGACCACCACCGCCGGGCTGCCCGCCGGTGTGCCGCACGCGGTTGCCGCTCACGGTCACGTCGCCCGCGAAGTGCAGCACGACGGCGTGCACGACACCGGGGTGCGCGCTCGAGCCGTTGCCGTCGAGCCGGTTGTCGCTCACCGTCAGCTCCCCCGAGCCCGCGACGTCGACCACGGCCCGGCCGGTCGCGGGGGCCGACGCCGGGTCGGTGACCGCCCCCGCGCACCCCGCGACGTCGTTGTCCGCCACCCGCACGCGGGCGGGTCGCCCGGGGTCGACGACGAGGCCGGCGAGGACCGCGCCCCGCACGGTGTTGCCCCGCACGTCCACCTCGAGCGGGTCGTCCTGCTCGGGCACGGTCGGTGCCAGCGGGTGCGCACCGGGCCCGGCCACGACGACGCCGCGCCGCCCGGACGTGACCCGGTTGGCGAGCACGGCGACGGTGCCGGCCACCTGGGCGGCGACCACGCCGTCGGCGGGCGACGGCTCGACCACCGCGGCCGGCACCGTGGGCACGGGCAGCGGCCGGGGCACGAGCGTGACGCCGGACAGGTCGAGGTCGAGGCGGTCACGCAGGTCCGCGAGGGTCGCGGCGGAGGTCAGCGCCTGCGCCGACGACGGGCTGAGGGTCGCGGCCCGTGCGGTCAGCACGGCCCGCGTCGCGGCGACGCGCTCGGGCTCGGGCCGGTCGGGGTCGAGCAGCACCGGGAGCGCCGCGACGAGGGTCCCGACGGCCTCGGCGGTCGGGCTCCCCACGTGCTCCGCGACGCGCGCGCCGACGTGCGCGAGCACGTCGGCCACGTCGTGCAGGGCGGCGTCCCGGGCGGCCGCGCGGGCGGCGCCCAGCCCTGCGACGGCCGCCGACGTCCGCTCCAGGAGCTCACCGCGCTCACCGCTCGGCAGGTCGAGGGCGTCGTCACCGATCGTGACGCGCAGGTGGGTGCCCAGCGCGTCGACGGCCGCCGCGCGCTCCTCGGCGTCGTCGGGCAGCGAGAGCACGAGCTGGGCGACCCCGGCGAGCCGCTCGGCCGCCTGCGACGGCGCCGTCGTCGGTGCCGGCGGTGCGTCCGCCCCCACGACGTGCGCCTGCTCGGCCCGCAGCGTCGCGAGCGCGCGGGCGGCGTCCTGCTTGTGGCGCGCGCGGTCGCGTGGTTCGTCGGCCGCGGCCTTCACGGCGGCGCGCAGGGACTGGACGTGCGGCGCGAGCGCGGGGTCGTCGCCGACGAGCCGGGCCAGCTGGCGCACGTCGCCCGCGAGCAGGCGCAGGCTGCGGGTCTCCCCGCTCTCGTCGAGCTCGGCGACGGCGGCGAGCTGCCGGTCGACCCAGCCGGCCGTGAGCATGACGAGCTCACCGGCGGCCTGCTCGCCCGCGGCGGCGGCCTCGGCCGCGCCGACGGTCGCCGGGCCGGGTGCGTCGCGCAGCGCACGCACCTGCACGAGCGCGTCGCGCAACGCCGTGACGTCGGCCGGCGCGGGACGCACGCGGGTGCGGCGCAGCCGCTCGTAGCGCTGCCGCACGCTCGCCGCCAGCGGCGCGTGGGCGGGCGCCAGGACGTCGACGAGCGTGTCCACGCCGTCGGCGAGCGCGTCCACCACGGCGGGCGTCACGGCTCCACCCGTCGGTGCGGCGAGCTGCGCCTCGACGCCCGCCAGCACCCCGGAGAGCACCCTCGCGCGGCTCGCGGTGACCGGACCGCCGACCTGGGTGACCAGGCGCCGCGCGGCCGCGACCGTGCCCAGGTCGCGCGCCAGGGCGAGCGTCGCCGTCTCCTGCGCGGGCGACCCGGCGGGGGCCGCCAGCACGGCACGCCCGTCGGCGGCGAGGTCGATGCCGAGGTCCAGCCCCGCCAGCAGCTCGGCGGCCCCGTCGACGACGTCCTGCGCGGCGGCCGTCAGGGCGTCCCGCTCGGCAGGCGTGGCGGCGTCGCTCCGTGCCGCCGCCGCGGAGTCGACGCGTGCTGCGCTCGCCCACGCGACGCCCGTCGGCTCGTCGGGGGCCGTGAGCTCCGCGGCACGCGACACGGCCACCCGCACGAGGTGCGCGGCCGCCGTGTGGTCGGTGTCGCCCTGCGCCTCGCGCATGCCCTCGACCGCCTCGGTGAGCTGCTGCGCGAGGCGTGCCGCCTGGCCGCCACGGGTGGCCAGCTCGGTGCCCACGGCCTCCATCGCGGTGTAGATGCGGCGCCCCACCTGCTCACGGGCGGTCCGGCGGGCCACCGCGTAGTCGAGCACCAGCGAGCGCAGCCCGACGAGCGCGGTGTGCAGGTCCCCCGCGGGCCGCACCGCGCGCGACGGCAGCGCGTCGAGGAAGCCCCGCACGCCCGGTCGCACCGTCACCACCGGCGGGACGGTCGGCACGACGGTGCGCACGGCCCCGTGGACGTCCTCGACGTCGTTGTCGTCGACGCGCGCGTCCTCGCCGCCGACCACCGCGATGCCGGCCACGTGCACGTCGGCGCCGGGCACCTGCGTCGGCAGGTCGCCCGTGCCGACGCCGCGCACGCGGTTGCGGGCGACGACCGCCCCGTCGACGAGGCTCAGCGCGATGCCGGCACGCAGGGTCGCGGCCTCCGTCCAGCGCAGCACCCCGTCGAGCGCGGGCCGCACCCCCGGGCCGCCCGCCGCGACCAGCGACTCCAGCAGGGTCCGCGGCGCGGCGCCCGCCGCCGCCGGGACCAGGGCCGTCGCCGCGGCGGTGACGGCACCCGACCAGGCGAACGGCGCGGTGGCGACGTCGTCGACCGTGCAGTCGAGCACGCGCAGACGGCCCACGGACGACGCGTGCCCGAACGCGCGCACCCCGGTACCGCCCAGGCGGCGCACGTCGCAGCGGGCGATCGTCACGTCCAGGACCGGGCCACCGCCGCCGACCACGACCCCGTGCGCGAGCGTGGCCGCACCGACGCCCACCACGCGGGTGTCCAGCACGCTCACCTCGGTCACGGGGCGGTCCAGCGTGCCGTCCGCGTCCGCGCCCGACCCCACGACCACCCCGGCCTCGAGCGCGAGCGGCGACGCACCGGGCGCCGTCGCGGGCAGGTCGACCACGCACCCGCTGACGCGCACCCCGCTGCCCTGCACGCGCACGCCCACGTGGAGGGGCGCCGCGACCGGGGCCAGGCGCACCACGCAGCGGTCCACGTCGACCACGTCCGCCACGACGTCGATCCCGAGGGTCACGTCGACCAGCCGGTTGTCGCTGATGCTGGTCCGCGCGGTCGCCTCGGCGTGACGCACCACCGCGGCGTCGCGCACCACGACGCCCGTCGCGAACCCCGCGACCCGGTTGTCGCTGACCACGACCCCCTCGAGCTCGCCCTCACCCACGACGACGCCCGACCCCGCCCCGGCGTCGCGGGCACGCAGGTCGTTGCCCGTCACGCGCAGCCCGCGCACGAACAGCCCCGCACGGGGGCGGGCGACGAACGCCGCCGGCACGAGCCACGGGGCGAGCGGGGCCGCCACGACGCCGGCGCCCGCCCGCACCGCGCACCCGCTGACCTCGACGTCCTCGAGGGTGCCCGTGAGGAGCACACCCGCACCGGCGTCCGTCGGCAGCCCGGCCGCACCCGGGGTGCGCTCGGTCGACGTCAGGCGCAGGTCCCGCAGGAGCACCCCGTGGCTGTCGCCCACGCTGACCACGCCGTGGGGCAGGCTGCGCAGGGTGGCCAGCTGGTCCGGCGCGACGTCCTCGACCGGGCGCCCGGGTTGCGTGCGCTGCAGTCGGCGCAGCTCCAGCACCGTGGCCACGAGGGACGCGAACGCCCGGCGCCGCCCGGGCTGCAGGGCGCGGAGCCCCGCCCCGAGCGCGTCGAGCAGCCCGGCGAGCCCGCCGCCGGGGCGCAGCACGTCGGCGCGCACGAGCGCACCGCCGCCGTCGTCGAGCGGCACCAGGTCGCCCACGAGCGCGCCGCCGACCTCCGGGCCGATCGGCACGTCCGCCTCCGGCACCTCGACGAGGTCCATGAGCTCGAGCGCGACCGGCGCGTCGGCGCCGCAGCCGTCCACCACGAACGCCCCACCCGCACCGCGCACCTCGAGCCGGGTCCCCGCGCCGTCGCCCAGGATCCGCACGCCCGACAGACCCTGCAGCACCACGGGGTGCTCGAGCACGTACGTGCCCGCCCGCAGGTAGATCGTGCCGGGCCGGCCCGCCAGCTCCGCGAGCGCGGCGTGCACGGCCTCGTCGCCCGTCACGCCCTCGGCGAGGTCCTGGTCGATGTGCCCGAACGTGCGCTCACCGTCCCCCACGACCACCGTGAAGGCGCCGGGGGCCAGGTGCCGCGCGTCGAGCTCGGCCAGCCTGTCGCGCACGTCCTGCAGCGGCAGGAACCGCGTGCGGAGGTCGGTGAACGTCCGCTGCACGGGGTCGTCCCCACCGACGCGCTCGGACGTGACGACGCCCAGGCTGGCGCGGCTGTGCCACGGACCGTCGGGCGGCACGTCGGTGCGGCGCTCGACGACGCCCTGCGCGGCGCCGTCGGGTGCGACCACGCGCGCGGTGAAGTGCCAGTGCTCGCCGGGGCGGAAGTCCGCGCCGTCCAGCGCGAACGTCAGGTTGTCGACCAGGCGGTACCGCACGCCGGTCACCAGCCGGTCGGCGAGGTCCCACCGGCGCACGGCGGCGACGTCGGCCACGCGCAGCGCCCGGCCGGGCCCACCGCCCGCTGGCAGCGGGGCCGGGTCGCTGGGCAGCACGTACCCGTCGGGCTCGAGCTCGAGGCGTCCGGTCGCGGTGTCGACCGACCGCACGCGCCGCAGCACGGGCAGGTGCCACGGGTCGCCCGGGTCCAGGCGGGCGGCCTCGTCCTCGAGGGTCACCACGTCGCCGGCGCGGAACCGCGCGGCCTGGAACGCGCCGACGACGAGCGTCACGCCGTCGGGCGGCAGGTCGACCAGGAGCGGTGCGACCAGTGCCGCGTTGTCGCGCGAGACGAGCACCGCGCGGTCCTCGGTGCCGGGCAGCGCGAGCACCTCGACGCGGACGTGCGCGTTGACCGAGCCGGTGTACCCGACGCCCGTGGTGGCCTGCTCGGTCGACAGGCAGCGGTCCCGGCAGCGGTCGGGCTCGGGCGCGGCCGTGCGGTCGGGCAGCAGGCCGTCGGGCACGTCCGAGCTGAGGCGTCCGCCACCGAGCGGCGTGGCCGGCGGCGGCGGCGCACCGGGGTCGACGTCACGGCGTGCCCGCACCTGCACGACCTGCTGCCGGCGGAACGTGGTCGGGTCGCCGTCGAGCGCCGGCTCCGCCAGGAACGGGTCCTGCCACGCGTGCACCTCGCGCTCCCAGACGTCGATCTCCAGCGCGTCGGACACCCGCTGCCCCGCTCCGGGCACGGACAGCGGCTGCGGCGCGGGCAGGAACGGCTGCTCCGTGTACCGCCAGTCCCCCTCGAGGAACGCCCGCACGCCGTCGACGTACAGACGCCCGGCCGTCGCCGCGGTGCCGCCGCCACCCCGCAGCACGACGTCCCCGCCGAGTGCCGCGTCGGTCGCCACGAGCGCGTCGAGGTCGCTGTCGGCGCGCGGCGGCAGGCCGCGCACCCCCCAGCCGGTGAGCACGGCGCGCGTCGCGGCACCCGTGCCGCGGTCGAGGACCGCGTGCAGCGCCGCCGCCGGCACGCGCAGGACGCCCGCACGGTGGTCCGCCGGCACGTCGAGCACCTCGTGCCACGCGCCGTCGACGTCGCGGACCACGACCCGGCCCAGCGCGACCTCCTCGTCGGTGGTCGGGCGCCGCAGCCGCAGGTCCACGTGCAGCTCCGCGACCTGCCAGGCGGCGCCCGGGACCCCCGGCAGCGCACCACCGGGGGGCGGGGTGCGCGGCACGGCCCGCAGGTCGACGGGGTGCGGCAGCACGCGGCGCACCTCGACGTGGCCGTGGGAGCGCAGCACGTGCGGCAGCGACTCCGCCTCGCGGCGGGCGAGCGTGATCGACGGCGGGATGACGCGCAGGTCGCCCGGTGCCAGGCCCGACCCGGTCCATCCCGCGGTCGACGTGATCGCGTCCAGCAGCAGCGTCGCACCCACGCGGAAGCCGTCGTCAGGCGACCCGTCGGCGACGTCGGCGGACCGCCGGCGGCCGTCCGTCGCGGTGATGGCCGCCTGCTCGTTCGCGTCGGCGTCGAGGCGCGCGCGGCCCATCTCCTCCTGGACCGCGACGAACCGCCGCGACTCGTCGAAGCGCTCGCGCGAGGTGTAGCCCTTCATGTGCGGCTCCGTCCCATCCGGTGCACGTCCGCGGCCGCGCGGTCGCTGTGGTACGCCGCCAGTCCCAGCGGCAGGAAGTCGTCGGTGCGCTCGGTCAGCTCCCGCGACGCACGCCCGCGGTCGGCGTGGGCGCCCGGGGGCCGCCCACCGTCCCCGGCCGTGAGCACCGCGGCGGGGTTGTTGTCGTCGAGCACCAGGTGGTGCGGCCAGGCGGGCCGCCCGTCGAGGAACGACGCGGACGCGTCGACGCCGCGCCACGCGCGCGGCCGGCGGCCGGGCACGGGCTCGCTCACGCAGCGCCGCAGCCACCCGAGGTCGGGCCGGTCGCACACGACGGGCCCGGCGAGCACGCTCGAGGACGCCTCCAGCACACCCGCGGTGATCCCGCCGCGCACGGTGCACCCCCGCAGCCGCAGCCGCGCGCCCGGCGCGTCGAGGGCGGTCGCGGTCCGCGACCCCGCGTCGAAGGTGCAGCCCGCGGCCACCACCTGGACCCACGGCGGCACCTGCACCCCCGCGACGCGGCAGCCGTGCAGGCGCAGCACCAGCCGGACGTCGGCGGGGGTGGCGCGCAGCAGCTCCGTGTGGTGGCCGGCGCCCGCCACACGGACGCCGCAGCCGCCGAGCGCCAGGCCCAGGTCGCACCAGCGCAGGTCGACCGTGCCACCGGTCAGGGCCAGGTCGAGCGTGCCCGCGAGCGCGAGGCCGGCCAGCAGCACGTGGGGCGCCGGGTCGTCGGGGTCCGCGGCGACGCCCTCGACGAGCGTCAGGCTGGCGCCCGCGACGTCCGCGGTCACGTAGGGGTACGCGCCGGGGTCGGTCGCGAGGACGGTGGTGGTCGTGCCGGGTGCGAGCACCGCCGTCGTGGCGGCCAGGCGCGGGCTGCCGACGACGGCGACCACGGGACCGCCGGCCGTCGACCCCTCCGTCGCACCCGGTGCACCGCCCGCGGGCGGCCCGCCCACCCCGTCCGCCGCCGTGAGCGCGTCCTGCAGGGTCGGTGCCCCGTCGGTGCGCGCGCCACCCACCGTCGCCGTGGGTCCGCGCCGGACGGCGGGCGGGAGCGCGGGGACGGTGAACCGGTCGGGGTCGTCGGGGTCCGGCGGCTCGAGCCACCCCACGGGCACCGCGGCGTCGGCGGGCGCGAACCCGGCACCCAGCGCGGCGCCGCGTGCGACGTGGTGGTGCGCCGTGAACGTGGGTGCGTCGCCGGCGGGACGCAACCCCGCGTGCGCCGCGGGCACGAGCAGCCGTCCCAGGCGCGGGTCGAGCGCGACACGTCCGTCGAGGTCGAGCGCGACGGGCTCGTCCCACGGCCCGAGGGACGCCTGCTGCACCTCCAGCGGGACCCACGCCAGGCGCCCCGGGGCCCCGAGCCGCTGTGCCGGCGCCCGGCGGCCCGCGACGGGCACGGCCTCGCGCGCCCGGCCGAGGCGCAGCCGCACGGTGGTGGGCGTGCCGGGGGTGAACCACAGCACGGTCGACGCGTCCTGACGCACCAGGGCCACCGCGACCTCGTCCGGGGCGAGGTCCAGCGCAGGCAGGAAGACCAGGTGCCCGCGGCCGCCCACGCTGACGACCACCTCGCTGGGCGGCAGGGGCGACGGGCCCACCAGCAGCACCTCGTCGCCGCTGACGACGCCCTCGCCCTCGGCGGGCGCGTGCGGCGCACCGGGCTCGGGCGGGCCGACGTGCCACGCGGTGTCGCCGGCGCGCAGGGTCGCGGCGCGGGGGTGCACACGGTCGGCCCACACGAGCGCGTGCAGGCCGGCGGCGTCGGACCACGCGACGAGCACGCCGGGACCGGCGGGGACCGGCAAGGGTGCGAGCGGCTCCCAGAGGGGACGCGTCGCCGCGGGGCGCAGCAGGTGGACGTCGTGCGCGAGGCCGCCGTCGAGGCCCGCACCGCCCACACGCACCAGGCCGTCCACCGTCGCGAGCAGCGCACCCCCCGTCCGGGCGAGCCTGTCGCGGACCCGCCGCTGACGCCACCGCCCCGCACCGGGGCCCGTGAGCACGAGGGACCACAGGTCGTGCCGCGGGCCCCCGCCACGCGCGCCGCTCCCGGCGGCACCCGCCGCGTCCGTCCCGGGCTGACCGCCGTGCAGCCACACCTCGCCGTCCGCCAGGCACGCCGCGGCGGCGACGCGACGCGGCGGGCGCACGGGGCCCACGTCCGCGACGGTGACGCCCGGCGTCGCCGTGCCGAGGCCCGTCAGCCGCCACGCGCGCGTGGCCGCGCCGTCCGCGGACGGCGCGAGCAGCAGGGCCTGCGCGCCGTCGGGCACGAGGGTCGCGGCCGGGCCGGCCGCGAGCCACGCGGTGCCGGGACGGTCGTCGGCGTCGAGGCCGGTCAGGTCGAGGTCCGCGACCGTCCACGTCGACGCGCCGGGTGCGCGCCGCGCGAGCGCGAGCGTGTCGCCCGTGCGGGTCAGCCGCACCAGGGTGGGCCCGCCCGGCGTCACGACGACGGCGTCGCTCACCGGCTCGCCCGGGTGGGGGGTGACGTCCGTGCCGGTCCAGGTGCCGTCCGCGGCGCGCCGCCACGTCGCGAGCGCGCCGGCGGTGCGCTCGAGGCGCAGCGCGACGTGCGCGCCGGCCCGCTCGAGACGGCCCGCGGGCGTCACCGCGACCGTCGCCGACGTGCGGGACGCCTGGGAGCGCAGCACCACCGGGTTGGTCGCGGCGACGGCGCCGGACGGCGTCGCGCCGGCCAGGGTCGTCGCCACGAGCGCCGGGTCCTCCAGCGCACCGACCGCCAACGACCACGTCTCGCCGGGCCCGGGGCGCGTGGCCTCCGCGAACCGCAGCACGGGGCGCGTCCCCGGGGGCGCGTACGCGAGCGGGAGCGGGGCCGCCGGCACGCCGAGAGGCGCGTCCGTACCACCGACCGCGCCGGCCCCGCCCACCAGCAGGACGTCGTCCACGGTGAGGGTCAGGGCGTCGCCGGACGCCAGGGCGCCGGGGTCGGCGGCCAGGTCCGTGGGCGTGAGCAGCTCGGGGCGCCGGGGCTCGGGCGGGGCCGGCGGGGGCTCGTGCACGGCCGTGTATCCCGTGCCGGACGGCAGGACCTCACCGACCACGCGCGCGGCGACCGGCGCGTCGGCGCCACCGGGGTCGAGGTGCAGCCCGAGCAGCGCGGTCCCGTCGACGGCGACGAGCGCGCGGGCCGGTGCGAGCTCGACACCGTCACGCTCGGCCACCGTGACCCGGCTGGTCCGGATCGCGACCGCGTCGGGCCGCGCCCAGCCGTCGAGGTCGACCGTGCGCGGCGACGCCGCGAGCGTGACGGCGTCCGGCGCCCCCAGCCGGTGCAGCGTCTGCGTGACGTCGTCGCCGGCTCGCGGGGCGTCGAGCGCGGCGCTCGGGTGCCGGTCGTGCGTCCGGGCGCGGCGCGTCAGCGGGTCGGCCGTCGCGACCGGGTCCCACAGCAGCGCGGTCCACCCGCGCGACGGCAGCGGCTCGGTGACGTCCTGCGTCACGAGCAGGGAGCGGAACCCCTCGTCGACCTCGGCCGGCCACCCGGACGTGCGGGTCAGGACGTCCTCGAGGGTGTCGCGGGTGCCCTTGCGCCGACGCCACGCGACGGTCCGCGCGACGACCATGCGGTGCGTCGCCGTGTCGTCACCGAGCAGCCGCGCCCCCACGAGCTCGGCGAGCAGCGGCAGCGCCGGCGCGGACGCGCGGGCGACGAACGGGTCGCGCGCGAGCCTGCCCACGGCGTCCTCGAGCTCCGTGAGCGGTGCGGCGAGCACCTCCAGGAGCCGCAGCAGCGGACGGTCGGGGTCGGCTGCGTCCTCGCTGAGGAGCATCGCGGGCAGCAGCGCCGCGAGGCGCTGGGCCTGCGGGGTCAGGTCGCGGACGTCGGTGGGCGTCATCGGTCGACCGCCTCCTCCCAGCGCACCGTGACGCCCTCGGTGCCCTCGACGTCGGGCGCCCAGCGGGGTTCGGAGTCGGGCGGCACACGCACCCGCTCGGCGCGGCGCGCGGGCTCGTCGGCGCGGTGCAGGGCGTGCACCACGACGCGCTGCACGCCCGGGACGCCCGCGAGCGCGGCGTGCAGGTCGCTGACGGAGACCTGCTGCCCCAGCCGCACGGCGCGGGGGTCCAGCAGCCCGGGCGGTGCGCCGGGTGCAGGGACGACTCCGAGCCGCTCGCGCGCCGACGCCCCCGCCGCGAGCGGGTCGGCACCCGGTGCGAGCGCGAGGGTCACCGCGGCCCGCAGCGCGACGACCTGGCGGTCGACGGTGCGCAGCACCAGCCCCGGCGGGACGCGCGCGGCCAGGAAGCGGGCGACGAGCGCGTGCTCGTCGGCGGTGAGCACCGCGCCGCCGGGGCCGCTGACCACGACGCGCAGCGACCGCCGCCGGTCCGCGTCGTCTCGGCCCACCCAGGCGCGGCTCACCAGGCCCTGCGACTCCAGCAGCGCGGCGAGGTCCGTCGTGGTGACGGCGCGGTCGAGCGTCTGCACGCCGGCGGTCGCCCGGCGCAGCGCGACCGCCGGGTCCTCGCCGTCCGCACCGCCGGACAGCGCGAACGGGTTGGTCGTCGCGACCACCTCGGGCGAGGGCGAGACGACCTGGTGCACGGCACCGGCCGGGCGGTTGCCGCCGGCACCGGTGCCCTGGCGCGTCGTGAGCCGCGCGGGCGTGCCGGGCGGGACGGCCGACGTCGCGCCGCGCTCGCCGGCACGCACCTGCGCCCCGCCGTCGGCGCGCACGTCCACCGTGAACGCGCGGGCACCCGCGGGCGCGTCGACCACCTCGCCGACGGGTGTCCACGGCTCGTCACCGACCGCGAGCGCCGCCTGCGGGCGCCGCCCCTCGGGTGCGAGCGGGTCGGCGACGTACGCGAGCGGCTCGCCGACCACCGGCCACGGCCCCGGGCCGGTCACGGTGCGGCTGCTCGTGCGTCCGTGCGTGACGGGCACGACGTTGCCGAGCAGCACCGTGCGCGCGAGGTCGTAGGCCCGCGTGAGCGGTGGGGTGACGACGACGCGCGTCGCCACCTCGCCGGCCGACGGCGAGGTGGCGTCCTCGGCGCGCACGACCCGCACCGCCTCGCGCGGCAGCTGCGTGCGCGACGTCGCGCCGTCACGGCTGACGACCTCGACGACCTCGGCGACGACGAGCCAGTCCCCCGGTGCCAGCAGGCCCGCGTGCGTCGCGTCGACGCCGGTCGCGGGCAGCAGCCAGAGCCGGTCGGTGCCGGGCCCGGCGACACCCAGGTCGCCCGGGCGCGCGCCGCCCGCGAGCGTGCGGTCCAGCGCCGTCAGGGCGCGCGGCCCGCGCAGCCGCACGACGTCGTCACGGGCCTGCGCGAGGATCTGCGAGACGAGCGCGTCGAGGAACTGCGCCATCGCGTCGAGGCGGCGTGCGTAGTCGGCGTCGGGCTCGCCGTCGACGCGGGCCAGCGCGACCTCCAGCGCGCTCAGCGCGGCCGGGAGCGTGCCGTCGACGCGCGCGAGCCCCTCCATGACGAGGCGCTGCGACTCGGACAGCGGCTCGAGCGGGTGCGCCGCGGCCACCGCGTCGGCCTCCAGCGCGGCGTGCGCGCGCTCGCACAGGTCGGCGCACAGCGCGGCGAGCTGGTCGGGGCACGCCTCGGCGTCCAGCCCGCGCACGACCGTCGCGAGGTCCGCGAGGGCGAGCGCCTCCTGCCGCGTGCGGGCGGCCTGCCGGGCCGCCCCGGCACCGCGCTGCGCGGCGTCGACGCGGGACGCGAGCTGCTCGGCGAGCGACGTCGTGCCCGGCAGCGCCAGGGGCGGCGGTGCGGCGGTGAGCGGCACGGGCGGCAGCGGGGCGACGGGTGCCACGGGCGCGAGGAAGGGCTGCACCTCGTTGAGCCGCGCGTGCGCGCGCAGCGGCGTCATCGTCTCGTAGACCGCGGCGGGCAGGTCGGCCGTCGCGGGCGCACCCACCGCGAACCCTGCGGGGACGACGACCTGGGTGCCGGCCTTGAGCCGCAGCTGCTGCAGGCCCGCGGCCGAGAGGGCGGGCCGCGGCCGGTGCCCGACGAGGTCGAGCAGGCGGGCCTGCGAGGCCGCGAGATGCGCGGTCGGCACGAAGCACTCGTCGGACCACGCCTGCTCGTAGGACCACAGCACGTCGCACGCCGCGGCGACGCACTCCAGCACGCCGTGCCCGGGATCGGACGCGGCGGTCAGGGGCGTGGGTGCCCACGGGCGGGCGGCCGTCGCGAAGAGCCGGCGGGCGTCGTCCTGCATGCCCGCGAGCAGCTCGCCGTGACCGCGGGCGCGGTGGTGCCCGGGCGTCCGGCTCGTCGTGGCGCTCATCGTGTCCCTCCGCAGACCTCGATGGTGAGGAGTCCGCGCGGACCGTTTCCGTACATCGGGCGCAGGACCGCGACCTCCTCGTCGCCGACGGGCAGGGTGCCGTCGACCGCGTGCTCCGGGGCGCCGGGGACGGCGCGCCGCAGGCGGCGCACGTGCGCGGCGGCGACGCCGGGCACGGCCAGCGCACGACGCAGCACGGCGTCGACGTGCACGTCGCCGCCCAGCCCCAGGGTGTCCGGGTCGAACAGCCCGCCGTCCCCCTCGAGCACGGCGGTGACGTCGTGGTGCACCTGCTCGGCCGGTGCCCAGGGGTGCGCGTCGACCACGACGTCCAGGTCGACGGGGACGAATGTCGGCGGCACGAGCTGCACGTCGACACCGAGCAGCCGCACGTCCTCCAGCCGGTGCCGCGCCAGTGCCCAGCGCCGCAGCCGCTCCGCGTCGCGCACGGGGTCCAGGAGGCCGCCGCGGGCGTCGTCCGCGCCGCCGGGCGCCCCGTCGGTGCGCCCGGGCACGAGGGTGTCCTCGCCCGCGAGCAGCAGCGTCACGCGCACGAGACGCCGCTCCCCGAGCTCGACGACACGGGCGCGGGCGGCCGCGACCTCCGGCAGCTCCTCGAGCAGGCGGGCGTGGTCGTCCGCGGTGACCGCCGTCACCAGGCTGCGGGCGACCCAGGGCGCACGGCGCCGGATGCGGTCGAGCGGCTCGGGGTCGCGGCCCTCGACGCCCGGCACCGGGTTGTCCACGCTGACGGCGGCACGCACGGCGTCGAGCGACGCACCGCCGGCCAGGCCCGTCGTCCCCGGCCCCACGGCGACCAGCGACGTCAGGGTGTGCGCGGCGACGTTACCCGCCACCCCGCCGCCCAGCCGCGCGGCGAGGCGCACCCGGACCGGGCGGCCCGGCAGCGTCCCGGGCTGCCCCAGGACGACGCGGGTGCTGCCGTCGGCCTCGGCGGCGAGCGCGAACACCTCACCCGGCTCGGTCGCGACGTCGTCGACGGCACGCCACGGCTCGTCGTCCACCGTGACACCGACCTGCGCCCGCCCGTCGCGGGGCGGCTGCCCGGGCAGCGGCCAGCCGGGGGCGACACGGCTGACGGGCGCGAGCGGCACGGGCACCTCGACGGTCACGTCGCCGCCGCCCACGACGTCGCCGACGAGCTGGGCCTCGACCTCCGCGAGCTGGGCGGCGAGGCCGGGGTCGGCGGCGTCGTCGGTGCGCGGGTAGGGCACGGTGAGCCCGTGGTGCGCGGGCACGACGTTGCCCAGCACCACGGTCGCTCCCGCGGGCAGGTCGCGCGGTACGGGCCGCCGCGGGTCCCAGCGCACCAGCGTCTCGTCGGTGCCGACCTCGACCACGGTCGCCCGCACGACGTGCGCCGACGCCCGCGGGTCCACCGGCGCGAGCACGAGCCAGCGTCCCGGTGCCAGGTCGACCAGGTCACCGGCGAGCCGGGCCGACGTCGCACCGGCGCGCACGTCGTCGAGCAGCGCGACGCGCGCGAGGGACGGGTGGTGCACGAGGTCCGTCTCGGTCGCCACCAGCACGGGGTCCTGCGTGGCGTCGGGGTTGACCACGAGCGAGCCGGCACCGAGGACGAAGGGCTCGACGCCGTGCGCGTCCTCGCGCACCACCACGTCGAGCATCGTGGTGGAGGTGAGCCCCGGGTCCGGGCGGTAGTCGACGAGGCGCGCGTGCTCCTCGACCGACCGGCGGCGGCGCGCGTGCAGCAGGTACGCCTCGGTGAGCGCGTCGTCCTGCCGGTAGCCGATGCGGTCCAGCCGGTGCGCGACCAGCTCGAGCAGCGTGGTGGTCAGGTCGGCCGCGTCGGTGGGCACCCAGCCGGGCAGCACGCCCGCGGCCCGGGCGCGCATCACCGCGAGGAGCCCGCGCGCGTCCTTGGCCGTGCGGTCGATCACGGGGCCGGGCGCCGCCGGGGGCTCCGGCGGGTCCTGCGGGACCTCGAGGGGGTCGCGCAGGTCGCACACCGGTGCGGCCGCCGGGGGCTGCGCGCCCACCTGGCGCGTGCGCCCGTCCCCGTCCCCGGGCACGGGCACGGCCAGCGCGTGCACCGCGTCGTCGGAGAGCCGCAGGTCGACCGCGGCGGTCGGCACGAACCGCCCCTGGCCCAGCGCGTCGGGCACACCCGCGGGCCCCGGGTCGACGTACGGGAGGGCGGGCGCCGTCGGCAGCGCGGACAGCCGCAGCCCCGCGTCGGGACGCTCGCCGTACGCCGCCGCCACGACGGCGACCTCGGTCTGCGGGTCCAGCACCAGGGCGGGGCCCGTCACCACGCCGGTCACCAGC
This sequence comes from Cellulomonas sp. KH9, assembly GCF_900114185.1. Lineage (GTDB taxonomy): Bacteria > Actinomycetota > Actinomycetes > Actinomycetales > Cellulomonadaceae > Cellulomonas. The sequence goes on from NZ_FOSE01000002.1 coordinate 516,762, forward strand.
GCGTCGACCAGCGTCAGCGTGCACGGGCCCACCTCCACGCCCGTCCCGGTGCGGTGCCACGTCGACTCCGCGAGCAGCACCCGCTCCCCGCGCACCGACGCGGCACGCGCCGCGGTCCACGTCTCCACGCCCCGCACCTCGACGTCGCGCAGGTCCGCGTCGACGAGCAGCGCGGTGCCGCTCACCCGCCGCAGCACGCACCCGGTGACGCGCACCGGTCCGGCGTCGGTCGCGTCGTCGAGCCACGGTGCGTCCTCGTCGACGACGCCCGCCACCTCGACCCCCCGCACCCGCTGCGGCCGGTCCGCGGCCGTCACCTGCTCGACGTGCACGTCGTCCACGACGAGCGGCTGCGCCGACGCCGACGCCCGCACGCGCACCCCCACCGCACCGTCGTCCTCCCCGGTCACCGCGCGCACGCTCGCGCCCGCGACCTCCACCTGCCCGCCCGCGAGCACGTCGACGCCCGCGGCGGCCGTGCCGCGCACCGGGCCTACCCCGACACCGCGCACCTGTGCCGCGCCCGCGCTGCGCACGCGGACCGCGCACGCCGGCCCGCTGCGCGCGCGCACGTCCTCCACCGCGACGTCGACGACCGCCAGGGCGGCGGGCGGGGGCACGTCGGCGCCGGGGTCGACGTCGGCGATGGTCCCGGCCGTCACCACCACACCGTCCGCCTGCGCGCCGGCGACGCCCGCCGCGTGCACCCGGGACACCGACGCGCGCGCGAGCGGCCCCACCGCCGCGACGTGCACGCCGGTCGCCGCGCCCCGCGCCGTCACCGGGCCGACCTCGACGCGGTGCACGCGTACCGTGCCGGCCTCGACGCGCAGCCCGGTCGCGTCGCCGACCGTGGCGTCCGCGTCGAGCGTCGTGCCGAGCACCTGCGCGGTGCGTGCCGCCGTCACGTCGAGCGCGACGACCGACCGTCCGCGTCCTCGGGCCTCGACGCCGCCCACGTGCACGTCGTCGCCGACGACCACGAGCCCCGGGCCGTCGTCGACGGCCGCCTGGACCACGAGCCCTCGCACCGCGACCTGCGCACCTGTCACGGTCAGCCCTGCCGGGCCCGTGACGCGCAACGTCGGCGCGGGCCCGGGCGCGACGCCGGCCAGCGTGAGGTCGCGGCCGGGCGCGCCGAGGGTCGTCGTGCCGAGGTCGAACGTGCCGTGCGGCACCAGCCACACGTGCGCGCTGCCGGCCGCGGCCGCCGTCAGGCCGGCCTGCGCCTGCACGAGCGACGCGGGCAGGTCGGTGCCGTCGAGGCGCACCTCGGTCACGACGCACCCCCGGGCGGTGCGGGCAGGGGGTGGGTGAACGTGTCGGCCAGCTCGTCGCCGGAGGCGCGCAGCGTGTACAGCACGTCGACCACGAGCGTCGTGTCGTCGACGCTCACGCGGACGGCGTCGAGCGTGAGCAGCCGACCGAGGTAGCGGTTCACCGCGGTGCGCACGGCGTACTCGGTCGCGGCCGCGCGGGCCGCGTCGGCGCCCGAGAACACCAGCAGGTGCAGCCCGCACCCGAGCTCGGGCCGGTCGACGCGTTCGCCCGGCGCCGTGAACAGCAGCTGGCGCAGCTGCGCGCGCGCGAGCTGCGCGGCGCCGGCGGCGGCACCCGCGGTGCCGCGGTCCGTGATGCGGAAGGGCTGGTCGAGCGTGCGGTTCACGGCTCACCCCCGAGCGCCCCACGGACGAGCTCCACGTCGACCTCGTAGACCATCTCGCTCTCGCCGTCGGCCGCCCCGACCGCGGGCGGGTCGCCCAGGGGCGTGCGCGCGGCACCCCAGCGGTGCGTCGCGGCGCGCACGTACCAGTCGCCGGCGAACACCGGGCCGGTGCCGGTCACGGGCAGCATGCGGCCGGACCCGACGAACCCGGGGTAGCGGCCGGCCGCGAGCGTCGCCTCGGCGGTCGCGAACCAGTCGGCTCCGCGCAGGTCCGCGCGGGCGAGGCGCGCCAGCTCGTCGTCGTCGGACGGGACGTCGGCGCTGCGGACCTCCACCGCGACCGGTGCGCGCCCGTCGCCGAGGATCTCCCCCAGGGCGCCCTGCAGCACGTCGGCCCGCGAGCGCTCACCCGTGCGCGGGTACCCGGGGTCGGTGACCTCGACGGAACGCACCGTGCGGCGGCGGTCGTCGACGTGCCACGAGCGCACCGTCGTCGGCTGGTGCGCGTCGTAGCGCGCCGTCATGTCGACGATCGTGGGTGCGTCGTGCGGGAACAGGTCCGCCTGCGGCAACGTCTCGCGCCCCACGGGCGCGGCCCGGAACCGCCCGGTGACGGCCGTGCCGGGGTGCCGCCCGGGCGTGACCTCGTCCACCGTCGGTGCGACGAACACCTCGAAGCCGTGGCGCCGGGCCAGCAGCCGCAGGAACTCGGCGTCGGTGCAGCGCTGCAGCAGGGAGACGTCCGTGCCGTCCCGGCGCGGGGTGTCCTCGACCTGTGCACCGAAGCCGTACCGCTCGAAGATCTCGCGGGCGACCTGCGCGTCCGAGCGGTCCTGCCACCGGCGCGTCACGGTCTGCAGGTGCATGAGGCACGAGGCGTCGACGCCCGTGACCACCAGCTCGGAGTCCGGCACGCGGGCGTGCGCGTACCGGTGCTCCAGCGCGGTCGCGTACCCGTCGAGCACCACCCGCAGCTCGGTCCCGCCGTCGGACGCGTCCGGCGGCACCAGCGAGAACCCGATCGTCACGCGGGAGAGCAGCCGTGCGCCCGGCATCCCCAGGTCCGTCGCGGGCTGCCCGCGCAGCAGCGTGTCCCAGTCGCCCCCGGCGTCCCCGGCGGCCACGGCCGCGACGGGGCTCGACGGGATCGTGAACGCGAACGTCGAGGCCCGGTCCACGCGGTCCTCGACCGTCAGGGACGCCACGACGCCCGCGTCCACGGGCTCGCCGTCGACCCACAGGTGCAGGTGCGGGACGCGCTGGCCGGTCACGGTCGCTCCCGCGGCAGGTCCAGGCGGCGCCCGGGGGTGTCCAGACCGTCGACGTCGACGTGCGGGTTGGCGTCCGCCAGACGCCACCAGGCGTACGGGTCGCCCAGGACGCGCGCGGCGACGAGGTCGCTGCGCTCACCGGCGCCCACGGCCGTCGTGCCGTCCGTGGGGGTGACGGGCACCAGGCGCGGCTGCGCGAGCTGCACGGCCCGCTCGCCGTCGACCGTGCGGCGGTAGGTGGGGGCGCCCTGGTAGCGGCCGGCGGGGTCGCTCACACGACCACCCCCGCGGTCCCGCCGGTCGCGGTGCCGTCGACCGCCGCGCGGAGCGACCCCGCCCCGGCGGACCCACCGAGCAGGTCGGCGTGCCGCGTGCGCTCGGCCAGCAGCTGGTCGAACGCACGCCGGACCAGCGGGTTGTACGGGTTCTCCACCGGCTCCAGCACCGTGAGCTTCAGCTCCGCCTCGGCACGCACCGGCACCAGACCGGCCGTGAACTTCTGCTCGGTGATGCTCAGCTCGGTGAGCACGCACGGGAAGGCGCGCGAGGAGCCGAGCTCGAGCAGCAGCTCGTCGGGCCGCACCGGGCGGATCGGGGTGCCACCGGTGCGCCCGGCGCGGGTGCCGGCTCCCCCACGGTTCTCCTGCACGTCCCGTCCGATCGACACCTGCTCCAGGAAGGCGAGCTCGGGCAGGATCCCGACGGCGGCGGGCGACGCCTCGGTCGGGTCCGTGCCGCGCAGGATCGTCTCGGTCGCGTCCAGCGTGAGCCGGAAGGAGATGGTCTCGGCCTCGGCCAGCAGCGCGGCCGCGCCGTGCGCCGCGACGTCACCACGCGCCGTCGACGGCGCGACGACCGCGTCAGCCGGGCGCCGGGCGCGGCGCGGGTCCCAGCGGCCCGTGCGGGCCCGCGTGATCGTCTCGGGGTTGAACGCGAACTCCAGCACCGGGCCGGTGCGCCCGTCGCCCTGGTCGAGCCGCACCAGGCAGCCGTGCTCGAAGCCCGGCAGGTGGGCCGCGTGGGCGGGGAGCCTGTCGATCATCAGAACCCCTCCCCGTCCTCGCGCGCGTCACGCCCCGCCAGGTGGGCGGCGACCGCCTTGTTGTTCTCCTCCACGACCTCGACGAGCACCTCCGCCAGGAACGGGACGAGCTTCGCCGGGTCGCCGGGCGGCCGTCGCACCAGCCACCGCACGAGGCGCTCGAGCTCGGTGCGGGACATCCCCACCTGCGGCTCAGCCACGGTCCACCGCCGTCTCCAGCGCGGCACCGGTGAGCTGGGCGCGCAGCAGCGCGAGGTACGCCCAGCGGCGCTCCCGCGTCAGGTCGTAGACCTCGTCCTGCGACCAGCCGTAGTGGAACGCCAGGCAGTGGGTCTCCAGCACGAGGCGGCCCCCGCCGGCGCGCAGCTCGCGCGCGAGCAGCACCCACGGGTCGAGCGCCAGCTCCAGGACGGCCCCGCACGACGGGCACCCCACCTCCAGGACCGTCGTCGGGGCGGTCGGCGCCGTCGCGAGCACCACGAGGGCCCGGGTGCGCAGCGGCGCGGGCAGTGCGCGCCACGGCCCCACGGCGGTGCCGGCGCCGTCGTGCGCGTCGGCCACGAGCCGGTCCATGAGCGTGGCCGTGCGCTCGTCGGCAGGCGTGTCGAGCCCGTCGAGGACGGCGTCGTCCACGCCCGTCGCGGCGCGCAGCCGGGCGCGGCCGTGCGCGCCGGCGTCGACGTCGAACCACTCGGGGTCCGGCTCGCCGACCTCGGGCAGCAGCTCGGCCACGTCGACGTCGACGTCCGCGAGCTCGCCGCAGACCGGGCTCGCGCACCGCACGACGAGCGCCAGCGCGTCCCCGACGAGTGCGCGCCGCACGGCCAGCGCGACCAGGTCGCCGTCGCCGCGCGTCAGTGCGGCGACGACGTCCGCCCCCGGCCGCTCGTACCCGCCCAGCGCGTCGAGGCACTGCGCGAGCACGCCGGCGCGCACCGCCGCGCGCACGTGCACGGACCCGCCGGCACCCGGCGGCAGCGTCGTGGCGAGCAGCTCCTCGAGCCGGCCGTCGGGCGGGGCCAGCACGGCGTCACGGTGCCGACGCCCGTCGGTGTCCACCAGCCCGTGGGCCAGGGTGAGCGTGGGCATCACGCGCTCTCGACGGCGAGCCGCGTGTAGCCCTCGTGCGCGACCTCGAGGAGCTCGATCAGCACGTCGTTGCCGTCGGCCGCCAGGTCGGACACCGGCTGGTACTTGGTCACGAAGCAGTGGAAGAGCTTGTAGCGGCGCACCTCGGTGCCGTCGACGTCGAGGACGCTGACCTCGATGTCGCGGCGGAAGTCGTCCTCCGACGCCCGTGCCTGCCGCTCGGACTGGTGGGCGTGGTCGATCAGCTGGTACGCCCACTGCTCGAACGTGTCGGCGAACGTCACGCCCGCCTCGAACGTCACCGGCTGGTACTCGGTGCGCCCCGGCATCAGCTCGTCGACGCTCGACGGCGAGTCGGTGGCGCGGAACTTCACGACGTTGACGGTCGCGTCGAGCGCCGACATCTTGCGGCACGCCGCGACCTCCTCCCCGCCCATGAAGATGCGGAAGTTGAAGTTCCGGAACGGGTCCCGGCGCGTCCCCTCGAACCTGCGTGCCATCGGACGGCTCCCTCGTCTCTCATGCCTCGGCGGGCGGCATGGGCCGCCAGCCGTCGTGCGTGAGCTCGACCGTGAGCAGGCCGACCTCGTTCGACATCGCGTCGAGTGCGGGCAGCGCCTGGAGCTTGCTGACCCAGGCGTTGACCACCAGGTAGTCGCGCCGCCGCGGCACGGGTGCCGTGCCCGTCGGCTCGCTGAACAGGTCGCCGCCGGACAGGTGCGGGTCCCACACCTCGATGACGACGTCACGCTTGACCGGGACGTCGGCGGGCGCGTCGCCCGTCGTCAGGTAGTGCAGGCACGCCTGCGCCCAGCGCTCGAGCGAGTCGTCCAGCGCGAGGCCCTGCTCGAGCGTGATCGGCTCCCACGTGGCGCGGTCGGGCGACGCGTAGCGGTGCAGCGCGTTGCCGCCGCTCCAGGTCTCGTGCGCCTGCACGGTCGTCGACAGCCCCGACACGCGCCGCACGCCCACGACCGCCTCGCTCGCGAGGTCGAGGCGCACGCGGAACGCGTAGGTGCGCAGCGGGTTGCGGGGCCGGGCGACGGTCATGGCGGGTCCCTCACGCCGCCAGCAGCGTCTTCTGGCTGAGCTGCACGACCACGAACTCCGAGGGCTTGAGGGGCGCGAACGCGACCTGGACCGTGACGATGCCCTGGTCGATCAGCTCCTGCGGGTTGGTCTCGGTGTCGCACTTGACCGCGAACGCCTCCTCGGGGGTCGCGCCCTGGAACGCGCCCTGGCGGTGCAGGCTGAGCATGAACGACTCGACGTTGCCGCGGATCCGGCTCCACAGCTGCACGTCGTTGGGCTCGAACACCGCCCACTGCAGGCCGCGGCGCAGCGAGGCCATGAGGAACAGCGCGGTGCGGCGCACGTTCGTGTACCGCCACTCCGGGTCCGACGAGAGCGTGCGCGCGCCCCAGCTGACGATGCCCGTCCCCGGGCGCTGCCGGATGCAGCTGAGCCCGATCGGGTTGAGCAGGTCCTGGTCGGCGTCCAGCAGGCGGTGCTGCAGGTCCAGCGCGCCGGGCAGCGTCGCCTCGATCCCGGCGGGGGCCTTCCAGACCCCCCGCGCGCGGTCCGTGCGTGCGAACACCCCGACCACGTGCCCCGACGGCGGGACGAACCTGCGGGGTGCGCGGCCGACCCCCACGGGGTCCGCCACCTCGAGCCACGGGTAGAACATGGCGAGGTTGTCCGACCGTGTGGGCAGCCCGTCGACGAACCGCACGACGTCCGACGTGTCGATCGCGAACTGCCGGTCGTCGCTGCCGGGGCCGTCGGCGACGTAGAACACGCCGCGCCGGTCGGCGTACGCGATCGCCGCCGCCAGGAAGTCCGGCGTGGTGCGGCCCGGCACGGCCAGCAGCTGGATGTCGACGTCGTCGAACGCCCGCAGCCCCGTGCGCCCGTTCGCGTCCTCCCGGCCCGCGAGGTCCACGGCGTCGACGTCGGTCGTGCCGTCCGTGCCTCCGGGCAGCCGCAGCGGCGTGTCACCGGTGGGGGCCGGGAGCAGGTCGGGGTCCAGCGGCGAGGACTCGCGCAGCCCCCAGTCCCGCACCTGGTCGAACAGCACGGACAGGGCCGGGGGGACGCCGGGTCGGACGGTCTCGGCCGCGACGACCGTCACCGCACCGAGGTCGTCGACGACCGCCCCGCCGGCCCCGTCGCGCGTCAGCACGTCACCGAACGGGGTCCCGGCGTCGGGGACGAGCGTGAGCGTCGCACCGTCGGTGTCGGGCGCCGTGGTGCGCACGACGAGCAGCCGCCCGGCGGCGTGCACCTGCACGTCGTCGTCGAGGTCGGCCGCCGCGACCGCCGCCGTGAGCAGGTCGGCGAGCGCCGCGGGTGTCGTGGCGGCCGCGCCGGTCGTGTCGAGGGTCACGGTGCGCGGGCCGCTGCCGTCGCCCGCCGCGAGGGTCAGCACCAGCTCGTCCGTGGGGCCCAGGTCGAACGTGTCGCTGCCGTCGGGCGGCGGCACCACGAGGTACGCGCGGGTGGCGACGGGTGCGGTCACGGTGACCGTGTCGTCGACCTCCGCCGCGACCAGCGTGGTGCCGGGCACGGCGGCGAGCAGCGCCACGAGCTGGGCGCGGGTCAGGGTCACGGTGCGGCCGTCGGCGGCCAGGGTGCCGCCCGCAGCCTGCACGCGCGCCGCGGCGAAGCTGACGCTCGTCGTGGCACCGACCCCGTCCGGGCCGGCCCAGCGCAGGTCGACCGTCGCGTCGACCGGCACGGTGTACCCCGCGGCCCCGCGCGTGACGAGGCGCGCACCGCGGTCCGGCAGCGGCGGCAGGGGCCGGGGGTCCGCGTCGAGGAACTCGGTGCGGTGCAGGTCCGTGGCGTGCAGGTACCGCGAGGAGTCGCCGACCACGTCGACGACGTAGTCGGGCGACTCGGGGTCGAGCACGAGGTTCTCGAACCGCTCGACGACGCGGCCGCGGCCGCCCTCCACCCACTCGACGGCGATCCCGAAGGCGCGTCCGGGGAACGCGCGGGACGGTTCGACGTGCACGCGCACGTCGTCGGCCCACGCGCCGGGCCCGCGGGCCGTCAGCCGCAGCACGGGCCGGTCCAGGCCCCACACGTCGTCGGTGACTGCGAGCACGTCCCGGCCGCGGCCGATCAGCGCGTCGTCGGGGAGCACACGCACGACGAACGCGCGCGCGCCCCCGGCGGCGAAGAAGGCGTCGACGGCCTGCGCGAGGTGCCCCGCGGGCCCGCGGCGGTGGCCGCCGAACGCGCGCTCGAAGTCGGCGAACCCTCGCACGAAGGTCGCGACGCCCGGGACGCCGCGTGCGGCCTCCCCGATGAACCCGGCGCTCGAGGTACCCGTCGCCTGGATGGGCTTGATCCCGCTCGAGATCTCCTCGACGTAGACGCCCGGGGTGAGTCGTTCAGCCATCGTTCCTCCTCAGCGGGCCCGGGGCGGTCGCCCCGGGTCAGCCCTGCTCGTCGGACGCGCCCGTGACGGTGTCGGCGGCGGGCGGGGTGGTGGTCACGGTGCTGCGCAGCGCGCGCGCAGGGACGAGCTCGACGCGGACGTCAGGGCTGCCCTGACCGCTGCGAGCGGGTGGAGGTGGTGCGTCGCCCGTCGGCACGCCGGCGGGCTGCTCGTCGGGGGTGGGCTGCAGCGGCATGTCGAGCAGCTGGGCGTCGACGCGTTCGACCAAGCGGGCGCCGGCGCTCGTGCCCTCCGGCTCGACGAACGCCGAGACGGTGTGCTCGAGGCTGATCCGCGCGAGGTTCGCGGCGAGGTCGTCGCGGCGCCGCACCGCGGTCTGCCGGGAGAACACGACGCGCGTCCCGACGAGCGTGTCGTGGCGCGGCCACGTGCCGACGACCGTGCGGTCGAGCGTGAGGACGTCACCGTCGACGGCGACGACGACCGCCGTGAACGGCGTGCCGCGCGGGGTCGCCCCGTCGTCGCTGCGCACCAGGGTGACCGGGTCGCCGGGGCGCCACCGGCCGGCGGGCGCGGACGACGCCCGCGTGCGGTGGTCGAGCGGGCCCAGCGGGCGTGAGACGACGTGCACCTGCTCGACCAGCAGCTGCGGGCCGGCGTCCCCGCCCAGGACGAGCTCCATGTCGTCCCCGCCGGCGGGTGGCACGGGCCCGACGGGGGCCCCGAGCGTGCCGGTGTCGTCGACCCACGCGCCGGTGCGGCCCGCGGTCGCGTCGACGAGCGCGTGCACGCGGGCACCGCCGGCGAGCACCGCCGCCGGTACCTGCGTGGTCGCGGGCGGCAGGTCGGTGCCGTCGCCGGCGCGCGCCGCGACCGTGACGCGCACCTGCAGGCCCGCGGGCACGCCGTTGCCGGCGGGCACGTCCACCCACGCGAGCGTGACCTCGAGCACCGGGTCGGCACCGCGGCGCAGCGTGGCGAGCGTGCGGGTGTCACCGTCGGCACCGGTGGCGGACAGGTCGGCCGCGAGGGACCAGCCGGCGGGCGCCGGGTGCGCGGGACGCATCGGGTCGGGCACGGCGGGACGCGGCAGGAACGCGGCGGTCGCCGTGCCGCCGCCCGGCAGGCGAAGGCCGTCGGCGCCCGCCGCGGCACCCCCGGCCGGCGCGACGGGGTGCCCCGTGCGCCGGTCGGTCAGGTCCGGCCCCTCCAGCTGCAGCCGCGTCCACCGCGTCGCGGGCTCGCCCCGGGCCTGCAGCCGCACCTCGCGCGCACCGTCGGGCACGTCGGACGCCGGCAACCCGGGACGCAGCAGCATCTGGCACCGCGTCGGGGTGACGCGCGCCCACGCCTCGACGAGGGCCGCGAGGTGGCGCTGGCTGCCCGCCCACAGGTCGACCCGCACGTCGAACGCCATCGCGACGGGTGCCGGCACCTGGTGGCGCGCGAGCCGGCCGGGGGGCGTGATCGCCCCGTCCCCGAGCCCCAGCGCTGCGGCGTGCGGCGTCGTGGCCGCGAGCCGGACGGACGAGGCAGTGTCGGACGAGGTCGCGTCGGGCGACGCCGTGTCGGACGAGGCCGATGCCGGCCCGCGCCGCCCGGAGGCCACGACGAACCGTCGTGCGGCACCGTCCCAGCGCAGCGTGACCCGCGCGAGCTCGGCGAGCCGCTGCGCGGTCACGGGCGTGCCGTCGAGGGTGGTGACCGGGGCGGCCAGCGCGGCGGCCCACGCCTGCTGCGCGCGGTCCGCGACGGCCCGGCCACGCGCGTCGGTGAGCGGCTGCCCCCCGTCGGCGCCGTGGTCCAGGTCGACCGTGACGCGCACGTCGGCGTCGACCAGCAGGTCCAGCGTCCCGGGCGGCGGCACCGTCGCGGCGCCGTCGAGGGGCGCGCCCGCCAGGAACCCGGGCAGCCGCACCGTCAGCGACACCTGGCGCGTCACGTCGCGCTCGGGCTCCACCGTGTACGACAACGGGCCCAGGACCGACGCGTACGGCAGCCGTGGCGGGCGGTAGAGCGCGTCGGCCAGGCCGTGACCCGCGAGGAGGGGGGCGCCGTCGAGCCGCAGCACGGCCCGTGCCCGCCACAGCAGCGCGTCGACGACGTCAGCAGTCACCGCGGCCTCTCCCCCCGTCCGGGCACCGACCCTCAGGTGCAGCGGTCCCCCTCGACCGCGCCGCGTGCGCGTCCCGCGCGGTGGCGCAGGGTCCGCGGCACGTACGCGGTTCGTCCCACGGTGAGGAGCAGGGCGCCGGAGGGGCAGATACACCGGCGTGCGACTTCACCCTGCGATGGGCGACGGGCGGGTCGGCGGTGAGCCGCGCGTGGCCTGCGGGGGCGGCGTCCGTCGTCGTCGACCCCGCCGGCGACTCGCACGCAGTCACGTCCCCGGGGGCACACTGCGGCCCGTCACGGCGGAGGGCTACTACGGCGACCTCGCGGGAGCCTCGGAGCCGGCGCCCGCACTCAACACCGGCGTACGGCAGCGCAGCGCCGAGACCGCCGCGCAGGGCCCCGAGGCGCTCGCTGCCGAGGTCGGGGCCGCGCGGGAGCGCCTGCGGGTGCGACTCGCGCAGGAGCCGGCCGACCGGCTCATGACCGTGCGGCACCAGGGCCACACCCTGCTGCTGGACGAGTACCTGCGGACACGGTGCGTCGAGCTCGCCGTGCACACGGAGGACCTCGCGCTGAGCGTGAGCAGCGACGTCCGCACGCCCGGCACGACGCTGACCGCGGCCGTCGACGTGCTCGTCGGTGCGGCCCGGAACCGGCGCGGGGACGCGGAGGTGCTGCACGCGCTGGCCCGGCGGGAGCGCGACGGGCACGACGCGCTGCGGGTGCTGTGACGACGCGTGCCACGGTTCCGTTGCTGGACCAGCAAACCCCTAAGGACCCTCTAAACTCACCAAGCAGCAGCATTCTTAGATCGATTGGTGGAGACCGGTGACAGCGTGAAGTCGTTCCACGACCTCGACGAACTGATCGGGTCCGTCCCGTTCGACGTCGTCACGAACCTCCGTGCCGTGGACGCGGTCCGCGGCTCCGCGGGGCTGCTGCCGGACGTCCTGCCCGGTCTCCTGTCGAGCCTGGCCGACCGCGCACGCCCCGCGAGCATCGAGTCGTCGGCCGCCCTCGACGGGGTCGTCGTCAGCCGCCGACGCGCTCCGGCCGTCATCGCGGGCGACGTCGACCGGCTGCACGGACGCGAGGAGCAGGAGCTCGCGGGGTGCCGCGACGCGTTCGACCACGTCGCCGGTGAGGGCCGGGGAGCCCTGGACGTGGACCTCGTCCTGGAGGTCCACCGGCTGCTGCTCGCTCACACGCCGACGCCGGGCGGACGGCTCCGGCGGGTCGAGAGCGTGGTCCTGGACCGCGACCCCCGCGCCGCGCGGGTCAAGCGCTTCACGCCGGTCGCGGTGGCCGACGTCCCGCACCACCTGGACGAGCTGATCGCCCGGTACCGCGGCGCACTCGCCACCGGCCGCCACCACCCCGTGCTGCTGACGGGCCTGTTCGTGCTCGACCTCATGGCGATCCGCCCCTTCACCACCGCCAACGGCCGGCTCGCGCGCGCCCTGACGCCCGGCCTCCTGCACGACGCCGGGTACGACGTCGCGCGGTACGTGTCGCTCGACGCGGCGATCGCCCGGTCCGCCGAGGCGCACGCCACCGCGCTGCTCGACTCGACCGCGGACTGGCAGGACGGCCGGCACGACCCGTGGCCGTGGCTGCGCTCCCTGGTCCGTGCGCTGGCCGAGTGCTCCGAGGAGCTCTCGTCCCTCGTCGCCACCGCCCGCAGCGGCCGGAGCAAGCAGGAGCGCGTCCGCACCTACGTGCTGCAGCACGCGGGACGCTCGTTCCGCATCAGCGACGCCCGCGCCGCGCTGCCCGGGGTGTCCGACCAGACGATCCGGCTGGTCCTCGGCGAGCTGAGGAGCGAGGGACTGGTCGAGGTGGACGGTGTGGGCCGCAGCGCGACGTGGAGCGTGGTGCGCGACCGGTAGTGCGAGCGGCACCCCTGGTGGTGGTGCACGCGCACGATCACCTGGTCTCAGAGCCGAGGGACCCCTAGCGCGAACGTCACGAGGACCGCGCTCCGTGGACGCGGCTCAGCGCTCCCCCGACACTGTCCGCATGCTCGTGCTGCCGACGACCGCGCCGACGTTCGACGGTGTCCGCCTGCGGGCGTTCGAGCCCCGCGACGTCGGGATGGTCCAGAACCTCTCGACGGACCCGTACACGCCCCTGACCGGCACCTTGGTCGCCGATGCCACGACCGAGCAGGCCGGGCAGTGGATCGGCCGGCAGCACGACCGCCTGGTCTCAGGCTCGGGGTACTCGTTCTGCATCGCGGACGCCACCGACGACCGCGCCCTCGGGCAGGCCGGGTTGTGGCTCGCCGACCTCGCCCACGGACGTGCGACCGCGGGGTACGGCGTCGCACCGACCGAACGCGGCCGAGGCGTCGCGGCGCGTGCTCTGACAGCGCTCACCGCGTTCGCGTGGACCATCCCTGAGCTGCACCGCATCGAGCTCTCCATCGAGCCGTGGAACGTGGCATCCACCCGCACCGCCGAGAACGCCGGCTACGAACGCGAAGGGCTGCTGCGCAGCAGGCAGGAGATCGGCGGGCGACGGGTGGACATGCTGCTGTACTCCGCGATCCGACCATCGGTCGTCGGCGGTACAGCGCGATGACGTGCACGTTCGGCGGGCGATCGCACAGGTGGCGCGGGCACGGCCGCACTCCGAGCCGCCCCTCGCGGATGAGCTCGGTGCGATCGTTCGTCCGGCAGGAGATGTCGCAGGCTTGCGCGTCGGCAGCAGGCTGTCGGGTAGGTCGGCCGGTCGGGAACACGAACCCCGAGAGGCACAGCCGTCACCGCCAACGCGGACCCTGTTGTTCCTACGACGAGGTGCAGGAAGACGGCGAACGCCGACCACCATGAAGGCACGTCGCCGTGTCGCCATCTCGTCGGACGCCTGTCCCGCGTGCTTGGTGACGCTCGCCCCGGGCTCAGCCGTCCGGATGACGCCGCCCCAGACCGGCAGTCCCCGGACCGGCCCCGGCGCTATCGTCCGCACGTGGCTCCTGGGAGGTGGTGGGCGCCCGGCGGGGTCGTCGTGCTCGTCGTCGCCTGCCTCGCGGCGTGCGCGGACGTGGCGGACCACGAGATGACGCCGGAGGATCTCTGCGCGCACATGCCGTGGCCGTTCATCGACGTGTCGGCTGTGGCCGACGACCGCGGCACGGGTCTCACCTGGACCGAGCTCCCGTGGCTGCTCGAGGCGCACAAGGAGTACACGGTCTACCGGCGTCCGGTGGGCTCCTCGTCGAACGACGACGCCTGGGTGCAGGTGGTGAGCGTGACGCTCGCTCCGGAGTTGCCACGCGAGGTGGTGCCGGTCGACCTGCCGCCCGGTCGGTGGGAGGTCGGCGTGACGTACACCGACGAGGAGTGCGGGGAGAGTGTGCTGTGCGTCGACGACGACCTCTGCTCGTCGGTGGCCCTGGAGCCCGCGACCAGACCCGACACCCCCCGCACAGGAGGCGGGCACGGCGGGCCCGTGACGCGGCACCGCCTCACTGGAAGTCCCGCGACCTGCTGCGCACCTTCAACGACAACGGGCTGAGGTGCTCGGCGACGAGGTTCGTCGCCCCGTCCGCCTTCTCCAGCCGCCCCCGCACGACCATCGCCTTCGCCGTCCTGGCCGTCCGCCGGAACCTCTGCCACAGCCCGGCGGAGCACACGATGTTGAGCAGCCCGGTCTCGTCCTCCAGGGACAGGAAGGTCACTCCCCCGGCCGTGCCCGGGCGCTGCCGGTGGGTGACGACACCGGCGACGGCGATGCGGCGGCCCTCCTCGGTGCGGAACGCCTGCTCGACGCGCAGCACCCCGGCGGCGTCGAGGCCCTCGCGGACGAACTGGGTCGGGTAGGAGTCGACGGACACCCCCGTGGCCCACACGTCGGCGGTCGCGACCTCGACGTCCGACAACCCCGGCAGGGTCGGCGCCTTCACCCCGACGGCGACGCCCGGCAGCGTGTCCGGCCCCTCCTGCGCGAGCGCACCGGCCGCCCACAGCCCGGCGCGCCGGTCCACGCCCAGCGAGTCCAGGGCACCCGCCGTCGCAAGGGCCTCGAGCTGCGGGGTCGTCAGACGCACCCGGCGTACCAGGTCCTGCAGGTCGGTGAACGGACCATGCGCGGCGCGCTCGTCGACGAGGGCACGCGCAACGTCCTCCCCGACGGTCCGCACCTGCGTCAGCCCCTGCCGCACCGCGAGCGCGCGCACCGACCCCTCCCCGGTGCGCACCCCCACGGGTCGGGTCGGACCGGTGCCGCTGGGCTGCGGCACCAGGCGCGGCTCACCACCGGGCGGCGTCGGGCCCACCCGCTCGACGACGGCCAGCACGTCGGACGCCTGCACGTCGGGGCGCAGCACCTCGATGCCGTGGCGGCGCGCGTCCGCTGCCAGGGACTGCGGTGAGTAGAACCCCATGGGCTGCGCCGCGAGCAGCCCGGCGTAGAACGCGGCGGGGTGGTGCACCTTGAGCCACGAGCTGGCGTAGACGAGGAACGCGAACGAGTACGCGTGCGACTCGGGGAAGCCGAAGTCCGCGAACGCCTTGAGCTTGTCGAAGATCTCCTCGCGGACCTTCGGCCCGATGCCCTTGGCGGCCATGCCGTCCATGAGCCGCGCCCGCATGGCCTCCATGCGCTCCATCGAGCGCTTCGACCCCATGGCGCGGCGCAGCTGGTCCGCCTCGGCGGGCGTGAAGTCCGCCACGTCGATGGCCATCTGCATGAGCTGCTCCTGGAACAGCGGCACACCGAGGGTCTTGCTCAGCGACTTCTCCAGCGTCGGGTGCAGGTACGTGACCTTCTGCCGGCCCTGGGCGCGCTCGATGTACGGGTGCACGGACCCGCCCTGGATGGGCCCGGGCCGGATGAGCGCGACCTCGACGACGATGTCGTAGAACTTCTGCGGCCGCAGGCGTGGCAGCGTCCCCATCTGCGCACGCGACTCCACCTGGAACACACCCACGGTGTCCGCGGCGGACAGCAGCTCGTACACCGCCGGGTCCTCGTGCGGCAGCCCGTGCAGGTCCAGCGTGACGCCCTCGTGCTTCTGCACCTCGGTGAACGCCAGCCGCAGCGCCGTGAGCATGCCCAGGCCCAGCAGGTCGAACTTCACCAGCCCGGCGTCGGCGCAGTCCTCCTTGTCCCACTGCAGGACGGTGCGCCCCTCCATGCGCGCCCACTCCACGGGGCACACCTCGATGACGGGCCGGTCGCACATCACCATGCCGCCGGAGTGGATGCCCAGGTGCCGCGGCAGGCGCAGGAACCGCTCGGCCAGGTCGATGACGTGCTCGGGGATGTCCTCGGTGTCCGCCGCGGCCGGCGGCAGGTGCGCCGGGACGACGTCGTGGTTGTCGACGGTCGGACGCCCCGGCGTCTCCGGTGCCACCGGCCCGGAGCGCGTCAGGTGCCACCACGGGCTGGGCTTCTCCTGCCCGCGCAGGCTCCCCCACCGCTCGATCGACGAGCTCCACGCGTCCTGCTGCCCTGCGTCGTACCCCAGCGCCCGGGCCGCGTCGCGTACCGCCGAGCGCGGCCGGTAGGAGATGACGTTGGCGACCTGCGCGGCGTGCGTGCGCCCGTGCATGGCGTAGACGTGCTGGATGACCTCCTCACGCCGCGCGGACTCGATGTCGACGTCGATGTCCGGCGGGCCGTCGCGCTCCGGGGCGAGGAACCGCTCGAACAGCAACCCGTGCTTCACGGGGTCGACGGCGGTGACGCGCAGCACGAAGCAGACCGCGGAGTTGGCCGCCGAGCCGCGCCCCTGCGCCATGATCCCGTTGCGGCGGCAGAAGTCGACCAGCTCGTAGACCACGAGGAAGTACCCGCAGAACCCGAGGTCCTCGATGACGCGCAGCTCGTGCTGCAGCTGCGCGTACGCGCCGGGCACCCGCTCGGCCTCCGGCGGCCCGTACAGGTCGAGCGCGCCGCGGCGCACGAGCTCGCGCAGCCACGTCGCCTCGGTGTGCCCGTCCGGCACGGGGTACGGCGGCAGGCGCGGGGCGACGAGCGACAGGTCGAACGCGCACTCGGCAGCCAGGTCCGCGGCCGTGGCCACCGCGCTGGGGTGCCGACGGTGCAGGTGGAGCATCTCGGCCGCCGACCGCAGGTGGGCGACGGGCGCACCGGGCAGCCACCCGTCGAGGTCGTCGAGGGAGGACCGCGCGCGCACGGCCGCCAGCGCCTGCGCCAGGTCCGCGTCGCGCTCGGTGGCGTAGTGGACGTTGCCGGTCGCGACCAGCGGCAGGTGCGCCTCGCTCGCCAGGGCGGCGAGCGCGTCGGCGCGGTCGGTGTCGTACGCGTCGCCGTGCACCGTCGTCTCGACCGCCACGTTGTCGCGTCCGAACAGCGCGACGAGCCGGTCGAGCTCGCGACGCGCGGCCTCCGGCCCACCGGGTGCCACCCCGAGCACGCCCGACGGGTCACCGCCCGCGAGCGCGCGCCGCACCGCCCCCTTGCGGCACCCCGTCAGCACGAGCCACTGCCCGGCCGCCGCCTGCGCCAGCTCCTCCAGGTGGTACTCCGCGGCGCCCTTGCGGCCCGTGCGCAGGTGCCCCTCGGCGATCGCGCGCGACAGCGCCCGGTACCCGTCGGGCCCGCGGGCGAGGACCAGCAGGTGGCTCGCGCGCGGGTCGGGGACACCGGTGGGCGCGTCGAGCACGGGCGGCCCCGGCGTCGGGCGCTTCTCGCGCGGGTGCCGGCGGGGGTCGGGGGCGGGCAGGTGCAGCTCGGCACCGAACACCGTGGGCAGCCCCACGGCGCGTGCGGCCTGCGCGAACCGCACCACGCCGTACAGGCCGTCGTGGTCGGTGAGCGCCAGCGCGCTCTGCCCCAGCCGAGCGGCCTCGGCGGCCAGCTCCTCGGGCTGGCTGGCACCGTCGAGGAAGCTGAAGGCCGAGTGCGCGTGCAGCTCGGCGTACCGCGGCGGCCGGTCCGCGCGGGCCTCGTGCACGACCCGCCCCCGGACGTGGCGCTCAGTCATAGTCCGCCTCGCAGGTCCAGACCCCGTCGGTGTGCGTGAGCAGCACGGCTCCCCCGTCGTCGAACGCGACCTGCAGGTGACCCCGGACCTGGGGCGCGGCGCCGGGGTGCGCCCACCAGCGGTCGGACAGCAGCCACGGCCCGGCCCACCCGACGACGACCCGCACCCGGTCGCCGCCGTCGACGTCGGACCACGCGGCACGCACGGTGCCGGGCCGCCCGCTCAGCCGCCCGCGCCGGTCGATCCGCACGGGTGCGCCGTCGACGTCCCGCACCTCGACACGCACGGGGTCGACCAGCACGGTCGCCGGCGCCGGGTCCGGCAGCCTGCCCGGCCAGGGTCGGTCGAGCGGGCGCGGCGGGTCGCTCTGCTCGCCCCAGGGCCGCACGTGCACCTGGTCGCGCACGTCCCGCCCGCCCTGCAGGGCCACGGTGAGGACGCCCTGCCCACCGACGATGCTCTGCGCCCGCTCCAGCGCCCGGTGCGCGCGCAGGTCGCCGCCCGACGGGCCGCCCCACAGCTGCGTCGCCTCGGCACCCGCGGGCGCGACGTCGAGCGCCGTGAGGGTCAGCCGGACCAGCGCGACGGGGGCGAGGTCGTCCTCGTCGCCGGGCGCCCGTACGTCCACCCGGGCCGACCGCCCGACGCCCCGCTCCTGCTCCCACGCCTCGCGCCGCCGGTCCCGGGCCGTCGCGAGCGCCGACGCGGTGAGCCACCCGTCGAGCTGCCAGCGGATCCGGTCGGTGATGCGGGCGGCCGCGAGCGCACCCCACCCGCCCAGGTCGGTGCGCCACGTGCGGACCAGCTCGGTGCCGTCGTCGGTGCGCGCCGCGACCTGCAGCCGCCCGCACGTCACGGACCGCGCGACGAGGTCGGCGTGCAGCTCCTCGGCCAGGCGCCGCCCGGCGAACGTCGCGGTGTCGACGCGGTCGACCGGCGGGTCGAGGTCGACGCTCACCTCGAGGTCCGCCTCGGGGCGACGCCGCGCGGGCGGCCGCTCGTCCAGACCGCGCGCGAGCGTGCGCGCCCACGTGCCGAGGCGCCCGAACCGCGCGTGCACGTCCGGCGCGGGCAGTGCCGCGAACGCGCCGAGCGTGCGCAGGCCGAGGCGGTGCAGCAGGTCGACCAGCCGCATCACCTCGGCGGCCTGCTCGGGCGTGGTGGTCGCGTGCACGAGCTCGGTGACGCCGTGCGGCGCGAGGAACACCGCCGACACCCCGGGCTCGACGACGGCCCCGGTGCGCGCGGCCAGCACGGCGGCGAGCAGCCCGTCGGCCGTCCCGACGCCGCACTCGTGCCCCGTCGCGCGGGCGACCGCGTCGACGATCCGCTCCGCGAGCGCCTCCTCCGACCCGTGGTACCGCGACGCCCCACCGGCGGGCAGCAGGAGCAGACCTGGCCGGGCGACCTCGACCCCCGCGACGACGGTCTCCGTGGCCGCCGCGACGGGCTCGAACAGCCGCACGTCACGCGCGTCGTCCGCGGGCAGCAGCACCAGCTCGGGACTCACGCCCTGCGCCTGGCGTCGTCGCATCCCCCGCCGCACGCCGTCGGCGCGGGCGAGCGCCGACACGGCGGTGACCCGGCGCCCGTCGTGCACCGCGGCCGGCACGTCGAGGGGGACCTCGTCGGCGGCCATCGCCGCGACCACGGGCCAGTCGGGCACCCACACGACCGTCGTCCGCGTGCTCATCCGACCAGCCGCAACCCGCCGGCCGTCCGGGGACGGCGGCGCTCGGGGCCTGGCGGCACGTGCCCACCGGGCGGGGCGAACGGCAGCACGACGTCGGCCGACGTCGGGACGGCGGCGCTGCCGCGGCCGGTGCGCCGCACCTGCACCTCGCACGTGCGCAGCCGCCCGTCCCCGTCGCCGACCCCCGACCAGCGGACCGGCCCGGCGTCGAGCACGACGGCGGCGCCGGGCCACGGGACGGTCGTCAGCAGCGCCGCGCCGCGCTCGCGCGCCCGGGCGGACAGGCGGCGCCGGTCCGCGTCCGCGAGCGGGGTGCCGGGGCCGACGAGCACGACGTCGATCCCGTCGACCAGCGCGGCCAGCACGAGGGCGGCGTCGGCCCCCGGGTCGGGGACGAGCGCGAACCGCGCGAGGTCGACCCCCGCCTGCGCGGCCGCCAGCAGGCCGAGCCGCGGCTGCCCGACGGCCACCGCCCACGCCCCCGACGCGCACGCGTGCGCGAGGACGCCGAGCGCCAGCGACGTGGACCCGAGCACCGAGGTCGTCGCGCCGCGCCGCAGACCGTCGGGCAGCAGCTCGGCCAGCGGCGGCGGCACGGGCAGCGGCGGACGCTCGCTGGTGAGCAGGGACGTGCGCCGGGACGCGACGGACGACGGGGGTGGGACGTCGGACGGCGGGGCGGCGGGGGCGGACCCGACGGGACGCGCGTCCTCCAGGACGTCGAGCGTCCCGAGCACGCCCGTCCCGCCGAACGACACGGCCCCCGTCGCGGCCCGCACCGTCGACGCACCCGAGCCCGCGGCACCCGCACCCGACGAGCCCGCGGCTGACGTGCCCGTCAGCACGGAGCGCGCGCCGGTACGGCGCTCGGCAGCCGCGAGCGCCGCGCGCGCCCGCGCGGCCCGCTCCACGGTGCTCGTCCCCGTCACGCCACTCCCCGCCTCGCCACTCGTGCACCACCGGTCCGTCCCCGGTGGGTACTCGGACCCACCCGCGTTCGACACGCGGTCGAACACGTGTTCGATCATGCCAGTAGACGCCGACACCGAGGGGGTGTCAAACCGCCTCCCGCGCTCCGCCGTGACGCCGCGCGGGCCCCCTCCCCGCCGTTCACCCGTCCGGGCGCGGCGGGCTCGGCGCGCAGGGTCCGCTACCATTTGATGGTTTCATCACATCGTCATCCGGAGTCGTCGTGCCCCTGCACGCCCTCGGCGTCGACCGCCCGCTCGCGGACGTGAAGGCCGACCTCTTCAAGGCCCTCGCCCACCCGGTGCGGGTCCGCACCCTGGAGCTCCTCGTCGTGCGCGACCGGCAGGTCAGCGAGCTGCTCACCGAGCTCGGCCTCGAGGCCTCGCACCTGTCCCAGCACCTGGCCGTGCTCCGACGGGCCGGTGTCGTCACCGCGCACCGCACCGGCAACGCCGTGCACTACGCGCTCGCGCTGCCCGCCGTCGCCGACATGCTCACGGCCGCCCGTGACGTCCTCGTCGACGCGGCCACGCGCCACCGGGACCGGCTCGACGCGACGTCCGACGCACCCGGACGCCCGGCACCCTCGCCCAGCGCCCCCGCACCCGCCTCCCCCACCACCGACTCCGACGCCGAGGCCTGACATGAGCCTCGACACCTTCCTACCGACCGCCCGGCGACGCCTGCTCGCCCTCGCCCCGCGCCGCACCGACTACGCCGACCTGCCGCGCTCGTGGCGGCACGACCTGCTCGCCGGGCTCACCGTCGCGATCGTCGCGCTGCCGCTCGCCCTCGGGTTCGGCGTCTCCTCCGGGCTCGGCGCGGCCGCCGGGCTCGTCACCGCGGTGGTCGCCGGTGCCGTGGCCGCCGCGTTCGGCGGGTCGCACCTGCAGGTCAGCGGGCCGACCGGCGCCATGGCGGTCGTCCTGCTGCCCGTGGTCGCCCGCCACGGCGCCGAGGCCGTGCCCGTCGTCGCGATCATGGCCGGCGGGATCGTGCTGCTGGCCGGCGTCCTGGGGATCGGCCGCCTCGTCGCGTACATCCCCTGGCCCGTCGTCGAGGGGTTCACCTGCGGCATCGGTGTCGTCATCGCGCTGCAGCAGGTGCCGCTCGCGCTGGACACGCCGCGCGCGGAGGGTGAGAACGCCGGCCTCGTCGCGCTGCGCACCCTGGGCGCCACCGACTGGTCGCAGGCCGTCGTGCCGCTCGTCCTCGTCGCCCTCGTGGTGGCCGTCATGGTCGTGCTGCCCCGGCTGCACAGGGGTCTGCCCGCCTCCCTGGTGGCCGTCGTGCTCGCCACGCTCGTCGCCGAGGTCGCGCGGCTCGACGTCGACCGCATCGGCGTCCTGCCCGACACCCTGCCCGGCCCGCACCTGCCGGTCGTCGACGTGGCCACCACGAGTGCGCTGTTCTCCGCCGCCCTGGCCGTGGCGGCGCTCGCGGCGCTGGAGTCGCTGCTCTCGGCGCGCGTCGCCGACGGCATGGCCGACGACATCGAGCGCACCCGCCCCAACCGCGAGCTGGTCGGCCAGGGCCTGGCCAACGTCGCGTCGGGCCTGTTCGGCGGGCTGCCCGCGACCGGCGCGATCGCCCGCACCGCCGTCAACGTCCGCGCCGGCGGGCGCACCCGGGTCGCCGCCCTCACGCACGCCCTCGTGCTGGCCGCGATCATCTACCTCGCCGGGCCCCTGGTCGGGCGCATCCCGCTGTCCGCGCTGGCCGGCGTGCTGCTCGTCACCGCCGCCCGCATGGTCGACCTGCCGACCGCGCGGGCGATCTGCCGGTCCGGGCGCTCCGGTGCGCTCGTGTTCTGCGTGACGCTCGTGGTGACCGTCGTGTTCGACCTGGTCATGGCCGTCGAGGTGGGCGTCGCGGTGGCCGCCGTGCTCGCGCTGCGCGCGATCGCCCGCAGCAGCGGCCTGCACCGCGAGCCGCTGCCGGACGAGGCCGAGGAGTCGCAGGAGCGCCTCACCGCGGACGCGGAGCGCACCCTGCTGCACGAGCACATCGCGGTCTACCGCATCGACGGCGCGCTGTTCTTCGCCGACGTGCGCCGGTTCCTCGACGAGCTCGCGCTGGTCAGCGACGTGCGCGTCGTCGTGCTGCGGCTGGGCAACGTGCGCGTGCTCGACGCGAGCGGCGCCAACGCGCTCGTCGAGATCGTCGACGACCTGCGACGGCGCGGCATCGTCGTCCTGCTCAAGGGCCTGCGGCCCGAGCACCGGCGGCTCGCGGAGAGCCTCGGCGTCGTCGACGCGCTCGCCGACGAGCGGCACCTGTTCGACCACCTCGACGACGCCCTCGCGCACGCCCGCGCGCACGTGCGCCGGACCCTGGGCACCAGCACGATGGGCTGACCCCCGGCGACCGGCGCCGGGCCGACCGGAGGTTCCCGTGCCCACGTCCCTGACGCGTCCTGTCGCCCCCGAACCGTACGCGCTGCTGCCCCCCGTCCCGGCGTTCACCCTGACCAGCACGGACTGGGTGCACGGCGCCCCGATCCCGGACGTGCACACCAACACCCCGGCCGGGAGCAACGTCTCGCCCCAGCTGTCGTGGTCGGGCTTCCCCGAGCAGACCGCCGGGTTCGCCGTCAACGTCTTCGACCCGGACGCACCGGGTGTCGCCGGGTGGTGGCACTGGACGGTGCTGGGGCTCGGACCGGACGTCACGTCGCTGGGCACCGGCGCCGGACGCCCCGACGGCGCGGCCCTGCCGGCCGGCGCGTACCACCTGCGCGGTGACGACGGCGTGGCCGGCTACGTCGGGTCCGCGCCACCGCCCGGGGACCAGGTGCACCGGTACTACGTGGCCGTGCACGCGCTGGACACCGCGGACCTCGGTCTGGCGCCCGACACGCCGCCGGGTGCCGCGAGCTGCGCGCTGGTGTTCCACACCCTCGCCCGCGCCGTCCTCATGGGGACGTACCAGCGCTGAGCGCGTCACCGGTGACCCGGGGGTAGCCTGCCGCGCATGACCACCACCGCCCTCGGGACCCTCACCTGGGAGCGGGCCGTCGACCGCCCCGACCTGCTGGCCGCGAGCACGCACGCCGCGGTCAGCGGGTGGGCGGTCGTCGACCCGGCCGTCGCCGACGCCGTCCTCGTCGCCGCCATCGACCCCGACCTGGCCGACACCGCGGCCATGACCGACGCCTACGGCCTGCCGCTGTCCGCGTCGGTGAACTGCGTGCTCGTCGCGGGCCGGCGCGCCGGGGAGGAACGCACCGCGGCGTGCCTCGTGCGCGCCACGACCCGCGCCGACGTCAACAACGCGGTCAAGCGCCTGCTCGACGTGCGCAAGGCGTCGTTCCTGCCGATGGACCGCGCGACGGCGGAGTCCGGCATGGAGTACGGCGGCATCACGCCGCTGGGCCTGCCCGCCGGGTACCGGGTGCTCGCGGACGCCGGTGTCGCCGCCGACGACCCGGACGCCGCGGGCACCGTCATCATCGGCAGCGGCGTGCGCCGCTCCAAGATCGCGCTGCCCGGTGCGCTGCTGGTGCGGGCGCCGGGCGTCGAGGTGGTCGACGGGCTCGCGGTCGGCTGACCCGGTCGGTGAGCCCGCCCGACACGGGCGAAACGGCGGAAGCGGCGCACGCCGCGGGATGACCCTGCAGCGGTGCGATGCTGGCGCGAGCACCCGCCGACGTCGGCGGCGTGCCGCTGCACGAGATCCAGGAGAGCCCCGATGACCACCCCGCTGCACGTCCCCGCCGTCCCCTTCGCGCTGGTCCCGTCCGAGGGCTCCGCGTGGGTCGTCGACGAGGCGGCGGGCACGGTCCGGGTCACCGCCCCGCCGCGCACGGACGTCTTCATCGACCCCCGCGACGGGATGTCGTACGACTCCCCCGGCGTGCTCAACGCCCCCACGCTGATGGGCGCGCCGCCGATCGGTGACTTCCAGCTCGCCGCCCGCGTGACGGTCGGCTTCGCGTCGACGTTCGACGCCGGCGTCCTGCTGCTGCGGGTCGACGACCGCCACTGGGGCAAGCTCTGCTTCGAGTACTCGCCCGACGGTGTCCCGCTGATCGTCTCGGTCGTCACGCGGGGCGTCTCCGACGACGCGAACGGGTTCGCGGTGGACGGCGACCAGGTGTGGCTGCGCGTGTCCCGGATCGGTGCGGCGTACGCGTACCACGCGTCGCTCGACGGGACGCGGTGGGAGCTGGTCCGGCACTTCACGCTGGAGGACCCGGCCGGCGAGGTGACCGTCGGCTTCGAGGGCCAGTCCCCCACCGGCGACGGCTGCACGGTGACGTTCGACCGGATCTACTTCACCACCACCCGGCTGGGCGACCTGCGCGACGGATCCTGAGCGGACCTGCGCCGGTCGCCCGCGGACCGTCGCGCGGTCCCCGCGTCCGGGCTGGCCGTCCGGGCCCGTCATCCCGGCCCGTCGTGCGACCCCGTCAGACCCGCACGGCCCAGAACGCCACGGCTGCGGCGGCCGCGACGTTCAACGAGTCGACGCCCCCGGCCATCGGGATCCGCACGGTCAGGTCGCCCGCGGCGATCGTCGCCGGCTTGAGCCCGTCGCCCTCGGTGCCCAGCACGAGCGCGAGCCGGTCCGGCGGGTCGGCGGCGAGGTCGTCGAGCGGGACGGAGTCGTCGGACAGCGCGAGCGACGCCGTGACGAAGCCCGCCGCCCGCAGCGTCGCGATGCCGTCGGGCCACGGGTCGATGCGCGTCCACGGCACCTGGAACACCGTCCCCATCGACACCCGCACCGACCGCCGGTACAGCGGGTCCGCGCACCGCGGGGTGACGAGCACGGCGTCGACGCCGAGCGCCGCGGCGGACCGGAACGCCGCACCGACGTTCGTGTGGTCGACGAGGTCCTCGAGCACCGCGACACGCCGCGCCCCGGCACCCCCGCGCGCGGACGCGAGCAGGGCCGGCACGGACGGCAGCTCCGGCCGGTGCATCGCCGCGAGCGCACCGCGGTGCACGTGGAAGCCCGTGATGGCCTCGAGCACGGGGTCCTCGGCCACGTACACGGGCACGGGGTCCTCGCCGGGCAGGTCGGCGAGCATCGCCTCGACGTCGGGCAGCAGGCGCGGGGCGATCAGCACCGACCGCGGCCGGTGACCGGCGCGCAGCGCCCGCCCGAGCACCACGGAGCTCTCGGCGATGTACAGGCCCCTGGCCGGCTCGACGCGGGTGCGCAGGGCCACGTCCGTGAGGCCGACGTAGTCGGTGAGCCGGGGGTCGTCGCGGTCGGTGACGGGCTGCACGTCGGGGTGGGACACGCCCTCATCCTCCCAGCCGGTGCCGGTGGTGCAGCACCCGTCAGAGCACCGCGGGGCGCCGCACGACGCGCGCCCCGAGGAAGGCGACGACGCCGCCGAGCACGGCGAGCACCGGCACGACGAGGAACGCCAGGTGCGTCCCGAAGGCGTCCGCGAGCGCACCCAGCAGGAACGGCGCCACGCCGATGGCGAGCGCGCCGGCGAGCGTCGCACGGGACTGCGCACGGTCGCCCTGGCCCGGGGACGCCGCGAGCAGCAGCGAGATCGACAACGGGTACTGCGCGCCGTAGCCGAAGCCCGCGACGACCAGCCCGGCGAGAGCCACCCGCACGTCCGTGGCGGTCCACAGCACGGCCCACCCGACCAGCGCGATCCCGAACGACGCCGCGAGCAGGTGGGCGGGGTGCACCCGCAGCGACAGCGGGCCGACGACGAAGCGCATGGCGGACATGCCGGCGACGAGCCCGGCGGTGGTGGCGGCGGCGATCCCCGGGCCGGCGTCGGTGCGGGACAGCACGAGGTCGGTGGCCCAGTACGTCGTCGCGTTCTCCAGGGCGATGGCCGCCACGACCGCGGTGAGGAACAGCCCCGCGGCCAGCCGTGCGGTGCCGGGCCGCTGCACGGCGGCCACGTCGGCCACGGCGACGTCGGGCACGCCGGGCGCGGTGGCCTCGTCGGGTGCGTCGTCGCCTGCTGGGCGCGGCCGGCGGCGCGCGGGCAGTGCGGTGGTGTGCGGCAGGCGGGCCACGACGAGGGCCACGACGACGGCCAGCACGGCGGTGACGGCGACGCCGGGTCGCCATCCCCACCCCGCGGTGACGCAGGCACCGACGGCGATCGGCCCGAGCAGACCGACCGCCGACCCGACGCCGTTGCCCTCGGTGATGGCCGCCGACGCGGCGGGTCCGGCGTGCTGCGCGAGCCCGACCTGCGCGGAGGCGACCATGACGTTGCCGCCCAGCGCGGTGACGAACATCCCCGCGAGCGTCCACGGCAGCGTGGGCCCGAGCAGCAGCGCGACGACGCCGAGGGCGACGAGCAGCGTGGCCCCCACGACAGCGCCGCGTCGTCCCGCGCGGCGCACCACGCGCGGCGTCACGGGCGCGGCCACGAGGCCGCCGACGGCCATCGCCGTGCCGTGCAGCCCCGCCTGTGCCGCGCTCACGCCGAGCTCGTCCGCGAGCAGCGGGACCGAGGGGTTGAAGGAGTACAGCAACCAGCCCCACACCACGAACGGGGTGTAGAGACCGACGGTGAGGCGGTCGCGGACGAGCCGCGGACGCACGGGGGCCGACACGGAGGGCATGGCAGGAGCATCGTCGAGGGACGGCACCGCCTGGACCACCGACGTCGGTGACGTTCGTCGCACCGCGGCGGGTGCGGGGCCCTCGGGCGCGCGCTCAGCCACGGGTCAGGACGCTCGCGGGTCCGTCCCGGCGGGCGAGCCGCCCACCCGCCGCGGCGGCCACCGCGCCGGCGACCGCGAGCACCGGGACGACGAGGAACGCGCGGTGCGGCCCCACGGCGTCGCCCAGCGCCCCGAGGAGGAACGGCGCCACGCCGAGCGCGAGCGCCCCGGCGAGCGTCGCGTGCGCCTGGGCGCGGTCACGGTGCCCCGGGGTGACCGCGAGCAGCAGGGCGATGGACAGCGGGTACTGCGCGCCGTAGCCGATGCCGGCGAGCACGAGCCCGGCGAGGGCGACCCCGGCGTCCGTCGCGGTCCACAGCACGGCCCACCCGCCGATGGCGACGACGAACGACGCCGCGAGCACGTGGACGGGCGCGACGTGCAACGACAGCGGCCCGGTGACGAAGCGGATCGCGGACATGCCCGCCACCAGGCCGGCGGTGGTGGCCGTCGCGATGCCCGGGCCGGCGTCGGTCCGGGTGACGACGAGGTCGGCGGCCCAGTAGGTCGTGGCGTTCTCGAGGGCGACCGCGGCGACGAGCGCCACGAGGAACAGCATCGAGGGGCGCAGGCGGCGGCGGGGCGCGGGGGCGGCGTCCTGCGGCACGGGGGCACCGGCCGACGCGTCGGGCGCCGCCGGGGCGGTCGCCGCGGGTCGCGCGGGCCGGCGCAGGGCCGGCAGGGCCGCGGAGACGGGGAGCCGGGCGACGACGACCGCGGCGAGGACGCCGAGCACGATCGCCACCGCGACCCCCGGACGCCACCCCCACCCGGCGGTCACGCACGCCCCGACCGCGAGCGGTCCGATCAGCCCCACGGACGAGCCGACGCCGTTCGCCTCGGTGATCGCCGCCGACGCGGCCGGACCCGTGTGGTCGGCCAGCCCGACCTGCACGGCCGCGATGGCGCCGGACCCGCCGAGCGCCGCCACGAGGATCGACGTGAGCGTCCACGGCAGCGACGGCGCCAGCACCAGGCCGGTCACGCCGAGCGCGACGAGCACCGCCAGCACGACGACCGTGCCGCGGCGCCCGACCGCGCGCACGGACCGGGGCACGGCCACGGAGGCGAGCAGCGACCCTGCCGCCATCGCCGTCCCGTGCAGGCCGGCCTGCGCACCGCTGATGCGCAGCTCGTCGGCCAGCAACGGGACCGACGGGTTGAACGAGTAGAGGACCCACCCCCACGCGACGTACGGCGTGTAGAGGCCGACCGTGGTGCGGTCCCGCACCAGGCGGGGACGCGCCGCACCGGACGCGCCGTCGCGCTGCCCGCCCCGCGCCGCGGACGACGAGGGTGCGGACGGCTGCTGCGGCGCGTCCGAGGTGCTCATCGCACGACGACGTCCGACCTGTCGTCGTCCAGCGTGACCTCGTGGCGTGCGCCGTCGAGCTCGACCACGTAGCGCCCGGGCAGCCCGCTGACCGCGACACGACCCTGCTCGTCGGTGGTCACGGCCGTCGGCGCCAGCCACCACCGTCCGCGGACCAGCTCCCGCACGGCGTCGTACGCCGGCTTGGGGGTGCCGTCGGCGAACACGAGGCCACCGGGCGCGTTGAGCCACATCCCGTGGTCCGACAGTCCCCAGTAGGTGACCGCCTGCACCCGCGCGTCGGCGACGAGCGTGCGGTAGTGCGCGACCATCTCCTCCGCCTGCCGGTCCAGGCCCTCGGGGGTGCTGGGCCACACGTCGACCCGGTAGTCGTTGAGGTCGTCCAGGTGCTTCGGCATGAGGTCGCCGGACAGCATCGTCGTCTCGGTGAAGTGCAGCGGCAGGCCGAACCGGCCGAACCGCTCGAGCACGTCGAGCGTCTTGTCGCGGCCCCACGCCCCCTGGTGCATGTGGCTCTGCAGACCCAGGGCGTCGATACGCACCCCGGCGGCCAGGCACTCCTCGACCAGGTGCTCGTAGTCGGCGGACATGTCGAAGTCGTTCAGCAGCAGCGTGGCCGCGGGGTTCGCGGCGCGCGCCTCGTCGAACGCGAGCTGCACCATGCCGACGCGCCCGACACCCTTGGCGACCCGCGTGACCGCGTTCGTGTCCTTGGTGAACACGGGCATGATGACGACCTCGTTGATGGCGTCCCACGTGTCGACGAGGCCGGCGAACTCGCCCGCGTCGCGCCGCACGCGCTCGCGCAGCAGCCGCAGCACCTCGTGGTCGGGGTACGCCTCGAGCCACCGCGGCGCCACGGTGTGCCACACCAGCGGGTGGCCCTTGACCCGGGCGCCGCGCGACACGTAGTGCTCGGCCGCCTCACGCAGCGCAGCGGTACGCACGGCGCCCTGCCGGGGCTCGAACGTGCCCCAGTAGAACGGCAGCGTCGCGGTGTCGAACAGCCCGAACCACAGCTCGTCGAGCCGGTCGAGCAGCGCGTCCTGCTCGGGGTCCGGTGCCGCGCCCGTCAGCCGGCGCCACGCGCGCTCGGTCTCGTCGAACCCGATGCAGCCGAAGGCGATGCCGTGCCCCACCTGCTCCACGGTGACCTGCGTGCCGGCCGCCGGGCGGCCGGCGGCGTCCACCACCTGGACGGTGCGCGTGCAGGTGCGGTGGGCGACGTCGGGGTCGGTGACGGCGGCGCTCGCGACGACGGTGGGCGAGCTCGGCTGGACGGTCATGCGGCTCCTCAGGACGGGCTGGACGGACACATCACCCCGGGGGGCCACGCCGGACGGACCGCCGGCCCCGGCGAGGGTGATCAGGCTCTCATCCTCACGCCGGGATGCCGAGCACCCAGGACGCCAGCGTGGTGACCGTGATCGTCACCAGCAGCACCGACGCGACGCTCAGCGGCGCCCCGGCCCGGATCATGTCCGGCACCCGCACGTACCCCGACGAGTACGCGATCGCGTTGGGCGGGGTCGCCGCCGGCATCATGAACGTGCACCCCGCGGCGAGCGCCACCGGCACGGCCAGCAGCAGCGGCCCGTAGCCCAGGGAGTCGCCCACGGTGCTCATGATCGGCAGCAGCGTCGCGGCGGTGGCGGTGTTCGACATGAACTCGGTCATCGCGACCGTCAGGACGCACACCGCGGCCACGACCACCACGGTCGGCATCCCGTCCAGGCCGTGCGCACGCTCCCCGATCCAGACCGACAGCCCGGACGCCGTGATCTGCGACGCGAGGGCCAGCCCGCCGCCGAACAGCAGCAGGATGCCCCACGGCAGCTCCCGCGTGTCGGACCAGTCGAGCAGCCGACCGCCGCAGTCGTCGCCGGACGGCAGCAGGAACAGCAGGATCGCCACGATCACCGCCACCACCTCGTCCGTGACCGGTGTGCCGGGCCAGACCAGCGGCAGGGCGATCCAGGACGCGGCCGCGAGCGCGAAGACCGCGACGACCCGCCGCTGCGGGTGACCCATGGGGCCGAGCCGGTCGAGCTCGGCGCGGACCACCGAGTCGTCCTCGCACAACGGCGCGGGGTCGAAGCGGAAGATCACGCGGGTCAGCACGAGCCAGGCCAGCAGCAGGAACACGACGGACAGCGGAAGACCCACGGCCATCCACTGGCCGAAGCTGATCTCGATGCCGTACGTCTCGGAGACGTACCCGACGAGCAGCGCGTTCGGCGGGCTGGCGATGATCGTGCCGAACGACCCGATGGTCGCCGCGTACGCGATGCCCAGCATGAGCGCGGCCGACAGGCGCGGGTCGACGCTCCCGCGCTCCCGCCCCAGCAGCGCGAGGACCGACACCCCGATGGGCAGCATCATCACGGCCGTCGCGGTGTTGGAGACCCACATGCTCAGCAGCGCGGTGGCGACCATCATGCCGAGCACGAGGCGCCGCGGCGCCGTGCCGACCAGGCGGACGACACCGAGGGCGATCCGCAGGTGCACGTCCCACCGCTGGAGCGCGACGGCGAGCACGAACCCGCCGAGGAACAGGAAGATCACCTTGTTCGCGTACGGTGCGGCGACGTCGGAGACGGGCGCGACGCCCGCGACGGGGAGCACCACCAGCGGCAGCAGCGCGGACACCGCCAGCGGCAGCGCCTCGGTCATCCACCAGACGCCCATGAGCACGAGGGTCGCGGCGGTCACGGCACCGGCGTAGGCGGGCACGCCGGCCGCCTCCGCCGGCATGTCGGGCACCAGCCATCCGACGAGGAGCGCCAGCAGGGGTCCGACGACCAGGCCGACGGTGGGCCGGCTGGGCCGGCGCAGCCGCTCCGCACGCGGCGGCCTGTCGGGCCGCTCCCGGCCGGGCGACGGGTGCGTGGGGGCGGAGGCGGTGGCGGAGCTGATGGGTCGACCCTCTCGGCGAGATGGGGGTGTCGTCCCACTCGACGCTACGGCGCGCCCGACGCCCTCACCTGGGACCTTCGGGGGCAGGGCTGCGCCCCCGGTGCGACCTGCACGACCGCACGACCATCCCCGCCTGCGTCAGTCGACCGGTGCGACCGCCGCCGCGAACTGGCTCTCGTACAGCCGCGCGTACGCGCCGTGCGCCGCGAGGAGCTCGTCGTGGCTGCCCTTCTCGACGATCTGCCCGTGCTCCATCACCAGGATGACGTCGGCGTCACGGATCGTGGACAGCCGGTGCGCGATCACGAACGACGTGCGACCCACGCGCAGCGCGTTCATGGCGTGCTGCACGAGCACCTCGGTGCGCGTGTCCACCGACGACGTCGCCTCGTCGAGGATGAGGATCGCGGGATCCGCCAGGAACGCGCGCGCGATCGTCAGCAGCTGCTTCTCCCCCGCCGACACGGCGCCGCCCTCGTCGTCGAGCACGGTGTCGTACCCGTCCGGCAGGGTCCGCACGAACCGGTCGACGTGGGTCGCCACCGCCGCCTCGACGATCTGCTCCGGCGTCGCGGCGTCCACGCCGTACGCGATGTTCTCCGCGATCGTCCCCTCGTAGAGCCACGTGTCCTGCAGGACCATGCCCATCTGCGAGCGCAGGGCGTCACGCGTCAGGTCACGGGTGTCGACACCGTCCAGCGTGATCCGCCCGGAGTCGACCTCGTAGAACCGCATGATCAGGTTGACCAGCGTGGTCTTGCCCGCGCCGGTCGGGCCGACGATGGCGATCGTCTGGCCCGGCTCGGCGACGACCGACAGGTGCTCGATGAGCGGGGTGTCCGGCTCGTAGCGGAAGGACACGTCCTCGAAGACGACGCGCCCGCGGACGCGCTCCGGCAGCACGGCGGGCTGCTCCGGGTCGGGGCTCTGCTCGTCGGCGTCGAGCAGCTCGAACACCCGCTCGGCCGACGCCACGCCGGACTGCAGCAGGTTGGCCATCGAGGCGATCTGGGTGATGGGCTGCGTGAACTGCCGGCTGTACTGGATGAACGCCTGCACGTCGCCCAGCGTCATGGTGCCCGACGCGACCCGCAGGCCCCCGACCACGGCGATCACCAGGTAGTTGAGGTTGGCGACGAACCCGAGCGCGGGCTGGATGATGCCCGAGATGAACTGGGCGCGGAACGCCGACTCGTAGAGCTTCTCGTTGCGCTCGGCGAACGTCGCGGCGGCCTCCTGCTGACGACCGAACACCGTCACCAGCGCGTGGCCCGTGAACATCTCCTCGATGTGCGCGTTGAGCTTGCCGGTCCACGCCCACTGCTGCACGAACTGCGGCTGCGAGCGCTTGGCGATGGCGGCGGCGATCACCACGGACAGCGGGACAGTCACCAGCGCCACGACCGCGAGCAGGGGCGAGATCCAGAACATCACGCCGAGCACGCCGATCACCGTCAGCACCGACGTCACCAGCTGGGACAACGTCTGCTGGACGGTCTGGGCGACGTTGTCGATGTCGTTGGTGACCCGGGACAGCAGCTCACCGCGGGGCTGGCGGTCGAAGTACGACAGCGGGACGCGCGTGAGCTTCTCCTCGACCTGCGACCGCAGGCGCAGCACGGTGTTCTGCACCGCCCGTGTCGTCAGCCGCCCCTGCCACCAGCCGAACAGGAACGCCGCGACGTAGACACCGAGGACGAGCAGGAGGATCGACCCCAGACGGCCGAAGTCGACGCCGGCGCCGACGGTCAGGTCCCGCATGCCGCCGACCAGGTCGGCGAGGGTGCCCTGGTCCGCGGCCCGCAGGGCGTCCTCGGCCTGCTGCTGCGTCGTCCCCGGCGGCACCACCTGCTCCAGCTGCCGTGACACCACGCCCTCGAACAGCACGTCGGTGGCGTTGCCGAGGAGCTTGGGCCCGGCCACGGCCGCGGCCACCGACAGCGCGCCGAGCACCAGGACGCCCGCGAGGCGCAGCCGCTCCGGCCGCAGCACGGCGAGCAGCCGCCGCAGGGAGCCGCGGAAGTCCATGGACTTCTGCCCCGGCATGCCCAGCCCCATGCCCATGGGTCCGCCGTGCGGGCGGCCGGGGGGACGCTGCGGCCCGCCGGCGGGGCTGTCGTCCTTCGTCGTGGCGCTCACGCCGCCTCCTGCGCGCTCAGCTGCGAGTACACGATCTCCTGGTACGTCTCGTTCGTCGCCAGCAGCTCGTCGTGCGTGCCGTCGCCGACCACCCGGCCCTCGTCGAGCACCAGGATGCGGTCGGCGTGGCGGATCGTGGCCACCCGCTGCGCGACGACGAGGACCGTCGCCGCGCGTGTCTCCGGTGCGAGCGCGGCGCGCAGCGCGGCGTCGGTGGCGTAGTCCAGCGCCGAGAAGGAGTCGTCGAACAGGTAGATGCTGGGCCGCCGGACCAGGGCCCGCGCGATGGCCAGCCGTTGCCGCTGCCCGCCGGACACGTTGGTCCCGCCCTGCGCGATCGGCGCGTCCAGGCCCTCGGCCAGCTCCTCGACGAACGGCCGCGCCTGCGCCACCTCGAGGGCGTGCCACAGCTCCTCGTCGGTCGCGCCCGGTCGGCCGAACTCCAGGTTGCTGCGCACGGTGCCGGTGAACAGGTAGGGCCGCTGCGGGACCAGGCCGATGCGGTCGCCGAGGGCGATCGGGTCGGCGTCGCGCACGTCGACCCCGTCGACCAGGACGGCGCCGCCGGTGACGTCGTACAGCCGCGGCACCAGGTTCAGCAGGGTCGTCTTGCCGGAGCCGGTGGAGCCGATCACCGCGGTCGTGCGCCCGGGCTCCGCGACGAACGACACCGCCTGCAGCACCGGGTGCTCGGCACCGGGGTACCGGAACTCCACGTCGCGCAGCTCCAGCAGGCCGGGCCGGGCGTCCGCGCCGGTGGGGAACGCGACGGGCTGCACGGGTGGCACGACGGTCGTCGCGGTGTCGATCACCTCACCGATGCGGTCCGCCGAGACGATGGCCCGCGGGACCATGACGACCATCATCGAGCTCATCATCACGGCCATGAGGACGAACATGATGTAGCTGAGGAACGCGATGAGCGACCCGATCTGCATCTGGCCGGCGTCGACGCGCTCGGCGCCGAACCAGAGCACGGAGACGCTCGACAGGTTCATGACGAGCATGACCACCGGGAACATCAGCGCCAGCAGCATCCCGGCCCGCAGCGACGCGGTGTACAGGTGGGTGTTCGCGACCTCGAAGCGCGCCTGCTCCTGCCGCTCGCGCACGAAGGCGCGGATGACGCGCACGCCCGACAGCTGCTCGCGCATGACCCGGTTCACCGCGTCGATGCGCCGCTGCATCTGCCGGAACCAGGGCACCATGCGCCACACGATCAGGCCGATGACGACGACCAGGACCGGCACGATGACGACCAGCAGCCCGGAGAGCGCGACGTCCTCCCGCAGGGACATCACCACGCCCCCGATGAGCATGAGCGGCGCCATGACGAGGAACACGAACGTCATGAAGACGACCATCTGCACCTGCTGGACGTCGTTGGTCGTCCGCGTGATGAGCGTCGGGGCACCGAACCGGCCCATCTCCTGCTGGGAGAACGACTGCACCTGGTCGAACAGGCGGGCGCGCACGTCCCGGCCGAACGCCATCGCCGTCCGCGCACCGAACCACACCGCCGCGATCGACGCGACGACCTGCACCAGGCTGACCCCGAGCATCACGCCGCCCAGACGCCAGATCGTGGCGGTGTCACCGCGCGCGACGCCGTCGTCGATGATGTCCGCGTTGAGGCTGGGCAGCCACAGCGTCGCGATCACCTGCACGAGCTGCAGGACGAGGACCGCGGTCACGGCGCCCTGGTACGGGCGCAGGTGCTCGCGGAGCAGTCGCATGAGCATGGGGCGGCGCCCTTCCGTGACGGCGGGGCGGGCCCACCGGAACCAGCGGTCGGCTCGGCGGGAGCAGGCCGTGCAGCAGCAGGTACACGATGCCTCGCCTGCCGCCGCTGCGCACCAGCATTCCGCGGTGGGCGGAACGCCGACGCCGGCGCCCTCACGGTGGAGGGCGCCGGCGCCGCGGGTGCACGTCGTCAGGGAGCGGGCGGCTGCTCCCCCTGCGGCGGGGCGTCCTGCTGCTCGGGACGCGGGGCGGGTGTGCCGTACGCCGGCTGCTGCGGCGCGGCCGGTCCGGCGCCGGGGCGCTGACCACGCTCGGCCGCCGGGTCGAACGGGACGCCCGACAGCGTGCCCGCGCTCGTGGCGTCCGCCGTCGCCGCGGCCGACTCGCGCCGCGCCTCGGCGAGCGCCTCGCCCGGGTCGGTCAGGGAGACCGGCGGCAGGTCGCCCTCGGCGATCGGCGAGTCGCCCGCGGCACGCGTCGGGTACTCGCCGTCGGACGGGCCACCGCCCTGGAAGCCCTTGGACAACCACCCCAGCGCACCGCTGAGCTCGGCCGGCAGGAACCACATCTTGTTGGACGGGCTCGACGCGATCTTCGGCAGCGTCTGCAGGTACTGGTACGCCAGCAGCTTGGGGTCGGCGTCGCCCCGGTGGACGGCGTCGAACACCTGGAGGATCGCGCGCGCCTCACCCTCGGCCCGCAGGATCGCCGACTGCGCCTCACCCTCGGCCCGCAGGATCGCCGACTGCTTCTCGCCCTCGGCGGTGAGGATCGCCGACTGCTTGACACCCTCGGCCGTGAGGATCGCGGCACGACGGTCCCGCTCGGCACGCATCTGCTGCTCCATCGAGCCCTGCACCGACGCGGGCGGGTCGATCGCCTTGAGCTCGACGCGGTTGACGCGGATGCCCCACTTGCCCGTCGCCTCGTCGAGGACGCCGCGCAGCTGGCCGTTGATCTGGTCACGGCTGGTCAGCGTCTGCTCGAGGTCCATCGACCCGATGACGTTGCGGAGCGTGGTCACCGTGAGCTGCTCGATGCCCGTGATGTAGTTCGCGATCTCGTAGACCGCGTCCTTGGGGGACGTCACCTGGAAGTAGATGACCGTGTCGATGCTCACCACGAGGTTGTCGGACGTGATGACGGGCTGCGGCGGGAACGAGACGACCTGCTCGCGCAGGTCGACGCTCGCGCGCACGCGGTCGACGAACGGGATGAGCAGGTGCAGGCCTGCGTCCAGGGTCTTGTTGTACCGCCCGAGCCGCTCGACGATGATCGCGACCGCCTGGGGGACGATCCGCACCGCACGTACCAGCGCGACGACGACGAAGACGAGGACGAGCAGCAGGACGACGAGGAGCGCGATCTGGCCGGCGCCGGGGCCGTCGTTCATGGGACCTCCGCAGGTGATGTCGCCCGTGCCGGGACGACCACGGTGACCCGGGGACCCGGGCCGAGGACGGGAAGGGGCGTCAGGCGGGGGCCACGCCGGGCGCGGCCGTGTCGCCGGGGGCGGTCGCTGCCGCAGGGGTGACGACGGCCGTGGCGCCGTCGATCTTGGTGACGGTCACGGTGGTGCCGGGCGGCAGCGACCCGCCGTCGGCCGTCCGCGCGCTCCAGACCTCACCGACCAGCTTGACGCGGCCCGCGGTGCCGTCGACCGTCGCGACGACCACGGCCGGTCGGCCGACGAGCGCCGCGGCATTGGTCTCGGGCAGGTCCACCCGCCCCTTGAGGTGCCGCAGCAGGTACGGGCGCAGCGTGAGGAGCAGCACCGCCGACGTGACCGCGGCCACCAGGATCTGCACGGCGACCGGAGCCCCCAGCGCGTAGGCCAGGCCACCGGCGAGCGCACCGCCCGCGAACATCACGAGCACGAGGTCCAGCGAGATCATCTCGAGGATCCCGAGCGTCAGCGCTCCCCCGACCCACCAGAGCCATCCCATGCCCGCCACCTCCGCCGGTCGCCGTCGTCCTCTGGACCGATCCTAGGCGATCGCTTTGCGGGGCCGTGGTCCGGGGGTCACGGAAGGGTGACGATCACCCGGCCGGGCGGTCCGTGGCGTGCGCGGCCCACCGCCCGTCGACGTGGTCGAGCCGCAGCGGGAGGTCGAACGTGCCGGACAGGTTCTCGGCCGTCAGCACCTCGCCGATCGGACCGGCTGCGAACACGCGCCCCGCCCGCAGCAGCAGCAGGTGGGTGAAGCCCGGGGGGATCTCCTCGACGTGGTGCGTCACCAGGACCAGCGCGGGCGAGCGACGGTCGCGCGCGAGCTCGGCGAGGGCGCTGACCAGCTCCTCGCGGCCGCCCAGGTCCAGGCCCGCGGCCGGCTCGTCGAGCAGGAGCAGCTCCGGGTCGCTCATGAGGGACCGGGCGATCTGCACGCGCTTGCGCTCCCCCTCGGACAGGGTGCCGAACCAGCGCTCGGCGAGGTGCGCGACCCCGAACGCGGCCAGCAGGTCCGTGGCGCGCGACTCGTCGACGCTCTCGTACGCCTCCCGCCAGCGCCCGGTCACGCCGTACGCCGCCGTGAGGACCACGTCCCGGACCGTCTCCCCCGACGGGATCCGGTCGGCCAGCGCCGCGCTGGCCAGGCCGATCCGCGGACGCAGCTCGAACACGTCGGTGGCGCCCATCCGCGCACCCAGCAGCGTCGCGGTGCCGGACGTCGGGTGCATGCGGCCGGAGGCCACCTGCAGCAGCGTCGTCTTGCCCGCGCCGTTGCGTCCCAGGACGACCCAGCGCTCGTCGTCGCGCACGCGCCACGACAGGTCCTCCAGGATCGTCGTCGTCCCTCGGCGGATCGTCACGTCCTGCAGGTCGAGCACGTCGGTCATGGGCACTGACCCTAACGGCCCGCGGCCCGCGGGGTGGCCCCCGCGGGCCTCGGGGCGGCGGATCTCACAGCTCGACCGTCAGCGTGGTCGAGGAGTGGGCCACGTCGTAGCCGAGTGCCGCGTAGAGCCCGTGGGCCCCCGACGGGTTCTCCGTGTCGACGTCCAGCTCGGCGTACTGCATGCCGTCGGCGGCGTACGCCCGCATCACCGTGGCGAGCAGCGCCACCGCGAGGCGACGTCCGCGCCACTCCCGCCGCACGCCCAGGAGCTCGGTGTAGCCGGAGGTGTACCCCGCCGCGGGCCAGTCCTGCTCGTACCGCCCGGACACGACGTAGCCGGCGACACGGTCCGCGTCGTCGAGCGCGACGAACGACCACTCGGGCGCGAACATGACCCGGGCCTGGCGCCACTGCTCCGGCGTCCGGGGCTCGGACCCCCAGTGGTCGGCGAACACGTCGTTGTGGGCGACCCGCACCGCGTCGTCGAGGCGCGGGTCCCAGGGCACGACGCGCACGCCCTCGACCTGCGGCACGTCCGGCAGGGGCACGTCGAGGGGCCGCCTCATGTGGGCGTAGTAGCGGATGGGCCGGAACCCTGCAGCCTCGTAGACCCGGGCGACCTCCGGCGTCGAGTCCTCGACCGACGTCGCGATCCGCGCCGGGAGCTCCTTGCCGGACGCGGCGAGCAGCTGCCGGGCGCGCGCCTGCGACCACGCCACGAGCGCGGTACCGATCCCCCGCCCGCGCCAGGCCGGGTCGACCGTGCCCTCGACGAACGCGCGCACCACGCGCTGGTCGCCGGGCGCGGAGTCGGCCTGCGCCCAGGCCCGGGGCGTCCCGTCGGCGTCCACGCCCAGGAGCGTGTCGCACGTCAGGTCGCGCCAGGGCCCGGCGAGCTCCTCGGCCGTCTCGGCCTCCGACGTCCGGTAGGGCAGCCCGTCGGCCTCCTCCGAGCGCACCCGCAGCGCGGTGATCGCGGCCGCGTCGTCCGCCGTCGCGGGACGCCAGGTCAGGCCGGCACCCGGTGCCGGGAGCGGGACCTGCGCGGGCGCCGCCACGCGGCTCGCGAGAGGAGGCACGGTCGTGTCGGTCATGCCCCTACCCTCGCGGGCCGACCACGACGGGTCCAGCGATATGTGCGCGACACGTCGTCCGGACCCGGCTGCCCGGTCGCGCCGGCACGGTCAGGCGTCGATGCGCGACTGGTCCAGGGCGTGCGCGTTGGCCACGATGAAGTCCTTGCGGGGAGCGACGTCGGAGCCCATGAGCAGCTCGAAGACCTTCTCGACCTGGGCGGCGGCCTGCTCGGCCTCCCCGATGCGCACCCGCCGCAGCGTGCGGTGCCGCGGGTCCATGGTCGTCTCGGCGAGCTGGTCGGCGTCCATCTCTCCGAGGCCCTTGTAGCGCTGGATGTCGTCCTTGTAGCGACGCCCCGAGCGGTCCAGCTTCTTGAGGGTCGCTGCGAGCTCGGCCTCCGAGTACGTGTAGACGTACTCGTTCTTGCGCGAGCCCGACCCGATCACCTCGATGCGGTGCAGCGGTGGGACGGCCGCGTACACCCGACCGTCCTCGACCAGCGGGCGCATGTACCGGAAGAAGAGCGTCAGCAGCAGCGTGCGGATGTGCGCACCGTCGACGTCGGCGTCGGTCATCAGCACGATCTTGCCGTAGCGCGCCGCCTCGAGGTCGAACGTCCGGCCCGACCCGGCGCCGATGACCTGGATGATCGAGGCGCACTCGGCGTTCTTCAGCATGTCGCTGATGGAGGCCTTCTGGACGTTGAGGATCTTGCCGCGGATCGGCAGCAGCGCCTGGAAGTCCGAGCTGCGGGCGAGCTTGGCGGTCCCCAGCGCGCTGTCCCCCTCGACGATGAACAGCTCGCTGCGGGCGACGTCGTCGATCCGGCAGTCGGCGAGCTTGGCCGGCAGCGACGAGGACTCCAACGCGTTCTTGCGTCGCGAGATCTCCTTCTGCTTGCGCGCCGAGACCCGCGCCCGCATCTCGCCGACGACCTTGTCGAGCAGCAGCGCCGAGTGCGCCTTGTGCTCCCGCTTGGACGAGGCGAACAGCGCCGCGAGCTCCTTCTCCACGACCCGCGCGACGATGCCGCGCACGGGGCCGGTGCCGAGCACCTCCTTGGTCTGCCCCTCGAACTGCGGCTCCGCCAGCCGGACCGTGACGACGGCCGTCAGACCGGCGAGCACGTCCTCCTTCTCGATGCGCTCGGACGAGGAGTCCTTGGCCGAGATCTTGAGCCGACGGGCGTTGGCGGCGACCTGCGCGCGCAGCGTCTTCAGCAGCCCGGCCTCGAAGCCGGCGAGGTGCGTGCCGCCCTTGGGGGTCGCGATGATGTTGACGAAGCTGCGCACCTCGGTCGCGTACCCGGTGCCCCACCGCACGGCGACGTCGACCTCGCAGGTGCGCGAGACCTCCTGCGGCGTCATGTGACCCCGGTCGTCGAGGACGGGGACGGTCTCCGTGAACGTGCCCTGGCCCGTCAGGTGCCAGGTGTCCGTGACGGGTGCGTCGGGCGCGAGGTGGTCGGCGAAGTCGACGACTCCCCCGGTGTGCAGGAACGTCTCCTCGTGAGGGCCGTGCTCACCGGGCGTGCCCGCCAGGCCGCGCTCGTCGCGCACCGTGATGGCCAGCCCGGGCACCAGGAAGCTCGTCTGCCGGGCCCGCGTCACCAGCTCGTCGTAGGAGAAGACGGCGGACTTGGGGAAGATCTGGCGGTCCGCCCAGTACCGCACCCGCGTCCCGGTCACCCCCTTGGCGACCTTGCCCACGACCGCGAGCTCCGAGCCCTGCACGAACGGCTCGAACGGCGAGTCCGGGCCCACGCCGCCGCGGTCGTCGAAGACGCCCGGCTCGCCGCGGTGGAACGTCATGCGGTGGGTGCGTCCGCCGCGGTCGACCTCGACGTCGAGGCGCGCCGAGAGCGCGTTGACCACCGAGGCGCCGACGCCGTGCAGACCGCCCGACGCGGCGTACGAGCCGCCGCCGAACTTGCCGCCCGCGTGCAGCTTGGTGAGCACCACCTCGACGCCCGTCAGGCCCGTCTTGGGCTCGACGTCCACGGGGATGCCGCGGCCGTTGTCGCGCACCTCGACCGAGCTGTCGGCATGCAGCACGACCTCGATCCGGTCGCCGTGGCCCCCGAGGGCCTCGTCGACGGAGTTGTCGATGATCTCCCAGAGGCAGTGCATCAGGCCGCGGCTGTCGGTGGTGCCGATGTACATGCCGGGGCGCTTGCGCACGGCCTCGAGACCCTCGAGCACCGAGAGGTGGCGGGCGGTGTAGCCGGCCTGGGCGGCGGTCGTCGTCACGGCGCCGATCGTAGTCGCGCCCGGCCCGGGCACCCGTGCCGCCGTGCCGGGGCGGCCCGGAAGTCACGATCTTGTACGCAGACAGCGAACCGACGGGCCGTGAGGGGATGGATCGGCGGCCCGGATGGTTGTATGGAGATGTGACAGGGACGACGACGGAACCCACGACCCCGCTGACGGCAGCCGACCGCTGCGACCGCTGCAACGCGCAGGCGTACGTCCGCGTGGTGCTCCCGGTCGGTGAGCTGCTGTTCTGCGCCCACCACGCGCGTGAGCACGCGCCGAAGTTCGCCTCGGTCGCGACGCACGTCCAGGACGAGACCGACCGCCTGCTCGCCGAGCACGGCGCCGGCGCCGGTGCGGCCGGCTGACCGCTCAGCACCGCGAACGAGCCACGAGGGCCCCGGACCGCACGGTCCGGGGCCCTCGTCGTCCGTCCTCGATGTCCCGCCGTCACCCGGCCCGGACGTGGTCCCGCAGCCGCCCCGGCACCATGGGCCGGCCTCCGGGCCTGCCCCCCGAGCGAGGGGCCGGCCACCGGCCACGACACAGACCGCCCGGCGGCACGGCTCTGGCGGCGCGCGCAGTGCCTCGTCGGTCCCGCGATGCCGCGTCTCGGCCACCCGCCCATGGTGAGTGACAGCCAGCGGTCAGCCACGACCGACGGGCTCTCCCGAGGCGGAACGACGAGAGCCCGGCCCTCGCGGGCCGGGCTCTCGTGGATCGTGCGTGGTGCGTCTCAGTCCAGGTAGTCGCGCAGCACCTGCGAGCGTGACGGGTGGCGCAGCTTCGACATCGTCTTGGACTCGATCTGGCGGATGCGCTCACGCGTGACGCCGTAGACCTTGCCGATCTCGTCGAGCGTCTTGGGCTGACCGTCGGTGAGGCCGAACCGCATCGAGACCACGCCTGCCTCGCGCTCCGAGAGCGTGTCGAGGACCTGGTGCAGCTGCTCCTGCAGGAGGGTGAAGCTCACGGCGTCCGCGGGGACGACGGCCTCGGAGTCCTCGATGAGGTCACCGAACTCGCTGTCGCCGTCCTCACCGAGGGGCGTGTGCAGCGAGATGGGCTCGCGACCGTACTTCTGGACCTCGACGACCTTCTCGGGCGTCATGTCCAGCTCCTTGGCCAGCTCCTCCGGCGTGGGCTCGCGGCCCAGGTCCTGGAGCATCTGGCGCTGCACGCGCGCGAGCTTGTTGATGACCTCGACCATGTGCACCGGGATGCGGATGGTGCGGGCCTGGTCGGCCATGGCGCGGGTGATCGCCTGGCGGATCCACCACGTGGCGTACGTCGAGAACTTGTAGCCCTTGGTGTAGTCGAACTTCTCGACGGCGCGGATGAGCCCGAGGTTGCCCTCCTGGATCAGGTCCAGGAAGAGCATCCCGCGGCCCGTGTACCGCTTGGCCAGGGACACCACGAGGCGCAGGTTGGCCTCGAGCAGGTGGTTCTTGGCGCGGCGGCCGTCCTGCGCGATCCACTCGAGCTCGCGGCGCAGCTTCGGCTCCAGCGAGTCGCGCGTCTCGGCGAGCTTCTCCTCGGCGAACAGGCCGGCCTCGATGCGCTTGGCGAGCTCGACCTCCTGCTCGGCGTTCAGCAGCGCGACCTTGCCGATCTGCTTGAGGTAGTCCTTGACCGGGTCCGCGGTGGCACCGGCGGTCACGACCTGCTGGGCAGGGGCGTCGTCGTCGTCGGCGTCGGAGTAGACGAAGCCCGTGTCCTCGGGCTCGTCGGCCTTCTTCGCGACGGCCGGGGCCGCCTCGGTCTCCTCGGCGTCGTCCGCGACGACCTCCTCGACGTCGACGTCGACCGTGTCGACGACCTCGACGTCCTCGAGCTCGACGTCCTCCACGTCCTCGACGTCGACGTCCACGTCGTCGCCGACCTTCGACGCCTTGGCGGGCGTCGCCTTCGCGGCAGCGGTCTTCGTGGCGGGGGCCTTGGCAGCGGTCGCCTTCGCCGCGGGCTTGGCGGCTGCCTTGGCCCGGGCAGGCTTCACGGCGTCACCGACGGACGCCTTGGCTGCGGGGCGGGACTTGGCGCTCGTCGCGGCGACCGCACGCCCGGCGGTGCCGAGGTCGTTGACGTCGATGCCGGCCGTGCCGAGCCCGCGCACCACGGCGCGCAGCCGCTTGGGTCCCTCGACGCCGGCGGCCTCGCAGGCGGCGCGCACGGCCGCACTGTCGACGCTGCCGTGGGTCCGCCCACGCAGGACCAGCTCCTGCAGCGCAGGGTGCTGGAACTCGCGCGGAAGTGCGGGGTGGGGGGTCTGGGACGTCACGAACGACCTTTCGTCAGCGCGGCAACCGGAACCGAGGGGAGTCCGAAGGACCGGGAGACAGACGGATATTGTACCGACCCACGGGGGCACGCCGCGCGTGCTGTCGAGCGCGCGCCGACGACGGCCGAGCCGAACTCCGGGGTCGACCTGCTGCAACGCCGGGGGCGCGCCGGGCATTCCCGCCGGGCGCGCCGGGCGTGCCGGGCACGACCGCACGGCGGGCGCCGCGACGGATCGAGGCGCGTCAGCCAGGGCGCGGGACCACGACGGGGCCGCGGACGTCGGCTCCAGGAGCGGACGCCGGACCGGGAGAGCTGAGCCGGCAGCCTCAGGCGGTGGGCTTGACCGTGAGGACCGGGCAGGGCGCGTCGAACAGGACGCGCTGCGCGTTGGACCCCAGGATCAGCTTGCCGACGGGGCTGCGGCGGCGCAGGCCCAGGACGACGAGCTCCGCACCGACCTCCTCCGCCGTGCTGATGAGGTCGTCCGCGACGTCCCCACCGTCCAGCAGGCGGACGTCGTGCGCGACGCCGATCGCGTCGAGCTCCTCGCGCACCCGCACCAGCGCCTGCTCGGTCTCGGCGCGCCGCTCCGGGGTCTCGTCGGGCCGCGCACTCAGGACGACCACGACCGTCAGCGAGCGTCGCTGCGCCTCCGTGACGGCGGCGTCCAGCGCCGCGTGACCCTCCGGGGTCGCCAGGTAGCCGACCACGATCCCCATCGTCGCTCCTCCTCCTGGCCGCGCCGGCCTCGGGCGCGACGCTACCCGAGCACGGGACCGCCGACGACCTCGGCGCGCGCACGGTGTGCCCTCGGCCTCGTCTCATGCGCCGGCACGCGCCCACCCGGGGGCGAGCCCGGCGTCGAGCGCGGTGCGCAGGAGATGCGCCAGGCGGTACGCGGGATCGTCCCGCAGCGCCCGGTCGATCAGCACCGCGGCGCGCGCACCGTCGCCCTCCCACCAGGCCAGCGTGGCCAGCAGCGTGGTCGCGGGAGCCTGTGCTCCCCGACGGCCGTGCGCCACGACGTCCTGCAGCGCCCGGCGTACCGCCGTCACCTCCTCGCCGGGCGGCAGGCCCGCGGCCGGGTCCACGAGCCGCCCCACGGCTGTCCGCAGCTCGGCGTCCTCGTCCGCGCCGCCGGGTGCGAGGGCACGCTCGGGCAGGGTGCCGGCCCCGGGCAGCGCGGCGACGAGCACGGCGTCCCGCACCCGGCGGTCGTGCAGTCCCGCCTCCACGCGCCCGAGCAGGGCGGCACGGGAGGCGTGGCGTGGCCGCACCGGGTCGTCCGCGACGAGCGCGCGCCACGCGACGAGAGCCTCGACCCGCCACCGCGA
Organism: Cellulomonas sp. KH9; assembly: GCF_900114185.1. GTDB lineage: Bacteria > Actinomycetota > Actinomycetes > Actinomycetales > Cellulomonadaceae > Cellulomonas. The sequence continues at coordinate 561,538 of NZ_FOSE01000002.1, forward strand.
CAGGGCACCGGGGCCGTCCGCCGTCGCGCGCGCGCGGGCCTCGGTGCGTCGGCGGCGCACCCGGGCGACGGCGCGCCGGACGTCGCCCGGCGCCGTCACGACCTGGCCCAGCGACTGCCGGTCGGACGCCACGACGGACCCGGCGAGCACCATCTCCGCGCCGGCGCGCGTGGACTCCAGGTCGCTGAGCGGCCGCCCGCCCGGTGGGCAGCACCCGTCGTCGCACGACAGGCAGCGGTACGTCGTCCGGTCGACCACGACCACCTCGACACCCCCGAACGGCACGTCGAACGCCTCGGCCACGTGCGCCACCGCGGCGTCGACGCCCTGGTCGGAGCCCGCAGCGCTGCCCGCGGTGTAGAGGACGAGCACGGACCGGCGCGCGCCGTCGCGGTCGAGGTGGGTCGCCAGCGCCCGCGCGACCTGCGGACCGTGGAGCACGTCCGCGAGGTCGGGCAGGTCGACCCGGGCGACCAGCCCGACGCGGCCGCGCGCTCCCCGCAGGCTGACGGCGACGGCGCTGTCCCGGGGCTGGAAACCCAGCAGATGAGGGACGAGGGCGAGCAGCTCACGTGGCTCGTGGAGCCGGAGGACGAGGGGTTTCATGGGTTCACCGAAGCGGGTCGGGTCGACGACCGGTGCGTGTGACGGCGGAACTGTGGGCACGCTGCGTCGTCGGCTTCCTGTGGTCGGGTCGGGGCCCGTCGCGCCGACCTGCGCTCCCCCGGGTCGTCGGCTCACGCCCCCGGCCGGCGCGACTACCCTGGCGCCGTGCCCCGCCCGACGACACCCGCCCTGGTCGCAGCCCTCGCGCTCGGCACGGTGCTGACGGCCGGGTGCACGACGACGCCGGCGCCCGCCCCCACGTCGTCCCCGAGCACCGCGAGCGCGACCCCGACGCCCGGTGAGCCGCTGCTGACGGACGACATCGCCGAGGACTCGGCGGTCGGAACGCTCGCCCCGGGGTTCCCCACCGACCTGGTGCCGGTGCCCCCGGACGCGGAGATCCTCGTCTCGTCCGCCGAGCCCGTCGCGGACGGGATGCTGCGCATCAGCCTCAACGTGCGGACGGGGCAGGACACCGCGGCCCTGCTCGACGCCGTGCGCGCACCACTGGTCGGTGCCGGGTTCGCCGAGGCCCCGCCCGCCGTGCCCGAACCGGGCCTTGCCGCCCAGACCACGTTCGCCCGCTCGGACGGCGCGGAGCTGGTCGTCGTGGGCATCCTGGACCGCGACGGGCAGCGCACGATGACGCTCGGGGGGACGGTCGGCGCACCCTCCCCCTAGGGTGGGTCCGTGCCCACCGCGAACGCTGCTCTGGTCGACCGTGAGAACCTCCGTGCCGGCGTCGACGCGGCCCTCGCCAGGCACGTCACGGCGCTGCGCGACACCGCCCTGGCGATCAGCCCGGACGCCTCCCCACTGGCGGACGCGGTCGAGCGGATGCTCGCCGGCGGCAAGCGGCTGCGCGCGGCGTTCTGCTACTGGTCCTGGCGCGCCCACGGCGGGGTTCCCGGGGACGACCGCGAGGTGGCGGTCCTGCGGGCGGGTGCGGCCCTCGAGCTCTTCCAGGCGGCCGCCCTGTTCCACGACGACGTGATGGACGACTCGTCGACCCGGCGCGGTCTGCCCACCGCGCACCGCGTCTTCGCCGACGACCACGTCGCCGCGGACCGTCGCGGCGAGCCCCGGCGCTTCGGGGACGGGGTCGCGATCCTGCTGGGCGACCTCGCGCTCGTCGCCAGCGACGACGAGATGTCGCACGCACTGACCGGTGTGCCGGAGCCGGTCGCACGCGCGGCACGATCGGTGTACGCGCTCATGCGGACCGAGGTGACGATCGGCCAGTACCTCGACCTGGTCGCGCAGACGATGCCCTGGGGCGACCCGGCGGAGGACGAGCGCCGGGCTCGCGAGGTGGTGCGGACCAAGGCGGCGCGGTACAGCGTGGAGCACCCGATCGTCCTCGGGGCCGCGCTCGCCGGTGCCGACGAGGACGCCCTGGCCGGCTGCCGTGCGGTGGGGCTGCCGCTCGGCGAGGCGTTCCAGCTGCGGGACGACCTGCTGGGCGTCCTGGGCGACCCGTCCACGACGGGCAAGCCCACCGGCGACGACCTGCGCGAGGGCAAGCGCACCGTGCTCGTCGCGCGCGCGCTGGCACGGGCGACGGAGACGGGCGACAGCGACGCCGTCGCCACCCTCACCCGCCGCGTCGGCGACGCGGACCTCGACGCGGACGGCGTCGCCGAGGTCACGGCTCTGCTGGTGCGCACCGGCGCGGTCGCCGAGGTGGAGGAGCTCATCGAGGACCTGCGCGAGCAGGCGTTCACCCAGATCGAGGCGCAGGGCTGGCCCGAGCCGGCACGCAGCGCGCTCATCGCGCTCGCGCGGGCGGCGGTCGACCGCACGGCCTGAGCGGCGCCCTCGCGGGCCGTCGGCGCCCGTCAGCCGGCGGCCGCGTCGGTCAGAGCATCGCCTGCGCGACCCGCCGCACCTCGGTCTTGCGACCGGCGCGCAGGGCCTCGATCGGCGGGACACCCAGCGACTCCTCGACGCGGAAGAGCCACGCGAGCGTCTCCTCGTCCGAGAATCCGTCGTCCCCGAGCACGGTCAGCGTGCCCTGCAGGGACGCCAGCACCGTCCACGGGCGGTCGTCCGACGGGACGTCGGGCGCGGCCGGGTTGGCGAGGTGGCCCGGCACGAGGAAGGCCGCGGGCACGCTCATGACCGGCGGGGTACCGCGCCGCACCCCGACGAGCTTGCGCTCCTGCAGGAGGCGACGCACCTTGCCGGGGTCGACACCGAGCATCTGCGCGACGTCCGGGACGGTCAGCCACGCGCCGACCAGCTGGTCCAGATCCGAGGGCGAAGTCACCCTGTCAGCCTACGGGTCCCACGTCGGAGGGCCGTCATCGGCGCTCAGGACTTCCCGTCCTGGACATTGTCGTCTAGCGTCGAACGACGTCACACCTGTCACATCAGCACCACCAGTCACTCGGTGCCCGTGCTGACGGGGTGCCGCCGACCATCGACGCACCACCACTGACCACCGCCTGGGGGGGCCAATGTCCGCACTCTCTCCGCGCCCGCGCACCGTGGCGCGTGCCGCGTCCGGGACGGGTGCCACGCTCGCGCTCGCGACCGTCGCGCTCGCCGCGACCGGGACCGCCGGCCACGCCGCCGACTACACCGTCCGCGACGGTGACACGCTCACGTCCATCGCCAAGCGCACCGGCACGACCGTCGCCCGTCTGGCCGCCGACAACGCGCTGGCGGACCCGTCACGCGTCCGCTCCGGACAGATCCTGCGCGTCCCCGACGCGGCACCGGCCACCACGGCCGCACCCGTCGCCGCCGGGACGTCGTACACCGTGCGGTCGGGCGACACGGTCTCGGGCATCGCCGCACGCCACGGCACCACGGTGGCCGCGGTCGTGGCCGCCAACGGGCTCGACGCGCGCGCCTTCGTCCGCGCCGGGCAGACCCTCACGATCCCCGGAGCGGCAGGAGGCGTCGCCGCCCCCGCGCCGGCAGCGGCCGGCGGCAGCAGCTACACCGTGCAGCGCGGGGACACCGTGTCCGCCGTCGCGGCACGCCACGGCACCACCGTCGCCGCCGTCGTCGCGGCCAACGGCCTGGACGCGCGCGCGTTCATCCGCGCCGGGCAGACCCTCACGATCCCCGGCGCCGACGCAGCCCGACCCGCCGCTCCGCAGGCGAGCTCCGCGCAGCCCGCCGCGACCGGCACGACGTACACGGTCCGCAGCGGTGACACGGTGTCCGCCATCGCCTCGCGGCACGGCACCACGGTCCCGGCCGTCGTCGCGGCCAACGGCCTCGACGCGCGCGCCACGATCCGTGCCGGTCAGCAGCTGACCGTGCCGGGCACCGCCGCGGCACCGCAGGCCGCCGCTGCCACGCAGCTCGTCGGCAACACGTTCGCCGGTCGCACCTACTCGTCCCAGGTCGTCGACGCGGCCAACCAGAACAAGCGGAGCCTGCTCGCGGCGGGGGCGCCGTCGCGGGCCGACATGCAGGCCAAGGTCGCCGCCACGGCCCGCGCGATGGGCGTCGACCCGGCACTCGCCCAGGCCGTCGCCCACCAGGAGTCGGGCTTCGACCACACGGCCGTCTCCCCCGCCAACGCGATCGGGACGATGCAGGTGATCCCGTCGTCCGGCGAGTGGGCGTCGCAGCTCGTGGGACGCCAGCTGAACCTCCTCGACCCGGATGACAACGTCGTGGCGGGCGTCGCGATCCTGCGGTCGCTCGTGCGCACGTCCGACGACCTGCCGACCGCGATCGCGTCGTACTACCAGGGCGCGGGCTCCGTGAAGCGCAACGGCATGTACGCCGACACGCGCCGGTACGTGGCGAACGTCCAGACGCTCATGACGCGATTCGGCTGACCCGCGCGGCTCCCGAGATCCGCCGCCGCCCGACCGTAGACTGCCGCGCGTGGGAACCACTGTCACCGATCCGCTCGTCGGCCGCCTGGTCGACGGGCGGTACGAGGTCGTGTCGCGCATCGCGCGCGGCGGGATGGCGACGGTGTACCTGGCGGTCGACCGACGCCTCGACCGCGAGGTCGCGCTGAAGGTCATGCACCCGCACCTCGCCGAGGGGGCGCAGGGCGGCGCGTTCATCGCGCGCTTCCGGCGTGAGGCGCGCAGCGCCGCACGGCTGACCCACCCCGGCATCGTCGGGGTGCTCGACCAGGGTCTCGACGGCGAGACCAGCTACCTGACCATGGAGTACGTCGACGGCTCGAACGTGCGACGCCGCCTGGCCGAGCAGGGCGCGCTGCGCGTCGGCGAGGCGCTGCGCATCACCGAGGCCGTGCTCGACGCCCTCTCCGCGGCCCACCGCACGGGTCTGGTGCACCGCGACGTCAAGCCGGAGAACGTGCTGATCGCGTCCGACGACCGCGTGCGCGTCGCGGACTTCGGTCTCGCCCGTGCGGTCACCGAGGTGACCGCCACGACGACCGGCACGGTGCTCGGCACCGTCGCGTACCTCGCGCCCGAGCTCGTCCGGCAGGGCACCAGCGACGCACGCACCGACGTCTACGCGGTCGGCGTGATGCTGTTCGAGATGCTCACGGGCCGCCAGCCCTTCACCGGCGAGACACCGATCCAGGTCGCGTTCCAGCACGTCAGCTCCGAGATCCCCGCGCCGTCGACCCTCGTGGACTGGCTGCCCTCGGAGATCGACGAGCTCGTCGGCGCCCTCGCGGCGCACGCGCCGGACGACCGCCCGGTCGACGCCGGCGCCGCGCTCCAGCTCGTGCGACGCACGCGTGCCGCGCTCGACGGCGTCACCCTCGACCGGCGCGCGGACGTCCAGCCCACGGTCGTGCTCCCGGCAGCGACCGACCCGGAGGAGTCCGACCTCACGCAGGACGACGACGCCGGCGCCCCCGACGACGACGCACTGACCACCCGGGTCCCCGTCGGGGCCCACGCGCACGGCGGCACCGTCGCGCTGCCCATCGGGCTGGGCGTGGTCGAGGCGACGCCACCGGCGGCCCGCACCCGACGCCGGTGGCCGTTCGTGGCGGCCGCCCTCGGCCTCGCCGCGCTGCTCGGGCTCGGCACGTGGTGGTACCTCGAGGTCGGGCCCGGCGCGTACACCTCGGTGCCCGCCGTCGTGGCGGAGGCCGAGGCCGACGCCGTCGCCGCGCTGGCGGCGGCGGGCCTCGCGCACGACAAGGCCGAGGCGTTCGACGACGAGGTCCCGCCCGGTGTGGTCGTCTCGACGGACCCGCCCGTCGGCGAGCCGGTCCGCAAGGACGGCACGGTGACGTACACGGTCTCGAAGGGGCCCGACCTCGTGGCCGTCCCCGAGGGCGTCGTCGGTGCCATGCAGGCGGACGCGGAGAAGACCCTGACCGACGCCGGCCTCACGGTCGGCTACGGCTCCCCCGTCCACGACGACGAGGCGCCCGCGGGCCAGGTCCTCACGGCGACGCTGCCCGACGGCGCCGAGGCGGCAGCGGGTGACGAGGTCAAGCGCGGGAGCACCGTCACGCTGGTGCTGTCGGACGGCCCCGCGCCCGTGACGGTCACCTCCGTGGTCGGCATCACCGTGGAGGACGCACAGGAGCAGCTGGCCGCGGACGCCCTCACCGTCGAGGCCACGGAGGAGTTCCACGACACGGTCCCGGCCGGCCGGATCATCGACCAGAGCCCGGCAGCGCGCGAGACGGCCCACCGCGGCGACGTGGTCACCGTGACGGTGTCCAAGGGCCCGCAGACCGTGCCGATGCCGGACCTGACCGGCAAGCAGTTCGACAAGGCCAAGGCGGAGCTCGAGGCGCTCGGTCTCACGGCCCGGCGGGACAACGTGCTCGGCGGGATCTTCGGCACGGTGCGCTCCCAGAGCGTCCGCGCCGGTGACGCGGTGCCGAAGGGCACGGAGGTCGTGCTGCAGGTCGTGTGACCGCCGGCCTCGTGCCACGCGGGCTGCCACCCGGCACCGCGGCGAGCGACCGCGGGTCCCCGGACGGACGAGAGCCCCGGAGCGTCACCGCTCCGGGGCTCTCGTCACGCACCTCAGGCGCGGCGCAGCAGCTCCACGACCTGGAAGGCCATCTCCAGCGACTGCTGGTGGTTCAGCCGCGGGTCCACGAGCGTCTCGTACCGCAGCGCGAGACCCTCGTCGTCGATCTCCTCGGTGCCGCCCAGGACCTCGGTGACGTCGTCACCGGTGAGCTCGACGTGCAGGCCGCCCGGGACGGTGCCGAGCGCGCGGTGCACCTCGAAGAACCCGGCGACCTCGTCCATGACGTCGCTGAACCGGCGCGTCTTGTACCCGTTGGCGGACGTGATGCCGTTGCCGTGCATCGGGTCGCACACCCAGGTGACGGGACGACCGTCGGCGGTGACCTTCTCGACCAGCGCGGGAAGCAGGTCGCGCACCTTGCCGGCTCCCATCCGCGTGACGAACGTCAGGCGGCCCGGCTCCCCCGTGGGGTTGAGCCGGTCGATCAGCGCGATGGCGTCGTCACCGGTGGTGGTGGGGCCGAGCTTCACGCCGAGCGGGTTCTGCACGCGGGAGAAGAAGTCCACGTGCGCCGCGTCGAGCTGGCGGGTGCGCTCCCCGATCCACAGGAAGTGCGCCGAGCAGTCGTACGGCAGGCCCGTGCGGGAGTCGATGCGCGTCAGGGGCCGCTCGTAGTCGAGCAGCAGCCCCTCGTGCGCCGAGTAGAAGTCGACCGTGCGCAGCGCGTCGACGTCGGCGCCGCACGCCGCCATGAAGCGGATCGCCCGGTCGATCTCCGCGGCGATCTCCTCGTAGCGCGAGTACGCCGGGTTCGACGTGAAGCCGCGGTTCCACTCGTGGACGCGCAGCAGCGACGCGAACCCACCGGTCGTGAACGCCCGGATGAGGTTCAGCGTCGAGGCGGACGTGTGGTACGCCTCGAGCAGCCGCTGCGGGTCCGGCGTGCGGGCCTCGGCCGTGAAGTCGAACCCGTTGATGATGTCGCCGCGGAACGCGGGCAGCGTGACGCCGTCACGCGTCTCGACGTCCGACGAGCGCGGCTTGGCGTACTGCCCGGCCATCCGGCCCATCTTCACGACGGGCAGGCTCGCGCCGTAGGTGAGCACGACCGCCATCTGCAGGATCGTCTTGATCTTGTTGCGGATGTTGTCGGCCGTGGCCTCGGCGAAGGTCTCGGCGCAGTCACCGCCCTGCAGGACGAACGCCTCGCCGCGGGACGCGGCCGCGAGCTGCGCCCGCAGCGCGTCGGCCTCCCCCGCGAAGACGAGCGGGGGCAGGCTCGCGAGCCGGTCGCGGACGCGCCGCACCTGCGACGCGTCCGGCCACTGGGGCTGCTGAGCGACCGGCAGCGTCTCCCAGGCGTCGAGCCCGGCGACGACGCCCGCGTCCGGCTCGACGCTCACGAGTGGCTCGCGGGCACGAGGGCCTGGCCGATGTCCGACAGCAGCGCACCGAACCACGGCTGGGAGACGTCGAACGCCTTGCCGCCGGCGATGCGGGGGAACTCGATCGCGCGCAGGCGGTCGCCGTCCTCCTCGTCGTGGCCGATGACACCGGACTCGGCACGCAGCGCGCACTCGACGGCCAGGTCGGTCATGGACTTGATGAGGCGCAGGTCCTCGGCGTTCGCGGCCGCGGCGCGCGAGTAGTAGCCGGACTTCTGCACCATGACCTTCTCGGCGCCGAGCTTCTCCGCGAACTGCTTCGCGAACCACTGGCCCGGGTTGATCGTGTCGAGCTTCACGTGCCCGAACGGGTCCCGCTCGACGGGCTGACCGGCGGCCTCGAGCTGCTCGACGATCTCGTGCATGCCCGCGCCCTCGGACAGGAAGATGTTGACGTTGCCCTGCTCGTCCATGATCTTCTTCAGCCGGTCGGCCTCGGCGTCGATGTCGAGCGCCAGCTCGGGCAGGAAGACGGCGTGGATGTCCCAGCGCTCGCGCGACAGGCCGATCTCCGGCACCCACTCCTGCGTGGCAAGCCACTTGCGGTACTCCGCGGCGGCGGCGGCGGTCAGCCAGCCGCAGTGCCGGCCCATGACCTCGTGCACGATGAGCATGCGCGGGCCCGAGCGGTGCTCGCCGATGATGTTGCGCGCGAAACCGGCAGCCTCCTCGGCCGCCGTCCACGCCCCGAGCGACTGCCGGATCGGCACGACGTCGTTGTCGATCGTCTTGGGCAGGCCCACGACCGTCAGCTCGTAGCCGTTCTCGTGCAGGTACGCGGCGAGGTCGGCCGCGGTGGTGTTGGTGTCGTCACCACCGATGGTGTGGAGCACGTCCACGCCGTCGGCCTTGAGCTGCTCGGCAGCGACCTGCAGCGGGTCCTCGCCCTCCTTCACCAGGCCGCGCTTGACGCAGTCCTTGGCGTTGGTGAGCTTGACGCGCGAGTTGCCGATCGGCGACCCGCCGAAGCGGTGGAGGATGCCGGCCTTCGCCCGCACCTCGGGGGTGACGGTGACGCTCTCGCCGAGCAGCAGGCCGTGGTAGCCGTGCTGGTACGCGATGATCTCGACCTCGGGAGCGATCTCCGTGTAGCGCTCGATGAGCCCGCCGACGGCGGACGACAGGCAGGGAGCGAAACCGCCGGCGGTCAGAAGGGCGACGCGACGGACCGACATGGGACACACCTCTCGTTGGCAGAGCACTGACGGGCGTGGGCTGCGAGGACGCACCCGGCCGGCGCCCAGCGTGGGGCCTGCGCACAGCCCGCCACCGGGACCGAGGTCCGGGGCCGGGCGTCACGCAGAGGACGGCGGGCGCGCACCGCAGGGCACGCGCACGGGCCCGGCACGCGGCCGGGTCCACCTCATCCTACTGACGGCGGGGCCTCGTCCTGCGGCGGGACCGGAACCTGGACATCGGGAACCGGCCGGCCGCCGGGCGCGGCGGGCATCCGACCCGCGCCGTCGCCCGTCTCGGGGTGGCCCGTCGCGATCCGGGCCTTCTGCGTCGCGGCGTACACGTCGACGTACTCCTGGCCCGACAGGCTCATGATCGCGTACATGATCTCGTCCGTCACCGAGCGCAGGATGAACCGGTCGTTCTCCATGCCGCGGTACCGGGAGAAGTCCAGCGGCTCGCCGATGACGATCCCGATGCGCATGATCTTCGGGATGCGCCGGCCCAGCGGCTGCGCGACGTCGGTGCCGACCATGGCCACGGGGATCACGGGGGCCCCCGACTCCAGCGCCAGCCGGGCGACGCCGGTCTTGCCACGGTACAGCCGCCCGTCAGGGCTGCGTGTGCCCTCCGGGTAGATGCCGAACAGGCCGCCCTCGGACAACCGCCGCAGGCCGGTGCGCAGCGCAGCCTCGCCGGCCTTGCCGCCCCCACGGTCGACGGGGATGGTGCCCACGCCGCGCATGAAGCCCGCGGTCACGCGGCCTTTGAGACCGACACCGGTGAAGTACTCCTGCTTGCCGATGAACACGATCTCCCGGTCGAGCGCGAGCGGCAGGAAGAACGAGTCGATGACGGCCAGGTGGTTGCTCGCGAGGATCGCACCGCCCTCGGCGGGGACGTTCTCGGCACCACGCACCCACGGCCGGTAGACCAGGCGCAGCAGGGGCCCGACGAACACCCGCTTCATCAACCAGTAGAACAACGTGTCTCCTCGCTCGACGTCCGTCGCGCCGACCCGTCCCGCGGGCCGCCGGCCGGCCCGCGGACCCGCCACCGACCGCGACGGGCCGGTTCGTCGGGTCCGACTCTAGAGTGCTCCCATGGACGCACGTCCCGAGGACGACCCCGGCGCCGACGACTCCGCCGGCACGGAGCACCCCCGCGATGCTCCCGCAGGGCCGCCGCCCGACGGCCCGCCGGCCGCGGACGGCCCGGTCGACCCGCCCGCGACGGACGACGAGGTGTGGGCCTCGCTGGTCGCGCGACTGTCGGACGTGGACACCGCGCCCGAGCCGCCGGCGCGCGGCCGGGTGCTGCGCGCGGCACCCGAGGAGCCGCCCGCGCCGTCCGGTCCGCCGGACGTCCCCGGCACCGCCGATCCCGCTCCCCTGGGCGCCCGCGACTGGGACGGCACCACGCAGTACGACGCCGCCGAGGACGCCGTGGACGAGATCGAGCACTTCGTCCCGCAGGACCCGGGCCCGGTGCTCGGGGGGAACCCGCTGCTCACGCTGGCGTGGGGGGCCGCGATCGGGTCACCCCTGTTCCTGCTCGTCGTGGTCGTCGCGTGGCAGGACGCACCTGCCCTGCTCGTGCGCGCGGCGGCCGCGCTGTTCGTCATCGCCGTGGCCGTCCTGGTGTGGCGCATGCCACAGCGCCGCGAGCCGACGGACGGCGACGGCGCGGTCGTCTGAGCCCGGCCGGACCGCCCGCCCGGACGTCAGATCCGCGCGAGGTCCGCGGCGCCGACCATGCCGGCGTCGTTGCCCATGGCGGCGACGACGATCGCCGCCTCCGGCCGGTGCCCCCGGCCCGAGAGCTGCTCGCCGAACGCCTTGCGCGCGGGCACGAGCAGCAGGTCACCCGCGGCGCTCACCCCGCCGCCGATGACGAACAGCTCGGGGTCGAGCAGGGCCGCGACGCTGGCCGCACCCTCCCCGACCCAGCGGCCGATCTCCCCGAGGAGCTCCAGGGCGAGGGGGTCGCCGTCCTGGGCCGCACGCGTGACGAGAGGGCCCGTGATGGCGTCGGGACCTCCGCCGGCGAGCTCCAGCAGCCCCGCGGCGTCCTCCGGGTGCGTGATCGCGGCCGCCTGCGCGTCGCGCACGAGCGCCGAGCCCGAGACGTACTGCTCCCAGCAGCCCTCGTGCCCGCAGCCGCAGTAGTGCCCACCGGGCACCACCCGCATGTGGCCGATCTCGGCGGCGGCACCCCAGGCACCCCGGGCCAGCCGCCCGCCGGAGACGATCGCGCCGCCGAGCCCGGTGCCGAGCGTGAGCATCACCATGTCCTCGACGTCGCGCCCGACGCCGAACCGGAACTCGGCCCACCCCGCCGCGTTGGCGTCGTTCTCGACGACGACCCGCACGTCGGGGTCGCCGATGAGAGCGGCGACGTTGTCGCGCAGGGGGTACTCGCGCCACGCGATGTTGGGGGCGAAGAGCACACGGGCGCGGTCCGAGGCCACGAAGCCCGCCGCGGCCAGACCGACCTGCCGCACCTCGTACGACGCCGCCAGCTCGCGGTAGACGTCCGCGATCGCGGCGTCGATGCTCGCGACGTCGTCGGGGTCGGTGTCCCGCCGCGTCTGCGCGAGGATCCTGCCGTCGTCGTCGACCACGCCTGCCGCGATCTTCGTCCCGCCGATGTCGACCCCGATGGCGTGCATGTCCTGGTCCGCTCCTGCCCTCGCCGCGGCGCGTCCCTCGCGCACGCGCCACCCACGCTAGCGCCCGTGTCGACCGGTGCGGGAGCGCGACCACGCACGCGGCGGGGCCGCGGGAGGTGCGTCCGGCGGTCCGGGGGCCCCTGGCCTGCGACTCCACCCGTCCGGGCACCCCTGACCAGGGACCGACGTCCCGTATCCTCATGGCACCCTTCGCCCCCCTGCCACTGGAGTCAGCATGGACGAGTCCCACAGCCCTCTCCTCGTCGAGGTCGACCCGTCGGACAACCTCAACGACCTGTTCGCGTCCCGCGTGCGCAGCACGCCGGACCGGGTGCTCGTCGAGCGCTACGTGGACGGCGCCTGGCTGCCCATGACGGCGCGCGAGTACGACGCCGCGATCGTGGCGGCCGCCCGTGGGCTCGTCGCCAAGGGGGTGCAGCCCGGTGACCGCGTGGGCATCATGTCGCGGACGCGGTACGAGTGGTCCCTGCTCGACTGGGCCACCTGGGCCGTCGGCGCGGTCCCGGTGCCGCTGTACGAGACCTCGTCGGCCGAGCAGGTCGCCTGGATCCTCACGGACGCCGACGTCAGCCTCCTGGTGGTCGAGACGCAGGCGCACGCCGACGTCGTGGCCGAGGTGCGCGACCAGGCCCCCACCCTGCGCGAGGTGCTCGTCATCGACGACGGCGCCGTCGACGCGCTGGTCGCGGCCGGTGCCGGCGTCGAGGAGGCGGAGGTGGCGCGCCGTCGTGGCCTCGCCGCGCGCGACGACCTGGCCACCGTCATCTACACCTCCGGCACCACGGGCCGCCCGAAGGGCGTCGAGCTCACGCACGGCAACTTCTCGGTGCTGACGACGAACGCGGTCGAGAAGCTCAACGTCGTCGTGTCCACCCCGGGGGCACGGACGATGCTGTTCATGCCGCTCGCGCACGTGTTCGCGCGGTTCGTGCACGTGCTGACCGTCCCGGCGGGCGCGACCCTGGGCCACTGGCCCGACACCAAGACCCTCGTCGAGGGCATCGGGTCGTTCCGTCCGACGTTCATCCTGTCCGTGCCGCGCGTGTTCGAGAAGGTCTACAACTCGGCCGAGCAGAAGGCCGCCGCCGGGGGCAAGGGCGCGATCTTCCAGCGGGCCGCCAAGACGGCGATCGTGTACTCCCGGGCGCTGGACACCCCGCGCGGCCCGAGCCCCTGGCTGCGGCTGCAGCACAAGGTCGCCGACGTGCTGGTCCTCTCGAAGCTGCGCAAGGTGCTCGGGGGGCAGGTCGAGTGGGCCATCTCCGGCGGTGCACCCCTCGGCGAGCGGCTCGGGCACTTCTACCGCGGGGTCGGCCTGAAGGTCCTCGAGGGGTACGGCCTGACCGAGACCACGGCACCCGCCACGGTCAACCTGCCCGAGCGCACCAAGATCGGTACCGTCGGCCCCGCGCTGCCGGGCACCGCGCTGCGGCTGGCCGCCGACGGCGAGATCGAGATCAAGGGCATCCAGGTCTTCCGCGGGTACCACAACAACCCGCAGGCGACCGACGAGTCCATGCAGGACGGCTGGTTCCGCACGGGCGACCTCGGCTCCATCGACGAGGACGGCTTCCTGCGGATCACCGGCCGCAAGAAGGAGATCATCGTGACCGCGGGTGGCAAGAACGTCGCCCCGAGCGTGCTCGAGGACCGGCTGCGGGGCCACCCCCTGGTGAGCCAGGTGGTCGTGGTCGGCGACCAGCGCCCGTTCATCGGTGCGCTCATCACGCTGGACCCCGAGGGCGTGCCCGGCTGGCTCAGCGCGCACGGCAAGCCCGCCATGTCGGTCGCGGAGGCGGCGAAGGACCCCGACGTGCTGGCGTCCCTCGACCGGGCGGTCGAGCGCACCAACAAGGCCGTCTCGCGCGCCGAGTCCATCCGCCGGTACCGGATCCTCGACCGCGACCTGACGATCGCCGACGGGTACCTCACGCCGAAGCTCAGCGTCCGCCGGGCCGAGGTGCTCAAGGACTTCGCCGCCGAGGTCGAGGCCCTGTACTCCTCCGGGGAGCGCTGACCGGCAGCCCGTCGACCGCTCGTCACCACGCCCCCGGCACCCCGTGCCAGGGGCGTGGTGCGTCGTGCGTGGCGCCGGGCGACGTCAGCGACGCCGCAGCCGCTCGACGACCGTCACCGCCGGCACGGCCCAGGCACCGTGCGCCTCGACGTCCTGGACGATCTCGCGGTCCGACGTCGCCACCACGAGGACGCGGCCCGGCGGCTCGGCCGCCACCAGGCGACGCAGCAGGTCGTCCGCCGTCTCCCCCGCCGTGAACAGCACCCGCACGCCCCGCACGGTCGCGACGGCCCGGTGGCCGGGCTGCCCGTCGAAGCAGCAGGTGATCTCGGCACCGGTCTGCGCTGCCAGCGCCGCCATGCCGTCGACGACGAGCCGCCGCTGGTCGGCCAGCGTCGTGCCGGGCCAGCCGGTCTTCGACACGTTGTAGCCGTCGACCAGCAGGTGCGCCCGCGGCAGTCGCAGCAGGTCGTCGAGCAGCGCCGGGTCGTCGACCGAGCGACCCCGCGACGTGGGCCGGTCGGCCGGTGCCGCGCCCGCGGGCACCGCGAGGTCGGCGGGCAGGTCGACGACCGGCGGCAGCGCCAGCTCGGCACGCAGCCCGCCGGCGGCGTCGATCAGCGTGTCGAGGAGCAGGCGGGCGCGCGTCTCCGCGAGACGCCGGCCGGTCCGGGCGGTGTCCCGGGCCACGGCCCGCTCGGCCGTCGCGGCCCGCAGGTCCGCCGCCGCGGCCGCCCGCTCGGCAGCGGCGGCGGCGTGGTCCGCGGCCGCCCGCCGGGCGTCCTCGGCGGCCGCCGCGGCCAGCGCCCGTGCGTCGCTGCGCGCGCGGTCGGCGTCCGAGCGGAGCCGGCGCAGCTCGCGCTGCAGCGCCGCGAGCTCCTCACGGGCGGCGCGCTCGCCGTCGCGTGCCACGCCCAGGGCGGCCCGCAGCCGGGCGGCCTCGCGCTCGGCCGCCTCCTCGCGGCGCGCGCCGAGGTCCTGCCCCGGCGCGGGGGCGTCGGGACGCAGCAGGTCCCGCCACGGGTGCCCCTGCAACCAGGCACCGACCGCCCGGTCGAGGGCCGGCACGTCGCCGGGCTGCCCGCCGGCCACCCCGGGCTCCGCCGGCGCGGACGCACCCTCGTGCGCGAGCAGCCACACCCGGGTGACGCGCGCCCGGAAGCCCGCGTCCTCCTGGAGCGCCGCCCACAGCGGCAGCGCGCCCGCCGACGCACGCCGCCGGGGCGCGAAGCGGCGCACCGCCCGCAGCGCCGTCGGCGTCTGCGCGGGCTCCGTCTCGCCGAGCACGTCGGCGGCCAGCCGCACGAGCGCCGCCCGCAGGTCGTCGGGCACCTCGGCCGCGTCCTGCGTCCCGTCCTGCGGCTGCGCCATGCGCCCCACCCTAGGTCGGACGGCCGTCGACGGCGGGTGGTGTCGGTGCAGCCGGGTACCGTCCGGCACATGCCCACCGCTCGTCGTCTGCGTCCGCTCGAGGACACGGCACCCGGACCGGGCGCCACTCCCGTGCAGCTCGGGCTCGACGAGCTCGGCACCCCGCTGCGGGACGTGACGTTCGTGGTGGTGGACCTCGAGACGACCGGTGGCCGCGCCGCGGAGGACGCGATCACCGAGATCGGGGCGGTGAAGGTCCGCGGCGGCGAGGTCCTCGGCGAGTTCCAGACGCTCGTCGACCCCGGCGGGCCCGTCCCGCCGTTCATCCAGGTGCTCACGGGCATCACCACGTCGATGCTCGTCGGTGCGCCGACGATCGCCCAGGTCCTGCCGAGCTTCCTGGAGTTCGCCCGCGGGTCGGTGCTCGTTGCGCACAACGCACCCTTCGACGTCGGGTTCCTGCGGGCCGCCGCGGCACGGCTGGACCGTCCGTGGCCCGGCTTCCCGGTGGTCGACACGGTGCGGCTCGCGCGCCGCGTCGTGCTGCGCGACGAGGCGCCCAACCACAAGCTGTCGACCCTGGCCGCGCTGTTCGGTGCGCAGGTCACCCCCAACCACCGCGCGCTGTCCGACGCGCGGGCGACCGTCGACGTGCTGCACGCGCTGCTCGGTCGGCTCGCACCGTTGGGCGTCACCCACCTCGAGGACCTCGCCACGGCCACCGACCCGGTCCCGGCGGACGTTCGCCGCCGCAGCACGCTGGCCGACGGCCTGCCCGACGTCCCCGGCGTCTACCTCTTCCGCGGCCCGCGCGAGGAGGTGCTGTACGTGGGCGTGTCGACGACCTCGCTGCGCCGCCGTGTCCGCAGCTACTTCACCTCGGCCGAGAAGCGCGCCCGCATGACCGAGATGGTGCGGCTGGCCGAGCGCGTCGACCCGGTCGTGTGCGTGTCGCCGCTGGAGGCCCGGGTCCGCGAGCTGCGCCTCATCGCCGAGCACTCGCCGCGCTACAACCGCCGGTCCCGGTCCCCGGAGCGCATGCCCTGGGTGCGCCTGACCGACGAGCCCTTCCCGCGGCTGTCCGTCGTGCGCGACGTCCGGCCCGGACCGACCCACATCGGACCGTTCGCGTCCCGGGCGCTCGCGCAGCAGGCCGTGGACGCCCTGCACGCGGCGTTCGCGCTGCGGCAGTGCACGGGCCGGCTGCCGGCGACGCCGGCGCCCGGTGCCCACGCCTGCGTGCTGGCGGAGGTCGGGCGGTGCGGGGCGCCGTGCACCGGCGGCCAGGACGTCGCGACGTACGCGCCCGTGGCGGACGCGGTGCGCCGCTCGATGACCGGCGACCCGGCGGCCGTGGCCGCGGCCCACGCCGCCCGCATCCGCACGCTGGCCACGCAGGAGCGCTTCGAGGAGGCCGCGGCGGTGCGCGACCGTCTCACGGCCTTCCTGCGCGGCGCCGCGCGCGCGCAACGGCACGGCCGGCTGGCCACGGTCCGCGAGCTCGTCGCCGCGCGCCGCACCGAGGACGGCGGGTGGGAGCTCGTGCTGGTCCGGCACGGGCGGCTGGCCGGCACCGCCGTCGTGGACCGCCGCACCGACCCGCTCCCTGTCGTCGCGAGCCTGCGCGCCGGCGGGGAGCACGTGGCACCGCCCGTCGCGCCCGCGACCGCCGCGCACCCGGAGGAGACGGACCTGCTGCTGACCTGGTTGGAGCAGCCGGGCGTGCGCCTCGTCGAGGTGGACGGCGAGTGGTCCTCACCGGTCCGCGCGGCCCAGTCGGTCCGCGACGTCGCCGCGACGGTGGCGCTCGACCTCGTCGCGCCGCGCGCACCGCTGGTCGACGACGCGCCCGGGTCCCCTGCGGGGGCGCCGCAGCGCACGGCATGATGGCGGCATGCTCACTGCCATCGTGCTGATCGACTGCGACGCCGCCCGCATCCCGGAGGTCGCCGCCGCGGCCGCCGAGATCGAGGGCGTCAGCGAGGTGTACTCGGTGACCGGCGAGGTCGACCTCATCGCCATGGTCCGCGTGCGGGAGCACGAGCGGCTGGCCGACGTCATCGCCGACAAGGTCAGCAAGCTCGACGGCGTCCTGCGGACGCAGACGTACATCGCGTTCCGCGCGTACTCGCGGCACGACCTCGACGAGGCGTTCGCCCTCGGCCTCGGGGACTGACCCGGGGCGGCGACCGCCGCCCCGGACCGTGGGTCGGGCCGCGGCCTCAGACCGCGGCGGCAGCCCGCCAGCGCTCGAGGACGGCAGCCGCCGCACCGTCGTCGAGCGCCCGCTCGGCGTGCCCGGCCCCGGCGACCAGCCGCTCCACGAGCGTGCCCGCGGAGGTGCCGGGCAGCGTCGCGTCCGCGACGAGCGCGGCAGCCGCGTTGAGCACCACGGTGTCGCGCACCGGACCGTGCTCCCCGCCGACGAGGGCACGCACCACCTCGGCGTTGCGCTCGGCGGCACCGCCGCGCAGCTGCTCGACCGTCACCGGCGGCACGCCCACGGCGGCCCAGTCGACGACCTCCTCGCGGACTGCCCCGTCCCGGACCTCCCAGAACCGGGTGGGCCCGGTCGAGGCGATCTCGTCGAGGCCGTCGGCCTCCCCGCGGAACACCAGGGCGGACCGGCCCCGGGCGGCGAGGACGCCGGCGATGAGGCCGGCCATGCGTGCGTCGGCGACACCGATGGCGTTGGACCGGGGCTGCGCGGGGTTGGTCAGCGGACCCAGGAAGTTGAACGCGGTCGCGATCCCGAGGTCACGTCGCGTGACGCCCGCGTGCCGCATGGCCGGGTGGAACGCGCCCGCGAAGCAGAACGTGATCCCCACCTCGGACGCGAGGGCGCCCACGCGCGCCAGGGGCAGGTCGAGCCGGATGCCGAGGGCCTCGAGCACGTCCGCCGAGCCGGTGGACGACGACGCGGCGCGGTTGCCGTGCTTGACGACGGTCAGACCGGCGCCCGCGACCACCAGGGCCGCCATCGTGGACACGTTGACCGTGTGCAGGCGGTCGCCGCCGGTCCCGACGATGTCGACGGTGCGCCCCGGCACCTCGAACCGGTGCGCGTGGGCCAGCATCGTGTCGGCCAGGCCCGCGAGCTCCTCGACGGTCTCGCCCTTGGCGCGCAGCGCCACGAGGAACCCGGCCACCTGCGAGGGCGAGGCCTCGCCGCTCATGATCCGGTCCATCGCCCACGCGGCGTGCCCGCTGTCGAGGTCCTGGCCCCGGACGAGCGTCGTCAGGAGGTCGGGCCAGGTGGTCGTCACCGTCATCCGCGCGGCGCGCCGGCGTGCACGAGGTCGACGACCGCGGCGTGCAGCACCACGGGGTCCAGCGGCCGGCTCACGACGGCGTCGGCGTTGGACCACGACGCCAGCCAGGCGTCCTGCGGCCGGCCGGTCAGCACGAGCACGGGCGGGCAGTCGTACACCTCGTCCTTGAGCTGGCGGCACAGGCCGAGCCCGCCCACCTTGTCGGCCTCGCCGTCGAGGACGAGCAGGTCCAGGCCGCCGGCGTCCGTGGCGGCGATCGCGGCGTCCGCGGTCGCGACCTCGACCCACGCGATGTCGGGCTCGCCGCGTCCCAGGCGGCGGCCGACCGCGAGACGCACCTGCTCACGCGCGTCCACGTCGTCGCTGTACAGCAGGATGCGCGGCGCGCGGGCCGCCGGGTTCGCGGTGCTCATGGTGCCCCTCACTCGTCGTCGACGTGCAGAGTGCATCTTGGCACGTCGGGCCCCGGGCGCGGGTGCCGCGACCGCCCCGCGGCGCGTAGTGCGGCACGCCGGGTCACGGGAAGGTGACGATGTGACATATCCCCGGGGACGCGCATGGGCCCAACGACCCATGCAACGCTCTCGTCAGCCATAATGGCGGACGTGTCGACCGCAACGGCTGCCTCGCGCCCCGCCCCCCACCTGACCGTGAACCGACCGAACCCCGTGTCGGTCGGGACGATCGTGTGGCTCGCCAGCGAGCTCATGTTCTTCGCCGGGTTGTTCGCCATGTACTTCACCGTGCGGGCGGCCGTCCCGGAGGAGTGGGCGATCGAGTCCGCCAAGCTGAACCTCCAGTTCGCGTTCGTCAACACCACGATCCTGGTGCTGTCCTCCGTGACCTGCCAGATGGGCGTGTGGGCCGCCGAGCGGCTCCAGCCCGTGCGCAGCGGGTCCCTGGTGCAGTTCTGGCGCTGGGGCATGAACGAGTGGATGACGCTGACCTACGTCATGGGCGCGGTCTTCATCGGCGGCCAGATCTTCGAGTACGCCGAGCTCGTGGAGCACGGGCTGACGATCTCGTCGTCGCCGTACGGCTCCGTCTTCTACCTGACGACCGGCTTCCACGGCCTGCACGTCGTGGGCGGCCTCATCGCGTTCCTCTTCCTGCTGGGACGCTCCTTCGCCGCCAAGCGCTTCACCCACCACGAGGAGACGACGGCGATCGTCACCTCGTACTACTGGCACTTCGTCGACGTGGTCTGGATCGCGCTGTTCGCGGTCATCTACCTCGTCCGATGACGACGGCCGGCCCGCCGCGGGCCGGCGCCACCCCACCCGCACATCCCCTGACATGCGAGACGAGGACCGATCCGTGAAGGCACTCGCAGCCCGCAGGCACGACCGGCGTGCGCCGGTCGTGCTGCTCCTGCTGGCGCTGCTCCTCACCGGCGCGCTGTACGCCGTGCTGTCCCCCACGTCAGCCGACGCCGCCCCCGCGGCGGCCTCGGCCGACCAGGTCGAGACCGGTGAGAAGCTGTTCCAGGCCAACTGCGCGACCTGCCACGGGCCGGACGCCACCGGGACCGACGTGGTCCCGTCGCTCGTCGGCGTCGGCGCCGCGGCGGTCGACTTCCAGGTCGGCACCGGGCGCATGCCCATGCAGGCGAACGGGCCGCAGGCGCCTGCCAAGCCGGCGCAGTTCGACGAGGAGCAGATCGCGGCCCTGGCCGCCTACGTCGCGGCACTCGGCCCCGGGCCGGCCGTGCCGACCGCCGAGCAGGTCGACCCCGCGCTGGGCGACCCGGCCAACGGCATGGCGCTGTTCCGCACCAACTGCTCGATGTGCCACAACGCCGTCGGCGCCGGTGGTGCGCTGTCGCAGGGCAAGTGGGCCCCGAACCTGTGGGAGACCACGCCCACCCACCTGTACGAGGCGATGGCGACCGGCCCGCAGTCGATGCCCGTCTTCAACGACGCCACGCTCACGCCGGACGAGAAGCGCGACATCATCGCGTACGTCGACCTGCAGCGCGAGAGCCCGCCCGGCGGCCTCGACCTCGGCAGCCTCGGCCCCGTCAGCGAGGGCCTGTGGGCGTGGGTCATCGGCATGGGACTGCTCATCGGAGCAGCGGTCTGGATCGGAGCGAGGTCCTCGTGAGCATCACCCAGCACGGCCACGACGGCCACGACGAGCAGCCGCACGCCGACACGGCGGGCTCCGACGTGGTCCTGCGCGAGGGCGAGGACTCGCCCGAGCGCTTCCCCAACCCCGGCTTCGGCCCGCACCGGCCGCGGCGCTCCGACGTCGACCCGGCCGCGAACAAGCGTGCCGAGCGGCAGGTCGTCGCGCTGTTCGCCATCTCGATCCTCGGCACGATCGGGTTCATCACCGCGTACTTCGCGTTCCCGCTGGGCGACTCGCCGCAGACGCTGCACCGGTCGAACCTCACGCTCGGGCTCGGGCTCGCCTTCGCGCTGCTCGGCATCGGTCTCGCGGCCGTGCACTGGGCCAAGTCGCTGATGAACGACCACGAGAAGGCCGAGGACCGGCACGCCCAGCGCAGCTCGGACCAGACCCGCGCCGAGGCCGTCCAGGTCCTCAAGGACGGCGTCGAGGACTCGGCGATCGGCCGGCGCGGCGTGCTCAAGGGCGCGCTCGTCTCGTCGCTCGCGCTGTTCCCGCTGACCATCGCGCTGCCGCTGATCGGCGAGGTCGGCGAGGACTGGAACGTCCGCAAGCTCAAGCACACGATGTGGGCGAAGAACAAGAAGCTCACGATCGACCCGACCGGTCGCCCGATCAAGGCGGCCGACGTGACCATCGGCTCGGTCGTGCACGTGATCCCCGAGGGCCTGGACGAGACCGGCGCGCCGCTCGACGAGAAGGCCAAGGCCGTCGTCCTGCTGGTCCGGCTCGACCCCCGGGACATCAAGTCGGAGCAGGGTGAGGGCTGGTCGTACGACGGCATCGTGGCCTTCTCCAAGATCTGCACCCACGTGGGATGCCCGGTGGCCCTGTACGAGCAGCAGACGCACCACCTGCTCTGCCCGTGCCACCAGAGCACGTTCGACGTCGCCGACGGCGCGAAGGTCGTGTTCGGTCCCGCCAAGCGGCCGCTTCCCCAGCTGCCGATCACCGTCGACGACGAGGGCTACCTGGTCGCGCAGAGCGACTTCCACGAGCCCATCGGTCCGAGCTTCTGGGAGCGGCTGCGATGAGCGCCACCACGGCACCCCCGAGCGGCAAGGCCGCCAGGACCGCCGACTACCTCGACCAGCGCACCGGCATCGGGACCGCGGTCAAGGAGTTCGCGCGCAAGATCTTCCCCGACCACTGGTCGTTCCTGCTCGGCGAGATCGCGCTGTACAGCTTCGTCACGCTGCTGATCTCCGGCGTGTTCCTCACGATGTTCTTCGTGCCGAGCATGGCCGAGGTGCACTACGACGGCCCGTGGCCGACGATGCACGGCGTCGAGATGTCCGAGGCGTTCGCCTCCACGTTGCGCCTGTCGTTCGAGGTCCGCGGTGGTCTGCTCATGCGGCAGATCCACCACTGGGCGGCGCTCATCTTCATGGCCGCGATCGTCACGCACATGATGCGCGTGTTCTTCACCGGCGCGTTCCGCAAGCCGCGTGAGCTCAACTGGGTCGTCGGCTTCGTGCTCCTGATCCTCGGCCTCGCGGCCGGCTTCTCGGGCTACTCGCTCCCCGACGACGTCCTGTCGGGCAACGGCCTGCGGATCACCGACGGCGTCATCAAGGCGATCCCGATCGTCGGCAGCTACCTGTCGTACTTCGTCTTCGGCGGCGAGTTCCCCGGGCACGACATCATCCCGAGGCTCTTCACGGTCCACATCCTGCTGGTCCCGGGCCTGATCCTCGCCCTGATCGCGCTGCACCTGTTCTTCGTGGTGCTGCACAAGCACACGCAGTACCCGGGCTCCGGGCGCACCAACGCGAACGTCGTCGGGTACCCGCTGTTCCCGATCTACGTCGCGAAGGCCGGTGGCTACTTCTTCGTGGTGTTCGGCGTGATCGCGCTCATGGGCGCGACCCTGTCGATCAACCCCGTGTGGAACTACGGCCCGTACGACCCGTCACCGGTGTCAGCGGGCGCCCAGCCGGACTGGTACATGCTGTTCCTCGAGGGCTCGCTGCGGCTCATGCCGGGGCAGACGGAGTACGTGCTGTTCGGGCCCGACGGGTACACGCTGTCGCTCAACGTCCTCATCCCTGCGGTGGTCGTGCCCGGCGTGCTCTTCACGCTGCTGGCGCTGTACCCGTTCGTCGAGTCGTTCGCGACCGGTGACAAGCGGGAGCACCACGTGCTGGACCGTCCGCGCAACCGGCCGTTCCGCACCGCGTTCGGCGTCTCGCTGCTGACCGCGTTCTTCATCCTGGTGCTGGCGGGCTCGAACGACATCATCGCGACGCACTTCCACCTGTCGATCAACGACATCACGTGGGTGTTCCGGTTCCTGTTCTTCCTGGGCCCGTGGGCGGCGTTCGTCATCACCAAGCGCATCTGCCTCGCGCTCCAGCGCAAGGACCGCGAGCTGGTCCTGCACGGGCACGAGACGGGCCAGATCGTGCGCTTCGCGTCCGGTGAGTACATCGAGGTGCACAAGCCCCTCGACGCCCACGAGCGCTGGCTGCGCGTCCAGCACGACCCGACGCGACCGATCCAGATCGAGCCGGCGGAGGACTCCCGCGGCGTGCGGCGCAAGGGCTACCGCACGGACCGCATGCGCCAGCGGCTGTCGCAGCTGTTCTACGAGGACCGGGTCGAGCCGGTCACGCCGGCCGAGCTGGAGGCGTCGCACTCGCACGGTGAGCACGACGCGCTCGGCTCCGACCAGGAGAAGGCACCCGCCCAGCTGCTGGGCGAGAGCGCACCGACGGGTGGCGGCACGCGCCTGCGCCCGGAGGATGAGACGGGGCACGGCACGCGGAACAGGTGATCCTGGTCCAGAGTTGACCCCAACAGACGACCGTTCGCGGTGTCCGGCCGGACGTGCCGGGCACCGCGACGGCGTTTCCGGGCGGATGCTGAACACCGCCACCCGACGCAGGAGAGGTACGAGATGGCTGACTACACGCTCCCGGATCTGCCGTACGACTACGCGGCGCTCGAGCCGCACATCTCCGGCAGGATCATGGAGCTGCACCACGACAAGCACCACGCCGCGTACGTCGCGGGTGCCAACACGGCGCTCGAGAAGCTCGCTGCCGCGCGCGAGACGGGCGACTTCGCCGCGGTGAACCTGCACGAGAAGAACCTGGCGTTCAACCTCGGTGGGCACGTCAACCACTCGGTGTTCTGGGAGAACCTCTCCCCCGACGGCGGCGACAAGCCCGTCGGTGAGCTGGCCGCCGCGATCGACGAGTTCTTCGGCTCGTTCGAGGCGTTCCAGAAGCACTTCGCCGCGAACGCTGCGGGCATCCAGGGCTCCGGCTGGTCGATCCTGGGCTGGGACTCGGTGGGCCAGAAGCTCGCGATCTTCCAGCTGTACGACCAGCAGAGCAACTACCCGCTCGGCCTCGTGCCGATCGTCGTGCTCGACATGTGGGAGCACGCCTTCTACCTCGACTACGTCAACGTCAAGGCGGACTACATCAAGGCCTGGTGGAACATCGTCAACTGGGCGGACGCCGCGGAGCGCTTCACGCGCGCGCGCACCCAGACGGCCGGGCTCATCGTCGCCTCGGCCTGACGACGCCGGCCGCCAGGGCGGCCGCACCTGCACCGCAGCCGCTCGCCCCTCGGGGCGGGCGGCTGCGGCCGTTCCCGCCCCGGTCCGCAGCACGGCACGATCCGGCGCAGCGCCCTCCCACCACTGCGCGCGGCGCCACGACGCGATCTCCCGGTGCTCGCCGCGCACCTTCGGGGACGTCCGATGGGCGGGTGCGGCGTCATGGGCGTGCCGCCCAGGGGGATCCCCCGGACGCCGGAGCCACGGGGACGGTCCCGTCCAGCCCGGGAGCAGCACCCACGGCCCTGTGCGGGCGCATCGCGCGGTCGACGCGGAGCGTGCGCGCTTCCCGGCGCCCGCACCCCGACGGACGCCCGGACCTCACCCGGTACGACGACGGCCCGTCACCATCGGGTGACGGGCCGTCCTCGTGCGTCTGTGTGTCGCCTCAGTCAGTGCGCGTGCTGACCGCGCGAGTACTCGAACATCCAGCCGACGAGCCCGATGATGGCCAGGACCGCGGCGGGGACCATGAGCCACCAGCCGACCGCCATGGCCAGGAACGCCACCGAGCCACCCAGCGCGACGACGAGCGGCCACCAGCTCCACGGGCTGAACGTGCCCTGGTTGCCGGCGCCCTGCTCGATCTCGCCGAGCTCGTCGTCCTCCGGGCGGGGGTCGATCCGACGGGCCAGAAGAGCGAAGTACCCGCCGATCATGCCGACGAGGCCGCCGACGAGCGGGATGCCGACGGTGCCGACAGCCTCACCGCCGCTCCAGAACCCGTAGATCAGGCCGACCGGGATGAAGAACAGGATCCCGTAGAGGAAGAGCTTCGCCTCGATCTTCACCGCTCGTCCTCCTCGCGACGCTCACGCACGTCCTCGACGTCGTCCTCGACGACCGTGGCCGTCGACTGGCGCTCCTGCCCCGTGCCCTGCGCCATGCGCTCCTCGGCGAGCTCACGCTCGCCGGTGCGCTGCGGTGCCCAGTCGAGCGGGCCCGGGTCCTCCGGCTCGACGTGGTCCATGGCGGCGACCTCGGGGTGGTGCAGGTCGAACGCGGGGCGCTCGGAGCGGATGCGCGGCAGCGACGTGAAGTTGTGCCGCGGCGGCGGGCAGCTGGTGGCCCACTCGAGCGAGCCGCCGTAGCCCCACGGGTCGTCGACCGTCACCTTGGGGGCGTTGCGCCACGTCACGTACACGTTCCAGAGGAACGGCAGCGTGGACGCGGCGAGGATCGCCGACCCCACGGTGGAGAGCTGGTTCATCCAGGTGAACCCGTCCTCCGGGGAGTAGTCCGCGTACCGCCGCGGCATGCCGATCACGCCGAGCCAGTGCTGGACGAGGAACGTCATGTGGAAGCCGACGAACAGCACCCAGAAGTGGATCTTGCCGAGCCGCTCGTCGAGCATGCGGCCGGTGAACTTCGGCCACCAGAAGTAGAAGCCGGCGAACATCGCGAACACGACGGTGCCGAAGACCACGTAGTGGAAGTGCGCGACGACGAAGTACGTGTCGGACAGGTGGAAGTCGAGCGCCGGGCTGGACAGGATGACGCCGGTCAGCCCACCGAAGAGGAAGGTCACCAGGAAGCCGATGGACCACAGCATCGGTGTCTCGAAGGTGAGCTTGCCCCGCCACATCGTGCCGATCCAGTTGAAGAACTTCACCCCGGTCGGGACCGCGATCAGCATCGTCATGAACGCGAAGAAGGGCAGCAGCACCGCGCCGGTCACGTACATGTGGTGCGCCCACACCGTGACGGACAGGGCCGCGATCGCGATCGTGGCGTAGATGAGGCCCTTGTAGCCGAAGATCGGCTTGCGGCTGAACACCGGCAGGATCTCGGACACGATGCCGAAGAACGGCAGCGCGATGATGTAGACCTCGGGGTGCCCGAAGAACCAGAACAGGTGCTGCCACAGCAGCGCACCGCCGTTGTCCGGGTTGAAGACCTGGGCCCCGAGGCGCCGGTCGGCGCCCAGCGCGAACAGCGCGGCGGCCAGCGGCGGGAACGCCATGAGGACGAGCAGCGACGTCACCAGGATGTTCCAGGTGAAGATCGGCATCCGGAACATGGTCATGCCCGGCGCGCGCATCGTGACGATCGTCGTGATGAAGTTGACGGCACCGAGGATGGTGCCGAATCCGGTCAGCGCCAGGCCGAAGACCCAGAGGTCTCCCCCGATGCCTGGTGAGTACATCTGGTTGGACAGCGGCGCGTACGCGAACCACCCGAACGACGCCGCACCCTGCGGGGTGAGGAAGCCACCGGCGGCGATGAGCCCGCCGAAGAGGTAGAGCCAGTACGCGAACATGTTCAGCCGCGGGAACGCGACGTCCGGAGCACCGATCTGCAGCGGCATGATGATGTTGGCGAAGCCCGCGAACAGCGGGGTCGCGAACAGCAGCAGCATGATCGTGCCGTGCATCGTGAACGCCTGGTTGTACTGCTCCTTGGACTGGAACAGGTCCATGCCCGGCTGGAACAGCTCGGCGCGGATCAGCAGCGCGAGGATGCCGCCGATCGCGAACCAGATGAACGAGGTGATCAGGTACAGGTACCCGATCGTCTTGTGGTCCGTGGAGGTGATCCACTTGACCACGGTCCGCCCGAGCGACTGCCGCCGGGGGGACAGGCCAGGGATGACCTCGGTGCTCGCCGCCATCAGTCCTCGTCCTTTGCCACGTCGTTCAGGTCCTGCAGCCGGCTGTACTCCAGGCCGAGGGCTCCGGTCTGGCCGCGCTCACGCAGCTCCTCCATCTGGGCGTCGTACTCCTCCTGCGAGACGACCGCCACGTTGAACAGCATCGAGGAGTGCTCCTCCCCGCACAGCTCCGCGCACTTGCCGCGGTAGACGCCCTCACGCGTCGGGGTCACCTGGAAGGTGTTGGTGTGCCCCGGGATCATGTCGAGCTTGTAGAGGAAGTCGGGGATCCAGAAGGAGTGGATGACGTCCCGCGAGTCCAGCGTGAACTCGACCCGCTGGTCGACCGGTAGGTAGAGCGTCACCTGCTCGTCCAGCGCGGCCGGCTCGACGCCGATGTCGATCGCGTGCTGCCCGGTCTCGTAGACCTCGTCGTCGAGGTAGTTGAAGTCCCAGCTCCACTGCTTGCCGATCGCCTGGATGCGCACGTCGGGCTCCGCCGACGTGTCCTGCAGCGCCAGCGTGTCCTCGTTGGTGTGGTAGAAGAGCACCCCCACCATGACCACCGGCAGCAGGATGTACATGATCTCCAGCGGCACGTGGTACCGGAGCTGGACGGGCAGCGTGTCGTCGTCCTTGCGCTTCCGGTAGACCGCGACGCACCACAGGATCAGACCCCAGGTGATGACGCCGACCGCCAGGGCGGCGATCCAGGACCCCACCCACAGCGAGACCACGCGACCGGTCTGGTCGGTCACCTCCTGGTCGGAGAATCCGGGGAGCCAGCCACGCTGGACCGTCTCGGAGCAGCCGCTGAGCACGAGCACGAGCGCCGTGGCCAGCACGGCGACGGACACGCGCCGGGTACGGCGGGGGGGAACCGGGTGCACGGGGAACCTTCCACTCGCGTCCCACCGGACGACATCCCGCCATGTGCGGGCAGCCGTGTGGGACCTTCGTCCTCGACCGGGTCAGCGTAGCGCGCCGTGGCGGCGCTCACGTGCCGCGGCGCACGTTTGACGACATGGTGTCAGCACCGTCACATCCGCGACACCGCCGCACGGACACGCCCGTCACGAGCACGCACGCGCGTCCGACGACGGCGGCGAGCGGCGAGGCGCCGCGCGTTAGCGTGCCGGGGTGAGCGATCCCCTGTCCCCCGCGGCGACGAGCACCGTGCCGAGCGGCCCCGCACCCACGAGCACGGTCCCGACGAGCCCGCGGCAGGCGGGCACCGCCGCGCGCGCGGTGCTGGACGTCGCGGGCCACGCCCCGCTGCGCCCGGGCGCACGCACCGCGCTGCTGGAGGCGTTCGACCAGGGCTGGGCGGACCCCCGACGCCTGTACGCCGAGGGGCGCCGTGCCCGTCTGCTGCTCGACGGGGCGCGTGAGGCGCTCGCCGGTGCGCTCGGCGCCCGCCCCGACGAGGTGGACCTGCTGCCCAGCCACACGCTCGCCCTGCACAACGCCGTGCTCGGGGTCGCGCGGGGACGACGGCGCGTCGGCGCGGACGTGGTGGTGCCGACCGTCGAGCGCGCCGCCGTCCGCCACGCCGCGGAGTTCGTCGCCGCTCGCGGCGGCGGGCGCGTGCACCCCGTGGGCGTCGACCGGCTCGGCCGGGTCCACGTCGACGCCCTCGTCACCGCGGCACGCGCCGCGGGCACGGCGCTGGCCGTCCTGCAGCACGCCAACGGCGAGGTCGGCACGTGCCAGCCCGTGGACGCCGTGCACGCCGCGCTGCGCGGCACCGGCGTGCCCCTGGTCGTCGACGTCGGGGCGAGCACGGGGCACCTGGCGCCGCCCGCCGGCGGCGACGTCCTCGTCGCGGACGCCGGCGACTGGGGAGGTCCGCCCCTGGGGGTCACCGTGACCCGCACCGGGGTGCGCCGCAGCCCCGACTGGCCCGAGGACGACGACCGCTGGTCACCGGGCGGCGTCCCCGTACCCCTGGCCCTGGCCGCCGCGGTCGCGCTGCAGGAGGCGGCCGCCGACCGCGACCGCGCCGACGCGCACCGGCGGGCCCTCGTGGACGAGGTCCGCCGACGCGTCGCGGCGACGGTGCCGGACGTCCAGGTGGTCGGGGACCCCGTGGACCGCCTCCCCCACGTCGTGACGTTCTCCTGCCTCTACGTCGAGGGCGAGGCGATCGTCGACGCGCTCGACCGCGCGGGCTTCGGCGTCGGGTCCGGCTCGGCGTGCACGTCGAGCTCGCTGGAGCCCAGCCACGTGCTCGCGGCGATGGGGGCGCTCACGCAGGGCAACGTGCGGCTGTCGCTGCCGCACGACGTCACCGCGGAGGCGGTGCGGCGGTTCTGCGACGTGCTGCCCGGTGCGGTCGCCGCCGTGCGCGCGTCGCTCGGCGCCTGACCGCGCGTCCGGCAGGAGGCCCGGCCCCCGCCACCGGCCCCGGACGCGCACCGGGCCCGCACCCCCGGAGGGTGCGGGCCCGGTGTGACACGTCCCGGCGTCAGCTGAAGGAGCCGCCGCACGCGCAGGCGCTGCCCGCGTTGGGGTTGTCGATCGTGAAGCCCTGCTTCTCGATCGTGTCGGCGAAGTCGATCGTCGCGCCCTCGAGGTACGGGACGCTCATCCGGTCCACGACGACCTCGACGCCGTCGTAGTCGCGGGTCGCGTCGCCGTCGAGCAGGCGCTCGTCGAAGTACAGCTGGTAGATCAGGCCGGAGCAGCCCCCGGGCTGCACGGCGACCCGCAGCCGCAGGTCGTCACGGCCCTCCTGCTCGAGCAGGCTGCGCACCTTGTCGGCCGCCACGTCGGTGAGCTGGACGCCGTGCGTCGTGGTCTCGGTGGTCTCGCTCATGTCACTCCCGGGTTCGCCAGAACGTTCCTCGACGACGCCAACACCGTCGGCCGGTCCGTTGTTCCCGACCAGCCTACGCGCCACGCGACGGCGACCACGTGCGCGCGACCCGGGCCGTGCGTGCGCGCAGCGTGCCCGCGGGGTCCGCGAGCGCGGCGCGGACCGCGGCCGGGCCCTCGGCCACCGGGTACGCGGCGGTCACGCCCGCGGCCGAGAGCTCGCGGCGACCGACGAGCACCTCCCCGGACACCACCACGGTGGGCACCGCCAGCGGGAGCGCCCGCGCGGCGACCTCGGCCACCACCTTGCCGTGCAGGGACTGCCAGTCGGTACGCCCCTCGCCCGTGACCACCAGGTCGTGCGCGGCGATGCGTGCGGGCAGGTCCACGGCGTCCGCGACGAGGCCCGCCCCGGGGAGCAGGCGTGCGCCCAGCAGCGCGAGGGCGAAGCCGAGCCCGCCCGCGGCCCCGGCCCCGGGCAGCGCGGCCGGGCGGGCGGACCGCGCGGCGGACGCGCCCAGCAGGTCGGCGCCGGGGCCGGTGCGGACGGGGCCGAGGGCGGTCGTGGCGGCGTGCGCGAACGCGCCGAGGGCCCGCTCCAGGTCCTGCGCCTGCTCGGCGGTGGCGCCCTTCTGCTCCGAGAAGCCCGCCGACGCGCCGGTCAGCCCGAGCAGCGGCACGTCCACGTCGACGGCGGCGAGCAGGTCGACGCCCGCGAGCGCGGCGCGCAGGGCGGGCAGCCACGGCAGGTCGTCGGCGTGCACGTCGCCGAGGGCACCACCCCCGGAGCCCAGCCGCGCCGCGACCTCGTCGTCGACCGTCCCGGGCGGGAGGAGGGCCTGCGCCAGGGCGAGCAGCAGGCCGGCGCCCGCGTCGTTGGTGGCGGAACCGCCGAGGCCGACCACGACGCGACGCGCCCCCGGCAGCGCGGCTGCGATCAGCTCCCCCGCCCCCCGGCTCGTGGTCCGCGTGGGGTCGCGCCGCCCGACCGGCACCAGCCCCAGGCCGACCGCGTGCGCCGACTCGAGGTAGACCGTCGTGCCGACGCGCAGCATCGCTGCGGGCGCGGGCTCCCCCAGCGGCGATCCCACCGTCACCGGCACGAGGTCGCCGCCGAGCGTGGCGTGCAGCGTGGCGACGAACCCCGGCCCGCCGTCGGCCAGCGGGCAGACGTCGACCGCGTCGTGCGGCGCGCCGTCCGACCAGCCGGCGCGCAGCGCGGCGGCCGCCTCGGCGGGCGTGAGGTGGGTACCGAACCCGTCGGGGGCCATGAGGACGCGCACGCCCCGATGGTGGCACGTGCCGGCGCGTCCCCCGGACCGTGCCACGGGCCGGGCGCGTCCGCGGGCGGCGGGGACCTCTGTGCGATCATGCCGCCGTGAGCACCCCCACCGGCACGTTCACCGAGCCCGCGGCGTCCGCCCTGCTGCTGCTGGGGCGCGGCGTCGACCTGACCTCCGAGCGCGGTGTGGAGTGCGTCGGTGCGCTGCCCGAGCCCGGCGACCCCGGACTGGTCGAACGGGCGCGCGCCGCCCGGGCCGCGCTGGGCGACCGCGCCTTCGTCCTGGGGCACCACTACCAGCGCGACGAGGTCATCGCGTTCGCCGACGTCACCGGCGACTCCTTCAAGCTCGCACGCGAGGCGGCCGCGCGCCCGGACGCCGAGTTCGTCGTCTTCTGCGGCGTGCACTTCATGGCGGAGTCCGCCGACATCCTGACGTCCGACGCCCAGCAGGTCGTGCTGCCGGACCTGGCGGCGGGCTGCTCGATGGCGGACATGGCGGCCCTCGACCAGGTCGAGGACGCATGGGACGTGCTCGTCGACGCGGGGGTCGCGCAGGACACGGTGCCCGTGACCTACATGAACTCGACCGCGGCCATCAAGGCCTTCACCGGCCGCCACGGCGGGACGGTGTGCACGTCGTCCAACGCGCACGTGGCGCTGCGGTGGGCGTTCGACCGGGTGGGTGGCCTGGCCGGGCGCGGCAAGGTCCTCTTCATGCCCGACCAGCACCTGGGCCGCAACACGGCCGTCACACAGCTCGGCCTGTCGCTCGACGACTGCGTCGTCTACGACCCGCGGCGGCCGGGCGGTGGCCTGACGGCCGAGCAGCTGCGCGACGCCCGGATGATCCTGTGGCGCGGCCACTGCTCGGTGCACGGTCGGTTCTCGGCGCGCAACGTGGCGGACGTGCGTACCGCGGTGCCCGGCGTCACCGTGCTCGTCCACCCGGAGTGCAAGCACGAGGTCGTCACGGCGGCCGACATGGTCGGGTCGACCGAGTACATCATCAAGGCGCTCGACGCGGCCGAGCCCGGCTCGTCGTGGGCGATCGGCACCGAGCTCAACCTGGTGCGTCGGCTGGCGCGGCAGCACCCCGAGCTGTCGGTGCACTACCTCGACTCCACGGTGTGCTTCTGCTCCACCATGAACCGGATCGACCTGCCCCACCTGGTGTGGACCCTCGAGGAGCTGGTCGCCGGGCGCGTCCCGCACCGCATCGTGGTCGACGAGCAGGACGCGCGGTGGGCCCGTGCCGCCCTCGACCAGATGCTGGCGCTGCCCGGCCACTGACGCCGACCGGTCGCCCGGGTCGTCGAGGCCACCCGGCGTGGCGCCCTGAGGCGCGTCACGCGTACCCGCCGGTAGCCTCGGCGCCGTGTCCCGGATGCTGCAGCTGACGCTCGCCACCCTGCGCCCACGGCCCGCCCTGCCCTGCGCCGACCCGCTCACCCCGTCGGTCACACGCCTGCGCGTGCGCCCGGGCGACCTGGACCTGTACCGCCACGTGAACAACGGCGTGTACCTGCAGTACATGGACCTGGGGCGGTCGAACTACCTGGCCGACCTCGGCGCGTTCGGCCGGCTGTCGGCCCGCGGCTGGTACCCGGTGGTCGCCGCGTCGACCGTGAAGCACCGCCGTTCCCTGACCCTCGGGCAGCGGTTCACCGTCACGACGCGCCTGCTCGGGTGGGATGTCCGCGTGGTCTACCTGGAGCAGGTCATCGAGCGCGAGGGCCTGCTGGTGGCGCGCGGGTGGGTCGCCGGGCGCTTCCTGTCGCGCGCGGGCGACCGCATCGCACCGGCCGACGTGATCGCCGTCATCGACGCCGAGCTGCGCGACAGTCCTGAGCTGCCCGACGACGTCGCCGCCTGGGCGCGCGCCGTCGACGTCGCCCACCGCTGAGCCGCCGGCCCCCGCCGCGGCGGAGGGCCGGCGCGCGGAGGTCATGCCGTCGGTGCGAGCACCTCCAGCAGCAGCGCCTCGGCGAGCACGACCCGCTCGAGCTCGCCCAGGTGCACCGACTCGTCGGCGCCGTGCGCGCGCGAGTCCGGATCCTCGACGCCCGTGACCAGGATGGTCGCATCGGGGTAGACGTCGAGCAGGTCGCTGATGAACGGGATGGACCCGCCGACGCCGATGTCGACCGGCGCCGTGCCCCACGCCGTCGCCATCGCCCAGCGGGCGGCCTGCATGCCGGCGGAGTCGGCCGGCGACCGGAAAGGCCGCCCCTGCTCCCCCTCGTGCACGGTGACCCGCGCACCGAACGGCGCGTGCGCCAGCAGGTGCTCGCGCATGGCCGCCATGGCCGCGGCGGGGTCCTGCCCCGGCGCGAGACGGACCGAGATCATCGCGGACGCCCGCGGCGTGATGGTGTTCGACGCGGAGGCGACCCGCGGGGCGTCCAGACCGATGACGCCGATGGCAGGGCGCGTCCACAGCCGCGCGGTCAGCGGCCCGGTGCCGGCCAGCCGGACGCCGGGCAGCACACCCGCGTCGGCGCGCAGCTCGGCCTCGTCGTAGTCGACCGTCGGGTCGTCGGCGTGGACCAGCCCCGCGACCGCGACGTCCCCGTGCTCGTCGTGCAGGGTCGCGATCAGGCGGGCCAGCAGGGTGGGGGCGTCGAGCACCGGGCCCCCGAACATGCCGGAGTGGACCGCGTGGGACAGCACCTCCACGTCGACGACCAGGTCGACCAGACCGCGCAGGGACGTCGTCAGGCCGGGCACGCCCACCTTCCAGTTGGAGGAGTCGGCCACGACCATGACGTCCGCGGCGAGCAGGTCACGGTAGGTGCGGAGGAAGTCGACGAACGTCGGCGAGCCGACCTCCTCCTCGCCCTCCACGAAGACCGTCACGCCGACGCCGAGCTCGTCACCGAGCGCGCGCAGCGCACCGACGTGGGCCACGACGCCCGCCTTGTCGTCCGCCGCGCCGCGGCCGTACAGGCGCTCGCCGCGCTGGGTGGGCTCGAAGGGCGCCGACGACCAGTGGCTGTCGTCACCGGGCGGCTGCACGTCGTGGTGGGCGTAGAGCAGCACCGTCGGGGCACCGTCGGGGGCCGGGCGGCGCGCCACCACGGCGGGCGCGCCCGGCGTGCCGTCGGCGCCCGTGACGCGCAGCACCTGGACCTCGGGCATGCCCGCGTCGGAGAGCAGCTGCGCGACGGCGGCGGCCGAGGCCTCGACGTGCGCACGGTCGAACTCGGTGTTGGAGACGCTCGGGATGCGCACGAGGGCCTCGAGGTCGGCGCGGACGCCGGCGAACTGCTCGGCGACGCGCGCCCGCAGCACGGCGACGCGGTCGTCGGTCGGGGCGGGGACGGGGTCGATGGTGGTCACGTCGGCCGACGCTACTCGACTACCCTGGGAGGGTGTTCGGACGCAAGCAGGATCCCCCGCCGACGGTCGACGCGCCGCTCGTCGACGAGCCGCCGCAGCCGGTGCCCACGGGCAAGGGCCGCCCCACGCCCAAGCGCAAGGAGGCGGAGGCGCGCAACAAGCGACCCCTCGTCCCGACGGACCGCCGGGCCGCCGCCCGTGAGGCCCGCGCCCGGAACCGCGCGCAGCGCGACCTGGAGTACCAGGCCATGCGCTCGGGTGACGAGCGGCACATGCCCGCGCGCGACCGCGGCCCGGTGCGCCGCTACGTGCGCGACAGCGTGGACTCGCGCTGGAACCTCGGGGAGTTCTTCCTGCCGCTCGCGGCGGTGTTCCTGGTCCTGCAGTTCGTCACCGCGCGCAGCGCACCCGTGGTCGCCTTCGCGACGCTGCTGCTGCTGTACGTCTACATCATCGCCTCGATGGTCGACGCCTGGCTGATGTGGCGCGGGCTGAAGAAGCGTCTCGTCGCGAAGTTCGGCGCCGACAAGCTTCCCCGGGGCCTCGCCATGTACGCGGTCCTCCGCGCGTTCCAGGTGCGTCCCTCGCGGCTACCGAAGCCGCTCGTCAAGCACGGCCAGCGCCCGGCCTGACGCACCGGTCCGGCCTGCGGTCAGCCGCAGGCCCGGACCACCTGGAGCACGACGAACGCGAGGACGGCCAACGGCACCACCGGCGGCACACCGCTGCGGCGCGGCGCCGTCGGGTCGCCGGGCGTCGCGGACGACGGGCGCGCCGAGGGCTGTGCCCCCGTCGGCTGCCCGCCGTGGCGCTGCGCCGACGAGGGCAGGCCTCCCGTCGGCCCGGACGGGACGGGCACCCAGCGGTGGTCGGGCAGCAGCACGTGGCCGTTGACCACGTCACCGACCCGGTAGGTGCGCTGCGCCGGTGCGGACGCCGTGGCCTGCGCCGCGGTGCGCTCAGCGGCACGGCTCGCCGCCTCCCGGGCGTCGGCCGCCCGCTGGTCGACCGCCCGCTGCTCCGCGGACGCCTCCCGGGTGACGGCGCGGCGATCCGCGGCGGCGCGCTCGGTGGCGAGCCGGCGCTCGGTCGCGCGGTGCGCCGCCCGCTCGGCCGCCGACCGCTCCGGTGTCGGGCGCTCCGCGGTGGTCCGTCCCGTGGTGGTCCGCTCCGCGGTGGCGGGTCCGGCCCCGGTGCCGGTCGCCGCACGCCCGGTACCCCGCCGTGCCGACCCGGAGGCCGCACGGGCGCGCACCCGCTCGCCGAGCGGCACCCACTCGCCGTCGGGTGTGAGCACGTGCTCGTCGACCACGTCGCCCGCGGCGTACGGCGGTGAGGGGTCGCGCCGCAGCGCGACCCACGTGAGGTCCGCGTCGAGCATGTGCCCGTCCACGACGTCACCGAGGCGGTAGGGCGAGCCGGCCGTCGGCGAGAGCCGCACCCACTCCCCCGAGCCGGTCAGCTCGAAGCCGTCCACCACCGCACCGACC
This sequence comes from Cellulomonas sp. KH9, assembly GCF_900114185.1. Taxonomy (GTDB): domain Bacteria; phylum Actinomycetota; class Actinomycetes; order Actinomycetales; family Cellulomonadaceae; genus Cellulomonas. The sequence goes on from NZ_FOSE01000002.1 coordinate 597,234, forward strand.
GCGTACATCGTCCTCCTCGGGCACCCTCGTCGAACCTGGCGGCAGGTTACCGCCCGGCGGACCGCTCAGAGCAGCATCCGCCCAGGTGCCACGGTGTGGTCGTGCCGCGACGGAGGCGGCGGGCGGTGCCCCAGCCCGTCGCGGCGCACGGTGCGCACGAGAAGCACGCCGAGCGCGACGACGGTGACGACGAGCGCCACGAGGAGGACGGCGACAGGGAGAGACATGGCCCTACCGTCGCGCGCTCGTGGCCTTGTCCTCCAGTGCCACTTCGGGAAGAGTGGTCACATGCCCCTGACGGCCGACCGCCGTGTGAACGGCACCCGCCTGCGCACGCTCCTCGGCTCGTGGCACCGCCACGGCCCGGCCTACCGGGCGCTCGCCGACGCACTGCGCGGCCTGACCCGCTCCGGGACGCTGCCGCTGGCCACCCGGCTGCCGGGCGAGCGGGAGGTCGCCGAGGCGCTCGGCGTGTCACGGACCACGGTCACCGCGGCCTACGACCTGCTGCGCGAGGAGGGGTTCCTCGTCAGCCGGCGCGGGTCCGGCACGGTCACGACGCTGCCGGACCACGCGGGCGACCGGGCACCGGCCCGCCTGGGCACCGTGGACGACGAGCTCGTCGACCTGTCCGCCGCCGCGCCGTCGGCACCACCGCAGCTCGCTGCCGCCTGCGCGGCCGCGCTCGACGCCCTGCCGCGGTACACCTCCCGGGCCGGGTACCTGCCGCTCGGCCTGCCCGACCTGCGCGCGGCGATCGCGGAGCGGTACACGCGCCGCGGTGTGCGGACCACCCCGGACCAGGTCCTCGTGACGACGGGCGGCCAGCAGGCGATCCACCTGCTCGCGGGCACGTTCGCGGGCACCGGCGACCGGGTCGCGGTCGAGCACCCCACCTACCCGCACGCGGTCGACGCGGTCCGGGCCGTCGGCGCACGCCCGGTCCCCGTGCCCGTCACGGCGCACGGCACCGACCTGGACCTGCTCGCCTCGACCCTGCGCCAGTCCTCGCCCCGCCTGGTGTACCTGGTCCCCGACCACCACAACCCGACGGGCACGTCGCTGCCGGACCAGGACCGCGAGCGGGTGCGCGACCTGGCGCGCCGCACCCGGACGGTGGTCGTCGGGGACGAGACGCTCACGGACCTCACGCTCGACGGCGCGGACCCCGCCCCGTTCGCGGGCGACGGGGGCGTGGACCGGTACGTCGTGTGCGTGGGATCCGCGTCCAAGTCGTTCTGGGGCGGTCTGCGGGTCGGGTGGGTCAGGGCGCACCCGGACGTGGTCGCCGCCCTGGGACAGCGCCGTGCGCACGTGGACCTCTGCACGTCGGTGCTCGACCAGCTCGTCACCCTGCGGCTGCTGGACCGGGCGGACGAGATCCTCGCCGAGCGGCGCGCGACGGTCCGCGCGCAGCGCGACGCCCTGCTGGGCATGCTCGCCCGTGACCTGCCCGACTGGCGGGTGGCGGTCCCGCACGGCGGGCTGTCGACGTGGGTCGACCTCGGCGCACCGGTGTCGACGGCGCTCGTCGCGCTGGCCCACGGCCACGGCGTGCGTGTCGCCCCGGGTCCGGCGTTCGGCGTGGACGGCACCTTCGAGGACCGCCTGCGCGTGCCGTTCTCGCAGGACGCGGCGACCCTTCGCCGGGCGGTCGACGGCCTGGCCGCGGCCTGGGCGGCCCTGGGCCCCCGGACGTCGACGCGTACCGCGACGGGTCAGCCGACGCTGGTGTGACCCTCAGTCGGCGGGCAGCTCGACCGCTGGTGGCACGTCGTCCTCGCCGTTCTGCAGCACGACACGGCGGACGCCCTGGCCGGCCAGGGCGCGCCAGTGCTCGCCGAGCCACTGCTCCGCCTCGAACCGCGCGAGGAACACCGGGCTGCCGGGTCGGTCGACGGGCAGCCCGCCCGCGTCCTCGAGCCGCCACTGCCAGCGGGGGCGCACCAGGCTCACCGCCCACCCCCGCGGCGGGCGTCGTCCGCGAGCGCACGGGCGACGCGCGCGGGGAAGGTCGGTCCCTCGTAGATGAACGCCGTGTAGGCCTGCACCAGCGTGGCCCCCACCGCCAGGTACTCGCGGGCGTCGGCGGGCGAGCCGACACCCCCGACGCCGATGATGACGGCCTCCTCCCCCAGCCGCGTGCGCAGCCGTGCGACGACGTCGAGCCCGCGGGCGAGCAGCGGCGGACCGGAGAGCCCGCCCGGCCCCAGGGTGTGCCCGATGGTGGTGTTGACGGCGACCACACCGTCCAGGCCCAGCTCGGCCACCAGGTCGGCGACCGCGTCGACGTCGGCGTCGGACAGGTCCGGCGCGATCTTCACCAGCACGGGGACGACGGGGCGCCCGGCGCGTGCGGTCGCCTCGTCTGCGGCGACACGCGTCGCGGTGAGCACGGGCCGCAGGGACTCGACGGCCTGCAGGTCGCGCAGCCCCGGGGTGTTGGGCGACGACACGTTGACCACGAGGTAGTCGGCGTAGGGGGCCAGGCGTCCGGCGCTCGTCGCGTAGTCCGCGGCCGCCTCGGCCGCCGGGGTCACCTTCGTCTTGCCGATGTTCACCCCGACGACGAGCGAGCGGCCGTGCGGCGTGGACCGCAGCCGGCGCAGCCGTGCGGCGACCGCTGCCGACCCCTCGTTGTTGAAGCCCATGCGGTTGCGCAGCGCGCGCTGGTCGAGGACCCGCCACAGCCGTGGTTGCTCGTTGCCGGGCTGCGGCTCCGCGGTCACGGTGCCGATCTCCACGAAGGAGTACCCGAGCATCGCCAGTCCCTCGACCGCGCGGGCGTTCTTGTCGAAGCCCGCCGCGAGGCCGAACCGACCGGGAAGGGTGCGCCCCCAGACGCGCACGGCGCCTGCGCCCCCGCGCGGCACCCGCAGGACCCGCGACACGAGGGACCGCAGCCCCGGCACGCGCCCCACGGCGCCGATCAGCGCGAACGCCAGCTCGTGCGCCCGCTCGGGGTCCATGCGACGGAAGACCAGGTCGAACAGGAGCCGGTACACGTCGATCACCCTACGGCCGGCGGGTCGCTCGGGGCCCGGCCGTCCACGGCGGCACCGCGGTCCCCGGTGCGCCGCAGCCACCACAGCCCGACGAACGGCAGCACCAGCGGGACGTAGCCGTAGCCCGCGCCGAACCGCGACCAGACCGTCTCGTCCGGGAAGTCGCCGACGTCGACCACGGACAGGGTCCCCACGGTGAGCACGCCGACCAGCTCGAACACGACCGCGACCCAGGCGGTGGGCCGCCGGTCGCGCGCCAGCGCGACGGTCGCCACGACGTAGACGATGCCCGCGGCCAGCGACAGCACGTACGCGACGGGCGCCTCGTCGAGCTTGGTGCCGACCTGGTAGAGGCCGCGCGCCGTCGCCGCGATCGCGAGCACGCCGTAGACCGCGACGAGCAGCCGCCCGCCGCCGGTGCCGGTCGCGCGGTGCGACGGCACGGCCCCCGGTGCGGCGCCGCCGGACCCGGCCACGTCAGGCCGCCCAGATCTGCAGGAGGCGCAGCTCGAGGAACGCGACCGTGAGCGCGGCGACGAGCAGGACGACCGAGCTCCACCGGGTGCGCTCGGCGAACGCCCAGGCGGCGGCCACCGGCAGCACCACCAGCTGCGTCACGACGTACCCCCACAGCAGCACACCGTCGACGTCCTGGTCACCCGTCGCCTGCACGACCGCGAGCAGGACGCCCTGGAGCACCAGCACGCCCTCGACGACGGCACCGCCCCAGAGCTGCCGCAGGACGACCGGGCGGTCGGCGACGACGAACCACGCTGCCCATCCGGCCAGTGCGAGGCAGAGGGCGGCGACGAGCAGCGCGAGAGGGAGGAACACGGGGCCACAACCTACCGCGCACCACCGACCGGGCCTCACGTCCGCCGGGTCCCGGTCCCGGCGCGGCTACCATCGGGTACGTGATCTCGCTGACCTCCTCCGCCCCTGCCGAGCTCGACGTCGACGCCGTCGTCGTGGGCGTCCAGGCCCAGGGCACGTCCGTCGTCCCCGTCGCCGCCGACTGGCTCCCCGCCGAGCTGGCACGCCAGATCACGCAGGACGGTGCGCGCCTGGGCATCACCGGGGCGGTCGACGAGGTGCGCCGGCTCCCTGGCACCGGGCTGCGCGCGGCCACCCTGGTCGTGACGGGGCTGGGCGACGCCCCGGCCGACGCGGGCACGCCGGCGGGTGCGGAGCTCCTGCGCCGTGCGGCAGGTGCCGCGACCCGCGAGCTCGCGGGCCTGGAGTCGGTGGCGCTCGCGCTGCCCGCGCAGGACGCCGACGCGGTGGCCGCCGTGGCCGAGGGTGCCCTGCTCGGCGCCTACGGGTTCGCCCGCTACCACGCGCAGGACGCCCCGGTCGGGCGCATCGAGCTCGTCACCCCCGCGGTGAAGGACAAGGCGGCCAGGGCCGCGCTGGCACGGGCCGAGGTGCTCGCCGAGGCCGTCCACGCCACCCGCGACCTCGTCAACACCGCTCCCAACGACCTCTACCCCGCCGCGTTCGCGGACCTCGCCAAGGCGGCGGTCAAGGCGGCCGGCACCCGGTCGCTGAAGATCACGGTCCTCGACGAGAAGGCACTCGCCGCCGGTGGCTACGGCGGGCTGGTCGGCGTGGGGCAGGGCTCGGCGCGCCCGCCGCGGCTCGTCAAGGTCGCCTACGCCCCGTCCAAGGCGTCGGGCCACGTGGCCCTGGTCGGCAAGGGCATCACGTTCGACTCCGGCGGCATCTCGATCAAGCCCGCGGCCGGTATGGAGGCGATGAAGTCCGACATGGCCGGTGCGGCCGCCGTGCTGCACACGGTCGTCGCGGCCGCGCGCCTCGGCCTGCCGGTGGCGGTCACCGGCTGGCTCTGCCTGGCCGAGAACATGCCGTCGGGCACGGCTCAGCGCCCCTCGGACGTCGTGACGATCCGTGGCGGCAAGACCGTCGAGGTGCTCAACACCGACGCCGAGGGCCGGCTCGTCATGGCCGACGGCCTGGTCGCGGCGGTCGAGGAGAAGCCCGACCTCGTGGTCGACATCGCCACGCTCACGGGTGCGCAGATGGTCGCCCTCGGGCACCGCGTGTCCGCGGTGATGGGCACGGACGAGGCGCGCGCCGAGCTGGTCGACGCCGCGCACGGCGCGGGCGAGCAGTTCTGGCCGATGCCGCTGCCGGCCGACCTGCGCGCGGGCCTGAAGTCGAAGGTCGCGGACCTGGCGAACATCGGGGACCGGTTCGGCGGCATGCTGACGGCCGGGATCTTCCTGCAGGAGTTCGTCGGCACGACGCCGTGGGCGCACCTCGACGTGGCCGGCCCGGCGTTCAACGAGCGCACGGCGTTCGGCTACACCCCCGTCGGCGGGACGGGCGTGGGCGTCCGCACGCTGCTGCGCCTGCTGGAGCAGCGCGCCTCCTGACCGGCACCCGGGCGCTGCGGCCCGGCCGCGCACGGCGTCCGCAGCGCTCGGTCCGGGGTCGGTGGGTGCGTCAGCCCCGCTCGGCGGCGCGCCGCCGGCGCTCGATGCGCTGGCGGGAGTTCCAGTCCCGCACCCGCTGCGGGTACCCGGTCCGCTGGACGTCGTAGACCGGGATCTGCAGGTCACGGGCGAGCGCGGCGGCCGTCCGCTCGTCGGGCACCTTGCGGCGCGTCCACTCCCCGTCCGTCGCCACGAGCATGAGCGTCGTGGGCGTGACGTTGGTCCGCGGCTCGACGTACGCCTCGACCCCGACCCGCGTGGCGACGAACTCGCGCAGGTACGCGAGGGTCTCGGCGCGTGCGCTGCGGCCCGCGGGCACGTCCGTCGACGACTCCGTGCGCGCCGCCCGTCGGCGGGAGAAGAGACCCATGCCCGAGACCCTACCGACGGCACCTGGGCACGGCCTGGACACGGCGTCGCCGGATCGGGTGCCGCCGTCCGGGGGACGCACTGGACATGGGACGACTGTCGTGGGACTCACACCCCCGGATGTGGTAGACGGTTCGTCGCGGCGCGGACGGGATGACAAGATGGGGCCGCAGCAGATCCCAGACCCTCCGAGGAGTGCGCACGTGGCCGACAACGGCACCGCTTTCGACATCGTCGTCCTGGGCGGAGGCAGTGGCGGCTACGCAGCCGCCCTGCGCGCCGCCGAGCTGGGCAAGACCGTCGCCCTGGTCGAGGCCGACAAGGTGGGTGGCACCTGCCTGCACCGCGGGTGCATCCCGACCAAGGCCCTCCTGCACGCGGCCGAGCTGGCCGACAACGCCCGTGAGGGTGCGCAGTTCGGTGTGCACAGCACGCTCGAGCGCATCGACATGGGTGGCGTGAACACCTACAAGGACAACGTGATCGGCCGGCTCTACAAGGGCCTGCAGGGTCTCATCAAGTCCCGCAAGATCGAGGTGGTCGAGGGCTACGGCAAGCTCACCGGCCCGAACACCGTCCAGGTGGGCGACCGCACGCTGACCGGTGAGCACATCGTGCTCGGCACCGGCTCGTACGCGCGCTCGCTGCCCGGGCTGGACATCGGCGGCCGGGTCATCACCTCCGACCAGGCGCTGACGCTCGACTGGGTGCCGAAGTCCGCGATCATCCTCGGTGGCGGCGTCATCGGCTCCGAGTTCGCGAGCGTCTGGAAGTCCTTCGGCGCGGACGTCACGATCATCGAGGCACTCCCCCACCTGGTGCCGAACGAGGACGAGGCGGTCTCGAAGGCCTTCGAGCGCGCCTTCCGCAAGCGCGGCATCAAGTTCAACCTCGGCGTCCGGTTCTCCGGCGTCACGCAGGACGACAACGGGGTGCACGTCTCGCTCGAGGACGGCAAGACGTTCGACGCCGACGTGCTGCTGGTCGCCGTCGGCCGTGGCCCCAACACCGGCGGCCTGGGCTACGAGGAGCAGGGCATCACCCTGGACCGCGGCTTCGTCATCACCGACGAGCGCCTGCACACCGGCGTCGCGAACATCTACGCGGTCGGCGACATCGTCCCCGGCCTGCAGCTCGCCCACCGCGGCTTCCAGCAGGGCATCTTCGTCGCCGAGCAGATCGCGGGCCTGAACCCGCCGCTGATCGACGAGTCCGGGATCCCCCGCGTCACCTACTCGGACCCCGAGGTCGGCTCGGTCGGCGTGACCGAGAAGCGCGCCAAGGAGCTGTACGGCGACGACGGCGTCGAGGTCCTCGAGTACAACCTCGGCGGCAACGGCAAGAGCCAGATCCTCGCGACCCAGGGCTTCATCAAGCTCGTCCGGAAGAAGGACGGTCCGGTCGTCGGCGTGCACATGATCGGTGCGCGCGTCGGCGAGCTGATCGGCGAGGGTCAGCTGATCGTCAACTGGGAGGCCTACCCGGAGGACGTCGCCCAGCTGGTCCACGCGCACCCCACGCAGAACGAGGCTCTCGGTGAGGCGTTCCTCGCGCTCGCCGGCAAGCCGCTGCACGCCCACAACTGACCCCAGGACCGAAGGAGACACGAGCGGTCATGTCCGACAACGTGCAGCTTCCCGCGCTCGGTGAGTCCGTCACCGAGGGCACCGTCACCCGCTGGCTGAAGAACGTCGGCGACACCGTCGAGGTCGACGAGCCCCTGCTCGAGATCTCGACCGACAAGGTCGACACCGAGATCCCCTCGCCGTTCGCCGGCGTCCTCGAGCAGATCCTCGTCCAGGAGGACGAGACGGTCGAGGTCGGCGCGTCGCTCGCCGTCATCGGCTCCGGCCAGGGCGGTGACTCCGGCTCCACGGCGCAGGACGCCCCCGCCCAGGAGCAGCCGGCGGAGCCGGCCGCGAGCGAGCAGCAGGCGCCCGCCGAGGAGCCCGCCGCCGAGCAGCAGCCCGCGCAGCAGCCCGTCGAGGAGCACGAGGACGCCCCGGCGCCGTCTGCCGGCGGCAACGGCGGCGGCCAGGAGGTCACCCTCCCGCCGCTGGGCGAGTCCGTCACCGAGGGCACCGTCACCCGCTGGCTGAAGAGCGTCGGCGACACCGTCGAGGTCGACGAGCCCCTGCTCGAGATCTCGACCGACAAGGTCGACACGGAGATCCCCTCGCCGGTCGCAGGCACGCTGCAGGAGATCCGCGTGCAGGAGGACGAGACGGTCGAGGTCGGCGCCGTGCTGGCGGTCGTCGGGTCCGGTGCCGCCGCGCCCGCCGCCGCCCCCGAGCAGCCGTCGGCACCGGAGCAGCCCGCCGAGGAGAAGGCGCCCGCCGCTCAGCCGGCCGACCACGAGACCCCCGCACCGGAGACCGAGCAGGCGCCGGCCGCGGAGCAGCCCGCGCCGGCCGCGCAGGAGGCCGCCGCCGCGCAGCCGACCGCGCAGTCCGCGCCGCAGCCCACCCCGCAGCCCACCGCCGGCGGCTCGTACCTGACCCCGCTCGTCCGCAAGCTCGCGGCCGAGAAGGGCGTCGACGTCGCGACCCTCACGGGCACGGGCGTCGGTGGACGCATCCGCAAGGAGGACGTCCTCGAGGCGGCCGCCAAGGCCGAGGAGGCCCGCAAGGCCGCCGAGGCGGCGAAGGCGGCACCGGCACCGGCCGCCGCCGCACCCGCCCCCACCAAGGCCTCCGCGCCCGCCCAGGTCTCGCCGCTGCGCGGGACGACCGAGAAGGCGAGCCGCCTGCGGCAGATCATCGCCGAGCGCATGGTCGAGGCCCTGCACACGCAGGCGCAGCTCACCACCGTCGTCGAGGTCGACGTCACCCGGATCGCCAAGCTCCGGGCGCGGGCCAAGGAGGACTTCAAGGCGCGCGAGGGTGTCAACCTCACGTTCCTCCCGTTCTTCGTGCAGGCCGCGGTCGAGGCGCTCAAGACCTACCCCAAGGTCAACGGCATCCTCGAGGACAAGACCATCACGTACCACGGCCAGGAGAACGTCGGCATCGCGGTCGACACCGAGCGCGGGCTGCTCGTGCCGGTGATCCGCGACGCGGGCGACCTGAACCTCGCCGGCATCGCCCGCAAGATCAACGACCTCGCGGGCCGCACCCGGTCCAACAAGGTCACGCCGGACGAGCTGTCGGGCGCCACCTTCACGGTGACGAACACCGGCTCGGGCGGGGCGATCATCGACACGCCGATCGTCCCCGGCGGCACGTCGGCCATCCTCGGCACCGGTGCGATCGTCAAGCGCCCCGTCGTCGTCAAGGGCCCGGACGGCGAGGAGGTCATCGCCATCCGCTCGATGTGCTACCTGTGCCTGTCGTACGACCACCGCCTGGTGGACGGCGCCGACGCGTCGCGCTACCTCACCGCGGTGAAGAACCGTCTCGAGGAGGGCGCGTTCGAGTCCGAGCTCGGGCTCTGACGCACACGCACTCCCCCGCGGGGCCGTCCACCAGCCGGTGGGCGGCCCCGCGGCGCGTCCGGGTCGCACCCGCCGGGCTGCGGCGGCCGGCGCACGGCGGTGGCGTGCCACCGGGCCGTGACTAGGGTGAGCGGCATGCGCGTCCTCGTCGCCGGCTCGTCCGGCCTGGTCGGAACGGCCCTCGTGCGGCACCTCCGCGAGTCCGGCCACGACGTCGTCCGGCTGGTGCGGCGCGCGTCCCGCGGCCCGGACGAGGCGACCTGGGACCCCGCGGCCGGCACCGTCGACACCGCGGCCGTGGCGGCGAGCGACGCGGTGGTCGACCTCGCCGGCGTGCCCGTGGCCTCGCGCCCGCTGACCCCCGCGCGCAAGCAGGCGGTGCTGTCCTCCCGGGTGCAGACCGCGGGCCTGCTCGCGCGCACGCTCGCCGACCTGGCGGACGCCGACGGCGGGCGCGGGCGCCGCGTGCTGCTGCAGGCGTCGGGCATCGGGGCGTACGGCGACCGCGGCGAGACGCCGTTGTCCGAGGACGAGCCGCTGGGCGACACGTTCTTCGCCGGGGTCGTCCGCCGCTGGGAGGCGGCGACCGTGCCCGCGCAGGCGGCCGGGGTGCGGGTGGTGCACCTGCGCACGGGCATCGTGCTCAGCGCGCACGGCGGTGCCGCGGCGCCGCTGCTGCTCCCCCTGCGAGCCGGTGTGGCCACCCGGCTCGGGTCCGGGCGGCAGTTCTGGAGCTGGATCACCCTGCTCGACGAGGTCCGCGCCATCACCCACCTGCTCACGGCCGACGTGCAGGGTCCGGCCAACCTGGTCGCGTCCGCCGACCGGCACGTCGACCTGGTCGATGCCCTGCGGCGCGCGTGGGGCGCCCCGGTGACCCTGCCGGTGCCCGCCCCGCTGCTGCGCGTCGCGCTGGGCGACTTCTCCTCCGAGGTGCTCGGTTCCGTCCGCGCGGAGCCGACCGTGCTGACCGCGACGGGGTTCGTCCCGCGCCACACCACGCCGGTCGAGGCGGCACGGTGGCTCAGGGCGACGCGGCGACGGGCTCCCTGACGTCCCAGACGCGCCACCCCTGCGCGGTCCACCGCAGCACCAGCTCGACGGTGCGGGGTGCCGTCGCCGCGACCTCGGCCCGCTGCCCGTCGGGGGCGACCCGGGTGTGGGCACCCACGGCCGACGTGACCACGACGGTCGCGTCACCGTCCGGCGTCGCGCCGGTGGCGGCGGTCGCGACCACGTCCACGACCAGACCGTCGCTGCGGGCACCGGCCAGGCGCCCGAGCAGGTCCCGGTCGGCGGCCAGGGCGGGCGAGCCGTCGGCCGCGACGGTCGTGAGTGCCTGCGGGTCGGCGGCCGCGAGCACGGCCCCGCGCAACCGTGTGAGCGCACCTGCCGCGCCCGCCGGGTCCTCGCGGTCGGTGGCGGGGTCCGGTGGCGTCGACGTCGCGCGCACCTGTGGACCAGGTGCCTCCGCCACGGGCGCGGCCGCCCCCGACAGGACGCCCCGCCCGAGGACCGCCGCCGCGCCCAGGACCACGAGGGCCACCACGGTCGCGACCGCTGCGACGGGCCGGCGGCGTCGGGGGCGACCGCCCCGCCGCAGGCGGCGCACCGGTGCGCCGCCCGACGGTCCGCCGGAGCCGTCGGCCGCGCGCTCGGCACCCGGGCCGGCGACGGGCCCGTCGTCCGGGACGTGGACGGGTTCCGGGGCGGCGTGCGCGAAGACGGTGTCGACGACCTCGTCCGGTCCGGCGCCCGTGCGCAGCAGCGCCTCGAGTGCGTCGCGCAGCCGCACCTCGTCGGGCAGCCCCGCGGCCAGGTGCGCGTCGAGCGGCGGCATGACCCCGAGCAGCGTCGCGAGCAGGCGGTGCACGTCACCCGTGGTCGTCCCGCCGCCGCGCAGCGCGGCGCGCAGGTCGACGAGCACGGGCATCCCGCCCGGGCCGAGAACGATGCGGTCCGCCCCCACGGCACCGTGCGCCATCCCGGTGCTGTGCAGGTGGGCGAGTGCCTGGGCCACGGGCACGGCGACGGTCACGACCTCGCCGTCGCTCAGGGGGTGCCGGGCGGCACGGACGGCGGCGAGCGTCGGGCCGGGCACGTGCGCGCACACCAGGGCCACCCGTCCCGGGCCGAGCGGCTCGACCGCCACCACCCGGGCGAGGTGGGGATGGTGCAGGCCGGTGAGCGCGCGGGCCCTCTCTGCGAGCGTGGCGTCGACGGGCACGTCCGCCACCATCACCTCGAGCCAGGCCCCGTCGTCGGCCACCGGGCGCGCCACCCACCACGCACCGTCCGTGCCCACCGCGCCGGCCGCACGGGTCCCGTGCGCCTGCAGCAGGCGGGTGACGTCGTCCGGCGGGGGCGCGGGGGTGTCCACGGAGCCATGGAACACCGGGGGTCCTCCCGCCCGCAGGCGTCGTCCACAGGCTCAGTCGAGCAGCTGCGCGACCCCGGTCGAGGCGGCGACGCGGGCCGCGTCGAGGACCCGGGCGGTGGCGACCGCGTCGGCCGGGTCTACCGGGACCGGGCCACCGGCGAGCACCCACGCCTGCACCGCGCGGTACAGGTCGGCGTGACCTCCGGGGGCGCGCGGCACGGGTGTGCGGTCGGCGCCGCGGACGAGCCAGCCCTCGTGCACGGGCTCCCCGGGGCGACGCCCGTCCTCCTGGACCTCGTCGAGCACGGCGAACGGGGTGGGCTCACCCTCGTAGCTCGTCACCAGGTACGCGCCGCGCTCGCCCAGCACGCGCGTGCGCGGACCCGGCGCGCCCACCAGCCCCCCGGCCGCCAGGTGCGAGACCACGTGGTGCCCGTCCGGGTCGGGCGCGTGCTCGAGCGCGAGGAAGACGTCGTCGACCGCCGGCGTCGTCAGCGCCCGCAGCTCGGCGTGCACGCGACGCACGGGACCGAAGAGCTGCACCGCGGAGTCCACGAGGTGGGCGCCGAGGTCGAGCAGGAGCCCGCCGCCCACGGTGTCCTCCTCCTTCCACCGGTGCTGCGGCTCGGGGCGGTACCTCTCCCACCGGCGCTCGAACCGGTGCACGCGGCCGAGCGTCCCGTCGGCCAGCAGGCCGCGCAGCGTGAGCTGCTCGGGGTCCCAGCGGCGGTTCTGGAAGACGGTCAGCCGCCCGCCGCGCTGCTCGGCGAGCCGCACCAGCGACGTGGCCTGCACCCGGGTGGTGGCCAGCGGCTTGTCCACCAGCACGGCGACGTCCGCCTCGAGCGCCGCGCGCACGTGCTCGGCGTGCTCACCCGTGGGGCTGGCGACGACCACGAGGTCGAGGTCGTCGGCGCCGGCCAGCAGCGCCGCGACGTCGGGGACGACGCGTGCGCCCGGCCAGTCGGACGCGACCTGCTCGCCGCGGTGCCGGGTCACGACCGCCACGACCTGCTGCCCCGTCTCACGCGCGAGCCGGGCGTGGATCCCACGCCCGGCCGCGCCGTACCCGATCAGCCCGATGCGCAGCGGCTCCATGCCGCCACTCTAGGAGGGCTCAGGACACGCTCGTCCGCTCCGCGGTGCCGACCGTCGCGTGCGCGCCGTGCTCCGGGCGCCGCGACAGCGGGCTCGGCCACCAGGTGCGCGGTCCCAGGTCGTGGACCAGGCCGGGCACCAGCAGGCTGCGCACCACGAACGTGTCGATGAGCACGCCGAGCGACACGATGAACGCGAGCTGCGCGAGGAACAGCAGCGGGATGACCGCCAGCGCCGCGAACGTCGTCGCGAGGACCAGGCCGGCGGACGTGATGACCCCACCGGTGACGGCCAGCCCGCGCGTGACGCCCTCGCGGGTACCGACGTGCAGGGACTCCTCGCGCACCCGGGTCATGAGGAAGATCGAGTAGTCGACCCCCAGCGCGACCAGGAAGACGAACCCGTAGAGGGGGACCACCGGGTCCGCGTCGGGCCAGTCGAGCACGTGGTCGAACACGAGCGCCGAGATGCCGATCGCCGCGCCGAAGGACAGCACGTTGGCAGCCATGAGGACCAGCCCCGCCACGATCGATCGCAGCAGCAGCATGAGGATGAGCAGGATCACCACGAGCACGACCGGGACGATCACGCGCAGGTCCCGCTCGCTCGCGACCTGCGTGTCCAGGGTCTCGGCGGCCGGCCCGCCCACGAGCGCGTCGGGTGCGACCTCGGCGACCGCGTCGCGCAGGTCGGCGACGGTGTCGACGGCCTCCTGGCTGTCGGACGGCGCCTGGGTGACCACGTCCACCCGCACCCGACCGTCGACGACGACCGGCGGGGCGTCGGCAGCACCCGGTGCACCACCGGGCGCGCCGGTGTAGGCGGCCGCGGACTCGACACCCTCGACGCCCTGCGCGGCCTCGAGCACTGCGTCCAGCTCGCTCTCGTCCACCACGACCAGGGCGGGCTGCACCGCGCCGGCGGGGAAGTGCTCGGCGAGCACCTCCTCCCCCGCGACCGAGTCGACGGGCGTGAGGAACACGTCGGTCTGGCTCGTGCCGCCCGCGCGGAACGTCGGCACGAACGCGGCGGCCAGCAGCAGCGCGGCGGCGCTGATGATCCAGACGGGACGCGCCCGGCGTGCCACGAACCGCGCCCAGCGGGCCCACAGGCCGTTGCCCTCGGCGGCGTCGACGGCCGCGGGCGGCACGTCGGTGGCGTGCTCGCCGTGCGTGCCCTGCCCCGCGCTGCCCGCGGCGACGTACCGGGGCACGCGCGGCCAGAACAGCACGCGGGACCGACGGCCGGCGACGAGCAGGATGGCGGGCAGCAGCGTGAGCGCGGCGAGCAGCGCGGCGCCGATGCCGATGGCGGCCACGGGGCCGAGGCTGCGGTTCGACCCGAGGTCGGACAGCAGCAGGCAGAGCAGGCCGGCGACCACGGTGCCGGCGCTCGCGGCGATCGGCTCGAGCGACTGGCGCCACGCGATGCGCATGGCCTCGGCCGGGTGCTCCTGGTGGCGCAGCTCCTCGCGGTACCGGGCGACGAGCAGCAGCGAGTAGTCGACGGCGGCGCCGACGACGAGGATCGACAGGATGCCCTGGGCCTGGCCGTTGAGGACCAGGACGCCGGCGTCGGCGAGCTCGTAGACCACGAGCCCCGCCAGCGCGAGGGCGAACACGGCGGTGAAGATGACGACGAACGGCAGGAACGGCGAGCGGTACACCACGACGAGGATCAGCAGGACCGCACCCAGGGCGACGAGCAGCAGCAGGCCGTCGATGCCGGCGAAGGCGGTGCCGAGGTCGGTGACGAACCCCGCGGGACCGGTCACCCACGCCTCCAGACCGAGGTCCCCGGCGCTGGACGCGGTCGCGCCCAGCCGGTCGGCCAGGCCGGCGCGCAGGTCCTCGACCAGCAGGTTGTTGAGCGACTCCTCGCCCACGAGGGTCTCGGCGTCGTCGGCGTCCAGCGGGACCGCGAGCAGGATCGCCTCGCCGTCCTCGGACGGCACCGGCACCACGGGCCCGGTGAGGTGGTCCGCCCACGTCCCGTCCGCGACGGGTTCGTCGGGGAACTCCTCGGCGAAGGTCGCGACGGCGGCGAGCTGCTCGGGGGTGACGTCACCCCCGTCGGCCGGGGTGAGGACGACCAGCGCGGGTAGGGTCTGCGTGTCGACGAACTCGCGGGACGCCTCGGCGGCCAGCGTGGACTGCGCCGACGACGGCAGGAACGCCGCGGCGTCGTTCGTCTGCACCTGGGACAGACGTCCCTGGGCGGCGCCGCCGACACCACCCAGGCCCAGCCAGACGACGAGCACGACGGCGACGGCCACAGCGCGGGCCACGGGATTCCTCAGCATGCTGAGTATCATGGGCCCGCAGGAACGACTCGGCAAACCGGAGGACGCGTGAGTGTGCAGCAGGGTCCGCCGCCTGCGGACCACTGGCCCGTGGGCCGGATGCTGTCGGCGGCCGCACGCCGCATCGAGCGGGCGTGGGACGCGCACCTCGCGTCGTGGGACCTCAACCACGCGAGCCTGCCCGTGCTCGTCCACGTCACCGCGTCCCCGATGTCGCAGCGCGAGCTGGCCGACGCCTGCGGCGTCACCGAGCAGACCATGAGCCGTGTGGTCACCCGCCTGGTGCGCACCGGGTACGTCACCCGTGGCCCGCACGCGGAGGACCGGCGGCGCCACGTCGTGGCGATCACACCCGCCGGGGCGGCCGCGCTGCGGGCGTGCGCCGACCCGGGCCCGGCGCAGGAGTCCGTGCTGGGGCACCTGCCCCCCGAGCGCCGCGCGCTGCTCGACGACCTGCTGCGCGAGGTCGTCGCCCCGTGGGACGTGCTGCCCGACCAGCGGCCCGGCGGCCGGCCCGCCGACGACGACACCGCCGACGCGACCAGGGTGCCGCCCCGCCGCGAGGGCATAGCCTGACGGCCATGCGCGTCGAACCGCTCGAGCTCGGCACCCGGCTCCAGCCCTACGTCCCGACCTGGGACCTCCAGCGCGAGCGGCACGCCGCGGTCGCCGCCGGTGAGCACGAGGACACCCTGCTCCTCGTCGAGCACGAGCCGGTCTACACCGCCGGCAAGCGCACGGCACGCTCCGACCGACCGGTCGACGGCACACCCGTGGTCGACGTCGACCGGGGCGGGCGCATCACCTGGCACGGGCCCGGTCAGCTCGTCGGCTACCCGGTCGTCCGGCTCGCCGAGCCCGTCGACGTCGTGCGGTACGTCCGCGCCCTCGAGGAGGCGCTGATCCGCACCTGCGCGGACGTCGGCGTCAGCGCCGGCCGCGTCGAGGGACGCAGCGGCGTGTGGCTGCCGGCCGACGCCCCGGGGGCGTCGCCGACGCCGCGGCGGGCGCGCAAGGTCGCCGCGATCGGGGTGCGCGTGGCCCGCGGCACGACCATGCACGGGTTCGCCCTCAACTGCACCGCGTCGCTCGACTGGTACGAGCGGATCGTCCCGTGCGGCATCGACGACGCCGACGTCACGACGCTGTCGGCCGAGGCCGGGCGCGAGGTGACGATCGCCGAGGTGACGCCACTGGTCGTCGCCCACCTGCAGGAGCAGCTCGGCCCCCTGCTGGCAGCGACGGCCGACCGGACCGCCCCGGTCGGCTGAGATCAGGCGCTGCGCGCGATCTGCCGCAGCTCGCGCGCGACGTCCTGCGCCCACGCACGCACCACGTCGAGGTCGCGGAAGTCGCCCGCGTCCGCCCGGGTCAGCGCGACGAGCGCCCGTTCGGAGATGTTGAGCCCCGCACGGTCCAGCCGTCCGGTGAACACCGCGACGTCGCGCGCACCGACCGTCCGCGCGATCTCGGTGACGTCGTCCGGCACGGTCTCGGGCACCGGCGGGTCCCCCACCGGTCCGGACCAGAACAGCCACACCGGGCGCTCGCGCAGCTGGCCGGCCTGCCGGTCCACCAGGTCCCGCAGCCCGAGCGCCAACCGGCCCACGTACACCGCGGAACCCAGCACGACCGCGTCGTACGGGTCGACGTGCTCGACGTCGTCGGGCTCGACCTCGTCGACCTCGTGCCCCGCGGCGCGCAGCTGCTCCGCGACCTCCGCGCCCATCTCCCGCGTCGCGCCGTGCCTCGACGCCACCGTCACCAGGACGCGCATGGCGCCACCTCCTCGAGCCCCCGGCCGGTCCGCCGGGACCGCCTGCCCCCCGCGGGCGCGGGTGGCTCCTCCCAGCGTGGCCCGGACCGGCCCCGGGCGCGCGGGACAGAGGTCCCCGTCACACCCCGGGGCAGCCCGGTCGCACGTCCGTCGGGCTAGTGTGGCCGGGTGACGATCGCACCCGAGGGACGCCGGATGCTCCGGGTGGAGGCACGCAACGCCGCCACCCCGATCGAGAAGAAGCCGGAGTGGATCCGCACGCGGGCGACGACAGGCCCGGAGTACAGCGAGCTCAAGGGGCTCGTGCGCCGCGAGGGCCTGCACACGGTGTGCGAGGAGGCGGGCTGCCCCAACATCTTCGAGTGCTGGGAGGACCGCGAGGCGACGTTCCTCATCGGCGGCGACCAGTGCACCCGGCGCTGCGACTTCTGCCAGATCGACACCGGCAAGCCCGCCGACTTCGACGCCGACGAGCCGCGCCGTGTCGCCGAGTCGGTGCAGGCGATGGGCCTGAAGTACTCGACGGTCACCGGCGTCGCGCGCGACGACCTCGCCGACGGCGGCGCGTGGCTGTACGCCGAGACGGTGCGCCAGATCCACGCGCTGAACCCCGGCACGGGCGTCGAGCTGCTCATCCCGGACTTCAACGCCACGCCGGAGCTGCTGGACGTCGTCAACGAGTCCCGGCCCGAGGTGCTGGCGCACAACCTCGAGACCGTCCCGCGCATCTTCAAGCAGATCCGCCCGGGCTTCCGCTACGAGCGCTCGCTCTCCGTGATCACCCGCGCCCGCGAGGCCGGGCTCGTCACCAAGTCGAACCTCATCCTCGGCATGGGCGAGACGACCGAGGAGGTCGTGGACGCGCTGCGCGACCTGCACGAGGCGGGCTGCGACCTCATCACCATCACCCAGTACCTGCGCCCGTCCGTCCGGCACCACCCGGTGGCGCGGTGGGTGCGCCCCGAGGAGTTCGTCGAGCTCTCGCAGGAGGCGGAGCGCCTGGGCTTCCTCGGCGTCATGTCCGGGCCGCTGGTGCGCTCGTCGTACCGCGCGGGCCGGCTGTGGGGCCAGGCCATGCGCCGGCGCGGCCTGGAGATCCCCGCCGCGCTCGCGCACCTGGGCGAGCCGACGACCGCCCGCCAGGAGGCGTCGGCCCTGCTGTCCCGCACGCCGCTCGCCTGAGCGGCCCTCCGGGGCGCTGAGCAGCACGGCCGCACGCGGACCGACCCGGCCCGCGGTCGCGCCGTCCGGCGGACCGGACGTGCGCGCCCCGACGCGCCGGTAGACTCCCGGGTCATGGCACGCGAGCGCTCCACGTCCCCGCAGAGCTCCCCCGAGGGCACGGCGAAGGGCAGCGGGAAGGTCAAGAAGACCCGCTGGTACCACCAGATCTGGCAGGCGTACCGGATCACCCGCCAGACCGACCCCGCCGTGACGTGGATCATGCTCGGCGTCTTCGTCGGGATCGTCACGCTCGGCGTCGTGATCGGCCAGGTCATCGGCCAGCCGGTGTACGTGCTGATCCTCAGCGTCCCGTTCGCGGTCCTGGGCGGCATGTTCGTGCTCGCCCGCCGCGCCGAGACCGCCGCCTACAGCCGCATCGAGGGCCAGCCCGGGGCGTCGCTCGCCGCGCTGGGGACCCTGCGTCGCGGCTGGACGTTCACGCAGGAGCCCGTCGCGGCCGACCCCCGCACGCAGGACCTCGTGTTCCGCGGTGTCGGCAGGCCGGGCGTGGTCCTCGTCGGCGAGGGCCCGCCGCACCGCATCGGCAAGCTGCTCGAGGCGGAGCGCAAGCGCACGGCGCGCGTCGTGTCCGGCGCCCCCATCCACCTCATCCAGGTCGGCGACGGCGCGGGCCAGGTCCCGCTGCGCAAGCTGCCGCGCACCGTCACCAAGCTGAAGGGCCAGCTCACCAAGGCCGAGGTCGCCGTCGTGCTGCGGCGCGTGACCTCGCTCGGCGCCGCGCGGCTGCCCGTCCCGAAGGGCATCGACCCGATGCGCGCGCGCCCCGACCGCAAGGGCATGCGCGGGCGCTGACGCCCGCGGGCCCGCCCGGCCCGCGCCGCGGCGGACGAGTCGTGGGCGGCTCAGCGGCGGACCCCGCTCAGCGTCGGACCAGCACCGTGCCCGCGGCGCGGTCGTGCAGACCGCGACCGTCGGGGTCCCAGACCACGGCGGGCAGCACGAGGCACAGCAGGAGCGTGCGCAGGAGCGCGGCGACGGGTCCGGGCGCCCCGGGCGCCGGCACGGGCGGACGGTCGAGGGACGGCCGGAGCAGACGCCGGACCTGGAGACCGGCCACGCGGTGACCGAGCGTGTGCCCGAGAGTGGCGACGAGCACGACGTTCTCGACCGCGAAGACGGCCAGCGTCCCCAACGAGTCGCCACGCAGCAGGAACGCGCCGTCCGAGCGCGCCGGCAGCAGCACGGCGGACACGGCGAGGCACGCGACCCAGTCGATCGCGAGGGCGACCAGCCGCCGCCCGAGCCGCGCCATCGACCCCGGGCCGGAGGCCGGCAGACCGAGCGCGGCGCCCGCCGCACGGCCGTCGTCGTCGCCGCGGGGACCACCCTCGAGCCAGGAGCCGACCGAGTCACGCGTCACCATGCGTCCAGCGTACGTGCGCGACCAGGACGGCCCGCCCACCCGTCGTGTCGTGGGATCGTTACCTGGCAACGACCCCCGTAACCTCCCGGAAACAGCAGGGCCACGACAGGGAAACGCCCCGCTCCTAGCCTCGCTCGTGCCCGGGACGACCGGGCACCATCGACCGAGGAGCAGCGGATGTTCACCAAGCCGGAGGAAGTCCTGGCGTTCATCAGGAGCGAGGACGTCAAGTTCGTCGACGTGCGGTTCTGCGACCTGCCGGGCGTGATGCAGCACTTCAACGTGCCCGCCGCCTCGCTCGACGCGGACTTCTTCACCGACGGCCAGATGTTCGACGGGTCCTCGATCCGCGGCTTCCAGGCGATCCACGAGTCGGACATGAAGCTGATCCCGGACCTGACGACGGCGTACGTCGACCCGTTCCGCACGGAGAAGACGCTCAACATCAACTTCCACATCGTCGACCCGTACACCGACGAGCCGTACAGCCGCGACCCCCGCCAGGTCGCCGCCAAGGCCGAGGCGTACCTGAAGTCGACCGGCATCGCGGACACCGCGTTCTTCGCGCCCGAGGCCGAGTTCTACATCTTCGACGACATCCGGTTCCAGACCCGCCAGGACGCGTCGTTCTACTACATCGACTCCATCGAGGGCGCCTGGAACACCGGACGCAAGGAGGAGGGTGGCAACCTCGGGCACAAGACGCCCTACAAGGGTGGCTACTTCCCCGTGCCGCCGGTCGACCACTTCGCCGACCTGCGCGACCAGATCTCGCTGCAGCTCGACGAGCTCGGCTTCCAGGTCGAGCGCGCCCACCACGAGGTCGGCACGGCCGGCCAGGCGGAGATCAACTACCGCTTCGACACCCTCGGCAAGTCGGCCGACAAGGTCCAGCTGTTCAAGTACGTCGTGAAGAACGTCGCGCACGAGAACGGCCGCACGGCCACCTTCATGCCGAAGCCCCTGTTCGGTGACAACGGCTCGGGCATGCACGTGCACCAGTCGCTGTGGAAGGACGGCGAGCCGCTGTTCTTCGACGAGAAGGGCTACGGCGGCCTGTCCGACATGGCCCGGTGGTACATCGGCGGCCTGCTCAAGCACGCCCCGGCACTGCTGGCGTTCACCAACCCAACGGTGAACTCCTACCACCGCCTGGTCCCCGGCTTCGAGGCGCCGGTCAACCTGGTCTACTCGGCCCGCAACCGCTCCGCGTGCATCCGGATCCCGGTGACCGGCTCGAACCCGAAGGCCAAGCGCATCGAGTTCCGCGTGCCGGACCCGTCGTCGAACCCGTACCTGGCGTTCGCGGCCATGCTCATGGCCGGCCTCGACGGCATCCAGAACCGCATCGAGCCGCCCGAGCCGGTCGACAAGGACCTGTACGAGCTGCCCCCCGAGGAGCACGCCCTCATCCAGCAGGTCCCGGGCTCGCTGTCCGAGGTGCTCGACAACCTCGAGGCCGACCACGACTGGCTGACCGCCGGCAACGTCTTCACGCCGGACCTCATCCAGACGTGGATCGACTACAAGCGCTCGGCAGAGGTCGACCCGATCCGGCTGCGTCCGCACCCGCACGAGTTCGAGCTCTACTACGACTGCTGAGTCGTCAGGCGTCACGGCTGCTCCCGTGAGCGTCTGACCTGCAGGAAACGGCACCCCCGTCACCCTCGTGGTGGCGGGGGTGCCGCGCTGTCCTGCCCGACCGCACGCAGACGTCCGCGACGGCCCGACAGGCGAAGGCGAGGTCGAACGGTGCGACCCCGTCCGACAGCGTGAAGTCCTCGACGTGCGCGCACAGCGTGGACAGCACGCCGGCCTCGATGTCGGCGCGGCACCCGGCCCGGGTGCGCGCGACGCCCTCCGGGGAGCGGTCGAGCACGAGCACGTGGCCCGTGGCCCGACGCGTGCAGCGACCTCGCGCGCCGCCGCACCCGGCGCGCCAACGACCTCGAGCACGCGCAGGCCCGGGCGCAGCGGCAGGGCGTCGACGACGCGGCGCAGACGCGGTGACAAGCTCGCCGTCGACGCTCCTCCGGGCCGTGGTCCGCGCGGCGTCACGCCGCCTCGAGGTGCCGAAGTGCCGGCGCCGGACGGCACCCACGGTATCGGCTCGGTTCCCGGCGTCC
This sequence comes from Cellulomonas sp. KH9, assembly GCF_900114185.1. GTDB lineage: Bacteria > Actinomycetota > Actinomycetes > Actinomycetales > Cellulomonadaceae > Cellulomonas. The sequence goes on from NZ_FOSE01000002.1 coordinate 618,788, forward strand.
GGGTCACGCCGCAGACCCCGTCCCCCGTCACGCCCAGGGCGGGTGCCGGATTCGCCCGCCCCGGTGGACCGCCGCTGCTACGTTCTCGCCGTGATCCCCACCACACCGGATGCGCACGACGGGCCAGGCGCCCCGGGCGGACCCGGGACCCGCCGGCCCGAGGTGCTGCGACGGACCGAGGTGCTGCGTCGGACCGACGTGCTGCTCACGGCGGCAGCCGTCCTGGCGTGGTTCGTCTGCGGGCTCCTCCACGCCGTCGGCACGCGCACGGGTGCGCCCGCCGGGCTCGTCGGCCTCCTGGCGCCGTCGACACCCGCGAGCGGCCTGGTGCGCGAGCCGCTGCGCGGCCTGCCCGGCGCCACGCTGACCGCGGCCGTGCTCGTCGGCGTCCTGCTGCTCGCCGCGCGGCCGGCCCTGCGGGAGCGGACCGCACCACCGGCGCTGCGCGCGCTCGCGCTGTGGTTCGCCGTCACGGTCGCCGGCGTCGTCGCCACGGCGGTCCAGCCGGGCGGCTCGGTGGACGCCCTGTGGCACGCGGGCGCCTGGGGCGTCGGGTACGGGTGGGCCGTGGCGCTCGTCACCGTCCGGTGGGAGCGCCGCACCGCTCCCGGTGCGCACCTGGTACCGGCCGCTCGTGCCCTACCCGCGGCAGCCGCCGCCGGCGCCGTGGCCGGTGCGGGATGGACGGTTGTCGCCCTGGCCCACGCGTGGTCCGACGCCACCGTGACGACCGCCGTCACCACGCCCCGGTCACCCACCGCTGCGGCCCTGCGCGCGGTCACCGACCGGCTGCTGCCGGTGACCAGCGCCACGGACGTACCGGTGCCGGTGGTCCTGCTTGCCGGGGTCCTCGTCGCCGCCGTCGTCGGCGCACTGACGTGGTCGGCGGCCCGGTGGGCCGTGCCCCACGGCGCCCGACGGATCGTCGTGCAGGGCGTCTGGATGGCGTGCGTGGTCGGCGCAGCCGTCGGGGCGCTGCCCACGGTGCTGCGGGGCGACGCGCTGGACCCCGACGGCGACGGCCGTTGGGTACGCGCGCAGGACGCCCTGCTGGGCCCGACCGACGGCGGCGCCGCCGGGCTGGCGTACGGGTGGGTGGCCGCGCTGGTGGCCGTCGCCGTGCTCGGCGCACCCCGGCTGCACCCGCGAGCGCAGGCGGGCACGGCCACCGAGCCGCGGGAGGCCGTCACCGAGCCGGACGACACGGGTGGCGAGCCGCGGGCCGGCTCCGGGCGGCGGGACGACCGAACGTGGCGCGACCCTCGCCTCCTGGTCCCCGTCCTCAGCCTGGTCGTGCTGCTGGTCAGCACGGGGCTCCGGCGCATGGTGAGCCAGGCCGGCGTGCCCACCGGTGCGGCCGGGCTGCTGGTGCCGCACCCGCCGGGGGCCGGCGGCGGTACGAACGGGCTGCTGGTCGCCGCCGTCGTGCTGGTGGCCGTGTCGGCGCTGCTGACGATCCCGGCCGTCCGGTCGACCACGCCGGGGACCGTCCCCCGTGCGCTCGGCGTGTGGTCCGCCGTGGTCGGTGGCGGGGTGGTCGCGTCGGTGGTGAGTGCGCCGGTCGCCGTCGGCGCTCCCGGCGGGGCGTACCTCACCCCGGACTTCTGGTACCTCATACTGAGCGCCGACGGCTGGGCGCACGTCCGCGCCTCGGCCGGCTGGGGGGTCGCGTACGGGTGGCTGGTCGCGCTCCTCGTCGCGCGGGTCGCCTGGCGCCGGGACGCCGCTGCGCCTCGCGGCGCGGATCCCACCGCCCGGACGGGCGCCGTGGTCGCTGCGGTGCTCGCCGGCGGTGGCTGGCTGCTCCTCGTGGCCGCCCGCGGGGCGGTGCTCGGCCTGGTGGACGAGCACGCACCGGCCCACCCGGGCCTGGCCTGGCAGGTCCGGGTCGCCGCCACGTGGCTGCTGCCGGTGGGCACGACCCACCACGCCGCGGCGGGGTCCGTCCTGCTGGCGGCCGTGCTCGTGGCCGCGGTCGTCGGATCCCTGACCTGGTGGATGCTGCACGACGGCGGGAGGCGCGCGGGCTCCTTCCTCCTGGTGCAGGCGGTGTGGCTGGCATGCGTCGTCGGGGCCACCCTCGGTCCGGTGCCCACGGCCTCGGCGGCCCTGGCGCTCGCGCCGGAGGCGGACCTGTGGCTCGCGCCGGCAGCGGACCTGGGGCGCGGGACGCTGGCCGGTTCACCGGCCGACGGCGGCGCCGCCGGGCTGCTGTACGGGTGGTGGGCGGCGCTGGGCGTCGTGGCCACCCTGGCCGTGGTGGCGCGCCGCGGGACGCGTCCGCCGGTACCGGGCCGCTCCTGAGGACGTCCGCAGCGCCGTCACCGCGCGGTGCCGGGCCCCAGGAGCCACCGGTCGACCTGCACCTCGAGGAGGACGCGCGGCCCGTCCTGGCGCGGGTCGGCGGCGTCCCATCCGCCGTACTTCCCGGCGAACCGGGCCAGGAGCGTGGGGTACGACCCGATGTCGTGGTGCACGCGCGCCCGCCCCTGGGCGACGACCGGCCGCGGTCCGGACCCGTCGATCGCGAGCACGACCCGCGGGTCGCGCCGGATGTTCGCGACCTTGACGTTCACCGTCGAGCTCGCGATCCAGAAGGTGCCGGGATCGTGCAGGAACCACACGGGCGTGACGTGCGCCGACCCGTCCCGCCGCAGCGTCGTCAGCCACGCGCACGGCGCCGCGGTGAGCGGCTCGCGCTCGGGCTCCGCCGGTGTCCCGTCCGCGTCCGCCACGGCGACGACCCTAGACGTCGCGACCCGCGGGCGGGCGGAGGCCGGCGAGGACGATCTCGACCATGCGCGGCACCAGCTCGGGCACGTCACGGGCGACGGGCTCGGGCAGCGGCCGCGTGACCATGCCCACCCCGAGGATCAGCTCGAGCGGCTGGAGGTCGTGGCGCACCAGACCGGCCCGGCGTGCGGCCGCCAGCACCTCACCCACGCCGCCGAGCGTCTCGGCCTGGGCGGTGCGGACCGTGTCCGAGAGGTCCGCGACGTGGTCGGACAGTGCAGCCGACAGCGCCCCCAGGTCGAGCTCGACGAGCCGCAGGACGTAGGCCCGCCACGCCGCCGCCGCGTCGCCGCGCATGGCACGCAGCGCCTCGTCGGCCGCCGCGTGCACGTCGTCGAGGATCGCGACGGCCACCTCGTCCGCGAGTGCGGCACGCGAGGGGAAGTTGCGGTAGAGCGTCGCGATGCCCACCTCGGCCGCCTCGGCGACCGCCTCGAGTGCCACGTCGCTGCCGTGGGCTGCGAACAGCCGACGGGCCGCGCGGACCAGCCGTCCGCGGCGCCGTGCTGCATCGGCTCGCATGCGCTCCTCCTGGGGTGATGTCCGCCACGATCCTGCCGTCCTGGGTTCCACCACCATAACCGGAGGGGTAGCCTCCATATAAGCGGAGGAAGAACTTCCGCTTGCAGCCCCCTCGAAGGACACCGATGACCGCGACGCTCGACCTGGTCCCCGACCCCGCCACGGACGAGGCCCCCGCCACCCGCACCGCCCGCCGCCCGTTGGCCACCCTGGTCGGCATGACCGTGGCCCTCGGCGCCGTGCTGGCCGTCCTGCTGGCGATCTTCATCCTCCCCTCGCTGAAGAGCGGGCCCCGCGACCTGCCGGTCGGGCTGGTCGGGTCGTCGCAGGAGACGGCGCGGTTCGAGGAGGCCCTGACGGCTGCCGCCCCCGACGCCTACGACGTCCGCCACCTCCCGACGCAGGACGCGCTCGAGCGCGCCGTCGAGGACCGCGAGGTCGTCGGCGGCTTCGTGGTCGACCCGCAGGGCGTCCACAGCGTGGTCGCGTCCGCGGGCGGCGCGAGCATCGCCCAGACCGTCACCGCGACCGCGCAGGGCCTCGGGACCGCGCTCGGGGTGCCCGTCAGCACCAGCGACGTCGTCCCCCTGCCCACCAGCGACCCGTCCGGCATCGGCATCGGCGGGCTCGCCTTCCCGCTCGTCTTCGGCGGCATCGTGCCCGTCGTCGCGTTCCGGACCGCCTTCGCCCGCAGCAACACGTGGAAGCTCGTCGGCCTGCTGACGTTCTCCGTGGTCGGCGGGCTGGTCGTCGCCGCGGTGCTGCGGTTCGCGTTCGGCAGCATCGAGTCGGCGTTCCTCCCCGTCGCCGGCGCGATGGCGCTCGGCATCGCCGCGATGGCGTTCCCGTTGACCGGTCTGCAGGAGGCCTTCGGCGGCAAGGGCTTCACGGCCGGCGCCATGACGATGATGTTCCTCGGCAACCCGTTCGCGGGGATCGCCACCACCTCGGCCTGGCTGCCCGCCGGGCTCGGCACCTTCGGGCAGATCCTGCCCCCGGGGGCCACCGGCACCCTGGTGCGCTCGGTCGCCTACTTCGGAGGCACGGGCGGGCTCACCGCCGGCCTCACGCTGGGCGGCTGGGTCGTCGTCGGGCTCGTCATCCACACGGTCGGGACACGCCGCGCGGCACGCGCGACGGCCGCGACCACCACGCCCGCGATCGCCGTCGCCTGAACGGCGGCAGGGCGGGTCGGGGCGGTCAGGCGCGCAGGGGGACGCGCCGCACGCGCAGCGCGGTGAGGTCGTACCCCTGGCTGACCTCGCTCCACCGCACGCGGGGCGGCCCCGCGGCAGCGAGGTCGTCACGCAGCAGGGCGGAGACGAACACCTCGGTCTCCGCGGACGCGAGCGGCGCACCCGGGCACCGGTGGTGGCCGTCGCCGAAGGCGAGCACGGCCGGCCCCGAGGCACGCGTCATGGTCCGTCCCGGGCGCACCGCGTGCGGGTCGGCGCCCACGACACCGGCATCGGCGTTGACCGCCCGGACGTCCACGTCGACCAGGGCACCGACCGGGAGCTCGACGGGTCCGTCGGGCCCCTCGAGCGTCAGCGGCGCCGTCGTGCGGCGCAGCAGGTGCCCGACGACCGGCTCGACGCGCAGCACCTCCTCGAGGATCGCGACCCGGCCGTCCCGGTCGGACGCGCGGTACCGGGCACGCAGCGCGTCGTCGTCGAGCAGGTGCCACACGGCTGCCGCGATGAGCTCGCGCGTCGTCGCCATGCCCGCCGCCGCGTACGTGACGCACTCGGTGAGGATCTCCAGGTCCGAGTAGCCCTCGTCCAGCAGGCTGCTGATGAGGTCCTCGCGCCGCCGCCGCCGTCGCGCGCGGATGGCGGGCTTCACGTCGAGCACGTAGAACCGCAGCATCGCGGTGCCGCGCAGGGCTTCCCTCACGCCGGCGAGCGGTGACCCGGGCCGCGGCGGGGGCGCGAAGAACGCGTCGAGGCGCGCGCGCATCCGCGGCGACGAGCCGTGGTCCAGGCCGATCACGCGGGACGCGACCTCGACCGCCATCTGCATGCTCAGCGCCGTCACGTCCGTCCACCGGTCGGTGCGCACCTGCGCGACGACGCGCTCGGCGGTCGCCTGCATCCAGTCGCGGTACCCGGCCACGACGCGCGGGGCGAACAGGTGGGCCGCAGCGCGCCGCTGCGCGTGGTGGACCTCCCCCTCGACGAAGAGGATCGGCGGGCGGATCCGCACCGGTCCACCACCACCGACGTCGTCGGCACCGAACCCGGCCTGCCGCGTGTGCTCGGGGCGCCGCAGCACGTCACGGGCCAGCGCGTAGGACCGGATGCGCCAGCGCGGGCGCTCCCCCGCGACGTGCTCGATCTCCGGGCCGCTGCCGTCACCGGGTTGCGCCGTCTTGCGCACCGGACAGCCGGTCGCACCCTGCGTCTGCCCGCCCGTGGTCGCCGTCACCCGTTCGACTGTAGGGGTCACCCGTCCGGCGGACCACCGCGACGTCAGCCGTAGAACACCCGCTCCACGACGGCCCGCGCGCGGCGCGCGGTCCGCAGGTACGTCTCCTCGAGCATGGCACCCGAGCCCGGGGGGTGACCCAGCACGCGCGCGACGCCCGCGAGCGCCGTGCGGTCGTGCGGCAGGACGTCGGCGTGCGCCCCCTCGGCGCGCCCCGTCCACAGGACGTTCGCGTCGCGGACGCGGGACGCGAGCAACCAGGCCTCGCGCAGGACGGCCGTGTCGTCCGCGTCGAGCAGCCCGGCGTCGCACGCCGCGTCCAGCGCGTCGAGCGTCGAGGTCGTCCGCAGACCCGGCACGGCGTGCGCGTGCTGCAGCTGCAGCAGCTGCGCCGTCCACTCGACGTCGCTGATGCCACCGCGGCCCAGCTTGAGGTGCCGCGACGGCTCGACACCGCGCGGGAGCCGTTCGGCCTCCACCCGTGCCTTGATGCGCCGGATCTCACGCTCGGTCGCGGCGTCGAGACCTCCGGCGGGGTACCGCAGCGGGTCGATGAGCGCGACGAACCGCTCCCCCAGCTCGTGGTCGCCCGCCACCGGCCGTGCCCGCAGCAGCGCCTGGCTCTCCCACGGGGAGGACCACCGCTGGTAGTACTCGACGTACGCGTCGAACGACCGCGCCAGGGGCCCGTTGCGGCCCTCGGGGCGCAGGTCCGCGTCGACGCTCAGCGTCGGCTCTGGCCCCACGGCCCCCAGCAGCTGGCGCACGCGCGTGGCGACCGACACCGCGAAGTCCTGGGCGACCTTGCCGTCGGCGCCGGGCAGCGGGTCGTGCACGAAGAGCACGTCGGCGTCCGACGAGTAGGCCATCTCGCGCCCGCCGAGGCGTCCCATCGCGACGACCAGCAGGCGGGTCGGGCTCACGTCGAGCCCCGCAGCGGTGCGCGCGTCGGACTCCGCGACGCGCAGCGTCCCGGCGAGCACGGCGTCGGCCGTGACGGTCAGGCTCTGCGAGGCCCGCACCCCGGTGGTGACGCCCAGGACGTCGGCGACCGCGGTGCGCGCGAGCTCGCGACGGCGCAGCGCGCGCAGCGCCGTCACGGCAGGCACGGGTTCCGACGCGCGGCGCAGCACGGCGTCGGCCTCCGCAGCGAGCCGTTCCGCCGACCGGGGCGCGAGCTCGGCGTCGTCGTCCAGCCAGGTCACCGACTCGGGCGAGCGCCGCAGCGCGTCGGCGACGTACCGGGACGTCGACAGCACCTGCGCGAGGTTCTGCGCCGCGCTGCCCGAGTCACGCAGCAGCTTGAGGTACCAGTGCGTCGTGCCGAGCTGGTCGGACAGGCGCCGGAAGGCGAGGAGCCCGCCGTCGGGGTCGGCCCCGTCCGCGAACCAGCCGAGCATGACGGGCAGCAGCTGGCGCTGGATCGCCGCCCGCCGGGAGACGCCGTCGGTCAGCGCGGCGATGTGCCGGACGGCACCGGCCGGGTCCCGGTACCCGATCGCGGCCAGCCGGGCGCGCGCCGCCTCCGGCGCCAGCCGCGCCTCCTCGGTCGACAGCGCCGCGGTCGCCGGCAGCAGCGGCCGGTAGAACAGCTCCTCGTGCAGTCGCCGCACCTCGCGCCGGGTGGACCGCCACCGCTCGAGCAGCCCTTCGGGACCCTCGGCACGCATGCCCATGGTCCGCGCCAGGCGGCGCAGGTCGGCCTCCGACGTCGGGACGAGGTGGGTGCGCTGCAGCCGGTGCAGCTGGATGCGGTGCTCCATGGTCCGCATCCACCGGTAGCAGACGGCCAGCTGCCCGGCGTGCTCCCGGCCCACGTAGCCGCCGGCGGCCAGTGCCGCCAGCGCCGTCAGCGTGCTGGGGCTCCGGATGCTCTCGTCGGCGCGCCCGTGCACCAGCTGCAGCAGCTGGACCGTGAACTCGACGTCCCGCAGACCCCCGACGCCGAGCTTGAGCTGGCGGTCGGCCTCGGCCCGCGGCACGTGCGCCTCGACGCGCCGCCGCATGGCCTGGGAGTCCTCGACGAAGTGCTCGCGCTGGACCGCGGACCACACGAACGGGTTGACGGTCTCGACGTACGCGCGTCCGAGCTCGACGTCCCCGGCCAGCGGCCGGGCCTTGAGCAGCGCCTGGAACTCCCACGTCTTGGCCCAGCGCTCGTAGTAGGCGCGGTGGCTGGCGAGCGTCCGCACCAAGGGCCCGTCCTTGCCCTCGGGCCGCAGCGCGGCGTCCACCGGCCACAGCGCGGGCTCCCCCGCGGGCGCGCAGCACGCGCGCGCCAGCCCGGCGGCCAGCCGGGCTCCGGCGATCATCGCCTCGTCCTCGGGGGTGCCGTCGACGGGCTCGGCGACGTACACGACGTCGACGTCCGAGACGTAGTTGAGCTCCCGACCGCCGGCCTTGCCCATGCCGATGACGGCGAGGCGCACCCCGCGGCCCTCGTCCTCGAGGTCCGCCCGCGCCAGAGCGAGCGCGGCCTCGAGCGCCGCCGCGGCCAGGTCGGCCAGGGCCGCACCGACCCCCGGCAGCCGGCTCAGCGGGTCCTCGGCCGTGAGGTCGGTCGCGGCGATCCGCAGCAGCCGCGTCCGGTACGCGCGGCGCATCGCGTCGATCCCCGGCGTACCCGCCAGCCGGGCCACCGGGACCGGCGCGTCCGGGTCCGCGTCGACGGCCCGCAGCAGCTCGGCGCGCACGTCGGCCGCCGCGACGCCGGTGCCCGGCGTGGGGTCGGCGACGACGCGCAGGTTCGCGGGGTGCGCCGCGAGCGTGTTGCCGAGCGCGGGCGACGCACCCGTCAGGGCCAGCAGCCGACGCCGGGCCGGGCCGTCGTCGGCGAGCACGTCGTGCAGCACGCGGGACAGCTCCGGGTCGCGCTGCACCGCGCCGGCGACCTTCGCGACCGCCAGCAGCGCCTCGTCGGGGTCGCCGACGTCCGCCAGCCCCCCGACCACGTGCTCGACGACGTCCGGGTCGACGGCCAGGAGCGCCGCGTCGGCGAGCAGGCGCTCGGCGCGCGGCACGTCCGCCGCACCCGCGCGCGTCAGCCGCGTCGCGAGCGAGGTCCCACGGCCGGTGGACGTGGTCATCGGATCAGATCAGCGGCAGGAACCGCTGCAGCTCGTACGGGGTCACCTGCGCGCGGTACTCGGCCCACTCCTGGCGCTTGTTGCGCAGGAAGTAGTCGAACACGTGCTCGCCCAGCGTCTCCGCCACCAGCTCGGACCGCTGCATGACCTCGATCGCCGCCTCGAGCGACGTCGGCAGGGGCTCGATGCCGAGCGCCTTGCGCTCGGCGTCGGTCAGCTCCCACACGTCGTCGTCGGCGCCCTCGGGCATCGCGTACCCCTCCTCGACGCCCTTGAGGCCGGCGGCCAGCAGCACGGCGAAGGCGAGGTAGGGGTTGGTGGCCGAGTCGACCGCGCGGTACTCGACCCGGCTCGAGTTGCCCTTGCCGGGCTTGTACATCGGCACGCGGACCAGGGCCGAGCGGTTGTTGTGGCCCCAGCACACGAAGCTCGGGGCCTCCGCACCGCCCCACAGGCGCTTGTAGGAGTTGACGAACTGGTTCGTCACCGCCGTGATCTCGGCCGCGTGCGTCAGCAGGCCGGCGATGAAGGACCGCGCGACCTTGGACAGCTCCAGCGGCGCGCCCGGCTCGTGGAACGCGTTGCGGTCCCCCTCGAAGAGCGAGAGGTGCGTGTGCATGCCGGAGCCCGGCTGGTCGGCCAGCGGCTTGGGCATGAACGACGCGAACACGCCCTGCTCGAGCGCGACCTCCTTGACGACCGTGCGGAACGTCATGATGTTGTCGGCCGTCGTCAGCGCGTCGGCGTAGCGCAGGTCGATCTCGTTCTGCCCCGGCCCGGCCTCGTGGTGGGAGAACTCCACCGAGATGCCCATGGACTCGAGCATCGTGATCGCGGCGCGCCGGAAGTCGTGCGCCGTGCCGCGCGGGACGTGGTCGAAGTACCCGCCACGGTCGACCGGTACGAGCGGACGCAGCGGGTCGGCCGGCGCGTCGAAGAGGTAGAACTCCACCTCGGGGTGCGTGTAGAAGGTGAAGCCGCGGTCGCTCGCACGGTCCAGCGCACGCTTGAGGACGTACCGCGAGTCCGCCAGCGACGGCTCACCGTCCGGCGTCAGCAGGTCGCAGAACATGCGCGCCGTGCCGTGCCGCTCCCCCCGCCACGGCAGGATCTGGAACGTCGAGGGGTCGGGCTTGGCGATCATGTCCGCCTCGTACACGCGCGTGAGGCCCTCGATCGCGCTGCCGTCGAACCCGATGCCCTCGCTGAACGCCTGCTCGAGCTCCGCCGGCGCGACCGCCACCGACTTGAGCATGCCGAGCACGTCCGTGAACCACAGACGGATGAAGCGGATGTCCCGCTCCTCGACGGTCCGGAGGACGAACTCCTGCTGCCTGTCCATGGCGTACATCCTGCCTGATGACGGGCCGCACCGGTGCGACCGTCACGCGGGTGGCCGCGCCGCGTCGTCCGAGCGGGCCTCCGAGCGGGGACGGAGCAGGCACGCAGCAGGCACGCGACGGGCCCGGAACGGCCCCGGGAACGCGCCGGCGGCCGCGGGGGCCGCCCCCGCCGGCGACCTCGCGACTAGGCTCGCGGCATGCCGACCAGTGACGCCCCGACACCGCGCCGCGTGCGCGTCCACCACCTGCAGGCTGCCAAGGAGCGCGGTGAGCGCCTGACGATGCTCACGGCCTACGACGCGCCCACGGCGCGGATCTTCGACCAGGCCGGCGTGGACATGCTGCTGGTCGGCGACTCGATCGGGAACACCATGCACGGGCACACGACGACGCTGCCGGTGACGCTCGACGAGATCGTCGTCGCCGCCCGCGCCGTGGCCGGTGCCGTCGAGCGGGCCTTCGTCGTGGCGGACCTGCCCTTCGGCACCTACGAGGCCGGCCCGGAGCAGGCGCTGGCCAGCGCGGTGCGCGTCATGAAGGAGACCGGCGTCTCGGCCGTCAAGCTCGAGGGCGGCCTGCGGTCCGTCGCGCAGATCCGCGCCCTGACGCAGGCGGGCATCCCCGTCGTGGCCCACCTGGGGTACACGCCGCAGTCCGAGAACGCGCTGGGCGGCCCGCGGGTGCAGGGCCGCGGCAACGGCGGCGCCGAGCAGATCAGCGAGGACGCCGTGGCCGTCACGGAGGCCGGCGCGGTCGCGATCGTGCTGGAGATGGTCCCCGCGCCCGTCGCCGCCCGGGTCACCGAGGTGGTGCGCGTCCCCACGATCGGCATCGGGGCCGGCCCGGAGTGCGACGGCCAGGTACTGGTGTGGGTCGACATGGCGGGCATGGGCGACTGGTCCCCGCGCTTCGCCAAGCGGTTCGGCGAGGTCGGCCGCGCGCTGGGCGCGGCAGCCCGCGACTACGTGGACGAGGTCCGCTCCGGGACCTTCCCCGCCGCCGGGCACACGTTCGACGCCTGACGTCGCGAGCACCGACGCCGTGAGCCGTCCGGCCCCGGCGCTGGCGCCGGGGCCGGACGCACCGTCACGAGCGGTCGTCGCCCTCCCAGGCCCGACCCTCGGCGTCCCACGACTCGTTGCGCGACCGGGCCCGCGCCAGCGCGTGCTCGGCCTCCTCACGCGTGGCGTACGGACCCATGAGCTGCGCCCAGTCGCTGTGGCGCCCCTCCTCCACCTGGTGGGTCCGGGTGTTGTAGAAGTACTCGGCCACGTCGGCTCCTCTCGTCCCGGCGGGCAGTCCCACCCCGTCGCTACGTAGACTGCCAGTCATGCCGCCGGTCCACCCGCCGCGCACCGCGCTCGTCCCCGGGCAGGTCAGCCCGCGGCGCGCGGTCCCCGCGCACATCCCCCGCCCGGAGTACGTCGACAAGCCGATGCCCGCGCCGTGGCGCGGGCCGGACGTGCTCGACGCGGGCACGATCGAGCGCGTGCGGCACGCCGCACGGATCGCCGCGCAGGCGCTGCAGGAGGCCGGACGGCACGTGGTGCCCGGCGTGACCACCGACGAGCTCGACGCGATCGGCCACGAGTTCCTCGTCGCGCACGGCGCGTACCCCTCGACGCTCGGGTACCGCGGGTTCCCCAAGTCGCTGTGCACGTCGGTCAACGAGGTCATCTGCCACGGCATCCCCGACTCCACGGTCGTCGAGGACGGCGACATCGTGAACATCGACGTCACCGCCTACGTCGACGGGGTGCACGGCGACACCAACGCGACGTTCCTCGCCGGCGACGTGGACGAGGAGTCCCGGCTGCTCGTCGAGCGCACGCGCGAGGCCCTGCAGCGGGGCATCTCCGCCGTCCGCCCGGGCCGCGAGATCAACGTCATCGGTCGCGTCATCGAGAAGTACGCGGCACGCTTCGGCTACGGCGTGGTGCGCGACTTCACGGGCCACGGCGTGGGCCCCGCGTTCCACACGGGGCTCGTCGTGCCGCACTACGACGCCGCCCCGCAGCACGCCACCGTCATCGAGCCCGGCATGGTCTTCACGATCGAGCCCATGCTGGACCTGGGCACGGCCGACTGGGAGATGTGGGACGACGGGTGGACGGTCGTCACCGCCGACCGCAGCCGGTCGGCGCAGTTCGAGCACACCCTGCTGGTCACCGACACCGGAGCGGAGGTGCTGACGCTGCCATGAGCAAGGACGCGAAGCACGACGGCACGAAGCACGCGAAGCACGGGCACGGCGACACGAAGCACGGGCACGACGACACGGTCGTCAGGACGGCCTTCGGCATCGACATCGGCGGCTCGGGCATCAAGGGGGCGCCGGTCGACCTGCGCACCGGGGAGTTCGCGGCCGACCGCGTGCGGATCCCCACGCCGCAGCCGGCGACGCCGCAGGCGGTCGCCCGGACGGTCGCCGAGGTCGTCGACTCCTTCGACCTGGACCACGACGTGCCCATCGGGGTCACGTTCCCCGCGGTCATCCTGCACGGCGTCGCCCAGTCCGCCGCCAACGTCGACGACTCCTGGATCGGCACCGACGTCGCCGCGACCATCGGCGAGGCCACCGGGCGGCGCGTGGTCGCGGTCAACGACGCCGATGCCGCCGGGTACGCGGAGGTCGTCTACGGCGCGGCTCGCGACGTCCCCGGCGTGGTGCTCGTCGCGACGCTCGGGACGGGCATCGGCTCCGCGCTCGTCGTCGACGGGGTGCTGGTGCCCAACACGGAGCTCGGCCACCTCGAGATCGACGGTCACGACGCGGAGTCGCGCGCCTCGGACGCCGCGCGGGACCGCGAGGGCCTGTCGTTCGAGCAGTGGGCGAAGCGTCTGCAGCGGTACTTCTCGGTCGTGGAGGACCTGTTCTGGCCCGACCTGATCGTCGTGGGCGGCGGGGTGAGCAAGAAGCACGAGCAGTTCCTGCCGCTGCTGGACCTGCGCACCCCGATCGTGCCCGCCGGGCTCCGGAACGCCGCCGGCATCGTGGGCGCCGCACGTCTGGCGGCCGCGGACCGCCGCTGACCGCGGCGCACCGGGGGGCACGCAGGTCCGGTGAGGCACCCGGACCGTGGGGACGATTGGTGGGCAGACACCCGCGACACCGAACCTACGGTGCCGTAGGGTAGGGCTATCCGCACCACGAGCACCTGCTCCCCCCACGGCTGGGAAGTCGATCCGAGCCCTGGAGGTCATGTGGCTCCTGCATCCGTACCTGCGCCCCCCGCCCCGACGCGTCCCCGTCAGGCGGCCGCCACCGGCAGCTATCACGAGCTGTCCGCCCAGGTGCGTGAGGCAGGACTTCTCGACCGCACCCCCGGCTTCTACTTCTCCCTGCTCGCGGCGCTGACGACGGTGCTCGCCGGCCTCGTGACGGCCTTCGTGCTGCTCGGCCACTCCTGGTGGCAGCTGCTCGTCGCCGCCGGCCTCGGGCTGGTCCTCACGCAGTTCGCGTTCGTCGCGCACGAGGCGTCGCACCGTCAGGTCATGCTCACGGGCCCGGCCAACGACCGGCTCGGCCGGATCCTCGCCAACGGCGTCGTCGGGATCAGCCACTCGTGGTGGATGACCAAGCACACACGGCACCACGCGAACCCGAACCGGATCGGCAAGGACCCGGACATCGAGCGGGACACGATCTCGTTCCTCGAGCAGGACGCCGTCCAGCAGCGCGGCCTCATGGCGGCGATCACCCGCCACCAGGGCTGGCTGTTCTTCCCGCTGCTGACGCTCGAGGGTGTGAACCTGCACTTCCTGGCGTTCAAGAGCCTGCTCGCGTCCCCGCGCTCCCGCTCCCGCACGGTCGAGCTCGTGGTCCTCGTCGCCCGGCTCGGCATCTACCTGGCACTGGTCCTGTGGGCGCTGCCGCTGGGCATGGCCGCAGCGTTCCTCGCCGTGCAGCTCGCCGTGTTCGGCGTGTACATGGGTGCGTCGTTCGCGCCCAACCACAAGGGCATGGCGATCATCCCCGCCGACAGCCGCCTGGACTTCCTGTCCAAGCAGGTGCTCACGTCGCGCAACATCGGGGGCGGCACCACCGTCACGATGCTCATGGGCGGCCTGGACGCGCAGATCGAGCACCACCTGTTCCCGAGCATGCCGCGGCCGCACCTGGCCCGCGCCCGTCGCATGGTGCGCGAGCACTGCGCACAGATCGGCATGCCGTACACCGAGACCTCCCTGCCCCGCAGCTACCTGCTGGTGGTGCAGTACCTCAACCGCGTCGGCCTGTCGGCCCGCGACCCCTTCGACTGCCCGATGGTCCAGCGGTACCGGGCGCGCTCCACGCGCTGAGCCGCACCGGCGGTCCCGCAGACCTCCACCGCCACCCGACGACGGGTGCCGCACAGGATCTGCACAGGTCCTCCCGCCGACCCGTCCACGGCCGACGCCCGTCCCCCCGCAGCGCAGCGGTGGGATGGGCGTCGTGCTACGGGACCTGCGCCTCACCCTGCCGCGCGCCGGTGCGCGTGAGCTCACCGTCGTCGAGGAACGCGTCGACGCCTGGGCGCGTGCCCGCCTGGCACGGGTGCGCGGCCGCCGGGTCCGCACCGGCCTGGTCGAGCTCACCGTGTTCACCCTCAAGCAGGGCTGGGCGTGCCTGTTCGGCGCGCTGCTGCTCGCCCTGCTCCTCGCGGCGCGGTTCTGGTACCCGGACGACGCCTGGCTCGCGCGCAACGACGCCCTGACGGTCGCGGCGCTCGCGCTGCAGGTGGGGATGCTCCTCACGCGCCTGGAGACCGTCCGGGAGCTCCGCGTGGTGCTGCTGTTCCACGTCGTCGGCACCGCCATGGAGGTGTTCAAGACCGACGTGGGATCCTGGTCCTACGCGGCCGAGGGCGTGCTCCGCGTCGGGGCGGTGCCCCTGTTCTCCGGCTTCATGTACGGCGCCGTCGGCTCGTACCTCGTGCGGGTGTTCCGCATCTTCGAGCTGCGCTTCGACCGGTACCCCCGCCGCCGGGTGACGGCCGTGCTGGCCGTGGCGGTCTACGCCAACTTCTTCACGCACCACTGGGTCGCGGACGCCCGGTGGGTGCTGCTGGCCGCGGTCGTCCTGGTCTTCGGTCGCACCGTGATGCACCTGCGCGTCCACGCCGCCCGCCCGCGGATGCCGGTGCTGCTCGCGTTCACCCTGGTGGCGGCCTTCATCTGGCTGGCCGAGAACGTCGCCACGTTCGCCGGCGCGTGGCTGTACCCGTCGCAGGTCGACGGCTGGCACGTCGTCGGCGGCAGCAAGCTCGTCTCGTGGTTCCTGCTGATGATCATCTCGGTCGTCCTCGTGGCCTGGGTCCACCCGCCGCGGGCGCCCGACCCGGTGCCCGAGGTCACGAGCTGACGAGCGGCTCGACCAGCGCGCGCTTGTCGGGCTTGCCGCTCGGTGCGAGCGGCACGTGATCGACGACGTGCACCGCCTGCGGGACGGCGACCGCGCCGAGCGTGTGCGCCACGCGGGCGCGCAGCACCTCGACGTCGGGCCGACGCCCGTGCGCCGGGACGACCCACGCGTGCACCGCCTCCCCCGTGAGGTCGTCGGGCCGGGCGACGACGTACGCCTCGGCGACCGCCGGGTCCTGCTCGAGGACCCGCTCGACGGCCCCGGCGTGCACGAGCTGGGCGTCGACGATGACGACGTCCCGCGCCCTGCCCCGCAGGTGCAGGTAGCCGTCCGCGTCGACCTCGCCGAGGTCGCGCGTGCGCACCCAGCCGTCGACGAACACCTCCGCGGTCTCGGCGGGGTCGTCCCAGTAGCCGGTCGCCTGGCACGGCGTGCGGACCCACACCTCGCCGTCGCGCACCCGCACGTCGACCTGCGCCGGCGGGCGTCCCACCGTGCCGAGCACGGGCGGCGACCGCATCTCGTCCGGCGCGACCATCGCGATCATGCCGGTCTCGGTCTGCCCGTAGCCGTGGAAGACGACGGGCCCGAGGACGTCGAGCGCCTCCGCCAGCCGTGACGGCGCGAGCGGGGAACCGGACACCAGCAGCGCCCGCAGGGTCGACAGGTCGGCGGGGTCGTCGCGCTGCGCGCGCACGAGCTGGTGGAGCCGCCCGACGGTGACGACGCCGGCCGTCGCCCGGTGCCGCACGATCGCGGCGGGATAGCCCGGGGGCCGCGCCGCGACGAGGACGCCACCGGCGGTGAGCGCCAGCACGCTGTACTCGAGCATCACGTGGCTGCTCAGCGACCCGAGCACCAGGAAGCGGGCGAGCCGGGGCGCGAGCGCCGCGACCGCGGCCGGCCACCGCTCCGGGAACGGCACCCACGCACCGCTCATCGCGGCGTAGGTCTGCACGCAGCCCTTGGGCCGCCCGCTGGTCCCGCTGGTCCAGGTGATCCGCGCGACGTCGCCCAGCCGCCCGGCCGCGACGAGCGGACCGTGCGAGCGTGTCGCGAGCAGGTCGGGCAGGCGGGCCTCGTCGACGACGACGGTGGCGTCGGCGCGTGCGAGCAGGTCCGCGCGCTGCGCGGACGTGAGCCCGGGCGGGACGCCGCACACCCGTGCACCGACCGCGAAGGCGGCCACGGTCGTGGCGAACGCCTCCGGCGTCACGCCGAGGTCGAGGGCCACGCCCGCGCCCGGCCCCGCGCCCGCGGCGCGCAGGCCCGCGGCCGCGCGCGCCACCGCCTGCCCCATCTCCCCCGCCGTCACGACCCGGTCACCGTCCTCGAAGACCGGGCGCCCCGGGTCACGGGCGAGCACGTCGAGCACGGGCTGCGGCCACAGCACCGCGGGGGCGGGTTCGTGGTCGGGGTCGCGGTCGGGGCCCTGCGGACCGGCGGACGTCATGCACGGACCGTAGGGTGACGCATCTCACACCGCTCTGAGATCGCGTCCCTACCGTCGGGGGCATGGAAGCCCGTGCCGCGCTGACGACCCGCGTCGACCTCGCCGCCCCTCTGCGGACCCGTGACCTGCTCGCGGCGGCCGCCGGCCCGGTGGACGTGGTCGTGCCGCCCGAGGCACGCGAGCGCACCGGCGCGGCACGGGCCCTCCTCGACGCCGCCGTGGCGGGCGACCGCGCGGTGTACGGCCGCACGACGGGCTTCGGCGCGCTGGTGGGGTTCGCCGGCAGGGCCGACGGTCGCGACCAGGCGGACAACACGCTCGCGCACCTCGGCGCCGGTCAGGGCCCCACGCTGCCTCCCGGGCTCGTCCGGGCCACCGTGCTCGTGCGTACCCGCTCGCTCGCCCAGGGCGCCTCGGGGGTGGGGCCCGACGTGCTGGACGCGCTGGCCGCGATGCTCGGGACGACGTTCGCACCGGTCGTGCCGCGGTGGGGGTCCGTGGGTGCGAGCGGTGACCTGATCCCCCTCGCCGCGGTCGCCGCCGCGCTGCGCGGCGACGGGGAGGCGGAGCTCGACGGCCGACGTCTGCCGGCGCGCGAGGCGCTGGACGCCGCCGGCCTGGCACCGCTGCACCTCGACGGCCGGGACGCGCTCGCGCTGGTCAACGGCACGTCGCTGACGACGGCGGCGCTCGCGCTCGCCCTCGACGGGGTCCGGGCCGTGCACGCGGGCGTCGTGCGCCTGACGTGCCTGCTCGCCGACCTGCTGGGGTGCGACCCGCAGTTCGCCGACGCCGACCTGCTCGCCCGCTGGGCGCACCCCGGCGCCACCGTCGTGGGCACGCGCATGCGGGAGCTGCTGACCGGCCTGACGCCGACCGGCACCCGGCCCCTGCAGGAGCCCTACTCCATCCGCTGCGCACCGCAGCTGCTCGGGGCCGCGCACGACGCGCTGCGGTACGTCGAGGACGTCGTCACGGCGGACCTGGCGGGCGTCAGCGACAACCCGCTGCTGTTCCCCGAGGCGGACAAGGTGGTGCATGGCGGCAACTTCTTCGGGCAGCCCGCGGCGTTCGCGGCCGACCTGCTCGCGCTCGTGGCCGCCCAGCTCGGCAACCTCGCCGAGCGGCAGCTCGACCTGCTCGTGGACCCGAGCCGCAACGGCGGGCTGCCGCCGATGCTCGCGGCCGGCCCCGGGCAGCAGCACGGGCTGCAGGGCGTGCAGCTCGCCTCGACCGCCCTGGTGGCCGAGCTCCGCCGGGACGCGACCCCGGCCAGCATGCAGTCGCTCTCGACGAACCTGCGCACGCAGGACGTCGTGCCGTTCGGCACGCAGGCCGCGCTGCGGTCGCTCGACGGCGTCGTCGTCCTGCGGCTGCTGCTCGGCTCCCTCGCGCTGGGGCTGCGGCAGGCCCCGCACGTCGGCGCGCGGCGCCCCACCGCGAGCGCGTCGGTCGCCCTCCTCGACGCACTGGAGGACGCGGTGCGCCCCGTCGACCCCGACCGTCCGCTCGAGCAGGACGTGCGCACCTGCGCGCACGTCGTCCTCACCACCGACCCGGAGGCACGACCGTGACCCTCGACCACCTCGTCATCGGAGCCGGACCCGCCGGCCTGCAGCTCGGCGCGCTGCTGGAGGCCGACGGCCGCCGCGACTACCTCGTCGTCGAGCGGGCCGACGCCGCGGGCTCGTTCTTCGCGCGGTACCCGCGGCACCGCCGCCTCATCTCGATCAACAAGCCGCGCACCGGCAGCGACGACCCGGAGCTGAACCTGCGGTTCGACTGGAACTCGCTGCTCAGCGACGACCCCGACCTGCGGTTCACGCGCTACACGGACCGGTACTTCCCCGACGCGGACGTGATGGTGCAGTACCTCGCCGACTTCGCCGAGCGCACCAAGGTGCGGGTGCGGTACGGCGCGCCCGTCTGGCGGGTGTCACGCCGCGGCGACCTGTTCGACGTGCGGGTGGGCGACGACGTCCTGACGGCCCGCTCGGTCGTCGTCGCGACGGGTGTCAGCCGGCTGCACCGCCCCGCGATCCCCGGGTTCGAGCTCGTCGAGGGCTACGACACGATGCCCGTGGACCCGGACGACTTCCTCGACCAGCGCGTGCTCGTCATCGGCAAGGGCAACTCGGGGTTCGAGACGGCCGACGCGCTCATGGAGACGACCACCCTCATCCACCTCGCGGGACCGGACTCGGTGCGGCTCGCGTGGCGCACGCACTACGTGGGGCACCTGCGCGCCGTGAACAACAACTTCCTCGACACGTACCAGCTGAAGTCCGCCAACGCGGTGCTGGACGGCACGATCGAGCGCATCGAGCGCGACGACGACGGCCTGGCCGTGACGTTCCGCTTCGCCCGGGCCGACGAGACCCGCGTCCTCCACTACGACCGGGTGCTCGCGTGCACCGGGTTCGCGTTCGACCCCGGCGTGTTCGACGAGTCGTGCCGGCCGGCGCTCGCGATCGGCGGCCGGTTCCCCGCGCAGACCGACGAGTGGGAGTCCGTCGACGTGCCGGGGCTCTTCTTCGCCGGGACCCTCAGCCAGCAGCGCGACTTCAAGCACTCCACCAACGGGTTCGTGCACGGGTTCCGGTACGCCACACGGGCACTGCACCACATCCTCGAGCGGCGGTACGCCGACGAGCCGTGGCCCTCGCGGCCCGTCGCCGCGACGCCCGCGGCGATCGCCGCCGCCGTGGTCGAGCGGGTCAACCGGTCCTCCGCGCTGTGGCAGCAGTTCGGCGTCCTGGCGGACGTCGTCGCCGTCGCCGGCGACACCGCCCGCTACCACGAGGAGGTGCCCGTCGCGTACCACGCGCGCGTCGGGCTCGGGCCCGACGGGCACGACGACGACACGTTCGTCGTGACCCTCGAGTACGGGCCCGACCACGACAAGGTCGACCCGTTCGACATCGGCGTGGCCCGCATCGCGCAGGACCAGCCCGGCGTCGCGCACGACGCGGCGTACCTGCACCCGGTGGTCCGTCACCACCGACACGGGCAGCTCGTCGCGACGCACCACCTGGCGGAGAACCTCGAGAACCGGTGGGACCGGCCCGATGCGCACGTGGCCCCGCTCGAGGGCTTCGTGGCCGGTGCGCTGGCGGGACGCTGACGTGCCCGGGCCGCTGCGGGAGGCCGAGCGCGGCGCCCGGGCCGTGCTGGACCCCGTGCACTTCGACTACCTCGCCGGCGGGGCCGGTGAGGAGCGGACCCTGACGGACAACGAGGAGGCGTTCGCCCGCCGCCGGGTGGTGCCGCGCGTGCTGCGCGGCCCGGGAGCCACCGACCTGACGACGGACCTGCCGGGGGTGCGGCTCGCCGCACCGGTCGTGGTCGCGCCGACCGCGTTCCACCGCCTGGCGCACCCGGACGGCGAGGCCGCGACGGCGCGGGGCGTGCGCGCGGCCGGCGGGCTGCTCACCGTGAGCACCATGTCGACCGTCGCGCTCGAGGACGTCGCCGCGACGGGCGCCACCACGTGGTTCCAGCTGTACGTGCAGCCGGACCGCGCGTTCACGGCGGCGCTCGTCGCCCGCGCGGAGGCGGCCGGCTGCCGGGCCCTGGTCGTCACCGTGGACTCCCCGGTGCGCGGCCGCCACGCGCGCGACGCACGGCACGGCTTCACCGACCTGCCCGCCGGTCTGGTGTGCGAGAACCTCCGGGACGCCGACGGGCGGGTGCGCGAGCTGGTCGTCGACGCGGACCTCGGGTGGGACGCCGTGGCGTGGCTGCGCACCACCACGACCCTGCCCGTGCTCGTCAAGGGCGTGCTGCACCCCGCCGACGCGCGGCTGGCGGTCGAGCACGGCGTCGACGGCGTCGTGGTCTCCAACCACGGCGGCCGCCAGCTCGACGGCACGGTCAGCTCGCTCGACGCGCTGCCCGGCGTGGTCGCCGCGGTCGACGGGCGGGTGCCGGTGCTGCTCGACGGCGGGGTGCGTCGCGGCGTCGACGTGCTCGTGGCGCTCGCGACGGGGGCGGACGCGGTGATGGTCGGCCGGCCCGTGCTGTGGGGACTCGCACAGGGCGGGGCGGACGGGGTCCGGTCGGTGCTGACGGACCTCGTCGACGACCTCGCCCACGCCATGGCGCTCGCGGGGGCGCACCGACCGCGCGACCTCACCCCCGACCTGGTGACGGTCCCGTGACGACGGCGCTCGCGGTCCTCGCGGCGGCGGTGGTGCTCTGGACGCTGCCGCGGTGGCTGCCACGCACGGTCGTGCGCCTGCGCGAGCGGGTGTTCGCCCGGGTCAACGGCGCCGAGGGCATCCCCGTGCCGGGCCCGCTGGTCGGCGCGGAGCACTTCGAGGACGTCTACTCGCACCCCGCCGCCGACGGGCGCAGCGCCGGCGCCGGGCTGTCGGACCTCTTCTGGTACTGGCTGGCACCCGGGCCGCACATGCACCAGGAGCACCTCGAGCCCGGTGAGCGCTACCGGACGGTCGCCCGCACGACGCGCCAGGTCCTGGCGGTGCGGCACGAGCGCAGCGACGAGCTCGCGACCGCGGCCGTCCGCCGCGCGCTGGACGCCCTGCCGGCGGACCGCACGACCCGCGTACGGCTGCGCGACCTGCTGATGCCCGTGTGGGCCGAGGTCTACCACGAGCTGGTCTTCGCCGAGCCGTGCCCGCGCGACGCCCGGGACCTCGTGGTCGGCAACGCCGACGACGTCGTCACGGCCCTCAAGTGCACCGGGCTGCGGCACCTGGACCGGCGCGACCGGCTCACCGCGTACCTGCAGGCCCGGATCGAGGCGGGCACGTGCCCGGTGGTGCTGCCACCGCCGTTCACCGCGCAGGAGACCGCCTGGTACCTGCAGGGCGCGTTCTTCAACACCGCGGTCGTGCAGATGTCGGAGGCCGCCGCGCACGTCCTGCTCTGCGCGGGCGACCACGCACCGGCACGGGGCCAGGTCGACGACGACGAGGCGCTGGACCGGATCGTCGACGAGACGCTGCGGGTGCACCCGCTGTTCGGCATCGCGCACCGCATCACGTCCGCGCCGATCGACGTCGGCGACGTGACGCTGCCGACGGGTTCGGTGCTGCTGTTCAACTACCTCGCGTACCAGCGCACCGGCACCGCACCCGACGACGCGTTCGACCCCGAGCGCTGGCGGACCCTGCGCCCGCGCGACGCGCACTTCATCCCGTTCGGCGTCACCGCGAACCGGGCCTGCCCCGCACGCGGGTCGGCGCCCGTCATGCTGCGCGCCGTGCTGCGCGAGGTGCTCCGCCGCTACGACGTGACGTCCAGCGCCGCGCACACGCGGTCGCTGCCGAACCGCGGCCCCGCCTACCTCACGCCGGCCGGCGCCCCCGCACCGGGACGCGTGCGGCTGGCCGCCATGCGGCTGGCCGACCGGTGGGCCGACGTCGGGCGGTCCGTGCAGCAGCTGGTGCTCGGCACCGTCATGGTCCTCGACGCCCGTCGACGCCGTCCCTGCACCACCTACTTCCGGGAGGTCCGCGCATGACACCGGTCGAGCTCGCACCCCGATTCTTCCTCGCAGTGGTCGTCATCCTGCTCGTGTGCCGCGGCGTGTCGTGGCTGCTGGGCCGCGTCGGGCAGCCACCCGTCGTCGGCGAGATGGTGGCCGGGGTGCTCCTCGGCCCGTCCCTGCTGGGCCTGTTCCTGCCGGGCGTGCAGGAGTCGCTGTTCCCCGACGACCTGCGGCCCGTCCTGTTCGTCGTCGGGCAGGTGGGGCTCGTCCTGCTGATGTTCCACGCGGGGTACGCGTTCACCGCCCGGCGCTCCGACGGCCTGGCCCGCACCGCGGCAGCCGTGTCGCTCGCGGGCGTCACCGGGCCGCTGGTCCTCGGCGTCGCGCTCGTGCTGCTCGCCGCGGGGCACGTCCCGCTGCAGCCCGACGGCGTCCCGGTGGGCGTCGTCGCCGCGTTCGTGGGGGTGGCGCTGGCGATCACGGCGTTCCCGATGCTCGCGCGGATCATCACCGAGCGGGGGCAGGCCGGCACCCGCCACGGGACGATCGCGCTCGCGAGCGGTGCGGTGGACGACGTCGTCGCCTGGGTGCTGCTCGCGGTGGTGCTGGCCGTGGCGACCGGCAGCCCGGGGCCGGCGCTCGTCACCGTCGGCGGTGCGCTGGTGTTCGTGGCCGTCGTGGTGTTCGTGGCCCGTCCCGGCATGCGCCGCCTCATGGGGAGCCCGCGCGTGGACGACGGCGCGCGCCTGCTCGGCACGGTGGCCGTGCTGTTCGGCGCGGCGTGGTTCACCGACGAGATCGGGCTGTACGCGGTCTTCGGCGCGTTCGCGCTCGGCCTCGCCGTCCCGCGGGTGCCTGCCGCCGACCGCGTCGTGGGTTCCCTCACGCCGGTGACGGGGGTCCTCGTCCCGCTGTTCTTCACGTACTCCGGCCTGAACACGCAGTTCGGGCTGTTCACGGATCCGACGGTGCTGCTGTTCGCCGTGGCGTGCGTGGTCGTGGCGGTCGCAGGGAAGTTCGGCGCCTGCTGGGCAGCGGCTCGGCGCCGTGGTGAGCCGCAGGGGGTCGCGCTGCGCGTCGCGTCCCTCATGAACGCCCGCGGGCTGATGCAGCTCATCGCGCTGAACATCGGCCTGGAGGCCGGCATCGTAGGCCCTGCCCTGTTCACCGTCCTCGTGCTGGTCGCGCTCGTGACCACGGTGATGACCAGCCCGTTGCTGTCCTGGGTCGAGCGCCGTCACCCTCTCGTGGAGCCCACGCCGGCCGCGGTGGAGGCCGAGCGGGTGACATCGTGACCACGGAAGTGTTACTCAAGTCACACCAGATGTGCCATTGTCAGGACATGTCAGGACGATCCCACCGCCTCCTCGTCGTCGAGGACGACCGCGAGCTCAACGACATGCTGACCGAGACCCTGACCGACGAGGGGTACCTCGTCGACCAGGCGCGCGACGGCCACCGCGCGCTGCACCTCGGCCTGACACGCCCCTACGACGTCCTCGTCGTCGACCGCCGGCTGCCCGCGGTGGACGGCCTGGACCTGCTGCGGCGGCTGCGCTCACGCGCCGTCGTGGCACGGGCACTGGTGCTCACCGCGCTGGGCACGGTCGCCGACCGGGTCGCCGGCCTCGACGCCGGGGCCGACGACTACCTCGTCAAGCCGTTCGAGCTGGACGAGCTCAGCGCCCGCATCCGCGCACTGTGCCGCCGCGTCGACGAGGCCGACACCCACCTGCCGGTCGGCGAGGCGTCGCTCGACCTCGTGACCCGCCAGGTCGTCCTGCCGGGCGGCCGGTGCGTGGACCTCTCGACGCGCGAGCACGCGCTGCTGCGCACCCTCGCGGAGCGGCCACGCACCGTGCACACGCGCGCGGAGCTGCGCCGCGTCGTGTTCCAGGACACCGAGGCGGCGTCCATCGTCGACACCTACGTGTACTACCTGCGCCGCAAGCTCGGACGCGACGCCGTGCGCACCGTCCGCGGCGCCGGCTACCGGCTGGGCACGCTGTGAACCCGCCCACGCCCGAGGACCGCGTCCTGCGGCGGGCGCGACTGCGCATCGGCGCCCTCGTCGGCCTCGTCATCGCGGTGCTGCTCGCCCTGGCCGGGGCCATCTCCTACGGGCTGCTGCTGCACAGCCAGGAGCGCCAGATCGACGGTGAGCTCGCGTGGGGCGTCGAGCACGGCACCATCGCCGGACCGCCCGCGTGCAGCTGGATCATCACGTACGACGGCACCGCCGTGGACAACGGCGTCGCCGCCCCGCCGGACGGCTTCCCGCTCACCGACGCGCTGCGCGAGGTGCACGCGACCGGTGTCCCCCAGGACACCCGCGTCGCACAGGACGGCACCGTCTACTTCGTGCGCACCGCGCCGCAGGGCGACCACGTCGTGCAGGCCGTCTTCGACGCCCGGTTCCAGCTGGCCGACCGCCGGCACCTGCTCATCGCGTTCGGCGTCGCGGCCGCTGCGGGCGCGCTCGCGGCCGTCGTCGGCGGTGTGGTCGTCGGGCGCCGCGCCGTCGCCCCGCTGGCCGAGGCCCTGCAGCGCCAACGGCGGTTCGTCGCCGACGCCAGCCACGAGCTGCGCACGCCGATCGCCCAGGTGCACGCCCGCGCCCAGCTGCTCGAGCGTCGCGCCCGCGCCGCGGACGACGACGTCCAGGCGCGCGACCTCGACCGGCTCGTCGTCACGACCCGGCGCCTCGGGGAGATCGTCGACGAGCTGCTCCTGTCCGCACGGCTCACGGCCGCGCAGGACACGGCCACGACCCGCCCGGACAGCACCCACGTCGACCTCGCCGCCCTCGTCGAGGAGGCGGTCGCGAACGACGCGGCACGGGCCGCAGCACAGGGCGTGAGCGTCACCGCGCTCACCGACCCCGACGTGCCACCCGTCGTGGGTGTCGCGTCCGCCCTGCGACGCGTCGTCGCCGAGCTGGTCTCCAACGCGCTGTCGCACACCCCGCCCGCGGGACGCGTGGTCGTGTCCGTGACGGCGGTCGAGCAGCGGGGCGTCGTCGAGCTTGTCGTCACCGACACCGGCGAGGGGTTCGACCCGCTGGACGCCGAGCGGATCTTCGACCGCTTCCACCGCGGACCCGGGGACGAGGAGCGGCGCTTCGGGCTGGGGCTCGCGCTGCTGCGCGAGGTCGTCACCAGCCACGGTGGCACGATCCAGGCGGTCAGCGGTCCCGGCGGTGGCGCGACGTTCACCGTGCTTCTGCCCGCCGTGGCCGCCGCGCCGGTCGGCGTCGACCGCGCCGACGAGGCACGGGAGGCGCGGCGGACGCCCGCGCGGCTCTGACCCGCGAGGGCGGATGAGTCAGCCGGTACGCCGGGTTCTGTCCCCGCGCGCGGTCTCCCCCGCGCGGGTGGCGACCATCCATCTACGACGTACGTTGCCGCACGCCTCCAGCGGCCTACCCGGGAGCTCGGGCGGGCAACCCTCGAACGCTCCCTGTCTGGCCTTGCTCCGGGTGGGGTTTGCCGAGCCGCACCGGTCACCCGGTGCGCTGGTGGTCTCTTGCACCACCGTTTCACCCTTACCCCGTCGTCCCGGCGAACCGGTCCGTCGTGGCGGTCTGTTCTCTGTGGCACTGTCCCGCGGGTCACCCCGGGTGGGCGTTACCCACCACCCTGCCCTACGGAGCCCGGACGTTCCTCGGCGGGACCCGAGGGTCCCGACGCGGCCGCCTGGCTGACTCATCCGCGTGGTCAGCCTACCCGCGTCACACGTCCACGCGGTACGACAGGCTCAGCTCGTCGCCCGCGACGCCGCGGATGCCCCAGTGCGTCGGCGGGCTCTCGAGGACCACGACCTCCAGGTCGTCGGGCGCCAGCCCGAGGGCGGGTGCCACGTCGTCGAAGAAGGCCGCGACCAGCGCCCGCACCGCCGCCGGGCTGCGGCCCGTGAAGCAGACGACCTCGACGACGAGGTACTCCGGGCCCCGCGGCGCGACCAGGTCCTCGTCGTCGAGCAGCAGGAACCGGTGGAACCGCTTGTCCGCGGGCAGCCCCCACGCGCCCACGAGGGCGCCGTGGACGGCGTCCGAGACCTCGCTCCGCCGGTCGGCCCACACCGAGCGCCGCCCGTACACCTTGACCTGTGCCATCTCACACCCTCGGGACGTGGGGACTGCGGGGCGACCAACGTACCCTCGTGCGGTGCTCGTGCTGCTGCCGCCCTCGGAGGGCAAGACGCCCGCACCGCCGACCGCTCCGCCGCTCGACCTGGACGCCCTGTCCCACGGCGGCCTGACGCCGGTGCGCGAGAAGGTCCTCGACGCACTGGTGGCGGTGAGCGGCCGACCCGACGCGTGCGACGTCCTCGGCGTGTCCGCCGGGCTGGCCGACGAGGTCGCCCGCAACGTCGGCCTGCGCGGGGCACCCGCGGCCCGCGCGTCACGGGTCTACACCGGTGTGCTCTACGGGGCCGCCGGCCTCGACGCGCTGACGCCCGCCGCGCGGGCGCGCGCCGTCGGGAGCGTGCGCGTCGTCTCGGCCCTGTGGGGCCTGCTGACGGTCGACGACGTCGTCCCGGCGTACCGCCTGTCCATGGGCACCGACCTGCCCGGCATCGGGCCGCTGGCGGCCGCGTGGCGCGGTCCCCTGGGCGTCGAGCTGGGGGACGCCGCCGACGGCGGGCTCGTCGTCGACTGCCGCTCGGCCGCCTACCGCGCCGCCTGGACGCCGCCGGCCGGCGCCTGCTGGGTCGACGTCCGCGTGCTGCGCGAGGTCGACGGGCGGCGCTCCGTCGTCTCCCACCACGCCAAGCACACGCGCGGGGTCCTGACGCGCCACCTGGTGACCCGCCGCGGCCGTGCGCCGCGGGACGCCGAGGAGCTCGCCGACGCCGCGAGCGCCCTGGTGGGCGGCGCGCTGCACGCCGTCGAGCTCGGCCCGGTGCCGCGGCGCGGCGCCCGCATGCTCTCCCTCGTCGTCACCTGACCGCCGTCACCTGACGTCCGTCACCAGCCCTCGCTGGGCGCCCCGGCCACCGCGATCTCGTCGCGGCGGTCACCGAAGAGCCGGATGATGCTCACCGATGCCGGCGCCACGCGCAGCTGGCTCCAGGTGCCGGGGTCGACACCCAGGGTCACGCCGAGCGCCGCGCGGATCGCCACCGCGTGGGAGACCACGACCACGGTCCGGCTGCCGCCCGCGCGCAGCGCGTCCAGACCCGCGCGCAGGCGCACGCCGACGTCCTCGATGGACTCACCGCCGCCCGGGGGTCGCAGACGCCCCGTGGTGTGCCACGGCTCGAGCCTGCCGGGCCAGCGCTCCTCGATCTGCTCGGACGTCAGCCCCTGCCAGTGGCCGAAGTGCGCCTCCTGGAAGGCGGGGTCCGTCCGGACGGGCAGCCCCAGGCGCTCGGCCACGACGCCCGCGGTCTCCTGCGTGCGGATCATCGGCGAGGCGACGATCTCGGAGGGGTACGCGATGTCGCCCCACAGGTCGCGACCCACCCGGTGGACGAGGGCCGCGGCGGCCGCCGCCTGCTGCCGCCCGCGCTCGTCCAGCGACGGTCCGGGCTCGGACGAGCCCGAGTAGCCGCGCGAGACCGTCATGGTGGTCTGCCCGTGGCGCACCAGCACGACGGTCGTCGGCTCGTCGTCGTCGAAGCGCGGCACGCTGCCGGACGGGCGGTCGGCCCGACGCCGGGTGCCGGGGGCCGCCGAGGCACCCGACCCCGCCGGGTCCGCCGCCGACGCCGCGAGCGCGTCGGCGGGCGAGGGGTCCGGGGCGTGCGCGTGCGCCCCGTGGCGGTCGTCGGCGGGCCGGTCGTCGCGAGGCGGTGTGCTGGTCACGCCTGCAGTCTTCGCCGTGGACGGCCGGCGGTCCAGCGCGCCGCGCCCGCGCGCGACGTCAGTCCGTGAGCCTCACGAGGATCCGACCGCACTCCTCGCACCGCACCACCGCGTCGACGGGCCGGGCACGGATCGCCTCGAGGTCGAGCGGGTTGAGCTCGAGCCGGCACCCCTCGCACCGGTTGCCGCGCAACGCGGCGGCCCCGCTGCCGCCCAGCTGACCGCGCAGGCGCTCGTAGAGGGCGACGAGCGCGCCGTCGAGGCCGTCGGCGGTGCGCTCGCGCTCGGCGCGCACCCGTGCGGCCTCCGCGTCGACCTCGGCATAGCCCGCGTCGCGCTCTGCGACGACCCGGTCGCGGTCCTCGACCAGCGCGGCACGCGCCTGCTCCAGGTCGCGCAGCACCGCCTCGTGCGCCTCGAGCCGCTCCATCACCTCGAGCTCCACGTCCTCCAGGTGCGACTGCCGGGCCGCGAGGCTCGCCAGCTCGCTGGTGAGCGCCTGCGCGTCCTTGGCACCCACCTGACCGCCGTCGAGCCGCTGCTGGTCGCGCGTGGCGCGGCTGCGCACCTGGTCGACGTCGGCCTCGGCCTTGGCCACCTCCGTGCGCAGGTCCGACGCCGCCGTGCGGGACGTCACCAGCGCGGTCTCGAGGTCCGCGAGGCGGGAGTCGAGCTCGACGAGGCGGGCGAGCGCAGGCAGGCTGCGCCGCTTGTGCGCGAGCTGGGCGAGTCGGGTGTCGAGCTCCTGGACGTCGAGGAGTCGGCGCTGGTCGGCGGCGGGGGCGCTGCTCACGTGGTTCCTTCCGGCGGGGACGTCTGCGGCACGTGACCCGTCCACGGGTCGGTGCGCCGCGTGCTGACGCGGGTCTCCACCGTAGTGCCCGCGGCCGCCAGGTCGTCGCGCAGCGCCTGCGCCGCGCGGGGCAGCCACAGCCACTCGGACGCGGAGTGGGCCAGGTCGACCAGGGCGGGGCGCGGCGCACCGCCCCGCGCGTCGAAGGCCGCCCGCTCCTGCTGCTCCGAGGCCGGGTGGTGCCGCAGGTCGGCGGTGACGTACACGTCGACGTCCGCGGCGCGCACCGCGTCGAACAGCGAGTCGCCGGATCCCCCGAGCACCGCGACACGGCGCACCGGCATGTCGGGGTCCCCCGCGTACCGCACGCCCTGCGCCGTGGCGGGCACGGCACGGGCCACCGCGGCGGCGAACGCGTGCAGCGGCTGCGGTGCGGGCAGCGTCCCGACACGTCCGAGCCCGGTGGCGCCCGGGAGCGCCGCGAGCTCCAGGACGTCGAACGCGGGCTCCTCGTACGGGTGCGCGGAGCGCATCGCGGCGACGACCGCGGCCCGCCGGCTCCGGGGCGCGACCATCTCGACACGCGCCTCGGCGACCGTCTCGCGGCGCCCCACGACGCCCAGGGCCGGCGCGGCACCCGGCAGCGGCGTGAACGTGCCCTCGCCGGTGGTCGTCCACGCGCAGCGCTCGTAGGCGCCCACGTGCCCGGCACCCGCGCCCGCGAGCGCGTCCACCAGCCGCTCGGCGTCCTCGACCGGGACCATGACGACGTGCTTGTCGAGCGCCGGCGCGTCGGCGGGCACCAGCGGCTCGGTGCCCACCAGGCCGATCGTGTCGGCCAGCGCCTCGGCGACCCCGCCGTGCGCCGCGTCGGCGTTGGTGTGCGCCGTGTAGAGCCCGCAGCCGCCCCGCACCAGACGGTGCAGGAGCGCGCCCTTGAAGGTGGTCGCGGCCACCGAGTGCACCGGGCGCAGCAGCAGCGGGTGGTGCGTGACCAGCAGGTCCGCCTCCCACGCGAGCGCCTCGTCCACGACGGCCGCGACGGGGTCGACCGCGAGGAGCACGCGACGCACGGGCGCGTCGGGGTCGCCGGCGGCCAGACCCACCCGGTCCCACTGCTCGGCGGTGCCGGGCGGGTACCGCCGGTCCAGCGCGGCGACGACGTCGGCGAGCGTCGCGGTCACGGCAGCACCAGCGCCTTCGTGCAGGTGCGCTCGTCCATCGCGCGGTAGGCGTCCGCGACGTCGTCGAGCGCGAACGTCGCGTCGAAGACGAGGCCGGGCTCGATGGTCCCCGCCCAGACGTCGGGCAGCAGGCCCTCGATGTAACCACGCACGGGGGCCACCCCCCCGACCACGCCCTTGTTGCCGCCGAACATCGTCTGGACCGACAGCTCCGGGCCGCCCGCGGGCACCCCGACGAAGCCGACCCGTCCGCCGGGCCGCACGGTGGCCAGCGCCTGCGCCATCGACTCCTTGGTGCCGACGCACTCCAGGACGCCGTCCGGACCCACGCCGCCGAGCAGGTCGAGCACCGCCGCGGCACCCTCGTCGCCACGCTCCTCGACCACGTCGGTCGCGCCGAAGCGCCGCGCCAGGGCCTGCCGGGCCGGGTTGCGCGACATCGCGACGACACGCGCGGCACCGAGGCGGCGTGCCGCGATGATCCCGCACAGGCCGACGGCCCCGTCGCCCACCACGGCGATGGTGGAGCCGGCGTGCACACCGGCCGCCAGCGCGGCGTGGTGGCCGGTGCCCAGCACGTCCGTGAGGGTCAGCACGTGGGGCAGCAGGGCCGCGTCGGGGTGCTCGGGGGTGACGACGAGCGTGCCGTCGGCCAGCGGGACCCGGACGTACTCACCCTGCCCGCCGTCGGTGGGCAGGCCGTCATGGTCGGGCGACCCCCACCACGCGACCTGCTCGCACGAGGTGTGCACGCCGTTGCGGCAGTGCACGCAGGTGTTGTCGCAGACCGAGAACGGCGCGACGACGAAGTCGCCGACCCGGACGCGGCGCACGTCGGCGCCCACCTCCTCGACCACGCCGACGAACTCGTGGCCGGTCCGGTGGGGTTCCCGGGTCGGTCGCACCCCGCGGTAGCCCCACAGGTCGGAGCCGCACACGCACGCGGCGACGACGCGGACGACGGCGTCGGTGGGACGGTGGATCACGGGGTCCGGCACCTGCTCGACGCGCACGTCGCGGGGGCCGTGGATGACGGTGGCTCGCACGACGTCGAGCCTACGGCGGGACGCCGGCCGGGGGCGCACCGGATCGCCGCCGCGACGTGCAGCAGGGCCCCCGGCCGCCGGTAGGCTGACCGACCGCAGGGGCCTGTAGCTCAGTTGGTCAGAGCGCCGCGCTTACACCGCGGAGGTCGCCGGTTCGAGACCGGCCGGGCCCACCCACGCCGACCCGTGCGCCGGACGACCCGGTGCGTCCGGCTGCGCCGCGGCGGCACCGCCCGTCAGCGGGCCAGCGCCGCCAGCGCCTCGCGGTACGCCGACAGCGGCCGCGCCTGCCCGCGCGGGTTCACCACGCTCCACCGCAGCACCCCGTCGGCGTCGACGAGGAACGAGCCGCGCAGCGCGTGCCCCGTGGCCTCGTCGAACACGCCGTACGCGCGCGCGGCGGCGCCGTGCGGCCAGAAGTCGGAGAGCAGGTCGAAGGTGAACCCCTCCTGCTCCGCCCACGCCCGCAGGGTGAACATCGGGTCGCAGGACACGGCGAGGAGCCGCACGCCGGCGTCGTCGAACGCCGCGATGTTGTCGCGCAGCTCGCAGAGCTCACCGGTGCAGATGCCCGAGAACGCGAACGGGAAGAACACGAGCGCCACCGGCGTGCCGCGCAGCTGCGCCAGGGTGACCGGCGTGCCGTGCGTGTCCGGCAGCGCCAGGTCGGGGGCGGGCGCCCCGACCGCGGGGGCGCTCGCCGTGCTCACTTGCCGCGGCCGCGCGTGGCCAGCCGGGTGGCGGACCAGTCCGGTCCGATCGCGAAGGTGGTCATCGCGTGCAGGCCCGAGGTGTTCGCGGCCTCCTCGATGTCCGAGTGCGACACGTGGCCGCGTCGGCCGGCCTTGGGGCTGAACACCCAGATGGGACCGCTGTCGTCGAGCACGGTCATCGCGTCCACCAGGGCGTCGGTGAGGTCACCGTCCTCCTGGCGGAACCAGATGACGGCGCCGTCCGTGACGTCGTCGAAGTCCTCGTCGACGAGCTCGGTCCCGGTGAGGGCCTCGAGCCCCGCACGGATGTCGTCGTCGACGTCGTCGTCGTAACCCAGCTCCTGGATCACCTGCCCGGCAATGAAGCCGAGCCGAGCGACAGCCTGCGTCGCGGAGTCGTCCGCGGTGGATGACACGTCGGCCGGTTCCCTTCTCCCCCGGTGCGCCGCACTGTCCGCGGACCCACCTGTCGATGTCGGCACACGTTAGCCCACCGCAGACCACTGGGCCCTGGCAAGAGGCGGTCCGTCCGGGCGTGTCACGGACGTCACGCCCCTCCCGGAGCCCCACGGTGTGACTTTCGGGGGTCGACGGACCGAGAATGGTCCGACTACCCGCAACCGCACCCCGCGCACGACGCGGCGGCACGGATGCAGGCAACGCAGCGTTCCGTGGTGCCACCAGGCGCCGGGCACGCACGAGACGCGAAGGAGCACCGGTGGCTTCCATCGACGAGACGGGCCCCCTGATCGGCGGCCTGCTCAGCCAGGTCCCCGACATCGACCCGGAGGAGACCGGTGAGTGGGTCGAGTCCCTCGACGGGCTGATCGAGGAGAAGGGCGGCCCGCGGGCCCGCTACGTGCTGATGAGCATGCTGCGGCACGCACGCGAGCGCAACGTGGCGATCCCGGCGTCGCTCAACACGCCGTACGTGAACACCATCGCGGTGCACAACGAGCCCTACTTCCCCGGCGACGAGGTCATCGAGCGGCGCTACCGCTCGTGGATCCGCTGGAACGCGGCCGTCATGGTGACGCGCGCGCAGCGCCCCGGCGTCGCGGTGGGCGGGCACATCTCCTCGTACGCCTCCGTCGCGACGCTCACCGAGGTGGGCCTCAACCACTTCTTCCGCGGCAAGGACCACCCCGGCGGCGGTGACCAGGTCTACTTCCAGGGCCACGCCTCCCCCGGCGTCTACGCCCGCGCGTTCCTCGAGGGCCGGCTGTCCGAGCACCAGCTCGACGGCTTCCGGCAGGAGCTCTCGCACCCCGGCGGCGGCCTGCCGTCCTACCCGCACCCGCGCCTGGCGCCCGAGCTGTGGGAGTTCCCCACGGTGTCGATGGGCCTGGGCCCGGCGTCCGCGATCTACCAGGCGTGGACGAACAAGTACCTGCACAACCGCGGGATCAAGGACACCAGCCAGCAGGACGTCTGGGCGTTCCTCGGCGACGGCGAGATGGACGAGCCCGAGTCGCGCGGCATGCTCCAGCACGCCGCCCAGCAGGGCCTGGACAACCTCACGTTCGTCGTCAACTGCAACCTGCAGCGGCTCGACGGCCCGGTGCGCGGCAACGGCAAGATCATCCAGGAGCTCGAGGCGCAGTTCCGCGGCGCGGGCTGGAACGTCATCAAGGTCATCTGGGGCCGCGAGTGGGACACCCTGCTCAACGCCGACAAGGACCGCGCCCTGGTCCACCTGATGAACACCACGCCCGACGGTGACTTCCAGACGTACCGCGCCGAGAGCGGCGCGTTCATCCGCGAGCACTTCTTCGGCCGCGACCCGCGCACCAAGGCGCTCGTCGAGAAGATGACGGACGACGAGATCTGGGCCCTCAAGCGCGGCGGGCACGACTACCGCAAGCTCTACGCGGCCTACAAGTCGGCGCGCGAGCACACCGGTCAGCCGACCGTGATCCTCGCGCACACCATCAAGGGCTACGGGCTGGGGTCGGGCTTCGCCGGCCGCAACGCGACGCACCAGATGAAGAAGCTCAAGGTCGAGGAGCTCAAGACCCTGCGCGACTCGCTGCACATCCCGATCACGGACGAGCAGCTCGAGGAGAACCCGTACCTGCCCCCGTACTACAACCCGGGGCCGGAGGACGAGGCGATCAAGTACATGCTCGAGCGGCGTCGTCAGCTGGGCGGGTTCGTCCCCGAGCGGCGCAGCGCGCACACCAAGCTGACGCTGCCGGGCGACAAGGCGTACGAGATCCTGGCCAAGGGCTCGGGCACGCAGGAGGTCGCCACGACCATGGCGCTCGTGCGCCTGTTCAAGGACCTGGTGAAGGACAAGGAGTTCGGCCACCGCCTGGTGCCGATCATCCCCGACGAGGCCCGCACGTTCGGCCTGGACTCGATCTTCCCGAGCGCGAAGATCTTCAACACCAACGGCCAGAACTACATGGCCGTGGACCGCGAGCTCATGCTGAGCTACAAGGAGTCCGAGGCCGGGCAGATCATGCACACCGGCATCAACGAGGCCGGTTCCGCCGCCGCGTTCCAGTCGGTGGGCACGTCGTACGCCACGCACGGCGAGCCGCTGATCCCGTTCTACTTCTACTACTCGATGTTCGGGTTCCAGCGCACCGGCGACCAGTTCTGGGCAGCCGGCGACCAGATGGCGCGCGGGTTCCTCATCGGCGCCACGGCGGGCCGCACGACGCTGACGGGCGAGGGCCTGCAGCACGCCGACGGCCACTCGCCGCTGCTGGCGGGCACCATGTCGCACGTCGTGCACTACGACCCGGCCTACGGGTACGAGATCCGGCACATCGTGCGTGACGGCATCCAGCGGATGTACGGGGAGCCCGACGGCCGCGACCAGGACGTCATCTACTACCTGACGGTCTACAACGAGCCGATGGTGCAGCCGGCGGAGCCCGAGGGCGTCGACGTCGAGGGCATCCTCAAGGGCATCCACCTCATCGCACCGGCCGAGGGCGACGGGCCGCGCGCCCAGATCCTCGCGTCCGGCGTCGCGGTGCCGTGGGCGCTCGAGGCGCAGCACCTGCTGGCGGAGGACTGGGGCGTGCGCGCCGCGGTCTGGTCGGTGACCAGCTGGAACGAGCTGCGACGCGACGCGCTGGCCTCCGAGCAGCACGCCTTCCTCAACCCGGGCGACGAGGTGCGCACCCCGTACCTGACCGCCAAGCTCCAGGGTGCGGAGGGCCCGTTCGTCGCCACGACGGACTACGACCACCTCGTGCCCGACCAGGTGCGCGCCTGGATCCCGGGCCGCTACGCCACGCTGGGCGCCGACGGCTTCGGGTTCTCCGACACCCGCGCGGCGGCACGTCGGCACTTCAAGATCGACGGTCCGTCGACGGTGGTGCGGGTGCTGCAGCAGCTGGTGCTCGAGGGGAAGGTCGACCCGTCCCTGCCGGCTCAGGCGATCGAGCGGTACCGCCTGCACGACGTCACGGCCGGCACGTCCGGCAACACGGGTGGCGACTCCTGACGGACGCCGCACGACGAACGCCCCCGGCCTTGTGGCCGGGGGCGTTCGTGCGTTCGTGGGGCGGTGCGTCCCGGGGGGCCGGGCCCGCGCCGTCAGGTCCCGGGGATGGACTGCTGCGCGCGCGCGATCTCCTGCGCCAGCTCGGCCTTCAGTCCGGAGACCGCCGACTGGTCCGGGTAGAGGTCCAGCGACGCCAGGTGCTGCTTGGCCTCGAGCGGGCGCTCGGCGGCGATCGCGGCCCGGACGAGCTCGCGGGCGACGTCGGGGACGTGCTCGCGGGGCCGCCAGTGACCGACGCCGAGGTTGAGCGCCTCGACGGGCTGCCCGGCGTCGGTGAGCAGGGCCAGCGCCTGGGTCAGCGCCTGGCCGGACGGGTCACGCTCCGCGGCGGTGGTGAGCCGGCGGGTCGTCCCCTCGTGGTCGTCGCGCACGGAGAGCCGTGCGACCTCGATGAGCGGGAACCACGCACGCGGGTTGCCGGCGAGCTCCTCACCGAGCGACCACACGGCGAGGTCGGCGGCGTGCTGCCGCTCGTGCTCGACGTTGGGCGCGGTCAGCGGGTCCTGCTCGGGGACGGACTCCGCGGCCCGGCGACGCACGATCTCGGCGAGGGCCTGGAAGGCACGCTCGTTGTTCGGGTCGTCGCTCAGCATGGACCGCAGCGCGTCCTCGTGGAGCGTGTCGCCGCGTCGCGAGGCCTTCGTCGGGCGACGCGCCCCGACCGTGGAGGCCGAGGAGGGTCGCCTCATGAGCTGGCGCAGGCGGGGCAGAAGAGCCATGCCGAGACCTTATCCGGTCAGCCCGTGCGACACCTTCCCGAGGGCCGTCGACGACGCCCGCGACGGTCCCGGACATTTGTCGACTTCCCACAACCCGCGCCCTTATGCTCGCGCCATGGCGACGTCTCCCCGGACGCCGGCGGCGCGTGCGCCCCGTCGCACCGTTCCCCCCACCCCCGACGGCGGCACCACCGCACCCGGCACGCCCGGCGACCAGAGCGAGACGCAGCGGCGCGTGCGCGACGGCACGGGTCTGCTCTCGGCCGCGGCCATGCGCCGGCTGGACGCCGACCT
This sequence comes from Cellulomonas sp. KH9, assembly GCF_900114185.1. Classification (GTDB taxonomy): domain Bacteria; phylum Actinomycetota; class Actinomycetes; order Actinomycetales; family Cellulomonadaceae; genus Cellulomonas. The sequence continues at coordinate 655,292 of NZ_FOSE01000002.1, forward strand.
CGAGTGGTACCGGGCGCTGCCGGCCGAGGACCGGTCCTGGGTCAACCTGGTCGCCCAGGCGGGCATCACCGCCTTCGTCACCTGGTACGCCGACCCGACGCAGCCCCCGCACGGCGTCAGCGAGATCTTCGCCACCGCCCCGCCCGAGCTGACGCGCTCGATCTCGCTGCAGCACACCCTCCAGCTGGTCCGGGTGGTCGTCGACGTCGTCGAGACCCACTCCGACCGGCTGGCCGCCCCGGGCGCGGAGCGCGAGCTGCGCGAGGCCGTGCTGCGGTACTCGCGGGAGGTGGCGTTCTCCGCGGCGGAGGTCTACGCGCGCGCCGCCGAGGTGCGCGGCGCCTGGGACGCCCGCCTCGAGGCGCTGGTCGTGGACGCGCTGGTGCGCGGCGACGCCGACGACGCGCTGCGCTCACGCGTGTCCGCCCTGGGCTGGAGCGGTCGCGGCGCGACGCTGGTGGTCGTGGGCACGACGACGGCCCACATGGACGAGGTCCGCGCCGCCGACCTGCGCCGGGCGACCCGGCGCGCGGCGGACGACGCGCTGGTCGGCATCCTCGGGGACCGCCTGGTCGTGTTCCTGGGCGGCGAGGGCGACCTGCGCGCCGCCGCGATGTCGCTGCTGCCGCGCTTCGGCCCCGGGCCCGTCGTCGTGGGCCCCACGGCCTCGGGCCTGGCCGAGGCCACCCGATCGGCGCGCGCCGCCCTCGCGGGGCTCGCCGCGGCCGCGGGCTGGGAGCAGGCACCGCGGCCCGTGCACGCCGACGACCTGCTGCCCGAGCGCGTCCTCGTCGGGGACGTCGAGGCCCGCCGGGCGCTCGTCGAGCGCGCGTACGCCCCGCTGGCGGCGAGCCAGGGGTCCCTGCTCGAGACCCTGTCCGCCTACCTGGGCGGCGGGCGGTCGCTGGAGGCCGCCGCGCGCTCCCTGTACGTGCACCCCAACACCGTCCGGTACCGGTTGCGGCGCGTGGCCGACGTCACGGGCTGGGACCCGCTCGACGCGCGCGAGTCGTACGTGCTGCAGACGGCGCTGGCCGTCGGCCGGCTCGACGGCGCGGCGGGCTGACCGGCAGGTCACCGCACCACGAGGGGACCTTTGTACGGGTCCGACAACGCTGGGTCGCGAGGTTGGTGCGTGGCGCGACCGGGCGACGTCGTCCGGGCACGGCACAGTGGTCACGTGCTCGTCGTCGCCTGCCCCGGCCAGGGGGCCCAGTCCCCCGGCATGCTCACCCCGTGGACGGAGGTCGACGGCTTCGTCGACACCCTGACCCGCGCGAGCGACGTCACCGGTACCGACCTGCTCGCGCACGGGACGACGTCCGACGCCGAGACCATCCGGGACACCGCCGTCGCCCAGCCGCTGCTCGTGGCCACCGCCCTGGCGAGCCTGCGGGCCGTGCTCGGCGTCCCCGCGGGCACGGCGCTGCCCGTCGCCGCCCGCGGCACGGTCGACGTCGTCGCCGGGCACTCCGTGGGCGAGCTGGCGGCCGCCGCCGTCGCCGGCGTGCTGACGGACGACGAGGCGCTGCGGCTGGTCGCCGTGCGCGGTGCCGCCATGGCCCGCGCCGCGGCCGCGTCGCCCACGGGCATGCGCGCCGTCCTGGGCGGCGACCCCGACGAGGTGCTCGCACGCCTCGCCGAGCTCGGGCTCGTGCCGGCGAACGTCAACGGGGCCGGGCAGGTGGTCGCGGCAGGGCCGCTCGACGCATTGGCCGCGCTGGGCGACGCACCTCCGACGCGCGCCCGTGTCGTCCCGCTGCAGGTGGCCGGCGCCTTCCACACCGACGCCATGGCGCCCGCGGTCGAGGAGCTGGCCGCCGCCGCGGCGCAGGTCTCCCCCCGCGACCCGGTCGTGACGCTGCTCGGCAACGCCGACGGTGCGGTCGTGCGCGACGGCGCGGACGCCGTGGCCCGCCTCGTCGCCCAGGTCGCCCGCCCCGTGCGGTGGGACCTGTGCCAGGCGACGCTCGTCGACCTGGGCGTGACGGCGCTCCTGGAGGTGGCGCCCGGCGGCGTCCTGACCGGCCTGGCACGTCGTACGCTGCCGGGCGTCGAGACCCTCGCCCTGAAGTCCCCCGCCGACCTCGACGCCGCACGCGACCTCGTCCGTCGGCACGCCGGTACCGCCCTGACCCCCCAGGAGAGCACGCCGTGACCCGTCCGACCCTCACGCAGGCCACCGGGCCCGCGCACACCCGCATCCTCGGGCTCGGCGCGGTGCGCGGCGAGCGCGTGGTCCCCAACGACGACCTCGTCGGCCCCATCGAGTCGTCCGACGAGTGGATCCGCCAGCGCACGGGCATCGTGACGCGCCGGCGCGCCGGCGAGGGCACCGACGTGCTCGACCTGGCCGAGGGCGCCGCCCGCGCCGCGCTCGAGAACGCCGGGCTGACCGGCGCGGACATCGACGTCGTCATCCTGTCCACGGTCACGTACTTCCACCAGACGCCGGCCGGCGCCGCGATCGTCGCCGACCGGATCGGCGCCACGCCGGCCGCGGCGTACGACATCTCGGCGGCGTGCGCGGGGTACTGCTACGGCATCGGCCAGGCCGACGCGCTGGTGCGCGCCGGGACCGCCCGCCACGTCCTGGTGATCGGAGCGGAGAAGATGAGCGAGTTCGTCGACCCGACGGACCGGTCCATCTCGTTCCTGCTCGGCGACGGTGCGGGCGCCGTCGTCGTCGGCCCCTCCGACACGCCCGGGATCGGGCCCACGGTGTGGGGCTCGGACGGCAGCCAGGCGCAGGCGATCCGCCAGACCCACTCGTGGCTCGCGACCCGCGACGAGGGCGCCGGGTGGCCGACGCTGCGCCAGGAGGGCCAGTCGGTCTTCAAGTGGGCCGTCTGGCAGATGGCCCCCGTCGCCCAGAAGGCGATGGACGCCGCCGGCGTCTCCCCGCAGGACATCGAGGCGTTCGTCCCGCACCAGGCCAACATGCGGATCATCGACCAGCTCATCAAGCAGCTGCGGCTGCCCGAGAGCGTCGTCGTGGGACGGGACATCGCCGACACCGGCAACACGTCCGCCGCGTCGATCCCCCTGGCCACGGAGCGCCTGCTGCGCGAGGGCCAGGTCGGCTCCGGCGCGCTCGCGCTGCAGATCGGCTTCGGCGCCGGCCTCGTCTACGCGGCCCAGGTCGTCGTCCTGCCCTGACCCGGTCGGCGCCGACCGCGCCTGTACCGTTCAGCACGTCCCAGCACCACCCGACACGAGGAGACACGATGGCGCACAGCGAGCAGGAGATCCTGGCCGGACTGGCCGAGATCGTCAGCGAGGAGACCGGCCTGCCGACCGACTCCGTCCTGCCCGAGAAGTCCTTCACCGACGACCTCGACATCGACTCGCTGTCGATGATGACGATCGTCACGCTCGCGGAGGAGAAGTTCGACGTCCAGATCCCCGACGACGAGGTCAAGAACCTCGCCACCGTGGGCGACGCCGTGAGCTTCATCGCCGGCGCCCAGGCCTGAGCCTGCGCGCCGCACCCGCGGCACCCGGGCGGTGCGCCGGCCTGCAGCCGTGCGCACCGCCCGCCTGACCCAAGGAGAACCCATGAGCACCGTCCCCGAGGTCGTCGTCACCGGCCTGGGCGCCACCACACCGCTGGGCGGTGACGTCCCCAGCACGTGGCGGGCCGCGCTGGCCGGTGAGTCCGGCGCGCGCACGTTCGAGAACGACTGGGCCGAGCGCTACGACATCGCCGTGAACTTCGGGGCGATGGTCAAGGTCCCCGCGGACCAGGTGCTCCCCCGGCCCGAGCTCCGGCGCATGGACCCCTCCGCGCAGTACGCCGTCATCGCGACGCGCGAGGCGTGGGCGGACGCGGGCTCCCCCGAGGTCGACGGCGACCGTCTCGGCGCCGTCGTGTCCTCGGGCATCGGCGGCATCTGGACGACCCTCGACGCGTGGGACACCCTGCGCGAGAAGGGCGGTCGCCGGGTCCTGCCCATGACCGTGCCCATGCTCATGCCGAACTCGCCCGTCGCGTACGTCTCGCTGGAGCTCGGTGCGCGCGCCGGCGCGCACGCGCTCGTCTCGGCGTGCGCGTCCGGGGCGGAGGCCATCGGGTACGCCGTGCAGATGATCCGCGACGGCCGTGCCGACGTGGTGGTCGCAGGCGGCACCGAGGCCACGATCCACCCCATGCCCATCGCCGCGTTCGCGGCGTCCCGCACCCTCTCGACGCGCAACGACGACCCCGCGGGGGCGTCGCGCCCGTACGACGTCGACCGTGACGGCTTCGTCATCGGCGAGGGCGCCGGCATCGTCGTGCTGGAGTCCGCCGCGCACGCCGCGGCCCGCGGTGCCCGCGTGTACGCGCGGATCGGCGGCGTCGGCCTGTCGGCCGACGGCTACCACCTGACCTCCCCCGAGCCGTCCGGTGACGGCCAGACCCGCGCGATGCGCGCGGCCCTGGCCGACTCCGGCGTCGCGGCGGCCGACGTCACCCACGTCAACGCGCACGCGACGTCCACGGTCGTGGGCGACCTCATCGAGGCCCGCTCCATCCGCGGCGTGCTGGGCGACGACGCCGACCACGTGGCGCTCTCGGCGACGAAGTCGATGACCGGGCACCTGCTCGGCGGCGCCGGTGCGCTCGAGACGATCTTCACGGTGCTCGCGGTGCACGACCGCCAGGCCCCACCGACGATCAACGTCGCCAACCCCGACCCGGAGCTGGTGCTCGACCTCGTGCGCGACACCCCGCGCGCGCTGCCCGCCGGCCCCGTCGCCGCCATCAACAACTCGTTCGGGTTCGGCGGTCACAACGTCGCCCTGGTGGTCACCTCCGCCTGATGCGGGCCCGCGGCGCCGCCCGCGGGCCTCCTGGCGGGCCTCCGCCGCGCACCTGCCCGGTCACGGGACGGCGCCCGCCCCCGTCGGGGTGCGGGCGCCGTCGTGCGTCCGGGTGCGTCAGCCGACGCGGTGCAGCCACCGCACGGGCGCACCGGCGCCCGCGTAGCGGAACGGCTCGAGCTCGTCGTCCCACGCCTGCCCGAGGGCCAGGTCGAGCTCCGCACGCAGCCGCTCGGGGTCGGCGGCGTGCTCGAGCGCGGCGCGGATCCGGTCCTCGGGGATCACGACGTTGCCGTGCACGTCCGTGGCGGCGTGGAAGATGCCGAGCTCGGGCGTGTGGCTCCAGCGGGACCCGTCGACGCCGGCGCTCGGCTCCTCCGTGACCTCGTAGCGCAGGTGCGCCCAGCCGCGCAGCGCCGACGCCAGACGGGCGCCTGTGCCCGGCGCCGCCTGCCACGACAGCTCGGCGCGGTAGAAGCTCGGTCCGGCGGGCTGCTGCGTCCAGTCCAGGCTGACGCGCGCGCCCAGCGCGTTGCCTGCCGCCCACTCGACGTGGGGGCACAGCGCGCGCGGCGCGGAGTGCACGAAAAGTACACCGCGGGTGATGGCACCGGCCATGTCGTCCTCCCGGTTGGGCTCGAGGGTCGCCTTCCCCAACGACCTCGCCCCGTGTCGGGAACGTCATCAGCACAGGTGCAGCGCACGCGGCGTGCACGGCACAGGATGCCCCATGCGTCGCCGCAGGTCCAGCGGACGCGCGGGACGCCTCAGAGCTGCTCGCGGATGGCCCGCATCGCCTTCTTGCGCACGGAGCGCTCGAGCCGGTCCAGGTAGAGCATGCCGTCGAGGTGGTCGACCTCGTGCTGCAGGCAGCGCGCCATGAGCTCGGTGCCCTCGACCACGACCTCCCGGCCGTCGAGGTCCGTGCCGACCACCCGGGCGTACCAGGCGCGGTGCGTCGGGAACCACAGCCCCGGCACCGAGAGGCAGCCCTCGTCGCCGTCCTGGTACTCGTCCTCGGACAGCTCGACGATGACGGGGTTCAGCACGTAGCCGATCTCGTCGTCGATGTTCCATGAGAAGGCCCGCAGGCTGACACCGATCTGGTTGGCGGCCAGCCCGGCACGCCCGTCCATGTCGACGGTCTCGAGCAGGTCCTCGACGAGCGAGCGGACCCGGTCGTCGATCGTGGTGATCGGGTCGCACGGGGTGCGGAGCACGGGGTCGCCGACGATGCGGATCTCACGCAGGGCCATGTCCTGATCCTTTCACGTCCCGCGGGCGCACCGTCCCACCGCCCGCCGGACGGTGCGCGCTGCACCGGCCGGACGCAGCACGACGCCGGTGGCGATCAGGTCGCCACCGGCGTCGGTGTCGTGGGTGCGTCGTCGTCGACGGCCCCGAGGGTCACTCCCCCGCGCGCTGCTGCGGGACGCCCGTCAGGAGCTGCCGGACCTCCGCCTCGTGGAAGCGGCGGTGGCCGCCGAGGGTGCGGACCGCGGAGAGCTTGCCGGCCTGGGCCCAGCGGGTCACCGTCTTGGGGTCGACCCGGAACAGGACCGCGACCTCGCCCGGGGTGAGCAGGCTGCCCTGCGTGAGCGGGGCCTCGTTGGCAGGCGTGTGAACAGCCATGGCTGGTACTCCTTCATCGTTCGGTAGCTCGGCTGGCCCTGTAGGCCCCGTGGCTTTGCGTCCCCACCTTGCGGCGGGTTTGCCGTTGTCGCTGACGTGAACGACTATGCCCCAATCTGGACAACTGTGCAACAACCGCCGCCGTGCCTGATCTGTCCGGAGCGGGTGAAAAGTCAGAGCCGTCCGAACCGTGCCCGGATGCCGCAGTACGCCCCGAACGCGATGAGGCCCAGCGCGACCAGCGCGAGGAGCACCGGACCCCCCGGCGCGTCGCGCAGCGCCACGAGCGCGCCGTCCAGGCCGGTCGCCTCCTGCGGGTTCGCGTCCGCCGCCGCCAGGACGAACAGCACGCCCACGATGCCCAGCGCGACACCCTTCGCGGTGTACCCGACGACGCCCGCCCGGCGCGCCACCCGGCCCGTGGTCCCGGCGGGCAGCCGCTGCAGGTCCTCGAGGAACTTCTTCGCCAGGCCCTTGTGCACGTGGTACGCCCCCACCACGACGATGCCGACGCCGACCGCGCCGACGAGCAGCCGGCCGCCCGGCGCCTGCATGAGCTCGCCCGTGACGCTCGACGTCTGGCCCTCGCTGTCGGAGCCCGACCCGCGCGCGAAGGCGAACGCCGTGACCGCCAGCGCCGCGTACATCGCCGCCTTGCCGCCGGCCTTCGCCCGCTCCGACGTCCCGCCCGCGGCGCCGCTGATCGCCGCGGCCGCGTACCAGGCGCCGAGCGCCAGGAACGCCACGCACGTGAACCACAGCACCACCCCACCGAACGGGGAGCTCGCGATCTGCTCGAAGGCCCCGGACTGGTCGGCGCTCCCGCCGGAGGACCCGAACGCGAGCTGCAGCGCCAGCACGCCGATCAGCACGTGGACCAGACCGGAGGCGGCGTAGCCCGCCCGTGCCCCCAGCTCCCACGCACCCTGGCGGGATCCTGTCGCGACCGTGGTCATGTCACCTCCTCGACGCGGGCCCCCACCCGCCGACGTCCGTCGGCGCCCGGAGCGATGGTGGCAGTGCCACGCGCCGTCGGCATCCGCTGGCGAGGGCGGCCGGCGGCCGCCGGCCGTCGGTAGGCTGCGGGGCGCGGGCCAGTAGCTCAGTCGGTCAGAGCAGCGGACTCATAATCCGTCGGTCGTGGGTTCAAGCCCCACCTGGCCCACCGTGAGCGACCCGGGTCGCGGCCCCACGTGCGAGGACATCGACACCCCCCTACTGTCCTCGCCATGCCAGCCGACCCGACCCGCCGCCGGGACCTGCTGCGCGCCGCGGCGCTCGGCGCGGTGGTGGTGCTGCCCGTGGTCGCCCTCGCCGTCGCCGTGCGCGGGGAGTCCGGCACGGTCGTGCGCGTCGACCAGTCGGTCGTGCGGGCCGCGACCGACCTGACCCGCACGTCGGACGGGCTGCGGACGGTGCTCGTCGTCTGGCAGGAGGTGTTCGCCGCACGCTGGCTGAACCTGCTGCTCGTCCCGGCCGTGTGCGTGTGGGCGTGGCGCAGGCACGGGCTGCGGGACCGCGTGCTGTGGGCCGCGTGCACCGTCGGCGTGGGGTGGCTCCTGCAGCTCGCCGCCAAGGGGATCGTGCAGCGCACGCGACCCGTCATCGAGGACGCGGTCGCGCACGCCCCCGGGTCCAGCTTCCCGTCGGGGCACGCGGCGAACACCACCATCGTCGCCGTGACGCTCACGCTGCTGCTGTGGCCCGTCCTCGGGCGCCGGGGCCGTGTCCTCCTGCCCCTCACCGGCGCCGTGCTCGTGGTGCTCACGGCCGCCGACCGCGTGCTCCTCGGGGTGCACCACCCGTCGGACGTCGTCGCCGGCGTCCTGCTGGGCCTCGCCGTGGCGGGCGCGTCGTACGTCGGCTGGCGCCGCGGCCCCACGCACCCCGGCACAGGCACCACGCACGACCCCGGCGACGACACCACGCACGACTCCACGCACGACCCCGCCCGCGACACCTCGCACCCGGCTCACGGCCCCTCGTGAGCCCTGGCCCCGGAGGACCCGTGAACGCCTTCTGGCACCGCTACGAGACGGACAGCACACGCCCCGACGGCCGTGACGTGCGGCACGACCTCGCCCGGCGCGTGCTGGTGCCCGCGGCCGTGCTGTGGTGCGTCGTCGTCGGCCTCGGCCTGCTCGTCACCGGACCGCTGGGCGGGCTGCCGGCGGAGGCAGGCGTCAGCACGTGGTTCGTCGAGCAGCGCACGCCCGCGCTGGACGCGGTGACCACGGTGCTGTCGGCGATCGGGCAGACGGAGTTCCTCATCGGCGCGTGCCTCCTGGCGATCGCGCTGACGTGGTGGCGGACGCGGCAGTGGTGGTACGCGGTCGTGCCCGGTCTGGCCGTCGCCGTGCAGGCGGTGATCTTCCTCACGTCAGCCCTGGTCGTCGGGCGCGAGCGGCCCGAGGTCGAGCAGCTGGACCACGCACCGCCGACCTCGAGCTTCCCCAGCGGGCACACCGGGGCTGCGACGGCCTTCTACCTGACGCTGGCCTTCCAGGCCCAGCGCGTGCGCCACCCCGTCGCCCGCTGGGCGCTGACGCTGCTGTGCGTGCTCGTACCGGTGGCGGTCGGGGTGGCGCGGGCCTACCGCGGCATGCACTCCCTCAGCGACGTCGTCGTGGGCGCGCTCAACGGCGCCACCTGCGCCGTCATCGCGTGGAACTACCTGCGGCGCACCCCCGCGACGGGCGCCGACGGCCCGGCGGTGCGGGAGCGCGCTCCCGCACGACTACCGTGACCACGTGGCCCTGTTCTCCCGGCGGCGCCGGCTGCCCGACGACCTGCGACGCTCCCTCGACCTCCGGTCGGACGCGATCCTCGCCTCGACACCGCTCGACGACGGCCGGTGGGTCGTGGCGACGCGCCGCGCCCTGCACGTCGTGGGCGCGTCCGGCGCGGCGCGCACGCCCTGGGCGGACGTCGACCGCGGTGCGCTCGACGCCGACACCCGGACGCTGACGGTGCACTGGGTCAACGGTGCGCGCACCGACCTCGTGCTCGCGTCCGACGTCGACGCGTGGGACCTCGTGCAGACGTTCCGCGAGCGCGTCCAGCAGTCGGTCGTGCACGTCGAGCACGTGCCGGTGGGCGCCGGCACGGTACGGGTCGCGCTGCGCCGCGACGAGCACGGCGACCTGTTCACGCAGGTGATCGGCGACGCCGCGGTCGACCTGACCGACCCGGCCACGGTGCGCCGGCTGACCGCGGCCGAGGCCCGGGTCCGGTCGGAGGCCGGTCTCGCGCCCTGAGGGGACCACGGCCGACGCCCGTCGTGTCCGCCGCACCCCTCGGAGCCTGCTAGGGTTTTCCCCGCACGATCCCCCGTAGCTCAATTGGCAGAGCATTCGACTGTTAATCGAAGGGTTACTGGTTCGAGTCCAGTCGGGGGAGCATCATCGAGGCCTCCGTCCCGCGTCACCGCGGGCCGGGGGCCTTCGTGCTGCCGGGCCGCGGACGGGCCGGTGCGCGCAGCGGCAACTCGTGCAGCACGACGTCCGTCACCCGCCCCGCGCGCAACGTGAACGTCAGGTAGGTGCACCGCGGCATGCGTCGGCGGTCGGTCGGCGACCCGGGGTTCAGCAGCCGCAGACCGCGCGGCGTCACGGAGTCCCACGGCACGTGGCTGTGGCCGAACACGAGCAGGTCCAGGTCACCGAAGCGCTCGTCGCACCGCCGCTCGCGCCCGGCCGCGGCGCCCGTCTCGTGGACGACGCCGAGGCGGACGCCGGCGACCTCGGTGCGCGCGACCTCGGGCACGCGCGCGACCAGCGAGGGCGGGTCGTTGTTGCCGTGGCAGGCCAGCAGCCGGGCGGCGCGGTCCTCGAACCGGTCGAGCAGGTCGGTGGCCACCCAGTCCCCCGCGTGCACCACCAGGTCGGCGTCCGCCACGGCCTGCCAGACCTCCGCGGGCAGGTCCCGGGCACGGGCGGGCACGTGCGTGTCGGCGACCGCGCACACGCGCACGGCGTCGGGGCTCACGGGCGACGGAACGCGCGACGGTCGACCGCGTCGCGCCGCGGGCGCAGGGCGGCACGGCAGCGCTCGCACGTGCTCGAGGCGGCCACCTGGGCCCCGGTCGGTCGTCGCACCATCGCGCGTCCCTCCTGCGCCGCGCGGGCTGGGGCGGCGCGCCGTCAGCCTCGCACGGGCCGCACGCCGCCACCACACGTCCCGTCGCGCAGCGCGGGGGCGGCGGGCCTAGCGTGAACCCATGGCCCGGCTCGCCCTGCGCACGCTGATCTTCCTCGGCTCGGCCGCGATCGGCCTGCTGGTCGCCGCGGCGCTGGTCCCCGACCTGACGCTGCGGGCCTCGGGGTTCGTCGTCGCGGTGGTGGTGTTCGCGGTCGCCCAGTCGGTGATCACGCCCCTGGTGACGCGCCTGAGCTCCCGGTACGCGCCCGCCTTCCTCGGCGGGGCGGGACTGGTGTCGACGTTCCTCGCGCTCGTGCTCGCCTCGGTGCTCACGGACGGTCTGCGCATCGTCGGGGCAGGGGCCTGGGCGCTCGCGACGCTGGTGGTGTGGGCCGCCACCGCCCTGGCGGCGGTCGCCCTGCCGCTGGTGCTCCCCCGGGGTCGCGGCACCCGGGACGGGCGGTCGGCGAGGACGGGCAGCGGCACCGCGGCCGAGCCCCGGTGAGGACCGGGCACGCAGCCCGTCGACGAGGGCCGCCATGACGCCCCGATCAGCGCCCTGACCTGCGGTTTCACGGGGCTGCACGCCGGGGCTGGACGAACGCCCCCGCGGGCCTCACACTTGCCTCGGCCCCGCTCGTCACGGGACCTCACCTCCGCATCGCCCCCGCTTCGCCGTGCCCTCCTCCGGGCGGCCGCCGACCGTCCCCCGGCCGGGTCCGGAGACGCCGTCGACCCCTCGCCCGTCCCCTGTCTCCACCCGTCGTCCGGCCCGTCTGGCCGGGGAAGGATGCGTCGTCGTGCTGCGCTCCGTGGCCGCCCACCTCTCGTTCGACGTCCACGCGCCGCTCGAGCTGCTCCTGTCCGTGGCCGTGGCCGAGGGCCCGCACGACCGCACCGAGCTGCTGACGGCGCGGTCGGACGACGACCCGCTCGACGTGCAGGAGATCAAGACCGCGCACGGGGGCCGGGTGCACCGCATCCTGGCGCCCGCCGGACGCGTGGTCGTGGACTACCAGGCCACCGTCACCGGCCAGGCTGGTGTCCCGCCGGTGGAGGACGTCGACCTCGTCGAGTACCGCCGTCCCAGCCGCTACGCCGAGTCCGACCGGCTGCTGGCGTTCGCGCGCGACCAGTTCCGCGGCCTGACGGGTGCCGACCTGCTCGACACCGTCGTGACGTGGGTGAGCCGGCACGTCACGTACCTGTCGGGCTCCAGCCTGCCGACGGACGGGGCGACGGACACGCTCCTGAAGCGCCGCGGCGTCTGCCGCGACTTCGCGCACCTCGTCGTCGCGCTGCTGCGGGCGTGCGACGTGCCCGCGCGGCTCGCGTCGGTGTACGCGCCGGGTCTCAAGCCGATGGACTTCCACGCGGTCGCCGAGGCGTACGTCGAGGGCGCCTGGTACGTCGTCGACGCGACGGGGCTGGCGCCGCGGGAGTCGCTGCTGCGCATCGCGACCGGACGCGACGCCACCGACACGGCGTTCCTGTCCTACTACGGCGGCAGCCTGCGCCTGCGCGCCATGACGGTCTCGGCGGTCACGGACACGCGCCTCGTCGACGACGGGACGGGGCTCGTCGCGCTGCGGTGAGCACCCGGCACGGGACGCAGCGCCGCGTGGGCGGGCGTGCCGTGCGGTCAGGCGCTGCGCAGCGTCCGGCGCTGCGCCTCGAGCTCCATGAGCTCACCCAGCAGGGCGCGCTGCTCGGCGGGGTCGGCGTCGTCGCCCAGGCGCTGCAGCCGGCCCCGGACGTCGGCGATCCGGCGCGTGATGCCGATGTCCACCAGGCGCAGCACGACGCCGCGCACGTACGCCGGCAGGGCGTCCGGCCGGTCCTCGGGCAGCGGGGCGACCGACAGCTCGGTCAGCAGCGCGTGCACGGGCTCGGCGGCCTCGTCCAGCACGGCCCCGACCCACGCCGTCCCGCCGCCCGCGGCCACGACGCGCTGCGCGGCGGTGATGCCGCCCGCCGCGCGCACGGCCTCGTGCACCGCCCGGTACGCCGGCGCCGTGCAGGCGTCGGGCGCGAGCTGGTCGAACTCCGCCGGGACCAGGGTGGGGTGCTGCAGCACGACCTCGAGCGCGGTCCGCTCCACCTGGGCGACGGGGTCGCGCCGGTCCGGCGCCGTCATGCGCGCCACCGGCACGGGCGTCGGCGCCGCCCCCGGCTCCCCCGCCCGCCGTCCCGCGTCGCGCTCCGCCGGGCGCGCACCCGGACGGGAGCCGCGGCGCGCGGCGCCGGCCACGGCGCGGCGCACGCCCGCGACGTCGTCCATGCCCAGCCAGCCCGCCAGCAGGCGCTCGTACTCCGGGCGCAGGGCGGAGTCGCGGATCCCCGCCACGACCGGGGCCGTGGCGCGCAGCGCCGCCACGCGACCCTCGGCGGTCCGCAGGTCGTGCGCGGCGAGCGTCGAGCGGATGACGAACTCGAACAGCGGCTGCCGCGAGGACACCAGCGCACGCACGGCGTCCGGCCCGCGGGCCTGGCGCAGGTCGCACGGGTCCATGCCGGACGGCTCGACGGCGACGAACGTCTGGGCGGTGAGCGCCTGGTCCTCGCCGAACGCACGCAGGGCGGCCTTCTGGCCGGCGGCGTCGCCGTCGAACGTGAAGACGATCTCCCCGCCCACGGACGAGCCGCCCGCGAGCTGCACGCCGGCGGCACCGCCGGAGTCGCCGACGAGCCGCCGCACGATCCGGGCGTGGTCCGGGCCGAACGCGGTGCCGCACGTGGCCACCGCGGTGCGGACCCCGGACAGGTGCATGGCCATCACGTCGGTGTAGCCCTCGACGACGACCACCTGCTTCTCGCGGGCGATCTCCCGCTTCGCCAGGTCGATGCCGTAGAGCACGTGGGACTTGCGGTAGAGCGGCGTCTCGGGGGTGTTGAGGTACTTCGGGCCGTTGTCCTCGTCGAAGAGCCGCCGGGCGCCGAACCCGACCGTCTCCCCCGTGACCTCGCGGATCGGCCACACCAGGCGGCCGCGGAACCGGTCGTAGATGCCCCGCTGGCCCTGGCTGACGAGCCCGGAGGCCGTCAGCTCGGCCTCGGTGAAGCCCCGCCCGCGCAGGTGCCGCAGCAGCGCGTCCCAGCCCTGCGGGGCGAAGCCCACACCGAAGTCGTCGGCGGCCGAGCGGTCGAAGCCCCGCTCCGCGAGGAAGGCCCGGGCCGCGGCCGCCTGCGGCTGCACGAGCTGCTCGCGGTAGAACTCCTCGGCGATGCGGTGCGCGTCGAGCAGGCGCCGACGTCGGCCGGGCTCCTCGCCGGGGCGCGACGGGCCCCCGCCCTCCTCGTACCGCAGCTGCATGCCCGCGCGGGAGGCCAGGTACTCCACGGCGTCCGTGAACCCCAGGCCGTCGACCTTCTGGACGAACGCGATGACGTCGCCGCCCTCACCGCACCCGAAACAGTGGTACCGGCCCACCTGGGGCCGCACGTGGAACGACGGCGACCGCTCGTCGTGGAAGGGGCACAGGCCCTTCAGGGAGCCGACACCCGCGGGCCGCAGCGCGACGTGCGCGCCGACGACCTCCTCGATGTGCACGCGCTCACGGACGGCCTCCACGTCCTCCCGCAGAATCCGTCCGGCCACGTCGGTGATTCTAGGCGTCCACGGGACGTGCCCGGACGTGGTCCGCGACGCCCCTCGCGGTGGGCGTCCGCATGGTGTCGAATGTCCTGCGCGCCGCACGTCATGGCGGTGACGGGCGACCTGCGCCCGGCCACGAGGAGGCCGACATGGAGTACCTGCTCTTCATCTGCACCGACCCTGAGGGTGAGCAGCCCGCACCCGACGACCTGACGATCGAGCAGTGGGGCGCCGACGTGGACGCCCGCGGCGTGTGGCGGCACGGTGACCGGCTGCGTCCCGTCGAGGCGGCCACGACGGTCCGCCGCCGGGGCGACCGCGTCGTCCTGACCGACGGGCCGTTCGCGGAGACCCGCGAGCACATCGCGGGGTACGACGTCATCGAGGCGGCGGACCTGGACGAGGCCGTGGCGGTCGCCGCCGCGCACCCCATGGCCCGCGCCGGGCGGATCGAGGTCCGGCCCGTGTGGCCGCTGGACGCGGGCGACTGACGGCGGCTCAGTGGCGCGGGGGGTGCACCAGCCTGCCGTGCACCTCGACCGCCGAGACGTCCGTCAGGGAGGCGACCTGGTCGACGACGACGCGCAGGCGACCGGCGTCGTCGTCGGCCGCGCGCCAGTCCGCCGCGAACGGCGGCTCCAGGGCGTCCGGCCCACGGTCGGCGAGCACGTGCACGAGGTCGGTGAGGATCTCGCGCTGGCGCTGGTACAGCGGCTCGAGCTCCCGGGGCGCCATGACGTACGCCACGGCCAGGCCCTTGAGCACGAGGATCTCCGCGAGCGTGTCGTGCGGCACGACGAGCTCGGCGGCGTAGCGGGTGAGCGGACCGTCGCCGTAGCGGGCCCGGGTGGCCTGCTGGGCGGCCTTGGCGAACCGGCCGATGAGCTGGCTCGTCGCGTCCTTCAGCACGGCCAGCGCGCGGCGCGAGCCGTCGAACCCCGCCTCCCACAGCCGCGCGGCGACCAGGCGGTCCATCGCGGCCTCGAGCTCGGCGCCGGTGACCTGGGCCCCGTACCAGGTGTCCACGGCCTCCACGACGCGCGCCCGCTCGTCCGGGCGCGTCAGCACGCCCAGGTCGAGCCGGCCCCCGACGACCGCGTCCTCGACGTCGTGCACGGAGTAGGAGATGTCGTCGGCCAGGTCCATGACCTGCGCCTCGAGGCACTTGCGACCCGCAGGCGCATCGGCGCGCAGCCACTCGAACACCGGCAGGTCGTCCTCGTACACCCCGAACTTGTGGGTCGGGCGCCCGCTGGCGGGGCTGATCGGCCCCTGCCCGTAGCGCCACGGGTACTTGACCGACGCGTCGAGGCTGGCGCGCGTGAGGTTCAGCCCGACGGACCGCCCGTCGGGGGCGACCACCTTGGGGTCCAGCCGCGTGAGCAGCCGCAGCGTCTGGGCGTTGCCCTCGAAGCCGCCGATGCCGCGTGCCAGGTCCGCCAGCGCCCGTTCGCCGTTGTGCCCGAAGGGCGGGTGGCCCAGGTCGTGCGCGAGGCACGCGCTGTCGACGACGTCGGGGTCGCAGCCCAGCGCCTTGCCGATCTCGCGGCCGACCTGCGCCACCTCGAGCGTGTGCGTCAGGCGCGTGCGCACGAAGTCGTCCGAGGACGGGCCGAGCACCTGGGTCTTGGCACCGAGCCGCCGCAGCGCCGAGGAGTGCACGAGCCGGGCCCGGTCGCGCTCGAACGGCGTGCGCTCGCGCGACTTGACCCCCTCGTGCACCCACCGCTCCCGGTCGGCGTCGGCGTACCCGTCGACGTCGGGGGCGAGGTGGTCGAGTGCGGTCACGTGCCCAGCGTAGATGTCGACGGCCCGCCCCCGGGTGTGCTCAGCCCTTGACGGCGCCCGCCGTCAGCCCGCCCACGATGTACTTCTGCAGGAAGAGGAACAGCACGAGCACGGGCAGTGCCGAGATGACGGCACCGGCGGCGAACAGCCCCCAGTTGGCCTCGAGCAGCGCGGACACCCAGCCGTAGAGGCCGACGGCCACCGTCCAGTTCGCCTCCGACTGCAGCACGAGCCGCGCGATGATGAACTCACCGAAGGTGCTGATGAAGGACAGCAGCGCGACGACGGCCAGGATCGGCGTGACCAAGCGCAGGATGATCGTCCAGTACGTCTGGGCGTGCGTCGCGCCGTCGATCTTCGCCGCCTCGTCCAGCTCGCGCGGGACGGTGTTGAAGAACCCGTACATGAGGAACGTGTTCACGCCGAGCGCACCACCCAGGTACACCGCGATCAGGGCCAGCTTGCTGTTGAGGCCCAGCGCCGGCACGACGTTGCCCAGCGCGATCAGCAGCAGGAAGATCGCGACGAACGCGAGCATCTGCGGGAACATCTGGATGATCAGCAGGGCCGTCAGGCCGGCACGCCGCCCGGTGAACCGGAAGCGCGAGAAGGCGTAGGCGGCCGCCGCTCCCATGAGGACCGTGCCGATCCCGGTCGCGATGGCGATCTGCAACGAGTTGGCGAGCCAGGTCCAGAACAGCGTGCCGCCGAGCGCCTCGTAGTTCGCGGTGCTGACGGAGGAGAACAGGTCGTTCGAGCCGGTCAGCGTCCCGCCCTCGGAGAGCGACGCCGAGATCACGTAGACGATCGGGAAGATGGCGTAGAGGACGAAGAGCACGCCGATGACGTGCCGCCACCCCAGCTCGCGGAACCAGCGGGCGGGACGCATGCGCGGCTGCGCCGCGCTCGAGGAGGTGCGGTGCGGGAGCGTGACGTCGGTGGTGGCCATGTCAGTTGATCTCCTCGAACTGCTTCGTCCGCTTGAACGTGATCGCGGAGATGGTCGCGACGATCACGAAGATCACGATGGACAGCGCTGACGCCAACCCGTAGTTCTTCGCCGCCGTCCCGTCCAGCCCGGACACGGAGTACACCATCGAGATGAGGATGTCGGTGTGGCCGAGCGGCACCGACGCGTCGGGGAACCGCGGTCCGCCCTTGGTCAGCATGTAGATCAGCGTGAAGTTGTTGAAGTTGAAGGCGAACGACGAGATGAGCAGCGGCGCCGTCGACACCAGCAGCAGCGGCAGCGTCACGGAGCGCCACGTGCGCGCCGCGCTCGCCCCGTCGACCTTGGCCGCCTCGAGGACGTCGGCGGGCAGCGACTGCAGCGCGCCCGTGCAGATGAGGAACATGTACGGGAAGCCGAGCCACAGGTTGACCCCCAGGACCGACAGCTTGGCCAGCCACGGGTCCGTGAGCCACGGGATCGCCGCTCCCCCGAGCAGCACCTGGTTGATGAAGCCGTACGACCGGTTCAGCATGCCGGACCACAGCAGCGCGGCGAGGAACCCCGGGATCGCGTACGGGAAGATCAGCAGCGTCCGGTAGATCTTGCGCCCGCGCAGCCGCGTGTCGTTGAACGTGATGGCGAGGAACAGCCCGAGCAGGAACGTCGAGACGACGGACAGGATCGCGAACGCGAACGTCCAGACCAGGATCTTCACGAACGGTCCGGCGTAGCGCTCGTCCGCGAAGGCGGTCTTGAAGTTGTCGAGGCCGACCATGACGCGCCAGCCGACGTTCAGCTGCTGGCCGTCGTCGGAGCGGAACGTGCCGTCCGACGTGGCGCGGTACACCGTGCCCGTCGTGACGTCGGTCATCGTGTCGGCCTCGGGGTCCCACTCGAGGGACGGCAGCGACACGAAGCCGGTGCGGGCGTCCTGCGTCCGGATCGAGCCGTCCTCCGGGTCGTCGGACAGCGGGACCCGCAGCTGGGTGACCTCACCCTGGCGCGCCAGGACCTCCTGCCGGCTGAGCACGGTGGCACCGGGGACCTCGGTCACGCGGCCGTCGTCGATGGTCGCGGCGTCGTCCGCCCGCAGCGGCTCCTCGGCCGTGCCGACCTGCGCCTCGCCGTCCTCGACGATGGCGAACCCGAGCTGCCCGCCCCGCTCGACGACGGTCAGGGGGTAGGTGGCCGAGCCCTCGACGCGGCGCTCGTTCTGGATGAGCAGCGCCTCGACGGCCTGCTCCTTGGTGGAGTTGTGCCCGTCCCCGTAGTTGGTGAACGCGACCCAGCCCGTGTACCCGACCACGTACACCTGGTACACGAGCAGGAACGCCAGGCCGGGCAGCACGTACTTCAGGGGCAGCGTGCGCCGGGAGAAGTAGACCCAGTCGGCCACGAGGACCAGCACGACCATCGACGCGAGGATCCCCAGGTGACCCTCGCGCCAGGCGGCGAGGATCCCGTAGACGCCGAGCGCGTTGACGACCGCCATCAGCGCGATCTTCACGAGCACGCCGATGCGGAACGGCTCCCGCGGCCGACGCCCGTGGTCGGCCACCACGGGACCGGAGGACCCGGGGGTCGGTCCGCCCGCGGCCCCGGTGGGGTCCGTGGTGTCACCGGCGAGGGTGGGGTGCGTGGCCATCGCGCGCCTTCCGTGCAGTCGGTCGGCGCGTCGGTGCGCCGGGACGGGTGGCCCGCGGACGGTCCGCGGACCGGGTCGGCCGTACCGCGGGACGACGCCCGCGGTACGGCCCGTGTCGGGTCAGGACCCGATCGCTCCCTGGATGTCGGCGATCATCTTGTCCCAGGCGGCCACAGGCTCGGCCGCGCCGGAGATGATGTTCGCCTCGGTGACGCCCCAGAAGGCCCAGACGGAGCCCATCTCGGGGATCGACGGCATCGGCACGGCCTCGGCACCGACGGCCGCGAAGCCGGCGGTGATCGGGTCCGCCGACGCCTGCTCGGCCGCCGACTTCAGGGCCGGCGGGCGGTTGCCGGCCTCGTAGAGCGCGAGCTGCGCCTCGTCCGTCGCCATGTAGTTGACGAGGAAGTCGTTCGCGAGCAGCGCGTTCTCGCTCTGCGCCGACACGTAGAAGCCCTGCACACCCACGAACGGCTGGGCGAGCTCGCCGCCTGCCGACGGGATGGCGTCGATCGACAGCTCGAGGTCCCCGAACTGCTCGATCATCCACGGGCCGCCGATGATGAACGGCGACTCACCGTTCTTGAACGCCTCGACGGCGATGTCGTACGTGATGTCGGTCGACAGGACGCCCGCCTGGCCCTGCGTCTGCAGCCACGTCGCGAAGGCCTGACCCGGCGCGCCGCCCATGCCCAGCTCCGTGGAGTAGGAGCCGTCGTCGTTCTGCACGAAGACGGGGGCACCGAAGGACGTCTGCAGCGGGTAGTACGTGTACGGGTCGCCCTCGGTCCCGGTCTGGATGAGGAACGGGTACAGCGTGCCGGCGGCCTGGCCCGCGGCGATCGCCTCGTCCCACGTCGCCGGTGCCGTGGCGGCCAGCGCGGTGTTGCGGATCAGCGCGACGTTCTCGATCGCGTACGGCAGGCCGTAGACCTGGCCGTCCTGCGTGAACGCCTCGATCGCGACCTCCTCGAAGTCGGCGGTCTTGTCGCCGAGCTCGATGGGGGCCACCACGCCGTTGGTGGTGAACTCGCCGAGCCAGTCGTGCGCACCGACCGTGATGTCGGGGCCCTCACCGGTGGGGACCTGCGCCAGGAAGTCGGCGCGGATGTCCTCGAAGTTCTTGAGGACCACGTCGACGTCCACGTCGTTCTCGGACTCGAACGCCTCGGCGGCCTGCTCGACCGCGGCCTGCCGGGTCTCGTCGACCCAGACCACGAGCGCGTCGCCCGAGCCGGCGGAGCCACCGGTCGTGGCGTCGCCCGCGGGCTCGTCGCTGGAACCGCTGCACGCCGTGAGCGTCAGCGCGAGGCCGAGCGTGAACGCAGCGGCCGGGATGCCTCGTCGCATCTTGTTGTCTCCTGATGTGTCGTTCGACCTGCCCGACGTCCGGCGCATCACCGTTGTCGGCCGTTGCCGAAACGGTATGCGCGTTGCAGCCCCCCTTGCAAGTCGTTACGGTAACTTTCAGGTTCCAGTTTCACGTAGGCCGCGCCGATCTGCCGCGCGACGGGACGAGGAGGTCCGGTGGCCCCGACTACGCTGCCCACTGTGCGCACACGACTCACGGACCTGGCCGAGCAGGCCGGGGTGAGCACCGCCACGGTGTCGCGCGTGCTCAACGGCAAGCCTGGCGTCTCCGCCCAGGCGCGCCAGGCCGTGCTGACGGCCCTGGACATGCTGGGCTACGAGCGGCCCGAGAAGCTGCGCATGCGCTCCGCCGGCCTCGTCGGGCTCATCGTCCCCGAGCTGTCCAACCCCGTCTTCCCCGCCTTCGCCCAGGTCATCGAGACCATGCTCAGCGACCGCGGGTACACCCCGCTCCTGTGCACCCAGTCCCCCGGCGGCACCACGGAGGACCAGTACATCGAGCTGCTGATGGACCACGGCGTGGACGGCATCGTCTTCGTGTCCGGCCTGCACGCCGACACCACGGCCAGCAAGGACCGCTACCACCGGCTGCGCGGCCGGGGCGTCCCCCTGGTGCTCGTCAACGGGTACGCCGAGGGCGTCGACGCGCCGGCCGTGTCGACCGACGACACCGCGGCGATGGATCAGGCGCTTCGCCACCTGCACTCCCTCGGTCACCGCGCGATCGGACTGGCCGTCGGACCCACGCGGTTCGTCCCTTCGCAGCGTAAGCGCGACGCCTTCGCCGCGCTCATCGAGCAGCGCCTGGGCGTCACCGACCCCGAGGCTCACGTCGTGTCCACCCTGTTCACCGTCGAGGGCGGCCGGGCGGCCGCGACCCAGCTGTTCGAGTCCGGGCACACCGCCGTGGTGTGCGGTTCGGACCTCATGGCCCTCGGTGCCGTACGCGCCGCGCGCTCCCTGGGGCTGCGCGTGCCCGAGGACGTGTCCGTCGTCGGGTTCGACGACTCGCCCCTGATCGCGTTCACCGACCCGCCGCTGACGACCGTCCGGCAGCCGGTCCCCGCGATGGGGCACGCGGCCGTGTCGGCGCTCGTCGCCGAGATCACCGGGAGCGCGGCCCCGCGCACCGAGATGCTGTTCCACCCCGAGCTGGTCGTACGCGGGTCGACGGGCACCGCGCCCGCGAGCGCCCCGCCCGCCACGGACGACACCGGCGCCGTCGCGACCGCCGCACGCTGAGCGGCCGCGCCCCGCGTCCGGGCGCCTCCGCGCGCCCGCGACCACCCGCACCACCCTGTTGCACCTCTGCCCTGCACCCCCTCAGGAAGGCCATCCGTGACCCTCACGGCGCTCACCCCCGACCTCGTCGCCCACCGCCCCGACACGGGCACCGAGTGGTGGCGCCACGCCGTCATCTACCAGGTCTACCCGCGCTCGTTCGCGGACGCCTCCGGCGACGGCATCGGCGACCTGCCCGGTGTGACGGCCCATCTCGACCACCTCGTCGAGCTCGGCGTCGACGCGGTCTGGCTCTCGCCGTTCTACCGCTCGCCGCAGGCCGACGCGGGGTACGACGTGGCGGACTACCGCGACGTCGACCCGCTCTTCGGCACGCTCGCGGACGCCGACGCCCTCGTGGCCCGCGCCCACGAGCTGGGCCTGCGCGTGATCGTCGACCTGGTGCCGAACCACACGTCCGACGAGCACGCGTGGTTCCAGGCGGCCCTCGCGGCCGGTCCCGGGTCGCCCGAGCGCGCCCGGTACCACTTCCGTGACGGGAAGGGCGAGCACGGCGAGCTGCCGCCCAACAACTGGGAGTCGATCTTCGGCGGCCCCGCGTGGACGCGCACCACCGACCCGGACGGCACGCCCGGCCAGTGGTACCTGCACCTGTTCGACAGCAAGCAGCCGGACCTCGACTGGGACAACCCCGAGGTGCACGCCGAGTTCGCCGACGTGCTGCGGTTCTGGCTCGACCGGGGCGTCGACGGGTTCCGCGTCGACGTGGCCCACGGCATGGTCAAGGCGCCGGGCCTGCCGGACTGGGACGGGCACGTCGCGATGATCGACGGCACCGACGCGTCGCAGGACGTCGACGCCGTGGACGGCTCGGGCAACCACGGCCCGATGTTCGACCAGGAGGGCGTGCACGAGATCTACCGCGCGTGGCGCCGCATCCTCGACACGTACGACGGCGACCGCGCCATGGTCACCGAGGCGTGGGTCGAGCCGCTGAGCCGCCTGGCGCGCTACGTGCGTCCGGACGAGGCCCACCAGTCGTTCAACTTCGCGTTCCTCGCCGCGGGGTGGCACGCGCCGGCGCTGCGGCGCGTCATCACCGCCTCGTACGAGGCCAACGACGCCGTCGGGGCACCCACGACGTGGGTGCTGTCGAACCACGACGTCGTGCGCCACGCGTCGCGCATGGGGCTCGACGACCCGACCCACCGGCCCAACGGCATCGGCCACGACGACGAGCAGCCGGACGCGGAGCTGGGCCTGCAGCGCGCGCGTGCCGCGTCGCTGCTCATGCTCGGGCTGCCCGGGTCGGCGTACGTCTACCAGGGCGAGGAGCTGGGTCTGCCGGACCACACGTCGCTGGACGACGAGCTGCGCGAGGACCCGGCGTTCTTCCGCACGGGCGGCGCCGAGCGCGGCCGTGACGGCTGCCGGGTGCCGCTGCCGTGGGCAGGCGACGCCCCCGGGCTCGGATTCTCGCCGACCGGTGCGACCTGGCTCCCGCAGCCCCCGGAGTTCGCCGACCTGGCCGTCGACCGCCAGCGCGGGCGCGAGGGCTCGACCTACGAGCTGTACCGCGCCGCGCTGCGGCTGCGTCGCAGCGAGAACCTCGGTGCCGGCGGCCTGCAGTGGCTGGACACCCCGGCGCGCGAGCACGTGCTGGCGTTCCGCAACGGGGACGTCGTCGTGCTGGCCAACCTCGACGACGTCGACGTGCCCCTGCCCCGGGACGCCGAGGTGCTGCTGGCCTCGGGCCCGCTGGGCGACGGGGTCCTGCCGGCGGCCACGACGGTCTGGCTGCGCCTGCCCTGACGCACGCGGGACGGCCCGGTCGGCAGCTGCCGACCGGGCCGTCCGTGCGTCAGGCGACGGTCGCCGCCACGGCGTTCTCGACGACGGCCGGCAGGCCGCCCTCCCGGGCCCACGCGCGCTGCTCGTCGGCGCCGGTGCCCCGCTGCCACAGCCGCGCCAGGAGGTCCTGCACCGTGGCGAGGTCGCCGCTGTCGACCAGCGCCGGGCGCAGGTGGTCCAGCATCTGCGCGACCGCGTCCCGCGCCGGCACCGGGGTCATGAACGGCGGCAGCAGCAGGTCGCCCCCGAGGCCCGACCGCGCCGCCCGCCACGTGGCGGCGCGCAGCGGCTCGACGCGCTCGTGCGACGGCGGCACGCCGTCGGCGGCCTGCCGCGCTGCCGTCTCCACCAGCGCACGGCACAGCGCCGCCACCAGGACGGCGTCGTCCGCCCGCAGGCAGACGTCGGCCACCCGGATCTCGACCGTGGGGTACCGCGGCGACAGCCGGGCGTCGAAATACATCATCGCCGGGTCGAGCGCCACCCCCGACTCGACGAGGCCCGCGACCGCCCGCCGGTACGCGTCGGCGGTGCCGAACGGCGCGGTGGGCCCCGCCGTGGGCCACCGGTTCCACATCTGGGACCGGATCGAGGAGTACCCCGTGTCCTCGCCGTGCCAGTACGGCGAGTTCGCACTCAGTGCCAGCAGCACCGGGAGCCACGGGCCGATGCGGTCGAGGACCGCGACGCCCTCGTCGTCGTCGGCCACCGAGACGTGCACGTGGCAGCCGCTCGTGAGCTGCTCGCGCACCGTCAGCGCGTACGCCTTCGCCATGGCCTCGTAGCGGGCGCCGCGCGAGAGCGTCGTCGGGCCCGACATGGGGGACGTCGCGACGGCGACGAGCCGGCCGTCTGCCTGCAGCGCGGCCGCCGACGCCCGCGCGCGCCCCTCCCGGACCTCGACCGCCAGCTCGTCGAGCTCGAGGCACGGGTGCGTGCCCGTCTCCACCTGCTGCTCCTGCAGCTCCTTCTCGAGGCCCCCGCCCGGGGGCCCTTCGTCGGCAGCCTCCCCACCGCCCTGCTCGTGGGCGCGCACCGCCGCCTCGGCCACACCGGTGGGCACGCCCGCGGCGTCCACCAGCAGGTACTCCTCCTCCACACCCATCGTCCGCACGGGCTGCAGTCTGCAGGCCCGTGGGCGTCCGCGCGCGGCGAGACGGACGACCGGTGCGTCAGCCGCCCGAGACGGACAGCTCGGCCTCGTGCAGGTCCCGCCGGAAGTCGTCGGACAGCTCGCGGGAGTCGAGCCACCCGTACGGGAGGATCGGGCGCTTGGGCGAGCCCGCACGGCCCCGCGGCCCCTCGGCCGCGTCGCCGGGGTACGGCTGGTCGAGGTCGAGCCGGGCGAGCAGGTCGTCGAGCTCGGCCAGCGACGACACGAGCCCGAGCTGGGCGCGCAGCTCCCCGCCGACGACGTAGCCCTTGAGGTACCACGCCATGTGCTTGCGCATCTCGCGCAGCGCCTTCGACTCCTCGCCGAAGTGGTCGACCATGAGCTCGGCGTGCCGGCGCATGACGCGCGCGACGTCGGCCAGCCCCGGGCGGATCCGCTCGTCGGAGCCCGCGAAGGCCGCCGCGAGGTCCGCGAACAGCCAGGGCCGGCCCTGGCACCCGCGCCCCACGACGACCCCGTCGCAGCCGGTGTGCGCGACCATCGCCAGGGCGTCCTCGGCCGACCAGATGTCGCCGTTGCCGAGCACCGGGATGTCCGTGACGGCCTGCTTGAGCGTGGCGATCGCGTCCCAGTCGGCCGTGCCGGAGTAGTAGTCGGCCGCGGTGCGCCCGTGCAGGGCCACGGCGGCGACGCCCGCGTCCTGTGCCGTCAGGCCGGCCTCGACGTACGTCAGGTGGTCCTCGTCGATGCCCTTGCGCATCTTGACGGTCACGGGCACGCCGTGCGGCTGCGCGGCGTCCACCGCGGCACGGACGATCCCGGCGAACAGGTCCCGCTTCCACGGCAGCACCGCTCCCCCGCCGCGACGGGTCACCTTGGGCACCGGGCAGCCGAAGTTGAGGTCGATGTGGTCGGCGCGGTCCTCCTCGACCAGCAGGCGCACGGCTGCGCCGACCGTCGCGGGGTCGACGCCGTAGATCTGCACCGAGCGCGGCACCTCGTCCGGCTCGAACGCGATGATGCGGAACGACTCGGGGCTGCGCTCGACCAGCGCGCGGCTCGTCAGCATCTCCGCGACGTACAACCCGGCGCCGGACTCGCGGCACAGCCGACGGAACGCGGCGTTGGTGACCCCGGCCATGGGCGCGAGCACGACGGGCGTGTCCACGGTGATCGGGCCGATCCGCAGGGGCGGGAGGACGGCGGAACCCGGCTGCGGGGTCCCGTGCGGGGTCGTGGTCGTCTCGGGCACGGGTCCATTGTCCCCCCCAACCCCGCCCGGCCTCGAGGACCTCCTCGCCGGGGGTGGGCGCGACCACCCCGGGGGCGCGCCCGCGGAGGTGGAGGCCGCGACGCGCGCCCGGAACGGGAGTCCGTGCGCTGACACCGCAGCGGGCGGACGTCCTCAGCCGCGCCCGTCGCCTGCGGCCGACGAGCCGCGGGCGAGACGGTCGAGGCCGTCGAGGACGAGGTCGAGACCGAACTCGAACTCGGCCTGGTCGTCGCACCACCCGAGCGTCGAGGCGTCGTCGTGCGCGACCTCGGCGAGCATGGCGGCGAGGTGCGGCACCAGCTCCGCCATCCCGGCGAGCGCGTCGGCGCCCTGCTGGTCACCGGCATCGGGCTCGCCGATCTCGGGGCTGAAGCCGAACATCCGGCTGCCCAGCGCGTGCAGCCCGTGGTGCACGAGGTCGTAGGACAGCCCGCCGTCACGCATGAGACCGACGACGGCGTCGACGTGCCGTGCCGCGCCCAGGGTCATGACGCTGCGCGCCGCCATGACGTCCGGCGCCCACGGGTGACGCAGCATGACCGTGCGCGCGGCGAGCAGCCGGGCACGCACCGCCGCGCGCCACCCGCCGTCCTGCGCCGGCACCGCGCTCGTGTCGGCTGCGGCGGCCAGCTCGTCGAGCACGAGCTCGACGGCGCCGTCGAGGATGCCGCCCTTGCCGCGCACGTGGTGGTACAGCGACATCGCCTCGACGCCGAGCTCGTCGGCCAGGCGTCGCATCGTGAGGGCCTCGACGCCCGCGGCGTCGGCGATGTCGACGGCACGGCGCAGCACGCGCTCACGCGTCAGGCGCGGACGCGACGCGTCGGCGACGGGAGCCTCGACCACGCCACCACCCTCTCACCGTCCCGGCCGGACCGTTGACGCGCCGCACCGTGAGTGCGACCCTTACAGCGTAAGCCTTACGTCGTAAGGCTCGAATGCCCGGAGGCGACCGTGCCGACCACGCCCCACCGCAGCGACCCCACGACACCGACAGCCCCCGGCGCCGGCCCCCGCATGCGCGCCGCGGTGCACGAGCGCTACGGCGGGCCGGACGTGGTCCGCCTCGCCGACGTCCCGGTGCCCACGCCAGGCCCGGACGACCTGCTCGTCCGCGCGTACGCCTCGGACGTGAGCGTCGCGGACCACCGGTTGCGCGCACGGGACCTGCCCCGCGGCATGGGCGTGCTCGCCGGCCCCGTCGTCGGCTTCCGCCGTCCGCGTCGGCAGGTGCTCGGCATGGAGGTCGCCGGCGTCGTCGCCGCCACCGGCCCCCGGGTGACGGGGTTCCGCCCCGGCGACCGCGTCGTCGCGGCGACCGGGTCCGGGTTCGGCGGCCACGCCGAGCTCGTGCGGGTGCCCGCGTCCGGCGTCGTCGCGCACGTGCCCGACGCCCTGCGGCTCGACGAGGCGGTCGCGCTGGTCTTCGGCGGGCTCACGGCCCACAAGTTCCTGAGCCGCGCCGACGTGCGCCCCGGCACCGAGGCGCTCGTCAACGGTGCGTCGGGCGCCGTCGGGACGATGGTCGTCCAGCTCGCCGCCGCCCGCGGCGCACGCGTGACGGCCGTGTGCAGCGCACCGAACGCCGACCTCGTGCGCTCGCTCGGGGCCACCGAGGTCGTCGACCACCTCACGCAGGACGTCACGGCGCTGGGGCGGCGCGTCGACGTCGTCGTCGACTGCGTCGGCACGCTGCCGCTCGCCCGAGCCCGCCGCGTGCTGCGACGCGGCGGCACGCTGCTGCTCGTCGTCGCCGACCTGGCCGGCACCATCGGCGCACCGTTCGCCCGGCTCCGTGGCGTCCGCGCCGTCACCGGCGACCTGCCGACGTCGGCCGCCGACCTCACCGAGCTCCTGCGGCTCGCGGCCGAGGGCACCCTGCGCCCGGTCGTCGACCGGACGTACGCGTTCGAGGACGTCGTCGAGGCCCACCGCTACGTCGACACCGGCCGCAAGCGCGGCGCGGTGGTGCTGCGGATCCTTCCCGAGGTGCGGGCCTGACCGGACGCCGGCACGTCGGGCGTCACGACCCGTCGCGGACGAGCCGGCACGGACAGCAGGGCACGAACCGCCGGCCACGAACAGCCGCGGGCCCGGGCGCCGAAGCACCCGGGCCCGCGGTCGTGCGGCGCCTCAGGCCCCCACGAGGCGCTGCGCGAGGTAGCCGGTGACCTGGTCGAGCGCGACGCGCTGCTGCGACATGTCGTCACGGTGCCGGATCGTCACGGCCTGGTCGTCGAGCGTGTCGAAGTCGACCGTGATGCAGAACGGCGTGCCGATCTCGTCCTGGCGGCGGTAGCGGCGGCCGATCGCCCCGGCGTCGTCGAACTCGACGTTCCAGTTCCTGCGCAGCTCCGCGGCGAGGTCGCGCGCCTTCGGGCTGAGCTGCTCGTTGCGCGACAGCGGCAGCACCGCGGCCTTGACCGGGGCGAGGCGGGGGTCGAGCTTGAGGACCGTGCGCTTGTCGACCCCGCCCTTGGTGTTGGGCGCCTCGTCCTCGGTGTACGACTCGACGAGGAACGCCATGAGGGAGCGTGTCAGGCCGGCCGCCGGCTCGATGACGTACGGCACGTAGCGCTCGTTCTTGGCCTGGTCGAAGAACGACAGGTCCTGGCCCGAGTGCTCGGAGTGCGTGCCGAGGTCGAAGTCGGTGCGGTTGGCGATGCCCTCGAGCTCGCCCCACTCGCTGCCCGTGAAGCCGAACTTGTACTCGATGTCGACCGTGCGCTTGGAGTAGTGCGACAGCTTCTCGGCCGGGTGCTCGTAGTGGCGCAGGTTCTCGCGCGCGATGCCGAGGTCGACGTACCAGTCGGTGCGGGTGTCGATCCAGTACTGGTGCCACGTCTCGTCGGTGCCGGGCTCGACGAAGAACTCCATCTCCATCTGCTCGAACTCGCGCGTGCGGAAGATGAAGTTGCCGGGCGTGATCTCGTTGCGGAACGACTTGCCGATCTGCCCGATGCCGAACGGGGGCTTCATGCGGGCGGCGGTGTAGACGTTCTTGAAGTTCACGAAGATGCCCTGCGCGGTCTCGGGCCGCAGGTAGTGCAGGCCGGACTCGTCCTCGACCGCGCCGAGGTAGGTCTTGAGCATCATGTTGAAGTCGCGCGGCTCGGTCCACTGCCCGCGCGTGCCGCAGTTGGGGCACGCGATGTCGGCCAGGCCGTTCTCGGGCGCGCGGCCCTTCTTCTCCTCGAACTCCTCGACGAGGTGGTCCTCACGGAACCGCTTGTGGCACGACAGGCACTCGGTCAGCGGGTCGGTGAAGACGCCGACGTGGCCGGACGCGACCCAGACCTGGCGCGGCAGGATCACCGAGGAGTCGAGGCCGACGATGTCGTCGCGGCTCGTGACCATCGCGCGCCACCACTGGCGCTTGATGTTCTCCTTCAGCTCGACACCGAGCGGTCCGTAGTCCCACGCGGAGCGGGTGCCCCCGTAGATCTCACCGCTCGGGAACACGAAGCCCCGGCGCTTGGCGAGGGAGACGACGGAGTCGAGACGGGACGGTGCGGCAGCCACGGTGGGTTTCTCCTGGGTCGAGGACGTCCGCGGCTGGGTGCCGCGGGGCACAGCAGCCCAGGTTATCGGTCGCCCGGCAGGGTGCCGCACACGTCTCCGGTCGGGTCGCTGTTTTGACAACGGTTCTCGACAGGATTGAGAATCGGTCTCATGTCCCCGCATCACCGTCGCCCCGCCCTCCTCGCCGCACTCACCGCGCCCGTCCTCGCGCTGTCGGCGTGCGCGTCCACGGCCGGCGACGACGGGACGGTGCGGGCGCTGGCGTCCTTCTACCCCCTGCAGATGGTGCTCGAGGAGGTCGGGGGCGACCGGATCGACGTCGACTCCCTGACCCCGCCCGGCGCCGAGCCGCACGACGTCGAGCTGTCACCCGCGCAGGTCGCCGCCCTCGACGCCGCGGACCTCGTCGTCTACCAGTCCGGCTTCCAGCCCTCCGTGGACGACGCCGTCGCGCAGACCGCACCCGAGCACGTCGTCGACGCGGCGGACCGGGCGGACCTCGACAGTGCCGCGACGCACGAGGACGAGCACGCCGACGACGGGCACGCGGAGGACGAGCACGCCGACGACGAGCACGCCGACGACGGGCACGACCACGACGGCCTCGACCCCCACTTCTGGCTCGACCCGACGCGCCTGGCCGCCCTCGCCGGGCCGGTCGCCGACGCGCTGTCCGAGATCGACCCCGACGGCGCCGAGACGTACCGGGCCAACGCCGACGCGCTCGTGGACCGCCTGACCGACCTCGACGAGACGTACACCGCCGCCCTGGCCACCTGCGAGCGCCGCGTGCTGGTCACCTCGCACGAGGCCTTCGGCTACCTCGCGGACCGCTACGACCTGGAGCAGGTCGGCATCTCGGGCATCGACCCGGAGTCCGAGCCGTCGCCGGCGCGGCTGCGGGAGGTCGGCGACGTCGTCCGCGACCGGGGCGTCACGACGATCTTCTTCGAGACGCTCGCGTCGCCCAAGGTCGCGCAGACCCTCGCCGCGGACCTGGGCGTCGAGACGGCCGTGCTCGACCCGATCGAGGGCGTGACGGACGACTCGCAGGACTACTTCTCGATCGCCGAGGCCAACCTCGACGCCCTGCGCGTGGCATTGTCCTGCTCGTGAACGCGATCGAGGCCGTCGGCGTCCACGTGACCCTCGGCGGCCAGCCCATCGTCCGCGGCGTCGACCTGGCGGTGCCCACCGGCCAGGTGCTCGCGCTGCTCGGCGCCAACGGGTCCGGCAAGTCGACCCTGGTCCGCGCACTGCTGGGCGTCGTCCCGCACGTGTCGGGGACCGTCCAGCTGCTCGGTGCACCGCTCGGGCCGCGGGTGCCCTGGGACCGCGTCGGGTACGTGCCGCAGCGGATGGCCGCGGCCGGGGGCGTCCCCACCACCGCCCTCGAGGTCGTCGTCTCGGGGATGCTGCACGGTCGCCGGCTGCGCCCGCCCCGCGACCGGCGACCGCGGGCGCTCGCCGCACTCGACGCGCTCGGGGTCGCGCACCTGCGGGACCGCCGGGTGCAGGAGCTCTCTGGCGGCCAGCAGCAGCGCGTGCTCATCGCCCGTGCACTGGTGCGCGAGCCCCGGCTCCTGGTGCTCGACGAGCCCACGTCCGGGATCGACCTGCCCACGCAGCGCGCGTTCGTGGACACGTTGTCCCGCCTGCGCGACACGGGGACCACCGTCGTCGTGGTCCTGCACGAGATCGGCCCGTTCGCCCCGCTCATCGACCGCGCCGTCGTGCTGCGGCACGGGCAGGTCGTGCACGACGGCCCCCCACCGCCCGCCCGCGGCGAGCACGGCGACGCCGGCCACGACCACACGCACCCGCACGCCGACCCCGAGCCGCCCACCGACGGCCCCGACCTGACGCTGGAGGTGACGCCGTGACCGGGTGGGAGCAGGTGCTCACGCTGCTGGCCTCGCCGCTGATGCAGCGTGCGCTCGTCGCGGCCGTGCTCGTCGGTGCCGCGGCCCCCGTCGTGGGCACGTTCCTGGTCCAGCGCCGCATGGCGCTCATGGGGGACGGCATCGGTCACGTCGCGCTGACGGGCGTGGCCCTCGGCTGGCTCGTGGGCAGCTGGGCGGCGGTCTCCCCCGCCGACTCCCTCGCGGTACCCGGTGCGGTCGTCGCCGCGCTCGTCGGGTCCGTCGTCATCGAGCTGGTCCGCGAGCGCGGCCGCACGAGCGGCGACCTGGCCCTCGCGATCATGTTCTACGGCGGCATCGCCGGCGGGGTGCTGCTCATCAAGGTCGCGGGCGGCACCAACGCGAACCTCATGAGCTACCTGTTCGGGTCGATCTCCACGGTCTCGACGGGCGACCTCTGGTGGACGGCGGCGCTGGCCGTGCT
Source organism: Cellulomonas sp. KH9 (assembly GCF_900114185.1). Lineage (GTDB taxonomy): Bacteria > Actinomycetota > Actinomycetes > Actinomycetales > Cellulomonadaceae > Cellulomonas. The sequence continues at coordinate 686,566 of NZ_FOSE01000002.1, forward strand.
CGTCCTGGTGGTCGGCGTCGGTCTGCGCTGGGCGCTGTTCGCGGTGAGCCACGACGAGGAGTTCGCACGCGCCAGCGGGCTGCCCGTGCGGGCGCTGTCGATGGTCGTCGCCGCGCTCGCCGCGCTGACGGTCACGATCTCGATGCGCGTCGTGGGGCTGCTGCTCGTCAGCGCCCTGATGATCGTGCCGGTCGCGGTGGCCCAGATCCTCTCCCGCTCGTTCGGCCGCACGATGCTGCTCGCGAGCGGCATCGGGGTCGCGGTGAGCGTCGTGGGCCTGCTGATCACCTACTGGAACGACGTGCCGCCGGGCGCGACGATCGTCGTGCTCGCGATCGGCCTGTACGCGGCGGCGGCGGTCGCGCACCCCCTGGTGGCCCGGCGCCGCGCCGCCGGGCGCGACCCGCACCCGGACGTGTCGGACGACGTGCTCGTGCCCGCGACGGACCCGGACTGCGCACCCGGGTCCGCACCCGGGTCGCCGGCCGGGACCGGGACCACCGGCCGGTGAGACGCCCCGCCGCCGGACGTACGATCGAGGGATGACGTCGCCGCAGGTGCTGGCCGAGTACGGCCTCGACGGGATGCCCGTCGCGGTCGCGCTGGTGTGCCTGTTCGGCATCGTGATGGCGCGGTCGCACCTCACGTACTGGGCGGGACGCGGCGTCGAGCGCGGCGCCCGGCTCGAGGGCGAGCGGCGCCACGGCCCCCGCTGGTGGCAGCGCGTCGTCGAGCGCACGACCCGGGTGGCGTCGACACCGTCGGCGCGGCGCGGGGTGGCGCTGGTGCACCGGTGGGGCTGGATCGCGGTCACGCTCGCGTACGTCACCGTCGGCATCCAGACGGCCGTGTTCGTCGGCGCCGGCGTCCTGCGCATGCCCTACCTGCGCTTCACGCTCGCGTCGATCCCCGGTGCCGCCATGTGGGCGGTCATCTGGGGCACGGTCGGGATCGGCGCGGTCTGGGGCGCCCTGTCGCTCGCCGCCGGCTCCCCGTGGGGCGTGGCCGCGCTGACGCTCGTCGTGCTCGCGCTGGTGCGTGCCGTGGTCGTGGGCCGTCGCCGGCGCGCCGAGCCGGGCCTGGCCCCCACGGGCACGCACGCCGAGCCCGCGACGACGCCCGAGCACCGCTGAGCACCCGGGCCACCACCGACACGTCAGGAGGTCACCGGGGCGTCCACGGCGCCGCCGTAGCGCCGGTCACGGCGCGCGTACGTCTCCACCGCCCGCCACAGGTGCCGACGGTCCACGTCGGGCCACGGCTCGTCGAGGAAGACCAGCTCGGCGTACGCCGACTGCCAGAGCATGAAGTTCGAGATGCGCTGCTCCCCCGACGACCGCAGGAACAGGTCGACGTCCGGCAGGTCGGGCTCGTCGAGGTACTTCTGCACGGTCTTCTCGGTCACGCGCTCGGGCTTCAGCCGTCCCGCGGCGACCTCCCGTGCGATGGCCTGCGCCGCGTCGGCGATCTCGGCGCGCCCGCCGTAGTTCACGCACATGGTCAGCGTGCAGGTGGTGTTGCCGGCGGTCTGCCGCTCCGCCGTCTCGAGCTCGTTGATGACGGACCGCCACAGACGCGGGCGACGCCCCGCCCACCGCACCCGCACGCCCCAGGAGTCCATGAGGTCCCGCCGGCGGCGCAGCACGTCGCGGTTGAAGCCCATGAGGAAGCGCACCTCGTCGGGCGATCGCGACCAGTTCTCGGTCGAGAACGCGTACGCCGACACGTGCTGCACGCCGATCTCGATCGCCCCGGCCACGACGTCCAGCAGCGAGGCCTCGCCGGCTCGGTGCCCCTCGACGCGCGGCAGCCCGCGGGCGTTGGCCCAGCGGCCGTTGCCGTCCATGACGACCGCGACGTGCCGCGGTACCAGCTCCCGCGGGATCTGCGGCGGGCGGGCGCCGGACGGGTGCGGGTAGGGCGGGACGATCTCGCGGGGCACGTCCACATCGTGCCACCCGCGGTCGGCGGTGCGGTGCCCCCGGACGGGCGGGTCAGACCCGCTCGACCATCGGCAGCGAGCGCAGCCGCCGTTCGAGGTGGAACTGGCAGAACACCGCCACGAGCCCGTTGCCCTCCGCCCGGTGACGCTCGGCGCTGGCGTCGGCCACCGCCCAGTCGCCCGACAGCAGCGCGGCGAGCAGCGCGAACGTCTCGGGGGCCGGTGCCGCGGCGCCCGGCGGCCGGCACGCACCGCACACGGCGCCGCCCACGGCCGGGGCGAACGCGTGGTGCGGGCCCGGTGCCCCGCAGCGGGCGCAGTCGGTGAAGCTCGGCGCCCAGCCGGCCACGGCGAGCGCGCGCAGCAGGTAGGAGTCCAGGACCAGGCCCGCCGCGTGCGCCCGCGTCGCGAGCGCCCGCACGGCGCCCACCAGCAGCCGGTACTGCTGCACGGAGGGCTCCCGCTCCGCCTCGACCAGCCGCTCGGCCGTCTCGAGCATCACCGTGCCGACGGTGTACAGCGCGTAGTCCTCGCACACCTGGCGGCCGTACGACCCCAGCGTCTCCACCTGGGTCACGACGTCGAGGTTGCGCCCGGTGCTCAGCTGCACGTCGACGTGCATGAACGGCTCGAGCCGCGACCCGAACCGCGAGGTCGTCCGGCGGACGCCCTTGCCGACCGCGCGCACCTTGCCGTGCTCGCGCGTCAGGAGGGTCACGATGCGGTCGGCCTCCCCCAGCTTGTGGGTGCGCAGGACGATCGCCTCGTCGCGGTAGAGGCTCACGGGGCCATTGTCCCCCGCGCCGCCGACACGGGCGGGCGCGGCGCGCAGGCGACGCCGTGCACCGCCAGTCGCCCGGGCCCTCTCGTGCGGGGGCCCGGGCCGACGTCGGGCGGCGCGGTCGTCAGCGCTCGTGCCGGTTGACGGCCGAGACGATCGCCTTGAGCGACGCGGTCGTGATGGACGGGTCGATGCCGACCCCCCACAGGATGTCGTCGCCGATCGCGCACTCGACGTACGCGGCCGCGGTGGCGTCGCCGCCGGCCGACAGCGCGTGCTCGGCGTAGTCGAGCACGGCCACGTCGACGCCGGTCGTGCGCAGCGCCGCCACGAACGCCGCGACGGGCCCGTTGCCCGTGCCGCGCAGGGTCGTCGGCACACCGCGGTCGACGACGTCGACCTCGAGGGTGTCCTGGCCGCCCTCGGTGCTGGTGGCACGCGTCCCGCGTAGTGCGAACCGCCCCCACGGCTCCAGCGGCCCCCCGGGCAGGGCCGGCAGGTACTCGTCGCTGAAGATGGACCACAGGTCGTCGGCGGTGACCTCGGTGCCGTGCTGGTCGGTGTGGCGCTGGACCACCTGCGAGAACTCGATCTGCAGCCGGCGCGGCAGGTCCAGGTCCTTCTCGGACTTCAGCAGGTAGGAGATGCCGCCCTTCCCGGACTGGGAGTTCACGCGGATGATCGCCTCGTAGCTGCGGCCGACGTCCTTGGGGTCGATCGGCAGGTACGGCACCGCCCACTCGACCTCGTCGACGCTGCGCCCGGTGCGGGCGGCCTTGGCCTCCATCGCGTCGAGGCCCTTCTTGATGGCGTCCTGGTGGGACCCCGAGAAGGCCGTGAAGACGAGGTCGCCGCCGTACGGGTGGCGCTCGTGGACCGGCATCTGGTTGCAGCGCTCGACGGTGCGGCGGATGCGGTCGATGTCGGAGAAGTCGATCTGGGGGTCGACGCCCTGGCTGAAGAGGTTCATGCCGAGGGTGACCAGGTCGACGTTGCCGGTGCGCTCACCGTTGCCGAACAGGCAGCCCTCGATGCGGTCGGCACCCGCGAGGTACCCCAGCTCGGCCGCCGCGACCGCGGTGCCGCGGTCGTTGTGCGGGTGCAGCGAGAGCACGACCGACTCGCGGTGGTGCAGGTGCCGGCTCATCCACTCGATCGAGTCGGCGTACACGTTCGGCGTGGCCATCTCGACCGTGGCGGGCAGGTTGATGATCACCGGCCGGTCCGGCGTGGGCTCCAGCACCTCGAGGACCGCGTTGCACACGCGCACCGCGTACTCCAGCTCGGTGCCGGTGTACGACTCGGGGCTGTACTCGTACAGCACCTCGGTGTCCGGGATCAGCTCCTCGTACTTGCGGCAGAACCGCGCACCCGACACGGCGATGTCGGCGATGCCGTCCTCGTCGCTGCGGAACACGACCTCGCGCTGCAGCACCGACGTGGAGTTGTACAGGTGCACGATCGCCTGCTTGGCACCGGCGATGGCCTCGTACGTGCGCTCGATGAGGTGCTCGCGCGCCTGGGTGAGCACCTGGATGACGACGTCGTCCGGGATGCGCCCCTCCTCGATGAGCATCCGCACGAAGTCGTAGTCGGTCTGCGACGCCGAGGGGAACCCGACCTCGATCTCCTTGAAGCCCATGTCCACCAGCAGCTCGAACATCTCGAGCTTGCGCGCGGGGTTCATCGGCTCGATCAGCGCCTGGTTGCCGTCGCGCAGGTCGACGGCGCACCAGCGCGGTGCTCGGGTGATCCGGTTGTCGGGCCACGTCCGGTCGGGGAGCTCGACGCGGATCTGCTCGTGGAACGGGCGGTAGCGGTGCGCCGGCATGCCCGAGGGCTGCTGCGGGTTGCGCTCGGCGGCGGGGGCCGGCGCGACGGCTGCGGTGGGCATCGGCACAGCGGGGCTCTGGCTGCTCATGGGGTGGTCCTTCATCGCGGGTCTCGGCGGGCTGTCAGCCGGGCACGACACACACCGCGACGAGGAGCCGGCCTAGAGGGCCTCGTCGCGGCGACGAAGAAGCAGCGAGCGTGCGCGCACGGGACGACCCTACCCCCGGGGGCACCCCGATCCGCAACCCGTCCTGCCGTGCCGCTCCCGACCCGGCCCGCACGACCCGACGGGCCCGCACCGGGGCGTCACCCCAGCACGAGCACCTCGGACGCGGTGCGCGCGACCACGTGCCCACCGGCCGCCGTCACCGTGCGCACCCCCTCGGGCAGCGGCACCCGCCACGCCTCGACGCCGTCCCGCAGCCCGCGGGCCACCAACGTCGTGCGGTCCGGCCCCTCGTGCTCGGCGACCAGGACGTGCAGCGCGTCCGTCAGGGGCGACGCGCGCGGCGTGACGACCAGGTCCCGCTCCCACAGCAGCCGCCCGTCGGCACCGTCGACGGCACCCACGGACGCCTCCCCGGCGAGCACGACCACGCCGTCGGCCACGGCCACGGGTGACATCGAGGTCGGCAGCGACCACGCCGTGGTGCCGTCGGCCGCGCGCACGCCCAGGACCTGGCTGCCCGCGTCGACCAGCAGCGCGTCCACCGAGCGGTCCCCCACGGGCGAGGCGGGCAGCCCGGGGGCGGTCGCCCGGACCCCGCCGTCGGCGTCCCGCAGCTGCCCCGCGAGGCCGGAGGTCCAGGTCGCGAAGCCGCCGTCGGGCAGCGCGCTGACGAGGATCTGCCGGCCCGGGGGGCCGTCCTCGAGCACCCGGCCGTCGTCGACGTCGATCAGGACGGTCGAGACGGCCACCAGCGCGACGACGTCGCCCGCGAGCCGCAGGTCGGGTGCGGCGCGCAGGCCGCCGTCGTCGACCAGCGGGCCGGGCGAGGCCCAGGACCAGCGCACCGTGCCGTCCGTGCCGGCGCGACGCTCGACGAGCACCCGCCGGTCGGGCAGGGCGGTCGCCACGACGACGTCGTCGTCGTGGCGCAGGGCGCCGAGCAGCGGGCCCGTCACCTCCCAGGTGCCGCGCCGCGTGCCGTCGTCCGGCGCCAGGGCCAGGACGTGCGTGGGCGGGACGTACGGCGTCGACTCCCCCGCACCGCCGTACACGACGTTCGGCTCGTCCCACAGGCACAGCAGCAGCGCGGCCGGGTCGGGGTGGCCGACGCAGGCGACCGCGACGGACTCGAACCCCGCGCCGGGCGACTCGGTCACCTCGGCGCGCCACCGCAGGTCGCCCGTCGCAGGGTCCGAGGAACGCACGACCCAGGGCCCCTCGTCGTCGGTCACGGTCACGATCGCCCCGCCCGACGTCATGACCGGTGTCGGCCCGTCGGCCGCCGCGCGCCAGCGGACCACGGGGGCCTCGTCGAGCGGGCGGACGACACCCTCGAACCGGGCGAAGGCGTCCGCGCGTGCGGTCGCGGCCCGCTCGGTCGCGGCGGTCGCGAGCGCCCCGGCGGCCAGCACCACGACCAGCACCCCGAGCAGCCAGGGCCACCAGCGCCGTCCGGACGGCTGCGGCCCGGAGCTGGTCGGCGGGTCCCCGGGACCGGCCGCACCGGGGCCGTCGCCGTGCAGCGACGACCCACCGGTCGGCGGACCACGGTCGTCCGCGTCGTCGACCAGCTCGACCGGCCGCATCCGCGAGGCCGGGCGCATGGCACCCATGGGCCGAGACTAGGCCACGGGTGCCCTGCACGAGGCGCGGACGGTCACACCCACGTGACGAGCTGCCAGACGATCCCGTTCGGGTCGGCGACCTGGCAGTAGCGCTCGCCCCACGGCTCCGTCTCGGGCGGCGTGACGACCTCGGCGCCCGCGGCCGCCACGCGGGCGAACTCGGCGTCGACGTCGTCCACGACGAACACGACCAGCAGGCCCTGCCCGGAGGGTCCGGCGATCCGCTCGGGCCGGAACGAGGGCAGGCCGGTGCGCAGCAGGGTGATGTTCCAGCCCAGGTCGGGGTGGGTGATCGCGACGAACCCGTCGGCCGACATCGCGTCGGTGAACCCGAAGTGCCGGCGTGCGAAGTCGGCCGACGCCTCGACGTCGTCCACGGTCAGGGACAGGGCGGATCCGGTGATGTGCACGGTGCTCCTCACGGGTCGGGGCCGGGGTCGTCCCCCCCGGTGGACTACCTTGTTCACCGTACAAGGTATCTGTCCCCGCGGATGTTCCCGGAGGGTCCATGGCACGCGAGCTGCTCGACCTGCTGTGGCGCGACCACCCCGCCGCACCCCGCGGCGGCAGCCGCGGACCACGGTCCCGGGTCACCACCTCCGAGGTGGTCGACGCGGCCGTCGCGCTGGCCGACGCCGAGGGCGTCGACGCCGTGACGGTGCGTCGCCTCGGCGCCCGGCTGGGCATCGCCCCCAACGCCGTGTACTCGCACGTCGGCGCGCGCGACGACCTGCTGGTGCTGATGGTCGACGCGGTGCACGCCCGGCAGCACCGGGCACCCCACCCGGACGGCGGGTGGCGCGCCCGGGTCACCGCCGTCGCCGAGGCCGACCTCGCGACGTACGGGCGGCACCCGTGGCTGCTCGACGTCGACGACCAGCGGACGGCGTTCGGCCCCGGCACCATCGCCGCCTACGACCACCGGCTGCACGCGTTCGACGGCACCGCACTGGGCGACCTGGACCGCGACGCGGCCGTCACGTTCGTCGCCGACTTCGTGCGGGCGTCCGCGCACGCCCGGCGCACCGACCCGCCCGCCGGCGCCTCCGCGGCCGTGTGGGCCCGGTGGTCGGAGCGGCTCGCCACGTACGTCGGCGACCGGTTCGACCTGGCACGGCGGGTCGGTGCGGTCGCCGGAGCGGCGATGGCCGGGCCCGCCAGCGCGGAGCACGCGTGGCGCTTCGGCCTGGCGCGGGTCCTGGACGCCCTCGACGCCCTGGTCCGCGCGGCCGACGGCCGACCGGAGCAGACCGGGCCGGGCCGGGCCGGTTAGCCGGGGGGCGCCGCCGGGGGCATCGCCACGACACGCAACGACGTGTCGCCGAACACCACGACCGCCCCCTGCCGCAGCCGCACGGGGTGGTCGACCGGGCACACGACCTGCCCGCCGTCCGGCAGCGTCACCAGGGTGCCGTTGGTGGAACCCCGGTCGACGACCCAGGCGCCGCCGTTCGCGTCGACCGCGAGCTGCAGGTGGGTCTTCGACACGGACCGCGACGGGTCGACGACGCGCACGACCTGCAGCCCCGGACCCGGTGACGGGTTGCGCCCGACCAGCGCGAGGCGCTCGACCGTGACCCGGCGGCCGTCGTCGAGCGCGATCCGCAGACCCGTCGACGTCCCCGGCCGCGGCTCCGGGACCACGTCGGTGCGCGGCGGCGCCGGGCGTGTCAGCTCGAGCTCGGGCGCCAGGCCGAAGGCGAGGGTGGGGGCCGACCGCACCGCGGGGATCGCCCGGGTGTCGAGGTCGGGCCCGGAGCGCGTCGGGTGCAGCGGCGCGAGCACGAGACCGCCGGTCGGCGTCGCAGCCGGTGCCGCGAAGGAGTCCGGCGCGGCCGGTGCCGACAGGGCGTCCGGCGGGGCCGGGACCCCGCCGCGCGCGCCCGCGTCCCGGAAGGCCGTCGGCACACCGTGCGGGCGCGGCACGTCACCACCCCGGTCGGGCGCCGCCGTCGCCGGACGGCCCTGCCGCGCCGCGACGGCCGCCGGGGCGACCCGGCCGCCCGCCACGTGCGCACCCGGGGCGGCGCGCAGCACCTCCGCACCCACGGCCCGGTCGTGCCAGCCCCGCCCGCGGCCGGTCCGGTCCAGCAGCGGGGAGAGCAGCACGACGTACTGGCCGATGCCGAGGACCAGGGACCCCGCGGCGACCACGAGCCCCCGCACCAGCACGCGGCCCGCCCCGATCGGCCGTCGGCTGTGCTCGTCGACCGTGCGCACGCCCAGCAGCCGGCGCCCCAGCGTCCAGCCGTGGCGGCCGTGCAGCAGCCACTGCACCACGGTCACGACGAGCGCCAGCACGGCACCGGTCACCACCAGCGCGGGCGGGACGGCGGGCGACGCCACCTGCCCGTCCGGCACGGCCCCGCCGTCCTGCAGCGTCGCCGCGGCACGCACCACGGTGACCAGCACGACGCCACCGCCCAGCACCAGGACGAGCACCTGGTCCACCAGGACCGCGAGGAACCTCCGGCCGAGGCCGGCGGGGCGGTCGTCGACGGCGGGGACGGGACGGGGGCTCATCGTTCACCTCGGGCTCGGCGGGTGCGGTGGGGACGTCCGTGACGGGTGGCGCGGCGCGTGGTGCCGGGCGGCGCCGGCGTGCGGCCACCCGCCCCGCGGCCGGCGGCGGGGGTGTCCGCCGCCCGGCCGTCCGACCCCTGCCGTGCGCGGGGCGCGCGAGGCCGCCGACCACCGCCGGCGCGCAACGAGGCGAGGGACGCCTGCGAGCGCACGCGCGCCCGCCACGGGAGCGTGCGGCGCAGGGCGACCACCGTGGCGTCGACGTCCGCCCAGTAGGCCTCGACCTCCGAGCGCTCCGGGGTGCCGGCGGCGAAGACGGCCCGGTCGGCACGCCGTGCCAGCGCCTCGACGCGTGCCGCCACCGCGGGGTGCCCGGCCACGAGCGAGAGCGCCCAGGCCCGCGCCGCCTCGCGGCGCGTCGCGGCGGGCGGCGGTGCGCCTCCCATGTCGCGCGCCGCGTCGACGACCTCGTCCCAGCCACCGGCGACCCGGCGCACGGGGTCGGCGGCACGGCGACGACGGCGACGACGGCGCCACTTGATCGCGAGCACCACCAGCACGGGAGACAGCAGCAGCAGCACCCCGCCGAGCCCGATGCCGACCCACGCCGCGACGCGCAGCCACACCGCCAGCCCGGAGTCGTCCTGCGCGGGGTCCTCCGTCTGCGGCTGCTCGGTGTCGTCGTCCGGCGGCGTGACGCGGTCGGGCGGGAGCGCGGGGGGCTGGACGACCTGCGGCTGCGGGTCGGTGTCCGTCTCCTCCTGCTCCTGCTCCGGTGTGCGCGAGCGCGGCGGGGTCACGTCGAACGGCACCCAGCCGTGGCCGGCGAACGCGACCTCGACCCACGCCTGGACGTCGCGCCCGCGGATCTCGACGGGGCCGTCCTGGTCCGTCGGCGGCGCACCCTCGCCGTCGTCGTCGCCGGACCCCGGCACGAACCCGAGCACGACGCGGGCCGGCAGGCCCATCTCCCGGATCATCAGCGCCGCGGCTGGGGCGTACTGCTCGCCGTCGCCCACCATGAGGTCGCCGGCCACCAGGTCGGCGAGGCGTGCCGCCCCGTGCCCCGAGAGCGACGGGTGGTCGCCCGCGTCGGTGATGCCGTGGCTGAAGTAGCCCTGCTCGGCCAGGTGCACGGCGATGGCCTCGGTGATCTGCACGGCGGTGCCGGCGTCGCGCGCGATGTCCGTGGCGGCCACGGAGACCGCCTGCACGTCCTGCGAGGCGGGCTGCACGACCGGCCCGGCGGCGGCGTCGCCGATGTCGTCCGCGCCGGGCACCGGCGGCACGACGACGTCCAGCGCGTACGTCATCCCCTCGCGCAGGCCGGAGGTGACCACGGCCCCGCCGGTCGCGTCGTTGTACCGCAGGTCCCCGGTCACGCGTCCCAGGTCGATCGCCCGGGCGTACCCGACGGTCGGCAACCACACCCCCTGCAGCGCCCCGACGGTCACCTCGACGCGTGCGCGCTCCCCGGCGACCGGGACCTCGATCCGGTCCCCGACCCGCCGGAACTCACCGGACGCCTGCGCGGTCCCGTCGCCCGCCACGTTGAACACCACGCCGTCGTACCGGTCGAACGTGGCCAGCCGGACGCGCGCCCCCTCGGGCAGCCCGTCCACGGTCAGCAGCACGGTCTCGTCGAGCTTGACGAGGCGCCGGAACGCGGCGAGCGGGCTCGGGTAGTCCCGCGGGTCGAACGGCGGCACGATCTCGTCGCGGACGACGACGCGCGGCTCGTCCGCGACGACGAGAGGACCCCCGAGCAGTCCCCCGGTCAGCGCGACGGCCGCCAGGGCGCCCGTGGCGACGACACGTCGCGGCCGCCACCGGCCGGTCCGCCACGACGCCCACGTCAGCCCCAGCACGGCCAGGGCGGTGCCCGCCACGGCGGGCGGGACGGGCGGCTGGCGGGTGCCCAGCACGATCGCGCCGACGAGCACGAGGACGGGCACCAGCCCGGCGAGGGCCGCGACCGCCGGCCGTCGCACGCGCAGCGTCAGGGCGAGGGCCGTCGCGGTGCCGACGAGCGCCAGCAGGTACGCCGCGACGAGCAGCGTGCCGCCCGTGCCCACCGGGGGCTGCAGCGTGAGCACCTGCTTCCAGGTCGACGCGGCCCCCCGCGCGAGCGCGAGCAGGGTGGTCGGTGTGGGCACGACCCCGCCGACCGTCGTCGTCGGGGCCGCCAGGGCGCCGCCCGCGAGCGCGTACGCACCGACCAGCACCGCGACCACGACGACCGCGGACCACCGGCGCAGGGCACCGACGACCGTCACGGCCGCGCCCAGGACCACCCCGCCGACCAGCGCCGGGAGGACCGCGGACGAGCCGTAGGCCGGCAGCAGGGGCGTCAGGGCGAGGGCGGTCGCGACGGTCAGCACGAGCACGTCGCGGACGGCGTCGGCGGGCTCCCGGACCCCGATGCGCTGCCCGGGCCTCATCGCGGTCCTCCGTGGCGGCTCATCCGACCACCCGTCGCAGCGCGCGCGGGAGGTCGGCGAGCTCGCCCACGGTCGCCAGCGTCAGCGTGCCCTGGGTGCGCACGGCGACCTCCTGCCCCAGGGCGCACCGCAGGACGACCGCGCGGGTGCCCGCGGGCAGTGCACGGGCCCCGAGCCGCAGCTCGGCGTCCGTGGGCGTGCCGCCCGTGACGAGGAACGCGACGGAGGCGTCGGGGGTCTCGCGCACGACCCGCCGGCCGAGCAGCACGGCACCGGCCCCGGCCGGCGACCACGACAGCCGCGAGCAGTCGTCGAGCAGCAGCGGCGGGGTCGCGGTGCGCAGCCGGCCCGGTCCGGCCAGCACCTCGACGTCCCGCTCGTCGCGGATCGCCTGCACGGCGATCGAGGCGGCCGCCGAGACGGCCAGCTCGAGCTCGTCGGGGTGCGCGTAGTCGGACGTCGCCGTCGCCAGCGCGATCGACGTCAGCGTGCGGCGGGTGTCCTCGAACTGCTTGACCATGAGCTTGCCGCGACGGGCGGTGGTGCGCCAGTGGATGTACCGCCGGTCGTCGCCGGCCACGTAGTCGCGCAGCGCGTGGAAGTTCAGGTCCGAGTCGGACAGGTCGCGCGTGGCCTGGCCCTCGAGGTCGCGCAGCAGCCCCGCGTTGGCGCCGCCCAGCGCCACGACCTCCGGGTGGACGAACAGCTCGGCCGGCTCCGTCCAGCGCAGCCGACGCTGCAGCAGCCCCAGGGGGTCGCCGCGACGCGACACCACGGGCCCGACGACGATGACCGCCCGTCGCTCCGTCGGTACCGCGAACAGGTCGTCGTGCGCGCCTCCCGGGGGCAGGCTCGGGACGGCCAGCTCGACGACACGCTCCCCCACGGGCAGGTCGACCTGCGACGGCAGGGACCGCCGCCGTGCGGCGTTGCGCACGTCGACGCGGCCCACGGCGCGCTGCCCGATCCGCACCCGGTGGTCGGCCAGGTCCAGCACCACGTGGTACCGCGTGCGCCCCGCCGTCATCAGCAGGGACGCCAGGACGACGCCGAGCAGCGCCACCCCGACGGCGGCCAGCTCGCCCCACCCCAGGAGGCGCCCGGCCACCAGGGCGCCGAGCGCGAGGACGGTCACCCCCCAGCCGAGGGGTGCGACCCGCAGACCCACGCCCTCAGCCCTGCCGCAGCGCGGGCGGTGCGACCTGCTCCAGGACGCGGCCCACCACCTCCGTCGCCGTCACGCCCGCGAACTCCGCCTCGGAGTCCAGCACGAGGCGGTGCGCGAGGACGGACTGGGCGAGCGCCTTGACGTCGTCGGGCAGCACGTAGTCGCGCCCGTCGGCCGCGGCGCGCACCTTGGCGCACCGCACGAGGGCGAGACCGCCGCGCACGCTCGCGCCGAGCGCGGTCTGCGGGTCGTCGCGGGTCGCCTCGAGGAGCCGCGCGATGTAGTCGAGCACCACCTCGTCGACGTGCACGGTGAGCGCGAGGTCGGCCATGGTGCCCACGGCCTGCGTCGTGATGCGCGGGCGCAGCGCGGCGGTGCGGTCCTTGGCACCGGCCAGGATCTCGACAGCGGCGGCGCGGTCGGGGTAGCCGAGCGAGGTCTTGAGCAGGAACCGGTCGAGCTGGGCCTCGGGCAGCCGGTACGTCCCCGCCTGCTCGATCGGGTTCTGGGTGGCGATCACCATGAACGGCCGCCCCACGGGGTGGGTGACGCCGTCGACGGTCACGTTGGCCTCCTCCATGACCTCCAGCAGCGCGGCCTGGGTCTTGGGCGAGGCACGGTTGATCTCGTCCGCGAGCACGACGGACGCGAAGATCGGTCCCGGGTGGAACTCGAACCGCTGCGTCGACTGGTCGTAGATCGTCACGCCCGTGACGTCCGACGGCAGGAGGTCCGGCGTGAACTGGATCCGGTGGTGCGACCCCTGCACCGTCGCCGAGATCGCCTTGGCCAGCGACGTCTTGCCCGTGCCCGGCGCGTCCTCGAGCAGCACGTGCCCGTCGGCCAGCATCGCCGTCAGGACGAGGCGGACCGTCTCCTCCTTGCCGAGGAGCGCCTGCCCCACGTTGGCCACGAGGGCGTCGAACGTCTCGGCGAACCAGGTGGTCTGCTCGGGGGTCATGTGCTCAGGCTCCAGTCGGTGGGGGCGTGCGGGCGGGACGGGCGGCGGGTCATCCGCCGTCCCCGGGGTCGGGAGGGGCGGGGGCGGCGGGCACGGTCACCTGCTGCGACTCCCCCCACCGGGACGACGACCCGATGTCGTTCACCGCCTTGACCCGGACGCGGACGGTGGCGCCCGGGGGGGCTGCCGTCGGCAGCACGGCTCCCTGCAGCGACGCCTGGGCGACGCGCCCGAGAGCCTGCCACGAGCCGTTCACGGCCACCTCGACGTCGTAGCCGACGATGCCCGAGCCGCCGTCGTCGGGCGGTGACCAGGACGCGCTCACCGTCGAGCCGTCGGCGGCGACCGTCAGGCCGAACCCGCCGCGGACGTCGTCCGGCGCACTGGCACGCGTGACGCGGACCTCGCTCGCGGCGCGCCCGCCCTCCCCGGCGCTGTTGACGGGTGTGACCACGACCCGGAAGGTGGCGCGGCGGTTGACGAGGTTGAACGACGGCATGCCGGCCGACGAGGCCGCGCTGGTCCCCGTCACCGTCTGCGTCTCGGTCAGGCGGTCGTCGACGTAGAACTCGACGCGGTAGGAGCCGGTGCTGCCACCCCACGCGACGGCCGCCCACGAGGCGCTGACCGACGTGACCTGGCGGTCACCGTTCCACGCGGGCACCGGCTCGCCCAGGCCGGTCACACCGGTCGGGCGCGTGACCGGTGCCGGGTCGGCGCGGACCGCCGCGCTCCAGTCGCCGCACCCGGCGGCGTTGCAGGCCTGCACCCGCACGTCCACGGCCTCACCACCGGGCAGGCCTGCCACGGAGGTCGAGGTCGCAGGCCCGACGGAGCGCTCGCTGCCGCCGACGCTGACCCGGTAGTCCGTGACCGGCGACCCGCGGTCGCCCGCGCGGGACCAGGTGACGTCCACGGCGCCGTTGCCCGGGTCGCCGCCGACGGCGCCGCGGGCGACGACACCCGTCACGGCCTCCGGCACGCCGAAGGTCATCGAGCGTGCGACGGCCGACGCACCGAGCCCCGCCTTGTTGCGGGCCCGGAGCTCGAACGTGTACTCCACACCGTTCGCCGCGCCCCTGAAGGGGTAGGACCGGGCGTCGGCCGACAGGGGGAACGTCCCGCCCCCGGGCCCACCGCTGATGACGAGCTGGTAGCCCTGGATCGCGTCACCGTTGGGCCGGGTGTCGCCCCACACCACGTTGATCTGCCCACCGAGCGGCGTGTTCTCCCGCGTCGCCGCGAGACCGTCCGGTGCGTCCGGCACCCCCGCCGGGACCTCCGTCGCCGACCACAGGCTCCACCCGCTCGGCTCGGGCGCCTTGTTGTGCGCCCGCACGCGCACGGCGTACGCGACACCGTTGCGCAGCCGGTCGAACGTGTACGACGTGGCCGTCGTCGTGCGGCTCACCGAGCCCGCCTCGGGCGCGGGGCTGATCTCGAGGGTGTAGCTCGAGACGGCGGACCCGACCGACGGGGGCGCCTCCCACGTCGCGGTGACGGACTGGTCGCCGAAGACGAGGCGCGGCGCGCCGGGGACCTCGGGCACCGCGTCGGGCCGGGCGGGCGCCGAGACCGGCGACTCGTCCGACCACCCGATGCGGTTGCGCGCCGCCACCGTGAACGTGTACTCGACGTCGTTCGTCAGCCCGTCGATGGTGCAGGTGGTGCTGACGCAGCTGCGCGCCATCCCGCCCGGGGACGCGGTCACGCGGTACTCCGTGATCGGCTCGCCCCGGTTGTCCGGCGCGGTCCACGACAGCACCACGGTCCGGTCCCGGATCTCCCCGATGCGCGGTGGCACGGGTGCGAGCGGGACCCCGCTGACGCGGACCGTGATGCGCCCCTCGACCTCGCGGCCGGGGTCGCCGGTCACGTCACGCACGCGGAACCGCACGACCATCTGGCCGATGAAGTCGGCGTCGGGGCGGATCGTCACCGAGTCCGCGGACGCACCGGCCGTGCCGGCGCCCGCGGTCTCGACGACGGCGCCGACGACCGTCAGCGGGCCCTGCTCCGGGAACGGGTTCACGGAGCCCTCGAGCACCCGGACGGTGCTCTCCCTGCCCTGCGCCCCGTCGTCGACGACGAAGTTCTGCACCGTCGCGGTCCGGCGCTTGCTCGCGACGACCCGCAGGTCCACCGCCACGTCCAGGACGCCGCTGCGCCCGTACGTCACCTGCAGCTCCAGCCGGCCGGTGGTGCCCTTGGGCGTGTCGGCCTTGGCGGACACCTGCAGCTGCGAGCCGTCGAGGACCACGGTGAAGCCCGCGGGCGTCCCGGAGACCGTCCGGTAGCCGTACCGGTCCGCGGGGCTCGCCGAGCCCTCGGCCTGCTCGGGCCCGCGCGTCAGTGCCAGCAGGTCGACCCGGGCAGCGGCCTCCCCCGGCTCCACCTCGATGGTGGGGGCGTCGAACGTCGGCGGGTGGTCGTCGACCGCGTACACGGTGACCTGCAGGGTCAGCAGGGTCGTGCGCGCGGTCGCGTCCGTCGGTCCCGTGCGGTCGGTCACCGGTACGGAGATCGACGCGGGCCCCGCGTAGCCGGGCGCCGACGTGAACACCAGCGTCTCGGCGTCCCGCACGAGCTCGGCGCCGTCGGAACGGGTCGCGGTGACCTGGGTGGGGTCGGCGATGGAGGGCTCGCGGCCCGGTGCGACCTGGACGTGCTCGGCGAGCGGGATCACCAGCTGCTCGCCGGTGGCCACGCGCAGCTCGGGCGCCCGCGGGCGCAGCTGCGGCGGGAAGAACCCGAGCGCGGGCACCGTGATGAACGCGTACGCGTCGGCGTCCGGCGACGTGCGGTTGACCAGCCGGTACGGCACGTTCTGCGCGTGGTCCACGAGCGTGACCACCACGTCGCCGTCGGCGGTGACCCGTGCGACGTCCGCGTGCGACGAGGGCACCGACACCTCGAGGTCGGACAGCGGGCCGGACGGGTTCTGCGCCACGGCCAGGACGTCCACGGAGACCTCGGTCCGGCCGAGCGTGTCGATGGCGGGCACGAGGACGTCGCGTGCCACGGGCGGCAGGACGGGTGCGTCGTCGGTCACGGTGATCGTGAGCACGCCGTAGTCGCGCCCGCCGCCGTCGTTGACGACGAGGTACGGGATCGGGACGACACCCGGGGTCGACGGCGCGGTGACCACGATCCGGCGCCCCTGGATCTCGGCCGCCACGCCCGGCGGCGGCTCGATCGACTCCAGGCGCAGCTCGCGGCTCGTCGAGTCGATGTCGTTGGCCAGGACGCGCACCTCGACGCGCTGCCCGGGGCGCAGCGTCACCGCGTCGTCCACGGCGACGATCTCCGACACGCCCGACGGACGGGGCGCGATGCCGACCCGCACGCGGGCCACGGCGCGCTGCCCGACCCAGTCCTCGACGGCGTACGTGAACGTGTCGGTCCCGCGCGAGCCCGGGTCCGCCGCGTACTCGATCCAGTCGGGACCGACGTCGACCACCCTGCCCAGCACCGGTGCCGACGCCTGGCCGAGCAGGGTGACGCCGTCACCGTCGCCGTCGATGCCCACCAGCGGCACCGGGATGCGGACCGTGTCCCCGTCGAACACCCGCGCGTCGACGTCCTTCGGACGCGGCGGGGACTTGGTCGCCGGGTCCGACTCGTGCACGCGGACGGTGACGGTCGCGGCGGTCACGTTGCCCGCGGTGTCCTGCACGGCGAACGTCGCGCGGGCCGTGAGCGCCCGGTCGGGCGCCTGGTAGCGCAGCACGTCCCCGGACACGAACAGCAGGCCGTCGCCGTCGGCGAGGGGCTCGGGCAGCTCGCGCAGCACCGTCAGGCGGTCCCCGTCGGGGTCCGACGCACCCGCCAGCACGGGGATCGTCACGACACCGCCGGCCCGCACCGTGGCCTCGACGTTGGGGACCACCGGTGGCTGGGAGGAGGCGGACGGCGGGACGGGCTGCACGACGATCTCGCCGCGGGCGGTGGCCGACCCGTTCGACACGTCGTAGCCCAGCACGACCGGACCGTCGGGCGTGCGCTCGGCCCGGATCTGCACGTAGCGGTGCTCGAGCACCGCGACCTGCAGCCCCGAGTCCTCCGGTGCCGTGACGGACTGCAGCACGAGCACGTTGTCGGCGGGGTCCTCGTCGTTCGCCAGCGGGTCGATCGTGACCTCGCCGCCCGCGGGCAGCAGGGCCAGGTCACGGACCGCCACGGGCGGCTGCGCCTGCTCGGGCCACTCGCGTACGTCGATCCGCGCGATCCCGGTCGCCTGCTGCGGCCCCGCCGCGACGACGAACGTGACGTAGTACGACTGGGCCCGGGGGGCCCTGAAGACGAACGTGCCCGCCTGCAGGTCCGGCACGATCGTCGCACCGACCGTGTCGGACACGGCGGCGAGCCGCGGCGGGTCGGCCGACGCGGAGCGCACCGCGTCGAGCGGGCGCACCGCGACCTCCTGCCCGACGTACGTCACGACGTGCACGGGGTCGATCCGGGGCGGCACCGAGCCGGCGGCGCGGACGTCCACCGCGACCTCCCCCTCGACGACGTTGGTGCCGTCGGAGACCTGCACCGTCACGGTCGTGCGTCCGAGCGCACCGCCGTCGGCGGAGAAGGTCAGCACGCCGTCCTGGCGGAACCGGGCCGTGCCCGCCGCCGGGTCGGCGGTGGCGCCGACCAGCAGGAGGTCGTCACCGTCGGGGTCCTGGAAGTCGGCGAGGACGCCGTGCTCGAGCCTGCCCCCCGTCTCGACGGTCAGGGTCGACGTGCGGACCTGCTCCGGCGGCGTGTCACCGTCGCTGACGGTGAGGCGGACCGTCGCGGTCGCGGGCGCGTTGACGCCGCGCCCGTCGGTGACCGTGTACCGCACCTCCGCGGTCCCGGTGGCCTCCTCGAGGACGTGCACCTGCAGCGCACGCCCGCCACGGATCAGCTCGACCGTGCCGAACTCGGGCGGCAGGGCGTCCAGCACGGAGATGACGAGGATCCCGCAGTCGGACGACGAGTCGTTGTCGATGACCGGCAGGACGCGCGTGCGACCGGCCCGGACGCCGTACTCGTCGTCCACGGCCACGGGCGGCGCGCTCTGCTCGCTGCACTCCGTCACGGGCTCCTGGGTGACGTCGCCGCTCTCGGAGTCCTCCTCGGACTCCTCGGGCTCGTCCTCCGGCACGATGTCCGCCCAGTTGGGGACGCGGACCGCGGTGTCCTGCTGCGGCAGCCAGACCCGGCCCCCGACGGTCTCGTTGAGCACCACGAACCCGCGGTTCACCCGGAACGCGAGCCGGTCGGCCGCGGTCATGGTCTCGAGGTTCTCGACGACGGGGTCCTTGCCGTCGCACAGGCGCAGCGAGGAGCCGACGGCCGAGGCCCACGCGGCGTACGCGCAGTCCCCGACGCGGACGGGTGCGGCGGGCGGGCCGGAGCCCGTCGTGTCGTGCCGGCGGGGCGTGCCACCGTCGAGGGGCACCTCCCACAGCGCGGACGTGCCCGCCAGGAGCACCGTGCGGGCGGCCGGCCCGGGCTGCTGCAGCACGAGGTCGCTGTCGTCGACCGTGACCTGCCCCGCGAGCGTGCGGACCGTGGATCCCGACAGCACGACGAGCTCGTCGCCGACGGTCGTGACAGAGTCGACCTCCACCGCGCCGAGGGCACCCAGCCGCTGCGGCGCCACCGGCTGCGTCGCGGGGACGAGCGTGACCGCACCGTCCTCGGGGGCGACGGCGAGCACGGCCCCGCTGCGGGCGACCACGGCGGCACCGCCCTCACCGAGCTCCAGGTCCGGGGCGTCGTCGCCGAGGTTCAGCAGGTCGAGCTCGCCGACCTGCCGCACCCAGGTGTCCCCGGCGCCGTCGACGAACGCGACCCGGCCCGCCGCCATCGACACCTCGGTGTCCGTGGTCGCCAGCTGCGTCGTCGTCGCGACGCTCGCGGGGTCGACGACGGAGACCGCCGTCGACTCCTCCAGCAGCACCCAGCCGCCGTCCTGGTGCACGTCGAACGTGCTGGTCGCCGCCACCAGCCCGCCGTCGAGCTCCTCGACGGGCACGTTGTACCGGCCGAGGCTGGACTGGCCGGTGGCGGTGAGCCAGACGCCGCCGTCGTTGAGGTCCACCCGCGCCAGCGGGAAGCCGCGGTCCATCAGCGCGAGGGTGAGCACCAGCGCCGGCACGGTGACGACCGCGGCGACCGTGGTCACGGGGCGCCGGCGCCACGTGCGGGGTGCCCACCACGTCACGGCGCGCACCCCTGCGCGGGACGCGCGCTGGCGGTGCGGTCCGCCCGCACGATGGACACCTGGATGCACACCTCACCCGTCCCCTGGTCGGCGGGGACGGTGACGCTCTCCTGGTCCACCAGCTCCAGGGTGGGCTCGCCGGTCGCGGTGAGCACGCCCCACAGGTACCTGTCCCCGTCCTGCGGGTCCGGATTCTGCCACGTGAACGTCACCGCCCCGTCCGCCGAGCGCGTGCCGGCCAGCGAGTGCGGTGCGGGCACCGGGGCGGCCGCCGGACCGGTCTGCGGCGCGGCCAGGCCGTCGGTGGGCGCGACCGGCCCGGTGGGGTCCGCACCCCCGAGGGTGGTCACCAGGACCGCCCCCACCGCGGCGACCACGACCACCGCGGCCGCGGCCGCCACCCGGGCACCGCGGCGCGGCTCCGGGCCCACCGGCACCCCGACGGGTGGCGGTGCCGCCGGTGCGGGGGCGGGCGGGACGAGCGTGGGTCGCCCCACCACGACGGCGCGCGCACGGGTCGCGTCCTCGTCGTCGACCCGGCGACCGGCGGCCGCACCGGGCACGGCGACGCCGCGCAGGCGGGTCGCGTCGTCGTCGGAGCGCAGGTCACCGAGGGGCCCCCCGGGGTCGCCGGAGTCGTCGGGCAGGTCGAGCGGCGTCACCGGCAGCCGGAGCGCCGCCTCCACCTCCTGCAGGGCGCGGGCGACCGCGACCGCCGACGCGTGCCGGCGCGACGGGTGCTTCGCCATCGCACGCTCCAGCACCGCCTGGAGCTGCGGCGGCACGTCCTCGCGCCCCACGGGCGGCAGCGGCGAGCGCTCGATGCGCGCGACGAGCTGCTGCGCGCTGTTGTTGCCGCCGGGCAGCTCGAACGGGGTGCGACCGGCGAGCAGGGAGTAGATCGTCGCCGCGAGCGCGTAGACGTCCGAGCGCTCGTCCCCGCCGGGGTGCTCGGCGAGCATCTCGGGCGGCGACCACGGGATCGACATGCCCATGGTCTGCGCGGCCGGACCCGTGGTGGCCGCGATGCCGAAGTCGGTGAGCGCAGGCCACCCGAAGTCGGTGGTCAGCACGTTGGCGGGCTTGATGTCGCGGTGCAGGATGCCCGCGCGGTGCGCGGTCTCCACCGCGGACGCGAGCCGCACGCCGATGCGCAGGACCTCGGGCACGGGCATCCGCTCGGCCCGGTACCGCTCCGCCAGCCCGGGGCGCGAGCAGTACTCCATGACGAGGAACGGTCGTCCGTCGGCGGCGATGGCGGCGTGGTGGATCGTGACGATCGACGGGTGGTGCGACAGCTGCGCCATGAGGTTGGCCTCGGTCTGGAACCGCCGGCGCACGTCGTCGTCGAGGCTGCCCGCGAGCAGCACCTTCACCGCCACGTCGCGACGCGGCAGGTGCTGGCGGTACAGGAAGACGTCGGCGAAGCCCCCGAGGCCGAGCACGCGCACGTACTCGTACCCCGGCAGGTCCGGCGGCGCGGACGCCTCACGGCGAGCGGTCACGCGGTGCGCTCCACCGTGAACGTCACGCCGTCACCCAGGTCCACCACCTCGTCCGTGCCCACGACGCTCGGCTCGCCGGGGTGCAGCCGCCGCACGCCCTCCCCCGGGCGGGACACGTGCACGCCGTTGGTCGAGTCCAGGTCGGTCACGACGACGTGCTCACCCTCGAGCCGCACCTCGGCGTGCGTGCGCGAGATGTCCTGGTTGGGGCTCGGCACCGTGACGAGCCGCGGCAGCTCGCGGTTGGTCACGCGGGCCACCTGCGGTGCGCGGCCCAGGAGCACGGCGCGGTCGAGCGCCACGACGAGGCCGGTGGACAGCACGAGACGCGCGGCCGGCGGCGCGGCCTCGGGCGTCGGGAACGGTCCGGACGCACCGTCCTGGGACCAGGCCGGGAGGCGGTCGCGCAGCCGCGCGAGGTCGCTCGACAGGATCGTCATCCCGTCGTGGTCGTCGGTGCCCGTGTCGAGGACGTCGGGGCGGCCGGAGCCGAGCGCGACGTGGCCGGCGGCCAGGGAGCCTGCCGGCGCGGCACCGACGGACGCCGCCGTGAGCGGCGCGTCCAGCGCGGTCGCGGGGGCCGGGTCGGCGGCCGTCAGGGGCCACCACGGGATCTCGGCCGCCGGCTCGGGCTCGGGCTCCTGCGGCTGCTCCTGCACCGCCGGGGCGACGGGCCAGGCGTCGAGCGCCGACCACCCCGTCGGGCCGTCCGTCGCCGCGACGGGCTCCTCGACCGCCACCACCTCGACCGCCGGCTCGGGCTCGACGGGCTCCGGCTCCACGACCACCGGCTCGACGGGCTCGGCCTCCACCGCCACGGGCTCGACGGGCTCGGCCTCCACGGCCACCGGGACGACCTGCTCGGGCTCGACGTGCTCAGCCGGTGCGACGTCACCGGGCGCGACGTCCGCCGGCTCGGCGTGCCGGGCCTCGGCCACCGGCACGACCGGCGGCACGACCGGCGTGTGCGGCACGGCCGCGGTCACCGGCGCCGGCGCCAGGGCCGGCGCCGGCACGACCGGCTGCTCGTGCGTGGCGGTCCCGACCGCGTCGACGACCTCCTGCGCGGGGTCGTCGAGCGTGCCCGACCGCAGACCCGCAGCCTGCACGACGCCGCCCACGAGGGGCCACCAGTCCGTGCCCGACCCGGCGGCGTCGTCGACCGCGACCTCGAGGCCCGCCACCCCGAGCGCGCGGTGCTCGGTCCACACGGCGCCCTCGCCGGCGGCGACCTCCTGCACACCGTCGGCGCCGTGCAGGCGCAGCCGCAGCGGCCCTCGCAGCACGGCGTGCACGGCACCGTCCGCGTCGGTGCGGACCACGGCGAACCCGGGCAGGGCGGCGAAGCCGTCGGCCGCCACCACACCGAGCGCACCCAGCACGTCGCCGTCGCCGCTCGCCACCTGCCACAGCCCGTCCACCACGCGACGTGCCGCGTCCGGCTCGACCAGCGCGAGGAACCCCTCACCGGCGACGGCCGTCCACCGGCCGTGCTGGTACTCGTGGTGCGCGCGCTCGGTCATGCGGGGTCCTCCTGGGCGTGGTCGGCCGCGGTCGCGGGCGGGACGGGCGAGGGGTCGGGACGTGCCGCCGGTCGACGGGGCACGGTGGCGCCGTTGAGCATCTCGTCCCACAGGTGCGGCCCGAGGTCGGGCGCCGAGCGCGGTGCGGTGGCGTGGCTCTGCTCGGGCGCGGTGGCGGTGGCGACGTCGACGACGACCGCGCTCACGTTGTCCCGTCCACCGCGCTCGAGGGCCTCCTGCACGAGCAGCGCCGCCGCCTCCTGCGGGTCGTCGACGGACGCCAGGACGCGGCTGATCTCGTGGTCCGCGAGCTCGCGCGTCAGGCCGTCGGTGCAGATCAGCAGCCGGTCCTCGGCACCGGCGGGCAGCAGCCAGTAGTCCGGCTCGGGGGGCTCGCCGGTCCCCAGGGCACGGGTCAGCACGTGCCGCTCGGGGTGCCGGCGCGCGGCGTCGGGCGACAGGTCGCCGGAGTCGAGCAGCTCCTGCACGACCGAGTGGTCGACGCTCACCTGCGTCAGGGCGGGGTCCGACCAGCGGTACACCCGCGAGTCGCCCACGTTGAACACGAGCCAGTACCAGCCGCCGTCGTGCTCCGTCACCGCGACCCCGGAGACGGTCGTCCCGCCCTGGCGCCCGCGCGTGAACTCCGTGCGGATGCGCGTCGAGGTGCGCGAGAAGCACGCGTGGACGTCGTCGGACGACGCGGACGGCTGACCGGCGAGCTGGGCGAACTCCTCGACCGCGATCCGGCTGGCGAGGTCGCCGGCGTCGTGCCCGCCCATGCCGTCGGCGACGAGGAACACCGGGGGGTACGCGAGGAGCGCGTCCTCGTTCACCTCACGGACCCGACCCCGGTCCGTCGCCGAACCCCACGACGTTCGCACTGCACCACCCCGTCCCGACCTGAGAAGTCATCGGCGCACATGGTGCCTCACCTGAGCCGAACGGTTCACGTCCGTCCGTCCACTTCACCCTCAGATGTTGAGCTGGAAGACACCCCAGTAGGCCAGGACGACCAGCAGCACGGCGGCGGCCACGACGACGCCGGAGGCCGCGACACGCCGCACCACGCCCGGTGCGACCGGGACGCCTTCCTCGCGCGCGTCGTGGGCGCGGTGGGCGAGGAGCACGGCCGCGAGCACGGCACCGACGCCCAGCACACGCACGCCGATCCACCCGCCCTGCACGACCCAGGCGTTGCGCTCGTAGTCGAGGGCGAGCCGCGCGACGGCCAGGAGGTACCAGACCATCGCGGCGACGGTCGCGACGGTCACGCCGCCGAGCGCGACCAGCCGGCCCGCGATCCCCGGGGCGAAGCGACGGACCGGCGCCGCCGGGTCCCGGCGCGACGCACCGCGCTGCACGACGCGTGCGATGCCGACCGCGAGCCCGCAGACCAGCATGACCACCGGCGCACCGAGCACCAGGACGATCAGCGCGACGCCGTCGCGCAGCCACCGGGGTTGCGGCACCGGGCCGGCCACGTAGGTCTGCTCGGGTTCCGCCCCGGCCACCCGCGGCGGGGTGTCCCCGGTCGCGGGCAGCCCCATGACCCAGCCGGCCAGGTCCCGCAGGAAGGGTTCCGTGGGCGAGCCCCCGACGCGGATCCCGTGGTCCGCCCCCGCGTAGTAGCGGACGGTGACGTCCTCGTTGCCCGCCCGCGCCAGGTCCTCCCGGACCTGCAGCGCACCCTGGACGATCGGCATGGACGCGTCCGCCGTGCCGTACACGACCAGGACCGGCTGGGTCATGCGCTGCTGGTACGGCGAGACGTCGAAGTCCGCGTACTCGAACCCGCCGCCGGGCATCGACATGCCCACGGCCCGCGGGATCGCGCGGAACACCGCGTGCGGGACGCCGGTGTTGCGCAGGTAGGCGTCGACCGCGAAGGCCGCCTGCTGGCGCGGGGGCACGACCGGCGACGACACGAGCACCACGCCGGCGATCGCGGGCTCCTCGGCCGCCATCACGGGCGCGATCCACCCGCCCTCGCTCTCCGCGTACACCACGACACGCTCGGGGTCGACCTCCGGCCGGTCCCGCAGCAGGTCGAGCGAGTGCAGGTAGTCGCGGGCCATCGCCACGTAGTCGCGGTGCGCGGTGCTGTAGGTGTCGAGCCGCTTGTCGGGCACCATCGCGACGACCCCGGCCTCCGCGAGCGACCGCGCCTGCCGGAGGAACGCCCGCTGGTAGCGTCCCGTGCCCGCGCCGTGGACGAAGAGCACGGCCGGGGCCGGCTCCGCGACGCCCACGGGCACGGAGATGCGTGCCCCGACGGTCGCACCGTCGAGGGGCACCGAGACCTCGACCTCCCGCACGTCGTACCGCCCGGCCTCGGGCGCGCCCCCGATCGCGGTGTCGGCGGTCGCGACCTCGATGCCCTCCTCGAGCGGCGCCGGGTCCCACGTCGGCCCGGTGACGGCCCCGACGACCGCGAGCAGCAGCGAACCGAGCGCGACGCTCGCGACGAGCCGGTAGACCGAGCCGAACCGCGCGCCGCGCTGCGGCGGGCGGTCGTCCGGGCCTGCGGCACGGCTCAGCGCGCGCGGGACGTGCAGCGCCACCTCAGAAGCCCAGCCGTCCGAGCTGCTTGGGGTCGCGCTGCCAGTCCTTGGCCACCTTGACGTGCAGGTCCAGGAAGACCCGGGCCCCGAGCAGCGCCTCGATCTGCGTGCGGGCGCGCGTGCCCACGTCGCGCAGGCGCGCGCCACCGCGCCCGATGACGATCGCCTTCTGGCTGTCGCGCTCGACGAAGAGGTGGACACGCACGTCCAGCAGCGGACGGCCGTCGGCGCCCGGCGGCTGGTCCCGCGGCACGATCTCGTCGACGACGACGGCCAGGGAGTGCGGCAGCTCGTCGCGCACGCCCTCGAGCGCCGCCTCGCGCACGAGCTCGGCGACCATGACCTGCTCCGGCTCGTCCGTGAGCTCGCCCTCGGGGTACAGCGCGGGCCCCTCCGGCAGGTGCTCGACCAGGACGTCGGCCAGCACGTCCACCTGGTACCCGTCGCGCGAGGAGACGGGGACGATGTCGGCCCACTCCCCCAGCTGGTCGACGGCGATGAGCTGCTCGGCCAGCCGCGCCCGCGGCACGGTGTCGGTCTTGGTCACGATAGCGACGACGGGGGTGCCGGTGCGCCCGGGCGGGGTCAGCCGGGCGAGCTGCTCGGCGATGAAGCGGTCACCGGGGCCGATCTTCTCGTCGGCGGGCAGGCAGAACCCGATGACGTCGACCTCGGTCAGCGTGTCGCGCACCAGGTCGTTGAGGCGCTCACCGAGCAGGGTGCGCGGCCGGTGCAGGCCGGGCGTGTCGACGAGCACGAGCTGGGCGTCCTCGCGGTGCACGATCCCGCGCACGACGTGGCGGGTGGTCTGCGGGCGCCCCGACGTGATGGCGACCTTCTGGCCGACGAGCGCGTTGGTGAGCGTGGACTTGCCGGTGTTGGGGCGGCCCACGAAGCACGCGAAGCCGGAACGGTACGTCATCGAGCGGCCTCCGAGCCGTGGTCGCGCGCGGCGGGGGTGCCGCGCGGCGGGGTGCCGGCGGCCGAGGTGCCGCGGGCGGGGGTGGTGGGTGGGTCGTCGTCGTCGTCGAGGGCGGCGCGGTGCACCAGCACCGTCGCGAGCCGCTTGCGG
Source organism: Cellulomonas sp. KH9 (assembly GCF_900114185.1). Lineage (GTDB taxonomy): Bacteria > Actinomycetota > Actinomycetes > Actinomycetales > Cellulomonadaceae > Cellulomonas. Next base: position 712,878 of record NZ_FOSE01000002.1, read on the forward strand.
CGCCCCTCGACGCGCTCGGCCTGCAGCCGCAGGCCGTGGATCTCGCCCACCGACCCGGGCAGCGGCACCTTGCCGAGCGCCTTGGCCAGCAGGCCGGCGGCCGTGTCGACGTCCTCGTCCTCCACCGCGATGCCGAACAGGTCACCGAGCTCGTCGCGTCCCAGGCGCGCCGGCACCCGGTAGCCGCCGTCGCCGAGGTCCTCGACGCCGGGCGCGCTGGTGTCGTGCTCGTCGGTCAGCTCCCCGACGATCTCCTCGAGAGCGTCCTCGATGGTGACCAGCCCGGCGATGCCGCCGTACTCGTCGACGACCAGGGCGATGTGGCTCGAGCCGTCGCGCAGCTCCAGCAGCAGCTCGTCGACGGGCTTCGACTCCGGCACGTACACGGGTGGCCGGGCCAGCGAGGACGCCGGCGCGTCGAGCGGGTCCTCGCCGGTGGGCGCCGCGCCGTGGGCGCCGCGCGCGGGGATCCGCCGCACGACGTCCTTGAGGTAGAGCACGCCGATCACGTCGTCGACGGACTCGCCGACCACGGGCACCCGCGAGAATCCCGAGCGCAGGAGCAGCGCGAGGACCTTGTGCAGCGGGGTGTCGGCCTGGGTGGTGATCATGTCCGTGCGGGGCACCATGACCTCGCGCGTCAGCGTGTCGCCCAGCTCGAGCACCGAGCGGAACATCTCACGCTCGTTGTCCTCGATGGCGTCGGACTCGCTGACGCGCTCGACCATGTCGCGCAGCTCGGCGTCGTCCTGCTCGCTCGTCGAGCCCGAGGGGTCGGCACGGCGGCCCACGCCGCCGGCGAGGGTCGTGACGACGAGCAGCAGCCGCGACAGGCTGGCGAGCACACCCACGGGGTGGCGTCGCCCCATGCTGCGGGGGCTCACCCGCACCAGCAGGTACGCCACGACCGCGCACGCGGCGATGGCCAGCAGCGCCGTGGCCCACCACGACAGGCTGCCCGCGCTGATCGCCAGGGTCAGGCAGACCGTCGCGGTCATCTCCCCCAGCAGGCGCACGAACGCCGCGGCAGCGGCGACGCGGGCGGGGTCGTCGACGAGGCGCCGCACGCGGGCGGCCGCACCGGGACGCTCCCCCTCGAGCTCGGTGACGCGGGCCCGCGTGACGCGCAGCACCGCGACCTCACCGGCCGACAGCGCGGCCGCCAGGACGATCCCGATCAGCGCGACGGTGAGGAGCAGGGCGACGGGGACGCCGCTCATCGACCGGCCAGGAACGTCAGGAGCAGGCGACGCTGCAGCGCGAACATCTCCTTCTCCTCGTCCGGCTCGGCGTGGTCGTAACCGAGCAGGTGCAGGATCCCGTGCGTCGTCAGCAGCAGCATCTCCTCGGCCGTCGAGTGGCCCGCGGCGCGCGCCTGCGTGGCGGCCACCTCCGGGCACAGCACGACGTCGCCGAGCACGCCGGGGCCGGCGGGGTCGCCCTCGCGCCCGGGGCGCAGCTCGTCCATCGGGAACGACAGCACGTCCGTGGGTCCCGGCTCGTCCATCCACCGCACGTGCAGGTCCGTCATGGTCGGGACGTCGACCAGCCGCACGAACAGGTCCGCCTGCGGGTGCACGTGCATCTCGTCCAGCACGTAGCGCCCGAGCGCGGCGAACTCCGCCTCGTCGACCTCGACGCCGGACTCGTTGCTCACCTCGACGCTCATGCCCCGTCCCACCTCGCGTACGCGTCGATGATGTCCCCCACCAGCCGGTGCCGGACCACGTCGGAGGACGACAGCCGGCAGAACTCCACGTCGTCGACCCCGGAGAGGATCTCCTCGACCACGCGCAGCCCGGACCGCGTGCCGCTGGGCAGGTCGACCTGCGTGACGTCGCCGGTGACGACGACCTTCGAGCCGAACCCGAGGCGGGTGAGGAACATCTTCATCTGCTCGACGGACGTGTTCTGCGCCTCGTCGAGGATGATGAAGGAGTCGTTGAGGGTCCGCCCGCGCATGTACGCCAGCGGCGCGACCTCGATGGTGCCCGCCTCCATGAGCCGCGGGATGGACTCGGGGTCGACCATGTCGTGCAGCGCGTCGTACAGCGGGCGCAGGTACGGGTCGATCTTGTCCGAGAGGCTGCCGGGCAGGAACCCGAGCCGCTCCCCGGCCTCGACGGCGGGGCGCGTCAGCACGATGCGGTTGACCTTGCGCGCCTGCAGCGCCTGCACGGCCTTGGCCATCGCCAGGTACGTCTTGCCGGTGCCCGCGGGGCCGATGCCGAACGTGACGGTGTTGCGCTCGATCGCGTCCACGTAACTCTTCTGCCCCGGCGTCTTGGGGCGGATCGTGCGACCGCGGGTCGACAGGATGTTGAACGTCAGGACGTCCGCGGGGCGCGCGCCCGCGTCGGCCGTGAGCATCGCGACGGAGCGGGTCACGACGTCGGGGCTCAGCGGGGTACCGACCGCGGCCATCTCGACGAGCTCGTCGACGAGGCGCGTCACCAGGGCCACGTCGCCCGCGGGGCCGGTGAGCGTCACCTCGTTGCCGCGGACGTGGACGTCGACGGCGCGGAAGCCGTCCTCGATGCTGCGCAGCACCTCGTCGCGCAGCCCGAGCAGCTCGACCATCGACACGTCCGGCGGGACGGTGATGCGGTGCTCGATGCGCGCGTGACGGGGCTCGGGTGCACGGGGTGCGGGGCTGGACTCGGCCATGTGCTCGGCGGGTGCCGTGCGCTCCTTCTCTCGACGCGTGCCGTGCTGCGGACGGCTCCATCCTACGTCGCCGGTCACCCGGGCCGCGGACTCCCGCGCGGCAGGGCGCGCGCGGGCGCCGGCGGTGTGGGTCCTTCGTCCCCGGGCACCGGCGCCCGAGCGGGAGAACACTGGAGCACAGAGCCGGGCAACGGAGCCCGGTGGTGTGCGTGGCGACGGAGGAAGCACCATGGCGCGGTACGTCAAGGACTTCAGCGAGGGCGACAAGGACCAGAAGGACCTGCTGGGCGGCAAGGGGGCGAACCTCGCCGAGATGACCCGGCTCGGCCTGCCGGTCCCCCCCGGGTTCACCATCACGACCGAGGCGTGCCGGGCGTACATGCGCACCGGTGAGGTCCCGCCCGAGCTGCGGGTCGAGGTCACCATGGCCGTCCGGCACCTCGAGGACCAGCTGGGCCGGCGCCTCGGCGACTTCCACGACCCGCTGCTGGTGTCCGTCCGCTCCGGGGCCAAGTTCTCCATGCCCGGGATGATGGAGACCGTCCTCAACGTCGGGCTGAACGACGCGTCGGTGCAGGGCCTGGCCGAGCTGTCCGGCGACGAGCGGTTCGCGTGGGACTCCTACCGCCGGCTCATCCAGATGTTCGGCCGCACGGTCCTGGACATCGACGGCGACCTGTTCGCCGAGGCGCTGGACAAGGCGAAGGCCGCGCGCGGCGTCACCGCCGACGTCGACCTGGGCGCGGACGACCTGCGCACCCTGGTCGGCACGTACAAGCAGATCGTGCGCGAGCAGTCCGGTCGCGAGTTCCCCCAGCACCCGCGCGAGCAGCTCGACATGGCGATCGTCGCGGTCTTCGACTCGTGGGGCACCGAGCGCGCCCGGCTGTACCGCCGCAAGGAGCGCATCCCGGACGACCTGGGCACGGCCGTCAACGTCTGCTCGATGGTGTTCGGCAACCTCGGGCCGACGTCCGGCACGGGCGTGGCGTTCACGCGGGACCCCGCGTCCGGTCGCACCGGCGAGTTCGGCGACTACCTCGTCAACGCGCAGGGCGAGGACGTGGTCGCCGGCATCCGCAACACGCTGTCCCTCGCGGACCTCGAGCAGGTCGACCCCGCGGCGCACGCCGAGCTGCTGCAGGCCATGCGCCGGCTCGAGACCCACTACCGCGACCTGTGCGACATCGAGTTCACGATCGAGCGCGGCAAGCTGTGGATGCTGCAGACCCGCGTCGGCAAGCGCACGGCGCCCGCCGCGTTCCGCATCGCGTGCCAGCTCGTCGACGAGCACCTCATCACGATGGACGAGGCGCTGTCCCGCGTGACGGGTGCCCAGCTCTCCCAGCTGCAGTTCCCGCAGTTCGCCCCGGTGGCCGACGACTCCGACCGCGTGCTGCTGACGCGCGGCATGGCGGCGTCGCCGGGCGCCGCGGTCGGCATGGCCGTGTTCGACCCGGAGACGGCGGCGCAGTGGGCGGCCGACGGCAAGGACGTCATCCTCGTGCGCCGCGAGACCAACCCCGACGACCTCGGCGGCATGATCGCCGCGGTCGGGGTGCTCACGGCGCGCGGCGGCAAGACGTCGCACGCGGCCGTCGTGGCGCGCGGCATGGGCCGCACGTGCGTCGTCGGTGCCGAGGAGCTGGTCATCGACTCCGAGGCACGCACCATGACGGCGCGTGGTCACACCGTCCACGAGGGCGACGTCATCGCGATCGACGGCACGTCCGGCGAGGTCGTCCTGGGCGACGTCCCGGTGGTCCCCTCCCCCGTGCAGCGCTACCTCGAGGACGGCCTGGACGTCGCGCTGGCCGAGGCCCCCGACGACGAGACCCGCGAGCTGGTGCGGGCGGTCGACCGGATCCTGCGCCACGCCGACGCGACCCGACGGCTGCACGTGCACGCCAACGCCGACACGGCGGAGGACGCCGCGCGCGCCCGGCACCTGGGCGCGCAGGGCATCGGCCTGTGCCGCACCGAGCACATGTTCCTCGGCGAGCGCCGCGTGCTCGTCGAGCGGGTCGTGCTCGCGGCCGGCGACGACGAGCGGCAGGCGGCGCTCGACGCCCTGCTGCCGCTGCAGCGCCAGGACTTCACCGACATCCTCGAGGCGATGGACGGGCTGCCCACGACGATCCGCCTCATCGACCCGCCGCTGCACGAGTTCCTCCCGGACCTCACCGACCTGTCGGTGAAGGTCGCGCTGCAGGCCGAGCGCGGCGAGGTCGACGAGCACGACGTGACGCTGCTCGCGGCCGTGCGCCGCATGCACGAGGCGAACCCGATGCTCGGGCTGCGCGGCGTGCGGCTGGGCCTGGTCATCCCCGGCCTGTTCGACCTGCAGATCCGCGCGGTGGCCGAGGCGGTCGCCGCACGGCTGGCCGCCGGCGGGGACCCGCACGCCGAGATCATGGTCCCGCTCGTCGGCTCCGTGCAGGAGCTGCGGCTGGTCCGCGAGCGCGCCGTGGCGATCATGGCCGACGTCAGCGCCGAGCAGGGCGTCACGGTCGACCTGCCCGTCGGCTGCATGATCGAGCTGCCGCGGGCTGCCCTGACGGCGGACCGCATCGCGACGCAGGCGCAGTTCTTCTCGTTCGGCACCAACGACCTCACGCAGACGACGTGGGGCTTCAGCCGCGACGACGTGGAGGGTGCGTTCTTCGCGCAGTACACCGCGAACGGCGTGCTGTCGGTGTCCCCGTTCGAGACGCTCGACGTCAAGGGCGTCGGGCAGCTCGTGCAGATCGCGGTCGAGCGCGGGCGCGCGACCCGGCCCGACCTGACCCTGGGCGTGTGCGGCGAGCACGGCGGCGACCCCGAGTCCATCCGGTTCTTCGACGCCGTGGGCCTGGACTACGTGTCCTGCTCGCCGTTCCGGGTGCCGATCGCCCGGCTCGAGGCCGGTCGCGCGGCGATCGAGCACGAGGGCAGCGACTCGCGCTGACCCACCGGACCCGTGGGGGCGGCGGCAGCTCTCTCCCCGTCGCGCACCGCCGCCCCCACGTACCCGGTCCCCCGCGAGGACCGGCCGCGACCTGCCGGGGCACCGTCGTCGGCGACCCCCGGCGTCAGCCCCAGCGGCCGAGCCGGTCCGCGAGCATCGCCAGAGCGACCGGGCCGGCCGTGGAGGTCCGCAGCACGTGCGGCCCGAGCCGGCAGACCACGGCGCCGGCCCCGGTCAGAGCCTCCAGCTCCCGGTCGCTGATGCCGCCCTCGGGACCGACGACGACCAGCAGCTCACCCCCGGCGGGCGTCGCGACGCCGTGCAGCGGCGTCGTGGCGGACTCGTGGAGCACGACGGCCACCCCGCCGCCCGCGACGGTCGACGCGACGCGCGCGACCAGCCCCCGGTCGTCGAGGGCCTGCTCGACGACCGGCATGCGGGCGCGGCGGGACTGCTTCGTCGCCGCGCGCACCGTCCCGACCCACCGGGCGCGGCTCTTCTGCGCCCGCTCCCCCCGCCAGATCACCACGGAACGCTCGGCCTGCCAGGGCACGACCCCGTCGACCCCGACCTCGGTGGCCGCCTCGATCGCCATCTCGTCACGGTCGCCCTTGGCCAGCGCCTGCACGAGCACCAGCCGCGGGGCGGGCTCGGGCTCGACGACGACGTCCTCGACGTCGAGGCGCACCCCCTCCGGGCCGGCGGTCCGCACCCGGCCGACGAGCCGGACACCGGCGCCGTCGACCACGTCCACCCGCTCCCCCGGTCCGCGGCGCTGCACGACGCCGGCGTGCCGGCCCTCCGTACCGTCCAGGAGGTACTCCCCGCCCGGCCGCGCGTCGGCGAGCCGCCCCGGCTCGACGACGAAGACCGGCGCGCTCACCGGCCCGCGAGCTTGTCGCGGAGCTTGGCGAACATGCCGGGGTTGGCCGCGGCGAACCGCGCCTCGGGGCGCTCCTCGCCGCGCAGCACGGCGAGGCGACGCAGCAGCTCGGTCTGCTCGTCGTCGGCCGGGACGGGCACCTGGACCTCCACGTGCACGTGGAGGTCGCCGCGGCCGCCCACGTGCAGGTGCCCGACCCCCAGCCCGCGCAGCGTGACGACCTGCCCGGGCTGCGTGCCCGGGCGCAGGTCGACCTCCTGCGGCCCGTCGAGCGTCTCCATCGACAGGACCGTGCCGAGCGCGGCCGCGGTCATCGGCACCTGGAGCGTCGCGTGCAGGTCGTCGCCGCGGCGCACGAACGTGTCGTGCTTGCGCTCGCGCACCTCGAGGTACACGTCGCCCGCCGGGCCGCCGGCCGGGCCGACCTCGCCCTGGCCGGTGAGCTTGATGCGCGTGCCGGTGTCCACGCCCGCGGGCACGTCCACCGACAGCGTCCGCCGCGAGCGCACGCGGCCCTCACCGGCGCACTCGGTGCACGGCTCGGGGATGACCGTGCCGAACCCGTGGCAGGCCGCGCAGGGCTGCGTGGTCATGACCTGCCCGAGGAACGAGCGCGCCACCCGCTGCACGGACCCGCGCCCGCCGCAGACCTCACAGGTGCGCGGCGAGGTGCCGGGCCGGCAGCAGGTGCCCCCGCACGTGGGGCACAGCACCGCCGTGTCCACCTGCACCTCGCGGTGCACGCCGAACGCCGTCTCGGCCAGGTCCAGGTCGAGGCGTACCAGGGCGTCCTGCCCGCGGCGGGCGCGCGGCACCGGTCCGCGCGGCGCACCGCCCGCGGCGGCACCGAAGAACGTCTCGAAGATGTCCTGGAACCCGAAGCCGCCGCCCATGCCGCCACCCGGCGACGAGGGGTCGGCGCCCATGTCGTAGGCACGGCGCTTCTCCGGGTTGCCCAGCACGTCGTAGGCGCGCGACACGTCCTTGAACCGCTCCTCGGACGCGGGGTCGGTGCCCGCCACGTCGGGGTGCAGCTCACGGGCGAGCCGGCGGTAGGCCTTCTTGATCTGCTCGGGCGTGGCGTCACGCGGCAGGCCGAGGATCTCGTAGTAGTCGGTCACGTGGCGTGCTGCTCGCTTCCTGCTCGTGGGTGGCGTGCCCGGCCGCGCACGCGGTGCGCCCGACGGCGCGTCCGCGGGACGTGCCGGTCAGCCCGCAAGGATCCGGGTGAGGTACCGGGCGACGGCACGGACCGCCGCCATGGTCTGGGGGTAGTCCATGCGCAGCGGGCCGACGGCCCCGAGGACGGCGACGGACGACCCGTCACCGCCGTACCCGCTGGTGACGATGCTGGTCTCGGCCAGGCCCTCGTGCTGGGTCTCGCGGCCGATCCGCACCGCGACGCCGCCGGAGTCCTCGGCCATCTCGGACAGCAGGCGCAGCAGCACGACCTGCTCCTCGAGGGCCTCGAGGACGGGTCCGATCGTGTGCGGGAAGTCGGCGTTGGCGCTGCGGGCCAGGTGCGACGCCCCCGCGACGACGACCCGTTCCTCGCGCTCCTGCGCGAGGGTCTCGGCCACGACCGCGACCACCGAGCGGGCGAGGTCCTCGCCGCCCGACGTGAACTCGGCGGCCAGCGCCTCGAGGGCGCCGTCCAGCTCGGCGAGACGCAGGCCGGCGGCGGCGACGTTGAGCCGCACGCGCAGCCGCGCCACGACGGCCTCGTCGAGGTCGGTGGTGAGCTCCAGGGTGCGCTGCTCGACGCGACCCGTGGTGGTGATGATGACGACCAGCAGGTGACGCGCACCGACGGGGACCAGCTCGACGTGCCGCAGCGCCGAACGCCGCAGCGACGGGTACTGGACGATCGCGACCTGGTGCGTGAGCTGGGCGATGAGCCGCACCGCACGGTCGATGACGTCGTCGAGGTCCACCGCCTCCTCGAGCAGCGTGCCGATGGCCCGCTTCTCGGCGGCGGACAGCGGGCGCACGCCCGACAGGCGGTCGACGAACTCGCGGTAGCCCAGGTCGGTCGGCACGCGACCGGCCGACGTGTGCGGCTGGACGATGAGCCCGGCGTCCTCGAGCGCGGCCATGTCGTTGCGGATCGTGGCCGGCGAGACACCGATCGCGTGGCGCTCCGCCAGGGCCCGCGATCCCACGGGCTCGCGGGTCGCGACGTAGTCCTCGACGATCGCGCGCAGCACGTCCAGCCGTCGGTCCTCGCTGATGCTCATGTCGCTCCCTCCTGCCCCCGGTGGCCATCGAGCGCACCAGACGGCACCGCACCCCGGCGCCCTGGTAGCACTCGCCCGTACCGAGTGCCAATTCTACGCGCTCGTCCAGGAGGAACGGTGGCATGCCCCCGCGGGCGCCTCGGCGCCACCCCCGCGCCTCGCCTGCGTCTCGCCCTGCGCCGCTCCGTGCGCCGCTGCGGCCGCTCCCCGCGCGTCCGCCGCGAGGCCGCGCCCGCGACCTCCTAGAGTGCCCGCGTGACCGACGACCGCTACGGATCCGACGTGCTGTCGGGCGACCGCTCCCCGTCCCGTCCGGCCCACCACCGCCCCGCGCGCACGTCGCGCGAGCAGACGGCCGACCCCGGTCTGGTCGTCGAGGACGTCGAGACCGGGTGGGTCGGCGCCGTCGTGCGCGTCGAGAAGTCCGGGGGCCAGCACGTCGTGGTCCTCGAGGACCGGCGCGGCCGCACCCGGACGTTCCGGCTCGGTCCCGGGTTCTGGGTCGACGGTGAGCCGGTGGTGCTCACGGCGCCGGTGACGTCACGGGCGCCCGCACGGCCGACGCGCACCGCGTCCGGGTCGGTCGCCGTGCCGGACGCGCCGGCACGCGTCGCGCGCGGGTCGCGCATCTGGGTCGAGGGCAAGCACGACGCGGAGCTCGTCGAGAAGGTCTGGGGCGACGACCTGCGCGTCGAGGGCGTCGTCGTCGAGCTGCTCGACGGTGTCGACCACCTCGCGGACGCCCTGCGGGACTTCCGCCCGACCGCGGACCGGCGCGTCGGCGTGCTCGTCGACCACCTCGTCCCCGGCTCCAAGGAGAGCCGGATCGCCGCCGAGGCGCTGCGTGCCGCGCCCGCGGGGACCGTCCTGGTGCTCGGTCACCCGTACGTCGACGTGTGGCAGGCCGTCCGCCCGCAGCGCGTCGGGCTCGACGCGTGGCCCACCATCGAGCGCGGCACGGAGTGGAAGCGCGGCATCCTGCGCGAGCTGGGGTGGCCGGCGGACGACCAGGCGGACGTGGCGCGGGCCTGGCAGCGCATCCTGCGCTCGGTGCGCTCGTACGCGGACCTCGAGCCGAGCCTCCTGGGCCGCGTCGAGGAGCTCATCGACTTCGTCACCGCCTGACCGACGACGGGGCCCGTCCGCCGGACGGGCCCCACGTCGGTGCGTCGGCTCTCAGGCCGCGAGGCGCCCGCCGGTCAGACGGCGGTACGCGTACACGGTCAGCAGGGCACCGACCGGCAGCGAGACCAGGACACCGATCCCGCACACCAGGGTGCCGACCCAGCTGACCAGCGCGACGACCAGGTACACCAGGACCCCCGTGCCGAGGTCCCGCACCTGCAGGTTCACGCTCGTGCGGATCGCCTGCACGGCGCTCTCGCCACGGTCCACGATCGCGGCCACCACGTAGAACACGAAGAACCCGGCGACGAGCAGCGCCACCTGACCCAGGAACGGGATGAGGCTCGCGACGATGCCGCCGGCGCACGCGATGAGCGCGAACAGCACGAGCTGCCCCGCGTACGACGTGTCGAACAGGTCACCGATCGACAGCGGCCGACCGTCCGCGATCTTCAGCGCCGCCTTGGTGAACGCCGCGCTGAACAGGACGAGCAGCAGCAGGAGCAGGGCACCGTAGATGGTGACGCCGATCGAGGCGCCGAGGCCCGCGAGCAGGCCGGGCGCGTCCCCGGACCCGGTAATGGCGGCGGCGCCGCCGACCAGCGCGGCGCCGATCACCGCGACGACCGCGATGACGACGAACCACACCAGGCCGCCGAGCACGAAGGCCGCCCAGTTCTGCCCGAACTTCGAGAACGCCCACGAGAACCCGGCACCGATGTCGACCGGACCGGACGGCGACGCGTACGGCTGCCCGTAGGGCGGCTGCTGACCCGGTGCGCCGTAGGGCGGCGGTGCGCCGTAGGGCGGCGGTGCGCCGTGGGGCGGCGGGGTCCCGTACGGCGACGACCCGCCGTACGGCGAGGCAGGCGGGGGTCCCCCGGGGCCGGACGGGCCGGGGGGTGGCGGGTACCCGCCACCGGGAGGCGTGGGCGGCGGGTACCCCGCACCCGGCGGCGGCGGGGGGTACCCGGCGCCCGGCGGCGGTGTCGGGGGCTGCGCGGGCGGCACGTCCTGCGCAGCCGGGCCGGGTGCCACCGGCGGCGGCGTGGGAGCCTGCGCGGGCGGCACGTCCCGGGCAGCCTCGCCGGGGGCGGACGGCGGCGACGGCAGGTCGTGGGCGCCCTCGCCGTGCGCGGGCGGGGGCGGCGGGACCGGGCTGCCGCCGTCGTCGCGCGGCGGCGTGCCGCCGGTGTTCTCGCTCATGCATGCCTCCAGGCGTGACCAGGGCGCGGACACGCCCTCCTCGCAGGGAACCCACATGGCCTGCGGCGTGTCAAGGCACCGCGCCGCCCACCGTGGCGCGCCCGGTCACCCGGGCCGTACGCTGCGGACGCCCACCACCACGACCACACCCGGAGCCGCCCCGTGTCGTACGACCCTCGGGCCACACCGCCCGGCCCGCCCGCCCAGGGCCGCACCCTGGCGATGGTGGCGCACCTGGGCGGTGTGCTCACCTACCTGTTCGCGGGCTGGATCGCGTCCCTCGTGGTCTGGCTGGTCCAGCGGGACCAGGACCCGGCCACGGCGCAGGAGGCGCGCACGGCGCTCAACTTCCAGCTCACGGCGCTCATCGCGATGGTCGTGCTCCACGTGGTGGAGCAGTTCCCCGTGATCGGGATCATCGGCTGGATCGGCAAGCTCGCGGTCGGCGTCGTCGCGCTCGTGCTCTCGATCGTCGCGGCCGCCGCCGCGTACCGTGGCGGGTCGTACCGCTACCCCGTCAGCCTCGAGCTCGTCCGATGAGCACGCCGACGCCCCCGCCCGCGTGGGACGCGCCCGCACCCGTCCCACCGCTGAGCCCGCAGGACGAGCGGACCTGGGCGATCCTCGTCCACCTGCTCCCGCTCCTCGGGGTGGGGCTCCTCGCACCGCTCGTCGTCTGGCTCGTCTTCCGCGGGCGCGGGCCGTTCCTCGAGCACCACGCGAAGGAGTCGCTGAACCTCCAGCTGACCGTGCTGATCGCCGTCGCCGTCGGCACGCTCCTGTCGGTGGTGCTGTTCGGCATCCCGGCGCTCCTCCTCGTCCTCGCCGGCGTGGCGTGGGTGGTGCTGGAGATCCTCGCCGCCGTCGCCGCGAGCCGGTGGGAGTGGTACCGGTACCCGGTGACGCTGCGGCTGGTCCCCTGAGCCGGGGGCACCGACCGGTCAGACGACGAGGGCCCGCACGACCGCGTCGGCCAGCAGCCGCCCGCGACGGGTCAGCACCACTCGCCGCGGACCGTCGCCACCGAGCGCGGCGCGCGGGTCGACCAGCCCGTCGGCGACGAGCCCCGCGACCGCCGGACGCGCGGCGACGGGCAGGTCGTCGACGAGCAGGCCCTCGGCGATGCGCACGCCCAGCATCACCCGCTCCAGCTCCGCGGTGCCGCCGTCGACGACCTCGCGACCCGCGGCAGGGCTCAGCCCTCGCCCCAGACGGTCGGCGTACGCGCGCGGGTGCTTGACGTTCCACCACCGCACGCCACCGACGTGGCTGTGCGCCCCGGGGCCGATCCCCCACCAGTCGTCGCCGCGCCAGTAGCCCAGGTTGTGGCGCGACGCGTCGGCCGGTGTGCGCGCCCAGTTGCTCACCTCGTACCAGTGCAGGCCCGCCGCCGTCAGCAGGTCGTCCGCCAGCTCGTACTTGGTCGCCTGGTCGTCCTCGTCGGGCAGCGTCAGCTCGCCGCGGCGCACCTGCACCGCCATGCGCGTGCCGGGCTCCACCACCAGGGCGTAGGCGCTCACGTGGTCGACGCCCGTGGCCAGCGCCGCCTCCAGGGACCGGCGCCAGTCGTCGAGCGACTCACCCGGGGTGCCGTAGATCAGGTCGAGCGAGACCCGCAGGCCTGCGTCGCGCGCCCAGCGCACGACGTCGGGGATGCGATCGGGGTCGTGGGTGCGCTCGAGCGTGCGCAGCACGTGCGGGACGGCGGACTGCATGCCGAACGACACGCGCGTGACGCCGGCGGCGGCCAGCCGTGCGAGGCCGTCGGGAGTCACCGAGTCGGGGTTGGCCTCGGTCGTGACCTCGGCGCCCGGGGCCAGGCCCCACGTGGTGCGCACGCCGTCGAGCAGACGCACCAGGTCGGCCACGGGCAGCAGCGTCGGGGTGCCCCCGCCGATGAAGACCGTCGCGCCCTGACGCGGCGGCACGCCCGCCGCGCGGAGCACCCGGTCCGCGAGCGCCACCTCCGCCAGGGCCGTCGCCGCGTACTCGGCGAGGCTCGCACCGCCGCCGAGCTCGGTGGCGGTGTAGGTGTTGAAGTCGCAGTACCCGCACCGCACGGCGCAGAAGGGCACGTGCAGGTACACGCCGAAGGCACGGTCCTGCGCCCCCTCGACGGCCGACGGGGGCAGCGCGCCGTCCGCGGGGGCGGGGTCGCCGTCGGGCAGCGCGGGGCTCACCGGGCGCCGCCCGTGGCCACGCTGCTCACTTCTTCTTCGCGTCCTTGGCGTCCTTGCCGCCGCCGCCGTCGGACGACAGCGCGGCGATGAAGGCCTCCTGCGGCACGTCGACCCGGCCGATGGTCTTCATGCGCTTCTTGCCCTCCTTCTGCTTCTCCAGGAGCTTGCGCTTGCGGGAGATGTCACCGCCGTAGCACTTGGCCAGGACGTCCTTGCGGATGGCCCGGATCGTCTCGCGGGCGATGATGCGGGCGCCGATCGCCGCCTGGATCGGGACCTCGAACTGCTGGCGCGGGATGAGGTCCTTGAGCTTGGCGGTCATCATGACGCCGTACGCGTAGGCCTTCTCCTTGTGCACGATCGCGCTGAACGCGTCGACCGTCTCGCCCTGCAGCAGGATGTCGACCTTCACCAGGTCCGCGACCTGGTCGCCCACGCGCTCGTAGTCGAGGCTCGCGTAGCCGCGCGTGCGGGACTTGAGCTGGTCGAAGAAGTCGAACACGATCTCGGCCATCGGCAGCACGTAGCGCAGCTCGACGCGGTCCTCGGACAGGTAGTCCATGCCCTGCAGGTCGCCGCGCTTGGCCTGGCACAGCTCCATGATCGCGCCGATGAACTCCGACGGGGCGAGGATGGTCGCCTTCACCATCGGCTCGCGCACCGCGAGGATTTTGCCCGAGGGGAACTCGCTCGGGTTGGTGACCGTGACCACGCTCTTGTCCTCGAGCGTCACCTCGTACACGACGTTCGGCGCGGTCGAGATGAGGTCGAGGTCGAACTCCCGCTCGAGCCGCTCCCGCACGATCTCCAGGTGCAGGAGCCCGAGGAACCCGACGCGGAACCCGAACCCGAGCGCGACCGACGTCTCCGGCTCGTAGTTCAGCGCCGCGTCGTTGAGCTTCAGCTTGTCCAGGGCGTCGCGCAGGACCGGGTAGTCGGTCCCGTCGATCGGGTAGAGACCGGAGAACACCATCGGCTTGGGGTCCGAGTAGCCGCCGAGCGCGTCCGTGGCCGGCTTGCCGGCGTTGGTGATCGTGTCGCCGACCTTGGACTGGCGCACGTCCTTCACACCGGTGATGAGGTACCCGACCTCACCGACGCCCAGCCCCTTGGTCGGCACCGGCTCCGGGGAGCTCACGCCGATCTCGAGCAGCTCGTGCGTCGCGCGCGTCGACATCATGACGATCTTCTCGCGCGGGTTCAGGTTGCCGTCGACGACGCGGACGTACGTCACGACCCCGCGGTAGGTGTCGTAGACGGAGTCGAAGATCATGGCGCGTGCCGGGGCGTCCGCGTCGCCGACGGGCGGCGGGACCAGCTCGACGATGCGGTCCAGGAGCGCCTCGACGCCGACGCCGGTCTTGCCCGAGACCTTCAGGCAGTCCTCGGGCTCGCCGCCGATGAGCTTGGCGAGCTCCTCGGCGTACTTCTCCGGCTGCGCCGCCGGCAGGTCGATCTTGTTGAGGACCGGGATGATCTGCAGATCGTTCTCGAGCGCCAGGTAGAGGTTGGCCAGCGTCTGGGCCTCGATCCCCTGCGCGGCGTCGACCAGCAGGACGGCGCCCTCGCACGCGGCCAGCGAGCGCGACACCTCGTACGTGAAGTCGACGTGGCCCGGGGTGTCGATCATGTTCAGCGCGTACGGCGTCCCGTCGAGCTCCCACGGCATGCGCACGGCCTGCGACTTGATCGTGATGCCACGCTCACGCTCGATGTCCATGCGGTCGAGGTACTGGGCGCGCATCGCCCGCGCGTCGACGACACCCGTCAGCTGCAGCATGCGGTCGGCGAGCGTGGACTTGCCGTGGTCGATGTGCGCGATGATGCAGAAGTTGCGCAGCAGCTCGGGTGCGGTCGCCGAGGGTCGGATCCGCTCGGCGGCGGTGGCGGACGGGATCGGCAACTCGACGTTCTCCGGCTTCTGGACGATCTGTGGGCGGTCGGTCGACCGTGGCGCTGGTGCCGTCGCGACGCCGGGCTCGCCCGTGGTCGGCGGGATCCCGACCCTCGGTGGCGGACCCGACCCTGTCGGGTGTCGGCGGCGGACACCACCATGGTCCCATGACACGCGACCTGGGCGACGCAGCCGCGTCGACCGCACCGGGCCACGTCCCGACGTCCGGCCCGGACCTGGCGACGTTGGCCGCGCTGCAGGAGCGGTTCCGCGCGAGCATCGGCGAGGTGGCGGCCGACGTGCCGGTGCCGTGGTGCGGACGGTGGCGCGTGCGGCACCTCGTGGTGCACCTCGCCCGGATCCACCACTGGGCCGCCGGGCAGGCCCGCCGCCACCAGGAGACCCCGCTCGGCCGCGGGCCGTTCGTCCTGGACGACCTGTACACCGCGCAGGCGGCCGAGCTGTACGACACCCTCGCGGCCCTCGACCCGGCCGCACCCGCGTGGACCCTCGACGACAGCGGGGTCGTGCGGTTCTGGCACCGTCGCCAGGTCCACGAGACGCTGGTGCACCTGTGGGACCTGCGGACGGCCGGCGCCCTGCCGCTGGACGTCGCACCCGCTCTGTGGGCCGACACCGTCGACGAGGTCGTGACCGTCATGCACCCGCGCCAGGTGCGGCTCGGACGCGTGGCCGTACCCGGGCGGCCGATCGCCCTGGTCGCGGGCGACGCCGGCCGCGCGTGGGCGACGACGGCCGATGCCGCGACGGAGCCCGCGGCCGAGGTCACCGGACCGGCGGGCGCGCTGGCGCTGCTGCTGTGGGGCCGCACGACACCCGACGACCCGGCCCTGCGCGTCGAGGGCGACCGCGCGGCCCTCGACGCGCTGCTGGCGGGCCGCACCACGCCCTGAGCTACGCCTCGCGCGTGATCCGCACCTGCACCTGCAGGTCCTGCGTGCGCGGCCCGGCGAAGATCCCGCGCAGCGGCGGCACGTCGTCGTAGCACCGTCCGCGTCCGAGCACGACGTGGTGCTCACCCGCGCGGACCCGGTTGGTCGGGTCGTAGCCGCACCACTCCCCGGTCCACCACTCCACCCAGGCGTGCGACTCCCCCGTGACCGTCGCCCCGATCTCGCCCGACGAGTCCGGGTGCAGGTAGCCCGAGACGTACCGCGCGGGGATGCCGATGGCGCGCAGCGCCCCCAGCGCCAGGTGGGCCATGTCCTGGCACACACCCGTGCGCTTGGCCCACGCCTCCGCGGCGGGGGTGTGCACGGACGTGACGCCGGGGATGTACTCCATCTCGTCGCGCAGCGCGTGGCACACGGCTTCCGCGGCGGCCGCGGGCGCGAGGTCCCCGGCGGCGCGGCGCGCGAGCTCGACGACCTCCTGCGGGGCGTCGGTCACCTCCGTGTCGGCCAGCTGCTCGGACAGCCGGTCGCGCACCTCGGGCCCGCGCAGCACGTCCCAGCCGACCGACGACGACTTCGCCGGCCGCTCGGCCACCTCGACCAGGTGCTCGGCCGTCAGCAGCAGGGAACGGTGGGGCGCGAGCACCTCGAACGCCGTGACCTGCGTGCCCCAGTAGTCCCGGTAGTCGTGCGTCCACGTCTGCGGCTGGATCTCCAGCCGCGTCTCGAGGACCGACTGGCCCGCCTGGGACAGGGGCGTCATGCGGGCCTCGTTGTACGAGGCGACGACCGGGTCCGCGTACCGGAACGTGGACGTGTGGACGATCCGCAGGCGGCTCACAGCGCCTCCCCCACCCATGTCAGCTCAGCCCCGGACGGGAAGTACCGCCCGCGGATCGCGTCCGACGCGGCCGAGCACGCACGCTGCACGCGCTCCATCTCCCGCGGCAGCGCGTCGATGATCTCCAGCAGCGGCCGGTACTCCAGGCTCGTGCGCACGTGCCCGATGTGCCGACGTGCGTCGTCGATGGTCGCGCGGTCGGCGATCGGCTCCAGTGCCGCGAGCGACGCCTCCGCCTCGTTCAGGGCGTAGACGATGGACCGCGGGAACAGACGGTCGAGCAGCAGGAAGCCCGCCGCGCGCTCGTCGGACGCGTTGCCGCGGTAGGTGCGCAGGAAGGCCTCGTGCGCCCCGCACGAGCGCAGCAGCGTCGCCCAGCTCGGCCCGGCCGACCCGGCCAGCGCGCGCGTCGTCAGCAGGCGCGCCGTCATGTCCGCCCGTTCGATCGACCGCCCCAGGACCATGAAGTGCCAGGTCTCGTCCCGGGACGTCGTGGACTCCATGATCCCGGTGACGATCGCGGCACGCTCGCGCACCCAGGTGAAGTAGTCGTGCGGGCGGGCCGGACGCATCTGGGACGGCAGCTGGTTCCAGCTGGTGTTGAGGCACTCCCACAGCTCGGTCGAGACGATCTCCCGCGCCCGGCGCGCGTTCTCGCGGGCGGCCACCAGGGCCCCGGCGATCGACGACGGCGAGAACCGGTCGTACGCCAGGATGTCCAGGACGTGCTCACGCCCCACCTCGAGGTCGTCGGGCGGCGCCGGACGGTCCATGACCGACAGCAGCGAGCGGCAGGCCAGGTCCTCCTCGGCCCACGGGTCCTCGAGCAGGATCTGCACGTGGACGTCGAGCAGCCGGGCGGTGTCGTCGGCCCGCTCGACGTACCGGCCGATCCAGAACAGCGACTCGGCGATGCGGCTCAGCACGTCGCACCCCCGGTCGTCCGCTGCTGCTGCTGTTGCTGTTGCTGCATGACCTGGACGCGGGCGTCGGACGGGTTGGAGTCGATCGGCACGGAGGCGTCCTTCGGGACCGCCTGCGGCCGCGACTGGCTCTGCGTCTGCGCGCGGCGCGGGACGCGGCCGCCCAGGACCCAGGTGTCCTTGGAGCCGCCGCCCTGCGAGGAGTTGACGACCAGCTGCCCCTCCGGCAGCGCCACCCGGGTCAGGCCGCCGGGCAGCACGTAGACCGAGTCGCCGTCGTTCACGGCGAACGGCCGCAGGTCGACGTGCCGCGGGCGCAGGCCGTCGTCCACGAGCGTCGGGACGGTCGAGAGCTGGACGACCGGCTGCGCGATCCAGCCGCGCGGGTCCTCGCGCAGCCGGGCGCGCAGCACGTCGAGCTCGGCGCGGGTCGCTCGCGGCCCGACGACCAGGCCCTTGCCGCCCGACCCGTCGACCGGCTTGACGACGAGCTCGTGCAGGCGGTCGAGCACCTCCTCGAGGGCGCCCGGGTCCTCGAGCCGCCACGTGTCCACGTTGGGCAGGATCGGCTCCTCGCCCAGGTGGTACCGGATGAGGTCGGGGACGTAGGTGTAGAGCAGCTTGTCGTCCGCGACGCCGTTGCCGACGGCGTTGGCGATGGTGACGTTGCCGAGGCGCGCGCAGGTCATGATGCCCGGGCAGCCCAGCAGCGAGTCGGACCGGAACGTCACGGGGTCGATGAACTCGTCGTCGACCCGCCGGTAGATGACGTCGACGCGGCGCCGCCCCTGGGTCGTGCGCATCCACACCCGGCCGCCGGACACGTACAGGTCCCGCCCCTCGACGAGCTCGACGCCCATCGTCCGGGCGAGGAGCGTGTGCTCGAAGTACGCCGAGTTGAAGACGCCCGGTGTCAGGACGACCACCGTGGGGTCGTCGACGCCGTGCGGCGCCGCCGCGGTGAGCGCCGCCAGCAGCCGACGCGAGTAGTCCACGACGGGCCGGATGCGCAGCGTGGCGAACAGCTCCGGGAACGTCTGCGCCATGGCGCGGCGGTTCGACAGCACGTAGCTGACGCCGGACGGCACCCGCACGTTGTCCTCGAGCACGCGCCAGCCCCCGAGGGAGTCCCGCACCAGGTCGATCCCGGAGACGTGCACGCGCACGCCGTTGGGCGGCTCGATGCCCCGCGCGGCCCGGTGGAAGTGGTTCGAGGAGACGACGACCGACCGCGGCACCACCCCGTCCGCGACCGACTTCTGCGGGCCGTAGACGTCCGCGAGGAACGCCTCCAGCGCCCGCACCCGCTGCGACACGCCGGGCGCGACGTGCTCCCACTCGTCACCCGCCATCACGCGCGGCACGACGTCCAGGGGGAACGGGCGCTCCTCCCCGGCGAAGTCGAACGTGACGCCCTGCTTGAGGTACGACCGCGCGAGGGTGTCCGCACGCGCCCGCAGCTCGCCCGCCGACAGCTGCGCGAGCGCCGAGTGCACGTGGCGGTACGCCGCACGGACCTCACCGTCCGGGCCGATCATCTCGTCCCACGCGGTACCCGCCGGGTAGTCGTCGAAGAGGTCGGCCATGGCGTGAATCTAGTCGGCCCGTGTCAACGTCGCGTTACGTGACGCGGTCGCCGCGACCTGGCGCCCGGCGCACGGCCCGCGCCGCCCGCACGGCGCCGTCGGCACGCCGCGGCTAGGCTCGCCGACCGTGACCGACGGCCGCCGACCCTCCGCCCTGCGGCGCGTCGTGCGTCGGCTCCTGCACCCGACGTCCCGCGGCACCCGGACGGTCCGCCCGACGTACGCGCCGAGCGCCGACGGCCGGCCCGACCCGGGTGAGGTCGTGTGGACCTGGGTGCCCTACGAGGACGACCCACGGCGGGGCAAGGACCGCCCGGTGCTCGTGCTGGCGGTCGAGGACGCCACCGTCGTCGCGCTCATGCTCACCAGCAAGGACCACGACCGGGACGCCGCCGACGAGGCGCGGCACGGGCGCGTCTGGCTCGACGTGGGCAGCGGTGCGTGGGACCCCCGGGGTCGACCGAGCGAGGTGCGGCTCGACCGGGTGCTGCGGCTCCCCGCCGACGACGTCCGCCGTGAGGGCGCCGCACTGGACCGCCGCCGGTACGACGAGGTCGTGGGTGCGGCCGGTCGGCTGCACGGCTGGTAGGATGTCGAACCGCGTGCCCGCCTGGGTCGGCGGGCGCGGGCGCAGGCCTTTCCCGAGGGTGTCCCCACGCCCCAGTCCTGGCGCTGCGCATGCCCTCTACGACCTGTCGGATCGCTCCGGCGACCTAACCAAGAGAGTCCACACGTGGCGAACATCAAGTCCCAGATCAAGCGCATCCGCACGAACGAGAAGGCCCGGCTGCGGAACAAGTCCGTCAAGTCCGAGCTCAAGACGTACGTGCGTCGCGTCCGCGAGGCCGTCGCCGGTGGCGACAAGGACGCGGCGAACGCTGCGCTCGCCGTCGCGGCGCGCAAGCTCGACAAGGCGGTGTCCAAGGGCGTGATCCACGCCAACCAGGCCGCCAACCGCAAGTCGGCGCTGTCGAAGGCCGTCAACGGCCTCTGAGGCCGACGCGCAGCTTCCACCTGCGCAGGGACCTCGACGTCCCGCACGAACGCCGGAAGGGCGGCACCCGCGAGGGGTGCCGCCCTTCCGCTGTGCTCGGAACCGGCGTCGCCGGACGTCGTCAGCCGCCCAGCGCCCACGTCTCGCGCGGCGCACCCGTCGGCACCGACGGGTGGAAGCCCGCCTCGCGCAGGGCACGGTCGAACGCCCGCGCCGCCGCGTCGACGTCGCCGCGACGGAGGTAGCGGTCACCCAGGTCACGCCAGACGCCGGCGGAGTACCGCGAGGCCGCCATCATGCCGAGCATGTCGGCCGCCCACTTGAACGACGCGGTCGCGCCCTCGTGGTCCCCGCGGGCGTCGAGCACGTCACCCAGCGCGACGTGCGCCGTGGCGGACTCCAGCCGGGGCGCGTCGCCCAGACCCTCCAGCGCCCGCCGCGCGTCGGCCTCGGCCGCACCCTCGTCGCCCAGGAGCAGGTGCGCCCGTGAGCGCTCGACCTGCAGGCGCGCGATGTCGAGCGCCGAGCCGACCGCGCTCACCCCCGGCTCCGCCCTGTCGATCTGCTCGAGCGCGGCCCGCGGGTCCGCCGGCTCGGAGCGCAGCAGGAGCCAGGCGTAGTTCACCCGCAGCCGGGGCAGGTCCCGGTCGGGCTCCCCCTCCGACAGCAGGGCGAGCGCCCGCTCCGTGTACCGCTGCGCAAGCTCGTAGTCCCGGCGCTGCTCGGCCACCAGCGCGGCGTTCCAGTACACGCTGCCCCGGCCGCGGGGCGTGCCGAGCGACTCCGCGAGCCGCACGAGCTCCGCCGCGCGGTGCGTCGCGTAGAGCAGGTCGCCGCGCTCGACGTACGCCCACAGCACGGTCGACGCGAGCCGCAGGTGCTCGTCGGTCCCGAGCAGGTCCGCGGTGTCGAGGTCCGCGAGCGTGACCTCCCCCACCTCGACCGCGCGGTGCAGGTCGCCCGCCTCGAGGTAGCAGCCGACCAGGGCCGTCGTGAGCGAGGCGGCGCGCAGGTGGTCGGGGCGCTCCCGTGTCTCGGCCAGCAGCGGCTCGAGCAGGGCGATCGCCGTCTCCAGTTCACCGAGCACCTCGTGGGCGCAGGCGAGCGTGGTGAGCGCCTCGACGCGCAGCACGGGCGTGACCACGGTGAGGTCCAGCGCGTCGATGCGCCGGACCGCGCCGGCGGCGTCGCCGCTGGCCAGGTCGAGCCGCGCGTAGTCGAGCTCGAGCCGGGTCCGCGCCTCGTTGGGGCCGTCCTCGC
Organism: Cellulomonas sp. KH9; assembly: GCF_900114185.1. Classification (GTDB taxonomy): domain Bacteria; phylum Actinomycetota; class Actinomycetes; order Actinomycetales; family Cellulomonadaceae; genus Cellulomonas. The sequence continues at coordinate 734,535 of NZ_FOSE01000002.1, forward strand.
CGTGCTTGAGGAACTCGAGCGTCGTGCCGAGACGCTCCGCCAGCACACCGAGCGCGGCGTCCGTCGGTTCCCGGTGGCCGGCCTCGATGAGAGAGATGTAGCTGGGCGAGAACGCGTTGCCCGCCAGCGCCGTCTGGGAGAGCCCGCAGGCCAGCCGCGCCTCGCGCACGCGGTCACCGATCGTCGTCATGAGAAGTCATTGTACGTATGACGTTCGTGAAAGCCATCCCCCTGGCGATTCACGGCCGACGTTCACCCTCCGGGGTTGCGCGGCGCGCCGGGCCGGGCACGACAAGGTGCCGGCCCGGCGCGCGACGCGGACCGCCGGCGCGGCGTGACCGATCACCGCCGACCGGTCGCCGACCCGCGTCCGACGGGGAGCGCGATCAGAGGGCCTTGCAGCACCCGCTCGCGCCGCCGTAGATCGAGACCGACGCGGTGGCGGCAGGAACGCCGACGACGAGCGAACCGGCGATGGCGAGGACGGCGAGTGCACTGGTGAGGGGCTTCATGGTCGTTCTCCTGTCAGAGGGCTTCGTGCTCCCTGGGGGACGTGGGCTCGACGGCCCGCCAGGTCGGGACGCGTCGCCGACAGGGTGACACACCGGCAGGATCCGCGCGAACACCCGTGCACCCGAACGGGTCGGGCGGATTTCCACCCTCTCGACACGTGATCACCCGTACGCACCTGTGGTGTCATAGGGCCCATGACATCGGACGACCAGGACGCGACGCTCGCCCGGATCGGCGCGGCGGTCGATGCGGCGATCCCCCGCGCGCTGCGGCGCGCCTGGGAGCAGCACCTGGCGCACGATCCCGTGCTCGTCGCCCGGCAGGGCATCTACTCGACGCACGGCCGGCCCTTCGCGTACCAGCTCTCCTACCGTGCGCCCGGCCACCACCCGGACCTCGCCCGCACCTGGGACCGGGCCGCCCACGAGCACGCCACGGACCACGTGCTGCGCGCCACGTTCGGGCGCGCCGACCTCGAGCAGGTGGCGCACGGGCGCCTGCTGTTCGTCCGCTGCCCCCGGGCGCACCTGCTGGGCGAGCTCCCGGTGCCCGCACGCCCGGACCGCCTGGTGATCGAGGTCAGCAGCACGGCCGAGGTCGACGCCGCGGCCCTGGCGGGGCTGCGTCGGCTCCGTGAGCAGGGATTCCGCATCGCGCTGCCGGCCTTCGCCGACCGTCCGGAGCAGCGGCGCCTGCTGCCGCACGCGGACTTCGTCAAGGTGGACGTGCGCGACCTGGACGTCGAGGGCGACCCCGTGGTCCGTGTCGCGCGCTCGTTCGGCGCGATGCTCGTCGCGGAGTACGTCGAGTCGCCCGAGGTGCTGCGCCACGCGCGCGACCTGGGGTTCACGCTCTTCCAGGGCAACCTGATCGAGCGGGCCGGCGTCCTCGACCGCGCCGGGGCGCGCCTCGTCGGGCACTGACGTCCGCTCCCCGCGGACGCGCCCTGTCGGCAGGGTCCCGGGGCGTGTCACGACCGTGCGCGGACGGACGAGTCCGTACGGGTGAGCGCCCGGTGGGCCCAGTCACAGGCGGGTGCCCCGGGCACCTGGTGCGGACATGACCGCCAGGCGCGCGGGTCCACGCGTCAGCGGTCGACCGCCGCCGCGACCCGCAGCACCGCACGCTCCACCGCGAACCGCGGGTCGCGTCCCTCGCCCTTGACCTCCGCGTCGGCCTGCGCCACCGCGGAGATGGCGACGGCCAGGCCCTCGGGGCTCCAGCGCCGCAGGTCCTGCGCCGCACGGTCCACCTGCCAGGGGGCCATGCCCAGCTCCCGTGCGGCAGCGGCGCCCCGCCCGCGGACCGCGCCCACCTTCGCCAGCGTGCGCAGCCGCGCGGCGACCGCCGCGACGACCGGCACCGGGTCCAGCCCCGTCGCCATGGCGTGCCGCAGCAGCGCGACGGCCCGGCCCGCGTCCCCGGCGACCGCGGCGTCGGCGACCTGGAAGCCCGTCGCCTCGACACGCCCGCCGTGGTACCGCTGGACGGCCTCCTCGCCGATCACGCCGGTCGTGTCCGCCACGAGCTGCGCGCACGCGGCCGCCAGCTCCCGCAGGTCCGAGCCGACCGCGTCCACCAGAGCCCGCACGCCGCGACCGTCGGCGCGCCGGCCGGCCCGGCGCAGCTCCTCGGTGACGAACGCGGTCTTGTCCGCGTCCGTACGGACCTGGTCGCACGCGACCGTGGGGACCTGCTCCCGCTTCGCCGCGTCGAGCAGCCGCTTGCCCCGCTGACCGCCGCCGTGCCGGAGCACGACGACGACGTCGGGCACCGGCGCCGCCAGGTACGCCTCGGCGTCGAGCAGGAGCGCGTCCCCCGCACGCTCCACCCCCTCGACGAGCACGACCTTGGCCTCCGCGAAGAGCGAGGGACTGGTCAGGACGCTCAGCTCGCCCTGCGCGTAGGTGGCGGCGTCGACCCGGGTCACCTCGACCTCCGGGTCGGTCTCGCGGACCTGCGCGACGATGCGCTCGCACGCACGGTCGGCCAGCAGGCCCTCCGGGCCGGCGACGAGGACCACGGGAGCCGGCGCCGCCTGCGTCCACGGCACGCCGCCCGACGAGCCGGCGGACCGCCCGCGCGACGAGCCGGCGGTGCTGCGGGACGGACGTGCGGGTGTACGGGCGGCCACGGCACCAGCCTGCCACGTGCCGGGGACATCCCCGCCCGTCCCGCACCCGTCACCGGGGGGCCGCGGGCCGCAGCGTCAGGGCCGCGGCGGCCGCGGCGACCAGGAGCGCGCAGACCGCTCCCCCGACCCCCGGCCACCACGGCAGGGCGGCGCCCGGCAGGCCGGCCGACCACCGCGCGACCGCGGCGATCCACCAGCAGGCCGCCCCCGCCCCCGCGCCGGTGACGTCGGCGGCCCACGGCCAGGCGCTGGCCAGTGCGGCGGCGAGCAGGCCGAGCACCGTCGCGGGCGCGACGGCCGGGGCGACCGCCACGTTCGCGAGCACCGCCCACGGGCCGAAGGTCGGCCAGACCGCCAGCGTCACCGGCAGGCACCCGAGCTGCGCGGCGACGGGGGCGGCGAGCAGGGCGGCGACCGGTCGGCCGCAGCGCGGCGCCCACCGGTCGACGAGCGGCGAACCGAGCACCACGAGGCCGGCGGTCGCCGCGACCGACAGCGCGAACCCCACGTCGACCGCCAGCCACGGGTCGACGACGAGCAGCGCGACGACCGCTGTGCCGAGCGCCGCCGGTCCGGCGGCGCGGCGCCCGGCGAGCAGGCCCACCAGGCCCACCGCTCCCATCACGGCCGCCCGCAGGACGCTCGGCGCCGGCCCCACCACGAGCAGCAGCGCGGCACCCGCGGACGCCACCAGGCCCAGGCGCACGGCCCGGGGTGCCCGCGCCGCGGCCGCCCCGGCCAGCACGATCGCACCGACGATCGCGAAGTGGGCACCGGAGACGGCCATGACGTGCGCGAGCCCGGCCGCGCGCATCGCGACCGCGAGGTCGGCGGGGACGGCGCCGGTGTCACCGACCGTCACAGCCGGCAGCAGCCCGCGCACGTCGGGTGGCAGGGGCGCGGCCACGGCGCGGGCCCCGTCGCGCACCCCCGCCGCCCACGCCCGGACCCCGCGCGGCGACGCGGTGACCACCGGCGCCTCCGCGGAGCGCAGGGTGACGGCGGTGCGGACGCCGGCGCTCCCCGGCGACGGCACGCCCCGCACGCGCACGACCGCGTCGAGCTCCGCACCCGCCGGAGCCAGGACGTCGACCGGTGCACGCACCCGGTGCCACGTGCCGTCCACGCGGACGGCCGACGCGGTGACGGTGAGCCGGGCGCCACCGCCGACCACCGACCGGGGGGCCGTGGACACCCGGCCCGTCAGCTCGACCGTCGCACGCTCGTGCGCGGCCCGCAGCAGGACGTCCGGCGCACGGGCCTGCTGGCCGACCGCCCCGGCCAGCAGGACCACGGCCGCCGTCACCACGGCCAGCACCAGCGCGGGCAGCAGTCCACCGGGTCGCCCGGTCGCGGGCCCGTCGTCCACGGCGCGTGGCCGGGCCACCCGGCGGACTCCGGCCACCAGCACGGCCACGACCGCGACGGCGACCACGGCACCCGGCACCGCGGCGGTCCGGGCGACGACGTCGGGGGCGTGCACGACCACGGCTCCGGCACCCCACGCGGCGACCGCCGGCGGGAGCATCCGCAGGTCGACCGGTCCCGCGGCACCCGCGCTCACACGCGGACCCGCGCGCGCAGGTCCGCGAGCAGCGCGGGGCCGATCCCCGTCACGTCGTCGAGGTCGTCGACGGTGGTGAAGGGGTGCTCCGTCCGGTGCTGCACGATGCGCTCCGCCAGCACCGGGCCCACCCCGGGCAGGCCCTCGAGCGTCGCGGCGTCGGCCGTGTTGAGGTCGACCAGCCCGTCCGCGGCGGTGTCCGCGGCGGTGGTGCCGCCGGTCGCGAGGGGCACGGCCCCCACGACCGGCACGACCAGCTGCTCCCCGTCGGTCAGGACGCGCGCCAGGTTGACGCCCGCCAGGTCGGCACCCGGGGCGCTGCCCCCGACCGCGTCGACGGCCTCGCCCACCCGCGCCCCGCGCGCGAGCCGGACGACCCCCGGTCGCACGACCGCCCCGACCACGTGCACCACGACCTCGTCGCCCGCGCCGTCCGGGGACGCCGCCCCCTGCCCTGCTCCCGGCACGCCGTCCTGCGGCACGGCGGAGGTCCCCGCCACCGCGGGGGTCGGCAGCCGGACCGGCTCTCCCCGGGGCGCCGCGACCGCGCGCAGCACGATGCCACCGGCGACCAGACCCAGGACCAGGACCGCCGCTCCCGCGGCCCGCCAGCCCGGCACCCACCGCACCCGGGGGGCCGCGGGCGGTGACCCGGGGGACGCGGCGGCGAGCGCCGCCCGCACGTCGGGACGCCACCGCTCGGGCGACGGCTCCTCGGCCCCGTCGTCCACGGGGGCCTCGTCAGGGGCACCGTCGGGGCGAGGGGTCCAGCCGCCGGGAGTGCCGTCGTCGCGGGCGGGACCGGACGCCACCGCGCCCGGCAGGAGGTGCCAGGCCGGGTGGTCAGGGGCGACCGGTCGGCGCGGGGCGGACGTCAGGGCCGCGAGGCGGTGCGCGACGTCGGGCGGGACGCGGCGGCGGTCGAGGGGCGGCACCGTCGCGACGCTAGGGGCATCCGTGCCGCCCCCTCGAGGACGAGGGCCCGACGGTGGGTCGTGCGGCGCACCGCGGGCCTGGGGTCGGCTCGTCGGCCGCCTGCGGGGACGCCGGGCCGCAGGCGCACCGGGTTGCTACGCGTCGCTGACGACGACCGCCAGCAGACCGGGACCCACGTGCGCGGCGAGCACCGCGCCCGCGTCGGCCACGACGACCTCGCCGACCGCGGGACCCGCCGCCTGCGCCAGGCGTGCGGCCACGTCGTCCGCGACGTCCGACGGGCCCACGTGGTGCACGGCGACCCGGGCGCCGGGCCTGTCGGCCAGCTCCGCGAGCGCCAGCTGCTCCAGGCGCTCGCGCGCCACCCGCCGGGTGCGGACCTTCTCGCAGACCACGAGCCGGCCGTCCTGGACGGTCAGCAGCGGACGCAGACCCAGCACGGTGCCCAGCGCCGCGGCCGCCGTCCCCAGCCGCCCGCCGCGGCGCAGGTGCTCCAGGGAGTCGACGAGGAACCACACCCGGCTGCTCGTCGCGGTCGCCGTCGCCACGTCGGCGACCTGCTCGGCGTCCGGCCACCGGAGGGTGGCCGTCCGGTGGACGGTGCGCGCCACCCACCGCCGCACGGTGCCGCCGACGCCGTCCTCCGGGTCGGCGTCGCCCGGCTCGTCCGGCAGCGGTGTCGCCGCGTACCGCGCCGCGGCCACCGCGGCGAACCCGAGCCCGAGTGCAGCGGTCCGCGAGTCGACCACCCGCACGGGCACCGGGCTGACCGTCGCCGCGGTCCGTGCCGAGCGCACCGTCCCCGACATCTCGCCGGACAGGTGGACCGACACGATCGCGTGGGCGCCGTCGGCGGCCGCCTGCTCGTACGCGGCCGCGAACGCCGAGGGCGGCGGCTGCGACGTCGTGACCCGGGACCCGCGCGCGAGCGCGTGCAGCAGCTGCTCGGGCGTGACGTCGACGCCCTCGGCGTACCGGGCGCCGTCGATGCTCACCTCGAGCGGCACCACGTGCACACCGACGTCCGCCGCCAGGCCCGGGGGCAGCGCGGCCGTGGAGTCGGTGACGACCGCGACGCGGGACGCGTGCCGGCCCGTCGCGGGGCTCAGGAAGGCACCACGTTGACGAGCCGGGGCGCGCGCACGACCACCGTGCGCACGTCGCGGCCTGCGAGGGCGCGCTGCACGCCGGCGTCCGCGAGCGCGAGCTCGCGCAGCGCGTCCTCACCGATCGACGCCGAGACCTCCGCGCGCCCGCGCACCTTGCCCTGCACCTGGAACACGCAGGTCACGGTGTCCTCGACCAGGTACTGCGGGTCGGCCTGCGGGAACGCCGCGTGCACCACGGACTCGTCGTGGCCGAGCCGCGCCCACAGCTCCTCGGTGACGTGCGGCGCCACCGGGGCCGTCATGACGACGAGCGCCTCGACCACCGGGCGCGGGCTGCGCTCGAGCGTCGTCAGGTGGTTGTTGAGGACGATGAGCTTGGCGATCGCGGTGTTGATCCGCATGCCCTCCATGTCCGCGCGCACGTCGGCGATCGTGCGGTGCAGCAGGCGCAGGGTCTCCGCCGAGGGCTCGTCGTCGGACACCACGAGCTCGCCCGTGGTCTCGTCGACGACGTTGCGCCACAGCCGCTGCAGGAACCGCTGCGCGCCGACCACGGCCCGCGTCTCCCACGGCCGCGACAGGTCGAGCGGGCCCATCGACATCTCGTAGACGCGCAGCGTGTCCGCGCCGTACGCCTCGTACATCTCGTCGGGCGACACGGCGTTCTTCAGCGACTTGCCGATCTTGCCGTACTCCCGGTTCACGGGGCGGCCGTCCCACGTGAAGCCGGTCGGCGACGACTCGTCCTCCACGACCTCGGCGGCCGGCACGTACACGCCCCGCTCGTCGGTGTAGGCGTACGCCTGGATGTAACCCTGGTTGAAGAGCTTGTGGAAGGGCTCCGAGCTGCGCACGTGGCCCAGGTCGTACAGGACCTTGTGCCAGAACCGGGCGTACAGCAGGTGCAGGACGGCGTGCTCGACGCCGCCGACGTACAGGTCCACGCCGCCCGTGGAGCCGGCCGGCTGCTCGCCGTGGCCCGGGCCCATCCAGTACTCCTCGAGCACCGGGTCGACCAGGGCGTCACCGGAGTGCGGGTCCAGGTAGCGCAGGTAGTACCAGCACGAGCCGGCCCAGTTGGGCATGGTGTTGGCGTCGCGGCGGTAGCGCTTGGGCCCGTCGCCCAGGTCCAGCTCGACGTGCAGCCAGTCGGTGTTGCGGCCCAGCGGCGGCTCCGGCTCGGAGTCCGCGTCGTCCGGGTCGTAGGTGCGCGGCGAGAAGTCCGGCACCTCGGGCAGCTCGACGGGCAGGGCCGAGTCCGGCAGCGCGATCGGGTGGTCGTGCTCGTCGTAGACGATCGGGAAGGGCTCGCCCCAGTAGCGCTGCCGGCTGAACAGCCAGTCGCGCAGGCGGTAGGTGACCGTCCGCTCCCCCGCGCCGCGGGCCGCGAGCCAGTCGACGATGCGGTCCTTGGCATCGGCGACGTCCAGGCCGTCCAGGCTGATCTCGTCGTTGGACGAGTTGATGACCGCCCCGTCGCCCGTGCGGGCGCCCGGCGGGGTGCCCTCGGGTGCGTCGACGGTGTAGACGACCGGCAGCCCGAACGCCTCGGCGAACTGGAAGTCGCGCTCGTCGCCGCCGGGCACGGCCATGATCGCCCCGGTGCCGTAGCCCATGAGCACGTAGTCGGCGGTGAAGACGGGCAGCAGCTCGCCGTTCACCGGGTTCGCCGCCAGGTGGCCCGTGAAGACGCCCGTCTTGCGGCCGGCGTCCTGCTGGCGCTCCACGGCGGTCTTGGCGGCCGCCTGCCGGCGGTAGTCCGCCACGGCGTCCACCGGCGAGGCGTGCCCGCCCGTCCAGGCGTCCGACGTGCCGTCGGGCCACGCCTGCGGCACCTCGTCGAGCAGCGGGTGCTCGGGCGAGACGACGAGGAACGTGGCGCCGAACAGCGTGTCGGGCCGCGTCGTGAAGACCTCGACCTCCTCGCCGCCCTGCACCGCGAACCGCACGCGCGCACCCGTCGAGCGGCCGATCCAGTGCCGCTGCATCGCCTTGACCTTCTCGGGCCAGTCGATGCGCTCCAGGTCGTCGGTCAGGCGGTCGGCGTAGGCCGTGATCCGCATGTTCCACTGGCGCAGGCTGCGCTGGAACACCGGCATGTTGCCGCGCTCCGAGCGGCCGTCGGCCGTGACCTCCTCGTTCGCCAGGACCGTGCCCAGCCCGGGCGCCCAGTTCACGGGCGTCTCGGACAGGTAGGCCAGGCGCCGGCTGTCGATGACGCGCCGACGCGTCGCCTCGTCGAGGTCCGCCCACGTCGCGTCCGCGGTCACGCCCTCGACGTCGGTCGGCAGCGCGCGCGTGCCCGCGGCGTACTCCTCGACCAGCTCGGACACCGGGCGCGCCCGGCCCGTGCCGCCGTCGGGTCGCGGGGCGTCCTCGTCGTACCAGGACTCGAAGATCTGCAGGAAGATCCACTGCGTCCAGCGCACGTAGTCCGGGTCGATGGTCGCGAACGACCGGCGCGGGTCGTGCGCCAGGCCCAGGCGGCGCAGCTGGCGCTGCATGATCGCGATGTTCGCCTCGGTCGTGACGCGCGGGTGCTGGCCCGTCTGCACGGCGAACTGCTCGGCGGGCAGCCCGAAGGCGTCGAACCCCAGCGCGTGCAGGACGTTGTCCCCGCACATGCGCCGGAACCGGCCCACCACGTCGGTGGCGATGTACCCCAGGGGGTGGCCGATGTGCAGCCCGGCGCCCGACGGGTACGGGAACATGTCCATCACGAAGAAGGGCCGCGCGGCCGGGTCGGCGTGCCGGCCCTGGCCGTCCGTGAGCGGACCCACCGGGTTGGGCGTGAAGTACGTGCCGCGCTTCTCCCACTCGTCCTGCCAGCGCAGCTCGATCTCCTGCGCGAGGGCGGCGGTGTAACGGAACGGGACGTCGTCGGGGGTCGGGTTCGGGGACTGGTCGCTCACCCGTGAATCGTACCGAGGGCCGGGGCGGGGCGACGTCAGGCCCACGACGCCGGACGGGCGACGTCGGCGTGCGGCCTCAGGGCCGCCCGGTGAGCCAGATCGCGCAGGCCGCGACCTCACCCAGCTCCACGCGCTCCGGACGGCCGTCGACCTGGACGCTGACGACACCGGTCACGGCGCGTCGCTCGTCGAGCACGACCGGCGCGTCCAGCACCAGGCCGACGCCCTCGAGGTACCGCAGGAGCTCGGGGTCCGCGTCGGAGATCCGTGCGACCCGGTAGTCGCCCGGCTCGACCTCCCACATGACGCGGGCGTCAGGCAGGTGGACGGTGCCGTCGGCGGCGGGGATCGGGTCGCCGTGCGGGTCCCGGTCGGGGTGGCCCAGGAGGTCGGCGACCCGCTCGACGAACCGGTCGCTGACGGCGTGCTCGAGCACCTCGGCCTCGTCGTGCACCTCGTCCCAGCCGTAGCCGAGCCGCTCGACCAGGTAGGTCTCGATGAGGCGGTGCCGGCGCACCATCGCCAGGGCGTGCGCCCGGCCCGCCGCGGTCAGCTCCACCGCGCCGTACGGCCGGTGCGAGACCAGCCCGGCGTCGACGAGACGCTTCACGGTCTCCGACACGGTCGACGGGCCGACACCCAGGCGCCCGGCCAGCAGCTTGGTCGTCACGGGGGCGTCCGACCACTCCTGCGCCCCCCAGATGACCTTGAGGTAGTCCTGGGTCACCGCGCTGAGGTCGGCGGCCGCGGGGGCGGGGCTCTGCTTCACGCCGCCCAGCGTAGAGGGCTCAGGAGCCGTCGACGCTCCAGTGCCACGGCTCCCCCGGCAGGTTCGTCAGGCCGTACGTCGCCGCGTGCTCCACGAGCCACGCGTACCCGGGAGAACCGGCGGACAGGGACCGGCCACCGCCGGTGAAGTCGATCGCCAGACCCCGCTCGTGCCGTGAGCTGCCCGGCCGGGCGGTGCTCGGGGAGCACGCCGAGGCGGGCTTGTCGTAGATGTCAGCGTCGGACGGGCCGCAGTGCGCGCGGCGCAGCGCGATCTGCTGCTCGGGGCTGCGCCAGCCGCCCCCGCCGAGCTCCACCCCGTCGGCGCGCGCCGCGGTCACCAGCGCGTCGACCGCGCCCGCCAGGCACGGGTGGACGCGGATGCCGCTGCTGGTGCGCACGACGTCCGCCTCGGCCACGGGCCCCTCGACGAGGGCGCAGTCGGTCGGCTGCGCCCCGGGCGCCGGTCCAGCGTCCACGGGTGCGGCCGCGAGGCCGTCCGGCACGGGCACCTGCCACGGCACCTCGCCGTCGGGCGTGACGAGGAGCACCGCCCGCTCCTCGAGCACGAGCCGCGCCCCGGTCCTGCCGGCCGTGCCCGTCGACCAGACCGGTGCGCCGGCGCCGTCCAGCAGCACGAGGTCGCCGTCCTCCTGCAGCCGCACGGACGCCGCGCCGTCCGTGGGCGAGGACCAGAACGGCTCGCCGTCCCAGGAGGCGACCAGCGCACCGTCGCGGACCGCCAGCCCGAGGTGCCCCGACGGGGAGCCGAGCGACCCGTCCGCGGCGACCTGACCGCCCGGCTCGAGCGCCGACGGTCCGATGGGCGTGCTCGAGCTCCACACGGGGGCACCCGCCGCGTCCAGCAGGACGAGGTTGCCGTCGTCCTGCAGCGTCAGCGTCGCCGGCCCGTGCCCGGCCGTGCGGCTGCGCCAGACCTGGGCGCCGTCCGCGTCGAGCGCGACGAGGTTGCCGTCCTCGCGCAGCTCGAGCGCCACGGCGGTCGCGCGGGGCGCCGCCGAGGGCGACGGCCGCGGGGTGGGCGTCGCGCCGGCCCGCTGCGACCGCCCGCTCGACGACCCGTCGGACTCCTCGGGACGGGCCGGGGCCTGCGGCGCCCACCGCACGGTGCCGTCCGGCCCCATGAGCTGCACCCCGTCGGGTCCGATCAGGAGCGTGTGCCGGCCGTCCGGCGACGAGAGCAGGTCGTCCCCGGCCAGGCGACCGGGACCGGTGAGCGACGACGGGGCCTGCGCGGTCCCGCTGCTCCACAGCACCGCGCCGTCGGCACCCTGCACGACGAGGTCGCCGTCGTCCTGCAGGCGCAGCGTGCCGCCGGAGCCGCCCGTCCCGGTGCTCCACAGCACGGCGCCGTCGGGGGCCACGAGCCGGACGTCGCCGGTGGCGTCGGTGCTGAGGACGGAGCCCGCGACACCGCGACCCGTCGTCCACCGCACGACGTCGTCCAGCGCGTACATGCCGACCGAACCGTCCGGCTGCATGACGAGCACCTGCGCGCCGCCCGGCGCGAGCAGGGCCTGACCGGGGGCCAGCTGCTCACCGGGTCGCAGGACGTCCTCGCCAGGCCCGGCCAGCGCGGGCAGGGCGCCGGCCAGCACCAACCCTGCGGTGACCACCACGATCGCGACACGTCGCACGCGCACTCCCCCCGGCTCACCGCGCGGCGCTCCCCTGGGCCGGCGTGGTGGCTCGGGTCCAGGCGATCATCTGCGTCACGGATGCGCAACCCGTTGCGCCGGATTCGTCCCCCTGACCCCGGCCCCGCGCTCAGCCGTCCTGCGCATCGGCTCCGCCGTCCGGGGTCGCGCCCGGGCCCTCCTGGGGGTCACGACCGACCGTCCCGTCGCCCGGCGCACCGCCGTCCTGGTCGGTCGCGTCGTCGGCGTCGCCCAGCGCGGGCAGCGGCCACGGCTGCGGGCTGCCGACCGTGACGGTCGCATCGGGCGCGACCCGCACGACCTGCAGGTCCAGCAGCCGGCGTGACTCCGGGTCGAACCGCAGCACGGTCATCTCGGCCACCCCGCGCAGCGGGCCGACGGTCGGCTGGTTGAGGGTGGCACCCGCGGTGCTCCCCGAGATGTACCGGACGCCCGACCCGACCTGCTCCGGACCCGACCGGCGGTGCAGGTGCCCGGAGACCTGCGCGGGGACGCACCCCGCCTCGAGCGCCTCGTCGCCCACCGCCGGGGTGTGGACCAGGAGCAGGTCGACCGCCCCGTCCTCGCACGCCGTCTCGGCGAGCCGCTCCCCCGCCTCCGCCACCGTCTCGTCGGCGGCCGACGCGGTGCCGCCGGCGCCCACGCGGGTCTCGTTGGGGTCGCTGTCACCGAGGATGCGGACCCCGGCGACGTCGATCACGGACCCGTCGAGCACGGTGGCGCCGGCACGCGCGTAGTTCGCGGTCGTCTCGCGCGAGTCGTGGTTGCCCGGCGACGTCACCAGCGCCACCCCCGGCGGGACGGCACGCGCGAACGACGTCACGCAGTACTGCTCGACGGACGTCCCGTTCATGGTCGTGTCGCCCGCGTCGAGCACGGCTGCTGCACCGGAGAGGCGCGCGAGCGTGCCGATCAGCGGGGCCATCCCGACGTTGCAGTGCAGGTCGGACACGACGACCAGCACCACCGGCTCGACCTCCGGCTCGGGCTCGGCGGACGGCGTGCGGCTCGGGAGCGACGCGCTCGGACGCGCCGTCGCGGTGACGTCCTCGCCCGCCGCACCCGTCAGCGCGTCCCCGCCTGCGTCCGCCCCGTCCGGGATGCCGTCCTGACCGTCGCCGGCACCGCCCCCGACACCGTCGGGGGACGCGCCGGCGTCGCCGTCGCTGCCCGCCCCCTCGGCTCCGTCCCCGCCCGTCCCCGTGCCGTCGTCGCCGGCCGCACGCTGCGCGGCCTCCTGCGCGGCCTGCTCGGCGAGCAGCAGCGCCTCCTGGGCCTCCCAGTCCTCCCACGCCAGGACGAGCGCGTCGTCGGCCGCCCGGTAGAACTCCTCGTTCTGCCGCCAGGCGTCCACCGCGTAGGCGCCGTAGGTGTCGATGACACCGCCCAGCCTGCCGGTGACGCGGGCGCCCTCCAGCGGGGTGCCGTCGAAGACGGCCGAGGCGAGCTGCGCCGGCTCCTGCCGCTCGTGGGGGCCGACGCTCGACGTGAGCACCGTCGTGCCGACCACGACGGCGAGGCCGCCGGCAGCCAGCGGGCGGGCGTGCGCGGCGAGCTGCTCCGTGAGCTCGCGCCGCCGCGGGCCGCCGAGCAGCGCACGTCCCAGCCAGAAGACGACCACGAGCACGACGAACGCCGCCCCGGACCGCAGCAGCGCGTCCCGCACGAGGGCGTTCGCGACGTCCTGCACGGCCGCGGCCGGGCCGGAGAAGAAGGCCACGTACGCGTTGAGGTCCTCCCCGAGCGCCTGCAGGGTGCGCGCCTCGCCGAGCTCGGTGACGGACGCCGGGATCTCCTGCACGGTCGCCCGCAGGCCGAGGGTCGCCGGCAGCGGCGAGTCGAGCTGGAGCGTGCCGAGCGGGCCGAAGTCGATCGTCACCGTCGCGTCGGTCGTGACGTCGTAGCGCGTCACGTGGGGCCCGAGGGACGCCTGCACGCTCGCGGTCGTCACACCGAAGACGACGGACACCAGGACGCCCGCCACGACGAGCCCGATCGCCGACCACCACCCGTGCCGGGGCCGCCACCGGCGCACCGCGCGCAGCACCCGCACGACGTGTCGACGCGCACGCAGCAGCCGGCCGGGCGCCGGCACGTCGTTCGTCGGACCTCCCACGCGGCGAGCCTAGACGCGACCGCCCGGTGCGCTCGGCGTCAGGCGCGCGCGTCGCGCCAGCGCACCCAGCGCTCCGCCTCGCTCAGGTCGTAGTCCGGTCCGCTCGCGCCGCACGTGAACAGCCGCACGCCCGCGGCGTAGAGCTCGTCCCCGACCTGCTCCGGGTCCGACCCGTCGACGCCCAGCGACCGCGTGACGAGCGCAGCGGTGTCCCGCCCGACGGCCGCGCCGTGCTCGTCGAGGATCGCGCTCTTGCGTCGCAGCGTGTCCACGTCGCCGAACGAGTGCCAGATGTCGGCGTGCTCCGCGACGATCCGCAGCGTCTTGCGCTCACCGCCGCCGCCGATCATCACCGGGATGTCGCGGGTCGGTGCGGGGTTCATCGCCGCCCAGCGCGACCGGATCCGCGGCATCGCCTGCGCCAGGTCGGCGATCCGCGACCCCGCGGTGCCGAACTCGTAGCCGTACTCCGTGTAGTCGCGCTCGAACCAGCCGGCGCCGATGCCGAGGATCAGCCGGCCGCCGCTGATGTGGTCGACCGTGCGGGCCATGTCGGCCAGCAGGTCCGGGTTCCGGTACGAGTTGCACGTGACGAGCGCGCCGATCTCGACGCGGCTCGTCTGCTCGGCCCAGGCACCCAGCATCGTCCAGCACTCGAAGTGCTTGCCGTCGGGCTCCCCGCTGAGGGGGAAGAAGTGGTCCCAGTTGAACACCACGTCCACGCCGATGTCCTCGGCACGGCGCACCGCGTCCCGGATCTGCGCGTAGTCGGCGTGCTGGGGCTGGATCTGGACGCCGACGCGCACGTCGGTCGCGGGGGTCTGGGTCACCGGGACACGGTAGCGCCGCGACGCGCGGCGGGCGCGGCGGGCCCGGCGCGGGTCACTGGTAGGTGACCAGGTCGGGGACGGGCTCCACGCGGTACGTCGCGGCCGGGTCGAGCATCGGCAGGTCCTCGTCGTAGAAGTTCTTCCAGCCCCAGTGCACCGGCGGCGCGCCGGCGCGCAGCGCGGCCCACGTGCCGGCCTTGGCACCCTGGGTGCCCTGCCCGTCGACATGGATCAGCGGGGCCAGCTCGTCGAACGACGTGTCCAGCCGCTCCCGCTCGGTGATCATGCGCAGCGAGAACTGGTGCAGCACGAACATCTTCTGCGGCAGCGCCCGCTCCCGCGTGAAGCCCGCCAGCCAGGCGGCCGTCGCGTTCACCTCGTCGATGCCGACGGAGCCGATCTGGCGCAGGTGCACCTGGTCGGGGGCGAGCCGCCACTCGGGGTCGAGCGCGAGCCCCACGTGGGGCAGCTCGAGGAGTTCGGCGTACGCCTGCGCCTGGGTGACGAAGTCGGTGCGCCCGGGCTGCAGGTCCAGCAGGACGTACTGCCCCGCGGCGGCCGCCGCGTCGACCAGCGGGCGCAGGTCGTCGACCGCCCGGCGGCGCGAGTACGTCTGGTCGTCCTCCGGCCCGGCCGAGGCGATGGTCGCGATGATCTCGACCGCGGGCACGACGGTGTCGGACGTCAGGTCCGCGTACATCGCCGCGTGCTCCTGCGCGCGGGCGACGGTCGCGGGGACGTCCTGCTCCCCCAGCACCCCGAGCGCACCCGACCCGGGCGTGCCGTAGAGCGCCACGTACTTCTTGCCGGGCTGCCCCGCGACCGCGGGGAACACCAGCTGGCCGCCACCCGGGAGCTCGACGCCGGTCCGCGCGGTCGCCACGCGGGCGGCCAGCAGGTCCGACTGCCCGAAGGTCGGCCCGAACGCGACGACGGCCGCCGGGTCGGCCTGCGCCAGCGCCTGCACCGTGGCCGTGGTGGCCCGCGGGTCGCCCCCGGGCACGTCGAGCACGTCGACGTCGAGCGCGCGCAGGGTCGCCAGCGCCGCGGTCGGCACGGGGCCGTCCGCGAGCGCGAGCACGTCCGGCACCGCCGCGGGCGTGGTCGACGGGAGGCCGGCCGGGGCGGGTGTCGCGGACGGCGTCGCCGACGGGGCGGGCTGCGTCGGGGCGGCGGGCGCCGGCGCCCCGTCGAGGACCAGGACGGCGGGTTCCGGACCGGCGAGGGCGCGGACGGCGTCGACCTCCCCGCCGACGGGCACGGGCGTGGCCGGGCCGAACCGGTGACCGGTCGCGGCGGCGAGCGCGGCGCCGTCGGCCCCGGACGGCACCCGCACGCGCACGACGTCGGCGGGCAGCGCGTCGTCCGGGACGTCGCCCACCACCAGGAGGTGGGCGGCGCCCAGGCGCGCCAGCTCGGCGCGGACGTCGGCGCCACCGCCCGCGAGCAGCAGCGGGGCACCGAGGGCGACCGCCGCGGTGGCCCCCGTGAGCCCGCCGGCGACGTCGCCCGCTGCCGCCACGACGGCGACCGGCGCCGCGTCGAGCAGGGCGGCCGAGGTGCTCGCCGCGGCCGTCGCCTCGTCCCCGTCGACGACCGTGGCCGCTGCCGGACGCGCCGCGGGGACCACGGAGAGCGCGGCCGAGGCCGTGGGCGTGGTCGCCTCCGTGGGGGCGGCGCCGGGCGTGCCCGCCGTGCAGGCCGCGAGCACCCCGAGGAGCAGCACGACCACGCACCCGCGCACCCGCGCACCGCCGCCGAGACCCGCCACGACCACCTCACCTCCCGGGCACGGACGCTCCGCGCACCGGTCCGCCACTGTAGGCAGCGTGGCGCCGGGACGCAGCCCACGAGGTCGGGCCGCCGGCGGCACGGACGCGCGATCGCGCCGCCCCGGGCGGCGGACGCTCGGGACGGGCCTAGATGCCCGTCATGCGGTGGTCGTGCCCGAACCCCTCGAGGAACCGCGGGCCCTCCTGCTCCAGCTCGGCCTGCCACGCCGCCGCCCAGCCGGCGTACGGCGCGCGCGCGAGCCCGTCGTTGGCGAACCGCGGGTCCACGGTCACCTCGGTCACGCAGAAGTCCGGGATCGCGAGATCCGTCACCGGGCCGCCGCGCTCCACCTCGGCGACGACGAGAGGGGCGTTGGCCCCGGCGAACACGTCGACGACCCAGCCGTCCTCACCGAGCCACACCGAGTGCCGGACCTTGGCGACCCGCGCACCGCCGCGCCGCACCATCTCGACGCCGACGAGCGGGTCGATCTCCCGCTCCGCCTCGTACCGGGTGCCACCGTTCATCGGCCCCTTGACGGTGACCGCGCAGAAGTCGACCTGGTCGGCGTACCGCTCGAGCAGCGTCGTCTCGTCCGTGCGGACGTCGACACCGACCACCGACGACACCTGCGCGCGCACGCGCAGCGCGAACCCGGCGTCGGCGAGGTAGTAGCTCTGCACGATCAGCGCGGGGGCGGCGTCCAGCAGCTCGGGCGGGACGTCGCGCGCGACGAACCGCCGCTCGAACTCGAAGTCGCCGTACCCCGTGTCGCTCATCCCTGCCACCCGTCCGCCGACCCCACGGCCGCCCGGACACACCGTACCCACCGCGGCGCCGGAACCCGCAGGGACCTGCCGCAGACCGCGACGCCAGGTCCGGGGCAGCGTTCCGTGGCACAGTGCTGGGATGACGAGGGGGGCGTCGGGGGACGCGGCGACGGCGCACGACCCGGCGGACGCGGGCCGAGACCCTCCGCACGACCCCGCCCGCGACAGGTCGCAGGACCCGACCGCCGCGCCGCCGTCGCCGGACGCCCCGCGCACCGACAGGACGCGCGCGAGCGGGTCGGGCACCCCGGTGCGCGGCCGCGGTGCCCGTGCCGCGTCCGCCGTCGCCCGGTGGTGGCGGCGCTTCTCGCCCGCCGGGCTCGTCGGCGCGCTGGTGCTCTTCGCCGCGGCGCTCGGGCCGTCCCTGCTGCCGCGCAGCCCGCTGTACCAGGGCGTCATCGGCGGGGTCTGCGCCGCGATCGGCTACGCCGTCGGCGCCGCGGTCGGGTGGGGCGGGCGACGGATCGGGCTGCGCGCCCCGTGGCCCGAGCGCCGGGCACGGACCGTGCGGCTGGTCGGCGGGCTCGTCGCCCTGGCCGTCGTGGTGGCGGCGGCGGTCGTCGACACCGACTGGCAGGCGAGGTCCCGCGCCCTGCTCGACATGGGACCGCCGCCGCCCGCGCGGCCGCTCCTCGTCGTCCTGCTGGCCGCGCTGGTGGCTCTGCTGCTCGTGCTCCTCGCCCGCGGGCTGCGGGCCGTGGTGCGCGCCGTGGCACGCCTGACGAGCCGGCTGCTGCCGCCGGTCCCCGCCCGCCTGCTCGCGGTGGTCGTGGTGGCCGTCGTGACGTACCTGCTGGTCGACGGCACCCTGGTCGCCGGTGTGCGGCACCTGATGACGACGACGTACGCGGACCGCGACGAGCAGACGTACCCCGACGAGGTGCGCCCGGCCGACCCGCTGCGCAGCGGCTCGCCCGCGTCCCTGTCGCCGTGGGAGTCGCTGGGCCGGGAGGGCCGGCGGTTCGTCTCGGGCGGCCCGGACGTCGCGCAGCTCGCCGACCTGTCGGCCGCCGCCGGCCTCGACCGTGAGGTCCAGGAGCCGATCCGGGTCTACGCGGGCCTGGACAGCGACGACGACCTCGACGAGCTCGCGTCCCTCGTCGTCGACGAGCTCGACCGCACGAACGCGTGGGACCGGTCCGTCCTCGTCGTCGTCACCACGACCGGCACGGGGTGGGTCGACCCGGCGTCGGCGGCGGCCGTCGAGATGATGTGGGGCGGCGACAGCGCGATCGCCGCGATGCAGTACTCCTACCTGCCGAGCTGGGTGAACTTCGTCGGGGACCGCGCGACGCCGGTGGCGGCGGGCCGCGCCCTCTTCGAGGCGGTGCACGCGCGCTGGTCGCAGCTGCCCGAGGACGACCGACCGGCGCTGTACCCGTTCGGCATCTCGCTGGGCAGCTTCGGCTCGCAGGGCGCGTTCTCGAGCCTGCAGGACGTCACCGCACGCACCGACGGCGCGGTCTGGGCCGGCACGCCGGGCACGACCCCGCTGTGGCGGCGGCTCACGGACGACCGGCAGCCGGGGTCGCCCGAGATCCGCCCCGTCCTCGACGAGGGCCGCACGGTGCGCTGGGGCCGGACGCTGCGCGACGTGGACGGCGCCTCCCTGGCCGACGACGGCACCGCGACCTGGGAGGACCCCCGCGTCGTGTACCTGCAGCACCCCTCCGACGGGGTCGTGTGGTGGACCCCGGACCTGCTGCTGCACGAGCCCGACTGGCTGCGCGAGCCGCGCGGGGCGGACGTGCTGCCGGACGTGCGCTGGTTCCCCGTCGCGACGTTCTGGCGTGTCCTCATCGACCTGTTCGTCGCCGGTCAGTCGCCCGCCGGGCACGGGCACACGTACGTGGGTGAGTACGCCGACGCGTGGGCGGCGGTGGCACCGCCGCCCGGCTGGACGCCCGCGGCGACCGACGCCGTGCGCGCCGTGCTCGACGCCCCCACCGACACGTCGGTCGGCGGCCGCTGACCTGCGGCGACACCGTCCGTCCGGCGCCCCGGACGCCGGGTGTGAGAGGGTGGGTACCGAGAGGCAGCGCGATCGACCGCGCGCCCGCGTCGTGGAGTCCCCCCGGGAATCGTGCGGCGGACCCCGACTTCTTCAGCCCGAGAGGCACCTTTCCCTGTGACGACCTTCACCGACCTCGGCGTGCCCGAGGTGCTGGCCCGCGCCCTCGCCGCCCAGCAGATCACCTCCCCCTTCCCGATCCAGACCGCGACGCTCCCGGACACCCTGCGGGGCGCCGACGTGCTCGGCCGCGGCCGCACCGGGTCCGGCAAGACGCTCGCGTTCGCCCTGCCCGTCGTCGCGCGCCTCGCCGCGTCGGGCACGCAGCGTCGCGCCCGCCGCCCGCGCGCCCTGGTGCTGTGTCCCACCCGTGAGCTGGCCACGCAGATCGACGCGGTCTTCGCGCCGCTGGCCGCGGCCGTCGGTCTGCGCACGGCGACGATGTTCGGCGGCGTCGCGCAGTCGCGCCAGGTCAGCGCCCTGGACCGTGGCGTCGACGTGCTGGTCGCCTGCCCGGGCCGCCTCGAGGACCTGCTGAAGCAGGGCCTCGTCACGCTCGACGGCATCGAGATCACCGTGCTCGACGAGGCGGACCACATGGCCGACCTCGGGTTCCTGCCCGTCGTGCGCCGCCTGATGGACCGCACGCCGACGCGCGGCCAGCGCCTGCTGTTCTCCGCGACGCTGGACAACGGCGTCGGCACCCTCGTGGACCGCTACCTGACCTCCCCGGTGGAGCACGCGGTCGACCCGGCCGCGCAGACCGCCGTCGCGAGCACGCACCACGTCCTGGAGGTCGCCGACGCGGCCGCCAAGCGCGCCGTCGTCGAGACGCTCGCGGCCGGTCCCGGCCGGCGGGTGCTGTTCATGCGGACCAAGCACCACGCCAAGAAGCTGGCGCGCCAGCTCACGCTCGCCGGGATCCCGGCGGTCGACCTGCACGGCAACCTGGGCCAGGGCGCC
This sequence comes from Cellulomonas sp. KH9, assembly GCF_900114185.1. Classification (GTDB taxonomy): domain Bacteria; phylum Actinomycetota; class Actinomycetes; order Actinomycetales; family Cellulomonadaceae; genus Cellulomonas. The sequence continues at coordinate 754,673 of NZ_FOSE01000002.1, forward strand.
CGGGAGCGCAACCTCGAGGCGTTCTCCTCGGGCCGCTCGCGCGTGCTGGTCGCCACGGACATCGCGGCCCGCGGGATCCACGTCGACGAGGTCGAGCTGGTCGTGCACGTCGACCCGCCGGCCGAGCACAAGGCGTACCTGCACCGCTCCGGTCGCACGGCCCGGGCCGGCGCCAGCGGCACGGTGCTGACGCTGCAGCTGCCCGAGCAGCGGGCCGACGTGCGGTCCATGACCCGCGCCGCCGGCATCACCGTCACGCCCGTGGCCGTCACGCCCGGCGACGACCTGGTGCGCCGGCTCGCCGACGCACCCGGCTCGGTGCCCGCCGCCAACGGCGGCACACCCGCCCCGAGCGGCCCGGCGTCCGGCACGGTCATGACGGGCGACCGCTCCTCCGCGTCCGGCCGCACCCGCTCCGGCGGTCAGGGCGGCTCGGGTCGCAGCCAGGCCCCCGCGCGCGGCCGGACCGGTGCCCGCGGTACCGCCGCGCCGACCGGTGGCGCCCGCCCGGCGGCCCAGCCCGACGCCGCCGGACGACGTCGCTCCGGCTCCCGCGCCGCGTCGCGCCCCGCCGGCCCGGCCACCGCCTGGACGTCCGAGTCCGGCAGCCCGGCCCGGACCGACGCCTCCGGCGACGGTCGCGGCCGGGGTACCGCCCCGGGCGGTTCCGGTCCGGCCACGGGCCGCGACACGCGCGCCGGTGACGCGACCGGCGCCCCGCGCCGCCGCCGGGGCGGCCGCGGCCGCGGCCGCGCGGGTGCTCCGGCGGGCGCACCCACGGCCTGACCTGCTCCACCCCGACGGGCCCGCGAGCCGGTCGACCACCTCGGTCGGCCGCTCGCGGGCCCGTCGTCGTCGGGGGCCGGGATTGCGTTTTCCGCCCGATCTGTGACACCCTCGTCCGGGCGCTGAGAAACCGGTTTCCGGCGCCGTCAGGAGACGAAGGGGTCCCCATGCGTGACGCTCTGCCCCCGCACCCGACGCGCGGCACGCCCCGCCGGTGGGTCGTCGTCCTCGCCACCCTCGCGACGGCGCTGGTCGCCGTCCCCGCACCCGCGTCCGCCGGCGGCGACACGGGCGGCGAGGCCCGTGATCTCGGCCGCGAGACCCTCGCCCCCGGTGACGGCTGGGCCTCGTGGTCGGGCGTCTCGCGTCCGGAGGGCCGCGTCGTCCAGGCCACCGGCACCACGGGGGGCGCCGACGCGGCCGCGGCACAGGTGTACGTCGTCGACACGTGGACGCAGCTGCGCGACGCCCTCGGAGGGCGCCCCGGCTCCACCGGCACCACGGCGCGCACGGTCACCGAGCCCCGCATCGTGTACGTCCGCGGCACGATCGACGCGTCCGTCCGCGCCGACGGGACCCGCGCCACGTGCGACGACCACGCCCGCCAGGTCACCGTCGCCGGGAGCGGAGCGCCCTTCTCCATGGCCGGCCACATCGCCCACTTCGACCCCGAGGGGCCGTGGGGGCGCACCGACCCCAGCGGGCCGCTCGAGGACGCCCGGGTGGCGGCCGCGGCCGTGCAGGCCGCCCAGACGCAGCAGCACGTCGGGTCCAACGTGACGATCGTCGGCGTCGGGGACGCCCGCATCGTCGGGGCCAACCTGCGGATCCGGGACGCGTCGAACGTGATCGTCCGCAACCTGACGCTGTCCGACGCCTCGGACTGCTTCCCCCAGTGGGATCCCGGTGACACCGGCGCCGGCAACTGGAACTCCGCCTACGACAACCTCTCCGTGTGGTCCTCGACCAGCGTGTGGGTCGACCACCTCCGGCTCGACGACGGGGACCACCCCCCGGCCACGACCCGGACCGTCTACGGGCGCCCGTACGAGGTGCACGACGGGCTGCTCGACGTCACCCACGGCTCCGACCTCGTCACCGTCTCGTGGACGCACTTCCACGACCACGACAAGACGAGCCTGGTCGGCTCGTCGGACTCGCGGACGCAGGACCGCGGGCAGCACCGCGTCACGTACCACCACAACCTCTGGACGGACGTGGGCCAGCGCGCGCCCCGGGTGCGGTACGGCGACGTCCACGTCTACAACAACGTCTACGAGCAGACGCGTGCAGCCGGGTACACATACCTCCTGGGTGCGGGCGTCGAGTCGAGCATCGTCGCCGAGCAGAACGTGGTCGACCTGGCCCCCGGCGTCGACCCGGCGTCCGTGGTCACGGCCTGGAAGGGCACCATGCTGCGCGAGGAGGGCACACTGGTCCGGGGCGAGCCCGTGGACCTGGTGGCCGCCTTCAACGCCACCGCGCAGCCCCCGCTCCTGGACACGGCGCGGTGGACCCCCGGGGACCACTACGCACCGGACGTCCAGCCCGCGGATCAGGTCGCCGACGCCGTCCGCGCGGGTGCGGGTGCCACGCTGCCGTCGGGCACACCGGGCGCGTCGCGCGCTCCTGACGCCCCGTTGCTCTCCCACGACGACGGCTGGGACACGGGGCTGCACGACGGTCGGTTCACCGTCACCTCCACCCTGTGGTGGGGCCAGAACGCCACCGTCGTGCGGCTCCTGGAGAACGGCGTGCTGGTCGACGCACAGCGGGTGGACCCGCGCACCCCGCACGCGCAGCGCGCGACGTTCACCGTCTCCGGGCGACCCGACGGCACGTACACGTACGTCGCCGAGGCGCTCAACCCCTGGGGGACGGCCCGCTCCGCCCCGCTCACGGTCACCGTGAGCGACGCGAGCCCGGGCACCCCGCGACTGAGCGCCGCGACAGGGGCCGACGGCACGCCGACCGTGACGGCGACCCTCTGGTGGGGCACCAACGCCACCGAGTACGTGCTCACCGCCGACGGGGTCGAGGTCGACCGCCAGGTACTCGTCGCGCGCACACCGCACGGCCAGACCGTCAGCACGTCCACCGCCGGCTGGGCGCCGGGCACGCACACCGTCGTCGCGACGTTCCGCAACGCGGTCGGTGAGGCCTCGAGCCTTCCCCTCGAGGTGCGGGTCGGAGGCTGACGCGGCCGGGTCCGCCCGGCCACGCGCCGCCCGTCCGCCCTCCCCGGACGGGCGGCGCACCGCTCGTCCGGGGCCCACCGCTGGTCCGGGACCGTCCGCGCGTCGGCGCCGCGGGCACAACCCTCACAGTCAGTCCAGCTCGGTCGGCAGCCCGAACCGCGCGAACAGGTCCTCGTCGAACCACGCCGTCACGTGGCGCACCCCCGCCGCGGTCACCGCGACCTGCTGGAGCTGGAACGCGCGGTGCCTGCCCTCGGCGTCGCGCATGTACATCGCGAACGACGGCAGGCCGTTGGCCGCGGTCGGTACCAGGCGCATGTCCCCCGCCGCCCGGGCCGGGCACCACGTGCCGATGAGCTCGCCCACCGCGCGCGGGCCGGTGTACCACCCGGGGAAGGGCGGCATCTCCCACACGACGTCCGCGGCCAGCAGCTCGACGATCGCGGCGACGTCGTACGCCTCGAAGGCCGCGACGTACCGGGCGAGGAGCTCCTGCCGGCGCGGGTCGGTGGGCTCCAGGGGCGTGACGTCCTGGACGTTGGCCATGTGGGCCCGCGCCCGCTGCAGCGTGGAGTTCACCGCGGCCACCGACAGCGCCAGGGCGTCGGCCACCTCGGCGGCCGACCACGCGAGCACGTCCCGCAGCAGCAGCACGGCACGTTGCTGGGCCGTGAGGTGCTGGAGCGCCGCGACGAAGGCGAGCCGCACCGTGTCGCGGTCCACCGTCGTCTCCGCCGGGTCGGCCGGGGCCGTGGCCCACACGAGGCGGTCGGGCATCGGCTCCAGCCACGCCGTGGCGTGGTCCTCGCGCGGCCGCTCGCGGGGGTCCGCGGCCGGCGCACCGAGTCCCGTGGGCAGCGGCCGGCGTCGCCGGCCCTCGAGGTGCGTCAGGCAGGTGTTGGTCGCGATGCGGAACATCCACGTGCGCAGCGACGACCGGTTCTCGAACCCCCGCATCGCACGCCACGCGCGCAGGTACGTCTCCTGCAGCATGTCCTCCGCGTCGTGCACCGACCCCGTCATCCGGTAGCAGTGCGCGAGGATCTCGCGGCGCAACGGTGCGAGCCGCGCCGCGAAGTCGTCCGCCGTCAGGTCCTCGGCGCCGGGGCCGGCCCGCTGTCCGGCGCCGGGGCCGGGCTCCGGGGCGCGGCTGCCGGCGGTCCCGCCAGCGGCCGGCGGGGCCGGCTGGGTCGTGGCTCCGGTCGTGGTTCCCGATGTGGTCGTCGTCACACTTCGACGGTAGCGGCCACCACCGACATCGTCACCACCCGACGAGACCCGGCCTCCGCGCCGGTCGGCACACCCACGACGTCCCTCCGTCCCGCACCGCAGGGAGCACCCGTGGACCGCATGATCGTCGTCAACCTGCCGGCCCGGGACCTGACCGCGTCGCGCGGGTTCTACACCGGCCTCGGCATGGTCGTGGACGAGATGCTCAGCGACGAGGACGTCGTCTGCGTGCTGGTGTCGCGCACGGTGTGCGTCATGCTGCTGCGCCCCGCGCGGTTCGCGGAGGTCACCGGGCTGCCCGTGGTCGACGCCCGCACCGCGACGCAGGTCGTCCTCTGCCTCGCTGCACCGTCGCGCGCCGACGTCGACGCCCTGGCCGCCGCAGCCCTGGCCGCGGGCGGGACGGAGGTCGGGGCGGACCCCCGCACCACGTCTCCGTACGCGCGGACGCTCGCCGATCCCGACGGGCACGTCTGGGAGCTGCTGCACCCGGGCTGCGCACCGGACACCTGACGTCGAGCAGGCCGCCGCGTGCCAGACTCGGTGCCGTGCCCGCCCCCGTCGACGCCTACGCCCCGGACGACCACCTCGACGGGCGCACGCTCCTCGTCGCGGCCGCCTACGTCGTCCTGCGGCGCCCCGGGGACGACGGCGACGAGGTGCTGCTGCAGCGCCGCGCCGGCACCGGGTACATGGACGGGTGGTGGGGGCTGCTCGCGGGCCACGTCGACCGCGACGAGTCCGTCCACGAGGCGGCCGTGCGCGAGGCGGCCGAGGAGTCGGGCGTGGTCGTCGCACCCGACGCGCTGCAGCCCCTGACCGCGCTGCACCGGTTCGAGCGCGGCGGCCCGCAGGTCGAGCAGCGCGTCGACGTCTTCTTCCTGGTGACCCGGTGGACCGGCGAGCCCACGCTGCGGGAGCCCGACCGGGCCGCCGCCATGGGCTGGTTCCCGCTGCGCGCGCTGCCGGGGCGGGTCGTGCCGCACGAGCGCCTCGTGCTCGACCTGCTCGCGTCCGGCTCCCCCGTGCCGGCGGTCGTCTCGCTCCCCCGCTGAGCCCTCACCCCGCCCCGCTGAGCCCTCGTCCCGCCCCGCTGAGCCGTCGCCCGACCCTGCCGGGCCGCGCTGCTCCGGCACCCCTCGCCCCCCGCTGAGCCGAGCGGGTGGAACGTCGCCCCCCGCGGCCGCGCCCGGCTCCGCACGGGCACCGGCGGGCTACCGTGGCCCGCGTGCGCCCCGAGACCTCCACGCTCGACGACCTCGCCGCGCTCGTGGCGGCGCGCACGCCCGTCATCGTCCTGGAGACGGCCGACGAGCCGGAGGCGGTCGAGCTGGTGCTGCGCGCGGCGTCGCGGCCGCCCGGCGGCCGGTCCCCGCGCCCGGTGTTCCGCTGGAGCGTGACCGACGGGCTGCGCCGCATGGACGTGGACCTCGGCGGCTCCCAGCTGCACAACACCGATCCCCCCGCCCTGCTGCGCACGATCGTCGACAGCGTCGCGCCCGCCGTGTACGTGCTGCTCGACCTGCACCCCTGGTTCGACGACCCGCTGGTCGTGCGCCTGCTGAAGGACGCCGCCCAGCGGCCCCTCGGCCTGCGCAGCACGCTCGTGCTGGTCTCGCGACGGCTCGACCTGCCGCGCGAGGTGGAGCACCTGGCGGTGACCGTCCCCGTGTCCTTCCCCTCCGCCGACGAGCGCGCCACCGTCGTCGACCGCACGGTCGCCGCCTGGGCGCACGCGACGGGGCGTGTGCCGCACGTGGACCCGCGGGCGCGCGACCTGCTCGTCCGGCGCCTCGCCGGGCTGTCCCGGGCCGACGTCGCGCGGCTGGCGCACGGCGCCGTGGTCGACGACGGCGCGCTGACGGTCGACGACGTGGCGGTCGTCGACCGCGCGCGGTTCGACGCCCTCGCCGGGGACGGTGTGCTCGCGTACGAGTACGCGACGGTCGCGCCGGGCGACGTGGTCGGCCTGGACCGGGTCGTGCGCTGGCTCCTGCTGCGACGCCCGGCGACCGACGGCTCCGCACCGCACCTCGACCCGCCACGCGGCGTGCTGCTGGTCGGCGTCCAGGGCTGCGGCAAGTCCCTCGCCGCGCGCGCGGCCGCCTCCGTGCTGGGTGTGCCGCTGCTGCGTCTGGACCTCGCGGGCGTGCACGACAAGTACGTCGGGGAGTCCGAGCGCCGGCTGCGTGAGGCGCTCGCCGCGGCGGACGCGCTCGCACCCTGCGTGCTGTGGGTCGACGAGATCGAGAAGGCGGTCGCGGGCGACGAGGACGGCGGCTCCGCACGGCGCGTCCTGGGGACCCTGCTGACGTGGCTGGCCGACCGCCGCTCCCGCGTGTTCGTCGCCGCGACCGCCAACGACGTCTCCGCCCTGCCCCCGGAGCTGGTGCGCAAGGGGCGCTTCGACGAGATCTTCTTCGTCGACCTGCCGGACGACGCGGCCCGCGCGGCGCTCCTGCGGCTGCACGCCGGGCGCCGCGGGCTCGCCCTGGACGACGTCGCGGCGGCCCCGCTCGTCGCCGCGTCGGCCGGGTTCTCGGGCGCCGAGGTCGAGCAGGCCGTCGTCTCGGCCACGTACGCCGCGCACGCCCGCGGCACCGCGCTCGACGCCGCCACCGTCCTCGAGGAGCTGCGGGCCACCCGCCCGCTGTCCGTGGTCATGGGCGAGCGTGTCGCCGCGCTCCGCGCGTGGGCGGCCACACGGACGGTGCCGGCTCGCTGACCAGCCCGGGCAGCACCGGGGCGCACGGCACCGAGGGGCACGGCACGGACCCGCACGGCACGGACCCGCACGGCAGGGACCCGCACGGCAGGGACCCGCACGTCACGGGCGGCCGGACGCCCGACGCCCCCGCGCCGACCGGGTCGGTGCGGGGGCGTCGTGGCGGACGCGGGGGTGTCAGCCCGTGTTCTGCAGACCGGCCGCGACGCCGTTGACCGTGAGCAGCAGCAGCCGGCGCAGCTCCTCCGCCGACTGCGGGTCCTGGCCCGTGCGCAGCCCGCGCAGGGCGCGCAGCTGCAGCAGCGACAGGGCGTCCACGTACGGGCTGCGCAGCTGCACGGCACGTCCGAGGATCCGCCGGCGCGAGAGCACGCCCGTGCTGCCGGTGGTGGCCAGCACCCACTGCCGGGTCAGCCGCATCTCGTCGAGCACCTGCTGCGCCAGGTCGTCCCGGTCGCCCAGGGCCAGGTAGCGGGCGGCGATGCGCTCGTCGGTCTTCGCGAGCGACATCTCGACGTTGTCGATGATCGTCGCGAACAGCGGCCACTCGGCGTAGGCCGTGCGCAGCTCCTCCACGTCGCCGACCGTGTCGAGCGCCGTGCCGAGCCCGTACCACCCCGCGAGGTTGATGCGGGCCTGCGACCAGGAGAACACCCACGGGATCGCCCGCAGGTCGTCCAGCGACGAGACGGACAGTCCGCGGCGGGCCGGTCGGGAGCCGATCGGCAGCAGACCGATCTCCTCCAGCGGGGTGACCTGGGCGAACCAGGCCGGGAACCCCTCGGAACGGACCAGCGCGTGGAACCGCTCGCGGGACGCCACGTCCAGGCGGGACGCCAGGTCGGCGAACCGCGCGGCGGCCTCGGTGTTGCGCTGCGCGACGCTCGGCGCGTCGGCGAGCAGGGTCGCCGCGGCGACCTGCTCGATGTGGCGCGTGGCGATGTCGGGGTCGCCGTACCGGGCGAAGATGACCTCGCCCTGCTCGGTGAGCTTGAACCGGCCGTCGACCGAGCCCGGGGGCTGGGCGAGCACGGCACGGTTGGCCGGGCCGCCCCCACGGCCGAGCGCACCGCCACGCCCGTGGAACAGCGTGAGCACGATGTCGTTGCGACGCGCCCAGTCGGCGATCCGGCGCTGCGCGTCGTCGAGGGCCAGTGTCGCCGAGAGCGGCCCGACGTCCTTGGAGGAGTCGGAGTAGCCGAGCATGACCTCCACGCGCCGGCCGTTGGCCGCGAGCCGCTCCTGCACCCGCGGGTGCTCGAGGGCGGCGTCGAGGATCTCGACGCTGTTCTGCAGGTCCGCGAACGTCTCGAACAGTGGGATCGCGTCGATGACGGGCGCGTGCTCCGGCCCGCCGAAGGCCAGATCGGCCAGCCGGTAGACCGCCGGCAGGTGCTCGGGCGACTGCGTGAAGGACACGATGTAGCGCCGTGCCGCGGCGACGCCGAGCCGGCGCTGGACCGTCCCCAGCGCGCGGAAGGTGTCGAGGACCTCGACGGTCATCGGCTGCAGGTCGCCGTCGACGCCGTGCTCCTCGATGTCCGCGAGCGCGGCCGCGTGCACCTGCGAGTGCTGCCGCACCTCGAGCTCCGCGAGGTGGAAGCCGAAGGTCTGCACCTGCCAGATGAGCCGCTGCAGGTCCCCGTACGCGGCGCGCCGGGCGCCGGCCGACTGCAACGAGTCCTGCACGGTGCGCAGGTCCGCCTCGAGCTCGTCAGGGGTGGCGTACGCGAGGTCGGCGTCGCGCCGACGGGTCGCGGCGATCCGCTCGATGATGCCCAGCAGGGCGCGCCGGTGCGGCTCGTTGGGGGCGTCGCCCGCGATGCGGGAGGTCATCGCGTCCGACAGCGAGCGCTGCCGCTGCCACAGGGCGCTGAGCTCGGGGGACGCGGGGGTCCCGGCCGCGTCGAGGGTGAGGCCGTCGGCCGTGCGGCGTGCGGACACGAGCAGCGCGTCGAGGGCGTGCTCCGAGGCCAGCGCCGCCGCGGCGCGCGTCACCTCCGCCGTGACGTTGGGGTTGCCGTCGCGGTCGCCGCCGATCCACGAGCCGAGCCGCGCGAACGGCGCGACCAGGGGCGCGGTGGTGCCGGCGTCCCGCTCGAGCAGCCAGTCGTCCAGCCGCCGGTAGACCGTGGGCAGCACGTCGGCCAGCGTCGAGTCGACGATCGACAGGACGGTGGCGACCTCGTCGAGGACGGTCGGCTTCTCGGCCCGCAGCGGGGAGGTGCGCCACAGCGTGTCGATCTCGGCCAGCAGGCGGCGCTCGTTCTCCGCCAGCGTGGTCCCGCCGATGTGCAGCGCGTCGCGCTCGGCGACGAGCTCGGCGATGCGCCGGATGGCGCGCGCGACCGCGCGCCGGCGGGCCTCGGTCGGGTGGGCGGTGAAGACCGGGCGGAACTCGAGGTCGCGCAGGCGGGCGCGGGCCTCGTCCTCGCCCACCTCGGCGACGAGCTGCTGGTACGCCGCCGGCAGCGAGTCGTCGGGAGCCAGCTCGTGGGGCGCCAGGCGCGACTCACGGTCGTGCAGCACGCGGACGCGGTGGTACTCCTCGGCCAGGTTGGCGAGGTGGAAGTAGCACGTGAACGCCCGCGCCACCTGTTCCGCCCGCTCGTGGCTGAACCCGGCGACGAGCTCCTCGGCCTGCGCCAGCGCGTGCCCGTTGGGCTCGCTGTGCGAGGCGATGGCGAGCTCGCGCAGGCGCTCGACGTCGGCGAGCAGGTCCTCCCCGCCGGCCTCGCGCAGCACACGTCCCAGCAGCTCCCCGAGGAGCCGGACGTCGTTGCGCAGGAGCTCGGGTACCTCATGGCTGACGACGCCGCGAGGGACGTCCGGCCTGATCTCGGCTTCTGTCACGGGAGAAAGGTAGTTGACCCGGCGCACGGTGCGCCCGCCCCGACCGCCCTGTGGTCGCGGCGGCGCGTGCCATGCTGGGCGCGTGAGCTGGTTCCGCCGTCGCCCCGAGGTCCCGGCCGACGTCACCACCGGGTTCTGCGCGGCGGAGGCGCCGGCGATGCAGCGCTCGATCCTCGCCGCCCTGGGCATGGGCGACCGCCCCGCGCCGGCGCGGGTCCCGGCACGGCTGGTGGTGGAGCACGGCGCCGACGACCGGCTGGTCCTGGTCTGGCGCAACGTCATCGTCGGCTTCGTGCCCGCCGGGGCGGCACCGCCGCTCGCGGCCGCGCTCGCGGCGGCCGGGGACGCCGCGCTGGTCGTGCCGGGCGTGGCGCACCGGACGGACGGCACGTGGCGCATCTGGGTCGGCGACGTCCCCGACGACGGCTTCCCGCCCGTGCCCGAGGGGCTCGACACGCTGCCACCGCCCGAGCCGACGATCCTCGGTGTGCCCGTGAGACGCCCGGACGGGCACTGACGCACACCGCGGCACGCGGCTCATCGTTGTCGCTTCAACATCGGCGTACCCTGGAGGAGTGACCTCCGAGACCCCCTGGCTGACGCCGGCCGAGCTGCGCGCCTGGCTCGGGCTGGTGGCCGTCGCCGAGCTCCTGCCGGCCCAGCTCGACTCGCAGCTGCAGCGCGACGCCGGTCTGACGCACTTCGAGTACCAGGTGCTGGCGATGCTGTCCGAGGCGGAGGACCGCACGCTGCGGATGTCGGCGCTGGCCCGCCGCACCAACGCCACGCTCCCCCGCCTCTCGCACGTCGTGCGCCGGCTCGAGGAGCGCGGGCTGGTGGAGCGGGCGCCGTGCGCCACGGACCGCCGCGCGACGAACGCGCACCTCACGCCCGACGGCTGGGACCTGGTGGTGCGGACGGCCCCGGGGCACGTCGCGACCGCCCGGGCGCTCGTGATCGACGCGCTGACGCCCGAGCAGGTCACCCTGCTCGAGGAGCTCAGCCGGGCGATGCTGCACCGCCTCGACCCCGAGGGGCGCCTCACGCCGCCGCTCGACGAGCTCGCCGGCTGACGACGCCGCACGGCCGGGGGCGGCCGGGGCGCGCTGCCCCGACGACCCCCGACCGGACCGGCTCAGCCGGCGTACGTCTCGACCTCCGCGACGCGCGGTGTGCCGGTCGACGCGAGGATCTCCACGTTGAGCTTGGTCAGGGACGTGGCCCGGAAGGTCAGGGTCCCGGCACCGTCGCCCGTGGCGAGCACGGCGCCCGTGGAGTTGTCGACGACCCGCCACGCCCCGACGGACCCCGCGGAGCCTGCCGGCTCGCGCAGCACGACCCGGGCGACCGTGGTCGCCGAGCCCCACTTCACCGAGATGCGGCCCGTCGAGCCGTTCGGCTGCCAGTACGTGCTCAGCGAGCCGTCGATCGCGTTGCCGTAGCTGGTGCCGCCGCCCTTGCCGGAGCCGTCGGCGCCCGCGCCCAGGCTGAGGTTGCGCCCCACGGGCGGCGCGGTGGGCGTCGGCGTGGACGGCTGTGCCGACGGAATGGGGCCTGCGGTGGGGCCCGTGGTCGGCGCGGACGTCGGCGCCGCCGTGGGTGCCGGGCTCTGCGGCGTGCAGGACCCGTTCGACACCTGGTTGCCCTTGTTCGCCCCCGCGGTGGCCCGCACCAGCGCCGGCACGCAGCTCGCGCCGTCGAGCCGGTACGAGTACGGGACCGAGACCGTGGTGGTCGACGTGACGTTCGGACCCGCGGGGTTCGTGTCGCTCCCCCGCGACGACCAGGTCACGTCGTCGAACACGTTGCCGGAGACCTGCCAGTAGCCCGGCAGGTCCGTGTAGAACGTGCCGAGCACGTCCTTCGAGTCCTCGAAGTAGTTGTTGTCGACCTTGGCCCTGCCGCCGGCGCGGGCGTTGATCCCCGACTCCTTGATGCCGACGTAGTGGTTGTTGAAGATGTGCGCCGTCGCCCCGCGCAGCAGCGGCACGCGTGAGTCGAGGTTCTCGTAGAGGTTGTGGTGGTAGGTCACCGGGCCGTTGCCCAGGTCGCTGTCGCCGGACCCGACGAGGCCCCCACGGCCGGAGTTGCGCAGGATGCTGTACGAGAGCGTCACGTACCGCGTGTCTCCCTTCATGTCGAACAGGCCGTCGTACCCCTCGGACTCCCCGCCGGACGCCTCGAGCGTCACGTGGTCGACCCAGACGTTGCTGACACCGCTCTCCATGCCGATGGCGTCGCCGCCGTTGGACGTGGGCGACCCGGACTTCTTGACGTTCCGGACGGTGACGTTCTGGACGATGATGTTGCGCGCCTCGCGGATGTGGATGCCGACCTGGTCGAACACCGCGCCGCTGCCGACGCCCACGAGCGTCACGTTGCTCACCTGCTTGAGCTCGATGACGCCGGCGGCCGTGCTGCAGCTGCTGCCGGAGACCTTGGCGGTGTTGGCGTGGTTGACGGTGCCGGACACCTCGATGACGATCGGGGTGCTGCTGCTCGCGCGGCCGCACAGGGCCTCGTGGATCTGGGTGCCGGTCGTGGCGCGGACGGTCCGCCCGCCGGCGCCGCCGGTGGTGCCTCCGTTCTGCGAGGCGAAGCCGTCGGCGGCGCCGGTGGCCGCCTGGGCAGGGATGGTCAGCACGGACACGCCGACGGCCGTGGCCAGGGCCGCAGCGACCCCGGTCGCCAGGAGTCGTGTCGCGACAGGTCGTCTCATCGTTGCCTCTTCTCGTCGTCGAGCACGGTCGGACCGGTGCGTGCCCCGCGGGATGCACCGTCCGGCCCGGTCGCACCGCGACGATGCGGTGCACTGGGACGGAAACCGGTTTCTCGACCGTAGGCGAGCGCTTTCCCCCGCAGCAAGGTGTCCGCGGGCGACGAAACCTTTAGCCGCCGGCCCCGGCCCCTCGACCCCGGCCGCCCGCCCGTGCCACGCTGCCCGGATGAGCGCCCTGACGTTGTGCTGCCTGCTGCGGGCCGTCCCCGGCCGGGAGGCGGCCCTGCAGGCCTACGAGGACGCCGTGCTGGCCCTGCTGCCCGACCACGGCGGCAGCGTCCTGCAGCGCGCCGTGGGCGACGGGGGCGACGGGCAGCCGCACGAGGTCCAGATCCTGCGGTTCCCGGACGCGGCAGCGCTCGACGCCTACGTCGCCGACCCCCGGCGCGCGCGGATGGCCGACGAGCGGGACCGGGTCGTCGCCCGGACGGAGGTGTTCCCGGTCGCCCTGCGGACCTGACGTCCCCCGGAAACGCCGAAGGCCGCGTCGGGTTCCTGGTCCCAGGATCCTGACGCGGCCTCGCCGTCGTTCTCGGGTGGAGCTGAGGGGACTCGAACCCCTGACCCCCTGCATGCCATGCAGGTGCGCTACCAGCTGCGCCACAGCCCCGTGGTCCGCGGACGGACCCCGTCGCCCCGAAGGGCGCCCGGTGAGTCTAGGACGAACGAGCCGCAGAACGCCAATCGCGCCCCGGCAGGGGCCGTGTGACGTGCGACATGCCGTCAGTCCGGGTCACGTGTGGCGTCGTCGGCGGCCTCCTGCGCGGGCTCCGGGTCGGGGCCGGCGTTCCAGTCCGCGGAGGCGTCGGTCGGCCCCACGTTGTAGCCCAGCAGACGCCAGGCCGGGTCCGCGTCGGCGGACGACGCGGCCAGCAGCTCGGCCCAGTGGGCGTTGTGCATGCCGACGATGCCGCGCCACTCGGGGTCCTGCCCGAGCAGGTCGGCCACGACCGAGCCGAGCGCCGAACCGTGCGACACGACGACGAGCGTCCCGCCCTCGGGCGTGCGCCCCACCTGGTCGCGCACGGCCTCCCCCATGCGGGCCGCGACCTCGGCGCGCGTCTCGGCGCCGACCCCGACCGGGTCCCCGCCGGCTCGCCACTCGCGGAACTCCTGCGGCCAGCGGGCCTCGATGTCGTGGCCGGTCATGCCCTCCCACTCGCCGAAGGCCCGCTCCCGCAGCCGCGGGTCCAGCTCCACGGGGACGCCGACCGCGCGGGCCAGGTACCCCGCGGTGTCGACCGCGCGCGAGAGGTCCGACGCGACGATGCGCACCGGGCGGTGGCGGGCGGCCAGGCGCGCCGCGGAGACCCGCGCCTGCCAGTGCCCGACCTCGTCCAGGGGGATGTCGATCTGTCCCTGCAGCCGGGCCAGGGCGTTGTAGGCCGTCCGCGCGTGCCGCCAGAGCAGCAGGTGCTGCCTCACGCGTCGGCCTGCTCGCCCCGCTCGTCCGGGGGAAGCTCGATCACCGGGCAGTCCTTCCAGAGCCGCTCGAGGGCGTAGTAGACGCGGTCCTCGGCGTGCTGCACGTGCACGACGACGTCACCGAAGTCGATGAGCACCCAGCGGCCCTGGGCCTTGCCCTCGCGGCGCACGGGCTTCGCACCGAGCTTGTGCAGGGACTCCTCGACGGCGTCGACGATCGCGCCGACCTGCCGCTCGTTCGTCCCGGACGCGATGAGGAACACGTCCGTGAGGACGAGCTGCTCGCTCACGTCGAGCGCGATGATCTCCTGCGCCTTGAGGTCGGATGCGGCGCGGGCGGCGGCGTGGGCCAGCTCGATCGCACGGGTGCTCGCGGGCACGTGGGCTCCTCGGGTCGGGGGGCGGCGCGGCCGGGGAGACCGCCGCCGCGGGATGCGGGTGGTACGGGATGCGGTGGTGCCGGGTGCGGGGGTGCCGGGCGGTGCACTGCCGGGCGCAGCCCCGCCGGACGCGGCGGTGCGGGTCGGTCGGGTGCCGTCGCTCAGAGCGGGCCGGCGCGGCTCGTGACCCAGCCGCTCACGGCGGCCGCGGCCTCGGCGGCGCCGTCGGCGCCGCGCGTCCGGATGTAGAGCAGCATGATGAGGAAGCCGAGCACGAAGGCCACGGCCGCCAGGATCAGGACGTGCAGCCAGGTGTACGGGTGGATCCGCCGTCCCGGCTCGTCGTCGTCCTCGTCGTCCAGGTCGTCCTCGTCGTACGGCGGACGCGAGACACCCCACGGCGGGGCGGCCTTCTCGTCGGAGGCCCCGGCCACGGGGTCGGGGCCCGCGACGGGCGTCCGCGGCCAGCCGTCGACCGCCGGCTCCCCCGCGGCCCGCTGGGGTGCCGCGGGCGCGGCCGGGGCACCGCCCGGCGTCCAGACGGGGGACGCCGTCGGTGCGGCGGACGCCGCGGGCGCCGGCACGGCGGGCTCGACGCGCGGCGAGGCCGGCTCGGTGCGCGGTGCGGTCGCGGCGGATGCCTGGAACGAGCTGAGGGACGGCGTCGGCCCGGCCGGCCGCCGGTCGTCGGACGAGGGCTGCGAGGGCGTCCAGGGCGCGGGCGGCTGACCGGTGGGCGCTGCCTGCGTGCCGGGGCCCCAGGCGGAGGTGCGGGGCGGGGCCGCGGCCGGCGGGGCCGCGGCCGGCGGGGCCGCGGAGGCCGCCCAGCTGGGTGCACCGGAGGGCGAGGCGGTCGCGCCCGGCTCCCGGTTCCACGGGGTGCGCGCCTCGGGGCGCGAGGTCGCCGCGGGGCCCGACGGCTGCGACGGGGGCTGCGCCCACGGGCGTGCCGGCGACGCCGCCGCCGAGGGGCCACCGGTCGGGCGCGACGTCGCGGGGGCGTCGGCACCCTGCGGGGCGCCCCAGGACGGGCCCGCGGCGGCGGGGCGGGGCGCCGTCGACGGCACCGGGCGGTGCTGCGGGGTCGCGGGGCGCGGCGCCGGCGGCGGCGTCCCCGGACGCGGCGCCGTGGGGCCGGACGTCCGCGGGCCGGCCGTCGGGTCGAGTGCCGCGTCACGGTACGACCGTCGCGAGCGGGACGCGTCACCGACGGCCGGGCCCTGCGCGGGCGCCGGAGCCGGGGCACCCGGCCCCGTCGCCGCGGGCCGCGGGGTCGGCTGGACGGCACCCGCCGACCAGGCGGGCGTACCGCCGGCAGCGGCCGACGACGTCCCCGCGGGCGGGGTCACGAGCCTGCTGCGCATGGCGCGGCGCGACGCGGGTGCGACCGGCTCGTCGGACGGGGGCAGCGGGGCACCGGAGCCCTGGCCACCGTCCTGGGCCGCCCGCTCCATCTCACGACGGCGGCGGCGCTCTCCGGGTTCACTCATCACGACCTCGATACAACCTGTGCTTGGCGATGTACTGGACGACCCCGTCGGGGACGAGATACCACACCGGCTCCGCAGCACGCGCACGCGCACGGATGTCGGACGAGGAGATCGCGAGGGCCGGGACCTCCAGCACGTCGACCCGCCCGGCGGGCAGGCCGTCCACCGACAGCGGGTGCCCGGGGCGGGTGACCGCCACGAACCGCGCCATGTCGAACAGCTCGGCAGCATCCTTCCACGTGAGGATCTGCGCGATCGCGTCCGCGCCGGTGATGAAGAAGAGGTCGGCGTCCGGGCGCTCGGTCTTGAGGTCCCGCAGCGTGTCGACCGTGTAGGTGAGTCCGGCGCGGTCGATGTCCACGCGGCTCACCGTGAACCGGGGGTTCGACGCCGTCGCGATCACCGTCATGAGGTACCGGTGCTCGGCGGGCGAGACGTCGACGTGCTGCTTGAACGTGGGCTGCCCCGTCGGCACGAACACGACCTCGTCGAGATCGAACCGCGCGGCGACCTCGCTCGCGGCCACCAGGTGGCCGTGGTGCACGGGGTCGAACGTGCCACCCATCACCCCGAGGCGTGGGCGGGCAGGGACCCCCGTGGTGGCCGGCACCGTCAGTGGCGCGTCCCGACGGAGCGGAAGGCGTACGTCACGAGGAGCATCGCCAGGAGCCCCACGAACGCGCCGACACCGAAGACGGCCGGCGCGAACGGCAGCGCCTCGGAGTGCTCGGCGGCGGTCTCTGCCGCGGCGATGAGGGTGGCGTGCACGTCGTCCTCCTGGGGGTTCACGTCGGTCCTGCGGGTCGGTGGCGGCACACGCCCGGGAGGGGCCCGCGCCACGGCCACCCAGTCTCGCACGCGGGGCCGTGGTGCAGGACCACCGACCGCCCGCCGGGCGGGTCAGGGACGCACGTGGCCGTCACCGTGCACGACCCACTTGGTGGTGGTCAGCTCGGACAGGCCCATCGGACCGCGCGCGTGCAGCTTCTGCGTGGAGATGCCGATCTCGGCACCGAGCCCGAACTGCCCGCCGTCCGTGAACCGCGTGGACGCGTTCACGATGACCGCGGCCGCGTCCACCTCCGCCACGAACCGCTCGGAGGCGCGCAGGTCCCGCGTGACGATCGCCTCGGTGTGCCCGGTGGACCACCGCCGCACGTGCGCGACGGCGGCGTCGAGGTCCTCCACCACGCGGACCGCGAGGTCGAGCGACAGGTACTCGGTGCCCCAGTCCTCCTCGGTCGCGGGGACCGCGGCGGCCCCCGCCGGCACGTGCGTCAACGTCACCTCGTCCCCGTGGACCGTCACCCCGGCCGTCGCCAGCGCCGTGAGCGCCGCCGGCAGGAAGGTGTCGGCCACGTCACGGTGCACGAGCAGGGTCTCGACCGCGTTGCACACCCCGACGCGCTGCGTCTTCGAGTTCAGCAGGATCGCCAGCGCGTCGGCGTGGTCGGCGCTCGCGTCGACGTACAGGTGGCAGTTGCCCACGCCGGTCTCGATGACCGGCACGGTGGCCTCCCGCACGACCGTCGCGATGAGGTCCGCTCCCCCGCGCGGCACGAGCACGTCCACCAGGCCGCGCGCGTGCATCAGCGCGACGGCCCCCGGACGCCCCCACGCGTCGACGGACTGGACCAGGTCGCCCGGGAGCCCCTGCGCCTCCAGCGCGTCGGCCAGGACCCGCACGACGACCTCGTTGGACCGTGCCGCGGCGGACCCGCCGCGCAGCACCACGGCGTTCCCGCTCTTCAGGGCGAGGCCCGCGGCGTCCACCGTGACGTTCGGGCGCGCCTCGTAGATCATCCCGACGACGCCCATCGGCACCCGGACCTGCCGCAGCCGCAGCCCGTTGGGCAGCGTCGACCCGCGCACGACCTCCCCGACGGGGTCCGGGAGGGCCGCGAGCTCCCGCAGGGCGTCGGCGATCGCCGCGACGCGCTCCGGCGTCAGCGCGAGCCGGTCGAGCAGGCCCGGCGACATCCCGGCTGCGCGCTCCCGCTCGACGTCCTGCACGTTCGCGGCCAGCACCCGGTCGGTCGCAGCCACCAGCGCGTCGGCCATGGCGTGCAGCGCGGCGTCCTTGGTGGCCCGCGTCGCGGTGGCCAGGGTGCGGGACGCCTCGCGGGCACGACGCGCGACGGCGAGGACCGCCTCCTCGGGGTCGACGAGCGCGGCGGGTGTCGACTGCTCCAGCGACGTGGTCATGCCACCCAGGCTAGTCGCGCACGGGGCGCGGGTGCCGACCCCTCCCGCACCGTGGGCAGCCGCGGCGTCAGCGCCGCCGGCGCACCAGCACGAGGTCGTCACGGTGCACGAGCTCGCGGTCCCAGCCCGGGCCGAGCTCGGTCCGCAGCTCGCCCGTGGTGCGGCCCAGCAGCTGCGGGACCTCCTGCGAGCCGTAGGCGACCAGCCCGCGGGCGACGACCTCACCGGAGCCGTCGACGAGCTCGATGGGGTCACCCGCCTCGAACGTCCCCTCGACGTCGGTGACGCCCGCGGGCAGCAGCGACGTGCGCCGGTCGACGACCGCACGCACCGCGCCGTCGTCCAGCACCAGCCGGCCGCGCGTGCGTGCCGCGTGCGCGAGCCACAGCAGGCGGATGGAGCGGCGCCGCCCGGTCGCCGCGAACCACGTGCCCACGTCCTGCCCCGCCAGCGCGTCGCCGGCGCGCGCGGCCGACGTGAGCACCACCGGGATCCCGGACTGCGTGGCGATGGCGACCGACTCCAGCTTGGTCACCATGCCGCCGGTCCCCACCGCGCTGCCGCGGGCCGTGACGTCGATGCCTGCGAGCTCGTCGAGCGCGCGCACGTCGGCGATCCGCCGCGACCCGGCACGTGAGGGCGGACCGGTGTAGAGCGCGTCGACGTCGGTGAGCAGCGCGAGCGCGTCGGCGTGCACGAGGTGCGACACCAGGGCCGCGAGCCGGTCGTTGTCGCCGAACCGGATCTCGTCGGTCGCCACCGCGTCGTTCTCGTTGATGATCGGGACGACGCCCAGGTCCAGCAGCCGCGTGAGCGTGCGGTGCGCGTTGCGGTACTGCCCGCGGCGCCACGTGTCCTCAGCCGTGAGCAGCACCTGGGCGACCGTGACGCCGTGGTTCGCGAAGGCGCGCGTGTAGTGCGCCACCAGCAGCCCCTGCCCCACGGACGCGGCGGCCTGCTGCGTCGCCAGGTCGCGCGGGCGTGCGGCCAGGCCGAGCGGGCCGATGCCCGCCGCGATCGCACCGGACGACACGAGGACGACCTGGGTGCCGGCGGCCCGCCGGGCGGCGAGGACGTCGACCACCGCGCCGAGCCGCGCGGGGTCGAGGTGCCCGTCGGGCGTCGTCAGCGAGGACGACCCCACCTTGACGACGATGCGGCCCGCACCGGGCAGCTGGTCACGTCCCGACAGGGCGGCGGCACTCACGGCACCCATGATGCCCCGCGCCGCCCCCGGTCCCACGCACCGCCCGACCTGCGGACGCGGCGGTCCCGAGGGCGGGCGGTGCACCGGTCAGGCGTCGTCCGGGTCCGTCCACACACCCTGCTCGCGCTCCGTCCACAGCTCGGAGCGCGCGGCCGCCTTGGCGTCCATGCGCTCGGTGTACTCGCGGCGCTTCTGGCCGCGGGTCGGACGCGCCCGGTCCTCCAGACGCACGTCCGTGCCGCGCGGGCCGCCGAGCAGCTCGGACCCCGTGAGGAGCGTGGGCTCCCAGTCGAAGACCACCGCGTTCTCGTCCGGCCCGATGCGGACCTCGTCACCCGCGACGGCACCGGCCTTGTACAGCGCGTCCTCGACCCCGGCGCGCGCGAGCCGGTCGGCCAGGTAGCCCACGGCCTCGTCGTTGGAGAAGTCCGTCTGGCGCACCCACCGCTCGGGCTTCTCACCCCGGATGGCGAACCAGACCTGGCCGCCGCCCTCGCGCCGCTTCACCGTGAAGCCGGTCTCGTCCACCGCACGGGGACGCAGCACGACGCGTGTCGGCTCGACCGCCGGCGCGGCGCGGCGCGCCGCGGCGACCCGCTCGGCGAGCGCGAATGTCAGGGGCCGCAGCCCTTCGTGGCTCGCGGTCGAGATCTCGAAGACGGACAGCCCCCGGGCCTCGAGCTCGGGGCGCACGAGCTCGGCGAGCTCGCGTGCCTCGGGGACGTCGATCTTGTTGAGCACGACGACGCGCGGCCGCTCGGTGAGCGGCACACCGCCGGCGGCCACCGCCAGGTCCTCCGCGTACGCGGCGAGCTCCTGCTCGAGCACATCGAGGTCCGTGACGGGGTCGCGGTCCGGCTCGAGCGTCGCGCAGTCCAGCACGTGCACCACGACGGCGCAGCGCTCGATGTGCCGCAGGAACTCCAGCCCGAGGCCCTTGCCCTGCGACGCACCGGGGATCAGCCCGGGGACGTCCGCCACGGTGTAGCGCGCGTCACCGGCCTGCACGACGCCCAGGTTCGGCACGAGGGTCGTGAACGGGTAGTCCGCGATCTTGGGCCGGGCGGCGGAGATCGCCGCGACGAGGCTCGACTTGCCCGCGGACGGGAACCCGACCAGTGCCACGTCGGCGATGGTCTTCAGCTCGAGGACGACGTCCGCCTCCTCGCCCGGCTCCCCCAGCAGCGCGAAGCCGGGAGCCTTGCGGCGCGGCGACGAGAGCGCGGCGTTGCCGAGCCCGCCGCGTCCCCCGGCGGCGACGACGTAGCGCGCACCGGCTCCGACGAGGTCGGCGAGCACGGTGCCGTCGGGCGACTTCACGACGGTCCCGTCGGGCACGCTCAGGACGAGGTCGTCCGCGGTCGCGCCGCTGCGGTGGTCGCCCATGCCCTGGCCGCCCGAGGCGGCCCGGCGGTGGGGCAGGTGGTGGAACGGCAGCAGCGTGGTGACCTGAGGGTCGACCTCGACGATCACCGACCCGCCGTTGCCGCCGTTGCCGCCGTCGGGGCCGGCGAGCGGCTTGAACTTCTCGCGGTGGATGGACGCACAACCGTGCCCACCGTCACCGCCGGTCGCGTGCAGCACGACACGGTCGACGAACGTCGCCACGGCTGGACCTCCTTGTTCTGCGGGTACTGCTCTCGCTTGTCCTGCGGGTACTGCTCTCGATCGTCATACGCCGAAGGGGCGCACCGCACCGGTGCGCCCCTTCGACCGTGAAGCTGGGGTGTGTCGCGACCTCAGGCGTCGGCGACCACGATGTCGATGACCTTGCGGCCACGACGCGTGCCGAACAGCACCGAGCCCGCGGCCAGCGCGAACAGCGTGTCGTCGCCGCCACGGCCGACGTTGTCGCCCGGGTGGAAGTGCGTGCCGCGCTGGCGGACGATGATCTCGCCGGCCTTGACGACCTGACCGCCGAAGCGCTTGACGCCGAGGCGCTGCGCGTTCGAGTCGCGACCGTTGCGCGAGGAGCTCGCGCCCTTCTTGTGTGCCATGACTGACCTGCTCTCCGGGTTTCAGAAACGGGGGCGACCGCCGAGGCGGCGCGGGCTCACTTGATGCCGGTGACCTTCAGGCGCGTCAGCTTCTGGCGGTGACCCTGGCGCTTGCGGTAGCCGGTCTTGTTCTTGTACTTGAGGATGTCGATCTTGGGACCCTTCTCGTCCCGCACGACCTCCGCCGTCACCGTCACCCCGGCCAGGGCCGCGGCGTCGGTGGTGACCTTGTCCCCGTCGACGAGCAGGAGCGCCGGCAGCTGGACCGACGACCCCGCCCCGGCGGCGAGGCGGTCGACGACGACGACGTCGCCGACGGCGACCTTCTCCTGGCGGCCGCCAGCCTTCACGATCGCGTACACCACGTTGCTGCTCATCTCTGCTCGTCGGACCTGCTCATCGGTGCTACGTCTGTCCTGCTCGTCGGTGCCGCTCGACCCGCCGGACCCCGCGCGCCGCCCAGCCACGAGGGCGGGGGTTCGCGTCGGCGGTGTCGTCCGCGGCGCCTGACCGGGTCCGTGCGACGGACCCGGGTCCGAGTGTCCTCGGGGGCACGTCCACCTCCCGGTACGTGCGTGACGCACCGACGTTCTAGGGTACGGACCCGTTCGCGCCCGGTCAAACGGGCCCCGCCGTGACGCCCGCCGTGGTGGCGGGCGTCACGTGCGGGGACGTCAGTCGTCGGACTGCTGCGGTGCCGTCGTGGGCCCCGCGCCACCGTCCGCGGGCGCGTCCTGCACGTCCGGGCCGGTCCCGTCCGCCTCGTCGTCGACCGCGAAGACCTCGGGGGCGACGGCGTGCAGCTCGAGCTGGGCGTCCGTGGTCGCGGCCCTCGTCGCGCGCCGACGGCGGGGCTCCCGCACCACGGCGCCGAGCTCGGCCATGACGTCGAGCGTCGCGGCACCGTGACCGGTGTCCGCCGCGGCGGCGGGCACCTGCTCGGCGTCCGTCGGCGTGACGGCCCCGGGCGACACGTCGGGCGCGACGTCGGGGGTCGAGCCCTCGGGCCGGTCGGCGTCGTGATCGTGCGCGTGGGCCGCCGCCGCGGCGATCGTCGCGAGCGTGGCCTTGACCGCCTCACGCGCCTCCGGGAGCACCGGCACCGCGGGGGCGGGCGCGGCGCCCGCGTCGGCCGCCGCACGCTTGCGTCGCGACCGCTTCGACTCGCCCTGCTCGGCCGCCGGCTGCGGCGCCGTGGTCTCCGGCCGCCCGTTCCGGCCCACCGGGTCGGTGTGGACGATGAAACCGCGTCCGTGGCAGTGCTCGCAGGTCTCGCTGAACGCCTCGACCAGACCCTGCCCGACACGCTTGCGCGTCATCTGCACGAGACCGAGCGACGTGACCTCGGCGACCTGGTGCTTGGTGCGGTCGCGCCCGAGGCACTCGACGAGCCGACGCAGCACGAGGTCACGGTTGGACTCGAGCACCATGTCGATGAAGTCGATGACGATGATGCCGCCGATGTCGCGCAGCCGGAGCTGGCGCACGATCTCCTCGGCCGCCTCGAGGTTGTTGCGGGTGACCGTCTCCTCGAGCGTCCCGCCCGCACCGGTGAACTTGCCGGTGTTGACGTCGACGACCGTCATGGCCTCGGTGCGGTCGATGACCAGCGACCCGCCGGACGGCAGCCAGACCTTGCGGTCCATGCCCTTGGCGAGCTGCTCGTCGACGCGGTGGACCGTGAACACGTCCTGGGTGCCGGTCCACTTCTCGACGCGCGCCGCCAGGTCGGGTGCCAGGTCGCCCACGTAGGTCGAGATCGTCGACCACGCGTCGTCGCCCTGCACCACCAGGGAGGAGAAGTCGTCGTTGAAGATGTCGCGGACCACGCGGATCGCCATGTCCGGCTCGCCCTGCAGCAGGGCGGGCGCGTTGGCGGTCTTCCGCTTCTTCTCGATCGCCTCCCACTGGCCCTGCAGGCGGGCGACGTCGGCGCGCAGCTCGTCCTCGCTGGCCCCCTCGGCCGCGGTGCGCACGATGACGCCGGCCGAGTCGGGCACGAGGTCGCGCAGGATCTTCTTCAGGCGCGAGCGCTCGGTGTCGGGGAGCTTGCGGCTGATGCCGGTCATGCCACCGCCGGGCACGTACACGAGGTAGCGGCCGGCGAGCGTGATCTGGCTCGTGAGGCGCGCGCCCTTGTGGCCGATCGGGTCCTTGGTGACCTGCACCAGAACCGCGTCACCGGACTTGAGCGCCTGCTCGATGCGGCGCGGCTGGCCCTCGAGGCCGGCCGCGTCCCAGTTGACCTCGCCCGCGTAGAGCACGGCGTTGCGGCCCTTGCCCACGTCGACGAACGCCGCCTCCATGCTGGGCAGCACGTTCTGCACGCGGCCCAGGTACACGTTGCCGACCATCGAGGCCTGCGCCTGGTTCGAGACGTAGTGCTCGACGAGCACGCCGTCCTCGAGGACCGCGATCTGCGTGCGGCTGTCGACCTCGCGCACCACCATCGAGCGCTCGACGGACTCGCGCCGCGCCAGGAACTCGGCCTCGGTGATGATCTGGCGGCGCCGACCGGCGTCGCGACCCTCACGCCGACGCTGCCGCTTCGCCTCGAGCCGGGTCGAGCCGCGCAGCGCGGTGACCTCGTCGCCCGACGACCGGCGCCGCGGCTCCTCCGCCGCGTCACCCCGGGCACCGCGGCGACGACGGCGGCGACGACGGCTCGAGCCCGAGCCCTCGTCCTCACCGGAGTCGTCCGCCGTGTCGGTGCCGGCCTCGGCGTCCGCGTCGTCGTCACCGGCCGCCTCGCCGGTCGCGTCGTCGTCGCCGGCGTCCGCACGCCCGCGCCGGCCGCGGCCCCCGCGGCGGCGGCGACGGCGGCCGGACGCACCGTCCTCGTCCTGCTCGTCGTCGCCGTCGGCGCCCTCGGCGGTGACGGTCGCGACGTCGTCCGACGTGTCCTCGGCGGTGACGGACGCCTCCGTCGCCTCGTCGTCGGTCGCCTCGGCCGTCAGGTCGTCGGCGGAGCCCGTCTCCTCGACGTCCGACCCGCCACGGCGGCCACGTCCCCGGCGGCGGCGCGGCCGGGCCGCACCCTCCTCCGCGGCGGGCTGGGCGGCGTCGGGCGTGGTGACCTCGGCGGCCGGGGCGTCCTGCTCCTCGACCTCGGCGCGCGCGGTGCCGGAGATCTCCTCGGGCGACCCCGTGGAGGCCTGCGCCCGGCGGCGCCGCGGGCGGACCGCGGCGTCCGGCGCCTGGAAGAGCAGCGCGGTCGTGGCGAGGCGTGCGCGGGCCGGGGGCTCGTCGGCGGTGCGGACGGGTCCCAGCTCGGCGAGGACGTCGAGCGCGGCCGTGCTGCGCGCCGCGTCACCCGACCCGGCGTCACCCGACCCGGAGTCGTCCGGTGCGGGGCCGTCGGTCGTCGCCCCGTCGGCCCCGGCGGCGTCGGGCGTGGCCTCCGCGGTGTCGGTGTCCTGCGCGGCACGGCCGGTGCGGCCGCCGCGGCGACCCGAGCGGCGCCGGCGCGGTGCACGCTCCTCGGCCTCCTCGGCCACGGACTCGGCCACACCGCTGGCCTCGGGCTCGTCGGCGTCCTGCGCCTCGGGCGCGGTCACCTCTGCGGTCTCGGCGGCGATCTCGGCGTCGGCCTCGGAGTCCTCGTCCACGACGTCCTCGGCCACGACGTCCGGCGAGGGCGGCTCGGCCGCGGGTGCCGGCTCCGCCGCGGGCTGCGGTGCTGCCTCCGGGGCCGGGGCGCCGTCGAGCACGACGGTGCGCGTCACGCGGCGCGACCGGCGCGCACGCGTCGGTGCGGCGGCCGGCGGTGCGGCGGGCGGCTCGACGGCCGCGGGCTCCTCGGCCACCGGCTCCGGGGCCGGCGCGACCGGCGCCTCGGGCACCTCGGCGTGCGGTGCCGGGGCGGCGGGTGCCGCGTCGGGCGTCACGACGTCACGGACCACGCGGCGGCGTCGCTTGCGGGGCGCCGCGTCGGCGACCTCGGTGACGTCGGCGTCGGAAGGGTTCTCGGGAGTGTTCACGGGAGGCAAGCGGGTGCTCCTGGGTACCGGGGAGCCCGCCCACACGACGTGCACCCCCAGGCGGTCGGTCGTCGCTCACGTCCGGTCGACCCGGTGCGGCGACGGAAGTCGTCGGTCGCGCCCGCCGCACCGTCCGGCGCCATCGCCTGCCAGGCCGTCTCGGGGCTCCAGGCTGGAGCCCGCCGAGGGCGGGGCGGCGGCTGGCCTGCACGGGCACTGCTGCGGCGAGCTCGTCGGTCCCGGCGGTGTGGACGTCGGGACCAGTGACGAGTATCGCACAGGACCCCGCTCCCACCGCCCGTGAGCAGGGTGAGTTGACGACGTGTCGTCAGCACCCGGGACCAACGTCCTGCCGTCCCCCTGCGGCCCGGCCTACCGTCGAGGGAGACACGCGCCGTGCGGCGCGTGCCGAGATCCTGCCGCGACCCGTCCGGCCGCACGCTCCTGCCCGCCCCCTCGCACCCGTCCGGAGACCCGCGTGGACGCCCTCGACCTGGCCCGCTGGCAGTTCGGTATCACGACCGTCTACCACTTCATCTTCGTCCCGCTGACGATCGGGCTCTCCCCGCTCGTCGCGATCATGCAGACCGCGTGGGTCCGCACGGGCAACGAGCGGTGGCTCCGGCTCACCAAGTTCTTCGGCAAGCTGCTGCTCATCAACTTCGCGATCGGTGTCGCCACCGGCATCGTGCAGGAGTTCCAGTTCGGCATGAACTGGTCGGAGTACTCGCGGTTCGTCGGTGACGTGTTCGGGGCGCCGCTCGCCATGGAGGCGCTGGCCGCGTTCTTCGTCGAGTCCACGTTCCTCGGGCTGTGGATCTTCGGCTGGGACAAGCTGCCGAGGAAGATCCACCTCGCGTGCATCTGGGCGGTGGCGATCGCCACGAACCTGTCCGCGTACTTCATCCTCGCGGCCAACTCCTGGATGCAGCACCCGGTCGGCACCACGTTCAACCTGGAGACCGGCCGCGCGGAGATGACCGACATCGTCGCGGTCCTCACCAACCCCACGCTCCTCGCGGCGTTCCCGCACACCATCGCGGCCGCGTTCCTCACCGCGGGCACCTTCGTCGCCGGCATCGCCGCCTGGTGGATGGTGCGGCTCGTGCGCTCGGGCCAGGTCGACAAGGCCCGCGACGTCTACCGTCCCGCGGTGGTCCTCGGGCTGGTGACCATGCTCGTCTCGGGCGCCGGGGTGGCCCTGTCGGGCGACTGGCAGGCCAAGCTCATGTTCCAGCAGCAGCCGGCGAAGATGGCCGCCGCCGAGGGGCTGTGCACCTCGCAGGAGGGCGCGCCCTTCTCGATCCTGGCGATCGGCGACCTGACGAACGACTGCGACAACGTCCGCCACATCCTCGAGGTGCCCGGCCTCACGTCGTTCCTGGCCACCAACGACTTCGACGCACCGATCCGCGGCGTGGACGAGCTCCAGGAGGAGTACACGCAGTGGATCGCCGAGTGGGACGAGGCCAACGGCGTCGACTCCGGCGTCGACGAGGACACGCGGTTCTACCCGAACCTGGCCGTCACCTACTGGTCGTTCCGGCTCATGATCGGGCTGGGCGTCGGGTCCGCCGCGCTGTCGCTGGCCGCGCTGTGGCTGCTGCGCCGCAAGGGCTCGGTCACCGGCAACGTCTGGTTCGGCCGCCTCGGCCTGGCGGCCATCGCGACCCCGTTCCTCGCCTCGGCGTTCGGCTGGATCTTCACCGAGATGGGGCGCCAGCCCTGGGTGGTCGCACCCAACCCCGACGCGTCCGGCGTCGACGGCGTCTGGCTGCTCACGGCACGCGGCGTGAGCGAGGTCGTCAGCCCCGGCATGGTCCTGTTCTCGATGATCGGGTTCACCCTGCTGTACGGCGTGCTCATGGTCGTGTGGTTCCGGCTCATGAAGCGGTACGCCGCGCAGGGCGTCGCCGACACCGAGCACGACCCCAGCCCCGAGGCCAACCCGCCGTCCGACGACGCCGACGGGACCACCCGTCCGCTGTCCTTCGCCTACTGAGGAGCCCGTCATGGACCTCCCCGTCGTCTGGTTCCTCCTCATCGCCGTCCTGTGGACCGGCTACCTGGTCCTCGAGGGCTTCGACTTCGGCATCGGCATGCTGCTCGCGATCCTGCCGCGGGGCGACAAGCTGCGCCGCGAGAAGGAGCGGCGGCTGATGATCAACACGATCGGCCCGGTGTGGGACGGCAACGAGGTGTGGCTGCTCACCGCCGGCGGTGCGACGTTCGCCGCCTTCCCCGAGTGGTACGCCACCTTGTTCTCGGGGTTCTACCTGCCGCTGTTCCTCATCCTCATCGCGCTGATCGTGCGTGTCGTCGCCTTCGAGTGGCGCGGCAAGATCGACTCCCCGCAGTGGCGCACGTGGGCGGACCGCGCGCTGATCTTCGGCTCGTTCGTGCCGGCCCTGCTCTGGGGCGTGGCGTTCGCGAACCTCGTGCGCGGCGTCGAGCTGGACGCGAACCACCAGTACGTCGGCGGGTTCTTCGCGCTGCTGTCGCCGTTCGCCCTGCTCGGCGGTGTGGTCACGCTGAGCATCTTCCTGACGCACGGCGCGATCTTCCTCGCGATGAAGACGGACGGCGAGATGCGGGAACGTGCCGGTACCTTCGCGGCGCGCAGCTCCGTCGTGACGCTCGTCGTCGCCGGCGTGTGGGCCGTGTGGGCGCAGGTCGCCCACAGCGGCGAGGCCTGGACCTGGGCCGCCGTCGCGGTCGCCGCCGTGGCGCTCGTCCTCGTGGTCGTCGCCACCCGGCAGCGGCGCGAGTCGCTGGCGTTCGGCGGGTCGGCCGTGGCGATCGTCGCCGCCGTCGTGCTGATCTTCGGGTCGATGTTCCCCGACGTGATGCCCGCGTTCGACCCGGCGAACTCGCTGACGATCGAGAACGCGTCGTCCACCGACTACACCCTGACGGTCATGACCTGGGTCGCGGTGATCCTCACGCCGATCGTGCTGCTCTACCAGGGGTGGACCTACTGGGTCTTCCGCAAGCGGCTGACGATCGAGCACATCCCCGAGTCGGTCGGGCTCACCTTCGAGCGCGTGGTCTCGCGGTCCTGAGCATGGTCTGCTGGACGGCGTGAAGCCCCTCGACCCCCGCCTGCTGCGGTACGCACGGGCCGCCCGGGGCTACCTCGCCCTCACGGTCGCGCTCGGCGTGCTGACCGGCGGGCTCGTCGTCGCCCAGGCCCTGCTGCTGGCGCACGCCCTGGGCTCCGCCGTCGCGGACGGGGCGACGCCGGAGGACATCGCCCCGCTCGCCGGCTGGCTGCTGCTCGTCGTCGTCGCACGGGCGCTCGTCGCCGGGACGCAGGAGCGCTACGCGCACCGGGCCGCGACACGTGCCGTCGCCGAGCTGCGCGAGCGCGTCGTGGCGCACGCCGCCGCGGTCGGGCCGCGGCGCGCGGCACCGACCGACGGCGCGAGCCTCGTGACCCTGGCCACCCGCGGCCTCGACGCGCTCGAGCCGTACTTCGTGCGCTACCTGCCGCAGCTCGTGCTGGCCGCCACGCTCACGCCGGCGACGCTGCTCGTCGTCCTCGGGCTGGACTGGGTGTCCGCCGCGATCCTCGCGGGCACCGTGCCGCTCGTGCCGCTGTTCATGTGGCTCGTGGGCGTCATGACGCAGGGACGCTCGGAGCGCGGCCTCGCGGTCATGCAGCGTCTGGGCGCGCAGGTGCTCGACCTCCTGGCCGGCCTCTCGACGCTGCGCGCCTTCGGGCGCGAGCGCGGACCGGCCGCCCGCGTGCGCGAGCTGGGGGACGCGCACCGCCGGGCGACCATGGGCACGCTGCGCATCGCCTTCCTCTCGGGGATGGTCCTCGAGCTGCTGACGACGCTGTCCGTCGCGCTCGTCGCCGTCGGCATCGGCCTGCGGCTGGTGTACGGGCACCTCGACCTCGTGACGGGGCTCGCCGTGCTCGTGCTGGCACCGGAGGTGTTCAACCCGCTGCGCCAGGTCGGCCTGCACTTCCACGCGTCCACGGACGGCGTCGCCGCCGCGGACCGCGCCTTCGCCG
Source organism: Cellulomonas sp. KH9 (assembly GCF_900114185.1). GTDB lineage: Bacteria > Actinomycetota > Actinomycetes > Actinomycetales > Cellulomonadaceae > Cellulomonas. The sequence goes on from NZ_FOSE01000002.1 coordinate 783,949, forward strand.
TGCTCGAGGTCCCCGTGCCGGCGGCCGGGGGCCGCCCCGCTCCCGACCTCACCGGCGGCGTCGTGCGTGCCCGCGGGGTCGCCGTGCGGGCCCGGGGCGGCTGGGCGCCCGCCCCCGTCGACGTCGAGCTGCGCCCCGGGCGGGTGGTCGCGCTCGTCGGCCCGTCCGGCGCCGGCAAGTCGACGACGGTCGAGGTGCTGCTCGGCCTGCTCCCCCCCGACGAGGGGACGGTGGAGCTGGAAGCCGCCGACGGCACGGTCACCGCCCTGCCCGACGTCGACCTGCCCGACTACTGGCGCCAGGTCACCTGGCTCCCGCAGCGCCCCGTGCTCGAGCCCGGCACGGTCGCGCAGGTGCTCGGCTCCCCCGCCCCGGCCGAGCGCGACCGGGCGGCGGCCCTCACCGGGCTGGACGCCGTCGTGGCGGACCTCCCGGCCGGGTGGGACACCGTCCTGGGCACGGGCGGGGCGGGGCTGAGCGTCGGGCAGCGGCAGCGGCTCGCGCTCACCCGGGCGCTGCTGCGTCCCAGCCCGGTGGTCGTGCTCGACGAGCCCACGGCCCACCTGGACGCCGCGGGCGAGCAGGTGGTCCTGGCTGCCCTCGACGCGCTGCGGGCCGCCGGGTGCGCCGTGCTGCTCGTCGCCCACCGCGCGTCGCTCGCGAGCCGCGCCGACGAGCTGGTGCACGTCGTCCCCTCGGCCGCGGACACCGAGCAGGTGACGCGATGAGCACCCCGCCCCCGACCCTCGCTCCCCCGCCCGTCGACGGCCCCGCCCGCCCCGCCCGGGGCACCCTGCGACGCGCGGTCCGCCTGCTCGACGTGAACCCGCGGCGGGTCGCGCTGGCCGTCCTGCTCGGCACCCTCGCGCTCGGGTGCGCGGTCGCGCTCGCCGCCGTGTCGGCGTGGCTGATCGCCCGCGCGTCGCAGATGCCGCCCGTGCTGGAGCTCTCGGTCGCCACCGTGGCGGTCCGCGCGTTCGGCATCGGGCGCGGTCTCATGCGCTACCTGGAGCGCCTCGTGTCGCACGACGTCGCGCTGCGCGGCATGGCGAACCTGCGCACCACGCTCTACGAGCGGCTCGCCGAGGGCTCGCCCCGCGCGCTGCTGGGCGTGCGCCGCGGGGACCTGCTCGCGCGGGTCGGCGCGGACGTCGACGCCGTGGGCGACGTCGTGGTCCGCGGGCTGCTCCCGGCCGGGGTCGCGGTGACCCTCGGCGTGGGCACGTCGGTGGCGATGGCCCTGTTCTGGCCGCCCGCCGGGCTCGCGCTGGCGCTGAGCCTGCTGGCGGCGGGCGTGCTCGCCCCCTGGCTCGCGGCCCGCGGCGCCCGGACGACCGAGGAGCGCGGCGTCCTGGCCCGGGCGCGCATGAGCGCCACGTCGCTGGGCGTGCTGGACGACGCCGGACCCTTGGCCGTCTCAGGACGCCTCGGCGGCGAGCTCGACGCGCTGCGGGCGGCGGACGCGGACCTGGCGCGCGCCACCGACGCCGGGGCCCGCCCGGCAGCGGTCGCGGCGGGGATCGGCCAGCTCGCCGTCGGCGCGGCGGTCCTCGCCGCGCTCGTCACCGGCGTGCCTGCCGTGCGGGCGGGGCTGCTCGCCCCGGTGGAGCTGGCGGTGATCGTGCTGACGCCCCTGGCCGCGTTCGAGGCGACCTCGCTGCTGCCGGCGGCCGCCGTGCAGGTGCAGCGCTCGCGTGCCGCCGCGGCACGCGTCCTCGCGCTGCTCGACGACGCCGACGACGCGCACGGGAGCCGGGCACCGAGCGCCACGACCGCCGTCGCGCCGCCGCCGTCCACGCCGCCGTCCGCGCCGGGGTCCGCGCCGCGCGCCGTGGGGGGCCCGACGCTCGTCGCGCGCGACCTGGCGTGCGGCTGGCCGGGGCGTCCCGCGGTCCTCACCGGTGTCGACCTCACGCTGTCGCCGGGCCGGCGGCTGGCCGTCGCCGGACCGAGCGGCGAGGGCAAGACCACGCTGCTGCTCACGCTCGCGGGGCTGCTGCCACCCGTCGCGGGCGGGGTGACCCTCGACGGGTCGCCCCTGGCCGCGGTCGGCCGGGCGCAGGTCGTGCGCGACGTCGTGGTGACGAGCGAGGACGCGCACGTCTTCGGCACGTCCGTCCTCGAGAACCTGCGCGTCGCGCGCGGCGACGTGACACCCGAGGAGGCCACCGACGCCCTGCGCCGCGCCGGTCTCGGTGCGTGGCTCGCCGCCCTGCCCGACGGGCTCGACACGGTCGTCGGCTCCGACGCCCGCACCGTGTCCGGGGGCGAGCGCCGGCGCCTGCTGCTGGCCCGCGCGCTGCTGAGCGACGCGGCGCTGCTGCTCGTCGACGAGCCCGCCGAGCACCTCGACCCGGCCACCGCGGACACGCTCCTGGACGAGCTGTGGCACGCGCCGCCGACGCGCGACGGGCGTGCCCGGGGCGTCGTGCTCGTCAGCCACCGGCTCGCGCCGCTGGCCGCCGCCGACGAGGTGCTGTGGCTCGCGGACGGGCGGGTCGCGGCGCGTGGCACCCACGTGGACCTGGTCGCGCGCGTGCCGGGCTACCGTGAGGCCGTGCAGGCCGAGCAGCAGGAGACGTCGTGAACGAGTACCGGGGCGAGATGCGGGAGGTGGCGGGACGGCTCCCGACGGCGGGGACGCCGTTCGAGCGCGGGGTCATCAGCGACCGCCCGCCGGCCCCCGCTCCCCTCACCGGGGACGCGCTGACGGACCTGCTCGGTGCGATGCTCGCGGTCGCCGGTCATCTCGAGCTGTCCGCCGTCCTCGACCGCTTCGTGCAGGTCAGCGCCGAGCTGACGCACGCCCGGTACGGCGCGATCAACGTCCTGGACGACTCGGGGACCTCGACGACGTTCGTCTACACCGGCGTGCCGACCGCTGTCGCACGGATGCTGCGGCACCCCCCGCACGCGCAGGGCGTCCTGGGGCAGATCCCCCACGAGGGCGTGCTGCGCCTGGACGACCTGACCCAGCACCCGGCGTTCCAGGGCTGGCCGGCCCACCACCCGCCCATGGGGTCGTTCCTCGGGGCGTCGGTGAAGGTCGGCGAGCACGTGTTCGGCCAGCTCTACCTCTCGGAGAAGGAGGGCGGCGGCCCGTTCACCGCGGGCGACGAGCGGATGGTGGTCGCCCTGGCCGCCGCCGCCGGGGTCGCCGTCGCCAACGCCCAGCTCTACGCCGAGGCGGAGCGCCGGGAGCACTGGCTGCGCGCCGGCCAGGACATCACCACCATGCTCCTCGAGGGCGTGGACGAGGAGTCGGCGCTCGAGCACGTGGCACGCACCGCGCGCGAGGTCGCCGGCGCGGACACCGCCGCGCTCGCCCTGCCCGGCATGGGCGGCGAGCTGTTCATCGAGCTGGCCGACGGCTACCACGCGGCCGAGCTGACGGGCCTGGTCATGCCCCGCGGCGGACGCGCCTGGACGGTCCTCGAGGAGGGCCGCGGGCTGCTCACGCCGTCCCTGTCCGCGTCGCGGACCGTCAAGGTCGACGAGATGCGCGCCTTCGGCCCGGCGATGTTCGCCCCGCTGCACTCCTCCGGCCGCGGCGTCGGCGTGCTCGTCCTGCTGCGCCGCATCGGCCGCACCCCGTTCGACGAGCGCGACCTGGCCACCGCCGAGTCGTTCGCCGCCCAGGCGGCCCTCGCGTACGTGCTCGCCGAGGCCCGGCACGCGCAGGACGTCGCCGCCCTCCTCGACGAGCGCGAGCGCATCGCGCGGGACCTGCACGACCTGGCCATCCAGCAGCTGTTCGCGACCGGCATGCAGCTGGAGACCGTGCGTCGCCGGGCAGCGCGCGGCGTCGACCCCCAGGAGCTCACGAGCATCGTCGAGGAGGCCCTGGACAACGTCGACAGCTCGGTGCGCCAGATCCGCCAGATCGTCTACGCGCTGCGTGACCCGGACGCCGCCACGGGGCTGGTCGAGCGCCTGCGCCGCGAGGCGTCGCTCGCCCGCACCGGCCTGGGCTTCGCCCCGTCCCTGGTGCTCTCGCTCGACGGCGAGGACCTGTCGCAGGACGACGTCGACGCGCAGGACCACATCGACGAGCGCCTCGAGCAGCAGCTCACCGACGACGTCGTGGCCGTGGTGCGCGAGGGGCTGGCCAACGCCGCGCGGCACGCGCAGGCGTCCTCGGTGGCCGTCCGCGTCGCGGTGCGCGGGTCCGGGCCGACCGGGTCGGTCGAGGTCGACGTCGAGGACGACGGCGTGGGCCTGCCCGCCGGCCGGGAGCGCAGCTCCGGGACGGGCAACCTGGCGGCCCGCGCGCGGCAGCACGGCGGGACGTTCAGCATCGGCACCGCACCCAGCGGCGCGGGCACGCTGCTCATGTGGCAGGCGCCGCTCGGCTGACCGGGCGTCCCGGGCACGGGCGTCCCGGGCGGCGCACCGGCGACGGTGCGCCGCGGGGCCGTCAGTGCCCGGGCTCGGCCCGCCAGCCGGAGTTCTTGCGCGACGCCACCCAGGCGGCGACCTGCGTGCGTCGCTGCAGCCCCATCTTCGCCAGCAGCGACGTGATGTGGTTCTTCACCGTCTTCTCGGCGACACCGAGGCGCTCGGCGATCTCGCGGTTGGACAGGCCCTCGCCGATGAGGTCGAGCACGCGCAGCTCGCTGGGCGTCAGCGACTCCGTCGGGTCCTCGTGGCCGGCACGGCGGCGGGCGACCGTGCGGTCGTCGAGCAGCGTGCGCCCGGCCGCCACGGCGCGGATCACGTCGGTGATCTCCGCCCCGCGGACGCTCTTGAGCAGGTAGGCGGCCGCACCGGCGTCGAGCGCCGCGGCGAGCGCGTCGTCGTCGTCGAACGACGTCAGGACGACGGCGCGCGCCTCGGGCAGCGTCTCGCGGACCTGCTGGATGAGGTCGATGCCCGTGCCGTCCGGCATCTGCAGGTCGACGAGCATGACCTGCGGCCGCACCAGGTTGGCGCGCCGGACGCCGTCGGCGACCGACCCGGCCTCGGCGACGACGGTCATGCCGTCGGTGCGCTCGACGACCTCGGCGATGCCGCGGCGGACGACCTCGTGGTCGTCGACGATCATGACGGAGATGGGTCCGGGCCGGGCGCCCGGTGCGGGCGGCGGCGTCGACTGACTCGTGGCTGACACCCTGGCATCGTATCGACCCGTGACCACGATCCTCCTCCCGACATCCGTCCACGGCGCGCCGTCGCTGCCCACGGGCGTCACCACCGTCCCCTACGACGTCGCCGCGCCGCCGCCGCCGCAGGCCGCGCACGCCGACGCGGTCGTCGTCTGGGGCAACCCCGACGACCGGTTGGCCGAGCTCGCCGCCGCCGCGCGCCACGTGCGGTGGGTGCAGACCCTGGCCGCGGGCCCCGACGCCGTCCTCGCCGCGGGGTTCGCCCCCGGGGCTGTCGTGACCAACGGGCGCGGCCTGCACGACGCGACCGTCGCCGAGCACGTCCTCGCGCTGACGCTCGCGTGCGTGCGCAGCGTGCCCGGCATGGTCCGGGCGCAGGCGGCGCACCGCTGGGCCGACGAGCTCGGCGGCCTGCAGCCCCTGCACGACCCCGCGCGGGTGCGCACCCTGACGGACGCGCACGTGACCGTCTGGGGCTTCGGCTCGATCGCGGCCCGCCTGACACCGCTCCTGAGGGGTCTGGGTGCCCGTGTGACGGGCGTGGCGACCATGGCGGGGGTGCGCGACGGGGTGCGCGTCGTGACGCCCGCCGACCTGCCCGAGATCCTGCCGACGACGGACGTGCTCATCGGGCTGCTCCCGGCGCGGGACTCGACGCACCACGCGATCGACGCCCGGGTGCTGGGCCTGCTGCCGACCCGCGCGTGGGTCGTCAACGCGGGCCGCGGCTCGACGCTCGACGAGGACGCGCTGCTCGCCGCGGTCCGCGCGCACGGCATCGCGGGGGCGGCGCTCGACGTGTTCGACACCGAGCCGCTGCCGGCCGGCTCACCGCTGTGGGACGAGCCGGACGTGCTGATCAGCCCGCACGCGGCAGGTGGGCGACCGGTCGGCTGGCAGGACCTGGTGGCGGAGAACGTCGACCGCTTCCTGGCCGGTCGCCCCCTGCGCAACGTCGTGCCGCGGTGAGCCGCGTCAGGCGCGCGGGCGCCGGGGGCGGGGCTGGCAGCGGGGGCAGGTGAAGGACGACCGGTTGGCGAACGCGTCGCGCCGCACGGGCGTGCCGCACCGCGGGCACGGACGGCCCTCCTGGCCGTAGACCGCCAGGGACCGGTCGAAGTAGCCCGACGCGCCGTTGACGTCGACGTACAGCGCGTCGAAGCTCGTCCCGCCCTGGGCCAGCGCCTCGGACATGACCTCCGCGGCGGCGTCCAGGACGCGCGCCACCTCGGCGCGCCGCAGCGTCGCGGTGGGGCGGCCCCCGTGCAGCCGCGCGCGCCACAGCGCCTCGTCCGCGTAGATGTTGCCGATGCCCGACACGAGCGTCTGGTCGAGCAGGGCGCGCTTGAGCTCGGTGCGCCGGGACCGCACGGCGTCGACCACGGCAGCGCGGTCGAGCGCCGGGTCCAGCAGGTCGCGGGCGATGTGCGCGACGGGCGCCGGCACGACGGCCCGCGGCGAGCCGAGCCCACCGGGCGCGCCGTCGGCGGTCGGGAGCAGGTCCGGCACGGACAGGTGCCCGAAGGTGCGCTGGTCCACGAAGTCCAGGGCCGACCCGTCGTCGAGGGCGAACCGCACGCGCAGGTGCGGGTGGTCGACCCAGCCCTCCGGGCCGGGCGCGGCCACGAGGTCGGGCACGTCGACCGGGTCGGGCGGCCCAGGACGGTCGAGGCGGCCCGCGGGGCCGGTCACCACGACGGTCGCGGGCCGTCCCGGCCCACGCACCAGCAGCTGGCCGCTCATGCCGAGGTGCGCCAGCAGGGCGTCGTCGCCGTGCCCCGGCCCGGCGTCGAGGAGCAGCCACAGGAACTTCCCGCGCCGCACCGCGGCCTCGAGCCGCCGTCCCGTCAGGCGCGCGGCGAAGTCGACAGGACCGCCGTCGTGCCGGCGCACGGAGTAGTCGCGCCGCACCTCGACGCCGACGACGGTGCGGCCGAGCACGTGCCGCGCGAGGCCGTCACGGACGGTCTCGACCTCGGGGAGCTCGGGCACGCGTCAGCGCGGCTCGACGGCCGCGTCCTGCGTCGCCCCGGCGTCGGCCGCCGCGGCGTCGCGCAGCGCGCTCAGGGTGGTCCACGCGGCTGCGGCGGCCTCCTGCTCCGCGACCTTCTTGGCCGGTCCGGTGCCGCTGCCGCGGACCTCGCCGCCCACGACCGCCCGGGCGGTGAACGTGCGGGCGTGGTCGGGGCCCTCGCCCGTGACCTCGTAGTACGGAGCGCCGAGCCCGAGTGCGGCGGACAGCTCCTGCAGGGAGGTCTTCCAGTCGAGGCCGGCGCCCAGGTCGGCGGCGGCGGCCAGGGTCGGGCTCACCAGGCGGTCGACCAGCTCGCGCGCCGGCTCGAGACCGTGGGAGAGGTAGACCGCGCCGAAGATCGCCTCGAGCGTGTCGGACAGGATCGAGTCCTTGTCCTTGCCGCCGGTGGCGAGCTCACCCTTGCCGAGCAGCACGTAGTCGCCGAGGTCGAGGGTGCGCGCGACGCGGGCGAGGGCGCGCTGCGACACGGTGGCCGCGCGCATCTTGGCCAGGTCGCCCTCCGAGTGCGAGGGGTGCGCCCGGTACAGGTGCTCGGTGACGACGAGCCCCAGCACGGTGTCGCCCAGGAACTCCAGGCGCTCGTTGGTGGGGATGCCGCCCGCCTCGTGGGCGAACGAACGGTGCGTCAGTGCCAGCACGAGAAGCTCGGGGTCCAGGTGGACCCCGAGCTTCTCGAGGAGCTGCTGCGCTGCCGTGCTCACGCGACGTCGGTGTCGACGGGTGTGCCGGTCATCGTCTGCCCGAGGGTCAGACGGCCTCGTGCTCGCTGCGCACGGCCTCGACGTAGCGACGGCCGTTGTACGCACCGCACGACGGGCACGCGATGTGCGGCCGCGTCTGCGACTTGCACTGGGGGCAGGTGGTGAGCGTCGTGGCAGTGGTCTTCCACTGCGACCGACGCGCACGGGTGTTGCTGCGCGACATCTTGCGCTTCGGAACCGCCACGGTCAGCTCTCTCTCTTCTCGTCGTCAGGACCCAGCAGCCCGCCGAGGGCGGCCCACCGGGGGTCGATCGTGTCGTGCGTGTGGTCCGGGTCGTCCGCGAGCCGCTCCCCGCACTGCGGGCACAGGCCCGGGCAGTCCGGCCGGCACAGGGGCCGGAAGGGCAGCGCGGGCACGACCGCGTCCCGCAGCGCGGGCTCGAGGTCGACCAGGTCGCCCTCCAGCTCGCGCACGTCCTCGTCCTCGTCGTCCCCGCTGTCGACCGCGGCCTCGGCACGCTCAGGGTAGACGTACAGCTCCTGCACCGTGGCGTCGACAGGCTCGACGACCCGGTCCAGGCACCGCACGCACTCCCCGACGGCCTCGCCGTGGATCGACCCGGAGACCAGGACCCCCTCCATGACCGCCTCGAGCCGCAGATCCAGCTCGAGGTCGCTCCCGGCGGGGATGCCGATCATGCCACTGCCGAGCTCGTCGGGTGCCGCGACGGTCCGCTGCACGGTCCGCATCGATCCCGGACGTCGGCCGAGCTCGTGCGTCTCGAGCACGAACGGCGAACGGGGATCGAGGTGGGCTGGGCGCACGGTCCGGTCCCCTCGTTCCAGGTGGTGCCGTGCGCGGACGCGCGGCACCGAGTTGATGGCATTGACGGCTCGGCCCACGCCATGACAGGCAGGACCAACCGTCAACTCTACGTCACGTCGGACGCTCGCCCAAACCACGGGGCGACGTCGGCGCCCGCCACGCGACCAGGACGGGCCGTCAGCCCGCCTCGCCGGGGGCGAGCCGGCCGGCGAGCTTGGCCCGCCCGGCCTGGACCTGCGACAGCACCTTGCCCAGGTCGATCTCGAAGTCCGCGAGCCGGCGGTCGCAGTAGTCGTCGGCGTCCCGCCGCAGCGCCTGCGCCGTCTCCTGCGCGTCGGCGACGATCTGTGCCGCGCGCTCCTGCGCCGCGACGACGACGCTCTCCTGCTCCACCAGCTCGGCGGCGCGGGCCCGCGCCCGGGCCAGGACGGCGTCCGCCTCGGCCTGGGCCGCCTGGCGCGCCGCATCGGCGTCGGCCAGCACCTCGTCGGCGCGGTACAGCTGGTCCGGCAGCGCCGCGCGCACCTGGTCGACGAGCTCCAGCAGCTCGGCCCGGTTGACCAGCACCGACGAGGACATCGGCATGGCCCGGGCCTGCGCCACCGCCTCCTCGATCGCGTCGAGGACCCCCGCCACCCCCTCGGTGCGCTCCTCGGTGTCGTCCACGTGCTCCGTCATCGTCCGTCCTCTCCCCCACCCGCCGACGCGGGTGCCAGTGCCTGCCGCACGGCCGCCGCCACCGCGGGCGTCACCATGTCGTCGATCGGCCCGCCGTGCCGGGCCACGTCCTTGACCAGGGACGACGCGATGTGCGCCAGCCCGGGGTCGCCGAGGACGAAGACCGTCTCGACCCCCGACAGGTGCCGGTTCATCAGCGCCATCGCGAGCTCCGCGTCCAGGTCCGCACCGCTGCGCAGCCCCTTGACGACCGCACGGGCCCCCAGGTCGCGCACGAGGTCGACCAGCAGGCCGTCGGTCGCCACGACGCGCACGCCGTCGGTGCCCGCCAGGGCGTCCTGCGCCAGCCGCACGCGCTCCTCAGGTCCCAGCAGGGACCGCTTGGACGAGTTGTGCGCGACCGCCACGACGACCTCGTCGAACATCGTCCGGGCACGCCGCACGACGTCGACGTGACCCAGCGTGATCGGGTCGAACGACCCCGGGCAGACCGCGATGCTCACGGACGCCAACCTACGTCACGCACCCGCGACGGTCCCGGCGGCAGGCCGCTAGCGTGCGGTGATGGCGACGATCCGGCCCGCGACCCCGGCGGACGCGCCCGACCTGCGCACGGTCTGCGCGCTCGCGTACCGCGACAACCCGCTGATGCGCTGGGTCCTGCCCGACGACGCGACCCGCACGGACGCGTGCGCCGCCTGGCTGGGGCCCTCCCTGGACCGGTACGTCGCGACCGGCCGCGTCGACGTGCTGACGGTCGACGACGAGCCCGTCGCGCTGGCGGCCTGGCGGCTCCCCGGTGCGGACGCCACGCCGCACGTCACGGCCACGCTCCCCCGCCCCGCGGGCGTGCTGCAGGCCCTGGTCGGCGCGCATCGCGCGGCGGAGGTGCTCGGCGCGCTGGGCCGGGCGTCGGACCTCGCGCCGACCACGCCGGGCCCCTACCTCAACTACCTCGCCGTGCACCCGGACCACCAGGGGCACGGCCTCGGTGGGCAGCTGCTGCGCCACGGGCTGGCGGGGACGGCCGGTGCGGGGGGCACGGCCTGGCTCGGCACGACCGACCGCCGCAACCTGCCGTTCTACGGGCGCCACGGTCTCGTGGTGGCCGGGGTGGTGACGCTGGGCACCTCCGGGCCGGACCTCACGGTCCTGCACGCGCCTCCCCACCCGCCGTCCTGACGCCGCGGTTGCGGGCCGGGCCGGGCCCCGCGAGCCTGTCCGGATGACGGGCACCGGGCGAGACCACGACATCGTCCTCCTCGGAGCGACCGGGTTCGCCGGCGCGCTCGTGGCCGAGCACCTCGCCCGGCACGCACCGCCGGACACGCGTGTCGCGCTCGCCGGACGGTCCGCCGACCGGCTCGCCGAGGTCCGCGAGGGGCTTCCCGAGGTGGCCCACGGCTGGCCGCTCCTCGCGGCGGACACCGGCGACGACGCGTCGCTGCGGGCGCTCGCCCGGGGCACCCGCGTGCTGGTGAGCACCGTCGGGCCGTACCTCCAGCACGGGATGCCGGTCGTCGAGGCGTGCGCCCGGGCAGGGACCCACTACGCGGACCTCACCGGCGAGGTGCCCTTCGTGCGGCGCGCCGCGGACGCGTTCGACGACGTGGCCCGCGCCACCGGGGCCCGGCTGGTGCACGCGTGCGGGTACGACGCGGTCCCGTCCGACCTCGCGATGCTCACCCTGCACCGGCGGGTGGCGGCGGACGGCGCCGGCACGCTCCGCCACGTCCGGCTCGTCGCGTCCGCGCGGGGCGGGCTGAGCGGCGGGACGATCGCGTCGGTCCGCGGCCTCGCGGAGCTCGCAGCGCGCGACGCGCAGGTGCGGCGCCTGCTGGCCGACCCGTACGCCCTGAGCCCCGACCGTGCGGCCGAGCCCACCGTCCCCCAGCCGCCGGACCTCCCCGTCCCCGGCCGGACGGTCGACGGCGGCTGGGTCGGCCCGGCGCCCATGGGCTCGTTCGACTCCCGCCTGGTGCGGCGCTCCAACGCGCTGCAGGGCTGGGCGTACGGCCGCGACCTGCGCTACCAGGAGGTCGCCTGGACGGGCCGCGGGCTGCGCGGGGCGCTGGCCGCGGCCGGGCTCGCCGCGGGCCTGCCGCTCGGGCTCGCGGCCCTCGCCGTCCCGCAGGCCCGCGCCCTCCTCGGACGGTTCGTGCCCGCTCCCGGCACGGGTCCCGACGAGGAGACCCGCCGCACGGGGTGGTTCCGCATGGAGGTGCACGCGCTGACGACCGACGGGCACGCGTACCGGGCGCTCGCGGCGGGCAGCGGCGACCCGGGCTACGCGGCGACGTCCGTGATGCTCGGCCAGAGCGCCCTGGCGCTCGCGCTCGACGGCGACCGGCTCCCGGACCGCGCCGGCTCGCTCACCCCGGCCGCGGGGCTCGGGGACGTGCTCGTCGAGCGGCTGCGTGCCGCGGGCCACACCTACGAGGCCGCGCCGCGCTGAGGCCGGGTGCGCGTCAGAGCCCCCAGCGGGAGGCGGCCGCGCGCCGCTCCATGTCCGTGACGTGCGGCGGCTCGCGCCGCTCCTGCACGAAGAGCCACGCGAGGCTCGCGGCCGGCGCACGCCCGGTGGCGCCGTGAGCGTCGGCGACGATCGCGTCGACGAGGCGCGGGGTCAGCCCCAGGCGCGGCAGCTCGGCGGTCACCGCCGTCGCCAGGTCGTCGGGGACGGTGTGCGCGTCGTGCCCGAAGTCCATCGCGATGCCCGCCCGCGTCAGGGCCACCTCGGCCTGCTTGTGCTCGGCGATCCCGACCGACGTGTGCAGGGCGACCGCGTCCCACACGGTGTCCGCCGTCGCTCGCGGCAGGCCCTGGTCGAGTGCGAAGGACCGCGCCAGGTCCGCCCCCTCGACCTCGAAGCGCCGGTCGCCCCGCGCCGGCGCGTGCAGCCCGGTGTCGTGCAGGACGCACGCGACGAACAGCGCGGTGTCGTCGAAGTCCGTGCCCACGCGCCACCCGCGCGTGGCGGCTGCGACGCGCGCGAAGACCCAGCTGCGCACGCTGTGGTGGAGCAGGTGGTCGGGCTCGAGCTCGCGTGCCAGGGCGAGCGCGGCACGCGGGACGGGACCGGACGGCAGCGCGAGCCTGCCGTCGTCGAGGAGGTCGACCAGGCCGTCGGCCGGTGTCGTGGACGAGATCGCCATGGCCCCTATGGTGGCGCGCGGCGCCCGGGCCCGCGAGAGCCGCGACCGCCACGCGTGCGCAGGATCGCGCCAACCCGCCGCCCGGGTCCACCGGAGCACGGTCCCCCACGGTCTCCGGTGGTCCGCATGGTGCCATCGGTGCGCGCCCGGCCGGTGCTGCCCCCGCACCGAGTCGTTAGCCTCGTCGGGTGAGCGCGGTCGACCGGCACGCCGTCCACGTCTCGGGGGTGCCCGGGGCGCGCCCCCTGCTGTTCGCCCACGGGTTCGGGTGCGACCAGCACATGTGGCGGTACGTCGCGCCGCACTTCGAGGACCGGTTCACCGTCGTGACGTTCGACCACGTGGGCGCCGGCGCCTCCGACCTGTCCGCGTACGACCCCGCACGGCACGCCTCGCTCGAGGGCTACGCCCAGGACGTCCTGGCGATCGTCCGGGAGCTCGACCTGCGCGACGTGGTCCTCGTCGGCCACTCGGTGTCGGCGATGATCGGGGTGCTCGCGAGCATCGCCGAGCCCGACCGGTTCGCCGGCCTCGTCCTCGTCTGCCCCTCGCCGCGGTACCTCGACGACGACGGGTACACCGGGGGCTTCACCCGCGCCGACATCTGCGAGCTGCTGGAGTCGCTGGACAGCAACTACCTCGGGTGGTCCAGCGCCATCGCCCCGGCGATCATGGGCAACCCGGACCGCCCGGAGCTCGGCGCCGAGCTCACCGCGAGCTTCTGCCGCACCGACCCGGACATCGCGCGCCGGTTCGCGCGCGCGACCTTCCTCTCCGACGACCGCGCCGCGCTGCCCCGGGTGACGGTGCCGACGCTGGTGCTGCAGTGCACGCACGACGTCATCGCCCCCCTCGCGGTCGGCGAGTACGTCCGCGACGCCGTGCCCGGTGCACGGCTGGTCCTGCTGGACGCGACGGGGCACTGCCCCAACCTCAGCGCCCCGGAGGCGACCACCGCCGCCGTCGCCGCGTTCGTGGACGAGGGCCTGGGGTGAGCGTCCGGCGCCGCGGGCACGCCGAGGTCGTCCACGCCGCGCTCGTCGACGACGCCCCGGAGCTGCGGGACGACCGCGCGCCCTGCGGGTATCTCGCGACCACCCCGGACGGGGTCATCGTCCAGGTCAACGGGACGTTCCTCGCCTGGACGGGCCACCGCCGCGAGGACCTCGTCGGCCGCCGGCGGTTCGTGGACCTGCTGCCGGCCGGCGGGCGGATCTACCACGAGACGCACTACTCCCCCACGCTGCGCCTGCAGGGCGCGGCCCGCGAGGTGGCGCTCGAGATCGTCTGCGCGGACGGGCGACGCCTGCCGGTGCTGGTCAACTCGGTGCTGGACCGGGACGACGACGGCAGCCCGCGCGCCATCCGGACCGCCGTCTTCGACGCCACCGAGCGGCGCCGCTACGAGCAGGAGCTCCTCGCCGCCAAGCGGCGCGCCGAGGACTCCGAGGAGCGGGCGCTGCGGCTCGCGCAGACCCTGCAGCAGACCCTGATCCCCCCGACCCCGCCCCACGTGCCGGGGCTGGACGTGGCGGCGGTCTACCGCCCCGCGGGCGACGGCCGGCACGTGGGCGGCGACTTCTACGACGTGTTCCAGGTCGCCCCCGACGACTGGGTCGCGGTGCTCGGCGACGTCCAGGGCAAGGGGGCGGAGGCCGCGGTCGTCACCGCCCTGGCCCGGTACACCGTGCGCGCCGCGGCCGTGGACCACGAGGCACCGCGCGACGTGCTGGCGACGCTGGACGACGTGCTGCGCCGGGCGGACACGGACCGTTTCTGCACCGCGGTCCTCGCACGGCTGCGCCGCACCCACGGCACCTGGCGGGCGACGGTGGCGTGCGGCGGGCACCCGCTGCCGCTGCTGCGGCGTCCGGGCCGCCGGACGGTGGGCGTCGGCGCGCACGGCCCGCTGCTCGGCATCCTCCCGGCCCCCGTCTTCACGGACACGGACGTGACGCTCGGGCCCGGTGACGCGCTCGTCCTGTTCACGGACGGCGTCACCGAGGGGCGCGGGCGACGCGGCGAGCTCTACGGGGACGACCGTCTGCGGGCCGTCGTGGACGATCACCGGGGCCCGGCGGCCGACGTGACGGAGGCGATCCTCGCCGACGTCATGACCTACCAGGCGGACGACGCCCGCGACGACATCGCGGTGGTCACCGTCGCGGTGGACGGCACCGCCGGCACGGGGCCGTCCTGATCCCGGGACGCGGCGGACGTCAGGCGGGACGTTCCCCGAACCACACCCGGGTCTCGCCGTAGCGGCGGTCGTCCGAGGGGGCCAGCGGCTGCGGCCACGTCGGGGCGGCCGCGCGCGAGGAGCGCTCCACCACCACGACGCCGCCCGGGGCGGTGCAGCGGGCGACGCCCGCGAGCGCCGCCGCGAGCGCGTCCTCCGCCAGGTCGTACGGCGGGTCCAGCAGCACGAGGTCGAACACCTCACCGGCGGGCCCGTCGGCGGGTGCCAGACGGCTCAGGTACCGGTCGACCCGGTCGGCCACGACCTCGACCCGGTCCGTCAGACCCAGCCCGCGCGCGTTGCGACGGCAGACGTCGGCGGCCGTCCGCGCGGCGTCGACGAGCACGACGTGCACCGCACCGCGGCTCGCCGCCTCGAGGCCGAGGGCACCGGACCCGGCGTAGAGGTCGAGCACCCGGGCACCGTCGACGGCGTCCAGGTGCTCCAGCCGCGAGAACAGGGCCTCGCGGACGCGTTCGCTGGTGGGCCGCGTGCCGGACGGGGGCACGACGAGCGTGCGCCCGCCCGCGCTGCCCGCGACGATCCGGGTCACGGGGTCGCCCCCTTGCCCTGGTCCTGCTGCTCGAGCATCCGTTCCATCCAGCCCTTCTCGGCGGTCGACGACGCGATCAGCACTGCCACCACGGACAGCGCGAGCTGCGCGGTCACCATGACGGTGACGACGTCCGTCAGCCCGATGGCGATCCACAGCGGCAGCAGGCAGAACGCCACCAGGTCCGGACCGCGTGCGATGACCTGCAGCACCCCCGACGGCAGCGCACCCGCCGGGGTCGCGATCAGCGGCTTGTCCCAGCGGGGGGCGGGCCGGTACGCCGCGCGCACGGCGGCGGCCGCCCACACGGGGGCCGACGCGACCGCCAGCACCAGCCAGTGCTGCGGGGCGCCCGCCCAGACGCCCACCGCGGTGAGCGCGACGAGGGACCACCCGAGCATGACCAGCCCCGGGACGACCATCCGCAGGCGCCGCACCGTGCGGTCGTCGAGCGGCAGCAGCCGGTCCAGGACGGGGGCCATCTCGGCCCACCGGGCGCCCTCCGCGCTCGCGCTCGACGCCATCCACCCGCCGAGCAGCACGGCGAGGAGCACCCCGACGGGGCTCGCCAGCTGCGGGACGACCGTGGCGAGGACCGGCAGACCGGCCGCGACGACGAGCTGCACGACGTGCCGCAGCGAGCGGCGCAGCACCACGAGGTCGGCCGTCACGAGCGCGGTCGCCGGGCCGCGCGCGGTCCGCAGGCGGGACACCCAGCGCCGCGACGTCGCGGCGGCGCCACCGGTCAGCGCCCGCCCCAGCTCACGGGAGTCCAGCGAGACGACGGCGCCCACCGCCTGCGTCGCCACCGAGCCGCCCTCGCGCAGCGCACGGCCGGGCAGGTCCCCCAGGCGCCGGTCGACGACCACGGCGAGCACCGCCGCGAGGACGGCGGCACCGGCGACGACCGGCCAGGACGGCCCCGGCAGGGTCGCGGGGGCGCGACCGCCGAGCAGGACGGCGACGGCCAGCAGGGGCGCCGTCACCAGCAGGGCGTCGCCCACCAGCGCGATGCGGCGACGCGGCACGCCGAGGCTCTGCGCCACGGCGGCCGCGAGGACGACGACGGCGGCGACGGCAGCCCCGAGCAGCCCGGCACGGACCAGCGCCGCCGCGCCCGTCGCCAGCAGCCCGGCCTCGAGGACGATCACGACCAGGGCGCCGGTCAGCGCCGCCACGACAGGGACGCGCGCGGCCGCGGGCCGCAGCAGGCCGCGGCGGTCGACGGGCAGCGGCAGCCACCACGCGGCCTGGGCACCCTCCACGCCGACCGGACCCAGCCGACCGGCCGTCGACAGCAGCACGCCGGTGGCGGCCAGCAGCAGCACGGCGACCAGCACGGGCAGGCTCAGGCCGCCGCCGGCGTCGCGCACGGGCGGTGCGGGCGGCAGGGAGTCGCCCAGCTGCTGCACGACGCCCAGCACGATCAGCACGGAGATGGCCACGCTGGTCGCGGCGGTGTACACGTCGGTCAGGAGGGAGCCGACGGACGCGCCGGCGCGGGCCCGCGCGGCCTGCGCGGTGTACCGGCGGACGGTCCGCGCGGACGGCACCTCGCCGAGGTCGAAGTCGCCGACGAGCGGGTCCTCGTCGACGTCGTACGGGTCGGTGCCGTACGGCTCGGCGTCGTGCGGCTCGCCGGCGTGCGGGTCGCCCGCGGGCGCGTCGACGTCGGTCACAGCGCGACCCGCGCGATGCGGTCCGCCGCCTCGGCGGGCGACAGGACGCTCGACGCGTCGTCCGCGACGTGCACCGCCTGCGTGCACACCGCAGCGACGAGGTCGGGGTCGTGCGTCGCGATCAGGACCGCACCGCCGGCCTCGCGCTCCGCTCGCAGCCGGTCCGCGAGCCGCGCCCGCATCCGCTGGTCCAGCCGCTGCTCCGGCTCGTCGAGCACGAGCAGCGACCGCGGCCGCACCAGCCCGGCCGCGAGCAGCAGCCGGCGTCGCTGACCGGAGGACAGGGAGACGGGCGTCGCGCGCGCGTGGTCCGCCAGGCCGAACTCGTCCAGCAGGGTGGCCACCTCGTCCTGGGCGTCGAGGACGCCGTGGCCCCGCGCGGTCAGGTACAGGTGCTCCGCCACCGTCAGCGCAGGGAAGTAGGCGTCGTCGTCGAGGACGGACGACACCGCGCGCCGGAACCACACCTGGCGCTCGTCGACCGGGCGGCCCAGCACCTCGACGCGCCCCGCCACGGGCTCGAGCAGGCCCAGGACGGTCTTGAGGACGGTGGACTTGCCCGATCCGTTGGCGCCGACGAGCGCGACGGCGCGCCCCTCGCCCAGCGTGAACGAGACCGGCGCGCACACGGGTGCCGCTCCGTAGCCGACCTGCAGATCACGCACACGCACCACCGGAGCCATGCGGCCAGGGTAGCCAGCGCCCGCGCCTGCTGACGCCGGCGGCCGCGCCTCAGGCGCGGTCGAGGAACTCCTCGCGCTCGCCCGCCAGCGACGCCTCGATCGCCGAGCGGAGCGCCGGCCAGGCCCCCAGGTCGGCGTCGCGCTCGACCAGAGCGCGCGCGTCGGTGCGGGCCCGCGCGATGACGTCGGCGTCCCGGGTCACGCGCAGCAGCCGCAGCGAGCTGCCGCGCCCGTGCTGGGCGGCGCCGAGCACGTCACCCTCGTGGCGCAGCTCCAGGTCGAGCGCGGCCAGCTCGAACCCGTCGGTCGTGGCCGCGAGCGTCTCCAGGCGCGTGTGGGCGTCGGTCCCCGGCTGCGCCGCGCTGACCAGCAGGCACAGCCCCGGCCGCGACCCGCGCCCCACCCGGCCGCGCAGCTGGTGCAGCTGCGACAGGCCGAACCGGTCCGCGTCGAGCACGACCATGACGGTCGCGTCGGGCACGTCCACGCCGACCTCGACGACGGTGGTGGACACGAGCACCGGCGCCTCGCCCGAGGCGAACGCCGCGAACGCCCGGCCCTTCTCCTCAGGGCTCAGCCGTCCGTGCAGCACGCCGATGCCGATCCCGGCGAGGTCGGGCCGCGCCCGCAGCTCCTCGACCACGTCCAGCACCGCCCGCAGGGGTCGTCGCTCCCCCGGCGCCGGCGCGCCGACCGTCGGGTCGGCGTCGAGCACGAGGTCGGACCCGTCCTCGTCGGCCGGGTCGCCCGCGGTGGCGTCCCCGTCGATCCGCGGGCACACGACGTACGCGCGCCCGCCGCCGGCGACCTCCTCGCGCACCCGCTGCCAGGTGCGGTCGGTCCAGCGGGGGTTGTCGGCCGGCACGGTGTGGGTGGTGATGCCCTGCCTCCCGGCCGGCACCTCGCTGAGCACCGACGTCTCGAGGTCCCCGAAGACGGTCATCGCCACGGTCCGCGGGATCGGGGTCGCCGTCATGACCAGCGTGTGCGGGGTGCGACCCGCCTTGGCGCGCAGCGCGTCGCGCTGCTCGACGCCGAACCGGTGCTGCTCGTCGACGACCACCAGACCGAGGTCGGCGAACTGCACGTCCTGGGACAGCAGCGCGTGGGTCCCCACGACGATCCCCGCGGCCCCGCTCGCGGCGTCGAGCATCGCCGCCCGGCGGGCCGCCGTCGGCAGCGACCCGGTGAGGAGCGCCACCCGGGTCGCCCGGCTCGCCCCGCCGAGGAACCCGCCCTCGGCCAGGTCCCCGAGCAGGCCGCGCAGGGTGCGCGCGTGCTGGGCCGCGAGCACCTCGGTGGGTGCCAGCAGCGCCGCCTGCCCGCCCGCGTCGACGACCTGCAGCATCGCGCGCAGCGCCACCACGGTCTTGCCCGAGCCCACCTCGCCCTGCAGCAGCCGCTGCATGGGACGCGGTGCGGCCAGCTCGGCCGCGATCTGCTCCCCGACGGTGCGCTGGCCCGCCGTCAGTGTGAAGGGCAGCCGCTCGTCGAAGGCGTCGAGCAGACCGTCCGCCCGCGGCGGGCGGGCGACCGCCTCCTCACGGGCGACGCGGGCGCGGCGGCGGGCCAGCTCGGCCTGCAGCACCAGCGCCTCCTCGTACCGCAGCCGCTCGCGGCCCCGCTGCCAGTCCACCTCGGCCTGCGGCACGTGCACCAGCCGCAGCGCCTCCAGCAGGGTCGGCAGCGCGTCGCGCTCGCGCAGGTCGGCGGGCACGGGGTCCGGCACGTCGGCCTCCCGCAGCGGGTCGAGCACGGTGCGCACGGCCTGCGCGACCTTCCACGACTCGAACCCGGCGACGGCCGGGTAGACCGGGATCGGTCGCCCCGCCTCGAGCAGCGCCTCGTCCTCGTCGTGGGCGTCGTCGTCGGCGCCGAACAGCCGGCACTCGGGGTGCATGAGCTGCAGGGTGTCGCGGTAGACGGACACCTCACCCGTGAACAGCCCGCGGCGCCCCGGGCGCAGCTGCCCCTGGCGCCACTCCAGCTTCTTGACGTGCGAGGCGAAGAACGTGAGCTCGATGCGGCTGCGGCCGTCCGTGATGGTCGACTGCAGCAGCCCGCGCCCCTGGGCGGTGGGGCGCAGCGACGTCCGGACGACCTCGGCGACGACCGTGACGTGCTCCCCCACGCGCAGGCTCGCCATGTCGGTGAGCGTGCCCGGCTCGGCGTACCGCCGCGGGTAGTGCCGCAGCAGGTCGCCGGCGGTGGTGAGGCCGAGCTTGCCCAGGGCCTTGGCGGTGCGGGCGTTCAGCTTCGTCAGCGGCACGCCCAGCGGGTCGGCGGCGAGCACGTCAGTCCACCCCCACCCACCACGCGGGGCCGACCGCGGGGCCCGCGACGACGACCTCGAGCTCCGGGTGCGCGGCGCCGAGCGCGTCGGCGACGGCACGCACCTGCGCCCCGTCGACCGTGCCGTGCACGAGGGTCAGCCCCTGCGCGTCGTGCGCGTCGCGCAGCAGGTCGACCACCGTCCCGGGCACGGTCCCGAGGTCCGTGGGCACGGCGGCGCGCAGCCGCCGCAGCGCCGCGCGTCCCGCGTCCGGCGCCACCTGCGGGTCCGCCACGAGCGCCAGGCACGCCACGACCGCCGGCCCGTCCCCCGCCGCGGCCAGCACGTCGCAGGTCGGCACGTCAGGAGTCGCCAGGTCACGGGTCGGCAGGCCGCAGTCCGGCAGGTCGGGCGTGCCCGTACCGGGCGCCGGGGGGACCCCGACGCCCGCGTCCACGACCACGACGTGCCCGGCCCGTGTGTCGACCGCCGCGCGGGTGACCTGCTCCGCGTCGGTGCGCCCGCCCACGAGCGTCACCGCGCCGCACGTGGCGTACCACGCGGCGAGCCCGGGCGACCGGGTGAGCACCACGAGGCCCCGCTCGGCCGGCGCCGGCTCGTCCACCCGCCGCACGACGACCTGCTCGCGGACCTCGGCGGGCACCAGCGCCAGGGCGACGGCCGGGTCGTCGCAGTGGACGTGGGCGTGCCACGCGGGGCCCGCGTCGACCACGGCGACCGCGTCGCCCACGCCCTGCAGCGCCGCCGCGAGGCCGTCGAGACCGTCCCACGTGGCGTGCACCAGCATCATCACCTCGTAGGCGCCGCCACCGGCCGGTGGGCAGGAGGCGACGACGTCGGCCCGGGCCTCGGGCAACCACGCCAGGTCCACGTCCTGCGCACCGCCGGGCGCCCCGCCCGTGCGCAGCGTCCGGACGAGCGCGTCGACCACCACCAGCAGGGCGCAGGCGCCCGCGTCGACGACGCGGGCCGCGCGCAGCACGTCGTGCCCGGCGCTGAGCAGTGCGAGGTCCGCGCGCGCCGCGGCGGCGGCGTCCGCCAGCACGTCGACGGCGGCGGTGCGGGTGCCCAGCCCGCGACGGGCGTGCGCGGCCACCTCCCGCGCGACCGTCAGGACGGTGCCCTCCTGCGGGTCGGGCACCGCGGCGGCCGCGGCGCGCGCGGCGCGCTCGAGCGCACCGACGAGAAGTGCGGCACCCGCCCCGTCGGTCGCGGTGGGCGGGAGCGTGTCCGGCACCCCGTCCGCGAACCCGACCAGCCACTGGCTGAGGATGATCCCCGAGCTGCCGCGTGCCGCCCGCGCCGCCCCCGCGGCGAACACCGCCAGGAGCTCCGCGGCACCGGCGTCGCCGCCCGCCCTCGCCACCGCCTGCGCACCGCCCGCGACGGTCAGGGCGACGTTGGAGCCGGTGTCCGCGTCCGGCACCGGGAACACGTTGACCGCGTCGATCCGCTCCCGGGCCGCCCGGCAGGCCGCGAGGGCGCCCTCGGCCCACGCGCGCACGACCGCGGCGTCGAGCGCGACGTGCTGCACGACGACCTCCACCCGCACCTCCCCTGACCGACGTCGACCCGGACCCGGCACGGCTCCGGGCCCCGCACCGGGCACCGCACCGGGCACCGCAGGGGTCCCGCACGTGCCGGCTGCGGGCTCCCGTCCGCGGCCCACTGTCCCGCACCGTACCCACATTTGGGCGTCACCCCGGCGATGGGCTAGTCTTGCCCGGTTGCCCGGACCACCGTCCGGCACCCCCACAGACCTTCCGACGCACCGCCGTGCGGTCCCGGGCCCGCGGGCCCGGCCGATGCGCGGGAGCGCGGGACGTGCACGACCCCGGGTCGCCCGTCGGCCCGCGACAGGACAGAACCAGGAGAAGACCGTGGCTGCCAACTGCGACGTCTGCGCCAAGCGCCCGAGCTTCGGGCACAGCATCTCGCACTCCCACGTGCGTACGAAGCGGCGTTGGAACCCGAACATCCAGCGCGTGCGCGTCGTCGTCGCCGGGACCCCGAAGCGCCTCAACGTGTGCACCTCGTGCCTCAAGGCCGGCAAGGTCCAGCGCGCCGTCTGAGCCGCTGCACCGCCCGGCGACCCGACGGGACGCACGGCGCGGACGCACCAACGACACGCCGAGGGCCCGCGAGCACCAGCTCGCGGGCCTTCGTGCTGCCCGCGACCTGTGGCAGGGTGTCGGCATGGCCGAGCACATCGACGAGGTCACCATCCGTCCCGCGACCACCGACGACGCGGCGGAGATCGCTGCCGTGCACGTGCGCTCGTGGCAGGAGGCCTACGCCGGCATCGTCCCGGCGGAGCACCTGCGGTCGCTCGATCCCGACAGCCGCAGGGAACGGTGGGCGCAGATGCTCGCCGCCGGTCCGGCCGACCACGTCCGCACGCTCGTCGCGGAGTCCGACGGGCGCCTGCTCGGCTTCGCGACGTACGGCCCGAGCCGTGACGAGGACGCCCGCCGCGGGGAGCGCGAGATCTACTCGATCTACCTGGACCCCGGCACGTGGGGGCACGGCGTGGCACGGGACCTGATCCGCAGCGTGCTCGCCGAGGTGGGCGAGCGCACCCCGATGGCGCTGTGGGTGCTGGCGGACAACGCCCGCGCCCGGCACTTCTACCGCCGCCACGGGTTCTCGCCGGACGGCGTCGAGCGGCTCGAGACCATCGGCGGTGCGGACCTGCTCGAGGTGCGGTACCGCCGCGGCTGACCCGCCGGGCCGCAGGTGACACGTCTCGGCCCGACGCGCCGGGTGCCGCGGCCGCCATGACCTGGGCGTCACGACCCGTGCGTCACGACCCGCGGTGCGTCACCCGCCGAAGTGGTCCCACCCCGGGGCGACCGTCGGGGCCGCACCCGCCACGAGCACGTCCTCGGCCCCCCGCTCACGCACGACGCCGACCGCACGGAACGGCGGCGGCAGCACCGCGTCCGGCGGGAACGTCGCGAGCAGGCCGTGGTCCTCTCCCCCGGCCAGCACCCAGCCGACCGGGTCGGCACCGAGCAGCGCGGCCGCCGGCCCGAGGCGCGCGACGTCGTCGGCGAACACGTCGCCGGGGGCGTCGAGGGCGAGCGTCACGCCGCTCGCCCGGGCGAGGCGCCCCGCGTCGACCAGCAGCCCGTCCGACACGTCGAGCATCGCGGTGGCGCCCGCCCGGGCCGCCGCCGGCCCGGCGGCCAGGGCGGGCTCGGGCGAGCGGTAGGCGGCCACCAGACCCGGGTCGGCGTCCTCGCGCCCCGCCGTGAGCAGACCGAGGCCGGCCGCGGACCATCCCCGGCGTCCCGCGTGGGCGACCACGTCACCGGGCCGGGCACCCCCGCGCCGCACCGGGGCGCGCCCCTCGAGGTCCCCGTGCGCGGTCACCGACACCATGAGCGCCGGACCCGACGACAGGTCGCCGCCCACGACACCGACGTCGAGCGGCCGGCACGCGTCCCCGAGCCCGCGCGCGAGGTCCTCGACCCACGCGACGGGCGTCTCCCGCGGCACCACGAGAACGACGACCAGGGCGACCGACCGCGCGCCCATGGCGGCGACGTCGGCGAGGTTCTGCATGGCCGCGCGCCGACCGACGTCCTGCCCGCTCGACCAGCGGCGGCGGAAGTGCACGTCCTCGACCAGCACGTCGCACGTCACGACGTAGCGGCCGTCGGGGGCGGCGACCACGGCCGCGTCGTCGCCGGGCGGGACCAGCGTGCCGGAGCCCACGGGCAGGTGCGGGAGGATCAGGTCCAGCAGGCCCTGCTCGGTGAGGTCGGACACGACGGCAGGATCCCGGGGCACGGGACCACGCTAGACGCTGCGTCGCGGTGCGTGGGCCCACGGGCGTGGGCACCACCGCGCGACGGGTAGCGTGGCGGCGTGCACCACCGTCCCACCGCCGCCGCCCTCGCGGCGAGCAGCGCACTCCTCCTCCTGACGGCCTGCGCCCCGACCGTGCCCGTGACGGTCGCCCCGCACGCCACCGACCCCGTGTGCGCCTCGGTCGTGCTGGCGCTGCCGGACTCGCTCGGCGACGGGCTGGACCGCCTCGACACCGACGCCCAGGCCACCACGGCGTGGGGCGAGCCCGGTGCGGCGCTCGTGCTGCGGTGCGGCGTCGAGCCGCCGGGACCCACCACCGACCAGTGCCGGTCCGTCACGACGCCGCAGGGCCCGACGATCGACTGGGTGGTCGTCGAGGACGACGGCGACTGGACCTTCACCACGTACGGCCGGGTCCCGGCGGTCGAGCTGCGGGTGCCCGAGGCCGTCGCGACGACCTACTCGACGTCCTTCGTCGACCTGCTCGGACCGGCGGTCGCCCTCACGGAGCAGCAGCGCAGCTGCCTGTGACGGGCGCCGCCCTCAGCGCAGGCCGGTGGGCCGCTCGAGCGCGAGGCCGACCAGCTCGTCGACGAGGTCCGCGTAGTCCAGGCCCGTGACCTGCCACATCCGCGGATACATCGAGTACGGCGTGAAGCCGGGCATGGTGTTGATCTCGTTGACGACGACGTCGCCGTCGGGGGTCACGAACACGTCGACGCGGGCGAGGCCCTCGCAGCCCACGGCCTCGAACGCGCGCACCGCGACGTCCTGCACGCGTGCGACGACGTCGGGGTCGAGGTCGGCGGGGCAGGACAGCGTGACGCCCGCCTCGTCGAGGTACTTGGCCTCGAAGTCGTAGAAGCTGTGGCGGGCGTCGGTGACGACGATCTCACCGGGCAGCGACGCGCGGGGCGCGACGCCCCCGCGACCGCCGAGCACACCGCACTCGATCTCGCGTCCGACGAGACCGGCCTCGACGATCACCTTCGGGTCGTGCTCGCGGGCCGCGGCGACCGCCGCCGGGAGGTCGGCGGCGTCGTCGACGCGGGAGATCCCCAGGCTCGACCCGGCGCGGGCCGGCTTGACGAACAGCGGCAGACCGAGGTCCTCCACCCACGACGCGAGGGTCGCGTCGTCGGCCGGCCGCCCACCCGGCAGCACCCGGAAGGGGCCGACGGTCAGGCCGGAGCCGGCCAGCACGAGCTTCATCATGTGCTTGTCCATGCCCACGGCCGACGCCAGGACGCCCGAGCCGACGTAGCGCAGGTCGGCCAGCTCCAGCAGGCCCTGCAGCGTGCCGTCCTCGCCGAACGGGCCGTGCAGCAGCGGGAAGACGACGTCGACGGCACCGAGCGGGGCGTCGAGACGACCGTCGCGGATCACCTGCACGTCGTGCTCGCCCGTGCCCTGCGGCAGCAGCACGCGCGTCGCGGTGTCCTCGACCTCCGGCAGGCGCCCGTCGCGGATCACCCAGCGCTGGGGGTCGTCGTCGGCGAGGACCCACTGGCCCGTGCGCGTGATGCCGACGGCGACCACGTCGTACCGGCTGCGGTCGATGGCGCGCAGCACGCCGCCGGCTGTCGCACAGCTGATGGCGTGCTCGCCGGAGCGCCCCCCGAAGAGCACCATGACCCGGGGGCGGCGACCGCCGGCGGGAGCGTCACCACCGCTGCGGGTGCCGTCGTCGGGCAGGGGCATCTCGGTGGCGTCCATCGCGCACCGACCCTACCCTCCCGCGCTCCGGTCGTGGGCCCGCCCGGCACCCCGCCGGGCGTAGCCTGCCCCGGTGACCACGCCGGTGCCCGACGCCCCCGCCCCGCGACCCGACGGCCGACCCACGGCCCCCTCGCCGCGCACCCTCGCGGTCAGCGCCGGGCGCCCCGCCCGCACCCCCGGTGCGGCGCTCAACCCGTCGGTGGTGCTCACCTCGACGTTCGTCTCGCAGGGCACGCCCGCCACGGGCGAGCTCGTCTACGGCCGCATCGGCACCCCCGCCTGGGAGCCCTTCGAGGAGGCGCTGGCGGTGCTCGAGCGCACCGACCACGCGGCCACCGGGCGACCGGTCACGGGGCCGCCCGCCACCGTGTTCGCGTCCGGCATGGCGGCGGTCGACGCGACCGTCTCGCTCGTGCCGGTGGGTGGGCGCGTGGTCGTGCCGCGCCACGCGTACCAGGTGACGCTCGTGCTGCTGGGCGAGCTCGCCGGCCGAGGCCTGCTGCGGGTCGATCCCGTCGACGTGGCCGACACCGACGCGGTGGTCGCCGCCGTGCGGGGCGGAGCCGACGGACCTGCAGACCTGCTGTGGCTGGAGTCGCCCACCAACCCGATGCTCGAGGTCGCGGACCTGCCGACGCTGGTGGCCGCGGCGCACGAGGTCGGCGCCCTCGTGGCCGTCGACAGCACCTTCGCGACCCCCCTGCTGCAGCGCCCCCTGGCGCACGGCGCGGACGTCGTCGTGCACTCGGTCACCAAGTACCTCGCGGGTCACTCCGACGTCGTGCTGGGCGCCACGGTCACCGACGACCCGGACCTGCACGCCCGCCTCGTGGCGCACCGCACCACGCACGGCGCGATCGCGGGCCCGTTCGAGGTGTGGCTGGCACTGCGGGGCCTGCGCACGCTCGCGCTGCGCGTCGAGCGCGCCCAGCAGAACGCGGCCGAGCTGGCGCGACGGCTCGCCGCGCACGCGCACGTCGTCGAGGTGCGCTACCCCGGGCTGCCCGGCGATCCGGGGCACGCACGGGCGGCCGCGCAGATGGACGGCTTCGGGGCGATCCTCGGCGTGCGTCCCGTCGGCGGCGCCGCCGGTGCCGACGCCCTGGTCGCCGCCGTGCGGCTGTGGGTGCCGGCCACGAGCCTGGGCGGTGTGGAGTCGACGCTGGAGCGCCGCCGCCGCTTCGCCACCGAGTCGGCCACGGTGCCCGACGACCTCGTCCGGCTGTCGGTCGGGATCGAGGACGTCGAGGACCTGTGGGCGGACCTCGACGCGGCGCTCGACGCGGCCTCGCACGCGGGCGACGCGCACGTCTGACCCGACGCGGCGCTCGGACGCCGCCGGGTCAGACGCCCTCGGCCTTGTGCGGGCGTGCGAGCAGCAACCCGGCCAGCTCGTCGACGGGCAGGTTCTCGTGCAGCACCTGCACGACGGCCGACGTGATGGGCATCTCCACGCCGAGGGACGTCGCGAGCTCCAGCACCGAGCGGCAGGACTTCACGCCCTCGGCCGTCCCTCCCGTGGCGACGACGGCCTCGTCGAGGCGCATCCCCCGCCCGATGTGCACACCCAGCGTGTGGTTGCGCGAGTCCGGGGACGCGCACGTCGCCATGAGGTCGCCCATCCCGGCCAGGCCGGGGAACGTCTCGGCGTCGGCGCCGAGCGCCAGGCCCAGGCGGGTGATCTCGACCAGGCCCCGCGTGATGACCGTGGCCATGGTGTTGAAGCCCATGCCCCGCCCCTGCGAGATGCCGACCGCCAGCGCGATGACGTTCTTCACCGCACCGCACAGCTCGACCCCCACGACGTCGGGGTTGGTGTACGGGCGGAAGTAGGACGAGGCGCACGCGCGCGCCACGAGGGCCGCCGTGTCCCGGCTCGTGGAGGCCACGACGGTGGCCGTCGGCTGGCGCAGGGCGATCTCGCGCGCGAGGTTCGGCCCGGACAGCACCGCGACACGGTCGGCGGCGATGCCCAGGCTCTCCGCGACGACCTGGCTCATCCGCTGGTCGGTCTCCAGCTCCACGCCCTTCATGAGCGACACCAGCACGGTGTGCCCGGGCACCGCGTCCGCCAGCGGCGCGAGCACGGCACGCGCACGCTGGGACGGCACGGCGACCGCCACCACGTCGGCGTCGGCCACCGCCGCACGCGCGTCCAGCGTCGCGGTGACCGCGGCGGGCAGCTCCACGCCCGGCAGGTACCGGGAGTTGCGGCGGTCGCGCACGATCTCGTCCACGGTGGTCGCGTCACGCCCCCAGACCGTGACCTCGCACCCCGCGTCGGCCATCACGGCGGCGAAGGTCGTGCCCCAGCTCCCCGACCCCAGGACGGCGGTCCGCAGCGGACCTGTCGGCTGCGTCACGGCGTCGTCCCCTCCTCGGCTGCGCGTCGCCGACGCATGTCGTACCGCTCCGCAGGCGCCTGCTCCCCGCGGATCTCCTCGAGCAGGACGGTGATGGCCGTCATGATGCGCTCGGTCGCCTCACGCAGCGTCGCGGTGTCCTGCGGCCGGTCGTAGAGGTCGGACAGCTCGACCGGGGGTCCGGCGACGATCGTGACCTTCTTGGGCGGCACCAGGTGGGGGACCTTGCCGTACCGCGCGAGGAGGTCCTGCGGGCCCCACTGCGCGACGGGCACGACCGGGGCCCGCGTCGTCAGCGCGAGGCGCGCGGCGCCCGTGCGCCCGACCATCGGCCACAGGTCGGGGTCGCGCGTGAGGGTGCCCTCGGGGAACACCGCCACGCACTCCCCCTGCCGCACGGCCTCGACGGCTGCCCGCAGCGAGTCACCCGCCGCCGCGGTGTCGCGGTGCACGGGGATCTGACCCGTCGCGCGCAGCACGGACCCCACGACGGGGGCCCGGAACAGCGAGGCCTTGGCCAGCACACGCGGGACGTGCCCGTTGTCCCACAGGTAGTGGGCGAACGTGAGCGGGTCGGCCTCCGTCATGTGGTTGGCGACCGCGATGAACCCGCCCTCGGTCGGCAGGTGCTCGGCACCGTGCCAGTCGGGGCGGGTCGTCGCGAACAGCAGCGTGCGCACGATGCGTGCGACGTTGCGGTAGGCGAGGTTGGAACGCGACGGCGACGGCACGGGAACCGATCGTAGCCGCGCCACGGGGTGCCGCGGTCCGCGCCGCGTCAGCGGCGCGTGTCGGGCTCGCGGCTGAACGTCGCGCCCAGGGCCTCGAGCTTGTCGGTGAAGTGCTCGTAGCCGCGGTCGATGAGGCTGATGCCCCGCACCGCGGACGTGCCCTTGGCGGTCAGCGCCGCGATGAGGTGGCTGAAGCCGCCGCGCAGGTCCGGCACCTCGATCTCGGCCGCCGACAGCGGCGTGGGCCCGGAGATGACGGCCGAGTGGTAGAAGTTGCGCTGGCCGAAGCGGCAGGGCCGCCCGCCCAGGCACTCCTTGTAGACCTGGATCGTGGCGCCCATGCCCAGCAGGGCGTCGACGAACCCGAACCGGTTCTCGTACACCGTCTCGTGGACGATCGACAGGCCGCGCGCCTGGGTCAGGGCGATGACCAGCGGCTGCTGCCAGTCCGTCATGAAGCCCGGGTGCACGTCCGTCTCGAGCTGGATCGACCGCAGGTCGCCGCCCGGGTGGAAGAACCGGATGCCCTCGTCGTCGATCGCGAACTCCCCGCCGACCTTGCGGAAGGTGTTGAGGAACGTCGTCATCTCCGGCTGCGTGGCCCCGCGGACGTAGACGTCCCCGCCGGTGGCCAGCGCCGCGGAGGCCCACGACGCCGCCTCGATGCGGTCGGACAGAGCGGTGTGCCGGAACCCGACCAGCCGGTCGACGCCCTCGATGCGGATCACCCGGTCGGTGTCCACGGAGATGATCGCGCCCATCTTCTGCAGCACGTTGATCAGGTCCATGATCTCGGGCTCGATCGCGGCGTTCGACAGCTCGGTGATGCCCTCGGCGCGCACGGCCGTCAGCAGCAGCTGCTCGGTGGCGCCGACGCTCGGGTACGGCAGCGCGATCTTGGTGCCCTGCAGCCGGTGCGGGGCGCGGATGCGGATGCCGTTGTCGCTCTTGTCCACGACCGCGCCGAACTGCCGCAGGATGTCGAGGTGGTAGTTGATGGGCCGGTCGCCGATGCGGCAGCCGCCCAGGTCCGGGATGAACGCCTCGCCCAGGCGGTGCAGCAGGGGTCCGCAGAACAGGATCGGGATACGGCTGGACCCGGCGTGGGCGTCGATGTCGGCGACGTGCGCCGACTCGACGTCCGTCGGGTCCAGGCTGATCGTGCCGGCGTCGTCGTCGATCTCGACGGTCACACCGTGCAGCCGCAGCAGACCGGAGACGACCGCGACGTCCCGGATCTGAGGGACGTTGCGCAGCTCGCTCGGCGTCTCGCCCAGCAGGGCGGCCACCATCGCCTTCGACACGAAGTTCTTGGCTCCGCGGACGGTGATCTCGCCGCGCAACGGGTTGCCACCCTCGACGTACAGCAGGTCGCTCATGCCCATATCGTCCACCACGCGACGGGATGCGCGCGTCATCTCGGTCCCGCTGCGCGCTGTTCTCGCAGAACCCTCACAAGCGACGGGGCGGGAGCACGGCGGGTGCCGCGCTCCCGCCCCGTCGAGCGAGCAGGTCAGGACGTCGTCAGGCGCCCCGGGTCGGCCCGAGGTCGACCGCCACGACCGGCCGCGCCGGGCGCACCGGGACCGGCGGCAGGTGCTTCGCGGGGAGCGTGGCGGGCCGCCACGACTCGCGACGCTGCTCGAACGCCGTGATCTCGTCGGCGTGCTGCAGGGTCAGGCCGATGTCGTCGAGCCCCTCCATGAGCCGCCAGCGCGTGTAGTCGTCGACCTGGAACGGCACCACGACGTCGTCGCAGACGACCGTGCGCGCCCCGAGGTCGACGGTCACCTCGGTGCCGGGCCGCGTCTCGAGGACCTTCCAGAGCAGCTCCACGTCCTCCTGCGCGACCTGGGCCGCCAGCAGGCCCTGCTTGCCGGAGTTGCCGCGGAAGATGTCCGCGAACCGCGGCGAGATCACGACACGGAAGCCGTAGTCCTTCAGCGCCCACACGGCGTGCTCGCGCGACGACCCGGTCCCGAAGTCGGGGCCGGCGACGAGGACCGAGCCGGCCCGGTAGGCGTCCTGGTTGAGGACGAACGCGGGGTCGCCGCGCCACGCCGCGAACAGCGCGTCCTCGAAGCCCGTGCGCGTGACCCGCTTGAGGTACACGGCGGGGATGATCTGGTCGGTGTCGACGTTGCTGCGCCGCAGCGGGACGCCGACCCCGGTGTGCTGGGTGAACTTCTCCATGATGGGCCTGCCTGTCGGGGTCTCGGGGGCGTCAGACGGTCTGCAGCGCGTCGTCGGTGTGCAGCGGGCTGCCGTCGGGGACCTCGACGTCGGGGCCGAGGTCGGCGACCGAGGACAGCGTCCCGCGGATCGCGGTGGCCGCTGCGACGAGCGGCGAGACCAGGTGGGTGCGCCCGCCCTTGCCCTGACGGCCCTCGAAGTTGCGGTTCGACGTGGACGCCGAGCGCTCCTGCGGGGCGAGCTGGTCGGGGTTCATGCCCAGGCACATCGAGCAGCCGGCGTTGCGCCACTCGGCACCGAAGTCGAGGAAGATCCGGTCGAGGCCCTCCGCCTCGGCCTGCAGGCGCACGCGCGCGGAGGCGGGCACCACCAGGACGCGCACGTCGTCGGCCTTCTTGCGGTCCTTCACCAGCTTGGCGACGGCCCGCAGGTCCTCGATCCGCCCGTTGGTGCACGAGCCGATGAAGACGGTGTCCACCTTGATCTCGCGCAGCGGCTGTCCGGGCGTCAGACCCATGTACTCGATGGCGCGCTCGGCCGCGACGCGCTCGTTGGCGTCGGCGATCTGCTCCGGGACGGGCACGTTGCCCGACAACGGCAGACCCTGGCCGGGGTTGGTGCCCCACGTGACGAACGGCTCGAGGTCGGCCGCCTCGAGCACGACCTCCGCGTCGAAGACGGCGTCGTCGTCGGTGCGCAGGGTGCGCCAGTACTCCACGGCGGCGTCCCAGTCGGCGCCCTCGGGCGCGTGCGGGCGGCCCTTGAGGTAGGCGAACGTGGTCTCGTCCGGCGCGATCATGCCCGCGCGCGCCCCGGCCTCGATCGACATGTTGCAGATCGTCATCCGCCCCTCCATCGAGAGGTTGCGGATCGCCTCGCCCCGGTACTCCAGGACGTAGCCCTGACCGCCGCCGGTGCCGATCTTGGCGATGATCGCCAGGATGATGTCCTTCGCGCTGGCGCCGATCGGCAGCGCGCCGTTGACGGTGATCGCCATGGTCTTGAACGGGGCGAGGGGCAGCGTCTGGGTCGCCAGGACGTGCTCGACCTCGCTGGTGCCGATGCCGAACGCGAGGGCGCCGAACGCCCCGTGCGTCGAGGTGTGCGAGTCCCCGCAGACGACCGTCAGCCCCGGCTGCGTCAGCCCGAGCTGCGGACCGACCTGGTGGACGATCCCCTGGTCGGCGTCACCGAGCGAGTGGATCCGCACGCCGAACTCCGCGGCGTTGTTGCGCAGCGTCTCGATCTGCGTGCGGCTCGTGGCGTCGGCGATCGGACGGTCGATGTCGAGCGTCGGGGTGTTGTGGTCCTCGGTGGCCAGCGTGAGGTCGGGACGACGCACGGGCCGGCCGGCCAGGCGCAGGCCCTCGAAGGCCTGCGGGCTCGTGACCTCGTGCACGAGGTGCAGGTCGATGTACAGCAGGTCCGGGGCACCGTCCGTGCCACGGCGCACGACGTGCGCGTCCCAGACCTTCTCCGCCAGCGTGCCGGCCATGTGCGTCGTTCCTCTCGTCCGGGCGGGGGCCTCCCGGGTCACCGGGTCGATGACTGTTCGACGGTGCCTGGTGGCCTCCGGCTTGCATCTCAGCCTTCGAGACGCCAATATCGACCTATGGACAACTCTAGCGGAGTCGGCGTCCTGGACAAGGCCGCGTCGGTGCTGAGCGCCCTGGAGGCCGGACCCGCGACCCTCGCACAGCTGGTCGCCGCCACCCATCTTGCCCGCCCCACGGCCCATCGCCTCGCAGTCGCCCTCGAGCACCACCGCCTCGTGGCGCGCGACCTGCAGGGCCGGTTCGTGCTGGGCCCGCGCCTGTCGGAGCTGGCGACAGCTGCCGGCGAGGACCGGCTGCTGGCCGCCGCAGGGCCCGTGCTGGCGCTGCTGCGGGACCACACCGGGGAGAGCGCGCAGCTGTACCGCCGGCAGGGCGACCAGCGGATCTGCGTGGCGGCGGCGGAGCGCCCGATCGGGTTGCGCGACTCGATCCCGGTGGGCGCGACGCTGACCATGCAGGCCGGGTCCGCGGCGCAGGTCCTCCTGGCGTGGGAGGAGCCGGACCGGCTGCACCGGGGCCTGCAGGGCTCGAAGTTCACCGCCACCATCCTGTCCGGGGTGCGTCGTCGCGGCTGGGCGCAGTCGGTGTCCGAGCGCGAGGTCGGGGTCGCCTCGGTCTCCGCGCCGGTCCGCGGCCCGTCGGGGCGCGTGGTGGCCGCCGTGTCCGTCTCCGGGCCGCTCGAGCGCCTCTCCCGGCAGCCGGGCCGGCTGCACGCCTCCGCGGTGGTCTCGGCGGCCAACCGGCTGACCGAGGTGCTGCGCCGCACCGCCGACTGACCTCCCCGACCACGAGCCCGGGCCCGATCGGCGTCGCCGACGGGCTCGGGCTCCTTCGTCTGCGGACCGTGACGGACGTCACCACGCCCCGGCCGCCCCCGCCGCACTCGCCCGGATGCGGTGCCGCGGCACGAAGAAGGCCCGGTCACCATGGTGACCGGGCCTTCGACCGTACCCCCGACCGGATTCGAACCGGCGCTACCGCCGTGAGAGGGCGGCGTGCTAGGCCGCTACACAACGGGGGCCTTGCTCACGAACCCGTAGGCCGTGTGCCGAGTGGATACTGTACCCGACGTCCGCCGCGAGCCGAAATCCGCGACGTCCGGCGGCCCGCCGTGAGGCGGACGCATCCGTGCTGGTCAACGGGCTGACGCCCGAAGAACAACGCTGGGGTACCAGGACTCGAACCTAGACTAACTGAACCAGAATCAGTCGTGCTGCCAATTACACCATACCCCAAGGGCTGTGACCGGATCGAAGACCCGTGCACAGCACCAGCGGCGCGCGGCTCACTGCCCCGCACCGACCGGGAACATTACCCGAGCCGGGGCCCGGCGGTCCAACCGGCCGCGCGTGGCGCGGGTCACGGTCGGCGCACCGGGGTCGGCGGCAGGTCTCAGGCGACCGGGATGTCCGCGATCTCCGTGACGTCGTACCAGAGCAGGTCACGCTCGTCGAGGCGCTCGAGTGCCGCCTCGTCCCCCGCCGCCGCGGCCGTGACGTCCGCGGCCGCTGCCGGCTCGTCGACGTGCACGCTCACCACCTGGGCGAGGGTGACCTCGCACACCACCTCCACGGCGGAGGGCACCGCGGCGTCCTCCGGTGCGCGCACGCAGCCGTCGGGGACGTCGGCGGCGACGACGACTCGCAGCCGCGGGGCGTCCGGGCGACCGCCCAGCAGCGCGACCGAGCCGTCGCCGGCGCCGGCCTGCGCCGCGTACTCCCACCCCTCCTCGTCCTCGTCCGGCCACAGGGCACGCAGCGCCGACGTGACGGCATGCCCCGGTCGGGGTCCGAGCAGGACCGGGGAGGACTGCTGCAGCTCGTCGAGGGTCACAGGCAGGTAGACGCGCACGGGACCAGTCTGCCGCTGCCGGCTCACCCCACCGCGACGCGGGCGCCCGGCGCGTCGGCGGGCAGGCCCGCCACGATCTGCGCCGCGAGCGCCGCCAGGCTGCGGCGCGCCGGGGAGCCGGGCGCCACCTCCCGCAGCGCCCGCCCCTCCAGCAGCGCCGTGTCGGCTGCCTGACGGTCCTCCGGCACGAGCACCACGTCCTCGACGCCCGCGTACCGGGCCAGCGCCGCGGCGACCGCCTCCCCCGGACGTGCGCCGGCCACCGTCGGTCGCACGCGGTTCGCGACGACGCGGCGCGTGCCGGCCAGGCCGCGGTCCGTCGCGTCGGCGAGCGCCCGCACGAGTCGCTGGACCCCCACCGGGTCCGCCGCGCCGACGACCACGACGAGGTCCGCCTGCTCGAGCGCGGTGATCGTGGCGGCGTTCCGCGCGGGCGCCCGCGTGTCGTAGCTGAGCATCTCGTCCTGCTCCAGGCAGAAGCCGGTGTCGAGCACCGTGACCTCCGCGAGCGCCCGCGCCTGGGACAGCACCGGCTCGAGGGAGCTGGCGGGCAGCTCGGGCCAGCGGTCCGCACGGGAGATGCCGGACAGCAGCCGCAGGCCCGGCAGGACGACCGGTGCGAGACGGGCGAGCGTGCCGAGGTCCAGCGCCCCCTGGCCGGCTGCCCGGGCCGCGGCGGCCAGGCCGGGCGCCTCGTCGAGCACCCCCAGCACCTGCGCGACCACCCCGCCGTACGTGTCGGCGTCCACCAGCAGCGTCGACCGCCCGAGCGCGGCCAGCTCGGCGGCCAGGTTGACCGCGACGAACGTGCGTCCGGGGGCGCCGGTGGGCCCCCAGACGGCCACGGTCGCCCCGCGGCGCGTGGGAGGGGCGGGCCGGGCCACCGACTGCCGGGGCGGGACGTCCTCCAGGACGGCCAGCGCCCCGCGCACCACGTCCGGCACCTCCCCGTCGTCCGCCACGTCGAGGACGAGGTCGGCGCCGTGCGCGGTCAAGCGCTCGGCGAGCCACGGGCGCGCCGGGTCCGCCAGGCCGACGACACGGACGCCGCACCGGTGCAGCAGCGCCACGGCCTCCCGGTCGAGCCGGTCCAGGTCGGCGGACACGACCGCCAGCCCGCCGAGTCCCGCCTCCGCCGCGGCGAGCAGCTCGGTGAGGTCGGCGCACCGCCGCGTCACCGACAGCCGCCCGCCCGACCCCTCCACGGCCTGCACGACCACCGACTCGGCCGCGCCCTGCACCGCGCACAGCACCCCGACGCCCACGTCAGCCGCCCGGGACGGGGACGACGTCGACGCGGCCGTCGCCGGCGAGCGCGCCGAGCACGGTCGGCAGGTCGTCCACGGGGACCAGCACGTGGGCCGTGCGCGCGCCGCCGCTCGTGAACGCACCGTCCGGTGCGCTCACTCCGCGACGGTGAGGTCCGCCGCGAGCGGAGCCGGTGGAGTCGCGCCCGCGTCGGCGGCGCCGGGCGCACCCTGCTCGGGTGTGAACCAGAGGTCGACGCGCGACCCCGCGACCAGGCCGCTCGGCGGCGGCCCCGCCAGGGCGACCGGCACCGCGCGCACCTGCAGGTCGGCCGCGGCGCCGACGGCCC
This sequence comes from Cellulomonas sp. KH9, assembly GCF_900114185.1. GTDB lineage: Bacteria > Actinomycetota > Actinomycetes > Actinomycetales > Cellulomonadaceae > Cellulomonas. Next base: position 819,722 of record NZ_FOSE01000002.1, read on the forward strand.
CCAGCGGCACCAGCTCACCGGCGCCGACGGGACGTACCACGACGGCACCCTCCGGCAGGGGCCGATCGGCCCGCAGGTACCCCTCGACACGGTCGGCGAGCCGCACGTCCGCCACGACGAGGGCCGCGGACGACAGCGCGGCACCCGGGACGAGCACGTCCCGGGCGACGTACACCTGCACCGTCCGCTGCGCCGAGGTCACGGCCCAGCTGCCGAGCACGACGGACGCGGCGATGAGCGCGAACCCGACGAGCAGCCGGGGGTCGCGCCACCCGGGGCGGCGCAGCCGCGTCGCCGCCGGGGCGGGCAGGTCGAGCACGGTGGTGTCCACAGCAGCTCCTGATCAGCGATGACGGACGAGTCGACGGCCCACGGGCGAGCCGGGACGGCGGGCAGCAGGGGGCCGGTCGACGTGCGTCCCGGCGGCACGAGTCTGGCCCGGTCGGCAGCGACACGGGCGGGGGGTGACGGCGCCTGTGGACAACGGTCCGCGCGAGGTCGGCCGTGCGAGACTGCGGGAATGGCACCGAGGTTCCTGACGCTCGCCGACGTCTCCGAGATCCTCAACGTCTCGGCCCCGCAGGCGTACGCGCTCGTGCGGTCGGGCGAGCTGCCCGCGATCCAGATCGGCGGGCGGCTCCAGTGGCGCGTCGAGTCGGCCGAGCTGGAGCGGTACATCGAGCGCATGTACGCCGAGACCCGGGCGCGCAACACCCCCGCAGCGTCGGAGGGGCAGGCCTGACGCACCCGGCCTGAACCCGGCCGCGCCGCGGCCCGGTCGGCGCACGTCGCGCGCCGCGGGCGGGGCCACGTCGACGCGGGCCCGCGTCACCGCGACACCACCGCCTGCAGCACGTCGAACGGCACGCAGACGGGCCGCGCCGGCCCCGTCGCTGGCATCAGGTCCAGGTGGTCGGCCCCGACGCGCTCGAGACGTCCGGCGAGCACGGCACCCCGGGCGTGCACGGTCACGCCGACACGGTCGCGCGCCAGCGCGCGCAACGCGTGCCCGAGCCCGAGCGCCGACTCGGTGCGGCCCGCGGGCGGTGCCACGTGCGCCCCGAGCCCCTCGACCGCCGCCAGCGCCGCCACCACGACCAGGGCGGTCCGGCCCGCACCGGACGCGAGCAGGAGCCACTGCGGCGCCGCGTCGACCAGATCCCCCTCGAAGGCGCCGGCGTCCGTCGTGACGACCCGCAGGCGACGCCCCGTCGACGCGCGCAGCCGGTCCGCCAGCCCCACCCGCGCACGCTCGGCGCGGGTCAGCTCGGCCACGTCCCACCGCGTCTCGGCGGCGCTGCCGGCGGCGAGCTGGGCCTCCAGGTCGGCGAACAGCCGCTCCCACCGGCCCGCGGCGTCCCCGGCCACCGCGCCCTCACCCCACGTCACGGATCGGACCCTACTGGACAATCCGGGCCCGCCTCGACTACACCTGTCCTCACCAGTCGACGTCAAACGACATCAAACTGCATCAAAGAGGAGCACTGTGCCGCTGCCGACGACACCCCCGCCACCCCGCGGCGCCACACCGCGCCGCGCCGTGGCGAGCCTGGTCCTGCTCGGCACCGGCGCGACGGCCGCCGCCGCGCTCCTCCTCGCCTGGGTGGTCGCCCACATCGGGTCGACGCAGGTGTGGCGCGTCGAGGCGGTCGTCGGTCCGGCCGTCGTGGTGAGCGGTGCTCTCGCTGCCGCCTGGCTCGGGGCGTCCGCGCTGCTCGCTGCCGCGTGCGCCGCGGCGCGCACCGCCGGCGGTGCGTGGCGCACGGGTGAGTCCGTCGTCCACCGGTGGGCGCCGGGGCTCGTGCGCCGCGCCCTGACGGTGGCGGTCGCGGCGACGGTGGGACTGGGGAGCGCGGTCGGGGCCCAGGGCACCGACTCCCCCGCCGACCGCCCTGTGGTGACGGTCGACCTCGGGTGGTCGCCCACCGCGACCGGCGGCGGCACCGTCGCCCACGCCCCGCCGTCCGACCCCCCGGACACCGCGGGCACCTCGCCGATCGCGACCCGCGCACCGTCGGGCGCCGCGCTGCAGGAGGTCGCCGCGCTGCAGGAGGTCGCCGCACCGGCCCCGGCGGCGCCGCCTCAGGCCGCGACGACGCCGGCACCCCGGGAGGCGCAGGTCGTCGTGGTCCGCGCCGGCGACACGTTGTGGGGCATCGCGGCACGCGCGCTCGGGCCCGACGCGTCCGACGCCGCCGTCGCGGCCGAGTGGCCGCGGTGGTACGCGGCGAACGCCGCGACCATCGGCCCGGACCCCGACGTCCTGCAGCCCGGGCAGACCCTGACCGTGCCGACCACCGGGAGCCCACGATGACGACGCCGGACCACGACGACGTCGCCGGGGCCGCGTTCGAGGACGCCCTCACCGCCATCACCGCCGCGGGTCGCGGGGGGCACCCGACGGCCACGCACCCGGAGCCGGCAACGCCCACGTCCCCGCGCCCGCCCGACCACCCCGGGAGCCCGGCTCCCGCCCGGGGCCGGCCGCGCCTCAGGCTCGTCCCGGCCGCGCCCGCACCACCGGGGCGGCGCGCCGCGGAGCTCTCACCCCCGCCCTCGCTGGTCGAGCGTCTGCACCGGCTCGCAGTGGCCGAGCGGGCACCCGCCGGCGACCCGCCGGACGACCGGGGCGCGGCACCCGCGACGGACGCCGGACGGTTCGCGCACGGCGTCGGGCTCGCGTGCGTCGAGGTCGTGCTGGCGCGCCGGGCGGCCGCTCAGCTGGCCCGGTGGGTGTCGCCCACGGTGCTGGAGTCGCTGCAGCAGCGCGCCGCGCTCGTGCGCCGCGCGGGCGTCCTCACCCACGCGCGGCGCCCGGCAGCCCGCCGGGTGCGGGTCTGCCCGCTCGACGACCACACCGTCGAGGCGTGCCTCGTGGTCGAGGACGGCGTGCGCGTGCGCGCGGTGGCACTCCGTCTGGAGTCCCACCGCGGCGCGTGGCGCGTCACGGCGCTGGAGATCGGGTGAGCGTCAGCGCTTGCGCTGCTTGGCCTGCTTGCGACGGTCGGCGCGGTTCGCCCCGCCGGACGCCGGGGCGGCGGGACGACCGGCACCGGCACCGCCCTCCGCGCGCGTGACGGTCGCACCGTCACCGTCAGCGGACGGCGCCGTGTACTGCAGCGGCGTGCGCTCGGCAGGGCCGTCGAGACCCTTGGCGACGAGAGCCCCGGGCGCCGGCTCGCCGTCGGCCGCAGGGCCGTCGACGACCGGACGGTCGGCCGTGGCGGCAGCACCGACGGAGGCCGCGGCCGAGGCCGCGGAGTCCGCGCTGACGACCGGCCCGTCCGTGGGCTGGGCGACCTGCACCTCGAGGTTGTAGAGGTACTGGACCGACTCCTCCTTGATGGCGTCGGTCATCGCCGTGAAGAGCTGGAAGCCCTCGCGCTGGTACTCGATGAGCGGGTCGCGCTGCGCCATGGCGCGCAGGCCGATGCCCTCCTTGAGGTAGTCCATCTCGTAGAGGTGCTCGCGCCACTTGCGGTCGAGGACCGACAGGACGACGCGCCGCTCGAGCTGGCGCATGTTCGCCCCACCGAGCTTCTCCTCACGCTCGGCGTAGGCGTGCTCGGCGTCGGAGAGGACCTCGCGGGTCAGCAGCTCGGCGGACAGGCGGGTGGGACCGCCGGCCTCCTCCACGACCTCCTCGGGCGTGATCGAGATCGGGTACACGCCACGCAGGGCGGTCCACAGCGCCTCGAGGTCCCAGTCCTCCGGGCGACCCTCGGCCGTGGCCAGGGCGATGTAGTCCGTCAGCACGTCGTTGCGGAAGTGCGCGAGCTGGTCCTGGAGGTCCTCGCCCTCCAGCACCCGGCGCCGCTGGTCGTAGATGACCTCGCGCTGCCGGGACATGACGTCGTCGTACTTCAGGACGTTCTTGCGGATCTCGAAGTTACGGGCCTCGACCTGCGACTGCGCGGACTGGATGCCGCGGGTGACGATCTTGGACTCCAGCGGCATGTCCTCGGGGAACCCGGCGCGCGTCATCATCGACTCGGCGAGGCCGGAGTTGAACAGCCGCATGAGGTCGTCCTGCATCGACAGGTAGAACCGGGACTCCCCCGGGTCGCCCTGGCGACCCGACCGGCCACGGAGCTGGTTGTCGATGCGGCGCGACTCGTGCCGCTCGGTGCCCAGCACGTACAGGCCACCCAGCTCGGTCACCTCGTCGTGCTCGGCGGAGACGGCGACCTTGGCCTTCTCCAGCACGTCGGGCCACGCCGCCTCGTACTCGTCGGCGTTCTCCGCCGGGTCGAGCCCGCGTGCGGTCATCTCGGCGACCGCCATGAACTCGGCGTTGCCGCCGAGCATGATGTCGGTGCCACGGCCGGCCATGTTGGTCGCCACCGTCACGGCGCCCTTACGACCGGCCTGCGCGACGATCGAGGCCTCACGCGCGTGCTGCTTGGCGTTGAGCACCTCGTGCGGCACGCCCTGCTTCTTGAGCTTGGACGACAGCAGCTCGGACTTCTCGACGCTGGTCGTGCCCACCAGGACCGGCTGACCCTTGGCGTGCCGCTCGACGATGTCCGCGACGACCGCGTCGAACTTGCCCTCCTCGGACTTGTAGACCAGGTCCTTCTGGTCGATGCGCAGCATCGGCCGGTTGGTCGGGATCGGCACGACACCGAGCTTGTAGGTGCCCTGGAACTCGGCCGCCTCGGTCTCGGCGGTACCGGTCATGCCGGCGAGCTTGCCGTACAGGCGGAAGTAGTTCTGCAGCGTGATCGTGGCGAGCGTCTGGTTCTCCGCCTTGATCGCCACACCCTCCTTGGCCTCGATGGCCTGGTGCATGCCCTCGTTGTAGCGGCGGCCCGGCAGGATGCGGCCCGTGTGCTCGTCGACGATGAGGACCTCGCCGTTCATCACGACGTAGTCCTTGTCGCGCTTGAAGAGCTCCTTGGCCTTGATGGCGTTGTTGAGGAACCCGATCAGCGGCGTGTTCAGGGACTCGTAGAGGTTGTCGATCCCGAGGTAGTCCTCGACGCGCGCGATCCCCGGCTCCAGGACGCCGACGGTGCGCTTCTTCTCGTCGACCTCGTAGTCACGCTCCGGCTGCAGGCGCCGCACGACCTTGGCGAACTCCCCGTACCAGCGGTTGGCGTCCCCCGACGCGGGACCCGAGATGATGAGCGGCGTCCGCGCCTCGTCGATGAGGATCGAGTCGACCTCGTCGACGATCGCGAAGTGGTGGCCGCGCTGCACCAGGTCGTCGACGCTCCAGGCCATGTTGTCGCGCAGGTAGTCGAAGCCGAACTCGTTGTTCGTGCCGTACGTGATGTCGGCGGCGTACTGCTCGCGACGCTGCGCCGGCGTCTGCTGCGACAGGATCGTCCCGGTGGTCAGGCCGAGGAACCGGTAGACGCGGCCCATGAGGTCGGCCTGGTAGCCCGCCAGGTAGTCGTTGACGGTGACGACGTGCACGCCCTTGCCCGACAGCGCGTTGAGGTACGCCGGCAGCGTGGCGACGAGCGTCTTGCCCTCACCGGTCTTCATCTCGGCGATGTTGCCGAGGTGCAGGGCGGCGCCGCCCATGAGCTGGACGTCGAAGTGCCGCTGGCCCAGCGTGCGACGCGACGCCTCACGGACGGCGGCGAACGCCTCGGGCAGCAGGTCGTCGAGCTTCTCGCCCTCGTCGAGACGCGCCCGGAAGCGGTCCGTCTCCTCGCGCAGCTCGGCGTCGGAGAGCGCCGTGAAGCTGTCCTCCAGCGCGTTGACCTGTGCAGCGATGCCGGACAGCTTCTTGAGGATCCGCCCCTCGCCCAGCCGGAGGACCTTCTCGAGGATCGCCGTCACGCAACTCTCCCGACGTCGTTGGCGCCCGTCCGCTCGCGGCGTCGGGGCGGTGCGTGTCGCCCGACCGCGCGGCCGGGCCCGACCATCGTAGGCGAGCCGCAGGACCTGCGTGGCCGTCGGCTCAGGCCTCGGCTCCCGGGAGCTCGTGCCGCAGCCCCGCCACGAGGTCGCCCACCGCCTCCGGACCGGCCGCCACGTCGGCCAGGCCCAGCCACCGCGCCGCCGTGCGCAGCTCGCGCGCCAGCTCGTGCGCCACCTCGGCGTCCCCGGGCGCACCCGCCGCCGGGTCCGCGGCCGGGCCGGGCGCCCGGTGCGCCGCGGCCACCTGCAGGACGCCCCGCCGCCGGTCCGCCTTGAGGTCGACGAGGGCGACCAGACGCTCCCCCAGCAGGAAGGGCAGCACGTAGTACCCCCAGACCCGAGCCGCTGCCGGGACGTAGATCTCGAGGCGGTAGCGCAGCCCGAACAGGGTCTCGGTGCGCGTGCGCTCCCACACCAGCGGGTCGAAGGGACTGAGCAGCGCCCGCCCGTGGGCACGCCGGGGGACGGTCGCGTCGCGGTGCCGGTAGAGCGGACCGCGCCACCCCTCGACCTGCACCGGCACGAGCACGCCCTCCTCCACGAGCTCCGCGACGGCGGTGGCCGTCGCGGCGGTCGCGGTCCGCCAGTGGTCGGCCAGGCAGCGCAGGCTCGCCACCCCGTGCGCGCGGGCCGCGACCTCGACCAGCCGGCGTCGCGCCGTCGCCTGGTCCGGCGGGGGCACGGCGAGGACCTCCGGCGGGAGCACGCGGTCCGGCAGGGCGTAACGGCGCTCGAACTGCGCGTTGCGGCCCGCGGTCGTGAGCTCACCGACGAGGAACAGGTGCTCCAGGGCGCGCTTGGCGTCCGTCCACGACCACCCCCAGTCCCCGGAGCGACGTCCGTCGCCCCCGAGGAGGTCCTGCACCTGGCGTGCCGTGACGGGGCCCACCTCGTCGACGATGCGGCGGACGGCCGCGACCTCCGGCGAGCGGCCCACGGGCACGCCGTGCAGCGTGTCGCCGCGCCGCTCGACCCGGGCACGGTTGGCCGCGTGCTTGAAGGCCAGGTCCCGGAACGTGGTCGGGGGCACCAGCGACGCCTCGTGCGCCCACGTCTCCACGAGGCGGCGCGGGGCCCGGCTCGTGGCCCGGTCCAGCGCGGACACGTCCCAGGGTCCCGTCCGGGAGTAGACCGGCACGAGGTGGGCCCGCGCCAGGACGTTGACGGAGTCCACCTGCAGCAGACCGAGACGGCCGACGACCTGCTGGAGCGCCCGCCCGCCCGGGACGGCACCCCGGACGGGCCGCGGGCGGTCGAGCCCGGAGGCGCGCAGAGCGAGGCGACGCGCCTGCGAGCGCGTGAGGTGGTCGACGTCGGCGGCCATGGCGCCGATCCTGCCGGAGCCCTCCGACACACCCGCACGCATCCCGACACTTTCGACGCACGACCTTCGCCGGCCGCGCCCGTCGTCGACGGGCGGTTCCTGAGTTCCCTGCGGATCTCGACGGGTCGGCGCACCCGCGAGCAGTGATCCCCGGCCACCGCCGTGCCCCCGGAACCGCTTCACCGGTGCCATGTCGCCGAAAGTTCTCCGAAACATCTCCGCCACTCTTGACGCGGGAGGCCGTCGCGGGCGACGGTCGTCCCGCGGCCGACGCCCCCCTCCGGGCGCTCGCCGCCACCGGACCCCCGGTGCCGGACGGACCGCGCCGGCCGGCACCGGGGCCGGGCACCACCGACACGGACGCCGGGCGGTTCGTGCGCGCACCGGCGCCGGACACGCCACGGGGCGGCGAACCCGTCGGCCCGCCGCCCCGTCGTCGCCGCGGGCTCAGCCCGCCGCGCGTTCCGGTCCCGCGATCGACACCGGTGCGTCGAGCTTGATGACGCCGTAGCTCCAGCCGCGGCGGCGGTACGCCACGGCGGGCTGGGCGGTCTCGGCGTCGACGAAGAGGTAGAAGTCGTGCCCCACGAGCTCCATCTCGTAGAGCGCGTCGTCGACCGTCATCGGCTCGGCGTGGTGCACCTTCTCGCGGATGACCACCGGGGAGTCCCCGAGCGCGACCTCGACGACGCCGTCCTCACCCGTCTCGGGTGCGGACCGCGGCTCGGGCTCCGACTCGGGCGGGCGCACGTCGACGGGCGCCAGCGGAGTGTGGTTGCGGTGGTCCTTGCGCCGGTCGCGCGCGCGGCGCAGCCGCTCGAGCAGACGACCGAGCGCGACGTCGAGGGCCGCGTACGCGTCGTCGGCGCACGCCTCCGCGCGGATCACGGGCCCCTTGTCGACCACGGTGAGCTCGACCCTCTCGGCGGAGTCGGACTGACGCGGGTTCGGTTCGTGCGACACGAGGACGTCGACGCGCTGGGCGCGCGGGGCCAGCTGCTCGATCTTGGCGAGCTTGGACTCGACGTGCGCGCGATACCGCGGGGACACCTCGGTGTGCCGACCGGCAACCACGATCTCCATGGGGGCCTCCTGAGAGGTCAGGGGCGGGCGACGCCCGCCCGGACGGGACGAACTTCAGCTGCCCCTCCACGGGGCGGGCGACATCACCTCCTCCACCGCGCGCCCTCCGTCGGACTGCTGCAGGAGAGCCGTCGCGGCATCGTTCCCAGGCACCACGCTAACCCTCCGCGGCGTCCCGACGCGAAACGCCACGGACCGACGGTGCGACATCCGCGACACCCGCGGCCCCAGCAGGCGGGGTGGCCGCGAGCACACCGGCCGCCGGTACGCGCGCCCCCGCCGCGACGAGCGCGCCGTGGCACGCCGCGAGGGTCGCGCCCGTGGTCAGGACGTCGTCCACGAGCACGACGACACGCCCGCGCAGACGCGCCGCGGCACGGACACGGACGCGCCCCCGCAGCGCGTCGCCGCGCGCCCGGGCACCCAGGCCGGCGAGGTCGGGGCCACCGGACCGGCCCAGCGGGCGCGCCCGGACGGCGGGGACGCCACCGCTGCACAGACCCTCCGCGACCGCGGCGGCGAGCACGTCGACCGGGTCCCGGCCACGGCGTCGGCGCGCCTGCGCCGTGGACGGCACCGCCACGACGAGCACCGGTCCCGCCCGGCCCGCCACGTGCCCGGTGCCGGGGGCCAGGGCCCTGCCGGTGCGGTGGGCCGCCGCGGCGAACGGACGGTCGAGGTCCGTCCGTCCGCCGTCCTTCCACGCCGCGACGCCGTGACGCAGGGGTCCGGCGTACGTGCCGGGGCCCAGCACCGGGAGCAGCGTGCGGCCGTCCAGCAGGTCGAGCCGCCCGGCGCCGTGGTCGCGACGCACGACGGGCCCCGCGAGCGCGGCTGCGCACGGCGCGCACCACGGCTCGTCGACCCGCCCGCAGCCCGCGCAGGCGACCGGCACGACCAGCCCCGCGACGTCGCGGCCGGCGGCCACCACCAGGGTGCGCACGCGCCGGCGCCACGACGGCACGACAGCGCCCGCCGGATCCATCGACACCCGGGCAGCCTGCACGACCCGGGCGCCGGCGTCGACGCCGGCAGCACGCACCGTGGACAGCGACCGACCCGCGCGGGGCTGTGGGCGGCCGACCGACCCGCGCGGGGCTGTGGGCGGCCGACCGACCCGCGCGGGGCTGTGGGCGGCCGACCGTCCGGCACCACCCGCCGTGCGCGACGTCAGCCGGGGAACGCCGCGCCGGTCACCGTGAGCATGCCCGTGACGCCGGGCACCTCGACCCACGTCCCGCCCTGCAGGCGCAGCAGGTCACCACCGGCCGTGACGACGTGGACCGTCCGCAGCCCGCGGTCGGCCACCAGCGACGTCGCGTCCGCGACGGCGGGCAGCGGCGAGCTCGTCCCGGACACCGGGACGAGGTAGGGAGTCGGGCCCGCCTCCCCGTCGGACAGGACGCCGAGCGTGACCTCGTCGACCCACACCACCGACGCCGTCGGCGTCAGCGCGGCGCCGGCCGCCACGGCCTCGCCGATCGTCTGCGGGGTGCGGGCGTCGTCGCGCACGATGCCCGCCACGTCGAGCGTGGTCCCGTCCGTGCCGCGCGACACGATGGCGATGCGCGTGCCGTCCCGCGACACCCGCACGGCGTCCACGGTCCGGCCCTCCAGCCACTCGGCGGTCACCTCGACCAGCGTGCCGTCCGTCCGGACGACGTCCAGCCGACCCGGGACCGCGCTGCGCGCCGTCCACACCCACCCGAAGCGGTCGACCGAGGGTGCCACCAGGGACCCGCCGCTCAGCAGGACCCGCTGCGGCGAGTCCCCCACGGGCACGGTCACGAGCGTCGACGGGTCGGCGAGCGCCACGCGCACGGTGCCGTCGGGCGAGCGCGCGGGCGCACCCGGACGCGCACCGGTCACGGCCCGCACCCCGTCCACGGCGGTGGGGGCGCCCTCGCCGAGCGCGAGGGTGCCGCCGTCGACGAGGATCTCGAGCTCGTCGGACCCGGGTACGGGCAGGTCGGTCGCGGTCCCCTCGAGCAGCGCCCCGGCGGCGCCGGCGCGCACGTGGAGCGTCGCCACACCGAGCGGCCGCAGCGACGCCTCGAGCTGGGCGAGCAGCAGGCCGCGGTCCGCGTCGAGCACCGCCCGCGCCGGCTCGAGCGCGAGCTCGGCGACGCCCTGCTCCACGGACACCGCCTCCGGCTTGAGGACCGCACCGGCCGGCAGCGCCGACGTCACCGCGTCGTGCAACCACGGCGACGGCCCGGCGAGCAGGGCCCGGACCACGGAGGTGGCCACGCTGCGGTCCCGGTCCCGGAACCACCGGACCTCGGGCACGAGCATCTCGCGGTCCGGCGTGAGGAAGTAGACGGACGCCGCACGGAACTGCGAGGCGAAGCGTCGCGAGTCCACGACCAGGACGTCCGGGGCGTGCGAGATCCGCCAGTCGCCGCGCGCGTCCTGCACGAGCTCGTACCGCAGGGTCTCCACGGCGTCGGCGGGCGCCTCGACGAACCGCCCCTCCGCGTCCACCTTGGCGGTCACGGTCAGGGAGACGGTGACCTGCGCCTCCCCGGTCTGCTCGACCTTGCGCTGGCTCGCCACGACCGTGCCCGCACCGGGGTCCCACTCCGCGCGCTCGTCGGCCGACAGGAACTCCCGGGTGACCTCGAAGTCGCCCGTGACCTCGGTGCCCGCCGCGAGCAGGAACCCCTCGACGATGCCGACGGGGTCGGCGTCGGCCTGCGGCCCCTGCGCCAGCACCACGACCCTGTCCTGCTCGCGGACCTCGCCGTCCCCCGCCGTCACGCTGCCCTCGGTGGGGATGGCGACGCACGCGGTCAGACCGACGAGCGCGAGGACGTGCGCGCACACGACGGCCAGGCGCCTGCCGGCCGAGGCGGACCGGCGCGTCACAGCGCGCCCCGGACGTCCGCGGGCACGCCCGCGTCGTCGAGCCGCACGTCCGTCCGGACGGGGTCCGTCGGGTTGCTCACGATCGCGATCTCCCCCGTCATCGGCGGCAGCTCCGGCAGCGCCACCGGGTCGGTGCTGCGCCGCGGACCGGCGTCGACCGCGGGCAAGGCCTCGGGCTCCGGCTGCAGGGGCAGCGGTGAGCCGGTCAGCCGGATCCCGGCACGGCGCGGCAGGGTCAGCCGGAAGCACGCCCCGTGCCCCGGCCGCCCCCACGCCTCGAGCGTCCCGCCGTGCAGGTGGGCGTCCTCGAGGGAGATCGCCAGGCCCAGGCCCGTGCCACCGGTGGTGCGCGCCCGCGCGGGGTCCGCGCGCCAGAACCGGTCGAAGACGTGCTCGGCCTCCTGCGCCGTCATGCCCACGCCGTGGTCCCGCACCGTCACCGCGACGGCGGAGGCGTCGACGCCGACCGTGACCTCGACGGGCGAGCCGTCGGCGTGCTCGACGCCGTTCACCAGCAGGTTGCGCAGGATCCGCTCGACGCGTCGGGGGTCGACGTCCGCGTCGGCCCGCGTGTCCGGCAGGTCGACCCGCAGCCAGGACCCGCGCCGCACGGCCAGCGGGACGGCGTTGTCGACCGCCTGCACGACGATGTCCCGCAGGTCGCGTCCCTCGGCGTCCAGGACGGCGGCGCCCGCGTCGAACCGGCTGATCTCGAGCAGGTCCGCCAGCAGGTCCTCGAAGCGGTCCAGCTGCGTCGCCAGGAGCTCGGCCGAGCGCTTCACGGAGGGCTCGAAGTCGTCCCGTGCGCCGTGGATGAGCTCGCCCGCCATCCGGATGGTGGTCAGGGGCGTGCGCAGCTCGTGCGACACGTCGGAGACGAACCGCCGCTGCAGCGTCGAGAGCTCCTCCATGCGGTGGATCTGGTCCTGCAGGCTCTCGGCCATCTCGTTGAAGGTGCGCGCCAGCGTCGCCATCTCGTCGCGGCCGTGGACGGCCATCCGCTCCGACAGGTGACCGTCGGCGAGCCGCTCCGCGACGTGGGCCGCGCGGCGCACGGGGTCGACGGTGCGGCGGGTGACGGACCACGTCATGGCCCCGAGCAGCGCGACGACCGCGACGGCGGCCAGTGCGAGCGTCCCCAGCAGGAAGTCCAGCCGCTCCTGCTCGGCCTGCAGGCTGTAGAGGAAGAACATCTGGTACGTGCCGGCCATCGGCACGTCGACCTGCTGGCCGACGACGATGCCCGGCTGGGTGCGGCCGTCGGCCGTCGGGATCGCCACGGACTGCCAGTGCTGGCCGCCGTCGGCCACCGCCTGCTTGAGGTCCCGGCTCACGAGCGCCACCAACGACCTGTCGGTCGCGGTCGCCCCGACGCTGATGGAGGTGTTCTGGCCCGGGGCCCGCAGCAGGAAGACGTCACGCTCGCCCGAGCCGCCGTTGCGCTGGGCCGTGGTCACGTCCTCCAGCAGCAGCGCCACCTCGGGGGACGTGCTGGCCGGGGACGCGGACAGCTGGTCCTGCACCTGCTGGGTGCTGCGCGCGCTCTCCTCGAGCACCTGGCCCAGCCGGTCCTCGAACAGGCCCGCACTCGTCCGCTCGCTCACGTACGCCCCGATGACCGCGAGCGCCACGAGACCGATCGCCAGCGTCGAGGTGAGGACCTGCAGCTGCAGCGACGAGCGCCAGCGCCGCGCCACACCCCGGGCACGCCGTCCCCACCGCGCACGCCCCAGCCGCGCCCAGGCGGTCAGCCGTGCCATGCCGCCGCCCGACGCCCGCGCGCCCGACGAGGGCACCTGCTCACGTGCTCCCGCCACCAGCCTTGTACCCCACACCCCGCACGGTCACGACGATCTCGGGCCGCTCGGGGTCCGTCTCGATCTTGGAGCGCAGCCGCTGGACGTGGACGTTCACGAGCCGGGTGTCGGCCGCGTGCCGGTACCCCCACACCCGCTCGAGGAGCACCTCGCGCGTGAACACCTGCCAGGGCTTGCGCGCGAGGGCCACGAGCAGGTCGAACTCCAGCGGCGTCAGGGAGATGGGCCGCCCCGCCCGCTCCACCCGGTGCCCGGGGACGTCGATCGTGAGGTCGCCGATCGCCAGGTGCTCCGGGGCCGGCTCGTCGCTGCGCCGCAGCCGTGCGCGCACCCGCGCGACGAGCTCCTTCGGCTTGAACGGCTTGGAGATGTAGTCGTCCGCCCCGGACTCCAGGCCCAGGACGACGTCGACGGTGTCGCTCTTCGCCGTCAGCATGACGATCGGCACCCCCGACTCGGCGCGGATCTGCCGGCACACCTCGGTGCCGTCCTTGCCGGGCAGCATGAGGTCGAGCAGCACCAGGTCGGGCTGCGTCGCCCGGAAGACGCCGAGCGCCTCGTCGCCGTCCTCGCAGAAGACCGGCTCGAAACCCTCGGAGCGCAGCACGATGCCGATCATCTCGGCCAGTGCGGTGTCGTCGTCGACGACCAGGACGCGTCCCTTCATGGCGGAGATTGTCTCATCGTCGGCGGTCGGCGGGGGCGTCCGCCGCGCGCAGTCGGGTGACCTGCGCGTCCGGGACCTCCGCGGACCGCCCCCGTGGCACGATGGGGGGCCGACGGGCACCCCTCGTCGACCCGGACGCACGCGACGAGGAGCGGACGCATGACCTCCCCGCACGACGACGGCGCGCCCGCGACGCCGTGGGCGAGCCCGGCCGGCACCCCGTCGGGTGCACCCGACGGTGACGCTGCGCCGCCGGTGACGGACCGCGGCCCCTCCGCACCGCCGGCGTGGGGGCAGCCGCCCGCACCGCCCGCGTGGGGGCAGCCCTCCGCACCACCCGCGTCGGGGCAGCCGCCCGTGCCGCCGGCGACGGACCAGCCGACCACCGGGGGCAACCCGCCGCCGCCGGGCTGGGGGCAGCCGACCGCACCCCCCGGGTGGGGCGCCCCTCCGCCGCCGGGGACCGGCGGCCCGGCGGCGTGGCGCATGCCCGCGCTGCAGCCCGGCATCATCCCGCTGCGCCCGCTCGGGCTGGGAGAGATCCTCGACGGTGCGGTCCGGGCGGTGCGCGCCAACCCCACGGTCATGTTCGGGCTGTCCGCCGTCGTCGTGACCGTCGCGGTCGCCCTGCAGACCCTGCTGCAGCTCTACGTGAGCAGCCTGCTCGGTGCCGCGCTCGGGAGCTTCCCCCTCGACGACGGGTCGTCCGCGGCCGACTCCGCGGCGGTCTCCGAGCTCCTGTCGGTCAGCGGCGGGCAGGTCGTCACGACCCCCCTGCTGGTGCCCGTGACGTCGATCCTCACCGGTCTGCTCATCGTGTCGGTGAGCCGGTCGGTGCTGGGTCAGAAGGTCGCCGTGCGCGACGTGTGGCGGACCCGGCGCGTGTGGTCCCTCGTCGGCTTCGCCCTGCTGCAGCTGCTCGTCTCGTTCCTCGCGGTCGCCGCCCTCGTAGGCGCCGTGGTGGGGCTCGTCGCGGCGGGTGCGAACGGCGCCGCGGTGGTCGTGGCGCTGGTCGGCGGCCTCGCGCTGGTCGTGGGCGGGGTGTGGGTCACGACCCGCACGCTCCTGGTCCCCCCGGCGCTCATGCTCGAGGGCAAGCGGTTCTGGCCGACCGTCGTGCGGGCCTGGCGCCTCACGCGCGGCAGCTTCTGGCGCCTGCTCGGCATCTACCTGCTCGCGAACCTCCTGATCTCGGTGCTCATGTACCTCGTCCTCGTGCCGGCGGGGCTGATCGCCGGCGTCGTGAGCGTGACGTCGGGGTCCGACGACGCCTCGGTCCTCGTCTCCGCCCTCGGCCAGATCGTCGGGCTGACGCTGTCCACGACGTTCATGGCCGCGGTCGTGGCGCTGCTGTACGTCGACGTCCGCATCCGGCGCGAGGGGCTCGACCTCGAGCTCGCGCGCGCCGCGGCGGGCGGGGCGTGACGGCCGCGGGACAGGAGCTGCCGTGATCGTCCTCGCCGGGGTACCGGTCGAGCCCGACGCCGCCGAGGCCCGCCGCTGGGTGCGTGGCGAGCTGCTCGACCCGGCGTACCACCGCCAGGAGACCCTGCTGGAGCGCGTGCTGCGCTGGTTCGCCGAGCTGCTGGACGGCCTCCCGGACGTCGGCATGTCCGGGCGCACGGTCCTGCTCGTCGCCGTCGGCGTGGTCCTCGTCGTGGTCGTCGTCGCGCTGGTCGTCGCGGGACCGGTGCGCGCCGGCGCGCGGCGCCGGCGCACCGCGGTGCTGAGCGCCGACGACCGTCGGACCGCGGCGCAGCTGCGCGACGCGGCCGACGCGGCCGCGCAGGCGGGCGACTGGTCGACGGCCGTCGCCGACCGCTACCGCGCCGTCGTGCGTGACCTGGAGGAACGCGGGCTGCTCGACGACCGCCCCGGGCGCACGGCGCACGAGGCCGCCCGGCTCGCCGGTGCCGCCCTGCCTCCCCACGCCGGGGCGCTGGCCCGCGGGGGCGACCTGTTCGACGCCGTCGTGTACGGCGACCGGCCCGCGGCCGCGCCGGACGACGCCGCGATGCGCGAGCTCGACGCCGCGGTCCGCGCCGCCCGCCCCGTGGCGGTGGACGCATGACCGCACCGGCGTGGGCACCGGCCGGCGAGGTCGTCGGCGACGGCACCACCGGGCGCTCGCGCGCCGCGCGTCGCTGGCGGGGGGCGCGGCCGTGGCTCGTCGTGCTCGCGCTCGTGGTGGCCGGCGCGCTGGCCCTCGTGCTGCCCGCCCCGCCGACGAGCAACGCGCCGGGCAGCCCGGACAACCCCGGCCCGGCCGGGTCGCGCGCGGTCGCCCAGGTCCTGCAGCGTCAGGGCGTCACCGTCGAGTCCGTCACGACGGCGTCCGCCGCCGTCGCGGCCGCGACCGGCGACAGCACCGTCGTGGTCGTCGGCGACGCGCTGCTCGGCACCGACCAGCTCGACGCGCTCGTCGCCCTCGACGACGACCTCGTGCTCGTGGACGCGGGCTGGGCGCTGTCGACCCTCGACCCCGGCATCTCCGCCAGCAGCTCCGCCGGTGCCGCGCGCTCCCGGGCCGCCGAGTGCGCCGACCCGGACGCCCTCGCGGCCGGCACCGTGGTGGCGGGCGGCGGCTACCGGGACGACACCGGCCGGGCGGTCGTGTGCTTCCCCGCCGCGGACGGTTCCGGCGCCTACCTGACGTTCGAGCAGGACGGGCGCCGCGTCGCAGCGCTCTCGGACATCCGACTCCTCAGCAACGACAGGGTCGACGAGGAGGGCAACGCCGCGCTCGTGCTGCGGGTCCTCGGCCGCCACGACCACCTCGTCTGGTACGTGCCGAGCCTGAACGACGTGGGACCCGTCACGCAGGACACCGGCACCCCGGCCCTCACGGACCTCGTGCCGTGGGTGGGGCCCGTCACCTGGTGGCTGGTGCTCGTGCTGCTCGTGACCATGGTGTGGCGGGCACGGCGCCTCGGGCCCGTCGTCGCCGAGCCCCTGCCCGTCGTCGTCCGGTCCGCCGAGGCCACCCGCGGGCGCGGCCGCCTGTACCGCCGCGTGCGGGCGCACGGGCACGCCGCTGCCGCCCTGCGGGCGGGGACGGCCGCCCGGGTCGCGCACCGGCTCGGCCTGCCGCGCTCGGCGGACGCAGCAGCGGTCGTCGACGCCGTCGCCCGTGCCACCGGCCGGCCGGCGCGGGACATCGAGACCCTGGTCTACGGACCGCCGCCCACCGACGACGCGGGCCTGCTGCGGCTCGCCGACGACCTGCACCACCTGGAGAGCGAGGTACACCGACCGTGACCGACGAGACGCTGCCGCCCCCGAGCGCGCCGGCCGCACCCGTGCCCCCGACCACCGTGCCGACGTCGCCGGCCGCCAGCACCGGGGCCGGGGACGCGCTGCGCGGCTCCCTGGCTGCCGTGCGCACGGAGGTCGCCCGGGCCGTGGTCGGTCAGGACGCCGCCGTCACGGGGCTGATCATCGCCCTGCTGTGCCGCGGTCACGTCCTGCTCGAGGGGGTGCCCGGAGTCGCCAAGACCCTGCTCGTCCGCTCGCTGTCCGGCGCCCTGTCGCTGGGCACCAAGCGGGTGCAGTTCACGCCCGACCTCATGCCCGGTGACGTCACGGGGTCGCTGGTCTACGACGCGCGCACCGCCGAGTTCTCGTTCCGCGAGGGCCCGGTGTTCACGAACCTGCTGCTGGCCGACGAGATCAACCGCACGCCGCCCAAGACGCAGGCCTCGCTCCTCGAGGCCATGGAGGAGCGGCAGGTGACCGTGGACGGGGTGCCGCGCGCGCTGCCGGACCCGTTCGTCGTCGTCGCGACGCAGAACCCCGTGGAGTACGAGGGCACGTACCCGCTGCCCGAGGCCCAGCTGGACCGGTTCCTGCTCAAGCTGCTGCTCCCGCTGCCCGAGCGCGCCGACGAGGTCGAGGTGCTGGCGCGGCACGCCGCCGGGTTCGACCCGCGGGACCTGGCCGCGGCCGGCCTGCGAGCGGTCGCCGGGGCCCAGGAGCTCGACCGCGCCCGTGCGGAGGTCGCCCGCGTCCAGGTCGGACCCGAGGTCCTCGGGTACGTCGTCGACGTCTGCCGTGCCACCCGGACGTCCCCGTCCCTGAGCCTCGGCGTGTCGCCGCGCGGCGCCACGGCGCTGCTCGCGACCTCCCGCGCGTGGGCGTGGCTGTCGGGGCGCGACTACGTCACCCCGGACGACGTGCAGGCCCTCGCGCACCCGACGCTGCGCCACCGCGTGCAGCTGCGCCCCGAGGCGGAGATCGAGGGCGTGACGACCGAGTCGGTGCTCGACACGGTGCTCGCCTCCGTCCCGGTCCCCCGCTGAGCCGTGGCGCTGACGTCACGCGCGGTCCTCGTCGCGCTCGCGGGCCTGGTGCCCGTCGCCCTGCTGCCCGCACCCCTCACGGTGGGCGTGTGGGCCCTGGTGGTCGTCGCGCTCTGCGCGGTCGACGTCGCCCTGGCGGCGTCGCCGCGCGAGCTGGCGGTCGCCCGCCGCCTGCCCACCTCGGTGCGGCTGTCGGGGACGGCCGACGCCGAGCTGACCCTGCGCAACACCGGCCGGCGCACGGCCCGCGTGCTGGTGCGCGACGCGTGGCCGCCCTCGACGCTGCCGGGCGGGGACGCCCCGACCGGCGCCCGCACCCCCCGGCACCGCGTGGACGTGCCACCGGGCGAAAGGCGCCGGGTCACGACCACGCTGGTCCCCACCCGCCGGGGCGACGCCGTCGCCGGGCGCGTGACCGTGCGCACGTCCGGCCCGCTGGGCGTGGCGGGACGACAGGTGTCGCTCGACGTCCCCGGACGGCTGCGCGTCCTGCCCGAGTTCGCGTCCCGCCGGCACCTGCCGTCGCGGCTCGCCCGGCTGCGCGAGCTCGACGGGCGCGCCGCCGTGCAGGTGCGCGGCGCCGGGACGGAGTTCGACTCGCTGCGCGAGTACGTCGACGGTGACGACGTCCGGTCGATCGACTGGCGTGCCACCGCCCGCCGGCGCGAGGTGGTGGTCCGCACGTGGCGCCCCGAGCGCGACCGGCACGTGCTCCTGGTGCTGGACACGTCGCGTACCAGCGCCGCCCGCGTGCTCGACGGCACCCGGCTCGAGGCGTCGGTGGAGGCCGCGCTGCTGCTCGGTGTCCTGGCCGCGCACGCCGGGGACCGCGTCGAGCTGCTGGCGTACGACCGCCGGGTGCGCGCCCGGGCCGTCGACACGCACTCGTCGCGCGTGCTGCCGGCGCTCGCCGACGCGCTGGCGACCGTGCAGCCCGCGCTCGTCGAGACCGACTGGCCCGGTCTCGTCGCGCAGGTGCGCGCGCGACTGAGCCGCCGGGCGCTCGTCGTGCTGCTCACCTCCCTGGACCCCGCCGCCGTCGAGCAGGGTCTGCTCGACGTCGTCGGCGGCCTGACGCGCCGCCACCAGGTGGTCCTCGCCTCGGTCGCGGACCCCGAGCTCGAGGAGCTGCGCACCGCGCGGCGCACGATCGACCAGGTGTTCGACGCCGCCGCGGCGGAGCGCACCTCGCTGGAGCGTGCCGCCGTCGCGGTGCGCCTGCGCCAGCGCGGCGTCGAGGTGGTCGAGGCCACGCCCGACGACCTCGCGCCGCGGCTCGCGGACACCTACCTGGCGCTCAAGGCGGCAGGTCGGCTGTAGCGGGCCGCCCGACGACGGACGCGCGACGGGCCCCTGCCGGCGTCCGCGGCTACGGTCGGGCCATGCTCGACGACCGTGCGCTCAACCGGGCGCTGCTGGCGCGCCAGCACCTGCTGACGCCCACGCGCGACCCCGTGCCACGGGTGGTCGAGCACCTGGTCGGGCTCCAGGCGCAGAACCCGTGGTCCCCGTTCCTGGGGCTGTGGAGCCGCGTCGAGGGTTTCACCACGCAGGACCTGGACGCCGCCCTGCTGGACAGGACGGTGCTGCGGATCGCGGTCATGCGCTCGACCGTGCACCTCGTCACCGCGGCGGACGCCCCGGTGCTGGCGGCCCTCGCCCGGCCCGTCATGCGCCGCGAGCTCACCGCGAACGCCGACCGCCGCGCCGCGCTGGCGGTCGTGGACCTGGAGCACCTCGCGGCGGCGGCGGGCGCGCACCTGCGCGCGGCCCCCCGCCGCACGACCGACCTGGCGGCGTACCTGGCCCGGGACGTGCCCACGGCCCGCCCGGCGGACCTCGCCGCGTTCGCGCGCGCCCTGCTGCCGCTGGTGCAGGTCACCCCCCGCGGGCTGTGGCGACGGTCGGCCGCCACCACCTGGACCACGCTCGACGCGTGGGTCCCCGCCGTCACCGACGCCGCCCCCGACCTCACGGACCAGGACGCGCTGCTCCGTGCCACGCAGGACGTCGTGCTGCGGTACCTGGCCGCGTTCGGGCCGGCGAGCGTGGCCGACGTGCAGGCGTGGTCCGGCCTGACCGGCCAGCGCGCGGTCGTCGACGGCCTGCGGGACCGGCTCGTGACCGTCCCCGCCGCGCCCGCCCGCCCCGGCGGGCGCCCCCGGGAGCTGCTCGACCTGCCGGACGCCCCGCGCCCGGACCCCGACGTGCCCGCACCGGTCCGCCTGCTGCCGGACTACGACAACCTCTGGCTCGCGCACGCCCAGCGCACGCGGGTGATCGACGACGCGCACCGGCGGCGCCTGCAGACGCCCAACGGCCGCGCACCGGCCGCCGTGCTGGTGGACGGCCGGGTCCGTGCCACCTGGGCGATCGACCGCACGCGCGCGGACGGCCCGGCGCGCTCGCGCAGGACGACCGCGACCCTCACCGTCACGCCGCTCGAGCCCCTGCCGGTCGCGCGGCGACGCGAGGTCGTCGCGGCCGCCGAGGACGCCGTGCGGTTCCTCGCCGACGACGCGGACGAGCACGTGGTCCGGTACGCGCGCTGAGCGCTCAGCCCGCCGTCGCCACGGCGTACCCGGCACGGTCGTCGTCGAGGTCGCCGGTGTGCCCGGCCTCCACGGCGCGCCGCCCGAGCACCAGCACGTACACCCAGAACGCGGCGAGCACCACGACGCCCACGGCGACCTTCACCGGCCAGGGCAGTGCGGAGCCCGTGACGAACCCCTCCACCAGACCCGACACGGCGAGCACCCCGACGAGGCCGATGGCGACCGTGAACAGCGCCCTCCCCTCCTGGGCCAGGGCCCGGGCGCGGGGACGCGGGCCCGGGTCCACCCAGGTCCAGAAGAGCCGCAGCCCCGCAGCACCGGCCACGAAGATCGCGGTGAGCTCCAGCAGCCCGTGCGGGGAGATGAGCTGCAGGAACACGTCCAGCCGACCGTGCGCCGCCATCAGACCGCCCGCGGCGCCCACGCCGACCGCGTTCGAGAACAGCACGTACACGGGGAAGACGCCGGTGATGCCGGTGGCGACGCACAGGGCCGCGATCCAGGCGTTGTTCGTCCACACCATCGTGGCGAACCCGGCGCCGGGCTCGTAGTACTCCGCGAACGCGTGCTCGACGTACTGGCGCTGCTCCGCGGGCGTGCCCATGAGCGCCAGCGCGTCGGGCGACGTGGCGACCAGGACGCCCGTGGCCGTCCCGACGGCCAGGAACGCCGTCATCACGGCCACGGTCCACCAGCGGATCCGGTAGAACGCGGCCGGCAGCCGCACCCCCACGAACGCCGCCACGTCCGACCACGACGGTGCGTGGGTGCCCGCGAGCCGGGCCCGTGCCCGGGCGAGGACCTGCGACAGCCGCGTGACGGTCTCCGGGTCGGGGGCGGCCGACCGCACCGCCGACAGGTCCGTCGCCGTCGCCTGGTAGAGGGCGACGAGCTCGTCGGCCTCGGCGCCCGTCAGGCGGCGCCGGCGGGCCAGCTCGTCGAGGCGCGCCCACGTCGGCGTGCGGGCGCGGGTGTACGCGTCGAGGTCCACGACCCCAGCCTGCCATCGCCGACGCCCGGCACGTGCGTCCCACGGGTCGGCACGTCGCCGGATACCCTGCGCGGGTGACCACGACCGGCGCCCGCCACCCCGACCTGCAGGACGGTGTCGTCATCGGCGAGGGCGTGGTGCTCGACACCCGGCCCGCGTCGGTCGCGTCCCGGCTCCTGTCGGGGTTCGTCGACGTCCTCGCGCTCGGGGCCGCGGCCGTCGTGGTCGGCGTCCTGCTGCGCGGCGTCGAGATCTCGATCCCGGCCGAGTACTACCGCATCGTCACCGTCGTGGTGATCGTCACCGTCACGGTCGTCGTGCCGACGACCATCGAGACGCTGAGCCGCGGCCGGTCCCTCGGCAAGCTGGTGGCCGGCGTGCGCATCGTCCGCGACGACGGCGGCCCCATCACCTTCCGGCACGCGTTCGTCCGGGCGCTGACCGGCGTCGTGGAGCTGTGGGCGACGCTCGGGTCGGTCGCCGTCCTGTGCTCGCTGTTCAACCCGCGGGGCAAGCGCGTGGGTGACCTGCTCGCCGGCACGTACGGCTCACGCGTGCGCACGGCCGCGCCCGTGCGGACCGCCGCGGTGATGCCCCCGCAGCTGGCAGGGTGGGCGGCGCACGCCGACGTCGCGCGCCTGCCGGACGGCCTCGCGCTGGCCGTCCGCCAGTTCCTGGGACGGGCCGCGACGCTGCACCCGGGCTCGCGCGCCGAGCTGGGCGCGCGCCTGGCGGCCGAGCTGCGGCCGTACGTGAGCCCGCCGCCGCCCCCGGGGACGCACCCGGAGGTGTTCCTGTCGGCGGTGCTCGCCGAGCGCGGACGGCGCGAGACCGTCGTCGAGACGGAGCGGGTGCGCCGCGAGCAGGCCGAGGCGGCGCTGCTGCGACGGCTGCCGCACGGTGTGCCGGACCCGGAGCTGTGAGCGCCCGTGGGCGACCGGCGGCACCCGGTCAGGTGGCGGGACGCGCCTCGTCCACGAGCAGCACCGGGATCCCGTCGACCACGGGGTAGACGAGCGGACGCTCCGGGTCGGTCGAGACCAGCGCCGGTGCGCCCTCGTCGTCCGTGCCGTCCACGAGCTCCGCCCCGGTGACGGGGCAGCGCAGCAGCGCACGCGCCCAGGGCTCGAGGTCGGTGGCGGGGCCGGGCGTCGCCGTCATGGCATCTCCAGGGGTCGGTCGGGCGTCGTACGGGCGGGCACGGTCGGGCGCGGTCAGGCGCGCGGTGAGCCGTCGGGCCGCAGGGGCGTGCCGTCGCCCTCGACGACGAACCACGCGGTGGCCTCGCAGGCCGGGCAGGACGCGAAGACCGCGGGGCGTCCGTCCGGGAGTGCCAGGCGCACCCGGGTGAGGTCGGTGGCCGCGCAGGCGTAGCACTCCGGGGCGGTCGCCGAGTCGTCGACGACGGGGCGCGTGATGGAGCCCAGGGGCTCGTCCGCCGGCGGGCGCCGGTCCCGCGGCGGGGTCACGGCTGCTCGCCCTGCGCCGCACCGGGCACCACCCGCAGGTGGCCCCGCCGGCGCGACGTGTCCGGGGCCGGTGCCGCGGCGGGCGCCAGCGCCGGCGCGGGGTCGGGCGCGCGTCGCCGACCCGCCTCGCGCACGGCCTCGGCCAGCGCGACCAGGTCGTCGTGGCTCGGCGCCGCGGCCTGGAGCTCCGGCAGCAGCCGGACGACCTCCCAGCCGCGGGGGGCCGTCAGCCGGTCGGCGTGCTCCACGCACAGGTCGTAGGAGTGCGGCTCGGCGAGCTGCGCGAGCGGGCCGAGGACGGCGGTGGAGTCGGCGTACACGTAGGTGAGCGTCGCGACCGCAGCGTGCGGGCACGCCGTGCGCGAGCACTGTCGGACGGATCTCACGTGCAGACGGTACCCCCCGTCGGGCCCGCACCGCGGCGCGCGCGGACCGCGTGTCGGACGCGCGTGCCGGACGGCGGCGGCACCGTGGCTACAGTGACGGTGTGACACCGCTCGGCCCCTCCCGCCCCACCGGCCCACGCCGCGGCACGGTCGGCGCTCCCGCCGCGGCGGCACCCGTGCGCCGGCGGGACCGGCGCGGGCGCGGCCTGCGCGGGACCGTCCTGCCGATGAGCACGCCGGGGTACCGCACGCGTGCCGAACGGTTCGACGACCTGGTGCTGGACGCCGTCGAGGACCTCGAGCGCCGCTGGGCGCGGCAGCTGGAGGGCGCGGAGTTCGCCGTCGAGGACGTGCCGCCGTCGAACCCCGCGCCGTGGGAGCACGGCGGGGTGCCGCTCGGGCGGTACTTCCCCGCCGACGCCGGCCTGCCGCACCGCGTGGTGGTCTACCGCCGTCCGGTCGAGGCACGCGCGGCGGACCCGGCGGACCTCGCCGACCTCGTCCGGGACGTGGTCGTCGAGCAGGTCGCGCACCTGCTGGACCGCAGCCCGGAGGAGATCGACCCGGGCTACGACGACGGGCGCTGAGCTGCGCCCACTAAGGTGACCGTCGATGACCACGCGCCACTCCCCCGAGCCCGCCGGCACGCGGGCGCCCACCCACGACACGGCCACCCCCCGCGTGCGGGTGGTCTGCGTCGTCTACCACCCCGGTGACGAGCTGGCCCGGTTCGCCGAGACCCTCGCGACCGCGTCCCGCGGACCCGTCGAGCTGGTCGTCGTCGACAACGGCACCGATCACACCGTCGCCCGGTCGGTCGTGACCGGGGCAGGCGGCCGCCTGCTCGTTCCCGGGTCGAACCTCGGGTACGGCGCAGCCGCCAACCGGGGCGCCGCGGGCGCCGACGCACCGTGGATCGTCGTCGCCAACTCCGACATCGAGTGGACGCCGGGCGCGCTCGACCGGCTCGTCGCCGCCGGTGAGGAGCAGCCCAGCGCCGGTGCGCTCGGCCCGATGCTCATGAACACCGACGGCACGATGTACCCGTCCGCCCGCGCGCTGCCCTCCCTGCGGCAGGGCGCGGGACACGCGATGTTCGCCCGCCTGTGGCCGGACAACCCGTGGACCCGGGCGTACCACGCGCGCCAGGAGTCGACCGGTGGCTACCTGCGCGAGGCGGGATGGCTCTCGGGCGCCTGCCTGCTGCTGCGCCGCGAGGCGTTCGAGCAGGTCGGCGGCTTCGACGAGTCGTACTTCATGTTCTTCGAGGACGTCGACCTGGGCGAGCGCCTGGGCCACGCCGGGTGGGAGAACCTCTACGTCCCCGACGTCCGGGTCACGCACGTCGGCGGCACGTCCTGGCGCGAGCGTCCGGCGCCGATGATCCGCGCGCACCACGCGAGCGCGCTGCAGTACCTCGAGCGCCGCTACAGCCGGTGGTACCAGGCGCCGGTGCGGATCGCGCTGCGCGCCGGCCTGCGGCTGCGCGAGCAGCAGCAGCTGCGGGCCGCCGCGCGCTGAGCGGCCCGCCGCGCGCCGTCGCGGCCACACGGGGTGGTGCGGGACGCGCCGGTGCCGCACGTCCGGCGACGCCGGTCGTGCGCGTTCAGCCGCGCGCGGGGCGTGCGTCCTCGCGGACCGCGACCGCACCCGTGGCGCCCACGACGCCCACCGGGTCCAGCGTGGCGACGAGCGGCCCGTCCTCCTGCTCGAGCGTGAGCGCGACGGCCCAGACGAGCGGCACGCCACCGACGGGCTCCAGCTCCACGCCCGCCGCGTCGGGGGCGAGGTCGGCGACGTCCCACGCCCCGGTCGTCCCGGCGTCCACCCGCACGCGGTGCTCGGACAGGACCTGCCCGTCGCTCCCCAGGACGCGCAGCGTCGCGCTGCCGGCCCCCGGTGCGTCCGCGTCCTGCCCGACGGCGCCCACCACGACCCGCGCCCCGACACCCGCCGGGAGCGCGATCGCGCCGTGCGCCGCCGGCGCGGTGGCCGCGGACCAGGCGCGGTCGACACGCGGCTCGTCGTCGAGGGCACCGGGAGCACCCGTGCGCGAGGTGACGGCACCGGCGACCACCGGGACGTCGGCGTCCACCACCACGGTGTAGACCCCGGCCGGCAGCCCGCCGAGCGGCACGTCGGTGACCTCACCGCCCGTGAGCGTCACCCGGTCGGCACCGGGCAGCGTCACCGGCCCGTCGCCGCCGAGCAGCGTCACCCGGGCGACCGTCTGCTCCGGGCCGGGTGCCAGCAGGCGCAGGACCGGGGCGTCGGGCGACCCGACCGTCGACTCCGCGGCCACCACGCCCGTGACCACCTGACGCGTCGCAGGGGCGGCGCCGGCCACGACGAGGTCGGTCCCCGCCGGTGTGAACCCGCGCACGGCGGTGTCCTGGACGTGCGCGGCCACCTGGCCGCCCGTGACGGTGACGTGCACGACGATCGCGGCCTGGTCGGCTGCGGCGCCGCCGAGGTCGACCGTGGTGGTGGCGCCGGGAGCGACGAGGTGCTGTGCCGCCGTCGGGTCGACCGGACCGCGCGGCCCGTAGATCTCCAGCTCGACCTGCGCGGCGGTCAGGCCGGGGTTGCTCAGGACCAGCGTCGACGTCGCACCGACCGCGGTCGAGCCGCCCACGAACCAGTGCGCGCTCGAGGGCGCCCGGCACGACGCGGCGGCCAGGCCCCGCGCGTCGCCGTCGGTGACCACCGAGGTCCCGGTGGCCGCGACCACCGGCGACGTGTCGCCGGGCTGCGCCCGCACGACGAACGGTGTGCTCCCGCCCTGGACCCGGACGGCGCCACCCCCCGCGGCGACGTCGCGCGCCGCCGTCGTGCCCCCGAGCGGCAGGACCGCGAGCGGCCCGGCGCCCTCGCCGGCGGCGGTCACGGCGTCGAGCGCGACCTGCGGCTCGACGGGCGCCGGGTCGAACGCCGCGTCACCCCGCTCGGCGCGCTGCGGCAGCACCACCGGCCCGGGGCACTGGAGCGTCACGGGCGTGGGTGCGACCTCCACCCCGGGTGCGGCGACCGCACGCGCCCCCGCGGCACCGAGCTGCGTGGCGCCCGCCACGGCACCGCCCGCCATCCCGAGCACCAGCAGCCCCGACGCGGCGCGCGCCAGGCGCCCGCGCCGCGTCCGCGGCCGGGCGCGGCGCTCGGAGCCCGTGTCGTCGGGCGTCGTCGGTGCGGTCGTCGGTCCGGTCACGTGCGCATCCCCCGACGTCGTCGCAGCGGCAGCGCCAGCAGGACCGTGACCAGGGTGGTCAGGGCCAGCACCGCGACCCACGGCGTCCGGTGCGGCACCACGTACCGGACCTCGAGCGCGCCGCCGTCGGAGCCCAGCTCGAACGCCTGGCGCCAGCCTGCGTCGGCGGCGGGCAGCGCGCGGCCGTCCAGCCACGCGCGCCAGCCCGGGTCGGAGCGCTCCGCGAGCACCAGCACGCGGCGTCCCTCGCCCTGCGGCACGGTCGTGGCGACCGCGCGCCCGTCGGCGGGCACCTCGACGGCCGCGGCGCCCGGATCGGTCACGTCCTGCCCGGCGCCGAGCAGGCGGGCCCAGGAGGTGACCACGTCGCCCTGCGCGGGGCGCACGCGCCACAGGGTGGCCGCGCTGTCGTGCGTCACGCGCTCCAGCCCGGCGGTGGCGTCCAGCACCCCGACGAGCCGGGCGCGGGCGGCGCGGGTCCGCGCGTCGTCGTCCGTGGCGGCGGGCACCAGCACGTCGGCCACGCCCAGCGCGCCGACGGCGTGCGCCACGTCGCCCGCCGCCCCCTGCACCAGCCGCGCGGCGAGCCCCGCGACCTCGGCGGACGGGTCGTCGGGACCGGTCACGACCGGCTCCCGGAGCGACCCGGTCAGCGTGCGGGTGGTGACGGCGGCGGCGTGGTCCACCTGCTGGTCGCCGTCCGACCGCAGCAGCGACCAGTCGACGGACCCGTCACCGCGTGCGGTCAGGGCCAGCACGCGCGACGCGGCGGCGGACCGCCCGGCCTGCTGCCCGACGACCGGGACGACGGGATCGCCCGAGGCGCGCAGCCCGACGGCGTCGCCCGTGCGCGCCGACCACGCCCAGCCGAGCGTGCCGCACGCCACGGCGACGACGGCCACGACCGTGGTGATCGCCACCAGGGGCTGCCGCCAGCCGAACGACTGCCGGGCGAGCCGGGCGGTGAGCCGGTCGCTGCCCAGCACGGCGGCGCCCAGCAGGCCCAGCGTGGTCAGCGACACGGTCGCGCCCGTCCACGCGGGTCCCACGACGTCGGCACCGGCGGCGGCCGGCAGCACGGCGACCGCCGCACCGGCGGCGACCCCGACCGCGGCGACGGTCCAGCAGACGCGCACCCCGCGGGCGACGGGCCGGCCGCGCAGCAGCGCACCGGCCGCGAGCAGCACCAGCACGGCACCCGTCAGGTACGGCCAGGCGACGGTCAGCACCTCGGGCAGCCCTGCCGGCACCAGCCCGGCCGGGTCCGCCGGGACGCCCAGCGCACGCGCCCACGCCGCGGCGGGCTCGACGGGCGTCGCCGGGCCGGGCTCCGCCAGGAGCAGCCGGACGCCCGCGACGCCCCGCGTGCCGACCTCGACGAGGAACGGCGTCAGCAGCACCAGCGTGGGAACGACCACCCCGAGCACCCGGACGCGTGCCCGCGGCACCGTGGCCGCGACCACCACCACGAGCAGCAGCGCGGGCAGGAGCAGCACGGGCGCGGCCGCGACGGCCACGGCCAGCGCGATCGCCGCACCCGCCGCGGCGGCGACCGAGCCCGTGGGGTCGGGTGCCCCGACGAACGTCGCGACCACGGACGGCTCGTCCGACGGGGTGGTCCCGGACCGCGCGTCACCGGCGGCGGTCACCGGTCGTGCGACGGGGACGGCCCCCGACCCGGGCGACCGCGGTGCCGGCACGACGCCGACGCCCCGGACGGGCGTGACGACGTCGACCTCCGCATGCGGTGCACCCACCGCACCGGGCTCCGCACCCGCCTCACCGTGCTCCGCGCCCGTCGACGCGCGGACGCCCAGCGGGGCCACGTCGGCACCGAGCACCCGGCGTGCGGCCGCGGCGGCCCGCTCGTCGGCGGCGACGTCCGCATCGGGCTCGTCGACCTCCCGCCGTGCGGTCGAGATGCCGGAGAGGACCTGGTCCACGCGCTGCACCCCGACGGCGCGCGCGAGCCCCAGCGCCACCCAGGGCAGTGCGCAGTGCGCGACGACCGCACCCACCCGACCGTCCCCGACGGCCAGCAGCAGCGCGGGCGCGGACGCCCAGACCAACGCGGCCCACGCGCGCACGACGACCGAGCGGGTCGCGGCGCCGGCAGCCGCCCACGCCCCGAGGCCGGACAGCACGACGGCTCCCAGCACGAGCACCGCGACGGCCGCGGCCGGCGCTCCACCGAGGAGCGCCGCGAGCGAGGCGAGGACCACGAGGAGCGGGTCGGCGGGGCCGGGTGCCCCGACACCGGCGGCGACCCAGCCCGACGTCGCGGCCGACCACAGGTCACCCAGGCCCGTCGTCGTGCGTGCGAGGGCGTCACCGACGAGCGGTGCACCCGCCGCGACGGGGCTCAGCAGGGGACCGACGGCGGCGACGGACAGCAGCACGAGCGCCGCGGCGACCACGGCGAGCGTGACGCGACGCCGGGTCGCCAGGAGTGCCAGCTCCCGCAGCTCCAGCTCGCTGGGCGCGCGCACCAGGCGGCGCTCCTCCAGACGGGCCAGCCGACGGTCGCGGGCCTGCTGCCAGACGTCCCGCCAGGTCGCCTGCAACGGGCGCAGCGTCCGCCGGGGCAGCACGCGGGAGGCGCGCGCGCGGCGCCGTGCCCGGATCACCGGGCCGGGGCGCAGCAGCACGAGGAGCGCGACGCGCAGCTCCGCCACCGCCAGCTGCGGGTGCTTGGCAGCGACCTGTCCGAGGGAGCGCAGGACCGCCACCGCCACCGTCATGGCCGCGACCAGCGGCACGAGCGGCAGCGGCGCGCTCGCGAGCCGCTGGTGCAGCAGGGACCGTCGCCGGGCCGGGAACGAGCGGGTCGGGTCGGCGCTGTCCGGCTCACCGTCCCCGTCGAGGTCGACCTCGCCCGGGGCGGCGTCGGACTCCGCACCGCCGCGCGCCGTGCGCAGGCCGTGGTACGACGCCTGCGCGTGCCGGACGACAGCGGTGGGCACGACGACCACGCGGTGCCCCGCGAGCCGCGCCCGCCGCGACAGGTCCAGCCCGTCACCGAACCGACCCAGCGCCGGGTCCGTGCCGCCGAGCGCGTCCCAGACGTCGCGGCGCACCAGCGCGCCGGCGATGCCCACACCGAGCACGTCGGTGCGGCCGTCGTGCTGGCCCTGGTCGAGCTCACCGGGCTCGACGTCGGTCATCCGCCGTCCCGAGCGGGTCGTGCGCACGCCCACCTCGAGCAGCCGCTCCGGGTCCGTCCACGTCCGCTGCTTGCAGCCGGCGACCGCGACCGACGGCGCGTTGGAGACCGTCCGCACGAGCCGGGCCAGGGCCTCGGGCGCAGGGGCGCTGTCGTCGTGCAGCAGCCACAGCCACGTGGTCGGGCGCTCACCCAGCGCCTCCGCCAGCGCGTCCAGGCCTGCCTGCACCGCCTCGCCGAACGTCCGGGCGTGGGGCGCACGCACGGTCGACAGCCGCGGGGCGGGCGCGGGGACCGCCGCGAACGCGTCGTCGAGGACCGGTCCGACCCGCTCGTCCGCGGGTGCGACGTCGACGACCAGCACCCGCAGGGGGCGCCGCGACTGGGTCGCGACGGCACGCAACGTCGTCGCGAGGTAGCGGGTGCGACCGCGGGTCACGACCACCGCGGTCACCGGTGTCGTCACCGGCACCGCGGCCGTCGTGATGGGGTCCGCAGGGGACAGCGTGTCAGTCATGCTCGCGCCATCATGCCGTCGCGGTGCCGCATCGGGCGGGAGGCCGCCCGGGCGTGGCGCAGCGGAGCGCCGACGCCGGCACCGTCAGACCACGCGCCGCTTCAGCTTGCGCCGCTCACGCTCGGACAGCCCGCCCCAGATACCGAACCGCTCGTCGTTCGCGAGGGCGTACTCGAGGCACTCGGCGCGCACGTCGCACTGGGTGCACACCTTCTTGGCCTCGCGGGTGGACCCGCCCTTCTCGGGGAAGAAGGCCTCGGGGTCGGTCTGCGCGCACAGGGCACGCTCCTGCCATCCCATCGGCCCGTCGTCGTCCGGCGTGCCGAACATGGAGAGCACGTTGGAGGCGGGCTGCACGGGTGCGGGGGTCGCGGCGTCGGTCGGGAAGCTCTCGTCGTCGAGCAGGTGCCACATACGTGCCTCCGCGGAAGTCGTGCTCGGTGGTGCTCATGCTGGCCGGTGCTGCCAGTGCGCCGTCGTCCTGCTGATCACGCCCGATCCGGCCGGTGCGGCGCGGAGGCCGCGACGGTGGTGCGCGTATGAATCAACTCTCAAGAATTACACGCGTGTCGTTCGCGATCGTCAACCGGAGACGTGCTATCTGCCCGAGTTGTCCGGGTGAAAGTTCTGTGCGCACGGCGTGGCGTCCGCGAGCCGTGCCACGGACCGGCCACGGGACCCCGTCGGCCCCGTCCACGCCCCGCGCGAACCCGCGCACCGACGGCCCGGCTGACAGGATGGCCGACGTGACCACGACCCTGCCCCGCGTCCTCGAGCAGCTCACCCGCGACCCCGGTCGACCGCGCGTGACCTGGTACACGGACACCGAGCGCGTCGAGCTGTCCGGCACCGTGCTCGTCAACTGGGTCACCAAGACCACCAACCTCCTGGTCGAGGAGCTCGACGCGGGACCGGGCGCACGGGTCCTGCTGGACCTGCCCGCCGCCTGGCGCGCCCTCACGTGGGCGCCGGCCGTCTGGCGGTCGGGTGCGTGCGTCGTGCTGCCCGACGGCACCGGCCCCGTGGACGGCGGGGGCGTCGACGTCGTCGTGACCGACCGGCCGGAGGCCCACACGACGGGCGCACCGCTCGTGGCGGTCGCCTCCCCCGCGCTCGCGCGCTCCTGGCCCGGCCCGCTGCCCGCCGGAGCCCTCGACGCCGCCGCGGCCGTCATGACCTACGGCGACACGCTGGGGTGGCTGCCCGCCACGGACGCCACCGCCCCGGCGCTCGTCACCCCGACCGGCTCGACCACCCACGCGGCGCTGGTCGAGCACGCCCGGACGGTCGCCGGCACCGGCTCGGCGGGTGCACGCGTCCTGCTCGACGTGGGCTCGACGGCCGACCGGGGCGCCGCGCTGGCGGCCACGCTGACGACCGCCCTGGCCGCCTGGAGCGGCGACGGCTCGCTCGTCCTGGTCGGCCCCGGGCTCGACGCGCAGGCCCGTGACCGGCTGCGGCGCACGGAGCGCGTGGACGCCGACGCGACCGCCTGAGCACATCCGGCCCCGGCGGGACGTCCGGTCTGCCCGGAGGCCACCCGATTCCTGCCACCAGCGGGCATGCGCCACAATGGCGCGCATGCGAGGAATCATCCTGGCCGGCGGGTCCGGCACACGGTTGCACCCCATCACCCTCGGCGTGAGCAAGCAGCTCGTGCCGGTCTACGACAAGCCCATGGTGTACTACCCGCTCTCCACCCTGATCCTCGCGGGGATCCAGGACGTCCTCGTCATCACGACGCCGCACGACGCCGAGCAGTTCCGGCGGCTGCTCGGTGACGGGTCGCAGTTCGGCATCAGCATCGAGTACGCGGTCCAGGCGGAGCCGAACGGGCTGGCGCAGGCGTTCGTCCTCGGTGCCGACTTCGTCGGGGACCAGCCCGTCGCGCTGGTGCTCGGCGACAACATCTTCTACGGCCCGGGACTGGGCTCGCGGCTCCAGCGCTTCGGGGACATCGACGGCGCCGCCGTGTTCGCCTACCGCGTCGCGGACCCGACGGCGTACGGCGTCGTCGACTTCGACGCGGAGGGCCGCGCCCTCTCGCTCGAGGAGAAGCCGAGCAACCCGCGCTCCTCCTACGCGGTGCCCGGCCTGTACTTCTACGACAACGACGTCGTGGCGATCGCGCGGGACCTGCGCCCGTCGGCGCGCGGCGAGTACGAGATCACCGACGTCAACCGGACCTACCTCGAGCAGGGCCGGCTGCAGGTCGAGGTGCTGCCGCGCGGCACCGCGTGGCTCGACACCGGCACGTTCGACTCGCTGCTGGAGGCGTCGGAGTTCGTCCGCACGGTCGAGGCGCGCCAGGGGCTGAAGGTCGGCGCCCCGGAGGAGGTGGCGTGGCGACGCGGCTTCCTGTCGGACGACGACCTGCGGGCGCGCGCCGAGGCGCTCGTGAAGTCCGGGTACGGCAGCTACCTGCTGGGGCTGCTCGAGCGGGGCTGAGAGCCGCGTCGCCGCCGTCGTGCGCCGACCGCCTGCTCGAACGCGGTGAGGTGCACGGCGGCGGACGCGTCCCACGTGAACCCGGCGGCGCGCTCCAGCGCACGTCGCCCGAGGTCCGCGCGCCGCTGCGGGTCGGCCAGGAGCCCGGCGAGCGCGTCACCGATCGCCGCGGCGTCCGTGCCGGTGTACGCCACGGCGTCACCACCGACCTCGGGCAGCGACAGGCGGCGCGTCGTCAGGACGGCGGCACCGCAGGCCATCGCCTCGAGGACCGGAAGGCCGAAGCCCTCCCCCAGGCTCGGGTACGCCACCACGAGCGCACCGCCCAGGAGCCCTGCGAGGTCCTCGAGGGGCACGTACCCGGGCACGAGGACGCGCAGCCGGTCGGGCACCCGGGCGAGGGCGTCGTCGATGTTCTGGTCCCACCCGCGGGCTCCCGCGAGCACGAGCGGCGGAGGGTCCGCGAGGTCGGCGCACGCCCGCACCCACCCGTCGACGAGCGCCACGACGTTCTTCCTCGGCTCCAGCGTGCCCAGGAACACGACGGGCGGCCGGTCCGCGCCCACCGCGGCCGTCGCGCGGCGCCGGTCCGCCTCGTCGACGGGGCGGAACACGGTGCGGTCCACCCCGTGCCAGGCCACGTGGAACCGGTCGGCGTGGTGCGCGGCCGACGGGACCGCCGCCAGGACCGCGTCCCGCGTCGCCGCGGACGGCACCACGAGGGCGTCGGCGCGCGCGACCGCGACCCGGATGGCGGTCCGGAAGAACCGGGCCTTGACGGGCAGGTGCCACTGCGGGTCGGAGAAGAACGTCGCGTCGTGCAGGGTCACGACCACGGGCAGCCCGGCCGCGACCGGGAGCGTGTAGTGCGGGCTGTGCAGCACGTCGGGACGCACGCGCCGGGCCAGCGCGGGCAGCCCCGTCTGCTCCCAGGCCAGCCGCACCGGGCGACGGTCCAGCGCGTCCGGGACCTCGTGCACGTCCGCGCCCGACGAGGCCAGCGCGCCGACCCCGGACCGACGGCACGCGACGACCACGTCGGCGCCGGCCCGCACCAGGGCCGGGACCAGCTCGTCGACGTACCGACCCACACCGCCGCGGTCGTCCGGCACCGCCGTCGCGTCCACCAGGACCCGCACCTCAGGCACCCGCCCTCGGGGCGGTACGGAGCAAGGGCCACGGCGTCGTCATCACGGGCACACCGTAGTCTCTCACCATGCCCGAGCCCGCTCCCCTGCCCCCGCTCGCGCTCACGGTGGAGCAGCTGTGGCAGCGGGTGCCGGGCGGCTCCGGCACCTACGTGACAGCCCTGGCCGGGGCGCTGTGCGACCTGCTGCCGGTCACGGGGATCAGCGCGTGGCACCGCGAGGCGCGTCCGGCCGACCTCGACCCCCGGGTCGCCGTGCGCCGCGCCCCGCTGCCCCGCCGGGCGCTGTACGAGGCGTGGCAGCGCGCCGGGCTGCCGCGGGCCGAGCACCTCGCGCGCGACGCCCGGGTCGTCCACGCGACCACGTGGGCGATCCCCCCGACCCGGCTGCCGCTGGTCGTCACGGTGCACGACCTGGCGTTCCTCGACGACCCCAGCCACTTCACGCCGCACGGCGTCGCGTTCTTCCGGCGGGCGCTCGCCACCGTGCAGGCGCACGCCGCGGCCGTCGTGGTCCCGTCGCACGACACGGCCGCCGCGTGCGCGCGCGCGGGTGTCGACCCCGCCCTCGTCCACGTGGTGCCGCACGGCACGGACGTGCAGCCCGCCGACCCTGCCGCCGTCGCGGAGGTCACCGCGCGTCACGGCCTGGCGCGCCCCTACGTGCTGTGGGTCGGTACGCGGGAGCCCCGCAAGAACCTCGACGTCGTGCTCCGGGCGTACGCCCGCGCACGGGCGGAGCTCGACGCCGAGCTGGTGCTCGTCGGACCGCGCGGCTGGGGCGACGACGCCGCGGCGGGCCACCACCCCGGGGTGCGGGTCCTCGGCGCCGTCTCGCGCAGCGACCTGGCCGCCCTCTACACGGGCGCCCGGGCGTTCTGCTTCCCGTCGCTGCGCGAGGGCTTCGGCCTGCCGGTCCTCGAGGCGATGGCCGCCGGCGTGCCGGTCGTCACCTCGGCCGGCACGTCCTGCGCGGAGGTGGCGGGCGACGCCGCCCTGCTCGTGGACCCGCGGGACCCCGACGCAGTGGCCGACGCGCTCGTGCAGGCGGCCGGCCCGCGGCGCGAGACCCTCGCCGCGGCGTCCCTGGTGCGCGCCGCCGACTTCTCCTGGACGACCGCCGCGCGGGCGACGGCCGAGGTCTACGCCGCCGTCGCGTCCCGGTAGGCCGCCAGCGTCAGCCGGGCGCAGGCCGCCCAGGTGAAGGTCGCGGCGCGGGTCCGGGCGGTCCGGGCGGCGTCGAGGTCCGGTGCGGTGGCACCGCAGCCGTCGAGCGCCGCCGACCACGCCTCGACGTCCCCGACCGGCAGGTACGTCGCCGTGCTGCCGCCGACCTCACGCAGCACCGGGAGGTCCGAGCACAGCACCGCCGTGCCGGCGGCCTGGGCCTCCAGCACGGGCAGCCCGAACCCCTCGTAGCGCGACGGCATCGCCAGCGCGCGGGCGCCCGCGACGAGGGCGCGCACGTCCGCACCGGGCAGGTGGCCCAGCACGCGCACGCCGTGACGCCCCGCCAGCTCCTCGCCCCAGCCGGCCGCGCCGACGAGCACGAGCTGCAGGTCACCGCCGGCGGCCCGGTGCGCCGCGTGCGCGGCCAGCAGCGTGCCGAGGTCCTTGCGCGGCTCGCGCGTCCCGACGAACACCACGTACCGCTCCCCCACGCCGAGCTCGCGGCGACGGACCGGCATCAGGGGCGCGGCGTCGAACCACGCCGACGCCACCCCGAGCGGCGTGGCCCGCACCCGCTCGGGATCGAGCCGGTACTCCTCGACCACCTCCGCCGCCACGGCCTGCGACGGCGTCAGCACCAGCCGCGCGCGGCGCAGCCCGCGGGGCACGAGCGTGGCGTACGCACGGGACGCCGGGGCGACGAGCTCGGGGTACCGCACGTACGTGAGGTCGTGGACGGTCAGCACGCCCGCACCGCGCCCGGGGGGCAGGACGAAGTTCGTCGCGTGGAAGACGTCGTGCCGGCCCGCGAGCGCCTCGACGGGCGGCAGGTCGGTCCGCAGCCACGCCACCCGCAGCAGCCGGGCGGGCACGCGGGCGGCCCGGAACGCCACGGAGGCCGGCAGGTCGTCGGGCCGGTGCGCGCGACCGGAGAACGCGGTCGCCGTGAGGGCCACGTCCGGCAGCGCACCGAGCGCACCGACCAGCTCGCGCACGTACGTGCCGATGCCGGTCCGCGCACCCAGCAGCGGCGTGGCGTCCAGCGCCACGCGCAGCGTTCCGGGCACCGCGTCAGCGCCCGGTGCGCGTGCTGCCCTCGCCGCCGGACGTCGTCCGGTCGACCGCCTCCGCCGTCGCGCGGGTCAGGGCGTTGACGTGGTCCACCACGGGCTGCAGCTGCCATCCCGTGAGCCGGCGCACCACCTTGCGCGCCAGGACCCGCATCCCTCGCCCGTGACCCGGGTCCGGGAGGTGCACCTCGCCGACGCGGCGCAAGGGCGCGGTGGCCCGGGCGCGGTCGCGCACGGTCGTCGCGTCCGTGGCCGTCCCGGACGCCACCGGTCCGCCGCGCATCGCGGCGGCCCGCTCGACGACCGCGGCCTGGATCGCCGCGCGACCCTCGTCCGCCGAGGGCCAGGGACCGGCGTCGAGCCCGTGCCGGGGGTGGCCGGCGGCCTCCCACATGGCGTCGCGCAGCTCGGCGTCGGACGACACCAGCCGCACGTCGGGCATCCCGGCGGTCTGCTCGGCCAGCGCCCCGACCCGCGTCGCGATGACCGGGCGCTCGAACAGCCGTGCGCGCTCGACCACACCGGAGGACCAGATCTCGCGGTAGGGCAGCACCACGACGTCGGACGCGATGAGCCACCGGTCGAACAGCTCGTCGCTGACGAACCCGAGGTGCAGGGTCGCCCCGGGGACGTCCGCGGCCAGCTCGGCGAGCTCCTCGGCGTACGCGACGAACTGCGGCTCCTCGACCCGGACCGAGCCGACCACGTCCAGCCGCGCCGGGGCGGGCAGCCCCTGGAAGGCGCGCACCGCCCGGTCGTAGCCTTTGTGCGGCTGGACGAAGCCGATGGACAGGAACACGAACGCGTCCTGGTCGATGCCCAGGCTGCGGCGCGCGGCCGCACGGTCCAGGTGGGTGTGCGGCACGAACGCCGCGCCGTGCTCCGTCACGTGCACCCGGTCGGGCCGCACGCCGAAGGCGTCGACGAAGGCCGTGCGCTCGGACTCGGAGTGGACGGTGACACGGTCGACCTGCTGCCACAGCGCCCGGGCGGCGAGCGCCGCCGGCGAGGCCCCGGCACCGTGCCGGTAGTCGATCTCGTGGACCACGACCTCGACGTGAGGGGCCAGTCGGAACGCGGCGGCGAGCGCGGCGCTGACCGCGGCCCGCTGCGTGGGCGAGGCACCGATCGGGTAGAAGAAGTCCGGGTGGAACTGGACGACCAGACGGTCGTAGCCGCGGACCCGCTTGGCGAGCGCCAGCGCCCCGCGGGGCCCCACGAGGTCGAGGTGGTGGTGCGCGGCCGACGGCCCGGGCGAGAGCACCTCGACGTCGTGCCCCTCGGCGCGCAGGGCGCGCACCGACTGCAGGGCGTACGCCGCGATGCCGTCGCGCAGCGGCGGGTACGGGCTGACCATCAGGATCCTCACGGCGCCACCGTCCACTGCTCGATCCGCTCCTCGACACGGTCGAGGACGAGGTCCCACCGGTAGTTGTCGAGGACGTAGGCCCGGCCCGACACGGCCATCGCCGCCGCCTGCTCCGGGGCGTCGGCGAGGAAGGCGAGGCACTGCTCCAGCTCGTACTCGTCGTCGTACGTCAGGCCCGCACCGGACCGCTCGCAGTGCCAGGCCACGACCTCGCTGCCCGCGTTCGCGATCACGGGGGTACCGGCGAGCCACGCCTCCATGATGGTGCGCGAGAAGGCCTCGAACCGGCTGGGCTGCACGTACGCGGTCGCGGCGGCGAAGGCGTTGTCCCGCTCGTCGTCCGGCAGGAACCCGACGTCGATGACCCGTCCTCGCAGGCGCTCCGGCGGACGGACCTCCCCGGCACCCATGGTGACGACCGAGAACGGCAGGCCGCGCCGCTCGTCGATCCGGGCGAGCGCCGCCAGCAGGTCGTCCCAGCCCTTGCCGCCCTCGCGGCGCCCCGCGTACAGCAGGAACGGCCCCTCGATGCCGTACCGCTCGCGGAAGCCCTCCGGGTCGTAGTGGTCCGGGACCTCCACGCCGCAGCCCACGACGGCGTGCGGGGCGAGGGACGGCGCGACGCGCTCGGCCAGGTCCTGCTCGGGACCCGACTGGAACAGCAGCCCCGCGACGCCGCTGAACACGGGCTGGAAGAGCTCGAGGTAGGCGTACGGCTCGTCGTGCAGGCAGGTCCACAGGACGCTGCGCGACGGCGCCACCTGGGAGCACGCGTACGTCACCCAGAACGGGTACGGCGTGAAGACCAGGGCGCGGTAGTCGTCCGCGTGGTCCAGCAGGTAGTGGTACAGCTCGGGCGACCGCATGCCGCCGTTCATCCAGCGCTGCTGCTCCGTGATCGTCAGCCGCTCACCGCGCAGGATGCGGGCCTCGAGCTCGGCGCGCTCGGGGCTGCCACCCGGGTCCACGGTGAAGCGGTGCACGCGCATGCCGCCCTCGTCCGCGACGCCCGCCGGCAGCTCGTTCGCCCACCCGTGGTGGTCGAGCGCCGTCGTGGTGAGCACCTCGACGTCCCAGCCGCGCTCCTGGAGGCCGAACGCCATCTGGCGCAGCACGATCTCCGCGCCGCCGACGATCTTGTCGCCGTACCGGGCCGGCACGAAGCCGATGCGCCCCCGCCGCTCGCTCACGTCGTCACCTCGAACCGGGGCGCCAGGTGCACCACGCCGTCCTCCTGGATCGTCGTCCGCACGCGCACGACGGCGCCGCGGTCCACTCGGTGCCACTCGGGGCCGCGCACGGGGTGCACGGCCGCGGTGACGAAGTACTGGCCCTCGACCACCGGGAGGCGGTCGACGGCGAAGCGCACCTCGGCGTGACCGTCGACCCGCGGGGTCTCGATGCCGAGGAGGTGGGAGTTGGTCCCGTAGACGAGCCGCTCCATGTGGTCCGTGAGCGCGATGCCCACGACGTAGTCCTCCACGGGGCGCGTCGTCTCGAGCCCGATGCGGATCTCGAGCGGCTCGTCGGGACCGACCGTCAGGACCTGCGAGCCGTCCGTCCCGGTGATGCGGACGCTCGAGATCCGGGCGGGGCTCTCGGACGGCGTGACCTCGGCGTCGGCGGCCACGACGTCCTCGTTCGCCTCGCGGAACGCGCGGATGACCTCGGCCGGCGTGCCCTCCACCACCATCCGGCCGTGGTCGAGCATGACCGCGCGGTCGCACAGCTCGCGGACCTGGTCCAGCGCGTGCGTCACCAGGACGATCGTGCGTCCCTCCGCCTGGAACCGGCGGATCCGCTCGAGGCACTTGCGCTGGAACGGCTCGTCACCGACCGCGAGCACCTCGTCCACCAGCAGGATCTCCGGGTCCACGTGGACGGCGACCGCGAAGGCCAGCCGCACGTACATGCCCGAGGAGTAGAACTTGACCTGGGTGTCGATGAACGCGCCGATGCCCGAGAAGTCGACGATCGCGTCGAAGTACTTCTCGGTCTGCTTCTGGCTCAGGCCGAGCAGCGACGCGTTGAGGAAGACGTTCTCGCGGCCGGTCAGGTCGCCGTGGAACCCCGCCCCGAGCTCGAGCAGGGCCGCGAGGCGACCACGCCGCTCGACGTAGCCGGAGGTGGGGGCGAGGATCCCGCCGATCACCTTCAGCAGCGTGCTCTTGCCCGAGCCGTTGTGGCCCACGAACCCGACGGTGGAACCGGCGGGGACGTTCAGGTCGATGTCCCGCAGCGCCCAGAAGGAGTTCTCGTGCTCGCGCGACGCCCGGCGGTTGACCAGACGCTCCTTGAGGCTCTTGTCGTTGCGCAGACGGAACTGCTTGGACACGTCGTGGACGCGGATCACGTCGGCGGCCATGCTCACAGCTCCTGAGCGAAGTTGCCCTGGGCGCGCGCGAAGATGCGCTGCGCGAACCACAGGAGGACGAGGCTGACGGCACCCACGACGAGCAGGCGTCCGACCAGGTCGCCGTCGTAGTAGAACGGCGCGCCGGCCTCCGTGCGACCGCCGGGCCACAGGGCGCGCTGGAACGCCAGGACGACGTTGGTCATCGGGTTGGCCATGTAGAGGTGGAAGAGCCACTCGTGGGCGCCCGAGAGGTTGTCGCGCACCTTCGTCCAGTCGTAGACGATCGGCGTCATCCAGAACCACAGCAGCAGCCCCACCTCGACGAGGTACTGCACGTCGCGCAGGTACACGTTGGCGGCGGCGAGCACGAGGCCCAGGGCGGTGGCGAACACCAGCAGGACCATCAGCGCGAGCGGCACCAGCAGCAGGTCACCGGCCTGCGGCCAGGAGCGCGTCACCACGTAGGCGCCGATCAGCACGACCAGCTGCAGCACGAAGTTGACGGCACTGGCCCCGACCACCGACAGCGGGAACAGCTCGCGTGGCAGGTAGACCTTCTTCACGAGGCCGGCGTTGCCGACGATCGACCCGGTGCTGCCCCCGATGATGTCCGTGAACAGGCTCCACGCGAGCAGGCCGGTGAAGAGGTACACACCGAACTGCGGGATGACCTTGCCGCTGCCGAGGAAGATCCCGATCGCGACCGAGTACACCAGCAGCTGCAGCAGCGGCCGGACCAGCGTCCAGAAGAACCCCAGGACGGAGTCCTTGTACTTGACCTTGAGCTCCTTGCGGACGAGGTTGCCCAACAGCTCGCGGTACCGCCAGATGTCGACCCAGTCGCGCACGCTGCCCCGGAACCACCGTGGCCGGGTGAACACCCGCTGCATCGACTCGTCGGGCGACCGACCCGTGGTGAGGGTGCCGCGCACGTCGGCCGCCGTCATCCCCTGCTCCTGTCTCCACGCACGAAAACCAGAGCCTACCCCGGTCCGGCGCCTGCCTCCCTGGGTCCTGCGGGGACCGCGCGTCCGGGCCGGTGAGTAGCATGGGCACGCCTCGCAGGCCCGGCCGCGCCCCGCGCCGCCGGCCCGGGGCGGTCCGTCCGGTGCGCCGGACCCCGAGCCAAGAACGAGGTGAGAACCGCGTGGACGTCCTCGTCTGCGGAGCGCAGGTCCCGTTCGTCAGCGGCGGCGCCGAGCTGCACATGCACAACATCGTGCGCGCGATGCAGGAGGCGGGGCACCGCAGCGAGCTCGTGCACCTGCCGACCGCATGGGAGAAGGACCGGCTCTTCGACGCCCCGCTCGCGTGGCGCATGCTGCCCCTGGACGCCGACGTCGTGGTCGCGACCAACTTCCCGTCGTACTTCGCCCGGCACGACCACAAGGTCGTCTGGCTCTTCCACCAGCACCGCGGCGCCTACGACGCCATCGACGCGGCGTGGTCGGACCTGGGCACGGACGACGAGGCGCTGGAGGTGCAGCGTCAGCTGACCCAGTGGGACACGGTCGCCCTCGAGGAGGCCCGCCACGTCTTCACGACCTCGCACGTCGTGGCCGACCGCCTGGCGCGCTACAACGGGCTGGCCGGGGAGGCGCTGTACCACCCGCCGCCGCTGGCCGACGAGCTGCACCCCGGCGAGATGGGCGACTACGTCTTCACGCCGACCCGCCTGGAGACGAACAAGCGCCCCGACCGGATCGTCGACGCGATGCGCCACGTGCGCTCCGGCGTGCGGGCCGTCGTCGCGGGACGCGGGTCGATGGCCGCCGACCTCGCAGCGAGCGTCGAGCGCCAGGACCTGGGCGACCGGGTCGAGCTCGCGGGGTTCGTGCCGGACGCCGAGCTGGTCGACCGCTACGCCGGCGCCCTGGGCGTCATCTACGCCCCGTTCGACGAGGACTACGGCTACGTGACCCTCCAGGCGTTCCTGGCGGGCAAGCCGGTCATCACCTCGCACGACGCGGGCGGCGTCCTGGAGTGGGTCGAGGACGGCGTCACCGGCTACGTCACCGACGGCACGGCCGAGGGCCTGGCCGACGCCGTCGAGCGTCTCGCCGCCGACCGCGACAACGCGGCGGCCATGGGCGAGGAGGGACGACGCCGCGCGCGGGAGCTGTCCTGGCAGCGGGTCGTCGAGCGGCTGCTCTCGGCATGATCGACGCACGCATCGGGGTCGCCGTGCGCGCCCCCGCCTCCGACGCACTGCACGCGGCCCTGTCGCGCCTCGCGGAGCGCTGCTCCGTGGTCGCGCTGTCGGACGGCGGCCCGTTCGACGCCGTGGTCCGCACGTCCCCCGCCGGGCGCGAGTACGCCGAGCGCACCGTGCTGTGGGTCGAGGACGCCGCCGACGTCCCCGACGACCCGCACGCCGTCGCCCTCCTCGCGCCGCCCGCCGTGGCGCGCGCGCTGCGCGGCACCGTCGACCTCCCGGTCGTGGCGCTGGGCCCCGCCGCGGTGCACCGCCGGGCGCGCCCGATCATGCCGTTCACCCGGTCCCGCATCCGCCGGGCCCGTGGCCTGGTCGGGCCGGCCGTCGCCCGGCACCTGGGCGGCACCTGGACGTGGGACGGGGCGGTCCTGGAGCCGCAGGCCGGTCCGACGGCCGCCGGCCTGGCCGCGGTGGTCGTGGCCGACGACGACGCGTCGGCGGTGCTCGGTGCGGCGTGGTCCGCGCCGGTCGTCGCACCGCGGGACGTCGCCGAGCGCACCGGCCTGCCCCTCGCGGCGTCCGACGACCCGGAGGCCGAGGTCGAGCGGCTCCTGGCCGACGAGACGGCCGCCGCCGTCCTGGCCCGCAGCTGCCGTCGCGCCTTCGAGCTCGACCACGACCCCGACGCCGCTGTTGCGCACCTCGCCGATATCCTGGTCCTGCGTCCAGGTCGACCGTGGGAGACCGGCTACGCTGCCCCCCTGGATCGGCTCGGCACGCCGCCGGACGCCCGGATCCGGGACCGCGCGCACGCGGCGATCCACGTACTGAGGAGTCGATGATGACGCTTCCCGCCGAGATCAGTCCCGAGGCAACGAGCAGGCTGCTGCCCGCTCCGGCTGCCGGGTCGACCCCGCCTCCCCGTGCCGACACCCGCCACGCACCGGCCCCCGCCGGGGTCCGCACGCGTGCGAAGCACGCCGCCAAGGCCGTCCTCAAGCCCGTCTACCAGCGCGTCATGGCGCCCGTCACGCGGTCGGTCGACACCCTGGCGCGGCGCCTCGAGGACGTCCAGCAGCGCCTCGACCACCTCGAGGGCCGGCAGGCGGCGACCGCGCCCGCGCGCGTCGACCGTGCGCTGCTCTCCGAGCAGGTCCAGGCGAACACCATCAACCAGTCCCTGCTGAAGGCGGAGTTCGGCGACGTCCTGCGCCGGTTCGACGACCTCGGCATGGCGATCGCCCCGGCGACGGGCATCGACGGCGCGGCGACGCGCCTCGCGGAGCAGCGCGAGCAGCTCGCTTCGCTCGACCGCCGGCTGCGCCTGCTCGACGAGCGCGTGGCCCGGCTGCAGGCCGGCGGCGCGACCGCGGCGGAGCCGACGACGCCGAGCACGCCCGTCCCCGCGGCGACGCCCGCACGGGCCTCCGACGTCCCCGGGTTCGACTACGTGGGCTTCGAGCGCCGCTTCCGCGGCGACCCGGACGAGGTGCTGCGGATCCAGCGCGAGCGCTACGTGCCGCTGCTGGCCGACCACGGCCCGGTCGTCGACATCGGCTGCGGCCGGGGTGAGCTGCTGAGCGCGCTGGCCGAGGTCGGTACCGAGGGCATCGGCGTCGAGCCGGAGCCGGGCATGGCCGCCGAGGCACGGGCGCGCGGTCTGCGCGTCGAGGAGACGGACGCGGTGACGTTCCTGCGGCAGTGCGAGCCGGGCTCCCTCGGCGCGATCTTCTCCGCCCACGTCGTCGAGCACGTCGAGCTGGACTACCTGCTGGAGTTCATCCACCTCGCGTCGTCGCGGCTGCGGCCCGGCGGCCTGTTCGTCGCCGAGACCCCCAACCCGGCCTCGCTCGTGGTCCTGGGCAACAGCTACATCCTCGACCCGACCCACGTGCGACCGCTGCACCCGTCGCTCATGGCGTTCCTCTGCGAGAACGCCGGCTTCCACGACGTGCGGCTGAACTTCTACTCCCCCGCCGAGAGCTACCACCTGCCCGCGGTCGACCACGACCTGGGCGAGGTGGCCAGCGCCGTCGACAGCGGCTTCCGCCGCCTGAACGACGTGCTGTTCGGGGCGCAGGAGTACACGGTCGTCGCGCGTGTCGGCGAGGCCCCCGCCGCCTGACGACCGCACCACGACGGCCCCGCCACCTACCCCGGACCCCGGGGTGCGGCGGGGCCGTCGTCGTGCCGGGCTCACCACCGGAGGCGCGCCCGGCTCACCACCGGAGGGGTGCCCGGCTCACCACCAGAGCAGGACGCTGCCCAGCCGCTCCCGGAACACGGGCGCCAGCGACATGGCGTACGTCGCGGTGAGGTGGTTGCCGTCCCGGTACACGAGACGCCCTCCCTGGACGAAGTCGCAGCGCCCGTCCGCGCAGAGCACGTCGTTGATGTCGATGAAGCGGATCGCCGACGAGGTCCTGCTGTCCACCTCCAGCAGCGGGCTGGGGTCGTCGAGGATGTCCGCGGCGGGGGTGGAGCACAGCTCCGGATCGGGTCCGTGCAGGGCGACGCACTCCGGCGGGTCGTTGCCGACCCAGGGCGTGTCGCGCACGCCGACCACCTGGATGCCGCGGGCCGCGAGGCGCTGCCAGGCCCGCAGGTACGCGTCGGGCACGTGCTCGCGCCGGTCGGACGGGCTCTCGTCGGGGCGGGTCGCCGTCGTGAGGACCACGTCGGGGTCCAGCTCCTCGAGCGTCGACATGGCGCGCGCCGACCACTGCGGGCACGTCGGGTCGCGCTCGAGGAGCTTCTCGACACCTGCCGTCCCGACGACGAGGGAGCAGCTCCACCGGATCATCGTGACGACGCGGAACCCCTCCTCCTGACCGAGCAGGTCCAGCGGGATGGCGAACGGCTCGGCGTGGGAGCCACCCACGACCGCGATCGTCCGGTCCGCGTCGGGGTCCCC
Source organism: Cellulomonas sp. KH9 (assembly GCF_900114185.1). Taxonomy (GTDB): domain Bacteria; phylum Actinomycetota; class Actinomycetes; order Actinomycetales; family Cellulomonadaceae; genus Cellulomonas. The sequence continues at coordinate 864,568 of NZ_FOSE01000002.1, forward strand.
GTACACGCAGGTGCGGACCTCGGTGCGGCCGCCGCCGACCGTGCAGCCGTCACGGTCGAGCGGACCGATGTCGTCGACCGCGTCCACGGGTGCGGGCAGGGGCGCGACCGTCGGGTCGACCGGGAACCCGATGGGGTCGAGGACCGCCAGCGCCCCCGGACGCGTCGCCACGTCGTCGATCAGCGAGGAGGCCATGAGCCCCTGCCGCATCACCTCGCGGTGCACGGACCACGACACGGGCACGACGAGGGCGACGACGACGGACACGGCCACCACGCGGCGCGCCAGGCCCACCGGGTGCCAGAGCCCCGGTCGGGGCCGGTGCAGCGCGCGGCGCCCGGTGGGCGCGGACGTCGCCGGCGCGTGCAGCGGCGCCTCGACGAACCGGTGGGTGGCCCACGCCAGCACCGCGGAGACGAGGAGCACCGCGGTCCCGGCCATCCACCCCGCCCCGCGACCCCGCACCGTGACGGCGATGACGAGGACGGGCCAGTGCCACAGGTAGAACGCGTAGGCACGGCGGCCCGCCTCGGCGAGCGGACGGGCTCCCAGCAGGCGCGCCACACCGCGCGGCGGGCCGTCGCCCGCACCGGCGAGCACGACGAGCGCGGCGGCCGTGAGCGGCACCAGGGCGGCCGGGCCCGGGAAGACGTGGCCGCCGTCGACGAGGAGACCGGACGCGAGGAGCAGGACCAGGCCGGCCGTACCGAGGAGCGGCGCACCCGGCACCGGGCGGCGCATCCGCGCGACGACCAGGGCGAGGACGGCACCGGCGAGGTACTCCCACGCCCGTGCCGCCGTGTCGTAGTACGCGGCAGGCTGGTCGAGGTGGACGGCGACCGCCGCCCACACGGCCGACAGCACCGTCAGGGCCACGACCGTGCCCTGGACCGCGCGCACGCGGACCTCGTGCGCCCGACGCCGGGTGATCCGCCAGACCAGCAGCAGGAGGGTAGGGACGGCGACGAACAGCTGGCCCTGGACGGACATGGACCACAGGTGCTGCAGCGGGCTGCCGGCGGGGTCCGCCGCGGCGTACTCACGCCCCGTGAGCAGCAGGTACCAGTTCTGCACGTACAGCGTCGAGGTGACGGACTCCGCGGCCACGGCGCGCCACCGCGTCGCCGGGAGCAGGAGGGCGGTCGCGATCACGACCCCGGCCAGCACCGTGAGCAGCGCCGGCAGCAGCCGCCGCGCGAGCCGCGGCAGGTACGTGCGCAGCTCCACGGGCCGACCGGCGGCGAACGCCCGGAGCAGCCCGCCGACGACGAAGTAGCCGGAGATCAGCAGGAAGACGTCGACGCCACCGGAGACGCGGTCCGTCCACACGTGGTAGACGGCGACGAGCGCGACCGCGACGGCGCGCAGGCCGTCGAGGTCCTGGCGCCGGGGACGCGTCGCGACCGACGGCGCGGTGCGAGGGGCCGGGGACGTCATCGTGGGGCTCCTGTCAGCCGGGACCCGTGGACGGCCCGGGCGGCAACCCGAAGAGCCTAAGCGAACCCGCGGACGACCTTCTCCAGGGTCGTGCGGGAGGCACCTGCCGGCCGTACCGCGCGACGGTTCCCCGGGCCGGGGTGTGCCCTGCGCCTAGCATGGCGTTCCCACCCCCGGCACCGACAGCAGGAGATGCACCGTGCGGACCACCCCGGCACCCCGTGGCGCGCTCGTCGCCGCGCTCCTCCTCGCCGCGACGGTGGGGTGCACGGCCGCCGGAGGGTCGGGGCCGACGCCCTCGTCGTCGCCCACCGCGAGCCCGTCGGCCGGTGTCGCGGCGCCCACGGCGGGCACCCCCGAGCCGTCCGCCGCGCCCACGGCCCCGGCGGACGTCGGCGCCGAGGAGCCCGCCGCGGGCGCGGACCCCGGCGGCGCGGACGAGGGCAGCACGGACCCCGGCACGACGGGCCCGGTCCCGACGCTCACGCTGGCCACGCTCGTGGACGGGCAGGTGGAGCTCGCGGGGTTCGTCGCCGGCGTCGTCTCCGAGGGCGGCGCGTGCCGCTTCGAGCTGGTGGGCGGCGGCACGGTGGCCCGCGCCGAGAGCACGGCGATCGCCGACGCCACCGTGACGACCTGCCCGGGGGTCACGGTGCCCGCCCCCGCCGGGGCACCGGACACCTGGCGCGCCCGGCTGGTGTGGGTGGAGACCGGAGCCCGCTCCCCCGAGGTCACCGTCACCCGGGGCTGATCCGGGCCGCGCACCGGCGACCCGGCCGCGTCCCGGGGGCCGTCTCCCGGCCCTCCGCGGCGCGTCGCCCCGGTCCGGGCGCCCCACAGGCCATCCTGGAACCATGCGGATCACCCGTTCGTGTGCTGTCCTGACCCTCGCGCTCGTCGCGCCCTCGCTCGTGGCGCCCGTCGCGGTGGCCGCCGGGCCGCCCGCCGCCGCGCTCGCCGCGTCGGCGGCCGCCGCCGCGTCGCCCGCCGGCTCGCCGCTCACCGGGGCCGTCGTCGCCGGCCCCGGGGCGGCACCCGCCGCGTCGGCGGACACCCCGGAGGTCCAGCTCGACGAGGTGGCCGTGCCGCTCGCCGAGGCGGCGCCGTCGGACGAGGCGCCGCTCGAGGTGGAGGGGCGGGACCCCGACGCGGCCCCGCCACCGCCCGACGCGACCCGCGTGGAGGGTCCCGTCGTGGAGACGGACGGGGTGCAGACCGTCGGCCTCACCTGGGCCGAGGGCACGGGCGACGGCGCGCTCGAGGCGCAGGTGCGGTACCGGTCGGAGGGGACCTGGTCGTCCTGGTTGGCGCTCGACACCGACGCCGGGGCCCCGGACGTCGGCACGCCGGACGACACGGCGGACCGCCGCGACGGCACGTCGTCCCTGTGGGTGGGGGCTGCCGACGGCGTCCAGGTCGCGTTCACGGTGGCTCCCGGCGCGGACGCACCGGCGGACGTCGAGGTGGCGCTGCTGTCCTCGGAGCTCACGGCACCCGCGGTCGGCTCCGGCAGCGCGGGTGCGCAGCGCGGTGCCGCCGTGCCCGCGGCCCCCGTGGCCGCCGCCGCGACGGGTCCCGGGGTGGTGTCCCGCGCGCAGTGGGGCGCGCGTGCCCCGTCGTGCACGCCCGACACCGCGTCGTCGCTCGTCGGCGCCGTCGTCCACCACACGGCCGGCCCGGACTACTCGTCGCAGGCCGAGGCGATGGCCCAGCTGCGCAACGACCAGCGCTACCACATGGACTCCCGCGGCTGGTGCGACCTGGGGTACAACGTCGTCGTCGACAAGTGGGGAACGATCTACGAGGGGCGCGTCGGCTCGCTCAGCGCCCCGGTGGTCGGGGTCCACGCGGGCGGCTTCAACACCGGGACGTTCGGCGTCTCCGTGCTCGGGACGTACACGGACGTCGGGTTCACGCCCGCCACCGTCGACGCCGTCGCACGGATCATCGGGTGGCGGCTCGCCGCGTACGGACGCGCACCCAACGGCGTCCTCGACTACACCACGGGCGGCGGGGAGAACTCCCGGTTCGGCGCCGGGACGACCGTCCGGCTCCCGGTGGTCTTCGCGCACCGGGACGTGGCGTACACCTCCTGCCCCGGCAACGCGGGCTACGCGGCGATGGGCGAGATCCGCAACCGGGCCCAGGCGGTCGTCGACGGGTACGGCACGTCCCGCCTCGGCGGCAACCTCGTGCGTGCCTCCGGGCGGCCCGAGATCTACCTCGTGACCGCCTCCACCAAGCACCACGTGACGGACGGGACCGTGCTCGGCGCGCTGGCCCCGCTCGGGCCCGTCGTCGTCGTGGGCCAGGTGCAGGTGGACCAGCTGGCGTCGGGCGTCGCGCTCGGCCGGTTCGTCCGCGACCGGGACGGCGCCATCGCCCTGGTGGACCGCGGGCGACGGCACCGCGTGGACAGCTGCGCCGAGCTCGCCGCGTGGGGGCGCGCGTGCGCGGAGTACGGCGCGATGGCCCTGCCGGACCCCATGACGTCGCTGCTGCCCTTCGGGGAGGAGCTGACGACCGCGTACGTCACGCCGCAGTCCCAGTACTTCCTCGTCGACGGCGGGCGGCGTCACGAGATCACCGACGCGCAGGCCCTTGCCGCCTGGCCGGTGCAGTCCAACGGCCCGGCGGTGCCGCTCGACGCGTCCGTCGGTGCCTCGCTCCCCTACGGGCCGCCCATCGTCCGGACCGGCACCGTGGTCCAGGACCGCACCTCCGGCGCGACGGTCCTGCTCGACCGGCCGGACGGCATCGCGCTGCCGACGGCCGTGGCGAACGCCACGCGGTTCCCCGACGGGTTGCCGCTGCGCCGACTCGACAGCGAGAGCATGGCGCAGCTGACCCCGCCGCGGGCCACCGCGAACGGCGTCCTGCGCGGACCCGACGGGCGTCGGGTCGCGCTGACGACCACCGGAGCGAGGCTCCTGCCCGGCGACGCGGTCCCGGCCGAGGCGGGCGTCGAGACGTCGGCCGAGGTGCTGGCCGCGCTGTCGCCCGCACCGGCCGCGGCACGCCTGTTCGTGCGCTCCGTGGGCGCCGCCGACGTCTTCCTCGTCGAGGGGGCGACCCGGCGGCCCGTGCGCACCGGTGCGCTGCTCGACGCACTCGCCGCGCCCGAGCGGCCGTCCGTGGTGTTCGTCGGCGACGCGGCCCTGCGGTCGCTGCCGCTCGGCGGGGCGATCCTGGAACCGGGGTCGCTGGTCAAGGCGTCGGGCGCGGACGTCTACCTCGTGGACGGTCTGCGCACCCTCGTCCGGCTGCCGTCGTTCTCGCTGGCCGCGGCGGTGGGCGTGGGCACGGCGTGGAGCACGGTGCCCGACACGGACCTCACCGGCTACACGGTCGCCGCGCGCCCCCTCAGCGGGCTCTGGCGCTGTGGTGACGAGGTGCTGCTCGGGGCGGGGGGCCGGCTGTGGCCGGTGCCCGCGTCCACCCTCGCCCGCGACGGTGACCCCGCCACGACGCTCGACGCGTCCACCTGCGCCCGTCCTGCGCGCAGCGGCACCGCCTGGGGCGAGCCGGTCGTCGTCGGGACCGCGGGCTCGGCCGACCTGTGGGTGCTCAGCGGCGGTCTGCGCCGGCCGATCCCGTCCGGGGCGGCGTGGCGCGTCCTCACCGACCGCTGGGACGTCGCGACGGTGCCGGCCGAGAGCCTCGCGGCGGTCCCGACCGGGCCGGTGGCGTACGGGCCGGGCACCCTGGTCAAGGGGCAGGGGGACGCGCGCGTGTGGCTGGTCGACGGGCTCGACCGGCTGGTGCACCTGCCGTCGTTCGAGCTCGCGGCGGCCGCGGGGATCCCGCAGCAGATCGTCGAGGTGCCGTCCGCGCGGCTGGAGGGGCTGACCCGCACCGCGGACAGCCTCTCCGCGCTGTGGACGTGCGGTGGCGCCCCCAGGGTCGCGGCAGGGGGCGCCCTGCGGCTGGTCCCGGGTGGGCTGCTGGCGGCCGACGCCGCGCCCGCGACCGTCCTGGACGGGTCCACCTGCCGGCGGCTGCCGGTCGGCGGCACCTGGACGCAGCCGGTGTTCGTCCGCACGGCCCAGGCGGGCGACCTGTACCTGCTCCAGAACGGCACCCGCCGGCCCGTGGCCACGATGGCGCGGGTGTACCAGCTGACCGGGGGCGCCGGACCGCTCGTCGCGGTGGTCCCCGACGCGCGGCTGCGCGCGGTGCCGACGGGCTCGCCCGCCTGACCTGACCGCGCGCGACGGGCACCCGTCGCGCGCGGTCGCAGGACCGCCGGAGGCTGCTACTCCTGCGACTCGGGAGGCGTGCCGCGACCCGGCTGCTCCCGCGGCTCGGGCCTCGAGTCGCGCTCGGGCAGGCCCGTCCTGGCGTCGACGGCTGCGGGGTGCGTCCCGCGGACCACGGCCTCGACGGTCGGCTCGGTCGGCGCCGGCGACATCGTCGGGGCGGGCTCGGCGAGGACCGCGGGTGCCGCGTCCGCCGCGACGATGGGCGGGCGGCGGGTCAGCCGGCGGCCGAGGCTGTGGAACGGCGCCTCGACGAACCGGTAGGTCAGCGCGGACACGGCCACCGTGAGCAGCACCCAGGTGACGAACGTCGGCCACTGCGGGGTCAGGCCGATCCGGGCGGCGAGCTCCTCGCTCCACCACGGCGTGGCGTAGAGCACGAGGGTGTGGACCAGGTACAGGGAGTAGCTGATGCGCCCCAGGTACGGCACGAACCGCGGCCAGCGGCGGGCCCGCAGCGCGTAGCCGAGGCCGAACAGCGCGTAGGCCGCACCGAACGTGACCGCCTCGGGCTTCCACGTCACGAAAGCGCCGGCCAGCGGCTCGACGTGCGGACTGACGTACACACGGTGCACGACGGCGATGACCAGGACCGCACCGACCAGCACGCTCCACCCGATGACCGGGCGCAGGGACGCCGTCATCATCCGGTACATGACGGTCCCGACGGCCATCGTCCCGAACAGCAGCAGGCTGAACCACACCCGCTCCGGCTGGTTCAGCGCGAGCGGGACGGCGACGACCGCCAGGCCCACGCCGACGACCGCGGCGCGGGCGCTGCCCGCGCGGAAGGCCACGAACACGGCCACGGCAGCCGTCGCGCTGATGACGGTGAGGACCCCGGGCCAGCCGTGGTCGCCGGTCAGCAGACGACCGGGCACCCAGGCCCCGACCACCCCGGCGGCGCCCAGCAGCGTCACCGCGATCGGCACCGAGCGCTTGTTCAGGCCGACGAGGAGCAGGATCGACATGGCGAGGTAGAACACCATCTCGTACGCCAGGCTCCAGCTGGCCCCGATGGCCAGCGGCCCGGCGATGAACTGCTGCACCATCGTGGCGTTCACCGCGCTCCACAGCCACGGCGCGGAGAGGTACTCCTCCGAGAGGTGGTACCGGCCGAGGGCGGCCAGCGCCAGCGCGACGACGAGGCAGAACCAGTACAGCGGGAAGAGCCGGAAGAAGCGGCCCACCCAGAAGGTCCCGACCGACCCGTACTTCTCGAGCGACGCCGGGATGATGAACCCGCTGACGAGGAAGAACAGGACGACGCCGAACTCGCCGAGCCGGAAGGTGTCGATCGAGAACCGCAGGTAGTCGGGCCAGATGAACTCCGCGGCGTGCTGCACCACGACGGCCATCGCGGCGATGCCGCGCAGGGCGTCCAGGAAGTCGAACCTCCCGGCGCTGGTCGCGGTCCTCGCCGGTGCGGCGGGCGTTCCCGGGCGGGTCGCCCCGGTATCCCCCCGGCGGGGCGTCAGGGCGGGGGTGGGTGTGTCGTCGACGTCGCTTCGTGGCACCGCGCCAGATTAGCGGCCCGCGCGACGGGCCCCGGCACGGCCGGCGGCGCGGCGGGTCCCCGTCAGACGCCGGGGCCGGCCGGCATGGCGTCGAGCACCGACCGCTCGAGCTGCACGATCGTCAACGGGTGCCCCGCGCTCAGCGCGTACACGGTGTCCATGCTCGACACCGCACGACGCTGCC